>NZ_JAAALO010000001.1:0-1121205 GCF_009908295.1 Micromonospora rubida
CCCTGCATCCTCAGACCACCACCCGGTAGTGGGTGGTCAGCAGCCCCGCATCGTCGTAGACGTGGAACGCCACCCCGGGCGGCTGCCGCAGGTCGACCAGCGGCCCGTCACCCTCCCAGGGCAGCCGGAGCGTGGAGACGACGCCGGGCGCGATCCGCAGTGGCCGACCGGCGAAGGTGCTCGCGGCGGCGGTGTGGAAGTGCCCGGTGAGTACCGCGACGACCTGCGGATGAGCGGTCAGCAGTTTGGCCAGCGGCTCGGCGGGGAGCAGTCGGATCGAATCGATGACGGGGTGATGAAGCTCCACCGGCGGGTGATGGAAGGAGACGAAGACCGGTGCCCCGGCGGGCACCGAGGCGAGCTGGTCGGCGAGCCAGTCCATGGTCTCCGCGTCGAGGTGCCCGTCGTCCTCGCCCGGAACCGACGAGTCGGCGAGCAGGAAGACCGCGCCGGCGACGTCGTGCCGGGTGTTGATCGGGCCGTCGCCGCCGACCTCGTCGCCGAGCAGACCCCTGCGGTACGCGTCGCGGACGTCGTGGTTGCCGGGACAGAGCATGACAGGCAGCGGGGACGCGAAGAGCTTCGCGGCGGTCCGGTACTCGGCCACCTCGCCGTGGTCGGCGATGTCCCCGCTGATCAGGATCGCGTCAACCGGTCGCGGCAGGGCGTGCAGGTAGTCCATCACCCGGGCGGTCCGTTCAGCCGACCGGGGATGGCTGTCGAGGTGCGTGTCACTGAGATGCGCGATGACGAGCAAGACGTCCCCTAATGGTTGTTCGTACCCTGAGCCGCCGAACCCGGGCCGACTCCTCGGCATGCCACCTGATCCGGTGCCGGTCGATGGGGCCCCGGATCACCTTCGTTGAGAACCCACACCGCCGACGCCGCGCCGCTCGTGCCGCGCGGCCTGCCGTGGCGTCGGCGGTCGGGGCTGTTCGTCGGGAACCCCGACCAGGTCGGCGAAGCGCGGGTCGGCGGCGAGCAACGGGCGCGCCCCGAACAGTGCCATCGCCGTCAGCAGCTCGTCGGTGCCGCGTTCGCTCCACGCCGGCCGTCGCTGCGGGTCCAGGTCGGCGTGCGCGCGCCGGGCCCGGCGCAGCAGCCGGCGGGCGGCGGCCCCGATCTCGGGCACCTCGCACAGCCACCATCCGCCGAGCAGGGTCACCCCGCAGCCCAGCAGCAGACCGACCACGGAGGCGGGGCCGCCGGCGTCGCGGGACTGCACCGCGCTCTCCACCAGGCGCAGGATTCCGACGGCGGCGACGGCGAACAGCGGCACCGCGCCGAGAGCGATGCGCCGGCGCTGCCACCTGGTCAGCAGCCACCCGTCGCGCAGCAGGCCGGCGACCAGCCGGCGTAGCGCCCGGTTGACCCCGGGGTCGGCGAGGACGGCCGCCCAGGTCTGCGGCCGCCGCACCGCAGCGTGCACCGCCCGGACCAGGGGCGCCGCCCGGGCCGGAGGCGGGGCGACGGCGACCATGGTGGCCAGTTCCGCCGGCTGGACGGCGTCCGCGCGGCGCAGCGAGGCCGCGGCGACCTGGCAGGCCAGCGCCGCCCGGTCGGTCAGGTACGCCAGCTCGATCAGCCCCGGCTCGCCGCCCCGGGTGCGCCGGCCGGTCAACCGGCGCACCACCAGCGCAACGGCGAGCGCGGCGACGACCGCCACCGCGTAGTCCAACAGAAAGCGCGGACCATCGACACCCCAGAGCACGTGATCAAGTATGCGGGTGGAGCCGTTGGCGGGGTGTCCCGCCTTCCCACAAGCAGTCCACCGGGCCGGGGCGGGAAACCGGCCGGGCGCGCCTCACCGCCGATCCGACCGAGGGCTGAGAGTCTTTCTCGCATGTCGCGTCCCGAGCTTCCGGTGCCCTCGCGTGGTGCGGCCCGCCCGGCCCTGCGAGGGGCCGGGCCGGGTGACTTCACCGAGGCGTGGCTGCGTAACCGGCGGCTGTCCGAGCACACCCGCGACGCGTACCGGCGGGACGTGGCCGGCTGGTTGGCCTGGTGCGCCGTGCGCGAGCTGGACCCGCTGCGGGCGAACTTCCTCGACGTCAACACCTACGGCCGGGAGTTGGAGAGCGCCCCGGCGGCGCGCACGGGCCGGCCGCTGACCCCGGCCACGGTGGCCCGCAAACTGTCGGCCCTGTCCAGCTGGTACGACTTCCTGGTCAAGCTGCGCGCCGTAGAGGCGAACCCGGTCTCCGGTGCCGACCGGCCCCGCGTCGACCGGGACCACTCGGCGACGGTGGGTCTCACCCCCGAGGAGGTGGACGCGCTGCTGGCCGCCGCGGAGGCCGAGGCCGGGCCGACCGCGGCGCGTACCCGGGCGGCCGTGGCGCTGCTGGCTGACCTGGGGCTGCGGGTGGGGGAGTTGGTCTCGCTGGACCTGGCCGATCTGGGCGCGGAGCGGGGGCACCGCAGCGTCCGGTTCGTCGGCAAGGGAGGCAAGCCGCGCCGGCGGGCGCTGACCCCGTCGACCACGTACGCGGTCGACGCCTATCTGGCCGAGCGGGCGGCGGAGGCCCGGGTGACGGTGCCCGAGTTGACCGGGCCGCTGCTGGTGACCGCGACCGGTGGCCGGCTGGACCGGCACTCGGTGTTCCGCTTGGTCCGCCGGTTGGCCCGGACGGCCGGCATCCCGGCGTGGGCGAAGCTGTCCCCCCACTCGCTGCGGCACGCGTTCGCCACCACCGCCCGCGCCGAGGGGGTGCCGCTGGAGGACGTGCAGGACGCCATGGGACACGCCGACCCGCGCACCACCCGCCGCTACGACCGGGACCGGCACAACCTCGACCGCGACCCGGCGTACGTGATCTGGGCGGCGCGGGCCCGGCGCCGGGGCTGAAACCCGCTGCGGAGTGGCTTTCGCTCCGCGACGGTGCCCTGCCAGCATGCCCGCCGTCTGACCTCAAGCTGGTGGTTCCCCCGCGTGCTCGGCGCTCAGCCCTCGCCGGGGCGGCCCAGCGCCGCATCGAGGTCGGCGAGGTGGCCGGCCACGGGGCCGAGGGTGAGCACCCCGCTGCCCGCGCCAGCCAGCTCACCGGCGGCGGGCAGCAACTCGGCGTGGACGCGTCGCATGGTGGCCCGGTCGCCCAGGGCCAGCGCCGCGCGGCCGGCGAGGCAGAGCCGGGCCTCCCACAGCAGGTCGTGGGGCGAGTCGGGCAGGGCCCGCAGCGCGGTGGCAGCTTCGTCGCGGTGGCCGGCGGACAGCAGGAGCAGGGGGCGCACCCAGGGCTCGTACGGGCCCCAGTCCCAGTCGTCCCACCCGTCCGACAGGTCCGCGACGCCCGTGCCGGGGTGCCGCGCCAGGCGCAGCGACAGCAGAGCCAGGGGAAGCATGCCCCGCTCCATGCCGGGCATGCCGCTGCCGGCGAGGCGAGCGTGCGCGACCCGGTACGCGGCCTCCGCGTCGGCCAGCCGCCCGGCTATTGCCAGGCGCAGGGCGGCGTACCAGCGGGTGAAGACGCCGACCAGCGGCAGGTCGTACCAGTCGGCGAGGTGTTCGGCGGCGCGGGCGTCGACGTCGGCGGCGTCGAGGTCGGCGAGCGCGCAGTGGGCCTGCAGCAGGACGAGGTGGCCGAGGACCTCGAAGGTCACCAGGTCGTGCCGGGCGGCTACGTCGACCAACTCGGCGCCGATGCGGGCCCGCTGCGGGGCCCGCCCGGGCCGGTCGAAGGCGTGCATGAAGCGGGCGTTGAGGGCGAACGCCAGCAGGGCCGGGTTGTCCGCCGCCCGGGCGATCGCCTCCGCTTCGCCGGACGCCCGACGGCCCCGGTCCGTGGTGGTGCCGCGTAGTTCCAGGGCGAGGGTGCTCAGCAGCCGGCTGCGCTGCGTGTCGCCGCCGCCGGGGGCGGCCAGCGCCCGTTCGGCGGCCCCGACGATGCGGCGGGACAGCGGCTCGTCGTCGTTGCGGGTCCAGACGGCGGGCACCTCGAACGCGGTCAGCACGGCCACGGTCAGGTCGGGGTCGTCGATCCGCCGCGCCGTGTCGATCGCCTCGGCCCGGTGCCGGCGGGCCTGCTCCAGGTGGCCGGTCACGGCAAGGGCGCGGCCCAGCCCGAGCAGCACGGCGAGCCGCTCCCGGGTGTCCCCGTGGCCGGCCCGGTCGTGGGCGGCGACGGCCTGCTGCCACAGGCGGGCCGCCTCGTGCGGGTGGCAGCGGCGTTCGGCCTGTTCCGCCGCGGTGCGGGCGTACCGGGCGGCACGGCCGGCGGCGGCGGGTCCAGGGGCGAGGGCGAGGTGGTGGGCGAGCGTGGCGGCGTCGTGCGGGCGCAGCCGTTCGACCGCGTCGCCTGCGGCGGCGTGCCAGCGGGCCCGGCGCAGCGCCGACAGGTCGCTGTACAGGGTGTCGCGCACCAGGATGTGGGTGAACCGTAGCCGCCGGTGCGGGCCGTGCTCGGTGAGGAAGCCTGCCTGCACGGCGCGGTCCAGGGCGTCGAGGGTGACCACGTCGTCGCCGGTGAGCGCGGTCAGCACGTCCGGGTCGATCTCGCGGCCGAGCACCGCCGCCCGCCGCAGCACGGACTGCGCCGGGTCGGGGAGCTGCGCCAGGCGGTGCCGGATGACGTCGCGCACCCCGGTCGGGACGGTGTCCAGCGCGGCGTCGCCCTCCTCGGCGAGCAGCCGGGCCAGTTCCCGGACGAAGAACGGGTTGCCGCCGGTGCGCCGGTGGATCAGCCGCGCGGTGGCGGCGTCGAGGTCCCGCCGCGCGACGGCGCGGGCGAGTTCACCGGTCGCCGGCTCGGGCAGGCCACCCAGGTAGACCCGCAGCGGTTCGAGGCGGGCACAGCGGGCCAGCGCCGCGGTCAGCTCGGGGCTGATCTCGGTGGCGCGGAACGTGCCGACGACCAGCACCGGGCCAACGACCGGCTGCGCAGGGGTGAGCAGCGCGGTCAGCAGGTCCAGGGTGTCGCCGTCGGCGCGGTGCAGGTCGTCGAGGACCAGCAGCACCGGGCCCCGGCGGGCCGCCGCCGTGACCAGCGCCGTTACGGCGCGGTGCAGGCGGAACCGGGCCACGGCGGGGTCCTCCGCCCCGCCGGCCGTGTCCCCACCACCGACCGCACCGGCCAGCTTGCCGCCGTCGGCCGCACCGGCGATGTCCCCACCCGCGCCGGCCACCGTCCGGCTGTCGGGTGCGCCGAAGGTGTCCCAGTCGTCCGGCTCGGGAGCGATGTCGGGCGAGGCCGCCGCCAGGCCGTCCGGGCTGGCCCGGGTCAGCGCGTCGGTGATCTGCGTCCACGGCCAGGCCACCGGGGCCCCGTCGTACTCGGGGCTGCGGCCCCACGCCACCGTCCAGCCATCCCCGGTCAGCCGCCGGGTCAGGGCACCCACCAGCGCCGTCTTGCCCGCACCCGGGTCACCGGAGACCAGGGCCATCGCCGGCCGGCCCCGCCGGGCGACGTCCCCGGCCGCAGCCAGCAGCCGGGCCTGCTCCTCGCCGCGCCCGACGAACGACGTGCCCGCCTCCGGCGGCGGGGCGGGGCGCACGACGACGGGCGCGCGCGGGAGGTCCGAGATGCCGGCCAGGCTCAGGTGCGGGGCCTGGGCGAGCACGTCGGCCTCCATCTGCCGCAGGCCGGGGCCGGGGTCGACGCCGAGTTCGGCCGCCAGTGTCGCCCGGGCGCGGCGCAGTGCGGCGAGGGCGTCGCCCTGGCGGCCCGCCCGGTACAGGGCCAGCGCGAACAGCCGCCAGGCGTCCTCGCGTAGCGGGTGGCCGTCGGCGTGAGCCCGCAGGTCGGTGGCGGCCTCAGCGGCCCGGCCGAGCGCCAGCAGCGCCTCGGCCCGCCGCTGCACGGCCAGCAGCTGCAGCTCGTCCAGCCGGTCGATCTCCGCCCGGGCCCACCCGTCGGTAGCGTGTTCGGCGTACGCGGGGCCGCGCCACAGGGCCAGCGCGTCCCGCAGGCACGCAAAAGCCCGGTTGGCCTGACCGGCCGCCAGCAGCCGCCCCGCCTCGTCGACCACCGCCTCGAACCGCCACGCGTCGACCGCGTCCGGCTCGGGGTGCAGCGCGTAGCCGGGCGCCGCGGTCACCAGCAGCCGGGCCGGCTGGCGGGGCGGCCGGTCGGGCTCCAGAGCGCGGCGCAGGTCCGCGACGAACGTGCGGATCGCCGCCACCGGGGCGTGCGGGGGTGTCGCCCAAAGGTCGTCGGCGAGCCGGTCGACCGGCACGACCCGACCCCGGGCGACCAGCAGCCGGGCCAGCACCGCGCGGTGGCGGGGGCCCCTGAGCGCGACCGGACCGAGGTGGTTGCCGGCGACCACCGGGCCGAGCACCCCGAAGGTCACCGCCGGTGCCGTGGTCCGCCCGTTCATCATCCCCACTGTAGGCAGGCCACCGGCCGTGACGTCGGCCGGTTCGGCGTGCTCATCCGATGCTGATCGGCCGCTGATCGGCACCGGGCAGGCTCGGTAACGCACACCACCGGTGCCGGGCACGGCCCGCGTACCGGTTCCCCGTCACCCGTACTGGAAGGCTCACCCGTGGAACCAAGGATCAGTGGATTCGACTACCAGCGCGTCACCGTCGCCGACGGCGTGGCCCTGCACACGGCCGTCGGCGGTTCCGGCAGCCCGGTCGTGCTGCTGCACGGCTTCCCTCAGACTCACCTGATGTGGCGGCACGTCGCTGCGGACCTCGCCGCCGACCACACGGTCATCTGCCCGGACCTGCGCGGCTACGGCGACAGCGACAAGCCCGCCGATGTCGACGGCGCCCGCTACGCCAAGCGGACCATGGCCGCCGACGTGGTGGCCCTGGCCCGGGCGCTCGGCCACGAGCGGTTCGCCCTGGCCGGACACGACCGGGGCGCCCTGGTCGCGGTCCGCGCGGGCCTGGACCACCCCCGCGCGGTCACCCACCTGGCCGTGCTGGACGTGCTGCCGACCCTGGACATGTGGGACGTGCTGCACGGCGTCGACGCCGCCGTCGCGTTCCACCTGTATCTGATGGCGCAGCCGCCGGGCCTGCCGGAGCGGCTGATCGGCGCCGCGCCGGACGCGTTCTTCGGTCACTTCCTCGACGCCTGGGGCGGCGACCCGCAGGCCCAGCCGGCCGACGTGCGGGCCGCGTACCTGCGGGCGTCCCGGGAGGCGGTCACCTCGATCGTCGCCGACTACCGGGCGTCGGCCGGCGTCGACGTCACCGACGACGCGGCCGACCGGGCGGCCGGCAACCGGCTGGCCATGCCGGTTGCCGTGCTCCAGCAGGACTGGGGCGCAGCCCTCGGCTACGACGCGGCCGGCCTGTGGGGGGCGTGGGCGGCCGACCTGGAGCACCGCACCGTGACATCTGGGCACTTCATGGCCGAGGAGGCGCCCGCCGAGGTGGTCGCGGCGCTGCGGGCGCTGCTGGCCCGCTAGCGTTCAGCAGAGCAGGTCGAGGTGCTGGTGGGCGTCGCCGGAGATGTCCTCGTGGCGCAGCCGCCGCCGGGCCCACAGCCGGGCGGCCACCTCGGCCTGCTCGTCGCCCCACGCGGCGTGCTCGACGAGCAGGGCGCAGGCCAGCGCCGCCGCGAGGCGCAACGCCAGCCCGCGCGACCCGGCGACCACGTCGGCGGCCCCCGGGTCGGCGGTGACGTCGGCGAGGGCGCCGGTCAGCTCGCCGGTGACCGCGGCGAGGGTGTCGGCCAGGGCGGGGGAGAGCGGCCGGGCCAGGTCCACGGCGGCGGCCAGCCGACGCAGCAGGGGCACGCCGGCGTCCTCCCGGGTGACGGCGCGCAGCACGTCCAGGGCGAGCACGTTGGTGGTGCCCTCCCAGATCGGCAGGACCTGCGCGTCGCGCAGCAGCCGGGGCACGCCGGTGTCCTCGACGTACCCGGCGCCGCCGAAGCACTCCACGTACTCGCTGGCGGAGCCGACGGCGAGCCGGCCGGTGGCGAGTTTGGCCAGCGGGGCGACCACCCGCAGCTCGGCGGCGGCGTCCGGGTCGGCGCCCACCTCCACCCGGCCGAGCAGCGCGAACGCGTGCCCGGCCAGCGCGAACGCGGCGGCGGCGTCGACGGCGAGGGCACCGAGGGTGGCCCGGTGCAGCGGGTTGTCGGCCAGCCGCCCGCCCGCCGCGGTGCGGGCGTCGGCGTACGCGCGGGCGTAGGCCAGGCCGCGGCGCATCCCGCCGGCCGCGGCGCAGGCGTTGTGCACCCGGGTCACCACCACCAGGGTCATCGCCCGGACCAGGCCGGGCACGGCCGGGTCGCCCAGGGGCAGCGCGTACGCGTCGCGCAGCCCGATCTCGGCCGTCGGCAGCGCCCGGGTGCCCAGCTTGTCCTTGAGTCGGTGCACGGTCACCCCGGGCGCCGGCGCGTCGGCGGCGGCGGTGGCGCCGGCCAGCGGCGAGTCGGCGGCGTAGCGGGGCACCAGGAACGGGGCGAGGACCCGGCTGCCCCGGCCGGCGCCCTCGGGCCGGGCGAGCGCCACCGCGATCGGCGCGTCGACGGCGGAGCAGAACCACTTCTCCCCGGTAAGCCGCCACGACCCGTCGGCGGCGGGCCGCCCGGTGGTGGTGGAGCGGGACAGGTCGGAGCCGCCCTGCGACTCGGTCATCCACTGCCCGCTGACGATCGCCGTGTCCGGGTCGGTGGAAGTCAGCCGGGGCAGCCACGCGTCGCGGACGCCCGCGTCGACCTCGGGGAGGCTGAGCAGCGCCGCAGCGCCGTCGGCCATCGCCACCGGGCAGGAGAAGGTGGCCGACTCCGGCCCGTACAGGTGCAGCAGGGCGTGCTGGACGACGCGGGTGGCCGCGCCCCACGTGCCGCGCGCCGACTCCAGGTAGGGCAGGGCGGCCACGGCGTGCCGGGCGGCGGCGGCGCGTTGGGCCTGCCAGCCGGCGGAGGTGTCGACGCGGTCGACGCGGCCGCCCCACGGGTCGTAGCGGACCAGGGTCGGCGGGTGGGCCTCGGCGTCGGCGTGCGCGGCGCGCAGCGGCCCGGTCACGTCGGCGGCCAGGTCGGTCAGCCGGCCCTGCGCGGCGGCGTGTCCGTCCGGGCCGAGCTGCCGTCGCAGCCAGGACCGCAGCAGGCGGTCCCCGGTGTACGGGTCCTCGGGGGTGGGCACCGGCTGCACGTAACGGGTCATCGTCTCGCCTCCGGGGGCGCTCGCGTTCGGGTGTGCGCTGACGTTAGACGATGCGTGCCCCGGAGGCGACCGGGGGCGAGTTGCTGCCCCGGGAGGCGACCGGGGCGAGTTGCTGCGGGCCGGCGGCCGGCCGCCTACGGTCGGAGGTGATGGGCGGTGAGCGGTCGTGGAGCCGGCCGGCCCGGCGGCGCCGGCCGGTGCGCATCGGGCTGCTGGGCGCCGGCGCGGGGCTGGGGTTGTGCCTGGTCGGGGTGGCCGGTCTGGGTGCGTGGAACGTGCAGGTGGTGACCGGGTCCAGCGGCCCGGTGCGGGAGACCGCCGACGGGTTCCTGCGGGAGGTGGCCGCCGGCGACGCCGACCGGGCGTACGGACGGTTGTGCGCCGACGCGCGCAGCCGGTGGAGCGCGGCGGGCTTCGCCGCGTGGCTGCGGACCCCGCCGCAGGTCACCGGGTACGAGATCACCGATGTGGCGGTCGCCACCCTCGGTGGTCGTCCCCGGGGCACGGTGGCGGTGCGGCTGACCCGCGACGGCGGCGGCAGCGAGCAGCGGGAGCTGCCGGTGGTGCGGGAGGCCGACGGCTGGCGGGTGTGCGGGGACCCGTACTGACCCGCCGGAGAGGGGCTGTTACCGGCCGCCGAGGTCCCCGGCGCGGTAGTGCCGCCGGCACAGCACCTGGTAGCGCACCTGCGCGGTGTCCACGGTGTCGCCGATGACGACCTGTTCGCCCTCGCGGACGACCCGACCGCCGACGACGCGGGCGTTGAGCAGCCCCTCCCGGCCGCACCAGCACAGCACTTCCACCTGGATCCGGGCGACGGAGTCGGCCAGCTCGAACAGCCGCCGGGCGGCGGGGAACAGGCAGGACCGGAAGTCGGTGGCCAGGCCGAAGGCGTACACGTCGACGTCGTAGTTGTCGACCAGCTCGGCCATCTGCTCGATGTGTTCGAGGTCGTAGAACGACGCCTCGTCGCAGATGAGGTAGTCCACCCGGACGCCCTCGGCCCAGGCGTCGCGGACCAGGTCCCGCAGGTCGAGACCGTCGGTGACCTCGATCGCGGAGTGGGCCAGGCCGATGCGGGTGGTGACCTGCGGGCCCAGCGACCGGTCGATGCGGGTGGTGACCAGGCCACGGCGGCCCTGCCGGGCGTGGTTGTAGTTCATCTGCAGCGCCATCGTGGACTTGCCGCAGTCCATCGGCCCCCAGAAGAACTTCAGCGCGGCGGCGTGCAGCGGCCGGCCGTTGACGCCCCGGGCTGCGGCGCAGCCCGCGCGGATGTCGTCCGGGCCGGGCAGGGGCCGGGCCAGGCAGATCGGGGCGGCGGCGTCGTCGGTCACGTCGGGGCAGCCTAGCCCATCGACGACGGACGATCGGCCCGGTGTGTGGGCCCCCGGGCCCGGGGGCCCACACACCGGGCCGGCGCCCTACAGCACCCGCGGCGGGGTGTTGCCGGCGGCGACGATGGCGCGGCGGATCGGCACGGCGGCCAGCAGCGCGAACCCGACCACGAAGAAGATCAGCAGGGAGACCAGGCCCACCCGGTAGGAGGAGGTCAGCTGGAACACCAGCCCGAACGCGAGGGGCCCGAGCCAACTGGTGCCCTTGTCGCTGATCTCGTAGAAGCCGTAGTACTCGCCCTCCTTGCCGGCGGGGATGAGCTGGCTGAACAGCGACCGGCTCAGCGCCTGGCTGCCGCCGAGGACCAGGCCGATCGCCCCGCCGAGGATCATGAACGGCAGTGGGGCCTTCTCGGGCAGCCGGAACGCGGCGATGATCACACCGGTCCACAGCACGAGGCTGAGCAGCACCGTCTTCCACGCCCCGATCCGCCGGGCGAGGGCGCCGAGGCCGAGGGCGCCGCCGAAGGCGAGGAACTGCACCAGCAGGATCGTCACGATCAGGGTGCCCTGCTCCAGGTGCAGCTCCTCGGTGCCGTACTGGCTGGCCAGGGTGATCACGGTCTGGATGCCGTCGTTGTAGACCAGGAACGCCAGCAGGAAGTACAGGGTCAGCGGGTACGCCCTGATCTCCCGCAGGGTGCGGCCCAGCTGCCGGAACCCGTCACTGAGCACGTTGCCGCCGCCGCGCAGCGCCGCGGCGGTGGGGTGTTCACGCAGCCAGCGCAGCGGCACCAGGGTGAACACCGCCCACCACACACCGGCGGACACGATCGACCAGCGGGCCAGGTCCAGGGTGCGCTGCGGGTTGCCGTCCTCGCTGAACATCGTGACGGCGACCAGGTTCAGCGCCAGGAGCACCCCGCCGCCGAGGTAGCCGATGGCCCAGCCCCGGCTGGAGATGCCGTCGCGTTCGTCGGGGCCACCGAGCTGCGGCAGGAACGAGTTGTAGACGACCACGGCGGCGCCGAAGGAGATGTTCGCGACGAGGAACAGCGCCCCGCCGAGCAGGTACCGCTCGCCGGTGACGAGGGCCATCGCGACGGTCGCCCCGGCGCCGGTGAACGCCGCCGCGCCGAGCAGCCGCTTCTTGTGCGCCGACCGGTCGGCGACCGCGCCGATCACGGGCAGCACGAACACCGTCAGCAACACCGACAGGGAGATCAGGTACGGGTAGTACGAGCCGGCGGCGACCCGGATGCCCAGCGGGTACACGTAGCCGTCGCAGCTGTCCGCGCCGAGCTCGCAGCCGGCGGCCAGCTCGGTGACGGTGGTCAGGAACGGGCCGAGGAACACGGTGATGACGGTGGTCTGGAAGGCCGAGTTGGCCCAGTCGTAGAGGTACCAGCCGCGCCGCTCGCGGGCGGTGCTCGCCGGCGGTGGGGGGTTGTCCACCGTCGGGGTGACGGTCTCGGCCATGGGGATCTTCCTCCGCCGGTTCTCAGGCGGCCCAGTGGCCGCGGCTGCGGTAGACGTCGCGCAGCACGCCGACGTGATCGGTCATGATGCCATCCACCCCAAGATCAAGTAACTCGTGCATCTCGGCAGGTTCATCGATCGTCCAGACGTGCACATGCAGTCCGAGCCGGTGGGCGTAGGCGATCAACCGGCGGTCCACGACCGGGATCCGGCCGTAGCGGGGCGGGACCTGGGCGGCGACCACCGACGGGGGCAGCCGCAGCGGCCGGCCGTGCAGGGACGCCACCCGCAACCGGGCCACCCCGCGCATGCCGAGGCCGGTGGCGATCCGCCCGCGGGTCAACGCCCGCAGCCGGGCCAGCCGGGCGTCGCTGAACGAGGCCAGCAGCACCCGGTCGCCGGCGCCGGCCCGCCCGAGCGCCGCGACGGTGGCCTCGACGCCCCCGTCGGCCTTGACGTCGATGTTGAACCTCACGTCCGGCCAGGCACCGAGGACGTCGTCGAGGCGGGGAACCACGGCGGCGCCGCCGACGCGCACCGAGGCCAGGTCGGCCCAGCGCAGGTCGGCGATGCGCCCCGGCTCGCCGGTGACCCGGCGCAGGGTGGCGTCGTGGAAGACCACGGCGACCCCGTCGGCGGTGCCGTGCACGTCGGTCTCGACGTACCGGTAGCCCAGGTCGACGGCTCGGGCGAACGCGGCGGCGGTGTTCTCGTCGCCGTCGGCCGCGCCGCCGCGGTGGGCGAACGCCAGTGGCGCGGGCGCGTCGAGGTAGCCGGAGCGGGGCTGCACGGTGGGCAGTATGCCCGGCCGCGGTGGCCGGCGGGGGCGTTGCCGGCGACCCGGGGGTGCCACTAAGTTGGACGTCGTGACTGCCGGGTCGGCCATGGGCCGCGAGCGGACAGGGCACCCGGCCGGGACGTGAGGGCCGGGCGGGCCCGCAGCCCGCCGTGCGTGAGTGACGCCCATCGGCTTCCGCCCCGCGTGGGCGGCCCATCTTCCACCCACGTCACCCTGTGCAGCGCCCTCGCCGGGCGCGCTTCCTCCTGTCGCCCGCCCTGCGCGGCGACCACCCGGTCTGGAGAACGGACACCGCATGCCCAACGACTTCAATCAGCAGATCATCGACGAGTTCCGCGCCAACAGCGGTCGGGTCGGGGGGTGGTTCGAGGGTGCCCAGCTGCTGCTGTTGACCACCGTCGGGGCGCGCACCGGCACCCCGCACACCACCCCGGTGGGGCGGGTGACCGGCGAGGACGGCCGGGTCCTGGTCATCGCCTCGGCCGGGGGAGCGCCCCGGGACCCGCAGTGGTTCCGCAACCTGACGGCCGATCCGCTGGTCACCGTCGAGGAAGGGACGTCGACCTGGCGGGCCCGGGCGGTCGTGCTGGCCGGCGACGAGCGGGGCCGCGCCTTCGCCCGCGCGGCGCAGGCCGACCAGGGCTGGGCCGACTACCAGGCCCGGGCGGGCCGGGTGATCCCGGTGGTGGCGTTGGAGCCGGTCGCCTGACCTGCCGGACCCGGTCGCGTCGGGCGCTGACGCGACCGGGTCCGGGCCGAAGGTCGACGCGACCGGGTCACGGCCGAGGGCCGCGCCGGTGGGAGCGGCTGGTGTCGCTGGGGCGGCCCGGGTCGACGTGCCGGGGCCGGTCGGGTTCGTCGGGGCGCAGCGGGACCAGGCCGTCGGTGATCGCGTCGATGATCCGGTCGGTGGCCCGGGTGGCCGCGCCCGGGGCCGCCGGGTCGATGCCGGTCAGGTCCACGGGCGCCCCGAAGTGCACCCTGAGCACCGGCCGGCGGCGCACCGCCCGGGCGACGGCGCGCAGCATGCCCCTCGGGGCGCGGTAGGGCACCACCTCGTGGGAGCCCCACTGCGCGACGGGCACCACGGGGGCGCCGCAGGCGAAGGCGAGCCGGGCGGTCCCGGTCTTGCCGCGTTCCGGCCACAGGCCGGGGTCCAGGCCGATGCGGCCCTCCGGGTAGACCAGGATCACCGACCCGTCGGCCACGGCCCTGGCCGCGTCGTCAAGGGCCTGGCGCACGGCGGTGGTGCCCCGGTCCACGCGCAGGTGCCCGGCGTGGCGCATGGCGGCGCCGACGACCGGGGCGCGGAACAGGCCGCCGGTGGCCATGATCCGGGGGGCGACGCCGCGGGTGCGGCAGGCGGCGGCGAGGACCACCGGGTCGAACGGGCTGAGGTGGTTGGCGGCCAGGATCAGGGGGCCGTGGCGCAGCCGGTCGGGCACGTCGCCGGTGACCTCGAGGCGGGCCAGGGCGCCGACGAGGGCGCGGGCGAACAGTTGGGCGCCACGCCAGAGCAGGGGCGGCCGCCAGGGGCCGGTCGGGGTGTCCATCAGCGATCGATGGTCGCACGTCGCCGCCACGGCCGTGGGCCCGCCGCCCGGCCGCGGTGGGCCGGGCGGCAGTGGTGATCAAGGTCGTTGGTCCCGGACCGGCTCGGGACCTCCGCCCCTGCCGCCTTCCCTACGACGCGCAGTAGTATCTACTACGTCTCGTAGTATGAAAGGCTGGGGGTTATCAGGTGGACGCGTTGGACGTCGCCCGCTGGCAGTTCGGTGTCACCACCGTCTACCACTTCCTGTTCGTGCCGCTGACCATCGGCCTGTCCGTGCTCGTCGCCATCCTGCAGACCCTGTGGCACCGCACCGGCAACGAGCGCTATCTCAAACTCACCAAGTTCTACGGCAAGCTCTTCCTGATCAACTTCGCGATGGGCGTGGTCACCGGCATCGTGCAGGAATTCCAGTTCGGCATGAACTGGAGCGACTACTCCCGCTTCGTCGGCGACATCTTCGGCGCACCCCTGGCCATCGAGGCCCTCGTCGCCTTCTTCCTCGAATCCACCTTCATCGGCCTGTGGATCTTCGGCTGGGACCGGCTGACAAAACGCCTGCACCTGGCCACCATCTGGGCCGCCGCCATCGGCACCAACCTCAGCGCCTACTTCATCCTCGCCGCGAACTCGTTCATGCAGAACCCCGTCGGCTACCGCCTCAACCCCGAGACCGGCCGGGCCGAGCTGACCGACTTCCTCGCCGTGCTCACCAACAAGGTCGCCCTGGTCACCTTCCCGCACACCCTCGCCGGCGCCTTCCTCGTCGCCGGGTCCCTCGTCGTCGCCGTCGGCCTGTACCACGTCATCCGCAACCGCGACAGCGCCGACTCCAGCGCCTACCGCTTCGCCACGAAGTTCGGCTCCTGGGTCGTCCTCGTCTCCTCGGCGCTCGTACTCATCACCGGCGACATCCAGGGCAAGATCATGACCCAGGTGCAGCCGATGAAGATGGCCGCCGCCGAGGGCCTCTACACCACCGAGAGCCCCGCCTCGTTCTCCGTGCTCACCATCGGCAGCCTCGACGGCAGCCGCGAGGTCTTCGCCCTCAAGATCCCCTACCTGCTGTCCTACCTCGGCACCGGCGACCCCAACGGCACCGTCCACGGCATCGACGACCTGCAGGCCCAGTACGCCAGCCAGTACGGCGCCGGCAGCTACACCCCGATCATCCCCGTCACCTACTGGAGCTTCCGCTTCATGATCGCCTTCGGCCTCGCCGCCGCCGCGATCGCCCTGCTCGTCCTCTGGACCCACCGCAAGGGCCGCACCCCCACCAGCAAGTGGCTCCTGCGCGCCGGCCTGATCATGCCGCTGCTGCCCCTCGCCGCGAACTCCTTCGGCTGGATCTTCACCGAAATGGGCCGCCAACCCTGGATCGTCTTCGGCGAGATGCTCACCCGAGACGGCGTGTCCCGCACCGTCTCCCTCACCGAGGTCCTCACCTCCTTCACCGCCTTCACCCTCATCTACGCCATCCTCGCCGTCATCGAGGTCAAACTCCTGCTCCGCTACGCCAAGTCCGGCGTACCCGACCTCACCGACCTCACCGACCCCACCGACGACAGCGACGACGCCGAGCGCCCGCTCGCCTTCGCCTACTGACCCGGAGCCCACCGTGGAACTGACGACCGTCTGGTTTCTCCTCGTAGCCGTGCTGTTCACCGGCTACTTCATCCTCGAAGGCTTCGACTTCGGCGTCGGCATGCTGCTACCCGTGCTCGGCCGCGACGACCGGGAACGCCGCGTCCTGATCAACACCATCGGCCCCGTCTGGGACGGCAACGAGGTCTGGCTCATCACCGCCGGCGGCGCCATGTTCGCCGCCTTCCCCGAGTGGTACGCCACCCTGTTCTCCGGCTTCTACCTGCCGCTGCTGCTCATCCTGCTCGCCCTGATCATCCGCGGCGTCGCCTTCGAGTACCGCCACAAGCGTCCCGAGGCGTCCTGGAAGCGTCGCTGGGACACAGCGATCTTCGTCGGCTCGCTGGTGCCGGCGGTGCTGTGGGGCGTGGCGTTCGCCAACATCCTGCGCGGCGTGCCGCTGGACGCCGAACACGAGTACGTCGGCGGCCTGATCGACCTGCTGAACCCGTACTCCCTGCTCGGCGGCGCGACCACCGCGGCGCTGTTCCTCACCCACGGCGCCGTGTTCATCGCGCTGAAGACCGTCGGTGACGTCCGCGAGCGCGCCGGCGCGCTCGCGGTGCGCCTGGGCGTGGTCACCGCCGTGCTCGCGGTCGCGTTCCTGAGCTGGACGCTGACCATCCGTTCCAGCACGGCGGCCGTCGTGTTCGCCGTCGGCGCGGCGCTGGCCCTGCTCGGCGGCCTCGCCGCCGCCCGGGTACGCCGTGAGGGCTGGGCGTTCGCCGGCACCGCCGTGGCGATCGCGCTGGCCGTGGCGACGCTCTTCGCCGCGCTGTTCCCGAACGTGATGCCCTCCACCCTCGACGCGGCCGGGACGCTGACGGCCACCAACGCCGCCTCCACCCCCTACACCCTGAAGATCATGACCTGGGTGGCGGTGGTGTTCACCCCGATCGTGCTGGCCTACCAGGGCTGGACCTACTGGGTGTTCCGCAAGCGCATCGGCGTCGCCCACATCCCGCACCACTGACGACCCCGACACCACAACAGGGGCCGGCGCGGCAACCCGCGTCGGCCCCGCAACACACCCCGACCCGAAAACCCAGGCAGGCACACCACACCCACCGCTACCGTCACCCGGTGCCCACCATCGACGTCCGAGAACTCACCCCCGACGACCTCCCCGCAGCCTGGACCCTCGGCCGCCACGCCTTCGGATCCGCCCCCACCCCACCGCCCCACGCCACCACCACCCCACCCGGCCTCACCCGCTACGGCGCCTTCGACCCCACCGGCCAACTCCTCGGCAAAGCCGTCGACCTGCACCACGACCAGTGGTGGAACGGCCGCCCCGTGACCGCCGCCGACGTAGCCGGCGTCGCCGTCACCCCCGCAGCCCGCGGCCGAGGCGTCGCCCGCGCCCTGCTCACCGGCCTCCTGCGCGGCGCCCATGACCGCGGCGCCGCCGTCAGCGCACTGTTCCCCACCACCTCCGCCCCCTACCGCGCCTGCGGCTGGGAGGTCGCCGGCGCCCTGCGCACCCTCGACCTGCCCACCGCCGCGCTGCCCCGACACCCACCCGCACCCCACCTCACCGTCCGCGACGGCGGCCCCGCCGACCTGCCCGCCGTCACCGACCTGTACGAAACCGTCACCCGCCACCGCCGTGGCCTACTCACCCGCCGCGGCCCCCTGCACGACCACCCCACCGACACCCTGCCCACCGACGGCCTCACGCTCGTCGAACACGACGGCCACCTCGTCGGCTACGCCACCTGGGACCGCGGCCGAGGCTACGGCCCCGACGCCGTCCTCACCGTCGACAACGCCCTCGCCACCACCGCCGACGCCGCCCGCGAACTCATCCGCACCCTCGCCACCTGGGCCAGCGTCACCCCCACCCTGCGACTCAGCGTCCTCGACGGCGACGCCCTCACCGCCCACCTGCCCCTCGAAGCCTTCCGTGAACACCACCGCGACACCTGGATGCACCGACCCGTCGACATCACCCGCGCCGTCACCCAACGCGGCTGGCCCACCCACGCCCACGGCACCGTCACCTTCACCCTCCACGACCAGCTCGCCGACTGGAACACCGGCACCTGGCGCCTCGACGTCGCCGCCGGCGCCGCCGAACTGCACCGCACCACCACCGACACCCCCCTGCACCTGACCGTCCGAGGCTTCGCCCAGCTCTACACCGGCACCACCGACGCCGAAACCCTCCGACACGCCGGCCAACTGCACACCACCGCCTCAGCCGACCCCCGCCCCCTCGACCTGCTCGCCGCCGGCGGCCCCGCCCACCTGCACGACTACTTCTGAACCCCGACACGCCCCCGCCCCCCGCCGCACACGGCGACGAGGGGCGGGGGACAGGCACACCGGACGCGATCAGCCCGCCTCGCGCAACTCCGCCAGCCGGGCCTCGATCTCCGCCAACTCCGCGCGCAGCCTCTCCGCCTGCTGCTCCGCCTCGGCCCGCTCGGCGCCCATGATCTGCTCCACCGCCTCGTGGACCCCCGGCACGTCCACCAACGCCACCATCCGCAGCGCCTCCGCCGGCTTCACCACGTACGGCTTCGCGAGGGACTTGCTGCCCTGCTGCGCCGCCACCGTCCACTCACCGTCGGCGTACGCCAGCGTGACCGTCAGCCCCGACGGGCCCTTCGCCTTCACCGCCTTGACCGGCCGCCGCGCGGGCGCCGGCGTCGGCTTCGCGTCCGGCGTCTCCACCTTCGTCTCCACCTTCGGCGCCGGCTCCCGCGACCGGTCCAACACGAACTCCGGCTCCGCCGGCTTTGCCTGCACCTGCGGCTCCGGCTGCGGCTCTGCCACCTTGCGCCCGGCGCCCCGCGGCGCCACCGCCACGTCGGCGGGGGAGAAGGGCAACTCGTCGCGACCGAAACGGACCACCACGAACTCGTCCGAGACCGCCGGGTCGGTCAACTCCACCACCTGACCGACCTGGCCGGCGATCTGACCCGCCGAGGCGGTGAACACCACCTTCGGCTTGCGCCCCGCCGCCAGCGCCTCCCGGATGTTCTGCACCTCGTCAGTGGACAAACCCTGGCCAGCGACATCCATCAGCAACCTCTTCCCTCGTACACCTGTTCAGACGCCTGCCTTGATACCAGCTCGGCCCGACAACCGGAAGATCAACCCCCCAGTGCCCGCAATGCCGCGTCCGCGTGCTCGCTCATGTTCAGCTCACTGTGGACCACTTCGAGCACCCGTCGATCGGCGCCGATCACGAAGGTCATCCGCCGGGTGCTCAGCGCGCCCAACGGCAGCCGCCGCCGCACCCCGAACAGATCCGCCACCGCCCCGTCGGCATCCGACAGCAACGGATAGTCGAACCCGTGCTGCCGGGAGAACTCCGCCTGCTTCGCCACCGGGTCCCGGCTGATCCCCACCCGCTGCGCGCCCAACGCCGCGAACTCCGCCGCCAGATCCCGGAAGTGGCAGCTCTCCGCCGTGCACCCCCGGGTCATCGCCGCCGGATAGAAGAACAACACCACCGGCCCGGCGGCCAGGAACTCCGACAACCGCCGCGGCGTACCCGTCTCGTCGGGCAACTCGAAGTCCCCGACCACATCCCCGACACCCACACCAGCCACTTTTGCGCCTCCGCCGTCGACCAACAGTGCGCCGAAGCGTATGCGACCCACCCCACGCTCTCACTATCGATAATGATAATGTCTCGGCCGTGGACACCCCGCCTCGCCAATGGTCCGACCTGGCCCTGCACCCGGTACGGATCCGGATCCTGCGCGCAGTCGCCGGCACCCACCACACCACCCGCGACCTCGCCACCGCCCTACCCGACATCCCCCAGGCCACCCTCTACCGACACCTGACCACCCTCGTACGGGCCGGCCTGATCAAAATCGCCGACGAACGCCGGGTCGGCGGCGCCACCGAACGAATCTACGCACTGCCCAGCGGGGGAGTCACACCCGACGCCACCACCCTCGCCACCGCCACCCACGAGGACCACGCCCGCTGGTTCACCGCCTTCGCGTCGAGCCTGCTGTCGGAATTCACCCGCTACCTCAACCGCGAACACATCGACTACACCGCCGACGGCGTCGGCTACCAACAACTCGTACTACACCTCAGCGACGCCGAACTCGCCCGATTCGCCCAGGACCTCAACGCACTACTACTCCCACTCGTCGCACACGAACCAACCGCCGACCGGACTCCCCGGCTGCTCGCCACCGTCCTACTGCCAGCCGACCCACCCGACACCGGCCCCACCCACAAACCGGACACCACGAAAGGACACACCTGATGGCCACCACCACCCTCACACCCGGCCACCTCCACATCCGCTTCACCGCCGGCGAACGGATGTGGACCAGACAACAGCAACTGACCGTGCCGCTGACCGCCGTACGGGACGCCACCGCCGTCGCCGAGCCGCTGCGCCTGGCCCGCGGCGCCCGCAGCGGCCTCACCATCTCCGGCTTCGTCAAAATCGGCGTCTGGGGTGTTCTCGGTGGCCCCCGACAACTCGTATCCGCCCGCGCCGGCCAACCCGGCCTGCACCTCACCCTCGACCGCACCGCCACCGGCTACGACGAGATCCTGCTGTCCGACCCCACCACACCCACCGTCGTCGACGCCATCCGCCACACCACCCGAAACCCACCGTGACCGGCGAACGCCTCCCCAGCGAGGTGCCCCACCCGGCCACACACATCGCGCCCAGCAGCCACCGCAGGAGAACACACCAATGACACCGGTCACCATCATCACCGGCGGCAGCCGCGGCATCGGCGCCGCCACCGCCCGCCGCCTCGCCCACGCCGGACACCACGTCGCCTTCAGCTACCGCCGCGACCACACCGCCGCCACCGCCGTGCTCGCCGACATCGAAGCCACCGGAGTACGCGGCCTCGCCGTGCCCGCCGACACCCGCGACCCCGACCACGTCACGGCCCTCTTCGACGCCGCCGCCGACCTCGGCCCGATCACCGGCCTGGTCAACAACGCCGGCGTCACCAGCCCCATCGGCGCCTTCGTCGACCTCGACCCCACCGACCTACGCAACGTCGTCGACGTCAACCTCATCGGCTACGTCCTCTGCGCCCAGCAGGCCGCACGCCGCATGGGCACCGACGCCGCCATCGTCAACGTCTCCTCAGCCGCGGCCACCCTCGGCAGCCCGGGGGAGTACATCCACTACGCCGCCGTCAAGGCCGCCACCGACGCCCTCACCATCGGCCTCGCCAAGGAACTCGCCCCCCGCGGCATCCGCGTCAACGCCGTCGCCCCCGGCATCATCCGCACCGACATCCACGCCCTCTCCGGCCAACCCGACCGACCCGACCAGGCCGCCACCCGCATCCCGCTGGGCCGCGCCGGCCACCCCGACGAGGTTGCCAGCGCCATCGCCTGGCTGCTCGGCCCCGACGCCACCTACACCACCGGCACCGTCCTGCGCGTCGCCGGCGGCCTCTGACGCAGGGAAACACCGGAATGCCGTCCCGCGTGGCGAAACAGGTCACCAGACCGATCAGGAATCGAGAAGCACCCGCCCCCACGCCTCACCTAGCGTGACTGCCATGCACATCACCATGAACCGACCGCACAGCCGTACGGGGGCCGTGACCGTGCCGTCCGCGATCCCGCCGGCAACATGATCCGCGTCCAGGAGCTGCGCCCAGCCGCCCGCTGACCGCATCCCACGACACGAACGCCTTCGTTCGCGGCACCCGCGCCCGACGCGGCGAACGCGCCGACGAAGTAGCAGCCAGACGCACCGCTCGACGCCGGTGAGATCGAGCCAGCCGACGCCGACGCCAGACCGCAAGGGCGGCCCGACAGATGGAGACAGGATGAGCACGACCAGGAGAACCCAGCCGCCCGCACCGCACGTCGCCGACAGCCACGACCTGATCCGCGTCCAGGGGGCGCGTGGCAACAACCTCAAGAACATCAGCGTCGAACTGCCGAAACGCCGCCTCACCGTGTTCACCGGTGTGTCCGGCTCCGGCAAGAGCTCACTGGTGTTCGGCACCATCGCCGCCGAATCACAGCGGATGATCAACGAAACGTACAGCGCCTTCGTCCAGGGCTTCATGCCGACGCCGGCCCGACCGGACGTCGACGTGCTCGACGGGCTGACGACCGCGATCATCGTCGACCAGGAACGGATGGGCGCCAACGTCCGCTCCACCGTCGGCACCGTCACCGACGCCAACGCGATGCTACGTATCCTCTTCAGCCGACTCGGGCAACCCCACGCCGGATCACCCCAGGCATACTCCTTCAACGTCGCCTCGGCCCACGGCACCGGAGCCGTCACCGTCGAGCGCGGCGCCCAGAAGGCCGCCCGACAGAGCTTCTCCGTCATCGGCGGCATGTGCCCACGCTGCGACGGCACGGGCCGGGTCACCGACGTCGACCTCGCCGCGCTCTACGACGACAGCAAGTCACTCAACGAGGGCGCCCTCACGATCCCGGGCTACAGCGTCGACGGATGGTACGGCCGCATCTTCAGCGGATGCGGATTCTTCGACCCGGACAAGCCGATCCGCGACTTCACCAAGAAGGAACTGCGCGACCTGCTCCACAAGGAACCAACCAAGATCAAGGTCGACAACGTCAACCTCACGTACGAGGGCCTGATCCCGAGGATCCAGAAGTCTTTCCTGGCCAAGGACCGGGAGGCGATGCAGCCACACATCCGCGCGTTCGTGGACCGCGCCGTCACCTTCACCACCTGCCCCGACTGCGCAGGCACCCGCCTCAACGAAGCCGCCCGATCCTCCAAGATCAAAGACATCAGCATCGCCGACGCCTGTGCGATGCAGATCAGTGACCTCGCCATCTGGGTCCGAGCCCTGTCCGAGCCCTCGGTCGCGCCGCTGCTGGCAGCGCTGGGGGAGACCCTGGACTCGTTCGTCGAGATCGGCCTGGGCTACCTCAGCCTCGACCGGCCCTCAGGCACCCTCTCCGGCGGCGAAGCCCAGCGCACCAAGATGATCCGCCACCTCGGGTCCTCACTCACCGACGTCACGTACGTCTTCGACGAGCCCACCATCGGCCTGCACCCACACGACATACAGCGGATGAACGAACTGCTGCTACGACTGCGCGACAAGGGCAACACCGTGCTCGTCGTGGAACACAAACCGGAGACCATCGCGATCGCCGACCACGTCGTCGACCTCGGCCCCGGCGCAGGCACGGCGGGCGGCAACGTCTGCTTCGAAGGCACCCTGGAAGGGCTACGCGCCAGCGGCACCCTCACCGGCCGCCACCTCGACGACCGGGCCACCCTCAAGAAAACGGTCCGGACGCCCACCGGCACGCTGGCCATCCGCGACGCGGCGGCACACAACCTGCGCGACGTCGACGTCGACATCCCACTCGGGGTGCTCGTCGTCGTCACCGGCGTCGCCGGCTCCGGCAAGACCTCGCTCGTACACGGGTCCATCCCCGCCGGCAAGGGTGTGGTGTCGATCGACCAGGGCGCGATCCGCGGCTCGCGCCGCAGCAACCCGGCCACGTACACCGGACTGCTCGACCCGATCCGCAAGGCGTTCGCGAAGGCCAACGGCGTGAAGCCGGCACTGTTCAGCGCCAACTCCGAGGGCGCCTGCCCCAACTGCAACGGCGCCGGCGTCATCTACACCGACCTGGCGATGATGGCCGGCGTCGCCACCACCTGCGAGGAGTGCGAGGGGAAGCGGTACCAGGCGGCGGTGCTGAACCACCACCTCGGCGGCCGCGACATCAGTGAGGTGCTCGCCATGTCGGTGACCGAGGCCGAGGAGTTCTTCAGCGCCGGCGAGGCGCGCACCCCGGCCGCCCACGCCATCCTCGACCGGCTCGCCGACGTCGGGCTCGGCTACCTCAGCCTCGGCCAGCCGCTCACCACGCTGTCCGGCGGCGAGCGGCAGCGACTCAAGCTGGCCACCCACATGGCCGACAAGGGCGGCGTCTACGTCCTCGACGAGCCGACCACCGGCCTGCACCTCGCCGACGTCGAGCAGCTGCTCGGCCTGCTCGACCGGCTCGTCGACTCCGGCAAGTCGGTCATCGTCGTCGAGCACCACCAGGCGGTCATGGCGCACGCCGACTGGATCATCGACCTCGGCCCCGGCGCCGGCCACGACGGCGGCCGGATCGTCTTCGAGGGCACCCCCGCCGACCTCGTCGCCGCCCGCTCCACCCTCACCGGCGAGCACCTCGCGGCCTACGTCGGCATCTGACGAAGCCCGCGCGGACACTGTGAGACGAGCGTCGATGTGGAGGCCAGGGGAGACCGACGGAAGATCGGCTGCGCGGCGGTCGGGGCGTGACCCGGCTTGCAGACAGCTCGCGCCACGACCCGTCGAATGGGCCTGGCAACGCGATCTCGATCGCGCCGACGTGGACGGCGCCGAACGCTTCGACGACCGTGGCGGCGTTCCAGGCGAGCCCGACGACGATCTGCGGGCGATGCCGGCCACAGCGCAGCCTCATGGAGCTGCGAAAACCGCACCACCGGAGCTCCCGTAGTCGATTCGATAATGCACATTATGTCAAGTAACCACCTCCGACCCTGCTCTCCTCCGCGCGGGGCGACGCCTCTCCGGCCCCGCGCCACCGCCTCGCCCCCGATGCGGAGCCCACCCCGCCAGGCAGCTCCGCCCCGCGACCAGCACCCGCCTCCGAGAGCCGGCCCGCCCGACCCGACCGCGCGCCCACCACCCCGCCGGCGGTGATCAAGAGGTTGACGTCAAGCCCGGCCGCCCGACGCAAACCTGTTGATCACCGCCGGAGTTGGGGCCGGGCTGGGGCTGGGATGCGGCCGGAGTTGGGTGGTTCCGGGGTGGGCGGGTCCAGGTGTCAGGTTTTCCACTCCCCTGTCGTGGGTCGCCCGTAACCCGAGAATCATGCATAATATCCCTTATGCATGACAAACAGGGCGAATCGGTGCGGTCGTTGATCGAGGAGTTCCTGACCGCTCGGGCCACGCGCAAGCCCTCCCCCCACACCCTGGAGGCGTACCGGCGGGATCTGTGCGCGGTGGCGGCCCTGGCCGGCGAGACTCTCGTCCCTCCCCTGTCGGCGGACGCGCTTCCGGTCACCGACCTCTCCCCCAGGGTCATGCGGGCGGCATTCGCCCGGTTCGCCGCCCCCCGCGCCGTGGCCTCGGTGCACCGCGCCTGGTCGACGTGGAACAGCTTCTTCTCGTTCCTGGTCGCCGAGGGTGTGGTGGCAGGCAACCCGATGCCGGCGGTGGACCGACCCCGGGCCCCGCTCCCCCAGCCCAAGCCGCTGCGCGGTGAGGACACCCCGGAGCAACTGCTCGCCGCGGTGTCCCGGGAGGACGGCCGGCAGCGCGATCCGTGGCCGGAGCGGGACGTGGCGGTGTTGGCGTTGGCGCTGTGTGCGGGGCTGCGCCTGTCGGAGCTGCTGGCGCTGCGGGTGGCGTCGTTGGCGGGGCGATCCGGTGAGCGGCGGGTCGACGTGGTCGGCAAGGGCGGCCGGCCGAGGGTGGTGCCGATCGAGCCGGAGCTGGACCGGGTGGTGGTGGCGTACCTGGACAGTCGGGCTCGGCGGTTCGGGTCGCGGTCGGTGCGGCCGGATTCGCCGCTGCTGCTGGACCGGCGGGGTGAGGCGCTGCGCCGGGGCGGCCTGCAGTATCTGGTGGAGTCCTGTTACCGGCGGGCCGGGGTGGTCGATCGGGTGCCGCGTGGGGCGCAGTTGCACGCGCTGCGGCACACGTTCGCGACGCGGCTGGCGGAGGACGGGGCGAGCGCGGCGGAGATCATGCGGTTGCTGGGTCATGCGTCGTTGGCGTCGTCGCAGACGTACATCGAGGTGACGGCGGGTCAGCAGCGGGCTGCGGTGCGGTCGAACCGCACGAACCGGGCGTTGGTGGGGTTGGTGCGGTCGCAGGAGGGCGCGGTGGGGTGACCGGCGGGGCGTGGGGTGTGGCAGGGTGGGATGGGTACGCGACTGGCGGCATCGGGGATGGGATCGACCATCGGGGAGCTCGCCGTGGGGGTCGTCCGCCTGGGCTCCTGCGGGCGAGGTGGTGTCATGTCTTCTTCTGCGGTTTCCTCGGGTGCGGTTTCCTCGGGTACGGCGCGGTTGTTGCCGGGTGGGCCGGTGGCGCAGCAGGTGCTGGGTGAGGTGGCGGCGGAGGTCGCGGCGTTGCGGGCGGTGGGGGTGACGCCGTCGTTGGCGACGGTGCTGGTGGGCGACGACGACGCGAGTGCCGGGTATATCCGGATCAAGCAGCGGCAGGCGGCGGAGTTGGGGTTCGCGTCGCCGCATGTGCATCTGTCGGCGTCGGCGTCGCAGGCGGATCTGCACCGGGTGATCGAGGAGTTCAATTCCGACGCGGGTGTGCACGGGGTGTTGGTGCAGCATCCGATTCCGGGGCATCTGGACTACGACCGGGCGTTGCAGGTGTTGGATCCGGACAAGGACGTCGACGGGATGCATCCGGTGAACATGGGCCGGTTGGCGTTGGGGTTGCCGGGTCCGTTGCCGTGTACTCCGGCGGGGATCGAGGCGTTGTTGGCGTTTCATGGGGTGCCGGTGGCGGGTCGTGAGGTGGTGGTGCTGGGCCGGGGTGCGACGTTGGGGCGGCCGTTGGCGATGTTGTTGGCGCAGAAGCGGCCGACGGCGAATGCGGCGGTGACGGTGGTGCACACGGGGGTGGCGGACTGGCCGCGGTATACGCGGCGGGCGGAGATCCTGGTGGCGGCGGCGGGGGTGCCGGGGATCGTGCGGCCGGAGCACGTGCGGCCGGGCGCGGTGGTGGTTGGTGGTGGGGTGCGGTATGAGGGCCGGCGGTTGTTGCCGGATGTGGACGAGTCGTGTGCAGGGGTGGCGGGGGCGATCACGCCGCGGGTCGGTGGGGTGGGGCCGACGACGGTGGCGATGTTGTTCCGTAATGCGGTGGTGGCGGCGGCGCGGGCGGCCGGGTTGCGATGAGGGTGTTGGGGGGGCGACCGGAGTACGTCGGAAACCGGCAAGAGGCCGATCAGTGCAGGCGAGCGTGGGGTGCCCCCACAGCTTCTGCCCGGTTAGGTAGAGTCGCGCCCGGCGCGGGGGCCTTGTCCTGTTGTGGTCGGGCTGGTGGGTGGACCCGTGGCGTTGATGGAACGGACCGCGTATCCGCAGTTCAAGCGGGTCGTGTCTGCCCGTGAGCTGCGGGAGACGTTTACGCCGACAATCGACGAGATTCGCTGGGCTAGGGAGAAGACCCGTTCAGAACAGCATCTGCTTGCCCTGGTCGTGTTGTTGAAGGCGGTTGCCCGGCTGGGGCATTTCCCCGTTCTGTTCGAGGTGCCGATCGCGATCGTGGAGCATGTACGCATCGCGTTGGAGCTCAAGCCGGACATCGAGCCAGGACATGACTCGGACCGGACCCTGCGGTTTCACAAGTCGCTGGTCCGCGAGCGGCTGGGTATCACCTCTGACCCAGAGCGGGCTAGGGCGGTGGCCGAGGCGGCGATCCGGGAGGCGGCCAGGACGAAGGACAATCCTCCGGACCTGATCAATGTGGCGTTGGAGGAACTGGTCCGGGCCCGGCTGGAATTACCTGGTTACACCACGTTGGATGAGATGGTCGGGACGATCCGTACGCAGGTCAACACCGCCGTGTTCGCGGGGATCGCCGCTCGGATGAGCGGTCCGGCCGCCGATGAGGTGGATGCGTTGCTGAAGGTGGACCCGATCCGGCGGCGTAGCCAGTTCGATCAGGTCAAGACGGTGGCCGGCGCGCCGACCGTGGGCAACGTCAAGGACCACGTGAAGCATCTGGCCTGGCTGGACGCGCTCGGCCCGACCGAGGAGTGGCTGGAAGGGGTACCTCCGGCGAAGGTGGCTCATTTCGCCGGCGAAGCCAGCCAGACCGATGTCGCTGACTTGGGCAAGTACGGCACCGCCCGCAGACAGGCGCTGATCGTCTGCTTGGTCCACACGGCCCGGGTGCGGACCCGCGATGAGGTCGCGGCCATGTTCTGCAAGCGGATAGCCGCTATTCACAAGAGAGCCAAGGAGCCTCTCGAATCGATCCGTGAGGCGTCTCGGGCGGAGTCCGAGCGGCTGCTGGACACGTTCGGGGAGGTCCTGGCAGTGGTCCGGGAGGCGTTGGGAGTGTCCGCCGAGGACCAGGTCGTCGGGGAGACTAACGTCCCGGACTCGGTGTGTGTACAGACGGGGCGCATGGTGCTGGGCGCCCTCGCCCAGGCCGGTGGCGTGACCGCGTTGACCAGCACGCACGAAGAGGTGTCGGCGCACCACGGCAACAACTACCTGCCGTTCGTGGAGAAGTATTACCGGGGCAGCCGGGCAGCGCTGTTCCAGGTGCTCGACGTGCTCGACTTCCAGCCCACCAGCTCCGACCACAGCTTGTTCAAGGCGCTGGAATTTCTACGCGCCAACCGTTCCCGCAGCGGGGAGCACCTGTCGACGAAAGTCGGCGAGAAGCACGGCAAGGACATCCATCTGGACCTGTCGTTCACCTCGGAGAACTGGCGGAAGATCCTTCTTGATGGGCGGCGGCCCGGACGGATCGTGCGCCGGCATTTCGAGGCGTGCGTGTTCTCGTACCTGGCTTCCGAGCTGCGTAGCGGCGACATGGCCGTGGTCGGGTCGGAGTCATACGCCAATTTCACTGATCAACTGCTGTCGCCGGCCGAGTGTGAGCCGTTGATGGCCGAGTACTGCCGGGAGGCGGGATTGCCACCCGATGCCGCCAGCGCGACCGCCGAGTTGCGGGGCCCGACTGGAGCAGACGGCGGTGAGGGTCGACGAGGGGTACCCGGGCAACGCTGATCTGGTCTTGTCCGAGGGCCGCCCGGTCCTCAAACGCCGTAAAGGCAGAGAGCGACGCCAATCGGCGTTGAATCTGGAGGCGGCGATCCTGGACCGGCTGCCTGACCGAGGCATCCTGGACGTGCTGACCCGCACCGCGTACCTGACCGGGTGGACCCGCCATTTCGGGCCGCCGTCTGGCAACGATCCGAAGATCAGGGATGCGCTGGGCCGGTACGTGCTGCTGACGTTCACCTACGGGGCGAACCTCGGTCCGGCGCAGGTGGCCCGGCACATGGCTGGCAAGGAGAAGGTGTCGGTGCACGAGCTGTCCACCGCGAACAAGCACGCCAACGCCAGGAAGATCCACTCTGCGTCGGTTGATGTCATCAACGCTCACGCCGCGTTGGACATGACCCTGCTGTGGGGTGACGGGACCAGGGTCGGGGCGGACGGCACGCAGATGGATACCTGGTCGGACAACCTCCTCGCGGAATCGCACATCCGCTATGGCGGGTACGGCGGGATCGCCTACCGGCACATCTCCGACAACTACATCGCCCTGTTCTCCCATTTCATCCCGTGTGGCGTGTGGGAGGCGGTCTACATCCTGCAAGGGCTGCTGGAGAACAAGAGCGACGTGCGGCCCACCGAGATCCACGCCGACACCCAGGGCCAGTCGCTGCCGGTCTTCGGACTGGCTCACCTGCTGGGGTTCGAGCTGCTGCCGCGTATCCGAAACTGGCAGGATCTGACCCTGTACCGGCCCGGCCGCGACACTCGCTACGAGCACATCGATTCCCTTTTCGGCGCGGACGCGGTGGACTGGAAGCTCATCGAAACCCACTGGGACGACCTGATGCGCGTGGTCGTGTCAATCCGCGCCGGGAAGATTTCCTCAGCGACGCTGCTGCGCCGGCTGGGCACCGAGTCGCACCGCAACCGCACCTACCGGGCGTTACGCGAGGTCGGCCGCGCGGTGCGCACCATCCGTCCTGCTGCGCTACCTGTCCGAGCCTGAGCTGCGCGAGGGCATCACCGCGGTCACCAACCGGGTCGAGGCGTTCCACGGGTTCGCCAAATGGCTCTCGTTCGGTCACGACGGCATCCTGGCCGACAACGACCCAGACCAGCAGGAGAAGGTCGTCAAGTTCAACGAGCTCCTCGCGAACTGCGCGATCTACTCCACTACCCTCGATATCACCACCGCCGCCAACGAGCTGATCGCGGCCGGCTGGCAGGTGGATTCCGGGGACCTGGCCACCATCACCCCGTACGTCACCAGCAAGATCCGCCGATTCGGTGATTGGAAACTTGACCTCACCCCACCACTGGCGACCCTGCCCGTGGCGCTCGACCTCGCCCCGGTGGAGCCGATCCGGATCCGTGCGGGCTCGTGACATCTGTCCCGGCCAGCGCCACGTGCTGCGCCGGCCGGGCTTCATGCCCAACCCGGTGGACGCCGCCCGGGCCCAGTGCTTGGGTACGGGACCCCTGCCGCAAAGTAACCCTGAGTAACTTTGGTTGACGCTGCCATGTCGCCACTCCTGCGGTGTCGAGCTTGCCGACATGTCGGGAGATCGCGTCTTTCCTATTCATGGCGCCATTGTGCGGGTCGTGGCCGTGCCGACGGCGTGTTCTGGGTGCCGGCTGACGGGTGCCGGTGTGGTCGCAGCCGGCCCCGGATGCGCTCTACCGGTTTTTCTTCGAGGCAGGAACATGGCGAGTGGGAGGAGAAGGACCGCGAACCCGACCGTCCACCAGAAGGTTTTCGCGAACGCGTGAGTGAGGATCTCCGGGGATGCGCCGCCGCTGGCCTGGTCATTGATCTGCTGTTGAAGGATCACAGCGACCAGCGCGGTGCCGAAGGACGCGCCGACACGCTGGATCACGTTGGTGGCGCTGGTCGCACGAGGGATCGCGGAATGTGGTAGCTGGTGATACGCCGCTGCCATCGTCGGGATCCCCACCGCACCCAGGCCGATGCCGCGCAGCACCAGAGACGCGGTCAGGAGAACGTCGTTTGGGTCGGACGGTAGCTGGGTGTAGGCGAGTGTGCCGGCGGTGGTGATCAGCGCTCCGACAGCTACCAGCGGTCTGGCGCCGATCCGATCGGCCAGTGGGCCGACGACGGCCAGGGCGAGGGCCGTGCCGACGCCTTGAGGGGCGAGCGTGAGGCCCGTGGCGAGCGCGTCGAACCCGCGGGCCTGTTGGTAGTAGAGGGGCAGCAGGAACATTGGACCGTAGAGCGCCGCGCCGGATAGGAACATCAGCGCGGCTGACGCGCTGAACGAGCGGTGCCGGAACAGTCGTAGGTCGATGATTGGAGTCTTGGAGGTGCGTAGGGCGTGCATGACGAACACCACGAGGAGGGCGAGACCGATCGCGATGGGCACGAGCACATCGATAGCAGCGAAGCTGGATTCCGCGCCCGCTTTGGACAGACCGTAGACCATCGCCACTACGGCCGGTGAGAGCACGGCGAGGCCAAGCACATCAAGCGGGGGGCGGCTTTGGGGCGGGTCGGCGGGCAGTTTCCACCAGGCCAGCACGAAGGCGAGTACGCAGACGGGCACGTTGATCAGGAAGATCCAGCGCCACGGCAGGGCGTTGAGCATGAGACCGCCGAGCACTGGTCCGACGATGGGGACGAGGTTTCCGGGGATGGCGACCAGCGCCATGACCCGGCCGAAGCGGCGTGAGCCGGCTGCCTGCGCGAGGATGACTTGGGTCAGCGGCAAGATCATTCCGGCGCCGAGTCCCTGCACCACCCGGACGGCGATCAGGCTTTCCGCCGACCAGGCAGCTGCGCACAGCACTGAGCCGGCGAGAAACAGCGCCAGCGTGCACAGCCATGTCGCTTTGGCGCCGAAGCGATCGACACACCACCCGGTGAGCGGGATGACCAGCGCCATCGCGAGCAGGTACGCCGTGGACACCCACTGCACGGTGGAGACGGGCACTGCGAACGCCTGGCTGAGCTGATCCAGCGCGACGCTGATGATGGTGGTGTCCAGCAGCGCGGCCATCGCACCAAAGAGCACGATCCCGGCGAGCCTGAGCAGCGCCGGATCCAGTCGATCCGTCGTCGGCGCGCCTGCCAGGTACTCCTCTCTCGTCTCCCGCTCGGTCACGCCTGTCCCGCCCACGCCCTGACTCATGTGATCCCACCCCACTTTGTTGGCATGCCAACACTATGGCAAGATTGGTGGCATGCCAACAAAATCGTTAGCGTAAGATCATGACCACCGAGACTGGCCCGGGTGGCGCACGCGCGCCGCACGTGGGGATAAGCGTCGCCGAGGCGCCGTTGAGCTCGCTGCTACTGCAGGCCGTCCGCGCGCACGCTGCGGTCGCGACCGCGATGTTGCAACGCATTGATCTGGTCGCCCCGCAGGAACTGGTGCTGCTGTTCCTGCAGGAGAACGGGCGGTCTCCACAGTCGGAGATCGTTCATTTCCTCGGGCGTGACCGGTCGACCGTCACCAACACCCTGCAGGCGATGGAGCGTGCCGACCTCATCACGCGCGCACCGTCTAGCACCGACAAGAGAACGATGATCGTCGCTCTGTCGGGCAAAGGTCGGCGGTTGTGTCCCAAGGTCCGCGAGATCTGGTCCGAGCTTGAACGGCTCACCTTCGGTGGGCTGACCGATCAGCAGCGCGTGGGCCTCGCCCAGACGCTCGCCGAGGTCCGTCGTGGCCTGCCGGACCCGACGGCCCGTATCCGACGGAACCCGGCCGACGTAAGGCACGAGCCACCCAGGGAAGGACAGCACGATGAGCGCTGAGTACCACGGGATTGACGGGCCGCTGCGGATCGCGGTCATCATCGCGAGCACCCGGACAGGACGCTTCGGCGAGACGGTGGGCCGCTGGTTCGTCACCCGGGCCGAGCAACACGACGATCTGAAACTCGACGTTATCGACCTGTATGACATCCCGCTACCGGACAACCTGGAGCAGACAGCGCAGGTGACGGCGTTCACCGCCCGCGTCGGCGCCGCCGACGCTTTCGTCCTCGTCACCCCCGAGTACAACCACGGCTACCCCGCCGCGCTGAAACGCGCGATCGACGCCGTCCGTTCCGAGTGGCAGGCCAAACCGGTGGGTTTCGTCTCCTACGGCGGACTGGCCGGCGGCCTGCGCGCGGTCGAACAGCTACGACAGGTCTTCGCCGAGGTGCACGCCGTCGGTATCCGCGAGACCGTCAGCTTCCATATGGCACACGACCAGTTCAACCCCCACGGGGAACTCAGCAACCCGCACATCGCCAACACCGCCGCCGCCACGCTCCTGCGGCACCTCACCTGGTGGGCCCAAGCGCTGCGCGCCGCCCGCGCCGCCCAGCCGTACCCCGCCTGATCACCCATTCCAAAGGAACAGCCCCATGGTTACAGCGATCGCGTTCACCGCCTACGGCGGCCCCGATGTGCTACACCCGGTCGAGATCGATCTACCAACGCCCGCCGCAGGCCAGATCCGCGTCCGGGTCAAGGCCGCAGGCGTCAATCCCGTCGACGCCAAACTGCGGCGCGGCGACTTCGCCACAACCATGGCAGCCAACTTTCCGCAACGCCTCGGCAACGAGTACGCCGGCATCGTTGACCACGTCGGCGACGACGTAGTCGGCCTCGTGATAGGAGACGAGGCTCTCGGCTCGGCCAGCGCCCAGAGCTACTGCGAGTACGTCGTCGTCGATGCCGCCGACGCGGTGCGCAAGCCAGCCGCCATGCCCTGGACGGTCGCCGCCGGTCTACCCGCGGCCGGCCAAGCCGCCCACACCGCACTGCGCCAGATCGCCGTCAACCCCGGCGACACCGTCCTCATCCACGCTGCCGCCGGCGGCGTAGGCACCATCGCCGTACAGCTCGCCCGCCACTGGGGCGCCACCGTCATCGGCACCGCCAGCGAACACAACCACGACTACCTCCGCTCGCTCGGCGCGACCCCGGTCGCCTACGGAGACGGCCTCGTCGGCCGAATCCGCGCACTCGCACCCGAAGGCGTCGACGCCGCGCTCGACGCCATCGGCGGCGCCGCGATCACCGCCTCCCTCGCGCTCGTGCGTGACCGGCACCGCATCGGCACCCTGGTCGACACCGAAGCCGCGAAGACGTTCGGGATACTTCGCGTCGGCGCCCGCTCGACCGCCGCGCTGACGGAACTCGTCGCACTGTACGAAGAAGGCAGGCTACAGCTACCCATCCACGCGACGTTCCCACTCACGCAAGCCAGCCGCGCGCACCACGAGGTGCAGACCGGCCACGTCCGCGGCAAGGTCGTCCTGACGGTGGACTGACCCGGACGGCTACGGGAACTCATCGCCGCCGTCCGCCATGAGCTGGCCTCCGACCAGCGAGACCATTTCGATGCGCTGTTCGCCAACCTGCTCGATAACCCGGTCGCGAGGGGCGGCTGTTCGATGAAGGTGATGGTGCTTGACCGCGACGGCGCAGCGGTCAGCTGACGCTTCACCAACGGGCTCGAAACGCCGATCGCCTACTTCAGATAACACTGATTATCTGAAGTAGGCTCCCGGCATGACTTCAGATAAAGCGTTGGCAGAGGATCATCAACCCCCAGAATCGACTTCAGATAAAACGAACCCGGTCCTCGACCCCCCGCGCCGCGGACGCCAACCCGAACCACTACCGCTCCGGTTCGCCGGCACCCACGCCACCTACGTGGCCGCCCTGGACAAGGCGACCATGCTCGACGACGACACCCACCGCGCCTACGCCTCCCGCGTACGCGGCTACCTGATCTGGCTCGACGGTGCCGACATCGACGGCGATCCCCTCACTCAGGCCCACGCCAGCGACGCTGCAGCGCGCGACTACCGCACCTATCTGCAGACGGTGGCCAAACGCAAACCCTCCACTATCAACACCGTCCTGGCTGCGATCGGCGACTTCTACATCCGCCGAGGCATGAGAGCGCCGGATGTCCGCCGCCTGGACCTGCCGCAGGCGGCCCCACGAGCGCTGTCCGACAAGGACGTCACCCGCTGGCTGCGCACCGTGGAGCGCTGGGTTCACCCCCGCGACCGGGTACTCGCGCTGATCCCGTTCTACGCTGGGCTGCGCTTGGGCGAGGTCGTCGCACTGAACCTGGACGACATCCGCCTGTCCGCACGCAAAGGGTTGATCATCGTCCGGTCCGGCAAGGGCAACAAGTACCGCGAGGTCCCCGTGCACGAGCACGCGCAGCTGCGCACCGACCTTAAACTGTGGATCGATGACGAGCGACCCGACTGGACGGGCGCCGCCAACAGCGAAGCGCTGCTACTCAACCATCGCGGCGGCAGAATATCCGCCCGCGGCGCCCACGATATCCTCGGCGCCATCGCCGACGAGGCCCGCATCGATGACGAGTTCACCAGCCACGCCCTACGCCACACCTTCGGAACCAGACTCGTCCGCGACGGCCACGACCTCGTGCTCGTCGCCGAACTCATGGGCCACTCCCGCCTAGATCAAACCCGGCGCTACAGCTTGCCCAACCAAGCCGACCGTGAGCGCGCCATCAACAGCCTCCCAGTGGACCGCTGACCAGCAATCTCACACCTCTATTGCCGGTTTCCGACGTACTCCGGTCGGCCCCCTTGGGGGGTGATCGTCGGGCCGGTCGGGGGAACCTGACCGGCCCGACGTCTACGGTCAGCGGCGCTTTCCGCGCAGTGGGGTGACTTGGGCGAACGGGACCGGGGTGCCGCCGGTCCACTGGTGCAGCGATGCGGTCCCGGTCTGTTGGGTGGTTTCGTTGACGGTGGTGGTGCCGGACGCTACGACGTAGATCCGTCCGTCGCCGAGTGTTTCGAGGCCGACGCTGCCGGGGGCGGTCCAGCCGCGGATGCCGGTGGCCGGGTCCGTGGTGCCGGCGGGGGCGAGCGGCACGGTCCGGCCGGTCGTGCCTGCCGGTTGGCCGGCGAGTGGGCGGGTCTGCGGTGCCACGTCGGCGGAGACCGCGAACAGCGTCCAGTTCGGGAACTGGGGTTTGGTGCCCTGGTAGGCGGCCATCAGCCACAGGCGGTTGTGTCGGTCGTACTCGAGGCTCTGCACGCCCCACGTGGTGTTGCCGGTGTGGATGAACACCTTGTCGGCGGGGTGGGGTGGGCCCGAGAGGTGTGGGGCGGTCTGGGTGAGGGGGCGGGCGTACGCGTCCCAGCCGCGGATGTCGTAGGTGAGCAGCACCTGGTGGTCGTTGTCGGTGCGGGTGGCGTCCGGGGTGATGCCGTACGCGACGATCAGCATGTTGCGCTGGGCGGTGCCGGTGGTGCCGAGCCGCGGGCCGAAGCTGATTCCGTCGATGCCGCTGGTGCCGTAGCGGCCGGTGGTGTAGTCGGCGGCTACCTCGGGCAGGTACACGGTGGTCATCACGCCGTCGGTTTCGGCGTTCATTCCGGTGCGGGTGATGCGGGTGCCGTCGAAGACCGCGATGTAGAAGGCCTGCCGGGTCTTGTATTCGAGCGATCCGTAGATCAGGCCGTTGTCGGGGTTGATGTCGAGGTCGCCGAGGTGGCCGGTGAGGCCGGTGACGGTGCCGACGACCTGCCCGGTCTGGATGTTGGTTTTGACCAGTAGGTTCGTGAAGGACCAGTAGGCGTAGCCGCCGACCCAGTCTACGGCGAGGCCCTGCACGTGTCCGGAGGACCAGGTGCTGCCGGATAGGGCGGTGGGCATGGCTGGTGGTGCCACGGTGGGGCGGGTGGGGCGGTACGCCGGGCCGCTGCGTGGGGGTGGGGGGTCGGCTTGGGCGGGCGCCGGTACGGCGGTGACGGCGCCGGTGCCGGCGAGGACGGCCAGGGCGGCGGCGGTGAGGGTCTTTCGCACGCGGCGAGGGTAGCGGTGTGGGTGGTCGGAGGATTTTTTGCGGGGCGGGAAACGCGGCGGCTGTCGGGGGTTTCGGTGGTAGGTGGCCGGGGCGTTCCGGTTTCGACGGTCACCGGGGTGGGCTGCTGCGGGGTTCGGTGTGCCGGTGTCGGGGTCGGTTGAGGTCGGTTTGGCGGTGGCGTTCCACCGGTGGTGCGACGCTGGCGCGGCCAGCCCGGCGCCGGCGGTGTTGAGGAGTACGTCGTCTCGACCGCGAGACCTATCCGGCTGCTTCTGCCTGGCGGTTGTCCCAGCCGGTCGCTGCCGGGGCGTGGGCGTCGGCCTGTCCAATGTTCGCGTCGGTGCCTACGGCGTCCACATGCGAGTAGTCAGGCTGGGTTGAGGTGTCCAGCACGGCCGGCCGGCGGCGTGGACTGTTGCGCTACCTCTACCTCAGGGTGATGTTTCGGCGGCGGGACGCTGGTCGGGGGCGGGGGTGCTTGCCGCGGACGGGCGGGTCAGCCGAGGTCGACGACGAGGGGGCGGTGGTCGGAGATGGTGGTGGCGGGGGTGGTGACGGCGGTGACGGGTGGTAGGTGGTGTCGGTGGTGGGGGTCGGCGAGGATGTGGTCGAGTTGGACGCGGGGTCGGGTGGCGGGGTAGGTGGGGCGGCGGCCGAGGGGGGTCCAGCCGGAGATGAGTCGGGCGGGGCCGGCGGGGAGGTTGAGGTCGCCGAGGAGGATGCGGGGGGCGGGTAGGGCGCGTAGGGCGCGGACGGTCTGGCGGAGTTGGTGGGCGTTCCAGCCGGGGACGAAGGACAGGTGGGTGGCGGCGACGGTGATGTCGCCGTGGGGGGTGTCGAGGACGGCGGCGAGGACGACGCGGGGTTCGTCTTGGAGGAGGATGAGGCCGGGGCCGGGGCCTGGTACGTAGACGGGTGTGCGGACGGGGGCGGGTTTGAGGCGGGTGACCTGCCAGGTGCGGACGGGGTGGCGGGTGACCAGGCCGATGCCGTAGCAGGGTTCGCCGTGTCCGTCGTCGTCGTGGCGGAGCGGGCGGAACTGTTCGCCGGGGGTGCCGACGACGGCGGCGGCGAAGCGGTGTTCGGGGGCGTCGAGGGCGCGGGCGGCGATGGCGGTGAGGTCGTGGTTGCCGCTGCGGGTCTGGTCGCGGTCGACTTCTTGGAGGGCGAGGACGTCGGCGTCGAGTGCGGTGACGGCGGCGGTGAGCCGGTCGGGGTCGACGAGCCCGTCGGTGAGGGATCGGCCGTGGAGCAGGTTGAAGGTGGCCAGGCGCACTCTTTGCACCCTACGTGGGTGGTGGGAGGGTTGGCGGATGTTGAAGGTGTTGGTGTGTTCGATGGTGGTGTTCGTGGCGGTGGGTTTGGTGGGGGTGTGGTTGCGGCGTCGGCGTGGGCGGTGACGCGTCGGTCGGGTGTGGGGGGTGGTGAGGCGGGACACGCGGGTTGTGGGCGGGTGGGCAGAATGGCCGGCCGTGGATGCTGTGTCGTTGACTGCCCTGCTCGCTGTGGCTGCGTTGGCCGGTTGGGTCGATGCGGTGGTGGGTGGTGGTGGGTTGTTGTTGTTGCCGGCGTTGTTGGTGGTGGCGCCGGGGATGCCGGTGGCGACGGCGTTGGGGACGAACAAGTTGGCGGCGATCGCGGGGACGGCGACGGCGGCGGTGACGTATGCGCGGCGGACGAAGCTGGATTGGTGGGTGGCGGGTCCGGCGGCGGGTCTGGCGGTGGTGACGGCGGGGTTGGGTGCGGCGTTGGCGGGGGTGGTGCCTGGGTCGGCGTATCGGCCGGTGGTGTTGGGGGTGTTGGTGGTGGTGGCGGTGTTCGTGGTGGCGCGGCCGCGGTTGGGGGTGGTGGCGGTGCCGCTGCGGCGGACGCGGGGGCGGGTGGTGGCGGCGGTCGTGGTGGCGGGGGTGGGTGTCGCGGCGTACGACGGGTTGATCGGCCCGGGGACGGGGACGTTCCTGGTGGTGGCGTTCACGGTGTTGGTGGGGGCGGACTTCGTGGGTGGGTCGGCGATGGCGAAGGTGGCGAACGTGGGTACGAATTTGGGGGCGTTGGTGGTGTTCGCGGGGACCGGTCACGTGTGGTGGTTGTTGGGTGCGGCGATGGCGGTGTGCAATGTGGCGGGGGCGGCGTTGGGGGCGCGGATGGCGTTGCGGCGGGGGGCGGGGTTCGTGCGGGGGGTGTTGTTGGTGGTGGTGTTGGCGTTGGTGGTGAAGTTGGGTCACGACCAGTGGTTGGGGTGGTGAGGTGCCGGCCGGTGCGGGTCGCGCGCCGGCCGGCCGGTGCGGGTCAGGCGTGGCGGACGATGTCGTCGTAGTCGAGGCGGGGCAGGCGGGGGAACCAGGCGTCGGGGCCGGGCTTGCCGAGGTTGACCACGAGCAGGGAGCGCCAGGTGCTGTCGGCGAACAGGTCGCGGTCGACGGCGGCGGCGTCGAAGCCGGCCATGGGGCCCGCGGCGAGGCCGGCGGCGCGGACGGCGAGCAGCCAGTAGCCGATCTGGAGGGTGGCGTTGAAGCGGGCCATGCCTTCGCGGGCGGCGGCGTCGGCGGCGAGTCCGTCGCGCATCTCGGGGCGGATGGGGAAGACGCGGGGGATGAATTCGTGGAAGTCGGTGTCGGCGGCGAGGACGGCTACGACGGGGGCGGTGGCGGTCTTGGCGCGGTTGCCTTCGGACATGTGGGTGAGCAGTCGGTCGCGGGTTTCGCCGGGGCGGGTGTAGAGCACTCGCAGGGGCTGGGTGTTGGCGGCGGTGGGTGGGTACTTGGCGAGATCGAAGATGGCGTGCAGTTGGGCGTCGGTGACGGGTTCGTCGGTGAAGGTGTTGGCGGTGCGGGCGTCGGTGAACAGTTGTGCTTGGGCGGCGGCGTCGAGGGTGATCAGGTTGGGCGTGACGGTGTCGGTCATGTGGGGTTTCCTTCGGGCCGGGGGGCATTAACTTCTCAGAGGCTAGCAGCTAGCTTTTTCGAAGTTGCTTGGTCGTGGGTAGGGCCACGTATCGTGGGGGCATGACGCTCCGATCCTCCACCGGTGAGGTCCCCCGGTCCTGCGACGGGGGGTTGACGCGGGCGTTCGCGTTCCTCGGCAAGCGGTGGAACGGCGTGCTGCTGGGCACCCTGGCGCTCGGGCCGGCGGGGTTCGCCGAGCTGACCCGCGCGCTGCCGGGGATCAGCGAGTCGGTGCTGTCCGACCGGCTCGGTGAGCTGGCCCGGGTGGGGTTGGTGCGCCGCACGGTGCGGCAGGGTCCGCCGCTGGGGGTGAGCTACGAGCTGACCGAGCGGGGCGCGGCGGTGCTGCCGGCGTTGGACGCTCTGGCCCGGTGGGCGCACGAGAATCTGCCCGCCGAGGAGTGCGGCCGGGCGTGAGTGGGTGATCGCGCCGGGGGCATGTGATCATCGTCGGATGCCGTTGCGCGCCGAACATGACCGGGTGCTGCTGGGGCGGTTGCTGGGCCGCGATCCGGCGCTGCACGCGTACCAGTTGGGTGACCTGGACGACTTTTTCTGGCCGTACACGTCGTGGTTCCGCCGGGGCGAGCAGGTCGCGCTGCTGTATCACGCGGTGGCGCCGCCGACGTTGCTGGCGTTCGCCGACGCCGCCGGCCGGGAGGAGCTCACGGCGCTGCTGACCGACCTGGCGCCGGTGTTGCCGGCACGCCTGCACGCGCACCTGTCCCCCGGCCTGGCGCCGGTGCTGGCGGGCTGGTTCCACGTCGCCGACGGCGGCGAGCACCGGAAGATGGCGCTGACCGACCGGGCGCGGCTGGCTGCGGTCCCCGGCGAGGGGCAGCCGCTGGGCGCCGCCGACCTGCCGGAGCTGACGCGGCTGTACGCGGCGGCGTACCCGGGCAACTGGTTCGATCCGAGGATGCTCGACACGGGCCGGTATGTGGGGGTGCGCCGCGACGGGCGGCTGGTGGCGGTGGCCGGGGTGCACGTGTACTCCCCGGTGTGGCGGGTGGCGGCGTTGGGCAACGTCACCACCCTTCCCGGGTATCGGGGGCGGGGCCTGGCCGCCGCGGCGGTGTCCACGCTGTGCCGGCGGCTGGCCGCCGACGTCGACCACATCACGTTGAACGTGAGGGTGGACAACGTGGCGGCGCTGCGGCTGTACGACCGGCTCGGGTTCACCCCGGTGGCCGGGTACGGCGAGTACACCCTCACCGCGTGTGCGGGACCGCGGTGACGGCCCCGCCGAGCGCCGAGCCGCCGGACGGCCGGGGCCTCGTGCGCGCCGAGCCGCCCGGGAGTCGCGTCGGGGGGCTGTGGCGGCGCCGGTGGGTGCGGCTGCTCGCCGTCGCCGTGGGGGTCGTCGGCGCGGCCGTGGTGGGTCTGCGGGGGCGGCTGCCCGACCCGCGGGAGTTCCTCACCGCGTTGACCGGCGCCGGCTACGGGTGGGTGGTGCTGGCGGTACTGCTGCAGGTCGTCTCGCTGGCGGCGTTCGCGTTGCAGCAGCGGCGGCTGCTCGACGCCCTGGGGGTGCGCCTGCGGCGGGGCCGGGTGGTGGCGATCAGCCTGGCCGGCACGGCGTTGTCGATCTCGTTGCCGGCGGGGGCGGCGGTGTCCACCGGGTACGTCATCCGGGAGTACGAGCGCGCCGGCGCGTCCCGTGAGGTCGCGGCGGCCTCGGCGGTGGTGTCGGGGTTGGCGTCCATCGGCGGGCTGGCCCTGCTCTATGTGGGTGGGGGTGCGGTGGTGCTCACCCGCGCTCCGGGCGGGTGGGACTGGCGTGCGTTGGCCGTTGTGGCGGTGCTCGGTGGGCTGATCGCGCTGGCTGCGCTGCTCGGGCGTCGGCAGCCGCGTGGGCGTCCGGCCGGGCCCGTACCCGGTCCCGACGTGTCGGGTGGTGGGGTGCGTCGGCGTGTGCGGGCGTTGTTGCTCTCGGCCCGTCAGGCGTGGTGGGCGGGGGCGGCGCTGCGGGCGCGGGACTGGGCGGGGGCGGTGGGCTACGCGGCGGTGAAGTGGGCGGCCGACCTGCTGTGCCTGGCCGCCGCCGCTGAGGCGTTGCGCCTGCCGGTGGGGGTGACGGCCCTGGCGGGCATCTACCTCGGTGTGCAGATCGTGCGGCAGGTGCCGCTGACCCCGGGTGGGGTGGGTGTCATCGACACCGCTCTGGTCGCCGGGCTCACCGCCTCGGGCGCGACCGCGGTCAGTGCCGCCGCCGCGGTGCTGGTCTACCGGATGTTGTCCTGCTGGCTGCTCATCCCGGTCGGCGGGGTCGCCGGGCTGACGCTGCGCGGTGAGCGGGCCGGCAGCCGGGTCTGAGCGTCGGGGCGGTCCGGTGACGTCGGCGGGGCCGGGTGGGGTCGCGTCCCGCCGCCCGGGGTTGGGGGTGGGTCAGCGGTGGCGGGTGGGTGAGTCGAAGCGGCCGGCGCGGATCTCCCGCAGTGCCCGCCGGCGGGCGTCCCCGCGCAGGGTGTCGACGTAGAGGCGCCCGGCGAGGTGGTCGGTCTCGTGTTGCAGGGCGCGGGCGAGGAATCCGCTGCCGGAGATGGTCAGCGGTTCGCCGTGCTGGTCGAAGCCGTGGGCGGTGGCGTGCAGGGCGCGGGGCGTCGGGAAGTACAGCCCGGGGATGGACAGGCAGCCCTCGTCGTCGTCCTGGAGTTCGTCGGACAGCTCCACCGTCGGGTTGATCAGGTGGCCGCGGTGGCCGGCGGCGTCGTAGACGAACACCTGGGCGGACACGCCGATCTGCGGGGCGGCGACGCCGGCGCGGCCGGGTTCGCCGAGCAGGGTGTCCATCAGGTCGCCGACCAGGGCGCGCAGGTCGGCGTCGAAGCTGGTCACCGGCTCGCAGGCGGTGCGCAGCACCGGGTCGCCGATGATCCGGATGGGCCGCATCGTCATGGCAGCAGGCTATCGGCCCGTGACCCGGGTGTGGTGGTCAGGGCGGCGCGGACGGGTCGGGCCTTGGCGGCGGCCTCGGCGACCTCGGCGTCGGGGTCGCTGTCCCAGGTGATGCCGCCGCCGGCCCAGCCGTGCAGCAGGTGCCCGTCGGCGGCGGCGGTGCGGATGGTCAGGCCCAGGTCGACCCGGCCGGCGCCCACCCAGCCCAGCGCGCCCATGCTCGCGCCCCGGCCCACGGGTTCGCAGGCGGCGACGACGTCGAGGGCGGCCAGTTTGGGTGCGCCGGTGACCGACCCGCCGGGGCAGACCGCGCGCAGCAGGTCCGCCAGGCCCAGGCCGTCGGCGGGGGCCGCCGACACCGTCGACTCGGCCTGCCACAGGTCGCACCAGCGGCGTACGGCGAACAGCTCGTCGACGGTGACGGTGCCGGTGGCCGCGACGCGGGCCAGGTCGTTGCGTTCCAGGTCGACGATCATGATGTGTTCGGCGCGTTCCTTGGCGGAGGCGAGCAGTTCGGCGCGGCCGGCGGCGGTGGCGGGGCGGGTGCCCTTGATCGGGCGGGTGACCAGCCGGCCGCTCTCGACGGCGATCAGGGTCTCCGGGGAGGCGCAGCCGATCGCCCAGCCGGGGCCGTGCAGGGTGCCGCCGTAGCGGGCGCCGGGCAGTCCGCCCAGCCGGGCCAGGGCGGGGCGGGGGTCGCCGGTGTACGGGGCGGCGGCGTGACCGACGAGGTTGACCTGGTAGACGTCGCCGCGGCCGATCGCGGCGCGTACGGCGGTCACGGCGTCGGCGTGCTGGCGGGTGCTCCAGCTCGGGGTCCAGTCGCCGACGTGCCAGGGGCCGGCGTTCGGGGCCGGCCCGGCGGTGGGGGTGGGGGTGTGCGCGTAGACGACCACGGCGAGGTCGGGCAGGGCGGGGGCGGGGCTGGGCGCGCCGGGCGCCCCGGCGGCCATCACGGCCCCGGCGGCGGCCGAGACGTACACGGCGGCCCCGCACACCCCGCCCGGGTCGTGGGTGGCGGGGCGGGTCAGGTCGTCGACGCCGAGGCCGTGGGCGGTGAGGAACTCCTCGACGAGGCGGGCCGGGTCGCCGCCGTCGCGCACGCGCCAGTGCAGGCGGTCACGTTCGGTGAGGTTGTGGCGGCAGTCGGTGGGGGCGGCGGGCACGTCCACCCGCGTCAGTGAAAACGCTTCCACGCCGTCCGGCCCAATCTGCCTCGTCCGTTCAGTGGATTTCCCCCCGACATGGTGTGAACCCGCTCGATGCGGATCGCGTTCGCTTGGTACTGTGCGTCACTGGTCATGTGAACCATGACACAGTGCCCCCACAGTCCGGAGAACCCGATGTGCCAGCACCAACCCACCTGCCCCTCCGCCGAAGCGACCGACAGGGAGGCAGCCCGGGTCCTCGCCTGCTTCCCTGAGCAGGGCTGGAGCCTGCTCTGCAACGGTGTCATCGTTTTCGAGGACACCGGCGAGCTCCTCCCCGACGGCAGCACCATCGCCCCCCACCGCGGTCCCGCCCGCCACGCCCTCGTCGCCTGACCGTTCACCCAGCGTCAACCTGCCGCGCCCCGTCGACCGCAGGCCGTCCCCGGCCCCGCGACCAGCCCGCCCCGGGTCGACGCACCCGCCGGGGCGGCGCGAACCACCGCCCCGGCGAGCCCCGACGTCACAGCTCGAACGCCTCCGCCGGTGGACACGAGCACATCAGGTTCCGGTCGCCGTACGCGCCGTCGATCCGCCGCACCGGCGGCCAGTACTTCCCGGCCCGGTCCGTCCCCGCCGGGTACGCCCCCACCGACCGCGGGTACGGGTGCGGCCACTCGTCGCCGGCCACCATGGCCGCCGTGTGCGGGGCGTTCGCCAGCGGATTGTCGCCCGCCGGCCACTCACCCGAGCCCACCTTGTCGATCTCCGCCCGGATCGCGATCATCGCGGCGCAGAACCGGTCCAGCTCGGCCAGGTCCTCGCTTTCCGTCGGCTCCACCATCAACGTCCCCGCCACCGGGAACGACATCGTCGGCGCGTGGAACCCGTAGTCGATCAGCCGCTTCGCCACGTCGTCGACCGTGACCCCGGTCGCCTTCGTCACCGGCCGCAGGTCCAGGATGCACTCGTGCGCCACCAGGCCCTTGTTGCCCGCGTACAACACCGGGAAGTGTTCCCGCAGCCGCACCGCCACGTAGTTCGCGGCCAGCACCGCCACCCCCGTCGCCCGGGTCAGGCCCGCCGCGCCCATCATCCGCAGGTACGCCCACGGGATCGGCAGGATCCCCGCCGACCCGTACCGGGCCGCCGAGATCGCCGGCCGGCCCGACTCCGGCTCCCCCACCGGGTCGCCGGGCAGGAACGCCGCCAGGTGCGCCCGCACCGCCACCGGGCCCACCCCCGGGCCGCCCCCGCCGTGCGGGATGCAGAACGTCTTGTGCAGGTTCAGGTGTGACACGTCCGCCCCGAACCGGCCCGGCTTGGCGAACCCGACCAGGGCGTTGAGGTTCGCCCCGTCGACGTACACCTGACCGCCCGCGTCGTGGACCCTCGCACACAACTGGGCGATGCCCGTCTCGTACACCCCGTGCGTCGACGGGTACGTCACCATGATCGCCGCGAGCGCGTCCCGATGCTTGTCGATCTTCGCGTCGAGGTCGGCCAGGTCGACGTTGCCGTCGCCGTCGCAGCCCACCACGACCACCCGCATTCCCGCCATCACCGCGGACGCCGCGTTCGTGCCGTGCGCCGACGACGGGATCAGGCACACGTCCCGGTGCCCCTCGCCCCGGTCCCGGTGGTACGCGCGGATCGCCAGCAGCCCCGCCAGCTCCCCCTGCGACCCGGCGTTGGGCTGCACGCTGACCGCGTCGTAGCCGGTCACCTCCGCCAGCCACCCCTCCAGCTGGGCGATCATCTCCCGGTACCCGGCCGTCTGCCCGGCCGGCGCGAACGGGTGCACGTGGGCGAATTCCGCCCAGCTCACCGGCTCCATCTCCGTGGTCGCGTTCAGCTTCATCGTGCACGACCCCAGCGGGATCATCCCCCGGTCCAGGGCGTAGTCGAAGTCCGCCAGCCGCCGCACGTACCGCAGCATCGCCGTCTCCGAGTGGTGGCTGCGGAACACCGGATGGGTGAGGAAGTCCGAGGTGCGCGCCAACGCCGCCGGCAGAGCCGCGTCCACGTCCCCGTCGACCCCGGCCACCCCGAACGCCGCCCACACCGCCGACAGGTGCGCCGCCGTGGTCGTCTCGTCGCAGGAGATCCCCACCCGGTCGGCGTCGACCAGGCGCAGGTTCACCCCCTGACCGGCCGCGGCGGCCACCACCTGCGCGGCCCGGCCCGGCACGCGCGCGGTGACCGTGTCGAAGAACGCGACGTCCGCCACCGCCACCCCGCCGGCGCGCAGCCCGGCCGCGAGCCGCGCCGCCATGCCATGGGTGCGCTCCGCGATGCCCCGCAGCCCGTCCGGGCCGTGGTAGACGGCGTACATGCCGGCCATCACCGCCAGGAGCACCTGCGCGGTGCAGATGTTGCTGGTCGCCTTCTCCCGCCGGATGTGCTGCTCACGGGTCTGCAACGCCAACCGGTACGCCGGGTTGCCGTCGGCGTCGCGGGACACCCCGACCAGCCGGCCCGGCAGCATCCGCTCCAACCCCGAGCGCACCGCCAGGTACCCGGCGTGCGGGCCACCGAAGCCCATCGGCACCCCGAACCGCTGGGTGGTGCCGGCGGCCACGTCCACGCCGATCTCCCCCGGCGGGCGCAGCAACGTCAACGCCAGCAGGTCCGCCGCCACGCACACCAGCGCCCCCACCTCGTGCGCCGCCGCCACCAGCGCGGCGTGGTCCCGCACCGCCCCGGACGCCCCCGGGTACTGCAGGTGCAGGCCGAAGAACTCCGCCGGCAGTTCCTCGGCGTCGACGTCGAGCACCCGCACCTCGATGCCCAACGGCTCGGCCCGGCTGGTGATCACCGCGAGGGTCTGCGGCAACGTGTCGGCGTCGACGACGTACACGCTGCTGCGGCTCTTCGACGCGCGGCGGGCCAGGGTCATGGCCTCCGCCGCGGCGGTGCCCTCGTCGAGCATCGAGGCGTTCGCGGTGGCCAGCCCCGTCAGGTCGGTGACCATCGTCTGGAAGTTCAGCAGCGCCTCCAGCCGGCCCTGGCTGATCTCCGGCTGGTACGGGGTGTACGCCGTGTACCACGCCGGGCTCTCCAGCACGTTGCGGCGGATCACCGCCGGGGTGTGCGTGCCGTGGTAGCCCAACCCGATCATCGACACGGCGACGGTGTTGCGGGCGGCCAGGGCCCGCAGCTCGGCCAGGGCGTCGTGCTCGCTGGCCGGCTCCGGGAGGGCCAGGGTGCCGTGCCAGCGGATCACCTCGGGGATCGCGGCGTCCATCAGCTCGTCGACCGAGTCGTAGCCGACGGCCTCCAGCATGCGGCGCTCGTCGGCCGGGTCGGGGCCGATGTGACGGGCGGCGAACTGCTCTGCGGTCATGGCGGCGCTCCCGGGAAGGGGTGAGGTCGACAGGTCGGCCTCCCCCTGAGTCACACCCCGGGAAGGGTGCTCCACAGTGCCTGCCCACGAGGTCCTTTTGCCTGAGAGGTTCCGGGGAGGAAGCTGCCCCTTCGGCGCCGCCGGCAATGATCACCGAGCGGTCTCTCCCACGTGGGGTACCGGCGACACCCACGCTACCAGCGCGGCCGTTACGGGCGGAGGTCGTCCCCCCGAGGAGTGGATCACCGGGGTGGCGGGTCAGCCCGCGGCCGACGCCGCCCACCCACCGGCCGCGCCGGCGGCCGCCTCCAGGGTCGGGACGAGCCGGTCGGCCAGCGCCGGCAGCAGCGCGCCGAGCGGCGCGTCGGCCCGCACGGCGGCGTACCCGTCGCCCCGGGTCGCCCCCTGGTTGACGATCGCCACCGCGATGCCCCGTTTCGCCGCCCGGATCACGAACCGGCGCCCCGACATCACCGTCAACGACGACCCGAGCACCAGCAGCGACCGGGCCCCCTCGACCAGGTCGAAGCAGCGGGCCACCCGGGCGGCGGGAACCGTCTCCCCGAAGAACACCACGTCCGGTTTCAGCATCCCGGTGCGGCAGAAGCCGCAGTCCACCGTCCGGAACCCGGCCACCTCACGGTCGGCGAGATCCACGTCACCGTCGGGGTTGACGGTCGCGGCCACCGCGTCGAACCCCGGGTTGGCCTGCCGCAGCCGCCGGTCCAGCTCCTCGCGGGAGGTGTGGTTGCCGCAGTCCAGGCACACCACCTCGTCGAGGCCGCCGTGCAGCTGCACCACCGGCTCCGACCCGGCCGCGGTGTGCAGACCGTCGACGTTCTGGGTGATCACCGCGTCGACCAGCCCGCCACGCTGCAGGCGGGCCACCGCCCGGTGCCCGCCGTTCGGGGCGGCCCGGGCGATCGTGCGCCACCCCAGGTGGCTGCGCGCCCAGTACCGCCGCCGCGCCACCGGATCCCCGGTGAACGTCTGGTACGTCATCGGGGTGTGCCGACGGGCCACGCCGCTGGGCCCCCGATAGTCGGGAATGCCCGACTCGGTGGACAGGCCCGCCCCGCTCAACACCACGACACCGCCCTCGGCGAGCAGCCCCGCCAGCGCGTCGAACGTCTCCGTCACGGCATCCATGCTGCCTCAGCGACGCGCCGCCGGCGAGCACCGGCCCCGTGACCATCCTCGCCGCAGCGCCGGTGCACACGCGCCCCGGCGGCTACCGTGGCAGGTATGCGCGTCGTCATCGCCGGAGGACACGGCAAGATCGCCCAGCTGCTGCACCGGGAACTCGCCGGCCGCGGCGACACCGCCGTCGGACTGATCCGCAACCCCGGCCACGCCGCGGCGCTGCGCGCCACCGGCGCCCACCCCGTCGTCTGCGACCTGGAACACACCGACGCCGCCCAGGTCGCCGCCCACCTCGGCGGCGCCGACGCGGTGGTCTTCGCCGCCGGCGCCGGTCCCGGCAGCGGCGCCGCCCGCAAGGACACCGTCGACCGGGCCGCCGCCGGTCTGCTCGCCGACGCCGCCGAGCAGACCGGGGTGCGCCGCTACCTGCTGGTCTCCGCCATGGGCGTCGACACCGCCCCACCCGCCGGCACCGACGACGCGTTCGCCGCCTACCTGCGGGCCAAGAAGGCCGCCGAGGACGACCTCACCGCCCGCGACCTGGACTGGACGGTCCTGCGCCCCGGCCGGCTCACCGACGACCCGCCCACCGGCCGGATCACCCTGACCCGGCACGCCGACCCCGGGGCGGTCACCCGCGCCGACGTCGCCCGGGTCCTCGTCGCCCTGCTGTATCACCCGGGCAGCGCCGGCGCGGTCCTGGAACTGGTCGCCGGCAACACTCCGATCGCCGACGCCGTCGCCGAGGTCGTCCGCCCCTGACCGGCCCCGCGCCGCCGGCCGGGGTTTCGTTGGGTGAGGCCCGGCGTTCGGTGCCGGCCCGCCCGGCCCGACACCCGCGCGGGGTCAGCCGCCGACGGCCTGCCGTAGCTGCTGACTCGCCTCTCCCGCCGCCGCCGCATCGACCCACAGCTGCTCCGCCTGCGCCGACAGGTGCGCCTGCCACTGGTGCAGGTGCTGCTGCGCCGTCGCCACCGTCGCCAACAGCGCCGCGTGCCGCGCCTCCAACTCGCGGATCTGCCGCTGCGGGTCCTCCGACCGCGAATCCGGCCACGTCGGTGTCGCCCCGGCCCGCCGGTGCGCCTCCGCGAGGATCTCCTCGGCCTGCCGCCGCGCCTCGGCGATGATCTCCGCGCCCTCCTCGCTGGCCTCACCGATCACCCGGTTCGCCTCGTCCTGCGCCCGCACCGCCAACTCGACCACCATCGGGTCCAGGCCCTGCGGGGCGGTACTCGGCAAGGCGCCGTGCCGCAGCATCTCCACCTGCTGCACCAGGCTCTCGTTCTCCCGCCGCAACCGCTGCAACTCGCCGTCGAGCAACGCGATCCGCCCGTCGGCCGACCGGGCCACGTCCGTGACCTCGTCGACGGGCATCCACTCGCTGCCCCGGAACCGCCGCGCCTCCACCTCCCCCAACGCCCGGACCGTGTCCTCCCGCCGGAAACCGGCGGCCGCGTCGCCGTGCTCCACGCTCATCGCGCACCCGTCCCGGTGAAGTCCCGCGCCGGCGCGACCGCCGGGTCCGCGAGAGGCGGATAGAGCGAATGGTCGTAACTCTCGGCCAGGATCCGCTCCGCCGGCACACCCGTGGACACCAGGAGCCCGATCGTCTCCCGGGTCATCTCCGGGCTGCCACACACCAACACGTCGGTGTCCCGCCACGGGCCCAACCGGCCCGCCGTGTCCGCCGCCGTGCCCACCGCACCCGACCACTGCCACCCGACCTCCACCGTCGGCACGTACCGCAGCCACCCCCCGGCCCCACCGGAGGGCCACGTCGACGCCAACTCCCGCAACGCCCGATCGTCGTACAGGTCCTCCGCGGTCCGCCCGCCCACCACCAGCGTCGTCGCCCGCCCCGGCCCCTGCCGCAGCGCCTCCACCACCGCCCGCAGCGGCGCCAACCCCGTCCCCCCTGCCACCAGCAGCAACGGCAGGTGCGGCGACCGGTCGTACGACGACAACGCCGTGCCCACCGGGGTACCCAACAACACCTGGTCACCCGCCCGCAGCCGGCGCACCAGATGGGTGGAGAACCGGCCCGCCGCGCGGACGTGGAACTCGATCGTCCCGTCCAGGCGCGGCGCGTTGGCCGGCGACAGGTACCGCCACACCCGCAGCTGCGGCACCTGCACCGGCAGGGACTGCCCCGGCAGGTAGTCGCACAGATAGTTGGGCCGGACCGTGAACACGCACACGTCCGCGCGGCGCCGCTGCACCGACAGGACCTCCGCCTCCCAGTACGGCGGCGTCGACCGTTCCGCCTCCGTGGCCCCCGTCAGCATCAACCGCGACACCACCTCGTACGCCGAAGCCCACTGCGCCCGCAACTGCGGGGTCCACCGTGGCCCGAGGAACCGCTCCAACGTCGCCAGCAACGCCTGTCCCACCCACACGTAGTGCCACTCCCCCATCGGCACCTCCCGGCCCTGCCGGTCCGTGCCCCGGAACCGGCGGTGATCCGCCCCCAACCGGTGCGCGAACGCCGACAACTCCCGCTCGTCGTCGACGTGGGACACGATGTGCCCCAACGCCGCCAGCAGCTTGTCCTCCTGATAGCTCATGTTCGTCGGGAACATCGACCGCGCCTCCGGCGCGATCACGAACAGGGTGGCGTAGAAGTACTTCGCCGCCTCAGGACCTGCCGCGCAGAACTGCGCCCAACTCTGCCGCAACGCCAGGACGTCCACGCCTCAGTCCTCCCGCCTGCGGGCGGCGTCGTGCCGCTCCCGCAGGGTCAGCTCCGCCACACCGGCCGGCCCGTACGCGCGGTCCGCCGGCCACAGGTTCGGGTTCGGCACCCGCGTGTCGTAGTAACGGTGGTGCACCGGGTGCAACGCCGCCCACCCCACACTGCCGTTGAGCCACGACCAGTCACCGTGCACGGGCCGTCCGGCCCGTTCCTCCTGCGCGCAGAACTTCATGAACATTTCCGACTCGGTGTGCGGATCCGACACCCGCACCCCCGCCAGCCCGAACGAGTGCAGCACCGCCTGGTTGAGCACCAACACCGCGTGTTCCCGCCACAGCGTGTCCTCCCGCGAGGTGTCCAACCCCAGTCCCCGCGCGACCGGCAGCAACTGGTCGTACCGGTCCCGGTCGCCCATGTTGCGCGTTCCGATCTCGTCACTGAGGTAGTGCCCGTTGAACGGGGCGCAGCTGTAGTCCACCCCACCGAGGCGCAACCGCATGTTGCTGATCACCGGCAGGGCGTGCCACCGCAGCCGCAACTCCTCGAACCACGGGTACGCCGGATGCGTCAACGCGACCTCCCGTACCAGGTCCCGCGGCACCTGCATCAGCGTCGGATCCTCGTACGCCGTCTCGATCACCCACGGCAGCAGGTCGAACCGGCCCGGCACCGGCGGTGGGCTCCACCCCGACCGCAGCGCCGCGTCCGTCATCGCCACCTGCGCCGGATCACCCAGCACCGATCCGCCGTCGCCCCGGTGTCCGCAGTAGCGGATCAACTGGTCGTTCCAGATCCGCGCCCGCGGCCCCACCTGCGGCCGGTCCGGCGCGAACACCGTCATCACCGACTGGATCCGGCCGTTGTTGTCCGCCACCGCCAGGTGCTGCGCCAACTCCTGTGCGATCCCCGCCACCGTCATCACATCCCGGCGGTCCCGGACCCGCAGGCCGGCCCACCGCACCCGGCCCACGCAACGCGCCGACTGCCGCCACGCCACCTTCGCCCCGTACCCCAACTCCTCGCGGGTGTGCCGGTACGTGCCCGTCAGCGCGATCTCCTCCCGCACCTGCGCGATCCGCGCGGCCACCCCCGGCAGCCGCCGCTCCTCGTGGAACAGGTGCAGGAACTCCGTTGCCTCCGCCAGCACGTCCCCGACGGGCGGCGCCGCCACCCGGCCGGCGTGCGCGACCGGGCATTGTGCGGCGTCGGCGTCCCCGACACGCCCGCCGACGTCCACCAAGGTCACAGCGGCATGACTGTCAGTTTGCACTACGGTTCAAATCCGATCGTCGGGCAGGCGACCTCGCCGCTCCCTGCGTCGTCTCCGTCCGCCGACCCCACCATCCGTCACCGACAGTGAGAACCCCGAGGCGGGGGACGAACGCACCTAGGATTACCGGCAATGCCACGACTGTCAACAAGACGACGCAAACCCGGAATGTCCACATCGGATGCTCGTCCGCGCGGCCGGACGAACGCGCGTACCCCACGCCGGACCGCCGGCGTCACCGCAGTCGGGACGACAGCCCCGCCGACTCCGCAGGGGGCCACGCCGGCTGCGGGGACGACACCCGACCGCCCGGCCCGGCCCCCGCGCCACGGGCACCCACCGCGCCCGCCCGACGCCTCAACCGGCCCGCCGACGCGCCCGACGCGCCGCCAACTCGTCACTCACCGAATCAGCCGCGGGCTCCTCCACGAGCCCGCCCGCCGGCTCCGCCGGCAGATCCGACAGCGAGCCCTCGATCTCCTTGAACGCCCCGCCGATCGCGATGCCGAACACGCCCTGGCCGCCCTGCAACAGGTCGACCACCTCCTCAGGGGACCGGCACTCGTACACGGTCGTCCCGTCCGAGATCAACGTGATGCCCGCCAGGTCGGCCACCCCCCGCGACCGCAACGCCTCGATCGCCTTCCGGATGTTCTGCAACGACACCCCGGCGTCCAGCAACCGCTTCACGACCTTCAACACCACCAGGTCGCGGAACGAGTACAGCCGGGACGTCCCCGAACCCGACGCGTCCCGCACACTCGGCACCACCAGCGACGTCCGCGCCCAGTAGTCCAACTGCCGGTACGTGATACCTGCCGCATGACACGCCGTCACGCCCCGGTAGCCCACCGCGCCGTCAGCTTCAGACGCCGGCCCCGCCGGCCCCACACCCGCCCCGCGCTGTTGCGTACCAGGCTCGGGATCTCGCGGCTCGTGCATCCGGACAACCTCCCCGCCAGTGCGGTGACACGTCGCTTCCGGGACGTGAACCCCTCGACACGGCAACCCTATAGCGCGCTTGAGGAGTTACCGCGCAGGAACGGCCGCGACACGCCGCGCGGCCGCAGCAAAGATCCACGGCGGATCACCCACCGTGATGGGCCGGAACGGGAAGGAATGCGCGCGGGGTCCCACCCGCGCCGGGGATCAGCCCGCGAAGTCCTCCGGGCTCACCTGATCCAGGAACTCCCGGAACTTCTCCACCTCGTCCTCCTGCTCGTCCGGAATCACGATCCCCGCCTCACTGAGGACCTGCTCCGCACAACGAATCGGCGCACCGACCCGCAACGCCAGGGCGATCGAGTCACTCGGCCGCGCCGACACCCGCACCCCGTCACCGATCAACAGATCGGCGTAGAAGACGTTCTCCTTCAACTCGGTGATCTCCACCGCCCGCAACGGCGCCTGCAGCGCCGCCAACACGTCCCGCAAAAGATCATGCGTCAACGGCCGGGCCGGCTTGACCCCCTGCTGCTCGTAAGCGATCGCCGTCGCCTCCACCGCACCGATCCAGATCGGCAGATAGCGATCACCCTCGACCTCCCGCAGTAGGACGATCGGCTGGTTGCTGGGCAACTCCACCCGAACTCCGACCACGCTCAGCTCGCGCACCGCCGCCTCCGTGTCGTTGTCACCTACGCCCGCACCGCAACCTTCCCTGCACGGTACACGGACCGCGACACGCACATCCCATGCGCTACGTGCACCACGCTCCGCGCCGGAAGGGGTTACCCCGGCAAGCCTACGACACGCGCCCCGACCCAGATCTTTCCCACCGGCCCCCACAAACACCACGCGGCCCGGACCATCGCCCGGGCCGCGCAGCACACAACAGCTCACCGGCCCAACGTCGACCGCAACCCCACCCGCACCAGCGCCGCGTGCAACTGCTGCGACAACGCCACCAACTCGCGCGCCGTCTCCGCCGCCCGCGCCCGCGCCGCCGGATCACTCTGCCGCGCCAACGGGGCCACCAACTGCGCGAACAATCCCACCTCCCGATCCGCCGCCGTCCGGTAACCCCGCAGATGCCGAGGCTCCAACCCGTACGCCGCCAGACCAGCCACCGCCCGCGCGATGATCAACGCATCCCCGTCGTACCAGCCCGGCGGATCCGACACCAGGATTCCGAGCCGCTCCAACTCACCCAACGTCGACTCGTCGATCCCGCTCCGCGCGACCAGATCAACCCGACCCACCCGCACCTGCGCCGAATCCACCGGCGGATCGGCCGCCGGACGGCCCGGCACCTCACCACCCGGGCCCACCGCCACCAACGTCGGCCGAGACGGTGTCGGCCCGTCCGCCGACGCGTCCCACTGCGCCAACTGCTCACGGATCACCCGCAACGGCAGATACTGGTCCCGCTGCGCGGTCAGCACGAACCGCAACCGCGCCACATCGTCCCAGCTGTACTTCCGATACCCCGAAGCCGTCCGCTGCGGCTCCACCAGCCCCTCGGACTCCAGGAACCGCAACTTCGAGATCGTGACGTCAGGAAACTCCGCCCGAAGCTGACCCAGCACCTCGCCGATACTCATCAGCGGTTGGGCACGGGCCACCCCGGGAGGCGTCGAAGCCGCAGGCTCGTTCACCCCCGGCCGGCCTCCTCCTCCGGGCGCGGACCGGCGATGAACACCACCCGGAACTTGCCGATCTGCACCTCGTCACCATTGCTCAACGTGGCCGCCTCGACCCGCTCCCGGTTCACGTACGTGCCGTTCAGGCTCCCCACGTCCCGCACCGTGAACGTGCCGCCGTCCCGGTGGAACTCGGCATGCCTTCGCGACACCGTCACATCGTCCAGGAAAATGTCACTGTCCGGATGCCGGCCACTCGTCGTCACATCATGATCCAGCAAGAACCGGGCGCCCGCGTTCGGACCCCGACGAACCACCAGCAGCGCCATACCCGGCGGCAACGAACCGGACATCCGGCTCGGCACCACATCGGTGTCCGGCCCCTCCAGCACTTCGTCGAGCGAACCGAGGTTGAGCGTCGAAGTGACGTCGAGCGGGGGGAACTCGTCGTCTGGGCGCGTCATGGGACCACCTCACGGATCTGTTTCAGGTCGGCGTCGGGGTAATGGCGGGTCTGGCCGCCGGGCAGTTTACCCGGCGGCTGGCTCCCCGTGCCCGGAAAGGCAATTCCGCAACGCTCAACTCATTGGATTCTCGGTTGACTGGGCGAGCCTAGCCAGCGCCGAAATACAGGGCAACCGGACGCGCGGACACAACACCCGCACGCCCTACGGGCACTCAGCTCTCGGTGAGCTCGCGATACGCCCCGGCGGTCAGCAGCCCGTCCACCGCCACCGGATCGGCCGGCGTGATCTCCACCAACCAACCCGCACCGTACGGATCAGAGTTGATCACCTCCGGAGTGTCCGCCAACGCCTCGTTCCGCGCCGCTACGACCCCACTCAGCGGGGCGTAGATCTCGGACACGCTCTTGGTCGACTCGATCTCACCCAAGGAATCACCCGCGGCAACCTCCGCGCCCTCCTCCGGCAACTGGACGAACACGATGTCACCCAGCGAGTCCTGCGCGAAGTGCGTGATGCCGATCCGGACAGAGCCCGACCCGTCACCCGCCACCCACTCGTGCTCGGCGGTGTACCGCAGATCCTCAGGAATCACCAGACGTGTCCTTCATCGTCGAGCCGACATCGCTGCGCCGGCGGGCCGGCGCGCCGCGCCGGTCAGGAGACCGGACGGGCGTGTTCCAACTTCGCGGGCTCGTGCAGCGCCGAAACCTCGGCAACCTCACGATCCTCGACGATCACGTTACCGCCGTCACCGGCAACCGATGCGGCCACCCCGCCCGGAATCTTCAACGCCGTCGCCATCGTCGTCGGATCACCGATCACCGTGATCGTGAACGGACCCGTCAACGGACGCCCGTCCACCACCAGGGCGCCGTCCGCGCCGTCCAGGAAATACGTCGACGCGATGACCCGCACCGACGCCCCGTCCCCACCGGAGACCTGCATCGCCTCCGCCCCCGCACCCCGCAACTCCTGCACCGCGTCCAGGATTCGGTACGCCGAGATCGGCTTCGGCCCCGCCTCGAACCGCACACTGAGCCCCGGCCCTCGCGCCGGCAACGTCCCCGCCAGGATCCCCAACTCGTCCGCCCGCCGCGTCGCCTCCTCCAGCGCCGCCTGCCGCCCCTGCTCACCCGAACGCAACTGCCGCTGGCTCTCCTCCAACGACTCGATGTCCTGCCGCAGCCGCTTCTCCCGGGAATCCAGATCCGAGAAGATCCGCACCAGGTCCTCCTGCCGGGTCGCCGCCGACGTCGGATCCGTCGACGTCGTCCGCAACTGCACCACCAGGGTGAACCCCAACAATCCCAACAGCAACGCGATCATCGCCCCCGCGGAGGTGAACCGCCGCCCCAGCCCGAACACGGCCCGAACCCCGGAGGAGCCCTCCGGGGCCCCGGCACCAGAGGACCCCGCGTCCTCCGCCGGCGGCTCACCCTCCGGCGCCAACGGACTGATCTCGTCCGGATCCGGCGCCTTCGGACGCGGATCCGGCTCCCCCGCCGGCCCCTGCGGACGCGCCGGCCCCTGCGGACGCGGCCAACCGGTGCCCGTCTCGCTCTGCTCCTCGCTCATCACCACAAACCTACGCCCGGAACAGGTGCCGACGGATCGCCGCCACATTCCCGAAGATCCGCACCCCCAACACGACCACCACACCGGTGGACAACTGCCCACCCACCCCCAACTGGTCACCCAGGTACACGATCAGACCCGCCACCAGCACGTTCGAGATGAACGACACCACGAACTGCTTGTCGTCGAAGATCCGGTCGAGCTTCGCCCGCACCCCGCCGAACACCGCGTCCAACGCGGCCACCACCGCGATCGGCAGATACGGCTGCAACGCCGCCGGGACCGTGGGATCCAGGTACACCCCCAGCACCACACCGACGAGCAACGCCAACACCGCGATCATCGGCCACCTCCGGAAGGGCTGGGAGACGTACCCGAGCGGGACGGCTCGGGCCGGGACGAACGGTCGGCACCCGACCCCGACACGGACGGGCTCGGACTGACCGACGGCTCGGCGTAGCGTAGCCGTGGCTCCGGCGCCGCCGGCAGGGTGAGGTCATCCACCTCACGCACCTGGAACGACAACCCCACCGACTCCACCAGGTCCCGCATCAGATACGCCGCCCGGCTGTCCTCGAACCGGTCCCGCATCGACCCCGGCCCGATCGCCGACACCTCGTACGGACCCGTCACCGGCCGGAAATCCACCAGGATGGCCTCACCCGCCGACCGGATCGTCGACGTCGCCGTCAACCGCTGCCCGTTGATCGCCACCGCCTCCGCACCCGCCGCCCACAGGTCGTTGGCCACCTTCTGCAGATCCGTGTACAACACGCGCGGCGGACCGCCCCCGGACCCGGTCACCCCGTCCTTGTTCTGCGCCGGCGCGTCCGCCAGCCGCACCACCACACCGTCCCCGCGCACCCGACCCAGCCCCGTGCCCGCCTCCAGCCGACGCAGCCGCGACGCCTGCGAACCACTCAACGCCGCGTCCCGCTGCCGACCGACCTCCTCACGCAACCGGTCCGCCCGCGCCGCCAACCCGTCGGTCTCCGCCTCGCGCTCCTTGATTTCCGCCACCAGCCCGGCCCGTGCCTGGCTGCGCCCCGGCTCCTCGGCCATCGTCTGCCGGTACGCCACCGCGAACAGGAAACCCAACGCCACGGCCAGCACCAGGCTCACCGACCGCGACGGCCACGCCCGCCACCCCGACGGCGCCTTCCGGCGGCGGGCCGCCGCGTCCGCGTACCCCGGATCCAACGGGTTGCGGAACAACTCGGTCAGGAAATCCGGCGTGTAGACCCGGGAGGTGGGACCCGGCCCCTCGCCGGCCGCGCCCGACCGCTGCCCCGCCGGCTCCTCCGTCACGCCGGCACCCCCGACGACCCGGCCCGCGCAGACCGCACCAGCCGCGCCGCCTGGACCACGTAGAGCGCGGCGGCCGCCCAGTACAGCACCAGGCCCCACCACGCCAGGCCCCAGCCGACCGCGCCCGCGACGGTCGCCGTGGCCGCCGACGTCGCGTGCGCCACCAGCAGCACCGGGAACGCGGCCAGCAGCAGGAACGTGGCGGTCTTGCCGACGTAGTGCACCGGCGGCGGGCCGTAGCCGTGCCGGCGAAGCACGCCGAGGGACCCCAGCAGCAGCAACTCCCGCGCCAACAGCGCGGCGGTGAACTGCCACGGCACCACCTCACGCGCCGTGAACGCCAGCAGGGTGGCCAGGATGTACAACCGGTCGGCGAACGGATCGAGCAGCTCGCCCAGGCGGCTGACCTGCTGCAACCGGCGGGCGACCCAGCCGTCCACCCAGTCCGTCGTGCCCCCGATCGCCAGCACCACCACGGCGGCGACATCGGCGCGCCGGACCAGCAGCAGGTACAGGAACAGCGGGACGCCGAGCAGCCGGATGAGGCTGATCAGGTTGGGCAGGGTGAGGATCCGGTCCCCGCTCGGCCCGGCGGTGTTTTCCGGGGGTGACGCCCCCGCCGGCCGACGCGACACCGAACCTCCCTCCGCAGCACGGTCCGGCACCCGCGGGCGGGTGCTACGGAAGGACGTGCGCGTTGCCGGGCCGGGCTCCGCCGGCGCCTGTGTGGTCCCGGACCGGGACCATCTCCCCTGGTCGGCCTGCGATCACGGGGACCACCGGCCGGTGAGTTCCGCTGCCACTATATCGGGCTCGCTTTCGGCTTCCACGGGCCCGCGTGCGGCTGACCGCCGTGTTCCGTGTGTTGTGGCGTAGATCACGTCGCCTGCCGGATCCCAGGGCGTGGGGTGCGTGCGGCGGCGGGTCAGGCCGTTCGGGCCGGCGAGTCCGACTGGGCGTCGACCGGGCCGGGCGCGGCCGCCTGTCCGAACGCCAGCAGGGCGAGCAGCAGCTCGTGCTGCGTGAGTGGGGGCATCCGGTCCAGCACCGCGCCGATCGCCCGATGCCGGCGCTCCACCAGCTCCCCCAGCAGGGTCTCGGCGGCGGCCGTCGGCACCAGCCGCACCTCCCGCCGGTCCCGCGGGTCGGCGGCCCGCCGCAGCAGCCCGATCGCCTCCAGCCGGTCGCACAACCGGCTCGCCGACGACGGCACGACGTCGAGCAGCTCCGCGAGCCGGTTCACGTTGGTCGCCGGGCGGCTGCTGATCAGCGAGAGCACCCGCAGCTGAGTGGGCGACACGGTCATCTGGTGCCGGGAACCCGCAGGGTCCAGGACGCCGACGAGTGCCTCGGCGGCAGCGGCGATCGCCGCTGCCAGATCCGGAGGTTGCTCCACCAACGTCCCCTGCGATTTCGCGCTCGTGTTCCGCTTACCGCCCCGTCACCGTGCCCAGCCGACCCCTGCCCCGCTCTGGCCGCGCCAGTCGAGGCAGACGACCACGGCGTCGTCGCGGAGATCGACGTCCGCGTGATAGGACTGCAGCCCGCGCATCACCGTACCAACTGCCTCGGTCGCCGGTTGCAGCCGCGTCGCGCGCATGGACCGCGCCATGGCCCGCTCCCCGTACGGTTCGCGGCCGCCGGGAGCCGCCGCGTACACGCCGTCGCTGACCACGAAGAGCCGATCCCCGGGCTCCACGGTGAACTCCTGCACCTCGTACCGGGTCTCGGCGAACATGCCCAGCGGCAGCTGCTGCTCCAGCGGCACCCGGGCGACCGACCGGCCGCGCACCCGCAGCACGTGCGGGGACCCGGCGTCCACCGCCCGGACCCGGCCGTCGGTGGTGTCCAGCTCCAGCAGCAGCGTCGCCACATGCCGTTCGCCCCGGTGCTGGAAGAAAATTGTGTCCGAGGCCAGCTCGGCCTGCTCGACCAGGCTGCCACCGGAGCGGCGGGCGTTGCGCATGGCGTTGACCGACACCGCCGTCAGCAGCGCCGCCGACAGGCCCGTGTCGGCGCCGTTGAGCACCGTCACGGTGAGCCGGTCACCGTCCACCGACCAGTCGAAGTGGTCACCGCCCACCGTGTACGCCGGCTCGAGCTGCCCGGCCAGCAGGAACGCGCCGTGCGTCACGCTGCGGCCCGGCAACAGATCCCACTGCATCTCGGCGGCCATGCTCAGCCGCTCCCGGCGGCGGGCCCGGCGGTACCGGTCGGTCTGCCGGTCCGCCGCGCGCAGCGCCACCGCCAGCTCGCCGGCGATGTCCCGGACCGTCTCGACCGTCGCCGCCGACGGGGAGGCCGGCAGCTCCACCAGGAACACGCCGAGACGTTCACCCCAGACCGTCAGCGGAAGGTACACCCGGCAGCGGCCGTCGTCCCCGCCGTCGAACATCGGCTGCTGGCTGCTGAAGCAGCGCTGGGCCACGCCGTGGCAGGCGAGGAAGCCGGCGTCGGGCAGCTCCGGGTCGAGCACGGGCCACAGCCCGCTGATCCGGTAGTCGGCAACGAAGACGTCCGTGCGCGACGCGCCCATCCCGGCGCGGACGGCCCGGTCGGCGACCTCGGCCAACCGGTCGGGTGCCGCCTCGCGCAGCGCGCGGGCCACCGGTCCGAACGCGTCCGACATGATCCCCCTCCGACAACTCTTGCTGTAGGGCAAGCATCATACGGAGGGCCGCCGCCGGTCGGGCGGCGCGGTCGGTCGGGGGCGGGCGCGACGGCCGTCAGCCGGAGCGCTTGGTGGCCAGCCCGCGACCCCATCATCGCCAGGGCCTCCGAGTACGGCGAAGTGTCGGAGCAGCGTAGCGACCCCCCGTCCTGCGCGGTATCGCCTCGACGACGCCCAAACGGCCGGGATACTGACCGCGAAACCACGGCGGAGGAGGTACGGCGGTGAACGCGGCCAACGGCGCGGCGGTGGTCGTCGGGGTGGACGGCTCCGAACCGGCCCAGCGGGCCGTCCGGCTCGCCGCCGGGGAGGCCGCGCGCCGGGGCCGGGCCCTGCGGGTGGTGCACGGCTTCGTCTGGCCGCTGCTGCGCGTGCCGCTGGGCCCGGTGCCCGACGCGCCGCCCGGCGCCGGCCTGCGCGAACAGGCCGGACGCCTCGTCGCGCAGGCGGTGGCGCACGCCGAGTCGGCCGCCCCGGGGGTGCGGGTCACCGGAGAGGTCATCGACGGGGAGGCGTCCGCCGTGCTGGTCGGCGAGTCGACCGCCGCCGCGCTGATCGTCCTCGGCGACCGAGGGCTGGGCGGCTTCGCCGCGCTGGCGGTCGGCTCCGTGGCGATCCAGGTCGCGGCGCACGCCGACTGCCCGGTGCTGGTCGCCCGCGGCGCCGACCGGGCCGACGGCCCGGTCGTGGTCGGGGTGGACGGCTCCGCGCCGGCCCGCGCCGCCGTCGAGTTCGCCGCCGACGAGGCGGCGACCCGCGGCGTCGCCCTGCGCGCGGTGCACGCCTACCGGCACCCGGCCTCCACCGGGCCCGGTGACATGCAGCCCCTGGTGTACGACGAGGGGCAACTGCGCGGCGACGAGGAGCGGGTGCTGGCCGAGTCGCTGGCCGGCCTCGGCGACCGCCGGCCGGCGGTGCGGGTCGAGCGGGTGCTGGCCCGGGGTCGGGCCGCCGCCGCGCTGGCCGAGGCGTCCCGCGCGGCGCAGCTGCTGGTGGTCGGCGGCCGGGGACGCGGCGAGTTGACCGGCCTCCTGCTCGGCTCGGTCAGTCACGCCGTGCTGCACCGCGCCGACTGCCCGGTCGCCGTGATCCGCGCCCCGGAGTGACACCTGCCCACCCGGCCGGCGGCACCCCGGGCAGGGGCGACGGTTGGCCCCGGCGCAGGCGGGTAGACGGCGTGACCAACGGTCACCGCGACGTCAGGAGGCGGCTATGCCAGGACCACGGCCGGGCAGCAACGCGTACGACAAGGAACGGGCGCGACTGCGCGATCTGATCGAGAACTCCGGTCGGGCGGCCGACCAGGAGGCCAACCAGGTCGCCAACCGGATCCTGCAGGAGGACCGGGGACAGCGCGGCATCGTGCGGGGCGAGCGGACGTACGGCCCGAAGGGCGAGCGCGAACCGGGCGACCCGAAGTGAACGGCGCCAAACTGGTCGACGGGGCCATCGCCGGAGCGGTGGGCAGCGCCGCGCTCAACATGGTCAGCTACCTCGACATGGTGCTGCGCGCCCGACCGGCGAGCAGCACACCAGAGGAGACCGCCGGGCGGGTGGCCGGGCTCGCCCACGTCGACCTGGGGCCCGAGGACCGGGCGGCCAACCGCCGCTCGGGCCTCGGGCCCCTGCTCGGGTACGGGATGGGCATCGCCGCCGGCGCCGCCTTCGCCCTGCTCGCGGGGCGGCGCACGGCGGGGCCGGTCGCGGTGGCCCTGCTCGGCGGGAGCGTGATGGCGATGTCGGACGGCTCGATGACCGCGCTGGGGGTGACCGATCCGCGCCGGTGGGGCCGCACCGACTGGCTGTCGGACCTCGTGCCGCACCTGGCGTACGGGATGGCGGCCGCAGCCACCTGGAACCGGCTGCGGCCGCCATCGTCCCGACGGTGCTAGCCGCGCTCGGCGCTCTCGTCGTCGGCCACCTGACCGCCGGCCGGGCCGTACGGCGACACCTGACCGCGCGGCACCGTGCGGCCACGGTCGCCCTGGGACGTGCCACGGTGGCCGGGGTGACCGGACACGCCGGGCCCCTTGGCGTCCTGCACCGCGTCGTTGCGCGCGTTGCGGCGCAGTTCCGGCTGCTGAGGGTTCGTCACGGGAGTCTCCCTTCCGGGTGGACGGCGCGGCGTGGGCCACGCCACGACCGGCTTACCCGCCGCCGTTGCCCCCATGCCGCCCACCCCCCACGCTGCTAATACACGGAATCAGTGGCCTCGCGCCGCCTCAAGGCCACTAATTCCGTGTATCTGCGCGACGTCGGGGGCGGGGTGAGCGGTGGCGATCGGGGTACCCCTGGGTGTGGCAGACACGCGGAGGACGGCACGGGCCCTGCTGGACCGGCAGGGCCGCACGTACGCGGAGGAGGCCGGCATCCGGCTCGCCGACCGGCCCGGGCCGCTGTACCAGCTGCTGGTGCTGACCACGCTGCTGAGCACCCGGATCCGGGCGTCGGTCGCGGTGGCCGCCGCGCGGGAGCTGTTCGCCGCCGGCTACCGCACCCCGCAGGCGATGGAGGCGTCCGGCTGGCAGGACCGGGTCGACGCGTTGGGCCGGGGACACTACCGCCGCTACGACGAACGGACCGCCACGATGCTCGGCGCCGGCGCGCGGCTGTGCCTGGACCGGTGGCACGGCGACCTGCGCCGGCTGCACCGGGAGGCCGGCGGGAACCGGCCCGCGCTGCGGCGGCTGCTCACCGGGTTCCCCGGCATCGGCCCCACCGGCGCGGACATCTTCCTGCGCGAGGCGCAGCAGGTGTGGCCCGACGTGCGCCCGTACGCCGACCGGCGGACGCTGGCCGGGGCTGAGCGCCTCGGCCTGCCGGCGAACCCGGACGGGCTGGCCGGGCTGGTCGGCGGCGGCGACTTCGGCCGGTTCGCCTCGGCCCTGGTCCGGGTCGCCCTCGACGAGGAGTCCGCCGGCGAGGTCACCCGCGCCGCCGCCGCCCGCTGACGCCGGTCGGGTGTCGCCCGCGTCCCGCGTGGACGCGGTCACTTGGTCGCGTTGTCGCCCGGCTTGGTCAGGTGCCAGGCCAGGGCCGCGGCCAGCACCGCGAGCACCACCACCCCGCCGGAGACCCCGCCGCCCTCGTCGGCGCTGCGTCCCTTGCTGCCGAAGTAGATGACCGCGAGGCCGGCGAGCACCGCCACGGCCGTCCGCATTCCTCGGTCCTTCACGCCCCGCACGGTACGGAGACGACACCGGCCCACACTCCGGAAACGGGGACGGTTCCCCCGGACGAGGGGCGGCCGGCTCAGTCGGTCTCCAGGTCGTCCAACGAGATGGCGTGGGTTATCAACCAGCGGGCCAGGGCGGCCATCCCGAACAGCCACAACGGGGCGGACTCGGTGGGGCCGTTGGTGGCGTAGACGGCGAAGCGCAGATCCGGCGCCCGGTACGCCTCGATCCGCCACCGGTGGCTCTTGTCCCGCCAGACCGCCGAAGGGTCCATGCGGCCACGCTAGGCCACGCCCGGCCCCACCGGGGCCGCGTCGCGGCGGACCCCTCCACCCGTGATCGTTCGCCGTGGACGCAGCCGGCGTCATGGCGGGGCGGCGGCCACGCCGGGCTGGGCGACGACTGTGCGGGCGTCGTCGGGCAGGCGGCGGGTGACGCCCCGCCGGTCCAGCAGCTCCAGCAGCGGCACGGCGACCCGGCGGGTCGTGTCCAGGGCCTGCCGGGCGGCGCTGAGGGTGAACGGCTGCGGCAGCCGGGCAAGGACCCGGGCCGCGTCGTCGACCGCGCCGGGCAGCAGCACCACGTTCTCCGCGAGCCGCAGCAGCGCCCCCGCGCGCACGGCCGCGCCGATCTCCCGGGGCCCGAGACCCAGGCCCGCGAGGCGGTCCGCCCCGGGGGCCTGGAACGGGCGGTCGCCGTACTCGGCGCGGACCCGGGCCACGGCCCGGGCCACCGGCTCCGGCAGCGCGTCCCCGGCGTCCTGGCCGACCCGGCCGGCGCGCACCCGCAGCGGCGGGCGGACCAGGGCCTCCACCAGCGCCCGGTCGGGCAGGTCGAGGCGCTGACGTAGCACGTCGACCGGGACGCCCGGCTCCAGCGGGTGCGCGGCGGCGTACCGGGCGGTCTCGGCGGTCAGCCGGACGGCGAGGGACCGCCAATGGTCCGGGTCGGCCACCCAGTCCCCGGCGACCGGGGCGACGGTGACCGGCACCCCCATCCGGGTCAGCTCGCCCCGGCGGGCCAGGAGCCGGCGGCGCAGCTCCCCGGCCAGGTCCGGCCGCCCGTCGAGGCCGGCGAGCACCCGGGCGCGGGCGGCGGCGGACCCCCGCCGGGTCAGCGGCGGCGGGGCCACGTCGAGGACGGTCACCCCGCCGGCGACGTGGTGGCGGCCGGGGTCACGCAGCAGCGCCCGGTCGCCGACGAGCAGCGGCAGCGGGCGGACCAGCCGCAGCCGTGCGGTGTCCGGGCCGAGCGGGCGGACCCGGGCGGCGACGGCGGCGGCGCCGACGTGCAGGGTGAGGGTGGCCGGCAGGTCGGCGGCCGGGGCCCCGGCGACCCGCACGTCGAGCAGGTCGGTGCGGTGGAACCGGCCGGGGGTGAGCAGGGCGTCGCCGCGCCCCAGCCGCTCACGGGGCACGTTGCGCAGGTTCACCGCCACCCGGGCCACCGCGTCGACCCGGTCGTGGGGCACGCCGAGACAGTGCAGGCCACGCACCCGCACCGGCTCGCCGGTGTCGGCCAGTTCGAGGTGGTCGCCGACGGACAGCCGGCCGCCGCCGAGGGTGCCGGTCACGACCGTGCCGCTGCCCCGGACGGTGAACGACCGGTCCACCCACAGCCGCACCGGGGCCTCGGCCGCCGGGGCGGGCAGCCGCGCCACGAGCCGGTCCAGGGCGTCCCGCAGCTCGGGCAGGCCGGCCCCGGTGACCGCGCTGACCGCAACGGCGTCCACGGCGCCCAGGGAGGTGGCGGCGATCTCCGCGCGGGCGTGCGCCAGCGCCGGCCCCGGATCGGCCAGGTCCGCTCGGGTCACCACCAGCAGCCCGTACGCCACCCCGAGCGCGTGCAGCGCCGCCAGGTGCTCGGCCGACTGGGGCATCCACCCCTCGTCGGCGGCGACGACCAGCAGGGCTGCCGGGGCGGGGCCGACACCGGCGAGCATGTTCGGCACGAACCGCTCGTGGCCGGGCACGTCGACGAACGCCACGGTGCCGCCGGAGGGCAGCGTGGTCCAGGCGAAGCCGAGGTCGATGGTCATACCCCGGCGCCGCTCCTCGGCCCACCGGTCGGGCTCCATCCCGGTCAGCGCCCGGACCAGGGTCGACTTGCCGTGGTCGACGTGCCCGGCGGTGGCCACCACCCACACGTCAGGCGTCCACGGGCACGGTCAGGACCGCCGAGCGCAGCGCGTCGTCGGCGGTGGCGGGGACGCAGCGCAGGTCCAGCAGCAGCCGCCCCTGGGCCACCCGGCCGAGCACCGCCGGCGTGCCGGCGCGCAGCGGCCCCGCGTACCGCTCGGGCAGGGCCAGGGCCCACGAGCCCAGCTCGACGCCCGGCGCTCCGCCCCCGCCGACCACCGCGACGGCGGGCACCACCTCGGCCTTGCAGCCGTCGGCGGCCAGCCGGTCGCGCAGCCCCTCGGTGCGCTGCCGCAGGGCCGCCGGGTCGGCGTGCAGCGCGGCCCGGGTGGGAGTGTCCGGGGTGTGCAGGGTGGCCGCGAGGGCCGCCAGGGTCAGCTTGTCGACCCGCAGGGCGCGGGCGAGTGGGTGCCGGCGCAGCCGCTCGACCAGGTCGGCCTCGCCGAGCAACAGCCCGGCCTGGGGGCCGCCGAGCAGCTTGTCGCCGCTGGCGGTGACCAGGTGGGCGCCGGCCCGCAGGGTGCTGGCCGCGTCCGGCTCGGCGGGCAGCAGTGGGTCCCCGGCGAGCAGCCCGGAGCCGATGTCGGCGACCACCGGCACGCCGAGGGTGGCCAACCGGTCGACGCCGACGGCGCTGGTGAACCCGGTGACCACGAAGTTCGACGGGTGGACCTTGAGCACGAAGCCGGTGTCGGGGCCGACCGCGGCGGCGTAGTCGGCCAGGCTGGTGCGGTTGGTGGTGCCCACCTCGCGCAGCCGGGCACCGGTGCTGGCCAGCAGTTCCGGCAGGCGGAACCCGTCGCCGATCTCCACCAGCTCGCCCCGGCTGACCACGATCTCCCGGCCGGCGGCGAGGGCGGTGGCGGCGAGGACCAGGGCGGCGGCGCCGTTGTTGACCACGTGCACGGCGCCCGCGTCGGGCACGGCGGCGGCGAGCGCGGCGAGGGCGTCCCGGCCGCGCCGGGCCCGCCGGCCGGTGGACAGGTCCAGCTCCACGTCGGTGTGCCCGGCGGCGGCCACGAGGGCGTCCACGGCGACGGCGGAGAGCGCCGCCCGGCCAAGGTTGGTGTGCAGCACGACGCCGGTGGCGTTGAGCACCACCCGAGGGGCGGGCGCGGGCAGGGCGGCGAGCGCGGCGTCGCGTACCCGCTCGGGGGTGATCTCGCCGCGGCGGGCGCGTTCCTGGGCGACGACGATCGCGGCCTTGACCCGGTTGCGGCCGAGCGCGGCGACGGCCGCGGCCAGCCGTGGGTCGGCCAGCAGGAGATCTGTGCGCGGCACCCGCCGCCGTGGATCGGCGTCGCGCATCGCGTCCTCTCCTAGGGTCGCCTGGCGGAGACGGACGGGAATCGAACCCGCCTGGCCCGGGTACCGGACCACACCGGTTTTGAAGACCGGGAGGGGCACCAGCCGCCTGAACGCCTCCACCGGCTATTCGATCACAGCGCCCGCCCTGCCGCGCGGGAAGGGCCTCAGCGCCCGCCGGGAGGGGCCTCAGCCCTCGACGGCGGGGCGCTCCGCCTCGCGGCGGCGGATCCGTTCGCGCTGCGGGACGACCGTGTACTTCGGATCGCGGGCGGAGGCGACGCCACCGTGGAAGATCCCGAACCGGGTGGCCACCGACGCGGCGAGCAGGGCCACGCCGGAGAGCCCGGACAGCACGCGGCTGCGCCGGCCGACGAGCGCCCCGGCCACCCCGGCCGCCGTCAACACCCGGCCGGCGCGCAGCAGCCGCCCGGGGGTGCCGGTGCGGTAGGGCTCGCTGAGCAGGCCGAGCCGGTGCTCCACCCGGTGCGAGCCCCACAGCTCCAGGGCCGCGCCGGCCACCGCCATCCGCCGGGCCGGCCCGGCCTGGTCGCCGGGCGCGGCGAGCAGGCCCACGCCGGCGCCGCTGGCCAGGGCGCTGCCCGCGAAGATGATCGGCAGTTCCGGGTACGCCTCGTGCCACGACGGTACGGCCGTGCCGGCCAGCAGCACCCCGGTGTACGTGGCCAGGGCCGGCGCGGTCGCGGCGGCCAGCAGCCCGGCGGCCTGCCCGACCGGGGGCAGCAGCCGGCGGCCCAGCCCGAGCACGCCCCGCTCGGGCAGCCACGGCGCGGCCTCGGTGACGGCGGCGACCCCGGCGGCGGGGCCGAACACCGTGAGGATCCAGGTGCCCACCGACATCGGGGAGGTCAGCTTCGCCACCCGCAGCATGTGGTGGAACCGGGCCGGCCGACCCAGGTCGTTGACGAGAAAGTACGCGCTGGCGCTCACCGCGACCAGCGAGGCGATCCGGCCGGCGCGGCGCAGCGCCGGCCGACCGGTGAGCTGGCCGCCGGCGGCCAGCAGCGACGAGCCCGCGGCCAGCCCGCCGGTGAACAGGTACGCCGCGATGTCCCACTTCCACACCGGCGGCTTGAGCACCGGCCGGCCGTAGTAGGAGGTGAACTCGGCCGGCGGGACGTTGAGCTGTTCCCCGCCGCCGCGCCGCCCGCCGCCGCGCCGACGCCGCTCCCCGGGGGCCGCCGAGCGGGGCTGGCCGGGGGTGCGGTCCCCCTCGGGGGTGTGCGGTGCGGCGGGGCGGTCGGCGCTGAGCCCGCCTGCCGGGCCGGCGGCGTCGAGGCGGCCCAGGAAGCGGCGGAACCGGTCACCCACCGGGGGGCGGTGCGGGCTCACGAGGAACCTCCGACGAACGCGACGACGGCAGCCGCCGCCATGGTCAGGGCGGCCAGCCCGGCGCGCTTCCACATTTGGGGCAGGTCCCGGGTGGTGACCACCGGGTCCGGGGGCAACCCGTACACCTCGGGAGCGTCGAGGAGCAGGAAGAACGCGCCGTCGCCGCCGACGCCGTCGGTGGGATCGTGGCCGTAGAGCTGGGCCTCCGGCACCCCCCGCTCGTGCAGGGTGGCCACCCGCTGGGCGGCCCGCTCCCGCAGCTCGTCCAGCGGGCCGTACATGATGGACTCCGTGGGGCAGGCCTGCGCGCACGCCGGGGTGTTGCCGGCGCCGAGCCGGTCGTAGCACAGGGTGCACTTCCACGCCCGGCCGTCGCCCTTGCGCTGGTCGATCACCCCGTACGGGCAGGCGGAGATGCAGTAGCCGCAGCCGTTGCAGATGTCCTCCTGCACCACGACGGTGCCGAACTCGGTGCGGAACAGCGAGCCGGTGGGGCAGACGTCCAGGCAGGCGGCGTGGGTGCAGTGCTTGCACACGTCCGACATCATCAGCCAGCGGAAGTCGGTGCGCTCGGCCACGCCGGTGGCCCGGCCCGGCGGCTGGGAGCCGGGCATGCCGAGGAACTCGGGCCCGGCGGCCATCCGGGCGGCGGCGACCGGATCGCCCGTCGGGAGCCCGGGTTCCGTGCCGGTGTCGTCGGCCGTCCCGGCGGCCACCACCGCCGCCGACGTGGCGCTGGCCGGCGCGGCGGTGGGGTAGCCGGCGAACGGCGGGGTGCGATGCCCGGCCGGGGCGGGCTGCTCCACGAACGCCACGTGCCGCCACGAGTTCGCGGTCAGCGCGCCGGTGTTGTCGTACGACATGCCGAGCAGGTCCAGCCCAGAGCCCGGCACGTCGTTCCACTCCTTGCAGGCCACCTCGCACGCCTTGCAGCCGATGCAGACGCTGGTGTCGGTGAAGAAGCCCATCCGGGGGCGGGCGTCGGTCCAGCCGGCGTCCGGGGCCGGGTCCAGCGGCCCGTAGAGGCTGTTGGCGTCAGGCATCCTCGCCTCTCTTCTCGCCCGCCGCCGCCTCCGGCGAGCGCTGGTCCGTGCTGCCGGCCGCGTCGTCGCAGCCCACCGCGTCGGTAGTGACCAACGGGATCCTCCGGTCCACGGTCATTCCGGCCCGCCGCCGGTAGTCGGCGACCAGGTCGAGCAGGGCCGGCCCGGTGGGCCGCCGGCCGGACCGCACGTCGCAGGTGCCGACCTTGCTCTCCTGGATCAGCACGTTCGGGTCCAGGGTGATGCCGAACAGGTCGTTGGCCGAGTCGCCGGTGACCAACCCCTCGGTGCCGAAGTGGTACGGCAGCCAGAGCTGGTGGATGATCCGCCCGTCCACCCGCAGCGGGGTGAGCCGGTCGGTGACCAGCACCTTCGCCTCGATCACCGAGCGGCCGGTGACCAGGTGCGCCCAGCCCAGGTGGGCCAGCCCGGCCTCGGCGGCCAACTCCGGGGACACCTCCACGAACATCTCCGGCTGCAGCTCCGCCAGGGGCCGCACGGTGCGGCTCATCCCGCCGGCCGTGTGGTGCTCGGTGAGCCGGCTGACCGTGAACACGTACGGGAAGACGTCGCTGTGCGCCTCCGGCGGGCTCGGGTTCATCGGGTTCACCGGGTTCTCGTAGACCTTGCGGGCCGGGTTGGCCTGCTGGCCGTACATCGGGTTGCGCATCGGGGACTCGGCCGGCTCGTAGTGCGTCGGCAGCGGGCCGTCGAGCACCCCGCTCGGCGCGTACAGCCAGGCCTTGCCGTCGCTCTGCATGATGAACGGGTCGTCGCCGGCGATCCCGTCCGGCCCGGAGGCGTCCTCCGGCGGACGGTACGTCGGCGGCTTGTTCTTCTCGAAGTCGGGCACGTCGTAACCGGTCCACTCCGCCTTCTCCGGGTCCCACCAGACGTAGCGCTTACGTTCGCTCCACGGCCGGCCCTGCGGGTCGGCGGAGGCGCGGTTGTACAGGGTGCGGCGGTTCGCCGGCCACGCCCAGCCCCACTCGGCGGCCACCCAGTCCTGCTCGTGCCGGGACTTGCGCCGGGCCGCCTGGTTGACGCCGTCGGCGTACACGCCGGTGTAGATCCAGCAGCCGATCGCGGTGGAGCCGTCGTCGCGGGCCTCGGTGAACGCGGACAGCGGCCGGCCGGAGGCCGTCTCGTAGCCGTTGATCTCGCGCAGCACCGCCTCGGCGCTGGGCTCGGCCAGGTCACCATGGGTCGGGTAGTCCCAGGTCAGGTCGAGCAGCGCCCGGTCGCGCGGGTGGGGTGAGTCGGCCAGCCTCTCCCGCAGCTTCCGGCCCAGGTGGTAGAAGAACCACAGTTCGGAGCGGGCGTCGCCCGGCGCGTCGACGGCCTTCTCCCGCCACTGGAGCAGCCGCTGGGTCTGGGTGAAGGTGCCCTCCTTCTCCACGTGCGACGCGGCGGGCAGGAAGAACACCTCCGTGCGGCACTCCTGCGGCACGATCTCGCCGGTGGCCACCTCGGGGCTGTTCTTCCAGAACGTGGCGCTCTCGATCAGGAACAGGTCCCGCACGACCAGCCAGTCGAGGTTGGCCATGCCGAGCCGCTGGGCCTTTCCGTGCGCGGAGCCGACGGCCGGGTTCTGGCCGAGCAGGAAGTATCCCTTGATCCCGCCGTCGATCATCTTGAGCACCTGCTGGTACGTGCCGTGGTCGCCGGTCATCCGCGGCAGGTACCCGTAGCAGAAGTCGTTGTCCGGCGTCGCCGCGTCGCCCCAGTACGCCTTGAGCAGGCTCGCCGCGAACGCCCGGGAGTTGCCCCAGAAGCCCTTCTGGCCGGGGCGACTGATGCTGCCCACCCAGTCGTCGAAGGTTTCGTGGTCGGCGTGGTGCGGCATCGGCAGGTAGCCGGGCAGCAGGTTGAACAGGGTCGGGATGTCGGTCGAGCCCTGGATGCTGGCGTGCCCGCGCAGCGCCAGGATGCCGCCGCCCGGCCGGCCCATGTTGCCCAGCAGGGTCTGGATGATCGCGCCGGTGCGGATGTACTGCACGCCGACGCTGTGCTGCGTCCAGCCCACCGAGTAGACCAGCGCGCCGGTGCGCTCCCGGCCGGAGTTCTCCGTCCAGGCGCGGGCCAGCTCGAGGAACCTCTCCTGCGGGATCCCGCAGACCCGCTCCACCATCTCCGGGGTGTACCGGGAGAAGTGCCGCCGCAGGATCTGGTAGACGCAGCGCGGGTGCTGCAACGTCTCGTCCCGCCGGATCCGCCCCGACGTGGGCACGCCGTGCGACTCGTGCTCCAGGCCGGCCGCGCTGTCCCGTTCCTTCCCGGTGTCCTCACCTCCGGAGTTGCGCTCCTGGCCCTCGTACTGCCAGCTCGCCTGGTCGTACGAGTTGGTATCGGTGTTGTAGCCGGAGAAGAGGCCGTCCAGGTCCTCGGTGTCGAGGAACTGCTCGCTGACGACCGCCGCCGCGTTGGTGTACGCCAGCACGTACTCCCGGAAGTCCAGCTCGTTCTCCAGGATGTACCGCACCACGCCGCCGAGCAGGGCGATGTCGGTGCCCGCCCGGATCGGCAGGTACGTGTCGGCGACCGCGCTGGTCCGGGTGAACCGGGGGTCGACGTGGAAGACCTTGGCGCCGCGCCTCTTGGCCTCCATCACCCACTGGAAGCCCACCGGGTGGGCCTCCGCCATGTTGGAACCCTGGATGACGATGACATCAGCGTTGACCAGGTCCTGCTGGAAGTCCGTCGCGCCGCCGCGACCGAAGCTGGTCCCCAGACCGGGGACGGTGGCGGAGTGTCAAATACGGGCCTGGTTCTCGATCTGGAGCGCCCCCATCGCCGTGAACAGCTTCTTGATGAGGTAGTTCTCCTCGTTGTCCAGCGTCGCCCCGCCCAGGCTGGAGATGCCCAGCGTGCGGTTCAGCGGCCGGCCGGCGTCGTCGACGTCCTCCCAGGTCTCCTCGCGGGCGGCGAGGATCCGGTCGGCGATCATGTCGACGGCGGTCTCGAGGTCCAGGTCCTCCCACTCGGTCGCATACGGCCTGCGGTAGCGGACGGTGGTCTGCCGCAGCGGGCTGGTGACCAGCGACTTGCTGGCCGAGCCCTTCGGGCAGAGCCGGCCGCGGGAGATCGGGCTGTCCGGGTCCCCCTCGATCTGGGTGACCCGGCCGTCGGTGACGAAGACCCGTTGGCCGCAGCCGACCGCGCAGTACGGGCAGACCGACCGGGCCACGCTGTCGGCGGTCTCGGTGCGCGCGGTCAGCGCCGCCGAGCGGGCCGACTGGGCCGCCGCGCCCCGGCCGAGCGGGTCGGTGCCGGTGAGCTGCCGGTAGACCGGCCAGCCCTGGATGAAGGTCCGTAGACCCATCCGGAAGCACCCCCTCCCCCGGTCGGTGGACGCTGACCTCCTGAACATAGGTCAGGCCGGGCCGGGTCGTGTCCCCGGGCCGGATCTTTTCCGCCCTGTGGGGCCGGTTCGACCGGAGCGAGGACGGCGAGCCCACCGTGTCAACCGGGCCGTCGGCCCGAGAGCAGGGCCCACGGCGTACGGGTCGGGGACGCGAAACCGCCCCCGGCCGGTGGCCGGGGGCGGTTCGGTGTCGGTGTGCAGGTCGCCTCTCGGCGCGTGGCGCAACGCGGCTCCAGCCGGACGGTATTCCGCGAAGGCAATTCAGGTGAGGCCCGGGGACACTGAGCACACCGACACTGGCTACAACCTACCCACCCCACGGGCTGTTCCAACCGTCCCGGGTAATCCACCTCACTCCCCGACCGTCGCCGGTACGCGGGCGGACACCGCCGCGCGTCGCACCCGGAGGCGGTCAGCCGGTGCCCGTGCGGGCGCGGACCTTGGCGGCGCAGGCGTCCAACAGTGCACGCGGGTCGAGGCCGAGGCTCTCGATGGCCACCAGGGCGGTGAACGCCACGTCGGCCAGTTCGGCCCCGACATCCTCGCGGCTGTGCGTCACCCCCTTGCGCGGGTTCTGGCCCAGCACCCCGATCCACGCCCCGGCAACTTCGCCGGCCTCCTCGGTCAGCTTGAGGATCCGGCAGGTCAGTTCCGCGTCCCCGGTGCCGTTGGCGGCGTCCAACCAGCCCCGCGACGCCCGCACCGAATTCCAGATCGACTCGTCCACCCGTCCAGTGAACCCGACGGGGTCGCCCGCGCGAACGCCGCCGGCCGGTCCCCGGTGTGTCGGGGACCGGCCAGTTGGCTGTTCGGTGGTGCTGTGGTCAGCTGTTCCAGTGCTGGGTGACGAGGTCGGCGGCCTGCTGTTCCCACTGTGCGTACGCGTCGGGGTAGGCCGACACCTGGACGGTCTGTGCGGCGTCGGTCAGGGGCATGTCCTGCCACCCGTCGACCTGCTTCAACCCCTTCAGGAACGCCAGGGTCGAGTACTCGGGGTCGGTGATCTGCTCCGGGGTGCCCCAACCAGACGTCGGGCGCTGCTGGAACAGGCCCAGCGAATCGTGGTCATTGCGGTCACCGAGGTGACCCAGGTTCTCCAGCTTCGACTCCTGCAGGGACGTGCCGATGGAGATGACGGCCGCCCGCTCGTCCAGGCCGGCCTTCTTCGTGGCGGCGATGATCGCCTTCACGTTGGCGGTCTCCTCGTCACCGAGGTCGATGCGGGACTGCTCACCCTGCACACCGTGCGGGATCAGCTTGCCCTTGTCCACGCCGGGCTTGTCGGCCTGCACGGCCACAGCGGTCGTCGGGGTCGCCGACTCGGGGGTGGGGGTGGCGTGGGCGGTGGCCGGGCCGGCGAACACGCCACCGGCGAAGGCCAGACCAGCGATACCGAGAACGCTCTTACGCATGATCGTGTTCATGGGGGTGACTCCAATCGGGGGTCGACACACACACCACCCCAGGGGAAGGGGCGGGGGTGTAAGCACCACGTCGAGGCGCCCAAAAGATCAAAAAGGGGGAAAGCCATCCGGCTGCTCACCGCACCGGGGGGTGCTCGTGGCGCCGGGACCATGTGTAACGACCGGCCACCGGCCCGCATTCCCTGGGTCCGGGGGGTTCAGTAGCGGTGTGCGCTACTCGATCGTCTGCCAGGTGTAACGACCCCGCCCCGGCCGATGTTCCGCCGACCGGATGCCACCGGTCACACCCGCAGCCCGGACCGGACATCTGATGCGATTGGCCTCAGACAGCCCGGCCGGCACACGGGCTGGTTCGAGGCCTGTCAGCCATCCCCAGGGCTCATGTCGACGGGTGCTCCTTCGTCTCGTGGTCGATGAGTCGCTCCAAGCCGTCGAGCAGCGCCCGGAGACCAGTCTCGAACAGCGCGTTGATGTCGAAGTCGTAGCCATCGACGAGTCCGTCCATCATGTGGGCGTAGTTCGGATACCTCCCGGAGTGCGCGAGCGCGTGCATTTCCGCGGCCTGACCGTCTATCCACTGCTCGTCCGACAGGCCGGTTTCCGCCTGCGCGCGCGCCTCCCGCTCCAGATGGACGGCGAGGCCTTGACCGTGGCTGTACAGCAGGATCTGGAGGTCGAGAACGCGGGTCGCCGGCAGACCCTGCCTGGTCAATGCGCCGATGATCCATTCGCCGTGGCGCAGCAGATTGGGCAGCGGCAGGGGCCTGGCGAGCGGGCCCAGGTGCGCGAGCCACGGGTGGCGGCAGTACAGCCGCCACAGCGTGCGTGCGCCGAGTTCGAGCCTGGCACGCCAGTCGTCGGGCGGTATCGCCGGGTATTCGCCTTCGCCGTATGCCGCATCGACCATCAGCAGGACGAGTTCGTCCTTGCCAGCGACGTGTCGGTACAGCGACATGGTGGACACCCCCAGCCGTGCGGCGACGGTGCGCATCGACAGGGTCTCTAGGCCCTGGGCGTCGGCGATCTCAACGGCGGCCCGGACGACGCGGTCGCGGCTCAGCTCCACCTCCGGCGTGGCGGCGGATCGGGGCGACGCCGCCTCCGGGCGGGCCACCGACCGTCGAGCCGTCCGCCCGATGCGCGCGGCAGGTGGCGGCGCCACGATGGTGCCCACCCGCGGTTGGACGCGGACCACGCCCGCCTGGCGCAACTCGTTCAGTGCCTTCGCGGCGGTGGCCAGCGCCACTCCCCACTGCGCGGCGAGCGCCCGGGTGGACGGCAGCCGGTCACCCGGGCTCAACTCCCGTGCGGCGATCCGGCGGTGCAGATCCGCGGCGATGCGCAGGTACGGCGGCTCAGTGGTCACGCAGCTCCCCATTCTGTTCTAGGACACACACCGGGGCAGAGCATCTCTGTACTAGCTCAATGCCGCCACAATACGTTGTCGAATCAGGCGCGTACACCGTATCTTCGCGGTGCGTACAGCGTACATCCACACAAGGAGGACTACGTGAAGACTGTGCTGATCTCGGGTGCCGGCGTCGCCGGACCGGCTCTGGCGTACTGGCTGCACCGGCATGGCTTCGTCCCCACGGTGGTCGAGCGGGCACCCTCGTTACGGGCCGGCGGACACGCGGTGGACGTGCGCGGCGTGGCGCTCGACGTGATCGAGCGGATGGGGCTGACCGATCCGCTGCGCCGGGCGCGTACCCAGATGCGAGGGATGTCGATGCTCGACCCGCACGGCAACGAGGTCATGCGCTCGACCGAGGTGACGCTGAGCAGCGGCCGGCTCGACAGCGGCGACGTCGAGGTGCTCCGGGAAGACCTGATCGGGCTGCTCTACGACCTGACCCAACCCCACACCCGATACCTCTTCGGCGACTCGGTGACCGCCCTCGAACAGAACGGCGACGGCGTCCGGGTGACCTTCGACAACGCCGCAGCGGAAACCTTCGACCTGGTGGTCGGCGCCGACGGCCTGCACTCCACCGTGCGGCGACTCGCCTTCGGGCCGGAGCAGCCGTACCTGTACCACCTCGGTTCCTACGTCGGCGTGTTCACCGCCCCCAACTTCCTCGATCTCGACCGCTGGCAGGTCTGGCTGGGCGCCGAAGGCGTCGGCTACGGCATCTACTCGGCGCGCGACAACACCGAGATGCGCGTGAACCTCGGCTTCGGGGCCGACCCCCTGGACTACGACCGTCACGACATCGATGCCCAGCGCAAGCTGGTCGAGGACCGGCTCGCCGGCGTGGGCTGGGAAACCCCGCGGTTGCTCGCCGCGATGTGGCAGGCCACCGACTTCTACTTCGACGCGATGGCGCAGATCCGCATGGACCGCTGGTCCGCCGGCCGGGTGACGTTGCTCGGCGATGCGGGCTACTGCCCGTCACCGCTGTCCGGACAGGGCACGAGTCTGGCGCTCGTCGGCGCGTACGTGCTCGCCGATTCCCTGGCCAGCTCCGGCGGGGACCACGGGGCCGGACTCGAACGCTACGAACAGCGGATGCGCGAGTTCGTCACGCTCAACCAGGCGCTCGCCACCGAAAATCCCGGCGGCCCGCCGTCAGAGGAGTCCAGCGAGCGGGCCAAGTCGGCCATCGACCTCGATGCGTGAGCACGTCATTGCGGCCGGGGCGGGGTGGAGCATCGGTCACTCGTACCCGTGATGCCGTTGACCTGGGCGACCACGACAAGGCCCCGGCCGGCCCGGTGAAGGGCCGGCCGGGGCCGGGTCAGGATTCCGTCACCAGAGCTGCTGGACGACGTCCGCAGCCTGCTCCTCCCACTGCGCGTACGCGTACGGGTACGCCGACACCTGCACCGTCTGCGCGGCGGCGGTCAGCGGCAGGTGGTTCCAACCGCCCACGTTCTTCAGGGCGTCGAAGAACGCCTTGGAGGCGTAGTCGGGGTCGGTGACCTCGTCGGGCGAGCCCCACCCCGACGACGGACGCTGCTGGAACAGGCCCTGCGAGTCGTGGTCGTTGTACGCCCCCAGGTGGCCGAGGTTGTACAGCTTCGACTCCTGCAGCGAGGTGGCCACACCGATCACCGCGCCCCGCTCGCCGACGCCGGTCTCCTTGGCCGCCTTGATGATCGCCTCGGCGTTTTCCAGCTGCGCGTCGTCGAGGGGGATGCGCGACTGGGCGCCCTCGAGGCCGTTCGGGATCAGTTCGTCCCGGTCCGGCTTCTCGGCCGACGTGGTCTTGCTGATGCTCTCGCCCGTGGTCAGCGCGGACTCGACGGTGGCGCTCTCGCGGCTCTTGCCGGTGGCCAGGTCGATCGCGGCCACCGCACCGGCGTGCGGGCCGCTGGTGACCGGGGCGGCGACGGCCATGGGGCCGAACGCCAGGCCGCCGAGGGCGGCGACGCCGGCGACGCTCAGGACGGTCCTACGGGTCGGGGTCTTCGCGATGGTCTGGATCCGGTCGGTGGTCTTCGCGATGGCCGGGAGCCATCGAGTGAAGTCAACCCTCACGATGGTTGCCCTTTCGATCGTTGCGACGCGCTCCGGGTTGAGCGCCCCTCGGGGGACCGCTCCGCCATAGGGGTTTACCGACGGGCGGTACGGGGGACACAACCAGCCGCACAGGTCCGTCATTCCGGATATGCGGGGTAGCGGCGTGGGCTGCGACCCCGGTCACGCCCAGAATCGGTCGACCCCGCCAACGGGCGCGCGGCGCCCCGAACCGGACGCACACGTGCCGGATCAGCCCGTCGGCCGCTGACCCGGTGTCGACCGGCGCGGCCGCGACGACGGGGGTGACGCCCACCCCGCCACCCGCCCCGCCCCGGCGGGCCTGCTGGCCGGGGCGGGTGGCGGCGGACGGGTCAGTGCCCCCGGGCGATCCACTCGTCGAGGTGCGGGGCCTCGTCGCCGACGGTGCTGCTGTCGCCGTGGCCGGTGTGCACGACCGTCTCCGGCGGCAGGGTGAGCAGCCGGGTACGGATGGAGTCGACGATGGTGCCGAAGTCGCTGTACGAGCGGCCGGTGGCGCCCGGTCCGCCGGCGAAGAGGGTGTCACCGGTGAAGACCACGCCGAGCTGCGGGGCGTACAGGCTGCACGCGCCGGGGCTGTGGCCGGGGGTGTGCAGCACCCGCAGGCCGGTGCCGGCCACCTCGATCGTGGCCCCGTCGCGCAGTTCCCCGTCGGGGGCGGTGCCGGGGTGCACCAGGTCCCACAGCACCCGGTCGTCGGGGTGCAGCAGCACCGGCGCACCGGTGGCCCGGGACAGCTCCGGGGCCACCCGGACGTGGTCGTCGTGGGCGTGGGTGGCCACGATCGCCACCACCCGGCGCCGGCCGACGGCGCGCAGGATCGCGTCGACGTCGTGCGGGGCGTCGACGACGACGCATTCGCTGTCGTCCCCGACCACCCAGACGTTGTTGTCGACGTCGAAGGTCTGCCCGTCGAGGGAGAACGTGCCGGAGGTGACGGTGTGGTCGACGCGGACGGTCACGGGAAGACCACCACCGAGCGCAGCACGTCGCCGTGGTGCATCCGGGTGAACGCCTCCTCGACCTGGTCCAGGGCGATCTCCTCGGTGACGAACGCGTCCAGGTCGAGCCGGCCCTGCAGGTAGAGCTCGGTGAGCATGGGGAAGTCGCGGCTGGGCAGGCAGTCGCCGTACCAGCTCGACTTGAGCGCGCCGCCGCGGCCGAAGACGTCCAGCAGCGGCACGTCGACGGTCATCTCGGGGGTCGGCACGCCGACCAGCACGGCCGTCCCGGCGTGGTCGCGGGCGTAGAACGCCTGCTTCCAGGTCTCCGGCCGGCCGACGGCGTCGATGACGACGTCGGCGCCGAAGCCGCCCGTGGCGGCGCGGATCGCCTCGACCGGGTCGTCCTCCGAGGCGTTGACCGTGTGGGTGGCGCCGAACTTCCGGGCCCAGTCGAGCTTGCGGGAGTCGGTGTCCACGGCGATGATCGTCGTCGCCCCGGCCAGGGCCGCGCCGGCGACGGCGGCGTCGCCGACCCCGCCGCAGCCGATGACGGCCACGGAGTCGCCCCGGGTGACCCCGCCGGTGTTCATCGCCGCGCCGAGGCCGGCCATCACCCCGCAGCCGAGCAGGCCGACGGCGGCCGGCCGGGCCGCCGGGTTGACCTTGGTGCACTGTCCGGCGTGGACGAGGGTCTTCTCGGCGAAGGCCCCGATGCCCAGGGCCGGGGACAGCTCGGTGCCGTCGGTGAGGGTCATCTTCTGGGCGGCGTTGTGGGTGGCGAAGCAGTACCACGGCCGGCCCCGCCGGCAGGCGCGGCAGACCCCGCACACGGCCCGCCAGTTGAGCACCACGAAGTCACCCGGCGCGACGCCGGTGACGCCCTCGCCCACCTGTTCGACGATGCCGGCCGCCTCGTGGCCGAGCAGGAACGGGTACTCGTCGTTGATCCCGCCCTCGCGGTAGTGCAGGTCGGTGTGGCAGACCCCGCAGGCCTGGACGCGGACCACCGCCTCGCCCGGCCCCGGGTCGGGCACCACGATCGTGGTGACCTCGACCGGCGCGCCCTTGCGCCGTGAAATGACTCCCCGGACTTCCTGGCTCACGTTCTCCTCCTGCTCCACCGCTGTCGATGCCGGCGGCCCGCGGTGGGCGGACCGACGACAGAGAGCGCCACCGGGCGGGTACGCCACGTCGATCGCGCTTCCCGGCGAAACTACCGCCGATCACCATGTCGAGCCCAGCAACGCCCGACGCCTACCCCGGCCGAGGCCGCAGGGGGCTCACGCGGGTCGATGGGCCGGCGCGGGTTGCGTGAGCGGGGCGGCGTCGCGGGCGAGGTCGGCGAGGTGGCGGCGGGCGGCGTTGCGGTAACGCAGCACCTGGACCGCGCCGAGCGCCCACAGGACGTACTGCATGGCGAAGGCCCACCGGAACGCGGTCAGGTCCGGTGCGGCGTGGCCGGCAGGGGTGGCCAGGTCCAGCACGACCCCGACGGCCAGCACCAGGACGATCGAGGCGGCGAAGCCGCCCACGTTCACGATGCCGGTGGCGCTGCCGATCCGGCTGGCCGGGTTGGAGGTGCGGGCGTAGTCGAAACCGATGGCCGAGCCGGGGCCGTTGACGGCCAACACCACGACCAGGGCGACCAGCAGCCAGCCCGGGGCGCGGCCGGGCCAGGCCAACACCACCGCCCAGATCGCGGCGGTGGCCGCGGTGACGGTGAACACCAGCACCGAGCGGCGGAACGGGTGCCGGGCGCACAGGTGGGCGATCAGCGGCCCGGCCAGCAGGCCGGACAAAGTCATCAGGGTGAGCAGGGACGCCGCGGTGGTGGGCGACATCCCCTGGCCCTGCACGAGGAACGGGTATCCCCACAGCAGCGCGAACACCGCGCCGGAGAACTGGGTGACGAAGTGCGTCCACAGGCCCAGCCGGGTGCCGGGCTGGGCCCAGGCGGCGGCCAGTTCCCGGCGTACGGTGGCCAGGTCGGGGGCGGGCGTGGCGGCGTGCTCCCGGTGCGGGGTGTCCCGGACGGCCACGACGACCATGGTGAGCACGGTCGCGCCGAGCGCCGCGGCGGTGAGGAACGCCGGGGTCCAGCCGGCGCGGTGCAGCAGGGCGACCAGCGGCACGGCGCCGAGGACCGCGCCGAGCTGGCCGAGTGAGCCGGTGAGCTGCACCAGCATCGGGTTGCGGCGGCCGGGGAACCAGAACGCGACGATGCGCAGCACGCTGATGAAGGTCATCGCGTCGCCGAGGCCGACCAGCACCCGGGCGGCGACGGCGAGCCCGACGTGGGTGGCCACCGCGAAGCAGAGCTGGCCGGCGACCATCAGCAGCCCGCCGGCGATCAGCAGCCGGCGGGAGCCGAACCGGTCGAGCAGCACCCCCACCGGCACCTGCATGGCGGCGTACACGGCGAGCTGGGCGACGGTGAAGACGGCCAGGGTGGAGGCGCTGATGTCGAAGCGGTGCGCGGCGTCGACCCCGGTCACGCCGAGGGAACTGCGGTGGAACACCGCCGCCACGTACGCGCTGAGGGCCACCGCCCAGACCAGCGCGGCGGAGCGGCGGGGCACGGCGGTCGGGGCGGCGCTCACGGGTGCCGGTACGCCCGCCCGGTGGTCACGGTGGCGGCGGCGCGCGCCGTTGAGCTGGGATGCGTCATGTCCTCATGGTGCGTCGCACCCCCTGCGGGGCCGGTACGCGGGCTGCCCGGACGTGGCCCGGGCCACGGGCGGCCAAGGCTTCCGGGTGGGATCACCGCCGGCTGTCGGCCCGGAGTCGCCGGCCATGCCCGATCGTCACCTGGACGAGGGAGGGGCGCTGTGGCGTGCGCCACTTGTGGGACACGCCGGCACGGCGGGCGACGCCCCGCCGCACTGGGCAGAATCGACGCATGTCTTCGCGCCGGTGGCTGCTCGCCGATCAACTCGGGCCGCACTTCCTCGACGACGGGGCGCAGCCGGTGCTGCTCGTGGAGGCCCGGGACCTGTTCCGTCGGCGCCCCCTGCACCGGCAGAGGGCCCACCTGATCCTGTCCGCGCTGCGTCACCGGGCCGCGGAGCTGGGCGACCGGGCGCTGCTGGTGCGGGCCGCGACGTTCCGGGAGGCACTGGCCCGGGTCGACGGGCCCGTCGAGGTGTGCCACCCGCCGTCGCGGGCGGGGCTGGCCTTCGCCCGTTCCGTGCCGGGGCTGACGATCCTGCCACCCCGGGGCTTCCTCACCAGCCGCGACGACTTCACCGCCTGGGCGGACGCGTACCGGCGGGGGCCGTTGCGGATGGCCGAGTTCTACCGCTGGGCCCGCCGTGAGCACCGCGTGCTGGACGGGCCGCCGGGGCGGGTGCCGCGCCGGCCCCGGCGGGCCGGCGGCACGGTCGCCCCCGCTCCCCCGCCGATCGTGGAGGACGAGATCGACGCGGAGGTGCGCGACGATCTGGACCGGTGGGAGAAGGAGGGGATGCGGTTCGTCGGCCGAGACGGGCCGCGCAGCTACCCCGCCACACACGCCGAGGCCGACGCCCGGCTGCGGCACTTCGTCCGGCACCGGCTGCCCGACCACGGCCGCTACCAGAAGGTGATGAGCGTCGACGACCCGATGCTGGCGCACAGCGTGCTGTCGTCGTCGTTCAACCTGGGGTTGCTCGACCCGGCGGAGGCGATCCGGGCGGCCGAGGGAGCGTGGCGCGACGGGGCCGCGTCGCTGTCGGCGGTGGAGCCGTTCATCCGGGGGCTGCTCGGCTGGCGGGAGTTCCTCTGGCAGCTCTACTGGTACTTCGAGCCCGCGTTCCGGAACGGCAACTGGCTGGCCGCGACCGAGCCGCTGCCCGGCTGGTTCGCCGACCTGGACGCCGACGCGGTCGAGGCGCACTGCCTGGCCGACGTGCTGGCCGGGGTGCGGGACCGGGCCTGGGCACACCACTCGCAGCGGCTGCTGGTGCTCGGCAACTACGCGTTGCAGCGCGGCTGGCGGCCGGCGGAGCTGGCGGACTGGTTCAAGGGGTGCTTCGTCGACGGCGCCGACTGGGTGATGAACGCGACGGTGGTCGGCATGAGCCGCTACGCCGACCTGGGCCGGGTCGACACCCGCCCGTACGCGGTCGACGGCCGCTACATCGACGAGCTCAGCGACTACTGCGGCGGCTGCCGGTACCGGCCGGACGCGGTGCTCGGCGACCTGGCCTGCCCGTACACCGGGGGGTTCGACGCCTTCCTGCACCGCAACCGGGGGCGGCTGGCCGGCGACCCGCGGCTCGCCGCGGAGCTGGCCGAGCGCGAGGACCCGCAGGTGCGGGAGGCGGTGCTGGCCCAGGAGGACAAGCGCGGCGGCAGCCCGCCCTGACCGCCCTCAGCCGCGCGCGGGGTGCCCGGCCCAGAAGTCGGTGACCAGCCCGTGGAACTCCGCGGCCCGCTCGACCTGGGGCAGGTGGCCGGTGTCGGCGAACAGGTGGGCGCGGGCCCGGGGCAGCCGGGCACGGGCGGCGTCGAGGTGCGCGGCGGGCAGGATCAGGTCGCGGTCGCCCCAGATCACCAGGATGGGCAGGTCCAGCCGGGCCACGGCGTCGAGCAGTTCGGCGCGCCACCCGGGGGCGACACCGCGGACCGTGCCGAGGCTGCCGACGAGTTCCAGCATCACCCGGGCGGCGTGTGGTCGGCGGGCCACCGCGAGGGCCTCGGCGAGGCGTGCCCGCGTGACGTGCCGCCGGTCGTGGAACAGGGCCCGCTCGGTGTGCCGGACCACGGCCCGGCTCGGCCGCAGCAGCAGCCGGCCGAGCGGTCGCAGCGCCAGCAGGCGCAGGGCGATCGTCACCTCCGCGCCGAAGCCGGCGCTGTCGACCAGGACCAGGCTGGCCGCGCGGGTCGGGTCGTCGACGGCCAGCCGCATCGCGACCGCCCCGCCGAGGGAGTTGCCGACGAGGTGGGCGGGGCGGTCGACGCCGAGGGCGTCGAGGCAGTCGGCGGTGGCCCGGGCCACCGCCGGCAGGGTGTGCGGCTCGTCCAGCGGCGCGGAGCCGCCGTGCCCGGCCAGGTCGAGGCTGATCACCCGGTGGTCGCGGGCGAGCAGGTCGTGCTGTTCGGCGAAGTCGGCGAGGGTGCGGCCGACGCCGTGCAGCAGCACCACCGGCGGCCCCTGCCCGGCCACCCGGCAGCGGACCGCCCGCCCCCGGACGGTGAGGGTCGTGTCGGTCGGCCCGGTCACGTCGGCTGCCCCTTCCGGCCGTCCGGCCCGGTCACGTCGGCTCCCCCGCGCCGTCCGCCGACGCCGGGGCGGGGGGCGGCGCGGCCGGCCGGTGGGGTACGGGCGTCGGGGGCGCGACGGCGGCCGGCCGGGGGGCGCGGTTGAGGGCGAGGGCAAGGGCGAGGACCCGCCCGTACGAGGCGGGGGCGAGCCGGGCCAGCAGGTCCGGCAGCTTCGCCGACCAGCCGATCAGCACCCGGCCCCGGCGGCGCTCGACGCCGCGCAGGATGACCTCGGCGGCGACGGCGGGGTCGATGGAGAGCAGCTTCTCGAACTGCCGGCGGTCGGCCTCGAACTCCTCGGCGGGCACGCCGCTGCCGAGCCGGGCGCTCTGCGCGATGCGGGTGCGGATGCCGCCGGGGTGCACGGAGGTCACCCCGATGCCGTCGTCGACCAGTTCGTGGCGCAGCGCCTCGGTGAAGCCGCGGACGGCGAACTTGCTCGCCGCGTACGCGGTCTGCCCGGCGGGGGCGATGAGCCCGAACAGGCTGGACACGTTGACCAGGTGGGCGCCGGGTTCGGCCTTCAGGGCGGGCAGCAGGGCGTGGGTCAGCCGCACCACGGCCCGGAAGTTGACGTCGATCACCCAGCCGAACTCGTCGAGGGTGATCTGGTCGAACCGGCCGCCGAGGGCGACGCCGGCGTTGTTGATCAGCAGCCGCACCCGGGGGTGGCGTCGGCGGATCTCCTCGGCCACCGTGATGGTCGCGGCGGCGTCGGCGAGGTCCACCAGGTGGGTGGTGACCGGCCGGTCGGGGTGGTCGGCCCGGATCGCGGCCACCACGGCGGCGAGCCGGTCGGCGTCCCGGTCGAGCAGGACCAGGCCGGCGCCGCGCCGGGCCAGGCCGTGGGCGAGGGCCTCGCCGATGCCGCTGGCCGCCCCGGTGACCACGGCCGTCCCGGCCGCGAAGTCGAACCTGCGCACGTCGGTCTCCTCTGCTCGGTCGGCGGGGTCCGGTCAGCCGGCGGGGGTGCCGGCGGGATCCCACCGGTCGGTGGTGGCCGCCTCGCCCGCGCGGGAGAACCGCACCCCCGAGTCGGCGAGCCGGCCGTGCCGCATCAGCAGCACGTCCCGGGCGTAATTCTGGTGCAGCCGCCACGGCGCCGCCGCGCCCTGCTTGGGCAGCACGTCGAGGCCGCGCAGCACGTACCCGGACTTCAGGTCGATGAGCGGCTCCAGGTCGCCGGAGGTGGGGGCGAGCGGGGTGACGACCTGCTGGCCGGTGGCGTCGAGGTGGGCCAGCAGCCGGCAGACGTAGGTGGCCACGAGGTCGGCCTTGAGCGTCCAGGAGGCGTTGGTGTAGCCGATGGTCAGCGCGAAGTTCGGCACGCCGGAGAGCATCATGCCCTTGTACGCCACCGTCCGGGCGAGGTCGACCCGCTCGCCGTCCACGACGATCGTCATGCCGCCGAGGACGAGCAGGTTGAGGCCGGTGGCGGTGACCACCACGTCGGCGGTCAGCTCCGCGCCGGAGGCGAGCCGCAGGCCGGTGGCGGTGAAGGTCTCGATCCGGTCGGTGACCACCGAGGCCCGGCCCTGACCGAGGGCGGTGAACAGGTCGCCGTCGGGGGCCACGCACAGCCGCTGGTCCCACGGGTCGTAGCGGGGCGAGAAGTGCCGGTCGACGTCGTAGCCGGCGGGCAGCCGATCCGTCGCCGCGCGCCGCAGGAACCGCTTCACCAGCTTCGGGGCGCGGCGGCTGAGCTGGAAGGTGGCCGTGCCGAACAGCACGTTCTTCCACCGCACCACCGGGTGCACGGCCTTCGGGGGCAGGAAGCGGCGCAGCGCGTCGGCGAGGGCGTCGCGCGAGGGCAGCGCGACCACATACGTCGGTGAGCGCTGGAGCATGGTGACGTGGGCGGCCCGCTCGGCCAGGGCCGGCACCAGGGTCACCGCGGTCGCGCCGCTGCCGATCACCACCACCCGCTTGCCGGTGTGGTCGAGGTCGGCGGGCCAGTGCTGCGGGTGCACCACCCGCCCCGTGTACGCCCGCGCGCCGGGGAGGTCCGGGGTGTAGCCGGTGTCGTAGCGGTAGTAGCCGGAGCAGGTGAACAGGAACGCGCAGGTGACGGTGACGTCCTCGCCGGTGTCGTCGCGGTGGGCGCGCACCGTCCAGCGGGCGGTCGCGCTGTCCCACTCGGCGGCGAGCACCCGGTGGTGGAAGCGGACGTGTTCGTCGACGCCGTACTCGCGGGCCGTCTCGCGCACGTAGTCGCGGATCGAGTCGCCGTCGGCGATGGCCACCGGGTTCGTCCACGGCTTGAACGAGTAGCCGAGGGTGAACATGTCCGAGTCCGACCGGATGCCCGGGTAGCGGAACAGGTCCCACGTGCCGCCGATCGCGCCGCGCGCCTCCAGCACCGCGTACGTCTTGTCGGTGCGGCTGCGGCGCAGGTGGCAGGCGGCGCCGACACCGGACAGGCCGGCGCCGACGATCAACACGTCGACGTGCTCGGGGGCCATCGCGCGTCTCCCGTCGCAGGGCGGTGGATCGGACCATATCCAGTGCCGTCGACGTCGGTCAACGGCTGGCCGAGGACCCGCGGGCCCGGCGGCGGGAGCTGATCCACCGGTTCCGCCCCGGTGGGCCGCCAGGGCGGCGTGGTCGGGTTCGACGGCTGACCCGGTACGACCGACCGGGGGTGCCGCGGCCACCCCCCGAGCCGGCACGATTCGTCAGGCGGCAAAAAAGACTGTCGATGTCGCGAGGGCTCGACGGCCGGACCCGCCGCCGCACCGGACAGAACCGCTCGTCGAGGCCAGGGGGCTGGACAATGGACTTCACGCTCGAACTCGTCGCGGTGCCGGTGTCCGACGTGGACCGGGCCAAGGAGTTCTACCAGGAGCGCGCCGGGTTCCGGCTGGACGTCGACATCCGCTCCGGTGAGGACTTCCGGGTCGTGCAGCTCACCCCGCCGGGGTCGGCGTGTTCGATCGCGCTGATGCGCGACCCGGACGGCGCGGGCGGCGTCAGCGGCCTGCACCTGGTGGTGACGGACCTCGACATCGCACGCGAGGAACTGCTGGCGCGCGGGCTGCCGGCGAGCGAGATCTTCCACTTCGAGGAGGGCGGGGTGCGGGTCCCCGGCCCGGACCCGCAGCGGCGCGACTACGCCTCCTACCTGTCGTTCAGCGACCCCGACGGCAACGGGTGGCTGGTGCAGGAGGTCCGCCGGACGACCACGACGGCCTGACGGGCGGACCCGGGTTTCCCGGCGGAGTGCCGCGACACCGCCGGCACCCCCGGCCCTCGGGCACGGGAGCCGGCGGGACAATGGGGGAATCCGGGGGACCGCCCCCGGCGCCTCGCCCCGTAGGAGAACGCCCACCGTGTCCGGAACGCCCCAGCCCGCGCCGTCACCGTCCACCGGCGGCGGCGACCTGCGGGCGGACTGCTCCCGGTGCTTCGGGCTGTGCTGCGTGGCGCCCGCCTTCGCCGCGTCGGCGGACTTCGCCGTCGACAAGCCGGCCGGGCGGCCCTGCCCGAACCTGGGCGGTGACTTCCGCTGCGGCATCCACCGGGACCTGCGGGACAGGGGCTTCCCCGGGTGCACCGTCTTCGACTGCTTCGGGGCGGGGCAGCAGGTCGCCCAGGTCACCTTCGCCGGCCGCGACTGGCGGTCCGCCCCGGCCACCGCGGCGCGGATGTTCGACACGTTCGCGGTCATGCGTCCGCTGCACGAGCTGCTGTGGTACCTGACCGAGGCGGTCGCGCTGACCCCGCCCGGCCCGCTGCGCGAGGAGTTGGGCGACGCGTTGGCGCAGACCCGGCGGCTCACGGCCGGCAGCCCGCAGGAACTGCTCGGGCTGGACGTCGACGCGCATCGGGGGCGGGTGAATCCGCTGCTGTCCCGGGCCGGCGAGCTGGCCCGGGGCGACCGGGCCGGGCTCGACCGCCGGGGGGCCGTACTGGTCGCCGCCGACCTGCGGCGGGTCGACCTGGTCGGGGCGAACCTGCGCGGCGCCGTCCTGCTCGGCGCGGACCTGCGCGACGTGGACCTCACCGGCGCCGACCTCACCGGCGCGGACCTGCGCGGCGCCGACCTGCGCGGGGCGGACCTGCGGCGGGCCCTGTTCCTGCACCAGTCGCAGGCCGACGCGGCCCGCGGCGACCACCGGACCGGGCTGCCGCCGGCGCTGACCCGGCCGGCGCACTGGTCCCTGCCGATCACCCCGGTCCGCCGTCCCGCCGGGCCACGGCAGCCCCGCAGGCCCCACCGCGACGGCGGCAGCCCGGCGGCCGGCGGTCGCCGCCGGTGACGAGCCGGAGTGCGAGGAGCCGGCCGGTGGAAGTCGCCTGAGCGGGCGGCCACCGGACGCGCGCCGCGGCCCGGGACAGCGTGGCTGAAACACGCGGCCAGCGAACACCGCGACCCCACAGCGGGCGGGCCGCGACGGTGCGGGCCGCCGGGGCACGTTTGCCGCAGGCCGGGGCGGGCAGGACTGCGACATGACCAGTGAGGAACGCTTCGACCGAGCCAGCAGCGACGAACCCGACGGCGCGACCGCCTACGAGGCGTCCCTGCGACCGCCGGGCGAGTCGCTGCGCACGACCGAGGACACCGGGGACGACTTCGCCGACCTGCCGTCCGAGGACGCCCGCCCGGCACGGGAGACCAGCCGCGCCGGTTACGACGTCGACGCCGTCTCCGGCACCACCGACCCCACCCGCGAAACCTGACCCCACCCACGTCGGCGCCGCACCGGGGTCAGGTGAGGTGGATGGCGCCGGCTGGGCAGAGGTCGGCGGCGCGGCGCACCCGGTCGGCCGCCTCGGCCGGCGGGGCGGGGCGGAGCAGGAGCACCAGGCCGTCGGCTTCGTCCTGGTCGAAGACCTCGGGCGCGGCGAGCACACAGTTGCCCGACCCGCAGCAGCGGTCCCGGTCCACCTCGATCCGCATCGTGCCGCCTTCGGTCACCACGTCACCGGGAGCCTGTTGAGGCCGAACACGACCGACGTGTCGCGGGTGGAGAGCTGCTCCGGCGTCGCGGTGGTGCGCAGGCCGGGGAAGCGGCGGGCCAGCTCGACCAGGGCGATCCGCAGCTCGGCGCGGGCCAGTGGCTGGCCGATGCACTGGTGCACCCCGAAGCCGAACGCCAGGTGCTGGTGCGCCTGCTGGTAGGGATCGAACTCGTCGGCGGTGCCGAAGACCTCCGGGTCGCGGTTGGCCAGGGACAGCACGGCGATCGCGCCCTCCCCCGCCCGGATCAGCCGGCCGCCGATCTCGACGTCGTCCACAGCCAGCCTGGGCAGGCCGGTGCGGACCACGCTGAGGTAGCGCAGCAGCTCCTCGACGAGCGCGGGGGCCCGGTCCGGGTCCTCGCGCAGCGCGTCGAGGCGTCCCGGCTCACGCAGCAGCAGCAGGGCGCTCAGGCCGATCATGTTGGCGGTGGTCTCGTGGCCGGCGACGAGCAGCAACAACGCCATGCCGACCAGCTCGTCGACGGAGAGCTCGCCGGTGGCCACCCGGTCGCGGACCAGCCGGCTGATCAGGTCGGTGGCGGCGTCGGCGTGCCGGGCGAGGGCCAGCTCGCGCAGGTAGGCCCGCAGCTCCCCGACCTCGGTGCGGACCCGCTCCACGGGCGCGGTGCGGTCGAGCAGGGTGCGGCTGCGGGCCTGGAAGAAGCCGTGGTCGGCGTACGGGACGCCCAGCAGGTGGCAGATCACCATCGAGGGCACCGGCAGGGCGAACGCCTCGACCAGGTCGGCGGGCGGGCCGGCGGCCTGGAGGGCGTCGAGGGCCTCGTCGACGGTCTGCTGGATCAGCGGCTCGACCCGCCGGACATTCTTGATCATGAATTCGGCGGTGAGCATCCGGCGCAGCCGGGTGTGCGCGTCGCCGTCCATCCGGATGAAGCCGCCCTGACGCTCCAGCTCGGACTGGGGCGGCAGCGGACGCAGCAGCGGGAAGCCCGGCTTCTCGAAATTGGCGCTGAAGGCGGGGTGACGCAGCAGCTGACGCACGTCGGCGTGCCGGGTGACGAGCCAGGCGGTGGCGCCGGTCGGCAGCCTGACCCGGGTCACGGGCTTGTCCAGGCGACCCCGCTCCTGCTCGTCGAGCAGGGCGAACGGGCCGTGGTCGGGGTTGGTCGGCGGCCAGAGGGGCAGGTCGGTAGCGGCGGTCGCGGTCACGCGGACACCTCCCGTGACAACTGTCAGTGACGCAATCGATCCGCAACGTTACCCATCGATGTGGATCGACGCAAGGCTGCGCGGCCTCACCTGGCTGCGGTCACCGCCCGGGCCTCGGTCATCCCCCGGTTGGCCAGGGCGTCGGCCCGCTCGTTTTCGGGATGGCCGTTGTGCCCCTTCACCCACAGCCACGTCATCTCGTGCCGTTCGCAGGCCGCCTCCAGCCGCTGCCACAGGTCGGCGTTCTTGACCGGCTGCTTCGCCGCCGTCAACCAACCGTTGCGCTTCCAACCCGCCAGCCAGCCGGTGATGCCGTTGCGCACGTACGTGCTGTCGGTGTGCAGCCGCACGGTCACCGGCCGGGTCAGGCTCTCCAACGCTCGGATCGCGGCCATCAGCTCCATCCGGTTGTTGGTCGTCGGCGTCGCCTCACCGCCGCACAACTCCCGCTCGTGGGTGCCGTAGCGCAGCAGCGCGCCCCAGCCGCCCGGCCCCGGGTTGCCGCTGCACGCCCCGTCGGTCCAGATCTCCACGACCCGCTCGGCCGCCGCGTCCACCATGCCCGCAACCTACCGGGTACGCCCCGTGCCCCCACGGACCGGACCGTCGAAAACGGGCGGCGCCGGCCGCGGCCCTCTGGCAGGCTGCCCCACCATGACCGGACACTTCGACGGCCTGCGGGCCGAGGTACGCGACACCGTCGCCGGGCTCGTCTCCTCCGGGCGGGAGGCGGGGATCCAGGTGGCGGCGTACCTGAACGGCGAGCCGATCGTCGAGGAGCAGGCCGGCGTCGCCGACACCACCACCGGCCGGCCGATGACCGCCGACACCCCCGTGTACGGCGTCTCCACCGGCAAGGGCCTGACCGCGACGGTCGTGCACGTGCTCGCCGAACAGGGGCAACTCGACTACGACCTGCGCGTCGCCGACGTGTGGCCCGAGTTCGCCCGGCACGGCAAGGACCGGATCACGCTGCGCCACGCGCTGACCCACACGGCGGGCCTGCCGGCGCTGCCGCCCGACACCACCCTCGACGACTTCGCCGACTGGGACCGGATGTGCGCGATCGTCGCGGACTCCGCGCCGCTGTGGGCCCCGGGCGAGCGGTTGGCGTACCACGCGTGGACGTTCGGCTGGATCGTCGGCGAGGTGGTCCGGCGGGTCACCGGTCGCCGGGTCGGCGAGGTCCTCGCCGAGGACGTGGCCGCGCCGCTCGGCGTGGCCGGGGAGCTGCTCCTCGGCGTACCTCGGGCCGGGCAGGGCCGGCTGGCCCGGATGGAGGACGGCAACCTCTCGGCGATGCTGGAGGCGTTCGCCGGCCAACTGCCACACCTGGACCGGGTCGCCCCGCCGGGGGTCCGCCCGGACGCGGGCCTCGCCGCCCGCCCGGACGTGCTCGCCGCCGACGTGCCCGCCGTCGGCACCCTCACCGCCCGGGCCGCCGCCCGGATGTGCGCGGCGCTGATCGGCGAGGTGGACGGCGTACGGCTGATCTCGCCGCGGCGGCTGCGGGCGGTGGCGGCGCGCGGCCCGGAGTGGGTCTTCGGCCAGGAGGCGGCGTGGGGGCTCGGCTACGCCGTGGACGACGACGGGTCGTTCGGCGCCGCCGGCAGTGGGGGCAGCCTGGCCTTCGCGTACCCGGACCTGGGGCTCACCGTGGCGGCGACGCGCAACCGGCTCGCGGTCGGCGACGGCGACCCGCTGGAGCGGCTGCGCCGCACGATCCGCGACGCGGTCGCCGCGCGCGTCGACTGACCGGCCCCCGCGACGGGTCAGCCGGCGGGGCGGCGCAGCCGGCCGCGCAGCCGGCCGGCGGCGTCGCCGACGACGGCGGAGGTCATCGCCAGCAGCGGGCTGGACCGCATCACCGCCAGGTCCTCCCCCGGCGACGTGTCGCCGTCGAGGAAGCGCAACACCCGCTCGGCGGGGTTGCGGTCGAACAGCCGGTCGAAGAACTCCGGGCCGCCGACCCGGCCGGTGTCCAGGGCCCGCAGCGCGACCGCGTCCATCCACAGGTGCCGCCGGGGGTACGCGGGCGCGGGCACCGGCGGCCGGCCGGCGGCCAGCGCGCGGGCCACCTGGTCGGCCTGGCGCAGCATGGCGGAGAAGGTGAAACCGGTGGACGGGCGGGTGGCGCCGCCGGCCGTGCCGAGGCGGACCACCCGGGGCGAGGGGCGGCGCGGGAACGGGGCGTCGGTCATCGGGATCACCCCGTCCTCCACCTCCCGCACCGTCAGCGCGGCCGGGTCCAGGCCGAGCCGGCCGAGGTAGCCGCGCAACGCCCGGTCGTACCCGTCGTCGGTGAGCCGGTCCGGGGAGAACTCGGTGTACTCGACCAGCGCATACCGGTCACTGACCGGCAGCACGTAGCCGAAGGAGACGCCCCGCCCGGGCTGCGGGGTGCGGAAGTCCATCAGCACCGCCCGGGCGGGGTCGAACAGCGGCCCGCCGGACTCCACCCACCAGCCACGGAAGTGCTGCAACCAGGACGTGCGGCCGGGCCGGGCCGGCGGGTGGGGGCGGGAGTCGAGCACCCAGGACGCCCGGGCCAGCGGGATCCCGTCGTCGCCCCGGATCAGCACCCCGGTGCCGTCGTCGTCCAGGCCGGTCACCGCCGCGTCGATCCGCCTCACCCCGAGGCGCCGCTCGGCGTCGGCGGCCCGGGCGTAGACCGGGGCGGAACGCAGCATGGCGTACCGCAGCGGGGTGAGGTCGAGCACCCGGCGGCGGGCCGGGGTGGTCACCTCGACCTGACCCCAGCTCGCGCTGAGCAGCGGGTCCAGGTCACCGCCGGGGCGGCCCCAGAACGCCCAGGTGCGGTCCTGGCCGCGCCTGCGCACCGGGTCGACGACCGCGACCCGCAGCCCTCGCACGCCGTGCCGGTCCAGGGCGGCCAGCACGAGGGACCCGGCCCCGCCGCCGCCGACCAGGGCGAGGTCGACGGCGACCGGCGCGGAATCGTTCACCCCGACACGCTGTCACACCGCCCGACCGGGGGCGTCACTCGGGCGTCACTCGCCGCGCTGGTGCACGGCCTCCAGCCGGGCCAGGTCGTCGGCGGTGAGCCGCAGCGCCCCGGCGGCCACGTTGGCGGCCAGGTGCTCCGGGTTGCCGGTGCCGGGGATGGCCAGCATGTTCGGGCTGCGGTGCAGCGCCCAGGCGATCCGCAGCTGGGCGGTGGACACCCCGTGGGCGGCGGCGACCGCCCGGACCTCCGGGTCCTCGTCGCCGCTCGCGCCGGCCTCCCGGCCCGTGGTGGCGATGGAGAAGAACGGCACGTACGCCACGTCCTGCGCGGCGCAGTCGCGGACGAACTGGTCGTGGCGGGGCCGGAAGCCGAGGCCGTACGCGTTCTGCACGCAGACCACGGGGGCGACGGCCAGGGCCTGGGGCAGGTGGTGCGGGCGGACGTTGGAGATGCCGAGGTGCCGGATCAGGCCGGCGTCGCGCAGCTCGGCGAGCGCCCCGACGTGCTCGGCGACCGACTCCAGGCCGGCCTGACGCAAATTGACCAGGTCGAGGTGGTCGCGGCCGAGCTGACGCAGGTTCTCCTCGACCTGGCCGCGCAGCTCGTCCGGCCGGGCCAGCGGCAGCCACCGCCCCGACGGGTCCTTGCCCGGCCCGACCTTGGTGGCGATGACCAGGTCGTCGGGGTACGGCGCGAGGGCCGCGTTGATCAGCTCGTTCGCGGAGCGCAGCGGCGAGAAGTAGAAGGCGGCGGTGTCGATGTGGTTGACGCCCAGCTCCACGGCCCGGCGCAGCACCGCGATCGCCCGGTCCCGGTCGCTGGGCCGGCCGTCGGCGGTCGCGGTGAGCCGCATCGCGCCGAAGCCGATCCGGTTGACGGTCAGGTCGCCCAGCGTCCAGGTGCCCGCGGCGTCCGCGGTGATGATCCCCGTTTCCATGATCATGATTGTGGCATGGGTCGGGGGCCGCCGCCGTCCCGTGAATCCCCGTTGAACCCGAAGCGGCGGCTGTGGGACCGTCGCGCCGTGACGGACTATCGCAGCGTCAATCGGGCCAGCTGGGACGAGCGGGCGCCCGCCCACGCCAAGTCGCCGGACTACGCCCTGGACCGGTTCCTCGCCGACCCCGGGCACCTCAGCGAGGTGGTCCGCTTCGACCAGCCGCGCCTGGGCGACCTCACCGGCCTGCGCGGGGTGCACCTGCAGTGCCACATCGGCACCGACACCGTGTCGCTGCACCGCCTGGGGGCCCGGATGACCGGGCTGGACTTCTCCCCCACCGCCCTGGCCGAGGCCCGCCGCCTCGCCGCCGGCACCGGCGCGGCGGTCGACTTCGTCGAGTCCGACGTGTACGACGCGGCGGAGGCCCTGGAGCCGGGCGGCTTCGACCTCGTCTACACGGGCGTCGGGGCGTTGTGCTGGCTGCCCGACATCCGCCGCTGGGCGTCGGTGGTCGCCGCGCTGCTGCGCCCCGGCGGGCGGCTGTTCCTGCGTGAGGGCCACCCGATGCTGTTCACGGTCGACGACGCCCGCCCCGACGGGCCGCTCACCGTCGAGTTCCCATACTTCGAGCGGCCGGAGCCGACGGTGTTCCAGGCCCAGGGGACGTACGTGACGACCGAGGAGACGTTCACGCACAACGTCACCCACGAGTGGAACCACGGGCTCGGCGAGGTCGTCACCGCCCTGCTGGACGCGGGGTTCGAGCTGACCATGCTCGCCGAGCACGACAGCGCCCCGTGGGACGCCCTGCCGGGGCGGACGGAACGCGCCGGTCCCGGCGAGTGGCGCCTTGCCGACCGGCCCTGGCGGCTGCCGCAGACGTACACGCTCCAGGCCCGCCTGCGCGGCTGACCCGGGGTGGGGTCACGCGCCCGCGCGCCGGCGGTACAGCACGCTGCGGCGCAGCGGGCCCGACTCGACCTCGGGGTCGTCGAAGTCCTCACCCGGGTCGGTGGTCATGCCCAGGCGGCGCATCACCGCCTGGGAGCGCACATTGCCGGCGGCGGTGATCGCGACGATCTCGGGCAGCCCGAGATCGCCGAAGCCGTGCCGCAGAACGGCGTGGGCGCCCTCGGTGGCGTAGCCGTGGCCCCAGGCGGTACGGGCCAGCCGCCAGCCGACCTCCACGCCCGTGAGCGGCATCCCCTCGTCGACGTCGTCGAGGCCGACGAAGCCGACGAACTCGCCGGTGTCGCGGACCTCGACGGCCCAGAAGCCGTAACCCCTGGCGTCGAGGTCGGCCTGGAAGCGGCGGGCGGACGCGGCGGACTCCTCGGCGGTCAGCGGCGGGCCGAGGAACTCGCGCACCTGCGGGTCGGCGTTCATCGCCGCCCACGGCGCCAGGTCGCTGTCCTGCCAGCCCCGCAGCACCAGCCGTTCGGTCCGAATCTTGATCATCGACCCACCGTACCGCCGGGGTCGAGGGGTTTCCGTGGCCGCGACGGCGACGGCGCTCACGGTCGCCGGGCCGGCCATGGCGCATACTCCCCGCCATGAGCCTGCCACTGCCGGAGCCCGGGCCGTCGTCGGACGTGCCCACCCTCTTCCTCACCTACCTGGACTCCTACCGGGAGACCGTGGCCGACCGACTCGCCGGGCTGACCGACACGCAGGCCCGCTCGGTGCGGGTGCCGTCGGGCTGGACGCCGATCGAGCTGATCCGGCACCTGACGTTCATGGAACGCCGCTGGCTGGTGTGGGGGTTCCTCGGCGAGCCGATGCCCGACCCGTGGGGCGACCGGGTGGACGGGCGCTGGCACGTCGGCCCCGACGAGTCGGTGGCCGACGTGTTGGCCGCGCTGCGCCACGGCGGGGCGCGGACCAGGAGCATCGTCGGGAGCACCGCGCTGGACGCGCCGGCCGCCCTCGGCGGGCGGTTCACCGACCCGGCCGCCCGGCCGACGCTGGCCGCGATCCTGTTCCACGTGCTGCAGGAGTACGCGCGGCACGCCGGGCACCTCGACGTCGTCCGCGAGCTGATCGACGGCCGCACGGGCAAGTGACCGCCCGCTGGGGGTAGCCGTCGGGCTGGTCGCGCCGGCGTCCCGTCCCGCTGCCCGCCGGCCGAGCCGGGCGGGTCAGCGGCGGCCGGTGTCCAGCCAGAGCCGGATCAGGTCGCGGCGCCGCTCCGGCTCGGGATGGTCCTCGTACGCGGTGCGCGCGTGCACCACGACACCGTTGTCGAGGAACTGCATGTCCCCGGCCCGCAGATCCATGCCGAGGAAGAACCGAGGGTCGGCGTGCAGCCGGTCCAGGACGTCCAACGCCTCCCGTTGCCCCGGGGTCAGCGGCGGCACGTGCGCGCCCCGCTGGGCCGAGCGGATGTAGTCCGGCCCGTAGTGGGCGGCGAGGCGATCGCCGTCGCGGGCGTACACGGGCCGCTGGACGAAGCTGTCCGGCCCGTCGCCGGTGCGCCGGTCGTGCCACCACGGCTGGTAGAGCAGCCGGGCCAGGTCGGGGCGGGTGCGCACGACCTCGTTGTGCACCGCCACCGAGCTGACGACCGTGCTGAGCCCGCCGCTGCGGGCCGGCCGGACGCAGAGCAGGGCGACGACGTCGGTCGGGTCGGCGTGGTACCCGACGCCACGACGATGCTCGTAGCTGCGGGTCGTCGGCCGGTCGGGGTCGGCCCCCCGGTCGCGGACGTGCCGCAGGAGCACGCCGTCGGGCCCCTGCGGGACGAGCCGGCCCAGGTGCGCGGCGACGCCGAGGGCGAGCAGTTCACACCCGCGTTCGGTCAACCCGGCGACGGGCAGGCCCCGCACCATCCCGACGCCGCAGCCGCCGGTCACCTCGGCGGCCAGCCGGTCCAGCTCCGGGCCGAGGGCCGGCAGCGGGAAGTCGGCCCGGGACAACCCGTCGAGGGGTACGCCCGCGGCCCCCACCGCGGCGACGGCGGCCCGCAGCTCGGCGCGCTGGGCGTCGTCGACCGTGAACCGCCACCGCCCGCCGTCGGCGAGCTGGTCGGCCCGCCAGTCGGCCGGCCCCCGCACCTGGTCGATCACCGCCACGGCGCCTCCCCCGGGTCGGGCCCGGCCGGGACGGCCGGGCGTCACCTCCAGTCTGGACCGGCATGGTGTGCGGACGCGGCACGCTCTGCCAGGGGCATAAACGCCGGCCGGACCACGCCCGCTGGTGCCCGACCGTTCGGCACCCTGCCGGCCTCTGCCCGGTCAGGGGCGTCGGGCGCCGCCTCGGCCGAGCACCGGGATCAGGACGGCCCCGGCCACGAGGTGCAGGGCCAGCAGCGTCGCCGTCGAAGCCGTCCCGACGCCCTCGGTCACCGGCCCGGCCAGCGAGACCAGCAGGACCGCGACCGCGACCGCCGTCCACACCCCACGCGCCCGCCGGGTCCGACGCTCCAGCAGGGCGAGCAGCGCCCAGCCGGCGAGGCCGGCCAGCAGCGTGGCGACGGCCACCGCCCCCGGAGCCAACGGCTGCGGCCCGGTGCCCGACCGGACCTCGACGTCGATACCGGCCAGCCCCGTGGCGGCGTACCAGACGGTGTGGGTGGCCGCCGTCGCGGCGAGGACGGCCAGGGCCCGGGTCCGGCGCCGGGCCGCCACGCAGGATGCGGTGGTGGCCGGCCGGCCGGTCGTGTCGGTGATCATCGCGTTGCGCCTCCTGTGGTGGGCCGGGTGTCGGCGTGCGCCGCCCGGTGTTCTGCGTTCTCCAGCACGGTAGGCGGGGCCGCGTCCCACGCGGATCGGCTGCGGGACCGGTTCGACGCTCCGTCCCAGGACGGGGGGACGGCCGGATCTCCGTCTCACGGCCGATGAGCCCGGCGTCGGGCCCGCCTACCATTCCGGGCATGTACCGCTGGTCCCGCCCCACCGTCCTTCTGCTGGTCGACGCCGGTCTCGCCCTCGCCGCCCTCGCCGTGTCACTGCCCGTCGCCGTCGTCGTGCAGTCCGGCGGTGGCCTCGTGGCGGCGTGGGGGCTGGCCGCCGCGCAGGCGAGCTGCCTGCTGTGGATCCGCCGGCGGCCCGTGGCGGCGCTGGCGGTGGCGACGGTCGCGGGCGTCGGCCTGGAAGTCCTCTGCCCGCAGCTCGGCTGGCTGGGCCTGGTGGCCGCGCCGCTGGCCTACCTGGCGCGGCTGGGTCCGCCACGGGTGTCCCTGGCGGCGCTGGGGCTGCTGGCCGCCGGCACACCCTGGAAACTGATCGACGGCGGCGGCCGGGACCTGCTGCTGGCGCTGGCCGGCCTCGTCGCGGCCTGGGCGCTGGGCGAGGTGCAACGCGGCCACGCCGAGCGCCGCGACGCGCTGCGCCGGCAGGTCGCCGTGGCCGAACGTGCCCGGATCTCCCGCGAGCTGCACGACGTGGTGGCGCATCATGTGGCGGTCATCGCCGTGCAGGCCGCCGCCGCCGAGGACGTGCTGGAGCTGCGGCCGGACCAGGCACGCGCCGCGCTCGGGTCGATCCAGGAAGCCGCCCGCTCCGCGCTGACCGAGCTGCGCGCGATGCTCCAGGCGCTCAGCGCGTACGACGACGGGGCCGAACAGAACCGGCCACAGCCCGGCCTGGCCCAGCTCGACACCCTCGTCGAGGCGGTCCGGGCGGCCGGGGTGCAGGTCACCGTCGACCGCACCGGCGTCGGCGGCGCCCTGCCCGACGGGGTGGAGCTGTCGGCGTACCGGATCGTGCAGGAGTCGCTGACCAACGTCCTGCGGCACGGCCGGGCCCGCCGGGTCGACGTCACCATCCGCCACGACGACGGCGATCTGCGGGTGGAGGTCGTCGACGACGGCTCGGGCCCACACCGCCGGTCGACCACGGGGCTGGGCCGCGGCGTCGTCGGCATGCGCGAGCGGGCCCGGCTGCTGGGCGGCACATTGGAGGCCGGCCCGCTGCCGGCGGGCGGGTTCCGGGTCCGCGCCCAGCTCCCCGTGCGGGAGGTCCGGTGACGATCCGGGTGCTCATCGCCGACGACCAGGACCTGATCCGCGCCGGCCTTGCCATGATCATCGAGGCGCGGCCGGACCTGACCGTGGTGGGCGAAGCCGCCGACGGCGTGGAGGCGGTCACCCTGGCGGAGCGGCACCGCCCCGACGTGGTGCTGATGGACGTGCGGATGCCCCGCCGCGACGGCATCGAGGCCACCCGGGACCTGGTGGCGCGGGGAAACCCCGCCCGGGTCATCATGCTCACCACCTTCGACCTGGACGAACCGGTGTTCGCCGCGCTGCGGGCCGGCGCCAGCGCCTTCCTGCTCAAGGACACCCGGCCCGCCGACCTCGCCGAGGCGGTACGGGTCGTGGCCCGCGGCGACGCCCTGCTGGCCCCGACGGTGACCCGCCGGCTGCTCGACCGGTACGTCGACCGGCTCCCCGCCGACCCGCAGGCGCCCCGGCGCCTCGCCGAGCTGACCGCCCGGGAGACGGAGGTGCTCGTGCTGGCCGCGCAGGCGCTGTCCAACGCCGAGATCGCCGCCCGGCTGTACGTCAGCACCGCCACGGTGAAGACCCACATGTCCGCCGTGCTCACCAAGCTGGGCCTGCGGGACCGCGTCCAAGCCGTGGTCCTCGCCTACGAGACCGGCCTGGTACGACCCGGACCGCCGGGCTGACGCACGCCAGCACCTCCGTTTCCGCAGCTCTCACGCCGCCCGGGTGGACACGTGACGGCAACGAAGAATTCTCGTTTTCACCCGATCGGGGGGCCAACCCTCCTAGTGTTGGGCACACCGGTGCTAGTCACGGAGTTGGCCACCCGAACGACGTCCCACGCAGTCAGCGGACGAAAAGTGAGGGAAGACGCGAATGAAGACACAGTCAATTCTCGGATCGGCGGCGCTCGGCGTGGGTCTCGGCACGCTCCTGCTCCCGGCCGCCGCGCTCGCCGACACCACGGTGTCACCGGCCACCACCCCCGTCGGCGGGACCGTGGTGCTCACCTCAACCTGCAACCCGAAGTCCGGCGACGCGCTCTTCCACGTCACCGGCCCCGACCGCGACCAGAACGTCCGATCCACCACCGCCGCCGCAGGCGGCGGACTCAGCGCCGAACTGTTCACCGCCGGATTCACCCTCGGCACCTACACGGTCACGGCGACCTGCGGCGACGGGACCTCCTCCGGCAGCGCGACATTCACCGTCACCCCCATCGGCGGGGCCCCGGCCGGCACCGGCACCGACGCCGACAACCACGGCCTGCTGGCCGCCGGCGGCACCCTCATCGGGGCCGCGACCACCGGCGCGCTGCTCCTGGTACGCCGCCGACGCCACGCGGCCACCCACGCCTGACGACCTACCTCACCACCATCCTGAGACGGGTGCCCGCGCCGGCCCACGCCGCCGCGGGCACCCCCCGCACACCCGAAGGAGACGCACATGCCCACCGGCGACCGGGTCCCACGGACCGCCGTGGCGCTGATCGCGCTGGCCGGCGTCGCCGGAGGCGGACTACTCACCCTCGGGGCAACCCGCACCCACCCACCACCACCCCGGGCCGCCCCGGGCACCAACACCGATCCGGCGGAAGGCAGCGGCACCGCACCCGGGACACCGCTGCCCCACGCCACACCGGCCCAGATCACCATCCCAGCGATCCACGTACACGCCGACCTGGTGCCCGTCGGCGCCAGCGCCACCGGCGAACTGGAGGTCCCACCGCCCGACCGACCCACCGTCGCCGGCTGGTACCGCCTCGGGGTCAGCCCCGGCGAAGCCGGCAACGCCGTCATCGTCGGACACGTCGACTCCCGCGAGACCGGACCGGCGGTCTTCTACGCCCTCAGCCGGCTCCAGCCCGGCGACCGCATCCACGTCACCCGCTCCGACGCGCGGACCGCCACCTTCACCGTCGACGGCATCGGGTCGTACCCGAAGACCCGATTCCCCACCGACCTCGTCTACGGTGCGGGCACCGCACCCCGGCTGCGCCTGATCACCTGCGGCGGCCGGTTCGACGAACACACCCGCTCCTACCTGGACAACGTCGTCGTCTTCGCCACCCTGCTCCCCTGACCGCCGCCCCCGGACCACCAACCGCCGGGAGATCGCCTACGGTTGCCGTCAGTCCCGGCATGGCGGAGGTGAGCGGTGGACCAGCGACCCGCACGGGCCCGATGGCTCGGGCAACTGCCCGCCCTGCTGCGCCACCCATGGAACCGGCCGGTCGCGGACCCCACACCAACCGACACACGGTCCAACCCGGACGCCGTGGTCGACTGCGCCGTCTACGTCAACGGACGACGCCAGCCCGGGCGCCCGCACTACGCCGAGGCGCACGCGCAACGCCGCCGCGACCGGCGGTCCTTCGTCTGGCTGGGCCTACACGAACCGACACCCGCGGTGATGGCCGCCGTCGCATCGACCTTCGGCCTCGACGAGCACAGCGTCACGCAGGCCCTCACCGACGGACACCGGCCGACCCTGCAACGATACGGCGACGTGACGCTGCTGGTGCTACGCACCGCCGGCTACGTCGCACACACCGAACTGACCGACACCTCCGAAGTGATCGACACCGGCGACGTGATGGTGTTCCTCGGCGACCGGTACGTCATCACCGTCCGACACGGCGCCGCCGGAGCGCTCGCCACGGTCCGCGAAGACGTCCAACGCCGCCCGGCCGTGCTGACCCAAGGCCCCTGGGCGGTGGCGTACGCGGTGTGCGCCCGGATGGTCGAGCTGTACCTGGAGGTCGCCGGAAACGTCGAGACGGACTTGGAACGGCTGGAGGAAACGGTCTTCGCCCGCGACCGCTCCGCCGACATCCAGCAGATCTACCAACTCAAGCGCGAAATCGTCGAATTCAAACGGGCAGTCCTGCCGCTACAGGCACCGCTACGGGCGCTGCTCGGGCAGCAACCCGACGGCCCACCCCCCGCCCTGCACAACTGGTTCGCCGACGTGGACAGCGACCTCGCCCGGGCCGTCGACCGGGTCGGCGCATACGACGACCTGCTCAACTCGATCCTCCAGTCCCGGCTGGCACAACTGGCCGTCGAACAGAACAACGACATGCGCAAGATCGCCGCCTGGGCGGCGATCGCCGCCACCCAGACCGCCGTCGCCGGCATCTACGGCATGAACTTCACCAACATGCCCGAACTGCACTGGCGCTACGGCTACCCGGGAGCGCTCCTGGTGATGGCAACCGCCGCACTGACCCTGCACCGACTCTTCCGCCGCTCCGGCTGGCTCTGACCCGCCACCCAACCACCACATCAGGCCCGCCAGCACACCCCCTCCCACGCCGGAGGGCGGATGTCCGGTCCGGGGATGGATGTCCGTTTGCCTGGATGGGTCGGTGGTCGGGGTCACCGTGGGTGTGGAATCGGTGGGGGATCGGGGGCGTTGTACATGGTTCACCCGGGTGAGACCGGCCCGGGGCAGCTCCCCGGCACCGGGGCCTCGTGGAATGCGGGGCCGGCCGGGATGGTTACACCCCCCGGACGCCCGAGCAGGTCCCCCGGATCGCCGGGCTGTCCCCCTGATCTGATCCCCCCCTCGCGGCGCATGTCGTCCCCCGGCGGATGTCGCCGCGTGTCCCCCGACCAGAGGAGCACGCCATTATGCGTACCGATCTGATCCGTAAGACTGTTCTGACCGCTGCTGGGTTCGCCGCCACCGCTGGTGGTGTCGCCGTTCCCGCCATCGCCGCGCAGGCGGCTCCGGTGGAGAAGGCCGCCGTCGTTTCGGTGCGGGCCGATGGTAAGGCTGGCGGGGAGCGTCAGCTTGATGTGCGGTACGAGGCGCAGCCGAACTTCTACTTCTGTGGGCCGGCTGCCGCGCGTAATGCCCTGTCGGTGCAGGGTAAGGCCATCAGCGTCGACGCGATGGCGAAGGAGATGGGCACCACCGAGGACGGCACCGACTCGATCAACGACATCACCCCGGTGCTGAACAAGGAGACCGGTAAGGCCGACGCGTACCGCAGTGTCGAGATCAAGAGTGGTAAGGCCGACGACGGGCAGACCGACAAGCTGCGCGCCGACGTCGTGCGCACCGTTGACGACGGTCGCGCGGTGGTGGCCAACATCGCCGGCACCGCCACCGACGTCAACGGCGGCGTCCACTCGTTCGAGGGTGGTCACTACATCAGCGTCGTCGGTTACCGCGACAACGGCCACATCGTGAGGATCGCCGACTCGGCCAACCCCGACCAGGCCAGCTACGAGGTCACCGTCGACAGTCTTGCCGACTGGATCGCCACCCGCGGCTACGCCACCTCCTGACCCACCACAACAACGACAGGGCCGACCCCACCACGGGGTCGGCCCTGTCGTTGCGGGTCAGCCGACCATGCCCCACGGCCACCACGCGAAGCCGGGAGCCCGGGACAGAGCCAGGAACCCCCGCCCAGGCGTCCCGACCGCTGCGGCAGGATGGAGACGTGGCGAAAAAACCCGCCCGGGGCGGCGCACCCCGAGACGCGAACAGACCCTGCCCGTGCGGGAACAGCCTGCCCTACCCGGAGTGCTGCGGACCGCTGCACCAAGGCAAGACCGACGCAGCCACCGCCGAAGCGCTCATGCGATCCCGGTTCAGCGCATTCGCCACCGGCCACACCGCCTACCTGCTGCGCAGCTGGCACTCCTCGACCCGACCCGAACGACTGCGCCTCGACCCCGGCCAGCGGTGGACCCGGCTGGAGATCCTCGGAGCCGAGCACGGCGGCCTGTTCGACAACGCCGGCACTGTCACGTTCCGGGCCCACTACCGCGAAGACGGACAGCCCGGGACGCTCACCGAACACAGCCGCTTCACCCGCCAGGACGGCCGCTGGGTCTACGTCGACGCGCTGCCGGACTGACCAGACGCGGGGCGGACCGGGCCCGCTGCCCATCCACCCCGCGCCCCGGCCTCAGCGAGCAGAGGCCTCCCCGTCCGGCCGGGGAATGACCACCGTGGCGTCGCCCGGCAACCGATCGTGGTCGCCGCCGCGCTGCGCAAACGGCGAGGCCGGCTCCGCCCCGGCATACGGGACCACCGGCTGGATAGGCTCGACACCCTCGCCGGCCAGCCGGGGCACCACCTGGGTCCGGTCAGGATCCTGACCGGCCACGACCACCTGCGTCCGATCGGGGTCATAGCCGGACTCCCTCGGCACCACCTGCGTCCGGTCCGCGTCATCATCGGCCGCCGCGACGACCTGCTCGGCCCCCTCGGAGTCCCCGGCAGCCGGCCCCGTCGCCGCCAACCGAGCCGCCACATCCCGCCGACCCGCCTGGTACGCCCGCGCATGCGTCGCGATCAGCCGCGACTCCCGCTCCGCCCGGCTCAGCCACGACTCCCACCGACTCTGCATCGGCCGGACCAGCCCGCCGCCCACCCCGACGACAAGAATGCCGCCGACGGTCGCCAGCACCGCGACCAACACCGGCGTGGTCACCGCCGTCGCCACACCGATCTGGTTGAGCGCCGCGATGACACCCAACCCGAGGATGAACACCGACGCGATCGTCGCCAGCACCCGCCCGTACGACAGGCCACCCAGCGCGCTGCTGATGATGTCCTTCACCGCGTGCGCGATCGCCGCCGCTACCACCACGATCACGATCGCCACAAACGCCCGCGGCAGCCACGCGATCACCCCGGCGATCAGGTCCGAGATCGGGTTCGGACCCCAGATACCGAAAGCGAGCTGCAACGTCACCAACAGCACCCCGTAATAGGCGAGCTTCGCCACGATGTCACTCGCGTCGAACCTGGACCGGGCCAACGCGGCCTTGACCCCGCCCCGCTCGACCGCCCGGTCGAAGCCGACCCGTTCCAACACCTTGTCCACGACCTTCAGCACGGCCTTCGCGACCAGCCAACCAGCCACCAGGATCGCCACAAAACCAAGAGCCTTGGGCAGGAACAGCAGCACCGCGCGCAGGGCATCCCCCACCGCGTCACCGAAGTTGTCTCTCATCGAAGGGTCCTTCACACCAGAGGTCGCAACAGATCCGCCCGCTCTACCCCGACCGCCCAACGCGCAAACGCCACCACACCCCGCAGCGGACCACCGGCGGCGCCCGCAGACATCCGCCGTCAGCGCCGCCGGCAGACGTAACGGACCTCGGTGCCGGCCTGCACCGGCGACGGCTCGACGATGTTGACCGTCGCCGTCTCCCGCGTCGCACCCACCCCGCTGAAGGACCACTTCAGGGGCAGCGCCACCGTCCGCTGCCCCCGCCCGACCCGCTCGCCGACGAGCGCCCCCGGCGTCGACCCGGAACGCAGCCACTGGTACCGGATCGTGCCGGCGTTGCCGTTGGTCCGCACCGTCGCGACCACCTCCACCGTCACGTCACACCGGTCGCCGGCGGGCTCGGTCACCGCCACCACGACCCCTTCGACCACCAAGGGACTCAGCCGCTGCCAGACGAACAGCCCGACCGCCACCACCAACACCACCGTGACCAGGGTGGACAACACCGAGACGACCCGCCGCCACGGCGACCGGGGCCGCCGGGCCGGGCCCGACTGCCGCCAGGCCGGGGCAGCCGGCGCGACGCCCGGCACCCCCGGCCCGAACCGCACCTCGCCCCCCGACCCGCCGACGGTCGGCCCCGCCGCCGTGGCCGATGCGGCCCCGCCGGCCCCGATCGTGGGACCGGCAAAGCCCCCGGCGGTACGCGCAGAGCCGCCCCCGCCCCACGTCGCCTCCTGCTCGCCCGACCCGTGCGGCCACACCCCGCCCCCTGCGGGCGGCACAGCCGCAGGGACCGTACCGCCCAACCCGACCGTACGGCCGAGGTCCACCGTCCGGCCCAGGTCGGCGGTCGGCTCCCCCAGCCCCGATCCCGGCCCCGGCCGCCCCGAGCCGGACGGCACCCCGGGGCGCGCGCCACCGAGGGGCAGCGCCGTCGTCGGCTCGTTCGGATCGCTCATCGCCAGCCTCCCGGCATCATCGTCGGCCGCCCCGCTCAGCCCGGCGTGCAGAACGACTGCAGGCTCACGTACGCCGGCCCACCCGACCCGGCCGAGTTGCCCGCGGCGTCGACGGCGGTGACCTGCACCGAAATACGCAGGCTGTCGGCGGGCGGGGCGAACGGGCCGAGGATGCCCTCGAACACGCCCCTGCCCACCGACGACATGGACACCGTGCCCGACTCCCCACCGGACGTGTAGCGGAACGACACCCGCAGCCCGTCGGCACCCGACCGGTCGTCGGTGACCGTCACCGTGACCGGGGTCGACGTCGCCCCGTACGGGCAGCCCCTCGGATCCAGGGTGGTCCACCGGGTGCTCGGCGCCCCGACCGTAGGGGCGGAGACGTCCGGCGCCGGCGGGGTGCTGCCGGCCGACACGGTGGGGGTCGGCCTCGCCGTGCGGGTGGGCCGGCCCGTCGGCGTCGGGGGCCGGGTCGTCGGGGCGGCAGTCGTCGGCCCGCCGGTGGTCGGGGCGACGGCCGAGGGCGTCGGCGTGGTCACCGGCGGGGTCGGCGTGACCGGCGGCGGCGTGGCGGATCCGGAGACCGGGTCGACCGGCGCCGGCGGGGCGGCATCGCCCGCCACAGGCACCACGTCGGGTTCATCGCCGGAGGCGTACCAGTAGCCGACGCCACCGACCAGCACGGCCGCGACCAGGGCGCCGCCGATCAGGGCCGGGCGGGCCCGCCCGGTGCGCATCCGTCGACCGGTGCGGATCTCCCGACCCGCGCCCAGGCCGTCGTCCGACACGAGGACCGTGCTGGCCAGGCTGGTGCTGCCGCCCGAGGCGTCGGAGAACGGGAAGAACGCGGCCAACAGGGCGGCCCGTCGGGCCAGCTCGCGCACCCCACGCTCCTCCCAGTCCGCCCCGTACCCCTCGGCGGCGATCTGCTCCAGGATGCCGAGGAAGACGTGTGCCGGTTGGGGGCGTTCGGCGGGCAGCTTGGCCATCCCCCAACGCAGCAGCTCGTGCACCGGCGGCGGAGCCGGGTCGGTGGGGACCGGCGCGTACGCGTGCTGCTCGCGCAGGGCCAGCAGACTACGGCCGTCGTAGGGAGGTCGACCGGTCAGGCACTCGAAGAAGGTGGCCGTGGCGGCGTAGATGTCGCAGGCCGGGGACGCCGCCGCGCCCGTCCACTGCTCCGGGGCCATGTAGCGGGGCGTGCCGGTCACCGTGGTGGCCGACTCCCGGCCGACCGGCATGGCGATGCCGAAGTCCGCGAGCTTGCTCTCCCCCTGGGCGGTGACCAGCACGTTCTCGGGCTTGTAGTCGCGGTGCACCACGCCCCGCGAGTGCGCGGCCGCGAGCCCGGCGAGGGACCCCTTGAGGACGCGGAGCGCGGCCTCCGGCCCGGTGGGCCCGTTGGCGCGCAGCATCTGCCGCAGCGACACCCCGTTGACCAGCTCCATCACGATCGCCGCGCCCCCGGGCGACTCTACGTACTCGTAGAGCCGGGAGACGTTCGGATCGTCGATGTCGGCCAGCAGCCGGGCCTCGGCTCGGAAGGGATCGCGGAAGGCCGGGTCCGCGCCGAGGACGCCGACGAGGTACTTCACGGCGACCGGCGTGCCGGACGCGTCGTGGGTGGCGAGCACCACCCGCCCGGACGCGCCCGAGCCCAGCTCGCGCACCTCGGTGTAGCCGGACACCCGCCAGCTGTTCCCACTCATTGGACGGTCTCCACGGCTCTTCCGGATTTATGCCCGGCACACAGGGACGCCGCTCATTGTGGCGGGCGCTGTCCAGTCCGCCATCGGCGCAACGGTTGTATCCCCCGCGCTGCGTGTCGGTGCCTTGTTGGTGGTCCGTTTACCTTGACTGTGGGCGGCACCCCTCCCCCTAAGGCATCCTAGGAAGCTAGGTGTACGGGTAAGCGGGCTGTGGCGACCATCCGCACCGGCGCCGACTCCCTGCCGGTCACCTCTGGTGCTGCGCGCCGGCCGGAAATATCCTCCACCTCATGCGTTGCCCCTGAAGCTCCTTTTCACCCCGGCCGTCGTCGGCCACAGAGGAGATGTCATGCACTTCGACCACCCCGAGCTGGACCGCCGCACCCTGTTGCGGGCCGGACTCGGCGCGGCGGCTGTCGCCGTCGTCGGCACGGAACTCGCGTTCCCCGCCGCCGCGCAGGCGTCCGGATCGGACGTCGACTGGATCATCAGCTGCGACGAGTGGGGCGCCCGGCCGCCGGCCGGCTCCCTGCCGCTCAGCGCCATCGCCACCAACAAGATCATCGTGCACCACATGGCGTTCCCGAACGTCACCGACTACTCGCGGGAACAGGCCGTGAAGCTGGCCCGGGACTGCCAGGACCTGCACATGGACGGCAACGGCTGGTCCGACACCGGCCAGCACTTCACCGTCAGCCGGGGCGGGCACGTGCTGGAGGGCCGGCGCGGCAGCCTCGAGCGGCTGGCCGTCGGCGACCGACAGGTGATCTCGGCGCACTGCCCCGGGGAGAACGGCCGCGCCATCGGCATCGAGAACGAGGGCACGTACGTCACCGAGACGCCGCCGCAGGAGCTGCTGGACTCGCTGGTCCAGCTCTGCGCCACAATCGGCCGCCGGTACGGCCTGCACGCCCACGACATCTTCGGGCACTGGGACTTCCGCGCCACCGCGTGCCCGGGAGCGGCGTTCTACCGGCAGTTCCCGGAACTGCGCCGACGGGTCTTCCACGAGCTGGGCACCAACATCGGCGACGTGCCGGCCCGCCGCTGGCCGGACCTGTGGCGGTTCGTCAACTCCCCCACCGTGCGGGTGGCGCAGTACCTGCTCACCCACCGCGGCTACGTCGTGCCGGTGAACGGCACGTTCGACGCCGCGACCGTCGCCGCCGTGCAGGACTGGCAGGCCCGCAACGGCATCCCCGTCGACATCGACGCCACCATCACCGCGCCGACGTGGGAGACCCTCGCCCCCGAGCTGGACAAGAAAGCCACCGGCGCCCCGGTCAGCGCGGTGCAGTTCATCCTCAACTCGAAGGGCTACGCCGACGTCGCGGTGACCGGCGAGTTCGACCACGCCACCATGAAGGCCGTCCAGGACCTCCAGCGGCTGCACGGCCTGACCCCGAACGGCAAGGTCAGCACGAGCACCTGGTGCGCGCTCGTCGGCGGCGTGGTCCGCCAGTCGTTCCAGGCGGGCTGACCGGCCCACGGCCGTGGTGGGGCGGGTCCGGCCGTGGTCCGGCCCCACCACGCACGCCGGGGCGCCCGTAGCAGGCCGCGGGACGCGGGGGCGGCACCTCGGCCGGTCAGCCGCGCAGCGCCGCCGGCAGGGGCCGGTGGTGGACGATGTCCAGTCGGGACACCGCCCTGGTCAGGGCCACGTACAGCCGGTGCGGGCCACGCGCCTCGGCGGCCACGATGTCCGCCGGCTCGACCAGCACCACGTGGTCGTACTCCAGGCCTTTGGCCAGGGTCACGGGCAGCAGGGTGACCCTGGCCGACGGATCCACCTCGTCCACCCCGGCGGCCGGGACGCCGGCGGCGCGCAGCGGGCCGGCGAGCCGCGTGACGGCCGCGTCGACGCCGATGACCGCGACCGAGCCCGCGTACCCGAGCGCCTCCCGGACCGCGTCGAGGACGCCGGCGTCCAGGTCGTCGGCGTGATGTACGCGCAGGTGGCCGTCGGCACGGACGGACCGGGTCGGCGGCACGTCCACGCCGAGCGTCCCGAGCAGCCGGTTGGCCGGCGCCAGCACCGCGCCGGGCACCCGGAATCCCGCGGTCAGCGGCACGACCCGGGCCGTGGGCCGGCCCAGGTGGGTCAGCTGGTCGGGCCAGCTCCGCGCCGCCCACGGCGTCGTGCCCTGGGCCAGGTCGCCGAGCACGGTGAGGGAGCCGTGGACGCTGCGGCGGGCGAGGGCGCGGCACTGCATCGGCGAGAGGTCCTGCGCCTCGTCGACGATGACGTGGCCGTATCCGGGGGGATGCTCGATCAGCCCGGCGACCTCGTCGAGCAGGACGAGGTCGGCCACGGACCAGCGGGCGGTCCGGGCGCCGCGCGGGCGGGTCCAGCGGACGGCGTTCTGTTCGTCGGCGGTGAGCGTCCCGTCGGCCGCCTCGGCGAGCGCATCCGGGTCACCGAGCAGCCTCGCGAGCAGTTCCTCCGGGCGCACTGCGGGCCAGGCCCGGTCGAGGAGGTCGCGGACCGGGGCGCAGCGGCCCACCCGCCGCGCCCAGGCGACGCCGGACAGCTCCACGCGTCGCTCGGCCTGTCGTTGCAGCAGGCCCACGACCCGGGACCGCAGCCGCTCCCGGCCGATCCCGTAGGGCGGGGACTCCCGCCGAATCTCGGCGACCAGTCCGGCGACGGCCCCGGCGGGCAACCGCCAGCGGTAGGACCCGTCGGGCACGGTGAGTGCCTCGGCGGGTACGCGAAGGCGTCCGTACAGCGCCCGGTCGAGCACGGCGGCCATCCGGATGTCGTGCTTGACGGCGGCCGCGGCATCGTCGTCGACGACGGTGGCCGCGATCGGGTGCCGGGCCAGGAGGTCCTCCAGGGTCCGCTGGTCGACGTCGACCTCGCCGAGCGCGGGCAGCACGGCCGAGACGTACCGCAGGAAGGCCGGGTTCGGGCCGATCACCAGCACCCCGGTGCGGCCGAGCTGCCGCCGGTGGGTGTAGAGCAGCCAGGCGGCGCGGTGCAGCCCCACGGCGGTCTTGCCGGTGCCGGGCGCGCCTTGGACGCAGACGGACGTGTCGAGGCCGGCGCGGACCAGCTCGTCCTGTTCGGGCTGGATGGTGGCGACGATGTCGCGCATCGGGCCGATCCGGGGACGCTCGATCTCCGCCGCCACGAGCCGGCTGCCGCCGCCGAGTTCCTCCCCCCGGTCGAGGTGCTCGTCCTCGAACCCGGTCAGCCGGGCCGGGGCCGGCGGGGCCGAGCTCCACCCGTACCGGCGGCGGACCGCGACGCCGAGATGGTCCCGGGCGGTGGCCCGGTAGAAGGTACGCGACACCGGCGCCCGCCAGTCGATGACGAGCGGGTGGCCGGCCTCGTCGGTGATGTGGCGGCGGCCGAGATGGTAGCGCTGGCCGGCGTGCTCGCCCGCCTCGGCGGCGACGCCGAACCGGAGGCGGCCGAAGTAGGGCGGAGCGTCCGGCTCCTCGGCGAGTTCCTTGGCGTGGGTCCGCAGCATCCGGCCGAGGGTCTCGGCGGTCCACCGGTCGCCGGCCACGTCCGCGCCGGTGGCCACCCGGTGCCGGGCGGTGTCGCGCATCCGGGCGAGCGCGGCGCGGGTCGCGGCCAGGTGCGCCTGCTCCCGCGCGAGTTCCCGGTCTACCCGGTCGTCCATGGCAACCTCCGATGAAATGACTTGACCGGGTTAACACTCTAACCGAGTTATGGAATTGACCCGGTATCGGTCGCTGGTAGCCTGGGCCGCGTGACCGGAGAGCAGGGACTGCGCGAACGCAAGCGGCAGCGCACCCACGACGCGATCTCGGCGGCGGCGATCTCGCTGTTCGTCGAGCGAGGCTTCGACCGGGTGTCGGTCGCCGAGGTGGCCGCGGCGGCGGAGGTCTCCAAGCCGACGCTGTTCAAGTACTTCGCCACGAAGGAGGACCTGGTCCTACACCGGATCGCCGACCACCGGGGCGAGTCGGCCCGGGTGGTGCGCGGCCGACACCCGGGCGAGGCGCCGCTCGCCGCGCTGCGCCGGCACTTCCTCGACGGGCTGGACCGCCACGACCCGGTCACCGGTCTCAACGACGACCCGCGGGTGCTGGCGTACCACGGGATGGTCTTCTCGACCCCGAGCCTCGCCGCCCGGCTGGCCGGGCACGCCGCCGCCGAGGAGGCGGTGCTGGCCGACGCCCTCGACGACGCCGCCGGCGCGCGCGGCGACGAGCGGGGACGGCCGGCGGCCGGGGCCCGGCCCGACGGGCTGACCGGCCGGCTCGCGGCGGCACAGATCGTCGCGGCGCAGCGGGTGCTCGCGCGGGACAACTGGCGCCGTCTCACCGAGGGGCACACCGCCGCGCGGGCACACCCGGAGGCGGTCGCCGCCGCCGACCACGCCTTCACGCTGCTCGGCGCCGGCCTGGCCCCGTACCGGGGCTGAACCACGTGGTGCCGGAGTGAGCGTGGTCATAACGACTGGACGCCCGGCCCGGTGCCGTTGCTAGGCTCCCCACCAGGTCATGAGCGCCAGCGTCAAGCCCCGGCTCGCTGGCCGGCAACCCTCCTCCGCGGTGGGGTGCCCCGGGTGAAGACCAGGCACCGGAGTGTCCCCGGTGCAAGCGTGGCCTGGTCCCCAGGTCAACACCGACCTTGGAGAGCCATGTCTGCTCGTCCTTACGTCCTGCTCGGTGCCGCCCGCTCGGCACCGGCCGCGTCACCATCCCGCCCCGCGCTGATCAGGCGTCGGCACGTGGACCTGATGCGGGTGTGCAGCGACGGCTGTCGCCGGCACGCGGCGCGCTGAGCGCCTCCCCTCTTCCGCAGTAGCCCCTTCCGCGGCGCCCCACCGGCGTGCCGCGTCCGGCGGTGTGCCGTCCGCGCGCCGCCCTCATCCCAGGAGACACCTGTGCGATTCCTCCCTGCCCTGACCAGGTTCGCCGCGCTGGGCGTCGCGGCCGTCGTCGGCGCCGCCGCCCTCACCGCCTGTGGCGACGACACCCCGGCCGCCGCCGAGAACCCGTACGGCCTGGTGCAGCCCGGCGTGCTGCGGGCCGGCACCCTCACCGACGCGCCGCCGAACGTGTACCTGAAGGACGGAAAGTTCACCGGCTTCGACAACGACCTGCTCACCGCGGTCGCGGCGAAGATCGGCCTGAAGGTGGAGTTCGTCGGCACCGACTTCTCCGCGCTGCTGTCGCAGGTCAACAACCGCAAGTTCGACGTGGGCAGCTCCTCGATCACCATCACCGAGGCGCGGAAGAAGACCGTCGACTTCGGCAACGGCTACGACTTCGGCTACTTCGGACTGGACGTACCGGCCGGCTCCCCGATCACCGGCTTCGACCAGCTCGCCGGCAAGCGGGTGGTGGTCGTGCAGGGCACCGTGCAGGACGACTACGCCACCGGCCAGAAACTGGACCCGGTGCGGGTGCCGGACTACAACGGAGCGCTCAACCAGCTCAAGGCGGGCACCGCCGACGCCTGGATCGCCCCGGCCGAGATCGGCGAGAAGTCCGCCGCCGACAGCGGCGGGAAGATCACGGTGGCCGCGAAGCAGCTCAGCCCCACCCCGACCGCGTACGCGGTGGCCAAGGGCAACGACGCGCTGCGCGCGGCGCTGGACAAGGGTCTCGACGAGGTCATCGCCGACGGCACGTGGAGCCGGTTGCAGGAGCAGTACTACCCGGGCCGGCCGGTCCCGGCGGACTTCAAGCCGGGCAGCGGCTCGGTTCCGGTGCCGGGCGCATCGGCTGCGGCCCCGGCCGGGTCCGCCGCGCCGTCGGCGTCGGCGTCGTCCTGAGTACGCGGGCGTGACGGCACGGGCGACGACGAGCCGACGGTACGGATGACCAGCGAGCGGGGCGGACGGGAAGACGACTGATGGATCCACTGAGCACCCTGTGGGAGACCTTCTTCGACTGGGACTCCATGCGTGCGGCGCTGCCCGAGATGCTGACCGTCGGGCTGCCCAACACGCTGATCCTGGCGATCTCGGCCGCCCTGCTCGGCTCGCTGCTGGGCATGCTGCTGGCGGTCGCGGGCATCTCGCGTACCCGGTGGTTGCGCTGGCCGGCGCGGGTGTACACGGACGTCTTCCGCGGCCTGCCGGCGGCGGCGACGATCCTGCTCATCGGCGTCGGCCTGGCGCCGCTGGGCATGCAGGTGTGGGGGCCGAACCCGTACCCGCTGGGCATCCTGGCGCTGTCGCTGATCGCGTCGGCGTACATCGGGGAGATCTTCCGGGCCGGCATCCAGAGCGTGGAGGCCGCCCAGCTGGAGGGGGCCCGGGCGCTGGGGTTCTCCTGGGGCGAGGCGATGCGGCTGGTGATCATCCCGCAGGGGGTCCGCCGGGTGCTGCCGGCCTGGGTGAACCAGCTCATCGCCCTGATCAAGGACTCCAGCCTGGTCTACTTCCTCGGCCTGGTGGCCAGCCAGCGGGAGCTGTTCCGGATCGGGCAGGACCACGCGGCGACCACCGGAAACGAGTCGGCGCTGCTGCTGGCGGGCCTGTTCTACCTGACGCTGACCGTGCCGCTGACCCACGCGGTGAACTGGATCGACCGGCGGCTGCGGCAGGGCCGGCCCGCCACGGCGGCCGAGGACGACGACGCGCTGGCGCTCGCCGGGCAGAACGCGCTGCCCGGCGACGCTGCCGCCCGCGCGAGCACGGGAAGGGACGAGCGATGAGCACCGCGACCGGCACGACGACCCCGGTGAGCCTGAGCGTGCGGGACGTGCACCTCGCCTTCGGCGCCAACCGGGTGCTGCGGGGCGCGAGCCTGGACGTCGGCCGGGGTGGCACGGCCTGCGTCATCGGGCCGTCCGGGTCGGGGAAGTCCACCCTGCTGCGCACGATCAACCGGCTCATCGAGCCGGACCGCGGGGACGTGCTGCTGGACGGGCGCAGCGTGCTGGGCGACGACCCGGACGCGCTGCGCCAGCGAATCGGCATGGTGTTCCAGCAGTTCAACCTCTTCCCGCACATGACGGTGCTGCGCAACATCACCCTGGCGCTGCGCCGGCTCAAGCGGCTCGGCGAGGACGAGGCCGCGCAGGTGGCCCGCGCCCAGCTGGAGCGGGTCGGGCTGGCCGGCAAGGCCGACGCCCGGCCGGCGCACCTGTCCGGCGGGCAGCAGCAGCGGGTGGCGATCGCCCGCGCGCTGGCGTTGCAGCCGCAGGTGATGCTGTTCGACGAGGCGACCTCGGCCCTGGACCCGGAGCTGGTCAAAGGGGTGCTGGGCATCATGGCGGAGCTGTCGGCGGGCGGCATGACCATGGTGGTGGTGACCCACGAGATGGGCTTCGCCCGCGAGGTCGCCGACACCGTGGCGTTCATGGACGGCGGGGTGGTGCTGGAGTCCGGCGAGCCGGCGGCGATCTTCGAGCGTCCCCAGCACCCCCGGCTGCGCCGCTTCCTGTCCGAGGTGCTCTGACCCGGCCTCGGGGAACGTCGGTACGGCCGCAGCCCGGGCCGGGAGTCCAGCTGGACTCCCGGCCCGGGGTGGCAGCTCGGCCACGCATCGGCTGAGGGCCCGCGTTCTGCAGAAGGCGATCAGAACACCATCGTGAGCAGGTCGGCGAACAGCTCCTGTTCGTCGATCTCGAGCCCGCGGCTCGTGAACCACGTGGCCATGTTGTGGCAGTCGCGCATCAGGAAGTCCATGCCCTTCGGGTTGCCGACGATGTCGACGACCTGGGGCAGGTCGATCATCACGATCCGCTCGGCCTGCGCGAGAACGTTGTACGGCGAGAGGTCGCCGTGCGCGAGCCCCGCGCGGGCCAGTTCACGCATGCCGTCGCGGAGCTGCTCGAAGTACACACCGAGCAGCTCCTTCGACGGCCGGACCTGGGCGAGCCGGGGCGCGGCACCGTCCTCACCGTCGTCGATGAACTCCATCAGCAGCTCGGTGCCGTCCACCTGCACGGGATACGGCACCGGGACGCCGGCCTTCCACAACCGGTTGAGGGCGTCCCATTCGGCGTACGCCCACTGATCGGCCGCGACACTGCGGCCATGAGAGGTCTTCTTCGCCATCGCCCGGCTGTCGCGGCTGTTGCGGGTACGGCGGCCTTCGACGTACGACGTACTGCGGTGGAAGGACCGGTGTTCCTCGGTGCGGTACCGTTTCGCGGCCAGCAGCGAGGACTTCGCCGGGTTGTCGCCGATGGCTTCGACGGCCCGTTCGAGCAGGAAGACGTCGGCTTCCTTGCCGGTTTTGAGGACGCCGAGCTCGGTATCGATCGCAGCCTGTTCCGTGACGACCCATGAGGGGCGTGGTTCTGGGCCGCGAGAGCCGCGCTCGACGTCCAGCCAGGTCGACCACCGCTGATCCGGGCCCAGCTTCTCGTCGACCGAATGGAACGTGAAGACGAAGGCGTCGGCCGGATCTGGTTGGGGCTCGGCACCGGTGAAATCGGACCTGCGGGAGTCGAGGTCGGAGTAGGTATCAGAGAGTTCGTACTCGGAAGACAACGGGTGTGCTCCTGAACAAAGAGGTGGGACTGTTGCGGACATGCCGCAGCACCGTGACGACCATCCGTCAGCCCTCCTTAGTCCAGGCAGCGTTCGCCGCCGCTCGATCACCGAGCATGCCCGCCCGTTCCGGACCCCGCAACGTATTTACCGGAACCGGGACCGAGCGGTGTGCACGCGCCCGCCGAAGCGCCGACACGTTCGAACTGCGGTGCTCACCCCAAGAACTGCACGGACAGCCGAAACTTTCGGCGTCGCTGGCCACGCATGACCGGCAAATGTCGGACTAGAGCTTTCCGAAACTTCTCGATAACCTGTATCGAAAGTCGCTGATGTCGTCGGCCGCGCGACGACTTCGATCCCCCGGAGGGCAGTCAGGCATGAACAGCTCAGCAGCACGCGACCGCGGAAGCGCCAGGGTTCGACCGGGCCGACGCGCGGCGCTGGTCTCCACCGCCGTCGGCACGGTGGCCGCCGGCATGGTGCTGGCGCTGGCCACCGCGGCCAGCGCCGGCACCACCCTCGCCACCTCGGCGGCCGAGAAGGGCCGCTACTTCGGCACCGCGGTGGCGGCGAACAAGCTGTCGGATTCCACGTACGTCGGGATCCTGAACCGCGAGTTCAACATGGTCACCCCCGAGAACGAGATGAAGTGGGACGCGACCGAGCCGTCCCAGGGCCAGTTCAACTACACCAACGCCGACCGCATCGTCAGCCACGCCCAGGCCAACGGCATGCGGGTCCGGGGCCACGCGCTGGCCTGGCACCTCCAGCAGCCCGGCTGGGCGCAGAACCTCAGCGGCAGCGCGCTGCGCTCGGCGATGGTCAACCACGTCACCCAGGTCGCCACCCACTACAAGGGAAAGATCCACTCCTGGGACGTGGTGAACGAGGCGTTCGCCGACGGCGGCAACGGCGCCCGGCGCGACTCGAACCTCCAGCGCACCGGCAACGACTGGATCGAGGTGGCGTTCCGCACCGCCCGCGCCGCCGACCCGGGCGCGAAGCTCTGCTACAACGACTACAACACCGACGGGCAGAACGCGAAGTCCAACGCGGTGTACGCGATGGTCTCCGACTTCAAGGCCCGGGGCGTGCCGATCGACTGCGTCGGGTTCCAGTCCCACTTCAACAGCGCGTCCCCGGTGCCCGGCGACTACCAGGCGAACCTGCAGCGGTTCGCCAACCTCGGCCTCGACGTGCAGATCACCGAGCTGGACATCGAGGGCTCCGGCACGGCGCAGGCCAACTCGTACGCGACCGTCGTCAAGGCGTGCCTCGCGGTGTCCCGCTGCACCGGCATCTCGGTGTGGGGCATCCGGGACACCGACTCGTGGCGGGCCAGCGGCACTCCGCTGCTGTTCGACGGCAACGGCAACAAGAAGGCCGCGTACACCGCGACGCTGGACGCGCTGAACGGCGGCACCACCCCGCCGACCAGTACCCCGCCGACCACCGTCCCGCCGACCACCACTCCCCCGACCACCCCGCCGCCCGGCGCGGGCTGCACGGCGTCGCTGTCCCTGCAGACCTGGACCGGGGGCTTCGTGGCGACGGTCCGGGTGACGGCCGGTTCGTCCGGCACCAACGGCTGGGCGGCCACCGTCACGTTGCCGTCGGGCACCGCGGTCACCAACGCGTGGAACGCGCAGGGCAGCGGCACCACCGGCACGGTCCGGTTCGCCAACGTCGCCTACAACGGCCGGCTCACCGCCGGGCAGTCGACCGAGTTCGGCTTCCAGGGTGCCGGCACCCCGCCGTCGGGCACCCCTTCCTGCACCGCTAGCTGACCCGGCTCCGGACCGTCGTCGAGGCGTACCTCCCTCGGCGACGGTCCGGCCCCGCCGGGCCCGGCCGCTCGACCAGGGCCCGGTGGGGTGGCCGTAGTTTCCAGCCGCGCTGGCTGCCGGCCGGGCTACTTGGCCAGGGCCTCGGTCTGACCGGTCCTGCGCTGTGTCCCCTCCCCCGCGAGTGTTCCGGGGACGTCGGCCGCCCCACGCCGCCCCGCATGCCGGGCAGCCGGGCGGCGGCCTGACGAATGCGCCCCGCACCCGGTCGGGGACCTGTCCTTCGGCCCCTGTGGAGCTGCCCCGTCCACGCGCCCGCTCCACCGGTAGCACAAACGGGGCAGCTCCACAGGGACCAACGGAGGGTAGGCCGCCTCGGCGAAGACCGCCCCGGCACGGGCCGATGGTGTCGGCAGCGCGCACATCCCCGGGGGCCCGCCAAGCCGGAGAACCACGACTTACCCAGAGGTCGGAGTCGGTGGGCCGTACCTGAGTCGTCACAACCCACTATGGCCGGCCGGCCCGGTCCTGTTGCGTGTCCGGGTCAGCGGCAGGTCAGCGACCCACCGGGTACGCGCGGGTCTCGGCGGCCCTGACCGCCGCCCACACCGCCAGGCCCGGGACCAGCCGCAACTGCGCGGCGGCGGCCGGGGTGACGTCGGCGACGACGGGCAGCGGCCCGTCGAGCTGGACGCGCAGGTTGTCGCCGTGCCGCTGCACCCCGGCGACGGTGGCTTCCCAGGTGTTGCGGGGGCTGCCGTCGGGCCGGGCGGGGTGCAGCACCACGGCGGCCGGCGGGAACGCCACGAACGCCTCGCCGGCCACGCTGTCGGCGGCGGTGAGGGTCAGCCCGCCGACCCGGACCTGGTGGCCGTCGGCGTGGCCCCGGTGCAGGTTCAGCCCGACCAGGCGGGCGACGTAGTCGGTGCGGGGGCGGGCGGTGACGGTGGCCGCGTCGCCGGTCTGGACGACCCGCCCGTCCTCCACGATGACCAGCCGGTCGGCGAGCACCAGCGCGTCGAGGGGGTCGTGGGTGACCAGCACGGCCGCGCCCGGGTGGGCGGCGAGGTGGCGGTGCAGCTCGGCGCGGGTGTCCAGGCGGGTGCGGGCGTCGAGGGCGGCGAGCGGCTCGTCGAGCAGCAGCAGGGTGGGATCGACGGCGAGGGCGCGGGCCAGCGCGACCCGCTGCGCCTGCCCGCCGGAGAGCTGCCGGGGCCGGCGCCGGGCGTGCTCGGCGAGGCCGACCCGGGCCAGCCAGGCGTCGGCGACGGCCCGGGCGGCCCGCCGGTCGGCGCCGCGTCGGCGCGGGCCGAAGGCGACGTTGTCCCGGGCGCTCAGGTGCGGGAAGAGCAGGTAGTCCTGGAAGACGACGCCGACCGGGCGGCGCTCCGGCGGAATCCACGCCCGGCGGTCGGGGCGGTCGAGGTCGGCCCCGGCGAGGGTGAGGTGGCCGGCGGTCAGCGGGTGCAGGCCGGCCAGCACGCGCAGCGCGGTGGTCTTGCCGGCGCCGTTGGGGCCGAGCAGCGCCACCACCTCCCCGGCGCGCACCCGCAGGGCGACGTCGAGGTGGAAGCCGCCCCGGTCGGCGACGAGGTGGGCGTCCAGCAGCGGCGGGCCGGGGTCGCCGGTGCCCGCCCCGCCAGACGCCGCGGCGGCGGTCACGGGCCGGCTGTCCACTTGTCGCGCAGCCCGGCGAGGATGGCCACGGAGACGGTGAGCAGGACGAGGCTGAGCACGATCGCGGCCTCCAGGTCGGTCTCCAGGGCCAGGTACACGGCCAGGGGCATGGTCTGGGTGCGGCCCGGGAAGTTGCCGGCGAAGGTGATGGTGGCGCCGAACTCGCCGAGGGCGCGGGCCCAGCACAGCATCGCCCCGGCGGCCACGCCGGGGGCGACCAGCGGCAGGGTGACGTGCGTGAAGGTGGTCCACCGGCCGGCCCCGAGGGTGGCGGCGGCCTCCTCGTACCGGACGTCGGCGCCGCGCAGCGCGCCCTCGACGGCGATGACCAGGAACGGCATGGCCACGAACGCCTCGGCGAGGACGACGCCGGCGGTGGTGAACGGCAGGGTGATCCCGAAGGTGGCGTCGAGCCAGCCGCCGAGCAGGCCCCGCCGACCGAACACCAGCAGCAGGGCGACGCCGCCGACCACCGGCGGCAGCACCAGCGGCACGGTGACCAGCGCCCGGACCAGCCGCCGGCCGGGGAACTCCACCCGGGCCAGCAGCCACGCCAGGGGTACGCCGAGGACGACGCAGACCAGCGTGGCGACCGTGGCGGTGAGCAGGGAAAGCCGCAGCGCGGTGAGCACCCCCGGCGCGGCCAGCCGCTGCGGCAGGGTGGCCCACGGGGCGCGGGCGAGCAGCCCGGCGAGGGGCAGCACGAGGAAGATCAGCCCGAGCCCGGCCGGGACGAACAGGGCGACGGGCATCCGCCGCCCGGGGACTCGGCGGCGCGGTGTCGCCGGGCGGGCTCGTACCATCGAAGTCAGGCCCGTGGGGGCTGGAACCCGGCGGCGGTCAGCGCGGCGCGGCCCCGGTCGGACCGCACGTACGCGACGAACTCCCGGGCGGCGGCCGGGTTGCCGGCCTGTCGGAGCACGACGATCGGGTAGTCGTTGACGGCCCCGGCGGACTCGGGGAACTCCACGGCGTCCACCTCGGACGCGGCGGCGTCGGTGCGGTACACCAGCGCGGCGTCGACCTCGCCGAGGCGCAGCTTGGACAGCGCGCCCTTGACGTCCTGTTCGAGGGTGACCGGGGTGAGCGGCACGCCGGCGGCGTCGAGGGCGGTGCGGGCCGCCGCGCCGCAGGGCACCTGCGGGGCGCACAGCGCGACCTTCGTCCCGGGCCGGGTCAGGTCGGCGAGCCCGGCCACGGACCGCGGGTTGCCCTGCGGCACGGCGATGACGAGCTGATTGCGGGCGAAGACGACCGGGGGGCCGTCGGCGTTGCCGGCGTCGGTGACCGTACGCATGGTGGCCGGAGACGCGGCGGCGAACACGTCGGCGGGTGCGCCCTGGTTGACCTGGGTGGCCAGGGCGGAGCTGCCGGCGAAGCTGAAGGTGACCGTCGTGCCCGGGTGGGCGGCCTCGAACTCGGCGCCCAGCCGGGTGAACGACTCGGTCAGCGACGCCGCCGCGAAGACGGTGACCGGGCCACGCACCCCGTCGCCGTCTGCGGACGGGTCGGCCCCGCCGGCGCAGCCGGTGGCGGCGAGGGCCAGCGCGACCGCCCCGACCAGCGCGGCGCAGGCCCGACGGGTCCCCGGGTTCCCGCGTGCGGTCACGGGCCGGTCCTTCCTCCGTGCGGTCACGGGCCGGTCCTTCCTCGCGGGGGGTGCGGGGCCGGCCGTTCCACCACGACCGTGGTCGACTTGATCACCGCGACGGCGACCGAGCCGACCTGGAGGCCCAGGTCGTCGACCGCCTCGCGGCTCATCAGCGACACGATCCGGAACGGCCCGGCCTGGATGTCGACCTGGGCCATCACGGCGTCCTTCACCACGGCGGTGACGATGCCGCGTAGCCGGTTGCGGGCCGACGACAGCTCGGCGTGGCGCTCGGGCGCGGCGGCAGCGGCGCGGACGAACGCGGCCAGGTCGACGCCGTCGAGCGCCCGGTGGCCGTGCTCGTCGCGGGTGGCGACGAGGCGGCCGGCGTCGACCCAGCGCCGCACCGTGTCGGTGCTGACGCCGAGAAGCTCGGCCGCCTCGCCGATCCGAAACATCGTCACGAGGGCACTCTACCGTGCCGCAGATGCGGCCCGATAGCTCACCGGTTCCCTGCATCTGCGGCGTTCATACCGACCAAGTATTCGCAGATGCGTCGCCGGGCCGGCGTCCCGGGCGGACGGGACTCGCCGGCCGTGCGAAACCCGGCGACCCCGGGGAGACTGACGGCATGAGATGGGGTACGCCGAACCGTGCCCGCCGTCGCCGCCGCAGTCGCGGCGCTGGCCGCCCGTGACGTCCTCCCCACCGCCATACCCTGACGGCGGCGGCCCCCGCCCGGTCCGGACGCAGGCGCCCGGGGCTCCCCCACCAGGGGCGGTGGGAGAGCCCCGCGACGCGAGGCGTCACAGGTAGAGGGTGTTGGGCTCCAGCCCGCACAGCACCCGGCCGTACAGCTCGGTGTTGACGTCCGGGACGACGAGGCCGTGCAGCGCGGCGGAGGTGACGTCCCGCACGATGCGCTGGATCGGCACGTCGCTGTAGATGGAGGTGCCGCCGCTGGCCATCTGGAAGATGTCGGCGACCTCCTTGGCCAGGCGGGCCGCCTCGCCCTGGTCGGCGCGCGCCCGGACCCGCTCCTCGACGGTCCACGCCTCGCCGCTGAACGCCTTGTGGTCGACGACCTCGGCGATCCGCCGGGCGTGGAACAACGCCTGGTCGATCTTGTGGGCGGCGGAGCCGACCCGCAGGTGGGTCAGCGGGGCCTCGGCCTGGCTCGGGTACTCGGTGTAGATGATCTTCCGGTCGGGCAGCCGCTCGAAGAAGCTGTCCCAGGCCGCCTTGGCCAGGCCGGCGAGCATGCCGGCGCCGGAGACGGCGGCGACCAGGGTGGCCGGGGTGGAGTAGATGGGAATGTTCCGGTTGGTCTCGGACAGGGTCTCCGGACCGAGCGCGGCCCCCAGCGGGATGACCCGCTCGGCCGGGAGGAAGACGTCCGTGGCCACGGTGGTGATGCTGCCGGAGCCGCGCAGCCCGGTGGTGTGCCAGTCGTCGACCAGCTCCATGTCCGACATCGGGACCATGGTCATGACCGGCTCCGGCTCGGCGCCGTCGCGCAGGATCACCGCCGCGGCCTCCATCCAGTGCGCGTGGTGCGCGCCGCTGACGAATGGCCACCGGCCGTTGAGGAGGTAGCCGCCCTCGACCGGGACCATCGTGCCCTTGGGGGCGTTGGTGCCGCAGACCCGCACGTCCGGGGTCGAGAAGACCTCGTCCTGCACCTCGTCGGGGAACATGCAGACCAGGTAGGTGGGGATCCAGTTCACCATCGCCACCCAGGCCACGGAGCCGTCGATGCGGCCCAGCGCCGCGCCGACCTCGACCAGGGTGGCGCCGTCGCACTCGTAGCCGCCGTACCGCTTGGGCACCCGCATCCGGAAGATGCCCGCCTCGGCCATCGCCTCGACCGTCGCCTCGTGCAGGCGGCGGTTCTCCTCCGACCACGCCACGTGCTCCCGGAGCACCGGCTCGGCTTTGGCCACGCGGCGCAGGATCTCCTCGCGGGTGGGGATTTCGGTGATCGTCACCAGTTCCTCCTTGGGAAGGCTCTCCGGTCCATGGACCTTGTCCCCCTCACGGTCGCACCGGCCGCCGCGCGGGCACTTCTTCTGTATTGCGGGGGTGCCCCGGAGCCGGATCCGGGGGCGCCACGGCCTCGGCTCAGGACGGCATCCGCATGGTCCGCAGGAAGACGGGCAGCAACCAGGGCCGCCGCCCCCCGACGGACAACTTTCGGGCGAGCACCGCGCGCACCCGGTGCACCCGCCCGAACAGCATCAGGGTGAAGGTGGCCGGGTCGAAGGAGAGCCGGACGTCCGGGCGCGGGTCCGGCGGTTCCACCGACACCCGGCCGTCGACCAGGGCCAGGGTCACCTCCGGGCCGAAGCGGTGCCGGAAGTTCACCGAGATCCGTCCCGGACGCGCCGGGGCGTCGCGGTCCAGCAGCCGGCCGTAGCTGCGGCGGGTCATGTCGACCAGGAACAGGTCGACGAAGAGAGCGGCGTCGGCGGGGTCGATGACCCAGCGTCTCCCAAGCGCCCGGGCGATGTCCCAGGAGTGGATGTTCAGCTCGTTGAGCAGGTGGGCCAGCACTCCGGTGACCGGCAGCCGGGCGCCGCCCAGCCAGGACACCTCGTGCTCCGGCCCGGTCTCCCCGACCGCCCGCAGCACCTCCTCGACGTCGGCGCGCAGCCGGTCGGCCAGCACCGGCAGGCGCCGCTCGGTGAACTGCCGCAGCACCTCGGCGTTCATCACCGAGACGGTGTCGACGGTGGTGCGGCGGCGCAGTTCGAGCAGGCCGGGCACCGGAAGGTCGGGCGGGGAGCCCCGGACGAGGGACAGGCCCATCGCGGCGACGCCGCACAGGTGGGCCAGGGTGTCGGCCACCGTCCAGTGCGCGGTGGCGGCCCGGTCGGGCGGGGCGTCCTCGACGAGGTCGAGCAGCCGCCCCAGGACGACGGGCACGGAGGTTCGGACGCGGCGCCACTGGTGCGGGGTGACCGACATACGTCCACCATGGAGGACGGGGCGCGGTGGAGACTTGTTCGAGGTTGCTGTCCTGCCGCCGTCGGGCCCGGCGCGAATTCGGCAATTCTGAAGAAGTCAACGGGCAGATCGGTCCCCATAATCCATCCATGACTGTCACCGGAAGCGCGGGCGCGGTCCACCTCGCCGCGCACACCCACCCGCGGGCGCGCGGGCGGATCGTCCTGGGCGGTGTCGCGGCGGGAGTCCTGCTCGCGGTGCTGTGGTCGTACGAGTTCGTCGACCACGTGATCGGTGACAACGTCGCCAACACCCTGCTGGGCCACGACGCGAAGGCCACCGCCATCGGTGGCACCGTCGCGGGCCTGGTGTTCGCGTTCGTCTCCGGCCTGGCCGGCACGTTCACGGCGTGCAACATCGCCATGGCCGCCGCGGTCGGCCCGATGAGCCAGGCCGGCGGCGCCGGGGCCACCCGGGCCGGGCTGCGCGGCCTGCTGCGGCCGGTCGGCTGGCTCACCGTGGGGATGGTGGCGGTCTCCGCGGTGTACGGCTTCGTCGGCGTGCTGCTCGGCGACCGGCTGCCGCAGTTGTCCACCGACACGGTCGGCGGGCTGCCGGTGCGCCTGATCCAGTCGATGGTCGTCTTCGGCGTGATCGGGCTCGCCTTCGTCTACCTCGGGCTGGCCGCGCTCGGGACGCTGCCCGACCCGTTCGCGCACCGCCCCGTCGCCCGGGTGGTGGTGCTCGGCGCGCTGGTCGGCGGGTTCCTCATCGGCCGGCCGTACCCGCTGTTCAACAAGCTGTTCCACTGGGCGGTGGACACCGGGAACCCGCTCTACGGCGCGGGCGCGTTCGTGCTCCAGTCGCTCGGCAACATCGCCATCGTCGCCGCGCTGTTCGCGCTGATCATCGTGGCCACCCGGGGCCGGTTCATCCAGTGGCTGTCCGGCAGCCCCGCCCGCACGGCCGCGGTGACCGGGGCGCTGCTGATCGCGCTGGGCGTGTTCATGGTCGTCTACTGGGACGTGCGGCTGCCCGCGATGTTCGACTACGGCTGGTTCCCCACCATGCCGTACAACGCGCGATAGCGCCCCGCCGTGCCGGCGGGCGCGTCCCCGCGCCCGCCGGTGCCCGCGCCGGTCAGGCCGAGCCGACGTACCCGCCGGTCTTGATCCGCTGCGCGGTCTCCTCGTAGGCGACCGGGTCCTCGGGCAGCCGGGTGCCGAGCCCGTCGACGTAGCGGTTGAACATGCAGAACGCGCCGGCGATCAGCACCGCGTCGTGGATCTCCAGATCGGTGGCGCCCTCAGCGCGGGCCGCGTCGACCAGCTCCGCGCTCACCTTCTGCCCACTCTCCTGCACCGCCCCCGCGATCCGCAGCAGGCCGCGCAGCTTCGCCGACACCTCGGCCGCGTCCAGGTCCGCCCGGACCTGCCGCACCAGCGGCATGCCGCCGTCGAGCTGGGCGGCGGCGAACGCGGAGTGCGACGAGCAGCAGAACGTGCAGTCGTTGAGCCCGGAGACGTACGCCGCGATCAGCTCCCGCTCCCCGGCCGTGAGGGTCGGGTGCGGCGCGTGCAGCAGCGCCTCGGCCAGCGCGTTGAGCGCGACGGCGGTCTCCGGCCGGTAGCGCATGAGCCCGGTGATCCCCGGGTATTCAGCCTCGTCCAGACCCAGATCGATGTGTGCCACATGCTCTCCTCGGCGTGACAGGCCGCGGCCGGCGGCTACGCGGTCCTGCTGCGCATGGTGCCGGCCCGGCGGCCCGTCCGCTTCTTCCAGCGTGCCCCGTTCGGGCCGGCGACGCGGACCGCGATCTCTCCCAAAGTGCCGTTTACGGGGCCGACACCTGGGCCGACACGGAGCGCCACGAGCAGGGCACGGACGCGTATTGCCGCTGCGTACGGGGCACTGCCACGATCGGCTCCATGGTCGACACAATGGACATACGGCAGGGGGCCCTGGCACAGTCCGGGGCCCTGGTGGACCGACTTCGCCAACTCGTGCACCAGGAATCCCCACCCGGGGAGGTACGGCATCTGCACGCCTGCGCCGACCTGCTGGAGAGCTGGATCAACCCGGTGCTGGGCCGCCCCGCCGTGCGGGTGGTGCGCGACGGGCTGCCGCACCTGCTCTGGCCGGCAGAGGACCAGCGGGTGCTGCTGCTCGGGCACTACGACACGGTGTGGTCGGAGGGGACCGTGCGGGACTGGCCCTTCGCGCTCGCCGACGGCATCGCCACCGGCCCCGGGGTGTGCGACATGAAGGCCGGCATCGTCCAGATGGTCACCGCCCTGTCGCTGCTGCCCGACACCTCCCGGGTGGGGGTGCTGCTGACCTGCGACGAGGAGAGCGGATCGCCGACGTCCCGGCCGCTGATCGAGCAGCAGGCCCGGCGGTCGCGGGCGGTGCTGGTGGGCGAGCCGTCCACGGAGACGGGCGCGGTCAAGGTCGCCCGCAAGGGCGGCTCGAAGTACGAGATCACCGTACGCGGCCGGGCCGCGCACGCGGGCGTGGAGCCGCACCGGGGGGTGAACGCGGCCGTGGAGCTGGCCCACCAGGTCCTGGCCGTGCGGGCGTTCGCCGCCGAGGGCACCAGCGTCACGCCGACGGTGCTCAGCGCGGGCAGCATCAGCAACCAGGTGCCCGAGTCGGCGAAGTTCTGCGTCGACGTGCGCGCCTGGACCCGGGAGGAGCTCGACCGGGTGGACCGGTTGATCCACGCGATGACCCCCCGGCTGACCGACGCCGCGCTGGTGGTGGGCGGCGGGATCAACCGGTACCCGCTGCAGGAGGCGGTGGCGATGCCGCTGCTGGAGGTCGCCCGGCGGGCGGGCCGGGAGCTGGGCCTGCCGCCGCTGGAGGCCGCGCACGCCGCCGGGGCGTCCGACGCTAACTTCACCGGGTCGCTGGGCGTGGCCACCCTGGACGGCCTGGGCGGGGTGGGCGGCGGGTCACACGCCCGCAGCGAGTGGGTGGACGTCACCCAGATGCCCGACCGCGCCGCCCTGCTCGCCGCGACGGTCGCCGGCGTGCTCGCGCAGCCCCGCCGGGGCCACGTCGCCGCGGGCCGGGGCGTCCCCGCGCGCCTCTGACGCGCGTCGCTGCTCCCCAGGGGCGGGCTTGACGTCCATAATGGTGCGTCGAGACGGCGCGCCGCCCGGTCCCCGCGCCGCTGCCCATCCGCCGGCGGTCCACGTCCGTGGCCGCCGGCGCAGCGAGCGGGAGGACGACCGCACCATGACCCCCACCACGCGTCAGCCCACGCCGCCGCCACGCTTCGGGGTGGAGGAGGAGTTCCTGGTCGTCGACGCCGTCACCCGGGCCCCGGCGCCCCGGGCCGCCGAGGTCGTCGGGGCGGCGTCCGCGCTGCTCGGGGAGCGGGTCTCCGGGGAGATCACCACCCTGCAGCTGGAGACCCGCACCGACGCCTGCGACACGCTCGGCGAGCTGGCCGCCCAGCTCGCCGAGGCCCGCAAGGTCGTCGCGGACTGCGCGCGGACGGCCGGGCTGCGGGTGGTGGCCACCGGCACCGCCCCCGTCGCCGGGGCGGTGCCGCCGCCGATGACCGTCGGCCCGCGCCAGAGCAGGGGCAACGAGACGTACCGGGGCCTGCACGACGAACTGGCGCTGTGCGCGCTGCACGTGCACGTGGAGATGCCGAGCCGGCAACGGGCGGTGCTGGTCGGCAACCACCTGCGGACGTACCTGCCGCTGCTGCTCACCCTCACCGCGAACTCGCCGTACTGGGACGGCCGCGATTCCGGGTACGCGAGCTGGCGCACCACCGTCTGGGGGCGGTGGCCGGTGGCCGGTCCGCCGCCGGTGTTCCACTCGGCGGAGCACTACGACGAGGTGGTGCAGCGGCTGCTGGACACCGGCGCCCTCGTCGACCGGGCCACCATCTTCTGGGACGTACGCCCCTCGGAGCGGCACCCGACCCTGGAGGTCCGGGTCGCCGACTCCGCCCTCACCGCCGAGGACTCGGCGCGGTACGCGGCGCTGGTGCGGGCGCTGGTGGTGCACCTGTCGGCGGCGGTGCAGGCCGGCGAGCCGGCCCCGGACGTCGCCGGCGAGCTGCTGCGGGCGGCCTACTGGCGGGCGGCCCGCGACGGCCTGGACGGCGAGGGCGTGGACCCGCGCACGGGCCGGCTGCGGCCCGCGACGGCGCTGGCCCGCGACCTGCTGGACATGGTGGAGCCGGTGCTGCGCGCCCACGGCGAGCACGACCTCGTCGCGGGATGGTTGGAACAGCTGGGGGCCGACGGCACCGGGGCGCGGCACCAGCGGTCGGTGGCCCGCCGGGGCGGGACGCTCGCCGACGTCGTCGACCACCTGGCGGAGCAGACCGCGGGCTGACCCTGCCGCGTTGCCATCAACCGTGCCGTCCACGGCTCGGCGATCTGGGCAATTCCGCGCAACCAGCGGCGGGTGCCGTGGGTAATGCTGGAGAGGCCCCCGACCTGCCGATGGAGGCTCTTCCGTGAACCAGATCGCGACCACCCCGTTCCACCTGGACAGGCTGGAACCCACGCTGATGAACCGCACCGCCCGGGCGTTCGCCGACCAGATGGCGGCCCGCCGGTCGGTGCGACACTTCTCGGCCGAACCCGTGCCGCTGGACGTCGTCGAGGAGGCCGTGCGGGCCGCCGCGACGGCGCCCAGCGGCGCCAACCTGCAACCCTGGCGCTTCGTGGTGGTCACCGACGCGGAGCGCAGGCGTCGGCTGCGGGAGGCCGCCGAGGCCGAGGAGGTCGAGTTCTACACCCGACGCGCCTCGGCCGACTGGCTGAACGCGGTGGCGCCGATGGGCACCGACTGGCAGAAGCCGTTCCTGGAGACCGCCCCGGTGGTCATCGTCGTGTTCGAGGTCCACCAGGGCCCGCACACCCCGAAGCCCTACTACGTCAAGGAGTCGGTCGGCATCGCCGTCGGCGTGCTGATCACCGCCCTGCACCTGTCCGGGCTGGCCACGCTCACCCACACCCCCAGCCCGATGCGGTTCCTCAACGAGATCTGCGAGCGTCCGGCCGAGGAGCGCGCCTGCGTGGTGATGCCGGTCGGCTACCCGGCCGACGGGGTCACCGTCCCGGACCTCACCCGCAAGCCGCTGTCGGAGGTCATGGTCCGCCGGTAGGCGTCACCGCCCCAGGTCCGCGGCGAAAAAGTCGAGCAGGGGCTGCACGTGCCGGTCCGGCCGGCGCCACTCGGCCAGCAGGTCCTCCAGCAGGTGCAGCTCCTCGACCAGCTCCCCGCCCCGGTACCGGCGCACCACGGGGTGGATGAAGGCGCTCTCGGCGGCCCGGTCGGGCTGCGGATGCCGCTCGACGGCGAACACGTCGACGTACGCGTCGCGGCCCCAGCGCAGCGAGAACGTGTAGTAGTGGCTCTCGCCGCCGAACCGCTGCACCGCGTGGTCCTCGGGCAGGTCCTGGTAGTGGCGGGCCCCGCCGGCGCCGGGGTCGACGACGATGACGTCGCAGAGGAACTCGAACTGGGTCCACAGCGCCGAGCTCCAGTTGACCCGGTCCAGCACCACCCCGGTGAGCGTCTCGGGGTCGGCCTCCACCTTCTCGTACGGCAGCGGTGCGCCCTCGTACCGCTCGCGCAGCAGGGCGGTGAGCGTCCGCAGGTTGTAGCGGAACCCGTCGATGAAGGCCGAGGACGCCTTCTTGAAGTCGCGGTCCTGGGCGAGCGTGCCGGCGAAGTACAGCCCGTCGACGTCGACCGACTGCCAGTCGGTCCGGGTGGCCGGCAGCCGCCCGCTGGGCACCCTCGCCGGGCGGCAGTTCTCGGCGAACATCGAGGTGTCCATGGCGAAGCCGGTGCAGCGCAGCACGGTCTCGTACTCCATGACGGCCGTCTCGCCGTCGGCATGGGTGTAGGTCAGGTGCACCTCGTACCTGTCGCCCACCGGGCGGATCTCGTCGATGACGCAGTCGAGCACCGCGTGCAGGGTCTTGAACTGGTAGCTGTCCAGGACGGCGCCGTGGTGGCCCCGCACGTCGCCGGGGTGCTTGGTGTTCCAGGCCAGCCGCATCGGCCGGGGACTGGCCAGGTGGATCATGGCAGCGTGCCCGAGGATCGCCGAGGCGGTCTCGAAGCCGGAGTTGCCCTTGCCGAGGATGAGCACCCGCTGGCCGGCGTAGTCGGCCGGGTCGGTGCTCATGTCCTCGTAGCCGACCGCGTGCTCGATGCCGCGCACGTCGGGGACGTTCGGGGGGCCCCAGCCGGTGGCCACCACGACGCAGTCGGCGTGCAGCAGCCGGCCGCCGGCCCGCACGAGGAAGCCGTCGTCGGTCTTCTCGACCCGTTCGACGGTGGTGTCGTAGCGGACGGCCAGCCGGTGGTGCCGGGCGAAGTCGCCCAGGTAGCGGACCAGGTCGTCGGCGGAGGGGAAGTATTCGCGGCTGTAGTCGGAGAACGGCAGGTCGGCCGGCTCGTGCAGCAACGAGTTCCAGTCCCAGCGCAGCCGGATCTCCGGGTCGGTGCTCGTCGTGTGCACCTTGTTCAGGGAGATCAGCCGGCGGTGCCGGGGGAACCGGCGGAAGAACTCGCCGGGGCTGGCCGCGCGTTCCAGCGTCAGGTAGTCGCTGCCGGCCTGCTGGAGGTAGTAGCTCAGCTGTAGGCCGGCCGGACCTCCGCCGATGATCAGGTAACGGTGGTGCTCGGTGCCTTCTGGCAGTTCGGTCATGGGTGCTCCCGCGTCGAGTACCCATGACCATTGATGATAAATGCACTTAAGTCAATACATATCCGGGTTGGAGCGTGGACCCGAAGGGCCGAGGAGCGCGACCCCGGCGGGGGTTCCGATCCGGTGCCGACCGCCCCCGACGGGTGGACCCCGGGGGCGGTCGGGCGACGCGGGCGGCGGCTCAGGCCGGCTGGGCCGCCGGCTCGCGGTGGCCGCTGACCTTCGCGGCCGGCATCGGGCCACCACGGGCGGTGCCGGTCATCTCGTCGCCGTCGATCGTCACGTCGAAGGCCAGGTCCATCCGCATCGGCCTTTTGATGGACTGGTACCACGACAGGCGGTTGCCCTCCAGCTGGAGGTCGTTCAGGGTGAGCGTCTCCTTCTCACCCCGCGAGATTCCCTGTAGGACACCGTCCTTGCTGAACAGCTCCAGCTCGGTGCGGCGGGTGCCGAACGGGGTGGCCACGGCCACCTTCCAGAATCCCTCGACAGACACGGCGGCTTCCTCTCTTCGCGGGGTCCCGGGCGGGGTAATCCCCGAAGACAGCGCGCCCGGGCAGCGCCGCCACCCACGCTAGCCACCGCGCGGTCCACAGTTAGTCGCCATATTGCCGTCTTCGGCTCCCGGGGTGGACACAGCGGGTCAACACGACGAGATTGACCTAAAGGGATCCGGCGCGTCAAACCGCCCGCTAAACGCGAACCAAACGGCGACATGCTGGGAAGACGTCGGGAGCAATGTGAAAGAAGCGCAGTCCGGGGCCACCGTCGCACGATGAAGTCGCACGATGAACCTGGGCCCGATCCGGTCGCCCTAATCCACTTTCCCCGCCCGCCGCAGGAGGAAACCAGGCACCCCAGAAATCGCATTCGCCACGTCGGCAAAAACGGCCGGCTCTACCGGCCGGTTCCGACGCGCCGGCAGACCCGTGCCGCCAGGCGACAATTTCCCATTCCCTACCGCGCGCCGCCCACGGCACCGACCGTGGAACATCGTTGCGGCGACGCCGCCTGCCCTGTTCACGCCATCGGCTTTGACAGAAGTCGATGGCTCTGTCGTAAGGAGACCTTACCGTGCTGGGTCAACGCGCACGCTCGCTCAGTCCCGGAATAGTCGCGATTCTGCTCGCGGCCTCGCTCTTTTTCATCATCGACGCCCGAGTGTCCGTCGCCGGCGCCGACGAGGCCGCCACACGATACCGCTTCACCGAGCAGCCCATCGCCTACCCGGACGGCTACGACAAGCTGCCCAAGAGAACGAGCCGGGACGTCAACCCGACGTACCACAAGATCCGGGCCTGGATCTCGTCGGTCGGCGCGAGCATCGCGCTCAACGACCTCACCGACCACGGCCGGGCCAACAGCCTGTGCTTCGTGGACGTGCGCACCAACCAGGTGGTGGTCACCTACGCGCCCACCGCGCCGAAGGAGGACCAGTTCACGCCGTTCCTCCTCGACGCGGCGCCGCTGCCGATCGACGACACCATGGCGCCGATGGCCTGCGTACCGGGCGACTACAACCTCGACGGCCGGATGGACCTGATGGTCACCTACTGGGGCCGGGTGCCGATCATGTTCCTGCGCAAGGCCGGCGCCACGACGGTGTCCAACGCGACGTACCAGCGCCAGGAGCTGCTGCCGCAGAGCTCGCCGGACGGCCGCTACCACGGGCCCAAGTGGCACACCAACGCCTCCCTGGTCAGTGACCTCGACGGCGACGGCAAACCGGATGTGATCATCGGGAACTACTTCCCCGAGTCCGACGTGCTCAACACGCGGGGCCAGGACAACGTCGAGATGAACGACACCCTGTCCAGTGCCACCAACGGCGGCGGCCTCCACGTGCTGCGCTGGCACTCCGCGACCACCGGCGACAACCCCTCGGTGAGCTTCGTGGCGGAGCGCGGGGCGGTCCCGTTCAAGAAGTCCACCGGCTGGACGCTGGGCCTGGCGGCGGCCGACCTGACCGGGCGGGGGCTGCCGGACGTCTACGCCGCCAACGACTTCGGCCACAACCACCTGCTGCACAACATCTCCTCTCCCGGCCGGATCAAGTTCAAGGCGGCGATCGGGGAGCGCACCCCCACCACGCCCAAGTCGTTCGTGCTCGGCAACGGCTCGTTCAAGGGCATGGGCATCGACTTCGGCGACCTGGACCGCAACGGCAACTTCGACATGATGGTCTCCAACATCACCACGGCCTGGGGCCTGGAGGAGAGCAACTTCGTCTGGATCAACAGGGCCCGCAACGAGGGCGACATGCTCACCAAGCTCGGCAAGGGCATCGCACCGTTCACCCAGGAGGCCCGGCCGCTGGGCATGGCCTGGAGCGGCTGGGGCTGGGACGTCAAGTTCGGCGACTTCCTCAACAGCGGCGACCTGGAGGTCGTCCAGACGCTCGGCTTCGTCAAGGGCGACATCAACCGGTGGCCGTGGCTGCAGGAGATGGCCATGATGAACGACGACCTGCTGTCCAACCCGGCCATGTGGCCGAACATGCAGCCCGGTGACGACATCGCCGGCCACCAGCCGTTGGCGTTCTTCGCCCGCACGGCCAGCGGCGAGTTCGCCAACATCACCAAGGAGATCGGGCTGGACGTCCCGATCCCCACCCGTGGTGTCGCCACCGCGGACACCCGGGGCATCGGGGCGCTGGACCTCGCGGTGGCCCGGCAGTGGGGCCCGCCGGCGTTCTACGTCAACGAGGCGCCCAGCAAGGGCAACTTCCTGAACCTGCGGCTGTACCGGCCGGCAGTCGGCGCCCCTGCGGGCCAGATGCTCTGCACCCCGGCGTACGGCGCGACCGTCACGGTGACCACGCCGGACGGCCGCAAGCAGATCTCCCAGCTCGACGGCGGCAGCGGCCACGCCGGCAAGCGGAGCTTCGAGGTCCACTTCGGCCTCGGCAACAGCAGTGGCCCGGTCACCGTCGACCTGCGCTGGCGCGACCTGGGCGGCCAGCAGCACAGCACCAGCCAGCAGTTCACCGCCGGAACGCACACCCTCGTGCTGACCGACCGCGTCGAGGAGGTTCCGAACCGATGACCACGATCGCCCCGCCCCCCAGCATCAACACCGCCCCCGCGGCCCCCGTCGTCCCCGCCCCGGCCAAACCGGAGCCCGACCGCCGCTACCTGGCCCTGCGCAACTTCGCCCTGTCCATCAGTGTCTTCAACATCTTCGGCTACACGCTGCTCGGCTTCGAGCAGCCGTGGCTGTGGCCCATCTTCGCGGTGCTCACCGCCTACGCCGCCGAGATCACCTTCGAGCTGATCCGGGCCTGGGCCAAGAAGGAGACCCCCCGGTTCCTCGGCGGCGGCGGCCGCCGGGTGTACGAGTTCCTGCTGCCCTCGCACATCACCGCGCTGGCCTGCAACATGCTCCTCTACGCCAACGACATGTTCCTGCCGATCGCGTTCGCCGTGATCATCGGCGTCACCGGCAAGTACGTCCTGCAGGCCCCGGTCTACGGCCGGATGCGGCACTACATGAACCCGTCGAACTTCGGCATCACCATGGCGCTGGTCTGCTTCGGCTCCTGGATCTCCATCGCCCCGCCGTACGAGTTCACGGAGAACGCCAACACCTACTTCCGGGTGATGATCCCGATCATCATCGTCACCGCCGGCACCGTGATCAACGCGCTGCTGACCCGCAAGGTGCCGCTGATCGTGGGCTGGCTCGGCGGCTTCGCCATCCAGGCGTTCATCCGGCACTGGATCTGGGACGTCGCCCTGTTCTCCGCCCTCGGCGTGATGACCGGTGTGGCGTTCGTGCTGTTCACCAACTACATGATCACCGACCCGGGCACCACCCCGGCCAAGCCGATGAACCAGTTCATGTTCGGCTCCTCGGTGGCCATGGTCTACGGCGTGCTGATGCTGTTCAACGTCGTCTACACGCTCTTCTTCGCGGTGGTCGTGGTCTGCGCCATCCGCGGGCTGGGCTGGTGGGTGGCGGGCCTGCGCAAGAAGTCCCGGGAGCAGGCCGGGCTGTCCCTCGGCGCCCCCAGGCGCATCGCGTGATCCGGCGGGACAGGACGCGCCGCGCGGGCTGGCGCGACGCGCCGGCCGACCAGGTCGACCCCGTCAGGGCGGTCGACGGACGAAGCGAGGAGCAGGAATGAGCGAACGCATCGCGGTCGTCGGGATCGCCTGCCGATATCCCGACGCCGAGAACCCCAACCAGCTGTGGGAGAACGTGCTCACCGGCCGCCGGGCGTTCCGCCGGCTGCCCGACGAGCGGATGAACTCCGAGGACTACTACTCCCCCGACCCAACCGCGCCCGACCGGTTCTACTCGGCCAAGGCCGCCGTGATCGAGGGCTTCGAGTTCGACCGGGTCCGGTACAAGATCGCCGGAAGCACCTTCCGGTCCACCGACATGACGCACTGGCTGGCCCTGGACACCGTCGCCCGGGCGCTGGAGGACGCCGGCTTCCCCGACGGCGAGGGGCTGCCGCTGGCCACCACCGGTGTGGTCATCGGCAACACCCTCACCGGCGAGTTCAGCCGGGCCAACCTGCTGCGGCTGCGCTGGCCGTACGTGCGGCGCACGGTCGGGGCGGCGCTGCGCGAGCAGGGCTGGGGCGACACCGAGGTCGGCACGTTCCTCGACGAGCTGGAGCCGCGCTACAAGGCGCCCTTCCCGCCGATCGACGAGGACACCCTGGCCGGCGGCCTGGCCAACACCATCGCCGGGCGGGTGTGCAACCACTTCGACTTCAAGGGCGGCGGCTACACCGTCGACGGCGCCTGCTCGTCGTCGCTGCTGTCGGTCTCCACCGCCTGCAACGCCCTGGCCAACGGCGACCTCGACGCCGCCGTGGCCGGCGGGGTGGACCTGAGCATCGACCCGTTCGAGGTGATCGGCTTCGCCAAGACCGGGGCGCTGGCCACCGGGGAGATGCGGGTGTACGACCGCAACTCCAACGGGTTCTGGCCGGGCGAGGGCTGCGGCATGCTGGTGCTGATGCGCGACTCCGACGCCGTGGCGCGCGGGCTGCGCCGGCACGCCGTCATCGCCGGCTGGGGCTACTCCTCCGACGGCAAGGGCGGCATCACCCGGCCCGAGGCCAGCGGGCACCGGCTGGCCATCCGCCGGGCGTACGAGCGGGCCGGCTACGGCATCGACTCGGTCGCCTACCTGGAGGGCCACGGCACCGGCACCGCCGTCGGCGACGCCACCGAGCTGACGGCGTTCACCGAGGCCCGACAGGAGGCCGACCCGGCGGGCGCGCCCGCCGCGATCAGCACCGTGAAGGGCAACTTCGGCCACACCAAGGCCGCCGCCGGGGTCGCCGGGCTGCTCAAGGCGATCCTCGCGGTACGCCAGCAGGTCATCCCGCCGGCCACCGGGCACGTCGACCCGCACCCGGTGCTCGACGTGGAACGGCCCGCCGTGCGGGTGCCCGCGACGGCGGAGCTGTGGCCGGCGGACAAGCCGGTCCGGGCGGCGGTGTCCTCGATGGGCTTCGGCGGCATCAACGCCCACGTGGTGCTCGAGAGCGCGGAGAACGGCCGGCGGACCCGGATCGGGGCGTCGACGACCGCGCTGGTGCGCTCCCGGCAGGACACCGAGCTGCTGATGTTCGACGCGCGCACCCCGGAGGAACTGGGCTCGCGGCTGTCGGACCTGGCACCGTGGGTCGGCCGGCTGTCGTACGCCGAACTGGGCGACCTGGCCGCGGTCCTGGCCGGGAAGCTGGCCGACCGGCCGGTGCGGGCCGCGGTGGTCGTCGCGTCGCCCGAGCAGGCGCGACAGCGCCTGGAGCGGCTCGTCGAGCTGGTCGACTCCGGCGAGCAGCGGGTGATCGACGCGGCCGGGGGCGTCTTCCTCGGCACGACCGGTTCCGCCCCCCGGATCGGGTTCCTGTTCCCCGGCCAGGGCGCGGGTCGGCGGGCCGACGGCGGCGCGCTGCGCCGGCGGTTCGAGGAGGTCGACGCTTTGTACCAGGCCCACCAGCCGCCGCCCGGCGCGGACCTGGTGGCCACGGCGGTGGCGCAGCCGCGGATCGTGACCGCGTCGGTCGCCGGCCTGCGGGTGCTGTCGATGCTCGGGGTGCGGGCGGTCGGGGCCGCCGGGCACAGCCTCGGCGAACTGACCGCGCTGCACTGGGCCGGTGCCATGGACGAGGCGACGCTGATCGCCACCGCCGGGGCGCGTGGCCGGATCATGGCCGACGCCAGCGCCGGCGACGGCACGATGGCCAGCATCTCCGCCGCCCCCGAGGTGGTGGAGCCGCTGCTGGTCGGCACGCCGGTGGTCATCGCCGGCTACAACAGCCCGCAGCAGACCGTGGTCTCCGGCCCGGTCGCGGCGGTGGAGCAGGTCGGCGCGTTGGCCGAGCGGTCCGGGCTGTTCTGGACCCGGATCGCGGTGTCGCACGCCTTCCACTCGGAGGCCGTGGCCCCGGCCGCGGTCGCGTTCGCCGAGCACCTGGGCGGCCTGCCCTTCGCCCCGCTGTCCGGTGGGATGGTCTCCACGGTCACCGGGGACGTGCTGCCGGCCGACACCGACGTGCCCGACCTGCTGCGCCGGCAGGTGCTGGACCCGGTGCGGTTCACCCAGGCGGTGCGCCGCCTGGCCGACGACGCCGACCTGCTGCTGGAGGTCGGTCCGGGTCGGGTGCTGCGCGGCCTGGCCGCGGACATCGCCCCGGAGGTGCCGACGATCTCGCTGGAGACCGACAGCCTGTCGCTGGCGGGCCTGCTCAGCGCGGTCGGCGCCGCGTACGCGGCGGGCGCGACGGTGAACCACTCGGCGCTGTTCCAGGACCGGTTCACCCGGCCGCTGGAGCCGGGCCGGCCGCTGCGGTTCTTCGCCAGCCCCGCCGAGTCGGCGCCGGCCGGGGACTTCGCGGTGGCCCGTACCGGGACCGAGCCGGCCGCCGGCGCGGTGTCGCCGGCCGGCTCGTCGGTCGCGGTCTCCGGGCCCGGCGCGACGGCCGACACCCTGGAGCTGCTGCGCCGGCTCGCCGCCGAGCGGGCGGAGCTGCCGCTGGAGGCCGTACGGCCGGACAGCCGGCCGCTGGACGAGCTGCACCTCAGCTCGATCACCGTCGGGCAGATCGTCAACCAGGCCGCCCGGGAGCTCAACGTGACCGCCCCGACGTTGACCTCCAGCTACGCCACCGCCACGGTGGCGGAGATCGCGCAGATCCTCGACGAGGCCGGCGGTGGCGGCGGCGCGGAGGAGCCGGAACGGTCGATCGCCGGGGTGGCCCCGTGGGTCCGGGCGTTCGCGGTGGACCTGGTGCCCACCGAGGCCGGTCCGCGGGTCGACGCCCCGGTCGAGGGCGGCTGGCAGGCGTTCACGGCCGGGCACAGCCCGCTCGCCGAGCCGCTGCGCACGGCGCTGCAACAGGCCCGGGTCGGCGGTGGGGTGCTGCTGTGCCTGCCACGCGACTGCCAACCCGAGCACATCCCGGTGATGCTGCGGGCCGCCCGGGCCGCCGTGTCCCAGGGCGGCGCCGTCCGGTTCGTGGCGCTGGGCGACCGGCGCAACGCGGCCGGCCTGGCCAAGACGCTGCACCAGGAGCACCCGGAGATCACCACCACGGTGGTCACGCTGCCGCTGGCCGGCGAGCCGTCCGCCGACGACGTCGCGGCCACGGTGGCCCGGCTCGTCGCCGACGTGGCGGCGACCGCCGGATTCAGCGAGGTCCACTACGACGCCGACGGCAACCGGTACGTGCCGGTGCTGCGGCCGGCGCCCCTGCCGCCCAACGGCGGGCCCGGCCTCGGGGTGGAGGACGTGCTGCTGGTCACCGGGGGCGGCAAGGGCATCACCGCCGAATGCGCCCTGGCTCTGGGGCGGGACACCCTGACGGCGGTCGGCCTGATCGGCCGCTCCGACCCGGCGGCCGACGCGGAACTGGCGGCCAACCTCGAACGGCTCACCGCCGCCGGGGTGCGCTTCCACTACGCCCGGGCGGACATCACCGCCCTCGACGAGGTGAAGGCGGCCGTCAACGACATCGAGCGGGTGCTCGGCCCGGTCACCGGCGTGCTGCACGGCGCCGGCCGCAACGAGCCGACCACGGTGGCCAACCTCGACGAGGCGACGTTCCGGCGGACCCTCGCGCCGAAGATCGACGGGCTGGAGGCCGTGCTCGCCGCGACCGACCCGCACACGCTGCGGCTGCTGGTCACCTTCGGCAGCATCATCGGCCGGGCGGGGCTGCGCGGCGAGGCGCACTACGCCACGGCCAACGACTGGATGACCGACCTGACCCGCCGGGTCGGCGAGGACTACCCGCACATCCGGTGCCTGGCGCTGGAATGGTCGGTGTGGTCCGGCGCCGGCATGGGCGAGCGGCTCGGGGTGCTGGAGGCCCTCACCCGTGACGGCATCGCCCCGATCCCGGTGGAGGCCGGCATCGCCACGCTGAAGGAGGTGCTGGCCAGCCCGTCCACGCCGCAGGCGCTGGTGGTGATGGGCCGCGCCGACGGCCTGTCCACGGTCACGCTGGAGCGGCGCGAGCTGCCGCTGCTGCGCTTCGTCGACCGGCAGCAGGTGCACTACCCGGGCGTGGAGCTGGTCGTGGACGCCGACCTGACCGCCGACGACGACCTCTACCTGCCCGACCACCTGCTCGACGGGGACCTGCTCTTCCCCGCCGTACTGGGCATGGAGGCGATGGCGCAGGCGGCGGCGGCGCTCACCGGGCGCACCGAGGCCCCGGTGCTGGAGGACGTCGAGCTGCTGCGCCCGATCGTGGTGCCGCCCTCGGGCAGCAACACGATCCGGATCGCGGTGCTCGCCGCGGCGGACGGCGCGGTCGAGGCGGTGGTGCGCAGCAGCGACACCAACTTCCAGGCCGACCACTTCCGGGCCCGGCTGCGCTGGGACCAGCCGCTGCGGGTCGAGGCCCGGCCGGGGACCGCCGCCGCGCGGCTGTTGCCGATCGACCCGGCCCGCGACCTGTACGGCCCGGTGCTGTTCCAGGGACGGCGGTTCCAGCGCCTGCTGGGCTACCTGGACCTGGCGGCGACGAGCTGCACGGCGCGGGTGTCCAACCGGCCGGTCGAGGCGTGGTTCGCCCGGTACCGGCCCGGCGACCTGGTGCTCGGCGACCCGGGCACCCGGGACACGGTGATGCACGCGTTGCAGTGCTGCGTCCCGGACGCGACCCTGCTGCCGGGGGCTATCGAGCGGCTGCACCTGGCCGACCCGAAGGTCGCCGCCACCCTGGACACCGTCACCATCCACGCGGTGGAGCGGCTGCGCCAGGGCGACACCTACCACTACGACGTGGACGTCTGCGACGGTGACGGCAACCTCGTCGAGCGGTGGGTGGGGCTGCGCCTGCACGCCGTACGCAAGCAGGACGGCACCGGGCCGTGGCTGCCGGCGCTGGTCGGCCCGTACCTGGAGCGGCGGGCCGGCGCGTTCCTGCCCGACGAGCTGCGCTGCGTCGTACGGCCCGACGACCCGGACGCCACCGGCACGCCGGCCCGGCGTCGGCAGACCGCCCGGGCGGTGAGCTGGGCGTTGGGCGCGGAGACGACGGTGCGTTACCGGCCCGACGGCAAACCGGAGGTCGACGGGGACGTCCGGATCTCCGCCTCGCACGGCGCCGGGGTCACCTTCGCCGTCGCCGGCGCCTCGGCGGCGGTGGGCTGCGACGTGGAGCTGGCCGCGGCCCGTTCCGCCGAGGAGTGGGAGGGCCTGATCGGCCCGGACGGGGTCGCCCTGGCCACGCTGCTGGCCCGGGAGCAGGGCGAGGACCTGTCGGTCGCCGCCACCCGGATCTGGGGCGCGGTCGAGTGCCTGCGCAAGAACGGCCACACCCGGGTCGACCTGGTGGCCGAGCCGAACGGAACGGCCGGCTGGGTCGCCCTGCGGTCGGGGGCGGCGCGGGTCGCCACCTTCGTCACCGCGCTCAACGACATCGGCGACCCGGTGGTGTTCACGATGCTGGCGGAAGGAGGCAGGTGAGATGGAGTCCTACTACGAGTACCGGCACCTGGTGGGGTTCGAGGAGACCAACCTCGTCGGGAACGTCTATTACGTCAACTACATGCGCTGGCAGGGCCGGTGCCGGGAGATGTTCCTGCGGGACGAGGCACCGGAGGTCCTGGCGGACATCCGCGACGACCTGAAGCTGTTCACGCTCAAGTGCGAGTGCGAGTTCTTCACCGAGATCACCGCGTTCGACGAGCTGTCGATCCGGATGCGGCTGGAGGACCTCACGCAGACCCAGATCGGCTTCGCGTTCGACTACGTGCGGCTGCGTGACGGCTTCGAGGAGCTGGTGGCCCGGGGTCGGCAGCGGATCGCGTGCATGCGCGGCCCGAACACCGACACCCGGCCGACCCGGGTGCCGGACCCGCTGCGCGCGGCCCTGTCGCGCTACGCGGTGCCCCCCGCCGCGGGTGGCCGGCGGGTGTTCGAAGGCGTCGGGGAGGGCTGAGCCGTGACCAGAGCGGACCAGCGCCCGACTGCGGGCCCGGCGACGATGCCGGCGCCCGACGCGGCCAACCACGCCGAACTGCGGGCGGTGATGGGGATGTTCGCCACCGGCGTGACGGTGGTGACGTCGGGCCGGGACCTGCCGCACGGCATGACCGCGAACGCGTTCACCTCCGTGTCGCTGGACCCGGCGATGGTCCTGGTGTGCGTGAAGCGCAGCGCGGTCATGCACGACACCGTCCTGGCCCAGGGCACCTTCGCGGTGTCCATCCTGGCCGCCGACCAGGAAGGGCTGGCCCGGTACTTCGCCAGCTCCAGCAGGCCCCGCGACGAGCGGGAGTTCGAGACGGTGCGGTGCGAGCCGGGTCCGCACACCGGGGCGCCGATCGTGACCGGGAATTTGGCCTGGGTGGAGTGCAAGCTGGCGGCGGTGTACGACGGCGGCGACCACTCCATCTTCCTCGGCTCGGTCCTCAGCACCGGCCGTGGTGACAGCACCGACGCGCTGTTGTTCCACGGCGGCCGGTTCCGCGAGGTCGGCAAGGGCTGACCGGGTTGGCCGGGCACCCACCGGGCCGACCACCGACGGCCGGGCGGCCACGCACCCCGCGTGGTCGACCCGGCCGTCGGTGTCCGCCGCCTGTCCTGCTACGCCGACTGGCCGCATGGGCTGCGGCCAAAGGTCTGCCGGTGGACCTTCGTCGCTGGAGCGATGACGACGCCCGCGGCTGGATCGAACATCAGCGGGGAAACGTCGCACCCAGCACGCTGGTGTCGTTCGTCATCGTCGTCAAGCTGCTGCACCAGCTCGACCCGGTACTCACCGGCGGCGGTCTCACCCGTGACCCCTGGCCGGGCCGGCCCGCGCGCAACGTCGCCCAGTATGTCAACGAGCCCAGCGTCCGGACCCGCAACATCGCTCCGCCGCCATGTCGAGGAGGCGCTGCGCGCTGATCCCGGCCGCGGTGTTCCCGGTGGCCTGCTGGACCGCTACGCGCACGTCAGCCGGCTCAACGGCAGTACCGGTCCGTGGCATCCCGGCCTGTGTCCCCGCGGCGTGCTGGACGAATCCATCGCGCTGCGGGCGGCCTGCTACTGCTTCGTCGCCGCGCTGAGCATGATGCGCGACTCCGAGATCCGCGAGATCACTCGCGGCGCACTCGGCGAGTTCTACGGCGCGCCCGCCGTCGCCTCGATCAAACGCAAGCACGACCCCGACCAGCCGCGTGAGCACTGGTGGATCATCGAACCTGTCGCGGAAGCGATCCGGGTCGCCGAGCAACTCTCCAACCACCCAGAACTGATCTTCGGCAGCGTTAACGACCGGGCCGGCCGCCTCGGCGACGGATCCAGCGACTCCGGATTCCGCAGCGGCGTCGTCGTCACGAACTTCATCGCCCACATCAACGACACCAGCAGCTCGACCGGCCTGACCATCCCCGACGGCCACGTCGCACCGCACATGTTCCGCAAACCATGGCCATGCTCACCGGCACCGAGCCCAGCTCCGAGATCGCCCTTGGCATCCAACTCAAGCACGTCGCTGTCCGCGCACTGGCCAACCGCTGCACCCCCGGCTACGCCGCCACCGACACCTCCTGGGCGGCGCTCCTGGACACGGCACTCGATCAGGCCAGATTCACCCACCTGCGCGAGCTCTACGACGAACACCACGCCGGCTACAGCATCGGCTCCGGCCCGGCCGCCGAGCGGATGTCCAGCACCTTCCGCGCCATTCGGCAGACCGCGCTCGCCCGCCAAGGCGACGCCCGCACCGAATACGACCTGCTCCGCAAGGCACGCATCTCGCTGCGGTTCGGCAAACTGAACCACTGCCTCTTCGACGACAGCGACCCCGCCGGCGCGAAATGCCTGGAAAGCGCGATCTTGCCGCCGGGCCACCGCGGACCCCTCATCGACAGCGCTCCACCTCGGCGGCGAGGCGCCGACGACTCAACGATTACGTTGGGTGACGGCGAGCCGTCCGAGTGGCTTCCGGATCTGCCGACGAGCGGACGTCGGCGCGGGCGACGGACCAGCACTGGTGGCGCGTCTCGGAGAGTTGGCCCGGTGAAAAACAGGGCGGTGACGGGCCGGTTACGCATATCCCGTGGGGGTGGTGTTCGGGTGTTGTCAGAAGGCCACGGCGACCTTTCCCTTCAGACCGCCCTGTGCGAAACGCTCGTGCGCGGCACGCATTCGGTGGATCCAAAACGTGGAGTCGACGCGGAGCGTCACAGCACCCTGGTCGACGTACCTGGTGAGTTCACGCAGCCCGGCACCGTCCTCACGGACCTGGTTGACCGTGGTCCGCACGTTCCTCGCGGACAGGTCGGGGACCGGTCCGGCCTGGGTGGCGATCGAGGCGTACCGGCCGCCGTCGGCCACGGCGTCGGTGACGAACGCGCCGAAGGTGTCGAAGACCGCGTCGTAGCCGCGGTCGGCCAGGGTGGTCGGGTCGGTGGTGGCGAACTCCGCGCCGTGGTCCCTGACGAAGTCGAGGTGGACTTCGCGGGAGACCAGGGCGTCCACACGCGCGCCTCGTGCGCGGGCGATTTGCAGGGCCAGGCCTCCGACCGCGCCGGCGGCTCCGGCGATGAGCAGTCGTTTACCCGCCGACACGGCCAGCCAGTCCAGCGTCTGAAGGGCGGTCAACCCGGGCAATGGCAGGGTGGCCGCCTCGACGAGGCTGACTGACGCCGGTGCCGGTGCCACCGAATCAGCGGGCAGCGCCACACTGTCGGCCCATGTTCCCCGGCCCGTGCCCAGTTGGTGCGACATCGCGATAACCCGCTGCCCGGTCCGCAGACCGCTCGCGCCGCCGTCGATCACCACACCGGCCAGATCCCAGCCAAGCGTCATTGGCAGCGGCGGCGTCCCTTCGCCGATAGCGCCTTCCCGCGTCTTGTCGTCGACCGGGTTGATGCTGGTCGCGATCGCGCGGATCAACACCTCGCCGTCTCCCGGCTCGACCTCGGGAACCTCGTCGACCCGCAACGTGTCGATCCCGCCGAAACGATCGATTCGGATAGCACGCACGAAAGTCCCTCCCCGACATGATGGCCACTCTCCGCACGAAACCGGTCCGCCGGACGGTCGATTCCGCCCCGGCACGGGAAGTGCCCCAGATCACCCTTGCCGTCGGCACGCAGTCGGATGTCCTCGGCCGCACGGTTTCCCGGATGATCGTCCTGTCATGCCACGATCCGGCGTCGGCCGATTGCGTGCTGGTGACCGAGCGTAAACGGTGGCGCGGCGGACCGGTGGGCGGGTGGCAAACAGGCACGCGGCTGCTGCGGTATGCGGATCTTCGTACGTCGGCGTGCCTGACTCTGTAGCGGAACCAGTACGGCGACATCTGTCATCGGTAGGTGCTCGCATGCTCGCCGCCGACGGATCAACGCCCTGCCGGCTCCGACCCAACCAGGCCCGATGACGGACAGCCCCGAAGCGTCTCCTGAGACACCCGGATTCTGGAGAACACAACAACTGCGTCCACTCCGCGGCCACTGTGTGCAACTCGGGGGCGTGCGGGCCCCCGGCCTGCGCGGCGAGTTCCTGCACGGTACGCCACTGCGGAACGGCCGACGGCAGCATCAGCGGCGCGGCCACCGCGTCATCGAGGCGACGTTGCGCGGCCAGCACGTCGGCGAGGAGACGGACGGTCACCGCGTCCAGGTCGGTGGGCTGGGCGATCACGTGCGCGATCCGCTGGTTGTCGTCGGGTGTGGTCACGGTCGGCGTCTCGATGACCATCGCGGCGAGCTGCCCACCGGCCTGCAAGGCGGTGTCGAGGCGGCCCGCGACGTCGCTGGTCGGCGGCGTTCGGCCGACCTCAAGATCATGCAGGTAGCTTTTGCTGTAGTAGACGCGCCGGGCCAGGTCGCGCAGCGACATGCCGCGCTGGCGGCGCAGCCGGGCCAATTCGGCGGGGAATCGTGGAGCCACGAGGATACGGACGCGTGCTGGCATGAGAACTCCCCAGGCAATGTGGCGGTCTGGGTGGTGGGCCGCCGACCACTACCACCGGCGACGTCACCGTCCGCAACGGTACGCCTCCGGAACGACAGCGGAGCCATCCGTGATGTGGGTGCCCTGCGGCTGTCGAGGTCGGGCGGCCCGGCCCCCGGGCGGACACGACGAGGCGCAACCGGCGGGAAGCACCGGTTGCGCCTGGATCGACGGGTCGGACGGGTCAGGCCTCGTGGACGTGCATCGGCAGGCCGCCCCGCACCCGCAGGGTCAGCATCGGCTCCGGCACCACCTGGTAGCCGGGGCTCAGTGTCAGGCGTAGCTGGCGGGCCACGCAGGCGAGGACGAACACCGCCTCCATCAGCCCGAGGTTGTTGCCGACGCAGAAGCGCGGGCCGGCGCCGAACGGGATGTAGGCGTACCGCGGTCGGTCGGTGCGCCGGTCCGGGTCGAAGCGGTCCGGGTCGAAGCGGTCCGGGTCGGGCCAGAACTCCGGGTGCCGGTGCAGGGTGTACGGGCACAGCACCAGGTCGGCGCCGGCGGGCACGTGCCACCCGCCCACGTTGTCGTCGGCCTGGGCGACGCGCGGCAGCAGCCACACGGGTGGGTACATCCGCATCACCTCGTCGACCACCATCGCGGTGTACCGCAGCCGGTGCAGGTCCTCGTACACCGGGTTCCGGTCGCCGAGCACCTCGACGGCCTCGGCGTGCATCCGCTCCCACACCTCATGGTGCTGGTCGAGCAGGTAGAAGGCCCAGGTGAGGGTGCTGGCGGTAGTCTCGTGCCCGGCCAGCAGCAGGGTGACCAGCTCGTCGCGCATCCGCTGCCGGGCCACCCCCGGGTCGGTCTCCCGGCCCGTCGACTCGATCAGGCGGGACACCACGTCGTCGCGGCCCTCGGTGCCGCCGGGCTGCGCCCGCCGGTGCGCCACCAGCCGGTCGACGATCTCCTGGAGCTCGGCGCGGGCCCGGCGGAAGCGCAGCTGCCGGGGCAACGGCACCCAGGTCGGCACGGTGCTCAGCGACATCATCTCGAAGATCGCCTGGTCCTGGACCGCCTCGAAGGCCTCGCCGAGCCCGCCGAACTCGCTGAGGTCGGCGTCGAGCAGGGTCCGGCCCAGCACGCCGAGGGTCAGCTCGGTCATCTCGTGCCGGATGTCGACCGGCCCGCCGCCGGCCGCGCGTTGCAGCCGGGCGGCCATCCGCACCGCCTCCTCGGCGACCGCGTCGGCCTGGCGGGCGATGCGGCGTGCCTGGAACACCGGCTGGATCACCTTGCGCTGCTTGGTCCACAGCTCACCCTCGCTGGTCAGCAGGCCGTCGCCGAGGGTGCGACGGGCGTGCACCAGCCCGATCCCCTTGTGGTAGTTGCCGGGGTTCTCGGCCAGCACGTACTTGGCGTGGTCGGGGTGGTTGAAGAAGTAGAGCGTCTTCGGCCCCAGCGGCAGCCGGACCGCGTCGCCGTGCCGGGCGGAGACCGCCCGCATGACGTCCAGCCGGTTGCGGGCCATCCGCCCGAGCAGCACCGGCGCCGTCCAGGGCGACGGCCCCGGCGGGCGCAGCCGACCCCGGTCGGCGACGGCGGTCACGGCTGCACCCTCGCGCCGACCCGGAACCGCTCGGCCACGGCACGCCGCCACACCTCGTAGGCGGGCAGGCCGTCGGCCGCCGGGCCGGCGGGTACCAGCTCGTCGGTGATCCGGCCCGCCTCGGCGGCGGAGGTCCGGCAGAACACCCGGGCCGCCAGCTCCGTGTGCGGCACCAGCAGCCCGGCCCGGATCCGGGCCTGCGCCGCGAACGCGGAGGCCTGGGCGACGAACGGGGCGTGCTCGCCCGCCCGGGTCAGGAACAGCCGCAGTTCGTCCTCGGTGCAGCCGCCCGCGTACGTCGCCGCGAGGCCGGCGCCGCTGTAGAGGTCCTGGTGCCGCGCAGGCTCGAACCGGTCGATGAGGTCGGCCGCGAGCTTCGGGTCGCACCCGGCGACGAACCAGGTGGCCCGACCGATGCCCTGGTCGATGGCGCGGGCGGCGTACGAGGTCGGGCCCTCGGACGGCCACGGGAAGTCGGTCACCGCGCGCCGGCCGTGCACGTACTCGTCGGTGTGGAAGTACGCCTGGTGGAAGCCGTAGCCGTCGTGCACGAGCCAGCGCAGCAACGGATCGGTGGCGGCCGCCAGGGCCCGCCGCCACAGGAACTTCGGCAGTCGGGCGAGCGCCCAGCCGAACCCGACGTAGGCCATGTAGATGTGCCGGTCGCCGGTGCCGGCGAGGAACTCGGCGCTGCGCCGAGGGGTGCCCGGCATCAGCGCGTCGACCAGCGCGAAGCCCATGGCCGCACCCTCGTAGGCGAACCCCTGGAACCGGGTGGGCAGCTCGGCGAGGTCGGTGTCGACGTCGGTCACCCGGCGGGCGCCGGCTGCCGAGGAGAGCCCGGTCAGGAACGACGAACCGACCGTCTCCAGGATGGTGCGGGCCTCCGGCCCCTTGTCGTGGAACCCCCGGGTGGAGACGAGGGTCTCCTTGACGTCGGGGGTGAGGACGCGGCGCCTGAGCGCCCTGATGGTGCCGGCCACCTGCTGCTCCCATTCATCCAGGATTGACGATCCAACTGCCCAATCCTCCCGGCCGAGCGGCGCCCGACACCACTTCCCAATTGCCCTCTGACCTGCGGTGGAATGGCCAGGACAACGGCACGCTGGGAGTAGTTCGCCGCCGCCGGGCGGGGCACGATCGAGCCGCCCGCCAGGCCCGGCAGCCGCGACGCGCCGCGCGTCCCACACCGGTCGCGGGCGGAGAGGAACTCGCGATGTTGGTACTCGTGACGGGCGGTACGGGCTTCGTCGGCGCGCACACGGTGGCGGCGCTCGCCGCAGCCGGACACCGGGTGCGGGTGCTGGCCCGCGACCCCGACCGGGTCGCCCCGGCCCTGTCGCCGCTGTCGGTGCCGAGCGATGCCGTGCAGGTCGCGGACGGCGACGTCACCGACGAGACGGCGGTGGCCCGGGCCGTCCGCGGCGTCGACGCGCTGGTGCACGCCGCCTCGGTCTACTCGTTCGACAGCCGGTGGCACGCGGCCACCCGGCGCACCAACGTGCGCGGCACGGAGGTGGTGCTGGGGGCGGCCCGCCGGCTCGGGGTGGGGCGCTCGGTGCACGTGTCGACGTTCGGCGCGCTGCTGCCGTCCCCGGCCGGGACGGTGGGCCCGCAGTCGCCGCCGAGCGCGGCCCGGGAGACCTACCTGGCGAGCAAGGCCGCCGCGGAGCGGGTCGCCCGGCAGCACCAGGCGCACGGTGACCCGGTGGTGATCACCTATCCGCCCGCCCTGCTGGGCCCGGACGACCCGAAGCTCGGCGACCAGAACGCCCGGCTGCGCAACGTGCTGCGCGGCCTGATGCCGATGTGGCCCACCGGTGGCTTCCCGGTCGGCGACGTGCGGGACACGGCGGCGCTGCTCGCGGAGCTGGCCACCGGGCCGGGCGAGGTCGGCGACCGGCACCTCGGCCCGGGCCGCTACCTGCGCACCCGCGACTACGTGCGGGCCGTGCGCGAGGTGACCGGCCGGCGGCTGCCCACATTGTTCCTGCCGGCCCGGGCGATGCTGCCCTTCGCCTACGCCACCGACGTGGTGCAGCGGGTGTGGCCGTGGCACATCCCGGCCGAGTACGGCGCCTGCTACGTCTGCGCCTGCGACGCCCGCCCGGAGGACGCGGCGCGGTCGGCGGGGCCCGAGCCCCGGCCGTTCACCGAGACGCTCGCCGACACCGTGCGCTGGCTGCAGCGTACGGGGCGGCTCACGGCGGCGCAGGCCGGCCGAGCCGCCGCACCTGCCGAGCCCGCCGCGCCCGCGGCGGGGTCCGTTCGAGCCGCGGCAGCGCCGCGGAAGGAGGCACGACCATGACCGTCGCAGAACCGCACCCCACCCCCTCGTCCGAGGCCCGCGCCGTCGCGGCCTACCGCCAGGTCCGGGAGACCACGGCGGCCCTGCTGGCCCAGGCGCCTCCGGAGGCCGACGCGTGGCCGGTGGCCAACTGTCCGGGATGGACGGTCCGGGATCTCGTCGCGCATCTGGTGGAGATCTGCGCGCGGGTGCACGGCCGGGCCACCGGGTCCGCCCCCGGGCCGGTGCCCGCGGGAGGGATGCCGGAGCTGTTCGACGAGTGGGAGCGGTTGAGCGGGCCGGTGGAGGAGTTCCTCGCCGGACCGGGTTCGATGGACCGGCACATCCTGGTCATGGACGCGTTCACCCACGAGCTGGATCTGCGTCAGGCGCTGGGCGTGCCGCCGCCGGTCGACCACCCGGCGCTGCCGGTGGCCTCGGGTGTCCTGCTGACGGGGCTCTCCGCCTCGCTCGACGGCCACGGCCTGCCGCCGCTGGCGGTCGAGACCGAGCACGGGCGGCGCGTGGCGGGAACGGGCGAGCCTGCGGTCGAGATGTCCGGCCCGTGGTACGAGGTCTATCTGTCGCTGGCCGGTCGCCGCACCACGGCGCAGATCCGGTCGCTGTGGTGGAGCGCGGATCCGGGGCGCTGGCTGCCGGCGTTCACCTGGGGGCCGTTCCGGGTGCCGGATTCTGCCGGCGCCGAAACCGCACGCTGAACGCCGGTTGCGACGTGCGCGCCGGTCGGCGTCCCGGCCGACCGGTGCCCCCGTCCCACCGGCCTGCTCCCCTCCCCCTGGGAGGTCTTTCAGGGCTCGTTGCCGGGTCCCGCGCGGCCCGCGCCCTCATCCCCCGGTGGCGACGCCGCCGCCCGGTCCGTGGCCCCGGGTGCGGGGTCGCCGCCGCCCGGTGGCTGCGGTCACGACTTGGCCCCGTGCAGCATCCGCGACGACCGGGTGGCGCGCCGGTCGTTGCGGGCGAAGCCGTGCCGGGTCCGGCCGCCGGGTGCGCTGCTGTCCAGTTCGGGCAGCGCGATCAGGATGGGCAGGTCGAACACCCCGGTGTGGTGCAGCTCCAGATCCACCGTGAGTTCGTCGCCGACGGCGACGGTCAGCACGTCGTGGGAGCCGACCGCCAGGGGCCGGCGCATGGACGGCCGGGCCGCGATGTCGTCGAGCGCGATCGCCGCGGCGCGCAGGTACCACTCCCCCTCCGGCACGTCACGCAGCATGTACTCGCCAGAGGCCTCCAGGATGTCGCAGGAGGCCGGCAGGCCCTGCACGATGGGGCTGTCGAAGATGCCGACGTACACCTTGACCGGCACGTCCACCTGGGGCAGGACGAGGCGTCCGCCGATGCTGGCGCGGCGGCGCGGGCCGGCCGTGCGGGTGCGGGCCAGCTGCGGGATGCCGTGCTCGGCCAGCCACCGGTACCGGGCCGGCGAGATGCCCACGCTGCGGGTGAACCGGCTGATGAAGGTGCCCAGGCTGTTGTAGCCGACCGCGTAGGCGATGTCGGTGACGCTCATGTCCGTCTCGAGCAGCAGGTTCTTGGCCTTGTAGAGCCGGATCGCGGTCAGGAAACGGCCTGGCGAGGTGCCCGTCTTGGACCGGAAGAGCCGGGAGAAGTAAAAGCGGCTGAGAAAGGCTGAATCGGCCATTGCGTCGAGCGACAGCGGTTCGTGGTAACGATCCCACATGATCGTGATGGCTCTTTCGACGGCGTTGTGCACGGCGAATCAACTCCATTCGGTGAACACGTTGGAGACACTCCGGCCGCATCCTGACACGACGTGCCCGCGCGCCGGGCGCCGGTCGTGGGGCTGTCCCCACGACCGGCGGCGTGGTCCTGCCCAGGGTCGCCACGACTTCGTCGTCGCGCCGTATCGGAACAGGTGTTCGATCATCCGGTGAAAACTGTGGAGAATCGCCAGTTCACCGGTGTGGTCGGCTAGCGTAAGTGCGGGCCGAAACCTCTCGAACCGTCCTTACTGTAAGTGTCCTAAGTGGTCCGGATGGGTTAGGACGATACCATGCATGGAGATCAATAAATACGGTAGTTTTCAACGTTCTTACTCGCAGCGACGTGACTTAATCTGACAGTCGCAGCGATTATCCGAATTGTTCGCCGATGCGCGTCGTGTCCGGACATGATCAGTGCGGGGCCGGGAGCTGGCCACCCAGCCACCGGGCCGCCGCCATCGCCGCCCAGGAACAGATCTCGACCAGCGTCTGGTCGTCCGCGCCGACCAGCCGGCAGCTACGCAAGACCCCCGGGTCCACCTGGTAGGAGGCGAAGGCCACCAGCAGGGCCAGCCGGCCGACGGGGCGCTGCTTCTCGGACAGCCCACCGACGAGCTCCTCCACCCAGTCCCGGCTGATCCCCCGCGGACCGCCGCGCCAGCCGACCAGGTTGACCAGCACCAGGTCGCGAACCGCCTCGGGCACCGAGCGGCGTCCCGCCTCGTCGATCGCGGCGCAGGCCCGGCCGAACGCCTCCGCGATCGCCGGGCTGCCGGCCGCCCAGGACAGGTCTGCCGGCAGCGGCGCGGCCGGCAGCAGGTCCAGGGACCTGCCCGGATCGTGCGGGCGCCGCGACGCGCTCATCATCGCCCGGCCGAGCACCCGCAGCACCATGGGCAGGGCGACCTCAGGCACCCCCGGTGGCAGCGGCACGTCGCGCAGGAACACGTTCACCACCCGATTGAGGTAGTGCAGCAGCACCGCCACCCCGGCCAGCTCCGGCATCTGGGCCGCGGGGAACGGCGGCCGGTCCGGCCGGGTCCGCCCGTCCGCGGGCATCGCCCAGGCGACGACCTCCTCCAGCGCCGCCGCACCGACGTCACCTTCCGGGCCTGGTCGGGTGGGCCTGTCGGGGCCGGCGCCGCCGCCGAGCAGGTCCAGCGCGTTGTTGTGGATGGTCGCGCAGTACGGGCAGGCGTTGCCCAACGAGACCGCGGTGGCCACCGCCTCCTTGGCCGCCCGCGGGGCGGCGCCGGGAACGACCAGCGTTTCCCGGAGCAGCATCCACGCGGCAGCCAGCACCTCGGGAGCCGGCGCATGCAGGGCCACCGGCGGCGCGAGCACGCCGAAGTCCCTCTCCACCTGCTTGTACACCTCGGCCACCAGGCCACTCGCCCGACCCCGACGCACCGCGTCGACGTATCGGATCTGCGTCAACCCGAGCGCGCCCAGCACCGGTCGCAGCACACTTGCCGGCATCACGTACCTCATCCATCTCTGTGAATTGAATACAGGCTATCGGCGAAAAGTGCCTTCATCCAGTACTCAGTGCGGTCGAACCGCGCCGTCGGTTCATCCGGGGACGGCTGCAGTAGGCAACCTGGGAGAGCCTCGGACCTGCGGAGACGTGCCATCATGGGCCAGCGGAATCGCTGCCCGACCGCCGTCGTCGGCGTTTCCGTGTCGCCCCGCAGCCCCGTCGGAGATGGCTGCGGCCGGTGCCGACAGCGCTCCCACTTCGTTGCGGGGCGCAATGTCGCGCGGCCGGCCCGACGTCGCCCGAGCAACGAGGAGAAGGCTCATGGAAACGACGACGAAACAACCGGGAGTCAGAGTCCCGATGATTGACGAGGATCAGGCGGAGGGACGCACCGCCGAACTCTACGAAGAAATCAAGGCGGTCACCGGGCTGCCGTTCGTGCCCGACATGTTCCGGCTCACCTCCACCAATCCGCGGCTGCTCGCGGTGGTGCTCGCCGGATACGGCGGCGTCTTCGGTGGTGACACGCTCCCCCGACACATCAAGGAACTGATCTCGGCCTGGACGTCCAAGCTCAACGGCTGCCCATACTGCGTCGGGACGCACAGCTGGTTCCTCAGCCAGTTCGGCGGCAGCGACGAACTGCTGGAGGCGGTGTCGGACGCGAACACCGCCGAGGAGTTGCCGGTCGACGAGCGCACCATGCCGCTCATGCAGCTGGTGACGAAGGTGAGCACCGGCGCGTACAAGATCACCGACGCGGACTGGGCGAAGGCCGCCGCCGCCGGCTGGAGCGACGCCGAGATGCTGGAGGCGGTCTTCTGCGCCTGCCTGTTCGCGTTCATCAACCGGTTGGTCGACGCCACCGGTCTGGGCTCCTCCGTCGACCGCAGCCGCATCGCGCGGCTGTCCGACGAGTGACTCCCGGCCGGGAAGGGATCTCATCATGACCCAGTCACGCGCAATCCTGCTGACCGGCGCCTCGTCGGGCACCGGCATGTCCTCGGGCAGCGGCAAGGCGACCGCGTTGCGGTTGCACCGGGCCGGCTGGCCGGTCTACGCCACCGGGCGCAACCTGGAGGCCCTGGCCGACCTGGCCGACGAGGGCATCACGGTGCTCTATCTCGACGTCAACGACGAGGAGTCGATGGCCGCGGCGGTCAAGCGGATCACCGACGAGCACGGTGCGGTCGGCACCCTCATCAACAACGCCGCGTACAGCCTCAACGGCACCATCGGCGAGACCCCGATGGACCAGGTCCGCGCCCAGTTCGAGACGAACGTCTTCGGGCTGTGCCGGCTCACCCAGATGGTCCTGCCCGGCATGCGCGAGCAGGGCGGCGGGCGGGTGATCATGATGTCGTCCATCTTCGGCATGTTCGCCACCCCCGGCCGGGGCTACTACCAGGCCACCAAGCACGCGCTGGAGGCCATCAGCGACTCGCTGCGCCTCGAGGTGGCTCCCTTCGGCATCAAGGTGGTGGTGCTCCAGCCGGCGCCCATCCTCGGTGGCTTCGTTCCCGACAGCGTCTCCGACCTGGGCATGGACTCGCACGAGAACCCCGCGCTGTACCGGGACTTCTGGGAGCACTTCGTCGACTGGCACCAGGCGTACCGGCTCAGCGACAACCCGCCGCTGCGCGGCAAGATCGCGGTCCGGGCGGAGAACGTCGCCAAGGTCCTCGAGACGGCGGTCTCCACCCCGAACCCGCGCATCCGCTACCGGCTCGGCATGCCGCCACGACTGCTGCCGAAGATGCGGGCGATGATCGGTGAACGCGGGTGGGAGAAGTTCGTGCGCGCGTTCTTCCCCGTCCCCTGACCGCGGGCACGAGCGGCGCCGACGGATGTCGTCGGCGCCGCTTTCCGTTGCCCCGGGTGCCGTCACGTCGGGCCGCCCGTCAGGTCTGCGGGTCGAGGCGCAGGGACGCGGCCCGCCCGCCGCGCGGACGCAGCCACAGCAGGGCGAGGGCCACGGCCAGCACCGCGCCGTCGATGACCAGCAGGAAGGCGCTGAATCCGTCGATGCCGTGCCCGTGCCCGACCACCACTTTCTCGCCGGCCTGGCGGGCCGCGTCGTCCAGCGGGGCCGGCGCGACGCCGGTGCCCACGCTGAACCGGTGCGCCCCGGTCGCGGTCGACCCGTCGGTGAAGGTGACGTGGTACGCGATCGTGTAGTCGCCGGCGGCGCCGATGCTCACCGGCAGCCGCAGCCGCGTGGAGCCGGCCTTGGTCGGCTCGCCGTCGGTGACCGTCCGGCTCTCGACGTCGAGCACCGCGACGTGTGACTGCCCCTCGTCGACGCCGGCGTCGAAGTCCAGGGTCACCTCGGCCGGCGCGGCGGTGAGCACCGCGCCGGCCGAGGGGCCGGCGGAGACCAGGCCGCCGTCGGCCCGAGCCGCGCCGGGGGTGAGCGCGAGCAGCCCGGCGACCGCCGCGACCACGGCCGCGACGGCCGCCCGTCGACGGCCGCCGGACGGGAGGCTCAGCTCACGCGGCATGGGGCACGACGGACTGGCTGGAGACGCGGTGCACGATGCAGCTGCACGTCATCAGCTCCTGCTCGCGCCGGTTCGGCCGCAGGTGCAGGTACATCGCGACCACCATCGGGATGAACACGATCGAGTTGTAGAACAGGTGCAGCTCGACCCGCGGCAGCACCAGCTGAAGGATGCTGGTCGGCACCTTCTGGCCGAAGAACATGGTGCCGCTCTGCACCTGCCACAGCAGCATGAAGTGCTCGATGTGGTGCCAGAACTGGATGGCCAGCGCCACCACCCACCAGGTGTGGGCGCGGCCGACGAAACCGCGGCGCAGCGCGAAGAGGAAGACCAGCATCACGATGGCGTAGCCGTAGTGCAGCCACTCGGAGGAGACCAGCCAGGGATAGAACTGGCCCAGCACCCCGCGCGCCTGCGGCCGTGGCGTGCCGAGCACCCAGATCTGGTACGCCTGGACCAGGTGCTCGGCCCAGTGCGCCAGCACGATGATGAGGAAGCCGTTCAGGGCCGCCTTGTGATGGGCTCCGTTGAGCCGCGCGAGCAGCCCGGACGACGGAGCGGCGGTAAGGGGTTGGGTCATCTTTAGGCACCTTCCGTGAAAACGCGAGGGAGTCCGCCGTACGACCCGTGGGAACGGGGACAGCGGCTTGCCGCGAAGCTAACCGCCTATCCTGTTCCACGGTTCCTCCAGATTGCCCAGTTGCTGTCGGCAATCTGCCTGTTCCCGGCGCCGCCGAGTGACCACTCAGGACACCAGCCAGTTGGCGTGGAACCCGCTGGGCACCCGGCCCGGCAGGTGCACGACGGCGACCGGCGGGCCGGCGAAGTCGCCCGCGTCGAGCACGACGAGGTCGCTGCGGTCGGTCCGGCCGTCGTAGACGTAGGTCAGCAGCCAGCCGTCGTCCTCTGCGGACAGCGGCCCGCGCGGGACGAACACCGCCTCCCCCGCCTCGCGGTGCGGCCCGAAGTCGTGCACCGCGACCTCCCGGCGCACCATGTCGTGGCGCAGCAGCGCCGAGCCGCCCAGCACCCCGGCCCCGGACTGCATGGCCACGGTGTAGGCGTACCGGTGCGGCATCGTCTTGCGGCGGTCGTCGATGCGGGGGAACTCCTGCGGGATGTCGTCGAGCTGCTCGGCGCCGACGGTGCCCCGGGTCAGGTCCAGCGTCCACCGCCACAGGGTCGGGGCGGACTCGCCCGGGGCGTGCAGGTCGCGGTCGAAGACGCGGTCGTAGCGCACCACGTCGACCACGCACCGGTCGTCGACCTCGTAGGCGTTGACGGGGTGGAAGACGTAGCAGGGGTCGACCTCGAACCAGCGCACGTCGGCGCCGCGTCCCTCGCGCGGGAGCAGCCCGAGCCGGGCCGGCCGCTGCGGCGACCACGCGTACGGGAAGCGCGAGCCCGCCCGGGCCAGCGCCGGGTTGAAGGTGACCGGCAGGTCGAACAGCACCGAGTGCCGGTCGGTCAGCGCCAGCGAGTGCATCAGGGGCGGGCCGGACACCTCGATCCGCTCGCTGCGGCGCACCCGCCCCTCGGGGGTCAGCACGAGGTGCTCGACGTACGGCAGCTCGTGGTAGTAGGCGACGGCGAACAGCTCTCCGGTGACCGGGTCGCACTCGGCGTGCGCGGCGAAGCCGTGCGGCAGGGTGGCGTCGAAGTCGATCCGGGCCACGGAGTCCAGCTCGTCGTCGAGCTCGACGGGCAGCACCCCCGCCTCGCCGAGGGCGAGGATGCGCCCGCCGTGCCGGATGACGTTGGCGTTGGCGTTGTCGGACAGCCCGTGCCGCGGGCCGGGCAGGGCGAGCTCGCCCAGGGCGCGGGTGGTGCGGTCGGTGCGGATCCACCGGTTGCGATACCACAGCGCGCGGCCCTCGCGCAGGCGCACCCCGTGCGCCATGCCGTCGCCGACCAGGGCGTGGCCGGGCCGGTCGCCGGCCATCGGGTTCGGCCCGATCCGGACGAAGCAGCCGTTCAGCTCGGCGGGCAGCCGGCCGGTGACCGCCAGGTCGAGCTCGGTCGCCTCGGCGGCGACGGGGCGCCGGCTGTCGTGCTGGGGCAGGGTCTGGGGGGCGAGGGCGACGACGCTCATTGGGGCCTCCACGAGCTGGCGCGATCTTTTGGGATATCGCAGTTACGTAACAGCGTTACTTCATCGAAGGTACGCCGGGCGTGAGATCATGTCAACGTGAGCCCGCGCCGGATCGACCCTCAGTTGGCCACCACCCTGCTGGAGGCCGCAGCCCGACTGCTGGCCGAGGAGGGCGCCGCCGGCCTCACCACGCGCCGCCTCGCCGCCGCTGTGGGCACCTCGACCACGGCCGTTTACACGCACTTCGGCGGCATGGACAACCTGGTCCGGGCGATGGTGCACGAGGGCTTCGCGCGGCTGCACCGACGGATGTCGACCGTGCGGGCCACCCCCGACGCGGTCGCCGACGTGATGGCCCTCGGGTACGCGTACCGGGCCAACTCGCTCGACCACCCGCAGCTCTACCAGGTCATGTTCGGCAGCGCGGCACTCGGCGGGTTCGCCCTCGCCGACGGCGACCGGCAGCACGGCAAGTACACCCTCCAGCCACTGGTGGACGCGGTGGCCCGGGCCACCGAGCAGGGCCGGTTCCGCGCCGGCGACCCGCTGCTGGTCGCGCAGAACATGTGGATCGCCCTGCACGGGCTGGTCAGCCTCGAACTCGGCGGCTACCTGATCGACCCGTACGACGCCGACGTGTGCTTCGAGGCGCAACTGCGCTCGCTGATGGTCGGCGCGGGCGACGAGTACGAGGCGACGGCCACCTCCCTCGCCCGGGCCCGGCGGCGGCGCTCCCCGCGCTCCTGAGACGCCCGCGTCGCCGGCCCAGACGGCCCAGCGACGGCCTCCTGATGGAACACGCCCCCAGGAACGCCGGGGGCCGGTGAGCAACGGCGGAGAAGCGACGGGCGGAGCCCGGTGTGATGCTCGTGGCGGGTCCCGAGCACGTCTGCAATGGAAGCGCATCCACTCCTGTGGGTCAGCCGACAGGATCGCCAACCCTCCACGTACCGAAGGACGCCGATGATGCACGGAATCGATTATCTCGTGGTCGGGTCCGGCTCCGCCGGAGCCGCGCTGGCCGCCCGGCTGAGCGAGGATCCCCACCGCAAGGTCCTGCTGCTGGAGGCAGGCCCTGACTTCGCCACGGTCGCCGACACGCCATCCGACCTGCTCAACGGCAGCGCGATGTCGATGGACATCCACGACTGGCACTTCCAGGCCGAGATCACCGACCGGCGGCGGATCATCTACCCGCGCGGGAAGGTCACCGGCGGGTCCTCTGCGGTCGGCGCGACCATCGCGCTGCGCGGCAATCCGGTGAACTTCAACGAGTGGGCCGAGATGGGCAACCCGGCCTGGGCCTGGGACGAGGTGCTGCCGTTCTACAAGCGGCTCGAGGACGACCTGGACTTCGACAACGAGTACCACGGCAAGGGCGGCCCCATCCCGATCCGGCGGTTCAAGGGCGACGAGCTGGCCCCGGTGCAGCAGGTGTTCCAGGACGCCTGCCTCAAGGCCGGCTTCCCCGCCATCGAGGACCACAACCACCCGGAGGCCAGCGGCGTCGGCCCGATGCCGTCGAACCGCCGCGGCAGCCACCGGTTCTCCACGGCGATGGGGTACCTGGGCGAGGCTCGCGGCCGGGAGAACCTGGAGATCCGGTCCGGGGTCCAGGTCAACCGGGTGCTGTTCGCCGGCAACCGGGCGCGCGGCGTCGAGGTGGCCAAGCCCGGCGGCGGCACCGAGGTGATCGAGGCCGGCACCGTCGTGCTGGCCGCCGGCGCGGTCAACTCCCCGGCCATCCTCCTGCGCTCGGGCATCGGGCCCGCCGGCGACCTGCGGCGGCTGGGCATCGACGTGCTGCTGGACCGCCCCGGGGTGGGCGCCGACCTGATCGACCACCCGCGCACCGGCGCGTTCATGGTGCCCGAGCCGGGCACGTTCAACACCGACGACGCCTTCCTCCAGATGCTGCTGCGCACCACCGCACCGGGGTCCACGGAGTTCAACGACCTCCAGTACTACATGATCAACCACTTCGACCTGACACTCTTCCCCGAGCTGCAGATGCTGGCCGCAGCGAAGACGATCTTCGGGGTGATGGTCGTGCACCAACGGCCGGAGTCCCGGGGGCGGCTCACCCTCACCTCGGCCGACCCCACCGCACCGCCGGACGTCCTGCTCAACTTCCTCGACACCGAGAACGACATCCAGACCCTCATCGCCGCCGTGCGCCAGTGCTGGCAGTTCATGCAGACGGCGGGCATCCAGGACAAGGGCCAGCGGTTCGTCGTGCTCGGCGAGGAGATGGCCGAGGACGACGAGCTGATGCGCCACTACGTCCGGCTCAGCCTGGACAGCGGCTACCACCCCGTCGGCACCGCCCGGATGGGCGCGGCCGGCGACGAGGGCGCGGTGGTCGACGAGCGGCTGCGGGTGCACGGCATCGAGGGCCTGTACGTCTGCGACGCCTCCGTCATGCCGTCGATCGTCAACTGCAACACCAACCTGACCTCGATCATGATCGGTGAGCGCCTCGCCGACTGGCTCAGGCAGTCCTGACCGGCCGTACCGGACACGGGCGTCCCGCGTGGTGTGAATCCCGCGGGGCGCCCGTCGTGCTGCCCGGCCCCGCCGGCGGCACGGCCTGAGCGCGGCTCCCGGAGCCAGGCCCCGCACCGCGGCACCCACCTGCGCCGCGCGCACATGCCCGTGCCCACACGCCCCGCGAGCGCGAACCCGCCGGACGCCGCACGGGCCGCCCTTGCGGGCGGCCCGTGGAGGCCGACGTATGGCGTACCGAGCCCTCAGCGGGCCGGAGCGGGGCGCGGGTGGACCGCCCCGGGCCGGACAGCGCACCGTCGAACCCGCGCACCACCGCAGCGCGCCGCCGGATCAGCGCGCCGCCGGATCAGTGCGCCGCCGGATCAGTGCGCCGCCGGATCAGTGCGCCGCCGGCCCTGGGGACGCCCCGTGGGCGGGGGCGTTGACCTCGACCGGCGGCGGGAACCGGGTGACGAAGTCGCACACGGTCACGTGGGTCGGCACGATCGTGACCAGGGCCATCTCCCTGGTGTGCTCGCGCTTGCTGCGCTCCCACTCCGGCACGTTGTGCTCACCGATCATCCGGCGGGACGCGTCGATGTGCACCTGGGGCAGCCCCTGCTCGACCTCGATCGAGGCCGTGCCACGGACCAGCATCATCAGCGGTGTGTAGTCGGCGACCGGCGCACCGAGCACCGCCGCGACCTTCGCGCGGGGCTCAGCCGCCATGGTGTCCACGGTGAAGGACACCTGCGGATGCGCCGCGATCGCCCTGACCTTGTACGCCGTGGTCGGGCTGGCGAAGACGAAGGCCCTGCCGTTCCACACGTAGGCGACCGGGACCGAGCGTGGATGGCCGTCCAGCCCCACGTACCCGAGCCGCATCAGGATCGGCGCCTCCAACAGAATCTGCACCACCGGGTCGGTGTTCACCAGGCGCACTATCTCCGGGTAGTCCATGGGTGCCCCTTCGGTACGAGCGGAGCGACGACGGCGGAGACCACGCCCACTCCGTCACGGTGCGCACCCTCCGCCGCGATCCGATCTGCCGCGCCTCCGGGTGGGCATGTCCATACCGACCAATTTAGGCAGGGCGTGGAGGGCTCCCCTTCTCTGAACGTGCCTACCCGAACGAAGGCCCGTCGCCGCGACCGCGGCGACAACGGCGGCGAGGCCCCCGGCGGGTGGTCATCATCGATGAACCATCCGCCGGGAGCCTCGCCGGTCAACGGTCTCGGCACCCGGCCGAGCAAGGTGGGTCAGCCGCCACGGCGGACCCTGGCGCCGGCCCTACACCGGGTTCTCGCTGACGGTGCGCGGCACCGGCACCGGCGCGGGCTGCTGCGCCTCGGGGGTCAGCTCCGGCTCCTGCCGCCCGGTGGCCGACGGCCCGGCGGCGGTGCCCCGGTCGCGCAGACCGAACCAGATCAGCGCCACGGACACCAGGATCACGACGATCTGCACCTGCATGGCGAGGTGGACGCCGTCGAGCACGTCGGTGCGGGCGGCGACGATCGCCCCGAAGATCGGAATGCCGATGGTCACCGCGATCTGCTGGGCCAGGGTGGCCAGGCCGGTCGCCAGGCCCTGCTGCGAGTCTTCCAGCCCGGAGGTGGCGGTCACCGTGTAGGCGACGACGGCCGTGACGTGCCCGAAGTACATCAGGAACAGCGACGGGACGATCAGCAGGAGGCTCGGGGTGGTCGAGGTGCCGGTCAGCAGCAGCGGGACGGTGGTCAGCCCCTGCACCAGCAGGCCCACGGCGAGCACGTTGCGGTAGCCGTAGCGCCCGATCATCCGGCCGGCGATGACGCCCGCGACGACGGCCACCAGGCCCGGCACGCCGAACACCAGGCCGGTGGTGAACGGCTCCAGCTTGAGCACGTCCTGCATGTAGAGGGTGAGGCCGAAGTTGATGCCGCTGGCCATCACGAAGGCGACCATGCCGCCGAAGTTGCCCCACTTGATGTTCGGCCGGTTGAGCAGGGTCAGCGACACCAGGGGCGCCTTGGCCTTCAGCTCGACGAACCAGAAGGCGGCGATGAACACCGCGCCGACGGCGAGTGCGATCCAGTTCTGCATGCTCACGCCGTAGACCAGGGCGAGCAGGCCGGCGGTGACCGTGACGGCGCCCGGCACGTCCAGCTTGACGCCGGCCGGACGGACGCTCTCCTTGATCACCAGCGGGGTCAGCACCAGGATGGCGACCGCCACCGGCACGTTGATCCAGAACGCCCAGCGCCAGTCCAGGGCGCTGACGAGGCTGCCACCGACCAGGGCGCCGATGGTGAAGCCACCGGAGAGCAGCGCGCCGTTGAGGCCGAGCACCCGGGCGCGGGCCCGCTCGTCGGACACGGTCGTGATCAGCAGCGCCATCGCGGCCGGGATGGCGATCGCGTTGGCGAAGCCCTGCAGCACCCGCGCGCTCAGCAGCATCGTGGCGTTGGTGGCGAAGCCGCCAAGCAGCGAGGCCACGGTGAGCAGCGCGATGCCGGTCAGGAACAGCCGCCGTCGGCCGAACAGGTCGGCGATCCGGCCGAACAGGAGCGTGAAGCCGGCCGCGGGCAGCGCGTACGCGCTGGCGACCCAGGGAAGGTCGGCCAGGCTGAGCCCGACGCCCTCGCCCATCCGCGGCAGGGCCACGTTGAGGATGGAGAAGTCGACCGACAACATGAACTGCGCACCGAGCAATACGAAAAGGGCAAGTTTCTGCGCGGAGCTGAGCTGCTCCGACGTGCTCTGGTTCTCCGCCATGACCACAAACACTAGGTAGCCACGGTCGGGGTACCCATCTCCCTGCCGTGCGTACCACTGGCAGTGGCACCCTGCGCACCCGCCGTGGCGGCCCATCCACACGCTACCCCGCCCCGGCCCTCTTCGAGCTTGCTCTATTTATCACCTGGCGAGGAGGGCCGGTCGCCGGCCGCCCGGTCGATGTCGCACCCGGGCGGCCGGCCGGGCCGTCAGTCGACGAGAACTCCACACCCGACGGTGGTGATCGATCCGGTGAGCCCGCTGGACAGGTCCGAGGCGAGGTACACCGCGGTGCCGGCGACGTCGGCCAGGGTCACCGCCCGGCCCAGCAGCGGATCGGGCATGCCGGGCTTGGCGGCCAGCATGTCCTCCAGCGTCGCCCCGTTCGCCTCAGCCGCGCGCCGCCACGTGTCGCGGACGTACGAGCCGTGCCGCACGCTCTCCGGGATGGCATCGGGCCGCAGGCAGACCACCCGCACCCCGAACTGGCCCACCTCCCCGGCCAGCTCCCGGGAGAGCGACTCGATGCCGGCGCAGGCCACGCCGAACCCACCCGAGGGCATCGGCGCCCGGGCCGCCGACGTGGACAGGATGACGATGGCCCCGGAGCGCTGCTCGACCATCCGCCGCGCCGCCGCCGTGGAGGTGAGGAACTGGGTGCGGACGAAGGTGTTCATCGGCATCAGGAAGTCGTCCAAGCCCAGCTCGCGCAGTGGGACGCCCTGCACGTGGTCCAGGCCGACGGCGTTGAACGAGACGTCGATGCCCCCGGCCTGCTCGACGACCAGCGCCGCGTGCTCGTCGACCGACTCCTGGTCGAGCGCGTCGACCTGGTGGGCGTACGCCCGGCCGCCCTCGGCGGTGATCTCCTTGGCGAGCATCTCGACCCGGTCGAGGTGACGTCCGGCCAGGTAGACGGTGGCGCCCTCGCGGGCGAAGGCACGCGACACCGCGCCGCCCAGCGCGCCCGCGGCGCCGTAGACGATCGCGGTCCTGCTCTCCAGCAACATGTCTGATCCCCTCGTCGTGGACCGGGCCGGCGGTACCGGACCGGGTTCGTCAGACCGACGGGCAGCCCTTGGGAAAACATACATTTTCTGGTGCTTTATTTTGCTTGGTCCCGGGGCGGGCCGGTCACCTCCGCCAGCCGCCCCCGCAGGTACCGACGCTCGGCGTCGTTGCCGGCCAGGTCGAGCGCCCGCCGGTACGCCCCGGCCGCCTCGCCGCGCCGGTCCAGCCGGCGCAGCAGGTCCGCTCGGACGGCCGGGACGAGGTGGTTCCCGGCCAGCTCGCCCGAGCGCTCCACCTGCTCCAGCAGCGCCAGGCCCCGCTGCGGGCCGTGCGCCATCCCGACCGCCACCGCCCGGTTGAGCCGCACCACGGCCGACGGCGCCAGCTCCACCAGCTCGGCGTAGAGCCCGGCGATCTGGGCCCAGTCGGTGCGCGCGGCGTCCGGGGCGGTGGCGTGACAGGCCACGATCGCCGCCTGGACCTGGTACGGGCCGGGCCGGCCGCGACGCAGCGCCAGGTCCAGCAGGCCCAACCCCTCGGCCACCCGGCCCCGGTCCCACCGCCGGCGGTCCTGCCGTTCCAGCGGCACCAGGTCGCCGTGGGCGTCGGTCCGGGCGTCGCGCCGGGCCTCGTGCAACAGCAGCAGCGCGAGCAGGCCGAGCGTCTCCGGGTCGTCGGGCAGCAGCCGGGCCAACAGCCGGCCCAGCCGGACCGCCTCCGCGCACAGCCCGCGCCGCACCAGGTCCGCGCCGGCCGTGGCCGCGTACCCCTCGGTGAACAGCAGGTACAGCACCGCGCGCACCGCCGTGGCCCGCCCCGGCAGCTCGGCGGCCGGTGGCAGCTCGCAGCGCAGGCCGGCCTCGCGGACGCTGCGCCGGGCCCGCACCAGCCGCTGGGCCAGAGTCCCCGGCGGGACCAGCAGGGCGCGGGCGATCTCCGCCAGGCCGAGCCCCACGACGGTACGCAGGGTCAGCGCGACCTGCGACGGCAACGACAGCGTGGGGTGGCAGCAGGTGAAGATCAGGCGTAGCTGGACGTCCCGGATCAGGGGCGGCACCGCCGGCAGTTCGTCGTACGCCGGGAGGACGGCCGCCGCCTCGCGCAGCCGGGCGGCGCGTACGGTCTCGTGGCGCAGCCGGTCGACGGCCCGGTTGCGCGCCACGGTGGTCAGCCAGGCCCCGGGCCGGCGCGGCACGCCCTCGCCCCGCCAGCGTTCCAGCGCGGCGGCGAACGCCTCCTGCACGCAGTCCTCGGCCAGGCCCCGGTCCCGGGTGAGGTCGACCAGGCCGCCGACGAGCTGGTGGTACTCCCGGCGGAACGCGCCGGCCACGGCGGCGTCGACGGTGAAGGTCACCGGGTCCAGACCGGCCTCACCTCGATGGCCCCCAGCTCGGCGAACGGGTGCAGGGCGGCGAGCTCGGTCGCCTCGTCGAGGTCCGCGCAGTTCAGCAGGACGAACCCGCCCACCTGCTCCCGGGCCTCGATGAACGGCCCGTCGGTGACCAGCGTGCCCTCGGCCCGGGTGCGGACGGTCCGGCCGGCGCGGCCGGGGCGCAGCCGCTGCCCGCCCGCGAACGCCCCCCGCCGGCGCACCTCGTCCAGCCAGGCCCGGTGCCGGGGGTGTTCGTCGATCTCCGCCGGGCTCAGCTCGCCGGTCTCGTCGTGAAAGATCACCAGTGCGTACTCCACGGTCCCCCTCCCAGGTCCGCGCAATACAACGACGGGGGGACCGGGACAGACGCGACCACCCGGTCTTTCACCGGATCGGGGGACATCCCGGTCGATGCCGCACACGGGGCGTCGGGTCGTGGTAGGGGCAGCACGCAGGGAGAAGCGGGGCACCGTCGGCTCGGCCAGTCTTGGATCAATCCATGCCCGCCGAGGAGGCACCCCATGCGTCAATCACAGGTCACCGTCAACGGTGTCGACATCGCATACCGTGAGCTGGGCGAGGGGCCGCTGGCCCTGCTGGTGCACGGCTTTCCCTTCACTCCCGGCACGTACCGGCACCTGATGCCGGCGTTGGCCGACGCAGGCTACCGGGCCGTGGCCCCGTGGACCCGCGGTTTCGCCCCCAGCGCGGTCCCACCGCCGGGCCGCGAGCACCTCGCCGACCTGGTCGCCGACGTCAACGCCCTGCACCAGGTCCTCGGCGGGGACGAGCGGGCGGTGCTGGTGGGGCACGACTTCGGGGCGGCCACCGCCTGGGGCGCGGTGGCACAGGAGCCGCAGCGGTGGTCGCGGCTGGTCGCCTGCGACGTGCCGCCGTTCCAGTTCTTCGGACCGCTGGTGCTCAACCCGCGGGGCATCGACGTGCAGACGCACTTCTGGTTCTTCCAGATGGCCGCCGCCGACGAGCTGGTCGCCGCCGGCGACCTGGGCTACCTGGAATTCATGCTGAACAAGTACACGTCGGACCACTACGACGTCAGCGAGGACCTGGCCGCGATCCGGGCCGCCCTCGGCACCCCGGAGAACCTGCGCGCCGCGCTGGGCATGTACCGGACCACCTTCCCCGCCGCGACGTTCGGCAGCCCTCAATGGGCGGCCGAGCAGGCCGCGCTGTGGGGCGCCCTGCCGAGCCAGCCGACGCTGAGCGTCTTCGGCGCCCAGGACGTCAGCTTCGCGATGAACGAGGAGGTCCTCGCCCGGATCGTCGAGGCCCTGCCGAAGGGCTCGGCCGGCGTGCTGGTCCCCGATTCCCGGCACGTCCCGCTGACCGAGCAGCCCGACGTCACCAACGGCCACATCCTGCGGTTCCTGGCCGAGACGGCCTGACCGGTCCGGACGGCTCACCGGGTCCCGGCCGGGCGCGGCGGATTCCTGTCCCCGCCCGGCCGGAAACCTGTTGGTACTTCCACGGTGGGTACCACTGACAGTGTCAGGATGGTCCGTCATACTGAGTCGCATGAATCCGCTGGGCGAGTTCCTCCGATCGCGACGCGGTGTCATCCGGCCGCAGGACGCCGGCCTGGCCCGCTACGGCGAGCGCCGGCGGGTCTCCGGGCTGCGCCGCGAGGAGCTGGCCCAGCTCGCCGGGGTCAGCGTCTCCTATTACACCCGGCTGGAGCAGGGCCAGGCGCACAACGTGTCCGACGAGGTGCTCGACGCGGTCGCCCGGGCGTTGCAGCTCGGCGGTGACGAGCGGGCGCACCTGTTCACGTTGGCCCGCCCCGGCCGGACGGCGCCCGAGCGGGCGGTCCGGGCCAGCTCCGCGCCGCCGGCCCTGCGCCAGATGCTCGCGATGATGCCCGACGTGCCGGCGATGGTGCTCAGCGCCGCGACCGACGTGCACACCTGGAACCCGCTGGGCCACGCCCTGCTCGCCTGGCACCTCGACGAGGCGCCCAACATGAGCCGGTCGGTCTTCCTCGACCCCCGGATGCGCGAGCTGTACGCCGACTGGCCGGGCAAGGCCCGCTCCGTGGTGGCATACCTGCGGATGGCCGTGGGCCGCTACCGCGACGACCGCCGGGTCGTCGGGCTGGTCGAGGAGCTGCTGTCACGCAGCCCGGAGTTCGCCGGGATGTGGGCCGAGCACCCGGTCAGCACCTGCGAGACGATGACCTACGACATGGCCCACCCGGTGGTCGGCGCGCTGACGGTCAACCAGCACACGCTGCGGCTGGAGGAGGCCCCGAACCTGATGCTCGTGACCTTCACCGTCGAGGCCGGCTCGTCGTCGGCGGCGGCGCTGCGGATGCTCGGCGGCATCCCCCGGCAAGTCACGGCCCCGGTGCCGGCCCAGCGGCAGAGCGTCGCCGTCCCCTCCTGATCCCCCACGCGCGACGGCGGCCGGCCCCGGCGACGGCCGAAGCCGCCGGCCGGGAACCGGCCGCCGCGGACGGTGGGGTGCCGCCGCACCCCACCGCGCCGCCGTCACTGCGTCGCGGCCTCCGTCGGCTGCTGCGCGGCCGGGCTGTCGTGGCGCACCTGGAACTTGTTCACACCGGTCCACCAGTTCTCGCCCGGGTTGGCGGCCTGCTCGGCGTCGTAGCGGTCGTGGTGCCGCCACCAGTCCCACGGGTGGGCCAGCTCCTCCTCCTGCCGGCCCAGCGGGGTGACGTCGAGGTAGTTGTAGGTGTTGATGAACACCTCGCCGCCCCGGTCGAACACCGAGCTGGCGTGGAAGATCTTCTCGCCGTCGCGGATGAAGGAGCTGACCGCCGGCAGCTCACCCTTCTCCATGGTGACGTTGAAGTCGTAGTTGAAGTCGCTGCCGTACGAGGAGACCCACGGGATGTGGCTCCAGCCCATCCGGGCCTTGAACTTCTCGATCTTCTCCAGCGGGGCCCGGGCGATCATCACGAACGAGGTGTCCCGAGCGTGCATGTGCGACAGGTCCCCGACGTTGTCGGCCTGCATCGAGCAGCCGACGCAGCCCTCCTTCGCGTCCGGGGCGAACATGAAGTGCCGGACGATCAGCTGGCTACGCCCCTGGAACAGCTCGAGCAGCGTCACCTCACCAGTGGGCGAGGCGAACACGTACTCCTTTTCCACCGGCACCACCGGCATGGCCCGGCGCGCGGCGCTGAGCTGGTCGCGGGCGCGAGTGAGCGCCTTCTCCTCCTCCAGCAGCCTTTCCCGGGCACTGGTCCATTCCTCACGCGAGACGATCTGCGGAAAACTCATCGTTCCTCCCTCAACGGTCGCCGCCGGCGCACACGAAGACCGGGCGACACCTGCGACCCTGACACGGCCACGGAGGGGCCGACTTCTCCGCTCGTGCCCTCTTCACCGGCCTGATCCGTGCGCCGGCAACGAGCAATCCGGGTATCGGCAACGAGCAATCCGGAAGAGGTCGCGGCAGCCGGGATGTGACAGCGTCGATGGCGCTTGGCAGACAGGATTCCGGCCGATCCGGTCGCCCGTTGAGGAGGACACGTGCCCACGATCACCGAAGCACCCACCCGCGAGGAACTCGTGCAACGCGCCGCGGATCTCGTCCCGCTGATCCGCAAACACGCGGCGTGGCAGGAGGAGAACCGTCGCCTCCACGATGAGACGGTCGCCGCGATCGAGGAGGCGGGGCTGTTCAGGCTCCGCACGCCCCGCCGCTACGGCGGGTACGAGGTGGACACCCGCACGCTCGTGGCGGTCGCCACCGAGCTCGGCCGGGGCGACGCCAGCACCGCCTGGGTCACCTCCGTGCTGTGGATGCCCACCTGGCTCGCCGGCCTGTTCCCCGACGCGGCCCAGGACGAGGTGTTCGCCAACCCCAACACCCGGGTGTGCGGCACCAACAGCGTCGGCGGCACGGCCGTCCCCACCGACGGGGGCGTCGTCGTCAACGGCAGCTGGCACTTCATCAGCGGGGCGCACCACGCGCAGTGGCAGGAGATCGCCGCGGTCGTACTGCGCCCGGACGCCGAGCCGGAGCCGATCATGGCGCTGATCCCGATCGGCAGCCTGGAGATCATCGACGACTGGCACACCACCGGCCTGACCGCCACCGGCAGCGTCACCACCGTGGCCCGGGACGTGTTCGTGCCGAGCAGCCACATCATCCCGATGAGCGCGGCGATGATCCCGCAGGGCCTGTCGCAGGGCAACGCGGACTCCCCCGTCTGGCGCACCCCGGCCGCGCTGAACGCGGCGGCGTCCGGCGTGGGCACGGCGGTCGGCGTGGCCAAGTCCGCGCGCGACGAGTTCCTCGACCGGCTCCCCGGCCGGGGGATCACCTACACCGACTACGAGAACCAGAGCGAGGCGCCGGTCACCCACCTGAAGATCGGCACCGCCCTCATGAAGATCGACCAGGCCGAGTTCCACGCGTACCACGCCGCCGACCTGGTCGACAGCAAGGCGGCCAGCGGCGCGGAGTGGACGCTGGAGGAGCGGGCCCGGGTCCGCGCCGACCACGGCTGGGCCACCCGGTTGGCCAAGGAGGCGGTGGACATCTTCGCCTCCGCCAGCGGCGGCTCGTCCATCTACCGTGACGTGCCGATCCAGCGGATCGCCCGGGACATCAACGCGATGAGCCTGCACGGGCTCATCAACCCCGACACCAACACCGAGCTGTACGGCCGGGTCGTCTGCGGCCTGGGCCCGAACACGCTCTTCCTCTGAGCTTTCCCCGACGTGGCGAGCCGCCCGGCGCAACCCCCCGCCGGGCGGCTCGTCGCACTTTTCGGCGTCAGCCCAGCGCGGCGACCCGGGGCCGGAACTCGTCGATCAGCTCCGGCGGCGCGGCGAGCACCCGGCTGCCGGCCACCTCGACGGCCGCGCCGGCCTCGGTGGCGATCACCAGGCCGGCCGCCCAGTCCCAGCGGAAGGCGCGATCCTCGACGTACGCGTCGCAGCGCCCGGCGGCCACCCAGCACAGGGCCAGCGCGGTGGAGCCGAGCATCCGCACCCCGCGTACGTCCCCGGCCAGGTCGGTGACGACGGCCGCCTGCACCCTGCGGTGGGCGACGTCGTACGCGTACCCGGTGGCGAGGATGACCTCGTCGAGGGCCGTGCCGGCGGGCCGGGCCAACCGGGTGTCGCCCAGGTACGCGCCCCGGCCCAGGGCCGCGTGGAACAACTCGTCGTGCACCGGGTCGAGGACCACCCCGACGAGCGGCTGCCAGCCGTCGGCCGTCTCCTCCTCGCAGGCCACGCTGACGCACCAGAACGGCATCCCGGACACGTAGTTCACGGTGCCGTCCAGCGGGTCCAGCACCCAGCGCAGCCCGGAGCGGCCGACGTGGCCGCTGCCCTCCTCGGCCAGGATGCCGTCGTCGGGCCGGCGGGCGCGCAGCAGCTCGACGACGAGCGCCTCGCTGGCCCGGTCCGCGTCGCTCACCGGGTCGGTGTGGGCCGTCTTGTAGTCGACCCGGCCGTGGTCGCCGAAGCGCCGCAGCAGCTCGCGCCCGCCGAGCCTCGCCGCCTCCTCGGCGACCCGTCGGCAGTCGTCCAGCTCAGCGTCACTGACCATCGCGCTCTCCTCGCCGGGTTCGGGGCCGGTCATGATCGTCGCACCGGAGCGGGCCGGGCACCACTCGCCCCCGTAGACCCGGTCCTCAACGGCGCAGGCGGCGGGCGCAGGGGCCGTCATGGTCGGCGCGCAGCAGGCAGCGCCGGCCGCCGCCGGGCATCCGCCGGTCGCAGAAGACCCGGTGACGTACGTTCTGGTCGTCCTCGGTGGACACGGTGGTCTCCCCCGGGTCGGCGTGCGGCAGCACGAGCAGCCACCGACCGACCAGCCGGGCCAGCCGCTGCGCGGCGGCCAGGTCGACGGCGACGACGGGCAGGTGGATGACGTACCGCCGGGTCACCGGCACCGGTCCGGGTCGGTGGACGGGGCCTCCTCGCGGCGCAGCGCGTACGTGAGCCGGGCGGCCTCCCGCCGGCTCGCGCCGAGCGCGGCGTAGGCGCCGGCCAGGTCGGCGGCGACCCGGTCGAGGAAGGCGTACACGTCGTCGGGGTCCAGGCCGCGGCGTCCGCGCCCGGCGGGCCGGAAGCGGCGCTCACGCACCTGCCACGGCAGCAGGCTGGTGTACGCGGAGGAGCGGTACGTCGCTCCGCCCAGGTGATCCGGACGCTGGTTGCGCAGGCTCATCCGGCTCCGTCCTCTCGGCTGTCGGTGGGATGGCTGGGGCGCGCGGCGGCCGGCGCCGGGGGGATGGTCCGGCCGCCGCGTCGGGAACCAGCATGGGCCGGCCTCCAGCGGAATGGCAACGACCTGAACCGCCATTTCTCCGCATTCCGTTGACTTTCTTTCCCGTGAGCTGTAGCAGTTACGGGAAGGGCCACGTCCGGGTAACAGAAATGCACAGCACGTCACCCGGAAACGTCGTGGCGGGACACCCATCGTCGCAGGTGGACTGTAGTGTCGGGGAAGAAGCAACCAACCGGCGACGCACCCGCAAAACAATCATCGGCGGCGATCGCCGCATGTTTCAGCAATGGCATCCGGATGTAACAAAATGCAACGCGGAAAGGAGCCGAGAGCCGATGGCCGAGGACATGGGATCGACCGTGCCCCGACGACAGTTGGGGCGGGCCCTGCGCGAGTTGCGCACCGAGGCCCGCATGACGCTGGACGGCGCGGCGGAGGCGGTGCAGTGCAGCCGACAGAAGATGTGGCGCATCGAGACCGGCCTCGGCGCGGTCCGGGCGGTTGACGCCCGGGCGCTGTGCGAGTTGTACGGGGCGACGCCCGAGCTGACCGCCGCGCTGACCGGCCTGGCCGGCGAGACGAAGGCGAGCGGCTGGTGGCACTCGTACGGCCTCGCCATCCCGGACTGGTTCGAGATGTACGTCGGGCTGGAGTCCGCTGCCTCACGGCTACGCGGCTACGACGAGTCGTTGATCCCGGGCCTGCTCCAGGTTCCCGCCTACACCCGGGGCGTCTACCAGAACCGGTCAGGCATGGGTGACGAAGAGTTCGAGCAGGTCCTCGAAGTCAGACGCCAGCGGAAAGGTCTCCTGACCCGGAGGCTGCCCAAGGCCCCACATCTCCAGTCGGTGCTGTCCGAGGCGGTACTGCTCCGATGCGTCGGCGGGCCGGCAGCGATGGCGGAACAGCTTGGGCACCTGCTTGAGCTTGCCGACCTGCCCAACGTCTCCATTCGCGTTCTGCCGCTGGCTGCGGGGGCGCACTACGGCACGCTCGCAGGGACCTTCATGATGCTCGACTTCCCGCTGGCCAACCGGGTGACGCCAGAGCCCTCGGTCGTCTACTGCGAGTCGCTGACCGGCGCGCTCTACCTCGATCGGCCTGAAGAACTCGCGACCTACGAACGAGTGTGGGCGAGCCTCGATGCCCTGTCCCTTGATGAGGAACAATCCAAGGAACTGATCAACAAGATCACCGTGGAGGTCCACCATGGCTGAACTGACCAACGCCCAGTGGCGCAAGAGCACCCGCAGCGGCGACAACAACGGCGCCTGCGTCGAGGTGGCCGACAACCTGTTCGGCGTCGTCGCCGTGCGGGACAGCAAGGACCCGGCCGGTCCCGCCCTCACCTTCTCCCCCACCTCCTGGTCCGCCTTCGTCCGGTCGGCGAGGTCGGCACGCTGAGGTCGTACCCCGAGAGAGAGCGCGCCCGGCGGAGCCCGCCGGGCGCGCTCTTCTGTTTTCCCGGAAGGTCGTGCGCAGGTACTGGCTGAGGGCTGTCAGCAATCCGTCTGTCCGCGCCGTCATGCAGGCCAGCCCCACCGCCGCCCCGAAGGGGGCAGCATCGACGTCGTTGCATCCCTACGAGGCGGGCCGATGCTCGGTAACATCAGCGTCCCGTTCGTGACCGTCAGCCGGGGAGGTTGCACGGCGTGGATCCGCGACGCCCGTTCGCCGGCCGAGCGGCTGCTGTCCCACGCGGGTCCGTTGGCGATCTCATAGCGGGCAGGTGAGAGATGTCGGCCATCGTCCTCGTTCGGCATGTCGAAACCGAGAAGAACCGCAGCGACATCCACGGCGCATCCGCACTGGACACGGTGACGCCCGACGGCCACCGTCAGGTGGAACGGCTGGCCGTCGCGATTCGCACCAGCGCGGTCGCGGTAGCCGCCGTCGTCGCCACACCCACCCCGCAGGCTGTCGCATCGGCCCGGCTGATCGCGGCGGAGCTTCACCTGCCGTACGAGGGCGAGCTGGCATTGCCCGCCGTCGACCTCGGGGTGGCGGGCGGCCGGTCCGGCGACGAGCTGCGGGGCGTCCACCCCGAGGCTCATCGGGCGCTCGACCTGTTCCGAGCACGGGTGATCAGCGCCGGGGAGCTGAGGATCCGCGGAGGCGAGGACGCGTACGCCCTCGAACGGCGGCTGACCAACTGGTGGCGGACCGAGGGGCGGACGCGCTGCCCCAACCGCCTGGTCGTGGGTAGCAACTCCACCGTTCTCATGATCGCGCATCTACTCAACGGGATCCTGCCCACCGACCCGCGCTACCGCTGCCTGGCCACTCCCAACGGCACCGCGCGTCTCTGGCGCGGCGACGGCGACAGCTGGAACTCCGCTCCTTCGTTTCCCGGCGACTCGTGGCCCGACCTCGAACAGTTGCGACTGCCCTCGCCGGGCGGCTCGGTGGCCGTGACCAGGCATGCGCCGAGCTGGGTGCCCAGCGAACACCGCATCGTCATCGTGCCCGGCTACTTCGGCAGCTCACGGCACGGGCCGTACGGGCTCTACAACCGGCTGGCCCGGGCGTGGGCATGGCAGGGCTTCGAGACGTTCACCATCGACCCACTCGGGTCGGGCGATTCGACCGCCGTCTTCCGCGACTTCACCTCGGAGGTGCGGTCCGTGGAGATCGTCAGCGAGTGGGCCGCCCGACGGTCCGCCTCGCTGCTGCTGGTGGGACATTCGATGGGCGGCGCCACCGCGCTGCGGGCCCGGGAGCGGGCGGGGGCCACCGGGTGGAAGGTCTGGTGCCTCGCGCCGCTGTGCAGGCTGGCGGATCTGGTCAGGGTGTTCCTGTCTGCTGATCAGCTCGACGAGCTACGGAGGACCGGGCGGACCTACCGGCACGGCTTGGAGCTGCGCCAGGACATGATCGAGGAGTCCGGCGCGGCCTGGGACGAGCACTCCAAGGACGTGGACGGCGTGTGGATCGCCGGAGACGACCGCTACACGGCGGGCATGGACCTCTCTCCGATTCCCGCCACCAGGACCCACATCATCGACGGCGCTGACCACAACTTCTCGACCAACGACAGCCTCCCCCGCTTACTCACGTCCACCGGCGTCCTCCTCGCCGGGCTGGCCGGACCGATGCCCTCCACCGAGGGCTGAGAGGATGCCGCAGCGCCCCCACGCCGTGTGGTCCGGCCGGTTCCAGCCACCGCACGTCGGGCACCTCGCGGTGCTGCGGCACAGCCTGGCGGTTCTGCCGTTGCCGCACGTCGCGATCCTGACCACCCACTTCGGCTGGCGGGCACCGGGCGATTACGGCGAGCAGGCCGCTGCGGCGTACGCCCCGGCCCGAAATCCGCTGACCGTCTGGGAGCGGTTCTCTCTCCTGCGGCTGGCCCTGGCCGACGCAGGCATGACCGACCGCGTCTCGCTGCTCATCGCGCCTCGTCACGACCTGGACTGGCCGACCGTGGCACAGTTCTACCCACCCCACCGGGTGATCTGCCTGACCGCCAAGGACAGGTTCGAGGCGACGAAGGAATCCCTGTGGCGGTCCCGGGGAGAGCGCGTACACGTCTTCGAGGGCCTGGGGTCGGCCCAGGTTCTCACCACGACGGCCATTCGGGCCGAGGTGGCGGCGGGTGCGGACTGGCGGACGTTCATTCCGCCCCGATGTCACTCGTACTTCGAGGACATCAGCGGCCCTCGGCGGGTCTTCGGGATCATGGACGGCCCCGGGGCGCGAGACGCGACACAGCCCTGACGGGCAGGGATGTGACGCCCGGCGAGGCCCCGGGCGCCACATCCTTACGGGCATCAGCCGATCTGGGCGGAGCGGTCTCCCGCTGGCACGTTCTGTCGACGTGCGGAGCCGACCGGGCCCGATGTCCCATCAAAGGGACATCAGCCGGGTCCGGCTGGGCGCGAAACGTCCGACCTGTCGGTCATTTTCGGCCACAAACCCTGTCAGGAAGGAGACACGGCAGCATCGGCGACGATCCACATCAGTACCGTCGGCGGGACTCGCGCGGCCAGAATGCCGCGCGCACGATCTGTGGGGACCCATCGATGACCGCTCCTGGCCAACCGAGCCAACACCAGCCCTACCCGAACCGGCCCACGGCTGGACCCCCGCCGTACGGGCCGGCGCAGATGCCGGGGGCGACCGTGCCCGCCCCGCGCAAGCGGCCAGCTTGGCTCGTGCCGACGCTGCTCGGCGTCGGTGCCATGGTGGCGATCTGCTGCGGCATCGGCATTGTCGGCGCGCTGCTCGGGGACTCGAAGCCGGCAAGCGAGTCGACCAGCGGCAAGGCCCCGGCGGCAGAGCCGGCGCGGACCGACACCACGCCCGAGCCGGCGGCCGCCAAGACCAGCGCTGCCCCGAAGAAGACCACCGCGCCGTCGCCCGCCGGTCCCAAGTCGTACGGGGTCGGGGACAAGGTGCGAGGGGGCGACTTCGAGTTCACCGTCAACGGCGTCAAGTGCGGAATCTCGCAGGTCGGCGACTCGTTCCTGAACCACAAGGCCCAGGGCAGCTTCTGCCGGGTGAACATCACGGTGAAGAACGTGACGAAGTCGGCTCACCTGTTCCATGCCGACGGCACGGTCACCGCCGAAGATGCCGCCGGGCGGACGTTCGACGCCGACGGGGAGGCCGCCATCTACGGGAACGACGACGCCAAGGGCTTTCTCGACGAGATCAACCCGGGCAACTCGGTGCGGGCGAACGTCTTCTTCGACGTCCCGAAGGGCACGAAGCTCAAGACCGTCACCTTCGACGCCGGCCTGTTCACCTTCGCCGCGGACGCCGTGGTGACCTTGTGACGGCGGCCCGATAGGTTCCGTACTCGGGAGTGCGACACCGGCACGGTGTGGAGGATGCTGTGGACGAACTGACGGCCAGGGTGCGAGCGTTTGCCGAGGAGCGGGACTGGCAGCGGATCCACACGCCGAAGAACCTCGCCATGGCCCTCGCCGGCGAGGTCGGTGAGCTGCTGGCCGAGTTCCAGTGGCTGACGCCCGAGCAGGCCGCCGCCGTGATGGACGACGCCGAGGCCGGCGCCCGGGTCGAGGCGGAGATCGGCGACGTGATGATCTACCTGACCCGCCTCGCCGATGTGCTCGGTATCGACCTGTCGAAAGCGGCACTGACGAAGCTGGACGAAGTCGCCACCCGCTATCCCGTCGTCGAGGCCAGGGGGTCGGCGGAGTCGGCGCGCTGAGGCCGTACCAGGAGAGAGAGCGCGCCCGGCGGAGGCCGCCGGGCGCGCTCTTCGGTCTACGTCACACCCGGCTGGGAGTCGCCAGCCGCTCGGTGCCCCCGGTCCCGGCCCGCACGCGGCGGGAGACGATGATGCCGAAGACGGCGGCGGTGAAGAACATGACGAATCCGTACGTCACCGACGGCATCGCCATCGTGGAGTTGTTGAGCAGCGTCGGGCTCATCCCGATGGTGATGGCCAGGCTGGCGTTGTGCAGGCCGATCTCGAAGGCCGAGGCGATCGACTCCCGCTCGCGAACCTTGAACAGGCGCGGGCCGAAGTAGCCGATCGCCATGCTGATCAGGTTGAACGCCACCACCACGAGGATGATCTCCCCGAGGATGTCGAACACCTCCGCGCCCAGGCCGGCGATCACACCGGAGATCATCACGATCAGCGCCACCACCGAGAGGATCTTGACGGTGCGCTCCATGCGCTGTGCGGCGGCGGTGAACTTCGCGCGGATGGCCATGCCGATGGCGATCGGGATCAGGACCAGGGCGAACACCTGGATCACCTTGTCGAACTGGAGGCCGAGCGAGCTGTCCGACCCGACGAAGGCCGACACCGACAGGTTCACGATGATCGGCAGCGTGAACAGCGCCAGCACCGAGTTCACCGCGGTCAGCGAGACGTTGAGCGCCAGGTCGCCCTTGAACAGGTGGCTGTAGAGGCTGGCCGTGCTGCCGCCGGGCGAGGCGGCGAGCAGCATCATGCCGACCGCCAGCTCGGGGCGCAGGTTGAACACGACCACCAGGCCCAGGCAGATCGCCGGCAGGATCAGCATCTGGGAGACCAGGCAGATCACCATCGCCTTGGGATATTTCACCACCCGGCGGAAGTCCTCAAGGGTCAGGGTGAGGCCGAGCCCGAGCATGACGATGCCCACGATGATGGGGAAAAGTAGGAGGACCGAATCACTACTCATGATCACTCTGCCTTCTGGTCGTAAGAGATCCATGAGTTTCACATCGGTGATCGACGCCATACTTCTCGGAACTTGCCCTGTGCGGGGCCGGTATCCGCGCCAAGTGCACAGTGGACCATGGCGACGTAAAACGGCAGGTGGCGCTGGTTCGCGTTCTCGCGCAGGCGAAAGCGACATCCTGGTGATTGCGCCCCGGATCCGGTCGGGGACCTGTCCAGCGGCCCCTATGGAGCTGCCCCGTCCACGCGCCCACTCCACCGACAGCACAAACGGGGCAGTTCCACAGGGACCGAAGGAGGGCAGGCCGACCCGGCGAAGACCGACCCCGGCGAAGACCGACCCAGGGGCCGCCCCCGGCAGGGGCCGGCGTGGGCGGTGGCCAGGAACGCACCTGCCCGGGCGGCGATGGAGACCGCCTCGCCCATTCCGCCGCGCCGATGGGATGCGTCAGGACTCGTACCGATCGTCGATGCGATCCCGCGCCTGCGCCTCTTCTTGCCTACCCTGGTCGCGAACCGGCCCTGAACGCCCCGAGGCCGGCACTCAGGTCAGTTGCCGCTGGACGAGGCGGCTGGTCAGAAAAGGGCTGGGCGTGCCGTGCCAGAGCACCGTCAGCCCGTCGCGGGGCCGGGTGGCGGCGACGAAGAGCAGCGACCGGTCCCGTTGGCGTTCGCGCTGGTAACGCTTGGGGTCGGCGTCGCGGTACCGGTTGATCATCTGCCGTGGCACCAGCCCGTCGCTCACGCCGGCGATGATCATGCGCTGATACTCAAGGCCCTTGAAGCGGTGCATGGTGCCGACATGGACGCCGTCGGGCTGCTTCGGGCCGTCCGGGCCGATCTCCACGGCCGGCAGGCCGGCGGCTCCGAGGCGGCTGATCACGTCCGCCGCCAGCTCCTTCGTGGGTACGCAGACGGCCACCGAGCCGTCGGCGGGATCGCCCCAGCTGTGCAGCTGCTCGACGATCAGGTCGCGTTCCTGGGCCCAGGTCGACGCGCCCCGGAACACCGGTCGGCCTCCCCTCAGCAGGGAGCGGTACCCCGCCAGGTCCTCCTCGCCGCCGTCGAGGTCGTCGTACACCTCCCCGGTCATGATCTGAAGAGCGTCGGCCAGGATCTGGCGGGTGGTGCGGTAGCTCAGCGTGAGCCGCGACGATCGGCCCCGGATGTTGACGCCGAGGCTGCTCAACGTGACGTGGTTGTCGTAGATGCGCTGGTGGGTGTCGCCGGTGAGGAACATGTCGTCGGGGCCCGGAGCGACCATGGCCCGCAGCATCTTCCAGTGGGCCGCGCTGAGGTCCTGCGCCTCGTCGACGACCACATGCCGGTAGCGCGGTCGGTAGAACCCGCCGGACGACTCGCCCGTCACACCGCCGTTGTGCGCGGTGCGGTCCATCTCGAGGCGGGCGGCCCGCTGGGCGACCTGCCGCCAGGTCCACACCCCCTGCCCCTCCAGCCAGGTGGTGAACCGTTCGGTGAGGTGCCAGATCTGGTCCCGCTCGATCCGGGTCAGGCTACGACCACGGTTGGGGCGACGGGCCCGGAAGTACTCCGTCCGGGAGGTGAGCACCTGGCCGAGGACCACCTGGATCCACTCGGCGGCCAGGAACTCGGCGTCCCAGCCGGCGTCCCCGGTCTCGACGAGGAAGTCCGCCCACAGGTCGGGGACGCGGTTGTCGTCGACCACCCGCCGGCTGCCGCCCGCCTTCGCCTCGGTCACCACCCGGCTGGCCAGCCGGTCGATGTTGACGATGTCGACCCGCGACACCAGCTCCTGCCCGCCGAGGGCCAGCAGTCGGGTCTTCAGGTCCGCGGCGAGATTCCGGTTGAAGGTGGTCAACAGGATCGGCTTGTCCGCCCCGGCGGGCAACTGCCGGACGAGGTGCGCGACCCGGTGCAGGGCGACGATCGTCTTGCCCGTGCCCGGCCCGCCGCCGATCCGGGCCGGCCCCTTGTACCTGCGCTCGACCAGCTTCCGCTGCGTCGGGTGGAGGAAGATCTGCCACCGCTCGAACGCCTCGCCGAGCATCCCCTGCAACGCCTCGTCGTCGGAGGTCACCTGCGTGGCGGGGCGTTCCACCGCGGTCTCGAAGTCCTGCTGGTCCACCGGGTCGTCGGCGCGCACCGGATCGGTGACCTGGTGGAGCACCTGGTCGTAGGGGGCGCCGTCGAAGAGCGCGAAGAGCACGTCGGTGGTGAGCTGGGGCGCCCGGTCGAGCAGTTCCAGCAGCTCGGACTCGGCGGTGAGAACGCGGATCTGCGGCAGCAGCGGCTCGGCGACGCCGAGCTCCAGCAGCTGGCCGTCGGTGTACGCGGCGAAGAGCGGCTTGCGGGCCGGCTCGGGCTCCTCGGCCGGCGGGACGACCCGGCCGACGATGCTGTCACCCACCGGCGTCAGGTCGACGACCTCGATGCCGCCGGTGATCCGGTTGATCCGGTACGCGTACCGGCTGAGGTCGTCGTACACCTCGCCACGGTGCTTGACCGCGACGAGCAGGTAGTCGCGTCCGGCGATGTGCAGCAGCAGGGCCCGGTAGTCCTTGTTGACCCGGGCGGACATCAGCCGCGAGTCACCGCTGAGCGATTTCAGGTTGAGCCCGGGGTTCTCCGGGTTGTGCCGGAACTTGTGCATGAACTCGTAGACCGCGCCGATGTCGGCGCGGGTGAGCTTCATGACCTCCTTGTCGGCGCGGTCCAGCATCCGCAGGATTGCCCCGGTGCTCATCGACGTTCTCCCCCGCTCGTCGCCCTGATCTGTGCCGCCAGCTCGTCGACCGACCACTCCCGCGCGGTGCGCGCGCGCCAGCCGGCGTCCGCGTACGCCCGGTCGCGGTCTTCGGTCTCCGGGTCGTCGGGTCGGCCGGCGAGCACGATCGCGATGCGCTGCTCGGGCCAGGCCAACTCGGCCTGCCAGCCCTGGTCCCCCAGCTCGTAGCCGGCGACGGGCGTGGGAACGTTCTGCCGCGCGAGCTGCTGCACCAACAGCTCCAGGGTGCTCTCGTCCCGGTCGAGGTAGCGGAGGATGTCCCGCCATGGCGAGGAGTCGTCGACCGGCTCCGGCCCGGCGGGCACCGGTTGCGCCGCGACGCCGAGCCAGGTCGCGGTCTCCTCGTCCAGCGGCATCGCACGCTGGATCAGGGCGAGCCCGGTGCCCTCGGTCACCGCCATCGACGCGGGCTCGAAGGCGTCCAGGGCCGAGGCGGCGAGCTGGCCGGCGTCGCCACCGCCGGGCAGCAGGAACTGGATGATGTTGCCCCAGGTCAGCCAGGCGGCCCAGCGTTCCCGGTGCCCGGGGCCGGACACCGCGGCCGGCAGGTCGTCGAGGACGGCGAGCGCCGACCACGTCGGCAGCGGCTTGCTACGCCCGTCGACGACGACGATCACCGGGCAGTCCGCGTTGTCCCGCGCGCGGGCGACGATGATGTGGCGTGCGGTGGGGGCGGGCAGGGGCTGGCCGCGCAGCGCCGCGAGCAGCCGTTCCGAAACGCCGTTCGAGTCGGTGGTGGTGTTTTCCCGGGCCTGCTTGAGCAGGCCGCCGAGGGTCGCTTCGGCCCTGCGCTGCCAGCGGGTCAGGTCTGGCTCGGCGAGGAAGCGCAGCAACTGCTCGATCGGGTTCACCCAGATGCTCTCTTCGAGCTCGTTCGGGTCCACGCCGGGGAGGAAGCTGCGGTACCGCTCCCGGGCCGCCTGCTTGCAGACGCCGCCGTACGGGGTCCACCGTCCCTGGCCGTCGGTGCCGCCCCAGGTCTTGACGTCGTCCCAGGTGCCGGCGAAGACCAGGTAGCCGTGCGCGCGCAGCCGGGCCCGCTTCTCCGCGTCGTCGGCGAGCCGGTTGTGCTGGACGGAGGCGTGGTACTTGAAGCCGTCGAGGTAGACGACCACCTCCGGCGACGCGCCGTCGAGGCGGGTGAAGTGCACGTCGGGGCGGGTGCCCCGGATGGTGTTCTGCAGCTTCATCTGCCAGTGGGTGACGCCCCGCCCGCCGTCCCGGACGAACCTCAGGTCGGCGACGCGTGCGCCGTCGTGGTCGGTGCGCCGGTCGATGCGCAGCCCCGAGCCGGGGGTCTCACCGAGGGCGAGCAGCTTGGTGAGGAAGCGCATCTCCAGCTCGCTCTCCACCTGATGGATCAGCGAGATCTCGTCGGTGCGGACGTCCCGCTCGACCTCCCAGTTGTCGAGGAGCCGGTCGAGCATGCCCAGCGCCGCGTCGCGACTCATCAGCGCGAACTCCTCGTTGCGGGCGTAACGCAGGAGGCAGCGGTGGCACACCGCCTTGGCCTCGTGCCGGCAGTCGCAGTCGGCGATCCGCTGCCGGGCCAGCTCCAGCACGCGGCGGAACTCCGCCGGCGCGGCCAGGCGGTGCAGGTAGCCGGTGCCCTGCGGCTGGGTGTCATAGACGACGACGAAGTTGCGCGTGCCCTCGCTCTGCTCGTCGGGCATGGTGGCCGACACGATCTGAAGGTGCGCCGGGTCGCCGCCGTACTGCGCGGCGATGCCGAGGCGGACGGCGGCGGCGAACGAGACGAGCCGTTCCGCCACCATGGCGGTGGCCACGGGGATCAGGATGCGCAGCGCCTCGGTCTCCAGCTCGTGGGCCAGGATGAGATCCACATGGGTGTCCGACGTCGCCGGCGAGCGACGGTACGGACACCACGGCAGGTGGTGTTCGGCGCCCTGCACGACCGTCGCCCCGGAGGCCTGCGCGGCGAGCTGCTGACTGACCGCCGGGACGCCGTCCACCGTGGTGCCGCCGCACGACGTACAGGTGTGGAACCGGTTGATCCTGACCTCGTCGCCGGCGAACGCCTCGGCGGTCCGGTCGTAGCGCTGGGCGCCGAGGTTGAAGTGGCGGATCATGGCGTGCCGGCTGTAGTCGACGCCGAAGGTGTCGTGCGCGTGCCGCCACGAGGAGTCGACCCGGTCCGGGTCGATGTCGACGGCCGTGGTGGTGGCGTAGAAGCGGCGGTCCCGGTCGTCGCTGTCGTCGCGGATCCGCGCGTCGTCGCGCTTGTCGCGGCTGCGCACCCGGGTCGGCTGGAGCACCTGGAACAGCCGCCCGTGGTCGGCGATGCCCCGGTCCTTGCAGCGCGGGCAGGGGCTGGTGTCCTCCTTCGCCAGGTGGGTGCGGACGTAGCCACACTGGGCGCAGACCCGCCACTGCTCGTACGCGGGCCGGTCGGCCGGGCCCACGTCGAGCCCGGAGATCTCGTGCTTGTAGCCCCGGACGTAGTAGCTGTTGCCGGGGGCGATCTCCACCAGGGCCTGCCGGGCCGGGCGGGCGTACTCCCGCAGCTCGCTGTGGAACCGGCGGTCCCCGTCGGCCTTGTCCTCCCAGGTGAGGGTGGCTTCGAGGTCGGTGCGGGAGTCGATGAGGGCATAGTTCGGCAGCAGCCCGAACTCGACCATGGTGCCGTGCGCGGCGGCCCCGCTGACCTCCCGCAGCCGGCGGCGGACGGCGCCCTGCTCCGCCTTGAGCATCTTCAGCTCGCGGGCGTGGTCCGGGTCGCTGGACACCAGCGTCCCACGGGCGGCGGCGATCTCCTGGAGCCGACGCCGCAGGTCGGCCAGCCGCGCCTCCCAGGTCTCGTCGGCCTCCTTGACCCGGTGGACGATGCCGTCGCCCGCGAACTCCCGCAGCCGGTCGGCGGCGTCCGGCAGGACCTTGTCGCCGAAGAGCGCCAGGAACTGCTCGACCAGGCGGGACCCGTCGCGCCGGCCGGCCTCGGCGAGGCTCGTGAGCCAGCCGGTCGGGCCGAAGAGGAGGTGCGCCCGCCGGGGCATCGGCAGCACCCCGGCCAGCCGGCCACGGGCCGCCAGGTCGATCAGGTGGGCCAGGTACTGCCGGCGCAGGATCTCCACGGCCGACAGGAAACAACCGGGCGGCACGATCTGCCCGGCGATCATGTCCCGGGGGTCGGTGAGGTAGTAGCGGTCCCGCTCGGTGCGGCCGACCAGGGTCAGCACCAGCGCGTTGCCGCTCCTGCGGCCGGCCCGGCCGGCCCGCTGCACGTAGTTGGCCGGCCCGTGCGGGAGCGAGGCCAGCACCACCGCCGACAGCTCCCCGATGTCGATGCCCATCTCCAGGGTGGGCGTGCAGGACAGCACGTTCGGGTCGGTGTACCGCGTGCCCTCCCGGAACTGCTTCTCCACGGTTTCCCGCTGGTGGCGGGTGAGCATGCCGGTGTGCTCGCCCGTCACCACGCGGAACACCTGCCGCTCCAGGTAGAGCCGCCGGTAGTAGTCGTCCGAGGCGGTGTCGTCGTGGGCCGCCCGCAGGCTGCCCCGGCAGCGGTACTGCCGGCACGGCTGGTCGATCCAGTCGGCCACCCGGTCGGGATGCTCGGTCTGCTGCCAGTGACAGGTGTCGCAGCCGACCCCGGCCACCACGGCGGCCTCGTCGTCGAGCCGGGTGACCCGCAGGTGACCGGGCATCAGCCCGTACACCGTGTTGCCGTCCTCGGTGTCGCCGGCGGCCACGATGCCGGCCGCGGCCAGGGCGGGCAGCAGCCGGGCGAGGTACCCGGCGGTGTCGCCGAGGTCGAGGCCGAGGCAGCGGGACGTCCAGTCCTGGTACCAGTTCCCGCGCGCGGTGACCACGTCGAACTCCGAGCGCGACTTCGGCGACGCGAGCAGGAACGCGGGCGCCGACAGGCCCCTGGGGAAGGCCGGCATGCCGGACGGGCGACCACCCCAGACCTGCCACCGGGTCCCGCCCCGCCGCAGGTACGGCACCAGCCACTCGTGGTAGACCGCGCCCCGGGTCCGCAGCCGCTCCAACAGGCCACGCAGGAAGGCCAGATAGCGGGCGTCGTCCGGCGGGTCGGCGTCGAGCCGGTCGGCACCTCGCCGGTCGGCGCCGGTCAGGTCCACGTCCCGGCAGATCGCGGCCGCCCCGGCGGGGTCGTCGAGGGCGACCTCCACGGCGACGCTGCGGGTCAGTTCCAGGGTCCGGCCCTGCCGGGAGCGCAGCCCGGTCTCCATGACGGCGGCGAAGACGAGCCGCTCGCTGATTAGTTCCCAGGTGTCCCGGCTGCCGGTGTGCTCCCCGGCCAGCAGGCTGTCGACGCCCGGCTGGTCGTGCAGGTCGGGCGGCACGACGGTGCAGAGGATCTCCGGCTGCGCAGCCGCCTCGACCATGTCGGCGACGAGGTCGTCCAGCCCGACCGGCTCGCCCGGCCGCAGCTGGTCGGCGAGCAGGGTGCGCAGCGAGAAGGCGTACGAGCGGTTCGCGACGAAGCCGGCGCGGTGCGCGGCGTCCTGGACGGAGTCGTTGAACAGCAGCGTCTTGCGCTCCGCGTCGTCCAGCTCGCCGCCGGTGAAGAGCTGCGTGATCGCCACCGAGGCGAGGGTGGCCAGGCCGGCGCCGAGGAACCGGATGCCGTGGTCAAGCTGGCAGGACGGGCAGCGGTCCTTCTCCGCCGCGTCGACGCCGAGGACATCGCCGAGCACCACGATCTCGTCGTCGCCCACCTGCCGGTCCCGCTGCTCGTCGAAGGGGCGCACCCGCCGGCCGTACTCCAACACCAGCAGGCCGGCGGGGCGCTGTCGAACCTCGTCGTCGGTCGCGGCGATCAACGCGCGGATCCGGCGCTTGTCCCGCCCGACGCTGGCCCGGTAGATCTTGTCCGGGTCGGTCTCCAACTCCTGCGGATCCTTCTCCGGTGACAAGGCCATCCAGCCGGACCGACCGCAGTGCCGGCAGTAGACGGCCGGCAGCCGGGGATGACGGTTGTCGGCGACCACCGTGTCGGCGACCGGCGCGTAGGGGTCCAGCTCGCGCGGGGCCTCGCCGTACCAGCCGAAGGCGGCCTGGTGGGAGGTGCCGCGCAGCAGCCGGGAGACCGCGCGTACCCACAGGTGGGTCTCGATGTTGAGCAGCGGCCGGCGGATGTCCTCCGGGTTGCGCGCCATGGCGAGCAGGCCGACGAACCGCGCGAGCGCCCTGGCGGTGATCTCGGGCCGCGTCCTCATCGCGCTGCCCCAGCCGGTGGCGTTCTTGCGCGGCAACTCCTCGATGATCTCTTCGAGGGTGCACGGCCGGGCGTGCAGCGAGTCGAGCACCGCCTTGGTGAGCGGATGCTGCCGCAGCAGGTCACCGAGACGGGTCGGGTTGTCGAGACAGCGCTCGCCGAGCATCAGCTCGGCCACCTCGGCCATCATCTTCTCGGGGTCGCGGTCGTCGACGGCCGCGAGCTGCTCCGGGCTGGGCAGGGGCAGGCTGAAGTCCTGGCGGGCCACGAACTCTCCGGGCTCGTAGCGGTCCTCCCCCACCAGGGAACCGGCGTCGAAGGCGACGCCGAAGACCTGCTCGGCGACCTCAAGGATCGCCGTACGCCCGTCCCGGCCGCCGCCCTCGCCGAGGGTGGCGGAGGTGGCCACCGGGCAGATCGGCCCGAGCGGGCGGTCCGGCTCGTCCAGGCCGAGCGCGGCGGCGAGCCGCCGCAGCAGCATCGCCACGTCGGTGCCCTGCGCGCCGTCGTAGGTGTGGAACTCGTCGAGCACCACGTACGCCGGTTCGGCCCCCTCCCACAGCGGCAGGTCGTCGGCGCGCTGGAGCAGCAGGTCGAGCATCTTGTAGTTGGTGATGAGAACGTCGGGCGGGGTGCGGCGCATCTCCGACCGCTTGGTGAACACGTGCGGGTACTCGATGGCCGCGACGTCACCGATGTAGAGGCCGGCGGTGATCCCGTGCAGCGCCGGGTCGGCGAGCATCTCGTCGATGCGCTGCGCCTGGTCGGTGGCCAGGGCGTTCATCGGGTACAGCAGGATCGCCTTGATCCCGGCCCTCCCCTGCTGCCGCCGTCGGCGACAGTGGTCCAGCACCGGGATCAGGAACGACTCGGTCTTGCCGGAGCCGGTGCCGGTGGTGACGAGGGTCGGCTCGGCCGCCTTGCCCTTCGTCGACAGCCGGGCGAACGCCTTCGCCTGGTGCAGGTAGGGGCTGAATTCGGCCGGCGCCCAGTCGAGGCTCGCCCGCCAGTCGCCCTCGGCCGGGCGGAAGGGGGTGCGGATCCGCAGGTACGGCCCGCGGAAGATGCCCTGCTCGCGGTGCGAGAGGAAGCCCTCCAGGCCCTGGCGTACGCCGTCTTCGGTCAGGCCGAAGGTGGTGGTCAGGTACTGGGTGAGGGTCCGGCGCAGGATATCGGCGGCGATGGTCGGCCTCATGAGCGGATCACCCGGGGCATGCTACGTCAGCATCCACTGTGGTTAGAGCGCTCCTCAGTGGATCATGAGTCGGGTTCGCGACAATTCGCGGCATGGATCATCGCCTTGGTTCTCCTGAGCCGGAACAAGGTGGACATCGACCGCTTCCTGCCCGTGGCATGATCTGAGTCCCGGTTCATCGGGTGTTCGTGCGGATCTCGGGGAGAGCGGCAGGTGCGACAGCAGTCTGGTAGCGGAGCCTGTGGTGGCTGGTCGCGGCGCTCGGTGTTGCTGACCACCGGCCTCGTCGTCGCCGGCTGCGGGAAGCAGGAACGACCCGAACTCCAGGACGAGGGCAGCCAGTCCACGGGCATGCCCACCAAGGCGGCGCTGCAGACCCTGCTCGACCGGCGGGCCGAGGCGTTGCAGAAGGGCGACGAAGCGGCCTTCCTGGCAGACCTGAACCAGTCTGACGACAAGCTGGTCCAGGGGCAGAAGCTGCTCTTCGGCAACCTGCGCAAGCTCAAGCTGGCCACCTTCCGGTACGTCACGAACCAGGCCATCGCTCTGCCGGACGGTGACGTGCGCCGATTCCTCCCGGTGCACGAGGTGGTGCAGCTCAGCGCGGACGCCGGCCCCGGCGGGGTGGCACCCGCCTCCAGTCACCGCTACTCGGTGGCGCGCCGCGACGGCCGGTTGGTGATCACCGAGATCCTTCCGGTCACCAGGGAGAACACCAAGGAGCTGGGTGGGCCCAACGCCCTGCCCGGAAACGCCCCCTGGCACCTCACGCCGCTGACCGTCCAGCATGTCGACAGCGCCTGCCTGATCGCCGACGCCAGCGTGTCGGATCTTCAGCGCTACGCCGACGCCGCGAGCAGCGAGATCCGCCATGTCGAGTCACTCTGGGGTGACCGGCTCCGGTTCCCGGGCTACGTGCTGTTCCTGACGCGGGACGCGGAGAACTTCAAGAAGTGGTTCAGCTTCGGTAGCGCCGGCAACTTCAAGCCCGAGGTCGAGGGTTTCCAGGTCCCGCAGTACGGGGTGCGCCAGACCGGCGATGTCTACCACGAGCAGTACGCGGGCTCCCGGATCGTGGTCAACCTCAGGACCATCGCGGCCTTCGACGACGACCCGCGCCGAGTGATCCGGCACGAGCTCGCGCACAGCATCAGTTCCCGGGCCACCACGCTCAGCCCGGGTGGCTGGGTGCTGGGCGCACCGACCTGGGCCGTCGAGGGCTTCGCCCGCTGGACCGAGCAGATCAACGAGCGCCCGTACCTCGCCAGCCGGGTGGCGGCCGGCGCGTTCCAGGGCAGGGTGCCCGCCTCGACGGACTTCTACGGTCGGGATATGACCTTCAACTACGCATTGTCGTCGACGGTCTTCTCCTTCGTGGAGCGGAAGAAGGGCCGAGCCGCTGCGGTCGAGTTCTACGCCAGCGTGATCAAGTACAACGACCTCGAGGGCGAGCCGTTGGTGGACGCCCCGATCTTCAACGCCATCTGCAAGCGGGTGCTCGGCACGACGAGCAGCGCCTTCGCCGAGCAGTGGGCGAGCTTCGTACGAAATGGAGCGTGACGCGGTGCAGGCGACGCCCCCCACCGTCCCGGGCGAGCCCGCCCTGCCGTCCGGTCCGGCCGCCGCCGGAGCGAAGGAAGGGCGGCGCGGGACGGGCCGGCGGCGGCTGGTCCTCGTCGCCGCGGTGGTTGGCCTGGTCGCGCTGCTCGGCGCCGGCGCCGGCGGTTACGCCATCGCCCGCGACTCGAAGCTCGGCGAGCAGACCGCCTCCTGTGGGAACAGCCGATGCTTTCCCGGCATCACGCCGGCCATGGTGGTCGAGGCGCTCACGCGGAAGGGCTTCGCCTGCGAGGAGGAACGCCGCGGCGACTGGACCTGCCGGCTCACGATCGCTGGCGCGGAATTCAGGGCATATGTCGAAAGCTACGAGGGCTTGATCAGCGATTTCTCCGGGTCGGTGCACCCCGGCTACGAGGACGAGGTCCCGGCGATGACCAGGTCCTTCCTCGGCTGGCTCGGGTCCATCCCGGTCGCCCACGACCCGGTCCTCGCCGGGGAGGTTCGCGGCTGGCTCGACCAGCACTTCGAGGGCGGCGCGGAAGCCAGGGCCACCATCGGTCATTACCGCTACGAGTTGAACGCCGAGGAAAAGGCAAACATCGATCTTCGGGTCTGGGTGGAAGAGTGAACATGCCGCATCAGCCGCCCACGAACGCCGACGCCCAGTCGGCTGGCACGCCGCCGACGGCCGCCCCGCCGCCCGGAGGTCCCGGGCGCTCCCCCGCGCCGGGCAAGGCCCTGCTGGTGCTGGCCGTGGTCGCCCCCCTCGTCCTGTGCGGGCTCGTCGGCGTGCTGTCCGGTGGGATCGTCGCAACGTCGACCACCGATCCCGTGGGGCCGTCGGCGCTGCCGTCGACCGACGCCGACTTCCCCTCCGTGGATCGGCGCTACCTGCCCGGGGTCAAGGTCGCGACCGTCGTCGAAGACTGGTTGAAGAAGACCAACTCCTACACCTGTACGCCCCCCGAGCGGCCCAGCAGGACCCTCAGCGAGGCACCGCAGCGCCAGGGGTGCACGGCCCCGGGCAACCTGAGGTGGAAGCTGAGCGTCGACGTCGAGTTCGACGACGAGACGCATGTGCGGCACGTCAGGGGGGACTGCGTGTTCAAGCCGGGTGCCAAGGTGTGCGCCTCGCTCTTCGCCACCATGGCCGACGCCGTGCTGTCCGGGAACCCGGAGCTGCGCAAGCAGGCGTACGAGTGGGCGGAGAAGAACGCCGAGGCGGACAACGTCACCACGATCGGGGGCGTCCGGTTCACGATCAAGCTGGAGCCGCGCAGCATCACGGCGGAGCCAGCCCTCTGACACTCCAGCGTCGCCTGGCTTGGCGTTAAGCCGGGGGCCACGCCGGAGCCGCCATCGTCATTGGTTTATTTGCATGTGTCGATTGGTTCGGGTATGAAGGCTGGAAGCACGTCTGGATGCTGGTTCCTGGGGAGGAGCGACGATGAGACACACCCTGCGCCGTCTGCGAACGGCGGCGGTAGCGCTCGGCGCCTGCACACTCGGGCTGAGTCTGCTGTCAGTACCCGCCGCCGAGGCGTACTCGGCTCAGCCTCTCGCACCGCAGTCCGAGCGGGCACCCGAATCGGCCCAGTTCACGGCCGAGGGCGTCACCACAGTCGGTGAACTCCGCACCGTCACCGGCTCGCCGTCCTCCGCCCAGGCCGCCGGGACGCAGATCATTCGGCACCCCGGCGCGGCGTACGTCAAGGTGCACTTCAGCTCACTGCGGCTGGCCCCCGGCGACCACGTGACCGTGTCGAGCCCCGACGGCCGGGAGAGCTACCGGTACGACCGCCACCTGAACCGGGCGACCGGCTCGGACTACACCACCGACGGACAGCCGGGCTTCTGGGCGATGTCGGTGGAGGGCGACACCGCAGTGGTGACCCTGCACAGCAGCCGCTCCTCCTCCGACAACGCCGCGGTCGTCGACAAGTTCTGGCGCGGCTACGACCGCGCGGAGATCGCCCGGCACAACTTCTCCACGCAGTCCGTCTGCAGCACCGACGCTCGCCGCGACGTGGTCTGCTACCAGAGCAGCCACCCCACCGAGTACGCCCGCGGCCAAGCTGCGGCCAAGCTGCTGATCAGCGGCGGCGGGTCGTGCACCACCTGGCGGGTCGGCAACACCAACCGCATGCTCACCAACAAGCACTGCTTCTCGACGCAGGCCGCCGTCAGCGGCAGCGAGATGCAGTTCAACTACCAGTGCGCCACCTGCGGCGGCTCGAACCCCGGCGCCGGCACCAAGGTCAGCGGCGCCACCCTCTACAAGGTCAGCAGCGGCGGCTCAAGCGACCTCGACTACACCCTGTACTCGGTGAACAACTTCGCCAACATCCAAGGGTTCGGCACCCTGTACCTGGCGACGACGGCCACCACCACCGGCACGCGGATCTACATCCCCGGGCACGGCGACGGCAGCCCGAAGCGACTGTCGATCTACGAGGACACCCAGAACGGCACGACGTGCAGCGTGAAGAACGCCAACTACAACACCTCGAACATCAGCTACAGCTGTGACACCTCCGGCGGCAACTCGGGCTCGCCGGTGCTGAACGCCAGCCACCGGGTGGTCGCCCTGCACCACCTCGGCGGCTGCCCGTCGAACCAGGGCGCGAAGGCACACCTGATCTACAACGAAATCGCCAGCATGATCGACAACGGCTGACGACAACGCACAACCACGGGCCGCCGGGGCGCGACACTCGCCCCGGCGGCCCGCCTGCTCCCCCACCCTGTCCCGCCCCCCATCCCCGCGATCTTGCACCCCGGGCCCCGACAGAAGGCGCAAAAGCCTCACCACAGGGGCCGAAGGTGCAAGATCGCGGGGGTGGGTGGGGGGTGTCCCCCGGGCGAGCTACTCGCGAGTGTCCACCGCACGGTGACGACTGCTGGCCGGCTACTCCATAGCGTTTGACGTGGCCGCTGTGCTCCAGCCGCGGACCTCGTCGGAGGAGTCGTCATGCGTTTGTTGAAGCAGTTCGTGGCCGTTGCAGCGGTCACCTTCGTCGGCAGTCAGGCCGTCGCCGCGGTGGAGGGGAACGCCTGGCTCGCCCTGCCCCTGGGCGTGTTGGCGGCGGTGGCCGCGATCGGTGTCTACGCGTGGGTGGTGCGGCGTACCGAGCGCCGGGCGGTCACGGAGGTGGCCCGGGCCGGGGCCCGCGCCCGGATCGTCCGGGGGGTGCTGATCGGGTTCGGGATGTTCGCGGCCGTCATCGTCAACATCGCCTTCATCGGCGGCTACCACGTCCACGGCCTGGGCTCGGTGTCGGGCGCGGTGGCGCTGTTCGGGTTCATGGCCGCCGCCGCCACGACCGAGGAGCTGCTCTTCCGCGGCGTCCTGTTCCGCATCGTCGAGGAACGCACGGGCACCTGGATCGCGCTGTTGCTGACCGGCGTGGTGTTCGGCCTGATGCACCTGCTCAACCCGGACGCCAGCCTGTGGGGCGCGATCGCCATCGCGATCGAGGCCGGTTTCATGCTCGCCGCCTGCTACGCCGCCACCCGCAACCTGTGGGTGCCGATCGGCCTGCACTTCGGCTGGAACTTCGCCGCGGGCGGCCTCTTCAGCGTCGTGGTCTCCGGCAACGGCGAGTCGAAGGGGCTGCTGGACGCCACGACGTCGGGCCCCGCCCTGCTCACCGGCGGCGACTTCGGGCCGGAGGGAAGCCTGTACACGGTGGCGGCGGGTGTGGTGCTGACCCTGGTGTTCATGTGGCTGGCCCACCGCCGCGGCAACCTCGTCCCGCGTCGCCGCCGCGCGGTCGGCGTCGAGCCGGCGACCGCTACGGTTTCCTGATGATCGGCCTTCGGATGGTTCCGGACTCGTGGCGGCGGTGGGACGTCACGGTCCGGGATCTCCCGTTGGCGCTGCTGGTCGCCCTCGCGTCGGTGGTGCCGGCGCTGCACAACCACGGTACGCAGCTCGGTGACCTGCCGGGGCGTCCCTTCGACGCGCTGACCGTCGGGGTGGTCGCCCTGGAGTGCCTCCCGCTGGCCGTCCGCCGACGCTGGCCGGCGCTCTGCCTCGCCCTGGTGTCGGTCGGCTTCGCCATCGACCAGCTCCGCGCCTACCACACGGTCGCGGGCGCCGCGCTGGCCATCGCGCTGGTGAGCGCGGGGGCCCACCTGGAGCGTCGTCGGCGTACCACCGTGGCCCTGGCCTCCGCCGCGTACGTGGTGCTGGCCGTCGCCCTCGACCGGCTCGGGTCGACCGAGGGCGTGACCGGGTTCGTCACGTTCTACCTGGCGACGACCCTCGCCTGGGGCATCGGGGCCTGGCTGCGGCAGTCCCGGGCCGCCGAGGCCGAGCGCCGCCGCCACGTCGCCGTGACCGCCCGCGCCGCCGAACGCACCCGCATCGCCCGCGAGCTCCACGACGTCGTGACCCACCACGTGACGGCGATGGTGGTGCAGGCCGAGGCGGCGCGCTACCTGACCGCCGCCCCCGAACGCCTCGACACGACCCTGACCGCCATCACCGACACCGGCCGGCGGGCCATCACCGACCTGCGGCACCTGCTCGACCTGCTCAACCCCGACCACAGCGCCGAGCCGCGTACGCCGTCCGTCGGCGAGCTGCGCGCCCTGGTGGAGCAGGCCCGGCAGGCCGGGCAGCCGGTGGAGTTCACCGAGGAGGGTACGCCGGCGGAGACGACCGGCGGAGACGAGCTCGCGGCGTACCGGGTCGTGCAGGAGGCGCTGACGAACGCCCTCAAGTACGCCCACGGCAGCCGCACCGCTGTTCACGTGCACCATGGCGAAAGGGAGATCACGGTGGAAGTCAGCACCGACGGCTCGGGCTCGTACGCCGGGGCCCTCGGCGGGAGCGGGCGCGGCCTCGCGGGGCTCCGCGAACGGGTCGACGTGCTCGGTGGCGAGTTCAGCGCGGGACGGCGGGCGGGCGGCGGCTTCGTCGTACGGGCCCGCATTCCCACCGGGAGCCCGTCGTGACCGCGCCGATCCGGGTGCTGGTCTGCGACGACCAGGCGCTGATCCGTACCGGCTTCGCGACGATCATCGGCGCCCAGCCCGACCTGGAGGTGGTGGGCGAGTGCGGGGACGGGCGTGCCGCGGTCGACCTCGCCGGTCGACTGCACCCGGACGTGGTCGTGATGGACGTACGGATGCCGGTGCTCGACGGCATCAAGGCGACCCGGCTGCTGGCCGGCGCCGGGGTGGCGCACCCCGTCAAGGTGCTGGTGGTGACGACGTTCAACCTCGACGAGTACGTGTACGAGGCGCTGCGCGCGGGAGCGAGCGGGTTCCTGCTCAAGGACGCCCCGCCGGCTCAACTGCTGCACGGCATCCGCACCGTCGCGAGCGGTGCCGCGCTGCTGGCGCCCGAGGTGACCCGGCAGCTCGTGGGCAGGTACGCGGCGCGGATCCGTCCCGCCGAGGGCACCCCGGACGACGTGGGGCTGACCCCGCGCGAACTGGAGGTGTTACGCCTCATCGCCGACGGCCTGTCCAACGGTGAGATCGCCGCGACGCTGGTGATCAGCCACGAGACCGTCAAGACGTACGTGTCGCGCATCCTCACCAAGCTCGACCTGCGCGACCGCGTGCAGGCCGTGGTCTACGCCTACCGCCGGGGCCTGGTCACCTGAAAGGGGTGCTCCGCTCCGCGCGGCCGGGGAGATGGGACGTTTTCACCGTCACGTGTGACCAGCCGTCGGCGGCGACCAGTCACCCACCTGCTCGCGCATGGCGACGAGGTGTTGGCGTAGTGCTGCCTCGGTGGTCAGTGAAATGGCCTTGTCGAAGGCGTCCCGGGCGGCGTCGGTGTCACCGGCTCGCGCGAGCAGGTGGGCCCGGGTGGCCCAGGCGGGCTGGAAACGCTGAGCCGCCGGCCCGGTCAGGGTGTCGAGCAGGGTCAGCCCGGCCTGCGGCCCGTCGGTCTGGGCGAGCACCGCCGCGAGCGACACGGTGCCGCCGAGCGTGGGGACCACGGACAGCAGGGCCTGGTGCAGGGTACGTAGCGCGGCCCAGTCGGTGTGCCCGGTGACCCGCCGGGCACAGTGCACGGACTGGATGGCGGCCTCCAGCTGAAAGCGCCCTGTCCGACGCAGGCGGTGGGCGTCACGCAGGTACCGCTCCCCACGCTCGATCAACTCGCCGTTCCACGCGGTGACATCCTGTTCGGCCAGGGCGAGGAACCTCCCGTCGGGGGCGGTCCGGGTGCGGTTGCGTGCCGACGACAGGCAGATCAGGGCGGCCAGGCCGAGCACCTCCGGCTCGTTCGGGAGCAGGCCGGCGAGGGTTTCGGCTAGGTGCAACGCCTCGCCGCTCAGGTGTTCCCGTTCGGTCGGCGCGGCAATGCCCTGCCAGTCGATGGCGTAGGCGCCGTAGACGGCTTCCAGCACGGCGGCCAGCCGGCCCGGCATGGCCGACCGGTCCGGGATCGTGAACGGGATGCCTGCGTCGCGGATGCGGCGTTTGGCCCGGACCAGTCGCTGCAACATGGTGGGCGCGGGCACGGCGAAGGCCCTGGCGATGTCCTGCGAGGCGACCCCGAGCACGGTCTGCAGCATCAGCGGGGTACGGATCGTCGCTTCGATGGCGGGGTGGGCGCAGACGAACAGCAGCGCCAGACGGTGCTCGGGTATCGCGTCGGGGTCGACGTCGTCGACGGTGTGCAGGTGCAACGCCTCGTCCAGCGCGACGCTGGTGCGGTGGGCGGCCGACCGGTACCGGTCGCGCTGGCGGTTACGGGCCACGGTCAGCAGCCACGCCTGCGGGTTGTCCGGCACGCCGGTGTCCGGCCAACGGGTCAGGGCCTGCTCGAACGCGTCGGCCAAGGCGTCCTCGGCCGCGACGATGTCCCCGCTGCGCGCGGCCAAAAGGGCCAGCAGGCGGCCGTAGCAGGTACGGGCGGTGTCCTCCGCCCGTACCCACGCGGTGGCTACTTCGTCCACTGGCCGTTCAGGAACGCGGTCGCCGTCGGGCGCACCTCGACGGTGCCGTACTGGGCGCCGGGACACCGCTCGGCCCAGGCCAGCGCGGCATCCAGATCCTCGACGTCGATGACGAACACGCCCGCCAGGGCTTCCTTCGTGTCGGCGAACGGCCCGTCCTGCACCTGCAGGCTCCCGGCGCGCAGCGTGACGGTCGTGCTCGCCGTACTCGGCTGCAACACATCAGCGGACCGCAGCACCCCGGCTACCTCCAGGTCCCTGGCGTACGCCTGGAACGCCTGTTGCGCCGCGGCGATTGTTTCCTCGGGGACCTCCCCCGCAGTCGGCTCCAGATTGTGCAACAGCAGGCAGTAACGCATCGAAGTACCTTCTCTTCCACCACACGGAGCCGCCCCTTGCGGCTCCTACCAGTGATGACGAACAGCGGCCGCGCAGAACGACACCGCCCACACATGATGGCCCCGGCTGACCGGGTGGGTGTGGAGGTCAGTCATCTCCACCGCCAGCTCACCAGATCTCATAGCCGGCCCCCTGCCGCCCGCCGGCGGGCGGGTCCGGGTCGGGGCCGGTCAGGAGCATCGTCGACGACCACTGCAACTTCGGCACCTCGCGTCCGTTACGTCGGGCGGTCTCCGCCAAGTGGTCCCAGGAGTCCTCGTCAATCCCCTGGACGTGCTCCTCCAGCAGGGCGCCGTCGGGATCCAAAGCGTCGTACCGCTCCCACTGCTCGGTGCAGAAGAGGAAACGCGCCAACAGGTTCGGTGACTCCGGCTCCTGGCCGCTGTCCATGGCGGCGGCCAGCGCCTCGGCGTCGCCCTCACCGGCGAGCAGGCACAACCACTCCCGGCCCGGGCCGGGGCCCAGCGCACGCAGCCAACGGCGGCACACCTCGGCGACCGGTGCCGGGAACGTCCTGCCCGCGAGGCGCACCAGCTCCGACACCACGGACGCCGGGTCGTAGCTGTCGAGCAGGTCGGCCCGCCCTTTCAGGATCGCGACGACGGCGAGCCCGGTGCGGTACTGCCCGACCGGCGCGGGCCGGCACAGGTGGGGGTTGTCCAGCGCGAGGTCGAGCACCGCCTGGGAGGCGGTCCCCCCGCCGCCCAGGGCCGCCTCGAAGTCACCGAGGAGAACCGGATGGTCGGTGGCGCGCAGGACGCCGGCCATCGCCTCGCGCACCTTCGGATCGGGGCAGTCCAGCGCGGCCCGCAGCACCCGGCCACCGTCTGGTGGCGCGGTGACCAGCCGTACCCGCGGCTCGTGCGGACAGTCCGGCGCGGGCGCGAACAGGAACCGCGACGCCGGCCCCGGCGTGTCGGCCAGCGCGGTCCAGATCCGGTTGGACGCCTTCTGGTCGCTGCCCCAGGCTCGGGCCAGGGCCTCCTCGGCCATCGCCGAGACCCGCTCGTCCCGCGCACCCGACATCAGCCGGACCGCCGCGCCGGTCTGACGGTGGCGGCGCCGCAACCGTCTACAGAGCAGCCGCGTGGCAAGTCGTGCCGCCGGCCCGCCGCCACTCACAGCGATCCGCTCCAGCATTCGCCCATCATCCCCGGGGTCCGCCAAGGTCGCCAGGTGCTGCCACGTGGTGCCAGTGAGCGGTTGCCCTCGCGGGCGTGGTGACGGTTGACGGCGGCGGCCCGACCGGCGGTGATGACGTAAACGACTCAGCTCCATGGGCGCCGCCCCACGGCGCCGCCCCACGGCGTCGACCGCCGCGCCCACAGCTCCGCCCCGGCCACGGTCCCCGGGCCAACCAGGGACCGCACCCGCGACAACGCAATGCCCCTGGGGGGGCTCGCATGTAAAGATGCGCCCATGGACAGCGACATGGCGATCGACGTGAGCGCACTGGCCATCAATGTCACGATCCCGGAAGCACTCCGCTGGACCGACACCCGACGCGGCGAGGAGTTCAGGCTGAGCACGCTCAACGTCCGGCTTCTCCCGGACGGGCGCCTCGCGGCGAAGGCCTACGGCCGGCCGACCGCCGGCGGCCGGGGCGCGTACGTCTCGTTCCCCGTTCCCGACAGACCCGAGCTGATCGCGCTGGCGGACGAGGCAGCCCGGCGTGCCGGCGCGCTCTGGGCGGCCCACCGCGGTCTCGGCTAAGGGTTCGACTGCACGGGCACATGGTCATGCCGGCCCCCGCCGGTCAGGTCCCGGCATGACTGCGGGAGACGGCGGGGCGCAGTGGCCCGCCGACAGCTGACCGCGCTGCGCCTCGGCCGGCGCTTGGTGACCGAGGTGACCGCCGCCAAATCTACGACATCGGCGCGGTCCTGGCGCACAGCACGACGGTCACCGGCGAGACCCGACTCTCCGGGGGCGCGGACATCAACGCCCGCCAGCGGGCCCGATCGAGCTGAGCATGAGGCGTCGTCGTGGAGCGGGCTCCGGCCTCGGCAACCTCCGCTGTCCGGTCGCGCAGGAAAAGGGTCCCGGGTGGACGGACGCGCCGGATGGCGGCGGCCGCCCGGCCGCATGGTCGATATGGCTCCGCCGAAGGCCGACTGGATACTGCACGTGCCCAATCGAGCGCCCAGGGTTAACAATCTGGGTGTCTGCTGACAGGAGATGACGTGCTCAGACGTACTGCAACCGTCGGAATCGCCCTGCTGGCCTGCCTTGCGGGTGCCGGCGCGGTGGCCATGCCGGCGCATGCCTGGCTACCCGAGTGCCCCATCGAGGAATGCGGCGGTGGCGGCGGTGGCGGTGACGGCGGCGGCGGCCCCGTTACGCCGCCGTCCTCGCCAGCGTACAACCTGCAGGGCGTCATCCAACTGGAAGAGACCGGCCACGAGGGAGCCTGGCCGTTGCGCACCGGCGGCGTCAAGGTCCGTGGGTATTCACGGCTCGCCACCTGGGGCAACGACCGGGTGGACGCCAATTACATCAACGTGCGGTGCTTCGCCAACGTGCTCAGCTACAGCACGCAGGAGTACGACTCCGAGAACAACGGCGCGCTCGTTGACGTGCACTTCTGGTCTCCGACCGTCCCGGTCAGTGGCGTTCCCGTCCAGTCCCGGACGGTCACGGTCAACTGCGTCCACCACGCCGAGAAGTACGGCGTCAGTTACGACACCACCAGCACCGCGCAGTTCGTCATTTCCGAGTGATTCCCGGTGGGGCGCCCCGAACCGGGGCGCCCCGCCGGGCTGCTGCCGGAAACAGGGCCTGCCCGACGACGCCATCGACTGGTGCGGGCGTTGCCGCCTACCAGTTCAACTCCCCGAGTTCGTCCGTAAAGGTCCCGGTCGGGCCGTCCGCGCCGAGCGTGGCCAGGCGCACCACGGTCTTGGCACTTTCCACCACTGATCTCCCGATTCCGAAGGCGGCGGTCATGTCGGTGGCGGTGGCGCCGGGCTCGACTGCGTTGAACTTGATGCCCGGCTGGGACTTGGCGTACTGGACAGTGAGCATGGTTGCTGCCGACTTGGACGCCGCGTAGAGCGCCAACGGCATATTGAACTCCGGCCGGTCGGGATTGTTCACCGCCCAGAAAGATCCAAGGCTGCTGGAAAGGGTGACCACCGTGGGGTTCGACGACTTTCGCAGCAGGGGCAGTGCCGCCTCCGTGACTCGGACAATCCCCACCGCGTTGGTGTCGAACACGCGGAGGGCAGTTGGTCCGTCGATGGCTCCGGCCCCGAGGATGCCCGCGTTGTTCACCAGGACGTCGAGTCGACCCTCGGCCGAATCGGTGCAGCAGACCCGTCTCCCACCAAACGGCCGAACTCCTGTGCCTTCGAAGCTACAGCGCGGACATGGCACCAACGCCGAGGCAGCCCCGCAGCGAGGTGATACTCCGCCAGCTCGGCGGCCAAGTCTGGAAGTCTGGACACGCCGTGATCCTAGAGCCACGCTTCATGCTTCGCCAGTCCCGGCGAGCTAGGGTGACCGGATGCCACGCAACTACACGAAGTCGACGATCAAGTTGCTCTTTGGCACTGCTACCCACTGTGCATATCCCGGCTGCGCTGCAAAGCTGATTTTTCAGGACAGGGGCCTCTATACCGCCGTCACCGAGGTTGCTCACATTCGGTCGGAGCAGGTCAATGGTCCGCGCTATGACCCTACCTATCCTGTAGTCAAGCTAGATGAGTTCGACAACCTGCTTCTTCTCTGCGGTCAACACCACCCGCCCGTAGACCGTCACGAATCTGCGTACACCGTTGAGGAATTGCTCGAATGGAAGAAGGCTCAGGCCGAGCAGGGGGACCGGCCCCTACGTGAAGCTGAACTAGCTGCAATCGAGCGACAGGTAAACAAGGCGCAGCCGATCGCATCAAGCGCAATCCTCCGGGGTCCTGTTCACGACTTGGGAGAGGCTGAGCGTCTGCAGCAGGCCCAGGACCGTTTGTCCGAGGCCCCGCAAGAGGCTGCCGAACTATTTGGTCAAGTAGCTTCTGCGTTAGAGGCATCGCCATTTGTTCAGCACGCGTCGATCGTACGAGGCAGGCAGGCGGGAGCCTTGGAAGCCGCACAGAACTTCGAAGCCGCTGGAGAGTTGCGAATTGATTTAGGCTGGCGCAGCTACCGGTCAGGCGACCGCTTTGACATTCAACAGCAGTTGCGCGAAATTTCTAAATATGAATCCAGTCTGAAAGAGGAGACAAGGCGAGGGGCAGCCGGCCTCTCGGTGATCGCAGGCTTTGGGTTCGACCGCTCAATTTCTATTGAGAACTTGGCTGAAGTGTTCGATGAGATGGAGCCATCAGATCCAGGGTATGCAAATTGTGGTTTAGCCCTCGCAGAGCAAGCCATCGTCTGGCGTCGTTCAGATCTAATCACGGCCCGCACCGAATCGATTAGCAATCTCTTGAATGACGCATCGCTTGACGCTGCAGGCTTACGGTTCCGCGCTCGCATCGCGATGTGCCTGGCGGAAGCCTCCGACGACTGGATAAGCTTACTTGGCGTTGCCCGAACCGTATATCCGCCTGAACTAGTGGCGTGGATAGCGGCTCGGCACGCGCGTTACCTGTCATTAGTCGGGCGACCGGACGATGCAATTCAGAGGTGGCTTGATGCTATCGACAAGGCTGTTGCGGAAAATCTAAATGACAGTGCAGCATCGTGGCTCTATGGCCAGCGGCTAACCAAATTGCAATACAGGCGCCTTGAAGCCAATCTGGACGAACTCCATAGACTTGCCCAGGCGCTGCGTGCTGCCGGCAGTGACTCCGTTTTGCCAGAAGCTTATCCGTTGGCCGAGCGGGCCTTATCGCGGATGTTGGACAAGAAGTGGCCAGATGCGTTCGAATATCTGCACCAATACCTTAGCCATTCTGTAATAACTGCCAGTTGGCAAGGCGAACAGACCGCGCACGGTCGATTCGGGGATCTATTTGCGGCAACCGAACAATGGGACGAGGCGATAAAACACTATGTTTGGGCCGGAAGGTACAGCACGCTAGAAAAATTGGTGCCATCGCTTCCCGACCACCCGCTGCAGTTTGAACCGCCGCCCAAGGACGCGCCGGTGTGGGAGCGGATTGCGTCGTTTAATTTTGTAGCAAAGATGCCCGACATTCTTCCTGCTGAACTTGCGAAAACGTGGTCGAGTGCGTGCATGGAGGAATTGGTCGGTGTCGACCAGGACAAATCATGGACGGATTTCCGGATAGCCGCATTTGATGCTTTCGCTGCAGTTTCCGATGAGGCATCCAAGTCTGATGCGGAGAATTTCCTTAATCTTGCACAGGGCCTTTTCCGCCGCGAACCTGGGTCACATTATCGGACCGACGAAGGTCATGTGAAGGCGGTGGTGAAACTTGCTGGCGCTTACCCTGAGCTTCGTGAACGAGTCGCCGGCATGCTATGCGAGGCAATACTCATTGACAATGAGGTCGCACAGAACGCAATTTCCTCCGGGGAAACGATACTGAGGGACTATCCGAAAATCGTCGAAGCGACGCTCGCGAGAGCGGCGTCTGAGGGGCACGTTCACGCGGCGCTAGCCATGGTAGTCCTGGGAGCGGACCCTACTCCTGCTCTACAGGTCGCTCGCAATGAAGTCGCCCGCGACCTTCAGCCCGTGGAACGCGCTCCGGGGATGATGACCTTGGGTACTCTTGTCCGTCGAACCGGGATTCTGGCGACCATCCTCCCCGAGTCCGACCAAATTCGCTTCGCCGAAGCGATGCTTGCCCGACTCAGGGACGTTGAAGATGAAGCGAATAATCGCGGAGACGCCCTGGCTGCGATTTCGCGAGTTGCGCAGCAACTTTCCACAGATGAGAAGGCAAAAATCTTCGATGTACTGATCGAGTTCGCCCAGAATCCGACTGACAGTGAACCGCCCGTGCGCTTCGGATTTGGTGACGACCCCTTTAGTCGCTTCAAGTTCAATATTCCTGTACCACCGCTTGCCGCTGCAGCGCTCCATAGTTCTGCTCTACTTGCCTCAAATCCGGAGCAGTATCGGAGAGTGCGAGAGTTGACGCTCGAATTGATGCCTGGAGCCGATGACCGGTCAATGAGGATCCTGGCGCAGGCCCTACTCTCAGTTTCCTCGACCGAGATCGAGGATTCAGTCCCGTTCTTCGCGGCACACCCGAGCCGCTGGCTTCGCTGCTTGGCAGCCGTGTTGTGGTCGAAGAATCCACGGAGATGGCCACAACTTGGTGAACGCCTCGCCCGGGATGCCGAACCGCGAGTTAGGTTCACACTTGCCGCCGAGATGGGAAGTGAAGCTGACTTTGACAGCACGAGACAGATCCTGCAGCAGGACCCGCGGCGAGGAATTAAGCGTGCAGCGCAGCGCAGGTAGGCAGTCGTCTACTCGCAACCTGTGGGCTGATGGCATGTCTGGATGTGAGAACTTTCTGTACGAGATCAAGGCGGCCCGCTTCGCAGGCCGCTCGCGCCGCCGACCAGGGGCCGAGCCAAGCGGGTCGCCGATCGGGGACCCCGCGCCCTTAGCGCAAGCGCACGGGCGCACGCCGAACGGTTGCAGCCCCGCCGGCGGCGCGATATACGAAGTGTCAACGCCGCCTCAACCCTGACCACCGTGGTCCGGCTGAAACTGGACCACCCCCGGGTTGGTTGATCTTTAGTCGTTGGTTTTGGTGGCCGGTGGGACGCGGCCGAGGTCGCGGTCTTTGAGTCGGTAGCTGTCGCCCTTCATGGAGATGACCTCGGCGTGGTGGACGAGGCGGTCGATCATGGCTGCGGCGACGACGTCGTCGCCGAAGACTTCGCCCCAGCGGCCGAAGGGCTTGTTGCTGGTGACGATCAGTGAGGCTCGTTCGTAGCGGTTGGAGACGAGCTGGAAGAACAGGTTCGCGGCTTCGGCTTCGAAGGGGATGTAGCCGACCTCGTCGACGATCAGCAGCGGGATCCGGCCGAGCTTGACCAACTCGTCTTGAAGGCGGCCGGCATGGTGGGCATCGGCCAGGCGGGACACCCACTGGGCGGCGGTCGCGAACGCGACCCGGTGTCCGGCCTGACAGGCCCGGATCCCGAGTCCGATGGACAGGTGAGTCTTGCCAGTGCCGGGCGGGCCCAAGAAGACGACGTTCTCCTTCGACGCCACGAAATCCAGGGTGCCCAGGTGAGCGATCGTCTCCCGCTTCAATGATCGCTGGTGCTCGAAGTCGAACTCCTCCAGACTCTTGCGGGCCGGGAACCTCGCCGCCCGGATCCGGCCCTCACCGCCGTGGGCCTCCCGGGCAGCCACTTCCCGTTGCAGGCAGGCGGCGAGGAACTCCTCATGCGTCCACGACTCCGCCCGAGCCCGCTCGGCCAGACGTTCGACTGAAGCGGCCAGGGAGGGTGCTTTCAGAGCGCGGCTGAGGAACGCGATCTCCGAGGTGACATTGCGGTTGCTGGTCTTAGCGGCCATCACGCAGCCACCTCATCCAGGCCGAACATCCGGTCGTAATCGCTGAGCTGCCGGTGCTCGACCTCAGCAGTGACCACCGGCGCCGGTGCCTGCCGGGCAGCCGTCCGCAAATCGGCGGCTGCCTCGCGGTGAGCCGGATCGGTGATGCTCTGATGCCTCGCCCAGCAGCGGTCATGCCCAGCAACCTGGCGGCCGTCGCAGAACACCTGCACCCGATCGGCGTCAGCGACGATATCGACACGACGGCCCACCGCAGCCGGGTGCACCGAGTAGTCGTTGCTGTCCAACCGAACGTAATGATCACGAGGTAACCGCGTCGTCTGTCGCCAGCCAACCACCGGGGCGACCGGTGGCAGCGACAGCATCGCCTGCCGGTCGGCGTCCCACCGGTCCACCGGGCGGCAGCCCAACATCCGGTGTTGGCGGTTGTTCGCCCGCACCAACCACTCGGTGAGCTGGGCGTTGAAATCCTGCGCCGAGGCGAACCGGCGCCCAGGCAAAAACGACGTCTCCAGATAGCCGTTGGCCCGCTCCACCAGACCCTTGGCCTCCGGATCCGCCGGCCGGCACTGGATCACCTTGATGCCCAGGGTGCCACGGAAGCCGTTCATCGCCTCGGTCAACTGCGGCCGACCGGCCCGCCACTGCCCGACCGCGGACTCGTTGTCCCACACCAACGCCCTGGGCACCCGCTCCCACCCAGAGATCAACGTCCAATGCCCGAGCAGCAGATCAGCCGACTGCCGCGACGGGATCATCACCGCCGACAGCCACCGCGAATACCCCGACACCATCACCAACACCGGAGGTCGACCGGTCTGCCCGAACCCCAACGACACGTCCGCCGGCGGAAACCACAGATCACACTGCACCAACTCACCCGGCAGATACTCCGTCCGCTGCGCCGGATCCGGCCGGCGGAACAACGGCCGCAACTGCTGCACCCGATCACAGAACACCGTCTTACCCCGGGTCCACCCGACCCGCTCCATGATCACCGTCGAGGGCATCTCCGGGAACTCCGCCAACAACACCCGGATCTGCGGCTCCACCACATCCACGATCGAACCCTTCACCGCCCGCCGATACCGCGGCGGCTCATCACTGGCCAGGGCCTTCTTCACCGTGTTGCGAGACATCCTCAACCGCCGTGCGATGGCCTGAATCGCCATCCCCTCCGACCGCCGCAGCCGCCGGATCTCCGCCCAGTCCTCCACGCTCAGCACCTCCCGATGCTTCAGGAGGTGGTCCCGATTCAGCCGGAACCACGTGGTCAGTTTTCAGGCGGAGCCGACACGAAGAAGCCCCGGGCCGCCATGGTGAGTGGCAGATCCGGGGCTTCGGTGTTGAAGGCGACGACCGGGGCGTGCCTCCGGCGGGGCGCTCAGGCGCTCTGGGATGGTTGTCGCCATCCCGACAACCTCCGTCCGGGCAAAGCCGAGCGGATGGGGCCTGTCCGGTCAAGGTCGTTCAGACGGTGGGGTACTCCACCTTGACCGGACAGGCCCCACCGACTCCACGACGTGCGGACGAAGGCCGACGGGATGGCTTAGGTGCCGGGGGTTAGGCGGAGCGGGAGGGCTTCCGGCAGATCCGGCACCACCGTGAGCGGAAGCCGTTGCGCTAGTAACGGCGTGGATGCGCGCCTTGATCCGGGTGTCACGGCTTCGGCACTATGAGAACCAGAACCTGTTGCGTCACGACGACCGGGAGCCTGTGTGGGTGCAGAACGGACGGCTCGCCGTGGAGACGCAAAAGAAGCCAAGGGACGACACAGCTACCGGCCGCTGCGACCGGCAACTCTTGTCGCAACCAGCTTGGTTCTAGTCCTGCTCGCCGCCGCAGCAGGCTTTTGGATGTGGAAAAGCTATCTCTCGCTTCCGGTGCCACAGGCAGGGACTCTCACGCCGGCACAAGAAGCCGACTTCTCCGTTCGCAGAGTTCAGCTCCAACTCGACGCTATCCGCAACGCGCTCGGCGTGGCCGCCGGTTTAGGGGCGGTGGTAGCTCTACTGTTGGCGCTGCGAAGGCAGTATGTGAAAGAACGCGTCGATGGCGAGGATCTACAGGTCAAATCTCGCTCCGCAGATATTGCCGAGACGGATGCTACCGAGAAGCGGCTGACCGAGTTGTATGTCAAGGCTGCTGAGCAGCTTGGCTCAGAAAAAGCGCCGATTAGAATGGCCGGAATCTACGCCTTGGAAAGGTTGGCTGACGGCTATCCGCAACAGAGGCAGACGATCGTCGACTTGCTTTGCTCTTATCTTCGAATGCCCTTTGAGGCCGACACCGCTGATCCTGGAAATTCATGGCTTGAGTCGGAAATGCCAGAGCATCGAGAAAGGCGCGAAGCGGCATCGCGGGAGCGGGAAGTCAGACTGACTGTCCAGTCGGTCTTGCGGCGCCATCTCTGCGCAAAGGAATTGGGTCAGTCGGATGGCGCGATTGGCCTTGGTAAGCCGATCAGTGACGCTCCTATGGTCTATAAGTGGTGGGGAAGCCTTACTCTAAATCTTGCTGGTGCTTATCTCATTAACCTCGATCTTTCAGGCTCAAGGGTTGGAGCGGCGGTCTTCGACGGTACCGTCTTTTCTGGCCGAACATCGTTTGCGGAAAGCGTCTGTGAACATCTCAGCTTCGTGGACTCCACCTTTGTTGACGAAGTAGATTTCTCCTTCGCCATGTTGGAGGTGGCGAATTTTGCAAACACCAATTTCGTCGGCCCGGCTGTCTTGAGTGACATGCAATGCCACTTCCTCGACGCGGCCGGGGCGGTGTTTCACTCGGCGGGGTCTTTCGATCGTGCCAGCTTCTTGATTGGTGCCGACTTTGGGCGGGCTGTCTTCTTCGATGAGGCCCTCTTCCGTCAAGCACAGTTTGTTGACGGAATGAACTTCGAAGGCTGCCGATTTTCTGGCGATGCCTATTTCACCAGCTGCTCTTTCGGGCAGGCGGTCAGATTCCGTCAGGTGACAATTATGGGTCATCTCGCCTTGGACGGATCACTCGCTCCGCGCCTGCCTCTCGATAGGCATTGGTTGCCAGGTGGCTGGGAACTAGACAACGATAATACCGACGCGGTTGGCGTTTTGGTCCCAGTTTCGGTGGCCGCGCTCGGCGAGCCCGAAGACTTTCCGGCGCGCCCCTACACTGTTCCGGCATCCGAGGTGGGCTGTTGCGTTCCATCATCCCGATACATGGACTATTAAGGCTCCTGCAAGGTGCCAGCTCGTACGGACCCGGCAGTACAGCAGCGATGTACAGCAACCGACGGGATCACACACTAGACCGCTACGGCGCTCAACAGCCCGTTACACAGCGGCACCAGCCTCATCCGACCACTCTGCCGAGGTCTGGGGGTCAAGGGGTCGTCGGTTCGAATCCGGCCGTCCCGACGCAGGTCAGAGGGCTGATCCGGAAATCGGGTCGGCCCTTTCGCCGTTCTGGGGACCAAGATCAGTCAGGTTGGAGCGTGCTTGGCGCTGGTTGACCAGCGGTCAAGCAAGGCCGAGCGGTGCTCAGCCTTGTTTGGCATCTCCACCGGAGCCACGTTGAAGGGAAGTGACCCCCTGTTACCTCTGCAGCGGCGGCCTGGGCATCCTGTACCCTCGCGCTGTCGTTGCCCCCGCACCTCTATGGCAGGTGTAGATGTATGACGTCCGGGTCGACCTGCGGGACATCCAAGTGTTGGCGGGTGACGATGCTCCCCTCGTCGGACGGCTATGGATCCGCTTCCCTAACCAGTCCTTTCCTGGTGATGCTTGGTCCGACTTCATCGCTTCCGTAGTCAGTTCGACGGTTACGGCTCTACGCGAGACGGTAAGTGGAGACGGTGAGGGGTTCGCCTACTTTTTCGATGGGCCGTACTACGTCTACTACCGGCTTTTGCCGGCCGTTGCCCCGAGCTTGTATATCGAGGCAAATTGTGACAGAACTGGCGAGCCGTTAAGTGAGTGGGTGGGAGAGGTGCCGCTGGCGCAAGTCGTTGCTTCATGGCTCAGTGCAGTGAAAGCGATTCTTGCCCGATGTGCGGAGGCTGGTCTCTCAGGTGTGTCCGTAGCCGTACTGCAACGTTCTCAATCCGAGTTGGTAGCCATAGCCGCACAGGCTCCGTGGGCATCGAAAGACTGCGACTGACTGAGTTCCGGGAATTTCGTCGCCTGCTCCATCTGCGGCCCTGACGGCTGGGTCTGCGAAGCGAGCGGCTGGCTAGGTGGCGCGCACGCTGGTTACGTACCACAGCAGCAGGCTTGCCGGTGCGCCGGACTGGGGACCACGCAGGGACCACACGTTGTCCGCGCTAATGGACGGTGCGCTGTCGGCCGAACGGCTTGATCATGGGCATAGCGTGTGTGACGTGCGTGGACGTGTGGCGAAGCGTCCTGGGGGTCAAGGGGTCGTCGGTTCGAATCCGGCCGTCCCGACAGGATGTAACCGCAGGTCAGAAGGCTGATTCGAGTAATCGGGTCGGCCTTCTTGGGTTCTTGGGGACCACTGCGGTCAAGTGCGCCGTCTGGTAGCGCTCCTTGACCGCTGGTCAAGTTTCAGGTGGCTACCCGGGTCATCTGCCGAGCTGTTCGTCTTCTGGATCAAGGCGGCCCGCAAGCGGGCCGCGCCGGCCGCGCTCGGCCTGCTGGCGGCGCAAGCGCCGGCATCGGCCGGCGCGCCGGCCGATAAGGGCTTTGCCTCCGGCGGGGGCCAGACGACTCCGAGATGGAGTTGCCGAACGGTTCCGGTTCGTGGCTGGCGGGATGGCAAGAAAGGTAACAACGGTGATGATCTCAGTAGGATGCTGAGATGTCTCGACCAGTGATCTTCGACCTCTTCCATACCTTGATCCAAGGGGCCGACGAGGAGCGTGACCGGGTAGTCGGCGAAATGGCGGTCATGGTCGGCGTGGCTCCGGCCGAGCTGGTCGCCGCGTACCACGCCACCTGGCGGGACCGGCTGGTCCGGTGGGACGTGGAGGAGACCATCCGCATCCTCGCCGGACGCCTCGGCGGCACACCGACCGACGCCCAGGTGGCACGGGCCGGTGAGCATCGGCGAGCCCTCGGACGCCGGATGCTGGACAGCGTCTCGCCCGCCACCCTCGACGTGCTCGACGCGCTACGCGCCGATGGTCGTCCGCTGGCCCTCATCAGCAACGCCACCTCGGACACCTCCGAGCCGTGGCCGCAGAGTCCGCTTGCCCGACGGTTCGATGTCGCGATCTTCTCCTGCGATGTAGGGCTGGCCAAACCCGACCCGGCGATCTATCACCTTGCTGCCGAGCGCCTGGGGGTCGAGCCGGCGGAGTGCTTCTTCGTCGGCGACGGCTCAAACGGTGAGCTGCCCGGGGCGGCAGCGGTCGGTATGACCGTCTTCCGGACCACGGAGCACAACGACACCGACCCCAGCTGGGGCGGGCCGGTTATCCATACCTTGGGTGAGCTGCCCGCCATACTCCGAGAGCCGTCCAAGGTCATGGAGCCGGCCGAGTAGAGCGGTCAGTACAGCCATTCGTACAGCCAAGCCCGCCGACGGATACCGTCCGGGGCCGATGGCAGGCGACACGGCGAGCAGCTCAGCGGCAGTCACCGATCCAGGCAGACAGCCGTCTTGATCTTTGCAAGGCAGGGGCCAACTCCGGGGCTTGCCTTTCCGCGCCTGCGGCCTCGCCCTGCGGCCTCGCCCTGCGGCCTCGCCCTGCGGCCTCGCCCTGCGGCCTCGCCCTGCGGCCTCGCCCTGCGGCCTCGCCCTGCGGCCTCGCCCTGCGGCCTCGCCCTGCGGCCTCGCCCTGCGGGCGGCCTCTGGCCGCCCTCGGGCAGCCCGCAGCGCCCGTGCCGGTTGCTCGGACCATGTACGGATTGATCTTGGTCAAGCGCCCTGAAGGGTGCTCTAGCGATGCAGGCCAGTGGGCCGGGCCCAGCTCGGCCCATACTCCATTCCTAAACCGTGTGCTGAGGTCGTCGAGCGTGTCAGAGTCCCGGGGACCAAGTGGGGACCACGCGGCCTGCGCGATGGTACGCGGCACGACGTCGACCGCACGGTCTGATCTTGGGGATAGCGTGCGTGACGTGCGTGGACGTGTGGCGAATCGTCCTAGTGGTCAAGGCCGAGATCGGTCTTGAGTTGGCGGTAGTCGTGCTCGATGCGCCAGCGGCTCTTGGCCAGGCGTGTCGAGGGCGTCAGGTGGCGTCGAGGTCGGTTCTGCCCCGTTCGGGGCGTAGGACGTCGAAGGCCTTCTCCGTCAGGTCGGGCAGCAGGCCGACGCAGTCGCCGGCCACCCAGATCGCGATCGCGGCGTTCAGTGCGCCGATCGCCGCACCCGCGAGGGTGCGGGGCCGCAGGTCCATGTCGATCTCGCAGCCGAGTCGTGCCGCCAGGGCCTCCGCGACCGTCTGTTCCCAGGCGGGCTGAAGCTTCTGCCGAAAGTAGCTGCTCACCGGAGCCGAACTCGTGGAGAGCCGGGACCGCAGCATCACGGCCTGGCGGTCGCGGTCCAGGCCGTGCGCGAGGCTCAGCACCGCGGCGCGGACTGCCCGCAGCGGGTCCAGGGCCGGGTCGGCCTGCTCGACCTGACGGACCAGTTCGTCGAGCTGCCACTGCCACTCGCCGAAGAGAACCGCTTCCTTCGAGTCGAAGTGGCGGAAGAAGGTGCGCTGGGAGATGCCGACCTCGGCGACGATCTCGTCAACCGTCGTCGTCTGGTAGCCCTTCGACCGGAACAGCCGCAGCGCGGCGGCCTCGATCGCCTGCCGGGTGGCGAGCTGGCGCTGCCGCCGAGGGCCGTCCTCCGTCGAAAGCTGCACGAGTCGAGCATATCAGCGCGTTCGTGGCAGCTATGCCGCGTAGGTCAGAATGGCTTGACCTGCAAATATGTGTGATTATGGGCTCTAGTCTTCGAGGCTGTTGACAGAACTGCCACCACGGCGCAGCCTGCGGAAGAAGGGTTTTCTTGATCAGGCAGGGAGTCACCATGAGGTACGAGAACAAGGTCGTTCTGGTCACCGGAGGCGCGGCGGGCGTCGGGCGCGCGACGGTGCTGAAGTTCGCCGCCGAGGGTGCCAAGGTCGTCTTCACCGACCTCGACGGCAAGCTCGGCGAGGGATTCGCCGCCGAGCTCAAGGCGGCCGGCCACGACGTGCTCTTCACCGTCTCGAACGCCACCGACGAGCAGGACGTGCAGCGGCTGATCGCCACGGTCGTGGCCACCTACGGCCGCCTCGACGTGGCCATCAACAACGTCGGGAACATGGCCGGCGGCGACCGGGTGGGGTTGAAGCTGCACGAGACCCCGGCGGCGGCGTTCGAAGGCACCCTGTCGGTCAGCCTGCGCAGCACCTTCTACGCGATGAAGTACGAGATCGAGCAGATGCTCAAGCAGGGCGGCGGTGTCATCGCAAACACCGTCTCGGTGGCCGGCATGATGGTCTTCCCCGGCGCCTCGACCGCGTACGGCGCGGCCAAGGCCGGCGGCATCCATCTCACCCGGACCGCCGCCACCCAGTACGCCCAGGACAACATCCGGATCAACGCGGTGGCCCCGGGCGTCATCGAGACGCCCGGCATGCGGGCGGCGGTCACCCCCGAGGTGTACGCGGGAGCGGCCGGAGCCCACCCGATGAACCGCCTGATGGTGGCCGATGAGATCGCCGACGCGTTCCTCTACCTCTGCTCGGACGCGGCCTCCGCGGTCACCGGCGTCATCCTGCCGGTGGACGGCGGCGCCACGGCGGCCTGAGGTTGCCACCGCGCTTGTCGCGGGGCGGCGGGACGTTGGCGATCAGTGTCTATCCGCTTTCCACCGGAGCGAACCTCCGTGTTCACGGGCCGTGGTGGATGAACGGTGCCCACCGGCTCGGCTGGTACGGATCCTGCCGGCGCAGCCGCGCCGTCACCCCGTGCAGCGCCTCCGCCGACCGGGACGGGTCGAGTGCGCCGCCTTGGGCGGTAAGCACGTCGTACAGCTCGGCAGCCACGGCAGCCGCGGTGTCGTCGCCGATCGCCCACAGCGTGGAGACGACCTGGCGGAACCCAGCCACCTGGAGGGCGGCGGCCAGGTGGCTGGCCTCGTCGGGCAGTTCAGCGCCGCCCATGGCGGTGTGGCAGGCCGACAGCACCGCCAGGTGCGCGTCGGAGAGATCCAACCGCGCAAGGTCCGTGATGGTGAGCGGGGCGTCGGCGAGGAACAGCGCGGCCCGACCCTCCGAGCCGACGTCGCCGTGGCAGGCGAAGTGGGCGCAGGTCTGCCCAGCCAGCAGCTCCGTCACCCGGGCAAGGGTGGCCGACGCTCCGCTCAGGACCATGGCGTCGGGAAAGCGGGACCGTAGCAGGTCGGCCTCCCGGGCTGCGGCGGGCAGGTCGGGCAGCCCGGTGACGTAGCCGGGCCGCTCGGCGCAGGCCACCACCAGGAGTCGGTGCTCCGACGACCGTGACGGCCGGCGGGCATGGCGCAGCGACCGCACGGTCGAGGTGGTCGATGAGACCACCCGGTCGAGCACCGCGCGCCCTACGGGCTGGTCGTCGGGATCGTGATAGCCGGCGGCGTGCAGCGGGGCCAGGGCGAGCGGGCCCGTCGGGCACCACCACAGCCTCGTCACCGACGGTGGCAGGGCCGCGAGCACCGGGGCCGCGACCACGTCCCACAGCCACTCCAGGTAGCCCAGCAGCACCTGCTCGCGGGGCCCCGACGAGAGGCCGCCGACGCCGACCTGGGCCACCGTCTCGAGGTATCGACCGGTGCGCTCGTCGGCCTGCGCCGCGCTCAGCTCCGGCAGCGGCACGACGTGGACGTCCCGCTCGGTCAGCACGAGCGCGTCGCACCGGTGGCGGCTCACGTTGACCAGCACCACCGGGCCGTCGGTCGCCGCCTGCGCCAGCTCGACGAACGGCGTGGGCAGCAGGAAGTTGGCGAATCCGGGCCGGGCGCGTACGGCCGCGACGGCCTCGTCCCACCCCCGTGCCGAACGGCGCCGGCGCGCGGCGTCAGCCGACCCGTCGGTGCCCACCGGTTGGTCCTCGCGCAGTGCGGCGAGTCGGTCGGCGAGGTCCGGATGGGCCGCGCGCAGCGCGGTCAGCTCGGCCCGGCCGTCCAGCACCTGCCCCCACCACAGGGACCGTCCGTGGTCGAGCAACTCCACCGCCCGCCGGGGGGTGCCGGCGGCGATCGCCGCGGCTGCGGCGTCGCACGCGACGCTCGCCCAGCGCTTGACCAGCGTGTCGCGGTCCGCGGCCCCGATCCCCCGCCACACGGTCAGGTGCAGCTGCGCCACGGCATCGCCGTAGGCCCGGGCGGCGTCGTTCCACCCGGCGCGACCGTCGGCGGCGAGCTCGGCCCGGAGCCCGGCGAGCATCACCAGCGCGTCCATCCGGTCGAAGGAGCGGTCGGGGCCCACCTCCGCCACCCCGTCAAGCACGGCGAGGGCCTCCTCGGCGCGACCGAGGTCACCAAGCACCTGGGCCAGGCCCAACCGGGCGGTCAGGTGGGCCGGCGAGCCCGGCGGCACCGCGGCGAGGACGTCGCCGAACTCGTCGACCGCCTCGAGCAGATCATCGCGGCGCTCCGGGCCACGGTCCCGCAGGGCAAGAGCGAGGTTGAGCCGTGTGTTCGGGTTCGGATCGACTGCCGCCGCCGCGCGCAGGTGGGTCACCGCCGCGTCCAGGTCGTCCGGGTTGCGCCCGAGACGGAAGCGATGGCGCAGCCGGTTGCCGAGGTTTGCCCGCGCCAGGTTGGCGTCGTCCCCAGTGCCGGCGGCTGCCAGGGCCGCCTGCCCCACCTCGATCGCCTCGTCCAGGTCAAAGCGCCGCCCGGTGTGCTGCGACCGGTAGACCAGCGCGGTGCCCAGCGTGAGCAGGTAGCGGGCACGACTCGGATCCTCCCGCTCGGCCAGCTCCACGGCGCGGCGGCTGTGTGCGATCGCCTCGTCGAGGTCCGCCACGTCGCGGTCGCGTAGGAACCGGTTGATCAGGGCCGCGGCGAGGTTGATCAGCTCACCGCGGAGGTGCGTGGGGCTCAACGCGGGGCGGTCGACGGCCTCACACAGCAGATCGACCGCTTCGTCCAGGTCGGCGGCCAGCCCGTGCGCCTCGAAACGGCGCATCAGCGCCGGGCCCAGGGGAATGGCGATCATCGGACGGGCCGGATGACCGGCGGGCAACCGCGCCAGCAGGGTGTGCCCGTCGTCGCAGACGCGCTCCAGCAGGGCGAGGTCGCCGGTGCGCTCGTACGAGTCGAGTAGGCCGGCGAGCGCCGCGCTGTGCCGGGCCAGATCCTCGAGGTCGTCGACGGCGACCTCGGCCGCCGGGCGCAGTGGCGTGGAGCCGGGGCCGGCGACGAACTGCAGGTCGGGGGGTACGCGCACCGGGAACTGCGGACCCCGCAGGTCGACGATCTCGGCCAGCGCACCCTCGGCCGACGCGCGTGTCGTGTCGTCCGCTGTCCGCTCGGCGACCAGCCGCAGGTGGTGCGCGGCAGTGTCCAGGTCGGCCACATCGCCGGTCAGCCGGTAGCGGTCACGGTGCAGCAGGCCCAGGTTGTGCAATTTGGCCATCGCCACGGGATGCTCCGCCGGGTACAGGTCGAGCACCTCGCGGGTGGACCGCAGCACCGCGTCGAGCGCCTCCGCGCTGCCCGTCTGCTGGTAGCGCAACAGGTGTACGCCGCTGAGCAGAGCCACGAACGGCAGGCGGTTGGGATCACCGGCCGGGCACAGCCGCACCGCCCTTTCCACCTCCTCGGTGGCCTCGCCGATCCGCGACACGTCGCCGGTGCGTTCCGTCCACTGGATCAGGGCGGAGCCGCGCAGGGCGGCCAACGCGGCGCGGTCGGGATGGTCGACGGGCAGCAGCAGCACCGCCTGCCCCAGCAGCTCGGCCGCCGCGGCGTGCATCGGGGCTGTGCCGGTCGACGCGCCGAGGGCGTTGAGCTCCCGGGCGGCGAGCACGGCGTCCTCGACGTGGCGTTGTACGCCTGTGACGACCCCCAGCCGCAGCGACAGGCCGGCGAAGGAGTACAGGAAAACGCCCGTCAGGTCGGGCTGCTCCACCGGGGCCAGCCGGGCCAGCTCCCGGTAGACCTCGACGCAGCCCGCGAGGTCCTCGGGTGAATCGGCGACCTCAGCGCGCGCTTTCCGCGCCTCGCCGATGACGAGCAGGGCGGCGAACCGCTCCGGCGCGTCGGCGGGACAGAGCGCCAGCGCATACACTCCTGCGGCCACCGCCTCGTCGAGGTCGGCGGCCCGGCCGGACTCACGGAACCGGGCGAGCCAGCCCCGGACCTCCCGCAGCGCGGCACCGATCCGGTCCTCGTCACCCGCTGGCCGGTCGCGTCGTCGAAACACCGCGCAACCTCCCGTGGTCGGCGTGACACCCAGGGTAGAGCAAGCTCGATAGACTCAGGCGCCCACAACGGACCGGGGAGGCCACTCAGGTGCAGTCCGATGTAGACGTCCTGGCCGTGTGGTGCGCCCTACTGCCCGCGCTGCGCGAGCAGGCCCGGGCCAACGGCGTGCTGGACCGGCTCGACCGCGACGCCGAGCGGGTCCGGGCGGGCGGCTCCGCGCGGCAGGCGCTGCTCAAGTGGCAGCCACGCGACGCCGCCGGGGAGCTGCGCGGCTGGTCCGACCGACCGACGGCCGGGCTGGCCGGGCTGCCGGGGCTGGCCCACGCGCCGGGTGTCGGTGCGGGGAACTACACCTGCCCGCGGGACCGGTGCGCCCGCCGCGCCACCCGTGACGAGCACGGCCACCCGCCCCGCTGCCCCGCCTTCGACACCCCGATGCGGCCGGCATGATCGGCGTCCTCACCGAGGTCGGCAAGCGGGTCAACGGCCGCTGGCTGACTGCGGTCCTGCTGCCGGGTCTGCTGCTGGTCGCCGTCGCGGCGGTCGCCGCCGCGCTCGGTCACACCCGCCCGTTCGACGTGGACCACCTCGCCGCGACGACCGGGCGGGCGGGCCGCGACCTGGCGGCGGATCCGGGACGGCTGGTGGTCACGCTGGCCGCCGCCTTCGTCGCGGCGGGGCTGGCCGGCACGGCTGCACCCGGCCTCGGTCGGCTCGCCCAGCGCTGGTGGCTGCGCGAGCGCTTCCTCACCGGTGACCTGATCACCCGTACCCGGTGGTCACGGCGCTCCCGGGCGCTCGCCGCCGCGCGCCGCGCCGACGCGCCGGTCGTCGCCGCGTACCTGCCGCAGCGTCCCACCTGGCTGGGCGACCGGGCCCGGCTGGTGGAGGTGCGGGCGCGGGCGCAGTACCACCTCAGCGCGGCGCTGGTGTGGCCACGGCTGTGGCTGCTGCTGGACGAGGACTCCCGCCGCCCGATCACCGACGTGCGGACCCGCTACGGCGAGGCCGTCGCGCTGGTCGGCTGGGCGGTGCCGTACCTGTTGCTCGGGCTGCGGTGGTGGCCTGCGCTGCTGGTCGGTGCGGGGATGCTGCTGACCGCCTGGCGTCGCCTGCGCGACACGCTGGCCGAGCTGGCCGAGCTGATCGAATCCGCGCTCGACCTGCGCCTGCGTGACCTGGCGGAGGCACTCGGCCAGCCGCTGGCCGGTGCCGAGCCGAGCCCCGCCGAGGGGCGGGCGCTCGACGACCGGCTCGGCAAGGCCGGGCCCGTGTAGCGACCGAGGAGCACCGGATGAGATTCCTGCCGTCCCGACCCAAGCCGCTGCCCGCCGACCTGGACCGGCGCGCCCGGGCCGCGCTGGCCCTCTTCGACGCCGGCCAGTACGCGCTCGCCGAACGCGCCTGGCACACCCTGCTGGCCGACTGCGAGCGCCAACTGGGTCCGGATCATCCCGAGACCCTGTGTACCCTCGACCGGCTCGGGTCCGCGCTGTTCCGCCTCCGGCGGCCGGTCGAGTCGGCCGACCGGCACCGCGAAGCTCACCGCCGGGCCGCCGCCAGCCTCGGCCGCAGCCATCCGACGACACTGATGTACGCCTACAACCTTGGGTGCGCACTGGTGCTGATCCACCAGTGGGGCGAGGGGCTGCCGGTGCTGCGGGAAGCCCTGCGACGCCAGCAGCGCAAGCTCGGCGAGGCGCATCCGGCCTCCCTGGCCACGGCCAAGACCCTCGGCGTGTCGCTGTTCATGGCCGGCGACGCCCGGGCCGCGTTGGAACTGCTCGAATCCAGCTACCAGGTGGCTGCCCAGGCCTTCGGACCGCACGACCCGCTGGTGCGCGACATCGGCGAGAACCTGCGGGTGGCGCGGCGCAACACCCACCGAACCTGAGGGACGTCGGGGGTGCGTGGACTTCGGGATCGCCGAGCGGCCCTGCCGCATTCGTTGTCCGAGCACGACGACGGTTCCTGCCGGGACAACTCGGCCGTGGCCTAACTTCGGATGTCTCGGGACGCCTGATCGCGGCGGGTGCCGGTAACCGCGGTACGGGGCAGGCGCCCCGCGCGGGAGTGACCGGTCAGGGTGGCGCCATCCACGACCACGTCGAAGTCGAGATTGAGGCGCATCGGGCGGGTCACCGACTGCCGCCAGGTCACCCGGGGGCCGTCGCAGACGAGTGCGGCCAGCGCCACGGTCTCCGACGCGGTCGACGCGGTGCCGGTGAGCGCGCCGCTGACGTCGTCGAAGACATAGGTGGCGCGCAGGGTGCCGATCGGGGTCTTCAGGCTGACGTCCCAGGTGCCGAGAATGGGGTGCACGAGCGCCTCCCTTCAGACCGTGACGGGCGCGAGGCCGGCATTGCGCCACACGATGCCGCGCCGTTCGTACTCGAAGAGGGTTTCGACGGCGTGCGCGACGCGCGGGCCGAACTCGCGCTCCAGGATGTGCAGCCCGAGGTCCAGGCCGGACGTGACGCCACCGGCGGTGACGAGGTCGCCGTCGTCGACGACCCGGGCCTGAATCGCGCGGACGCCCGTCGCGTCGAGCACGTCCATGCCGAGGTGGTGGGTCACCGCGTGGCGGCCGTCGATCAGGCCGGCCATGGCCAGGGCGAGCGACCCGCCGCAGACGGCCGCGACCGTGACGTCGGGGTTGTGGAGGGCGGCGCGCAGCAGCGGCACGACCGCCGACTCGGCGAATCGGGCCAGCAGTACGGGGATCGTCACCGCGCCCTGGTCGGGGTCGCCGACCGTGGGCCCGCTGGCACCGGGTACGACGACGTAGCCCGGTCGGTCCGGGTCCAGCTTCCCGGTCGCCCGCAGCAGCAGGCCGCAGGTGCCACTGACCACGTCCCGCCGGCCCTCGGCGGAGACGAGCTCCAGGGTCAGGGCACCTCCGGCCGCGTCGCTTCCGGCCGCGAGGACCTCGAAGGGGGCGATGACATCGAGCGGGTCGAACCCGTCGAACAACACGATCTGCACCAACATGGCTCTGATCCTCGGCGTCACCGGTCGACGCGACCAGTGGCAAGATTGCCATCGTTCGACTGTTTCCTGCCGCGCCCTTCGACCGAGGAGTGTCGCCGTGCACACCGTGCTCGTCCTGGCGCTACCGGACACGATCGCGTTCGACCTCGCCACGCCGATCGAGGTGTTCGGCCGGGTGCGGCTGCCGGACGGTCGGGCCGGCTACCGGGTGCTGGTCTGCGGCAGCGAGCCCACGGTCGACGCCGGCCCGCTGCGACTGGCCGTCGACCACGGCCTCGACGCGCTCGCGGGCGCCGACACCGTGATCGTGCCCGGCCGGTACGATCCGGCCGCGCCGGTGCCCGCTGCGGCACTGGGCGCACTGCGGGCCGCTGCGGCCGCCGGCACCCGCATCGCCTCGATCTGCGTCGGCGCGTTCACGCTCGCCGCCGCCGGGCTGCTCGACGGCCGGCGGGCCACCACGCACTGGGCCGCCGCCGAGCGGTTGCGCGCGGCGTTCCCGGCCGTGCGGGTCGACCCCGAGGTGCTGTACGTCGACGCGGGCCAGTTCGTCACCTCGGCCGGGGCGACGGCGGGCGTCGACATGTGCCTGCACCTCGTGCGCCGCGACTACGGTGCCGCAGTCGCCGCCGACGCCGCCCGGCAGGCCGTGGCGGCACTGCACCGCGACGGCGGGCAGGCGCAGTTCATCGTGCGCCCCGGGGCGGGCGGCACCGAGATCGGCCTCGGCGCGGTCCTGCAGTGGCTGGAACTGCACGCCTGCGAGGGGCTGACCCTGGCCGATGTGGCCGCCCATGCCGGGCTCAGCGTGCGCACGCTCAACCGCCGCTTCCACGAGGAGACCGGCCGCACCCCGATGCAGTGGGTCACCGCCGTGCGCGTCCGCCGGGCGCAGGAGCTGCTGGAGAGCACCGATCACGGCGTCGACCGGATCGCGCACCTCGTCGGCTTCGCCTCGCCGGCGCACTTCCGCGTCCAGTTCAAGCGAATCAGCGGGGTGGCGCCGCAGGCGTACCGCAGCACCTTCCGCGCCCGGCCCCGCACGGCGACGAGCGCGCCCGCGTAGCGCACGCCGTCGGCCGGTGCTGCGCCGCTATCCGTCGAGCGACGCCTTGGCGGCGTCGATGGCGTCGAGCAGCTCCTCGTGGTGCGCGAAGGCATCCTCGACGACGGCGACGTCCACCCCGCATTCGCGTTGCCGAGCCCGCAGCAGCGTCTTCTCGGTCAGGGCCACCGGGAAGGCCAGCGGGTCGAGGCCGGGCACCTCGCCTTGGCAGTCGGCGGGGCTGGGGGAGCGGAGGCTCAGAGGCGTGTGGCTACGCGGACCAGGTCGGCGAGTGCTCGGGAGCGGCTGTGTGGCGGCCAGGCGATGACGGTCGTCACGGTCGGCGCGTCTAGAACCGGCACGGCGGCCAGGCCTTCGAGCAGGTTGGCTCGGCAGGATTCGGGCATGACCACGGTGGTGCGGCCAAGCGCGATCAGCTGGAAGAGCTGCGTCTGGTTGCGTACCTCCGCGCCGGGGCCTTCGGGGTAGGCGCCGCCGGGGCCGGGCCAGCGAGCAAGCGGGAGGTCCGACAGTGAACTGACATCCGCTGTCCGGACGTGGGATCTGCCGGCGAGTGGATGCGAGGTGGGAAGGATGGCGACCTGTCCCTCGGTGTTCAGGATTTCGGTGTCGAGTTCGGCCGTCGAGTCGAAGGGTTGATGCAGTAGTGCCACGTCGGCCTGGCCGTCATGCAGCGTTTGCTGGGGCTGGGATTCGCAGAGCAGCAGGTCGACGGCGACGGCACCCGGCTCGGCGGCGTACGCGTCGAGCAACTTTGCCAGTAGTTCGCCGGAGGCGCCGGCCTTGGCGGCCAGGACGAGCGAGGGCCGACTCGTCGCGGCATGCTGGGTGCGCCGCTCGGCTGCGGCCAGCGCGCCGAGGATCGCCCGGCCTTCGGCCAGCAGCACTGATCCGGCTTCAGTGAGCGTGACTCTGCGGCTGGTGCGTTTCAGCAACGGAACTCCGAGTCGTTGCTCGAGCTGAGTTATCGTCCGCGACAGCGGCGGCTGGGCGATACCCAGGCGCTGGGCGGCCCGGCCGAAGTGCAACTCCTCGGCGACCGCAACGAAGTACCGCAACTCCCGCGTCTCCACCCGTTCAGACTACCGCCCGATCCATACCAGCTGGGTATCGTTGCGTGACTCAGACGGTGTTGGTGCCTGCCAGCCGCCCAGTACGTTCAAAGGCATGAGCGAACAGACAATTGCGCTGGTCACAGGCGCGAACAAGGGAATCGGATACGAGATCGCGGCCGGGCTCGGCGCGCTGGGCTGGAGCGTCGGAATCGGGGCTCGGGACGAGCAGCGCCGGGAGGACGCCGTGGCGAAGCTGCGTGCGGCCGGCGTCGATGCGTTCGGTGTGCCCCTGGATGTGACCGACGACGCGAGCGTTGCGGCCGCCGCCGCACTGATCGAGGAGCGCGCCGGGCGGCTCGACGTGCTGGTCAACAACGCCGGCGTCGCCGGGGCATGGCCGGAGGAGCCCTCGACCGTTACGCCGGAGGGTATGCGGGCGGTGGTGGAGACCAACGTGATCGGCGTCGTGCGGGTCATCAACGCGATGCTGCCGCTGCTGCGCCGCTCCGAGCGCCCGCGGATCGTCAACCAGTCCAGCCACGTCGCTTCCCTGACCTTGCAGACCACGCCGGGCGTCGACCTCGGCGGGGTCAGCGGGGCGTACTCACCGTCGAAGACGTTCCTCAACGCGGTCACCATCCAGTACGCCAAGGAGCTGGGCGACACCAACATCAAAATCAACAATGCCTGCCCCGGCTACGTCGCGACCGATCTCAACGCCTTCCACGGAACCAGTACGCCCGCAGAAGGCGCCAAGATCGCCATTCGGCTCGCCACGCTGCCGGACGACGGCCCGACCGGAGGGCTGTTCGACGACGCCGGGAATGTGCCCTGGTGACGAGCCTCCTGCCCACCCACCGTTGAGATGCCCCACGAGGTGGGCGACCCAGTAGATCACTCCCTGTCTGCACACCGTCCCGTAACTGCCGTCGGCCGCGTAGTTCCGATATACCAAGCAACGAACCTATCGACCTCCGCCGCCGGGCATCTCACCCGGACGTCCGCTTCGGACTGCTCAGCCATGGCCGAGATGAGCAGGTGACGGCGGCCATCGCTGCCCGATGACGCGCCACAACCCGATTCTCCCCGCATGGAAATTGCACGGTGATGGCTCTTGTCGGGGGTGTCTTGTATGGTCAGAGGCGCATTCGAATTGAATGGTCGCCCACCTCCGTAACTCATCACAGGGCACCATTCCAGTGTTTCACGGACGCCAAGAAGCATGTAACAAAATGCAACACGGAGAGGGGCGGGAGCGGATGACCGAAGACATGGGATCGACAGTCCCCCGGCGACAGCTCGGGCGGGCGCTACGCGACCTGCGCACCGAGGCCGGCATGACACTCGACGGCGTCGCCGAGGCGATGCACTGCAGCCGGCAGAAGATGTGGCGCATCGAGAGCGGCCTCGGCGCCGTCCGCCCCATCGACGTCCAGGGCATGTGCCAGCTGTACCGGGCGACGCACGAGCTGATGGGCGCCCTCATCGCCCTGGCCGCCGAGACCAAGACCAAGGGCTGGTGGCACTCGTACGGCGACGCCATCCCCGACTGGTTCGAGATGTACGTGGGTCTGGAGGCCGCCGCATCGCGGCTACGCGAGCACGACGACACTCTGATTCCCGGGCTGCTCCAGACCCGAGGCTACGCTTATGGCGTCTATCAGCATCGCTCGCGCATTTCTCAGGACGAACGCGATCGGCTGGTCGAGGTCCGACTGCAACGCCAGGCGCTACTGGGACGCCGCCTTCCACCCGCACCACAGTTCGAGGTCGTTCTCTCCGAGGCGGTGCTGCTCCGGGTCGTCGGCGACCCGGCCACGATGGTCGAACAGCTACGACACCTGCTCGACGCAGGCAGGCTCCCGCACGTCTCGATCCGGGTGCTCCCCCTCAGCGCCGGTCTCCACTTCGGCGCGGTCGCCGGCCCCTTCGTCATGCTGGACTTCCCGCTTCGCAACAGGGTGGAGCCGGAGCCTTCGGTCATCTACAGCGAGTCGCTGACCGGGGCGCTCTACCTCGACCGCAGGGAAGAACTCGCGATCTACGAAGAGGTATGGACAAGCCTCACCGCACTCGCCCTTGATGAGCAACAATCGAGGCAACTGATCAACAAGATCATCGGAGAGGTCCATCATGGCTGAGCTGACCGGCGCCCAGTGGCGCAAGAGTATCCGCAGCGGCGACAACGGCGGTAACTGCGTCGAGGTCGCCGACAACCTGCCCGGCCTCGTCGCCGTACGCGACAGCAAGGACCCGGCCGGGCCCGGCCTCACCTTCTCCCCCGCCGCCTGGACCAGCTTCGTCCGGTCCACCAAGTCCCCGCACTGAGCCGTACACCAGACGGGAGCGCGGCCGGCAGACACGGCGGACGCGCTCCCGTCACGCAACCGGGTCAGGACGCCGCGTCTCCACACGCGGGTTGGGCCGGGTCACTGAACAGCGACCACCGGTTCCGCCACGCCTCCACATTCGCCGGGTGGATCGCCGTGTGCCGGCTACTCGGGTAGCGCGGGCGGATGCCACCAACGCTCGCCATAATCTCGTCGTGCCGCTCGCGTACTCCGCTGCGCAGCTCGTCCCCGGGCACGACGTAGAAGTCTCGGCGTCCATCGGTAACGTCCACGAGGACGTAGAGATCAATCGACGCCGCCGTCATCTGGTCGATGTCCGCGATCATCCACGCGTCCTACGCGGCGACCTGAACGGCCGCCTTCCTACCGTTGATCTCCACGAACCTCTGCGCACGTGCAGGCTCGCCGAATAACCCTGCAACAGAGCCTCGGCCACGGCAAGGTGCCGCCCGGCTTGGTGCTTCTGGTGGTTGCTCGGGGCCATCTACTCTCCCTCGGAGTGAAGAGGACAGTGAACTACGACGGCTGCCAGCCAGCGTCGATCGCATTCTGAAGCCGCTTGCTAAACACGGCATGAGCCTGCCGATACTCGTTCTCCCGGTCCGCCTTGTAAAACGGTGCCGTATACCCGTCCGGCACTGGCAGTGAATCAGGGTCGCCGAGAAATACGAGCAGTTTCTCGTAGGTGCCCTTCGCCTGACCAAATCCGTATGCGTATGAATCGGCAGCTACCCGACGCCCAGTAGAATCGAACCACATTTCTTCTTCCCGGTCAGACAAGATCGAGTATCGCGACCGCAGGACTGCAATTAGCTCATCAACGCCAATCCCTAACCACACAGCAACCAGCGCGTCGAGCTCGACAAGAAGGGAGCGGCGGGCGTACTCGCTACGCATCGGCACACAAGAGTCCCAAAAGCCATGCACGGAACCGAGGGATTCTTGGAAAGGCCACAACACAGCCCACCCCTCACCCAGCCACGTCTCGCTAAACAACGCCTCCCAGAGGTCCCTGTATGCAGAGGTAAGGCAGTTCAAGCGAAGCGTCCGAAGAAGAAGGGCGTTAGCCAGGGGATGACTCCCTTGAGCTGCTGGCATGGAACGAACATCTGCAGGATGCAAATCAGAACGGCCAGTGACTCTCAGGTAATAGTCCAGAGGAATCGACGCCCAAAAGCCCGCCGTGAGCGCCATAACCAACGGGTCCGAAAGCGCCATCGAACAGATTGTGTTCACATGCGCCGGGCCCGGAGGAAGGATCGCAGCAAAGAGCGAGCGCTCGGTATTGAATGGAATCATTCGACGCCACGCCAGTCGGAAGTAGTCCGTGTATGCACGCTCATTCCATTTATCCTGGCCAGATCGACTCAAAGCCTCACTCTGCGTCATCACGTAGTTCGTGACCGGGACAAAATCGTCGGGGAGGCGAGAAAGTTCCACATAATCCCAGTCACGGTTACTACGACAGGGAATTCTCGGCTGCTTCACGATGGGTTGCGCAACGCCAAAGTGCGGACCTTGAAGTACAACCTGGCTCAGCATCTCAGGCGCGGTCTGCTCCCAGTGAATCAAACCCTCCTTTCGAGCGGTGGATTCGTCATAGCCGCGGCTAATTTGAAGCGAACTCTCTCCCAGCCGGCGATAGAACTTGGCGAGAGCAGAGATAGCGCCAGCCTCATGCACAGTGATCGGATAAATGATCTGCACTTGCTCCAACGAGGCATCGGTCTCGCGCCTCAAGAGCCGCCACTCGGCCAACAGATCGGCGTTTACGTTAATAACCCGGGAACGATGCGGGCGAACGTCCCACCTGCCGCGAAACTTCAGTCTTGGTGACTCACCGATGCCATCATGAGTTAGCGACAACGCGAGGGTCGAGGCACTGTAGAGCCGGCTGAGATGCTTAAACTCGGGGTGTTGCGGAGAGCCGTAGATATGTAGCCCGAATTCAAGGCTTCTCACAGCGTCAGCAAACGCCCAGTTCGATCCGTTAACAAAGCTTCCATGAACCCTCAATCGGGCGTAGGACGCGGCCCGAAGGGCCCCTTCCTTCACCCCACCGAGATGCGTATCTGGGTGAATCATTCCCGACGTTCCTGGCGAATTTGAATTCCGCCATACTTGACACATCATCGCGCGATACAGGTCGGGCTGAGTCCCTACCAGCAAAGGGTAAGCTGCGACAGAACCCAGGAACGCGACAGTGCCACAGCTATTGGAGAATTCATGAAGGAAAGATAAGCGGAAATCTTTCGCAGAAAGTAGGCTCTTTGCGCGTCGTAGCCACTGCTCGGTCGACGCCCTTTCCACAAGTTTGAACCAGGGCTCAGATTCAGCCAATACAGCGTCGGCCTCCCAACGAGGCCGCACCCACGGCGGGTTGCCGACTTGGAGGTCGAAGCCGCCCTTGGCGAAGGCTTGGACGAAGGTCAACTCCCAGTGGAAGAAGCCCTGCTGTTCGGCGATCTGGTCGGCGGCGAGGAGCCAGGGGAACCGGTCGGAGAGCGTCCAGGGCGAGTCGACGCCGATAACCCCGTCAAGCCTCTGCTCGAACTCGCTGATCTCGCTCAGGCTCGTAAGCTCCCGACCGTAGAACCGTGCCGCGTTCTCGTCCGCGTCACTCCGGCCGATGAGCGCCTCGGCGAAGGTAAGCCAGTCGTCGAGGTTGGTCAGCGGCACCTGCTGACGGAGTTGCTCCGCCACGGTCACTCGCCGCGCGCCGCCGGTCGGCTTCGTCGGCAGCTTCATCTGCTGCGGCTGCACGTTTCCGAAGACGTCCACGACCTCGTAGGCAGCCGGCTCCTCGTGCTCCGGCACCTCGCTGACGTGCGACACCTGGACGGGCGTCGCCGGGTACGCCGCATCGGAGCCGTCGAGCAGGCCGACCTTGTCCAGCGGCCAGAACCACAGCGCGCACCACACGTCCATCAGCGTCTTCAGCCGCCAGTACGGCGTGCCGGGCGCGGTCAGGTCGGCGAGAATGTCCTCCCGGGCCACCGCCCCGGTCACCGGCGGCAGGTCCTCCGCGCCCCAGACCTTGATGTCCCGGCGGATCTCCCGCTCCGAGATGTCGAGCCGCTGCTGCACCAGCCCCCACAGGAACTCGACCCGCCGGGCGAGCGCCTGCAAGCGGCTGACCTGTGAGTTCTTCCCCTTCGCGGACGGCGTGCGCTTCATCGCCGTACGCCATGCCTTGAGCTTGGCGGTTTCGGCCGGGGCCAGCTCGCGGGCCTCCTTCTCCCCCGCGACCGCGCCCCACCCGTCGGCGGGGAGCAGGAAGTGGTGGATGGTGCCCTCGTCGATCGGCCCGTCCCGGAACGGCTTCTCCGCCGGGGCGGTGCCGAGCCACGACTTGTCGGCGAGCTGCTTCGCGTCGTAGGTCTTGCGCCCGCAGCCGATCAGGGAGTTGCCGCGTTGCAGGTGCAGGCCGAACCAGGGGGCCTGGAGGCCGGCGTGCATGACGTTGAGCCAGAGGGAGACCTCGGCCAGCTCGACGGCGGTGCGGTTGAGGTCGACGCCGTAGCAGTTGTGCAGGGCGATGTACGCCTTCACCCGCTGGAGTTCGAGGTGGTAGTCCTCCGGGTCGAGGGTCACGTCGAGTTCGGCCTGCCGGCGGCGCAGGTACTCGGCGGCGACCTGGTTGATGGCCTCGTTGAGGAACGCGCCGGAGCCCAGCGCCGGCTCGCAGATCGTCCAGTCCAGCAGCTCACGCGCCAGGGTGGTGGTGCCGTCCTGGTCGAGGCGGTACTTCAGGGCGAGCTGGACGGTGACCTCGGTGAGCGACTGCGGGGTGTAGTAGGAGGCGCTGGTCTGCCGGTCCCGGCCGGCGAGCCGGTAGACGAACTGGCCGGGCTGGTAACTGACCCGGCTGCGGACGCCCGTGTACGGGTCCTCCTTGTAGACGAAGACGCCGTCCTCGTACTCGTCCGACTTGGAGGCGGGGATCATCCACGAGCCGTCCTTCGGGTCGCCGTTCTTGGCGACCTCGTAGAGCTGCTCGGTGGCGACGAAACCGGTGTACGACATCAGGCCCTCGTACACCGCGCCGAGCTGGTTGATGCCGAGCTGGGCGTACGAGATGAAGCCGCCGCGCCGCTTCCGGCCGCCCTTGGTGAGCATCAGCCGGCGCAGCACCTCGTAGAGGACCTTGTTGCGCAGCCGGGTGTCGATCCGCGGGCCCTGCTCGTCGTCGGGGTCGCTGCCCGGCTCGGCGATGAGCCGGCCGATGAGCTTGGTCTTCTCCGGCAGGAACAGGTCCGAGCGCATCGGCTCGAAGCGCAGGCCCTCACCCTCGCTGGCCTTTTCCTCGACCTCCGCGCCGCCGCGCGGGCGGTGGCCCTCGTTGACCATGCGGAACAGCAGGTCCAGCGACTCGTGCAGGTGGGTGCCGCCCTCGGCCGACGGCGCGAGGCGGCGGGAGACGAGGTCGCCGAGGCGGGCGAGGCTGTACCCCTCGACGTACTGGGGGTCGTTGACCGGCAGCACGCCCAACTCGGGGCGGGCCTCGGCGTAGAGCAGGAACAGGATGCGGTAGAGGTAGCGCAGGGCCTCCCGGCCCAGTTCCTTGGCCAGCTCGTCGAGGTCCATGACCTGCTGCGGCTGGTGGCCCGCCTGGCGGATGCGGTCGAGGACCTCGTTGGCGATGAGCTCGACGGAGACCTTCAGGCCCTCGCGGAGTTCGCCGGAGACGCCGACGGCGTGCTGGCGGGAGCCGGCGACCAGGTCGGCGAGGGGTTCGGTGCCGCCCTCGGCGGGTGGGCGCAGCGAGTCGGCGCCGAACAGGGCGGCGACGACGTCGTACTCCCGGTCGTCGTTGCGGGCGTACAGGGTGTCGAGGCTGACGGCCAGGTAGCGGCCCTCGCCCCAGGCGCTGCGGTCGGCGAGGGTGACGACGCCGCCGCTGAGGATGAGCACGTACCGGAGTTTGGGGTTGTCGGCGGCGAGCAGCCAGGAGGCGAGCTTCGCGCCGGTGGTGATGGACTCGTTGCCGGGCAGGGTGAGCGGGTCAAGCAGCCGGCCCGCGCCGTCGGGGTCCTGGGCGGCCTCGGAGTCGACGGCCCAGCCGCAGTCCAGGGCGACGATGCCGTGGGTGGTGTCCAGCTCGGCGTGGGCGACGCGGATCTCGTGCGCGTGGCCGGCCCGCTCGACGGTGACGGTCCTCGGCTGCGGCTCGTACCCGAGGGACTTCAGCAGCTCCTGGTGGAGCTTGCGCAGCCGCTCCGGGTCGAAGAACTCGTCGTCGGCCAGCTCGGCCTTCGCGTCGAAGTAGGGGCGGCGCAGGCCGCGCAGCCCGGTGCGCGGCGTGCCCTGCCCGGACTTCTCCCGCTCGGCCCACTGCTTGACCAGCCCGCCCTTGAGGGTGGTGGGCAGGATCTCGGCCAGGTAGTGCGCGGAGAGGTACTCGCCGCGGTTGGTCAGCGACTCGAAGCTCATGCGGCACCCTCCGGGGACGGGACGAGGACGGCGAGGACCCGCAGCAGCGGATCGCCGGCGGTTTCCAGGCGGTCGAGCAGGTCGTGCTGCTCGGCGACGGTGGCGTGTACGCGCTGGCGGCGCTTCTCGCGGTGCGCGCCGGGCAACTCGTCGAGGATGCTGGCCTGCTCGAAGGTCCTCAGCTGCTCGCGGTGCCGGCGCAGCGGCTCGGCGTTGGCCTCGGCCCACTCGTCGCGCTTGCCCTCCAGGTGCCGCCGGGCGGCGTCCACGGCCTGCGGCAGCAGGTCCTTCAGCGGCGCGATCGCGACGGACCCGGCGCGGTTGACCATGGTCGGGCCGACGTCGGCCGCGCGGAGGACCTCGTCCATGGGGCGGACGGTCGGCTGCCCGGGCAGCCCGGAGACGGCCATCCACTGGACCACGGTGGGTTGGCCGAGGCGGTTGGCGTAGACGCCCTGGATCAGATAGGTCGGTGCGGTCACGTCGGCGGTGAGCACCGGGGCCTGCTGCCGGCCGAGGCGGATCAGCACCTTGTCCACCAGCCAGTCGACCATCGGGTGCACGTCGCTGAGGAACGCGATCTCCGGCCACATCGGCGTCCGGCTCTGCCGGGCCTGGTCGAGCTTGCGCTGGGCGAGCGCCCGATCGAAGGTGACCTTGAGTCGCAGCTTCTCGCCCTCCCGGTGGGCCCGCAGGTAGGAGCGGGGCAGGTCGGTGAGCCGGTGCACCAGGTCGTCGGGGGCGAAGAAGGTCAGCAGCTCGTCCTCGCGGCGCAGGTCGATGTGGTCCTCTGGGCGGTCCTCGTAGATCTCGTGCAGGGCGGCGTCGACGAAGTCGCGGGTGGAGTCGAAGAGCTTCGGCACCCGGGCGCGGGGCACGTCCGCCGTCACGGGGGCGGTGCCGACGTCGCCGAAGAGGTCGGCCATCACGTCGACCTCGGCGTGGGCGTCCTCGTAGGACTCCTCCACCGACCTGCCGGCGAGCAGGTCGCGGACGAGCCGGTCCTCCTCGGCCCTGGCGTCGTAGAGCCCGGTCGCCGCCTCGACGCTGCCGAGGCTGCGGTGGGCCGTCTCCTCCCGGTCGAGCAGCTTCTTGGCGACCGTGCGGTCGTCCTTGGCGTCGTCGCGGGCCGAGGTGAGGATGAGCGCCCGGAACTGCGGCTGGTGCTTCTGGCCGTACCGGTCGATGCGGCCGTTGCGCTGCTCGATGCGGATGAGGCTCCACGGGACGTCGTAATGGATCAGATGGTGGCACTGCTGGTGCAGGTTGACACCCTCGGAGGCGACGTCGCCGGTGAAGAGCAGCCGCACGTCGCTGCCGGCCAGCTCGAACTCCTGGAGGATCTTCTGCTCGTCGGAGTCGGCGACGCCGCCGTGCAGCACCCGGACGGCGTTCGGCTTGAGGCCGAGCAGGCCGGGGACGACCTCGGCGAGCCACTTGACGGTCGGCACCCGCTCGGAGAAGACCACCGCCCGGAGGTCGCTGCCCCGGCCGACGCCGATCTTCTCCAACTCCTCGACCAGCCTCCGCAGCTTGCTGGAGTCCCGGTCGGACATCGCCGAGGTCAGCTCCGCGAGCCGGTCCAGCGCCGCCAGTTCCGTGCCGGTGGCCTTGCCGCGCCGGTTCGCCACCGTCTCGCGCAGCGCCCGGTGGGAGGAGAGGAAGGACTTCAACAGCGTGTACGGGAAGAGCCGGTGCTGACCCGTGACCGCCTCGTCGCTCCACTTGCCGGCCAGCCACACGTCGGTCAGCTCGTCGAAGATCTGCTCCTCCACGCCGCCCGCCGCGCAGTGCAGCGCCTGGGAGGGGCCACGGTCGGCCCAGCGGTCGCCGATCTGGTCGCGCACCTCCGGGCTGATCTTCGTACGCCGCAGGTAGAGGTGGGCGATGTCGCTGGCCTGGTAGTTCTTCTCGTTGGCGATGGCCGCCGGGTCGAGCAGCGAGATCAGTTGGGCGAAGGACTCCTTGTCACCGTTGTGCGGGGTGGCGCTGGCCAGCAGCAGCGCGTCGGTCTGCGCGGCGAGCCGGCGGGCCAGCTCGTTGCGCTGGGTGCCCTTGTTGATGAGGTTGTGCGACTCGTCGATGACGACGGCGTCCCAGGTGGTGGCGTCGAGGTGGTGGCCGAACTGGCCGGCGTCCTTGAGGGTGTCGACGGAGATGATGGCCCGCTTGAAGTAGGTGAACGGGTTCCGCCCGGCGGGGATCTCCTGCTGGATGCGCTGAATGCCGGTCGAGTCGAGCCGGACCAGCGGGATGGCGAAGCGGGTCCAGAGTTCCCGCTGGAACTGCTCCAGCACCTGCTGGGGCGACACGACGAGGATGCGGTCGCCCCGGCCCCGGCGGATCAGCTCGGCGAGGATCAGCCCGACCTCCAGGGTCTTGCCGAGGCCGACCACGTCGGCGAGCAGGATCCTTGGGCGCAGGCCGGACAGGGCCAGCTCGACGGGGCGCTGCTGGTAGGTCAGCGGGTCGAGCAGGAACCGGTCGGCCAGGGCCAGGCCCCGCTCGGTGCGGGGCAGCGGGGTGCGCCGCAGCACGGCCTCCAGGAACAGCCGGCTCTGCCGGAACCGGGAGGAGGTGTCCTGGACGAGTTCCGTCTCCTCGGGCACCAGCGGCGTGATCTCCTCCAGGCCCGTGAAGAAGGTGGCCTCGACGTCCTGGACGAACTCGGAGACGCCGACTGCCTTGATCATGGTGCCGTCGGCGGTGCCGGTCTTCACGCCGCGGACCAGCCACTCCTCGTCCCGGACGGCGATGCGGGAGCCCGGGGCGAAGGTCGCGGCCTGGGTGGTGGTCATCGGTGGGGCCTTCCTACAGGGTCGAGCGGCGGGCGTACTGGCGGCGCATCCTGTCGACCAGCCACCGCACGTCGGCGGGGGGCGGGGCGGGCCGCTCGGGGTCGGCCTTCGTGGGGGCCGCCGTCTCCAGCTGCGGGGTGCTGTCCTCCGCGACGGGCGCGGCGTCCTCCGGGTCGCGGCGGGGGTCGTCCAGGCCCGGCGGGACCCGCAGCTCCAGGCCGCCGTCGTAGGTGAGGGCGGCGACCTCCTGCCGCAGGTCGTGGGCGGTCCGGCCGCTGCTGGCGGTGGCCACCGCGAGCAGTCGGGCGTGGACGGCGTCGAGCCGGGGCCGGGCCGTGGGGTCGAAGGCGAGCATCGCCCCCAGTAGCTGCACCAGCTCGGCCGGCACGTCGGACAGGTCGGGCAGGTCCCCCGGCTCGCTGATCCGCAGCAGCAGGTTCCACGAGTTGGTCGGCGGATAGAGCCCGTGCCCGGTGAGGGCGAAGACCAGGGTCGCGGCCAGGCCGTAGATGTCCAGCGCCGCAGTCAGCTGCCGCTCGCCCCGGACCTGCTCGGGTGACATGTAGGCGGGCGTGCCGACCAGCACGCCGGGCTCGGTCAGGTAGTCGCTGCGGTCGATGAGCAACGCCAGGCCGAAGTCGATGAGCTTCGGGCCGTCCGGCCCGAGGATGATGTTCTGCGGCTTGAGGTCGCGGTGCAGCAGCCCGGCCTGGTGCACCTTGGCCAGGCCGTCGGCCAGCATCGCGCCGGCCATGGCGGCCAGGGGAAGCGGCAGCGGCCCCCGCGCGTCGACGTGCTGCCGCAGGGTGGCACCGGCGACGTACTCGACGGCGAGCCAGGCCGGGTCGGCGAAGGGGTCGGCGTCCTCCAGCCGGGCGACCCGGGAGCCGAAGACCAGCTTGAGGCTCTCGACCTCGGCGGCGAACCGCTCCCGCACGGTCGGCCCCTCGATCAGGTGTTGCCTGATCACCTTGAGCGCCACCCGGTCCGCCGTCGGCGACACCGCGAAGTAGACGTCGCCCATGCCTCCCGAACCGAGCAGTCTGACCAGTTCATAGCCGCCGATTGTGCCCAGCGTCATTCGTCTCCTTCACGATGACACCCACCCGAACCGTGGCCGTCATGTCGGTCCACGTCAGACGGACGCATGACCGTACAACGCTGTCCGACCAGGGGGCTACCGGCGCCTCGGTGCCCTGCGCTGCTCCTGCGGGTCACCGTCCGGACGCAGGCCACCGCTCGCCAGGCCATCGGCGGTGAGCTGCACCAGCTCCGCCCCCAGCGCCGCAGCCTGTCGGATTGCCGACTCGAAGGCGGCGAGCCGCCGGAACGCCTCCCCCAGCGCCCGCTGCTCGTCGGGCGGCAGCCGCCGCACCTGCGCCCGCCGGATGTCGACGCGCAGCGTTCCGGACAGGCTGGACGCCTGCCGCTCGTTGGCGGAGGTGCGCAGCTGCCCGGCGAGGAACCACGGGTCGAGGGCGGCCGGGTTGGGGCGCAGCAGGTAGAGGTTGCGGCCGAGCAGCGCCCCCTCGGCGGTGACGACCCGGGGGGTGAGCTGCCGGGCGATCATCGGCACCACCACGTCGCCGACGGCGAGCGGTATCTCCTGGCCGAGCCTGCCGTCGTCCCGGCCGGAGGCGTCGTCGCCGTTCAGCACGTCCTCGACGGTGAGCACGGGCGGCCCGTCGGCCGGGGCGCCGTGGCCGTCCGGGCCGGTGGCCTTGATCGGCCCGATCAGGTGGAGCGCGCCGGTGCGGGCCAGCTCGCCGACGGTGAGGGTGGGCTGCGGCGGGCCGCCGGGCGCGGTGACGACCTGGGTCATCAGCGCCGGCAGCTCGCCGACGAGGGCGGCCAGCCGCTCTCTGGCGCGTACCAGACGCTCGCCTGTCGCCTCGCCCCCGACGGCGGGTTGGCGGCGGGCGGGGGTGAGGTCGACGTCCTCGTCGAGCAGCTCGATGACCGGGACCGCGCGGGCGAAGCCGGCCTGCTCCATCTCGGCGTCGCCGGCGGCGGTGAAGGCCCGCCAGGCGGCGAGGACCCGCGCGGACAGCGCGGCCGGGTCGCTCCCGGCGGCGTCGACGAGCAGCGCCCGCGCCGGTGGGGGCGCGTCGGCAGCGGCCCGCCGCAGCACCCACAGGTGCAGCGGTACGCCGTGCGCCGCGCCGACCCCGACCGGGAGCGCGACGACGGCGCGCAGATGGCCCCGGCGCAGCAGTTCGGCGCGGATCCGGCGGCCGGAGCGGCGGCCGGCGACGGTGGGTGGCATCAGCAGGACGGCGTGCCCGCCGACCCGCAGGTGGGCGAGGGCGTGCTGCGCCCAGGCAAGTTCGGGCTCGCCTCGGGGGGTGCTGCCGACGATCCACCGGGGGTCGTGGCCGAGTTCCTCGTCGCCCCAGTTGCTGACGCCGAACGGCGGGTGGCAGACGACGGCGTCGACCGGGTCGTCGGCGAAGGCGTCGGCGCGCAGCGAGTCGCCGGGGCGGACCTGGCCGGGGGCGTCGTGCAGGGCGAGCCAGAGGCCGGCGAGCGTGGCGAAGTCGGGGACGAGCTCCTGCCCGTACGCGGCGGTGCAGCCGGCGCGGACGGCGGCGCGGAGGAGGGCGCCGGTGCCGGCGGCCGGGTCGAGGACGGTGCCGCCGACGTCGGCGAGCCCGACCATGAGGTCGGCCAGGTCGTCCGGGGTGGCAGCGGGGCGGCCTGCGCTGTGGGCGGCGAACCGCTGCCACAGCTCGTCGAACGCGCCCTGCGGGCCCCGGTCGGCGGCGAGGGCGTCGAGGTCGGGCAGCAGGGGCGCGAGGTGCGGGTCGAGGTCGGGCAGCGGGGGCGTGTCGACCGGTCGGCGGTGGGGGCGCTCGCCCCGCCGGCGGCCCAGCAGGTGGGCGCCGACTGCGGCGAGGCCGGCGGCGGGTGAGTTGCCGGTCGCGGCGAGGTGTCGCCAGATCCGGTCGGCGGTGGAGAGCTCGCCGAGCTTGCCCTGCCCGCGCAGCCACTGCTCCACCTGGGTCAGGTCGAACTCGGGGCTGGCCGCGCTCCCGCCCACGGGGGCGGGGAAGTCGGCGTGCCGCTTGCGCCAGTTGCTGACGGCGGCGCGGCCCACCCCGGCGAGCCGGGCGATGTCCGCCGCCGTGACCGTCACTGTCTCCTGCATCCTCGCAGTGTGGCAGACGCGTCAACCGTCATGCTTGTTGACACGGTTCACAAGCGGTGCTTCTATTGACCGTCACCGCCGCCGGGTCAAAGGACGGCGGTCCCGGCCACCGGCCCGTCCGCGACACCAGCTCCACATCGTCCACACCCCACATCCACCGCCCGTCGGGCGGGCCGGCGAGCCGCCGGCCCGCAGACGCCACGCGCTTGGAGACGCCATGAACCGGACCTCGCAGCCCAGCACCGCGCCCGTGCTCGACCTGATCTTCGACCGGCTGGCCGACGACGACGTGCCGACCGACACCGCCGAGCTGGTCCTCGCCGCGTTCGGCGGCGACGGCGACCTGGCCTCCGCCCTCGCGGGCCACCCCACCCGGCTCGACCCCCGCTCCCACGAACCCGACGGCCCGCCGGACCGGATCTGGCTCACGTCGGTGACCGTCGCCGGGTTCCGGGGCGTCGGCGCGGAGCGGACCGTCGAGATCGGCCCCGGGCCGGGAATCACGCTGGTCGTCGGGCGCAACGGCTCCGGGAAGTCCAGCTTCGCCGAGGCCGTCGAGCTGGCCCTCACCGGGGACAGCGCCCGCTGGGCCGAGCGCACCAGCGTCTGGCGGACGGGCTGGCGCAACCTGCACACCCCGGACCCGTGCCGGATCGGCGTGGAGCTGCGGGTCGACGGGGAGGCCACGCCGACCCGGGTGACGCGGGCCTGGCCGGCCGGGGCCGAGCTGGACGACGCCCGGGTCACCGTCACCAGCGCCCAGGGGCGGCACGCCGGCCTCGCCGAGCTGGGCCTGGCCCGGCCGCTGGAGCTGTACCGGCCGTTCCTCACCGCCGCCGAGCTGGGCCGGCTCGCCGCCGGCACCCAGAGCCAGCTGTTCGACGCGCTCTTCGCCATCCTCGGCCTCGACGCGCTCACCGAGGCCGACCAGCGACTGCTGCGCGCCACGCGGCCCATCGACGCCGACAACAAGGAGGTGCGCGCCCGCCGCGCCGCCCTCACCGACGTGCTCGCCGGAATCGACGACGACCGGGCCCGGCGGGCCGGTGCGCTGCTGCGCGGCCGGGGACCGGTCGACGCCACCACGCTGACCGCGATCATCGACGAGCCGGACGAGACGGGCGGGGACGAGACCGTGCGGGCCTGCCGGTCCCTCGCCGCCCTCACCCTGCCCCCGGCCGACGAGGTGGCCCGGCTGGCCAGCGAGCTGCGCCGGGCGGCGGAGGAGGCGGTGCGGCACGACGGTGACCGGTCCCGGGCGGCGCTGCGCGGCGCGGAACTGCTCCGGCTCGCGCTGGAGGAGCACGAGGACCGGGGCGAGGGCCCCTGCCCGGTCTGCGCCACCGGCACCCTGGACGGCGGGTGGCGGGCCACCGCCACGGCGTCGCTGACCGAGCTGCGGCGCCGCAGTGTCGCCGCACAGTCGGCGGCGACCCGGCTGACCGCACTGCTGCAGCGGGCGCACCACCTCGTGGACGACCTGATGGTCCCCGGGGACGACGTGCCGCTCGCGGCGGCCTGGGCGGCGGGCGAGGCCGGGGCGCTGGGCGAGGCGACGGGGACCGTGGGCGAGGCGGTGCAGGCGCTGGGCGAGGCGACGGTGGCGCTGCGGCGCGTACCCGCTGATCCCGCGGAGCTGGCCGACCACCTCGCCGCGCGGTACCCGCAGGTGCTGGCGGCGGCGGACGTGGCGCGGACGCACGCCGAGGAGTTCCTGCGGGGACGCGACACCGGGTGGCGCGCGGCGGTGACCGAGCTGCGGAGCTGGCTGGCCGCCGTGGAGGGCCTGCCGGCCCGGGAGGCCACCCTGGCCCGGTTGAAGGCCGCGCGCGGATGGCTGAAGGAGGCCGGCGCGGCGATCCGCGACGAGCGGGTCGCACCGTTCGCCGCGCACTCCCAGCGGATCTGGGAGCAGCTGCGTCAGGAGAGCAACGTCGAACTGGGGACGATGGCCCTCGCCGGGACCAACACCCGGCGGCGGGTGGTGTTCCCGGTCAGCGTGGACGGCTCCGACAACGGCACCGCGCTGGGGGTGATGAGCCAGGGCGAGATGCACGCCCTGGGGCTGGCCACGTTCCTGCCGCGCAGCTGCGCCGAGGAAAGTCCGTTCCGGTTCGTCATCGTCGACGACCCGGTGCAGAGCATGGACCCGTCCAAGGTGGACGGCCTGGCCCGGGTGCTTGCGGAGCTGGCCGAACACCGGCAGGTGGTGGTGTTCACCCACGACACCCGGCTCCCCGACGCGGTGCGCCGGCTGGACCTGGGCCGGGCCCGGATCGTGGAGGTGCACCGGGCGGAGCAGTCGGTGGTGACGCTGCGGCCCGGCTCCGACCCGGTGTCCCGCTACCTCGACGACGCGTACGCGCTGTCGCGCAGCGACGAGGTGCCGGCAGAGGTGCGCGGGCCGGTCGTGGCGGAGCTGTGCCGCTCGGCGGTGGAGGCTGCCTGCCACCAGCGGGTGTGGCGGACCAGGGTGGCGCGCGGGGTGCCGCACGACGAGATCGAGGCGGCCGTCGCCGCGTCCCGCCGGCTGACCACGACCGTGGCGCTGGCCGTCTTCGACGACGCCGAGCGCGGCGGTGAGGTGCTCGGCTGGCTGGGCCGGCGGGGCCACCGGGCGGTCGACGCGTACCGGGCGTGCCGGGAGGGCGTGCACGGGGCCTACCTGGCGGACCTGCCCGGCCTCGTCGCGGACGCCCGCGCCCTCGCGGGGGTGCTGTCGTGAGCGCCCCGACGATGCTCCGCAGCAGGGTGACCGCGCCGACCCCCCAGCGCTGCCTGGCGGCAGCCGACCAACTGCTGCGCGGGGCGGGCCCACTCGGCGCGCAGGCGGTGGACGCCGGCTGGTGGCCGCGGGCGTGCGCGTGCCTGATCCGGCTGGCGCTGGAGGGCGGCGTCGACGGCTACTGGCGGCGGGTGCGTCCGGCGGTGGCGGAGTGCCAGCAGGGCCGGGCCAAGCACCTCATGCTGGGCGGCCGGCTCGGGCCGGGCCGGCCGGTGGCACGCCGCGTCGCGTACGCGTGGGCGGCGCTGTCGGCGGCGACCCACCACCACTGCTACGAGCTGGCGCCGACGGCGGCGGAGCTGCGCCGGCTGCACACGGAGGTCACCGCCCTGCTCGCCCGCCTCGACCGGACGGACACGACCCCGGCCGACCACGGGGCGGACTGACGGTCGGCCCGATGTCGCCGATCGGACAGCACGGGTGGCACCCGGTCGCGGGGATCGCGTCTACTGTCGAGGCCCGCCGCCCGGTCGCCCCGCCCGGCGCAGCCACGACCGTCGTGCGGGTCGTCGACACACAGCCGAACGGAAGGCTCCCCTGTGGATCGGGCATCGCCCCCGGGACCGACGGCGGAACAGCCGGGGTCGGACCCGCCGCCCGACCGGCGGCGGGTCCAGGCGCTCACCCGGCGGCTCGCCCAGCTCGCCACCCGGCACGCCGAGGCCGAGCACCGGCTGGTCGAACTCGACCATACGGTGCAGGACCACGCCCACGAGAACGGGCGGCTGCGCGCAGCGCTGGGCCAGGCGACGCGCACGGCGGACGACCTCGCAGCCCGGCTGGCGGAGTTCGGCGAGCTGACTCCCGAACACCTGCGCCAGCGGGCCGCCGAAGTCGACCGGGAAGCCGCCGACCGGCTCGCCGGAGGCCCGGCGGCGGACGGCGACCGGCCCGGACGGCAGACGGGCCGGACGGCGGGCGGGGCGGGGTGACCGGGTACGGCCAGCGGCGGTAACGTTGCGCGGCATCGCGTTCGGCGGAGGGGTGGTCCGCCCGCAGCGTCCCGGGAGTACGGAGGTCGACGCATGTCCACTGCTGGTGATTCTTTCGCGACGCGGGGGGACGCGGCCCAACGGCCGAACTTCGAGCAGGCGCTGCGCGGCTACGACAAGCGGCAGGTCGACCGGTACGTTGCGCAGGTCGACGGCGCCGCCGCGTCGCTGTCGTCCGAGCGGGACCGGGCGCAGCACCAGTTGCGCAACCTCACCCTCCAGTTCCAGCAGCTCCAGGCGGAGGTGTCCGAGCTGCGCCAGCGCCCGGCGCAGGTGGACCGGGCGTCGTTCCGGGACCTGGGGCCGGTCGTCGACCAGATCCTCGCCCTCGCCGAGAAGCAGTCCGGGCTCATCGCGGAGGCCGCCACCCAGCGGGCCGGCGAGTTGCAGGGCGAGGCGGAGCGGATCCTGACCGAGACCCGGGAACACGCCGCCCAGGCGCTGCACGACCTGGAGGCGGAGCTGTCGGCGCGGCGGGCCGAACAGGAGAAGGCGTACGAGGAGCGACGCTCGGCGGCCGAGGCGCAGCTCGCGGACATCCAGGAGCTGGTGGAGCAGTTGCGGGTGGACGGTGAGGCCGCCCACGAGCACGCCCAGCAGGAGGCGAAGCGGATCAACGAGCTGACCGCCCAGCAGGTGGAGCAGGCCCGCGCCGCGGCCGAGGCGCTGACCAAGGCTGCCCGTACGCAGATCCAGCAGGAGGTCCAGGCGGCACGCGCGCAGAGTCAGCAGGAGCTGACCCAGTGGCGGGTCAACGTGGAGCGGGAGATCAACGAGCGGCGGGCGGCGGCCGAGCAGGAGCTGGCCGAGCACCGGGCGGCGGCCGAACGGGAGGTGGCGGGTCAGCTCACCGCCGCCGAGGAGAAGATCGCCACGCTGATCGCCGAGGCGCAGCAGTACTCGACGGAGGTGCGCAAGCGCGCCGACGAGCAGGCGACCCTGCACCAGGAGCAGCTCACCGCCGTGCAGCAGGAGGTCGGCAGCCAGCGGCAGGCGCTGACCCAGCTGCACGCCGAGCTGGACGGCGCCCAGCAGCAGCTCGCCCGCGTCCGCCAGGAGGGGGGCGCGACCGAGCACCAGGTCCACCAGTTGCAGCAGCACCTGGGTGAGCTGCGGCAGGAGCTGGCGGCCGAGACGAGCCGGCTGGAGGAGGCCCGCCGTTCGGCGGACTCGGTCGAGCAGCACGCCAAGGACGTCCGGGCCCGGGTGCAGCGGGAGGCGAAGCGGGTGGCCGACCTGGCCGCCGCCGCGGTGATGGCCGCCGCGGCCGGGGGCGGCGAGACCGCCGAGTACCCGACGGTGCGGTCCCGACCGGACGCGCCCCGGCCCGCCGACGGGGTGGACGCGTCGCCGGTCGACCGGGCGGCCCCGCCCGTGGCCTCACCGGCCTGACACCCCGCCTCGGGGTGCCCGCATCCGACATTGTCGTGGCGAGGATATGACGCAGAGTTGGCGATCTGTAGGCTGACCGGGTGCACGTGCCCACTGCGGACATCTACGTGACCTACCGGTGCAACATGCGATGTCGGCACTGTTTCGTGGGGTCCGCGCTCGATCGGGAAACGGATCTACCGCGCGACGCGCTGATCGGCTTTCTCCGCACGGCGTGGTCGGACTGGAGCACCCGTGAGATCTCGTTGCTCGGCGGTGAACCGACGCTCTATCCGGACATCGACCTCGCCATCCGGGCCGGCCGGGAGATCGGATTCCAGGTCCGTGTCGTGTCCAACGGCGGGCCCGCGCTGCTGCGCATGATGGGTCGGCACGACACGACGGATTTCGGCATCGCCGTCAGCGTCGACGCGGCGTCGCCCGACCGCCACGACGCGATCCGCCGACCCGGCTCGCTGCGGTCCGCGTTGCGGTGCGTCGCGGCCGCCCGGGAGCAGGGACGCCCCGTCTCCGCGATCCTCTCGGTCGGCCGACACAACCTCGACCAGGCGGTCGCGACGCTTCGCCTCCTCGGCGGGCTCGGCGTCGACCACGTCAACGTGCACTACGTGACCGATCGCGGTTTCGCGTCCGCGGAAATGCTGGTGGGCGTGCCGGAGTGGCTGCGGTTGCGGGACGAGATCGCCGCCACGCCGGGGCTGCCCCCGGTCCGGTTCGAGGGCACCTTCCAGCCGGCCGGTCGCCCGCTCGTCTGTGCCGCGGAGCAGGAGTCGATGCTGATGCTCTTTCCTGACCTGCGGGTCTACTCGTGCAGCATGTACCTGGGGCTTCCCCATGGCAACGCCTTCCGGTGGAGCGGCCGCGCCCTGGTGCGCAACGCCCGTTTCGACGCCCGCTACGGGTCGCCGGTCCCCGGGGTGCGGCACTGCCCGGCGAGCCGGTTCGTGAACGCGTCGTTGCCCCGGTCCGCCGAGTCCGTGGGCCGTACCGTCGGCTGCATCTTCGACAAGGAACTGCTCAACGCCGGCCCTGCGGGCAGCACGGTCGCATCGAGGACAACCGACAGGAGAGAGCTGTGACCGCCGACAGGACCAAGGACTACTTCCGGCAGCACTCGGCGCTGGCGGACTGGTTGCGGGCGGTCCGCTCCGGTGACCGCAGCCCGATCCTCGCGGAGGACTCCACCCGCTCATCGCGCCTGAAGTTCCTGGCCGACACCATCGGCCTGCCCATCATCGGGACGACCACCTTCACCGGACGTGAGGTGGCGAGCAACTCCGATCGGTTCACCGCCTTCGTGCGGTCCGCGGATGGCCGGTACGCCGTGCGCGCATTTCCGTCACACGACGGCGGTCAGGTGCTCCGCAACCGGAACCTTCCCCTGGACCCGCTCGTGGCGTGGCTGATGCGGCAGGGACTCGACCTCGACACGTACGAGATCGAGTTCAGCCAGCACCTGCCGAACCAGTGGGCCACCATCTTCGTGGTCAACACCGACGGCATCATCGGTGAGATGGTGCGGGGAAGCCTGCGGCAGCTGACCCAGGGTGGGCCGGCGACGGCCCCGTCGGTCAGCTACGTGCACGACTTCCAGGGCTGGCAGTTGGACTCGCCGGATCCGCAGTGGCAGCGGATGGCTGCGGCAGCGGTCGCGTTCACCGAGGTGCCCGATCCCGTGGTCCGGGAACGGCTCCGGGAGAGCCTGGGCTGCTCGTTCGCGCGGGAACGCAACCTCTGCGGCTACTACGAGGCCATCGTCACGCCGAACGCCGACATCCGGTTCATCGACTACAACATCAGTCTCGGCGAGCAGATCCCCGGCGCGTTCGTGCACCTGATGAAGGGCGATCGCGATGGAGACGCCGACCTGCGGGGCAGAACGGCGAGCCGGGGCAGCGTCACCGCGCCGGCCCGCGTCGTCATGCACGACGTGGACGAGTCGACGCCGCTCGACCAGGGCGACGTGCTGGTCTGCGTGGAGCCCACGCCCGACATGGTGCCGCTGCTGGCGAGGGCCGGCGGGCTGGTCGCCGACCGGGGCGGCGTGCTCAGCCACGCCTCCATCGTGTGCCGGGAACTCGGCATTCCGTGCGTCGTCGGCACCGTCAACGCCACCGAGATCATCCCGGACGGCGCCCGCGTGCAGATCGACGCCGACGCGGGCCTCGTCCGAGTGCTGCACTGATCGAAGTATTTTAATATCGTGCTCTGGAGCGGAGTCTCTGTCGAGGAGTGGCGATGCATCTGTGCAGTCGGGACGACATCGGCCGGTTGAGGAAATCCGGGGACCTGGAGGTGTCGACTCCGGGCGGCACGGAACCCGTCTTCCTCGACGAGCACCGGCTGGGGATGCACATTGCTGAGCTGCACCGCGTCGAGGACGACATCGACCTGACCGCGCCGGACGCCGTGCGGTCCCGGCGGCTCGACCCGGCTGGCCTCCGGCTCGAACCCGACGCCTTCTACCTGGGGGTCACCAGGGAGCGATTTCGCCTCGGCGGAGGGCTGGCCGCCTCGCTGCACACCCGCTCCCGGTATGCCAGATTGGGGCTGGAACTGCTCGGCTCCTCCAACTTCGTGGTGCCGGGATTCGGCTCCACCGGGGCCGCGCCACTGGTTTTCGAGATCTCTGTCAAGAAAGCGACACAGGGCTTTTCCTCGTCCACGCCCTACTGCTTTCTTCTGTTGTACCGCCTCCTCTCACCCCGACGCACCGTCAATCAGTCGGACTACCGTAGACGATTCCCGATGCAGCACACCGCTCAAGCGGGGGACACAACATAGTGACGACGCACCCCTACACCGGAACCTGGTCGCCTGATCAGTTCACGGGCAAGACGCTCGTCGGCCTGGACTTCTCGAACCGCTGCCTGGTGGGCGCGGACTTCTCCGGCGCCGTCCTCAAGGACTGCGACTTCTCGAACAGCGACCTCAGCCACGCCGACTTCTCCGGCGCCGATCTCTACCGCTGCAACCTCTCCCGTTCGGTGCTGTACGCCGCCGAGCTGGACGACGCGAACCTGACCCGAGCCAACTTCTCCCAGAGCTACACCTACGGCTGGCTGCTCAACGCCTCCGCCAACGTCACCTACGCCCAGCTCCTCGACTTCTCGATCGAGGAGCGGCGACGCTCGGTGACGATCAGCGAGACCCGCCCGGACTACGTCCGGGCCGTCGCCTTCGGCCAACAGATCGGCCCGACCGGGGAGCTGTGCCAGCGGGACTACCAGGTGGGCAACTACCGGTACACGTTCAGCGAGTTGGAGCCGCAGGAGGCGGCGCTCCAGAAGTCCCAGGTCTACAACAGACTCAAGCGCCTGTACCGGGAGAACCAGAACGGCGAGGCAGCCCTGCACTGCCTCTACCAGGAGCGGTACTGGCTGACCCGGTCGTACTACCGGCTCAGCCCGCTCACCCTGGGCAGGTTCCGGGAGAGCATGGTGAAGACCGCCGCGAAGACCGCAGGCGCGTTCCTCGCCGAGGTGGTGAGCGGGTACGGGGTCCGACCGACCCGGATCATCCGCAACATCCTGCTGCTCTGGCTCACCTTCACGATCGCGACCACGGTGATCGCGGCGACGTCGCAGTCGGACGGGGTGCTCTACACGGCCCCCACCTGGCCGGCCACCGCCACCACGGCACCGGCCGGGGGCGAACCGGCACCCACGCCCCAGGTCGTCGACCTCGGCCGGCCGGACGTGCGCTACGGCCAGATCCTGCACTACACGCTGTTGTCGACGGTCACCCCGGATCCGCAGCGGTACACCGCGTACGGGGTCATGAACGCCCTGTCCCTGGTCTACTTCTTCCTCGCCGCGGCGCTGCTGGCGCTGTTGTTCTCGTCGGTCTTCATCCGCCTGCTGAGCGACTGAACGGGGCCGGGGACCGCTCAGCCGAGTGCGGAGATCGCCCTCGCCTGAAGGACCCAGACCATGCCGTCGCCGGAGGTCCACTCGATGTCCAGCCCCTCGCCCAGCACCGCCTCGCAGGATCGGGCGGCGCGCGCCAGCTCCCCGAACAGGGGCGGCAGCGCGGCGGGCAGGGCGGCCACCTCGTCGGGGTTCGCCGGTTCGCCGGAGGGCTCCAGGACGACGTACGCCACCGACGCGGATCCCGCCGCGTCGGGGGAAACCTCCACCACCAACTGCCGGGCCCCGGAGAGCGGGTCGCGGGTGAACATGACGCCGGCGCACGACCGGTCCATCATCGGTTGGACCAGCGCCGCCATCCCGGCAGCCGTGATGCCCATCGCCTGCCGATAGGTCTCGGCACTCGCCCCGCTCAGGGAGGCCCGCACCTCGCGCAACGCCCTCCGCACGCTGTCCGGGTCACTCGGAACGTCGAGCACGGACCGGAACACCCCCGCGTACGAGTGTTGCGGCGCGTCCTCCCCGATCGCCGAGGACCGCACCGCCACCCGTTGCGCACCCAACCGGCCGAGGGCCTCGACGAGCGCCTCCGACATCGCGTCCGAGTCGAGCCGGTCCATGCCGTCGGCCGTGACGCAGAACCCGGGTGGCACTCGGACCTCTTGCCGCAGCAGCCGGGAGAGGGCGAACGCCTTGCCGCCCACGGCCAGCGGCCCGGCTGCCGCGGCAGCCCCCAACAGCAGGAGGTTCTCCATCACAGCCTCTTCGGATCGTCCGGACCGCGTCCGCGCTCCCGCCGGAAACCCGGTGCGGTGACGGTGACACGCGCGACGTTTGCTGCGGTGAATCCTAGACGGGTCCCCGCACGCCGTCGGGGTGCGGACCCGGGAGGCAGCCGCGCCACCGCCGGTGACCTCAATGTCGGTACGGACTGTTACGGTCGCGCCGCCGCTGCACCAGTCGAATCGGAGGTTGGCGTGATCCGCTCCCATCTGTCGTCGTTCACGGGGCTACCCGTGCTGCCCTTCACCCCGGGGATGACCCTGCCCGACGACCCGTCGGCGGTCGCCTGGCGGCTGGAGGTGGAGGACTTCGAGGCCGACCCGGAGGAGTTCGCCGCCTTGGTGGCGGCCCTGCGCGACGAGGTGCCCGCCGACGCGGTCCGGGCCCTGGTGATCGGCGAGTGGGGCTCGGCGTACGAGCAGGCGCCGCCGGTCGACCTGCTGGTCGAGGCGGCGCAGAAGTGGACCTCCCTGCGGGCGGTCTTCCTCGCCGACCTGGTCAGCGAGCAGTGCGAGATCTCCTGGCTCACACACGGCGACATCACCCCCCTGCTGGAGGCGTACCCGTCGCTGGAGGTGCTCTGGGTGCGCGGGGGCAACGAGCTGCGCCTCGACCCGGTGCGGCACACCGGGCTGCGGGAGCTGGTGTTCCAGACCGGCGGGCTGCCCGGGTCGGTGGCCGCCGCGGTCGGCGGCTGCGACCTGCCCGCGCTGGAGCGGCTCGAGCTGTGGCTCGGCCGGCAGGACTACGGCGGCGACACGACCCGGGCCGAGTTGGCCGACGTGCTGGCCGGCACCCGGCTGCCGGCGCTGCGCCACCTCGCGGTGTGCAACGCCGAGTTCGCCGACCGGATCGCGGAGGCGGTCGCCGCCGCGCCGGTGGTCCGCCAGCTCGAGGTGCTCGACCTGTCGAAGGGGGTCCTCACCGACGTCGGCGCGGAGGCGCTGCTGGCCGGGCAGCCGCTGACCCACCTGCGCCGCCTCGACCTGCACCACAGCTTCCTCTCCGGGTCCGCGCGGGAGCGGGTCGTCGCCGCCCTGCCGGGCGTCGAGGTCGACCTGTCGGACCCGCAGACCGCCGAGGTCTACAACGACCGCGAGTACCGCTTCACCGCGGTCGGAGAGTGAGCAGGCCATGACCGTCGGATCCCACGCCGGCTCCTTCGCCGGCCGCACCGTCGTCGAGGTCCCCGCCGACGGCCCGCTGCCCGCCGCCGACGGCCCCACGGCCTGGCGGATCGCCGCGCACGACTGGGATGGCAAGAGCACCGAGAACACGCTCTCCCCCGGGTTCCGCGACGCCTTCGAGCGACTCGTCGACCGGGCCGGCGAGTCGGTGGAGGCCCTGGTGATCGGCTCCTGGGGGTACGCGGCGTTCAACGTCGCGCCGATCGCCCAGCTCTGCGAGGCCGCGCCGCGCCTGCCCAACCTGAGGGCCCTGTTCCTCGGCGACATCGTCGCCGAGGAGTGCGAGATCTCCTGGATGAAGGTCGGCGACGTCAGCCCGCTGCTGACCGCCTACCCCGGCCTGGAGGTGCTGCGGGTGCGCGGCGGGGAGGACTTCCGGTTCTCGCCGGTGCGCCACGAACGGCTGCGCCGGCTGGAGGTGCAGAGCGGCGGCCTGCCCGCCGAGTTCGTCCGGGCCGTGCTCGACTCCGAACTGCCCGCCCTGGAAGAGCTGGAGCTGTGGCTGGGGGTCGACGAGTACGGCGGCGACACCACCATGGCGGACCTGGCCCCGCTGCTGGCCGGGGAGCGGTTCCCCGCGCTGCGCCGGCTCGGGCTGTGCAACTCCGAGATCGCCGACGACATCGCCGAGGCCCTCGCCGCAGCGCCGGTGGTGCAGCGGCTGGAGGCGCTGGCCCTGTCGCTGGGCGCCCTCGGCGACCGGGGCGCGCTCGCCCTGGCCGGCGGGCAGCCGCTGACCCACCTCGCCAAGCTGGACCTGAGCCACCACTACGTCTCCGAGGACACCGTCGCGGCGGTGAAGGCGGCCCTCCCGGGCGTGTGGGTGGACCTCTCCGACCCGCAGGAGGAGGAAGAGTACGACGACGAGACGTACCGGTACACGGCGGTGTCGGAGTGACATGCGGCTGACCGTCGTCGGCAACCCCGACAACCGCCGGGTGGGCCTGTTCAACCGGGCGGTGCTGGCCGCCGGCCTGCCCCGGCCGACGGTGCTGCCCTGGGTCGACGTGCTCACCGGCGCGGCACCGCCGCCCGCGGGCGCCCTGGTGCGCGTCGACTCCCCCGGCGAGGACCCGGAGGTGGACCGGCTGCTGCGTCGGGCGGTCGGCCCGGCCCGGCACGGCGAGCTGATCGGCCTCGCCGACACGTACGCCGGCCTGGTCGACGGGCTGGCCCGGGTCGCGGCCGGCGGCGCGGAGCTGCTCAACGACCCGGCCGACGTGGCCGCGCTGTGCGACAAGCGCCGCTGCCACGCGCTGCTGGCCGCCGCCGGGGTCGCGGTGCCGGGCGCGCTGCCCCCGGTCGACGGGTACGCGGGGCTGCGCGCGGCGATGGCGGAGGCGGGCTGGTCGCGGGTGTTCGTCAAGCCCGCGCACGGCTCGTCGGCCGCCGGGGTGATCGCCCTCGCGGTCGGTCCCGGCCGGGTCCGGGCGGTCACCCCGATCGAGGTGGCCCCGGACGGGCTGTTCAACTCGCTGAAGGTGCGCCACTACGACGACGAGGCAGGCGTCGCCCGGCTCGTCGACCGGCTCGCCCCGGAGGGGCTGCACGTGGAGCGGTGGCTGCCCAAGGCGGGGCTCGGTGACCGGGTCGTCGACCTGCGGGTGGTGGTGGTCGCCGGCCGCCCCACCCACGCGGTGGTCCGCGCCGCGCGGGGGCCGATGACGAACCTGCACCTGGGCAACGCGCGCGGCGACCTGGCCGAGCTGCGGGACGCCGCCGGGCCGGCGGCGTGGGCGGCGGCGATGGAGACCTGCGAGCGGGCGGCGGCGTGCTTCCCGCGCAGCCTGCACGTCGGCGTCGACCTGATGTTCCTGCTCGGCTGGCGGCGGCACGCGGTGGCGGAGGTCAACGCGTTCGGGGACCTGCTGCCCGGGGTGCTGGTCGACGGCCGGGACACCTACGCCGAGCAGGTGCACGCCCTGACCAGCGGCCGGTGGGACCGCTGGCGGGCGGCCGGGGCGCGAGCCGGGCGGCCGGCAAGGCAGCCGGACCCGGCAGGGCGGGAGGTCATCGCGTGCGGAACCTGATCGGCGGCCACGACATCTGCCTGGTCACCCTGGACACGCTGCGCTGGGACGTGGCCGACGGGCTGGCCGACGCCGGGCGCACCCCGCAGCTCGCCCGGGCGCTGCCGGGCGGCCGGTGGGAGCGCCGGCACTCCCCCGCCAGCTTCACCTACGCCGCGCACCACGCGTTCTTCGCCGGCTTCCTGCCCACCCCGGTCAGCCACGGCCGGCACGAGCGGCTGTACGCGGCGGCGTTCCCGGGCAGCGAGACGGCGGGCTCCGACACCTGGGTGTTCGACGCGCCGGACCTGCCGACCGCCCTCGCCGGGGCGGGCTACCACACGCTCTGCCTGGGCGGGGTGGGGTTCTTCAACCGGCGCAGCCCGCTCGGGTCGGTGCTGCCCGGCCTGTTCGCCGAGGCGCACTGGGAGCCGGAGTTCGGGGTCACCTCCCCCACCTGCCTGGACGCCCAGCTCGACCGGCTGGCCGAGGTGCTGCCCCGGGTCCCGGCTGCCCAGCCGCTGTTCACGTTCCTCAACGTCGCGGCGCTGCACCAGCCCAACCGGCACTACGTCCCCGGTGCCGCGCACGACGACCCGGCCAGCCACGCCGCCGCCCTGGAGTACGTCGACAGCCGCATCGGCCGGCTGTTCGCCCTGCTCACCGGGCGGGGCCGGCCGGTGTTCACGATCATCTGCTCCGACCACGGCACGGCGTACGGGGAGGACGGCCACACCGGCCACCGGATCGGCCACGACGTGGTGTGGACGGTCCCGTACGCCCACTTCACCCTGCGACCGGGAGAATGGTGACCAGCATCGACACGGGCCTCGACGGCTCGCCGTACCAGCAGTACCTGTACGCGTACCCGCACAAGACCTCGTACCGGGCGCTGCGGCCCCGCCCCCTGCTGGCCGACGTGTGGCGGGCCGAGGCACGCGACGCGCTCTTCCTCTACGTCCACCTGCCGTTCTGCGAGATGCGCTGCGGGTTCTGCAACCTGTTCACCCGCGCCAACGCCCCCGCCGACCAGGTCACCGCCTACCTGGGGCAGCTACGCCGGCAGGCCCAGCGGGTGGCCGACGCGCTCGGCGGCGACACCGGGTACGCCCGGGTGGCGCTCGGCGGCGGCACGCCGACCTACCTGACCGCCGACGAGCTGACCGAGCTGTTCGACATCGCCACGTCCACGCTCGGGGCGCGGCTGCCCGGCGTACCGCTGTCGGTGGAGACCTCGCCGGCCACCGCGACGCCGGACCGGCTCGCGGTGCTCGCGGCGCACGACACCACCAGGGTGAGCATCGGGGTGCAGAGCTTCCTCGACGTCGAGGCCCGCGCCGCCGGCCGGCCGCAGCGCCGCACGGAGGTGGAGGCCGCCCTCGGCGCGATCCGTGACGCGCGGATCCCGGTGCTCAACATCGACCTGATCTACGGCATCGACGGGCAGACCGCCGACACCTGGCGGCAGAGCCTGGACGCGGCGCTCGCGTGGCGGCCGGAGGAGCTGTACCTGTACCCGCTGTACGTGCGGCCACTGACCGGGCTGGGCCGGCGGGCGCACGGCCGGGCCGACTGGGACGCCCAGCGGCTCGCCCTGTACGAGCAGGCGGTGGACGCCCTCGGCGCGGCCGGGTACCGGCAGGAGTCGATGCGGCAGTTCCGCCGGGCCGACGTGCCGACGCCGGACGGCCCGGACTACTGCTGCCAGGACGACGGGATGGTGGGGCTGGGCTGCGGCGCCCGCTCCTACACCACGGGCCTGCACTACTCGTTCGACTACGCGGTGAGCGTGCCCGAGGTGCGGGTGGTGCTCGACGACTACCTGGCCCGGCCGGCCGACGACTTCCGGTTCGCCGAGTTCGGGTTCGCCCTCGACGACACCGAGCAGCGCCGCCGCTGGCTGCTCAAGTCGCTGCTGCGCGCCGAGGGGGTGGACCCGGTCGCGTACCGGGCCCGGTTCGGCCGCCCGCCCGGCGAGGACTTCCCCGAGCTGGGGCGGCTGGCCGACCGGGGGTGGGCCAGCGACGGCGGGCTGCGGCTCACCCCGGCGGGGCTGGCCCGCTCCGACGCGGTCGGTCCGTGGCTGACCTCCGCGCAGGTGCGCAGCGCGATGACCGGGTACGTGCCACGGTGAACCCGGCCGAGCGGTGTCTCCCTGGCCCTCGCATCGACGCTGATGGCCTCGGCGGGGCAGCGGGCCTGGCGATCCTCTACCGAGGGCCCCTGGCGAGCTGCAACTACGACTGCCCGTACTGCCCGTTCGCGAAGCGGCGCGACCCGCCGGAGCTGCTGGCCGAGGACCGGGCCGCCCTGGAGCGGTTCGCCGGGTGGGTGGCCGCGACGACGGACGTGCGGCTGTCGGTGCTGTTCACCCCGTGGGGCGAGGGGCTGACCCGCCGCTGGTACCGGGACGCGTTGGTGTCGCTGTCGCACCTGCCGCACGTCGACCGGGTGGTCATCCAGACCAACCTGGCCGCCCGGGTGGACTGGCTGGCCGACGCCGACCCGACCCGGGCTGCGCTGTGGACGACGTACCACCCGGGGCAGGTCACCCGGGAGCGGTTCCTGGCCCGCTGCGCGCGGCTGGCGGAGCTGGGGGTCCGGTTCTCGGTGGGGGTAGTCGGCCTGCCGGAGCACCTCGACGAGGCGCGGGCCCTGCGCGCCGCGCTGCCGCCCGAGGTGTACCTGTGGGTGAACGCCGCCGAGGGCCGCCGCTACGACGCCGACGAGGAGGCGACCTGGACGGCGCTGGACCCGCTGTTCGGCTACAGCGTGCGCCCGCACCTGTCGCTGGACCGGCCGTGCCACGCCGGGGAGACGGCGATCTCCGTGCGCGGCGACGGCACGGTGCGCCGCTGCCACTTCGTCGACGAGCCGATCGGCAACCTGTACGACGGGTCGTGGCGGGCCGCGCTACGGCCCCGCGCCTGCGTCAACGCGGTCTGCGACTGCCACATCGGGTACGTCCACCTCAAGCCCCTCGGGCTGCGCGACGTGTTCGCCGGCGGCCTGCTGGAACGCATCCCCGCCGCCTGGCCGCGCGGCTGACCCGGGCCGCCCGGCGGTCAGACCCGCAGGCTGTGCGGCCCGGCGGCTGCCGATAGGCGTCGGCGAAGCGGGCGTCGCGGTACGCGTCGGCGAAGCGGGCGCCGTGGGCCAGCCCTCCGCCGCACCACAGCCGGCTCGGGTCCCGGCGGCCGTGTCGGAAATCGTGGGCCGACCGGGTCCTGATGTCGAGTTCCCGCGAGGTGGCGGGATCTGGCTGGCCCGGTGGCGTGGATTCGACGGATCGTGGGCGTGCGGTGACCAACCGCGTCGTGCCGTGTCGTGCTGGAGAAAAGGGCGTCCTTTGAACGTGTCGAGTGGGGGAATGACGGCTCGCGGGCGGGGGGCCACGATCGCGCTGGCGTGCGCGGGGGTCTTCGTCGCCTATCTGCCGGTGGTCACCGTCGCGGTGAGCCTGCCGGCGATCCAGCGGGCGTTGGGCGCCTCCACCGCGCAGCTGTCGTGGGTCTCCGACGCCTTCGTGCTGCCGGTGGCCGCGCTGATCCTCACCGCCGGGGTGTTCTCGGACGTCCACGGCCGCAAGAAGGTCTACCAGGTGGGCCTGGCGTTGTGTGCCGCGGGCGCCCTGGTGGCGTTGTGCGCCCGTTCGGTCCAGATGCTCTGGGCCGGGCAGGCCCTGGCCGGTGCGGGAGCCGCCGCGCTGCTGCCGGTGACGTTGGCGTTGATCAGTCACGCGGTGCCCGATCACCGGGAGCGCGGCAAGTACATCGGGTTGTGGACGACCTGCATGATGGCGGCCATGGCGGTGCCGCCGCTGATCGCCGGGGTGATCCTCAATCACGTGGGCTGGCGGTGGATCTTCCTGCTGCCGGTGCCGCTGGCGCTGTTGACCATGGTGTTCGCCGCGCGGCTGCTCGACGAGTCCCGGGGGCACGGCGGGCGCAGGCTCGACTGGCCCGGACAGCTCACCGCCGCGCTCGCGATCACCTCGTTGATCTACGGGGTGATCGAGGGTGGGGCCGAGTCGTTCACGCATCCGCGGGCGCTCGCGGCCCTGGCCGTGTCCGTGGTGAGCGCCGCGGCCTTCGTGCGGGTGGAACTGCGCAGCAAGGCGCCGATGCTGAACCTGGCGTTGTTCCGCAGCCCGGCCTTCACCGCTTCCACGCTGGCGGCCATGATCAGCTTCCTGGGGCTGATCGGCTTCTTCTTCGTGCTCAGCCTGTACTTCGGCCTGGTACAGCAGTTGACCACCCTGGAGTCCGCCATCCGGATGGTGCTGGTCAACATCGTGTCCATGTTCCTGGGCCTGGTGATGGGGCGCGTGATGCGGCACGTGCCGGCCCGGGTGCTCATCACGGTCGGCCTGCTGGTCGCGGCGGTCGCGCTGTTCTGCCTGACCACGGTCGGCACCGACACGTCCTTCGGCTCGGTGGCCTGGCGCCTGGCCCTGCTGGGGCTGGGTCTCGGCCTCGCCTTTCCGTGCATCACGAACATCGCCGTCTCCTCGGTGCCCCCGCAGTGGGCCGGCATGGCGGCTGCGGGCAACAACGCCTTCCGGCAGGTCGGCGGCGCGCTCGGACCGGCCCTCATGGGAGCCCTGCTGACCGTGAAGGCGGTGGGCGCCCTGCCGGGCCATCTCGCCGACGCGGGGCTGACCGGTGAGCGGGCGCGGCAGATCACCGAGACGGCCGACGCGAACGGGATCGGCGCCGTCGCCGGGATGGACCTGGGCGCCGACACCGAACGCGCCCTGGGCGCGATGTCCGAGGCGTTCCTCGACGGGCTGCGGCTGTGTCTGTTCGTCTCAGCGATCCTGCTGGTGCTCGCCGCGCTGGCTGCCGCCGTACTGCTGCGACGACGGCGGCCGGCCACGACGGCCCCCGCCGTGGCGGGCAACCCCTCCTCCGCTGGCTCGGTGCCGCAGCCGGCACTGAGCACGCCGCAGCCGGCGCGGTCTTCGCATCCGGGAGGCCGCGATCGTGCCTACAATGAGCCCGACCAGCCCTGAACGCCCGCCGCGCCGTGCCCCGTTGCCGCCCCGCGCAGGAGAAGCCTGTGGCGTCCCAGACGCTCGATCAGATCGACCTGAGGCTGCTGCAGGCGCTGGAACTCGACGGGCGGGCGTCGTTCAGCCGGATCGCCGAGGTGCTGGGGGTGTCCGACCAGACCGTGGCCCGCCGGTTCCGGCGGCTGCACGCCACGGTACGTCTGCGGGTGACCGGCATGACCGACGACAGCCGTCTGGGCCGCGACAGTTGGATCGTCCGGCTGGGCTGCACCCCCAACGTGGCCGAGCAACTTGCGCTCGCGCTCGCCAAGCGCCCCGACACCCAGTACGTCGACCTGGTCTCCGGCGGCACCGAGGTGTTGTGCGCGATGAGGCCGCGCACCCGCCAGGAACGCGACGACCTGCTCCTGGAACGTCTTCAACGCACCCCGCGCGTCACCTCGGTCAGCGCCCACTGCATCCTGCACTCCTTCTACGGCGGCCCCGTCGGCTGGTTACGCAAGATCAACGCCCTCGACCCCGACCAGGAGGCCGCGCTGCGCACCCCGGCCGGCGCCGCCTCCACCGCCCCGATCGTCCTGGACCCCGTCGACGAGGCGCTGCTGGCCGCGCTGCACCGCGACGGCCGCGCCGCCCTCGCCGAGCTGCAGAAGGCCACCGGTCAGTCCGAGGCGGTGACCCGGCGACGCCTGGAGCGGCTGCGCGCCACGGGAGTGCTGTACTTCGCCGTCGAATACGACTACGAACCCCTCGGGCAGGGCGTCGGGGCGATGTGCTGGCTGACCGTCGCTCCGCACGCCCTCGCCCAGACCGGACGGGCACTGGCAGGCCACCCGGAGGTGCGCTTCGCCGGGGCCGTCACCGGCCCGGCCAACATCGCACTCTTCATGGTCTGTCGCACCAGCGGCGACCTGTACGCGTACCTCAGCGACCGGATCGGCGCCCTGACCGGGGTCCAGAACGCGGAGACCGCCCTCATCCTCCGACGGGTCAAGACTCTCACCTACCTGCCCCGCTGACGCGCGCCGGCAGCCGGCGCAGGTGCCGGTGCCCGGCCGACGCGGTGCGCCCGGCCGGGCACCTCGCTACACCCCTGGCACGTGCGTCAACCGTGGGACCGGCGTACGCGGCCGTCGCCTCGACACCACCGATCAGCTAGGTTGGCCGTCGTTGCACGTCAGAGCAGGGAGCGGCACATGCGAGATGACTTCCCTCGGTACCTGGCCAAGGAGCTGGACGCCGCCGACCCGCTGGCCGACCTGCGGGACCGGTTCGTGATCGCCGACGACGATTTGATCTACCTCGACGGCAACTCCCTCGGGCGGCTGCCGGCGGCCACCCCGGCGCACCTCGACCGGCTGGTCCGGCAGGGGTGGGGCGATCGGCTCGTCCGCTCCTGGCCCGACTGGATCGAGTGGGGCCGGCGGCTCGGCGACCGGCTGGCCGCCCACGCCCTCGGCGCGCGCGACGGCGAGGTGGTGATCTCCGACTCCACCTCGGTGAACCTGTACAAGCTGGCCGCCGCCGCACTGGACGCCGCCGGGGACCGCCGCACGGTCCTCGTCGACGCCGAGGACTTCCCCTCCGACCGGTACGTCATCGAGGGGCTGGCGCGCTCACGCGGGCTGACGCTGCGGATGCTGCCCTCCGACCTCGACGAAGGGCTCGGGCTCGACGAGCTGCGCGCCGCCCTCGACGGGGACGTGGCGCTGGTCGTGCTGTCGGCGGTGTCGTACCGGTCGGGGGCGCTGCTGGACATGGCGGCCGTCAACGCCGCCGCCCGCGAGGCCGGCACGGTCGTGCTGTGGGACCTGTCGCACGCCGTCGGGGCGGTGCCGATCGAGCTGGACGCCAGCGGCGCCGACCTGGCCGTCGGCTGCACCTACAAGTACCTCAACGGCGGCCCCGGCGCCCCGGCCTTCCTCTACGTCCGACGGGAGTTGCAGTCCCGGCTGCGCCAGCCGATCCAGGGCTGGTTCGGCCAGCGCGACCAGTTCCTCATGGGCGCCGGGTACGACCCGGCCCCCGGCCTGGACCGGTTCCTGGTCGGCACCCCGTCGATCCTGGCGCTGGCCCCGCTCGACCCGGCCCTGGACGTCCTCGCCGAGGCCGGCATCGACCGGGTACGCGAGAAGGGCCGCCGCCTCGGCGAGCTGATCGTGACGCTGACCGACGCGTGGCTCACCCCGCACGGCTTCCGGGTGGCCTCCCCGCGCGAGGCCGGCCGGCGCGGCAGCCACGTCTCGCTGCACCACCCGGAGGCGTTGCGGATCTCCCGGGCCCTGACCGAGCAGGGCCGGGTGGTGGGCGACTACCGCACTCCGGACCGGCTCCGCCTCGGCCCCGCGCCGCTGTACACCCGGTTCGTCGACGTGTGGGACGCCATGGACCGGCTCCGGGACATCGCCGAGCGGCACGCCTGGGAGCGGGTGCCGGGCGGGCCGTCCCGGGTCACCTGACGCGTCACCCGGGGACGGCGAGAGAACTGTGAGATTTCCCGGCCGAGCAACCGGGGGCGCGGCAGCGGGCCGGGTCAGCGGACGGCGGTGAGGGCGGTGTAGTCGGCGGCCGTCAGCGGCTGGGCGGAGAGCGAGCCGTCCGCCCGGGGCACCCCGAGGGGGCGGCCGTCGCGCAGGAACGACACGGTGGTGACGTCGTCCCGGGCGTCGAGGGTGCAGACGATCTGCCCGAACGCCAGGACCTCGTCGCTGCGGCCGGTCTCGTCGCCGGTCTGGCCGACCGTCACCCGGGCGTGGCCGCCCGCGACGTCCGCGACGACGGCGCTCATCGCCCCCGGCAACGCGCTGGTCAGCCCGGCGTCCCGCTCGACGGCGGTGGGGCCGGCGAGCAGGTCGCTCAGCTGGGCGTCCGCGTCGGGCGCACGGTCGACGCGGCGCGGCACCGGCACCAGCCGGTCGTCCCGGACGAAGCACAGCGTCTCGGTGACCCGGCCGGTCGGCGCGGTGCTGCCGGCCGTCGCCGGGGACGGGAACGGCCCGGGCGGGACCTCGACCGCCCGGGGCCGGTCCTCGGCGGGCACCCCGCAGGCAGAGGCCAGGACCAGCAGGCCGGCCAGGACGGCCGGGACGGCACGGCGGCCGGTCACGGCAGGCTCCTGGGCAGGGTGACGTGGAACCGGGCGCCCCCGCCGGGACGGTCGACCACGCCGGCCCGCCCGCCGTGCGCAGTGGCGTGCTGGGCGACCAGGGCCAGGCCGAGGCCGGTGCCGTCGCCGGTGCCCCGGGCGTGGGCGGCCCGGCCACGGACGAAGCGATCGAAGATGGCCTCCCGGTCCTCCACCGGCACCCCGGGGCCGTCGTCGTCGACCTCGATCACGCCGGCGTCGCCGTCGCGCGACAGCCGCACCGCGACCGGGCCGGCACCGTAGCGGGTCGCGTTGTCGAGCAGGTTCACCAGCACCTGCGCGACGCGCCGCTGCTCCACCCGCCAGGTATGCGGCGTGCCCGACGTCAGGCGCACCAGCGAGGCCGGCAGGTCCCGCTCGGCGCAGGCCCGCCGCGCCAGCTCCGCCACGTCGACCGGGGTGCGGTGGGCGGGCTGGTCGCTGCGGGCCAGGTCGATGAGGTCGTTGACCAGCCGCTGGAAGCGGTCGATCTCGTCGGCGACGAGACCGGCGGCGGTGGCGGTGCGCTCGTCGTGGTGCTCCCGCCGCCGTTGCAGGACGCTGGCCGCCGCGGCGAGGGTCTGCAACGGCGAGCGCAGCTCGTGGCTGACGTCGGCGGCGAACCGGCGGTCCCGTTCGATCCGGCGGGCCAACTGGTCGACCATGTGGTTGAACGAGGTGGACAGCCGGGTGAGGTCGGGGTCGGTGGCCGGGTCGAGGCGGGCGGTCAGCTCACCGGCGGCGATCTTCTCCGCGGCGTTGGCGACCGCGGTCAGCGGACGCAGGCCGTGCCGGGTGGCGTACCAGCCCAGCGCCGCGCCGGAGCCGGCCACCATGATGGCCACGGCGGTCAGCGTCAGGGCCAGCGCCTGGAACGTCCGCTCCAGCTCGCCCAGCGAGTTGACCTCGTAGTACGTCGCCGAACCGGACAGCGGCACCCCCACCAGCAGGGCGGCCTGCCCGTCGACGCGGACCCGCTGCACGGCCGGTTCCCCCGCGCCGACGAGCCGTTGCAGCTCCTCGGGCACGGCTGCGGTGAGCCCGACGTCGGCGGTGCGGGCGTGCCAGTCGCCGTCGAGGTTGAGCAGCGCCCGGCGGCTGCCGCCGGTGTCCAGCGACCGCAGCACCTCCACCACGTCCGGGTCGTCGGTGTCCAGGCCGTTGCGCACCACGGCGGCGTCGAAGTATGCGGCCCGCACGGCGGTGCGTTCCCGCTCGTCGATCAGCGACCGGCGGGTCAGCTCGTACGAGACCAGGGCCATCGAGGCGGCCAGCAGCAGCGCCCCGGCGGCGAACGCCGCGGTGACCCGGGCGCGCAGGCCGAGGCGACGCCGCGCGGGCCGGCGGGGGCCGCTCATCGCTGCAGCTTGTAGCCGAGGCCGCGCAGGGTCACCAGGTGCTCGGGGTTGGCCGGGTCCGACTCGATCTTCTGCCGCAGCCGGCCGACGTGCACGTCGACGAGCCGCTCGTCGCCGGTGTCGTATCCCCAGACCCGTTGCAGCAGTTGCTGGCGGGACAGCACCCGGCCGGCGTGCTCGGCCAGCTCGCACAGCAGCCGGAACTCGGTGCGGGTCACCGACACGCGGTGCCCGGCCCGGCGCACCTCCCCCGCTTCAGGGCTGACCTCCAGGTCACCGAAGGCCAGCACCGGCACGGGCTCGGCCACGGCCGGCACGACGGCGCGGGCGCGCCGGCGCAGGGCGCGCAGCCGGGCGGTCAGCTCCTTGATCGCCACGGGCTTGACGACGTAGTCGTCGGCGCCGGCCTCCAGGGCGGCCACGATGTCGTGGGTGTCGTCGCGGGCGCTGACCACCACGATCGGCACGTCGTCGTCGCGGCGTAGCTGGCGGATGCACTCGAAGCCGTCCAGTCCCGGCAGCATCAGGTCGACCAGGACGTAGTCGGTCGGGTTCCGGCGCTGGGCGCGCAGCCCCTCCTCGGCCGTGGCAGCGCCGTGGGCGTCGTAGCCCTCGTCCTCCAGCGCGAGCAGCAGCGCCAGGCGGATGCGGTCGTCGTCCTCGATCACCAGTACGGACGTCATGCCGGAATCATCTCCAAGGCCGTCCGCCGACGGCCAACCGTGTCCCACGGATGGCGGATTTGTCACGCAACTGTCACACGTCCGCGCGGTGCCCGCCAACCCCGACCGGCACGGTGGTGGGCGTCCGGGTCCGCGAGGGAAGGGGTACGGCCGTGACGACGCCACTGGCACACCGGGAGTGCACGATTCCCCTGGTAGAGGTGGCCGTGACCGAGTTCGACCTGGCCTGCCTGTCGGCGACCGGCGCCGTGTTCGACCAGCTGCTCGCCCTGCACCCCGCCCAGGTCGTGGTCGACCTGTCCGGCTGCCGGCACATCGACGCCGCCGCGATCGGGCTGCTGCTCGACGTGCACCGGCGGCTCACCCGCGCCGACGCGGTGCTCACCGTACGTGACCCGAACCCCCGGATCTGGCGCATCCTGCAGTCCGCCCGCCTGGACCAGGTCCTGCCGATCGTCTCCGGCCGGCCGCCGGAAGCCGACCGGCCCCTTCCGCCGGGGTCCCACCGGGCGGGGCGAACGCCCGCCGGCCGGGCGGCCGTGCCGGTGCGGGGACTGCCCGACGGAACGCCGGCCGGCGGGCCGCGATGAGCCTCCGTACCCTCGTCGCCCGGGAGCGGCCGTGACCGTCGCCGGGCTCGTCAGCGCCCTTCTCGTGGGGCTCGTCGTCGGGGCTCTCGGCCGGCTCGTCGTCCCCGGCCGGCAGACCGCGCCGCTCTGGCTCACCCTGGTCGTCGGCGTGGTCGCCGCCCTGCTCGGCACCATCCTCGCCCGCCTCGTCGGCGTGGCCGGGGCCGGCTTCCGGTTCCAGGACGTGCTCGTGCAGGTCGGGCTGGCCGGCGTCGGCGTCGTCCTGGTGGCGGCCACCGCCGGCCGCTCCGACTCCGCCTAGACACACCGACACCGACACCGCACACCGAGAAGGGACCATCCCCCGTGGTCATCCCCTGGCCGTCGCCCGACGACCACTCCTGGCCCGCCGAGCCCGACAAGCCCGGGCCGGCGGACGAGGACGCCCGGCTCGCCGCCGTCGTCGCCCGGCGGCTCGGCGGCGACCCGACGGTCCGCCACGAGCCGGTCAGAGTCAGCGTGCAGAACCGGGTCGTCATCCTCACCGGGATCGTCACCGACCCGCGGGCCCGACGGGCCGCCGGGGAGCTGGCCTGGGAGGTCACCGACGTCGCCGACGTCTGCAACGCCCTGCGGCTGGCCGATCCGGGGCGTCCGCACCGGTGACCGCGAGCCCCCGCGCCGCCGCCCGGCCCCGCCGGTGCGACCCGGCCGGGGCGTGACCGCGGGGCCCGCAGCGCCCGCACCAGCGCTGCGGGTCTCGCGGTGACATCACCCCGCCGGCAGGACGGCGGCGGTCCCCGGAACGCGGGGCCCGGTCGTCGGGGCCCGGTCGTCGGGGCCCGGTCGTCGGGGCCCGGTCGTCGGGGCCCGGCTCACCTGCGGCCCGGGGACCGGATCCGGGCCCTGGCGGGCGACACGGGCGGGCACCCGTCAGGCTCAAGGTCCGGATGGTTCCTCATGACGATGCAGCCATCGCACGAGAAGTTCGATGCGTCCTTGTTCCCGCATCCGCCGGATCAACAGGGCCATTGCGAGCGACAGGATCAGGGCCGCCCACACGGGTGCACCCACTTTCCAGGCAAGCCCCCCGATGAGCAGGGCGATCAGGAGCAGCAGCCACTCCACCCATCCCGTGGTCACACCGCATAACGTAGCGCCCGTGTCACCGGGCCAGGGCCCCGGCAAGGTCGTGGGTCTCCGGCTTGGCAGGCCCCAGGGATGCGCGCGCTACCGACGTCATCGGCCCCTGCCGGGTCGGTCTTCGCGGGGTCTGTCTTCGCCGGGATGGCCTACCCTTCGTTGGTCCCTATGGAGCTGCCCCGTTTGTGCTACCGGTGGAGCGGGCGCGTAGACGGGGCAGCTCCATAGGGGCCGAAGGACAGGTCCCCGACCGGGCACGGAGCGCATTCGTCAGGCCGCCCACCCGACTGCCCGACGTACGGGGCGGCGTGGGGCGGCCGACGTCCCCGGAACATTCGCGGGAGAGGGAACACACAGCGCAGGACCGGTCAGACCGAGGCCCTGCCCAAGATTTCGGGTCATCCTCAAGGAGCGGAACGGGATTCCCGGAGAGCGGATCAACGCCGAGCGGGATCGGACACCCGCGACTGTGCCGGGGCCCTGGTCACCGGGCCGACCGGGAAGCGTGTGGCAGCGCGGCGACACTGGCGACGAGCAGGACCAGGTGGGCCGCGAAGGCGGGCCCTGTGGCGGGCAGGAAGGTCCGGCTCACCAAATCGCCCCTCTCTGTCCACCTTGGACATACGCCAAGCGGGCCTATGTGACACTCTTCGAGTGACGTTGCCTCCACCGCCGAGCATGCCCGACCAACCGGGTGCACCTCCACCGAACCCCGGGGCGCGACCGCCGCAGCCACCACTGACGCCACCGAAACGCAATACGCCTCTCATCATCGGTGTGGTCGCCGCAGCGCTGGCGCTGTGCCTGCTCGGAGTCTGCGGGGCCGCAGTGGGCGGGGTGGTCATCTTCAAGGCCAGGAGCGGCCCGCAGGACCGGTCCGCAGTCAGCCCCGCGCCCGGGCCGATGGAGACGACGAGAACACCTCCGCAGGTTGAGCCGACGTACTACCCGCCGCAGATCGTCCCCACGACCGAGGCGGTTCCGCCACCGCCACCGGCGAAGATCGGGCAGTGCGTCGTAGTCAGCGAGAAGGGCAGCTTTCAGGGCATCGGCAACTGCAACGGCACCCGTGGCACCTACCGGGTGGTCTCGATGGACAATTCCCAGGGCACCTGCGCTGACCCCGATTCCGCGTACATCACCGAGGCGGGCTATCGGCTGTGCCTCGAGCTTCACCTGGTGCGCTTCTACTGTTACAAGTTTCCGAAGGGCAGTGGCTGGGTCGTCGGCGCGACGAAGTGCAAGGCGAAGGGCACTGTCCACATCATCGACATCGTCCCCGGCGCCTCCAACGGAAACAGGTGCACGCGGGATCGCAAATGGAATCGTTGGTACCGGTTCCTGAACCCGACTGTCGTCTACTGCGTCATGAAATACTGACGGCGCCGCCGACCGAAGCTCCGGCGATCTACATCGATCGCCGACGAGCGGCCTCCCGACGCCGTCAGTCGCGCCGAGTGCATTCCAGGTGCGGCCCGCCACGCCTGCCGCCGGCACCCCACCGGCCCCGGTCCGCACCACCCCGGGGCGGGGCGGGTCACCCCGACATGGACAGGTCGAGGGCGGCGTCGCGGACGTCGGCGACGGGGTGCCCGCGCAGCGTCCGCAGCAGGTCCCGCCACGGCGTCGACCAGCCGTACGACTCCCCGGCCCGGGTCAGCGCCAGCGCGAGGAGCCCGGCCCCGTCGCCTCGGCCGGCCAGTTCCCGGGCCGCCGCCAGCAGCAGCCCGGCGTCCACGACAGCGGCGTCCCGGCGTACCCGGTCGGCGAGGGCGTCGGCCAGGCGGGCGGCCAGCGCCGGGCGGCCGGCGGCCAGCTCGAACAGCCCGGTCAGCTCGGCGACGAGCTGCTGCGGGGTGCGCCCGTCGAGGCGCACCAGAGCTGCCAGCAGCCCGGCCGCGCCGGGCACGAACCCCGGGTGCCGGGCCAGGTTGCGGGCGGCGTCCCGGGCCGGGCCGCGGTCGGCGTCGACGCCGGCGCGCTGCGCCCACACCCGCACGGTCCGCAGGATCGCGTCGATCCGGCGGCGGGCCGGCCGGTCCCGCTCCGGCCCGCCCGGGTCGTCGTCGGCCGCGTCGAGGGCCACCAGCCGGCGCAGGGCGACGTCGAGCGCGGCCCGCTCGGGGCGGTGCGGCAGGTCCAGCAGCGCGCGGAGCAGCATCGACCGGGCCGGCCAGCCGGCGTGCGCGTCTAGGTCGGTGAGCGTCTCGACGGCCAGGTCGGTGATGTCGGGCGCCCACCGGGCCCACTGCGCCAGCCGGGTCAGCGCCGCCTGGGAGACCACCTCGTCACCGCTGCGGCAGGCGGTGACGACCAGGCCGGCGTACCGGGGTCGGTGCGGCTCCGGCACCTCGTGCGGCCCGGCGGCCAGCACGGCCAGGGTGTCCTCCCGGCCGCCGCCGACGGCCAGGTCCAGCACCGCCCAGCTCTGCGGCGTGTGCAGCCGCTGCCGGGCGGCGGAGGTGACCGCCGCCCGGACGTCGCGGTGCTGGTCGGGCTGCTGCCACACCTGCCGCAGCAGCGGCACCGCCTCCGGCGGACCGTGCCGGCCGAGCAGCCGGACGGCCTCCTTGCGGCTGGTCACCCTGCCCCGGCCGAGGGCGATTCCGCTGAGCCGGGCCAGCAGCGCGGACGGGGCGACGAACCGGGCGGCCCGGCCGGCGGCGTACATCGCCACCCGGGCCCGATCGTCGTCGGCGTGCGCGAGCAGCGTGGTCAGGGCCTCCTCGGGCCGGTCGGTCCAGGGCAGCGCACCGAGGGCCGCCTCGGCGAGGGTGACGTTCGACGAGTCGACGTACCGCAGCACCAGGTCGCGGCCGGCGTCGGGGACCCGCGCCGCGCGGGCGAGCGCGGCGGCCCGGGCGTGCATCGGCTGACCCGCGTCGCGGGCCACCCGGGCCTGGAGGTCGACGTACGCCCGGCGGTGCCGGGGCAGCCAACGGCCGACGTGCCACGGATGCCCGGGCACCCAGCGCGGCCCGGCGGGCAGGAACGCCCCGGCCGGCGGCGGGCCGAGCAGCACCCCGTCGAGCAGGTCGGTGCGCCGGCCGCAGACCGTCCGCCACACCGCCTCGAACGTGATCACCGACGGGTCGGCGGCGAGCAGGAGGGCAACCCGCTCGCCGCGCGGCGCCGGGTCCGCCAGCCACAGGTCGGCGGCGGTACGGACGACCGGGGAGACGTTGCCCGGGCCGGTGGCCCGGTGCAGCAGCTCCTGGAGCGCGGGCAGCCGCCACGCCCGGCGTCCCAGCGCGCGGGTGACGGCGAACAGGGCGGTGAACTCGCCGCGCGCCATCCCGGCGGTGATCCGGGGCAGGAGCCGGTCGAGGACGACCCGCTCCTGCCCCCGCCGCAGGCCGTGGTCGAGCCGGCCCAGCGGGGGCAGGTGGTGCCCGCCGAGGAGGGCGTCGAGGGTGGCCAGCGCCCAGCCCAGCAGTTCCGGTTCGTCGACGTGGTGGCGCAGCACCCCGCACGCCAGGTCGCCCAGCGCGGACAGCGTGCGGATGGACGCGTCCCGGGCGTGGGTGGCGTCGGTGACCAGCGCCGCCAGCACGGGCCGCGAGTCGGCGCGCAGCAGTCGGGGCATGGTCGCCAGGGTGGCCAGCGCCGCCGACCGGACCGGGTCCTGCTCGTTGCGCAGCCCGCCGAGCCGGGCCACGGCCTCGGCCACCGCCGCCGGGTCGTCGCTGCGCCGCGCGGCGGTGAGCAGCAGCTCGTACGCGCTCGCCCGGTCCTGGGCGTCGGCGGCGCGCAGGGCGGGCGTCAGCACCGCGGACGCCTCCGGCCAGGGCAGCTCGGCGCTCCACGCCCGCACGGCGGCCTCGTCGGCGCGGACCCGGTCGAGGGTGAGCACCCGGCGGGCCTCCCGCTCCCGCCAGCGCCGGGGCAGCACCGCCATGACCTCCCGGGACGGGATCGCGGCGGCCGTCTCGACGTCGGCGAGCGCGGCGTCGTACAGGGTGCCGCGCGCCGCCGGGGGCAGCGCGTCCAGCAGCGCCGCGAGGCTGGCGCTGTCGGCGCGCAGCCGCCGGGCGAGGGTGACCAGGTCCGCCGCCGGCAGCACGGCGAGGCGGCGCAGCAGCACCGGGGGCAGGGCGGCCCGGGTCAGCCAGCCGGCGCGGGCGGGGGCGGTCAGCAGCGCGAGCGCCCGGTGCGGGGACGCCGCGGCGAGCACGCCGTAGCGGGCGAGGCCGCCGGGGAGCCCGTCGGCCGGGGCGTGGCGTTCGAGCAGGGCGAGCACCCGCTCCGGGTGGTCGGCCGCCGTGCCGAGCAGCGCGCCCGCGCGGGCCGCCCACCAGCGGGAGCGTTCCGGGCCGTCGAGGCCGGGCAGCGTCGCCTCGGCGTGGTCGAGCAGGACCCCGGCGTGCCGGCGGGCCAGGGTCGTCCCGCCGCCGAGCGCGTGGTCGAGCAGGGGCAGCAGCCGGCGTACCGTGTCGGGGCCGCAGGCCGGCAGCAGCGCGACCGCCTCGGCGTCGCCGAACCGGTCGCGGACCGCGTCGACGAGCCGGTCGGCGGCCTCCGGGCGGCGCAGCGACCGCAGCGACCGGTACACCAGCCGGCGCAGGTCGGCCGGGGCGTCGGCGAGCAGGGGGCGCAGGTCGTCGGCGGTGAGCCAGCCGGCGCGCAGGCAGGCGCGGACCGCGACGGCCCGGATCGCCGCGTGCGGGTCGTCGAGGGCGGCGGCCACCCCGGCGCGGTCGCCGACGACCTGGGCCGCGGTCACGGCGAGGAACCGGTGGTACGTCGACCCGGCGCGCAGGTCCGCGAGCACCCCGGCCAGCCGGCCGGCGGCGGCGAGGGCCCGGGACCGGGCGGCGAGGGCTGTCATCCGCTCCCGGTACGGCAGTTCGTCGAGGTCGTCGAGCAGGGCGGCGGTTCGGGGCGACATCGCGCCATTGTGCCCGGCGACGGGTTCGCGGCCGACTCGTTTATGCGGGGGCTGTGACGGTGTTCCCGCTCGCCTGACCTGACGTGGAGTCACCGGTCCCTCCCGGGTGGCCGGTGTCCCGGCCCGCAGTGTTGCTGCCCGTCGGGGACGCGGGAGCGCCCGGCCGGACGAACCGGCCGGGCGCCTGCGGTGCTGGGTGCCCCGCGACCGGGACGCCGGGTCGCGCCGACCCGGCCGGGCGGGTCAGAGGCTGAGCCGCTGGCCCGGGAAGATCAGGTTCGGGTGCTCGCCCACGACCCGCTCGTTCTTCTCCCACAGCGCGCGCCAGCCGCCCCGCACGCCCTGCGCCGTGGCGATCTCGGAGAGGGTGTCGCCCGACCGGACCACGTAGGTCGTCCCGCCGTTGGACGGGGCGCTCTTCGGGGCGCTCCTCGTGATGTCCCGCTTGCTGCGCGAGGCCGGCTTCTCGGTACGCGAGGACCGCTCCTTCGGGGCGGCCTTCGTCTCCGACTTCCGCTCCGACTTCGGGCTGTCCTTCGTCGAGCCGCCCTTCTTGCCGCAGGTCGGCCATGCCCCGATGCCCTGGCCGTCGAGCACCTTCTCGGCGATGCGGATCTGCTCGCTCCGGGTCGCCAGGTCGGCGCGGGCGGCGTACTTCTTGCCGCCGTAGCCGGCCCACGTGCCCTGCGAGAACTGCAGTCCGCCGTAGTAGCCGTTACCGGTGTTGATGTGCCAGTTGCCGCCGGACTCGCACGCGGCGACGGCGTCCCAGTTGACCGCGGCCTGGGCCGGCGCGGCCGGGCCGGCCAGGGCGACGGCCCCGGCGAGGGCGCCCGCGGCGAGAGTGCCGACGGCGGCGCGACGGACGGTCATCCGACGGTGGCGGGCAGTGTGTGCAGTTGCCATGTGTGATTCCTCCACGCCGGCGAGGTGAGCTGTCGGGTTCGGGCCGAGGAGCCCGGCCGCCGCAGGCGGCTTCACCCCGAGGTGCGGTGCACCGAGGAACATGTGGGTCCCCCGCTCCTGCCTGACTGACAAGGGAACCGACGGTCGAAGGCAGGACTAGGCGTTACCGACCGTGGTCGCCGCATTCGCGGACTCCATCGACGTTAGGCACCGTTCGTGACGAGTGCCCACCTCTTGTGAAGTTCTTCACCCGCTCGGGCGAAGGGCCGCATCGTCGACTTGCGAGACTTCACCAGCCATGCAGGGCGAACGCCGGGCCGAGTCTGATCAGGGCGAACCGCCATTGGACAACCTCACCCCATCACTAAGAGTAACTGGGGTCCGATTGCGCACATCGGATGCCGGAAACGCTCGGTGAGCGCCCACACAGCTCAGTGGGGCGATCGGCGGCCATGCCCGGCCGCGGCGCCAACCCGCGCGGCCGCCCCCGAAACATCGGGCCGTCATCCCGGTCGAACCGGCTGCCCGGGAACCCCGCTCGGGGTGGCAGACGGCGCGCGCCGGGCGTCCACGGTCGATGGTGTCGACCGTGGAGCCCGGCGCGCGGCGCTTCTCGGCGGCTACAGGGTGCGGGCCAGCCGGTCGGCGAGGATGCGGGTGAACCGGGACGGGTCGGCCAGCTCGCCGCCCTCGGCCAGCAGCGCCATCCCGTACAGCAGCTCGGCCGTGTCGCCGAGCGAGTCGGCCCCGGCCTCCTGCTCGTGGGCCTTGCGCAGCCCCTCGACCAGCGGGTGCCCCGGGTTCAGCTCCAGGATCCGCTTGACCTGCGGCACCTCGTGCCCCATCGCCCGGTACATCTTCTCCAGCGTCGGGGTGATGTCCTGGGCGTCACCGACGACGCAGGCCGGCGAGGTGGTCAGCCGGGTGGAGAGCCGGACCTCCTTGACGCTGCCGGAGAGCTTCTCGCTCATCCAGGTCAGCAGGTCGGCGTACTCCTGGCGCTGCTGCTCGCGGGCCGACTCGGCCTCCTCCTTCTCCTCCTCGGTGTCCAGGTCGACCTGGCCCTTGGCGATGGACCGCAGCGGCTTGCCGTCGAACTGCCCGACCCGCTCGACCCACACCTCGTCCACCGGGTCGGTGAGGATCAGCACCTCGTAGCCCTTGGCCCGGAACGCCTCCATGTGCGGCGAGTTCTCGATCATCGCCCGGGACTCGCCGGTCATGTAGTAGATGTCGCCCTGGCCGTCCTTCATCCGCTCGACGTAGTCGCGCAGGCCGGTCAGCTCCGCCGGGTCGTGGGTGGAGGCGACGGAGACGATGTCGAGGATGGCCTCGGCGTTGTCCGGGTCGTCGAGCAGGCCCTCCTTCAGCGCCGGGCCGAACTCCGACCAGAAGGTGCGGTACTTCTCGGCCTCGTTGGCCTTCAGCTCCTTGACGGTGGCGAGGATCTTCTTCACCAGCCGGCGGCGCACCGCCTGGATCTGGCGGTCCTGCTGGAGGATCTCCCGGGAGATGTTCAGCGACAGGTCGTGCGCGTCGACGACGCCCTTGACGAAGCGCAGGTAGTTGGGCATCAGCGCGTCGCAGTCGTCCATGATGAACACGCGCTTGACGTAGAGCTGCACGCCGCGACGGGCCTGCGGGGCGAACAGGTCGACCGGGGCGTGCGACGGCAGGAACAGCAGCGCTTCGTACTCGAAGGTGCCCTCGCCCCGCATGTGGATCGTTTCGAGGGGGTCGGCCCAGTCGTGGCTGACGTGCTTGTAGAACTCCTTGTACTCCGCCTCGTCGACCTCGCTGCGCGGGCGGGCCCACAGCGCCTTCATCGAGTTGACGGTCTGCACCTCGCGGGTGACCGCGTCGTCCTCGCCGGGACGCTCCACGGTCATCCGGATCGGCCAGGCGATGAAGTCGGAGTACCGCTTGACGATCTCGCGGATCTTCCAGTCGGCGGTGTAGTCGTGCAGGTTGTCGTCGCTGTCCTCCGGCTTGAGGTGGACGGTGACGGCCGTGCCCTGCGGCGCGTCGTCGATGGTCTCCACGACGTACGTGCCCTCGCCGGTGGACTCCCAGCGGGTGCCCTCGGCCTCCCCGGCGCGGCGGGTGACCAGGGTGACCCTGTCGGCCACCATGAAGGTCGCGTAGAACCCGACCCCGAACTGGCCGATCAGGTCGGCGGACCCGGCCGAGTCCTTCGACTCGCGCAGCTTGGTCAGCAGCTCGGCGGTGCCGGACTTGGCGATGGTACCGATCAACCCGACGACGTCGTCGCGGGACATGCCGATGCCGTTGTCCCGGACGGTCAGGGTGCGCGCCTCGCGGTCGACCTCGATCTCGACGTGCAGGTCGGAGGTGTCGGCCGCGAGATCCTTGTCGACCAGGGACTCCAGGCGCAGCTTGTCCAGCGCGTCGGACGCGTTGGAGATGAGTTCGCGCAGGAAGACGTCCTTGTTCGAATAGATCGAATGGACCATCAGCTGGAGCAGCTGGCGCGCCTCCGCCTGGAATTCCAGCGTCTCGATCCGGTTGCTCACACCGACCCCCTTCAGTTACGTCCGACCTTCGCGCACAGGATACGAGCCGTCGCTACCGGTCGCGTCACCCGCCCGGCCCGGGACGCCCCTGTGATTCGGCTGCGCCCGGCGCAATTGGTTCGACCGAAGCTACGACAGCCTTCCCGGTCGTGGTCGGTCAAGACAGGATCTCGACGTACCCGTCGGTTCCGTGCACGCGAATCCGTTGCCCGTCCCGAATCAGCGTGGTCGCCCGCTCCACACCGACGACGGCGGGCAGGCCGTACTCCCGGGCGACCACCGCACCGTGGGTCATCAGGCCGCCGACCTCCGTCACCAGCCCCTCGATCGCGACGAACAGGGGTGACCAGCTCGGGTCGGTGAAGGCGGTAACCAGGATGTCGCCCGGTTCGAGGTCGGCGTCGGCCAGGTCCAGGATGACGCGGGCCCGCCCCTCGACGATCCCGCCGGAGACCGGGAGGCCGACCAGCGCGCCGGTCGGCACGTCGTCGCGCCGGTACGCCCCGGAGATGCCCTCACCGTCCGACGTGAGCACCCGGGGCGGGGTGAGCGCCTGATACGACCTGAACGCCTCCTTCCTCCGGTGGATGAGCTGGTCATCCGCCCGATGCGTGCGTACGACGTCGTGCAGCTCCTGGAACGTGAGGTAGAAGACGTCCTCCTTCTCCCGAAGCACGTTGGCGTGCACGAGGCGCTCGGCCTCTTCCAGCAGGGCCTGCTTGTAGACGAAGTAGCGGCTGACGATGTCGTACTTCGGGTACTCCCGGTACCCGATGAAGGTGCGGACCCGGTCGATCATCCGCTTGGTCTCGTCGGCTTTCCGCTCCCCGTCCGGCAGGGCCCGCAGGCGCTCCAGGACGTCCTGTTCCTTCCCGGCCGCCGCCCGGAGGCCCTGTGCGAAGCGCCGTCCGCTGGCGCCCGACTCGAAGTTCCTGACGTTGTCGAGGATGAGGGGCACGAGCGTGGTGGGGCGTTCGCTCCAGCGCGGCCTCGTGATGTCGATCTCGCCGACGCAGCGCATGCCGTACGTGTCGAGGTAGGCCCGGATGGCGGCGCGCGCTTTCCGGCCGCCCGGGAGCGTGTGCAGCTCCTCCAGGAAGCCCTCGTCCTCGACCTCCCGCAGGTACGCCACCACCTCCGGATGCGGGCGGATGACGTCGGCGACGTCCAGGAGCGCCAGCCCCATCTCCGACGTGACGTTGCCGGGCGCGGAGAGCGTGAGGGTGTCGGCGGCGTTCTTCTCGCCCAGCCACTTGGCCAGGTGCTCGTTGAGCCACCGGGTGGCATCCATTCCCGCCATGATCACCTGCATGCTGCGGGGGTCGCCGAGGGACCGCTTGTGCTCCTCGAAGGCCGCCAGGAGAAGGTCGAAGAGCGCCGGCCCCGAGGCCGTCCGGATGGCGCCCCGCAGGGTGACGATGCGCGCCCGGCTGCCGTCGACCAGGTCGGTGACGATGGCCGGATCGGTCTCGATCGGGGCGGGCGGGCCCCCGGCGGGCGTCCACGCCTGCACCTGATCGGGCAGCGACGGGATGAAGTCGTCGCGGTCGATGACGGTCTCCAGCGCGTCCCTCATCAGCGGATCGGTATACGTGCCCAGGGCGTCGAGCAGGCCGGCGCGGCTCGTCGGCGACGCCAGGTGCCGGGTGACGTCGACGAAGAGCCGTCCCCCGGCGTGGTGCATCGGCGCGAGGGCCGTCAGCTGCCACACGGAGAACCCCAGGGGCTTCATGGCGTCGGTCATCATCTGCTGATGACCGACGGAGACGTACACGTGGTTCTCTGCGTCGTCGGTCTCGGGTACCGGAAAGAGCGTGGTGATCGGCCGGCTCTGGACGATCTGGAAGTCATCGTCGACCAGGCACCATTCAATGTCCTGGGGGTGGCCGAAGTGGGCTTCGATCCGCCGGCCCAGCCGCACCAGCCGCACGACCTGCGCATCCGTCAGCGCCGGCTGCTCCTGCCGCTCCGGGTCGATCGCCTGTTGCGTCGTCCCGCCACCCGGCAGGGCGTGGACGGCAAGCCGCTTGGCGGCGATCGCCCTGTCGATGATCTCACCGTCGCGCACCCGGTAGGCGTCCGCGTTCACCAGCCCGGAGACCAGGGCCTCGCCGAGGCCGAAGCTGGCCTCCACGGAGGCGACCTTCCGGTTGGACGTGACGGGGTCGGCCGTGAACAGGACGCCCGCCGCCTGCGGGAAGACCATCCTCTGCACCACAACCGCCATCTGGACCGTACGGTGGTCGATGCCGTTCCGCTGGCGGTAGGTCACGGCGCGCTCGCTGAAGAGCGAGGCCCAACACCGGCTGACGTGCGACAGGATCGCCGCCGGCCCCATGACGTTCAGGTACGTGTCCTGCTGGCCTGCGAAGGAGGCCGTCGGCAGGTCCTCGGCCGTCGCGCTGGATCGGACGGCGTAGGCAGCCCGCTCACCGAGCCGGGTGAGAGCCCCGGTGATCGCCGCAGCCACCTCGTCGGGAAGGACTATCCCTTCGATGATCCGGCGGATCTCCGCACTGCGCGTGCGGATCGCCTCCCGGTCGTCCGGGCTCAGACGCGACAACTGATCGAGCCGATCGTCAATCGACGGCGCCTCCGCCATGATCCGCCGGAAGGCGTCCGTCGTCACGCAGAAGCCGGCCGGCACCCGGATGCCGTCGATCCGCGACAGCGCCCCCAGGTGCGCGCCCTTGCCGCCAACAGTCGCGCCCTGCGTCTCGTCGACCTCTTGGAGACCTGACACGTAATGCTCGATCATCGCGATGCCTCCGAGGCGGCTGTCGTCCATTGCACTTCGCTGACCGGGTGAATCGCCATGCACGTCGTGCCCCAATTCGTCGTCCATTCCTGGGTCCGGCCGACGATTCTGCGGCAAGACCCGGGTCTTGCCGCAAGCCCCCCAGTGCGATATAAGTTGAAGTTGGCCGGCGCGCATTTTGTAGACACCACGCCGTCGCGGTAGGCCACCACCTCGCCCGAGAGGGCAGTTCGAGGGTAGGGCCCCGGCAGGTCGTGGATCTCCGATTTGGCAGGCCCCAGGGGGATGCGCGCTGCCGACACCATCGGCCCCCGCCGGATCGACCCCCGCCGGATCGACCCCCGCCGGATCGGCCCCTACCGGATCGCCCCCGCCGGATCGGCCCCTGCCGGGTCGGCCGTCCGCCGGATCGGCCTACCCTTCTTCGGCCCCTATGGAGCTGCCCCGTTTGTGCTACCGATGGAGCGGGCGCGTAGACGGGGCAGCTCCATAGGGGCCGAAGGACAGGCTCCCGACCGGGCACGGAGCGCATTCGTCAGGCCGCCCACCCGACTGCCCGACGTACGGGGCGGCGTGGGGCGGCCGACGTCCCCGGAACATTCGCGGGAGAGGGAACACACAGCGCAGGACCGGTCAGACCGAGGCCCTGGCCAAGATTTCGGGTCATCCTCAAGGAGCGGAACGGGATTCCCGGAGAGCGGATGAACACCGAGCGAGATCGGACACCCCGCGACTGTGCCAGGGCCCTGGGTTCGGGGGCCGGCCGTTCTTTGACGCGGTGGCCGTTGTACAGGTCGAGGCCGCGCGCGACGATCGCGCAGGTCGCTGACGGACCTTGGGGGTCAACCGGGACGTTGCGTAGCTGGGGCCGCGCCGACGAAGGTGGGTCAGCGGGATCGTTCAGCCACCCCTTCGGCCACGAGGGAGGTCCGACGCACTAGCATTGCCGCAGTCCGGGACGGCTCTGCTGAAACGAGGCGAAATGCGTTGGCTTCAGCGGTTGCTGGGCGGCGGGCGGGTCCAGCTCGATGCGGGGCGGCAGCAGGTGCTGCTACGGGAAGTCCAGCACCAGTACGGCGCCCATGCGCGGATCCCGTTTCCCGCGCAGGTCGAGGCGGTCACCGGGATGCTGAACGGCGACGACGGCCTGGTGGTGGCGGCCCGGATCGTGAGCCAGGTCGCCGACGAGGCCCACGCGGACCTACAGGCGCAGGCGCAGGAAGTGCACCGACGAACGGGGCGGCGGCTCCTGGTGCACCGCCGGAACTACCGGCCGCTGTGGATGGAGGCCGGCCGGTCCCTGCGCTGGCCACTGTTCACTCTGCCGTGCGGCTTCCACCCGTACGCGCAGGTGGCCGCCGCCGTCGCGGTGGTCGGCAGCCAGGCGTCCCGGCTCGACCGGGTGACCGACCCGAACGCGCTCGTGACCCACGTGTTCGAGGTGCTCGACCTCACCACCGCCGGCTGGGAGTACGGCCGGGTGCGCGTGGACACCGACGCCGCCGCCCTGGCCGATCGGCTGATCTCCACCGCAGGGCAGGTCCTCGCAGCCATGGACGACCCGCCCCGGCTGCCGCCGCCGGTCCGTGCGCTCATGCGTCGCAACAACACCCTCGGCGTGCTCGATCCGACCGGCCCTCGGATAGTAGGTGGGATCAATCCGGGCGCGAGGATGCGCGAGCACCTGCTGGCCTGAGGACAAGCCGAGGTCGACGGCCCGTCTTCCTCGTCCGGCCCTGCTGCTGTCACCGTCGCCGCTGACAGCAGCAGGGGCGACAGGGGCGGGTGCCGTCGACCGCATCAGTTCGTTGCTGACCCTTTCTAGAGTCCGACCATGATCCGTCGACGGATAAGCCGAACCTTCCTGCGGGTGTTCTCGACATTCGGTCTGGCCTTAGCGATCACGCTCACGGCGCTGGCCACCTGGTCCATCGCAGACGAATGCCGGGGAGCAGACGCAGTGGCTGAGGTGGCCGGCGTCGAGCATCGCGGAGCAAGAACCTTTCTGACGGTTCAGTTCACGACAGACCGTGGGGAGCTGTGTCAATCGACCCTGCGCGCTACGGTCGATACGAACCAAGCCGTGAGCATCGGAGAGCGCATCCCCGTCCACCACGCCAGGAGCGACCCTTGCCTGAGAGTGCGCGAGGTCGGCGATCAATTCGGATGGCTGATCATCCCCGGCGCAGTGGCACTTCTGATCACGTTCGCCATCCTGACCTACCTGGCGTGGCGCCGGCCCCGGCCTACGCTCCCCCTCCGATACGCGGACATGCCATGACGGCACGGACGAGGCCGGTCTGACCCGGACCATCGTCAGACGTTGAAGCGGAACTGGAAGCCGCTATCTCCCCACCAGCCGGAACGGGATCGGGCCGGTGCCCGGCAGACCCTCATCACACCCCGCCCACCCGGACCGACCGAGGCGCGGCTCAGCGGGCGGCGAACCGGGCCAGCGCGGCGCGCAGATGACCGCGCAGGGCGTCACTGCCTGTGTGGCCGGAGTCGTCGACCACGATCAGTTCCGCGTCGGGCCAGGCCCGGGCCAGCGACCACGGCGTCTCCAGCGGCGAGCCGAGGTCGAGGCGGCCGTGCACGAGCACCCCGGGAATGCCGGCCAGCCGCCCGGCGTCGCGCAGCAGGGGGTCGTCGTCGAGCCACGCGCCGTGCGAGAAGTAGTGCGCGCAGATCCGGGCGAAGGCGAGCCGGTCGTCCGGCGGTTGATCGGTGTACGCGTCCGGCTTGCCGTTGGGTTCCAGCGAGACGACGGCGTCCTCCCAGGTCAGCCAGGCGTTCGCCGCCCGGTGCCGCACCCGCGCGTCCGGGTGCTCCAGCAGGCGCGCGTACGCGGCGAGCAGGTCGACGGCCGGCCCCTGGCCCGGCTCGCCCGTCGGGCGGTCGGCGGCCGGCACGGCGTCGGCGAACCGCCGCCACTGCTCGGGGAAGAACCGGCCGACGCCCCGGTACAGCCAGTCGATCTCCGACCGGCGGGGCATGGTGACCCCGACGAGGACTATCGCGTTGACCCGCTCCGGGTGCCGCTGCGCGTACGCGAGCCCCAGGGTCGAGCCCCACGAGTCGCCGAACAGCAGCCAGCGGTCGATGCCCAGGTGCTCGCGCAGCCGCTCCATGTCGGCCAGCAGATGCGCCGTGGTGTTGTGCCGCAGGTCGGTTGCCGGGTCTACGGCGTGCGGGGTGCTGCGCCCGCAGCCACGCTGGTCGAACTGGACGATCCGGTACCGGGCCGGGTCGAACAGCCGGCGGACGCCCGCGCTGGAGCCGGCCCCGGGCCCGCCGTGCACAACGAGCGCCGGTGTGCCGCCCGGGTCGCCGGACACCTCCCAGTGCACGAGGTTCCCCTCACCCACGTCCAGCACGCCCTGCCCGTACGGCTCCCCGACCCCGTACCCCACGAACCTCTGGTGCGCGCAATTACACGGAATGTGTGGCCTTCGACGCACGCAATAGCCACGAATTCCGTGAATTTGCGGCGGTGGGTCGACGGGTGAGGCGGCGGGTGAGGCGGCGGTGGGTTAGTGGGTGACGGTGTTTAGGGCTTGGGTGAAGTCAGCGAGCAGGTCGGGTGTTTCCTCGATGCCGGTAGAGACGCGCACGAGGCCCTCGCCGATGCCCGTGGCGGCGAGTTGGTCGGCGTCGACGATGCCCGCCCACATCGAGCGCGGGTGCACCACCAGGGTGCTCACGCTGCCCAGGCTGGCGGCCCGCTTGGCCAGCCGCAGCTCTGATAGCAGGGTGGCCGCCGCCGGCCGGCCGCCGGCCAGGTCGAGGCTGAACACGCCCCCGTACCCGCTCATCTGTTTGGTGGCCAGGTCGTGCTGGGGGTGGCTGGCCAGCCCCGGGTAGCGCACCCGGGCGACGGCCGGGTGTTCCTCCAGCGCCCGGGCCAGCGCGAGGGCGTTGTCGTTGTGCCGGGCCATCCGCAGCGGCAGCGTCCGGATGCCGCGCAGCAGCAGCCAGGCGTCGATCGGGCCGAGCGTCGCCCCGGTGACGATCGAGGTCTGCCACACCCGGTCGATCAGCTCGGCGGGGCCGACCACGACGCCGGCGGAGACGTCGGAGTGGCCGCCGAGGAACTTCGTGGCGCTGTGCCAGATCAGGTCCGCGCCGAGGGCCGCCGGGCGCTGGTTGACCGGGGTGGCGAAGGTGTTGTCCACGACGGCGTACGCGCCGTGGGCGTGCGCCAGGTCGACCACGGCGGTCAGGTCGGTCAGCTCCAGCAGCGGGTTGCTGGGGGTCTCGACCAGCACCAGCTTCGTCTGTGGGGTGAGCGCCCGGGCGAACGCGTCGACATCGGTCTGGTCCACCTGGGTGCAGGTCACCCCGAAGCGGGTGAGCAGCCCGGTGGTCAGCGAGGTGGTGCCGCCGTACGTGCTGCGCTGCACGATCACGTGGTCGCCGGCGTTGAGCAGGGCCAGGGCGATCGTGGTGATCGCCCCCATCCCGGACGCGGTGACCAGGCCCGCCTCGACGCCCTCCAGCTCGGCCACCACGGCGGCGACCTGGGCGTGGTTGGGGTTGCCGTAGCGGGTGTAGAAGGCGTCGCCGCGCGTCTGCGTGGCGATCTCGGTGAACTGCTCGTCGGTCTCGGCGCTGAAGGTGGCGCTCTGCACGATCGGGGGCGACACCGCACCCGTGGGGCTCAGCCCGTCGTCGCCGTGGATCGCGGTCGTGCCGATGCCGGTCACGGGTGCTCCTTCGGTTGTCAGTGCGAGAGGGAGGTCAGGGTACGACGACGACGGGCGCCGGGGCGGGCGCGGGGGCGACCCGGTCGGCGAGCATCCGCTGGCTGTCGCGCTGGTGCCGCAGCCGGGCGTCGTCGAGGTCGGCGACGGCCACGCCGGCGGTGGCCCCGGCGTCGGCGAGGGGACGGCCGTCGGGGGCGTACACGGCGCTGTGGCCGGCGAACCGCCACCCGCCGTGCGTCCCGGCGAAGTTGGCGAACACCACGTAGCTGGTGTTCTCCAGGGCGCGGGCCGGGAAGTAGACGCTTCTGCGGTGGTCGGAGTCGCCGACGGTGAACGCGCCGGACACCAGGTAGGCGTCCGCGCCGGCCAGCGCGAGGCCCCGGGCGTGCTCGGGGAAGCTGGCGTCGTAGCAGACGCCGAGGCCGAGCCGCCAGCCGCGCACCCGCACGAGGGTGTCGGTGGTGCCGGGGACGAAGACCTTCCGCTCGTCGGCGTCGAGGTGCCGCTTGTGGTAGGTCGCGGCGACCGCGCCGTCCGGACCGACCACGTGGGCGGCGATGGCCCAGCCGTCGGCCCGCCGGGCGCAGCCGCCGACCACGGCGGTCACCCCACGGTCCCGGCAGGCCTGGCCCACCGTACGCAGGGCCGGGTCGCCGGGGGCGACCTCGCACCGGGCGACGTCGGCGGTGAGCAGCGGGTAGTCGTACCCGCACAGCGACAGCTCGGGGAAGACGACCAGGCTCGCGCCCAGGTCGGCGGCCCCGGCGATCGCGTCGGCGTGCGCGGCGGCGTTGCCGGTCAGGTCGCCGCCGACCGCCTCGATCTGCGCCGCCGCCACCCGCAGCGGCTGCCGCAGCGGGGTGTCGCCCGTCGTCGTCACATCGCCCCCAGCCACCAGCGCAGCCCGAAGAAGACCGCCAGCCCGACGGTCCACACGATCATGAACCGTTCGACGAAGAGGCCGGTCACCAGGGTCACCACCCCGGCCACCAGGTACGGGATCGTGACCACGGTGATCTCCACCCGGTTGTCGACGGGGGCGAGCACCGACGGCACCGCGATCGCGGCGAGCAGCGCGGGCGGCAGGTAGCCGAGGAACGTCTTCACGTCGGCGGGCAGCTCCCGGTCGCGGAAGACCAGCAGCGGCACGTACCGGGGGGCGAAGGTGGCCAGCCCCATCCCGAGGATGAGCAGCAGCATCGACATCGCGGTCACCTTCCGTCCACGTCAGCGGCGGCGTCGGCCGCCCGGTCCCCGGCCCGTACCGGCTCACCGGGGCGCCCGCGCGGCACGGCCCCCGGCGGCGGCCCGTCCGGCGGCGACCCGGCACCTGCCGCGCCCGCCGCGACCTCCGGTTCCACCGGGCGGGCCGGGTCGGACGGGTCCGGCGGGGCGGCCGGGTCGGCGGGCTTCGGCGGGAACCAGCGGCGTTCGATCCGCTCGCAGGCCATGCCGACGCAGGCACCGCCGAGCGCGGCCAGGATCAACCCCAGGTTGTACGGCAGGCCGAGGGTCAGCATGGCCAGCGCGCCGGCCGAGACGGCGCTGGTCCAGATCTTCCAGCCGGCGAGGGCCCCGGCGAGCACGACCAGGAAGACCGCGGTCATCGGGAAGTCCAGGCCGTCGCGCAGCCGCTCCGGCAGCAGGTGCCCCGCGACCATGCCGACGACCGTGGCGATCGCCCAGTTGACGTACATGATGGCGGACGCGCCGAAGTAGAACATGCTCTTGCGGCGGGCCGGCTCGTCGCCCTTGATCCGGTCGAACGCGACGAAGAACACCGCGTCGATCAGCCCGAAGCCGAGCAGCAGCCGCCACCGCTGCGGCAGCTCCCGCACGTGCGGGGCGAGCAGCGTCGAGTAGATCAGCATGCGCAGGCTCAGGATGAGGGTGGTAAAGATGATCACCGGCCACGCCGCGCCCTCGGCGATCAGCTTGAAGCCGATGAACTGGGCGGTGCCGGAGTTGACCACCATGGCCAGCCCGAAGGTCTCCAGGTAGGACAATCCGCTGGCCAGGCCGAGCGTCCCGCCGATCACCCCGAGGGGGAACGCGGAGATCAGGAACGGCACCATCGTGCGGGCCCCGGCGACGAACTCGCCGCGCGGCGTCGCGGGCCGCTCGGCGGCGCTGGTGGGCGTGCGGTCAGACATGGTCCTCCCCGGGGCGGCGGGCACGCGGAGCGGCCGGGCCGGCGGCGCCGACGAGGGCGGCCACCTCCCCGGCGCGGGTACGGCAGAAGTAGTGTCCCCCACCGTCGATCTCTTCGAGGGTCACGTCGGCGGCGATTCGCCGCCACGCGGCGTGCTCGTCGGCCGAGCCGGCGGTGAGCGGGTCGTCGCCGGCGAGCACCACCGTCACCGGCACCGTCAGCGGCCGGTCGGCCAGCGCGTCGAGCCGGTCCCGCAGGTACGCGTGCGAGCCGAGCGCGTCGTGCCGGAACGCGGCGACCAGCGCCGAGGTGTGGTCGGCGTCGAGACCGTCGAGGTCGGTGAAGCCGGTCTGCCCGACCAGCCAGTCCACCACCCCCGCCTCGTCGAGGGCCCGCACCTCGGCGATGCTGGCGTCGATGTCGGCCGCGTCCCGCAGCAGCTTGCCGCCGAGGAAGAGCCGCACCGGCGGGGCCCCGGCGGCGGCGAGCAGCCGGGTCACCTCGACGGCCAGGGCCGCGCCGACGCAGTGCCCCCAGAGCAGCACCTCGCCCCGGGCGTCGGCGCGGATCTCGTCGGCCACCCGCCGGGCCACCTCGTCGAGGTCGACCAGCGGCTCGGGGTTGCCGGGGTCGTGACCGGGCAGGGCCACCGCCTGCACGGCCACGCCGTGCCCGGCGAGCGCCCCGGCGAGGGGACGGAAGGCCAGCGGGTTGCCGGCGGCGTACGGGAAGCAGACCAGGACCCGGTCGGAGGCGACGCCCGACGGCGACAGCGGCTGGAGCAGCGGGTCGTCGCCGGCCCGGGCGACCCTGGCCCCGACCGCCGCGCCGGACCCGGAGGCGACCGCCGCGCCGGACCCGGAGGCGACCGCCGCGCCGGACCCGGACCCCGTGCCGGAGCCGGCGGGGGCCTCGGCGGACTGGGCGGGCTTGGCGGGCTTGGCGGGCTGGGTGGCCTCGGCGGCCCGGGCCAGCGGGCCGAGGTCGGAGTGGGTCATCAGCTGCCGCAGGGTGACCAGCGGGCGCAGCGCGGCGACGACCCGCATCGCGGCGAGGGAGTTCCCGCCGAGGTCGAAAAAGTTGTCCTCCTCGGCGATGTCGTCGACCGGCACGTCCAGGGTCGCGGCCCAGACCTCGGCGATGCGCCGGGCCACGTCGGTGGCGGGCGGGGTGCGCCCGGCGGGGCCGGCGGCCGGGGCGGGCGCGGTCCGGCTGAAGGTCCGCCGCGCGGGGGTGACCCGGGCCGGCGGCAGGCCGGCGGCGTACCCGCCGTGCGGGGCGTCCGGGGTGTCGGCCAGCGCGGCGAGGGCCCGCCGGTACGCCTCACCGATCCCGGCCGCCTGCTCCGGGCTGAACTCCGCCGAGTGGTAGTGCAGGCTCAGCCGGACCTCGTCGGTGAAGAAGTCGCGCATGAACTCGGCGCGCAGGGCGAACTCGGTCTCGGTGCTGACCCGCACGTCGAGCAGGTCGAAGCCCGGCCGCTCCCGCAGCCGCTTGAGCAGGTAGAAGTGGGTGTAGTTGAACACCGTCTCGAACAGCGGGTCGGTGGTGGCGGCGTCGGCCTTCATCTGGGCCATCGGGTAGCGCCGGTGCGGCAGCAGGTCCGCCTCGGCCCGGTAGACCCGGCCGACGAGGTCGGCCCAGCTTCCGCCGCCGAGGTCCACGCGCAGCGGCACGGTGTTGAGGAACAGCCCCATCGCGGTCGTGGCGCCCTCGGACTCGGGCCGGCCGCTCTGCTCGTACCCGGTGACGACGGCCGCCTCGGCGGCGAGCGCGCCGATGACCTTGACGTGCGCGGCGAGCAGCAGGGTCTTCAGCGGCACGGCGAGCCGGTCGGCCAGCCACAACAGCCGCTCGGACAGCCCGGCGGACACGTCCACCTCGTGGAAGGCCACCGGGCGTTGCGCCTCGGCGGTCGGCGGCTCCCAGCGGGGCAGCTCGGTCACCCCGCCGTCGGCCAGCACGTCCCGCCAGAAGTCCCGGTCGGCGGCCGAGGCGACGGCCCGGCGTTCCAGGCCGATGTAGTCGCGGAAGTGGTTCCCGGCCGGCGGCTCGGGCAGCGGCCGGCCGTCGCGCAGCCGGTGGTACGTGTCGAACAGCCGGGTGTGCAGCAGGGTGATGCTCCACCCGTCCAGGGCCGAGTTGTGCTGGCTGAGGCTGTACCGGTACAGGTCGTCGGCGAACAGGTGCACGTGGACGCGGACCAGCCCCGGCTCCCGCCAGACGAACCGGTACGCCTGCTCCCGGTCGTGCCAGTCGGCGTACCGGCGCTCCTGCTCGGCCGGGTCGAGGCCGCGCAGGTCGGTCACCCACAGCGGGGTCGGCGCGTCGGCGTGCACGAGCTGGAGGTACTCGTTGTACCCGGTGAGGTGATAGCTGGTGCGGAAGATCGGATTGTCGGCGACCAGCCGCCGCACCGCCCCGGTGAACGCGGCCTCGTCGAACGGCGCGCTGATCAGGAAGCTGATGATGTCGTGGTACTGGGCCGCGCCCCGGGCCAGCTCGTTCTGGAAGATCAGCCCGGCCTGGAGCTGCCCCAGCGGGTACGCGTCGACCACCCCGTCGGGCAGCAGCGCCCGGTCGGCCGGGGACACCAGGTCGAACGGCGCGTACGTGGGGGGCCGCTCGCCGGTCGCCGGGGCCGCCGCGAGGGCGGCGATGGTGGGGTGGCGGAACATCTGCTGGAAGGTGAGGTCCAGCCCGGCGGCGTGCGCCCGGGCGAGCACGGTGACGAAGTGGATGGAGTTGCCGCCGAGGGCGAACAGGTTGTCCTCCACCCCCACCCGGTCCACCCCGAGCACGTCGGCCCACACCTCGGCGAGAATCCGCTCGGCGTCGGTGCGCGGCGGCACGTACGGGCGGTCGTCGGCGGGCGGGTCGGGCAGCGCCCGCCGGTCGAGCTTGCCGCTGCCGGACAGCGGGAACTCGGCCAGCTCCACCACCCGGGCCGGGACGAGGTGCCGGGGCAGCAGGCCGGACAGGTGTTCGGTGAGCGCCCGCTCGGCCACCGGGGAGTGGGTCAGCACGTACCCGAGGAGGTTGCCGTCTCGGGCCACCACCACGGCGTCCTTCACCGCCGGGTGGCCGCGCAGCGCCTCCTCCACCTCGCCCAGCTCGACCCGGTGGCCGCGCACCTTGACCTGGTGGTCGAGGCGGCCCAGGTAGTCGATCGTGCCGTCGGGCAGCACCCGGGCCAGGTCGCCGGTGCGGTAGACCCGCTCCTCCCCCGCGTCCGGGGCGGCCACGAACCGGTCCCGGGTCAGCTCGGGGCGGTTGAGGTAGCCCCGGGCGAGCTGCACGCCGGCGATGCACAGCTCGCCGGGCACCCCGACCGGCTGGACCCGCAGCCGCTCGTCGAGGACGTGCAGCCGGGTGTTGTCCACCGGCCGGCCGATCGGCACCCGGTCGGCGCCGGGCACGCAGCGGTGGTGGGTGACGTCGACGGTGGCCTCGGTCGGGCCGTACAGGTTGACGAGGGTGACGTGCGGCAGCAGCGCGGCGAGCCGGTCGACGTGGTGTGGGCCGAGCGCCTCGCCGCTCGCGAAGACCCGGCGCAGCCCGGCCAGCGGCGCGGTGTCGGCGGTGGCCAGCCAGTCGAGGAACGCCCCCAGCATGGACGGGACGAAGTGCAGGGTGGTCACCCCGTGCGCGGCGACCGCCGCGACGATGGCCTGCGGATCGCGTTCCGCGCCGGGCGGCAACAGGCACACCGACGCGCCCTCGCGGGCCCACCAGAACAGCTCCCACACCGACACGTCGAAGGTGGTGGGGGTCTTGTGCAGGACGACGTCGTCCGGGCCGATCGGGTGCAGCCGTTGCATCCAGGCGAGCCGGTTGGCCAGCGACCCGTGCTCGATCATCGCCCCCTTCGGGGCGCCGGTGGAGCCGGAGGTGTAGATGACGTACGCCAGGTCCCGCCCGTCGGCCTCCGCCGGCGGCCCGGCCTCCACCGCGTCGGCCTCCGGCGCGGTCACCGCCGCGTCGGGCGGCGGCAGCGGGAGCGCCGGGACGCCCTCGGGGACGGCCGCCGGGTCGGCGGCCAGCACGAGCGCCGCGCCGCTGTCGGCCAGCAGGTAGCCGATCCGGGCCGACGGGTAGCCGGGGTCGACCGGCAGGTAGGCCGCGCCGGCGCGGTGCACGGCGAGGATCGCCGCGAGCTGGGCGGGCGACCGCTCGGCGAGCACGCCGACGACGGTCTCCGGGCCCGCGCCGGCCGCCCGCACGGTCGCGGCGAGGGCGGCCACCCGCCGGTCCAGCTCCGCCCAGGTCCAGGTGACCTCGTCGGTACGCACGGCGACGGCGTCGGGCGTCTCGGCGGCCCGGCGGGCCACCCAGGCGTCGGGGCGCAGGGCGAGGTCCGTGGCGGTGTTGGGGTCCGTGGCGGTGTTGGGGACCACGGCGGTGTCGTTCATCGCGTCGAGCACCGCCCGGTCGGCGGGGGTGACCAGGGCGACGTCGTCGACCGGGGCGTCCGGGGCGGCGAGCGCGGCGGTCAGCAGGAGCAGCAGGTGCCCGGCGATCCGGTCGGCGGTGGCCCGGTCGTGGCGGGCCGCGTCGTGGTGCACGGTCAGCTCGGCGACGGAGACCGCCACGGTGACGCCGACGCGGGGGTCGGGGGCGGCGTCGGTGGTGTGCACGGCGACGTCGAGAAACGGGTGCCGGTCGGCCTCGGCGTGCGGGGCGAGGTCCTCGGCGAGCAACTCGACGGGGTAGTCGGCGTACCGCTGCGCCTCGGGCAGCGCCGCGCGGAGCTGCCCAACCAGGTCCCGGTAGCTGACGTCGGGGCCGCCGGTCACCGGCAGGGGCAACAGGCCGGCCAGCGCGTCGCCGTCGGCCGGGCGGCCGACCAGCAGCGCCGACGCGCCGGTCCAGCGACGCAGCAGCGCCGCCACGGCGGCGGCCACCAGCACGTACCGGGCGGGCTCGGCGCCCCGGCTGGCGACGGCGAGCCGGTCGGCCAGCGCGGCGCCGAGGGGCACGGTGACGGCCTGCGGGCGGGCCGGGGCGCCGGGGGCGGGGGTGCGGTCGGCGGGGAAGCCGACCCGGTCCGCGCCGGCGGTGAGCACGTCGCGCCAGTGCCGGGCGTGGTCGGGCCGCCGCGCCGCGGCGATCCTGAGCTGGCCCCGGGTCATCAGAGACTGCATGATCTCGCTCTCCGGCTCACAGGTCGATGTCGATGTCGATGGTGGCCGCCGGGTCGGCGGCGGGCCGCGCGCCGGTCAGCGCGCCGACCGGTCGACCCGGGTCGGCCAGCACGGCGTCGAGGAGTTCCAGGTACAGGTCGGCGAACGCGCGCACCGTCGCCGGCAGGAACAGCCCGGCGTGGTACGCCCAGTGCACGCGCAGCGAGTCGGCCCGCTCGTAGACCTGCATGTCCAGGTCGAACATGGCCTGCCCGGTGGGGGCGATGGCCAGTTCCACCGGCCGGCCGAGGAAGTCGACCCGGGCCACCTCGTCGTGCTGCATCGCGAAGAGGGTGTCGAACAGCGGGTGCCGGTGCGGGTCGCGGACCGGCAGCACGGCCTCGACCAGGCTGTCGAACGGGAAGTCCTGATGGGCGAAGGCGTCCACCACGTCCCGGGCCACCTCGTCGAGCAGCGCCCGGAACGGCGCGTCGGGGCGGACCCGGTGGCGCAGGCACACGGTGTTGACGAACATGCCCATCGCGGCGTCCAGGCCCGGCGCGCCCCGCCCGGCGACCGGGGTGCCGACGGTGACGTCCGCGCCGACGGTGGTCCCGCCGCCGGAGCCCGCGCCGCCGGTGGTCCCGCCGCCCGTGGTCGTCGCGAGGAAGGCCGCGTAGACGGCGAGCAGGAGTTGGAACAGGGTCACCCCCTCGCGGCGGGCCAGGGCGCGCAGCGCGGCGGTGCGGGCGGCGTCCACGGCGAACTCGACGACCCCGCTGCCGGCGGTCGGCGTCGGCCCGTCGCCCGCCGGCCGGTCGGCGTCGGTGGGCAGCCGGGGCGGGGCGGGCGGGTCGGCGAACCGGGCCAGCCACCAGTCGCGCCCCGACGGCTCCCGCCCGTCGACCCAGGCCGCGTAGTCGGCGTACTGGGCGGGGACGGGTGGCAGCTCCCGGCCGGCGTAGCGGGCGTCGACCTCCCGCAGCAGCAGGGCCAGGGAAAGCCCGTCGGTGACGATGTGGTGCAGCTCCAGGGCCAGCTCCGGCCCGGCCGGGGTGCGCCGCAGCTCGGCGCGCAGCAGCGGCGGGGCGGCCAGGTCGAACGGGCTGACCGGCACCGGGGCGTCGGCGGGGGCGGCCGCCTCGGGCAGCTCGAACGTCACCCCCGCCAGCACCCGCTGCACCGGCCGGCCCGCCTCGGTGCCGAACGCGGTGCGCAGGACGTCGTGCCGGGCGATGACGTGCCGGAACGCCCCGGCCAGCCGGCCGGCGTCCACGTCCGCCGGCAGCGGCAGCACCAGCGGCAGGTGGTAGGCCACCGACGCCGGATCGCGGGACTGTGCCAGGTACACCCGCCGCTGCTGCGGCGACAGCGGGTGCGCCGCGCCGGCGGCGGCCGGCGGCAGCGGCGCGGCGGCCCGGGACCGGCGGATCTCGTCGGCGAGGGCGGCCACGGTCGGGTGACGCAGCACGGCGGCCAGCGACACCGCCACCCCGAACACCCGCTGGGCGTCCACCGCCAGCCCGGCGGCGGCCAGGGAGTCCCCGCCTGCGGCGTAGAAGTCGTCGAGGACGCCGAGCTTCGGCACCCCGAGCGCCCGCTCCCAGACGCGCACCAGCGCCCGCTCGACGTCGTCGCGGGGCGGCAGGTACGCCCCGTACCGGTCGTCGGGGGCGACCAGGTCGGCCGGGTCGAGCGAGTCGACCTGGACGACGTGCCGGGGCAGCTCCGCGTCGGTCAGCTCGGCGGCCAACTGGCCGCGCAGCACCAGCGGGTCGAGGAAGTCCTCGGCGACGACGTACACGCAGCCGTCCTTGACGGCCACCCGGTCTACCTGCGGCCAGAGCCGGGCGAGGGTTTCCACGTCGGGGGTCATCGGGCCGCTCCGATCGCCTCGGCCAGCCCGCGCACGGTCTGGTGCAGGTAGAGGTGGCGGGGGGTGAGGTCGGCCAGGCCCTGCTCGCGCAGCTCCCTGAGCAGCCGCAGGGCCAGCAGCGAGTTGCCGCCGAGGTCGAAGAAGTTGTCCTCCGGCCCCACCTCCGCGCCGAGGACCCGCTGCCAGATCGCCCGGATCCGCTCGTCCAGCCCCGCGTCGTCGGCCGGCGCGAGGGCCGGCTCGGCGGCGGGGACGGGAGCGGGCAGCCGGGCGGCGTCGAGCTTGCCGTTGGCGGTCAGCGGCAGCGCCGGCAGCGCGGTGATCGTCGCCGGGACCATGTAGTCGGGCAGCAGCCGGGCCGCCCGGCGGCGCAGCTCGGCCACCGAGCCGGCGGCGTCGGCGAGCACCACGTACGCGTGCAGCCGGGTGTCGGCGGCCTCCGCGCCGGTCTCGACCACCACCGCCACGGCGAGCGCGGCCGGGTCGTCCAGCAGCACCTGGCGGATCTCGTCCAGCTCGATCCGGTAGCCGCGCACCTTCACCTGGTTGTCGAGGCGGCCGAGGTGCTCCAGCCGGCCGTCGGGCAGCAGCCGGCCCCGGTCGCCGCTGCGGTACATCCGGCCGCCGGAGAACGGGTCGGGCCGGAACCGCTCGGCGGTCAGCTCCGGGCGGTGCAGGTAGCCGTCGGCCACCCCCGCCCCGCCGACGTGGATCTCCCCCGCCGCGCCCGGGGGCAACAGCCGACCGGCCGGGTCGAGCACGTACACCCGCCAGCCGGGCAGGGCCCGGCCCACCGACCGGCTGCCGGCCAGGGCGAGCCCCCGGTCGAGGGTCTGCGCGGTGACGTGCACGGTGGTCTCGGTGATGCCGAACATGTTCACCACCCGGCAGTCGGGCTCCGGGTGGCGGTCGTACCAGCCGGTGAGCATCCGGGCGTCGAGCGGCTCGCCGCCGAAGACGACCAGCCGTACGGCAAGCGGGTCGGCGGCCCGCCGGTCGACGTCGAGCAGCTGCGCGAACGCCGACGGGGTCTGGTTGAGCACGGTCACCCGCTCGGCGGCGAGCAGGGCGTGGAACTCGGCCGGGGAGCGCACCACCAGGTGCGGGACGACGACCAGGTGCCCGCCGGTGAGCAGGCAGCCCCAGATCTCCCAGACGGAGAAGTCGAAGGCGCTGGAGTGGAACATCGTCCAGGTGTCGTGCGGGCCGAGCCCGAAGTCGGCGGCGGTGGCGTCGACCAGGGCCAGGACGTTGCGGTGCGGCACCCGCACGCCCTTGGGCCGGCCGGTCGAGCCGGAGGTGTAGATGACGTACGCCGGGTCGTCCGGCCCGCCGACGTGCGGCTCCACCGGGCTGGGCCGATCGGCGGGTGGCCCGGCGGCGGTCAGGTCGGCGGCGTCGACGCCGCCGGCGCCGACCAGCAGGGTGACGCCGGAGTCCTCGACGGTGTAGCGGATCCGGTCGACCGGGTAGGCCGGGTCGACCGGCACGTATGCGGCCCCGGCGCGGAGCACGCCGAGCAGCACCGCGACCAGGTCCACGGAGCGGTCCAGGCAGACCCCGACCCGGTCGCCGGGGGCGACCCCGCGCGCCGCGAGGGCGCGGGCCACCCGCCGGGCGCGGGCGTCCAGCTCGCCGTACGTCAGTCGGGTGCCCGCGCAGGAGACGGCCGGCGCGTCCGGGTGGGTCGCGGCGTGCCGGGCGATCCGATCGTGGATGGTGTCCTTCGGGGCGGGCAGCTCGCCGGGCCCCCGGCCCAGGGCGACGATCGCGGCCCGGTCGGCGTCGCCCAGCGGTTCGCAGTCGTTCAGCGGGCGGTCCGGGTCGGCGAGGACCCGCCCGAGGACCCGGACGACCTGGCGGGCGAACGCCTCGACCAGGTCGACGGCCCACGTCGCCGTGTGGTGGTGGCAGGTGAGGGTGTCACCGGCCAGCGCCAGGGTGAGCGGCCACAGTGGGGAGAGACACGGCCGGTACGCGTCGGCGGTGCTGTCCGCTTCGAGCGCGCCCACCTCGAGGTCGAGCAGTCCGGCCGGCGCCGGGGTCCCGGGGGCCGGCCAGGGCGATCCGGGCCCCGCCGTGGCGAGCAGGTCGCGGGCGCCGCCGTCCACCGGCACCGCGACGACGGTCAGCCGCTCGCCGACGACCGCGCCGACCCGGGGCCGGCGCACCCCCCGGTACCGGGCCAGCACCGCGCCGGCTGCGGCGACGAGGGCGGTGAGGTCGGTGCCGGCCGGCACGGCGACGGTGTGTACGGCGGTCCGGTCGACCCCGGGGTCGCCGCGCAGCCACCCGACGTCGCCCGCGTCACCGGCGTTGCCCGCGTCGTCGCCGCCCGACAGCTCACCGGCCGACGCGTCAACGGCGAGGGCGGGGTCGGAGTCGGTCGGGGCGGAGTCGGTGAGGGCGGGGGCGGAGTCGGTCAGGGCGGAGTCGGTCAGGGTGGGGTCGGTGGGCTGGGTGAGTTCGGTGAGCAGGGTGCCGAGGCGGTGCCGGCCGACGGCGTGCCGACGGGCGACCAGCACCAGGTCGGCGCCGTCGTCGTGACGCAGCAGCACCGCCCGCAGGTCGGGCCCGCCGGCCGGCAGGGGCCGGGCCAGCTCGGCGTCCCGGCGGGTCGACGCGAGCCCCGCCGGGACCCGCTCGACCCACAGCCGCCCCGCGGCCAGCCGGTGCCGCCGGCTAACGGTGGCGTACCGGTCGGCCAGCCGGTCCGGGTCGGCGTCGGCGGCCAGCCGGACGGCCGCCGCGTGGCACAGCCGCGCCGGGTCCGGGTGTTGTGCACTGTGCTGGGCGCTCATCGGGTGGTGAACCCCCCGTCGACGGTGATGACGGCGCCGGTGACCTGCGCCGACTCGTCGGAGGCGAGCCAGAGGGCGGCCTGCGCCACGGACCCGGGCTCGATCAGCGCGTTCATCGGCTGGGCCTGCACGAAGGTCTCCTCGTGCTCGGCGACCGGGACGTCCAGCGAGCGGGCGATCTCGGCGAGCATCCGGCCCTCCACGTGCGGGTCGTCGCGGACCGAGCCGGGGCACAGCGCGTTGACCCGCACCTTCAGCGGGGCGTAGTCGAGCGCGGCGGCCCGGGTCAGCCCGACCAGGCCGTGCTTGGCGGCGACGTAGCCGGCGAAGTGCCGGTAGCCGACCAGGCCGGCGGTGGAGGCGACGTTGACGATGCTGCCGGCGCGCTGCCGGCACATCACCTCGCCGACCGCGCTGATCATCCGCCACGGCCCGGACAGGTCGACGTCCAGCATGAGCTGCCACTCGGCCTCGGTGATCTCGTGCGTCGGCTTGCCCGACGGCGCGGCGATGCCGGCGTTGTTGACCAGCACGTCCACCCGGCCGAACCGGTCCAGGCACAGCGCGACGGCGGCCCGGACGGCGGCGGAGTCCCGCACGTCGGTCCGCACCGGGTACGCGGCCACCCCGTACCCGGCGCACAGGTCGGCGGTGTGCCCGAGCTGGCTGGCCGAGCCGAGCGGGTACGGCACCCCGGGCAGGTCGGCGGCCAGGTCGACGAGGACCACGTCCGCGCCCTGGGCGGCGAACGCGACCGCGCAGGCCCGGCCCAGCCCTCGGGCGGCGCCGGTGACGATGGCGGTCTTGCCGGCCAGCCGGTCGCCGGTGACCACCGGCGCGGGCCGGGTCGGCGCGTCGGTCATCCCGCCAGCTCCCGCCGGACCAGGTCGAGCAGGACCGCCGGGGAGTCGGCCAGGTACATGTGGCCGCCGGGCAGCCGCCGCGCGGCGAAGCCGGCCGAGGTGACCCGCTCCCAGCCGACCAGCGCCGCGTCCGCGACGAGGGCGTCCTCCTCGCCGCGCAGCGCGGTGACCGGCACCTCGATCCGCTTGTCGGACGCCGGCCGGTACGTCTCGTGCAGTTCCACGTCGGCGCGCAGCCCGGGCAGCAGCAGCTCCCGCATGTCCGGGTCCTCCAGGGCCGGGTGGGTGTAGCCGGCGAACTCCTCCACCCGGGCGACGAACTCGTCGTCGGGCAGGTCGGCGGCCGTGCGGTCCCGGCCCGACCAGGGATCGGGCGAGCCGCTGACGAACAGGTGCGCCACGGTCACCCCGGCCGTCCCGGTCAGCCGGCGGGTCATCTCGTACGCCAGGACCGCGCCCATGCTGTGCCCGAACAGGGCCACCCGGTCCGCCCCGGCGACCAGTTCCAGCACCTCGTCGAGCAGCCCGTCGACGGCCTGCTCCATCCGGCGGTAGGGCTCCTCGACGAACCGCTTCTCCCGCCCGGGCAGCGACACCGGGGCGACCTCCAGCTCGGGCGGGGCGAGGCGACGCCACGGTTGGTACACCGACGGGCCCGCGCCGGCGTACGGGAAGCAGAGCAGTGTCGTGCGGGTCAAGACGACTCCTTGCCGACGAGGGCGGACCGGACGGCGCGCAGCAGCCCGGCATCGGCCCGGGCGAGCAGGTCGTGCCCGCCGGGGACGGTCAACGTGGTGCAGCCGGCGGTGGTCAGGTCGGCCCAGGCCGCCGCCTGCGTCGCCGGCACGTGCGGGTCGGCGTCGCCGACGATCGCGGTGACCGGGACGCCCACCGGGTCCGGGTCGCGCAGCCGGTAGCTGCGGCCCAGCTCGAAGTCGGCGCGGGCCGCCGGCAGCGCCGCCGCCGCCAGGTCCGGGTGCCCGGCGACCGCCGGTGGCATGGTGCCCAGCGCCACCAGTTCGGCGAGGAACGCGGCGTCGTCCACGGCGGACCAGTCCGGCTCGACGCCGGCCCGGTGCGGGGGCACCGCCGAGGAGACCACCAGCAGGTCGGCGGGGCGGTGGCCGCGCCGGGCCAACCGCCGGACCAGCTCGAACGCCACGTACGCGCCGAGGCAGTCGCCGTAGACGGCGTACGGGCGGTCCAGGTGGGGGGCGAGGGCCGCCTCCAGGGCCTGCACCAGCGGGGTCATCCGGCGGGGCGCCTGCTCGTCGGCCCGTTCCCGCCGGCCCGGGTACTGCACGGCGTTGACCTCGACGGACCGGGGCAGCCCGGCCCGCCAGGTCTCGAACGCCCCCGCGTTGCCGCCCGCGTACGGCAGGCAGAACAGCCGCAGCGCGGGGCGGGGCACCGGCGCGCGGACCACCAGCCAGGGCGTGTGCTCAGCCATGCCGGGCCATCCGGTCTACGAGCGCCCCGAAGTCGTCCAGGGCGACGAACTCGGCCAGGGTCAGGTCGCTGCCGTAGCGCTGCCGCAGCCCGGCGACCAGCCGCAGGGCGCGCAGCGAGTCCCCGCCGGCGGCGACGAACCCGGTGTCGTCGGAGCGCGGCGCCACCCCGACGACCTCCCGCCACAGCCCGGCGACGCGGGCGGACCAGCGGGACCGGGCGTCGGTGGGCACCGCTTCGGCCGACCCGACCGGCGGCAGCGGCGCGGTCGGGTCCGCGGCCAGCAGCCGGGTGAACGTCCCGGCGAGCCGGTCGGCCCAGTCGTCGTCGAAGCGCCGGCCGTCGTACTGGAGGGTGAGGGCGAGCCGGCCGGTGTCCGGGGCCACCTCGACGTCGACGGCGAGGCTGAACGCGACGTCGACGGTGATCCCCCGGCTGGCCACGATCCGGGGGCCGGCGGCGTCGGGGGCGGCGTGGAAGTGGGTGTAGTTGAAGAAGCTGTCGAAGCGGGGGCCGGTGCCGCCGGCCCGGACGATCTCGGCGAGCGGGAACCGGTGGTGGCCCATCAGGGACCGCTCGACGTGCCACGCGTCGCCGGCCAGCTCGGCCAGCGGCCGGTCGCGCAGGGTCGCGGTGACCGGCAGGGTGTTGAGGAACAGCCCGAGGGTGGCGTCGCTGCCCTCGCCCTCGGGCCGGCCGCCGACCACCAGGCCGGAGACCACCTCGTCCCGGCCGGTCGTCTCGCCGAGCGCCCGCAGGTGCACCGCCAGCAGGTACGCCTTCACCGGCACCCCGGCCGCGCGGGCGGCCCCGGTGACCCGGTCGGTGACGGCCGGCTCCAGCGGCACCCGCCGGGTGACGGTGATCCGGGGGGCCGGGCCGCCGAGCAGCAGCGGCGCCGCCGCCCCGGCGCCGTCCAGCCAGAACCGGCGGGCGGCCGGGTCGGCGAGGGCGGCCCGCTCGGCGGCGACGTAGGCGCGGAACGGCAACGTCGCCGGGGCCGGCGCGGACCGGCCGGCGCGGCGTCGGTCGTGGTCGGCCAGCAGGGCCCGGACGAACGCCTCCAGGCTCCAGCCGTCGAGGACGGCGTGGTGCTCGGCGACGACCAGGGTGAACCCGTCGGCGCCCTCGTCGAGGGCGTACAGCCGGACCAGCGGGGGGCGGGCCATGTCGAACGGCCGGGTCCGCTCGGCCTCGATGAGGGCGTCGACCCGGGCCCGCCGGGTCTCCTCGTCGGCCCCGGTCAGGTCCCGCACCGGCACCTCGACCGGCACGTCGGCGTGCACCAGTTGCAGCGGCTCGGCGTACCCGCCGGGGGCGAAGCCGGTGCGCAGCACCGGGTGCGCGGCCACCAGGGCGGCGAACGCGGCCCGCAGCGCGTCGGCGTCGAGCGGCGCGTCGATCCGGTGCGCGGTGACGTTGTGGTACGTCGCCGGGTCGCCGGTCAGCTCGCAGTGGTAGAGCATGCCCTGTTGCAGCGCCGTCATCGGGTACGCGTCGACCACCCCGGCCGGCAGCCGGTACCGGTCGGCGGCGGCCAGCAGCACGAACGCCTCGGCGTCGGGGGTTTCGGCGGCCGGCTGGCCGGCGGCGTCGGCCGACCCGGCGTCCGGGTCGGCGAGGCTGATCTCGCCGTGCTCGACCAGCTCCCGGATCGACTGGTGGACGAAGATGTCCCGCAGCCGGAACGACAGGCCCCGCCGGTTGGCCGCGACCTGCATCTGGATGCTGCGGATCGAGTCGCCGCCGAGGGCGAAGAAGCTCTCGGTCACCCCGACCGTCGGCACGCCGAGCACCTCCCGCCACGCCTCGACGAGGATCTCCTCGGCGCGGTTCGCGGGGGCCACCTGCGGGCCGGCGGACCGGCGGCCCAGCTCGGGGGCGGGCAGGGCGGCCCGGTCGAGCTTGCCGTTGCGGGTCAGCGGCAGCGCGTCGAGGACCACCACGGCGGCCGGGACCAGGTGCGCCGGCAGCCGATCGGCCAGCCACCCGGCGAGCCGGTCCGCGAGCGGCTCGCCGCCGGCCGGTTCGGGGGCGGTGACCACCGGGCGGGGGTCGTCGGCGTACTCGGGGCGCACGGCGTGCAGGGTGTACCGGTCGGTGCCGACGAGCAGGTCGTCCTGGCGGGTGACCACGTCGAAGCCGCGCTCCTCGAAGAAGGCGATCAGCTCGTCGAGGCGGCCCTCGGTGGGGGTGCCGACGCCGTCGTGCACCTCCATCGCGACCTGGGCGACCAGCGGCCAGTGCCGCTCGTGCAGGCCGGCGAGCACGTCCGCCTCGGCCCGCTGCACGTCGATCTTCAGCAGGTCGATGCGCTCCGGGGCCACCTCGTCGATCACGTCGGACAGCGGCCGGACGTCCACGGTCAACGTGTCACCGGCGAACCGCTCCTGGAGCAGCTCGTCGACCCGGTCGAGCAGGGTGTCCCGGTCGGCCTCGCCCCGGTCCCGCTCGTTGGCCAGGAACCGCTTGATGACGGCCCGCTCGGCGTCCGGGTCGGCGTACTCGGCGTGGCCGGACATCATGGCGTAGCCGGGGTAGTAGGTGAAGCTCACCTGCCCGGGTTCGGCGGCGAGCCCGTACGGGTGGACGGTGGCCGGGACCCCGAAGGCGGCCACGTTGCGGCGCAACGCGTCGGCCACCGACGGCACCGGCTCGAACGCGTGGATGGTGGCGTCCGGACAGACGGCGTGCGCGAACAGGGAGAACATGCCGATGTTCGCGCCGACGTCGAAGATCGTGGCGCCCTGGCGCAGCACCACCCCGTCGCGCAGGTAGACCTGCTGGACGAAGATCTCGTCGTACAGGTAGCGGGTCTCGTGCGGGTTGATCCCGACGACGCGGTCCACGTCGACCGTCGCGCCCGCGTCGGCCGGGGTGACGTAGCCGACCAGCCGGGCGCCGTGCCCGTCGTCGTCGCGGGCCACCACGGCGGCGTCGGCGACCCCGGGGTGCTGGCGCAGGGCGGCGGCGACCTCCCCCGGTTCGATCCGGAAGCCGTTGACCTTCACCTGGTCGTCGAGCCGGCCCAGGTACGCCAGCCGCCCGTCGGCGTCGAAGCGCACCCGGTCGCCGGTGCGGTAGACCCGCTCTGCGCGCCCCGACGGCAGGGTCACCGTGACGAACCGGCGGGTGGTGGTCTCCGGGTCGCCGAGGTAGCCGTCGGCGAGCTGGGGGCCGCTGAGACACAGCTCGCCGGCCACCCCGGGCGGCAGCGGGCGGAGCTGCCCGTCGAGCACCCACGCCCCCACCCCGGGCAGCGGCCGGCCGATGGTCGGCGCGGCCCCGGCGGTGATCTCGGCGGCGGTGGCGTCCACGGTGCACTCCGTCGGGCCGTACAGGTTGACCGCCCGCACCCCGGGCAGCCCGGCGAGGGCGTCCCACAGGTCGGGGGCGACCGCCTCGCCGCCGAGCAGCAGCAGCCCCGGCAGCCGGGTCCGGCCCGTGGCCACCCCGTCGGCGGCGAGCAGGATGCGGAGCTGCGACGGGGTCAGGTCGAGCACGTCGACCCGGTTCTCCGCGAGCACGGCGGCCAGCTCGGCGCCGTCGCGGCGGGCCTCCTCCGGCACCAGGTACAGGGTTCGGCCGTGGCCGAGCTGGACGAGCTGTTTGATCGAGGCGTCGAAGGTCAGCGGGGCGTTCACCGCGACCCGAGCCCCGGCCGTGGTGCCGGCGTGCACGGTGCGTTCCAGGGCGTGCGCCAGGTGGGCGGCGGCACCGTGCGAGACCTGCACCGGGCGCGGGGCCCCGGTGGAGCCGGAGGTGAAGATGACGTACGCCGGGTCGGCCGGCCGGGAGGCGGGCACGGCGGCGGTGGCGGCGGTGGCCGCCAGCTCGGCGACGCCCACGGCCGGCACGTCCCCGACGGCCCGGTCGCCGAGCACCAGGCCGGCTTCGACCGCGCGGACCAGGGCGGCGAGCCGCTGCGCCGGGGCGGCCGGGTCCAGCGGCACGTACACCGCGCCGGCCCGCAGCACGCCGAGGAACCCGACGACGGTGTCCCGGGACCGGGTGGCCAGCACGCCGACCCGCCGGCCGCCGTGCAGGCCGAGCTCGACCAGGCCGGCGGCGACCCTGGCGGACAGCTCGCGCAGCTCCCCGAAGGTGTACGCCCCGTCGGCGGCGACCACCGCCTCGGCGTCCGGGTCGGCGGCGGCGAGCCCGTCGTCGAGCAGCTCGGCGAGGGTGCGGGTGGGCGCGTCGGACGCGCTGCCGGCGGCCTCGACCAGCCAGCCCGCCTCGGCCGCGCCGAGCAGGGCCAGCGGGGTGCCGTCGGTCAGCGCTCCGGGCAGCGTGCCGAGGACGGCGAGCAGCCCGTCGCGCAGCGCCCGGCCGCCGGTCACCCGCAGGGTCACCGCGTCCGGGCCGCACACGGCGGTCAGGTGCGGGCCGGCGGGCGGCGCCGGGACGTCGACGTCCACGGCGGTGGCGCCGAGGCCGGCCAGGGTCGACGGGTCGACGGCCGGCACGGCGGCGAAGCCGGCCACCACGTCGGAGTCGACGCCGACCGGCTCCAGCAGATGGAACGCCTCCTCGGCCGGGCGCTCCGCGACGCGTACCTCGTCGAGGAGCTGCTTGGGCGCGGCCGGCAGGGGCAGGCCGAGCCGGACCGGCGCGTAGCCGCCCAGCGGCCCGACCACGGCGGCGGTCCCGTCGGCGTGCCGGCCGTCGGTCCACCGGGCAAGCACCAGATCGGCGTCGTCGGCCCCGGCGGGCGGCTCGGCGCGGCGGGACAGGGTCAGCGCCCACGCGGCGAGCAGCAGGCTGGGCACGCCCACCCCGGCGGCCTCGGCGGCGGCGGCCAGCGGGCCGAGCGGCACGTCCGCCTCCGCCGGCCCGTCGGCGTCGGCGTCGCCGTGCGGGGCGACCAGCCGGGCGGCCGGCGCGGCGGGGGCCGCCGACGGCTGCGCCTCCTGGCGCTCGCCGAGCTGCCACTCGGAGACGTCGAGGAACTGCAACCCGTCCGGGTCGTCGGCGAGGCCCTGCCCGGCGTACGCGGCGGCCAGGTCGGCCAGCACCAGCCGCAGGCTCGCGGGGTCGGCGAGCAGCGGGGTGGCGGCCAGCTCCAGGGTGTCGTCGGTGAGGGTCACCGACAGCTCGCCGGCCGCGCCGACGGTGACCGAGCGGGCGTCGTCGACGTCCTGCAACGGCACCCGCAGGCCGGGGTGGTGCACCAGGGTCAGCCGCAGCGCCTCGTGCCGGGCGACCACCGCGTCCACGGCGGCCTGCAGGCGCGCGGCGTCCAGGGGCCGGTCCAGGCGGACCTGGGCCCGGACCAGCTCCCGCGCGCCGGTGTAGGCGAGCCGCTGGACCGGGGAGAGTCGGTAACCGTTCACACCACGCTCCGGTTGACGTAGAGGTCGGACATGGCGACCAGGATCTGCCGGTCGCCGGAGAAGGGCTCCCGGCCGTGGGTGGCGAGGAAGTTGTCCACCACCAGCACGTCGCCGCGCTGCCACGGGACGGAGACGGCGTGCTCGCGGTACAGGTCGCGGATGCCGGCGACCACCTCGTCGTCGATCGGGCTGCCGTCGCCGTGGTACGCGTTGCGGGGCAACCCCTCCGGCCCGTACTCGCGCAGCAGGGCGGCGGCCACCTCGGCCGGCAGGTTCGAGGAGTGGAACAGGTGGGCGTGGTTGAACCACACGGTCTCGCCGGTGCGCGGGTGGGTGGCGGTGGCCTGCCGGCGGGCGCGGGTGCGCAGCCCGTCGTCGCCGAGCCAGGTGAACTCGGTTGCCGACGCGGCGCAGTACGCCTGCACCTCGGCCCGGTCGGTGGTCTGGAACGCCTCCTGCCAGGGCAGGTCCAGGTGCGGGCCGTAGTTGCGCACGTAGCACAGGCCGTCGCGGGTGAACCGCTCGCGCACCTGCGCCGGGATCCGTGGGGTCACCACCCGCTCGCTGGCCAGCGGGGTGGCCCCGCCGTCGCCGGTGGCCGGCTGGGCGCACCAGAAGTACAGGTGGGTGGGCCAGTTGTGCGAGTACGACATCTCGTGGTGCAGCGGGATCCACTGTTCGGCGTTGAACTCGGTGGAGGTGAACACCCGGTCGGCGACCTCGTTGCGGGGGGCGGCCCGCTCCAGGTAGCCGAGCAGGTCCGGGGTGACGGCGCGGGCGGCGCGGCTGAAGTCGTCGGGGCTGCCCACCTCGAAGCCGCGGAAGAAGACCGCGCCGTACGAGTCGAGGTCGCGCAGCAGCTCGTCGTGGCGCCCGGCGAGCCAGCCGGCGAGGTCGAGGTCCGGCACGGTGGCCTCGACCAGCAGCACGAACGTGTCGTCGACCAGCACCCGGCGGGTGACCGGCGCGGTGGCGGCGGAGGTCGTGCCGCGGCGGCGCGGTCCCGGCCCACTCACGACCGGTCCCCCGTTGTCGCCGTGCCTGCCGGGGCGGACGCGGCCCCGGGGACGGGCGTGGACACGGATGCCGCCTCGGGGGCGGCGAACGGGTCGGACATCGCGGTGAGAATCCGCCGGGGCGGCGTGAACGGCTCCCGGGCGTGCGCGGCGAGCATGTTCTCCACCAGCAGCACGTCCCCGCGCCGCCAGGGGAACGACCGGGTCTCCGCCGCGTACGCGGCGCGCAGCTCGGCGAGCACGTCGTCGCCGATCGGCGTGCCGTCGCCGTACGCGGTCTGGTAGGGCAGGTCCTCCTCGGCCAACGCCCGGCGCAGCCCGGCGCTGACCTCCTCGGGCAGCGAGGTGACGTGGAAGAACAACGCGTGGTTGAACCAGGTGCGCTCCCCGGTGACCGGGTGCTCGCGTACCGCCGGGCGGACCTGCCGGGTGCGTAGCTGCTCGTCGCCGACCCACTGCGCCTCGATCGCCGACCGGGCGCAGTACGCCTCCACCTCGGCGCGGCTGTCGGTCTGGAACGCGGTCTGCCAGGACAGGCTGATCCCGGGCAGGTAGTTGCGCTGGTAGCGGACCCCGCCCCGGCGCTCGAACTCCGCGACGGTGGCCGGGCTCAGCCGGGCCAGCACCCGCCGGCTGTCCGCCAGCGGGGTACGCCCGCCCGCAGCCGGCTCGGTCTCGCAGAAGAACACGATCCGCAGCGGCCAGTTCAGCGTGTACGACTGCTCGTTGTGCAGCACGATCGGCTGGTCAGCGGGGTGCTCGGTGGAGGTGTAGACGCCCTCGGTCACCTCGCTGCGCGGCGAGGAGCGCTCGCCGTAGCTGAGCACGTCCCCGGAGAGGGCGGCCATCGCGGTGCGGAAGTCGGCGGCATCGGCCACGGCGAAGCCCCGGAACAGGACGGCGGCGTGCCGCCGGGCCAACTCGTCGACGGTGGCCCGGTTGCCGGCCAGCCAGGTCGCCAGGTCAAGGTCGGGCAGGTTGGCCTGGACGAGGACCGGCAGCGGCCCGCCCGGCCAGTCGGGACGTACGTCGACCAGGGCTCGTTCCCGGTTGCGGCGCGGGATCACCGGCGCCACCCGGATCTGCTCAGTCATCTCTCGTTCCCCCAAGGGCCATCGACACACTCGGCGAGGCTGCGCTGCGGGTCGATGGCCGCCCGGCGCAGCACCTCGGTGAAGCGGCGGTGCCACGCGGTGACGCGCCCGCCGTCGAACAGGTCGGTGCGGTAGGTCCAGAGCGCTTCCAGGTCGCCCCGGCGCTCGTCCAGCCAGAGGGTCAGGTCCAGCCGGGCGGCGTCCGGCGCGAGTTCCACGCCGGCGAAGTCCAGCCCCCAGGAGCCGTTCCAGGCCGCCGCCGGGGCGTTCTGCACGCCGAAGGCGACCTGGACGAGAGGGCTGCGGTGCGGGTGGCGGGCCGGGCGCAGCCGCTCCACCACGGCGTCGAACGGCACATCCTGGCGGGCGGCGGCGGACAGGGCGGCGGCGCGGGCCTCGGCGAGCAGGTCGGCGAAGGACCGGCCCGGCGCGGGGCGCAGCCGCAGCGGCATGGTGTTGACGAAGCAGCCGAGGCTCTCCTCGGCCGGCACGCTGGTCCGGCCGGCGAAGGCGGTGCCGACGAGCAGGTCCGTGCGCCCGGTTCCCGAGCCGAGCAGGGTGGCGAAGGCCGCCAGGCCGACCATGTAGAGGCTGGCCCGGTGCGCCCGGGCGAGCCGCCGGACGGCGTCGGCGGTGTCGGGGTCTACCGGGACGCGCAGGCTGGCCCCGTCGGGCCGGTCCGTGGCCCCGGTTCCCCGCCCTGCGGTCGGCCGAGCGGTCGGGCCCCCGGTCGGTCGCACGGTCGGCTCCCCGGTCGGCCGAGCGGTCGGGCCCTCGGTCGGTCGGGTGGCGTCGGGGGTGGCCGGCGCGGCGGCGAGGTCGAGCAGGGTGGGCGCGCCACGCAGCCCGGCGACGACCTCGTCGAGGGCCCGGCGGCCAGCCGGGCCGGCCAGCCAGTCCCGCTGCGCCACCGCGAACCCCGCCGGGCCGGGCGCGGGGTGGGCGGGCCAGGGCGGCCGGGGCCGGGCGACCCGCACGGCAGCCTCACGCTCGCTGTCGTAGCAGCGGCCGAGATCGCGGACGAGGACGCTGAACGACCAGTCGTCGCAGACGATGTGGTGGGCGACCAGCAGCAGCGCGAAGCGCCGCCGACCGTCGCCGACCAGGTGGGCGCGCAGCAGCGGCCCGGCGGCCAGGTCCATCGGGGTGCGGGCGCTGGTCGCGGCGATCCGGGCGACCCGCTCGGCCAACGGCACCCCGGGCAGAGGCGCCTCGATGACCAACTCCACCTGCGGGTCGTCGTGCACCCGCTGGACCGGGCCGGCCGCGGAGCCGGGGAAGACGGTGCGCAGCGCGGGATGCCGGGCGACCACCCGGCGCAGGGCCCGGGCCAGCGCCGCCCGGTCCACGGGCCCGCGCAGCTCGACCACGTAGGACACCAGGTACGAGGGGTCGGCGGGGTCGAGCTGGTGCAGGAACCACAGCCGACGTTGCGCCGCCGACAGCGGCGCGTCCCCGTCCCCCGTCGTCCCGGCGACCGGCCCGTCCCCGGTGGCGGCTGACCGTCCGGCGGTGGCCGAACCGGTGGCCGTGGCGGGGCCGGTCGCCGTCCCGTCCCGCGTCGGCCGGTTTCCCGTGGCCATCGGCGCGTCCCCGGCGGTCGCCGGCCCGTCCCCCGGGCCACCGGGACGGCCGGGGGCGGCGAGGTGGGCGGCGAGGGCGGCCACCGTGGGGTGGTCGAAGAGCGCGGCCGGCGGCACCGGCACGCCGGTCGCGGCGGTGAGCCGGGCCGCGCACCGCACCGCCAGCAGGGAATCGCCGCCGAGGTCGAAGAAGTCGGCGTCCGGCCCGGTGACCGGCACCCCGAGCACGTCGCGCCACACGGCGGCCACCTCGCCGGCCGGGCCGGCGTCGCCCCCGTCGAAATCGGCCAAGGCGGGAGCGGCGTCGGGATCGTCCCAGGTCGGCGCCGGTAGGGCCGCCCGGTCGGTCTTGCCGCTCGGCGTGGTGGGCATCCGGTCCAACCAGACCACCACGGCCGGCACCATGGGTGCGGGCAGCCGCTCGCGCAGCCGGGCCGGCACGTCGTCGCGGCGCTGGCCGACCAGGTAGCCGACCAGCACCGGGTCGCCGCTCGGCCCGGTCCGCACCGCCGCGGCGGCCTCGCGTACGCCGGGCAGTGCGGCGAGGGCGGCACCGACCTCGCCCAGCTCGATCCGGTGTCCGCGCAGCTTCACCTGGTCGTCGAGGCGGCCGAGGAACTCCAGTTGCCCGTCGGGGCGCAGCCGCACCCGGTCCCCGGTGCGGTACATCCGGTCGCCGGGGCGGAACGGGTCGTCGAGGAAACGGGCCGCCGTCTCCTCGGGGCGGCCGAGGTAGCCCCGGGCCAGGCCGGCGCCGGCCAGGTACAACTCGCCGGGGGCCCCGGACGGAACGGGCAGGCCGTCGGTGTCGAGCACGTACGTCCGGGTGTGCGGCAGCGGCCGGCCGATCGGCGGCACTGTCCCGTCGGCGGTGACCTCCGCCCAGGTCGAGTAGGTGGTGTCCTCGGACGGGCCGTACAGGTTGAGCAGCCGGCGCACCCCCGGGCGGGCCCGGACCCGGGCGGCGAGGGCGGCGGTCAGCGGCTCGCCGGCCAGGCAGACGGTGCGCACGCCGGCCGGCAGGGCGTCGGCGGCGAGCAGCTCGCTCATCGCCGAGGGGACGGTGTTGACCAGGGTGACCGGCAGCCGGGCGGCGTCCGGCGCGGCGAGCGCGAGGACGGTGTCGACCAGCACGACCCTCCCGCCCCAGCAGAGCGGCCCGAATATCTCGAAGATCGACAGGTCGAAGCAGACGCTGGTGGCGGCGAGCATGCCGCCGAGTTCCTCGTCGGCGAAGGCGGACCGGGTCCAGTGCATCAGCACCGACGCGGAGCGGTGCTCGACGGCCACGCCCTTGGGGCGGCCGGTGGAGCCGGACGTGTAGATCACGTAGGCCAGGTCGGACGGTGCGCCGCCGACGTCCGGACGGCCGGCCGGCTGGTCGGCGAGGTCGAGGGCGTCCAGCGGCAGCGCCGCCTCGCCGAACCGGTCGGCGAGGCCGGAGCGGGTGAGCACCACCCGGGCACCGGAGTCCTCGGTCATGAACGCCACCCGGGCCGGCGGGTACGCCGGGTCGAGCGGCACGTACGCCGCGCCGGCCTTGAGCACGGCGAGCAGCGCGACGACCAAATCCACGTCGCGGGTGAGGCAGACGCCGACCCGGTCCTGCCCGGTGACGCCCCGGGCGAGCAGGGCCCGGGCGAGCCGGTTGGCGGACTCGTCGAGTTGGCGATAGGTCAGCGAGCGGTCGCCGTGGCGCACCGCCTCAGCGTCGGGGGTCCGTTCCACCTGGGACTCGACCATCCGGTGCAGACAGTCGACGATGACCGGGATGCCGGAGGCGCGGGGAGTGATGGACCGGCGGACCGGGCCGGTGGGCCGGACGGAGGTGGTCACTCCCGCCCGCGATTCGTCGTACGCATGCAGCCAGACACCGAACGCCCCCCAAGGATCGTGACGGTACGTGTGCTCCGGATTACCCCTCGGCAGGTCAGCGCCTCAAGGCCTTCACGCTGTGCTACTTAAAGCGATCAATTGATCGCTCTCCGGTGAGAGGTTCCACGAGCATCGACAGCACTGCCAAGAGCCCTCCCGAAATACGGGACGGCGGTGACGAAACCCGGAACGGGGGTGCCCAGCCACGCACTCGGGCCGACGGCCACCCCCGACGCGCCCACCAGCACCGATGCCCGCCCAGGCGAGCCTTCGCCCGCCTCCGCCGGGGCCGCTCCTGTCAGGAAGACGCCATCGGCCGTGGGACCGCGATCACCCGGGTCGGCGGCGCCCCCGGGGCCGCGACCTGCGGGGATGGATACGACATGCCGGATACGCCGCCGGGCGCCACGCGCCGCCGACCGTCCTCAGGGGATGGCGGGGACCGGCGGCGCGGCGGTCGGAAACCTGTCCGGGTCCGATGCCCGTCAGGGCGCCGCCGGGGGCGGCACGGTGGTGGACGGATTGCGCCACTCGTCGGCCAGCACCGACCAGATCTCGATGTCGATGCGCCGGGTGGCCCCCGGGTACACCTGCCGCAGGGTGCCGTCGTGGCGCATGCCGAGGCGCCGGGCCACGGCCAGGCTACGGACGTTGTCGGCGTTGGTGCGCCACTCCACCCGGTGCATCCCCCGCTGCCCCACCGCCCAGTCGAGGACGACGCCGACCGCCCGGGTGACCAGGCCGCGCCCCTCCGCGGCCGGCTCCAGCCAACAGCCCACCTCGCACACCCCGACCGCGGTGTCGAACGCCACGAACATCACCCCGCCGACCAGCACCCCGTCGAGCCAGATCCCCCAGATTCCCCCGGCGTCGCGGGCCCACCGGTCGGCGTAGCGTTGCAGCACCTCGCGGGCCGACGGCAGGTCGGTGGCCACGAAGGACGCGCCCACCCACGGCGTGATGTGCTCCCGGGCCCGGTCCAGGTTGCGCAGGAACTCCTCGGCCCGCCACGGCTCCAGCGGGCGCAGCTCGGCGTCGGCGGTCAGGGCGCGAGCGAACACCGGGCCTCCCGGGGCCTGCGGACGTCAGGGACCCGGCTAGCAGACCACAGACTGATCGCAATCGGCCACCCCGGGACGCGGGCTCGACCCCCAACCAGCCAGCTCGAAGCCGAGGTGCAGGCTCCCCGGCCGGGCGGGTCAGTCTCTCAGCAGGTCGGCGTGGGCGGCGCGGAGCCGGGCCAGAGCCGGGTCGCTGCCGGGGACGATCCGGTGGTCGAGCTCGGCCCAGACCTCGGCGAGCGCCGCCGTGAGGACCCGCAGCTCGGCGGCGTGTCGCCGGCTGCTCTGCCGGTGCAGCTCGTCGAGGCGGCGGGCCCAACCGGCGGTCACCGTGGCGAGCCGGTCGGCGTCGGCCCGGGCCTGCGCCGCCGAGCGGGCGGCGGAGGCGGGCACGATCGCGGCGATCGGGCGGGGGTCGCCGTCGCGGGTGACCAGCGTGACCGCGTCGGTCAGCTCGGCCATCGCGATGAGCTGGGTCAGCCGGGTGCGGGCCTCGCGCAACGGCAGGGCACGCGGCGGGGTGGGCTCGTGGGCCAGGGCGGGGGCAGCCATGCGTCCATGCTGACGACTGGGTACGACAATAAATGTCCCCGACCGTCCACGATGGCCGTCGCCACAGGTCAGGGCTCTACACGCATCGCCCTGATCCCGGTGCTGAACGTCGCGGTGACGGCGGGGACGGCGACCAGCGCCGGGAAGATCAGCATCGCTGTCCCGCTGGAGAACCGGGCCAGCAGCAGCCCGGCCAGCCCTGGGGCGAGGGCCGCCGCCGAGGTGGCCGCCAGGGACATGACGCTGACCACCCGGCCCTGACGCCGGTCCGGGGTGATCGCCGCCTGGTAGCTGCGGGCGCCGCTCACCGGGGCGAGCCGTCGCCACCCCGGGCGTCCGCGACCGCTCGGGTCAGGATGTCGACGTACCGGCGGCACCGGCCGGCGACGGTCGCCTCGTCGAACAGGTCCGTCGCATACTCGACGACACCCCGCAGGCCACCGTCGGCGGGGGTGACCATCAGCGCCCAGTCCCGGCGCGCGCAGTCCAGCCCCTGATCGGTGACGTCCGTGACCAGCCCCGCCAGGCGCAGCGGCGGCATCCCCGGATTCCAGGCGAAGATCGCACCGGTCATCGGCGGCGGATCCCCCATCCGCCAGTCCGGGTCGACGACGGCGTGGAGGACCGGCAACGGCGCGGGCTGGTGCCGCACCGCGTCGAGGAACACCGCGTCGGTCCGGGCCGCCAGGTCGACGAGGGGCTCCCCGTCGCGCAGCCCCACCCGCAGCGGCAGGGTGCTGGCGAACAGGCCGACCACCGGCTCCAGCTCCCGCCGCTCCCGGTGGGCGTACGGGCAGGACAGCACGACGTCCCGGGCCCCGGTCAGCTCGCCGACCAACCGGGCGTACGCGGCGGCGAGCAGCGGGAACAACGTTAGGCCCGCGTCGACGGCGAGCCGGTTCAGGCGGCCGGTCAGCTCGACCGGCACGTCGAAGGCGTACTCCGCCCCGCGGCCCGACGGCGTGGCCGGCCGGGGCCGGTCGGTGGGCATCGGGACGGCCCGGGGCGCGTCGGCGAGCCGGTCCCGCCAGTGGCGCAGCACCGCCGGCGGGACGCCGGTCGCCCGCTGCCGGCGCGCGTGGTCGACGTAGCGCAGCGCCGGCGCGCGGTCGGGCGGCGCACCCGAGTAGCCCCGCCCCAGCTCGTCGAGAAGCTGGAGCATGGACCAGCCGTCCCCGCACAGGTGGTGCACGACCATCAGGAGCACCCAACGGTCGCCGGTCAGCCGGGCGAGGCGGGCCCGCAGCCACGGCCCGTCGGCCGGGAACGGCGCCCGGCCGGCCGCCACGCACCACGCCCGCGCCCCGGCGAGGTCGGCGGTGGCGAGGTCGGTCACCGGCACCGGGACCGGCCGGTGGGCCAGCACCTCCTGCACCACCGCGCCGTCGCGCGCCACGACGCGGGTACGCAGGGCCTCGTGCCGGGCGACGAGGGCCTCGACCGCCGCCGCCAGTGCGGGCACGTCGAGCGGGCCGGCGAGGTCGACGCGTACCGCCATGTGCACGGCCGCCGGGTCGGGGGCCAGGCGCTGCCGGTGCCACATCAGCTCCTGCTGGTACGTCGCCGGCGCCCGGTCCCGCACCGCGACGTCGCACTCCACCGGGGCCGGGCCGGGGTCCGGGACCGGAGCGACGGAACCGGCCCGGTCACCAGGGTCCACCGGGGCGCCCGGCCCGGCCGATCCGCCGGGCCCGGCCGGGGCGGTGAGGGCGGGCGGGGCGGTGGGGGCGGGCGGCGGGTCGGCGGCCATCGCGCGGACGCCCGGGCTGCGCAGCACCCGGTCCACCCCGACCTCGACGCCGAGCGCCTCGCGTAGCCGGTTGGCCAGGCGGACCGCGCCCAGGGAGTCGCCCCCCGCGGCGAAGAAGGAGACGTCCAGCGGGACCCGGGCCACGCCCAGCTCCGCGCACCAGGCGTCGTGGACGAGCCGTTCCCGGCCGGGGCGCGGCTCCTCCCCGGCGGGCGGCTGGTCGGGAGCCGGGAGCCGGGCGACGTCGACCTTGCCGGTGTCCCCGGTGGGCAGGGCGTCCAGCGTCACCCACGCCCGAGGGACGAGGTGGGCCGGCAGCCGCTCCCCCAGCTCGGCGGTCAGCCGGGCGGTCCGGGCGGCGGGCGGCTCGCCGTCGTCGCCGCCGACCACGTACCCGACCAGGTACGGCTCGGCCCGGTCGTGCCGAGCGACGACGGTGGCCTGGCGTACCCCCGGCAGGAGCGCGAGCGCGGCGGCGGCCTCGCCCGGCTCGACCCGGTGCCCGGCGATCTTCACCTGGTCGTCGACCCGGCCGAGGAACTCCACCGTGCCGTCGCCGCGGAGCCGGACCAGGTCCCCGGTCCGGTACATCCGGCCCCCGGGCGTCGCGGCGAACGGGTCGGGCAGGAACGCCGCCGCGGTCGCCGCGGGCCGGCCCAGGTAGCCCCGGGCGAGCCCGGTGCCGCCGACGTACAGTTCGCCGGCCGCGCCCGGCGGCACCGGCCCGCCACGCCGGTCCAGCACGTACAGCCGGCGGTGGTCCACGGGCCGACCGATGTCGATCGGACCGGGGCCGTCGGCCGGCACCGGGCCGGCGGTGGTGACGACGACGACCTCGGTCGGGCCGTACGCGTTGAGCACCGCCGCCGGGTACCCGGCGGGCGGCCGGCGGCGCAACTGACTCCCGCCGACCACCAGGGCCCGGACCGTCGGGGCGGGCGGCGTCGGGAGCGCGAGCACCAGCTCGGCGAGGGGCGCCGGCAGGAAGGCGACGGTGACCCCGGCCCGGCGCCACTGCGCGACCAGCCGCGCCGGGTCCGCGCGCACCCGCGACGGCACGAGGTGCAGGGTCGCCCCGGCGGCGAGCGCCGGGTGGATCTCGGCGAGGTTCGCGTCGAACCCGAGGCCGAGGGCATGCGCCACGGTGTCCGCGCCGGTGAGGGCCAGGGCGCGCGCGTGCCAGTCGACGATGTCCACGGCGGCCCGGTGTGGCACGCCCACCGCCCTGGGCCGGCCGGTCGATCCGGAGGTGTACACGCACCAGGCGAGGTGCCCGGGCCCGGCCGCGTCGACCGGGTCGGGCAGGTCCGGCTCGGCGGGCCCGTCCACCAGCACCCGGACCACCCCGGCGGGGGCCCGGACGGGGTCGGGGACGTCGGCGGCAGTCAGCAGCAGGCGGGCGCCGCTGTCGGCGAGCAGGTCACGCAGCCGGGCCGCCGGCAGGCCCGGGTCCAGCGGCAGGAAGGCCGCGCCGGCCATCAGCACGGCGAGCTGCGCCGCGACCAGCTCCGGCCGGCGCGGCAGGAGCACGGCGACGAGGTCGTCCGGCCCGACGCCGTGCGCCGCGATCCGCCGGGCCAGGTCCCGGGCCCGGTCGCGCAGTTCCCGGTACGTCCACCGACGCTCCCCGGAGACCACGGCGACCGCGTCGGGGGTCCGGGCGGCCTGCCGGACGAACAGGTCGTGCAGCCGATCGGCGGCGGGTTCGGGTTGCGGCCCGACCGGGCGGACGGCCGGATCGTCGAGCCGGTCGGCCAACCGGGACAGCGGCAGGCCCGGCTCGCGGGTCAGCACATCCAGCAGCCGGTGGAGGTGGTCGAGCAGCCGGTCCACGGTGGCCCGGTCGAGCACCTCCGTGCGGTACTCGACGTGGCAGCGCAGCGTCCCGCCGTGCGACAGGTAGACCATCAGGTCGACCGGAGCCTTGTCCAGTCCCACCGGCAGGGGCTCGGCGGTGACGCCCGGCAGGTCGAAGGCGAACGCCTCGGGGCCGCTCTCGTACTCCACGACCACGTCGAAGAGGGGATGACGGCCGGCCTCGCGGTTCGGGGCCACGGCGTGGACCAGGGCGTCGAACGGGACCCGGTCGTGCTCGTACCCGTCGGCGGCGGTCACCCGGACCCGGGCGAGCAACTCCCGGAAGGTCGGGTCGCCGGTGAGGTCCAGCCGCAGCGGGAGGGTCCGGACGAAGAACCCGATCAGGTCGGCGGTTTGCTCGTCCCGGCCGCCCGTGCCGGTGCCGATCACCAGGTCTGCCTGGCCGGTGAACCGGAACAGCAGCACCCCGAACGCGCTCAGCAGGACGGTGAACGGGGTGACCCGCTCGTCCCGGCCGAACCGCCGTACCCGCTCCGCCAGCTCGGCGGGCAGCTCCCGGAAGACGCTCTCCCCCGCTGCCGACGGCAGCGCCGGGCGGGTCAGGTCGGACGGGATGACGAGGGTGGGCGGGGGCGGGTCGAGCCGGCCCCGCCAGTAGGCCAGGTCCTTGTCGTCGGGCTCGCCGACGCCGGCCGCCGCCAGCTCCGGGTAGGTGACCGGCAGCGGCGGCAGATGGGGGTCGGCGCCGGCAGCGCGGGCCCGGTAGCAGGCCGAGACCTCCCGGGTGAGCACGGCGTACGACCCGCCGTCGGTGGCCAGGTGGTGGAACGTCAGCACCAGCACGTGGTGGGTGGCGGAGAAGCGCAGCAGCGTGAAGGCGAACACCGGCCCACGGGCCAGGTCGGACACCCCCCGGCTCCCGGCGGCCAGCGCGGCCCGGACCACCGCGTCCTCGGCCTCGCCGGCATGGTCGCGCACCGGGCACTCCACCGGCACCCACGCGGATACGACCTGCCGGGGCTCCCCGTCGACCTCGGCGTAGCTGGTGCGCAGCGGGGCGTGCCGGTCGACCACGTCCCGCAACGCGCCCCGCAGCGCGGCGTGGTCGAGCGGGCCGCGCAGCCGCACGGCCACCCCCTCGTGGTACGCGGGGGTGCCCGGGTGCAGCCGCTCCACCAGCCAGAGCCGGCGCTGCGCGGACGACAGCGGCGCGGTCCGGACAGCCCCGCCGGTTGCGTCGGTTCCTGCGGTTCCTGCGGTTGCGTCGAGTGGCGGGGGCACCGGGCTGCCGGGGGCCGGCGTCGGTGCCGCGCTGGCCGCCGGGGGCCCGGTGGGGGCGGCGATCCGGCGCGGGGTGGCCCGGCGCAGTGCGTCGAGCGCCGGCAGGCCGGCACGGACCGCGTCCCCCGGGAGTCCGAAGTCGACGAAGCAGGCGATCTCGTCGACGCCGGCGTCGAGCACCGCCTCGACCACCGCCCGGCAGCCTCCCGGGGACCCGATGAGCGCGCGCTCGGCGCAGTACCGCTCGTACGCCCGGGACAGCACGAACCGGACGTCGTCGTCCGGGGTGTCGGCCAGGTCGACGTTCATGCCGAGGCTGTTGACCACCTGCCCGAGCAGGCTGAACGAGGAGCGCAGGTAGGCGCAGAACGGCTCGAACGCCTCGGCCCGGGCCCGCTCGGCGTCCTCGCCGAGGTAGGCGTGCAGCAGCACCACCACGCGCCCACCGGCCGGGTCGAGCCCGTGCTCGGCCCGGGTACGCCGATACAGGGCGACGTTCTCGGCGAGACGCGCCACGTCCTGCGTCATCAGGTTGGTCACCACGCCGACGTCGCGGCGGGCGGCCTCCCGGTAGCTGTCCGGGTTGCCGACGATCGCGGTGAAGACCGGCGGCTCCGCCTGGACCGGCCGGGGGAACAGGCGTACCGCGATCTGCTCGCCGCTGCCCGACCGGGCCGGCACCGACTCCCCGCGCCACAGCCGCCGGACGGTGTCCAGGTGCTCGTACATCACCTGTTTGTGCCGCCCGAAGTGGTCGGGCTGGAAGACGAAGTCGTTGGCGTGCCAGCCGGGCGCGCAGCCGAGCCCGATCCGGCCGCCGGAGAGGTTGTCCACCATGGACCACTCCTCCGCGACCCGGACGGGATGGTGCAGGGGCAGCACGACCGAGCCGGCGTTGAGCCGCACCCGCCGGGTGCGCGCCGCGAGGGCGGCGGCGAGCACGGACGGGTTGGGGAAGAGACCGCCGAAGGAGTGGAAGTGCCGCTCCGGCATCCAGACGGCGTGGAAGCCGTGCACGTCGGCGAACTCCGCCGCGTCGAGGACGACCCCGTACTTGTCGTCCCGGTCCTGGTCGGGGTAGTCACCGAAGAAGTAGAGGCTGAAGTCGGCGGTGTCCGGCGCGGCCACCGGCGGCGCGACGGCGTCCGTGGAAGCGACGACCGGCACGGCGGCGAGGGACACGGCGGCAACCGGCTCGGCGGCGAGGGGGCGGGCGGCGGACTCCGCAGCCGACGACACCGCCGGGGTCGCGCCTGCCGGCGGGCCGTCGACGAGCCCGGAAGCGGCGCCGAGCAGGGCGAGCTGCTGCTGCATCAGGTCCAGCTGCCGATGGATGATGCCGGCCAGCTCGCCCGGCACCGGCCGGCCCCCGCCGGCGACGAGGCCGGCCGGAGCCGGCCCGAGCGGCTCCGGCCCGGGCGACTCCCGTCCGAGGGACTCCCGTCCGAGGGACTCCCGTCCGAGCGGCTCCCGTCCGAGCGGCTCCGGCCCGAGCGGCTCCGGCCCGGTCGCGGGGGACCCGGCCGCCCGGTGCCGCCCGGGAGGCGCGGTCGCCCCCGGGTCCGTCGCCCCCGGGGTGGCGGTGGTGATGGCGGCGGCCAGGCGGCGGGGGGTGTCGACGGCGGTGAACAGGTCCCGCACCGGCACCCGGACGGCGAAGGCACGGTCGATCTCGCGGGACATGGTGATCAGCAGGAGCGAGTCGGCGCCCAGGGCGAAGAAGCTCTGGTCCGGGTCGACCTCGGCGACGGCCAGGCCGAGCCGCTCGGCGGTCAGCGCCCGCACCCGCTCCAGCACCGCCGAGTCCACCCCCGCCGATTCCTTCCCCACCGCCGGAGCCGGCGCGGCGACAGACCCCACGGAAGCGGGCACGACCGACGCTGCCATGACGGCGGGCGGGTCGGCGGCGGGCAGGTCGGCGGCGCGCGGATCGGCGGCGCGCGGGTCGGCGGCGGCGGGCGGGTCAACCCAGAACCGGCGGCGCTGGAACGGGTACGCGGGCAGCGTGGTCCGCCGGCCGCCACAGCCGTCCACGAGCCCTGCCCAGTCCAGCGGAGTCCCCGCGACGTGCAGCTCCGCCGCCGCCCGCCACAGTCCGGCGGCCGGGTCGAGACCGCGGCGCTGGGACGGGACCCAGCGCGGCGCCGGCCCGGCCACGGCGGCGATGCCGGTCAGCACGCAGTCCGCGCCCGCCTCGACCACCGTCCGACAGCCCTCGGCGGCCAGGGCGGACACGGCGTCGTGCCAGCGCACCGGCTCACGCGCGTGCCGGCACAGGTGCTCGGCGTCGGGCCGCCAGCCGGGCGGGTGGACCCGGCCGTCGAGGGCGCTGACGACCGGCAGCCGGGTGGGCCGGAACGCGACCTCGCCGGCCAGCTCCCGAAGGCGGTCCAGCACCGGCGCCACGGCCGCCGAATGGAACGCCCGGTCGACCGGGAGCCGCCGGGTCACCACCCCGAGCCGGGCGGCCCGGGCCGCGGCGGCGTCGACCTCGGCCGGCGGGCCGGCGAGGACGTGCTGGGCCGGCCCGTTGACCGCCGCCAGCTCCAGCGACGAGCCGGCGATCAGGTCGGCCACGACGTGCCGGTCGGCCAGCACCGCCAGCATCGCGCCGGGCGGCAGGCCGTCGGCCATGAGGCGGCCCCGGCAGGCGGCGAGGCGGACGGCGTCGGCGAGGGACAGCGCGCCAGCGACGACCAGGGCCGCGTACTCGCCGACACTGTGCCCGAGGACGTGGTCCACGGTCAGACCCCACGACCGCCACAGCTCGGCCAGCGCCACCCCGACGACGACCAGGGCCGGCTGGGCCACGTCGGTGGGTCGGCCGGCGGGCGGCCGATCCTCGCGCAGCCGGTCGACCAGGTCCCCGCCGCCCGCCTCCCGGTACGCGTCGGCGGCCTCGTCGAGCACCGCGCGGACCACCGGGAACCGCGCCGCCAGCGGGAGCAGCGCCTCGCGGACGTCCCCCTGGCCGGGGAACGCGAGGGCGACCGGCCCGGCGGCGTCCCCGCCGGTGTCGCCGGCGACCACGTCGGCCGGGAGGCCGGCGGCGTGCCGGTCCAGGGCATCGGCCAGCGCGGCGGTCGAGTCGCCGAGGGCGACGAGGCGGTGGCGCAGGTGACGGCGACCGGTGCCGGCGGTCAGCACCAGGTCCGCCAGCGGCGGGGCGGGGTCGGCGCGGAGCCGGTCCCGGTGGGCCAGGGCGAGCGCGGCCAGCGCGGCCGGGTCGGCGGCGGAGAGCGGGAGCAGGCCGGGGACCGGGGCGGGCCGGTCGCCGGGCCTGGGCGGTGGGGGCGGCGGTGGGGGCGGCGGCTCCTCGACGATCACGTGGGCGTTGGTGCCGCCGACGCCGAGGGCGCTGACCGCGGCCCGCCGGGGCGACCCGGTCGCCGGCCAGTCGGCGGCGACGGTGGTGACGGTGAACGGCCCGTCGGCCAGGCCCAGCGCGGGGTTCGGCCGGGTGAAGTTGATCTGCGGCGGGACGCGGCCGGAGCGGACGGTGAGCACGGCCTTGATCAGGCCGGCCATCCCGGCGCAGCTGTCCAGGTGCCCGATGTTGGCCTTCACCGAGCCGAGGAACGCCTGCGCGGGCGCGTACGCCTCGGCGAGGGCGTGGTGCTCGATCGGGTCACCGAGGGCGGTGCCGGTGCCGTGCGCCTCGACGTACCCGACGGAGGCGGCCGACACCCCCGCGTCGCGCAGGGCCCGCCGGACGACGTCCACCTGCCCGGGCACCCCGGGCGCGGTGTAGCCGACCTTTCCGGCCCCGTCGTTGTTGACCGCCGAGCCGAGGAGCACCGCGTGGATGCGGTCGCCGTCGGCGAGCGCCCGGTCGAGCGGCTTGAGCACGACGGCCGCCACCCCGTTGCCGCCGACGGTGCCGTCGGCGTCGGCGTCGAAGGGCCGGCACCGCCCGGTGGCGGACAGGATCGACCCGGGGGTGTGCCGGTACCCGGTGACCTGCGGGACGTGCACCGCCACCGCGCCCGCCAGGGCGATGTCGGCGTCGCCGGCCAGCAGGGCGCGCGCCGCCAGGTGCACCGCGACCAGCGAGGTGGAGCAGGCGGTCTGCACGGTCACCGCCGGGCCGGTCAGCCCGAGCCGGTACGCGACGCGGGTCGCCAGGAAGTCGGGCTGGTTGCCCAGCGCCGCGCCGATGGTGGTGGCCGGGTCGGCCGAGCCGACCGCCTGCGGGAGCTGGTGGCGCAGGTACGTGTGGTGCGGGTACAGGTTCATCCCGCCGCCCGCGTACACGCCGATCCGCCGGCCGTCGGTCTCACCGGGGCAGCCGGCGTCCTCGAGGGCGTGGTGGCAGGTCTCCAGGAACAGCCGGTGCTGCGGGTCCAGCAGCTCGGCCTCGCGGGGGCTGACGCCGAAGAAGCCGGCGTCGAAACCGGCGACGTCGTCCAGGATGCCGCTGGCCGCCACGAAGCCGGAGGCTCGCACGGCCTCCTCGGGCACCCCGGCCGCGGCCAGCTCCTGCGGGTTGAAGAAGTGGACGCTCTCCACCCCGGCGAGCAGCCGCTCCCAGTACTCGTCGGCGGTGCCCGAGCCCGGGAACCGGGCGGCCATGCCGACGATCGCGACCCGCCGGTCCGCCGGGAATGCCTGCGTCGGCGCGTGGCCGGCGCTCGGACCGGCGCTCGGACCGGCGCTCGGACCGGCGGCGAGGTGCGCGCTGAGGGCGTCGACGGTGGGGTGGGCGAACAGCGCCGGCTGCGGGACCGGGCGGCCCAGGGCCTGCTCCAGCCGGGCCCGGAACCGCACGATCTCGACGGAGCCGACGCCCAGCTCGTAGAACGGCCGGTCCGCGTCGACCGGCCGGCCGAGGACGTCGGCGAGCGCGGCACGGACGACGGTTCGCATCGCCGCCCGCCCGGGTCCGGCCTGCGGCGGCTCCCCCACCGGGCCCGCACCGCCCCCCGCCGGCTCCGCGCCCACACCCGCCGGGCCGGGGCCGGCGACAAAGCCGGCGACGGGGCCAGGGCCGGGGCCGTCGCCGGGCGGGAAGCCGCCGGCCAGGAACCGCCGCCGCAGCTCCGCCCGCTGGGCCTTCCCCCCGGAGGTACGCGGGAACTCCTCCTCGGGCACGGCCAGCACCCGCGCCGGGACGATCTGCCACCGGCGGGCCACCACCGCGGTGAGCGCCTCGGCCACCCGCTGCGCCGGCTCGGCCGCGTCGGGATCGGGGACGTGGAACAGCACCAGCGACTCGGTGCCGGTGCGGGCGTCGGGTACGCCGACGGCGGCGACGAGCCCGGCGCGTACCCCGGCGACCCCGGCGGCCATCCGCTCGATCTCGTGGCAGGGGATGTTCTGCCCGTTGAGGATCAGCAGGTCCTTGGCCCGCCCGGTGACGGTGACCGCGCCGTCGCGCAGGTAGGCCAGGTCCCCGCTCTCCAGCCAGTCCCCGTCGGGGAAGGCCGCGCGGTTCGCCTCGGGGTCGCCGAGGTAGCCGGGGGTGACCCGGGCCGAGCGGACCTGCAGCCGGCCGACCCGGCCCTCGGGGAGCACCGCGCCGTCGGCGTCGACGATGCGCAGCGTGACCCCGGGGGCGGGCCGGCCGACGGACAGGAACTCCGTGCAGTCGGCCGCCGCGTCGTCGTCGACCCACTCCAGGTCGCCGTCGAGGCTGGCCGTGCCGATCCGCTGCCGGCAGCCGGGCGCGGTGAACGACGCGAAGGTGATCCCGGTGCAGGTCTCGGACATCCCCCAGGCCGGGGTCATGGCCGCCGCCGGCACCCCGGTCGCGGCGACGAACGCCTCGAACGTCTCCGGCAGGCACTGCTCGCCGCCGCTGACCATGCGCCGCACCCCGTCGAGGTCCCACCGCCGGCCCGGGGCGCGCGCCACCGCGTCGACAACCAGCCGCAGGCCGAAGTTCGGTGCCCAACTGTGCGTCACCCCGTGCCGGCGCATGAGGTCCAGCCAGCGCGGCGGGTCCGCCAGCACCAGCGGTGTGGCGACGTGGACGGACGTGGCGCCGAGGAACACCCCGCCGAGGTGGTACAGGAGCAGGCCGGCGACGTGGTCCAGCGGCAGCCAGTTGAGCAGCACGTCGCCCGGGCGGACGTCGAGCATCTCGCGGGCGCCGACGGCGTACTCGGACAGGCCCCGGTGGGTCAACGGAATGATCTTCGGGGTGCCGGTGCTGCCCGACGACAGTTGCAGCACGGCCACCCCGGCGGGGTCGGGGGCGGCGTCGGGCTGTTCCCCGGTGGCGTCCGTGTCCCCCGCCGCCAGCTCCGCCACGGCGAGCACCCGGCCGGCCAGCGGCAGACCGGCCAGCCCCGCCACGTCCTCGGCGCCGGCGAGGACGACCGGGGCGTCGAGGGCCCGCCAGGCGTGCAGCAGCGCCGCTAGGGCGGGGCTGTCCGCGTCGTAGCCGGCCGGGGCCCCGACGGTCAGCGGCACGACGCCGCCGAGCACGCAGCCCCAGAACGCCGGCCAGTACTCCGTGCCGGCGGTGACCCGCAGGATCGCCGACGAGCCGGCGGCGACCCCCCGCGCCCGCAGGCCGGCCCGCACCACGCGGGCCCGGGCGAGCAGCGTCGGATGGTCGAGGAACACGCTGCGGCCGTCCTCGTCCACCACCCGGATGCCGGCGTCGGGGAACTCCCGCGCCGCCCGCCGCAGCGCGTCGCCCAGCGTCCGGGGGTGCTCCGGGTCGGCGGGCAGGTCGCCCCCATGGCTGACGGCGGGGCGGCGGGCGGGCGGCACGGCGGTCACGGCGTCACCTCGACGGGTCGGGGGCTCGGTGGACCGTGCCGGTCGGCCGGTCGGAACGTCTGGACGAGGAGGAACGCCAGGGCCGTGGCGAAGGCCGCCCCGTGGGCCACGGCGACAACCGTGAGCGGGGCCGCCCGGTCCAGCGCGGCGGCGCAGCCGACCATGCCGAGGCCGAAGCCGGCGTTCTGCGCCGCGCTGGCGAACCCGAACAGCCGGGCGCGCCAGGGCTCGTCGACCGCCTGGAGCCGGGTGGTGTAGCTGATCTCGGCGTAGCCGTCGGCGGCGCCAGCCGCCACGGTCAGCGGGACCAGCAGCCACAGGGGAGGATCGGTGAAGGCGAGCACGAAGAAGACCGACATCAGGCAGGTGGCGACGCCGAAGGAGCGCGGGGAGCCCACCCCGCCGGTGCGGGCGGCCAGCCGGGCGCACCACCGGCCGGCGACGAGGCTGCCCACCGCCCAGCAGGTCAGGAAGACGGCGGCGTATCCGGCGGGCGAGTCGGGGCGGACCAGGCTGGCCTGCACCGGGATGCCCACGTTGTGCGACGCGGACCCGAACGCGTCGGCGGCGCGTACCCCGATCATCGCCGCCACCACGGGCGCGACCACCCGCAGTATCCCGAAGCCGGCCAGGGCACGCGGGCCGGCGGGCGGCGCGGTCCCGGGCGGGGCGGTGGCCGGCCGGCGGGCCGGCACCCGGGCCAGCAGACCGGCGGACAGCACGTACGTGCCGGCGTCGAGCAGGAACGCCACCTCGTAGCCGAGCTGCGCGACCAGGATTCCCGCCGACGCGAACCCGAGCAGCATCGCCACCGACCGGGCCGCGACGAGCCGGGCGTTGGCGCGGGCCCGCCGATCGGGGCCGGCCAGCTCGGGCAGCTCGCTGCGCAGCGCGACCCCCCACAGGGTCTGCCCGCAGCCGAGCACCACGGCGAGCGCGTAGAGCATCCCAGGCCGCGCCCCGGCGGGGGCCGCGACCAGCAGCGCCAGGGTCACGGCCGACAGCACGTCGGCGCCGATCATCAGGCGGGCACGCCGGCACCGGCCGGCGAGCAGCCCGCTCACCGGCCCCATGAGGAAGCCTGCGGTCATGCGGACGGCCATGAACAGGCCGGTCTGCACGGCGGAGCCGGTGATCTCCAGCGTGAACAGGCCCAGCGCCACCAGATTCAGGTAGCTGCCGTACGTCGACGCCGCGTGCGCGGCCACGACCAGCCGCAGGTCACGCGCCGGACGCCCCCCGTCGGCCCCATCCACCACTGAAGGTCCCCACCATTGTCGATGCCTCCGGACCGCCGATCCTGCCTGCCGGCCGGGCGACTTTCAATGGCGCAGTCGGGATTGCGGGGTGCCCCTACCGTCCCGGGGTGAGGTAACGGGCGGGGACGGCGTCGGTCAGCCACACCCCGTTGGCGCTGCGGTGGAAGAGGTGCCCGTCGCGGGCCATCGCCGCCGCGTCCACGGTGAACACCACCACGGCCCCGCCCCGCCGCGCGCCGACCCGGCGGGCGGTCTCGACGTCCGGCGACAGGTGGACGTGGTGACGGTTACCCCGGTGCAGCCCGGTCGCCCGGATCGAGTCGAGGGCGGTGGCGCCGGTGCCGTGGTGCAGCCGGTCGGGCGGCACCGCCGGCGCCAACCCCAGATCGACCGGGATGGAATGGCCCTGGTTGGCCCGGATCCGTTCGGTCCCGTCGGGGCCCCGCTCCACCGCGAAGCGCTGCTTGTCGTTCTCGGCGACCACCACGTCGAGCGCGTCCCGCCCCACCCGCAGGGCGGCCAGCAGGTCGTCGACCAGGACCCACCCGGCCCGGTCCGGCGTGAGGCCCAGGCGGTGCGGCTCGTGCCGTAGCGCCCGGGACATCCGCTTGCTCAACTTGACCGTGGCGCGGTGATCCATCCCGGCATTGTGACCGGGGGTCACCGCGCCGCTCTACCCGTTTTCCACGCGACGACCGGCTGCGCGGCTGCTAGCCTCTCGCGTTGACGTGGAACCACCATCGGGAGGCCGACCGTGCCCAGGGAGACCGGACGCACCCTCGTCGCCTCGAACAAGAAGGCCCGGCACGACTACGACATCCTCAAGACGTACGAGGCGGGGCTGGTGCTCGTCGGCACCGAGGTGAAGTCGCTGCGGGCCGGCCGGGTCTCGCTCGTCGACGCCTTCGCCCAGGAGCACGACGGCGAGTTGCTGCTGCACGGCCTGCACATCGCCGAGTACGGCTTCGGCACCTGGACCAACCACCAGCCCCGCCGGATCCGCAAGCTGCTGCTGCGGCGCGTCGAGATCGACCGGATCCTCGACCGGACGCGCGAGGGCGGGCTCACCCTCGTGCCGTTGTCGCTGTACTTCGCCGACGGCTGGGCCAAGGTCGAGCTTGCCCTTGCCAAGGGCCGTAAGTCGTACGACAAGCGGCAGGCGATCGCCGAGCGGGACGCCAAGCGGGAGATCGCCCGCGAGTTCGGCCGCCGGCTCAAGGGCGCCCGCGCCCGCCGCGCCTGACCCGCCCCCGCCGCATTCCTTCCCGGCCCCGCCGCCTCTTTCCCGGGCCTCGCCGTGCCCGATCCCGGGCCTCGCCGTGCCCGGCCCCAGACACTTTGCTCACACCGGCATAAGACAATAGCGTTTCGCCCCCTGGAATGCGATACAGATCGCATCCCGGCCTGTAAACGCCCTGGTCCTTACTACGCTCGGGTACGACATCGTTTCGCAGGAGGGGCCAGTGACGAGCGAGCAGCAGCACGCGACGACCCCGGCCGTCCCGCCGGCACGGACCGCCGCGGCATCGGCACGGACCAGCCCGACGCCGGCCGTTCCCGCAGCGCGGACCGCCCCGGCACCGGCGCGGGCGGAACGCTTCCCGGAGCTGCTCGCCACCGTGATCCACCTGCTGCGCGAGGTGGGCTACGACCGGCTGACCATCGACACCGTGGCCGCCCGGGCCCGGGTCAGCAAGGCCACCATCTACCGGCACTGGCCGGGCAAGCCCGAACTGGTCGCCGCGGCCCTGCACGAGCGCCACGTCGACCGGCGCATCCCCGCCGACACCGGCTCGCTGCGCGGCGACCTGCTGGAGATGCTCCGCGTCACCGCTGCCATCTGCACGGCCGACAGCGACCTCATCCAGGCGCTGACCCTGGCCATGCGCACCGCCCCGGAGCTGGAGAAGCTCATCCGACATCAGGTGATGCCGGCCGGCCGCGTCCTCAGCGCCGCCGTCGTCGTCCGCGCCGCCGCCCGTGGCGAGATCCCGCCCGAGGCCGGCGAGCGCGACCTCTTCCACGACCTCGCACCCGCCATGGTGATGTCCCGGATCCTCGCCCACGGGCTCCCCGCCGACGACACGTTCCTCACTGAGCTCGTCGACCAGGTCCTGATTCCCGTTCTGCGGTACCGCGCCGACTGATCCGGCGGTCCGCCCACGCACCGACACCCTTCACGGAAGGCTTCACCATGCCCGGATCCACGTCCAGCGCGCCTGCCTCGCCCGGGGCGACGGCAACCTCCGCGCACCCGCGGCGCTGGGTCGCGCTGGCGATCATCGCGATCGCCCAGCTGATGGTCGTCCTCGACGCGACCATCGTGAACATCGCCCTGCCCAACGCCCAGATCGACCTCAACATCTCCGACGCCGACCGGCAGTGGGTCGTCACCGCCTACACCCTCGCCTTCGGCGGCCTGCTGCTGCTCGGCGGCCGGATCGCCGACTACTGGGGCCGCAAGCGGGCCTTCATCGTCGGCATGGCCGGCTTCGCCCTCGCCTCGGCCCTCGGCGGATTGGCCCAGAGCGGCGGGCTGCTCTTCGCCGCCCGCGCCCTCCAGGGCGCCTTCGGCGCGCTGCTCGCCCCCGCCGCGCTGGCCCTGCTCACCGTGCTGTTCACCGAGACGAAGGAGCGGGCGAAGGCGTTCGCCGTCTACGGGGCGATCTCCGGCGGCGGCGCGGCCGTCGGCCTCCTCCTCGGCGGCGTGCTCACCGAGTACGCCAACTGGCGCTGGTGCCTGCTGGTCAACATCCCGGTCGCGATCATCGCGATCGTCGCCGCCATCCCGCTGGTGCCCGAGAGCCGCGCCCACGGCGACACCCGGTACGACGTACCCGGCGCCGTCGTGGTCACCGCCGGCCTGGTCTCCCTCGTCTACGGGTTCACCAAGGCCGCCGAGGACGGCTGGGACGCCACCGCCACCCTCGCCTTCATCGCCGCCGGCGTGATCCTGCTCGCCGTGTTCGTGGTGATCGAGCTGCGCTCCAGCCACCCGCTGCTGCCGATGCGCATCCTGCTCGACCGCAACCGGGCCGGCGCGTACATCGCCTCCACGCTCGTCGGCGCCGGCCTGTTCGGGGCGTTCCTGTTCCTCGCCTTCTACTTCCAGGTGGTGCTCGACTACAGCCCGCTGGAGGCGGGCCTCGCCTCCCTGCCGGTCACCGCCGGCGTGCTGATCGCCGCCGCCGCGGCCAGCGTCCTGCTCCCCCGCATCGGCGCGAAGCCGCTGATGCTGGCCGGCGCGGTCCTGGCCGGCGCCGCCATGCTGTGGCTCACCCAGATCGACGTGGACACCTCGTTCGCGGCGCACCTGCTTCCCGCCCAGGTCGTCCTCGGCATGGGCCTCGGTTTCACCTTCGTGCCGGTGTCCAGCCTCGCCCTGGTCGGGGTGCCCGAGCACGACGCGGGCGCGGCCAGCGCCACGCTCAACGCCACCCAGCAGATCGGCGGGTCGCTCGGCACCGCCCTGCTGAACACCATGTACACCAGCGCGGTCGCCGGATATTTGGCCACCCGGGTCCCCGGCCCCGCGACCCAGGTCAACGCGCTGGTGCACGGCTACACGGTCGCGTTCGCCTGGGGCGCCGGGCTGATCCTGCTCTCCGGCCTGGCCACCCTGCTGCTGATCAAGGTCCGCCGGGAGGACATCCCGGCCGGTGGCACCGTACACATGGGCTGAGACCGCCCGGGCCATGGCCGGTCCCGGCGCCGCGCACCTAGCGCGCCGCCGGGACCGGCCTTTCCTCTTCCGGTACGCGACGCGCGGGCGACGCCGACCCGCGCGGTGGTATCAAGGACCGGAGTCCGCAGAGGAGGGGCCGTGCAGAGCTTCGCCCGTTCGTTCGTCCGCAACCTCGTGATCTTCACCGTCTGCGGGGCGGCGGGGCCGGTCCTCCTCGTCGTGGGCGCCCTCGGCGTCAGCGAGGTCGGCTCGGGCGAGGGAGGCGTCCCGCTGGCCTTCCTCGCCACCGGGCTGCTGTTCACCCTCGCGATCCCGATCGGCGCCTTCCTGTTCACCCGGGCGCACTTCCGGGTGATCACCGACCGCAACGAGGTGCACGACGCGCACCGGCGCGACGACGACAGCTTCGCCATGTGGACCCCCACGGCCCGGATCCCGTTCCAGGACGGCCGGTTGGCCATGGCCGAGGTGCGCGAGGCGACGTTCGTGACGTACGGCCAGGACTGGGAGGCGACGTACCAGAGCTACGGCGGCGACCTCGACCCCGACGAGCCGAAGGCGCGCATCCGGCTCAGGCTGCGGGTTCACCCCGAGGGCCGTGAGCCGTTCGAGTCGACGGCCACGTGGCGCGTGCCGTCCCTGTGTCTGGCGGCCGTCACCGCGGGGCGCCTCGTCGCCGTCGTCCACCCGGGCGTCCCCGCGAAGTTCGGCATCGACTGGCCGCGCAGCGCCCTGCTGTCGGGCGTCCGGGTCTGCCGGCTGGTCGGGCTCGACGGCCGACGCGTCGACCTGACCGGGCACCCGGATCTCCTCCTGGAGCGGATGAGAACCGCGAGCGCCACGGACCGGATCGCCCTGGACGGCGACACGATCGACCTGCGCCGCGTCGACCCCGCCGTGGCGGCGCAACTGCACAGCCTGGTCGAGCGGGCTGCGGCCGGTCGGCCGATGCCCGAGCCGGTGCCGGACGGCGGGGCCAGGTGGGTGATCGACCGCCTGCCCGGCGCGGAGGGGGCGTTCGGTGGCGTCGACCGCCGGTGGGCACGCCACGGCGGGCAGCTCGTCCGGGGCCGGTTCCTGGAGCTGCGGGGCACGGACACCTTCCAGTACGAGGGCCCGGTGCTGAAGACCGTCCTGCGGCTGTTCCCCGACGGCGGTGCCCCGTTCGACGTCGAGAAGAAGCTGACGGTGCCGATGAACTACCTCGCGCTGCTGCACCGGACGAAGCAGCTCGTCGTGCAGGTCGGCGGGGACCGGCGGTCGTACGAGATCGACTGGGAGCGCACCAACCTCGCCGCCGGCGTCACCCCCGCCGTCGTGATCGGTCCGGACGGCCGGCGGTTCGACCTGGCCGGCCGGTTCGACCCCCTGCTGGCGATCATGCGGCTGCTCGTGGCCCACCGGGTGAGCATTTCCGGCGCCGTCCTGGACCTCCGCGACCGCCACTCCTCCGCAGCGGCGGCGGCGGAGGTCATGGACGTGATCCGACGCACCCCGCTGAGCCTTCGATCAGGCTGAGCCGAGGCTCAGCCCTTCACGCAGACCACCTGCTTGAGGTGGGCGACCACCTCGACCAGGTCCTCCTGCTGGGCCATCACCTCCGTGATGTCCTTGTACGCGGCAGGGATCTCGTCGACCACCCCCGCGTCCTTTCGGCACTCCACCCCGGCGGTCTGCCGCGCCAGGTCGTCCGTGCTGAACGTCCGCTTCGCCTGCCCGCGCGACATCCGCCGCCCGGCCCCGTGCGAGGCGGAGCAGTACGCGTCCGGGTTCCCCTTCCCGCGCACGACGTACGATCCGGTGCCCATCGAGCCGGGGATGATGCCGAGGTCCCCCGCGCCGGCCCGGATCGCGCCCTTGCGGGTGACCAGCACGTCCACCCCGCCGTACGTCTCCTCGGCGACATAGTTGTGGTGGCAGCTGATCGGCTCGTCGAAGCCGACCTGCGGGAGCGCGTCACGGACCACGTTGCAGAGCACGGCCAGCATCACCGCGCGGTTGCGGCGGGCGTACTCCTGCGCCCACCACAGGTCCCGCCGGTACGCCGCCATCTCCGGCGTGCCGGTGAGGAAGACCGCCAGGTCCCGGTCGGGCAGCTCGGCGTTGTGCGGCAGCCGACGCGCGACGCCGATGTGCCGCTCCGCCAGCTCCTTGCCGATGTTGCGCGACCCGGAGTGCAGCATCAGCCAGACCCGGCCGTCGTCCGGGCCGCCCTGCTCCAGGCAGACCTCGATGAAGTGGTTGCCACCGCCGAGGGTGCCCATCTGCCGCTGGGCCCGGGTCTCGAGCTGGGCCACCCGGTTGTCGAGGGTGCCGAAGCGCTCCCAGAAGTCGGCCCAGCCGCGCTGCTCCAGCCCGCGCACCCGGCGCGGGTCGATCGCGGTGTCGCGCTTGGCGAAGCCGACCGGGATGGCCGCCTCGATCGCGGACCGCAGCCCGGCGAGGTCGTCAGGCAGGTCGGCGGCGGTGAGCGAGGTCCGCACCGCCGACATGCCGCAGCCGATGTCCACGCCGACGGCGGCCGGGGAGACCGCCTGCCGCATCGCGATCACCGAGCCGACGGTGGCGCCCTTGCCGAAGTGGACGTCGGGCATCACGGCGACGCCCTCGACCCAGGGCAGCGCGCCGATGTTGCGCAGCTGCCGGGCCGCCTGCTCCTCGATGGCGTACGGGTCGGTCCAGACCCGGACGGGCGCGCGGGTGCCCGGAAGCGGGGTGAATGCCATCGTGTTCTCCTCGTTCGTTCTCGTCTTCTCCGGGGCGGCTGGCCGGATTCCGTTCTCGTCTCGCCCGGAGCGGCTGGCCGTGTTCGGAACCGGCGGTCTCCGCTCTGGCGGGGTGACGCGCTGCCGGGCCGCACCACAGCCGCGAGGCCGGCCCACCGGCGGCGGGACGGGCGTGGGCGGTACGGTCCGACGGGCGGGCGCCGGGGACGAAAGAGCCGCCCGGTCCCGGACTCGGGATGGGCGGCTGCGCGTGTCGCGCTGGCGCTATCCGCGCCACCACCCGGGTTGTCGGCGCTGACACCGGCCGAGGGTCTGCCCACCGGTGAGCAGCGGGGCACCGCCGCGCGGCATGGGCCGCGAGGTTGTGGTGCGTGTGCGCTGCGACACGACGTGCTCCCTGGATCAGCTCGGGTTGGCCTTGTCCGATGAACGTAGGCGAGGGCCACGACGTCCGCAATGGATATCCGGCCGACCCGGCACGCCGGCCCGACGCGCGCCTCCCCGACGCTCGGCGGGTCGGTCGGGGCGGTCAGAGCCAGCCGCGCGCGGACGCCTCGACGCCGGCCTGGAACCGCGTGGTGGCACCCAGCCGGTCGATGACGGAGGCGATCCGGCGGGTGGCGGTGCGCGCGCTGACCCCGAGTTGGCGGGCGATGGCCTCGTCCTTGAGGCCGGCCTTGAGCATCTGGAGCAGCAGCAGGTCCTCGTCGCTCGGCTTGTCGTCGGCCGGCGGGTGGGTGCCGGCGAGCGGTGTGGCCCGACCCCAGTACGCCTTGAACAGTTCGATCAGCGCGTCGAGCAGCCCCGAGGGATGGATCAGCGCGATGTTGTCGTAGGCCCCGCCGGCGAGCGAGACCACCGCCACCCGCAGGTCCATGATCCGTAGCTTGAACGGCAGGCTGGGGAGCATCCGGGCCTGCTCGCCCGCCTCGGCGAGCCTGACCAGCAACTCGAAGCGGCCCGGGCGTCCCATGGACTCCGGGCAGTAGACCGTGCGGATGTCGACCCCTCGGGCGATCAGGTCCTCGGTCTCCGCGATCTCCGCCTCGTTGGTGTCCGGGGTGCCGTCCACGTGCTTCATGTAGGGCGGCCGGTCGAGCACCCACAGGTGGGTTCGCACGGACCGGGTGAGTTCGTCCACCCGCCGGTTGACCGTCTCCCGGCCCGACAGCACCTCCACCCAACGCCCCGGATCGCGGAGCCGAGCTTTCTGGAACTGTTGGGCGAAGTCCGCGACCGCCGCCTGTACGCCGTCCAGCGCCGCTTCCGTCTCCAGCCGGTGCCGGGCGACGAGGGCCGTCAGCGCCGCCTGCGGCCCCATGGCTTCGTACTTTCCCGGCGCTGTCCGTCTCAGCAGGTTGAGCCGGCTCAGCCGGGCGACGGCGCTGCGCACCCGGGCGGTGTTGACGCCCAGCGCGTCGGCGGTCTCCGACAGCGGTTGGTCGGGCTGGATCAGCAGCAGACGGTAGACCTGTTCGTCGAACTCGCTGATGCCCAGTGCGCCCAGCACCGGATCGTTCCGCACGCCCCACCCGCCCCGTATCCACGTTCCCGCTGCGTGGCGCGATTCGCCACGTGACCGAAGACGCCATGAAGATATCTCGACTTCTTTCGGGCTGAGACGTTCACTACTCACCGTCCCACCTGGCGATCTTGCCGGCGGGGGCAGGCCCTCGTCGTCTCGAACACCCCCAAAGAGGAGCAATGGCCCGTAGGATCCGACAAACCTCCCGCTATGGCGCGGCGGTAGCTGCTGTGGCCCTGGCGATCACGATCAGCCCGGTCGCGGCATCCGCCCAGCCGGAGCCACCGGCGTCGCCGAGTGTCCTGCCCTCTAGTGCCGGGGGCAGCGACGCCTACATCGTGACCTTGGCCGACAAGCCGCTGGCGACCTACGAGGGCGGGATCGCCGGAATCGCCGGCACCAAGCCCGGCAAGGGCAGGAAGGTGGACGTGGGCGCCGCCAACGCCCAGCGCTACCGCAGCCACCTGACGGACAAGCACACCAGGGTGGCGCGCAGCGTGGGCGCCAAGCCGCTCAGGAGCAACTCCGTCGCCTCGAACAGCTTCGTCGCGGAGCTGACCCGGGCGCAGGCGATGAAGCTGCTGGTCACCGGCGGCGTGGTTTCCGTGGTGCCGGACAAGCTGCTCAAGACCACCGACGACCGCAACTCCGTCGACTTCCTCGGTCTCTCCGGTCGCAGGGGCGTGTGGTCCAAGCTCGGCGGCACGGCCAACGCCGGCAAGGGCGTCGTCGTCGGTGTGATCGACACCGGGGTCTGGCCGGAGAGCGCGTCGTTCACCGCGCCGGCGCTCGACGCCACCGCGCCCACGTCAACCGACCCGTACCGGCCGTACCGTCAGGGCACGGCCACCGTCATGCGCAAGGCCGACGGTGGCACGTTCACCGGCACCTGCCAGACCGGCGAGCAGTTCGCCGCGACCCTCTGCAACGAGAAGGTCATCAGCGCTCGGTACTTCGGCGACGGCTGGATGAGGCGCGTTCCCGCGGAGAAGCGGAAGGACTACGTCTCTCCCCGGGACGCCCAGGGACACGGCACCCACACCGCGAGCACGGCGGCCGGCAACACCGCTGTCCCCGTCACCGAGCAGGGCGTCGACTTCGGGGAGATCTCCGGAGTCGCGCCGGGTGCGGCGATCGCGGTCTACAAGGCCCTCTGGCAGGGCACCGACGACGACACGACCGGCGGACAGACGTCGGACATCATCGCCGCCATCGACCAGGCGGTGGCCGACGGCGTCGATGTGATCAACTACTCGGTGGGCGGCACGAACGAGTCGTCTCCCGACGACCCGACCCAACTCGCCTTCCTCAACGCGGCGGCGGCGGGCATCTTCGTCTCCGCGTCCGCCGGCAACTCCGGTCCGGACGCGTCGACGATGGACAACACCCCACCGTGGGCGATGACGGTCGGCGCCAGCACGGTCGCTCCGTACCCGGCCAGCGTGGAACTGGGCAACGGGGCCCGCTTCAACGGCACCAGCACGACCGTCGCGGCGGCGTTCGGACCCAAGCCCCTGATCGCTTCCCGGGCGGCGAAGGCCGCCTCCGCCGACGACGCCAACGCCGACAACTGCCTGACCGGCAGCCTCGACCCGGCCAAGGTGACCGGCAAGGTCGTCGTCTGCCTCCGTGGCGTCGTCGCACGGCCGATCAAGTCCGCCGAGGTCAAACGGGCCGGCGGCGTCGGGATGGTGCTGGCCAACCCGAGTGACCAGGACCTCAGCGGGGACCTGCACAGCGTGCCGACCGTGCACATCAACTCGCCAGACACGCAGGCCGTGCTGGACTACGCGGCGACCGCGGGGGCGCAGGTGACCCTGCTGCCGACCGGCCCGACCATGCCGTACCCCCAGGTGGCGGCGTTCTCCTCGCGCGGTCCCTCGGAGCACCACCCGGACCTGCTGAAGCCGGACATCGCCGCTCCCGGCGTCGCGATCCTCGCGGCCGTGGCCCCGCCGGGTGCCGAGGGGAAGAACTTCGACTTCTACTCCGGCACCTCGATGGCCGCGCCGCACATCGCCGGCCTGGCCGCGCTCTACCTTGCCAAGAACCCGGACTGGTCGCCGGCGCGGGTCAAGTCCGCGATGATGACCACCACCTTCCCCACCAGGACCGCCACCGGGAAGCGGACCAGCGACGTCTTCGCCCAGGGCGCGGGCCACGTCGACCCGGCCAAGATGCTCAACCCCGGTCTGGTCTACGACGCGTCGGAGCAGGACTGGCTGGGCTACCTGGAAGGGCTGGGTGTCAGGACCGGTTCCGGGGTCAAGCCGATCCAGGGCAGCGACCTGAACTACCCGTCCATCGGCGTCGGCAAGCTCTTCGGCACCCGGACGGTCACCCGTAAGGTCACCGCCGTCACCCCCGGCGTGTACCACGCCACGGTCGACCTGCCCGGGTTGAAGGTCAAGGTGAGCCCGTCCACCCTGCGCTTCAAGAAGGCGGGGGAGACCAAGCAGTTCACCGTCACCATGGAGCTCAAGACGGCTCCCGCCGGCGTGCCGACCATCGGTTCGCTGACCTGGCATGGCGGCGGCACCGTCGTTCGCAGCCCGATCGTGGTGACCCCGCAGAGTGTGCTCGCGCCGACCGAGGTCCGGGGCGCCGGCGCCGCCGGCTCGGTGTCCTTCGAGGTGACTCCGGCGCTCAAGAAGCTCCCGATCACCACCTACGGGATGGTGTCGGGGCCGCTGACGCCCGGCACGGTGAACGCCAGCGACGTCTGGGGCAAGGACTTCCCGGTCACGGTGGCCAAGGGCACCAAGGCCGTTGAGTTCACCGCACGCGCGGACAACCCTCAGGCGGAGATCGCCCTCATCGTCTTCCGGATGGTGAACGGCAATTTGGTCTTCCAAGACTGGGCCGTGACGGGCAATGACATGCGCCTCATTTTTGCGAGGCCGGAACCCGGCCTGTACCAGATGACGATCCTCACCTTGGCGGACCTGCCGGGAACCACGGAAACGCCCTTCAAGGTTCAGGCGAACCTGGTCACCGGCAAGGGTGGCGTCGGCAAGCTGACGGTGTCCCCCAAGAACCCGAAGGTCACCCCGGGCACTCCGCTGACGGTCACCGCGAAGTGGTCGGCAGTGCCCGCCGGGCGGCACACGGGCTACGTCGAGTACCCGAACGGGATCGGCACCGTCGTCAGCGTCAACTGACCTGATGCCGTAAGGGCGGCGGGGCCGGACAGTATCGTCCGGCCCCGCCGTCGTACGTCCGAGGCCCGTCGCGGCGGCCGAACGCGCGCCCGAGGGATCGGGTGCCGGTCAGGCGAGCGTGGCGTCCTCGCCGACCGGCTCGGTCACGTGGTCGAGGAAGGGAAAGCGGGCCCGCAGCTCGGCGAACCCCACCCCGCCGCGCCAGGCGTCGGCGATCCGTACGACCTGGTCCAGGTCGGTGGTGTCGCCGTCGGCCCGGGACCCGTCCGAGCCCGAGATGTCGACCATGAAGTAGCGGGCCTGGGACCCCAGCCCCACACAGATCGTCCCCCGCTCGGAGATCAGCTCGGCGCAGGTGAACCGGCTCCGCCCCTGCTCGGGAGCGCTGATCCGGCCCACGTCCACCTGACACCGGGTGGCGGTCAGGGCCAGCGCGGACGCGAGCCCGCCCAGCTCGACCAGGTCGGGGTAGAGGCGCACACCCAGGGCCGTCGACACGTCGCTCATCACTGACTCCCACTTCTCTGTGACAGGTCCAGCAGCGCGGACGTTACAGCCTGGTAAACCTTTGATCTAGGGTCCTGGCCGTCCCCGGGACAAAAACGTTCCTTCGTGGCCGGTCCCGGCCGGGACGCCGCCGCGCCGGCCGGGACCGGCCGGAGGCGTTGGTTGACGCCGCGTAGCATCCACGCCCATGGCGCTGATCCGCTGCGACTTCCACTCCGAGGCGCTGGGCATGGGCACCTCGATGACCGTGCTCCTGCCCGACCCGGCCGGCTCCGGGATCGGCCTGGACGGCAGTGCGCCGGTTGGCGACCCGCCCGTGCTGTACCTGCTGCACGGCCTCAGCGACGACGACACCGTCTGGACCCGGCGCACCTCCGTCGAGCGGTACGTCGCGCCGCTCGGGCTGGCCGTGGTGATGCCGCAGGCCGGGCGCAGCTTCTACACCGACGAGGAGCACGGCAAACGGTACTGGACCTTCCTCAGCGCCGAGCTGCCCGAGCTGTGCCGGTCGTTCTTCCGGCTCTCCGACCGGCGCGAGGACACCTTCGTCGCCGGCCTGTCCATGGGCGGGTACGGCGCGGTCAAGTGGGCGCTGCGCGAACCGGGCCGGTTCGCGGCGGCGGCCAGCCTCTCCGGGGCGCTGGACTTCGCGCGGCGGCGCGACCACCCGACCAGCCCTGTGGACCCGGCCGTGTGGCGTCCCGTCTTCGGCGACCGGCACGTCCCGGGCAGCGACGACGACACGATGGCGCTGCTGGAACGGGCCGGGGACGACCTGCCGGCGCTCTACGTGGCCTGCGGCACCGAGGACTTCCTGTTCGACGACAACACCCAATTCGTCGACACGGCCCGGCGGAGCGGCGTGTCGCTGACCGTGGACTTCTCCCCCGGCGCCCACGACTGGGCGTACTGGGACGCGAAGATCCGCGACGTGCTGGCCTGGCTGCCGCTGCGCACGCCCAGCGGGGCGTGACGGCAGGTCCCGCAGGTCCTGGCCGAGGAGGGGCCGAAATCGTCGAGAACCGACCGGGCGCAGCGGCGGTTCAGACGCCGACCGAGCCGTCGACGGCCTCGCGCAGGAGGTCGGCGTGGCCGTTGTGCCGGGCGTACTCGTGCATCATGTGCAGCATCACCAGGCGCAGCGACACGTCCTCGCCCCAGCGGGGGTTGTGGGCGACGACGTCCAGCGACCCGGCCTCCCGCTCGATGCGCCGGGCGTGTTCGACCTCCTGCCGCCACGCCTCGAACGCCTCGGACGCGCCGGCGGTGCGGGCGTCGTACGCCTCCTGGTAGTCGCCGGCGTCCGACCAGACCAGCGGCACGTCCTCGCCGCCGATCACCCGGCGGAACCAGTTGCGCTCCACCTCGGCCATGTGCCGGACCAGGCCGAGCAGGCTCAGCGTGGACGGCGGGGACGACTGCCGGCGCAGCTCCTCGTCGGTGAGACCCGCGCACTTCATGGCGAGGGTGGCGCGGTGGAAGTCCAGGAACGCGCGCAGCATCTCGCGCTCGTCGGCGATCAGGGGCGGGCCGATCCGCTCGGTGGTCATGTCCGGGTCCTCTCCGGTCGCCGACGTCCCGGTCCCACAGGGGTCGGCGGACCGGAGGCCGCCGAGGGGCGATGCGCTCGCCGGACGAGCCTAGTGCCGATGCCGCCGGAGCCGCCGGGCGGCCGGGCGGGGCCCCGCCCAGTTCAGCGGGACGGGCGGGCCACGGGAAAGTCGAAGTACGTCTCGGGGTACGGCTCGTCGTCGTACCGGTAGTGCCACCACTCGCGCGGATAGTTGGTGAAACCGCCGTCGGCCATCAGCCGCTTCAGCAGTTCGCGGTTGTCCCGGGCGGCTCCGGTGACCCGACCGTCGGCGGTGTGGGCGCGTGGGTCGAAGCAGTCGAAGCCGGTGCCCATGTCGACGCTGTTGTCCGGGAAGCGGTCGTCCTTCGGCGCGGTGCAGGCGGTCAGGGGCTCGCCGGGGACGTAGGGGCGTTGGCCGGCCGGCGGGTCGTCGACCAGGGTCAGGTCGACGGTGCTGCCCCGGCTGTGCGCGGTGGGGGCGCCGAGGTAGCCCTCGTCGAACAGCCGCGACTTCGCCACCTCGGGGTAGAACTCGGCCTTCGTCTGCTCCTCGCCGGGGCGCTTCGCCCAGGCCACGAAGTCGTCCACGGCCGGCTGCGGGCGGTAGCAGTCGTACACCTTGAGGCTGTGGCCCGTCGCGCGGGCGGCCTGCTGCACCCGGCTCAGCGCCTCGGCGGCGGGCCGGGTAAGCAGGCACAGGGGCTCCCGGTACCCGGCGATCGGCCGGCCGACGAAGTTGTGCGCGGTGGCATAGCGGATGTCGGACCCGATGCTCGGGTCCACATCGGACAGCACCACAAAATCCCCCGGCACCCGCGAACCGTCCCCGCCCGACGAGGGCACCCCCGCAGACGACCCCACCGCAGACGGCGCCGACACGGACGGCCCCGACGCGGACGGCCCCGACGCGGACGGCCGCGCCACAGACGGCCCCGGCGCAGACGGCCCCGGCGCAGACGGCCCCGCCGCGGAGCACCCTGCCAGTAACAACGCACCCCCGGCGACGACCCGACCCAACCCCCCGCCCACCCGCTGCCGCCACCCCGCTCCCCTGCCACCCTCCCGCGCCCGCCCTACTGCGGTGATCAAGAGGTTTGCGTCAGGTCTGACCCCCGGTCCCGGCATAAACCTCTTGATCGACCAGCGGTGGGAGGGTGGGTGGTCGGGCAGCGCGCGGGGGGCGGGCAGGGGCGTCCGGCGTAGCTGTCCCATGCACACCGTTGTAGCAGCATCAGAGCCGTTCTACGGTGAAGCCCGGCGGACCCGCCGACACTCACCGCGCCGGCGGGTCGACCGAGGGTCACAGCCTGCGGGCCGCCCGGCAGATCTCCACCGGCAGCGCGGGTGCGCCGTCGACCGGGGCCGGGTCCTCGGCCGTGGGGGCGATCCCGCCGGCGGCGATCCGGTCCAGGGTGGCCAGGCCGGCGGCGTCCACCTCACCGAAGATGGTGTAGTTGGGGCGCAGCGCCGAGTTGGCGTACACCAGGAAGAACTGGCTGCCGTTGGTGTCCGGGCCGGCGTTGGCCATGGCGAGCATGCCCCGGGCGTACACCTTGCGCACACCCGTCGGGTCCGTCGGCGCGGGCGGCAGGTCGGTGGGCAGCTCGTCGGCGTACCGGTAGCCGGGCCCGCCCTCGCCGGTGCCCGACGGGTCGCCGCACTGGAGCACGCTGAGCGTCGGGTACGCGGTCAGCCGGTGGCACGAGGTGCGGTCGTAGAACCGGTGCCGGACCAGGTGCAGGAAGCTCTGCACCGTGCAGGGCGCCTGCTCGCGGTCGAGGGTCAGCCCGATCGGGCCCTGGTTCGTCCGCAGCGTGACCCGCACGGTGCCGTGGCCCGGCGTCCGCCGGGGGTCGGGCGGCAGCGGGACGGGCCGGGCGGCCGGCTCGTCCGGCGTCTCGGTGTACGCGCACGGGCCCGGGGTCGTCCTCGGCGGCGCGGCGGCCGCAGGGCCCGCACCGGCCGAGGCCGCACCGCCTGCGACGGCGGTCGGGACCGTGCCGCCCGGGGCGGCGGTCGGGGCGGCCACGGCGGCGACGCCGCTGCCGCCGATCAGGGCGGTGGCGAGCAGCGCGACACCGGTAAGGCGGGACAGCGTGCGCGTCCTGCGGGGGTGGGCCGGGAACGGCTGCCGACGGGATGACCTCGACACGGGGCGTCCTCCTGGGCTGATGAATCCAGAAAGATCGCAGTCTATGGATTCGGCGGTACCCCTGTCGATGGCGACACGCGAAGCAGGGCGCGGCGGCCGGGCTCGCCCGCTGGGCGGTGGCGAGCGCGACGGCGGCCGTGCCGATCAGCGCGGTGGACGCCTTCGCGGCGGACGTCCGACAGGGGCGGTCACCGCCGGCCCGTCCAGCGGATCGACGGCAGGACCGTGGCCAGCACCGCGACCGCCTCGCCCACCGCATCCAGCACCGACCTGCGGTGGTACGCCTCGGACGCGGCGACGGCCGGCAGCCGGGCAGCCACCTCGGCCACCAGCCCGGCCCGCCGGGCCCGTCCCCGCAGCGGCGTGAGCGCCCCCCGCAGCACGGCGGCCACCAGCCGGGACCAGCCGGTGGCGGCGATCAGCACGCCGTAGCCCCACGGAGTCCAGCGCAGGCCGCCCCGGTACGCCCCCCGACAGATCCACCGCACCGGGCGCGGCAGCAGGCCGAGGAAGTTCGCCCGGTCCACGACGAGACCCTGGTCGGCGAGCCGGCGCGTCGATTCGGCGGCCGCCGTGTCGTGGCCGGCGCTGACATCGGCCGACACCACGACGATCCGCCCCCGGCGCTCCGCGGTCACCGCCCGCGCTTACCCGCCCGACGCGGGTTGATTCCCCCGGCCCGGGCGGCCACGGCGCGGCGCCGGCACCAATCCCGTGGCACCGGCAGCGGAAAACTCAGGCCCGGCGGCGCCGGCGACGCAGGAGCGCCGTGGTAAGCAGCGCGGCCACGACGACGGCAGCGGCGGCAGCGCCCGCGACGACCGGCCACGACGCGGCCCAGCCGGGGCCCGCGACCCGGCGGGCGGCCACCGCCCGGGGCGCGGGCGAGACCGCCGGGCCGGGCGAAGCGGACGCCGACGGCGAGCCGTTGGTGGCCGTCTCCCCCGGGGAGACGAGACGGCCCACCGAGGCGTCCCGGGGCAGCGAGAAGCCCCAGTCCAGCAGCGTGGCGCCCTGTTCCCAGCCGCGCATCGGGCTGGGCTCGGCCCCGAGCAGGGTGACCACCAGCCGACGCCCGCCGCGCTGCGCCGCGCCGACGTAGGTGTGCCGGGCGTAGTCGGTGAAGCCGGTCTTCCCGCCCAGCGCCCCCGGATAGCGGTAGATGAGCTGGTTCTCGTTCTGGATCTGGAAGCCCTTCTTCCGCAACGCCGGCTGGTCGGGAATCCGGGTGCTCTCGGTCAGCGCGTACCGGCGGAAGGTGGGGTCGGCGAAGCAGGCCCGGGCGATCAGCGCCAGGTCGTACGCGCTGGTGAACTGGCCAGGGCCGTCAAGCCCGGAGGGGGTGACGGCGTGGGTCTGCAGGGCGCCGAGGCGGGCCGCCTCGGCGTTCATGGCCCGGACCCCGCCGGCCGCCCCGGCCGGGCCGCCGACGAGCCGGGCCAGCACGTTGGCCGCCTCGTTACCGGACTGGAGCAGCAGCCCGAGGAAGACCGTCTCGACGGTGTAGCGGCCGCCCTCCAGCAGGCCGACGGCGGAGCTGCCGGGGGCGATGTCGAGGTCGGCGTGGGTGACCGTCACCAGCTGTTTCGGGTCCAGCCTCGGCAGCGCGGTGGCGGTCAGCAGCAGCTTCTGCACGCTGGCCGGGGTGGCGTACCCGTGCGGGCCGCAGCCGCCGAGCACCGCCCCGGTGTCCAGGTCGGCGACCAGCCAGGAGGTGGCGGTGACCGCCGGCGGCGGGGTGACCCCGGCCGGTGCGGCGAGACCCGTGGCGGCCAGCGCCGCGCCGCCCACCGCCTGCTGCTCCGGCACCGACGGCGGGGGCGTCGGCTTCGGGGAGCGCGGCACCTTCGGCGCCACCGCCTTCGGGCAGGGCACCGCCGCAGTCGCCGGGAAGGCCGGCGCAGTGGTCGAGGAGGCCGCCGCAGTCGCCGGGAAGGCCGGCGCGGCGGCGGCTGGAACGGCCGGCACGGCACCGGCGAGGAGGACGGCGGCAGCGGCGGCCAGCACCGGAGCTCTCATGCCCAGCACCCTAACGGGCAGGATCCGGCGCCGACGGGCGGACCACACGCGCGCCGGCTGCCGCTCCGCCGGGGCGTCCGCCATCCTACTCACGCGCTGTTTGAGACTTTCCGTCGCTGTTTCCCTAGATGGTCGCGAAAAGTCTCAACGTGGGAGTCAATGAGATGATTGAACCGGCCAGGCCCAGCAAGCAGCAGCCGGGCAGGGTTCACCCTGCCCACGATCGACCGAAGGGTTCGCATGCAGCAGCCAACTCGGACCGTCGCCGACAGCCACGACATGATCGAGGTAAGCGGTGCCCGGGAGAACAACCTCGCGTCCGTCTCCGTGGACATCCCCAAGCGGCGCCTCACCGTCTTCACCGGGGTCTCCGGCTCCGGCAAGTCCTCGCTCGTCTTCGGCACCATCGCCGCCGAGTCGCAGCGGATGATCAACGAGACCTACAGCGCCTTCCTCCAGTCGTTCATGCCCAGCCTGGCCCGGCCGGACGTCGACTCGCTGCGCAACCTCAGCGCCGCGATCATCGTCGACCAGGAGCGGATGGGGGCGAACTCGCGCTCCACGGTGGGCACCGCCACCGACGCGTACGCCATGCTGCGCATCGTGTTCAGCCGGCTCGGCCAGCCGCACGTCGGGTCGGCCGGCGCGTTCAGCTTCAACCTCGCCGAAGGGATGTGCCCCACCTGCGAGGGGGTGGGCCGGGTCTCCGACCTCGACGTGCACGAGCTCGTCGACGTCGAGCGGTCGCTCAACGACGGGGCGATCACGGTGCCGAACTTCGCGGTCGACTCCTGGTACTGGCGGGCCTTCGTCACCTCGGGCCTGTTCGACCCCGACGTCAAGCTCCAGGATTTCACGCCCCAGCAGTGGCAGGACTTCCTGCACAAGCCGGCCACCAAGATGAAAATCGGCGGCGGCAACCTCACGTACGAGGGCCTGGTCGTCAAGGTCCGCCGGCTGTACCTGAGCAAGGACAAGGAGCCGGCCCAGCCGCACATCAAGGCGTTCGTCGAGCGGGCCGTGACGTTCGCGACCTGCGGCGACTGCGGCGGCGCCCGGCTCAACCGGGCCGCCCTGTCCTCCCGGATCGCCGGCCGCAACATCGCCGAGTGCTCCGCGATGCAGATCAGCGACCTGGCCGCGTTCGTCCGGGCGGTCACCGATCCGTCCGTGGCGCCGCTGGTGGCCAACCTGCGCGACCTGCTGGACTCGCTCGTCGAGATCGGCCTGGGCTACCTCAGCCTCGACCGCGAGTCGGGCACCCTGTCCGGGGGCGAGGCGCAGCGGGTGAAGATGGTCCGCCACCTCGGCTCCAGCCTCACCGACGTCACGTACGTCTTCGACGAGCCGACGGTCGGGCTGCACCCGCACGACATCGCCCGGATGAACGGCCTGCTGCTGCGGCTGCGCGACAAGGGCAACACCGTGCTCGTCGTGGAGCACAAGCCGGAGACCATCGCGATCGCCGACCACGTGGTCGACCTCGGCCCGGGGGCCGGTCCGGACGGCGGCCGGGTCTGCTACACCGGCGACGTCGCCGGGCTGCGCCGCTCCGACACCCTGACCGGCCGGCACCTCGACCACCGGGTCACCCTGCGCGAGCGGGTCCGGCCGCCCGCCGGGCAGTTGCCGATCCGCGGCGCCGACCTGCACAACCTGCGTGACGTCAGCGTCGACGTGCCGCTCGGGGTGCTGACGGTGGTGACCGGCGTCGCCGGCTCCGGCAAGAGCTCGCTGATCCACGGCTCGCTCCCCCGCCGCGCCGGGGTGGTGGTCGTCGACCAGTCCCCGATCCGCGGGTCCCGGCGCAGCAACCCGGCCACCTACACCGGCCTGCTCGACCCGGTCCGGGCCGCCTTCGCCAAGGCCAACGGGGTCAAGCCGGCGCTGTTCAGCGCCAACTCCGAGGGCGCCTGCCCGGCCTGCAAGGGCATCGGGGTGATCTACACGGACCTGGCCATCACGGCCGGAGTGGCCTCCAGGTGCGAGGAGTGCGAGGGCCGCCGGTTCACCCCGAAGGTCCTCACGTACACCCTGCGGGGGAGGAACATCAGCGAGGTCCTCGCCATGTCGGTGACCGAGGCCCGGGACTTCTTCCCCGGCGGGCCGGCCCGGTCGGTGCTGGACCGCCTCGCCGACGTGGGCCTGAGCTACCTCAGCCTCGGCCAGCCGCTGACCACCCTCTCCGGGGGCGAACGGCAACGGCTCAAGCTCGCCATCCACATGGGCGAGAAGGCGCACACCTACGTGCTGGACGAGCCCACCACCGGCCTGCACCTGGCCGACGTCGACAAACTGCTGGCCCTGCTGGACCGCCTGGTGGACGCCGGCAACACCGTGGTGGTCATCGAGCACCACCAGGCCGTGATGGCGCACGCCGACTGGATCATCGACCTCGGCCCGGGCGCCGGTCACGACGGCGGCCGGATCGTCTTCACCGGCACCCCGGCCGACCTCGTCGCGCACGGTGACACCCTGACCGCCACCCACCTGCGGGAGTACGTCGCCCAGTGAGGTCCGGGCCGGGTCCACCGCGCCCACGGTGGGCCCGGCCCGTCGTCGACATACCCGCGAACGCGCCGGCCGGAGTCCGAAGTCCGCGCCGCTGCGGATCAGTGCGGGACCCGTCGCACCCAACGCCGCTGCCCGGGGGTCTCCACCGCCTGCGGGTGGTAGTGCTCCCGTACCCACGACACCGCCCGATCGGCCGGCAGCCCGTCGAGCACGGCGAGCGCCGCCAGCGCCGTCCCGGTCCGGCCGAGCCCGCCCAGGCAGGCCGCTTCCACCCGCTCCCCCGCGTGCGACCGGCGCAGCGCCTCCCGCAGCGCGTCCAGCGCGTCGGCCCGGTCCAGCGGCACCCTGAAGTCGGGCCAGCGGATCCGCCGGTGCGCCCAGGCCGGTGCCGGGCCCGGTGCCAGCAGCAACGCGAAGTCGGCGGGCGACGCCGGATCACCGATCCGGCGTCCGCGCACCGTCGACCCGCCCGGCAGTACGACCACCCCGGCGCTGCCGTCCCATCCCGTCACCTCGCCCATAACCCACCATTGTCCGACCGGAGGGAAGGGCCCTCCATCAGCGGCTTCCATCGGGGGGCCGCGCCGGTCGAACTCCGTGGACGCCACTGGCCGGGCCCCCTTGTCGAGGGCCCGGCCAGTGGGCTGTTCGGTGGTGCTGGGGTCAGCTGTTCCAGTGCTGGGTGACGAGGTCGGCGGCCTGCTGTTCCCACTGCGCGTACGCGTCGGGGTAGGCCGACACCTGGACGGTCTGTGCGGCGTCGGTCAGGGGCATGTCCTGCCAGCCGTCGACCTGCTTCAACCCCTTCAGGAACGCCAGGGTCGAGTACTCGGGGTCGGTGATCTGCTCCGGGGTGCCCCAACCAGACGTCGGGCGCTGCTGGAACAGGCCCAGCGAGTCGTGGTCGTTGCGGTCACCCAGGTGACCCAGGTTCTCCAGCTTCGACTCCTGCAGGGACGTGCCGATCGAGATCACGGCCGCCCGCTCATCCAGGCCGGCCTTCTTCGTGGCGGCGATGATCGCCTTCACGTTGGCGGTCTCCTCGTCACCGAGGTCGATGCTGGACTGCTCACCCTGCACACCGTGCGGGATCAGCTTGCCCTTGTCCACACCGGGCTTGTCGGCCTGCACGGCAACGGCAGCGGCCGGGGCGGCCGACTCAACGGTCGGGGTGGTGGCGGCGTGATGCAGGGGACCGGCGGCCAGACCACCGGCGAAGGCCAGACCAGCGATACCGAGAACGCTCTTACGCATGATCGTGTTCATGGGGGTGACTCCAATCGGGGGTCGACACACACACCACCCCAAGGGGGAAGGGGCGGGGGTGTGAGCACCACGTCGAGGCGCCCAAAAGATCAAAAAGGGGGAAAATCATCCGGCTGCTCACCGCACCGGGGGGTGCTGGTGGCGCCGGGACCATGTGTAACGACCGGCCACCGACCCACATTCCCTGACGGGGTCACGGGCGGTTCAGTAGCGGTGTGCGCTACTCGATCGTCTGCCAGGTGTAACGACCCCGGGCCGGCCGATGTTCCGCCGACCGGGTGCCCCCGGTCACCACGAACCGGACATCCGCCCCAGACGTCCGCCACGGGCAGGCACCGGACAGCACGATCGACTCCAGGTCCCCGACACGGGGGCCGGCCGGGTGCGTACCGACGAAAACGGGTGGACGGCACGAGCGCCGCGACAGCCGGACCAGGCGTTACCCTGACACCATGCAGGGCGTTGCCTCCCCCACCTCGGCCGGCGTGGCCTTCCTGGCCCGCCCGGGCCGCCCGGCCGTCGTCACCCCCACCCTGGCCGAGCTGACCGGCCCCACGTGGGGGATCGTCGAGCTGCCCGTACGCCTGATGTGGAACACCCACCGCACCTTCGACCTCGGCGACCCGGACGACCTGCTCTGGATGTACGAGAACGTGTTGCGCGAGACCACCCACGCGGACGACCTGCGGAAGCTGGTCAACGGTCACCTGCTGCGCCAGGTATGGCCCATGCTCAACCTTCCCCGTGGGGTCCGCGCGGCGTGGGAGCACCGCCACCGGGCCCTGCGGGACGACCGGGCCCTCCGCACGGCGTGAACGACGCCGCACCGCCGGACGAGTTCTACCGCGAGGTCGCCCGGGTGGCCCTGTCGGTCGCCGGCCGGCACCGGTTCGTGCTCGGTGGCGGCGTCGCCTGGGCAGCGCACGGGCTGTTCTCCCGCCCCACCGAGGACGTGGACCTCTTCGCCGACGTCGAGGGAGCAGCCGCTGCGGCGGCGGCCGGCGTGCGTACCGCCCTGGAGCGCGCCGGCTTCGGCGTGACCGACGCGGACCCGGACAGTGACCTGGCCGAGCTGTTCGCCGGGTTCGACCAGGACATGAAGGACTTCGTGGTGAGCCGGGGAACCCGGCAGATCCGGCTGAGCCTGGCCCGGCTCGACCGGTACCGCAGCCCGGTGGTGATGGACCTCGGGCCGGTGATGGACATCCGCGACCTGGTGGCCAACAAGACGGCGGCGCTGGTCAACCGGCGGGAGGTCCGGGACTTCATCGACGTGGGGGCCGCCCTCGACCACTATTCGGTCGCGGAGCTGCTCGGCCTGGCCCGGCAGCTCGACCCGGCGCTGGAACCGGAGGACGTCCGGGCCGCCGGCCGCTACCTGGACCGCCTGCCCGACCGGCGCTTCGCCCGGTACGGCCTGGACGCGGCGCAGGTCGCGCGGCTGCGGGCCCGGCTGGCCGCCTGGCCCCGCTGACGGCCCCGGGACCGGGTACGGGCCGTCGGCTCGTTAGGGTGCGCAACGGCGCCGGTGAGGCGCGCCCACCCCCTTGGAAAGGCACCCCATGACCTCCTCCTCCGGCGCGTCGCGCCGCCAGGTGCTGGCCGTCGCCGCCGCAGCCGCGACCGCTCCCCTGATCGCGGGCGTGCCCGCGCAGGCGGCCGGGCCCAAGGGCCCGAAGACCTGGGACCTGACGATCCTGGGCACCTCGGACACCCACGGCAACGTGTACAACTGGGACTACTACTCCGACGCCGAGTACGACGACAGCAAGCACAACGACGTCGGCGTCGCGAAGCTGGCCACCCTGGTCAACCAGATCCGGGCCGAGCGGCGGGGCAAAGCCACCCTGGTCCTCGACTCCGGCGACACCATCCAGGGCACGCCGCTGGCCACGTACTACGCCAAGCAGGAGCCGATCACCAGCACCGGTGCGACGCACCCGATGGCCAACGCGATGAACATCCTGAAGTACGACGCGGTGACGCTGGGCAACCACGAGTTCAACTACGGCCTGCCCCTGCTCGCCAAGTGGATCAAGCAGCTCGGGTTCCCGGCCCTCGCCGCGAACGCGGTCAACGAGGCGACCGGCAAGCCGGCGTACCTGCCGTACGTGATCAAGGAGGTTCGGCTCGGCGGGCACGGCGCGCCGAAGCTGAAGGTCGGCATCCTCGGCCTGACCAACCCGGGCGTGGCGATCTGGGACAAGTCCAACGTCGAGGGCAAGCTGATCTTCGCCGACATGGTGGAGACCGCCGCCAGGTGGGTGCCGGTCATGCGGGCGCGCGGCGCCGATGTCGTCATCGTCTCCGCGCACGGCGGCGACAGCGGCACCTCCAGCTACGGCCCGGAGCTGCCGAACGAGAACCCGTGCACGATGATCGCCGAGCGGGTCCCCGGCATCGACGCGATCCTGTTCGGCCACGCGCACAACGAGGTCGTCGAGAAGTTCGTGACGAACGCGAAAACCGGTGCCCAGGTGCTGCTCTCCGAGCCGTCCAAGTGGGGCCAGCGGCTGACCCGGATGGACTTCACCCTCACCCGGGTGCGGGGCTGCTGGAAGGTGACCACCAAGCGCGCCACCATGCTGAACACCAACACGGTGGTCGAGGACCCGGCGGTGCTCGCGGCCGTGCGCGGCCAGCACAGCAAGACCATCGCGTACGTCAACACGGTGGTCGCCCAGTCGACCGTGGAGTTGTCGGCCGCCGCGTCGCGGTACCAGGACACCCCGATCCTGGACTTCATCAACCACGTCCAGACCGAGGTCGTCACGGCGGCCATGGCCGGCACCGCGTACGCGGGGCTGCCCGTGCTGTCGATCGCGGCGCCGTTCAGCCGCACCGCCGTCTTCCCCGCCGGTGACGTGCGCATCCGCGACGTGGCCGGACTGTACGTCTTCGACAACACCCTCGAGGCCGTGGTGCTCACCGGCGCCGAGGTGCGGGCCTACCTGGAGTACTCGGCGAAGTACTTCACCACCCTCGCGGTCGGCGCACCGGTCGACCCGGCGACGATCAGCGACCCGGCCGTCCCGGACTACAACTACGACGTCTTCTCCGGGCTGGACTACGACATCGACATCAGCAGGCCGGTCGGCCAGCGGATCACCCGCCTGGCCCTGCCCGGCACCGACACCCCCGTCGCCGCCGATGCGCAGTTCGTGGTCGCGGTGAACAACTACCGGCGCAGCGGCGGCGGCAACTTCCCCGGCATCGTGAAGACCCAGGTCTACAACGCGCAGCAGGAGATCCGCCAGCTCCTCATCGACTGGGCGCAGGCCCGGGGCACCATCGACCCGGCCGACTTCTACGTGCCGAACTGGAAGCTGGTGCGCGAAGGCGTGCCGGTCTTCTGACCCGGCGCCCCGCACGTCAGGGGCGAAGGGAAGAACGCGCGAGGGAGGCACCACGAGCCGGTGCCTCCCTCGACCACGCGGGGTGTCCTCAGGTGAGCGGCGGTGATAACCGCTCAGCCGGGGGAAGGGAACCGGGGAAAGCCAGTCAGGGTGTCAAGTGCCCACAACTGCACTTCGGAGGGTGGGGGGTTCGGCTCGACTTCCGGCGCAGGCACTTCGTGTCGAGCGATGAGCGCGCGTTTGCCGTCGTGGTCGAGCGCGATCTCCCACAGCAACGCGGAGCCGCCGCTGGTGTCCGGGACGATCTTCCACCCGGTCATCGGCCTCAGTTCGGTCTTGTCCCACGTGCGCAGGTCCCAGTAGGTGACGAAATTCTTGTAGGTGGTCCATTGGTGGTAGCCGACGAGTGCGGTGTTTCCGTCGCCGCTGAGGGCAACCGTGTTCGAGGAGTAGTACCCGCCATTGCGTATCAGCGAATACCCCTCCGGGTCGGCCCGGTTCGACAGGTCGTAAACCATCACGCCGCCATCGCCGTTGCCGGACTGGTGGCTGACCAGAGCGCGTTTCGCGTCGTCACTTATCGCCACCTCGTACCAGTCGGTCGAGTATTTGCCCACACCCAGGAGCATCTTTTTCCGCACCTGGGTCGGGTTGGCAAGGTCCCAGAAATGGACGCCCTCGTCGCCGCCGGAGATGGCATAGCGGCCGTCGTAGTTCAAGGCCAGTGACGTTACCCCTTTGGCGGCCAGTTTCCGGGGAGACGGGTGCGAAGGGTCTGCGAGGTCCCAGAGAGTCAGCTCTCCCCGCAGGTCGAAGGTCGCCGCATGTCTGCCGTCGCCACTCAGGGCCACCTCGCGCGCCGTGCCCCCGCGATCAGCTACGAGTGCCGAAGCACGAGGGCGCAGCGGATCGCTCAGGTCCCAGAGCGACACGGATCCGTGCGGAGGATCGGCCATTTCTTCCACGGAGCTCGTAAGGGCGCGTTCGCCGTTACTGCTCATGGCGACACCGTGGGCGATGTTCGTCTGCTCCGACAGCAGGGTGACTCGAAAGTCCTTCGGTGCCTGGGCAGTTGGCGAGTTCGCGGCCCCGCTCGGGGTCTTACCTGCCGAACAGGCCGTGCTCGTGGCGAGAAGGACTGCCGCCACGCAGCTGAGCCCAGCCAGAGAGGTGCGCCTCATGTTCGCTCACCCGCCGCACGAGGAGGAAGTTGACACCTTGGTCCAACCTCGTTCTGAAGGTTGGTGTACTTGTCGGTAGGCGGAGCAGTCGAGGTGGCCGCCCTGGACGACCAGGGCCGTTACCCGGAACGGCTTGCCCTGGTTGTCGACGGTCATCGACTCGGGTTTGCCGTCGGCAAGGTACTCCAGCTCGAAGGCGTATTCGCAGTATCGTCTGCCGGTCACGGCGGAAAGGCGAAAAGTGGCCTGCTCACCCAGCTTCAGCACGTATTTTCGGTCGGCAAAATAGTTGCCGGTCAACTGCGGCCGCAGATCACCGTCGTTCGTCTTGGACTCCTGTGCGAAAACGGGATCGCGGTCGAGATCGTAACCGATCTGGACGGTTTCCGCAGATCCCTCCGGTGGGTTGTCGAAGATCGCGCCCGTCAGCGGCTCACGGCAGTTCGGGCGGATGGCGATATTGGTCAGCCGCACGTCCTTCACGCGATTGCCCTCGAGTTCCAGCTCTACCGTGGAGACGCCAGCTTCGACGCCTCCGTGCGAGCGCATGATGTCATGGCTGCTCTTCTCGTACGCTCGGAACTCGTCATTGATCTGCCCGAGGGTCTGCGCGCTGACCACACCGGGAAACACCCAGGTGTTGTCGTTCTCCCTGGGCACGAGGGTGATCTTGTTGATTTTGATCGGATCGCCAGCAGGAGCAGGCGGCGGCGTCGGCTTGTCCCCACCGAGGCCGAGCCACTCCTGGCCGGCGGTGGTTCCCAGGGTGCCGACCACGGTGAAGACCACGGTGATGGCACCTGTCACGAGCGTGCGCCACAGCCACTTGTCGCGCGAGGTCGACTCGCTGTCTCGAATCTCCGGCCGTCGTCGGGTGGCTGACTTCTTGCCAGGCAACTACGTCACCAGCCTTGGGGCACGAGAGCTAATGGGGCCATTGATGCCACATCATAGCTCCGCATCGTCGTTCGGTGAGGGGCGCGGAGACCCCGTCAAGGTCTTCGCAAGACGGGATTCCGGATAAGGGCGCGGTCTTCTGACGATCATTCAGGTGTCCATGCCTCGCGCCTTCGCCAACGGGTACCCAAGGGCGGGCGCTGCTTACCTGGCCCACACCCTGCCGGCCGACAGCAGCCTCGCACCGCGGAAACAGCAGGGCCGGTGTTCCGGGCACGTCGGCGTGCCCGCCTCAGCGGGACACGACCGGCGTCGAACGGACCTGGCGGGCCGGCGGGAGCCGGTCCAGCAGCGCCAGCGCCGCCCGCACCGGAGCCCGGTTCAGCGTCTCGTCGAAGCTCGCCCGTCCCTGGCAGAACCGGACGAACATCCGCCACCCGGGCGGGGTGGCCAGCAGGGCGTGGAAGACGTCCGGCCGGTGGGAGAAGACCTCCAGCAGCCGGTGCCCGGCCCGCATCGACGGGACCAGGTCCCGATCGACGGCGCGCGAATAGCCGTCCAGGTCGCCTTCGACGACCGCCGCCCCGGCGAGCGCGCCGGAACGCAGCGCGTAGCTGATCCCCTCCCGGCTCCACGGCTCCAGCAGGCCGGCCGCGTCCCCGGTCACCAGCACCCGGCCGTGGCGCAGCGGCGAGTCATCGGCGCGGCAGCGGGTCAGGTGCCCGGAGTCGTGTTCCGGGTTCACCCCGGACAGGCCCAGCCGGTCGACGAAGTCGCGCAGGTACTCCCGGGTCCGCTCCCCCTCGCCCCGGCCGGCGATCACCCCCACCGTGAGCCGGTCGCCCTTCGGGAACACCCACGCGTACGAGCCGGGGATCGTCCCCCAGTCCAGCAGCAGCCGGCCGCGCCACCGGCGCTGCTCCTCCTCGGGCACCGGCAGTTCCAGCTCCAACCCCAGGTCGACCTGCCGGTACCGGACGCCGACGTGCCGGGCGGTCACCCCGGAGGAGCCGTCCGCGCCGATCACCGCACGGGCGCGCACGGTGTCGCCGTCGGCGAGCCGCAGGCGTACCTCGTCGGGGTCCTGCTCCAGGGCGCGGACGGCGACCCGCTCGCGCACCTCGGCCCCGGCGGCCACCGCCGCGGCGCGCAGCCGGTCGTCGAACTCGTCGCGGCGCACCATCGCCACCAGTGGGCCGTCGGCGTGCCGGCGGGTGAACTCGCGCCGCCCGTCCCGGGTGAACGTCACCCGGTCCACCCGGTCGTGCGCCGGCACGTCGATCCGGTCGCCGACCGCCGCGAGGGAGGTGCCGATCAGGCCGCCACCGCAGGTCTTGTACCGGGGGTGCGCGGCCCGCTCGACGACCAGGGTACTCAGGCCGGCGCGGGCCGCGGCGTGGGCGGCGGAGAGCCCGGCGGGGCCGCCACCGACGACAGCGAGGTCCCAGATGATCACGGATGCAGCCTAGGGCACGGCCGGTCGGAAGGCCGGGCGGCGCAGCGAGGTACGGGACGGCGGGAACCGCTCGATCGGGCTGGCATCAACGGCGGGGTGGCGGGTAACCGCGCGGCGCAGTCCCCGCCCGCAGCCGGGCGGCCACGCCGAGGAGGAAGTCATGCAGGAGGTACGGCTGTCGGACGTCGAGAAGCGGGTCTACCAGGCGGTGGCCGCGCTGGAGGCCCGTGGGCAGGTTCCCTATCCCGACATGATCGCGCAGGAGTCGGGGTTGGCCCAGGACGAGATCCACGGGCCGCTACACATGCTGACCGAGAAGAACCTCCTGCACCGGGAGGATTCACCGATGGCGGGGCTGGACTTCGGCCCGCGCTGGTGTGCCCGCCAGATGGCGTGAACCGGCGGAAAGCCCCGGCTTGCCCCTCGTGGGCCCGGGTAGCGATCATTGAGACGTGATCGACGGCCGACGGAGGGCATCGCCATGAGCCCAGGACGGCCGGACCGACCGGGCCGATCGACGGATACTGCCGGCGGGGCCGACGACGTCGACAACCGACGGCGCTGGCAGGCCCTCGGGGTCGGCCTGGTCGCCGCCTTCATGACGCTGCTCGACGTGAGCATCGTCAACGTCGCCGTGCCGTCCATCGACCGGGCGCTCGGCGCGACCCCGAGCGACCTGCAATGGGTCCTGTCCGGGTACGCGCTCACCTTCGGCCTGGTGCTGGTGCCGGCCGGACGGTTCGGCGACGCCCGGGGCCGCCGCAACGCGTTCGTCCTGGGGATCGCCCTGTTCACGCTGACCAGCGCCCTGGCCGGGCTGGCCAGCTCGCCCGAGTGGCTGATCGCCGCCCGGCTGCTGCAGGGCGCCGCCGCCGGAATCGTCAACCCGCAGGTCACCGGCCTGATCCAGCAGTTGTTCCGGGGCCCGGAACGCGCCCGGCCTTTCGGCCTGCTCGGTGCCACGATCGGCATCTCCACCGCGGTCGGCCCGCTGCTCGGCGGGCTGCTGATCCAGGCGGGCGGCGAAGAGCACGGCTGGCGGTGGGTCTTCTTCGTCAACGTTCCGGTGGGGATCGTCGCGGTGCTGCTCGGCTGGCGGCTGTTGCCCGCCCGCCCGTCCGGCGGCGTGTCCCGCCACCGGCTCGACCCGGTCGGGGTGCTGCTGCTGGCCGCCGGCGTGCTGCTCCTGCTGCTGCCGCTGGTGCAGCGGGAACAGTGGCACGGCCCGTGGAAGTGGGCGCTGGTTCCCGCCGGCCTGATCACGCTCGCCGGCTTCGGCCTCTGGGAGCGGTGGTACGCCCGGCACGAGACGCCGCTGTTCGACCTGCGACTGTTCAGGTTCCGCTCGTACACCCTCGGGTCCCTGATCGCGCTGGTCTACTTCGCCGGCTTCACCGCGATCTTCTTCATCTTCACCCTGTATCTCCAGAACGGCCTCGGCTACAGCGCGCTGATCGCCGGCCTGGCCATCACGCCGTTCGCCCTCGGCTCGGCCGCCGCGTCCGTGCTCGGCGGGCGGATCGTCAACCGGTACGGCCGCCCGCTGGTCGCCGTGGGCCTGCTCGCCGTGGTGCTCGGCCTCGGCGCGGTGGTGTTCGTGCTGCGCGGCGACCCGCACGGCTCGGTGCCCCTGCTCACGGCGGTGCCGCTGCTGATCGCCGGGCTGGGCAGCGGCCTGGTCATCGCCCCGAACCAGACCCTCACCCTGTCCCAGGTGCCGGTGGAGCAGGCGGGCAGCGGCGCGGGGATGCTCCAGACCGGTCAGCGGATCGGCTCCGCCGCCGGCATCGCCGCCGTCGGTGCGGTCTTCTTCTCGTCCCTGGCGGACAGCGGCGGAAACTGGTCGACGGCGTTCCGGCACTCGGTGCTGCTGGCCGCCGGCATCATCGCGTTCGCCCTGATCGCAGCCCTGATCGACATCCACCGCAGCCGCCGGGCCGCCACTCACCGCTGACCGCCCCGACCCACGTCGAAGGCCCCCGCCGGCAACGCGCGTGACGGTGCCCGCCGGTGAACAACCCGGCGGGCACCGTCACGCGATAGCTCGGGCACTGCCCGGCTCAGAGCGGTCAGCGCGTCGACCCCGTGCCGAAGCGGTTGCGACGACGCCAGGCCAGCCCGGCGAGCGTCAGCACCACGCCGACACCGACCAGCCCACCACCGACGGCCAGCGGCGTGCCGATGCTGTCACCGGTCACGGGCAGCCCTCCGTGCGGCTTGCGGGTCGGCGTGGGTGTCGGCTCGTGGCGTACGAGCACGGTCAGGGCCGCGGTGGCAGTCCTGCCCGTGGCGAGGCCGGTGGCCGTGAACGTGAGCCGCCCGGTGACACTCGGCGTGTAGCGAACGGAGAATTTACCCGCCGCGTCGGCCTGCACCGTGAACTGCAACGGCGCCGCCGCCTGGTAGGCCACCGGAGCCATCGCGACGGTGCTGCCGTCGCTGCGGCGGGCCGGCGCCTGACCGGGCAGGCCGGCGGCGAGTGGCGTCGTCGACACAACGTGCTCGACGGACTCGATCGGCTCGAACCCGGCACCGGTCAGGGTGACGGTCTGACCGAGGACGATCGTCGACGGGTTGACCGTCAGCGCCGGGGGCTGCGGCGGGTACTGCGGCGGCTGTTGTGGGCCGGACGGCGACGGTGTCGGCTGCGGCTGCGCCGCCCCCGCCGCGGTCGGCGCCGCCACGACGGCAAGGCCGACCGTGAGCGCCATGATGATGCGGGATAGCCGCATGATTGGTTCCCTCCTACTGTTCGCAGTGTGGTGCGGACTCAACTTGGGTGGTCCATGGGGTGGCGGTCGGGGTGAGCCAGAGGTCGGCGTCTCCGCTGTCGGTCCTGCCGGTCAGCACGTCGACATCGAGGGTCCGGGTGGTGCCGGGGCGTACCTCGACGTTGGCGATGACGACCTGTCGCCGCCGTTCGAGGCCGCTGCCGACCCGCAGGTCGGCTCCGTCGAGCCGGCTGGCTAGCACCGCGCCGCCGGCCGGGCTGTAGACGGAGACCAGGGTGCGGGCGGTGTAGGGATTTCCGGCCAGGCCGAGGCCGAGGACCGAGGGGGACAGCCCGCCGGGGGGCGCGGTCGAGTGGAGCGTGAAGCTCAGCCGTAGCTGCCGCCGGCCGTCGGGGCGGCACTGCCCCACGGTCAGGGTCGCCGACGGCCGCAGGTAGTAGCCGAGCTTCGCGCCGCTGCCGTCGTTGAGGAACACGCCGACGGTGGGAACGTTCTCCTGCTCGGGCAGCGCCCCACCCAACCGGCTGCCGGCGATGACCCGCTGCTCGGCCGGGTGGGCGCTCCAGAACAGGATCCGCCGCTCGACGATGGCGCGGTCCAGTGCGGACAGCAACGCCCGGGGGTCGACCTCCCGGGTGAAGAAGGTGTTGAACACCGCCGCAGCGGAGGCCGCGAAGAACTCGTCCTGCCGGGCCAGGTCCAGCCGCTGGTACGAGTCGGAGAGCAGGGTGTGCACCACCTTGTCGCTGACCAGCGTGGCGTTGCCCGGCACGGGCACCGGCCCGGTGGCCTTGAGCAGGTACGACAACACCACCGGGTCGACCGCGAGCACCCCGTCGACCGTGGTGCCGCTGCGCTTGCGGTACATCTCCCGGAAGAGCGCCGCAGCGGTCGGGAAGTGCGGGGTCAGGTTGACGTCCGCCGGGTAGGTGCCGACCAGATCGGTGTAGAGGTTGCGGACCTCGGTGCTCAGCTTCGCGGACAGGTCGAAGCGGCCCAGGCTGCTGGCCGCGTCCTGTGCGCCCATCCGGAGCCGGCCGTCCTCGGCCTTGATCACCGCGTACGCGCCGAACATGCCGCCGGTGGCCCGCAGCTCGGCAGGGTTCTGCGACACCAGCAGGTAGCTGCGCGGCTCGTCCGCGCCGAGCAGGTTCGGCAGCAGGCGGGCGGCCTGGTCGGCGGACCGGGTCAGGGCGGCCAGGCGATCGGTCTCGGCCCGCAGGTCCGTCACGGCCTGTCGGACCTGGTCGACCAGTCCGGTGGTGGGCACGGCGGCGAGCCGGGCGTTGGTGCGCCGGACGACGTCGTCGGTGTCGGCGAGCTGGGCCGAGACGGCCCGGAGCTGGTTGACGTCCAGCCGTCCCTTGCCGGGCAGCAGGGTGGACAGGTCGGTGCGCAGCAGGGCCGGGAACGCGTCCCGGGCGAGTTCGTCGACGGCCACCGCGATCTCGCGGACCGCGGCGAGGTCGTCCCCGGCGTACGGGGTGTGCCGCCCGACCCACCAGCCCGGGTCGGCGGTGGCGTCGCGGGCCGCGGCGGCCTGATCCTGGAGCGCGGCGAGGGTGCGTTGCGCCCGATCGGCGTCGCCCCCGACCACTTCGGTGCTGAGCTGCCGCGCCAGCCCGGCGGCGTTGAGCAGGTGGGCCCGGGCCTGCCAGCCACGGAAGCCGACCCAGCCGCCGCCGAGCGCGACGAGCGAGCCGACGATCAGGCCGGTGAGCAGGGCGCGGCGTACCCGGGCCCTGGTACGCCGTCGGGGTCTCCGCCGACGGCGGTGGGGCCGCACAGTTTCGCTCACACCTTCTCCCGTCGAAAAGCGGACAGAAATGACGATTCATCGTTTTCTAGCACGCATGACGCAGGCCGCGTGGCTGTATCGCGCTTTTTTAGCTTTCGAGTCCCGTACGAGAGTTTTCTTCCGTCGAGTCCGAACCGCGGCGCAGCGCGGCCACCTCGTACAGCAGCTCCTCGACGCGGTCCACCCCGCCGCGCGTGGACATGTCGCGCAGGTACGCCTCCCGGCCGCGTCGCCCCATCTCCAGCCGGGCCGGCGTCGGGATCGTGGCGGCCAGCCAGAACCGGTCGGCCAGGGTGGCCCAGTCCTCGGGCGGGCAGGACAGCCCGGCCCGGGCCCGTTCCACGATCTCCACGGTGTCGCCCCCGGCGGAGGCCACCACCGGCGAGGCGGAGCTGAACGCCGCCTGGAGCTTGCCGGGGACGCTCCCGCGCAGCTCCGGCAGGTCGCGCAGCATCACCAGCTGGTAGTCCGCGGCGGCGTACAGGTCGGACATCTCCAGCGGTGACCGACGCGCGACGAACCGGACGTTGCGGGCCCCCAACTCGTCGGCGAGCCCGCGCACCCGACCCTCGTCGGGGCCCGAGCCGACCAGGACCAGGTCCATCGTGCCGCGCAGCGGGGCGGCGGCCCGGACCGCCGTCTCCAGGCCCTGCCGGGCGCCGATGGTGCCGGCGTACATCACCGCGCAGCGGCCGTCGCCCCGGACCAGCCGGCGGGCCTCCCGGGTCGGCTCGGCGGGGTGGAACAGTCGCTCGTCGGTCCAGTTGAGCACCACCCGCACCCGGTCCGCGTCGGCACCGCCGGCGACCACCAGGTCACGCATGGCGGGGGCCGCCACCGCGACCAGGTCCGCCGAGCGGTAGAGCCGCCGGGTGGCGGCGGCGATCCGGCCCGCCCAGGGCCGTGCCGCCTCCGCCGGCCCGGGCAGCTCCGGGTGCACGTCCTGGACGTGCAGCAGCGTCGGAACCGCGCCCAGCAGGCGCAGCAGCCCGAGCGCGGCGAAGGTCGTCGGCGGCAGCTGGTGGACGTACAGGGCGTCGACGCCGGCGAGTTGCCCCCGGCCGATCGTCCCGGCGCTGGCGGCGAAGGACAGCCAGCTCGCCATCCGGGCGCGGACGGAGGCGTCCCCGCCGGTCCACCGCGGCACCCGACGCACGGTCAGCCGCTCGCTGCGGCTCTCGTAGCGCCACCGTTGCCGCCAGCCCGGATAGGCGTGGCCGCCCGGGTAGTCGGGAAAGCCGGTCAGCACGCGGACCTCGTGGCCGCGGGCCGCCAGCCCTTCGGCGAGGCTGCCGGAAATGAACGCCGGCTCCGGCGGGAAGTGGTACGCCAGGATGCCGATCCTCACCGGACACCCCCACCCCGGAGGTCACCTTCCGGCGCGGCGCAGCCACCCTGCGTGGCGACACCTGCATACGATGCCGGCAGCGCGCTGCCCACCGGCGCCGGCACGGTGCCAGGCCGCCGCGCGCCCAGACCGCTGGGAGAGTCTCCGATGGCCGACCGGATCCTGTTCGTCTGCCACGCCAACCTGTGCCGCTCGCCGATGGCCGAGTACCTGGCGGGCTGGCTGCTGGCGAAGCTGCCGGTCGAGGTGGCCAGCGCCGGCACGGCCGCCGTCGACGGCCGGCCGATGCATCCGTACGCGGCGCAGGTGGCCGCCGGGACCGGCCGGGACCCGGCGGCGTTCCGCAGCCGGGCGCTGACGGCCGGCCAGCTCGCCGACGCCGCGCTGGTGCTGACCGCGACCCGTCGCCAACGGGCGGCCTGCGTGTCGCTGGCTCCCGCCGCGCTGCACCGCACCTTCACCCTGCGCCAGTTCGGCCGGCTCGCCGGGCTGGCCGACGCGCCGGACACCACGGACGCCGGGCCGCTGCGCGCGGCGGCGCGGGCGGCGGCCCAGGCCCGGGGACGGTTGCAGCCGACCAGCACGGCCGAGGACGACCTCGGCGACCCGATCGGTGGCACGCCCGCGGACTTCCGGCGCTGCGCGCAGGAGATCGAGCGGTCGTTGACACCGGTCGCGGCGCTCATCGACGCAGCCGGGTGAGTTCCTGCGTCGGGTCGGCGGCCCGTTCCTGACCGAAGAACCCGCTGCTGGTGGCGGTCGCCGGGGGGCCCATCCGCTCGGCCGGGGCGGCGGCGGGCGCGGGGGGTACGTCGATCCGGTAGCTCTCGTACTGGTCGGTCTCGGCGCGGCCGAGCTTGGCCATGTTGAGCACGCAGCCGAGCATCCGGACGGAGACCGACTGGAGCGCCTGCGCGGCGGCGGCGATCTGGCCGCGGTCGGTGCGCCCGTACCGGCTGACCATCAGCGCCCCGTCGGCCTGGACGGCCACGACGACGCCGTCGGTGACGGTCCTCAGCGGGGCGGTGTCGATGACGACGATGTCCGCCGACTCCCGCAGCACCAGCAGCAGGTCCGCCATCGCCTTGGAGCCGAGCAGCTCGCTGGGGTTGGGCGGGACCGACCCGGCGGGCAGCACCAGCAGGGACTTGTCGCCCCACCGCTGCACCACGTCCCCCACGCTGACGTCGCCCAGCAGGACGTCGGTCAGCCCGACGCTCGCCTCCAGGTTCAGGTACTCGGCCACCTTCGGCCGGCGCAGGTCGGCGTCGACCAGCGCGACCCGCCAGCCGGCCTCGGCGAGCGCGATGGCCAGGTTGCAGGAGAGGGTGGTCTTGCCCTCCCCCTGCAACGCGCTGGTCACGGCGATGACGCGCGCCGGTTCGTGGACGTCGACGAAGCGCAGGTTCGTCCGCAGCTTGCGGACCGCCTCGGCGCGCGGCGAGCTGGCCGCGTCCCCGACGATCAGCGGCGCGGTGCGTGCGGCGGGGTCGAACGGGATCTCACCGAGCAGCGGGCTGCCGGTGGCGCGCTGGAGGCCGACCGCGTCCCGCAGCCGGTTGTCGAACCGGGTCCGGAGCACGGCCAGTCCGATGCCGACGAGCAGGCCGGCGAGCCCGCCGACGGAAAGGTTGAACGGCGGCTTGGGCGACACCGGCACGGAGCTGACCCTGGGTCCGCTGATCACCTCCACCTTGATCGGGGCGGTCCGCCCCTCGGGGGGGGTCTCCACCGCCTTGACCAGCTCGACGAACTGGGCGGAGACCGCCTCGGTCAGCCGCAGCGCCCGCGTCGCGTCGGTGTCGGTGACCGTGCCGCGCAACAGGACGGTGTCGGGGACGGTGCTGGCGCCGATCCTGGCCTGCACCTCCTCCGCCGTGAGCCCGAGCGGGTTCTTCGCCACGACGCTCTGCGCCAGCCGGTCACTCTTCAGCAGGTCGGCGTACGACTTGACGCGCTGCTGCATGAAGATGCCGCCCTGGTACGCCTCGCTGACCCCCTGATTGGGGACGGTGACGAAGTAGGTCACCGAGGCGACGTACCGGGGCTTCGTCTGGACCGTGACCAGAGCGGCCACGCCGAGGCCCACCATGACGGCGAGCAGGACCAGCCACCAGCTGCGTCGGACGGCCCGGAGGTAATCACGAACGTCCATCAGCCGGGAAGCCCCCGTCCGGTCCGTGCGGTCGACTTGTCAAGCACAAGAGCTCCTCAGCAGTCACGGGGCGGTCACCGGCTCCGACACCCCCCACCCAGCGCATTCGGTTCCACCGACTGTAGAGGATGTAAGCGGTCAAAACGCCGCAAACGGTTCACTCAGCCAGATATCACCATTAATGGCCGCACCGCATCGCCGAATGCGTTCGGAACAACTGCCCCGGGACCCGGGAAGTGACGTGCGACGCGGCGGACAACCGACGCGAGGGGCCCGTGGGCGGGCGGCGGCGGCCCTCGCGACCGCGGCGGGCCCGCTCCCCGGGTACGGCGGTGGGGGCGGCCGGCTGCCGTCGCCCCCACCGTGGACTCAGCGTCGGCGATCGGCCGGCTCGTCCTCCTCGGACTGCTCGGTCTCGTCGCTGATCGCCTCGTTGAACGGCTCGGTGAGGTCGTCGCCCGGGACGGCCACCTCCTCGGCAAGGTCCTGCTCGTCGGGCCGCCCGCCGGGTTGCGGCTGGGGCGCGGTGGCGCCACCGGCGAAACCGTACTCGTTGGGCTCGTCGTGCCGGCTCATACCGTCATCCTCCCGATTTATTCCGGTTTGTCTCCCGTGGCCCACGGTAGGCCGTGATCGTCTTCGGCGCAGCGCGCTACGGATTTGTCGACCCGACACCGGCTCGACCTGGCGGGCGTGGCGCGGTCATCGATCCAGGGTCACCTGTCGCTGCTCCTGGGCTATCTCACGACGCAGGAAGAAGTTCAGCGCGGTCCGGATGGTGGCGATGGCCGCGAGCTGGCCGATCTGGCCGAAGGTCGGCGACACGGCGGTGCGCAGGATGTCGGCGGCAAGCTGGAACTCCAGCCCGAGGACAAGGAACCGGCCGAAGGAGAGCCGGATAGGGGTGAAGACGGCGGCGCTGCGGTGGCGCAGTCCCTCGACCACGAACCGCAGCGCCGCCCAGAACGCGCCCACGAAGATCACCAACGCGCCGATGACCTCCACCAGGGCGACCAGGACCTGGTCGCCCTGGCGCAGGAATTCCTCCCACCTCACCCCGGGCCGTTACCCGCCCCGGCAGGCGGTAGTCGGGATCAGTTGAGCTCGGCGACGGCCTCGAAGATGAGCCAGAGACCGCAGATGGCGAAGAGCACCGCCGCGCCGTACCGGATGGCGCGCTCCGGCAGGTGCCGGCCGAGCATCCGGCCGACGAGGATCGCCAGCGCGTCCGCGGCCACCATGCCGATCGTCGACCCCAGCCAGGTGCCGAACCAGCCGTACTTGGTGGCCAGGGTGATGGTTGCCAGCATCGTCTTGTCACCCAGCTCGGCGAGGAAGAACGCGACGCCGACGGCGATGACGGCGGACTTGCCGCTCCGCTCGGCCTTGCGCTTCTCCTCCTCGGTGAGCTTGTCGCCGCGCAGCGTCCACGCGCCGAAGCCGAGGAACGCGATGCCGGCGACGAGGGAGATCCAGCCGGTGGGCAGGGCGGCACCCAGCCCGTAACCGATGGCCACCGAGGCCAGATGGACGAGGGCGGTGGCGATCGTGATGCCGATCAGCACCGGGACCGTCTTGAACCGCGTGGCGAACGTCAGCGCCATGAGCTGGGACTTGTCGCCCAGTTCGGCGACGAAGATGACGCCGAAGCTGACGACCAGCGCGACGAGGAAACCTTCCATGACACCCTTCCCGATGGTGCCGGGCCGGGGTGTCGGGGCGCCCTCGACCCGGCCGTTGTGCACAGCCTGGGTCGAAGGTCTCGCCCGCCTCACCTGACGGTGGGGCCGCGTGGCCGGATGCGTGACGCACCAGTATGTCGACCACGACATTGAGGGCTACTCCCCTTCGCCCCGGCAGCCTAGCCGACCGGCGGGGCAGGGGGCGACGCCGGGTGGACTGCGTCACCCGCGTCGGGCCGGCGGGGGCGGGCTCAGTCGGCGCGGGCCAGGGTCACGCCGAACAGACCGTCGGCGTCGGTCCAGAACTCCTCGGCGGTGAAGCCGGCGGTGGCCAGCTCCGCCGCGATCCGCTCCGGGCGGAACTTCGCCGACACCTCGGTGCGCAGCTCCTCCCCCGCCGCGAACGCCACCTCCAGATCGAGCACCCGGACCCGCTGCGGGCGCTCGGCGCGCAGCCGCATCTCGACCCACTCCCGCTCCGGGTCCCAGAGCGCGACGTGGGTGAACGCCTCCGGGTCGAAGTCGGCGCCCAGCTCCCGGTTGACCACCCGCAGCACGTTGCGGTTGAACTCGGCGGTCACCCCGGCCGCGTCGTCGTACGCGGGGACGATCACCGCAGGGTCCTTGACCAGGTCGGTGCCGAGGAGCAGCCAGTCGCCGGGCTCCAGGGCCGCGCGCATGGCGGCGAGGAAGCCGGCCCGCTCGGCGGGGAGCAGGTTGCCGATGGTGCCGCCGAGGAAGATCACCAGTCGGCGTCCACCGGCGGGCAGCCGGTCGAGATGTCGGGTGAAGTCCCCGACGATGCCGCGTACCCGCAGCCCGGGGTAATCGGCGGCGATCTGCTCGGTGGACTGCCGCAGGGCGCTGACCGAGACGTCCAGCGGCACGAAGGTGCCCAGCCCGCCATGGTGGGTGAAGGCGTCCAGCAGCAGCCGGGTCTTCTCCGACGAGCCGGAGCCCAGCTCGATCAGGGTCTTCGCCCCGGTCAGCTCGGCGATCTCGCCGGCCCGCTCGGTCAGCACGGACCGCTCGGCCCGGGTCGGGTAGTACTCCGGCAGGCGGGTGATCTCCTCGAACAGCTCGCTGCCCCGGGCGTCGTAGAACCACTTGGGCGGCAGCCACTTCGGTGCCGCGGTCAGCCCGGTCCGTACGTCCTCCCGCAGCCCCCGGCCGAGGTCCTGCTCCTCCAGGTAGATCTCCAGCGGCTCGACGCTCATCGGGTCTCCTCCTCCGTCACTCAGTCGTTTCCCCACCTGCGGGGCGGTCGACGGCCAGGGCCTCGACCCGGGCCCCGGCGGTCGTGGCGACCACCAGCCGCCCGTCCGGCACCGCCTGCCAGCCGGGCTCGTCGTCGTGCGGTTCCGAGGCCAGCAGCACCGCGCCCGGGGTCCGCCGCAGCGACAGCGCGTGGCCGGCGACGCTGGCCACGACGGTCCGCCCGTCGGTGAGCAGCAGGTTGAGCCGGGACCCGGGCGCCGCCGCCGCGACCCGGGTCACCGTGTCGGCGACCGCCCGCGCCGGGTCGTCCCCGGCGCGCAGCCGGTGCCGCACCAGGGCCCAGAGCAGCGCGGCGTCGGTCGGCGCGTCGAGGGTGAGCAGGTCGCGTACGGGAAGCCGGCCGGCGAGCCCGGCCACCGCGTCGGGCCAGCCGCGAACCACCCCGTTGTGGCTGAACAGCCACGGACCCTCCGCGAACGGGGCGGCGGCGGTGTCGAGCACCGGCATGCCGACGGTGGCCGACCGGACGGCGGCCAGCACCGCGCCGCTGGTGGTGGCCGCGGCCAGCTCCGGCAGCGTCACGTCGCCCCAGATCGGCGTGCCCCGCCGGTAGCGCAGCGGCTCGCCGCCGCCGGGCGGGTACCAGCCGACGCCGAAGCCGTCGGCGTTGACCGTCCCGCCACCGCGCATGTCCCGGGGCGCCCAGGACTGTCGCACCAGGGAGTGCGGCGGGTCGTACAGCAGGGCCCGCAGGCTCACCGGCGGCCCGACGTACGCCAGGTGCCGACACATCAGGCGGCCCCGCCGGACGGGCCCACGACCCCGCCGGACCTCCGTCGGGGCTCGGTCGCCGCCGGGTACGGCGTCACCGGTGGGACTCCTCCGGCCGGGCGTCGCGGGCGCAGCGGAAGCCGCTGAAGATCTGCCGCCGGATCGGGTAGTCCCAGTTGCGGAACGTCCCCCGGCAGGCGGCCCGGTCGGTGCCGAAGGACCCGCCGCGCAGCACCCGGTGGTCCTCGCCGAAGAACACCTCCGAGTACTCCCGGTAGGGGAACGCGGCGAACCCGGGGTGCCCCCGGAAGGCGCTGGCGGTCCACTCCCAGACGTCGCCGACGAGCTGGTGCACCCCGAGCGGCGACGCGCCGGCCGGGTACGCGCCCACCGGCGCCGGCCACAGGTGCCGCTGCCCGAGGTTGGCGTGCTCGGCGGTCGGGTCCTCGTCGCCCCACGGGTAGCGGCGGGACCGGCCGGTGACCGGGTCCCAGCGGGCGGCCTTCTCCCACTCGGCCTCGGTGGGCAGCCGCCTGCCGGCCCACGCGGCGTACGCCTGCGCCTCGTGCCAGCAGACGTGCACCACCGGCTCGTCGGCGCGCACCGGGGACCACCGGCCGAACCGCTGGTACGCCCACCGGCCGCCGTCGCGTCGCCAGTGCATCGGCGCGGTCAGCCCGGCGTCGGTGCGGTGCCGCCAGCCGGCCTCGCTCCACCAGCGCGGGTCGTCGTAGCCGCCGTCGGCGATGAACCCGGCGTACCGGCCGTTGCTGACGGGGGCGGCGTCGATGACGTACGCGGGCAGGTGGACGGTGTGCGCGGGGCGTTCGTTGTCCAGCGCCCACGGGTCGGTGGAGGTGCCCATGGTGAACTCGCCGGCCGGGACGAGGACCTCGTCGGCGACCCGGGCGCGCGGCTCCGGCGGGGGCGGGGCGTGCAGCGCCGGGGGGCCGAGGCGGAGCTGGTGGGTGGCGAGCATGGTCTCGTCGTGCTGCTGCTCGTGCTGGACGATCATGCCGAAGGCGAACCCGTCGGCGACCAGCGGCCGGTCGGTGAACGGCATCCGGTCGAGCAGGTCGTGCACCTTGTCCCGGACGGTGGCGAGGTAGGCGCGGGCCTCGGCGGGCGGCAACAGCGGCAGGGCCGGGCGGTCCCTGCGGGGCTGCTTGAACGCGTCGTACAGGTCGTCGATGTCCCGGCGGACGGGCTCGCGCCCGCCGACGTCCCGGACCAGCCAGAGTTCCTCCTGGTTGCCGACGTGGGCGAGGTCCCACACCAGCGGGGACATGATCGGCGAGTGCTGGCGCATCAGGTCGGCGTCGTCGACCGCCTCGGTGAGCAGGGTCGTCCGCGTCCGGGTGCGCTCCAGCTCGGCGGCGATCCGGTCGCGCAGCCGCTCCGTGCCGAGTTCGTGGATGGTCGTCACCTCGGTCCCCTCTCCGTGGCGGCCAGTCGCCGCAGTAGTGCGCGGGTGGTCTCGTCGTGCAGCGGGGCCGGCAGGTCGAGCCGGGGCAGGGCCGCCAGCGCCAGGTCGAGCAGGCCGGCGGCGGCGCGCGCCAGCGGGGGGTCGGCCAGCCCGTGCCGGGCCGCGGCGGCCCACCGGTCGGCCACCGGGGCGGCGACGCTCGCGGCGCGGGCCACCGTGCCGGGGTCGGCGAAGAGCGCGGCCAGCACGGCCAGCGGGAGCCGCCAGTCCGGCCCCGGCTGGGCGTCCAGGTAGCGGATCTCCAGGTACCCCCGGGGCCGGACCACCGGGAACAGGGTGCTCAGGTGGTAGTCCAGGTCGTCCGTGGTGGGCGGGCGGGGCAGCGCACCGGCGAGCCAGTCGCCGAAGGTCACCCCCGGCGGCGGGGTCCAGTCCGTGGCGTCGTCCCGCAGGCAGAGCAGCGGCGCGGCCAGCGCGTACGCCGTCCAGGCCGCCACCGGGTCGGCGTCGGGCCGGGCCGGGGACCAGACCGGCCGGGTGCGGGCGGGGTCGATGGCCAGCCAGGCCGCCATCCGGGCGGACGCCCAGCCGGTGCGCCGCCCGGCGTGCCGGCCGGCGGTGGCGAACGCGGCGAGCAGGGGCGGGCCGACCGCGTGCGCAGCCGCCCAGCGGGCCGCCACCTGGGCCGGTTCGCCAGCGTCGAGGCAGACCTGGAGGCCTGCGGTGCTGTACATCATGGTCCGGCCGGCCGGCCCGCACCGGTCGAACACGCAGCGCATGGCGCGGTAGCGCGGGGTGTCGACGACCGGGCGCGGTGCCCGGAACGGGTCGATGCCGGTGCGGCCGAGGGCCAGGCCGGCGGCCCGGAGCAGGCCGGTGACCTGGGCGATGTCGGCGTCGGTGGCCTCGATCAGCCCCGTGATCGAGGGTCGCGGCGGGGTGGATAACTCAAGCTGGCCGCCGGGCTCGACGGTCACGGCGCTGCCGTGTCGGAGCGGTGCGGCCGGGCTGGAGTCGTCGATGGTGACGGGGCTGTGTCGCCCCAGCGCCGCCAGCAGCCGTTCCCGGTCGACGGGGAGGGCGGGGTCGGCGGCGTCGTGCACGGTCCATTCCAGTTCGACGCCGGTGTGGGTGGGCGGGCCGGTCTTGAAGCAGATCCGGGCGATGTGCCGGGCGGCGTCGGCCGCCTCCAGCAATCGGATGTTCCGGTCCAGCTCCGGTGATGTCACCACGAGACGATTCCTCCCGCGCTGGTTGACTGACGACCACACCGGTGACGGCCGTTTCGTGACCGTGACCGTTCCGGGCGTCCATGCTGCCCCCATCCTCTGTCTAGCAGACGGAATCCGCTCGCCTTGTCGTAACAGATGTTTCGCGGCGGCCGGACCTCCTTCCGCGCCATGGCTCGGTAGGGGTGGAGGGTCGGGTGAACAAGTCACCGACCGCCGGGAAAAGAGTGAGAATTCTCAACTCGTGCGTCCGGCGTGTCGATGCAACGTGCCGGGGCCAGCCGACGCAACCGCCCGCCCGCGAGGGCCGCGGGTGGGCCGGTTGACGCAGGCCACGGCCCGCTTGACCGACCCGCCGGGCCGGACCCCATGACCGACTGTCGCGAAATGGTCACAGAATATCCGACATAGGGACCCACCCACAGCCCTCGTCGCCACGGGCGGCCCATCCGATTGGGCCAGATCACGAGAAGTGCTCCGCGCCGGCTCTGGGTACGGTAGTGCCGTGTTGTCTTCGGGAGTCGTGCTCAGCGGTCGGTACCGCCTGGACGACCGTGTCGCCACCGGCGGCATGGGTGACGTCTGGCGTGCCACGGACCAGATCCTCGGCCGCCAGGTCGCGGTGAAGGTCCTGCTTCCGGCGCTGGTCTCCGACCCCGACTTCATCGCCCGGTTCCGGACTGAGGCGCGGATCATGGCAGCCCTGCGGCACCCGGGCATCGTGCAGGTCTACGACTGCGGCGAGGACGACCTGCCCGACGGCGGGCGGGCCGACTACCTGGTCATGGAGTTCGTCGAGGGCCAGCCGTTGTCCCGGCGGATCGAGGCGGCCGGGCAGCTCGGCGTCGCCGAGACCATGTCGATGGTCACCCAGGCGGCGCAGGCGCTGCACGCGGCGCACATCGGCGGCATCGTGCACCGCGACGTCAAGCCGAGCAACCTGCTGGTGCAGGACGACGGCACCGTCGTGCTGGTCGACTTCGGGGTGGCCCGGTCGGCCGACGTCACGAGCATCACCAGCGCCAACGCGGTGCCGGGCACCGCGCTCTACATGGCCCCCGAACAGGCGGCCGGCCGGCCGGTCTCCGGGGCCACCGACATCTACGCGCTCGGCGCGGTGGCGTACTGCTGCCTGACCGGCGGGCCGCCGTTCACGGGGGACAACCCGTTGCAGGTGGCCGTCCGACACCTGGACGACGAGCCGCCGGAGCTGCCGCAGGAGATCCCGGCGTCGGTGCGGGAGCTGGTGGGCCGGGCCCTGGCGAAGAATCCGGCAGAGCGGTTCGCCACCGGCGCGGCGATGGCCGAGGCGGCGCGGGCCACCATCGCGGACGACTCGGCGCCGACCAGCACCGTGCCGGTCCCGCTGCGTGGGGCCGCCGGCCCCGCCGCCGCCCCGGGCATCAGCGCTACCACCCGCGACGACCTGACCCCGGTGCGGCGGCCCGCCCCCTCCTCCACCCGGCGCGGCGGGCGGCGCGGCACCCTGCTCGGCGCGCTCGCGGCGGTGCTGGTGGCGTTGGCCGGGCTCACCGCGGCCCTGGGGTTGACGCAGAACGAGGACCTCCCCGCGACGAAGTACCGGCCGACGGCCCCGGCGGCCGTCCCGACGCCTGACGGCGGATCGGCCGCCACCGAGGAGGCCGCGGTCGACGAGGATCGCACCGACCGGCCCGGCCCGACCCGCTCGGCCCCGGCCAGCCCGACGGCGACCCCGCAGCCCAGCGGGTCGCCCGCGCCGATGCCGTCCAACGCGCCGACGACGAGCGCGCCGGCCAACCCCCCGACCACGGCGAGCACCCCGGCCGATCCGCCGCCCACCACGGCGAGCACCCCCGCCGACCCGCCGCCCACCACGGCGAGCACCCCCGCCGACCCGCCCGCCCTGAACGGCTGACCCCACGAACCGACCGACCCCGGGGCCGGATGACCGATCCGGCCGGCGTCACGGCTTTCCCACCGGCCCCATCATCCCCAAACCGGACTTTAAACGCAGATACTCCCTTTACGCTGACGAGGATGCATTTTCCGTCGTCTGAGGGAGCGCGGGTGAGCGCTGAGAAGTTGGTCGTCATCGGCCAGGGATACGTCGGTCTGCCGCTGGCCGTGCGGGCGGTCGAGGCGGGACTGGACGTCGTCGGCCTCGACGTCGACGCCGACCGGGTCAAGCGGCTCGCCTCCGGCGAGTCCTTCGTCGAGGACATCCCGACCGACCGGCTCGGCCGGGCGCTGGGCAGCGGCCGGTACCGGCCGAGCACGGAGTACACCGACGCCGAGGGCTTCGACGTCTGCGTGATCACCGTGCCCACCCCGCTGCGCGACGGCGTCCCCGACCTGAGCTTCGTCGAGCAGGCCGGGGTCGGCATCGGCCCGTACGTGCGGCCGGGCTGCGTGGTGGTCCTGGAGTCGACCACCTACCCGGGCACCACCGAGGAGCTGCTCCGGCCGCTGCTGGAATCGGCCAGCGGGCTGACCAGCCCCGGCGACTTCCACCTCGGCTACAGCCCCGAGCGGATCGACCCCGGCAACCCCACCTGGAAGCTGGAGAACACCCCGAAGGTGGTCTCCGGGGTCGACGCGGAGTCCCGCGACCGGGTCGACGCGTTCTACCGGCGGCTGGTCGAGCGGACCGTGCCGGTGGACTCCACCCGGGTCGCCGAGCTGACCAAGCTGATCGAGAACACCTTCCGCCAGGTCAACATCGCGTTGATCAACGAGCTGACGATGCTCAGCCACCACCTCGACATCGACGTCTGGCAGGCGATCGAGGCGGCCGAGACCAAACCGTTCGGGTTCATGCCGTTCCGCCCCGGGCCGGGGGTCGGCGGGCACTGCCTGCCGATCGACCCGTGCTACCTGTCCTGGCAGGTCAAGCGGCGGCTGGGGCGGCAGTTCCGGTTCATCGAGCTGGCCAACGACGTCAACCACGAGATGCCCGAGCACGTCGCACAGCGGATCATGGGCGGGCTGAACCGGGTCGGCCGCGCGGTCAGCGGGGCCCGGCTGCTGCTGCTCGGGCTGGCGTACAAGCCGAACACCGGGGACATGCGGGACTCCCCCGCCGTCGACGTGGCCCGCCGCCTCCAGGCCCTCGGCGCGGACGTGCGCGCCGTCGAGCCGTACGCCGAGCCGCACCACGTGCCCGCCGGGGTGACCGTGGTCGGGCTGACCGAGCACGAGGTCCGGCAGGCCGACGCGGTGGTCGTGGTGACCGACCACGACTGCCTCGACTACGACCTGGTGGTGCGGCACGCCCGGTACGTCTTCGACACCCGCAACCGGTGCCACGGCCCGACCGTCGAGCGGCTCTGAACGAGGGATCGCGCGGGGTCCCCGCCCGTGGGCGGGGACCCCGCGTCGTCACTCGGCGCCGAGGGCCTCCACGACCGGGCGGGCCAGGGCCCGACGGGCCGGGAGGACGGACGCGGCGAGCGCGGCGAGCACCGCCACCGCGAGGATCAGCCCGAGCTGCCCCCACGGCATGACCAGCGTGAAGTCGCCGCCGATGCGGGCGACCACCGCCATCGCCCCGGCGCTGACCCCGGTGCCGAGGCCCACCCCGAGCACCGCGCCGACCAGCGCCATCAGCACCGCCTCCACGGCGAGCATGGCGCGCATCCGGCCCCGGGTCAGCCCGATCGCGCGCAGCACCGCGTTCTCCCGGGTCCGCTCCACCACCGACAGGCTCAGCGTGTTGGCGACCCCGACCAGCGCGATCACCACGGCCAGGCCGAGCAGCGCGGTGACGAACGCCAGCAGCATGTCGACCGTGCCGGTGAGCGACTTCTTGTACGCCGCCTGGTCCATCAGGTTCACCGTCGGGTAGCGGGTCACCACCGACTCGACGGCCTCCCGGGCCCGCTCGGCGGGCACCCCGGCGGCCGGGTCGACCTCGACGAGGTAGCCGCGCTCGGCCGGGAAGAGGCGGGTGAAGTCGGCGTCGACCACGTCGACCACGTGCCCGGCCGGGACCGGGCTGCCGGCCAGCAACGGGCCCTCGGCGTCGACGACGGCGGCCACCTCGAACGGCCGGCCGGCGAGGGTGACGGTGTCGCCGACCGCCCAGCCCTTCGCCCGGGCCAGTTCCCGGTGCACCAGCACCCGGCCCGGCCCGAGCCGGCCCGCGTCGCCGGCGTCCACGGTAGTCAGGGTGCGCCCGACCAGCGTCGGGTGGGCGGCCCGCAGCTCGATCCCGCCGCTGATCCGGCTGCGCTGCTCGTGCACGACGCCCAGCTCGACGCGGGCGGCCAGCTCGGCCGCGAGGGTCGGCGGCAGGTCCCCGCCGATGCCGGTGACCAGGAAGTCCACCCCGATCTGCCGGTCCACGGCGCGCTCGATGCCGGCCTTGACGCTGCCCGCCCCGACCACGAACGCGGACACCAGTCCGATGCCGATGACCAGGGCGGTGGCGGTGGCGGCGATCCGGCGCGGGTTGCGCACCGCGTTCGCCACGGCCAGCCCGGCGGTCGCCCCGAACAGCCGGCGTGCCGGCCAGCCGAGCACCCGCACCAGCGCCGGCACCAGCACCGGCCCGAACAGCACGATGCCGAAGAAGGTGAGCACCCCGCCGGCCGCGACCAGCGGCACCTGGCCGCTGGCCCCCGCCGCCACCAGCGCGGCCACCCCCGAGCCGAAGACCAGCGCGCCGGCGGCGAGCCGGACCCGGCCGGCCCGGCGGGTGGGCTGCACCGCCGCGTCGGTGAGCGCGGCCACCGGCGCGATCCGGGTGCCCCGCCAGGCCGGCACGGCGGCGGCCCCGACGGTGAGGGCGGCGCCCAGCAGCAGGCAGGTCAGCACGGTCGACGCGGTGACGGCGAGCCCGCCGGAGGAGACGGGCACGTCGAACGCGGACAGCAGCGCGTTCATCCCGACGGCGAGGCCGGTCCCGGCGGCCACCCCGAGCGCGGAGGCGGCCAGCCCGGTCACCGCCGCCTCCAGCAGCATCGCCCGGAACACCTGCCCCCGGGTCGCGCCGACCAGCCGCAGCAGGGCGGTGCGCCGGGTGCGCTGGGCGAGCACGATGGCGAAGGTGTTGGCGATGACGAACCCGGCCACCACCACGGCGACCCCGGCGAACGTGAGCAGGAGCAGGTTGAACTGCTTCACGTCGCGGACGGCGTTCTCGACGGCGGCGTCGAGGATCTCCTGCCGGTCCTTCACGGTCACGCCGGCACCGGTCACCGCCGCCAGCCGGTCGGCCAGCTCCGCCGCCGGCACGCCGGGCGCGGCGGCCACCATGATCCGCCCGTAGCCCTTCTCCGCGCCGACGTCGAGGGCGTCGGGCCCGGCCAGGCCGATGAACGGCCCGCCGACGTCCCGGGAGGTGCCGGCCACGTCGACAGTGCCGACCAGGGTGTACGGGCGGGCCGCTCCCCCGCTGCCGCCGACGCTCACCGGCGACCCGAGGGCGAACCCCTCCTCGGCCACCGTCGGCGCGTCGAGCACCAGCTCGCCGGGGCGCTGCGGGAGCCGCCCGGCCACCACGTCGTACGACTGGAGGGCCGGGTCGGTGGGGATCGCGGCGAGGACGGCGAAGCCGAGCACGGGCCGGCCGTCGGAGCCGACCACACCGGCGGTGCCGGTCAGTTCCCCGTCGGCGGCGCGCACCCCGTCGACCGCGCGCACCTGCTCGACCAGGGCGGGCGGGATCGGGGTCTGCTCGGCGTACACGGCGAGGTCGGTGTGCCGGTCGAAGGTGCCGGCCCGGTCGTACGCGCCCTGTTCCATCCCGTCGGTGAAGATCAGGGTGCCGGCGATGAACGCGACGCCGAGCACCACGGCCAGCGAGGAGAGCATCAGCCGCAGCGCGTCGGCGCGCATCAGGCGCAGGGTCAGCCGGATCATCGACGGGCCCCCGTCGCGCCGGCCGGGGCCGGGTCGAGGCGGGCGAGGGCGTCGAGGACCGCCTCGGCGGTCGGCGCGGTCAGCTCGCGGACCAGCCGCCCGTCGGCGAGGAACACCACCCGGTCGGAGTGGCTCGCGGCGACCGGGTCATGGGTCACCATCACCACGGTCTGGCCGAGGGTGTCGACGGCCTCGCGGAGCAGCCGCAGCACCTCCGCGCCGGAGCGGGAGTCGAGGTTGCCGGTCGGCTCGTCGGCGAAGATCACCCACGGCTTGGTGATCAGGGCGCGGGCGACGGCGACCCGCTGCTGCTGGCCGCCGGAGAGTTCGGCGGGCCGGTGCCGCAGCCGGTCGGTCAGCCCGACGGCGGCGACCACCTGGCGCAGCCAGCCCGGGTCGGGGCGGCGGCCGGCGATGGCCAGCGGCAGCACGATGTTCTCCTCGGCCGTCAGCGCGGGCAGCAGGTTGAACTTCTGGAACACGAAGCCGACCCGGTCCCGGCGCAGCAGGGTCAGCCGCTTGTCGTCGAGCCGGCCGGTGTCGGCGTCGCCGATGCGCACCGTGCCGGCGCTGGGCCGGTCGAGGCCGGCTAGGCAGTGCATGAGGGTGGACTTGCCGGAGCCGGACGGGCCCATGATGGCGGTGAACCGGCCGGCGGCGAAGTCGACGTCGACGCCGTCGAGGGCGACGACCCGCGCCTGGCCGGCGCCGTACTCCTTGCGCAGGCCCCGGGCGGTGACCGCGACGCCGGCGGCGGCGAACGCGGGAGGTGGTACGGACACGTGGTGCTCCCCGTGGAGAGGGTGGCTGGACGTCTCCGACGCTATGGCCGCTGCCGGTGTGTCCGCGTCCACCCACGTGCTCGGCCTCGGTGCGCCGCAGGGCGTCCCCGACGGGGCGGTCCCGTACGCCTCAGGTCGTACCTCCGGTCAGCCTCCGGGGGTGACCAGGCCGCTCTCGTACGCCAGCACCACCGCCTGGACCCGGTCGCGGAGCTGGAGCTTGGCCAGGATCCGCCCGACGTGGGTCTTCACGGTCGCCTCGGCGACGTGCACCCGGGCGGCGATCTCGGCGTTGGACAGGCCCTGCGCCACCAGCAGCAGGATCTCCCGCTCCCGCTCGGTGAGCTGGGTCAGCCGGGGATCCCCGGTGGGGCCGGGGCCGAGCTGGCCGGCGAACCGTTCCAGCAGCCGGCGGGTGATCGGCGGGGCGACCACCGAGTCGCCCTCGGCCACCACCCGGATCGCGGCCAGCAGCTCCTCCGGGGGGACGCTCTTCAGCAGGAACCCGCTCGCCCCGGCCCGGAGCGCGGCGAACGCGTCGGACTCGGTGTCGAAGGTCGTCAGGACCAGCACCCGGGGGCTGCCCCCGGGACGGCCGGCGCAGATCCGCCGGGTCGCCTCCACCCCGTCCATGGTCGGCATCCGGATGTCCATCACCACCACGTCGGCCTCGATCCGGTCGAGCACCCGCAACGCGTCCGCGCCGTCGATCGCCTCACCGACCACGGTCAGGTCGGGCTGGGAATCCAGCACCATCCGGAATCCCGCCCGCACCAGCGCCTGGTCGTCCACGATCATCACGCGGATCGTCATGCCGTCACCTCCGTCACGGTGCTCGACGGTAGCGGCAGCCGCACCTCGACCTGCCACCCCCCGGCCAGCCTGGGCCCGGCGGTGAGGCTGCCGTCGTACACCGTCACCCGTTCGCGCATGCCGACCAGGCCGTGGCCGCCGGAGGGCGCGGGCCGGACCACCGGCCGGCCGCGACCGTCGTCGACGGCCCGGACCACGACGGCGTCGGGCGGGTGGTCCATGCCCAGCGCGACCGTCGCGCCGACCCCGGCGTGCTTGAGTGCGTTGGTCAGCGCCTCCTGCACCACCCGGTACACGGTCAGCTCCAGGCCGGGCGGCAGCGCCGGGGGCTCGCCGGTGACCGTCCAGTCGATGCGCAGCCCGGCGGCGCGGAACCGGTCCAGCAGTTCGGGCAGCCCCACCAGCGCCGGTCGCCGGTGCACCGGTTCCGCCGACAGGCCCAGGGGCCCCGCGCCGTCCGTCCCGGCCGCCGGGTCGGCCGCGCTCGGCTCCCGCAGTACGCCCACCAGGCGGCGCATCTCCTCCAGCGCCTGCCGGCCGGTGTCGGCGACCACCTTCACCGCCTCCCGGGCGGTCTCCGGGTCCCGGTCGAACATGTACCGCGCCCCGTCGGCCTGCACGATCATCACGGCCATGCTGTGCGCCACCACGTCGTGCAGCTCCCGGGCGATCCGGGTGCGCTCCTCGGCCACCGCGGCCCGCGACTCGGCCTCCCGCTCGCGCTCCAGGGTGGTGGCCCGCTCCTCCAGGCTGAACACGTAGAGCCGCCGGGTACGCACGTTGAGGCCCATCAGCCAGACCGCGCCGGTGACCAGGCCGAACCAGATCGCCGTGGCCCACCAGGCGACGGTGCCCTGCATCTGTAGCGCGCCCAGCACCACCCCGACGGCGGCGACGATCCCGAAGATGATGCCGTCGCGCAGCCGCTCGGCGTACTTCACGACGCTGTACAGGGCGATCAGCACGGCGACGTCGAAGGCCAGCGGTCCCCAGCCGGCGGCGACCTGGACCAGGGCGAGCACGGCGACGGCCGCCGCCACCGCCGACGGGTGGGCGCGCCGGAACAGCAGCGCCACGGCCATCGCCGCGCCGACGCCGGTGCCCCACCACCCGCCGGGCTGGTTGACCGCGCCGGTGAGGCCGAACAGCACCACGAAGCCGGAGACCGCCACGTCGAAGGCCACGCTGCGCAGCGGCCGGCCGAACAGGATCCGCTTCACGGTCACCCAGCGTACGGGCCGGCATGCTCTCCGGGCGCGGCCGGCCGGCTCCGGGTTGCCCGGGCGCACCCGGCTCACGGGGGGCCCGTCGGGTGGGGCGCGAACTGGTAGGCGTACAGGAGTGTCGTGGGCCGCCGTTGATACACGATCACGCGTGACTATTCGATTCATGTTCCGCCGTATCCGGGAATTACCGCCTCCCCGGCAAATGCGGACACCCTTTGAGTAATCGACGCTCTTGAGTGTTTCATTGTTCGCGACCATTGCCCTACAGTAATCGAGCCGGGTGGACGGGATCACCGAAAACACTCGGACATCCACCGCCCCGTCGAAAGGGAATCAGTATGAGAATCGCACGCACACGTCCACGGCCGCGCATGGCGCGACTGCTGTTCGGCGCCGTCCTGACCGCTGTCATGGCATTCGCCGTGGGCGGCACCGCCGCAGTCGCAGCGGACGCGGGCAGCGGCATGTCCGCCAACGCCCGCACCGACGTCTACATCCGGGACATCGCGAGCGACACCGGCTTCGAGCCGCACGGTGCCATCTACTCGTCGTTCTTCAACAGCCCGGACATCAAGATCTGCCCCACCGCGGTGGAGTGCGCCGCGTCCACGAATCCGGTCGTCGGCTCGACGAGCTACGTTTTCGTGAAGCTGAACCAGCACGGCCCCTACGGTTCCGGAATCAGCACCGGAACGCTGAAGGCGTATTACACCACCTCCGGCGGCGCCGCGAACTGGCCGCTCAACTGGACGCAGATCGGCGCGAAGCCGCTGGTGGTCGCCGCCTCCGGAGTCACCACGACGTCGATCGCGTGGAACAACGTGCCCTCCATCGGGCACTTCTGCCTCCTGCTGCGTTGGGAGTCGCCGACCGACCCGATGCTGTTCGAGGGCACGTCGACGTCCATCAACACGCAGTACAACAACAACATCGCCTGGAAGAACGCCAACACCGTCCCGGCGGGCGGCGGCACGGGCGTCGTGGTCCGGCCGTACGCCCTGGCGAACGGCCTGGCAGTGCCGGCCAAGTACGACCTCGCGTTCCGGCCGCTGGGCGAGGCGGTGCCGGGTGCCAAGATCATCGCCGACCTCGGTCCGGAGATGTTCCAGCGCTGGCGGGCCGCGGGTGCGCCGGGTGAGGGCATCCGGGTCGTCGGCGACACCTCGATCCAGATCGTCGACCCGTACAAGGCACAGATCAAGGACCTGCTGATCAACCCGGACGAGCGGCCGGTGCTGTCGCTCAGCTTCTCGACGGACCAGGTCCTGCAGCGGTCGTACATGCTCCAGGTCGTCCAGGTCGGCCCGGCCAAGGAGCTCGGGGAGAAGTACGACGTCGGTGGGGTGGACTACACCTTCGAGCCCGCCAAGCGCTGATCGAGGGGGCGGTGGGCCGGGGGCCGGGGATCACATCCCACGGCACCCGGCCCACCGGCATGCCCCCGCCCTCTGTGCACCGGACAGATCTTGGAGGGAAACGGCCCCTCCGGGGGCCGAAATCTTCCAAGGTCTACGGGGTGACCGGGAGGCGGTACGTGCGGTCCGTGCCCGTCGCGGTGCGGAGGTGGATCTCGCCGGTGCGCAGGCCGTACGTGACCGACCAGCGGGTGTGGCCCTGCCGGACGTCGTTGAGCAGCTCCAGCGCCGCCCGGTCGTCGACCACCCCGCTGGCCTTGGTCAGCGCGGCGGCGAGCACGCCGTAGCGGTGGTCGGTGCGCCGCTTCTCCTCGGGCACGCCGACAACGGGCACGTTGGTCAGCGCCTGCCAGCTCCCCCGCCCCTTCTCGACCCTCATCGCGCCGTCGACGAACTCGACCACGGCCGAGGCGCCGGTGGCGTCGGCGAGCAGGTAGTGCAGCGGGGGCCCGCCCTCGAAGTCGAGGTTGTGCCGGCCGAACACGGCGACGGCCTCGTCCACGGTGGCGGCCTGGTCGAGCACCAGTCGCAGGATGCGCACCGAGCCGACGGTGGGCTTGCCCGCCTCGGGCCGGGCGGTGGCGGCGTCGTCGGCGGCCAGCCCGACGGCGAGCCCGCGCTCGTTCATCCCGTCGAAGGGCAGCAGGGGCGCGTCGAGCAGCCGGCGGTCCCCCGTGGGGTCGGCGCCGACGCCGAGGTAGGACATGTCGACCAGGGAGACCGTGGCGTACCCGTCCGGTGGGTCGGTGCGCAGCACCAGGGCGGGGTTGGCCTCCCAGTCGAAGTTGCGGGCGAACAGCGGCCGGCTCCGGTCGCCCCACGCGGCGAAGAGCGAGCAGCCGAACGGGCTGGGCGGCGCGGCGTCGGTGCCCACGGTGGGGTCGTAGTCGCCGACGAAGGTCATCTCCCACATCGGCAGGCCGTCGACCTTGCGCAGGCTGGCCAGAGTCTGTTCGGCCTCGGGCGCGCTCTGCCGCGAGGCGGTAGGCGTGCCGGTCGACGGGCCGGCGGGCGTCGACCCGGCGGCGGTGGGCTCGGGTCCGGAGCAGGCGGTGACGGCGAGCAGCAGGGCCAGGCCGGCGCCGAGGAGGGTCCTACGCATAGTCCCTGAACGCTAAATCAGCCATCGACCGTTGTCCACCACGGCCGGCGGCCCGGAGGGTCGCCGGTGGGAACACCGCCGCCGCCCGTCAGGTCCGTCCGATCCCGGCGGCACCGAGTGCCTGGTCACAGGGGTACGGCGAGCCGCCGGGGCAGCCCGGCCGCTGTGCGAGTATCACCCGCCGTGACCCCTGACGGCGGCGAGCCACCCGCACCGGCCGGTCGAACCCGGCTGCGTCGGTTGCACCCGCTCGACGGGGTGGCGCTGGGGCTGGCCCTGCTCGGGGCGGCCTGCGCGCTGACCGGGCTGCTGCCGCGCGCCGAGACGGCGGCCACCCTGGCACGCGTCCTGCCGCTGCTGCTGTTCCTCGGCACGGTGGTGGTGCTGGCCGAGCTGACGGCGGTGGCCGGGGTGTTCGACGTGCTGGCCACCCGGCTGGCCATCGTCGCCCGGGGCAGCTACCCCGCGCTGTTCGTGCTCTGCGTCGGCCTCGCCTCCGTCACCACGATCGCGCTGAACCTGGACACCACGGCCGTCCTGCTCACCCCGGTGATGCTGGCGCTCGCGCGCCGACTGGGCATGCCGCCGCTGCCGCTGGCGATGACCACGGTGTGGCTGGCCAACACCGCGAGCCTCCTGCTGCCGGTGTCCAACCTGACCAACCTGCTCGCCGCCGACCGGGTCGGCCTCGACCCGCTGCCGTACGCGGCCCGGATGGCGCTGCCACAGTTCGCCGCGATCGGGGTCACCATGGCGCTGCTCTGGGCCGGGTACTGGCGGCGGGGGCGGCGAGGCGTGGACCGGTTCGTCGCGCCCGAGCGGCTCGCGCCGGTGGACCGGGTGCTCTACCGGACAGCGCTCGCCGGCTGTCTGCTCTTCATCGCCGGGATCCTCGCCGGGGTGGAGATCGGGATCGCCTCGGCGGTGGCCGCCGGGCTGGTGCTGGCCGGGTTCGCCGTCCGGTCCCGGGCCACGCTGCGGCCGGCGCTGGTGCCGTGGCGGCTGCTGCTCTTCGTCACCGGGCTGTTCCTGGTGGTGCAGACCCTCGGCCGGCACGGGCTGGACGACCTCGTCGGCGTGCTGCTCGGCCCGGACGGGGGGACGCTCGGGGCGCTGCGGGCCGGCGGGACGGGCGCGCTGCTGGCCAACCTGGTGAACAACCTGCCCGCGTACGTGGCGGGCGAGGCGGTGCTGCCCCCGGGTGACGTCACCCGGCTGTTGGCCCTGCTCGTCGGCACGAACGTGGGGCCGCTGGTCGCGCCGTGGGCGTCGCTGGCCACCCTGCTCTGGTACGAGCGGTGCCGGGCCGCCGGGCTGGCGGTGCCGCTGGGCCGGTTCGTGGCCGCCAGCGCCGTACTCGCGGTGACCGCCACGCTCGCCGCCGTCGGCGCGCTGCTGCTCACCGGCTGACCCGGGCGGCGGGGCGGGTCAGCCGAGCCGGTCCACCGCGAACATGAAGCATCCGTATGCCACGTTGCGGCTGTGCAGTCGTTGCACCGCCGGGTCGGCCAGCAGTTCGGCGATCACCGCCTCGGGGTCGGAGCCGTCGTGCACCCGGGCGTCGTGGATCCACCCCCGCCGGTCGTACGCGCGTAGCACCTGCCTTCGCCCGCGCCAGGCCGGCGGGTACCCCGGGGCCGGGGTGCCCGCGCACGGGCCGGCGTGGGCGAAGACCGGGCCGACCTCCCGGTACGGGCTTACCGATATCGGCGGGGCGTAGCCGAACAGCATGATCTCCTCGCCCGTGGTGGCGTCGCGCAGGCAGCAGCGCAGCGGTTCGCCGCCGGCGGCGGTCGAGCGGTGCGGCGGCAGGCCGGAGGCGTCCCGGTCGGTGGCGCGGACGGCGGCGGGGACCTCGGGCGGCAGCGCCCGGACCCGGAAGGCGGGGGTCGTCGTCATGGTGCCAGCCTGCGCCACCGGCGGCCGGGACGCTGGCGGAAATCGGTCGTCGCGCCCGCGTGTCAGGCGGTGCCGGCAGGGTGTTTTCCCGCCTGTTGTGAACATCTGGTGTCGGGACGTTGATGGTGGTAACTTTCTCGACACTTGCAAGACTTTGCAGAAAGATTCGGCCTTGATTGACGTTATGCGTCATTCCACTGTCCGGATCGGACAGCCACCCCCGGACCGACGGCTGTCCCGCAAGGGTCCCGTCCCCCTTCGGCCCAGGTGCCGACATCTCACCCCCGAGGAGCCCCGATGGGCAGCAGATCCGGCCGACGACGACGGATGATCGGGGCCGCGACGGCCGCCGGTCTGGTCGTCGGGCTGGCCCCCCTCAGCCTCGCCGCCGCCGCGAACACCGTGACCGTCTACTACCAGCCCCCGGCCGCGTGGACCGGCACCGTGAACCTCCACTGGGCCCCCGACGGCGGCGCGTGGACGGCCGTGCCGGGCGTACCGATGGAGCCGGCCTGCACGGGCTGGCGCAAGCGGACCGTCGACGCCGGGTCCGCCACCGGCCTCCAGGCGGTCTTCAACAACAACGCGGGGACCTGGGACAACAACAACGGCCGCAACTACCGCCTCGGCACCGGCGTGGTGACCGTCTCCGGCGGCGTGGTCGGCACGGGCGACCCCTGCGCCGGCACGCCGCCCTCGCCCACCCCGTCGACCGGCCGGACGGCCGACGTCTGGTACCACGTCGCCACCCGGGGCTGGACCACCGCGAACATCCACTACCAGCCCGCCGGCGGAGCCTGGACCGCCGTGCCCGGCGTGCCGATGGAGGCCGGCTGCACCGGCTGGGCCCACCGGGCGGTCGACCTGGGTGCCGCCACGACGATGAAGGCGGCGTTCAACAACGGCGCCGGGAACTGGGACAACAACAACGGCGCGGACTACGCCATCGGGGCCGGGGTGACCACGGTCAAGGGCGGCGTGGTGACCGCCGGGGCGACCGCGCCGTGCGCGCCGGAGACGCCGGACACCACCGCACCCTCCACCCCGACCGGGCTGGGCGCCATCGCGAACGGGGTGCGGGTGGCGGTGTCCTGGGCGGCGGCCACCGACGACCGGGCGGTCACCGGCTACCGGCTCACCCGCACCGGCGGGCCTGAGGGCACGGTCACGACGACCACCGCCGCCACCAGCTACCTCGACGGCGCGCTGACCGCGAACACCCGCTACGAGTACACCGTGCGGGCGTACGACGCGGCCGGCAACACCTCACCGGCCAGCGACCCGGCGGCGGCGACCACCGGCGACGGCCCGCCACCGGCGACGGCCGGCAGCCCGCTCGGCGGCGATCCCCGCGAGGACAGCATCTACTTCGTGATGACCGCCCGGTTCGCCGACGGGGACAGCGCCAACAACCGGGGCGGCAGCCAGCACGTCAGGTCCGGCAACGCGGCCAACAACGACCCGATGTTCCGGGGCGACTTCAAGGGCCTGGTCGACAAGCTGGACTACATCAAGGCGCTCGGCTTCTCCGCCCTGTGGATCACCCCGGTGGTGCTGAACCGGTCCGACTACGACTTCCACGGCTACCACGGCTGGGACTTCTACCGCGTCGACCCGCGCCTGGAGAGCCCCGGCGCGAGCTACCAGGACCTGATCAACACCGCGCACGGCAAGGGCATCAAGATCTTCCAGGACGTGGTCTACAACCACAGCTCCCGCTGGGGCGCCAAGGGCCTGTTCACCCCCACGGTGTACGGCGTCCGCGACGAGCAGTGGAAGTGGATGTACAGCAAGCAGGAGCCGGGTCGCGGGTACGACCCGATGGTGGAGCACGCGGGCGCCGATCCGGACCTGACCCCGGCGCAGAACGCCCTGGCCAAGGGCCGCGCGTACAACGGGGACGTGTGGTCGACGGCCGCGCCGGCCGGCAACCAGTGCCCGCGCTGGGGCACCCCGAGCGGCACCAGCCCGGAGGGCTTCACGCTCTACGGGTGCCAGTGGCCGGCCCCCACCAACAAGCTGTTCCCGGCCGACCTGTACCACCAGTGCTGGATCGGCAACTGGGAGGGCGAGGACGCCCGGAGCTGCTGGCTGCACGAGGACCTGGCCGACTTCAACACCGAGAACGCCACCGTGCAGCAGTACCTGATCGACGCGTACAACCGGTACATCGACATGGGGGTGGACGGCTTCCGGATCGACACGGCCGTGCACATTCCCCGGGTCACCTGGAACCGCCGCTTCCTGCCCGCCATCCAGCAGCACGCCCTGGCCAAGCACGGCGAGAAGGGCAAGGACTTCTACGTCTTCGGCGAGGTCGCCGCGTTCGTCAACGACAAGTGGAACCGGGGCTCGGTCAACCACTCGGCGCAGTTCTTCACCTGGAAGGAGCGCAAGGAGTACAGCCCCGACGACGTCCGGGCCGCGATCGAGCAGTTCGACTACGAGCAGCTCGCCGGCCCGGGCGGCCAGCCCACCACCGACAACGCGTTCCTGCGCGGGAACACCTACCACGCCCCGGACCGCTCGAAGTTCTCCGGCATGAACGTCATCGACATGCGGATGCACATGAACTTCGGCGACGCCAACAACGCGTACGGCAACGGCAAGGACTCCGACGACAGCTACAACGACGCCACCTACAACGTCGTCTACGTCGACAGCCACGACTACGGGCCGAACAAGTCGAACACCCGGTACACCGGGGGCACCGACGCCTGGGCGGAGAACATGAGCCTGATGTGGACGTTCCGGGGCATCCCGACGCTCTACTACGGCTCGGAGATCGAGTTCCAGAAGGGCGTGAGGATCGACTGCGGGCCGACCTGTCCCCTCGCCACCACCGGCCGGGCCTACTACGGCGACCACCTCCAGGGCACGGTCACCGCGGCGGACTTCGGCAAGGTCGGCTCCGCCACCGGGCCGGTGGCCACCACACTCAGCCAGCCGCTGGTCAAGCACGTGCAGCGGCTCAACCAGATCCGCCGGGCGGTGCCCGCCCTGCAGAAGGGGCAGTACTCGACCGAGGGGATCAGCGGCTCGATGGCGTACAAGCGCCGGTTCACCTCCGGCGCGGTGGACAGCTTCGCGCTGGTGACGGTCTCCGGCAACGCGACGTTCACCGGGGTTCCCAACGGCCGGTACGTCGACGCGGTCACCGGCGACGTGCGGACGGTGACCAACGGGACGCTGACCGCGGCCGTCGCCGGCAGGGGCAACCTGCGGGTGTACGTGCTGGACCTGCCGGGCAACCCGGCGCCGGGGAAGATCGGCGAGACCGGCCCCTACCTGCGGTGACCCCGTGGCGGGGCGGCCGACCGGCCGCCCCGCCACCGGTCAGCCGACCGGCGTACGCCGTGTGGTGCGCGGGCCGACCAGCCGGCGGACCACCGGCGCGGCGTTCCACTTCGCCGCCCCGACCAGGTCCCGGGCGTGCTCCAGCATCGTGTAGTCCGGCCTGGCCAGCCCGTCGGCGATGGCCCGGTCCAGGTCGTTGCCGCACCGGCTGAGCACGCTGTCGAAGTCCCGCCGGACGGGTTCGAGCAGGTGGTAGCCGAACGAGCGGTGCAGCCGGGCGAACAGCGGCTTGTAGAGCCGGGCCCGCTCGTGCAGCCCCGACGAGTACGACATCGGGTTCTTCGGCCGGCGCAGCACGTAGTCGGGCAGCACGTCGGCGAAGGCCCGCCGCACGATCCACTTCTCCCGCCCCTCGCGCAGCTTCAGCTCCAGCGGCAGCCGCATCGCCAGCTCCACCACGCTGAGGTCGAGGAACGGCACCCGCGCCTCCACCCCGTGGCCCATGCTGGCCCGGTCCACCCGCTGCAACTCCGTACGGCACAGGTTGCGGATCCGGTGCAGGAACAGCCGGCGGGCCCGCTCGGGGCCGACCTGGTGGTACATCGGGTAGCCGCCGAACAACTCGTCGGAGCCATCCCCGGTGAGCACCACCCGCACGCCCAGCTCGCGGAGCCGACGGAAGATCGGCACCGAGACCACCGCGTTGATGATGTCCCCGTACTCGGTCAGCTCCGAGATCCGGATGGCCTCCCGCACGTCGGCGAGCCGGACGTCACCGGGGCGCAGCTCGACCACCTCGTGCGGCACCCCCAGGTCGGCGGCGAGCCGCCGGGCGTACGCCACGTCCGGGCTCTCCGGCACGCCGACGGTGACCGCCACGCAGTCCGGGTGCATCTGGTGGGCGTGCACCAGAGCCAGGGAGCTGTCCAGCCCGCCGGAGAGCACCACGCCGAGGGGCAGGTCGGTGTCCACCCGCATCCGGATGCTGTCGGTGAGGGCGGCACGGACGAGCAGGGCGGCCTCGTCCGGGTCGTCCACCATCGGCAGCCCTTCGCCGAGGGTCAGCAGGTCGACGTACGGGCGCAGCCGGACGTCGCCGCCCGGCTCGGCCCAGCCGTGGTGCCCCGGGGGCACCTCGCACACCGGCGCGCCGTGCCCGACCAGCGCCTTGACCTCGCTGGCGAGGTGCAGGCAGCCGGGCACCCGGGACCAGTACAGCGGCTTGACCCCGAGCGGGTCACGGGCCAGGTAGGCCCGCCCGGTGGCCCGCTCGACGACGACGAACGCGTACTCGCCGCGCAGCCGCCGCACCGCGTCCTCGCCCCAGGCCAGGAACGCGGCGAGCAGCACCTCGGTGTCGCTCGAACTGCGGAACGGGTGGCCGAGTCGCGTCAGCTCCGCGCGCAACTCGTGGTGGTTGAAGACCTCGCCGTTGAAGCAGAGCAGGAACCGCCCGTCGGCGGAGACCCAGGGCTGCACGGCCCGGTCCCGGTCGACGATCCGCAGCCGGCGGGTGCCGGCGAGCAGCCCGGCCTCCCGGCGGGTCTCGGTCACCTCGCCGCGCGGGGCGAGGGCGGACAGCATCCGGCGGAAGGTGGCCGGGTCAGCCTCCGGGCCGATGCTCAGCGCGATACCACACACGGCTCAGACCCCCATCTCGGCCTCGTACGACCGACGGAACCGCAGCCCGGCGGCGGGCGCGAGGCACAGATGCCAGGCCTGTCCCTCGTCGACCACGTTGACCTCCCCGGCCCGCTGCCGGGCGAGCAGCAGGCCGGCCAGGGCGTCCCGGGCGCCGAACCGCTCGAACCAGGCCAGCTCCACGTCGACGGCGTAGCCGAGGCAGTGCCCGCTGGGCACCATCGCGGCGTAGCCGAGGCGGCGCAGCTGGTGCTGGTGCGCGGCGCTGCGGACCAGGCTGGTCACCCACAGCGGCGGGGTGCCGGGCGGGGTGATCCGGGCGAACTCGCGTCCGATGTCGTTGAGCAGGCCGACCACCTCGCGGCGGGCGCGGCGGAACTTCAGCCCGGCGGTGCGCGGCCGGGCGTCCGGCAGCAACCGGCGACGCACCGCCCGCACGCCCCGGCCGACGACGGTGGCGGGCTGCTCCTGGTACCGGAAGCGGAGCAGGTCGCGGCGGCGCAGCCACTCCAGGTCCACCAGGTCGGCGCTGCCGTTCACCTCCGCGTCGGTCATGAAGGTGGGCGCGTCGCGCCACCACAGCATGTCGATGCGGGAGAGCAGGTAGATCCGGACCAGGGCGGTCAGGTCGGCGGCGGAGCTGCGCGGGTTGGGCCGGTAGCGGGCCATCTCCAGCAGCAGCGTCTCCCGGGCCCCGATGAGGCCCTGCGGGGTGGCGTCGAGCACCGCGGCGATCGCCGGCTCGCGCAGGCGCTCGTCGAGCAGCACCTGTCGGGCTCCCGCCGACTCGGGTTCGGCCAGGGCGCCGACCTCGATCAGCAGCTCCGCCACGGCCGCCCGGTAGGCGTCGAGGTCCGGGGCGGCGGGCGGGGCCGGTCGGCGGGCCACCCCCCGGGGCACCCGCCGGGCCGGGGTGGCGGACGCGACGGACGTGCCGGGCTGTTGGCCGGGGCTTCGGCTGGGCACTCGCATGGTCGGGTCCTCTCTCCCGGTACGACACGGTGCGGCTGGTACGAAACTCACCGTAAGCACCTGGAGCGGGAAGAGCCCGAACAATTCTCCTATTTCACCCAAAGTCTGCGAGCGGCCCGGCCAGCCCGGTACAGCACTTCAAAGACTTGGAACGGGGGCGGGCCTGGACGTTCCCGGCCGACACCGCGCCCCGGATCGGGCCGGTGGCCCACGGCGACGCGGAGCCGCCGGTGACCGCCGAGTTTGACCACCCGCGCTTGCACCGCTGACGGGGTGGAGCTGAACGGCCGGGGTGGGTGCGGCACCCCGGCCGTTCGCCCGGGCCTCGATTCCGATCGGAAGAGGCCCTTGTCCCAGTTTTGCCGAAGCCAGCCGATCCCGCAGCCCCCTCCGCCGACCCGGAAGCCGACGGGGTCGGGGCCGCCAGGACGGTGCCGAGGATCAGGCCGACGGAGCCGGCAGGCTGTGCGCCTCGAACCGGACACCCGCCGCCGCCACGGCCGCCACCGTCGGCGCGAGCTGCCGGTCGTACACCCGGGTGGCGTCGTTGACACACATTTGTGAGTCGCGCTCGCCGCAAGTTCGGGTCAAGTGCCGGGATGGAGATCATGATGGCGTTGCTGCGCCTTCGTAGCCGGCATCGGCCAGGGTCGGTAACCGCAGTTCGGAAGCTGCCCAGTACAGGGCGCCTGCGACGTTCAGTCGTTGGGCGCAGGTCAGGTCGTGGAGTTGTCCGGGCATCGCGTCGGAGGTCCAGATCGGTAACCCGTCCGGGCACGGCACGGCTTGGATGTTCGCGCCGAAGTCACGGTGCTTCCCGGAGTACCAGCCGTCGATCGTGTTGCCTTTCACGCTGAGGGTGGTCCGGGGCGGTCGGTGTTGAACAGTTTCCCGTCGAGGATGACGTGGCAGGCACCCACCCTGCACGACGCGCTACGCCGGGGTCGCCGCTGACGGCTGGTCACCCGCGAGGACCCGCACGGCCTCGGCGAGATATCGGTAGGCGGTCGCTCGCGAGATCCCGAATCCCGCTGCGAGGGTGGCCTTGTCCTCGGCCTTGCCAGCCGGCTCACTACCGCTTCCGCGACCGGGTGGCGGCCCGTTCATGGCCTATTGGCGACAGCGATGGCGATGTTGATGATCACGACGGCCGCCAATACGGCCGCCCAGCTGCGATGGCCGAGACTTGCCAGAGCCGCCACGGCGATGGCGAACACCAGCGCTTTGACGCTCACAACGCCGGCGAGAGGAAGCGTGATCCAGGCCCGTGGAGCGGCGAAGGCCGCCCAGGTCACCGCAGCCAGTAGCGGGGCGCCAAGTCCTAGCGCCGCCGAGGTGGGCAGACCGTAGCCGCGGGTGAATCCCCAGCGGGCCAGGACCGCCAGCATGATCAGCTCCAGCGCGAACGCCAGCAGGTCGTTCACTTGGATCAGTAGCCGCATGGCGCTCACCGGGCCTGGTTGATGTGGAGGTTCTGCGCGACGCGTTTGATGCCCTCTGCCCAGGCCACCAGCGCTTCCTGCAGCTTGGCGGTGTCGAAGAACAGGCCGAGGAGCGGTCCAGCCATGGACTCGTGTATCTCCAGGTCAGTACCGGCGTCGGCCCTGCGCTGCAACTGGTGCCGGTGGACGGCTCGGGCTCCGAAGCTCACCCCGGTCCAGCTCAGCTCCGCATCGGGACGGACCACTGCGAACCGGGATTCGATCTTCGCTTTGCCGTTGGTCCACGAAAACGGTGTGTCCGGCGCGACTGCCCCGATCATCGTCACGTCGCGGATCGTCGGGTCGATGCGTGACCACGTCGCCGGAGTGGCTAGGACGTGCCAGACCGTGCGGACGGGCGCGTCGATCATGACGATCTGAGAGGCCTTCACGGCCGCGTAATCGTCGATGCGGCCCTGCTTGGCGTAGTGCTCGTGCAGGTGGTCGAGCGACGGACCGGAGTACAGCAAGGATCTCAACATGGCAAGCCTTTCAGGGACGGATGGACCGGCTTTCAGCGGATGAGGAGCCACCAGGCCGAGCCCAGGTGGATAGCTGCGGTGACGCCCGCCGAGATCGCCATGCCGGCGACACGTCGTCGGATGCCCAGCGCCGAGTCGGCGGCCTGGACGAGACCGGAGGTGATCAGCAGCGGAAGGATCGCGGCCACATTGCCGGTGGCGAGCGTGACGATCGTGGCGATACCGAGCGGCACGGCCCGGACGCCGTAGGCATAGGCGTAGTACGTGAGACCTCTCGTCAGGTGCTCGCCACTCGCGAGCAGCAGCGGCCTGACAAGGCCGACGATGCCGAAGACAGCGGTGAGCAGCGCGCACAGGGCGTTGACGAGCACGACAACAGTCATCGAGACTCCCCAGTTCTAGCCGAGAATCGTTCACGGCCTGAATGAATACCGGGATGCTAGCATTCACAACGTGAACGATGTCAAGCTGTCGACCGGCCTGCCCGAGACCGTGACCTTTCAGCTCGGCACGCTGGGAGCGTTGATCGCCGAGCGGTTTGCCAACGAGATCGCGGTGTACGCCCTCAAGCCCAAGCACGTAGGACTGCTGACTGCGCTCATCCACGCCGGCGCCGCCTCCCAGCAGGAGCTGGCCGCCAAGCTCATGGTCGCCCCCAGCCTGGTGGTGTCCCTGGCGGACCATCTTGAACAGCTCGAGGCAATCAGCCGAGTACGAGATCCCGGAGATCGACGCCGCCAGATCCTCAAGCTCACCGACGAAGGCGCCCGTCTGCTGACCCGATGCGAGAACATTGCTCGCACGATCGACGACGACCTGCTAGGTCCGCTCCCCGGTCGCCAGCGCACGGCGCTCCGTCACGCCCTTAAAGCCCTCGCCGCACAGAAGGGGCTTCCGATCACATCTTCGAGGAAGGACGCTACATAGCGCGAGCGGCCCTGCGAGACCAGGCCGGCCTCGATGACACCCGACTCGGCACCGCACTGCTGTCATCAGCGCCCGTCCAGCAGGAGGGGTGTTCCGGCAGGAGAGCTTCGCGTACGGGTTCTGCGGCCCCGGGCGTGGCCCGCGCGCACAAATCGGCCCGGGGCGCGGAGGCGCGCGCCGCCCGGCCCCGGCCCCGGCCGGGCGGCGGGCGGCGGGCGGCGGGAAAGTCGGTGGTCCCCGGCCGGTTCGGCCGGGGACCCCGTGGCTGGTGCGGGCCTCCCCCTCGGGCCGCCCGCACCGGACGTGTCAGCTCTTGGCGCAGCCGACGCCGTTGAGGCTGAAGGCGGTCGGGACACCGTTGGTCCCGGGAGCCGAGGTGGCGGAGAAGCCGAAGTTGACGGTGCCACCGGCGGCGATCGTGGGGTTCCACGACGCGTTTCGGATGGTGACCTGCTTCCCGGACTGGGCGGCCTCCCCGTTCCAGATGTTGTTGATGGTCTGGGCACCGGGGAACGAGAAGGTCAACGCCCAACCGTTGACCGCGCTGCCGGCACCGTTGCGGATGGTGACGTCGGCGTTGAAGGTGTTGCCCCAGTCGGACAACACATACCGCACCGTGCACGCGCTGGGCGGCGTGGTGGGCGGCGCCGTCGGGGAAGCCGTCGGGCTCGGGCTGGTCGGTGACGCGGTCGGTCCAACCGTGGGGACCGTGCCGCCGCTCTTGGCGACCATCCGCTCGGAGTGGGCACGGAACACGGCCAACTCCGGATCGCCCTGGGTGACGCCGAACTTGCCGTCGATCTCGCGATCGGCGTACCACCAGAACGCGCTGCCGTCGCCGCCGGCGGCCTCGAAGTCGACGAAGAGCTCCCGCCACCATGCGGTCCGGTCGACGTTGTGCGTGTTGAACTCGCCCATGAAGAAGGGCTTGCCGACCAGGTTGTGTGAGTCCGAGATCCACCGCCGGACCAGCGCCTTGGTCTCGGCGAGGTCCAGGTCGGCCCACGACTCCGTCGGGTAGGGATGGGCGGAGGTGAAGTCGATGTACGGAGACTGGTGGACGTACACGAACGGGTTGCCCTCGTCGCCGCCGAACCCGTACCGCGTCTCGTGCGCCTCCAGGCCGGTGCCGAGCAGGTGGTGGGGGTCGATGCCCTTGACGAAGGCGCCCATCTCGTCGACCCAGGCCCGCAGGGTGGTGCCCGTGGTGTTCTCGTTCGGGGTCTGGTCCTGGTAGCGAGGCTCGTTCATCAACTCCCAGGCCAGGACGGTCGGCTCGTCCTTGTACCTGACGCCGCTGTAGTGGTTGACGCGGTTCAGGACGTGGCTGACGTAGTTCTTGTACGAGGTGAAGCAGCCAGGGCACTTGGACTTGTTGAAGAACTGACCGCGTCCGGGGTGACCACCGGACAGGCCCTCCCACTGGAGGCGACGGTCGATGCCGCCGTATGCCTCCCAGTAGTTCTCGAAGACCGGAACGAGCCGGATGTTGTGTGCCTTCGCCGACTGGATGACGTAGTCGAAGAGCGCGAACTGCTGCTCGTTGTAGATGCCCTCGGCCGTCTCGAACCCGTGCCAGCTTTCCATGCTGAACAGCCAGGTCCGCACCACCGTGACCCGATCCGCACTCATCCGGGCGAACTGGCCGTCGATGCGAGCCTTGTCCATGTACTGGTTCTCGGTCTCACCCGATCCGCTGCCGTAGGTGAACAGGTCGTACGTGTTCGTCCCGGCGAAGTAGAACGCCTGGCCGTCCAGACAGAAACGGATGCCGCACCGCTGGACGAACGGCGACGCCGCCGCCTGCGCGCCGGGGCCCACCGCGAACACGCCGATCGCGGCCAGCAGAGCGCCGAGGAGTAGACCTACGAACAGTCCTGGGCGGGATTTCTTCCTGGGCATGCTGAACTCCCAACCATTCGGGAACGCTGAACTTGTCGCGGCCAGGCCGGGCCGCTCGGGCGATGACCACAGGGAGGGGCCCCTGGGCCGGGGCTACGGCCGTTGGCCGCCCGAGCCGGGCGGCAGGTGGCCGTTGCGCCGAGGGAGGAGCGATACGCGGCCGAGTCCGGCCCGATGCAAGACATCGATCGTGCTGGTTGCCCGGTCAGCCCATCAAAGCACTGAACCGATTAAGTTACAAGACTGTGAACCGGGGACGGCGATCTGGCCGCCTTCGCCGCGACCGTGGCGTTTGCCCTACTGGACCGCGTCGCCGATTGTTAACCGATTCAGTTGCTCTTCCGGTGGCAGGGACGGTGCCATGCCAGCGGGCTGGTCGCGGCACCCCACCGGCCGTCGCCCGCGACACAGGCCGAGAAAGCCGGTTGTGCCGGTCGCCCGAGCACGCCTCGAGGGGTGATGAAAGGCTTGTCCCATGAGCTCCGCACCAACACCGACCGACCCGACCGCCACGCCCAGCACCGACGAGGCGACCGCCTTCACGGATCTCGGGTTGCGCGCCGAACTGCTCGGCGCCCTCTCCGCCCTCGGCTACGAGGAGCCGACCCCGATCCAACGGGAGGCCATCCCTCCCCTGCTGGCCGGTCGGGACCTGCTGGGCCAGGCGGCCACCGGCACGGGCAAGACCGCCGCGTTCGCGCTGCCACTGTTGCAGGGACTGCCGGACCGGCGCCCCGGCGGGGACCCGGTGGCGCTGGTGCTGGTGCCCACCCGGGAGCTGGCGGTGCAGGTCTCCGAGGCGTTCCACCGGTACGGCAAGGACCTCGGCACCCGGGTGCTGCCGATCTACGGCGGGCAGCCGATCGGCCGACAGCTACGCGCCCTGGACCTGGGCGTGGACGTGGTGGTGGCCACCCCGGGGCGGGCGCTGGACCACATCGCCCGGGGCACCCTGCGGCTGGGTGAGCTGGCCACGGTGGTGCTCGACGAGGCCGACGAGATGCTCGACATGGGCTTCGCCGAGGACATCGAGGCGATCCTGGAGCACGCCCCGGCGCAGCGGCAGACGGTGCTGTTCTCGGCGACCATGCCGTCGCGCATCGACGGGATGGCCCGCCAGCACCTGACCGACCCGGTGCGCATCCAGATCGGCCGGGAGCAGCCGGTGGCCGGCGAGGCGCCCCTGGTCCGGCAGAGCGCGTACATCGTGGCGCGGGCACACAAGCCGGCGGCGCTGGGCCGGGTGCTGGACGTGGAGTCGCCGACCGCGGCGATCGTGTTCTGCCGCAGCCGCGAGGAGGTGGACCGGCTCACCGAGACGATGAACGGCCGGGGCTACCGGGCCGAGGCGCTGCACGGCGGGATGAGCCAGGAGCAGCGGGACCGGGTGATGGGACGACTGCGCGCCGGCACCGCCGACCTGCTGGTGGCCACCGACGTGGCGGCCCGGGGCCTGGACGTCGAGCAGCTCACCCACGTGGTCAACTACGACGTGCCGTCGGCCCCGGAGTCGTACGTGCACCGGATCGGTCGGGTGGGCCGGGCCGGCCGGGAGGGCGTGGCGATCACCCTCGCCGAGCCGCGCGAGCACCGGATGCTCAAGACCATCGAGCGGGTGACCGGGCAGCGGATCGCGATCGACAAGATCCCGACGGCGGCCGACCTGCGCACCCGACGGCTGGAGCTGACCCAGGCGGCGCTGCGGGAGTCGCTGCTGGAGGACGACCTGGATCCGTTCCGGGTGATCGTGGAGTCGCTGTCGGACGAGTTCGACCTGATGGAGGTCGCCCTCGCCGCGGTGAAGCTGGCCCACGAGGCCGCCTCGCCGGGTTCGGACGACGACGAGGAGGAGATCCCCCAGGTCGCGGTCCGCCCGCAGCGGGAGACCCGCCCGGGGTACGAGGGGCGCGGCGGCGACCGTCGCCCGGCCCGGCCCCGGTCGGGGAGCGCCACGCAGGTGTTCATCGGGCTGGGCCGACGCGCCGGGGTGCGCCCGCAGGACCTGGTGGGGGCGATCACCGGAGAGACCCGGGTGAGCGGCCGGGACATCGGCTCGATCGAGATCGCCGACCGGTTCTCGCTGGTGGAGGTCCCGAACAGCGCGGTCGACGAGGTGATCGCCGCGCTGCGCGGCAGCACCATCAAGGGCCGCAAGACGACGGTACGCCGGGACCGCGACCGCCCCTGACCTCTTGATCGAATCGGCGTCGGTGACCATCGCGGCCCCCGCGTTCCAGGGCACCGCCAGGTCACCGACGCCGAGTTGATCCGCCGCGACGCGGGGCGGCCGGGTCAGGTCAGAACGCGTATGAGCCGAACCTGCCCCAGGCGACGACGAGCGCCGCGACCAGCAGCACGGCGGTGAACGCCGCGCCCGGGTACTCCTTGGCCCGGGCGTGCACGACGACGGCGCCGGCCATCACGATCGCCGCGCCCACGGCGGCCAGCGGGGTCAGCACAGTGGCGATGCCGGTGACGGCCGGCAGGATCAGGCCGACGGCGGCGAGCACCTCGAGTGCGCCGAGCGTCTTCACGGCGGGCTCGGGCACGCCCTCCACCCAGCCCATCCGCTCGCGCAGCTTCGCCTTGGGTTGGGCCACCTTGGTCAGCCCGCCCACGGCGAAGACCACAGCGAGCAGGATCTGCAGGATCCACAGGACGGTGTTCATGAGGGTGCCTCCGAAGGGCTGCCGCCCACCCGGGCGGGTAATTTACTTGACCGCCTTGGCCGGGCCCGCGTTGACAGAGGTCCCCCGCCGCGTGAAGCGATGACAGGGGACCTCTGTCGCCCCTCAGGCGGCCGTCAGGGTGGGGCCGGTGAGGGTGTCGGCGTCGGCCGGGCGCAGCGCCAGGGCGAGCACGTCGGCGACGTCGGCGAGGGTGTGCACGGTCAGCGCCTCCCGTACCTCGGTGGGCAGGTCGTCCAGGTCCGGCTCGTTGCGGGCCGGGATGATCACCTCGGTCAGACCGGCCCGGTGCGCCGCGAGCAGCTTCTGCTTCACCCCGCCGATGGGCAGCACCCGGCCGGAGAGCGTCACCTCGCCGGTCATCCCGAACTCGGGCCGCACCGGCCGGCCGGTCACCAGCGAGGCCAGCGCCGTCACCATCGTGATGCCGGCGCTCGGCCCGTCCTTGGGCACCGCGCCCGCCGGAACGTGCAGGTGGATCCGCCGCCCGGCGAGGGCGTTCGGGTCGATGCCGAGCCGACGCCCGTTGGAGCGCAGGTACGACAGCGCGATGTGCGCGGACTCCTTCATCACGTCGCCGAGCTGACCGGTGAGGGTCAGCCCCGGCTCGCCCTCCATGCTGGTGGCCTCGATGAAGAGCACGTCCCCGCCCGCGCCGGTGACCGCGAGGCCGGTGGACACGCCGGGCACCGCCGTCCGCTCCGCCGACTCGGGGGTGAACCTGGGCCGGCCCAGGTAGCGGGCCAGGTTGTCGGTGCCCACCCGGACGGGCGTCGGATCGGCCGCCAGGGCGACCGCGACCTTGCGCAGGATCTTCGCCAGCGCCCGCTCCAACTGCCGGACGCCGGCCTCCCGGGTGTGCTCCCCCGCGATCCGGGCGAGCGCGTCGTCGGCGATGGTGACCTCCTCGGCGGTCAGGCCGGCCCGCTCCCGCTGCCGGGGCAGCAGGTGGTCGCGGGCGATGGCGACCTTCTCCTCCTCGGTGTAGCCGTCCAGGGTGACCAGTTCCATCCGGTCCAGCAGTGGGCCGGGGATGGTCTCCACCACGTTGGCGGTGGCCAGGAACAGCACGTCGGACAGGTCGAGGTCGACCTCCAGGTAGTGGTCGCGGAAGGTGTGGTTCTGCGCCGGGTCGAGCACCTCCAGCAGGGCGGCGGCCGGGTCGCCGGCGTAGCCGACCGCGAGCTTGTCGACCTCGTCGAGGAGCACGACCGGGTTCATCGAGCCGGCCTCACGCAGCGCGCGGACGATCCGGCCGGGCAGCGCGCCGACGTACGTGCGGCGGTGGCCCCGGATCTCCGCCTCGTCGCGTACGCCGCCGAGGGAGACCCGGACGAAGTTGCGGCCGAGCGCCCGGGCGACGGACTCCCCGAGGCTGGTCTTGCCGACGCCGGGAGGGCCGGCGAGGGCGAGCACCGCGCCGGAGCCACGCCCGCCGACCACCCCGAGGTTGCGCTCGGCCCGCCGGTTGCGCACCGCGAGGTACTCCAGGACGCGGTCCTTCACGTCGGCCAGGCCGGCGTGGTCGGCGTCGAGCACGGCGCGGGCCGCGGCCAGGTCGGTGTTGTCCTCGGTACGCGTGTTCCACGGCATCTCCAGCACCGTGTCCAGCCAGGTGCGGATCCAGCCCGCCTCCGGGGAGGCGTCGCTGGCCCGCTCCAGCTTGCCGACCTCGCGCAGCGCCGCCTCGCGGACCTTCTCGGGCAGCTCGGCGGACTCGACCCGGGCCCGGTAGTCGGCGGAGCCGTCGGGCTCGTCCTCGCCGAGCTCCTTGCGGATGGCGGCGAGCTGCTGGCGGAGCAGGAACTCCCGCTGGGACTTCTCCAGCCCCTCGCGGACGTCGCTGTTGATCTGCTCGGTGACCTCCTGCTCGGCCAGGTGGTCCTTCACCCAGCCGACGAGCAGTTCCAGCCGGGCGGTGACGTCCGGCGCGGTGAGCAGTTCGGTCTTCTGCGCCAGCGTGAGCCAGGGAGCGTAGCCGGCCGCGTCGGCCAACTCGGAGAGGTCGGTCATCCGCTCCATGGCGTCGACGACCTGCCACGCGCCGCGCTGCTGGAGCACGGACGTCATCAGGGCGCGGTACTCGCGGGCGAGTTCCCGGGCCCGGCCGGTGGGGACGGTTTCGGGCAGTTCGGTGGCTTCGACCCAGAGGGCGGCGCCGGGTCCGGGTACGCCGGAGCCGATCCGGGCCCGGGACAGCCCCCGGACCACGGCGGCCGGCTCGCCGCTGGGCAGTCGGCCCACCTTCTCGATGGTGGCGACCGTGCCGACGGGGCCGTACTCGCCGTCGATGCGGGGCACGGCGAGGAGTTGCTTGTCGCCGGTGGCGCGGGCCGCGTCGACGGCCGCCTGGGTGGTCGGGTCGAGGGTCACCGGGATGACCATGCCGGGCAGCAGGACGGCGTCGGTCAGTGGAAGTACCGGAAGAGTTGCCATCGAACACCTACTATCGCGTCGGGTTGAGCCTGACTCACTCAAGTAACAAAGCGTTCCCCTTGTTCCGAAGCGTGACTCAGGACACTCACGCGGCCGGTCGGGGCGGCACCGGCGCAGGTCCCGGGAGCGGGTCCCCCGCGCCGACGCGGGGCGTCCGACGAGGAGCGACGCCAATCCCCGCACCCGATCGCGGCCGGGCCGGCACCCGCGAGATCTTCGGGAAACCGCCTGCTGCCGAAGGGAAGGCGTGGCGGATGACGACAACACCGCCGCCGCGCCGGCCACGGTGTCGGGCCGAATCGGGAGGCCTGTCCCGCCGGGCCTCGGGCCTGCTCAACCGCTTGAGCGGCACCAGCAAATTCCACCGGCCGAGCGGGATTCCAACCCACGTAACTCGACTCGCCGAATGCAGAACCGGGCATATTCTTGCGGAATTGCCAGTTGATACGTCAAACTCTTAGCACACCCCGTCCCACACAAGGAGTAATTGGCGATGGCTCGGAAAGTAATCACCGTTCTGACTGATGACCTCGACGGCGGGAAGGCGGATCGGACCGTCGAGTTCAGCCTGGACGGCGTGGCGTACACCATCGATGTCTCCGACGAGAACGCCGGCACCCTACGCAAAGCGCTCGACCCCTACATCAACGCCGGCCGGCGCATCGGTCGGGGCCCGGTCGAGACCGGCCGGACCGCCCGCCGCCCCGGAAGGGCCCCGGTCTCCGGAATGGACCGCGAGCAGAACCGGGCCATCCGGGAATGGGCCGCCAACAACGGCCACGAGATTTCCGACCGCGGGCGCATCCCGGTGTCGGTCGTCGAGGCCTACAAGAACCGCTGATCCCACGGCGGGGCCGCGATCCGAGGATCCCGGTCACGCCGTGGCGGCCAACACCCACTGGCCCCTTTCCGGTCGCATTTCCACGGCACCGGCCGGCTCCGGAGCCGAGCCGAGCCGAGCCGCCCCGCGACCCGGCCGGCCAGCTACTTGGCCGTCCCCCGGCCGGTCAGCGCACCCGGCCGATCGGCGTCGGCTCTTCCCGCCGTACCGAACCGCCGGTCCGCCGAGGTGACGGCCACCCGCGCCGTCCCACGTCCACCGGTCCGGCCCCGCAGGCACCGGCCCCGCCGGTGCCCGGACCGCGTGACGGGTCGCCCGGGGGCGATCGCCCCCGGGCGACCCCGGATCTTCCCGACGGGCGGCGGCGGCGCCGTGTGACTCAGTTGACCTGGACCCGCACACGTCGAAGGCGGGGTCCGGTCGGCCCGTTCCGCCATCGCGATGCGGTGCGGGCGCCATCGGCCCGGACCGCGCGCTGGGCGGCTCCGGGCTCGCGCTGGGCGGCTCCGGGCTGCGGCAGGCCGCGGATCCGGATGATCACGGCCCGGCTGCGCGCCGCCTGACCGGTGGCGAGAAGCCGGTCCCGCACCAGGTTTCGGGGGCGTCCGTCAGCTGAAGCGCCTGACAACGCTGAACCCGCTTCGAGAACTGGGGATCAGCAGCGACGGGTTGTTGGCCGCCGCGCCGGCCCCGCCGAACGAGGTGCTGACGCAGCGATTACCGATCTGAAAGCCGTCGTACGGCTGAAGCGGTTGTTACCGCAGCCCTTCGCGAGGACCTCCAGCCCGCTACCAGCCGCCGTTCTCGCCGCCTCCGTTCTGGCCGCCGCCGTTGTTCCCGCCGTGCTGACCGCACTTGTTGCCGATTCCGCCGAAGGCCGCGAGCGAGCCGACAACGGCCAGCAGCCTCCTGCTCCGCCGATACCGGCCTACGGCGTGCCCGGGCGGACCTGCGCGTCGAATTGCTCCCCTTCTCGATCCGGTGGCCGCCACGTGGCCCCGCCGGACCGATCAATTCGGGTGGGACGCCTCGGTGCGGATCGCTGCGGCCGTGCGGGCACATGTCGCTGGTCGTCGACGATGTGCTTTCCGCACCGTCAGCAGCCACGCCCGCAGACGCGGTGGCGAGAGAGATCCTGTCCATTTCCGCTGGAGTCGAGGCCGTGCCGCGAAGGTTCGACCCGGATATGGGAATTCTGCGGGAGCGGCCTTCCGGGGAAGCAGGGTCATTGCGTTGTCGCGGGTGCGGTCCCTGGTCGGCCCGGGGACCGTGGCCGGGCAGAGCTGTGGGCAAGGCGGTCGATGCCGTGGGCGGGGCGCGGTCGGTGCCGTGGACGGCTGGCGACGAGGCATACGACAACGAGCGGCGCCCACGCCAGGCCCCCAGACCTCCCGATCGAAGCGCTCCCGCCCGACCTCGCAATCGCCCTGCTCCAGGGGGCGTCAGTCCGCGCAGAGGTGATCGAAACCGAAGCCGTTCCGCATTTCGTCACGGCGTGCCCGCAGCCGGCGGATGTCCCCGTCGAGCTGCTCGCGGGCCACCAGCTCCGGCTCGTCGCCGTCGAGGCCACGCAGCCGCTCGCCCACCGCCACGGCGGCGAGATCCTCGGCGAGCCGCCCCGGCTCCACCCCGCAGGAGAGGCGGTGTTCTGACACCCGCACCCGTTCCACCAGGCACCGACCGGGACGCACCTCGACCCAGCTCCAGCCCTCGGCCGCGCCGTCCGCCCAGCACACGTGCAGGCCCCGAACGATCGGGTCGACCAGCCGACGGGAGACGTAGGCCTCCACGGCTGCCGCCCGGGCCAGGGCACCGAGGTCGTTGACGTGCCCGCTACGCCCGTCCGGCAGCCGGCCGACGATGTCCCGGAAGGCGACCGGCGTGGCCTCCCCGGGTTCGGTGTGTCCCGGGTCGGACCGGACGGCGTCGGCGTAGGTGCGCGCGTCGATGACGTACTCGACGATCCGCCGGCCATGGTCGGCGGCGCGCAGGGTGGGCGAGGCGATTCGCAGCACCGCCAGGCCGACCGCCGCGCACACGGCGTCCTTCATCCGCTCGGCGCGCTGGGCCGGCGACCCGGGCGGCACCGGCGGCCCGACCTCGACGGCGAACAGCGGGTAACCAGTAGGTGCGGCGCACACCACGTGGTCGAAGCACTCCCGGCCGGCCGAGCTCCACTGGTGGCCGGTGACCCCCGGCGGGCGGCCGTGCAGCAGCTCGCCGAGCCGACGGGCGGCGTACACCACCTGGCCGCCCCGGGCGAGGGCCGGGCCACGGCCGGTCGACGCCGCGACGGGGCGCAGCAGGGAGCCGTCGTCACTACCGGTACTCGTCATCCGCCTTGTCCATCCGTCGGGCCGTCGACCGGCCCGAGTCTAGGCCGTCGATCACGATTCCCACCTCGCCGGTGCGGCCTGCGCCCGGCCGCCGGTCGGCCCGGGTACGCCCCCCGGACGCTCCCGCCACGGCGCCGGCGGGGCGGGGCCGGCGGAAGCGGTCCATGGTCCGATTCTCTAGGCTCAGCGGGTGCTGCACAGTGGACGGCCCCCGGAACTCATGACCAAGCGCAGCCTCGTCGCCGTCTCCCACGCCATCGAGTGCGCCGCCCTGGCCACCGCCGAGGACGGGCCGCTGGTGGTCATCGCGCTCTTCCAGCGGATGCCGTACCTCGACCGGGAACGGGCGGTCTACGAGCGGATCGCCGCCTCGGGGGCGGTGACGGTGGTGGGCGTGGTCGGGCAGCGTCCTTCGGGGCTCCCCGACGGCGCGTACGCGGTGGCCCTGGAGGAGACCGAGGACCTCGCGCGGGAGTGGAGCGTGCTCGCGCTGACCCCCCGGTTCGGCGCGGCGCTGGTCGCGTACGACCGGGCGGAGGTGGAGCCGGCGGCCACGCTGGAGGCCGGCCGGCTCTTCGACGGCCAGTGGTGTTTCCGCCGCGACGAGGCGCTGCACCAGGTCCTGCGGCTGCGCGACCGGTTCGCCGACCGGCTTCCCGACCCGGTCCGCGCGGCCGTGGACGACGTGCTGGCCCGGGTACGCGATCTGCCCTCGACGCCCGGCGAGACACGCGGCGAGGCGGCACTGCGGCTGATGTTCTCCCGCGCCGAGCGGGCGGCCCGGAACCGCTGGGCGACCGGGTCGGGGCCGGGTGACCACGGCCGGGGCGCCGAGGCGGGAGCCGCCGAGGGCGCCGCCCCGCTGCTCGACGAGCCGGGGATGCGGCGGTGGACGGGCGCGGACGGGATCACCGCGTCGGGCACGCTGCCGGTGGCGCTGATCGGCGTCCGGGTGGACGAGCCGGCCGGCGCGCCGGAGCGCTTCGGCCGGCGCAGCGCGGCCCGCGAGGCGCAGGCGGTGATCGGGGCGGTGACCGCGCCGCTGCGCCCGGTGGACCGGGCCGTACGCCTGTCGGACCAGGAGTACCTGCTGTTGCTGCCGGCGCTGACCGAGGAGCAGGCGGTGATGGTGGCCGGTCAGGTGCACGAGGCGGTCGGCGGCCTGGTCCGGTCGTACCCGTTCGTCGCGTTCGCGGTGCACGCGGCGGTCACCGTGACGGCCCGACGGCCGCTGCCCGTGGCCGACGTCCGGCACGCCGTCGGGTGGGCCGCCCAGGAGGGCGTGCCGGTGGCCCGGCTGGCCCCCGAGACGGCCGAGGTGCCCGTCGGGTAGCGACGGGGCGACCAGATTGTCCCGCTCCTCCTGCGGGCGGTCGAGCAGCTCGTTGAGCAAGCGCATCGGCTCAGGGTGACCGGATCGTGGGGCACCGAACCGTTGTGTTTCCCGGCGTCGGGACCGCCAGCAGACTGAGCCGCAAGGCCGACGCGGAGGCGCTGCTGGCCGGGCAGCTCGACCGGCCGGTGTCCCACCCCGGCTGACCCCCTACGGACCGGCAGCCGGCGCGCTCACCGGTCTCCCGGTCCCATCGGTTGCGGTTGCGGTTACGCGATCATCAACTACGGTCGGACGAAGCCGACGGGGGGAAGGCCCGGCGGGGAAGGCCGACCGGACCGAGTGGATCGGGGTCCAAGGTCCCGGTCGGAAGCGGACCCATCGGCCCTGACCGGGACGTCGGTGACGATGTCCAATAGAACTGCCACCGGGAATGCGGTGCGAGGCACAGGAAGGGACGTGGAGACCATGGCCGCGACGATCGAGCGGACCACCGCCAACACCATCGCCCCATCGGGCGAGACCACCCGGCAGAAGGCCACCCGATACGTCCTGGCCGGAATTCGGATCGCCCTGGGCTGGACCTTCCTCTGGGCCTTTTTGGACAAGATGTTCGGCCTCGGCCACAGCACCGAGGCGAAGAACGCCTGGATCGAGGGGGGCAGCCCCACCAAGGGCTTCCTGGCCTTCGGCACGGCCGGCCCGTTCAAGGGGTTCTACACCGAGATCGCCGGCGCGGCCTGGGCGGACTGGCTGTTCATGGCGGGCCTGGCCGCCATCGGCGTGGCCCTGATCCTCGGCATCGGGATGCGGATCGCCGCCGTCGCCGGTGGCCTGCTGCTGGTGATGATGTGGACGGCCGTCCTGCCTCCCGAGAACAACCCCTTCATGGACGACCACCTCATCTACGCCGCGGTCCTGGCAGTCCTCGCCCTGCTCGGCGCGGGCGACACCTTCGGCCTCGGCCGGGCCTGGAAGCGGCTGCCCATCGTCCAGCGGTTCCCCTGGCTGATCTAGTCGGACGAGCACGGCCCCGGCGGGCGCCACCTTCCCGGTGGCGCCCGCCGACGCATGTCGGGACCGCCGGGCGCGGGACCGCCGGGCATCGGCAGATCGCGATCCGGCAGGATCGACGGCGACCGCAGTTAGCCGCAGCACCGAGCAGGAGGCGTACGACATGGACAAGCCCCAGGTTGGCCCGATCGAGGGCGCGCCGCCCGCCGATCTCGTCATCGAGGACCTCACGGTCGGCGAGGGCCCGGAGGCCCAGCCCGGTCAGCGGGCCACCGTGCACTACGTGGGGGTGGCCCACTCCACGGGCCGCGAGTTCGACGCGTCCTGGAACCACGGCGAGGCGTTCGAGTTCCCGCTGGGCGGCGGGAGGGTCATCGCCGGCTGGGATCAGGGCGTGGTCGGCATGCGGGTCGGCGGCCGGCGCAAGCTCACCATCCCGCCGCACCTCGGGTACGGCAACCAGGGCGCCGGCGGCCTCATCAAGCCCGGCGAGACCCTGGTGTTCGTCGTCGACCTGCTCGGCGTCCGCTGACCCGGGTGGGGTCGTCGGCCGGTGCCGGCGGCCCCACCCGACGGCAGGCCGTCAGACGCAGGCCAGCATGGGTGCGGAGGACGCCTCCGCCACGGGCACCAGCGACCCCAGGGCGCGGGCCAGCGACCCGAGCGCGGCCGGCTCCGGCAGGGTGACCGCCGGATCCGGTCGCGCCGACGACTCCCCCGCCGGGGTGAGGGCGAGCGGTGCCAGCACACGCGGCGCTGCCGCAGGCAGGGCGACGGCGGTCGAGGCGGCGGCGCCGTCCCGGACGGGGATGACGCGGTCCAGGCCGGTGACGTGCAGCACCCGGGCGACCACCGGGGCCGGGTCGACGAGCACCAGCTCCCCGCCGCGGGCGCGGACCCGTCGGTGCGCGGCGATCAGCGCCCGGACCCCGGCCGCCGAGAGCAGCCGGACGCCGGAGATGTCGAGCCGCAGCAGCGGCCGGGCCGGGGCGGCCCACAGCGCGGTGCGCAGCAGGCCGACGGTGGCGATGTCGACCTCGCCGGTCGCCCTCATCTCCACCGCGTGGTCCCCCACGCTGACCTGCACGTGGAACCGATCGCTGCGCTGCTCCATGACCACGAATCTAGCCCCACCCCCCGACAATTCCACCCTGCCAAGGGGTGACTCCGGGTACATCCAGGGTCTGACCCCGAGTCACTCCGGGTCCACCCTGAGCAGGAGATACGGCAACGCCGGGCACCCGGTGGCACCGGCCGACCGGGTACGGCTCGCGGGCGGGCCGGGCGGGCCCGGCGACCGTCGGGGTGCGGGCGGGCGGCCCCGCACGACACGCGCGGCGGGGACCGGGCCGGCGGCGCGGGCGGGCGACAATGACCCGATGGTCGTACCCCGCACCCGTGTGCCCCGGCCCATCCGGCCCGTCCGCGAGCCGGCCACCGTGCCGCCCCCGTTGAACGGGCCGTGGGAGGCGACCGACCTGCGGCTCGACGACGCGGAGCTGCTGCCGCTGGCCGAGGGCGCGCACGGCCCCGAGGACGTCGTGGTCGACCCGGACGGCCGGGTGGTCAGCGGCGACGAGGACGGCCGACTCTGGTGGTGGCCGGCGGACGCGCCCGCGGGCACCCGCTCCCAACTGCTGACCGAGACCGGAGGCCGGCCGCTCGGCATCGAAGTCGACCCGCGCGACGGTAGCCTCGTCGTCTGCGACGCCTACCGGGGGCTGCTGCGGGTCACCCCGGACGGGACGGTACGGGAGCTGACGGGCACCGCCCCGCCGGTACACCTGGCAAACAACGCCACCGTCGCCCGGGACGGCACGATCTACTTCACCGATTCCTCCGACCGGTTCCCGCTCTCGCACTGGAAGCACGACCTGCTCGAACACCGCCCCAACGGGCGGGTGCTGGCGTACGCCCCGGGCACCGGGCGCACCGAGGTGGTGGCGAGCGGTTTCTACTTCCCCAACGGAATCGCGCTCACCCCGGACGAGGCCGCGCTGATCCTGGTGGAGACGACCACCCACCGGCTGCTACGGATCGACCTGCCCGGCGGGGCGGCCACCGTGCTGACGGACCTGCCCGCGTACCCGGACAATCTGTCCGCGGTCGGCGACGGGACGTACTGGATCGCCCTGCCCAGCCCTCGGCTGCCGGCCGTGGAGCGGCTGCTGCCGCACCCGCGGCTGCGGCAGCTGGTGGCGCTGCTGCCCGACGCGGTCCGGCCGCAGCCGCGCCGCTACGGGCTGGTCGCGCTGGTCGACGGCGCGGGCACGGTGCTGCGGACCCTGCACGGCCCGCGCGGCGCCTACTGGATGATCACCGGCGTACGTCAGCACGGCGACCGGCTCTGGCTCGGCAGCCTGGTCGGCTCGGGCGTGGCCCGGGTGCCGCTCACCTGAGGGCCGACCGGGGGGCGTTTCCCTGTCGGCTGAGGGCCGACCGGAGGCGTCCCCTGTGCGGTGGGCGACGGGGGGGGTACCCGGTGAGGACGGCGACCGGTCCGCCACCGTGCGGTGGCGGACCGGTCCGGCGGTCGTTCCTCCCGTGTCAGCCGCCGCTGGCCGAGGGGGCCGGTGCGGGCGAGCTGCCGCCGGCCACCGCGCCGGGATGCTGCGCCGCGTGCGGGCTGGGCCGCAGCCCGGCCGGCACGGGCAACGCGCTGCCCTTCGCGAACTCGTCCCAGCCGACGTTCCAGGCCGTCCAGCCGTTGCCGGCCTGCAGCGGCACCTCGGTGCCCTTGACGGTCACCAGGTCGCCCACCTGGGTGTTTTCCATCAGCCAGTCGGCCGCCGTGGCGGAGACGTTGGCGCAGCCATGGGAGACGTTGGTGTAGCCCTGGTCGCCCTCGGACCACGGCGCCGAGTGGATGAACTCACCGCCCCAGGTGAGCCGCTGCGCGTCGTCGACGTCGACCACGTATCCGCCGTCGGGCTCGCCGCGGGTGTCGAACGTCGTCCGCTCGTGCTTCTCCATGATCACCATCTTGCCGCTGGAGCTGGGCGTGCTCGGCTTGCCGAGGCTGACCGGGATGCGGCGGACCAGCTTGCCGTCCCGGAACACCGACATCTGCTTCGTGGCGTTGTCGATGTCGACGGCGACCTGTCGCCCGATCTTCGAGGTGGCCTTGCGGTCGGCGTCACCCATCCGCTCCTTGCCGATCGGCAGCCCCTCCAGCGCCGCCCGGACGCTGATCGCGGTGCCCGGCCGCCAGAAGTCGGGTGCCCGGTAGTACACCTGGCTGCCGTCCTCCAACCACGACCAGGTGCCCGGCTGCGGCGGATCGGTCTTGACGAACAGCCGCTTCTGCACCGCCGCCCGTGCCTCCTTCGGCACGGCCGGCTCGAAGGCCACCGTCACCGGCATCGCGGTGCCGTACGTCTGGTTGCCCGCGAAGTAGAGGGTGCTGGTGATCGCCGGCTTCGTCGGCTTCGACGCCGTGGTGAAGGTGGTCTTCCGGGTGGACGTCCGCCCCCCGTCCCCGGTCGCCGTCACCTCGGCGGTGTACGTCCGCCCGTTCACCAGGGGCCCGCTGGGCACCCAGCTCGACCCGTCGTTCCGGGGCTCGCCGCCCAGCTGCCGCCCCTTGTCGTCGGTGAGCCGGACGGAGCTGATCTTCCCGTTCGTCACGCTGGTGCCCACCTCGGCGCTGATCGGGACGTCCCGGGCCCGGTCTGCGGGCGTCAGCTCGACCGCGGGCGGTGGCGCCGACTCCCCGGCTGCCTTCCGCTCGGCGGTGCACCCGCCGATGACCAGCGGCGCAGCTGCGATGGTTACCGCAAATAGCGTCAATCGCCGCCTCACGTTCATATTCCGCACCCCATTCCCATTTCCCCTTGGCCACATTCTGTACGGCCCGACGGGAGGCGCGACGCATCTTTCCTGGATTTACGTGAAACATTTTTCGGCAGTTTCGGCAACACCGGGGCGAAAGTGTTCCCGCCGACCTGACAGGACCCGGTGTCACGGTTCGGCCGGCTCACCCCGGACGACCGGTTCGCCCCGCCGTGCACCCGACCGGAACCGTCCACCGGCGGTCAGCAGTCCCAATCCTGGTCACCGTGGTTGCGGTCCCACCGGCCGCCGACCGGCGGGGTGTCCAGCCGGGTGGGGGCCACGGCGTTGCCGGCCAGGTCGTTGTCCTCCACCCGGCAGGCGACGCAACTGCCCCGCTCGGTGATCCACAGCCCGTGGGTCTGCGTACGCCTGTCGTGGTTGTCCCAGATCCGGTTGCCCCGGACGGTGGCGGAGTCGAACGGCGCGTTGATCGTGATCCCGGCCCGGCACTCCGGCGCAGCCGGCAGCTCGTACGCGGCACCGGGCAGGGGGGTGTCGCCGCTCCACGCACTGTAGGCGTCGGGGCGGACCGGGGCGAGGCTGAGCTCGTTGCCGTCGTTCGCAGCGACCACGGCGACCCCCCTGTCCACCCGCAGCACCTTGCCCCGGTGCCCGTCGTGCGGCCAGTCCGCTGCCCGGTCGATCAGCGACTGGGCGTCGTAGCGGACAAACTCCCCGCTGCCCCGGTACTCGTCGACGCACTGCCGGCCGTTGTTGCGGATCCGGTTGTTGAGCAGCACGGCGTCGACCATTGGGCGGTCGACCCGGATGCCGTCCAGGCCGTTGCCCCAAAAGTCGTTGCTGTCGATGACCACGTCCATGGCCGCGCCCTCGTAGCCGTGGCCCAGATCGTGCCCGTGGTACCCGTACGCCCCGTTCCCGCTGATCCGGTTACCCCGGATCGTGTACGGGCCGGGGGTGTTGCCCATGCTGACGCCGTCGCGGACGTTGCCGTCGATGACGCAGTCGGTCAGCAGGCCGCCCCGGCCGGCGATGCCGGACGTCCCCTCGGCGGAGACGTCGAAGCCAGCCTCCAGGTTGCCGATCATGGTGCAGGCGGAGACGATCAGCCCGTCGGCGCCCCAGTCGGAGATGCCGAACCGGTTGCCCTGGCTGTGGCAGCCGATGATCCGGTAGCCACGCGGGGGCGGCCAGTAGGGCTTCTGCAGCTCCAGGAAGATGCCGTTGGTGCCGTTGCCCAGCGTGGTGCAGTTGGCGATGGTGAGCCGCTCCACGGTGCCCCAGCCGCCGATGCCGACGCCGATCCCGGCGCCGCCCATCTCCTCGCCGTTGTCCAGCCGACCGCAGCCGACCGCCACGACCCCCTCAATCAGGCTGTCCTGGAGGAAGTCGCAGCCGAGCCCCGTCGCGGCGGTGTGGTGGATGTAGAGGTTCCGGAACCTCCCGCGCACCACGTACTGGAGGCCGAGCCCCTTGGCCAGGTAGTTGTACTCGGCCAAGCCCACGCCGGAGCCGTCGATCTCGAAGTCGGCGAAGGTGCAGTCGGCGATGTGCCGGTCGCGGTCGGCACCGTGTTGGACGGCGGTCCAGAAGGCCAGCGGCGTCGGCTCGACGCGGTTGCCCTCGTTGCTCAGCAGGAACCGGGTCGCGCCCGGTCCAGCCCCGATCAGCGACACCCCGCTGCGCCACACCGTGCCCGCGTCCCGGATGGAGTAGATGCCGGGCGGGCAATAGATCACCCGGGCCCGACCGTCGGCGGCGTACCCGGAACCGAGGCGGTCCACCAGCGCGGCCAGCGCTGGCTGATCGTTGGTCACCCCGTCACCGCACAGCCCGTACTCGGTGGCGTCGCAGTGCAGCGGCGCTCCGGCGACGGCGGGACGACGGTCCCGGACCTTGACCGGCACTCCCTGGAACGGCACTGCGCTCTCCTCTCGGACGGCGAACAGACGGGCGGTCGACGGCGCGGCTCGCACCCGTACCGCCACGGACGACCGGGACGCGGCCGCCGACGGCACCGTTTTCCCGGCCTCCGCGCCGGAAAACGGAATGGTGCCGCCGCTGTCCCGGCGCCTCAGTCAAGATTGCGCTCAGATCGGGGAAACAGTTCCCTCATCGCACCCGCGAGGCCACTATTTACCGGATCGCGCGCGATATTCCCCGCCGTGACGAGTTGACGGAATTGTCGGGGCAGTATGCCGGCAGGGCTCGGACACCTATTTTCGCCGGAAAGGACGTCGTCGCCCGGGCGAGGTGGTTCGCGACAAGGCGCGCCGAATGCGGGGACCGACGGGTTCGCGTGCGGACCCCGGGCCTCGGCGGAGTCGTGAGGGTCTCCGGCTTGGCCGGGCCCCAGGGGATGCGCCCGCTGCCGACATCATCGGCCCTGCCGGGACGGCCTTCACCCGGGGTGGCCTTCGCCCGGACGGCCGTCACCCGAACGGCCTCCGCCGGGGCGGCCTATCCTCCGTTGGCCCCTATGGAGCTGCCCCGTTTGTGCTACCGATGGAGCGGGCGCGTAGACGGGGCAGCTCCATAGGGGCTGAAGGGCAGGTCCCCGACCGGGTGCGGGCGTAATCGTCAGGCCGCCGCCACCCGACTGCCCGGTGCACGGGGCGGCACGGGCGACACGGGGCGGCGTCGCGGCGACGCGACTGTGCCGGGGCCCTGCGTGCGGACCGAACCGGACCGAACCGGACCGAACCCGACCGGGCCGACTGCCGCGGCCGAGCCCGGCCGTGGTCCGGCGCCGATCCGGTGCCCGACCCGGCCGGCGCCGTCACCGGCAGCCCGCGTGCGCGGGCCCCGCGCCGCCGCAGGCGCAGGCGCCACCGAGGGCGTAGCCGGCGATCGTCGCCCCGCCGCGCCTTCGGGTGCACCTCTTGTCGCCAGGGCAGCAAGAGACGCACCCGAAGGACGGCGCGCCAGGACCGGCGCGGTCAGACGTTCGCCACCAGCAGGGCTGGCTGTTCGACGCAGTCGGCGACGTGCCGCAGGAAGCCCCCGGCCACCGCGCCGTCGCAGACCCGGTGGTCGAAGGTGAGGCTGAGCTGCGTCACCTTTCGTACGGCGAGCTGCCCGTCGACCACCCACGGCTTGTCCACGATCCGGCCCACCCCGAGCAGTGCGGCCTCCGGGTGGTTGATGATCGGGGTGGAGCCGTCGACCCCGAACACCCCGTAGTTGTTGAGGGTGAAGGTGCCGCCGGTGAGGCGGGCCGGGGGCAGTGCGCCGGCCCGGGCCGCGGCGGTGGTCTCGGCGAGGGCCACGGACAGCTCCCGGGTGGTGAGCAGCTGGGCGTCGCGCAGCACCGGGACCAGCAGGCCCCGGTCGGTCTGCGCGGCGATGCCCAGGTGCACCCCACGGGACTGGACGATCCGCTGCCCCTCGGTGTCGACGTGCGCGTTGAGCTGCGGGAACCGGCGCAGGCCGCTGAGGCAGATCCGGGCCAGCAGGGCCAGGATGCTCACCGGCTGGTCCGGCGTCGCGGCGTTGATCGCCCGCCGGGTCTGCACCAGCGCGGTGGCGTCCGCGTCGACCCAGATGGTCACCTCGGGGATCTCCCGCCGGCTGCGGGAGAGCTTGTCGGCGATCGCCTTGCGGATGCCGGTGAGCGGGATGACGAGGTCCTCGTCGCCGGCCGCCCGGACGGGCTCGGGCCGGGCCGACACCGGGGCGAGCCGGGGGGCCAGGTCGAGTGGGGTGGTCTGGGCGAGCGGGGTGGCCTGGGCGAGCGGGGTGGCCTGGGCGAGCGGGGTGGCCTGGGCGAGCGGGGTGGCCTGGGCGGCGAGGGCCGCCTCGACGTCGACCCGGCGGACCACCCCGCCGGGGCCGGTGCCCCGCAGGGTGGCCGGGTCGATGCCGTGCTCGCGGGCCAGCCTCCGGACGATCGGCGAGATGACCAGCGCCGACCCGGTCCCGGTGCCCGCCACCGGGGCGAGCGCGAGAGCCACAGCCGGGGCCACGGCCGGAGTGACGGCCGGGGTTGCGGCCGGGGCCACGGCCGGGGTTGCGGCCGGCGGTTCCGGGGCGATCGCGAGGCGGGGGCGACGACGCCGCCGGCCCGTCCCGCCGTGCCCGGTGCCGTACCCGATGAGGACGTTGCCGGAGCCGGCGCGCTCCTCCTCCCGGTAGGCGGCGTGCTCGGCGGGCTCGCCGCCGACGCCGGCGGGCGGCGCGATGGTGATCAGTGGCTGGCCGACCGGGCGCATCTCGCCGGCCGCGCCGTGCAGGGCCACGACCAGGCCGGCGTACGGGCAGGGCACGTCCACGACCGCCTTGGCGGTCTCCACCTCGACGACGGTCTGGTCCACGGTCACGGTGTCGCCCACGGCGACCCGCCACTCGACGATCTCCGCCTCGGCCAGCCCTTCGCCCAGGTCCGGCAGGAGGAAGACCTGGGTACGGTCGACGGTGGTCATGCCGCGCTGCCCTGGGCCAGCCAGCGCGGGTCGGGCCGGTCGTCCCACTGGAGCCGGGCCACCGTGTCGAGCACCCGGTCCACCCCGGGCAGGTGGGTGTGCTCCAGCATCGGCGCCGGGTACGGGATGTCCAGCCCGGACACCCGCAGCACCGGGGCGTGCAGGGCGTGGAAGCAGCGCTCCTGCACCCGGGCGGCGATCTCGGCGCCGACCCCGGCGAAGCCCTGCGCCTCCTGGATCACCACGCACCGGCCGGTCCTGCGCACGGAGGCGGCGATGGTGGCGTCGTCGAGCGGGACGATGGTGCGCACGTCCACCACCTCCAGGTCCCAGCCCTCCTCGCGGGCGGCCTCGGCGGCCTCCAGCGCGACCGGCACCGCCGGCCCGTACGCGATCAGGGTGGCGTCGCGGCCGGGGCGGCGCACGACGGCCCGGCCGAACGGCTCGGTGCGGGTGGGCAGCTCGGCCTCGGCGCTGGAGAAGTAGAGCTTCTTCGGCTCCATGAAGACCACCGGGTCGGGGTCGGCGATCGCCTCGCGCAGCAGCGAGTACGCGTCGTCGACGGTCGCCGGGGTGACCACCTTCAGGCCCGGGGTGTGCGCGTAGTACGCCTCGGACGAGTCGCAGTGGTGCTCGACCCCGCCGATGCCGCCCGCGTACGGCACCCGGATGACCATGGGGACGCTCAGCGCGCCCCGGGTGCGGTTGCGCAGCTTGGCCACGTGCGAGGCGATCTGCTCGAACGCCGGGTACGCGAACGCGTCGAACTGCATCTCCACGACCGGCCGCATCCCGGACATGGCCAGGCCGACGGCGAAGCCGACGATGCCCGCCTCGGCGAGCGGGGTGTCGAAGCAGCGCCTGTCGCCGAACCGGGCCTGGAGCCCGTCGGTGATCCGGAAGACGCCGCCGAGCTTGCCGACGTCCTCGCCGAAGACGAGCACCCGCTCGTCGTCGGCCAACGCGTCGGCGAGCGCGGCGTTGAGCGCCTTCGCCATGGTGGTGGCGCCCATCAGCCGTTCCCCTCGGACTCCCGGTCGGCGGTCAGTTCGGCGCGGACCAGCTCGCGCTGCTCGACGAGCTGCGGGGTCGGCTCGGCGTAGACGTGGTCGAAGAGGCTGAGCGGGTCGACCTCCGGCTGGATGTGCATCCGCTCGCGCAGGTCGGCGGCGTACGCCTCGGCCTGCTCGGCGATCGCGGCGATCGCGGCGTCGTCGAGCACCTCGCGCGTGCGCAGGTACGTCTCCAGCCGGGCGATCGGGTCGCGGTCGCGCCAGGTGTCGACCTCGGCGCCGTCGCGGTAGCGGGTGGCGTCGTCGGCGTTGGTGTGCGGCTCCATCCGATAGGTGTGCGCCTCGACCAGGAACGGGCCCTGGCCGGCGCGGGCGTGCTCGACCGCGCGGGCCAGCACGGCGAGCACGGCGACGGGGTCGTTGCCGTCGACCTGCTCGCTGGGCACGCCGTACCCGACGCCCTTGTACGCCAGCGACGGCGCGGCGGTCTGCCGGGACAGCGGGACGCTGATGGCGTACTTGTTGTTCTGCACGAAGAACACGACGGGGGCCTTGAACACGGCGGCGAAGTTGATCCCCTCGTGGAAGTCGCCCTCGCTGGTGGCGCCGTCGCCGATGAAGGCCAGCGCGACGGTGTCCCGCCCCTGGTGGGCCTCCCCGTAGGCGAGCCCGGCGGCGTGCACGCACTGGGTGGCCAGCGGCGTGCACTGCGGGGCGGTGTGCCGCTGCGCGGGGTCGTACCCGCAGTGCCAGTCGCCGCGCAGCAGGGTGAGCACCTCGACGGGGTCGATGCCCCGGGAGACCAGCGCCATCGACTCGCGGTAGGTGGGGAAGACCCAGTCGGTGTCCCGGACGGCGAGCACGGCGCCGACCTGGCAGGCCTCCTGGCCCCGCGAGGAGGGGTAGACGGCGAGCCGGCCCTGCTTGGTCAGGGCGGTGGCCTGGGTGTCGAACCGGCGACCGACCACCATTCGGCGGTACAGCTCGCGGAGCGCCTCGGCGGGCGGCTCGGGATAGTCGGCGCGGGCCGGCAGCGGGGTGCCGTCGGGGTCGAGCAGTCGCACCGGCTCCGTCTGTGGCAGCAGGCCGGCGGTCGGGTCGGTCGTCGCCTGCCCGCGGGCGGGGGCCTTGGTGGGCTTCTTGGCCGGTGGGCGGGTGCGCGGGGATGCCCTGCGGACCGCCTGGGGTGTGCTCGTCACGGCGGGGACCTCCTGGACGTGTGGTGGCCCTATGCTCCTGCCGTTGGATGATTGACTCAAGATTCACGATGAACGTAGGACGAATGGCACTGGGGAGGGCTTGAGGTGAGCCAGGGGACAAATCCGGAGCCGGGCGGAACGGGCGGGGCGGGACGTTCGGCCGGGCCGCTGGACGAGGTCGACCGGCGCATCCTCGACGAGTTGGTCCGCGACGGCCGAATCTCCATCCGTACGCTCGCGGAGCGGGTGCACGTCTCCCGCACCAACGCGTACGCCCGGGTGGAGCGGCTGCTGCGCGACGGCGTGATCACCGGGTTCCGGGCCCAGGTCGCTCCGGAGCCGGCCGGGCTGGGCACCTCGGCGTACATCGCGCTGACCATCCAGCAGAACACCTGGCGGGAGGTGTCGGCCGAGCTGGCCCGGGTGCGCTACATCGAGCACGCGGCCCTGCTCGGCGGCGAGCACGACGTCCTCGCGCTGGTCCGGGCACCGGACAACGCCACCCTGCGGGACGTGGTGCTGGCCCGGGTGCAGAGCATCTCCGGGGTGCTGTCGACCCGGACCTGGCTGGTCTTCGAGGAGTTCGACGGCGCGCAGAGCCCCTGGGAGTGAGCCCGCGCCCGGCTCAGCGTTCCGGTGGGTTGACCCGCCTCCCGGCGGATCGGGCCCGCGGTCAGGGCTTGCGGGCCACGCAGCCGTACTGCGGGACGGTGACCGGCTCCTCCCCGTCGTCCGGCCGCCACCGCCCGCACGACACCAGCCCCGGATCGATCAGCTCCAGGCCGTCGAGGAACCGGGTGATCTCGGCTGCGGTGCGGGACCGGATCGGCGGGGCGGCGTTCTCGTTCCAGAACTTCATGGCCGGCACGTTCGCCTCGCCACCCAGCTCGACGGTCGGGTGGGTGAGCGCCAGGAAGCTGCCCGGCGGCATCTCGTCCATCAGCCGGCGGACTATCGCCACGGCCTCGTCGGTGTCGAGCACGAAGTTGAGGATGCCCAGCATCATCACCGCCACCGGCCGGTCGAGGTCCAGTGTCCGGGCGGCGCCGGCGAGGACCGACGCCGGGTCGTGCACGTCGGCCTCCAGGTAGTCGGTGGCACCCTCGGCGGAGCTGGTCAGCAGGGCCCGGGCGTGCACCAGCACCATCGGGTCGTTGTCGACGTAGACGATCCGGGAGTCGGGGGCGACGGCCTGCGCGACCTGGTGGGTGTTGTCGGCGCTGGGCAGGCCGGTGCCGATGTCGAGGAACTGCCGGACGCCCGCCTCGCCGGCCAGGTGCCGCACCGCGCGGGCGAGGAAGCGTCGGTCGGCCCGGGCGACCTCCTGGATGACCGGGAACGTGGTGCGGACGTGCTCCCCGACCCGGCGGTCCGGCTCGAAGTTGTCCTTGCCGCCGAGCCAGTAGTTCCACACCCGGGCGTTGTGCGCCACTGAGGTGTCGATGCGCTCCGCCCGTTCCCCGTTGCGGACCCCGACGTCGCCGGCCTCTGACACGAAAACTCCTCGACTGTCGCTGTTGTCCGGTCAGCGTAGCCGAGCCTGTGGCCACCGCCACGCCGTGGCCGGATGGTCGGACAGGACGTGTGGACGTTGGGGACGGTCAGGACAGCAGCGTCACGCCGACGACCATCAACGGCAGCGAGACGAACAGGAAGATGCCGACCCCGGTGAGCACCCGGCCGCCGCCCGCGTCCTCGCGCTCCGGGGCGAGCCCGAACGTCGCCCGGGCCGGCAGCATGCCGATCCGGCTCAGGGTCAGGTCGCCGGTCAGCCCGAGCAGGGTGCCGACCACGATGAGCGCGACACCGAACCGGAAGACGAAGTCGCCCCCGCCGACCACCGTCCACACGCCCACGGCGGCGGCCACCGCCACGAGCGCGATGACGAACAGCACGAGCGCCTCCCGCAGGCCCCTGACCACCGTCATCGCTCGCCGCCTCCTCCGGCCGGCCGGTTGCCGGCGTCGCACCGACACCCCGCCGCCGGGCACCCCGGCGACGCCCGGTGACATTCTGCCGGTCGGAACCCCTCTACGCTGCACCTGTCCCCTATGGCTCGAAGGAATGCCGGCCACGAACGCGCCGGCGAGTAGGGGTCCGCGCCGGACGGCCTGCATTGCCACCGTCTGACAGGTCCTGTTTGGCCGGACGGAGGTTTGTAACGCCGCGACGAATTCCTACGCTGTGTTCCGGAAGCGGGCGCCCCGTCCGCTTCCCGCCGAGCCGCGCCTCCGCCAGGGGCGCGAACCGGCCTGAAACAGCCCCCTGGGAGTCTGTGTGAAGAACCTCCGTCGCAAGACCCTGGCCGCCGCGTCCTCCGTGACGCTCGGCGTCGGTCTCGCCCTCACCGGCGGACTGGCCCCGGCGGCGGCCGCCGGCCCGGACGCCACCTACCTCGTCGTCGCCCCACTGGGCAGCAAGGCCGACAGGGCCGCCGCCCGGGTGGCCGCCGCCAACGGCACGGTGGTGGCCCGCTACGACCAGATCGGCGTGCTCGTCGCCCGCTCCACCAACCCGAACTTCGCCACGGACGTGAAGGGCGCCGGCGTCGAGGCGGCGGCCTCCACCGCCGGCCTCGGTACCGCCCTCGAAGAGGGCGAGACCGTGGAGGTCCCGGCGGCCAACGTCGTCAACTCCACGGGCGACCCGACCGCCGAGCCGATGTACGGCCAGCAGTGGGACATGCCGATGATCGGCGTCCCGCAGGCCCACGCGGTCAACAACGGCCGCCCGAGCGTGGTCGTCGGCGTGCTGGACAGCGGCATCTCCAGCAGCCACCCCGACCTGGCCGGCCAGATCGCCAAGGACAAGAGCGCGTCCTGCGTCGGCGGTGTCGTCGACACCACCGAGGCGGCCTGGAACCCGACCTCCTCCGACCACGGCACCCACGTCGCCGGCACCATCGCCGCCGCCGTCAACGGTGTCGGCGTCACCGGTATCGCCCCGGGCGTCAAGGTCGCCGCAGTCAAGGTGGTCAACGACGACGGCTTCATCTTCCCGGAGTCCGCGGTCTGCGGGTTCATCTGGGCGGCCGATCACGGCATGCAGCTGACCAACAACAGCTACTTCGTCGACCCGTGGGAGCTGAACTGCCGCAACGACCCGCGGCAGCGTCCGGCGTGGACCGCGATCCACCGGGCCATCCGCTACTCGCAGAGCAAGGGCGTGCTGAACGTGGCGTCCGCCGGTAACTCGAACTGGGACCTCGCGGGCAAGATCACCGACGACGGCAGCCCGAACAACGGCACCCCCGAGACCCGGCCGGACCTGGGCAACGAGTGCCGCGTCCTGCCGGCCGAGGTGCCGGGCGTGGTGACCGTGTCGGCGGTCGGCCCGACCGGGCAGAAGAGCTACTACTCGTCGTACGGCAAGGGCGTCGTCGAGGTGACCGCCCCGGGCGGCGACACCCGGTTCCGCACCCAGGGCGCGCAGTCGACCATCGCCGACGGCATCCTGTCCACCACCTTCAACACCGCCACCCGCACCAACGGCTGGGGCTACAAGCAGGGCACCTCGATGTCCTCCCCGCACGCGACCGGCGTCGCCGCCCTGGCGCTGTCGGCCCACCCGAGGATGGGGCCGCTGCAGCTGACGCTGTTCCTCCAGCTCACGTCGGTGGCTCAGGCGTGCCCGGCGGGCGCGGTGTACAACCCGGTGCCGCTGATCGCGGCCGGCCCGCACGCGTACGACTCGACCTGCTCCGGCGGGAAGTACTACAACGCGTTCTACGGCTCGGGCATGGTCAACGCGTACAACGTGGTGAAGTGACCGACTGACCGCACGACCAGTGGTGGGGCCCGGCGCGCACGTGCCGGGCCCCACCCGTGCGGTCACCGGGCCAGGCCGACCATCATCACCAGGTGCGCCACGTCGGTCGGCGTCGGACCGCCGCGCGCCACGTCACCTGGAACACCGGTGGCGCCGAGGTGTGGGCGGCACGGGCGATGACTTCGCTCGTTGACAGGACCCGGTGGCCGGGGAAGGGTCTGGCCATGATCGGACACCTCGATGACGACCGGCTGAGCGCCTTCGGCAAGCCGGCGCGGGTCACGGTATGGCCCGCGCCCGACGCGTTGCTGGAGGTCGGTAACGCGGAGACCCTGCTCAGGATCGTCGAGCGGGACGGCTGTTTCGTGGTGGAGAAGCAGGACCGTGGCGGGGCGTGGCACCCCCAGATGTCCACCGAGTCGCTGACGGTCGCGCGCCGCTACCTGATCGGGGAGATCGGCGGCTGGGTGCGGGCCGCCGTGGAACGGGGACAGCGAGGGCCGTCCCCGGACGAGCCGCTTCGGGACGGTTTCACGTTGACCGACCTCGGGCCGGCGGGGCTCGTGCTGTCCTGGCGCGAGGCGTCCGGTGAGCGGTCGGCCCGCTTCCCCCTTGGCCCGGGGCGCGGCAGGGCCGTGCGGTTCGCCAGGCACGCCGATCTGTCGGAGGAATCGATCATGCGCCGGTTCGGCGGCACCGGGGCGACGCCGGACGCGCTGCCGCCCGGCACCACCGCCCCGGCCGACGCCGACACCGAGGAGCAGCGGATGGCGGCGCGCGAGATCGTGCGGTTGGTGCGCCGCGAGCTGCCGGCGGGAGCGGACCGCCTCACGATGCGCGCCGGCGTCCTGGCGACGGTCGACTGCTGCCGGTGGTGGACGGCGTGGGGCGAGCGGCGCGAGGAGATCCACCCCCCGGACGACCCCGCGCTCCGCGACGCGCTCCACGCGTCGCGGCGGGCCTCCTACCGGCCGGGCCTGGGTACGTGGTTCGGCCTGGAGCTGACCGTGACGTCAACGGGCGACGTGACGATGCGGTTCGACCACGACGACGAGCCGGTGTGGTGGTCAGAACCCGTCGACCCCACCGCGTACGTGGCGGAGCAGCGGTGCTTTCCCCGCGAGGAGACGCACCAGCCGCCGTGGCTGCGTCAGCGCCTGGCGCAGGGGCGTGCGCAACTGCCGCAGCGCCTGGTCGAGTGGGGCACCGAACTGTTCGGCCGGATAGCGCCGGGCGCCGAACTCGTCCACCACCTGCTGCCGGAGGACGACGCGGTGCTCGTCGTCCGCCCGGTCCGGGGCGGCGGTTCGATCTACGTCGCGCACGACGGGACCGTGCTGTACGTGGCGTCCGCCGTGCCGCCGCACCAGGCGCTCGAACTGTTCCGGTCCGGGCGGCGTACGCCCGCCGAGAAGTTCGTGGGACCGCAGGAGGATCCGCGTCCGGGGCGGGCAGGAGGCGGGGCGATGACGCTCCCGCTCCGCGAGTTCTCCCGCCCGCCGGATAGGCCGCGGGTGACCGGGCTTCAGCGGCTCGACGTCCAGCACGCCGACGCGCTGCTCCGCTTCGAGCGGGAGAACCGGGCGTACTTCGCCCGGTCCGTGCCGGACCGGGGCGACGACTACTTCGCCGGCTTCGACGTGCGACACGCGGGCCTGCTCGCGGAGCAGGCCGCCGGCCTGTGCCACTTCCACGTACTGGTCGACGGCGACGGGGTCGTGCTGGGCCGGTTCAACCTGGTCGACGTCACCGACGGCAGCGCGGAGCTGGGGTTCCGGGTGGCCGAGCGGGCGGCTGGGCGGGGCGTGGCGACGGACGGCGTGCGCCGCGTGATCGAGCTGGCCCGCGCCGGGTACGGGCTGCGCCGGCTGGTCGCGTCGGCCGCGCTGGACAACGCCGGTTCGCTCGGGGTGCTGCGGCGCACCGGTTTCGTCCCGGCCTGCGAGGTGCTGCTCGACGGGCGTCCCGGGCTTCGGCACGTCCGGGAGCTGGGGGCCTGACGCGGATCGACGCGCCCGCGTCGCCCCCGGGAGGCGGTCGACCCGACCGGGTGACGGCTGTTTCCGCAGCTCACCTCATGGGTACCGGAGGGATCACCAGCAACCGAGGGGGTCACGGGTGTCCACCGATGCCATCGTCCTGTTGAAAGAGGACCACAAGGAGATGCGCCGTCTGTTCAAGGCGTTCCAGGATGCCGAGGACGGGCCGGCGAGCCGGCGGCAGAAGCTGGTCGGGCAGATCCTGGAGGCCCTCACGGTGCACACCTACCTGGAGAACGAGGTGATGTATCCGGAGGTCCGCAAGCTGCTGCCGGACCTGGAGGACGACATCCTCGAGTCGTACGAGGAGCACCACGTCGCCGACCTGCTCTGCGCCGAACTGGCCGCCATGGATGCCGACCACGAGCACTTCAACGCCAAGACGACGGTGCTGATCGAGAACGTGCAGCACCACGTCGAGGAGGAGGAGCAGGAGTGGTTCCCGAAGGTGCGGGAGGCGCTCGGCCGCAACCAGTTGCAGGAGATCGGCGAGCGGATGATCGCGCTGCGCCCCGACGCGCCGCGCAGCCCGACCGAGCCCAAGGCGATCAAGAAGGCCGTCGACGCGGTCACCGCCTGAGCGCGCACGACCCTGGCCCGGGGCCCGGCCCAACGGCCGGGCCCGCCGTCGTCTCCACCGCCGATTTTTGGACGGTTGCCGTCCGCCGGTGGCTGTTCAGTCCCGTGGGAACGGCAACCGTCCAAGATCCGAGGTCGCCGAGCGCGGGGAGGGGGCGGGTCAGGTGGTGGGGGGTGGGGGGAGGATCTGGCGGAGCTGGCCGGGTGGGGCGGCGCGGGGGCGCCACTCCCGGGGGTAGCCCACCGACACCTCCTCGAAGCGCACCCCGTCGTGCCAGGTGGTGCGGGGGATGTGCAGGTGGCCGTAGACGGCCGCGACGGCGTCGTAGCGCAGGTGCCAGTCGGCGGTGGCGTCGGTGCCGCACCACTGGGCGAAGATCGGGTAGCGCAGGACCCGGGTCGGCTCTCGCACCAGCGGCCAGTGGCTGACCAGCACCGTCGGTATTGCCGGGTCGCGGGCGTCGAGCCGCCGGGCGGTCCCGGCCACCCGGGCCGCGCACCACGCCTGCCTGCTCGGGTACGGGTCGGGGTGCAGCAGGAACTCGTCGGTGCAGACGATCCCGGTGGCGTACGCCTCGGCGAGCGCCGCCTCTCGGGTGTCCAGCCCTTCGGGCCGCCAGCCGTAGTCGTACAGCAGGAACAGCGGCGCCACCAACGCCGGCCCGCCGGGGCCCCGCCACACCGGGTACGGGTCCTCCGGGGTGAGCACGCCCAGCCCCCGGCAGACCTGGACGAGGTGCCGGTAGCGGGCCTCGCCGCGCAGGGCGATCGGGTCGGCCGGGGGCGTCCACAGCTCGTGGTTGCCGGGCGCCCAGACCACCTTGGCGAAGCGGCGGCTGAGCAGGCCGAGCGCCCACTCGACGTCGGCCACGGTGTCGCCCACGTCGCCCGCGACCAGCAGCCAGTCGCCCGGCGAGCGGGGCCGCAGGCCCTCGACGATGTCCCGGTTCTCCGCGTACCCCACGTGCAGGTCACTGATGGCGAGCAACGCGCCGTCGTCCTTCGCCATCCGTCGATCCTACGGGAGGCAACTCCCGCCCCGGGAGGCACGGCGGCGACGGCCGGGTCGTGCGCTCGCCGCGTCTCTCCGCTCCCCCGCAGGCAGGGCCACGGAGGGCGGCCGGGGCGGCGGAGGCGGACCGGGTACGATCAGCACGGGCCGTGACTGGCGCGTGGGGATGGAAAACCATCGGGAAGCGGTCCCGTCATGAGGACGTTTGCCGAGCGCCTGGGCCTTCCGCACGTCACCAGGAGGTCGCATGTCGTCGCCGAATGCCGAGTCCACCGCCTTCCGCAGCGCCCTTGAGGTGATCCGGGCCGTGGAGCCCCGGGTCGCCGACGCGATCGGGGCGGAGCTGGCCGACCAGCGCGAGTCGCTCAAGCTGATCGCCAGCGAGAACTACGCCTCCCCCGCCACGCTGCTGGCGATGGGCAACTGGTTCAGCGACAAGTACGCCGAGGGCACGGTCGGCCGCCGCTTCTACGCCGGCTGCCAGAACGTCGACACCGTCGAGGCGCTCGCCGCCGAGCACGCCAAGGAGCTGTTCGGCGCCGCGCACGCGTACGTGCAGCCGCACTCCGGGATCGACGCGAACCTGGTGGCGTTCTGGGCGGTGCTGGCCGACCGGGTCGAGGCGCCGGCCCTGAAGAAGGCCCAGGCGCGGCACGTCAACGACCTGACCGAGGAGGACTGGTTCACGCTGCGCCGGGAGCTGGGCAACCAGCGGATGCTCGGCATGTCCCTGGACGCGGGCGGCCACCTCACCCACGGCTTCCGGCCGAACATCTCCGGCAAGATGTTCGACCAGCGCAGCTACGGCACCGACCCGGTGACCGGGCTGGTCGACTACGACAAGGTCGCCGAGGCGGCCCGCGAGTTCAAGCCGATGATCCTGGTCGCCGGCTACTCGGCGTACCCGCGGAAGGTAAACTTCCGGATCATGCGGGAGATCGCCGACTCGGTCGGCGCGACGTTCATGGTCGACATGGCGCACTTCGCCGGCCTGGTGGCGGGCAAGGTCTTCACCGGGGACTTCGACCCGGTGCCACACGCGCACATCGTCACCACCACCACCCACAAGTCGCTGCGCGGCCCGCGCGGCGGCATGGTGCTCTGCGGCCCGGAGCTGGCCGACCAGGTGGACCGGGGCTGCCCGATGGTGCTCGGCGGCCCGCTGCCGCACGTGATGGCCGCCAAGGCGGTCGCCCTGGCCGAGGCCCGCCGCCCCGACTTCGCCGACTACGCCCAGCGGATCGTCGACAACGCCCAGGCCCTCGCCGAGGGCCTGCTGCGCCGGGGCGCGAAGCTGGTCACCGACGGCACCGACAACCACCTGGTGCTGATCGACGTCTCCGGGTACGGGCTGACCGGCCGGCAGGCCGAGCAGGCGCTGCTCGACTCGGGCATCGTCACCAACCGCAACTCCGTCCCGCAGGACCCGAACGGCGCCTGGTACACCTCGGGCATCCGGATCGGCACCCCGGCGCTGACCACCCGGGGCCTGGGCGTCGCCGAGATGGACGCCACCGCCGAGCTGATCCACACCGTGCTCAACCAGACCGTCTCCGGCTCGAACGCCGACGGCACCCCGTCGAAGGCCAAGTACGTCCTCGAACCGGCGCTGGCCGACAAGGTCAGCCACCAGGCCGCCGAGCTCCTGTCGGCCTTCCCGCTCTACCCCTCGGTCACCCTGAGCTGATCCGCCCCTCCGCCCCCGCCGATCCTGGAGGCGTGGTGCCCGGAGACGGCTGGTTCACACCAGCCCGTCCCCCGCCACAAGTCCATGATCGGCGGGGCGGGGGCGAGGATCAGTCGAGGGGACGCTTGAGGTGGTAGCGGTGGACCTCGGTGCTGCCCTGGACGTTGTTCACGTCCTCGGCGGCGGAGACCAGCTCCCAGCCGTCCCGGCCGGCGCGGTTGAGGTGGGCGATCGCGGTGTCGCCGTACGCGGTGATGTCGGTGCGGGACCCGTCCGGGCCGTACCAGACGAACGAGACGTGGAAATTGCGTCCCTGCCCCTGGTAGCGGCGGACCAACAGCGCGTACTCCCATGCGACCATGCGATCCATTATGGCCGGTGCGTCCGGACGGCGAACGCACGGGGGGTGGCGGAACGGCGACAGTGCGGGGTCAGGCCAGCGCCGCCGGGGCCGCCGCCCGGGTCAGCTCGTCGGCGATCAGCGCGGCGAGGCGGTCCAGGCCGACGTCGATCTGCTCGCAGGTGACGGCGCTGATCGACAACCGCAGCGCGGCCACCGGGGCGGTGTCGTCGTAGAAGTGCGCCATCGGGGTCCACAGCACGCCGTACTCCTGCGCCGAGCGGCGCAGCAGCGCGTCGTCGACGGGGAACGGGACGGTCAGCACCGCGAAGAAACCGCCGGCCGGGACGTTCCAGGACACCGGGGAGGGCGCCGGGAACCGCCGCGCCAGGCCCGCCACCAGGTGGCGCAGGTTGCGGGCGTACGCGGCGCGGTGCCGGACGTTCGCCGCGACCAGGCTGCCCCCGTGGGCGAGCAGCGCGCCCCCGACCACCGCCTGGGCGATCGCCGAGGTGTTCACCGTGACCATGCTCTTGATCTTCGCGAGCTGGTCGGCGAGCGGCCCCACCGCTCCGTCGGAGCCCCGGACCCGCTGGTCGGCCACCACATAGCCGACCCGGGCCCCGGGCAGCACGGTCTTGGCGAACGAGCCGAGGTAGACCACCCGCCGGCCGGTGTCCAGGGCCTTGAGCGTCGGCACCCGCTGCGCGCCGTCGGCGTGGAACAGCCCGTACGGGTTGTCCTCGATCAGCAGCAGGTCCTCCTCCGCGGCGAGGTCGAGCAGCCGCCGCCGGTCGGCCAGGTCGATGCTGGTCCCGGACGGGTTGGCGAAGTCCGGCATCACGTAGCAGGCGCGCGGACGCAGCCCCTCGGAGCGGGCCCGGCGCACCTGCTGGCGCAGGTCGGCCAGGTCGATCCCGGCCGGGCCGCCGGCGACCGGGCGCACCGGCAGGTCCACCAGCCGGGCCGCCCCGGTGAGCCCCACGTACGTCGGGGCGACCGCGAGCAGCACGTCCCGGGGGTCGGCGCGCAGCGCGCGCAGCACCAGCAGCATCGCCTCCTGGCAGCCGACGGTCACCACGATCGACTCCGGGTCGACGGTGATCCGCTCGTCGACGGCGAGGTTGCGGGCCACCAGGTCGTGGATGATCCCCTTGGTCCGGCCGTACTGGAACAGGGTGCGGTGCACCTGCTCCGGGCCGTACCCGAGGTCGTCGACCAGGTGCGCCCGGAAGGTCTCCAGGTGCCGGTGCAGGTCGGCGACGTCGAAGAACTCCTCGTGCGGCCGGCCGGCGGCCAGCGACACCGCCGCCGGGTAGCGCTGGGCCACCTCGTTGAGGAAGTTCATCGAGTTCAGCGCCGGATCGTCCACCGCCGGGTGCAGGTCCGCGACGTCCAGGTCCACCTCCATGGCCGCCTCCACCGGTCGTCCACCGTCCACGTTCAGCCTCCCGTGATCGTCTGCAGGTCGCGGGCCTCGGCCGGGTCGGCGCACCCGGCGAGGGTGAGCGCGTCGCGCAGCTCGGCGGCGAGCAGCGCGAACGCGGCGTCGGCGCCGGCCCGCCCGCCGACGGCCAGCGCCCACAGCAGCGGCCGGCCGACCAGCACCCCCGACGCGCCGAGCGCCAGTGCGCGCAGCACGTCGACGCCGCCGCTGATCCCGCTGTCGACGAGCACCTCGCACCGGTCACCCACCGCGGTCAGCACCTCCGGCAGCATGGTGACGGCGGCCGGGGCCGCGTCGAGCTGCCGCCCGCCGTGGTTGGACACCACCACCGCGTCCGCGCCCGCGTCGGCGGCGAGCACCGCGTCGCGGGGGTCGAGGATCCCCTTGACCACCAGCGGCAGGTCGGTCTGCCCCCGCATCCAGTCGACGTCGGACCAGGTCAGGGCGGGGGCGAAGACGGCGCTGGTGTGCCGGGCCACGGCGGAGGTGCCGGGGATGCCGGCGTGCGCGAGGTCGTCGCGGCTGCCCGGCAGGTTGGCCGCGCTCACCTCCCGCGGCAGGGCGAAGCCGTTGCGCACGTCGCGCAGCCGGGGGCCGAGGATCGGCACGTCGACGGTGACCATGAGGGCGGTGCAGCCGGCCCGGTGCGCCCGGTCCACCAGCTCCCGCACCATCCCCCGGTCGCGCAGCCAGTAGAGCTGGAACCAGACCGGGCCGCCGACCGCCGCGATCTCCTCGACGGTGGTGCTGCTCAGCGTGCTCACCACGTACGGCACCCCGGCCGCGTGGGCCGCCGCCGCGAGCGCCGGCTCGCCGTCGGGGTGCACCAACCGCTGGTACGCCATGGGTGCCACCGCCACCGGCAGGGCGTACGGCCGGCCGAGCAGCGGGGCGTCGGTGCGGGGCCGGTCGACGCCGCGCAGCATCCGGGGCAGCACGGCGATCCGGTCCAGCGCGGCCCGGTTCCCCGCGAGGGCGGTCTCGGTGCCGCTGCCGCCGGCCACGAAGTCGTACACCTCGGGCGGGAGGACGTCGCGGGCCAGGGCGGCGAAGTCGGCGAGGCTCGCCGCGAGCGGCACCCCGCCCGGGACGGGGGCCGGGTCAGTCATCGACGGCTCCCGCCTCGGAGAGGAGCGCCGGGGCGGTCCCGAGCCGCTCACGCAGGAACGCGGCGGCCCGGTCCTGGGCCCGCCGGCCCGCGTCGAACGCGCCCGGCATGGCGAAGAACCCGTGGATCATCCCGTCGTAGCGGGCCAGCTCGACCGGCACCCCGGCGTCGCGCAGGCGGGACGCGTACCGCTCCCCCTCGTCGCGCAGCGGGTCGTACTCGGCGGTGACGACCAGGGCCGGCGGCAGGCCGGTCAGGTCCTCGGCGAGCAGCGGCGAGGCGAGCGGGTCCTCGGCCGTGGCCGGGTCGGGCAGGTAGTGCCCCCGGTACCAGGCCACCGAGTGCCGGTTGAACAGCAGCGGGTCCTGCTCGCCGGCCGGCTCGTCCCGCCGGCGCTGGTCGGTGTTCGGGTAGACCAGGAGTTGGGCGGCGAGCGCCGGCCCGCCCGCGTCCCGGGCCAGCAGGGTGACCGCGGCGGCGAGGTTGCCGCCGGCGCTGTCCCCGCCGACGGCCAGCCGGTCCGGGTCGACCCCGAACTCGTCGGCGTGCCCGGCGAGCCAGCGCACGGCGGCGTGGCAGTCGTGCACGGCCGCCGGGAACGGGTGTTCGGGGGCCAGCCGGTAGCCGACGGTCACCACCTGGCAGCCGGCGGCGTTGGCCAGCCGGCGGCAGATGCCGTCGGCTGTGTCGACGCTGCCCAGCGTCCAGCCGCCGCCGAAGAAGTAGACCAGCGTGGGCAGCAGGCCCGCCCCGGCCGGCCGGTGCACGCGGATCGGGAGGTCCCCGGCGGGGCCGGGGACGACTTCGTCGCGTACCTCGTGCACCGGCTCGACGTCGCCGCCGCCGGCCCGGATCGCGGCCAGGTCGGCGGCGCGGGCCTCGGCGAGGGACTGGGTGTACAGGGGCGTGCCGCCGGCCGCCGCACGGGCGGCCCGGTACTCGATCACCTGCGGGTCCAGGGGCATGCCGGTCTCCTAACCGCCGGTAGTGACGAACAGCTTGTCGATGCCGCGCAGGAACAGACTGCCGCTGTACACCGGCGTCTGGGTGATCCGCAGCTCGGGGAAGCGGGCGAACAGCCTGGGCAGGGCCAGCCGGCCCTCCAGGCGGGACACCGCCGCGCCGAGGCAGAAGTGCAGGCCGACGCCGAAGGCCAACGACGGCGGGCCACCCCGGCGCGGATCGAAGCGGTCGGGGTCGGGGAAACGGGCCGGGTCCCGGTTCGCGGCGGCGATCAGCAACATCACGTTCTCGCCCTCGGCCACCGGGACGCCGTGCAGGACGGTGTCCCGGGGCGCGGCGCGGGCCAGGAAGTGCACGGGGCTCTGCATCCGCAGCACCTCGTCGACACAGCCCCGGGTCAGCTCGTCGTCGCCGGGCAGGGCGGCGGCCACCTCGGGGTGGTCGAGCAGCAGCGGCAGGCCGTTGCTGAACATGTAGACGGTGGTGACGAAGCTGGCGTTGAACAGGACGATCAGGTTGCTGATCAGCTCGTCCTCGGTGAGGTTCACGTCGCCGGAGTCCAGCGCCTCGACCAGGCCGCTGACCAGGTCCTCACTGGGGGCGCGGCGGCGGTCGGCGATCAGCTCCCGGTAGTACGCGCGCAGCTCGGTGGCGGCGGTGTTGGCCTTGGCCAGCCGCTCCGGGGTTCCCCCGCCGAGGTCCAGGAAGTCGTCGATCCGCTCGACCCGCTCGCGGTACCAGGCCAGGTCGGCCTCGGGCAGGCCGATGAACTCGGCCATCACCAGCGCCGGGAGCGGGTACGCGAAGTCGGCCACGAAGTCGACCTCGGCCCCACCGGCGCCGGCCTCGGCCATCTGGTCCAGCAGCCGGCCGGTGATCCGATCGATCACCGGTTCCAGGGCGCCAAGCCGGCGCGGCGTGAACGTCTTGGCGAACACCGCCCGCATCCGGGTGTGGTCCGGCGGGTTGATGAACATCATCGAGGACTCGAAGGTGCGCAGGATCTCGTGCTGCTCCCAGCCCGGCGGCGACTGCTTCGTCCACTCCGGGTCGCGCAGCATCTGGTCGACCAGGTCGTATCCCCCGGCGACCGCGGCGACGGTGCTCTGCGCGGCACGGTTCGGGATCTCGCGGATGGGGCCCAGCTCGTGCAGGGCCGCGTACAAGGGGTACGGATTCTGCCGGCCCTGTTCGCCGTACAGGCTGGTCAGCAGCTCTTGAACGTCCATCGTGGTGCTTCCTCCCCAGGAATTCAGAGACGGGGCGGCGGGGGGATCGCCCCCGCCGCCCCGCCGGTGTCACAGACCGAGCAGACGCAGCGGCACCGCGTTGGCGATCGCCTGGTTGCCCAGGTCGTTCGGGTGGATGTGGTCACCCGAGTCGTACGCCGGGAGCAGCCGGCTCGGCTGCGCCGGGTCGCGCAGCACCTTATCGAAGTCGAGGACCCCGTCGAACTCCCGGCTGCCGCGCAGGTACGCGTTGACCGCCTGGCGGGTGGCCTCCTTCTCCGGCGTCCACACCCCCTCGACGCCGTGCCCCTGGTACGGGGTCAGCGTGCCCACCAGGCTGGTCAGGCCGCGGGCCTTGACCTGCTGGTTGATCTGCCGCAGCGAGGCGATGATGTTCTCGGCGGAGTCGCCGGACATCCAGATGTCGTTGATGCCCAGGTGGGTGACGACGGTCTGCACGCCGGTCTGCGGGAAGACGTCCTCGTTGAGCCGGGCCAGCCCGTTCGGGCCCAGCTCGTAGTAGCCGGGGAAGCCGCCCGTGCCGGGCTCGGTGCCCTCGTGGTTGAGCCGGTTGCCGGCCAGGCTGAGGTTGAGCACGCCCGGCGTGCGCACCTCGGGACGGCCGTCGATCAGCCGGTCGGCGAGCAGGTCCGGCCAACGCTTGTTGGAGTTGACCGAGCTGCCGTTGCCGTCGGCGATCGAGTCGCCGAGGACGACCACCGAGCCGGGGCTCTGCCGCCGCTGCACGTCCACGCCGGACAGGAACATCCAGCAGCAGTCGGGGCGGGTGGTGAATCCGGTGCCCGCGGCGGCGCCGGTCAGGTCGGTGGCGCCGATGAACGTGGTCTGCCGGGACTGGCCGTGGAAGGTGACCGGCCCGGTCAGCACCGGGAAGTACAGCGTGACGACCAGGTCCTCCTGGTCACCGACCGGGAAGTCGATCGGGTCGCTGAGCAGCTCGGCGCCCCGGTTCATGGTGACCGTGGCGGAGCCGTCGAACTTCAGCTCCCGGACGCTGGCGGCGGTGACGTCCGACAGGTCCGTCGGGGTCGAGGCGTCCGGTCGGGCGACGGTGGCCCGGCCGACCTTCACGGCCTGCTCGCCGTAGACGTTGCTGAGTCGGATGCGCAGCCGTGGGCCGCCCACGGTGGTGTGCACGATCATCCGGATGCTGTGGTTGTTCAGGCCGGTGTTGGTCAGGCCGGCGCTGTTGCCCCGCGTCACCGCGGCGGCCCAGCTGCCCGCCCACACGGGAGCGCCGGGGCGCTCCCCCTTGTCCGGTCCGGCGGTCGCCACCACGGCCGGCGCCCCCACGACCAGTGCCGTGGCCACGGCCGCGATCATTTGCCATCTCTTCGGGGCTTTTGTCAAGTGCCATCTCTTCGGAGTCGACATTGAACCTCCATGTTGGCCCAGGGTCGTCCACTGACGACAGCTGCCTGGACGATGGTCCAGAAACCTAGCGGCGCCCCTGAGAGGCGTCAATCAACCTGATCGACAAGATCAAATGACGTCGAGGTGCGGCGGGGCACCGATCGGCCCTGTGCCGGGTGGGCCCGCGCGGCCTAGGCTCGAAGCGGCGGCGGTGCGGTCGTCGAAGCGCCCCGCCGTCGCCGCGTCCTGACCGTGAACTGTCCGGACGCCGCTCGCGGCCGGTCATCGCGGGTGCCTCACCGGGTCGCCACCGATCGCCGCCGAAAAGCTGATGGGGGCTGGCGATGACTGACGGGTCCAACCGACCGACGACCTACGTCCACGAGGCGCTGGAACTGTTCGCCGGCTTCGGCGACCGGGAGGCGCTGGTGGGTGGCGGACGCCGATACACCTATCTGGACGTGGCCGCCGAGGTGCGCGGCATGGCCGGCGCGCTGGCCCGGGGCGGGGTCCAGCCGGGCGCCGCGGTGCTGGTGATGCTCGGCAACGCGGTGGAGGGTCCGCTGCTCCAGCTCGCCCTGCACCTGCTGGGCTGCCGGACGATGTGGATCGCCCCGGTCACCTCCCGCCGAGAGGTCGACGACTTCGTCCGGCTGTCCCGCCCCGAGGCGTTCGTCTACGACGCCCGCACCGGCGACGGGTTGGGCGCGGAGATCGCCGCCGGGCTGGCCGGCGTACCGGTGCTCTGCCTCGGCCCGGGGGGTGCGGGTCCGGACCTGACCGCCGCCGACCGGGACGCGGCCGCCGGGCTGCCCGGCGACGTGCCGGAGCCGGAGTCGTTCCTACAGACCAGCGGCACCACCGGCACCCCGAAGCTGGTGCACCACCGGGAGAGCTTCTACCGGCAGATCCTCACCCTGGCCGCGGGCTTCCGCGCCGGCGGGGTCCCCCTGCTGCGGCACCTGTCCCACTCGCCGATGTGGCTGGCCAGCGGGCAGATCACCACACTGGTCAACCTCTTCAGCGGTGGCGTGCTGTTCCTGCGCGAGCAGTGGGACCCGGCGACGTTCATCGCCACCGTCGGCCGGGAGCGGATCAACTCGACGTTCGTCACCCCGCCGATGCTCTACGAGGTGCTCGACCACCCCGACATCGACGGCGCGGACTTCTCCGCGATGTTCATGTTCAACGTGGGCGCCGGGCCCGCCGCGCCCGCCCGGCTGCGGCAGGCCATCGCGCGCTTCGGCCCGTGCCTGCGCATCGTGTACGGCCTCAGCGAGGCCGTCGTGATCACCGCCCAGCCGGGGCTGACCGAGGACCCGGAGCACCCGGAGCGGCTGCGCTCCTGCGGCAGGCCCTACGGCGACGTGGCCGTGGAGATCCGCGACGCCGACGGCGCGGTGCTGCCGTCAGGGGTCGACGGCGAGGTGTGGGTGCGTACGAAGCTGAGCTTCGCCGGCTACCACGGCCAGCCCGAGCTGACCGCCGAGACCCTGGTCGACGGCTGGGTACGGACCCGCGACATCGGCCACCTGGACTCCGACGGGTACCTCTACCTCGTCGACCGGCTCCAGGATCGGATCCTCACCCGGCAGCGGAGCTGGCCGATCTACTCGCGGCCGATCGAGGACGTGCTGGCGGGCCACCCGCAGGTGCGCGCCGCCGCCGTGATCGGGGTGCCCGACGAGGTGGCCGGCGAGCTGCCGCACGCGTACGTGGTGCCGGCGCCCGGGGCGACGGTGACCGGGGCGGAGCTGATCGAGCTGGTCACCGCCGAGCTGAGCGAGACGTGGGCGCCCGGCGCGGTGGAGTTCGTCGACGCGCTGCCACTCAACCGCTCGGCGAAGGTGGACAAGCGGGCGCTGCGCGAACGGTACGCCGCCGGTCGCCCCGCCGACCCCGTCGGCAGCCCGGCGTGACGACCGACGCCGCCCCCGAGCCTGTGGTGAAGACCCCGGGGGCCACGCGGGAGGCGGACGTGCCGGCCGACGCCGAAGGCCGGCCCGGCGTGAAGGGCGCCCGGCCGCCCGGCGTGGCCGCCGCCCGGCGGGAACTGATCACCCTGGTCGCCGCCGACCTGATCTCCAACCTGGGCAGCCGGATCTCGGTCATCGCCATTCCGTGGCTGGTGCTGACCACCACCGGCAGCCCGGCGAAGATGGGCATCGTCGCGGCGGCGGAGTTCCTGCCGTACATGCTCTCCAGCTCCCTGGCCACGCCGTGGGCGGACCGGTTCGGGGTGCGACGCACCTCCATCGTGGTGGACGCCGCGAGCGCGGCGGCCATGGCCGTGGTGGCGCTGACCCCGTGGCTCGGCTTCGGGGCGCTGGTCGTCCTGGTCGCGTTCGCCGGCGGGCTGCGCGGCATCGGCGACCGGGTCAAGCACGTGATGTTCCGGCCGGCGGCGCAGCGCGCCGGGGTGGAGCTGATCCGGCTCACCTCCGCCTACGACGGCCTGGCCCGGGGGGTCACCCTGTTCGGGGCGGTGATCGGCGGCCTGCTCATCGACTGGGTCGGGGTGACCCGGGCCATCTGGATCGACGCGGGCAGCTTCGCGCTCTGCGCGCTGCTGGTCGGGATCCTGGTGCGCCCACCGGCCGCCGACGCGCCGGCCGCGCCCCGGGAGAGCTACTTCCGGGCGCTGCGCACCGGCTTCGCCTACCTGCGCACCGACCGGGTGCTGCTGGCCATGCTGCTGGTGGTCTCCGCGCTGAACATGATGGCCGCGGCCAACACGACCGTGTGGCTCCCGGTCTGGATCCGCGACGTGCTCGGCGACCCCGCCGGCTTCGGCCTGGTGCTCGGCGTATTCGGCGCGGGGGCGCTGCTGGGCAACGTGGTCTTCACGGCGATCGGCCCCCGGCTGCCCCGGACGCTGGTCTTCGCCGTCGGCGCCGCGTTGAGCGGCGCTCCCCGAATGCTCACCATGGCCGTCACCGACCACCTGGTGGTGGTGCTGGTGGTGACGTTCCTGTCCGGGATCGGGATCGCCGCCGTCAACCCGCTGCTCGGGGCGACCCTCTACGAACGGGTGCCGGACGCGCTGCAGACCCGGGTGCTCGGCATCGCCGGCTCGCTGGCCTTCGTCGGGCTGCCCATCGGTGGCCTGGTCGGCGGCTGGTCGGTGGCGGCGCTCGGGCTCAAGCCGGCGCTGCTGGTGATGGCGGTGGTGTGCGCGGTGCTGACCGTGGGGCCGCTGCTCGTCGGCCCGCTGCGGGCGGGCCGGTCACGACCCCGGCCGGCCCCGGCGGGCTGAGCGCCGGCCTCGACGCCCGCCGGTCCCGAGTCGGCGAACCCAGCCCTACCGGCCCGGGACCGGTGGGCTCGGCGGGCCGGCCGGGTTCGCCTCCTCCGCGCCGGGCGCGGTGGCGGGACGCCGTCGGCCGGCCAGCTCGGCACGCAGCCGGCCGACCCCCGGGGCGAGGCCGAACAGGGGCACCCGAATCTCGTACGGCCGCTGGGCTTGGGACTGGCTCCACAGGCCGCTGCGGCTCCACTCCCAGCGGTTCAGCGCCGGCCGGACGCGGCCCGGGTCGGCCGGCTCCAGGACCAGGATCGGCCTGCCCCGGCCGCGTACCTCGGCGACCGCCAGGTTGTCCCGGTCGATGGTGAGCGACCCGCCATCGGGACGGGTCACCACGATCTGCCCCTCGGTCAGCAGCAGCGGGAGGCCGACGTGCTTCTGCGCCTGGACGTACGCAACGACCGCCGCGAGCAGAGGGATCAACAGTTGCGGGAACAGGCCGACGCCAGCCACGCCGAAGAGGAGGCGGCGCGTCAGCCAGGCGACCGCCATGACGACCAGTGCTCCTGCGGCAAGGTACAGCAGCGTCCTGCGACGGGACCACCGGAACCGCACCTCCCCCGGCGCGCTCACGGTATTCATGACCCCTGATTGCCGGTTCCGCCCGTCGGCAAACGGGTGACACCGCGGGAAACGGTGGCGTTGGGCGGGAGGGGTGGCGCTGATGTCCACGCGGGCTCCGGCGTCGTCGCCGGTCGGCGGTCGGCGGTTGGCGGTTGGCGGTCGACGGATGGCGGTCGGCGGATGGCGGATGGCACCTGTGGCGGCTCCTTTGCTCTGCTGCCCCCGCTGCAACGCGCGGGTCGCGGCGACTCCTGCCCTGCGTTCGTGCTGGTCCGCGACGTGCGGCGGCCGCCTGGTCCGCGACGTGTAGCGGCCGTCTGGTGCCGGTGTTGCGGTGACGGCAGCAGCGCAAAGGGGCGGGGAGGCATCACCGGACGGCCGACGGCTCCTCCCAGCAACCGCCGACAGAACCCCGGCTGACTTCCGGGACAGGCCCCCGCCGAGCAGCGCGCCGAGCAGCAGGCCGAACCGTGCGCCGAACCGCAGGCCGAACGCGGTCGGCACAAGGCTCACGCCGAGGCCGCCGAGCACGTTGAAGGCCTCGATGGCGGGGTTCCCACCCCGCTGCTAGCGTGCCGATCATGGCATCGACCCTGACCGAGGCGACCGATCCGCACTGCCTGCGCGCCGGGGAGAGCGCGCGGCTGCTGGCCGGTCACCCGTGGCGGCGGTTCGTGGTGCTCGGCGACAGCGTCGCCGAAGGCCTGTGCGAGCCGGTCGACGGGTACCCGGACGTGCAGTGGGCCGACCGGATCGCCGCCGAGCTGAACGCGGCCCAGCCCGGGCTGGCGTACCGGAACCTGGGGTTGCGCGGGTTGCGGGCGCACGAGGTCCGCGCGGCGCAACTCGGCCCGGCGGTCGAGTTCGGCCCGGACCTGGCCCTGGTGGTGTGCGGCGGCAACGACGCGTTCCGCCAGGCGTACGACGCGGACGCCGTCGACGCCGAGCTGGCCGCGATCGTCACCGGCCTCCAGGCGGCCGGGGCGGACGTGATCACGGTGGGGATGTTCGACGTGTCGCACAGCCCGGCGGTGCCGGAGCGGCTGCGCGAGGCCCTGGGCGGGCGGATGCGCCGGCTGGCGGCGCGCACCCGCGCGCTGGGCGAGCGGCTGGGCACCCTGCACGTGCACCTGACCGACCACCCGGCGGTGGCCGAGGCGGGCCTGTACAGCACTGACGGCCGGCACGGCAGCGCCCGCAGCGACGCCATCGCCGCCGCCGAGACGATCCGCCGCCTCGGCGCCCACCTGGCCGTTCGAGGTGAGGCGGACACCCCTTGACCTACGGGACGTCGGCGGTGACCGTCTCCCCCGGTCGCGGCTCATTCCCAGCGGAAGTAGCGGGCCGCCAGTCCGCCCAGCACCACGGTGAACGCCACCATCACGGCCAGGTGCAGCAGCGTGGGCCACGAGCCCGCCCAGGCGTCCTGCACGGCCAGGGACGCGGCCCCCAACGGGGTGAAGTCGGCGATCTTCCGCACCAGGTCCGGCATCTGCGGCCCCGGCGTCCACACCCCGGCGAAGAACATCATCGGGAAGTAGATCAGCTGGCCGACCCCCATCGAGGCCCGGGCGCTCGGCGTGACCGCCGCCACGAGCAGCGCGAGGGCGCACATCGCGCTCGCCCCGAGCGTGAACGCCAGCACGAAGCCGACCGCGTTGCCGGGCGGCGGGACGTCGAAGACGGTCGCCGCCACCAGCCAGGCCAGGCCGCACGCGACCAGCAGTGCGGCGACGTTCACGGCCACCTGCGCGACGAGCAACGCCGTCGGCGAGACCGGGGTCGTCGACAGCCGGCGCAGGATGCCCCGCTCGCGGTAGCTGCCCACCACGCCCACCAGCGTCATCATCGTCACCGTCGCGATGGCCAGCGTCATGGTGATGGGCAGGTAGACCTCCAGGGGAAGGCGGCCGTCCAGCTCGTCCGCCGGCTCCCGAATCCCCGGCATGGCCAGGCCGAGCACCAGGATCAGCAGGGCCGGAAACGCGATGGCGAAGAACATGCCGACCGGATCCCGGAGAAACAGCTTCGCCTCGACTCGAATGATCTTGGCAAGGGCGGTCATCAGATACTCCTGGCAGAGGTGAGGGAGAGGATCGCGTCCTCGAGGGTGGGCCGTTCGACGCCGGGCACTTGGGCACCGGCGATCAGGTTGCGGGGAGTGTCGACGGCGACGACCCGGCCCGCCGCGACGACCGCCAACCGGTCACACAGGCGCTCCGCCTCGTCCATGAAGTGGGTCACGAGCAAGACCGTGACGCCACGGTCCCGGACGTGGCGGATCAGCTCCCACGTGTCGCGCCGCGCCTGCGGGTCCAGGCCCGTGGTCAGCTCGTCCAGGATCGCCACCGACGGGTTGCCGACCAGTGCGAGCGCGATCGACAGCCGCTGCTTCTGGCCGCCGGAGAGCTTCGCGAACACCGTGTTCCGTTTGGGGCCCAGGCCCAGCTCGTCCATCAGCGCCCGCCAGTCGGCCGGATGCGGATAGAACGAGCTGTACAGGTCGAGCACCTCCCACACCTTGATCCGATCCGGCAGCTGGCTCTCCTGGAGTTGGATGCCCAGCTTCTGCCGCACCGCCGCGCGGTCCCGGCGCGGGTCCAGCCCCAGCACCCGTACCGTGCCGGAGTCCGCGGTCCGGAGCCCCTCGATGCACTCCACGGTGGTGGTCTTGCCGGCGCCGTTCGGGCCGACAAGCCCGAAGATCTCGCCCTCGTCCACGCTCAACGACACATCGGCGACGGCCACCTGATCGGCGTACTGCTTGCGGAGGTTCCGCACCTCGATGACTGGCATGCCGACAACGCTAGGAATCTCACCGGCCGCGGATAATGGGTCCAGCTGCCCGGTGGGTGGTGTACCCAGCTCCACCCCTGGCCGGTAGCCTGCCCCAGTGCGGCGGCGGTCGGTGAGAAGAAGACTCGGTCCGTGACTCGCTTCGCGCTCGCCATACCACGTTGCGTTGCCCTGGTCGCGCTGAGCGTGGCCGGGTTCGCCTACGGGCATGTCCTCGTGGTCGCCGCCACCCTGGTGGTCACCTACCCGCTCGCCGTCTCCGGCCAGTACCGGCTGACCGCGCTGGCCCGCCGGCTCGCCCGCGCCTGGGCTGGGGCCGTCCTCCCCGACCCCGTCCGGTCGCTGCCACCCACACCGCACCGGCGCGAGGACGGCTGGTACGCCCACGACGACACGGTGTTCAGGTCGCCACGGGTGCCGGCGTTCCTGCTCAAGCTGGACCACTACGCGAAGGACCCGACGGTCGGCCGGGAATGGCTGTGGCTGATCCTCACCCCGGTCATCGGCGCGGTCCCGATCCTGGTGCCGCCCGCGCTGATCGCGGCCGGCGTGTTCCTGCTCGCCTCGCCCCCCTGGCCACTCGCGTGGTCGGTGCCGGCGGCCGGCGGGGCCGTTGTGGCCGCGTTCCTGCTGGCTCCGGGCGCTCTGCGGGCGTACGGGCTGTGGGCCGGCGTGCTGCTGGGAACCGGGGAGCCGCCGCAGACGGCGGTCAGCCGATGGGTCACCCGGACGTCGGCCGCAACCTGGCGGGGGGCCGGCCTGGCCGGGCTGACCCTCGCCGGGTTCGGCGGCCTGCTGCTCAACCTGCTCGCCGCAGCCCTGTCGTGGGGCGGGCTGCTGCCGTACACCCTGCCGGTCACGCGGTCACTGGTGGAGCTCTACCGGCGCCACGTCGGCCGGTGGACGGGCACCGACCTGCCCGCACCGTACCGGCCCTACCCGCCGGCGCCCAGCCCCGGTAAGGACGGCAGCTACCGGGTCGGGCGGGTCCTGTACACCGACCTCCCGGCAGCCGTCCAGGGTCAACGGCCAGGGTGGCTGCTCGGCGACCCGGCCACCTGGCGGGACCAGCTGTGGTCACTGGGCTCGGTCGCCCTGGCCCCGCTCTCGTTCGTCCCGGCGGTCCTGGTCGGCCTCGGGTTCTACGGCCTGTTCTGCCAGCCCCTGACCTGGGTGGGCTGGGCGGTGCCGATCGGCCTGTTCACCGGCTACTGGGTCACCCCGTTCTACCTGTGGTTCGGTATCGAGCACATCCAGCCCGACGCGTCGTGGTTGCCTGGCTGGGCGAGCATGACCGCCGGGCTGGCCATGGCGCTGCTCGGGCTCGGCCTGGCCAGCCCGCTGATGCGGCTGCGGCTGTGGTGGGACCGGCTCCTGCTCACCCCCACGGCGGCCACCGTGCTCGCCTCGCGGGTCGCGCACCTTGCCACGACCCGGGCCGACGCCGTCGACGTACAGGCGACCGAACTGCGCCGCATCGAACGCGACCTGCACGACGGCGCCCAGGCCCGGCTCATCGCCGTCGGGCTCGGCCTGGCCGCCGTCGCACGACTCATGGAGACCGACCCGGTGCGGGCACGCCGGGTGCTGGAACAGGCGCAGGAGACGTCCGCCGCCGCGCTGGCCGAGCTGCGCGACCTGGTACGCGGCATCCATCCGCCGGTGCTGGCCGAGCGCGGACTCGGCGACGCGATCCGGGCGATCGCGCTCGACACCCCGCTGCCGGTGGACGTGGACGTCGACCTGCCCGGCCGGCTCGACGCGCCGGTCGAGTCGGCCGCCTACTTCGTCACCTGTGAGGCCCTCACCAACGCGGCCCGCTGCGCGTCCCACATCTCGATCTCGCTGTCCCACCGCGACGGGGTGCTCCGGGTGGTGGTGACCGACGACGGTCCCGGCGGGGCCGACCCGACCAGGGGAACCGGGCTGCGCGGCATCCAACGGCGGCTCGCTACATTCGACGGGACCATGACCCCACACAGTCCGCCCGGCGGACCCACCGTCGTCACCATGGAGATCCCGTGCGCGTCGTCCTCGCCGAGGACCTCCACATCCTGAGGGATGGGCTGGTCCTGCTCCTCGAAAGCCACGGCTTCACCATCGCCGAGGCCGTCGGCGACGGGCCGGCGCTACGCGCCGCCCTGGCCCGGCACCGGCCCGACGTGGCCATCGTCGACGTGCGGCTACCGCCGACCTTCACCGACGAGGGCCTCCAGGCGGCGCTGGCCGCCCGGCGGGACGTTCCCGGCCTGCCGGTGCTGGTGCTGTCCCAGCACGTCGAGCAGCTCTACGCCCGGGAGTTGTTGGCCGACGGGGCCGGCGCGGTCGGCTACCTGCTCAAGGACCGCGTCCTGAACGCCGACCAGTTCATCGACGCCGTACGCCGGGTCGCGTCGGGCGGCACCGCGATGGACCCCGAGGTAATCGCGAAGCTGTTGACGGCCGGCGGCACCGCCTCGCCCCTGGCCCGACTCACGCCGCGCGAGCGCGACGTCCTCGAACTCATGGCCCAGGGGCGTTCCAACGCCGCCATCTCGCAGCGGCTGTTCCTCAGCGAGAGCGCCGTGGGCAAGCACACCGCGAGCATCTTCGACAAGCTGCGGCTCCCCCCGTCGTCCGACGACAACCGCCGCGTCCTGGCCGTGCTCACCTACCTCAACAACACCTGAACCCCGGATGCACGCCCGCCCGCACGGTCCTCGCCGCCACCGGCTCAGGCGAGCTGGTCCAGCGTCCTGGCGACGTTGTGCTCGGCGATCGCACGCATGCCGGCCCGGTCGGGGAAGTCGCCGTCGAGCAGGCGTAGCGGGCCCGCCACCAGCGACAGGTGCAGCGCGAGCCGGTAGAGGCGCATCCGGTCCTCGTCGAGACCCTGCACGGCCAGCGCCGGGTAGGCTTCGCCGAAGCGCAGTTCGAGGAAGGCGTGCTCCCACTCCACGTCGAGGAAGACCGCACCCTCGATGTCGACGAGCACCGGATGGTCCCGCGCGTCCACGAGCACGTGGTCCGGGCCGAGTTCCCCGTGGATCAGGCCGTAGCGGGAACGGGGTGCCACAGCGGCGTACCGCTCGGCGAGGGCCCCGGCGAGACGGTCCCGCACGGCGGCGATCCGCTCGACCCGGGCGGCGGCATCGGCCAGGTCGCCGAACGCCCGGTCGAGGATGATCCGCTGCACCGACCGGCCCGCCGTCGGCCCGTCGAGCCCTGGTCGGCCGTGCCGGTCGCGGCGGCGGGCGTGCATGGCCCGCACGGCGTCACCGAGCCGGTCCAGCACCACCCCGGCGCGTCGCGGATCACGTCGACACAGGTCCTGCAGGGTGCCGCCCCGGACGTCCTCCACCACCGCCACCTCGCCGGGCACGAGCCGTGCGGTGGGGGCGAGCAGCAGCCCGGGCACCCGCACCCCGGCGGCGGTTAGTTCCCGGTACGCCGCCGTGAACAGGTCGGCCCCGGTCGCATGCCCGAACGGGTCGTCCGGGTCCGGGGCAGACGGTGCCGGCCAGTAGTCCTCCGTGGGGTGCCACACGTAGGCGATGCCGGTGGACCCGTCGTCGAGGGTCAACCGGTAGACGCCCTTCTTCGTGCCGCCGGTCAGCCGTTCGACCGAGAGCAGCGCCCGCTCCCGCCCGAACGCCGCCCACCCCACCGCGCGCAACCCGTCGACCGTCAACCCCACCCGAGCCCCGTCCACCCGCCCATCCTGCCCGACCACCCCACCCGTGCCCCGCCTGACCCGCCTGACCGACGTCGATCATGCATTTATGGCCCTTGGTTCATTCACTTATGTCCACTTTAGGCGGGCCGCAAGTGCATGATCGACGCCGATGGGCGGCGGTGGGGGGCGGGGCGGGGGTGGGGGTGGGGTGGGGGGTCAGTCGGTTAGGAGGATGCCCGTGAGGAGGACGCCGCGGGCTAGGTTGAGGACGCTGTCGCAGCCGGGGAAGCCGACCCGGGCCAGGGCGCCGGAGCCCTGCCGGCCGAACAGGTACGGGGCGAGGCTGTACGGGACGTCGGCGGTGACCGTCTCCCCCGTCTCCATCCGGACGAAGTCCATCGCCACCCGGTCGGCCGGCATGTACTCCTGGAGGATGTAGCCGCCCTCGTCGATGGCGGCGCGCAGCCCCTCCTCCCACGCCTCGGCGGAGGTCTCCGGGCCGAGTAGCACCCCGATTCCGGCGGAGCCGTCGGCGGGCTTGGCGACCAGGTCGTGCTGCTCGGCCAGAGCCCGGGGCAGCTCGGTGGCGGTGAGCGCGCTGGTGCGCGGGACGTACCGGCGGATCAGCGCCTGGTCGGCCTCGGCCAGGATGTCGAGGTCCTCCCAGAGCCAGGCAAAGTTGATCTTGTTGCCGAGCAGCCAGGCGGCGGAGCTGACGAACATCGGCAGGGTGCCGGCCGCGAGGGCCCCGGCGACGGCGTCCAGGCCGGCGCTGGCGTGCACCCGGTTCGGCACGAACAGCCGGAACAGGCCGTCCACCGGGGCGCCGCCGACGACGAGCCGGCCCTTCTCGTCCAGGGTCGACAACTTGAGCTGGGCGATGACCAGGTCGATGCCGAAGTGCCGGGCCCGGTCTGCCAACGGCGAAAGGATCCTGATGAAGTCGTCCGGGGTCTCCAGGCCGGGGTAGTCGGCGTCGAAGTCCAGCAACAGCGCCACCCGGGCCCCGTCGGCCAGGCCCAGCTCGTCCCGGATCGCCACGAACCGCTGGTCCAGGAGGGACGGCGCGGGCCGCACCGGCAGCCCGTCGAAGATGCCCTGGTCCTGGTAGATCTTCGTGTACCGGTAGACGACCGTGTCGGCGTCGAAGCCGCCGCCGAGACTGCTGTCGATGTTGTACTCGACGAACTTCGGCACCCCGCCGGAGATCAGCACGTCCGGCCGGTACGCGGCCAGCAGCGCCTCGGACAGCTCCTCGTCCTCGTCGAGCAGCCTCGTCTCCTCCGCCGGCACGCCGAGCAGCCGGGTCAGCTCCCCCGCGGTGCGGGCGCGGCGCTGGCACGTCTCCAGAATGAGCTGGGCGAGCCGGTCGCAGACCTCGTTCAGCTCGCGGAAGGCGTCCGCCGGCATGACCGGCGGGCGGGCCAGCCGCCACGTCTGGTTGTACGTCGCGCAGCCGTAGAAGACCTCCTTCCAGGCGGCGGCACCAGCGGCCACCATCGCCGCTCGGGTCGGCTCCGGCAGGTCGTTCCACGCCTGGTCAAGCCTGGGCCAGGCGTAGTTCGGATCGATCATCATCCGTCCTTCATGGTGAGTTGGATGGCGGCGGTGAGCTGCTCGCGGCCGGGCTGCACGGCCCGGTCCAGCGCCGGGGCGAAGGGCAGCACCGCGCCGTCGGGGCGGGTGACCCGCCGGGGCGGCGCGAGCAGCCGCACCCGTTCGACCACGGTCGCCATGATCTCCCCGGCGATGCCGCAGGACCGGTTGGAGTCGTCGACCACGACCAGCCGGCCGGTGCGGGCCACGGACTCGGTCAGCCCGTCCCAGTCGAACGGGTAGAGCGTGCGGGGGTCGAAGACCTCCACCGAGACCTGCCCGGCCAGCTCCTCGGCGACGGCGAGCGCGTCGTGCACCAGGTGCCCGACCGCTACCACGGTGACGTCGTCGCCGGCCCGGTGCACCCGGCCCTTGCCGATCGGCACCGGGGCCAAAGTGGCGAAGTCCACGTCGGCCCGGACGTCCATCGCCCCGGCCGGGGCGAACAGCACCACCGGGTCGACGTGCCGGATCGCCGACACCAGCAGCCCGTACGCGTCGGCCGGGGTGGCCGGGACGAGGGTGGTCACCCCGACGTGGGCGAACAGGCTGTACGGGTGGTCGGAGTGCTGCCCCGCCCACCCGGTCCGCGAGCCGGAGCCCGGGACCAGGTAGGTGACCGGCACCGCGCACTGCCCGCCCGTCATCAGCGGGAACTTGTGCGCGTGGTTGACGATCTGCTCGAACACCAGGAACAGCAGGGACGGGATCTGGAACTCCACCACCGGGCGCAGCCCGGCCAGGGCCGCCCCGGTGGCGAAGTTGGTGAACGCCTGCTCCGACAGCGGGGTGTCCAGCACCCGCTCCGGCCCGAACTTCTTCAGCAGCCCGGCGGTGACGTTCGAGGCGGCCACCCGGATGTCCTCGCCGAGCAGGAAGACCGACTCGTCGCGGGCCATCTCGTCGGCGAGCGCCCGGGTGAGCGCCTTGCGGTACGACAGCCGTGGCATCAGCCACCTCCCATCCGGGCGACCAGCCCGCTGGCGTACAGGTACTCCAGCGCGCCGGCCGGGTCGGGCTCGGGGCTGGCCAGGGCGAACTCCACCGCCGCGTCGAGGGTGGCCTCGACCTCGGCGTCGACGGCGGCCCGGTCGGCGTCGGCCAGCCGGCCGCCCTGGATCTCGACCGGGTCCCGGGACCGGCCCCGGGCCACCTCCTCGGGCGCGCGGTAGTCGAGGCGTACCGCGTGCTCGAAGGTGTGGTGGGCGTCGAAGCGGTAGGTGCGGGCCTCGATCAGCTCCGGCCCGCCGCCGGCGCGCATCCGGTCGACGGCGGCGGACGCGGCCAGGCGTACCGTCTCGGGGTCCTGGCCGTCGACGACGGCGGCCGGCATGCCGAACGCCTCGGCCCGGCCGCCGATGGTGCCGGCCACCGCGCCCTCGACGGGCATGGTGGTGGCGTAGCCGTTGTTCTCGCAGACGAACAGCACCGGCACCCGCCACAGCGCGGCCAGGTTGAACGCCTCCAGCAGCATCCCCTCGTTGACCGCGCCGTCGCCGAAAAAGGTCGCCCCGACGATGTCGTCGCCGCGGCGCCGCCGGGCCCACACCGCTCCGGTGAGGATGGACCCGGCGGCGCCCACGATGGCGTTGGCGCCGAGCACCCCGACGCCGAGGTCGGCGGCGTGCATGGAGCCGCCCCGGCCCCGGTTGAGCCCGGTGACCCGGCCCAGCAGCTCGGCGAGCATGCGGGCCGGGTCGGCGCCCTTGGCGAGCACGTGGCCGTGCCCGCGGTGGGTGCCGGTCACCAGGTCGTCGGCGCGCAGCGCGGCGCAGACCCCGACGGCGATCCCCTCCTGACCGAGGTACGGATGGATGCCGCCGACGATCGCTCCGGAGCGGACCAGCTCGATCGCCCGCTCCTCGAACCGGCGGATCAGCCGTACCGCCCGGTACAGCCGGACGGGATCGGTGGGGGTCACGCCGGGCGGCCCTCCTTGATCGCGTCGAGGATGTCGTCCCAGAGCTGCGCCCGGGCGGCCAGCGCCATGTTGACCGTGTCGGCGCACTCCTGCCACTTGGCGTCGTCGTCGCCGCACAGGTCCGCCAGCATCTGCATGGCCATCGGGGTGTGCTGCTCCCCGTCGACCTCGATGTGCCGCTCCAGGTAGTCGACGAACTTGTTCAGCTTCTGGCTGCGCTCGTTGACCGCGACGACCTGGGTGAACATGTCGGGGATCAGGTCTTCCCGGCCGAAGGCGAACGCCGCCGCCTGGCAGTGCACCGGGGTCGACTCGATGATCTTCCAGGTGGTGCCGGCGAACGCCCGGGACGGGCCGGGCACGCCGGCGGACTCCAGCGCCTCGGTCACCGACGTGCCGGCCCGCAGCAGGTCGATCAGGGAGTTCACGGCGGTGGTGTCGGCGCCGGCCTCGGCCATGCCCTGCACGTACAGCTCGAAGTGGCTGATGTAGCCCTCGCCGAGCTCGTCGCTCTCCTCCACCATCACGATGTCGTTGATCAGCCGCCGGCTGCCGGTGGGCCCGGTGGGGATCCACGGCACCGTCACGCAGGTGAGCTGCCGCTGCAACGACTTCAGCAGGGACATGAAGTCCCAGACCGCGAAGACGTGGTGCTCCATGAAGGCGACCAGCGCCTCGTGGGTGTCCAGGTTGGCGTACAGCGGGTGCTTGACCACCACGTCGCGGCGGTCGCTGACCGCCTGCTCGAGCCGCTCGATGCCCGGGTGCGTCTTGCCCCAGTCGTACCGTGACATTGTTCAGCCTTCCTGCTGGGCGCTGTCGCGCCAGATAACCGGGCAGTATTCGGGGTCCGCGTAGTCCGGCCGCCCGTCGTCGGTGCGGCGGACCAGCACGTCGTGGTTGTACGCGGCGAGGGTGCCGTCGGAGAGCGGGAACTCCCGGTAGGCGTTCGCGCCGTCCTGCAGGTGCAGCGAGATCGCCCGGCGGGGGCGGTCGCTGACGTTCGCGCCGCTGCCGTGGTAGGTGCGGCAGTGGTGGAAGCTCACGTGTCCCTTGGGGATCACCATGGGGATCTTGTTGATCTGGGCGCCGTTGTGGGCGGCGTTCTCGGCCAGCATCTCCTCGAGCTGGCCGCGGTCGCGCTCGGCGAAGTGCCGCACGACGGTGTCGTTCGCGCCGATCTCCTTCCACCGGTGCGACCCGTCGACCATGGTGATGGTGCCCATCTCCTCGCCGCAGTCGTGGAAGGGGATGAACGCGGTGAGCATCTCCTCGGAGGACGAGGACGACCAGTAGTGCTTGTCGAAGTGCCAGGGCACGATGTTCGACGGCTCGCCGGAGATCGGCGGCTTGTAGATCAGCGTGGACTGGAACACCCGGATCTCGGCAGCCCGGGCCAGCCGGGCGGCGACCGCCCCGAGCAGCGGCTTGCGCAGGATCGCGGCGATCCCGTCGTGCTCGTGGTGGACGTAGTCGTTGTGCCGCTGCACCGGGCCCTTCGACGGGTCCCAGTAGGCCAGCTTCGGCGGGCGCACCGGCAGGGTGCGGTCCCGCTCGCCGTCGTAGTACCGGTCGGTGGCCGCCACCAGGGCGTCCACCTCCTCGTCGGTGAACAGCTTCTTCGACAGGTACCAGCCGTGCTCGGCGTAGAACCGCACGTCCTCCTCGGACGGCAGCAGCGCCTCCTCCTCGGCGGTCAAAGCCGGCTGAAAGTCGACGGTAGTCACGCTCCCACCCCCTGTGCTGTGGCCGTGGCGGCCAGCTCGCGTTCCTTGGCCTCGTAGAGGGCCTTGACGTTGCCGCTGCCGAAGGTCAGCGCCCCGCGCCGCTCGATCAGTTCGAGAAAGAGCGTGCGGCGCACGTGAATCGACTCGGTGAAGATCTGCAACAGCTGGCCTCCGTGGTCGCGGTCGACCAGGATGCTCAGCTCCCGCAGCCGGTCCAGCGGCGCGTCGACCGGGCCGACCCGCCGCTCCAGGTCGTCGTAGTAGGCACCGGGGGTGCCGGCGAAGCGGACCCCCCGCCCGCGCAGCGCGCCGACGGCGGTGACGATGTCGTCGGTGCGCAGCCCCAGGTGCTGCACCCCGGCCCCGGCGTGCTCGGCGAGGAACGCGTCGATCTGCCCCGGCCGGTGGCTGGTGTCCGGCTCCAGCAGCACCAGCGTGACCCGCCCGGACGGGCTCTGCACCGCCGTGGAGTTCATCGCCTGCCCGGCGACCTCCACGTGCTCGGTGAAGATGTCCGAGAAGCCGAAGACCCGCTCGTAGTGGGCGACGGTCTCCCCGAGCTGCCCCGGCGGCACGCAGATGGCCAGGTGGTCGATCTCGGTGAGCAGACCGTCGTCCCCGCCGGTCGGCGGGTCCATCTCGAACGCCCCGGGCAGGAACTCGCGCCGGTCGCCCCGGCGCTGCACCAGCCGGTGCAACACGTCGCCGAAACCCCCCACCTCGGCGGTCACCACCTCGGCGTCCACGCCGGTGAAGGTGGTCGGTGGGGTCACCGGCGTCGCCCCGCGGGCCACCAGCTCGGCGTACGCCCCGGCGGCGTCGTCGACCTCCAGCGCCACCACCGCGATGCCGTCGCCGTGCCGCTGCACGTACGTCGACGCCGGGTGCTGCGCGGTCAACCCGGAGGTGAGCACCATCCGGATGTCGGCCTGGCCCAGCAGCAGCGAGCGCTGCCCGGCCAGCCCGGTCTCCGGGCCGCCCTGGCCGCGGAGCCGGAACCCGACGGCGGTGCCGAAGTAGAAGGCGGCCTGCCGGGCGTCCCCCACGTAGAGTTCGATGTGATCTATAGAACGGATGTCCATTTTCCAGCCCTTCCCCATGTCCCCCCGTGACTGCCGCCCGGGCGGCGTACCGCCCGGAGTGGAACGAGCGATCACCTCCCCGGAGCGGCGGCGCGCGCACCCGCACCGGTGCTGCGCCGCAGTAGCAGGCTGACGTTCTGACCGCCGAACCCGAACGAGTTGGTCAGCGCGTGCTCCGGGGCGGCCGCCCTCGGTTCCTTGCTGATGTGATCGGCGGGGCAGGCCGGGTCCGGGTCGTCGAGGTTCCAGGTCGGGGGCAGCAGCCCTCGGCCCAGCGCCAACGCCGTGGCCGCGGCCTCCAGCACCCCGGACGCGCCGAGCAGGTGCCCGGTGAGCGCCTTGGTGGAGCTGACCGGCACCCCGCCGTCGCCGAACACCGCGGTCAGCGCGGCGGTCTCGGCGATGTCGCCGAGCTTGGTCGCCGTGCCGTGCGCGTTGACGTAGCCGATGTCGCCGGCCGTCACTCCCCCGCCGGCCAGGGCGCGGCGCATGCACTCCGCCGCCCCCGACCCGTCCGGCCGGGGCGCGGTCGGGTGGTACGCGTCGGTGTTCGCCCCGTAGCCGGCCACCTCGGCGTACCCGGTGACGCCCCGGGCGGCGGCGTGCTCGGCGCGTTCCAGCACCAGCAGCGCCGCACCCTCGGCGAGCACGAAGCCGTTGCGCCGGGCGTCGAACGGCCGGCTCGCCTCGGCCGGGTCGGCCCAGCCCCGCGCGAGGGCCCGGGCATTGCCGAAGGTGTCGGCGAAGGTGGGGAACAGCGGGGCCTCGCTGGCCCCGCAGACCACCACGTCGGCCTCACCGGCCCGGATCAGCCGGACCGCGTCGGCCACCGCCTGCGCACCGGACGCGCAGGCGGTGCCGACCGACGAGCTGTAGCCGCGGATGCCGTGGGCGATGGCGATCCGCGCCGCCGGCATGTTCGGCAGGATCCCGGTGAGCAGGTACGGGCTGACCGCCGCCCGGCCCCGGGCGGCCCGGGCCAGCACCTGGCTCTCCAGGGTGGACATCCCGCCGACCCCGCCCACGATCACGCCGATCCGCCCGGGGTCGACGTCCCGGCCCACCTCGATGCCGGCGTCGGCGAGCGCGTCGGCGGCGGCGAGCAGGGCGAGCACCACGATCCGGTCCAGCACCCGGGTCTCCGGGCCGGACGCGACGGTGCGCGGGTCGATGTCCGGCAGCAGCCCGGCCACCTCCAGGGACTCCCGTGCGGGGTGGTCGTCGGCCGGGCGGGTCAGCCCGGACCGGCCGGTGAGCAGGGCGTCGAAGGTCTCGGCGACGCCCCGCCCGACCGGGGTGAACAGGCCCATCCCGGTGATGACGGCGGTCATGACGGCGACTCGGTCAGGTAGCGCTCGCGCAGCGCCACCTTGCGCACCTTCCCGGTCACGGTGACCGGGATGTCCTCCGAGCGCACCGGCACCACCCGGCGCAGGGTCGCCCCGACGTCCTCGCCCAGCGCGGCGCGCACCGCCTCGGTGCGGTCGGCGTCCGGGTCGGCGCCGGCGGCCAGCTCCAGCAGCACGTCGGTGACGACCGTGTCGTTCTCCCTGACGATGACCACCGTGCAGTCGGTGACGTCGGGGCAGGCGGCGAGGATCCGCTCCTCGGACAGCGCGGTGAAGTACCGCCGGCCGTCGCCGACCTCGACGGAGTCGGCCGCCCGGTCCATGTGGTAATACCGGCCCTCGTCGTCGGCGTACACCAGGTCGCCGGTGAGGTACCAGCCGCGCAGCCGGAACCGGTACGTGGTGACCGAGTCGTTCCAGTAGCCCCGGAACAGCGACGGGGAGTCGATGCCGAGCCAGCCGACCTGCCCCGGGGGCAGCTCGTTGCCCTCGGCGTCGAGCACCGCGACCTTGGTGAACCGGTACGGGCGGCCGACGCAGCGGCCGTACTGGTCGGTCTCGGCGGTGTGGGTGATGTGGAACATCGAGTGGCCCATCTCGCTGGACCCCAGCCCGTCGATGAAGACGGACCCGGGCACCCGGACCACTCCCTGGCGGGTGACGGTGTCCCGCGAGCCGACCGCGACGAGCCGGCGCACGTGCGGCTCGTGCGAGCAGTCGCCGGTGTTGAACCACAGCCGCACCGAGTCCAGGGCGTACCCGGACAGGTCGAACCGGGCCAGCTCCGCCCAGGTGACGGAGAACCCGAACACCCCGTCCGGCCGCCACCGCTGGATGGCGTCGAGCACCCGTTCCCCGCCCTGCTCGGACAGCAGGAACATCTCCGCCCGGTTGCCCAGCGCCTGGTTGACCATGAGGACGGTCGCGGTGTGCGGGGCGGGCAGCGCGTTGAGGATACGGCCGGTGCCCTGCGCCTGCGGCATGGACAGCAGGTGCCGGGTCGCGGCGAAGAGACTCGCGTGCGAGTGCAGCACCGCCTTCGGCACGCCGGTGGTGCCGGAGGTGTGGGTGATGACGATCGGGTCGTCCTGATGGTGCCGGTAGTGCGCCGGGGCGGCGGCCGGGTCGCCGGCGCCGGCCTCGGCGGGGGTGCCGATCAGCGGCGCGCCGAGGTCGTGACCGGCCAGCAGCTCGGTGTGCGCGGCGTCGGCGAGCACGCCCGCGCCGCGCAGCCGGCGGATGTACTCGGCGGCGATCTCGGGGCGCAGCCTGCCGTTCATCAGCGCCGGGATCGCGCCGATGCGGGTCAGCGCCAGGAAGCTGAGCACCATGTCGGCGGCGGCGGTGGCCCAGACGGCGACCGGGTCGCGCGGCTTGACGCCCCGGGCGTGCAGCCAGGCAGCCCGGGCCGCGACCAGCTCGTCGAGCTGCCCCAGCGTCAGCGGGTGCTCGGCCGGGTGCCCGTCGACCGGCGTGTCGAAGGTCAGCCCCGGGCCGTCCGGGTCGGCGCCGTGCGCCAGCACCCGGGCCAGCACGTTGCCGGCGCCCAGTTCGGTGTCGGCGGCCAGCACGCCGCGCAGTCCTCTGGTCCTCATCGCGTGTCTTCTCCCCCCAGCAGCACCGCGGTGGCCCGGATCCCGGGCGCCTCGCCCGGAGTCCCGGCCGCGACGCCCGCACCGGCGTCGTCGGGTGCCTGCTCAATCATGATCAACAATGTCTCGTCGGCGTCGCCGTCGTACCGCAGCAGTTCCGCCTCGGCCGTGCCCTCGGCCAGCGGATCCCCGGTCGGGGCGACGCAGACCACCGGCCCGCCCAGCCCCCAGCGCGCGGCGACGTGCCCGGCGACGCTGTTGGGCACCGACTGGTAGAAGAACAGCGGCCCGGGCCGCCCGCCCCGCGCGACCGTGGCGTGCACGTGGTCGGCGCTGGCCCGGTCCCCGGCGGCGCTGACCAGCACCACCGCGGTCCGGACGCCGACCGGCTCCGGGGCCGGCCGTTCGCCGTGCCGCCGGGTGAGGCACCGGTCGGCGACGGCCGCCACGACCGGGCTGAACGTCGAGTGCACGAAGCCGGGCAGGGTCGGCGGCGCGCCGTCGCCCGGCTCGGGCCAGCGCGCCTGCGCGAGCACCCGCAGCGCGCCGGGCGTTCCCCCGGTCACGCCGCACCCACCAGAAGGGCGGTGTTGGCACCGCCGAAGGCGGAGTTGAGGCTCAGCGCGTAGGCGGTGGCGGCCCGGCGCGGCGCGTCGCGGATGACGTCCAGCGGGCACGCCTCGTCCGGGCCGAGCCAGCCGGCGTTGACCGGCAGCTTCCCGTGCCGCACCGCGAGCACGGTCACCACCAGCTCCAGCAGCCCGGACGCCTCCAGCGCGTGCCCGTGCAGCGCCTTGGTGGAGCTGACCGGCACCCGGCCGGCGTGCTCACCCCAGGCCAGCCGCAGGGCCGCCGCCTCGGCGGCGTCGCTGTACCCGGTGCCCGTGGCGTTGGCGTTGACGTACCCGATCTCCTCGGGGTCGAGCCCGGCCCGGCGCAGGGCCGCGCCGACCGCCCGGGCCAGCCCACGCCCCTGCGGGTCGGGCTGGCAGGGGTGGTGGCCGTCGCCGGCCCGCCCCCAGCCGAGCACCGACGCCAGCGTCGGCGCGTCCCGCCGCCGGGCCGCCCCGGCCGACTCCAGCACCACGGCGGCCACCCCGTCGCCGAGCAGCAGCCCTCGGCGGCCGGCGCTGAACGGGCGCACCGCGCCGTCGGTCGCGAGCGCCCGACCGGCGTCGAACAGCGCGTACTGGTCGGGCTCGACCAGGTAGCCGGCGGCGACGACGACCCGGTCGACGTCGCCGCGACCGATCAGCGCGGCGGCGTCGGCCACCGCCGTGGACGCCGACACGCAGGCGCTGGTGTAGACCCGGGGGGCGCCGGCCAGCCCGCACCGGCCGGCCACTTCCCCGGCCAGCGCGGGCACGCCCGCCCCGCCGTGCGCGGCGAGCAGCAGCGGCGCGCCGGCCCGGTCGCCGGCGCCGAGCCGGGCCGCCGCGCAGGCGGCGTCCACCGCCTCGGCCAGCTCGTCGGCCAGCGGGCCGACCTCCGGCAGGGTGGCCGCCACGGCGACCCGGCGGGCCGAGGTGTCGAAGCGACCGACCGGCCGGAACGCCGGGGTGCCGGCGAGCACCCCGGCGAGCTGCGCCTCGGCTCCCCTGCCGAGGGCGCTGAGCGCGTGGACGCCGGTGATCCTTACGCCGGGCCGCTCAGCCATCTGCGGGAGCGGTCAGGCAGGCGTGGAACACCGCCAGGGCGTCGTCGACCGTCCGGATGCCGGCGAGTTGGTCGTCGGTGAGGTCGAGCCGGCGGTCGTAGCGCTGTTCGACGAGGTGGACCAGCCAGGCGAGTTCCATCGATCCCACCCGGTCGGACACCTGGTCGACCGGTTTCGCGGTCATCTCGGCGAGCATGGTGAGCAGGTCAGCTCGCCCCAGGTCGGGCTGACCGGACATCAGGCGTTGCCGTCGGCCGACGCGACGACGCGGTCGGCGATCATCGTGGTGAATTCGCCGACCGTCATCAGGGCCAGCTTCTCGGACTCGTCGTCGGCGAACTTCAGGCCGTAGCGGTCCTCGACCCGCACGGCCAGGTCGGCCAGGGCCAGCGACTCCAGGTCGACGCCGGAGGGGCCGAGGGTGGTGTCGTCGTCGATGTCGTCGATGTCGTAGTTCATGTCGGTGAGCTGCTCGATCACAAAGACCCGGACCTCGTCGCGCATGGTTAACCTCTTTCCGTGAGCCAGTCAGCGGTGCCCGGTCGGGACACCGTGTACGTGTGGTTCGGCCGCACCACCGGCGATCGGCCGGAGGCGGCCCGACGGCTGTTGCGGCACGCGGGTGGCATGCTGCTCGGCCGGGCGGAGGCGGAGATCCGGGTGGGGCGCGACGCCGCGGGGCGGCCGTTCGCCCGCACCGGTGACGCGGCCGAGCTGCCGGTCAGCGTGAGTCACTCCGGCGACGTCGTGGTGGTCGCGGCCCGCCGCGCCGGCCCGGTCGGGGTCGACGTGGAGACGCGCCGGGAGCTGCCCGCGGTGGCGCTGGCCCGCCGCTGGTACGCCCCGGAGGAGGCCGCGTGGCTGGCCGACCGGCCCGCCGAGCGGCACGCCGAGGCGTTCCTGCTGCTCTGGACGGCCAAGGAAGCCGTCGGCAAGGCCCTCGGCCGAGGGCTGCGTGACGGCGGCCTGGGCCGGCGGATGCCCCGGCCCGATGGGCCGGGCGGACTGCTGCGCCCGGTCCCCGGGCCGGGCGGCCTGTGGGTCGGCCATCCCCGGCTGACCGGCGACGCCGCCGGTGACCGGGTCGCCGTCGCGGCCCTGGCAGGCAGCCCGGCGCTGGTCGCCGCCGCCGCTTTGACCGACGATCCGGCCCTGGCAGGCAGCCCGGCGCTGGTCGCCGCCGCGGCGGGGCCCGGCGGGCTGGTGCTGGCGGTGGCGGCCGGCGGGCCGGTCGACGGGGTCGAGCTCATTGCCGACTGATTGATCAGTCAGCGTCGGGGGCGCGACGGAGAACCGCCGGAGCGGGCTGGTCACGGCGTGGCCGCCCGCAGCGCCTGGGTCGAACGGACCAGCTTGCCGGTGGTGGTCCGGGGCAGCCGGTCGAGCAGGTGCAGCGTCCGGGGCCGCTTGTAGCCGGCGAGCCGCTCGGCGATCAGCTTCTCCAGCGCCTCCTCCGACAGCGGCCCGTCCGGCTGCACGTACGCGGTGATGCCGTCGTCGTAGACCACCACGGCGGCTCCGACGCCGGGCAACCCGGCGAGGGTCGCCTCGACCTCGGTGAGGTCGACCTTCAACCCGCCCACGGACACCTGGGAGTCGAGCCGGCCGCGCACGGTCACCAGGCCGGTGTCCGGGTCGACGAGGCCGGCGTCGCGGGTGTGCAGCCAGCCGTCGGACCAGCGATCCGGGTCGGAGAGCCCGACGTAGGGCGACTCCGGGCAGCTCACCCAGAGCTCGCCGGTGGCAGACTCGCGCACCTCGATGCCGGGGGCGGGGGCGATCGCCGGGCGGTGCCGACCGTGCAGGTCGGTGCCGATCACCCCGACCTCGGTCATCCCGTACATGTTGCCCAGCGGCACCCCGAACCGGTCGGTGAACGCGGCGACGACGGCCGCCGGGACCAGCTCGCCGCCGGTCGTCATCCGCTTGAGCTGCGGCAGCGGGCCGGCCGACCGGGTGGAGGCCAGCAGTCCGATGTGGAAGGGGACGCCCAACACGGTGGCGGGGGTGTCGTCGGCGGCGACGGCGGCGAGCACCGCGTCTCCGCTGAGCCGGTCCGGCGGGACCAGCGTGATCCGGGCGTGCAGGCCGTAGAGCAGGCCGCCCACGAGGCCCAGCACGTGCACCATGGACGGCAGCAGGATGATCCGCTCCCCGGGCAGCGCGACCCCGTCGATCCGGGTGTAGCGGCGCACCTCGGCGACGAGCGAGGCGGCGCTGCGACCGATCACCTTGGACGGTCCGGTGGAGCCGGAGCTGAGCTGGATCACCGCGTGTGGGCTGCCGGCCGGCCGGTCCGAGTGGGCGGTGACGCCCTCGGTCACGTCGACGAAGACCTTCAGTGCGGCGGGGCCGGTGCGCACCGGGGCCACCACGACCTGCGGGGTGAGCCGCTCCAGGGCTTGCTCCACCTCGTGGTCGGTGAGCCGGTGGTCCAGCAGGATGGCCTGCGCGCCGCTGCGCCAGGTGGCCAGCAGGTTCACCACGTACGCCAGCGACGGCGGCAGCCGCAGCGCGACGGCCCCGCCGGGGCGCAGCCCGCCCTCGGCGAGCCGGGCCTGGGCCTCGCCGACCAGCCGACGCAGGGTGCCCCGGTCCACCGGGTCGGGCAGCCGGAAACAGACGTCGGTCGACGGGCCGGCCAACAACACTTCGTCAACCCAGGCAGCATCGTCTACTGTAGATTCGGCTGCCGAACGATCCTTGCTCACTGTGGTCTACCGCCAAGCATCAGAAAAGGGCACAACCGCCCAATATGGTGCGTCTTTCGGTGTGCTGACGGAACAGTACGACAAGCGCCGAGGCCATTACTAGGTGCGAATGGCTAGATCAAAAAGGTCGGCCGGCCCGATTGCCGGTCGGCCGGTTCGGCGGGCAGGATCGGCCGCAACGGGGCGGCCGGCGGCAGCCTGCCCGCGTACACCCGGCGTCCGGCGGGGGCGTGAGCCTGCCCGCCTGGGAGCGGGCCCACCGGGGCGGCAACCTGCCCGCCGCCACGGGCCCGAGGTCCCGGCCCGGCTTCGTCCCCGTGGCGGCGCGGACCCGACATGATGGTCACAGGGCCGCAGACGGCCCGGCCCCTGCCGATCGACCGACGGGAACGGGTGGACCGTGGACGGAACGCGCCGCATCCCGATCGAGGCCGCTCTGGTCCGCCTCTGGAAGGGCGAGACCCCGGTCGGCGCCGGCTTCCTCGCCGGGCCGAGCCACCTACTCACCGCCGCCCACGTGGTGGCCACCGCACTCGGCTGCCCGGCTGACGGCGACCCGCCCACCGACGCGGTCGAGGTGGACTTCCCGCTGCTCGCCCCGGGCCGCCGGCTGACCGCCGAGGTCGTGGCCTGGCAGCCGGTCGCCCCCGAACACACCGGTGACGTCGCCGGGCTCCGCCTGCTCTCCCCACCCCCGCCCGGGGCGAGGCCGCTCAGCTTCGCCCGGCACCGGAGCCTCTCCGACGCCCAACTGGTCATGGTGGGCTTCCCGGCCGCCCTGAGGATGGGTGGCTGGGTGTACGGCCGCACCGGCGGCGCGGTCGCCACCGGCTGGGTGGAGATCCTCAGCGACGACCGCCGGCCGTCCACGCTGGAGAAGGGCTTCTCCGGGTCACCCGTGTGGGACACCGAGCTCGACGCCGTGATCGGCATGGTGGTGCAGAAGGCCAGCGGCACCCCGCCCCGGATCGGCTACCTCCTCCCCACCGACCGGCTCCTGCCGGCCTGGCCGGAGCTGGCCCGGGTCGCCGAGGGCGAAGCCCCGTTCCGGGGGTTACGGGCGTTCGGCGAGCAGGACGAGGCGCTCTTCTTCGGCCGCACCGAGCAGGCGGAGCAGCTCGCCCGGCAGGCGCTGTCCGTGCCGGTGCTCTGCCTGGTCGGGCCGTCGGGGGTCGGCAAGACCTCACTGTTGCACGCCGGGGTTCTCGCCCGGCTGCGCCGCACGCCGCGCCTCGCCTTCGCCGTCCTGCGCCCGTCGGACGCGGCCACCGGGCTGCACGCCCTCGCCCTGGCGCTGGACCGGCTGACCGACCCGGACCCGATGGACGGGACGGCCACCCAAGTCCGGACCCCGGTCGACCGGGTGGACCGGGTGGCCGCGCTGGCCGCCCGGCTGGTCGACGCGGGCGGCGCCGACGTGCTGGCGACCGTGCTCGCCGCCACCGGCGCCGACCGGCTGGTCCTCGTGGTGGACCAGTTCGAGGAGGTGCTCGCCCAACCGGAGGCCGCCCGCCGCGCCCTGACCGACGCGCTGGGCGCGGCGCTGCGCCCGGGGGCGCGGGTGTCGGTCCTGCTCGCCCTGCGGGACACCTTCCTCGGGGCGTGCCTGCGCGACCCGACGATGACGGAGCTGACCGCCCGCTGGCTGCCGGCCACCGTCGCCGAGCTCACCCCGTCCCAGTTGCGCGAGGTGGTCACCGGGCCGCTGGCCAGCACCGGCACGGTGACGGCGGAGGCCGGGCTGGTCGGGCGGATCGTCGACGACGTGCGGGACGCGCCGACCGCGCTGCCCCTGGTCCAGTTCACCCTGACCGAGCTGTGGCAGCGCCGGCACGCGGGGCTGCTCACCCACGGGGCGTACGACGAGCTGGGTGGGGTGCGCGGCGCGCTGGCCGGCTACGCCGAGCGGGTGTGGGGCAACCTCGGCCCGGCGGCCCGGGCCGCGGCGGAGCGGCTGCTGGCCCAGCTCACCCGGCCGCTGCCCGAGTCCGGGCTGTCGGTGCGCCGTACCGCCGCCCTGGCCGACCTGGACGACGCGCAGCTCGCGGTCGCCCAGCGGCTGGCCACCACCCGGCTGCTGGCGCTGCGGACGGCCGACGCGACGCCCGGCGTCGAGCTGGCCCACGAGTCGCTGGTCACCGGATGGGAGCGGCTGCGCGCGCTCACCGACCGGCACCGCGAGTTCCGCACCTGGCAGGAGATGCTGCGGCTGCGGATGGCCGGCACGCCGGCCGGCGACGCGGCGGGGCGGCGGTGGCTCACCGGCGGGGACCTGCACGACGCCCGGCGCTGGGCCGGCACCCACGGCGACCAGCTCGCCCCCGCCGAGCGCGCCTTCGTCGCCGACAGCTCGCGCCGGCACAACCGGCAGATCCTCGCGGCCCTCCTCGTCCTGCTGGTCGTCGTGGGCGCGGTGGGGGGAGCGTGGCGCACCACCGCCGAGCAGCGCGCCGAGATCGCCGCCGCCGACCTCGCCAGGGAGGCCGGCGCTCGGGCGGGGGTGGACAGCTACGGGGCGAACCAGCTCGCGCTGCGGGCCTGGCGCACCGACCCCGACGTGTCGTTCACACCCGGCGGCGCCCCGGACTGGTACGAGGGGGTGGACGCGCTGCTGCCGCACTACGCGGGCGTACGAAGCACCACGGCGGAGCCCACCTCCGGCAGCGCGACCAGCAAGCCGCCCACCGGCGAGTGGTTCCGCAGCGACCTGTCGCAGCAGCTCAGCGCCGACGGCACCCGACTGGTCACGCAGGACGCGGCGCTCCGCCCCGCGCTGTGGCACCTGACCGACGCCGTCAGCCGGGACGCCACCCTGACCCGGCTGGCCCGATCGGGCGTCGGCACCGGCCGGCCGGTCGTCAGCCGTTCCGGCGATCGGGTGGCGTTCGTCCAGTCGGTCCTGCCGGTCCTGCGGACGGGGGCGCCGGTGGACGGCAGGGGGCTCCCGAAGCCCGACCCCGACGACTACCCCACCTGCCGGCCCGCCTCGCTGTTCGAGGCGCTGAGCTGCCTCGTGGTCTACGACACCGGGGCGCGGCGGGTGAGCCACGCGGTGCCGCTGGACGGGATGGCGGCCGGTCTGCGGGTCCGGGCCATGAGCATCGATCCCACCGGGGAGGTGCTCGCCCTCGTGACGCCGGCCAGCAGAAAGCTCGGCGACCCGGGCGCGGACCTGAACACCGTCGTGCTGTACGACCTGCGCACCGGGGCGGAACGCAGCCGGGTCACCCTGGCCTGGCGCAGCACGGTCGCCAGGCTCTGGCTGGGCCCTGGCGGGCGCAGCGCGCTGCTGGTCGAGGTGCCCTCGGGCGAGGGCGGCACGCTCGGTCGGATCGCCCTGTCCGCCGCGGACCTGACCGGGGCGACCGCCCGGCGGGTCCTGGTCGACGGGATCAGCGACGTGGCGATGAGCGCGGACTGGAGCACGGTCGCCGCCACCACGCGGGACCGGACCGGCGACAACGCCCGGGTGAGCGTCCTGGACACCGCCTCGCTGCGCCCGAAGGCCCCGGCGATCGACCTGCGGCCGGAGGAACGGAGCGGGGCCATCGCCCTGGACGCGACCGGGTCGACCCTGGTGCTGTCCTGGCGGCGCGACCTGCTCAGCGCCACCACCAGCGACATCGGGGAGCTGGCCGCCAGCGCCACCCCCGAGGTGAGCGTGTGGTCGCTGCCCGACGGGGCCCGCTCCGGCGAGCGCCGCACCCACTCCGGCGAGTGGGATGCGGTGGTGCCCCTGGGTCGGGGCCCGGACGGGCCGGTGGCGGTGCTGGACAGCAGCACGATCGGCGTCGCCCTGCCGGCCGCCGGGAAGCCGCCGCCGCTGCGCCGACTGGCGCAGGACACGCGCCGCCGCTCCGTCGACGACGTGATGGACCGGCTCTGCGGGCTGCTGGCCGACCCGAACACCGACGACGCCGTACGCGACCGCGTGCCGGGCGACGCCGACCAGGGTGAGCTGTGCCCGGGCTGAGGCGACGCCGGTCTCGGCCACACCCTCCGGCCCGTCCCGCGTGGGCTCCGATCACGCCAGGGCGGGCGTCTGCGCGTAGACCAGGAAGCGCAGCGACAACTCCTCCTCGCTGAAGCACTCGCGCAGCGGCCGCACCAGGTCCCGGTGCTGCGCGCTGCGCTCCCACGCCTCGAACGCGGCCAGGTTGACCCACTCGCTGGTGATCAGCCACTGCTCCGGGTCGGCGGCCGAGCGGCACACCTGGTCCACCAGGTGCCCCGGCGTCCCCTCGGCGACCAGGTGCCGGATCGACTGGTACGCGCGGAGGAAGTCCCCCGTGCGCTCGTCCGGCACCCTGACCAGGAACACCACCCGGGCCCGCTGTTCGATCATCCATCCGCTCCTCTCGTCACGCCGGGCTCGGCCGCCCGGCGGGGTTGTGGCGCCGGGCGGCCCGCCGCGCCGCGCAGCACCAGCGCGCTGTTGAAACCGTCGAACCCGCGGGCGCCGACGAGCGCCACCCGGGATGCGGGCCGGCGCGGCTCACGCAGGAAGTCCAGATCGCAGCCGTCGGCGGGGCGGTCCGGGCCGGCGGAGGCGGGCAGCGTGTCGTGCGCGAAGGCGAGCAGGGCCGTGGCCACGTCCAGCGCCGACCCGCCCTGGTGGGCCCGGCCGGTCAGCGGCTTCTGGGTGGTCACCGGGACTCCACGCGCCCCGAACACCGCGCGCAGCGCGTCGGCCTCGGCCCGGTCGTGGCGGGGGGTGCCCAGCGCGTCGGGCAGCACCACGTCCACGTCCTCCGGGGCGACCCCGGCGCGGTCCAGGGCCAGCCGCATCGCCCGGGCGTACTGGGCGGGGTCGCCCGCCGAGTCGGGGCCGGTGTGCGCGGCGTCGTGGGTGGACCCCCACCCGGCGACCTCCCCGTAGACCCGGGCGCCCCGGGCCAGGGCGTGCCCCAGCTCCTCCACCACGAACACCGCGCCGCCCTCCGCCGGGACGTACCCGGCGGCGTCGGCGTCGAAGGGCCGGTACGCCCGCTGCGGGTCGTCCTCCGCGCTGAGCAGCCCGGAAGCGAGCTGGCAGGCCAGCGCGTACGGGCTCAGCGGGCACTCGGTGGCCCCGGCGATCACCACCGGGGTGCCCCGGCGCACGGTGCGCACCGCGTGCGCGAGGCTGTCCAGCCCGCCGGCGGACTCGCTGACCAGCACCCCGCACGGGCCCTTGAACTGGTGGTGGATGGAGAGCTGCCCGACGCTGGCCGCGTAGAACCAGGCGATCGACTGGTACGCCCCGACGGTGCGCGACGTGCCGCCCCAGAGCCGTTGCAGCTCCCGCTGGCCGAACAGGTTCCCGCCCGACGAACTGGCCAGGGTGACCGCGTACCCGTACGGGTCGGGGGCCCGCTCGGGCAGCCCCGCGTCGGCCAGCGCCAGCCGGGTGGCCGCGAACCCCAGGTGGGTCCACCGGTCGGTCTGCACCAGCCGGCGGTTGTCCGCCCAGGTCAGCGCCTCGAAGCCGGGCACCTCACCGGCGATCCGGGTGGGGTAGGACGCCGGGTCGAACAGGGTGATCGGGCCGGTGCGCCGGGTCCGCGTGGACACCGTGGACCAGTGCGCGTCCGCGCCGACGCCACTCGGGGCGACCACCCCGATGCCGGTGACCACCGCCCGGGCGGTCACCCGGCCACCACCGGGGACAGCCGGCGGAACAGCATCGCCGACTGGAAGCCGCCGAAGCCGCTGCCCACCGACAGCGCCACATCCACCGGCAGTTCCCGCGCCACGTTCGGCACGTAGTCCAGGTCGCACTCCGGGTCGCGGGTGGCCCAGTTGGCCGTCGGTGGCACCACCCCGTACTCGACGGCCAGGGCGCAGGCGGCCATCTCGATGGAGCCGATCGCGCCGAGCGAGTGCCCCACCATGGACTTGATGGAGCTGATCGGCACCCGGTGGGCGGCCTCGCCGAGGGCCCGCTTGAACGCCGCCGTCTCGTGCCGGTCGTTCTGCCGGGTGCCGGAGCCGTGCGCGCTGATGTAGGAGACCTGCTCGGGAATCAGCCGGGCCTGCTTCAGGGTGGCCGAGATGGCCAGCCCCATCTCCAGCCCGTCCGGGCGCAGCCCGGTCATGTGGTAGCCGTTGCTGCGGCTGGCGTACCCGGCCAGCTCGCAGTAGACGTGCGCGCCCCGGCGGCGGGCGTGCCCGTACTCCTCCAGCACCAGCACGGCCGCGCCCTCGGCGAGGACGAAGCCGTGCCGGTCGGCGTCGAACGGGCGCGAGGCGTGCGCCGGGTCGTCGTTGTCGGGACTGGTCGCCTTGATCGCGTCGAAGGAGGCGACGGTGACCGGGGAGATCGGCGAGTCGGCCGCCCCGGCCAGCACGATGTCGGCCTCGCCGTCGGCGATGAGCTGGTGGGCGTACCCGATGGCGTCGATGCCGGAGGTGCAGCCGGTGGAGATCACCTGCGCCGGGCCGTGCAGCCCGTGCCGGCAGGCCACGTCGGCGGCCAGGCTGCTGGGGATCAGTGCCTGATACAGGTACGGCCCGCCGCGCGCGTGGTCGACGAGCCAGCGGCTGCCGGAGTCGCTGACGGCGACGTACTCCTGTTCGAGGGCCATGGTGCCGCCGACGGCGGTGCCGAGCACCACCCCGGCGCGGTCCCGCTCGGCGTCGGTCAGTTCCAGCCCGCTGTCGGCGATCGCCTCGATCGAGCAGGCCAGCGCGAACTGCACGTACCGGTCGGCACGGCGCCGCTCGGCCTCGGTGAGCCCGGCGGCGACCGGGTCGAAGTCGCACTCGGCGGCGATCCGGGAGCGGAACGGCGACGGGTCGAAGAAGCTGATCCGCCGCGTCGCCGTACGCCCCTCGGTGATCGTCTTCCAGAACCGGTCCCGGGTCGCGCCGCCCGGGGCGACCACCCCGATGCCGGTCACCACCGTGCGGCGCGCGGTCACGACACGCCCCGCTGTTCGGCCAGTTCGGTGTCGACGTGCCCGAGCTCCGGGCGGGGCGCGAGCGGACCCAGGTGGAACACCACCTCGGCCGGCTCGGTGCCGGTGTTGCGCAGCCGGTGCCGCACGTTGACCGGCACGAACAGGGACTCACCGGTGGCCAGCGGCACGGGGCTGCCATCCAGGTCGACGGTGATCGCCCCGCGCGTCACGTACAGGAACTCCTCGCTGTAGGGGTGGTAGTGCTCGGCGATCCGCTCCCCTGGGGCCAGGGCCGCCACCCCCATGAACCCGGAGGTGCTGCCGACCGTCTTCGGGCCGAGCAGCACCCGCAGTTCGCCGCCGCGGCGCCGGTCGGCCGGCACGTCCCGGCCGGCGACGGGCCGGTGCGCCGGTGCGTCGGCCGCCGGCCGCTGGTCGGTGGTCTCACTCATCGTCGCCTCCGGTGGTGGTGTTGCGGGACCCGGCCGCCCGCTCGATCCGTTCCTTGATCACCGTGAGCTGGACACGGCTGTTGGCGTTGATCCGCGCGGTCATCCCCGCGTTGTCCAGCGGCGCCTGCGGGCGCATCGCGAAGTCCTGCGTCCAGGTCATCCGGGTGCCGTCGGGCTCGGTGTCGTAGCGCCAGTGGATGCGCATGTACTCGAACGGGCCGGTCTCCACCCGGTGCGCCCGCACCTCGCGGCTCTCCCAGTCGGTGGTGCGTTCGCTGACCCAGCTCCACACCGTGCCGTTCTCGTCCGGGTGCATGGTCAGCCGGAACCGGACGGTGCGGCCGTCGCGTTCGAGGATGTCCGCCGTGGCGTACTCGGTGAACAGGTCCGGCCAGTTCGCCACGTCGTTGGTCAGTTCCCAGACCAGCGGCAGGGGCGCGGCGATGACGATGCTGTTCTCGGTGTGCCCGGGCGGGTCGGTCTCCCGGGCGACCAGCTCGGCGACGGCGTCGATGCTCAGCTGCCCGGCCTCCTCCGGGATGCGCACCCGGTACCGGTCGGCGAGCACGGCGGACAGTTCGAGCAGGGCGAGCGAGTCCATGCCGAGTTCCTCCAGGGACGCGGCCGGTTCCCGGGCCGCGGCCTCGGCGTCCAGGCCGCAGTGCGCCACCAGGATCTCGGTGATCTCGGTGGTCAACGGTCGGCCGTGGGTAACGGTCATCAGTTCCTCCTCTGGTCGTGGCCGGACGGCACGGCGCCGTCGGCGGTCGGGGCGGCGGCACCGGCCGCGGCGTCGGCGGCCGGTTCGGCGGCCCGCAGCAGCCGGTCGACCAGGCCGGTCGAGTAGCGCCCCTTGCGGAAGGCGGCGTCGTCGAGCACCCGCCGGACGAAGGGGATGGTGGTCCGCACGCCCGGCCCTCCGATGTCGAACTCGTCGAGCGCCCGTTTCAGGCGGTTCAGCGCCAGTTCCCGCTCCGGCGCCCACACGGCGACCTTGGCGAGCAGGGAGTCGTAGTGGGGGCCGACGACGTAGCCAGGTCGGCCGTGGGTGTCCACCCGGGTGAACGGCCCCCCGGGCGGATGGAACCGTTCCAGCCGGCCGGGGGTGGGCGCGAACCCGCGGTCCGGGTCCTCCACGTTGACCCGGCACTCCACCGCGACGCCGCGCGGGCGGACGTCGGACTGCCGCAATCGCAGCGGCATCCCGGCGGCGATGTGCAGTTGCTCGTGCACCAGGTCGATCCCGGTGATCATTTCGGTGACCGGGTGTTCCACCTGGATCCGGCAGTTGATCTCCAGGAAGTGGAACCGGTCGGCGTCGTCCACCAGGAACTCCACCGTGCCGGCGCCGGTGAAGCCGACCTCCAGCACCCCCCGCAGCGCGGCCCGCGCGATGCTGTCCGCGACGGCCGCCGGCAGCGACGGGGCGGGCGCCTCCTCCACCAGCTTCTGGTGGCGTCGCTGCACCGAGCAGTCCCGGGTGCCCAGGTGCACGCCGCTGCCGCTGCCGTCGCAGAGCACCTGCACCTCGACGTGCCGCGCGTCGGTCAGATACCGCTCGACGTACACCCGGTCGTCGCCGAAGGCGGCCAGGGCTGCGGCCCGGGTCCGCGCGTACGCCCCGGGCAGGTCGCCCGGGGTGTACACCACGGTCATGCCCCGCCCGCCGCCGCCTGCGGCGGCCTTCACGATCACCGGGTAGCCGACCTCGGCGGCGATCTCGGCGGCCCGCTGCGCCGTCGGCAGGGTCTCCACGCTGCCCGGGGGCAGCGGCAGCCCGGCCCGGCGCATCCACGCCCGCGCGGTGGCCTTGTCCGACAGCGCGGACATCACCGACGGCGGCGGGCCGATGAACGTGAGCCCGTTGTCGGCGCAGATCTCGGCGAAGTCGGCGTCCTCGGAGAGGAACCCGTAGCCCGGGTGCACGGCCTGCGCCCCCGTGCGCCGGGCCGCCTCCACGATCGCCGCCGCGTTGAGGTAGCTGCGCCGGGCCTCCGCCGGCCCGATCCGGACCGCCTCGTCGGCCAGTCGCACGACCGCCGAGTCGGCGTCGGCGCTGGAGTAGACGGCCACCGTCCGCACGCCCAACTCCCGGCACGCCCGCAGCACCCGCAACGCGATCTCGCCCCGGTTGGCGATCAGCACCTTCTCGAACATGTCCCCACCCGACCTAGGCCGGTTCCAGCGCGACCAGCGGCTGGTCGTACTCGACCGGCGCCGCGTCGTCGGCGAGCACCGCCGCCACCCGGCCGGCCCGGTCGGCCGTGACCTCGTTCATCAGCTTCATCGCCTCGACGATCCCGACCACCTGACCGGGCCGGATCAGGTCACCGACCGCGACGAACGGCGCGGCACCAGGTTCCGGCGCGCGGTAGAACGTGCCGACGATCGGCGACCGCACGACGGCGCGGTCGGTCTCCTCGCGCGGCGGCGCGGGTTCGGCGCGCGGGGCGTCCGGCTGCTCCGCCGTACCGTGCCACTCCACCTCCAGGGCGGTCTGCCCGCTGCTCAGCCGCACCCGGCGCACCGGGCCCGCCAGCTCGGCGACGAGGGCCCGGGCGTGCCGGCGCAGCCCCGCCAACACGACGTCGTCGGGCATCGTCTCGGCGCTCACCGGACGACCCCCACCGTCGCGCCCGCGCCGCCGGCCCGGGCCGCGCCGTACCGGCGGAACCGCTGCCGGCGGCGGCGTACCAGCGTCGCGGGTGGCACGTCGAGCAGCGGGGCCAGGTTCGCCAGCACCGCCCGGCGCAGCAGCTCCCCGGCGGCCTCCGGGTCCCCGTGGGCCGCCGGCTCCGGCTCCGCCACTATGTCGTCGGCGATGCCGAGCGCGCACAGGTCCGGCGCGGTCAGCCGCAGCGCCCGGGCCGCCAGCGGGGCCGCGGAGCTGTCCGGCCAGAGGATCGCGGCGCATCCCTCGGGGCTGATCACCGAGTAGACCGCGTGCTGGAGCATCAGCACCCGGTCGGCGACCGCGAGGGCCAGCGCCCCGCCGCTGCCGCCCTCACCGGTCACCACCGCGACCACCGGCACCGGCAGGCTGCTCAGGGTGAGGATGTTCTCGGCGATGGCCGCCGCCTGTCCCTGCTCCTCGGCGCGTACCCCGGGATCGGCCCCGGGGGTGTCGACGAGGGTGACCACCGGCAGGCCCAGCCGGGCGGCGAGCCGCATCAGCCGCAGCGCCTTGCGGTGCCCGGCGGGGCTGGCCATCCCGAAGTTGCGGGCGACGAGCTCGGCGGTGTTGTGCCCCTTCTGGTGGCCGATGACCATCACGTGCCGGTCGCCGAGCCGGGCCAGCCCGCCGACCACGGCCGGGCAGTCGGCGCCGAGCCGGTCGCCGTGCAGCTCGACGAAGCCGTCGAACGCGGTGCCGAGGTAGTCCAGGGTGGTCGGTCGGCCCGGGTGGCGGGCCGTCCGCACCGTGTCCCACGGGTCGCGCGCGCCCGCCCGACCCTCGTCGGCCCTGCCCTCGCCCCTACCCCCGTCGGCCTTGCCCCCGTCGGCCCTGCCCTCATCGGCCCGGACCCCGTCGCTCTGACTCGCCGCCGCGCGGCCGTCCGACGCGCCGCTCAGCCGGCCGGGCGGCCCGTCTCCCCCGGCGCGACCGGCCGGCGCGTCGCTCGTGGCACGGCCCGGCGGGGCGGCGAGCCCGGCACGGCTGTGGCCGGCCGGCCCGGCGGCCGGCTGGCGGGGCATCAGTTGCGCGGCATCCGGCCGGCACACCAGCCGCCGGTCCGCCGCCCGCCGGTCCGCACGGGCCGAGCGGGCCGCCGCGAGCAACACCAGCAGCCGCGCCCGCAGGGACCGCCGCTGCACCACCATGTCGACCTGACCGTGCCGCAGCAGGAACTCGGCTGTCTGGAACCCCTCGGGCAGGTCCCGCCCGGTGACCTGGCGGATCACCCGAGGGCCGGCGAAGCCCATCCGCGCGCCACTCTCGGCCAGCACCACGTCCGTGTTGGTGGCGAACGACGCCGCCACCCCCCCGTACGTCGGGTCAGTCAGCACGCTCACCGTCAGCAGCCCCGCCTCGCGCAGCGCCGCCACCGCCTGGCTAACCGTGGCCATCTGCATCAGCGACAGGGCACCCTCCTGCATCCGCGCCCCGCCCGAGGCGGTGACCAGCACCAGCGGGACGCCGTCGTTCAGCGCCCGCTCGGCGGTACGGGTGATCAGCTCGCCGACCACGCAGCCGAGGCTGCCGCCGAGGAACCGGAAGTCCATCACCGCCAGCGCCACCGGGTGACCCCCGATCGTGGCCGTGCCACAGACCACGGCCTCGGGCAGGCCGGTGGCGGCCCGGGCCGCCACCAGCCGATGCGGGTACGGCAGCACGTCGACGAAGCCGATCGGGTCCACGTCGTCCGGACGGTCCGGCAGGGCGGCGAAGGAGGACGGGTCCACCAGCTGGCGCAGCCGCTCCGGCGCGCCGAGCCGAACGTGCGAGCCGCACTCCGGGCAGACGTCCAGGTTTCGCCGCAGCCGCTTGCGGTAGAGCAGGGCACCGCACCCGTCGCAGCGCGACCAGAGCTGCTCACCGTGACCGACGGTGGCGGTCACGGCCGTCGCCCGACTGTCGGCTCCCAGCGGTGGCAGCAGCCCGCCGCCGGCTCCAGCCCCAGCCGCCCTGGATCCCCCGGGTGGACGTGACGGACGTGCGGCCGGCACGGCGGCCGGTGGCGGTCCCCGGCCAGGCGCGGCAGCTCCGCCGCGCCGGGCCCGGCGAAGACCCCGGCGGCCTGCTCCCCGGCGGTCGGGACCACCGGGTCGACAATCAGCGAACGATGCATGGGCGTGCCTCCCTAGGGCGCGTGGCGGGCGTGGCCTGGCCCGTCCGTCACGCGGGACGACTGCCGTCACGGTGCGCGTGCCGCCGTCACGGCGGCGTCACCACCGAACCCCGACCGGACACGACCTGTGGTGACGGTGCGTTGATGCAAGCTGTGAATAATCCATGCCGCACCTTTGAATCACCTTGACGGTGACGACAAGTTTTCGCAGTTGGGAAGGTGTCGATCAGGTGACATGGCCCGTGTCACCGCAGACCACATGTTGACTCACTGTAATCAGTGGGTTTAATCTTCGAGAGGGCCAGCCCGGTGGTCGCGGCGCTCGGTCCGGTGCCTTGTGGAGCCACCGGCGACGGTGGCGTCCCGGGTACGCCGCACCGGGACACACGACAGTCCGGACGAGGTCCGGTGCAGGGGGTGCCGCCGTGACCGCTGATCCGACCACGCCGACCACGGAGGACGGCGCCTCCCCACAGGTCTCGCTGCACCTGCTCGGCGGCTTCCGCCTGCTGCACGACGGAACCCCGGTCGTCGTCCCCCGCGGGCTGCAACGGGTCCTCGCGCTGCTCGGCCTGCGCCCCGGCGCCACCCGCAGCCACCTCGCCGGCCTGCTCTGGCCCGAGGCGCCCGAGGAACGCGCCCTGTCCTCCCTGCGGACCGCGCTCTGGCGGCTGCGCCAGGACCCGTGCTGCCCGCTGGTCACCACCGGCGACACCGCGCGCCTGCACCCCCGCGTCCGGCTCGACGTCGACGAGCTGACCACCACCGCCGCCCGGGTACGCGACGGCGACGACCCGGGCACCACCAGCGCCGCCCGCACCGCCGGCCGACACGACCTGCTGCCCGGCTGGTACGACGACTGGGTGCTGCTCGACCGGGAACGACTGCGCCAGCTACGGCTGCACATGCTGGAACAGGTGGCCCGCAACCACATCGCGGCGGGCCGGCACGGCGAGGCCCTGGAGGCCGCGCTGGAGGCGATGGCGGCGGAACCGCTGCGCGAGACGCCACACCGGCTGGTGGTCCGCATCCACCTCGCCGAGGGCAACGTGTTCGAGGCCGTGCACGCCTTCTACGCCTACCGCGACATGCTCCTGCGGGAGTTGCGCCTGGAGCCGTCCCCGGCGATGTCCGCCCTGCTGCACGACACGCTCGCGCCGATCCGGCAGGCCACCCGGCCGGCCGCGCCCGAGCCGCGCCGCGAGCCGCTCCCCCGCACCGGCCCCCGCCCGCGCTGACCCCCGCCCACGCCCGGTCCGCACCCGGTGTCGGCCCGAGCCTGTTCTCGTTTTCGTTCCCGGCACCGGCACCGGCCGACCCCGCCCCGCGCCGGGCTGCTCCGTCACCATCGCCACACGGACAGTGACGGCCACGTGACAGGGTGACCGGCAAGGTGGGCGGCAACGGTGCACGCGGTCACCCGACCTGATCCAGGAGCACCACCGGCGGGAGGGGTCCCATGAGTCGTCTACTAATCGTCAGCCGGATCAGCCCCGGCGCGGAAGGCCGGGTGGCGCAGATCTTCGCCGAAGCCGACGCGACGGAACTACCGGGCCTCACCGGGGTCCGGCACCGCTCCCTGTACTGCCTGCACGACCTGTGCGTACACCTGATGGAGACCGAGGACGTCGACCCCGACGTCCTGGCCGAGGCGCGCAACCACCCGCTGTACCTCCAGGTCAACGAGCGGCTCTCCGCGCACACCTCGCCGTACCTGCCCACGTGGCGCTCACCGCGCGACGCGATGGCCGGCTGCTTCTACAGCTGGGACGCCACCTCGTCGGTCAGCGCCACCGGCACGGCCGGCTGAACCGGCGCCGGCCCCGTGTCAGCCAAGGCTCCACACGTACTTGTCATCGGGGCCGGCACCGGCGGCCTGTGCCTGGCCCACGGGCTGCGCCGGGCCGGCCTCGACGTCTCGGTGTACGAACGCCACACCACCCGCGCCGACGGGCTGCTCGGCTACCGCGTCGGCATCAGCCCCACCGGCAGCAGGGCGCTGCGTGAGTGCCTGCCGCCGGAACTGTTCGACACCTTCGTCGTCACCTGCGCCCGCGCCCCCCGCTACTTCAACGTCATCACCGAACGGATGCGCCAGACCGCGTCGTTCGAGCTGCGGCCGGACACCGACCCGGTCGACACCGAACGCTCCGTCGCGCGCATGACCCTGCGCCAGGTGCTGCTCACCGGCCTGGAGGACGCCGTCCACTTCGGCCGGACCTTCACCCGGTACGAACAACGCGACGACGGCACCGTCACCGCTTACTTCGCCGACGGCAGCAGCGCCACCGGTGATCTGCTGGTCGCCGCGGACGGCACGCACTCCGCGGTCCGCCGCCAGTACCTGCCGCACGCCGCCAGCCGGGACGCCGGCACCATCAACATCGCCACCCGGATCCCGCTGACCGACCACACCCGCGAACTGATCCCGGAGCGGCTCCAGCAGGGCATCTCCCTGATCTTCGGCGCCGGCGGGATGATGGGCGTGCTGCACGTGATGGAGTTCAAGTGGGGCCACCACGGCGAGATCAAACCCGGGGTCACCGACGCCGACGCCGCCCTGTTGCGCCGCTGGCCGGGCCTGCGCCACGACACCACCCGCGACAACATCAACCTCATCGTGTGGAGCACCGCCCGCCGCTTCCCCGCCGACATCATGCGGCGCCGAGGCCGCGAACTGGTCGAGGTCGCCCAGGAACTCACCCGAGGCTGGCACCCGAGGCTCCGCGAGGTGCTGGCCCGCTGCGACCCGGGCAGCGCCCTGCCGGTCAAGGTGTCCACCGCCGAGCCGGTGCAGCCGTGGAAGAGCAGCACCGTCACCCTGCTCGGCGACGCGATCCACAGCATGACCCCGGGCCGCGGGGTCGGCGCGAACACCGCCCTGCGCGACGCCGCCCTGCTCAGCCGCCAGGTCAGGCTGGCGGCCTCCGGCGGCAAGACCCTGGTGCAGGCCGTCGCCGACTACGAGGCCGCGATGATCCCGTACGGCTTCGACCGGGTCGCCGACTCGTTGCGCAGCAGCGGCACCAGCGGCGACGACGCGCTGTACCGGCCGGTGATCGGCCGGCTCGCGCTGCTCGGGGCGCGCAGCTACTTCGGCGTCACCAGCAGGGTGCCCGCACTGCGCCGCAGGTTCGTCGACGACTTCTACACCTACCGTGGCGAGGCCGACTGACCCTGCCCGCGCGGGCCCGGCACCGACCTACGGGTGCCGGGCCCGCGCTGTCCGGGTCAGGTCGCATGCCCTCGGTTGGACGGCGGGTCGGCGAGCCTGTGCCGAAGTCGGCCTACCTCTGACGTGGTCCGGGTCCGTATGAGCGCACACGATCGCGGGGCACACAACCGGGCTGGATCTTAGGTCTCCGTTCATCGTCAGGGCGGCGGTCGATTTCGGTTGGTGGCGATCGCGCCTGCCACCGCCGAAGTCGAAGACGTAGCCGTGCGTCTCCCGCGCCTCGACGCACGCCCGCGACGCGGCGGAGCGCGGACGCCCCGCCGAATCACGGTGAGTCACCCCGTCGCCACCCCGGGTGCGAAGCACCCCACCAGCGCAGGAAGCCCACGGACCGCCCTGTCGCCGATACGGCGCGTGTGCGAAGCTGCGACGGATTTTTCTCGCGACTTTTCACCGACCACACTCAATAAGAGGGAGGTTTGCCGTGCCGTCGACTTTCGGGCAATGGCTGATCGTGATCCTGGCTCTGCTGCTGGGTTCGGCGGCCGGATGGGTGCTACGCGGCCGGCAGGACGCACCGGCCACCGTTAAGCCCATCGTGGAGGGCGACCCCGTCGCCGGGGTCGCCGTGGTGTCCACCCCGACCGCCGAGGCCACCGTCGACGCGCACCGGCCGGAGGCGATCGTGGCCCCGGCCGTGGCCCCTGCCGCCGTGGTCGACCCCCCCGCTCCGGAGACCGCCGAGGCGACCCAACCGGGCGCGGTCCTCGCCGACACCGACCCGACGGTCTTCGCCCCCGACGACACCGCCACCACAGGTGTCCCCGCCGACGCCGAGCCCGGCCCTGGCCCCGCCTCCGCTCCTGCCACCGACCCGAGCCCGGTGGACGCGATCACGACCGAATCGCTCTCGGCCGACGCTGCCGTCGACAACGGAGCGACGAAGGCCGGCCCGTTCGTCGACGAGGTCCGGACGGACGACGAGGCCAGCCCGGCCGCGCCGGCCACCCCGGCCCACACCGACGCCGTGCCGATCGAGGCCGCCCACACGGAGGCCACTCCGGTCGAGGCCGCCCACACGGAGGCCGCTCCCGCCGCGACCACGCCGGCTGAGGACGCGGCGGAGGAGCCCGCTCCCGTCGGGACCCCGGCGGCTGAGGAAGCTCCGGTCCCGGCGGCTGAGGAAGCTCCGGTCCCGGCAGTCGCCGGGCCGATCGTGCCGGCCCCCCGGGCCGCCGCCGACGACGCCGAGCCGGCCCCGGCCGTTCCCGACGACGCCGAGCCGGCCCCGGCCGTTCCCGACGACGCCGAGCCGGCCCCGGCCGTTCCCGACGACGCCGAGCCGGCCCCGGCCGTTCCCGACGACGCCGAGCCGGCCCCGGCCGTTCCCGACGACGCCGAGCCGGCCCCGGCCGTTCCCGACGACGCCGAGCCGGCCCCGGCCGTTCCCGACGACGCCGAGCCGGCCCCGGCCGTTCCCGACGACGCCGAGCCGGCCCCGGCCGTTCCCGACGACGCCGAGCCGGCCCCGGCCGGGTCCCGGGACGGCGTCGGCGAGGCCGGCCCGTCGGCCCCGGACGTGGCCCCTGTCCCCACTCCGTCAGCCGGTTCCGCAACCGCCGACGACTTCCGGCGCATCCAGGGCATCGGGCCGAAGATGGCCGCCGCGCTCCAGGGCGCCGGCATCCGCACCTACCGGCAGCTCGCCGACCTGGACGAGGCCGGACTGCGGGACACCATCCGCACCGCCGGCCTCCGGGGGGCGCCGAGCCTGGCCACCTGGCCCCAGCAGGCCAAGGTGCTCGCGGGCGCCCCGGCTGAGGCCGACCAGGCCCTCCCCGCGCCGGTCGGCGCCGACGACCTGTCCTGACCGACGGCGTCGGTCGGTGGCCCTGCGCGGGCCATCGACCGGCGCGCGGCCGACCGTTCCTCGTCATCACCCCGGGCGATGACGCTCTGGCCGCCGGCACCATGTTCAGCCTCAGTCAGCCGAAGGCGTGGCAACCCGGCCGCCTCCGGCTGACGGTCCACGAAGGCCCGGCCGACGGTCGGCCCGGTGATCCGACGCCGTTCCCGGTCGGTCGGGCCGATCTGGGGCGCGGGGTTGCCCGGCCGGGTCTCACAGTCCTGACCGGGACGGCCTACCAGCCCTGCTCACCGCCGCCCTCGGGAACGCCACCCGCCGCCGCAGGTCACTGTGCCCCGGCGATGCCGGAGCTCACCTACGTCACCGTGACCGAGCACCGGCGCAGCCGGGGTCGCCGGCCCGGGCCGCCCGGCTGTGGCGCTGACCGAAGTCGGGCAACCGTCCCGCCTGCTCGGCCCGGACGCCGTTTAGCCGGTCGGCGCAGTTGGGTACAACGGGGCTCACCTTGACTCACCACAACCCGGGAGGAAGCCATGCGGCGTGGCCCGTCGATTTTGGGAATCATCCTTGTCATCTGGCTCGTCATCGGCGCGATCGCCGCAGGCCAGCGTGGCTACTACAAGGGCGACGACACGAACTGCGCCGAGGCGGGCACCATCCTGGTGACCATCGTGGCCGGCCCACTGAACTACATCGGTGCCAACCCGAAGATCGACTGCGATCTTCCAGAGCCGTCCAAGTAGGCCCACCCGCATCCGGCCCGCGCCCCCACCTCAGGGGCGCGGGCCGTTGCATGCCCGCCCGGCCCTGCTCTTCCGGGGACGCGTCGGCCCTTGGGGGGCGGAGCACCACCTCCAGGGCATCCTAGGAGGCTGGTTTTAGTCCTTCCGGAGCCGCCGGGGGTCAGCCGCCGACGTGGATGCCCGGACGGCGGGACGGGTCCGGCTCGGACCTGCGGATGATCTCCCGTACGACGGGCGGGGTGTCGCCGCGGCCGAGGATCAGGTACCGCAGCAGGTGGGCGATGGGGTTGCCCTCGGACCACTCGAAGTGGGCGTGCGGGCGTACGCCGGTGGCGTCGCGCAACGCGAGCAGGATCGCGGCGATCGCGTTCGGCACGGCCGGGCTCGCCGCCCGCAGCACCCGGAACCCGCCGGCCTCCACCCCGTGCACCCGCAGCACCCGGCTGAACTCCGACGGGTCGACCACGTCGATCTCCAGGAACAGCACGTCGGCGGCCCCCGGGACCGGGTTCATGCCGCGCTGCGCGCGCTCCTTGACCCGATACTCGCTGACCGCACCGCTGTCGCGCCTCTTGGCGATCAGGTGCAACCGGCCGTCATGGGCCAGGGACTCGGCGACGAACCGGCGGGCGGCGTCGTCGAACTCGATCCGCTCGGCGCGCAGCTCGGTGGTGCGGGTGACCCGGGAGACCAGCGAGACGACGACGATGCCGGCCACGAACATGCCGGAGATCGCGATCCCGTCCGGCTTCTCGATCACGTTCTCGGCCAGGGCGTAGAGCAGCACCGCCGTGAGCACGGCGAAGCCGGCCGCGGCGACCCGCTGGCGGGCACGGGCCGCCGCGGCAGTCACCGCCACCGCGCCGGAGACCATCATCGCCAGGATGCCGGTGGCGTACGCGCCGGCCTGGGCGTTGACGTCGGCGCGGAAGGCAACGGTGATGGCGATGCTGATCAGCGTGTAGACGATCACCACCGGGCGCACCGCCCGTCCCCACTCCGGAGCCATCCCGTACATGGGCAGGTAGCGCGGCACGATGTTGATCAGGCCGGCCATCGCGGAGGCGCCGGCGAACCAGAGGATCAGCACGCTGCTGACGTCGTAGACGGTGCCGAACCCCTCGCCGAGGCGCTCGTGGGCCAGCCAGGCCAGCGCCCGGCCGTTGGCCGCGCCGCCGGGCTGGAACTCCCGCGCCGGGATCAGCACGGTGGTGACGAAGGTGGTGCCGACCAGGTACACCGACATGATCAGCGCGGCGGTGGTGAGCAGCCGGCGGGTGTTGCGGATCCGGGCGGCCAGCCGCCGGGCGGCGTCCGGGCCGTTCCCGCGTACCAGCGGCATCATGCTCACCCCGGTCTCGAAGCCGGAGAGCCCCAGCACCAGCAGCGGGAAGGCCAGCACCGCCGGACCGACCACGTCGGCGAACCCGGAGCCGCCGGCGGTCAGCGCGCTGGACCAGTCGCCCACCGTGGCCGGCTCGGCGACGATCTGCGCCAGCCCCGCCACCACGATCACCGCGTTCAGCGCGAGGAAGACCGCGACCAGCGGGATGGCCACGGTCACCGCCTCGCTGAACCCCATCAGGAACACCCCGCCCAGCACGAGCAGCAGCACCACGGTCACCGCCACCGCCGCGAGATCACCGTGCGGGGCGGACGCCGGCAGGTACGGGTTCTCCAGCAGATGAACGGTCGCGTCGGCGGCCGACAGGGTGATCGTGATGATCCACGAGGTGGCGACGAAGCCGAGCAGGACGAGGACGAAGATCTTGCCGCGCCAGAACGGCAGCAGCCGCTCCAGCATCGCCACCGAGCCCTGCCCGTGCGGGCTCTCCCCGGCGACCCGCCGGTACATCGGCAGCATCCCGAACAGGGTCAGCGCCACGATCAGCAGCGTGGCCAGCGGGGACAGCGCCCCGGCGGCGAGCGCGGCGATTCCCGGAAGGTACGACAGGGTGGAGAAGTAGTCCACCCCGGTCAGGCACATCACCTGCCACCAGGGGTGGGTCTTCGCCTGCGCCTCCCCGGCCTCCGGCCCGACCGGCTGCACCCGGTGCTGGAACAGCCAGCGGCGCAGCCGGCCCGCGGGCTCGCCCCTGGGGCCGGGGCGCTCAACGCGCTCCGGGATCGCCGCCGTGCCGAGGCCGCCGGGGCCGCCCAGGCGCGGGTCCCGGGCGGCCCGCTCGGCCGGGCTGGGGCCCTGGGCAGGCTGCTCCCCCGGGCCCGGGCCCTGGACAGGCCGCTCCCCCGGGCCCGGCTCCCGGGCGGCCCGCGCCTGGCGGCTCGGGTCCCGGGCGGCCCGCTCCGACCGGCTCGGGTCCCGGGCGGCGTCCCCGTCGCCCGACGGGTCCCGGGGCGCGCGGGGTTTCCGGTCGGGATTCGGCGCACGCCGGTGCTCCCGGGCCCGCCTCGGCCGCGCACCGTCCCGCCGCTCCGCCATGCCACGCCACCCCTTCACGCCCTGCTCCGACGGTAGGCGGTGCCGGCGGCGTCGCCCGCCGGAACGGTGAGGAAGGCCGGCGGAATGGCGCGTGGACCCGGCAGGGTCACCGACGACCAGCGAAGCGGGCCACGCGGCGACGGGGAGCAGCACGGTGATGGGGGCGGCTGGTGGCGAGGGCGGCGGGTCAGCTCGGCCCGACGGCGCGGCACGCGCGAGGCTCAGCTCAGCGCGGCGGACCAGGCGTCCCGGTGCGCGTCGAGGTACCCCGCCACGTCCCGCCAGCAGGGGCCGTCGGGGGCCCAGATCCGGGCCCCCGGGCTGCCGACCCTCCCGGGTCCCGGCGGCGAGCAGGTCGTACATCGCCCGGGCCCGCGCCGCCCGAGCACCCGAGCGCCCGGGGCAGTTCGACCCGGTCCGGGCCGTCGAGGCCGTAGCCGTCGGCGGGGCCCGCAGCCGCGCCGCCGACTCCCGCACCGGCCGGCCCGACGCATCCCGGCCCGCTCTGCGCCGCGTACGCCAGCTCCCACAGCCGCGAACCCCGGCCCGGCGGCGTCCCAGTCGATCAACCCCCGGCCGCGCGACGACCGGACCAGATGTCACGGTGCGGCGTCGTGTCGGTCCACTGACCGGCCGGGCGCCGGACGGTGTCGCCGACCCGGACGACGCTCACGGTGGCGTTGCCGGGCGGCGGCTGTTCGCCGGTCGTCATCCGGCCATCCTGCCCGGGACAGGGGGATGCCCCCGCGCTCCCCCCCGGTAGCGCGGGGACCCCCCGTCCCGGCTACTGCAGGAGCGCCCCGAGGGGCGACAGCAGCAGCCGGCCGAGCGCGGCGGCGTTGTCGTCCAGCCGTTCGCGCTCACACTCACGGGCCTCCGGGTCGTGCCGGCAGCGCCAGATCTTCTGCGCGTTGCGCCAGGCCACGTTCCGGGTGTACTCCACCAACTCGCCCTGGTACCAGTCGTCGATGTCGCCGTTGAGCATGTCGATCATGATCTGCCAGTTGTCCAGGTAGCCGCGGCGCAGCTCCGGGATCCGCTCCGCGAAGATCTGATTGATCTCCAGGTAGTCGTGGTGCTGCTCGCTGCCGTCGACCGGCTCGGACTCCAGGCTGTCGAACGTGGTCACCAACGCGAACGGCAGGTCGTAGTTGATGTGCGCGTTCACCCCGGCCGCGGCCGAGGGCAGCGGCCGGGCGTCCGGGCCACGCATCCGCCGGAACAGGCACACCCAGGCCCGCGGCGTGACCGGGCTCGACTCGGTCCAGTACCGCAGCGCGTCGAAGTAGCGGGCGGCGAACTCCACGTCGAGCCGGGCCAGGAAGACCGGGTCGGCGAAGCGGTCGTCGTACAGGCCGTTGAGCACGCTGGTGGTGATGGTCAGGTAGAGCTCGTTGAAGTCCGCGAGGGGGCAGCTGCGCTCCAGCGGCGGCAGCCGGACCAGCATGTCCTGGAGTTTGGTGAGGTGGTCGACCACCGCCGGCACGTCCGCCGGGTGGTCGGCCAGCAGGCCGACGATGTCCTGGTGTACCGGGCCCCAGACCGGTTCGCCCATGTCTCCTCCACTGTGGTCCGAGGCACCCCCGTGCCGCCGTCATCGGAGCACAGCCTTTCAGCCACGGCCCGTGCGGCGGATCAGTAGAACGACGTATAAGCAGCCGACCGACGTACGTCGGCGGCTACTCGGAACGGTTACGCAGGAAGATGGCGCTGGCCTGCACCCGGGTGCGGACCTGGAGCTTGTCGAAGATGTGCGAGACGTGCACGCCGATCGTCCGCTCGCTGATGAACAGCCGCTGGCCGATCTCCCTGTTGGTCAGCCCCTCCGCCACCGCGGCGAGCACCTCGCGCTCCCGGGCGGTGAGCACCGCCAGCTCGTCGCTGGCCGACTCGGCGCCGGCCGGGGACCGGCCCTCGACCGACGCGCCGTGCTCCTCCAGCTGCACCCGGGCCCGGCCGGCCAGGGTACGGATCTCGGTGCTCAGCGGCACGGCCCCGAGCCCCTGCGCCACCTCGTACGCCTGGCGCAGCAGCTTGCCGGCGGTCGCCGTGCGGCTGCGCCGGGCCAGCAGCGCCTCGGCCTGCCGCAGCCGCGAGTACGCCGCCGGGTACGGGTGGTGGCGGCGGTCCCACTCGGCCACCGACCGGGCCCACAGCACCGGGTCGCTGCCGTCGAGCCGGCTGAGCTCGGCGTCGCACAGCGCCAGGAACCCGTCGACCACGTCCCGCACCGAGCGGACGGCGTGCTCGCTCTTGCGGGCCACCCGCTCGGCCACCTCGCGCAGCCGGCGTACCGCCGTCTGGTCGACCGGAACCGTGCGGGACGCGTACGCCTCGGCCTCGGCCCGCAGCCCGTGCCAGACCAGCGCGGCGAGGATGCCCACGTCGTCGGAGCGGCTCTCCGTCAGCCCCCGCTGCACCGCCTGGCGGGCCAGGTCGTGCCGGCCCTGCCACATCGCCAGGCCGGCGCGGAGGGTGAGTAGCGGGATGACGTGCCGGGCGCCGCCGCCGGCCAGCACCGTGGCGACGGCCTCCAGGTCCCGGTCGGCGGCCTCGATGTCGCCGTAGCCCACCCAGAGCCGGCAGCGGGCCAGCAGCAGCTCCACCGCGTCCGCGCCGGACGGGCGGTGCCGCAGGGCCGCCGCGACCACCTTCTCCGCCTCGGCCCACTGCCCGACCCGGAACAGCCCGTTGGTGGCGATGGCCAGCAGCCGGGTCTCGTACGTGCGGCCCAGCCCCAGCTCGGCGACCCGCTCGGCGCCCCGGCGGGCCACCACGACACCCTCCTCCAGGATGTTCAACGGCCCGGTGAGCAACTCCGCCAGGTGCAGGTACGCGCACGCCACGTCCTCCGGGCGACCGGCCCGCTCGGCGGTGTCCAGGGCCTCCCGCATGACCGCCAGCCCGGTGTCCGGGTCCTCCAGGTACGCCTCGCTGAACCCCAGCGCCATGCTGGCCATGACGACCTCGGGGACGGAGCCGTCCACCTCGGCGGCCAGCGCCAGGGCCTCCCGGGCCCGGTCGCCGGCGTCCGCGTACCGGCCCAGGTGCAGCAGCAGCTCGGCCAGGTGCGCGGCGGCGGTGGCCCGCTCCCGGGAGGTGCAGTCGGCCGCCGCGAGGGCCCGCCGGTACTCCGCCTCCGCAGGGGCGGACCGGCCGGCGGCTGCCAGGTAGCGGGCCCGCCGGATGTGCAGCGCGCAGGCCGGGGCCCCGCCGTCGGCGGTGGTGGTGACCAGTTCCTCCAGCAGGGCCAGCGCCCGGGCGTGCTCGCCGCAGTGGTGCGCCGCCTCGGCGGCGTGCCGCAGCAGGTCCGCGCGGTCGATGTCGAGGCCGCCGTCCGCCGGGGACGCCCCGGTGGTCGCCGCGGACGCCCCGGTGGGCTGGACGCCGGCCAACTGGAGGGCCACCGACCAGTGCCGGTGGGCCTCGGCGTAGCCGTGCAGCCGCTCGGCCTCCTCGGCTGCGGCCACCGCCGCCGGCAGGGCACGGGCGGGCTCGCCGGCCAGCCGCCAGTGGTGTGCCAGCCGGGCCTGGTGCAGCTCCGCCGGGGCCGACGTCAGCGCCTCCGCGTACCGGCGGTGCAGGGCCGACCGCTCGGCGGGCAGCAGCTCGTGGGCGAGGACCTCGGCGACGAGCCGGTGCCGCAGCCGGTACCCGTCGTCGTCGCCGACCAGCAGCCGGTGCGCCACCGCCGCCCGGACCGCGTCGATCAGCTCCTGCTCCGGCAGCCGGGTCACCTCGGCCAGCAGCCAGTGCGCCACCGGCTCCACCCCGGCGGCCACCGCGTGCACCACCGCGTGCGCGGGCTCGGGCAGGGCGTCCACCCGGGCCAGGAACACCTCCCGCACCGTGTCCGACAGCCCGTCCCGGCCGTCGCGCAGGTCCCGCGCCAACTCCTCCACCACGAACGGGTTACCGCCGCTGCGCTGCCACACCGACTCCGCCGCCTCCACCCCCAGCGGCCCGCCCACGATCTCCGCCGCCAACCGCTCGGTGTCCGCCCGGTCCAGCGGAGCCAGGTCGAGCACCCGCACCGACCGCAGCCGACGCAACTCGGTCAGCACCCGACGCAACGGATGCGCGCCCTGCAACGACTCGGCCCGCACCGCCCCCAGCACCGACAGCTGCAGGTCGCCCAGGCCGGCGAGCAGGTAGAGCAGCAACTGCCGGGTGCTCCGGTCGACCCACTGCAGATCGTCGAGCACCAGCACCAGCGGCCGGCCCTGGGCCACCAGGTGCAGCCCCCGGGAGACCCGCTCCAACAGGGCACCCGCGCCGTCCGGGCCACCGGTCTCCTCGGCGAACATCTGCAACAGCCCGCGCACCGCCGACGAGGTGCGGGGGTGCGAGGCGGTCAGATCCGCGTCGAACCGGCGCAACGCCTGCAACAGGGGGTGCAACGGGGAGGCGTCCCCGATGTCGAGGCACGCCCCGGTGAGCACCAGCGCGTCGGCCGCGCGCAGTTGGTCGCCCACCTCACGCAGCAGCCGGGTCTTGCCCACCCCGCTCTCGCCCGTGAGGAAGACCGCCGCCGTCTGTCCCGGCCCGACATCGTCGAGCAGCGCGGACCGCAGTGTCGCCACCTGGCCGGCACGGCCGACGAGCGGTGCGGCGTCCACATCGCTGGCCATGGCTCGCAGCCTAGTCACAGGTCCCCGGACCGTTCTACGGGTCTTTACCGCCACTGGTCCGCCTCGCGTCGACATTGCGACTAAAGGTTGCGGGGGGCCGACATACGTCGTTCTGCCGATCCCCCGACCTGCCGGTGGTGGGAGTCTCCAGAGGTCGTCAGGCACCAAACGGGGGGAAGGACGGTGCGATGCTTATGTCCACGATCGTCACAGAAGCGCACGTCACGGCACCGGCGGACTGGCCCGTGCCGGAGGAGCGGCGGACGGTCAGCGTGCTCTTCGCCGACATCGTCGGCTCGACCGCGCTGGTCGACCGGCTCGACCCGGAGGAGGTCCGGGCGCTGCAACGCGCGTACTTCGACACCGTCGCCGGGGTGCTGGCCCGGTGGGGTGGCGTGGTCGAGAAGTACGTCGGCGACGCCGTGATGGCCCTGTTCGGGGCGCGGGAGTCCGACGGCTTCGACGCGTACCGGGCGGTGCGGGCCGGGCTGGAGATCCAGCGCGCGCTGGACGGGCGGACGCTGCCCGGCGCGCCAGCCCTGCGTACCCGGGTCGGGGTCGCCACCGGCGAGGCGCTGGTGGACGTCGCCGCGTTGCGCGACGGCGCGCACGGCACGGCCAGCGGCGCGGTGATCACCGCCGCCGCCCGCCTCCAGGAGCACGCCCCGCCCGGCGCCGTCGTCGTCTGCGCGGCCACCCGCCGCGCCACCGCCACCCTGATCGCGCACCGCGCGCTCCCCCCGCTGACCGTCGCCGGCAAGCCACTGCCGATGGACGTCTCGATCGCCGCCGGCGTGGCCCGCCCCGAGCCGGCCGGCCACCACGGCCGGCTGGTCGGCCGCCGCCGCCACCTGGCGCACGCGCGGGACCAGGTGCTAAGGGCGGTACGCGAGAACAGCCCCCGCTGGGTGTCGCTGGTCGGCCCGGCCGGCAGCGGGCGCAGCCGGATGCTGCACGAACTGCGCCGGGCCGTCGACGCCTCCGACGGGACGCCGGTGCGCTGGTACGTGGTCGCCTGCCCGCCGTTCCCGGAACGGCCGGTGGAACCCGTGGCCGACCTGCTGCGCGCGTTCGCCGACGTGCGCGCCGAGGACCCGCCGGCGACCGTCCGCCGACGGCTGCTGGCGGCGACGGACGGCCTGGTGCCGCCGGTGCGGGCGCTGTCCACGGCCGTCGCCCTGGAGGGGCTGCTGGACGGGTCGTTCCCGGCCGGCGCGGTGGTCTGGCAGCGGCTGCTGCTGTCTCAGGCCGCCGTGCAGCCCCTGGTGGTGGCGGTGGACGACCTGGACCGCGCCGCCCCGGCGGTGACCCGGTTCCTGCGCGGCCTGATCGCGGCGGCCGTCGTGCGGCGACTGCCGTTGGCGGTGGTGACCACCCACCGTCCGGAGTGGGCCGACACCCGGCCGGGGCCGGACGACCGGCGCGACGAGGTGCCACTGCCGCCGCTTTCCCAGGTGGAGACCGGACGGCTGCTGCGTCAACTGCTCGCCCGGGCCGGTCAGCCGACGGCGCTGGCGACGCGGCTGCTGCCCCTGGTCGGCGGCCTGCCCGGGACCGCCGAGGCGTACGCGCGGCGGATCCCCGAGGGGGCGGACCCGGCGGCAGCGCTGCCGGACCGGGTGCGCGCGAGCGCCACTGCCAGGCTGGACGCCTGCGACGGCACGGAGCGCGCCGCGACGATGGTGGTCGCCGCGCTGGGGCCGTCGGCCCCCGCCACGACGGTGGACCAGGCGATCGGCTGGGCGCCGGGGCGGGCCGAGCCGGTCCTGCGCCGGCTCGCCGGACGCGGCCTGCTGCGACGCACGGCCCGGGACGGCTACCGCGTCGCCGATCCGGCGCTGCGCCGGGTCGCGCACGACCGGCTGCCCAGGTCGGTACGGACCGAGATCGCCCGGCGGGTCGACCTGGGAACCCCGGTCGGCCCGCGCCTGGCGACGCTGCCGATCAGCGCCGCCCTGAGGCACCCGACGCTGCCGATCAGCGCCGCCCTGACTCACCCGGCGGACCTGGCGCGACAGGCCGGCGCGACCCTGGGACACCCGGCGCGATCAACCGATACGACCCTGGGATACCCGACCGGCGCGCCCCTGCCCCGCCGGGGTGGCGGTGGCCCGCCGATGGGGACTGGGCGGTCGCCGGCCGCCCGGCGGGGCTTGACCGCGCTGGCCGGCCACGCCGTGGCTGCCCGCCCAACACCCGCCGGTTCGGCCCGGGATATGCCACGCCCCACGCCCACCGGCCCATCCGAGGGCCCACGCCCCACGATCGCCGTTCCGCCCGACACGGGGCGGGAACCCTGCGGCTCGCGGTCACCCGTCCTTCCGCACCCGACCACCGCATGTCGGGCGGCCCTGCCACGCCGGCCGGCCGGCCGGCGTGGCAAATCCGGCGCGGGCCGGGAGACAGCGGGGCGGCCCGATCCGGGCCCAACGGCGCGGCCTGGCCCGACGGCCGATGGGCGCCGGTCGTCCGCCTACCCGAGCGGGCAGCGCCGGCATCCGACGGGGCGGTCAGGTCAGTGGGCCCGGTGGACCCGGTGGACCCGACAGGGAGCATCGGCGGAACCGGGGCCGGGCCGGCCGACCGGCCGACGCCGGGCGGCACGACGACCGACGCACCGGCAGTCGCGTCGGTGGCACCGGCAGCTCCCGAGCGCACGACGGCCGCCCGGGGCGCAGCCGGCACGGCGACGGCGGCGGCTGCCGGGGTGCGCCCCGGCGCGACGGCCCGCCCCCGGACAGGCCGGGCGACGACAGGCCGGGCGACGACCGAGCGGGCGGTGGCGGTTCGAACGGCGGGCCCGACGGCGGGCCGAGCGGTGGACCGGACCGTGGCGGTCGGGGCGACGGGCCTGACGGAGGCCGACCGCCCGGCCACCGGGGCCGGACCCGCCCGGCTGGCCGAGGCCGCCTGACGACCGAGGCCGCCGGGTGGGGCCGGGTCAGCCGGGCGTGCGCCGTCAGCGGCCGTCGAGGAAGGCGAGCACGCGTTCCCAGGTCAGCTCGGCGGCGGCCGGGTCGTGATCAGGGAGGTCCGCGTCGGTGAAGAGGTGACCCGGGCCCGGGTAGCGGTACACCGAGAGGTCGGCGCCCGCGGCGGTCATCGCCCGCTGCCACGCGTCGACCTCGTCCTGCGGCTCGTGCTCGTCGGGGTCGGCGAGGTGCAGTTGCACCGGCAGGCCCGGCCGGACCGTCTCCGGCGGGCCGGCGACGCCGTGCCACAGGAGCAGGGCGGCGGCGTCGGGGCGCTCGGCGAGCAGTTCGGCGGCCACCCAGACGCCGAACGAGAAGCCGGCCAGGACCGTGTCGGGCGGCAGGTCGGCCACGGCCGCCCGGGCCCGGTCGAGCACGGCCCCCTTGCCGATCTTGTCGAGCAGGGCGAACCCCGCCTCGGCGGTGTCGGCGGCGGGCTCCCCGTACAGGTCGGGGGCGACGACCTGGTGCCCGGCCGCGCGGAGCCGGTCGGCGGCGGCGAGCACGGCCGGGCGCAGGCCGTAGACGGAGTGGAACAACGCGATCTGACTCATCCCGCCATCGTGGCGCGGGGGACCGACATCCGTTGACGGCGGACGGAACCCGCCGGCGCCCGGGAGACCTGTAGTACGGGAAGCCCCACGCCGGGTGTTCCACCAGGTGGACGTGGGGGCGACCCGCCCGGCACGAACACCCGAGGATCCCAGCTCATCACACAGAGGAGTCGCACAATGACGTCGAGTCGCCGACTTCCGAGAGGGCCACTGATGACGAGCAGCGGAGTCCACCACAAGACATCCCCGTGCGCCCCTGCGGCCGTCCCCCGGGTGCCGCCGGCCACCCGCCGGGAGGACCTGGTCACCGTCCTGTTCGGCGCGTGCCTGACGGCCGGGGCGATGTCCGACGGCTGGGCGCACAGCAACATCGTCGAGACCATCGAGGGGTTCTTCACCCCGTGGCACGGCCTGCTCTACGCGGGTTTCGTCGCCACCGCGGCGTGGACGTTCTGGCTGGCGTACCAGCGGCGCGACGCGGCACCCCGGTGGTGGCGGGACGCCTTCCCGGCCGGTTACCGGGTCGGGGCGATCGGCGCGGTGGTCTTCCTGCTCGCCGGCCTGGCCGACATGGCCTGGCACGAGATCCTCGGGGTGGAGGTGGGCCTGGACGCCGAGTTCAGCCCCAGCCACCTGCTGCTGGACGCGTCGGCGGTGCTGCTGCTGACCAGCCCGCTGCGGTCCTGGTGGGCCAGCGGGGAACGAGGCGGACGATCGGCGACGGGGGTGGCGTCCCTGGCCCTGGGCGTGATGGTGCCGTCGATCCTGCTCACCTACGCGTCGGCGTTCCTCACCCTGGCGCCGACCCGCGCGATCGGCGCCGTCGGGACGCAGCAGGCGGCGATCCTCGGCGTCGACGCGTACCTGATCACCACGCTGGTGCTGGTCGGGCCGTTCCTGCTCGCCCACCGGAGGCGGGCCACCCCGGGGACGGCCGCCGCCCTGGCGGCCGGGGTGGCGCTGTTCGACCTGGTGATGCACGAGTTTCCGACACCGCAGGCGTGGGCCGCCCTCGGGGCGGTCTGCGGCGCCGGCCTCGCCGACGTGCTGCTGCTCCGGCTGGACGCGATCCGTGGGCGGGACGCCGCGCTGCGACTGCCGCTCGCCGGCGCCCTGCTCGCCGGGCTGGTGGTCGCCGGGCACCTGGCGGGGCTCGCGCTGGACGCCGGGATCGGCTGGACGCCGGAGGTGACCACCGGCGTCATCACCCTCGCCGCGCTCCTCGGCGCCTTGCTCGGCGGGCTGGCCGCCCGGCCGGCACCGGCCCCGGACCCGGCCGACCCAGCCCGAATCCCGCCGCCGGCCGGCCCGGCCCGAATCCCCGCCCCGGCCGGGCCTGCCGGTGCTACCCCGGTGGTCGCCGACCCCGTCACCCCGGCCCCGGCCGACCCGGTCCGCTGACCGACAGCCGATTCCGTCCCGCCGGCCCCGGCCGACCAGGGCCGGGGTCGACCCGGGCCGCTGACCGGCGTCCGGCCGGGGCGTCGGTCCCCGGCCGGCCCTGGTCCGTCCGGGTCAGACGGAGAGCAGCGTCTTGCCGATTGTCTCCCGGTCCTCGATGGCCCGGTGTGCGTCGGCGGCGCGGTCCAGCGGGAACGTCTGCCCCACCAGCGGCGTCACCCGGCCGGCCGCGACGGCGTCCAGCGCCGCCAGCAGGTGGTGCCGTCGGGCCTGCGCCGTGAGGGCCCGCAGGTCCCCGATGCCGGTGACCGCCACGCCCCGGTCACGGGCCGACGCGGGGTCCGGCACGGCGAAGCCACCGGCCGGGGCGCCGTACGCGCACGTCCGGCCGCCGGGCACGACCAGATCGAACGCGGCCCGGCCGTACGCCCCGCCGGCGCCGTCGAGGAGGATGTCGACGCCGCCGAGGACGGCGCCTACCCGATCGGTCCAGTCCGGGGCCGAGTAGTCCACGATCTCCTCGGCGCCGAGCCGGCGAAGCGCGTCCCGCTTGGTCGCCCCGCGCGCCGCCCCGACCACCCGGGCGCCCGCGGCGTGTGCCGCCTGGAGCAGCACCGCGCCCGCTCCCCCGGCGGCGGCGGTGACCAGCACCCGATCGCCGGCCCGGACGCCGCCGACCAGGTCGAGCACGGCGAACGCGGTGAGCCCGTCGGTCAACAGGGCGGCGGCGTCCCGCAGCGACACCGTCGGGGGCACGGCGAAGAGTTCGTCGACCGGCACCAGTGCCCGGTCCAGATAACCGCCCTCCGGCCCGGTCCGCGTGACCACCCGCCGGCCGACCCAGGCGGGATCGACGCCGGCACCCACCGTGGCGACCGTCCCGGCCACCCCCGAGCCCGGCCGGTACGGGGGCCGGTCCGGGAACCACGCCCCGGCCCGGCCCGCCCGGATCGCCGTGTCGATCCACAGCACGTTCGCGTAGGCCACGGCGACCACCGCCTCGCCCGGGCCCGGCGACGGGTCCGGCACCTCGGTCAGCGCCAGCACCTCCGGCCCACCGAACCGGGTCACCTCGATCACTCTCATGCCGTACCTCCGTGTGGCTCGCCCTTGCTTGCCACCCAGGCTCGGAGATGAAGCAGCGTTGAGGTCAACCGGAGGCGGGAGTGATGTGGGTCACGGGTTCTCGGGGTCGAGCGGCCGCTCGCGCAGCAGCGGCGCTGGAGAAATTCGGACTGTCAGCCCGGCGGGATGGGCGACACGGGGCGACGTCCCGGGCGGGGATGGAACCACCGCCGCCCGGGACGCCCACGCCGGCCTTCCGGCGATCATCGCACTGCCATCATCAGGCAAATGCAAATAGTTTGCAACAAGGTCTGGACTTGCACCGGTGGCGTAACTAGCCTGCTCGGCATGACTCCTTACATTGCAGAGGCTGCGGACCGGCTCGCCGGCACGGCGACGGCCTTTCAGGAAAGCTGGGACCGGCAGCAGGAGGCGTTCATGCCGGACCGGGAGGCGCGCTTCGCCGCCATGCTCGACGCCGTCGACGCGGTCACCGACGGGGACGCGCCCCGCCTGCTCGACCTCGCCGGGGGCACCGGCACCATCTCCCTGCGGGCGCTGGCCCGCTTCCCCCGGGCCGAGGTAACCCTGGTCGACCTCGACCCGGCGCTGCTGGCCCTGGCCGGTGCGTCGCTGCGCGACCGGGCGAAGGTGCTGGTCGCCGACCTGAGCCGCCCCGACTGGCCCGACCGGCTGCCGCACCGCGACTACGACGCGGTGCTCACCGCCACCGCCCTGCACTGGCTGCCGGCCGACCGGCTCACCGACCTCTACGCCGAGATCCGGGGCCTGCTGCGGCCGGGCGGGCTCTTCGTCAACGCCGACCACATGCCCGACGACGCGCTTCCGGGGCTGACCGGCAGACTGACCGCCCGGGCCCGCGAGCGCCGGGCCGCCCGGTACGCCGCCGGGGCGGCCCTGTCGTGGCCCGACTGGTGGGAGCGGGCTGGCGCGGATCCGGTGCTCGGCCCACTGGTCGCGCGGCGCCGAGAGATCTACCCGACCGGGCACAGTCCCGAGTGGAACCCCCCGGTCTCCTGGCACCTCGCCACGCTGACCGCCGCCGGCTTCACCGAGGCCGGCACACTGTGGCGGGGCGGCGCCGACGCGGCGGTGGCCGCCGTCCGCTGACCGGACGCGCCGCCTACGTCGCGGCGGCCGATGGACCCGCCGCCGGTAGGCTCGTCCCGGCGAAGCCACGAGGGGCCGCCGGGCACCAGCACGTCCGCCGCCGACGGGTTCCCGCCGGCGGCGGACGTGCTGGTGGGAGGGCGAGGTGACCGGAGCGGACCCGCGCCGGGTCGATCCCGACGTCGACCTGCGCGTGCCCGGGGACCGGGGCGAACTGCGGGCGCACCCGGCGGCGGTGCTCGGCGTGATCGCGGCGGGGGGCGTGCTCGGCGCGCTGGCCCGCGCAGGGCTCCAGGCCGCCTTCCCGCACCGGCCCACCGGCTTCCCCTGGGCGACGTTCGCCATCAACGTGACCGGATGCCTGCTGATCGGGGCGCTGATGGCGGTGGTCGCCGCCGGGCGGACCCGGCCGCTCACCCGGCCCTTCCTCGGCGTCGGCGTGCTGGGCGGGTTCACCACCTTCTCCACGTACGCGGTCGACGTGCGGCTGGCGGTGGCCGCCGGGGCGGCCGGCACCGCGCTGGCGTACCTGGTCGCCACCCTGGTGGGGGCGCTGGTCGCGGTGTGGCTCGGCGACGCCGCTGCCGGCCGGCTCCTGCGCCGCTCGGCCCGGCCGGCAGCGGCGGGCGGTGACGGGCCGGGCGCGGGCGGTTCCCGGGCGGCGGACGGGCCGGCCCCGAACGACCGGGCCGACGAGGATCGGGGGGCCCGGTGACGGTCCTGCTGATCGCCCTCGGCGCGGCCGTCGGGGCGCCGCTGCGCTACCTCACCGACCGGGCCGTGCAGTCCCGGCACGGCTCGTCGTTCCCGTGGGGCACCCTGACCGTGAACGTGCTCGGCTCTCTGCTGCTCGGCGCCCTGGTCGCCGCGCCGGTCGGGCCGGCCGCCGCCGCGCTGCTCGGCACCGGCTTCTGCGGCGCGCTCACCACCTACTCGACCTTCGGCTACGAGACGCTGCGGCTGGCCCGCGACGGACCCCGGTGGACCGCCCTGGCCAACGCGCTGACCAGCGTGGCCGCCGGGCTGGCCGCGGCGTCGCTCGGCTACGCGGTGACCCGCGCGCTGAGCGGGTGACCTACGCACCGAGCGGGTGCCACCCAATCCCGACGGCCCGTGGGGGTGACGGCTCCGCCCGGGGTCAACGCGCCCGGCGCTCCGGGTGCGCCCGGTTCCAGGCCCGCATCCGCTCCGGGTACCCGGTGCGGGCGGCCTCGTACAGGGGCACCGCGTGCCGCTGGGCGATCTTCGCAGCGGCCCGGGGCGAACCGGTCCGCCGCCGGATCCACTCCCCGTCGTGGGCGATCGCCACCACGGTGGTGTCGGTCGCGGTGGTCTCCGGCTCGAGGTAGAACTCCACACCCCGGCGGCTGGCCACGAATGTCTCCAGGGCGGCGAGGTCGTCGGGCGTCGCCTCCCGGTCGAGTTTCGTCGGGATCCCATCGACGGCGCGCTGTCGCCGGCTGAACCAGCCCATGCCCGGCTCCTCTCCTCAGCGTCCCACCAGTGGAGCACCCCCGCCTGACATCCTGCTGGATGCGGGGTGAGAGGAACCTGACCACGGGGCCGGCGGGCCGTACGCTCGCCCGGTGACCGGTGTCGACGGCCCGGCGGCGGCCAAGCGGACCCGGCGGCCTCCGGCGGCAGGGACGGCGGCCCGGCGTTCGCTCGGCACCCCCGGGGCGCCGAGCGGGGGTTCAGTCAGCGGGTGGGCCGGGAGCCGGCCAGCGGCCGGATCACCGGGACCAGGGCGAGGGCCGGCAGCAGCAGGAGCGGCACCACGATCAGGGCACGCAGCGTGCCCACCTGGTCGCCGAGCAGGCCCAGCAGCGGAGGACCGCCGAGGAACGCGGAGTAGCCGATCACCCCGACGACGCTGACCCGGGCCGGCGCCCGGTCCTCGTCGTCCGCCGCGGCGCTCAGCCCCACCGGGAAGCCGAGCGACGCGCCGAGCCCCCACAGCGCGACCCCGGCGATGGCGACCGGCCCGGAGCCGGCCAGCACCGCGAGGGTGGCGCCGACCCCGGCGCACAGGATCGTGCCGAGCAGCACCGGCACCCGGCCCCAACGGTCGAGCGCCACCGTACCGACGGTGCGGCCGACGGTCATGCCGACCACGAAGACGCCGAAGACGGCAGCGCCGGCGGCCTCGCTCAGTCCGTACCCGTCGACGAACGCCACCGCGAGCCAGTCGTTGGCACTGCCCTCGGTGAACGCCATCACCAGCACAAACAGGCCGATGAGCAGGGTGCGCGGCTCCCGCCAGGCCGCGAGCAGCGAGCCGCGGCGCGCGGCGGCGGCGTCGCGGGCGGACCCCGGGTCGACCCCGTCGGCCGCCAGGAACGACCGGGCCCCGAGCAGCGTGCCGGCGAGCACGACCGCCGCCAGCACGGTCAGGTGCGCGGCGATCGGCACCCCGGCCCGGGCCGCCGCCGCGCCGAGTCCCGCGCCGGCCACCGAGCCGAGGCTCCATGCGGCGTGGAACCGGGGCAAAATGGTCCGGCCCAGCCGCCGTTCGACGGCCGTACCCTCGATGTTCATCGCCACGTCGCAGGTGCCGGAGCCGTAGCCGAACAGGAACAGGCCGACGGCGACGCCGGGCAGGAACCCGGCGAACCCGGCGGACATCCCGGCCACCGTCATGCCGCCCGCCACCAGCAGGACGCTGATCGCCACCGTGCGGGCCGCGCCGAGACGCTGGGTGACCAGCCCGGCGGTCGGCATCGCCAGCAGCGAGCCCGCGGACATGGCGAGCAGCAGCAGCCCGAGCTGTCCGGCGGTGAGGCCCAGCGCCTCGCGGACCGCCGGCACCCGGGAGAACCAGGAGGCGACCGCGAGGCCGTTGAGGGCGAACACGGCCGCGACGCCGTTGCGGGCGGCCAGGACCGCGCGTGGTGCGCCGGGAGGCGCGCTGCCCGGGCCGGCGGTCGGGGCGTCGGCGGTGCTGCTCACGGGGTGGTTTCCTCTCCGGGGATTACGTCGCCCGAACATTGGACACCCCGGGCCGACAGCACCGACTGCCGGCCCCACCCCTTACCGCGATCCGGGCCGCCTAGCCGGCGGCGGACCGGGTACCCCGGCCCCGGCGACGACCGACGCGAGGCGGTGAGGATGACGTGACCGAGCCCGCCCCGCCGCACCGGGAGCCGGCGCAGGACCACCGGCACGGGCGGCTGGCCGCCCGCCCGGCCCCACCGACCGGCCGGGGCCGGCCAGGGCTGACGCCGGTGACCGACCCCGGGGGCGAACCCCGGGCCCTGGTGTACGCCCCGGACGACGCCGACGAACGGCCGTACCGGTTGGTGCTGCTGCTGCACGGTGCGGGCGGCTCGGCCCGGCAGGGCCTGGACCTGTTGCTGCCGCTGGCCGACGCGCACCACCTGCTGCTCGTCGCGCCGCAGGCCACCGCGTCGACGTGGGACCTGATCACCACGGGTTTCGGGCCGGACGTGCGCCGGATCGACGAACTGCTGGAGACCGTCCTGTCCGCCCACCCGGTCGCCGACGTGGCGTTCGGCGGCTTCTCAGACGGCGCCTCGTACGCGCTGTCTCTGGGCCTGACCAACGGCGACCTGGTCCACGCGGTGCTGGCCTTCTCCCCCGGGTTCGCCGCGCCCCTGGTCACCCACGGTCGGCCACGCGTGTTCGTGTCGCACGGCGCCGCCGACCGGGTGCTGCCGGTGGACGTGTGCAGCCGCCGGCTGGTGCCCCGGCTGCGCTCGCTCGGCTACCCGGTCGACTACGCGGAGTTCGCCGGCGGGCACGAGGTGCCGGCGGAGCTGCGCCGCCGGGCGGCGGACTGGCTCGCCACCCCCTCGCCCGGCCCGGCCTGACCGCCCGCGCCGGCCCGACCACCCGCGCCCGCGCCGGCCGGGTCACAGCGCCGGCAGGCCGAGCGCTTCGTCGACCCGCCCGAGGACGGCCGCGTCGTCGTCCACCCCGACTCCGCGCAGCAGGTCGATGGCGGTGGCCCGCACCGACCCGACGATCATCGCGAGCGGCAGGGTCTGACCGGCGGTGAACAGGCGGCCGGCGCCCCGGACCGCCTCCAGCGCGGCCGTCTCGGCGCGGGCGGCGTGCTCGTCGGCGAGGGCGTCCCGGCCGTCCAGGTCGGCGGCGAACGCCTCCCCGGCGGCGTGCATCGCGTCGGCCAGCAAGCGGATGGCGACCCCCAGACCGGGCGGGACGGGGGTGGGCAGCCGGGTCAGGGTCACCCCGGCCCGGGCCAGGACCCGCACGTTGCGCACCGCGTAGTCGATCTGCCCGATGGACGCGTCGACCGAGCGCAGCCGGCCCAGGTGCCGGCGACGGCGTACGTGCAGGGTCAGCGCCTCGCCGGCGGCGAGCACCCCGGCGCGCAGCCGCTCCACGGCGGCGTCCATCCCCCGGGCCCGGTCGAGGGCGGCCAGGGCGGCGGTGGGGTCGCGCTCGTCCAGCGTGTCGGCGACCTCGCGCAGCAGCCCGGCGAGCTCCTCGAAGGTCTGCCGGAACTCGGCGACCAGCGGGGCGAGCGGGTGCCGGGCGTCGACGAGTTGGCTGGCGACGAGGGCCACCACCCCACCGATCAGCGCGTCGACGAACCGGAACGGGACCAGCGACTCGGTGGACGGGGAGACCACCACCAGGTAGAGAGCCGAGACCGCGGCCTGCACCACGGAGACGCTGCTCGCGCCGATCGCCACGGCCAGGACGATGGTCAGCAGGATGACCGTGAAGACCGTCCAGCTGGTGCCCGGCCCGAGGGCCTGCACCACCACGTCGGCGACGAGCACCCCGGCGGCGACGCCGAGCACCACCTCCACCGCCCGGCGCATCCGCTGCCCCCTGGCCTGCCCGAGGACGATCAGCGCGGCGGCCGGGGCGAAGAACGGCTCCGGGTGCCCGACCAGGCGGGTGGCCAGCACCCAGGCGACGGTGGCCGCCACGGTGCCCTCCACCACCGGCACCCAGCCCTGTCGGACCCGGCCGGCGGCCTCCCGCAACCAGCCCCACCGCACCATCGCCGCCTCCTCCGCCGTTGCACCGCCCACCATGGTGCTCCCCGGCGGGCCGGGCGCCGCCGCCCGGGCACGCCGACCCACCGCGCAACCGGCCCCACGGCCTCATCCGGCTGCCCGGCGGGCGGCCCGGCGGTGCCGCCAGAGGCGGGCCGCCACCAGCACCACCAGCAGTCCCAGCAGCGCCTCCCCGCCCAGGCCGAGTCGGCGCTCCAGCAGCCGGTACGAGGCGCCCGCCAGGTAGCCGAGCACCGCCACGGTCACCGCCCAGAGCACCCCGCCGCAGACGTTGGCCAGGGTGAACGTGCCCCGGGGCACCCCGCTGAGCCCGGCGATCCCCGGCACCAGGGCACGCAGCCCCGCCACCCAGCGGCCGAGCAGCACCGCCACCGCGCCCCGGCGGCGGACCAGGTCCAGCGCCCGCCGCAGCTCCCCCGAGCGGACCAGCCGGCGGGGCGCGTGGGACAGCAGCCGACGGCCGTACCGGCGGCCGATGAGGTAGCCGGTCTGATCGCCCAGCGTCGCCCCGGCCACCGCCATGGCAGCCACCGCCCACAGCGGCAGCCGACCCGAGTGGGCGAGCACTCCACCTACCAGCACCGCGATCTCCCCCGGAACGAACAGCCCGAGGAGGGTGGACGCCTCCAGCGCGGGAAGCAGGAAGACCAGGGCGAGCACCAGCGCGGGCGGCGACGCCACCAGCACCGCGAGCACCCGGTCCACCCGACCATTCTCCCCGGACGGCGACGGCCGGCGACCCCGATCACCGTTCCCGCCGCCACCCGCCCGCGCCGGGGACAGGGGACGAGACGGGGACGGTACGAACCCCGGTCCGGCTGGTCAAGCGGGTGTCGGGCGGCGGCTGACCCGCGTGGCGGCCGTCGCAAGGCCGACGAGGGTGCCCACCGACGGCGAAGATCAGCTATAAGTGGTCCATGGACTTCCCGCCGTACCTGGCCAGCATGCCGATGCACGCGATCACCGAGATCCACGGCGAGCCCGGGCTGCTGGAGCGGTTCCGGCTGGAGATCCGCGCGTTCGACTCCGGCGCGCAGGCCCGGCTCACCGCCGCCCTCGACCTGGCCGCCGAGCTGCACCGCGACGACCGGCGGGTGCGCGAGCCGTACCTGAACCACCTGCTGCGGGTGGCGATCCGGATGATGCACCACTACCAGGTGCGCGACGTGGACGTGATCGTCGCCGGCCTGCTGCACGACGCGGTGGAGGACCACCCGGCTGAGCTGGCGGGCCTGACGGAGAACCACCCGGTCGAGCCGGCGGGCCTGACGGAAAACCACCCGGTCGAGCCGGCGGGCCGGGCAGAGGACCACCCGGTCGAGCCGGCGGGCCGGGCGGGGCGCTACCCGGCGGGGCCGGAGGTGGAGGTGGCGGCCGGCGACCGCACCGCGGCGGCGTTGGCGGTGCTCGCCGCGCGGTTCGGCCCGCGGGTCGCGCGCCTGGTCGCCGCGGTCACCAACCCGGCGTACGACCCGGGGCGCGACCGGCACGCGCAGTACCGGGAGCACGTGGCGGCCAGCCTGGACCGGGAGCCGTGGGCCCGGGTCATCAAGGTTTCCGACTTCACCGACAACGGGGTCGGGGTGATCCACACGGTCGGCCCGAAGGTGTTCTCCTCAGCGACGAAGTACCGTCCGCTGGTGCCGGTCTTCCGGGAGCTGATCGCCCGGCCGGACACCCCGCTCGCGCCGGCGGTGAAGGCGCACATCTTCAGCCAGCTCGACCTCGCCGAGGAGCGCTTCAGCGCGATCCTCGACCATCCGGTGAGCACCTGAGGCCGAGACCGCCGTCGAGGTGAGTTTGGGCGGCTCTGAATACTCCAGCCGCGCCTGATGAAGTCGAAGTCTTCGCTGGTAGTGGGCTTGTTTAGCGCGGTACTGGTGTCGGCGTCACCATCGTGACCATCGATGTATGGGGTCGGTAGTCCGGGTGGCGGTGATCAGGTGTGCCAGGAGACGGCGGACCTCACCCAGGGTGAGAGGGGATGAGTATCTCATGATCAGGTTCGAGCCTCCTCCTTTCGCGTGGGCGGCGGTGACGGCAAGGTAGGCGCGGGCCCAGGGCCCCGGCAAAGTCGCGAGGTGTCCGATCCCGCCCGAAGTTCATCCACCTTCCGGGAATCCCGTTCCGCACCTCAGGATGGCCGGAGATCATGGAAGGAATTGGCCCCTCCGGGGGCCATTTTTTACCAAGATCTCCCGCGTGGTCAGTCGTGCCGTCGGAAATGGCGCTCCTGGTAGTGGTGCGCCGTACGGGGGCCGGGGCCTCGGTTCCGCCGAACCTCAGCTGTTCCATATTTCGCCCAAATGCCGGGGAGGCCGCCGCTACGCCGCCCCATGCCGCCCCGCCCGTGCGCCGGGCAGTCGGGCGGCGACCTGACAATCGCCCCCACCCGGTCGGGGGACCTGCCCTTCGGCCCCTACGGAGCTGCCCCGTCCACGCTCCCACTCCACCGACAGCACAAACGGGGCAGCTCCATAGGGACCAACGCAGGGCAGACCGACCCGGCAGGGCCGACGATGCCGGCAGCGCGCGCATCCCCGGGCGCCTGCCAAGCCGGAGACCCTCAAGACTTTGCCGGGGCCCTGGGCGCGGGCCCCGGTCCAGCAATCTGATAAGAGGGTGGCCCGCCGATCATGACTTGGCCGCTGTCGAACCAGAGCCTTCGCTTGGTTTGAGCGGTGAACGATGGGGCTCGGGCCGTACGCCGAACCTGTTTCGATTCAGCCCGACGCGTCCATCAGTGCGGTGATGTAGGCATCTAGGCGCTCCTCCACGGCCCGCGTCGTCAGGTCTGTCCTGCCTGCCTCGCGCCAGGGCTGCGAAACCGACTGCACCTCTTCTGAGCACGCCAGCGCGTCCCGCACTTGCCAGTACAGCCGCTCGCTCGCATGCGCGGCCAGCACCCCGCCGACCTGCTCATACGCCTGCGCGAACTGCGGGCCCCAGGCCAGGCCGTGCAACAGCGCGAGATTGGTGGAGCAGTGCGCCACATCGAGATCCGCCGGGCCCCAAGAGGTCCCTGCCCAGTCGACGACGCCGGCGATCTGGGCACCTGCCGGCCCGAGGGACCGCAGGTCAAACAGCACGTTGCCAGGTTGAAAGTCCCGGTGCAGGAATCGCCCTTACCTGCCACGGGTAGAGGTCGGCGTCAGTCCTGGTCGTCGAGGAGCGGGCGGAGTTGCTCCAACAACCGGGCCCGGCTGACGTTCCGCGGCAGGTCCACCTTCAGGTCGATCCCGGGGCCCGTGACCGTCAGGGTCACCGAGGGGCGAGGGTCCCGCAGCCGCCAGTTGCGAATCGCGGCCACCAGGTCGCCCAGCTGGGGCTGCAACGCGGCGAGGGCGGCGAGGTTCGCCAGCAGGCCCGTTCCCTCGACGGCAAGGGTGATCGCCGACAGGTCACGAACTCCCTCGTACGGCAGGTCGAGTTCCTCAAAGACCTCGGCCGGCAGCAGCAGTTTGACTGTGGTCATTCCTCGCCTCTCACCAGGCCCGCGATCCGCTCGCGGGCGGCTTGGTCCAGTGGTTGCAGCGACGTCGACGCGACGGCGCCGCTGAAGAATCCCTGCACGTGGTGGATTCCCAGGTCGTAGATCTGCTTGAGGGTCACCGGCGCCGCGTCGTCGAACCCCTCCACGATGACGGCCCTGGGCGTGGGGGCCTGCCCGAGGTCGCTCGCGTGCCGGGACACCCGCGCCACCAGCGCGAGTTCCTCCAGCGCCATCGGATGGTGCAGCACCGCCCGGTCGACCTTGATCTGGGTCAGCGGCAGCTCCGCCATCCGGGCCAGCGAGGCGTACCCGACGCCGAAGTCGTCGACGGCGAAGCTGATCCGGAGCTCCCGGGCCAGCTCGGTGAGGCGCCGGTGGAAGTAGAGCAGCGGTTCCTGCGGCCACCGCTCCCCCGGGCCGGGCTGGATCGCGTCCTGCTCGGAGATCTCCAGCGTGAGCGTTCGCGGATGCATGGCGGCCTCGGCGAGCGCCCGGCTCACCTGGTTGAGGTAGGAGTCGCTGAGCAGCGAGCGGACCGCGACGTTCACCGACAGCGGCTTGGTGCCGTGCCACGGGGCGTCCCCGTCCGCGACGGCGTACGAGTGGATCGACTTGGCGAGCAGCAGCGAGTCGCGCTCGATGATGAAGCGGTCACCCCAGACGTACGCCATCTGCAGCGCGGCGAGTGGCGCGCGAAGCTCCTTTTCGCTGCGGCGCGCGAGGGCCTCGAAGCTGTGGATGCTCACTCCGGCCGGGCGCAGGTCCAGCTCCACGACAGGCTGGAACACCATGATCATGGAGTCGACGAGCTTCTGGTAGAGGCTGAACGCGTACTCGTAGAGGTTCAGTGGCAGCCGACCGAAGGCGGTGCGCAGGGCGGTCACCACCTGCATCTCGGCCTGCAGCGGGTCGCCGAGGAGGTTCGAGTCCCACAGGGCACGGAGCATGACGGCGAGCGGCTCGCCCATGTCGAGCAGCGCGACGGCGGGGTCGACGACGGTCAGCGTGAGGATGCGATCGTCCTCGTAGGAGAGCGGAACGCAGAGGAGCCGCATGCCGGCGTCGTTCGAGACGATGTGCCCGGGCATCGACGTGCGGTAGCGAATCGCGTCGGCGGCGCTCAGCTCCAGCAGCGGCCGCAGCTCCTCCTTGTCGAAGCGGGCGGTGGAGTCGGCCACCCGGATGGCCGGGCCGGAGAACTCCACCACGGCCACGGAGGCCGCCGCCAGCGCGTGCCGGACGATCTCCACCCGCTCGGCGTGCCCGCGCTGCTGCGACGCCCGCATCGGGTGGGCCTCGGACCGGAAGACCCGACCGAGCAGCTGCACGATCGAGCTGGACTGGTCCTCCAGGGGGCTCTTGCAGGGCCGGGTGGTGCTGGGGTTCGCGGGCGAACTCTGCAACCGACGCTCGTGCCGCGAGGTCGGCGGCTGGACCAGCACGGTGGTCGGGCCCCACATGTGCACAAGCTGGACCGGTGGCGGTTCGAGCCCCTGCTCGGCCACGAACGCGGCCATCTGACCGAACGACACCCGGCCCCTGTCGTCCGCCGCGCCACCGCGAAGGGCGCTGAGCAGGTGATAGGTCAGCACCCCGTGCCCGTATTCCTCGTCCTCCCGTGCCGCCGCGCCGTTGCGGCAGGCCAGCAGCGCGCTGTGCCGGTCGACCCGGGTGCGGTAGGTCTGCATCGCCTCGGCGTGGCGCAGGTCGGCGTCCAGGTAGATCCCGGCGTGGCAGCAGTCGAGGACGAGGAAGGAGGTGCCGGCAAAGGTCTCGAAGACGTCCCGCTTGAGGAACTCCATCCGCAGGCCGTTGTCCGGCTCCCGGCGGAGGGCGTCCGGGTTGAGGTCCGCCGTGACGAGGTACGCGTCGAGTTGGGTGCTCCACTCGGGCACCAGCGCGTGGCCGGCGAAGTACACGAGCAGCACGTCGGAGGGGCCGGAGTCCAACGCCATCTCGCGAAGCCCGGCCTTGATCTCCCGCCAGGTCGCCTCCGCGCCGACGTACATCCTGATGTCGGCGTCGTCGAAGGTGCCGATCTCCTCGTCGAGCAGCACCCCCCGGACCGCCTGGACATCGCGTTCCGCATATCGCAGGGCGGGCAGTCGAACGTCGCTCCCGCCCTGGTTGACCCCGATCAAAACCGCCCGCCGCCGGCTCGGCGCCATGCAGAACCCCCACTGGATGATTCGCCCGCGCTGACGAGACGGAATCGGAGCAGCGCTCAGGGCGAGGCTATCGGTTTCGACGGGCGTCCTTGATCTGACCGCCGAGTCAGATACCCGTCAATGGTGGAATCGGCCAGCGAGCACCCGGCCTGCCGCCCGGGCGGACAGCCGATCGGGAGACTCAGCGGGCCACGAACAGGCCCGGGGGTGGAGTGTGCGTCAACGCCCAGGTCTCCAGAGCCGTTCGGTCCACCAGCGCGATGTCGAGCTGCTGGGCCAGCCGCACGCCGTCGCCCGCCGTGAAGAAGCTGTTGGTCACGATCACGCAGAGCTGACCCCCGTGCACCTCGCGGCAGGTCCCCGCGAAGCGCTGGATGGCGGCGCTGCCCACCCGGTTGCGTACACCCTGCCGCTTGCACTGCACGACCACCCGCCGCCCGTCCGGCGCGACGGCCACGACGTCGGCGCCCCGGTCCCCCGACCCGCCGGTGACCGTCACCTGCCGGAACCCCGACGCCTCCAACAGCCGGGCGAACCATCGCTCGAACTCCGGCCCGGACATCGCGTCCGTCACCGCGATCAGCCGGTCCCGCCGAGCCTGCTCAGCCCACTGTCGAGCCTGCTCAGCCCGCTGTCGGGCCCGCTGCCTCGCCCGCGCGAAGAGCAACGCGGCGACGGCGAGGCCGAGGACCGCCACCAGGAGGGCCGACCAGTACGGGTGCCGCCGCACGAAGTCGACCGCCACGACCACGAGCACCAGCGCGGGCACGCCCCAGAGGAGCGGCGCCGCGCTCCCTGCGCCTCCGCCGGACCGGCCACGGCGGGCCGCCCCGCCGCGAGCGCGCCGCCGCTTGCGGTAGTGGGCCCGGACCCGGGCACCGTCGCGGCGGATGTGGGACTTCACGTACGGCATGCGGCACCTCCGACGACGGGACACCAGCTTGCCGATCGGCGGGGACAAATCTCACGCCCCGACGCCGATTCTGTCGGCTACCCGTCACGCCGGCACCGACCTCGTCCGCCTACGGCTCCCGCATCCAGGTCTTCGGATCGGTGACGAAGACACCCTTGCCCTGCTGGCGGCGGATCACCCGGAGCGCTTCAAGCCGTGCGTACGACATCTGCACGGTGCCGTGACTGACTCCGTACTTCTCGCGCAGCTCGGTGATCGAGGGCAGCCTGTCCCCCGCCTTGAGCTTCTTGGACCTGACGTCGGCGATCACATCATCGGCGATGCGCCAGTAGTCCGGCACTTCTCGCATGGCACTCCTCGCGTGGCAACCCGATTCGATCACACCGCGACGCGCCTAACAAGCAGCGTTGACTGGTCTGACTGTTCTAGCTATGTTGTTTGCGGGCCGTTCCTCGCGTGGCAACGAGATCGGCTCATCCCCCGGTCGGGGCGGGCGCCCCCTGCCCGCCCCGACCCACCGGGCCGCTCTGCCGCCCTACCGCCGAACCGGGCTGCGGCGGCGGACCGGGCGGGCCGTCCGTGGCCGGCACGGACGGCCCGCCCCTCCCGACCCACCGCACGGACCCTGCACGCCTCCGTCTGCCCCGGAAAGGATCGTCGTGGCCCAGGTGTATCGAGGTCGCCAGCTCTACGGGACGGGCCGCCCGGCCCGGTTGACCCCGCAGGAGGTGCGAACCCGGGCGTTCGACCCGCGTCGGCGCGGCGTCGACGCCGATCAGGTACGCGAGTTCCAGACCCGGCTGGCCGACGAGCTGACCGAGCTGTACGGGGAGGTGCGGCTGCTCGCACAGGAGAACGACCGGCTCAAGCGGGCGCTGCGCGACTGGCAGATCATGCACGCCCAGGAGTGCCGCCCGCCGGAGCAGCGGCCACCCAACCGGGGTCGCTGGTAGCGATGCGCCCCTCCCCCGGAGACCTGCTGGCCATCGGCGGCCGGGCCTCGGTGCAGTTCGCCGGCGACCGCGCCCTCACGTTCCGCGTGGTGTCGGTGCCCGACCTGCCGACGTACCACGGCTGGATCTGGCTGACCGGCTACGTCCTCGACCATCGCGGCCTGGCCACCGCCAAGCGCGAGATCTACGTCCAACTCGCCGGCCTCCGCCCCGCCCTGCCGCCGGCACCGCAGTTCCGCCGGACGGCTCGACGCGCCGTACGAGCGGGTTGACCTCCCCCTGGGGTTGGTCAGGTGGCGAGGGCGGCGTAGCGGCCAGAGTAGTCGAGCAGGCCCTCGTGCGTGCCGGACTCGACGATCCGGCCGTGGTCGAGCACGGCGATCTGGTCGGCGTCCCGCACGGTGGAAAGCCGGTGGGCGATCGTGATCGTGGTACGTCCCCGGGCCAGCTCGTCGAACGCCCGCTGCACGGCACGCTCGGTCTCGGTGTCGAGCGCGCTGGTGGCCTCGTCGAGGACCAGCACCCGGGGGTCGCGCAGCAGGGTACGGGCGATGGCGAGGCGCTGCTTCTCCCCGCCGGAGAACCGGTGCCCCCGCGAGCCGACCATGGTGTCGTACCCGTCGGGCAGGGCGACGATGAGATCGTGGATCTGGGCGGCGCGGGCCGCGTCGGTGATCTCGGCGTCGGTGGCGTCCGGCCGGGCGTACCGCAGGTTCTCCCGCACGGTGGTGTGCAGCAGGTACGTCTCCTGGCTGACCACGCCCACGACGGCGGCCAGGTCGATCAGCCGCAGGTCGCGCAGGTCGATCCCGTCGATGGTGATCCGCCCGGCGGTGGGATCGTGCAGCCGGCTGACCAGGGCTGCGAGGGTGCTCTTGCCGGAGCCGGTGTGCCCGACGAGAGCCAGGCCGGTGCCGGCCGGCACATCGAGGGTGATCCCGGCGAGCGCGGCGGTGTCGCTGCCCGGGTACGTGAAGGTGACGCCCTCGACGCGCACGTGGCCGCGCACCCGGCGCGGGTCGATCTCGACCGGGCGCTCGGGGTCGTCGACCTCGACGGGAAGGTCGAGGTACTCGAAGATCCGGGCGAACAGCGCCATCGAGGCGGTGAGCGAGACGCCCACGTCGAGCAGGCCCATGAGCGGCCGGAACAGCCCGCCCTGGAGGGCGGTGAAGGCGACCAGGGTGCCGATGCTCAGCGTGCCGGCGGTCCCGGGGACGCCCGCGCCGAGGTAGATGAGCGCGGGGATCGCCGCGAAGATGACGCTCATCGAGGCCATCCGCCAGCGGCCGGCCAGGTCGGAGCGCAGCTCCAGGTCGACCAGGCGGGCCGACGAGGCCGCGAACCGGTCGATGAGCGCGTCGCCCGCGCCGAGGGTCTTGCTGAGCTGTACGCCGCTGATCGACAGCCCCTCCTCGATGGTGACGTTGAGGTCGGCCAGCTCGCGCTGCCGCTGCGCGGTGATCTCCCGACGCATCCGGGCGACCCGGCGGGTGAGCCAGATCGACGGGGGCAGCACGACCAGGGAGATCAGCGACAGCCGCCAGGACAGCGCCGCCATGGCGACGGCGGTGGCGACGACCGTGGTGAGGTTCGACGCGATCGAGGTGGCGGTGGAGGTGACCACCGTCTGCATGCCGCCGATGTCGTTGGTGATCCGGGACTGCACCTCGCCGGTGCGGGTGCGGGTGAAGAACGCGATGGACTGGCGGTGCAGGTGGGCGAAGACGTCGGTGCGCAGCCGGTGCATGACCTGCTGGCCGACGCGGGTGGAGAGCCAGGTCTGGACCACGCCGAGGGCCGCGGTCACGACCGCGACGGCGACCATGCCGAGGACCAGCCGGACCAGCAGCGTCAGGTCGCGCTCCGGCAGGGCCCGGTCGATCACCGTACGCAGCAGGAACGGCGACGCCATGGCGACGACCGAGGAGACCACGATGATCGCGGTGACGGTGCCGAGCTGCCAGCGGTGCGGGGCGAAGAGCCGGCCGATGCGGCGCAGCGAGACCTGCCGGGCCTGGGCCTTCTCGGCGGGGCTGACGGTACGGGAGCCGCCACGGCCCTCGCGCTGGGTGGGGGGTGTGTCCAAGGGTGTGCCTTCCGATGGGGGACGATGATGCTGAGGTTACCTCATCATGAGGTGACAACAGGAAGTGCTGCTACGGTATTCCGGTGACCGCCGACGACCGCGCGACCGGGCCGGAGCAGCCGGCCGGGGCCGACGAGGACAGCCTGGCGGAGAGCTTCTGGGCCGTTGCCCGGCGGTTGCGTCACCTGTCCCGGCAGACCCTCGAACCGTGGGCGATCAACCCCGGGCACTCCCGGGCGCTGGGCGTACTGACCCGGCACGGCGCCATGCGGCTCAGCGCGCTCGCCGAGCACCTGCGCATCGCACCGCGCTCCACCACCGAGGTTGTCGACGGCCTGGAGGAGCGGGGCCTCGTCGCCCGCCGCCCCGACCCGGGCGACCGGCGTGCCACCCTGGTCGCGTTGACCGACGAGGGCACCCGGGTCGGCGCGGCGATCCGGGCGGCCCGGCACGCCGAGGCGGAACGCCTCTTCGGCGGGCTCAGCCCGACCGACCGGGCCCACCTGGCCCGCATCCTGCGCACCCTGCGTGACTGACCCGCCGCCCGACACCGCCGAGTAGAATCGTCAAGCGGCCGGCTCCCGGCTCTGTGCCACGGAGACGCCAGCGGGCAGCTCCGCGACCGGTGCGGCGGCCGGCCAGGCCGGCCAGGACCTCGGCGCGCACCCGGCGCGGCTCGCGTACCGGCCCGCGTCGGCGAAACAGCGGAAGCGGCCCTGGCGATGCTCACCGGCTGAGCCGGCGGATACGGAAAGCCGGCCGCGCCCGCAGGGGCACGGCCGGCTTCCCTTCGTGTGATCAGGAGCAGACGCTGAAGTTCGCGTACGTGTACGAGAGAAGCTTCCAATCCTGGCCGGGAGCGAGGGTCATATCCCATTTGCCGTCGGCGTTGCGACCGAAGTAGATGAGTTTGCTGCCGGCGCCGTCGTACCAGTACCAGCCTTCGCCCTCATAAACGCCAAGCTTGGCCCCTGCCTTGGACAGGGTATTTGCGCCGACGACACCGTCGCTGACGAGACCTCGGTCGCTTTGCCACTTCTTCGTGGCGGAGGTCGTCACCGACCCGAATCGGCAGTCGACATCGGCCTGGGTCAGATATCCGTCGGCCCAGAGAATCATCTGCCACGCGGCGACGACGTTGTTGTACGAGCGCGTCGACGCGGAGATGGGGCCCTCATCTCCCCAGTCGTCCGTCCAGTCGCCTGAGCCCATGATGTATCCCTGGCTGACGGAGGCCGCCGCCGGAGCGGCCGAGATGGCGAGAGTGCCGCCGGACACGGCGACGACCATCGCCAACGCCGCGACCCTGATTCGTAGAGACATGTGCATCACCCTTATCTGGTCGATGAGTGGCCCAAGTGACCCATTGAATAACACCTTACTGCTTAGCGCCACCCGAAGGGCTTGTCGTGTAGGCGATTCGACGAGCCGCAGCCGACCCAGGTCCAAACGCGTCCGGAGGAATTCGCGGCCGGGGGTGTCGCGGGAGGAAATATCGGCGCCCCTCGATCCGTACCCGGAACTGCCGCCGCAGGCAGGGCATCGCCGACGATCAAGGAAGCGGAGGGCGTGGGCTGGCGTGGTGGGCCGGGTTGGGGGTATGCGGCTGGGGTGGGAGGGGTGAGGCGGGTGAGGCAGGTGGGGCGGGTGGTGGTTGTTGGGGGTGGGTTCTCCGGGCTTGCCGCTGCGCTGGCGCTCGGCCGCGCGGGGTGGGACGTGCGGGTGGTGGAGGCCCGGGAACGGGTGGGTGGGCGGACGCTCACCCGCTGGATGGCCGACGGCACCCAGCTCGACCTGGGCGCGCAGTGGCTCGGCCCCACCCAGGACCGGATGTACGCCCTGGTAGCCGAGTACGGCCTGACCACGTTCCCGTCGGCGGCCCTCGGCGCGCCGGTGGTGCGCTGGGACGGTGAGCGCCGCCCAGGACCGCCGGAGTCCGCCGGGCGGGTGCTGGCCCGGCTCGACGCCCTCGCCGCGCGGCTGGACCCGGCGGCGCCCTGGCAGGCTGCCGAGGCGCCCGAGTGGGACCGGCTGCCGTTGTCCGGCTGGCTGGCCGACGCCGCAGGTGATCCGGCGGGTGCCCGGTACCTGGGCCGGCTGCTGGCCGGCGGCCTGCTCGCCACGGGCCCGGACGAGATCTCCCTACTCCAGATGCTGTTCTACCTGCGCAGCGGCGGCGGCAGCGCCCTGCTCTTGGGGATGGTCGGCGGGGCGCAGCAGGACCGGGTGGTGGGCGGCCCGGCGGCGCTGGCCGAGCGGATGGCGCAGCGGCTGACGGCCACCGTGGGGCCGGGGGCGCTGTGCCTGGGCGCGCCGGTGACGATGATCGCGCAGGACGCCGGCGGGGTGCTGGTGCGCACGGACCGGGGCGCGTACCCCGCCGACGCGGCGGTGGTCGCCGTGGCCCCGACGCTGGCCGGCCGGATCCGGTACGACCCACCGCTGCCGGCGCTGCGCGACGGGCTCACCCAGCGGATGCCGATGGGCTCGGCGGTGAAGGTGCACGCGCTCTACCCGGAGCCGTTCTGGCGCGCCGACGGGCTCTCCGGCGTCGGCACGAGCGCGACCGGGCCGGTGACCGAGACGGTGGACAACAGCACCCCGGACTCGACGCGCGGGGTGCTGACCGCGTTCAGCTACGGCGACGAGGCGCGTGAGCTGCGCCGGATGTCCCCGGAAGCCCGGCGGGTGGCGGTGCTGGACGCGCTGGTGGCCATGGTCGGCCCGGACGCCGCCCGCCCGGACGGGTTCGTCGAGTACGACTGGTCGGCCGACCCGTACACCCGGGGGTGTTTCTGCGGGGCGCTGACCCCCGGCTCGTGGCGCAACTACGGGCCGGAGCTGCGCCCGCCGGTGGGGCGGGTGCACTGGGCGGGCACCGAGACGGCGGTCGGCTGGACGGGCTACCTGGAGGGCGCGGTGCGCGCGGGCGAGCGCGCGGCGGCCGAGGTGACCGGTCACGGCCGGGTCGGCGGGGACCGCGTGGACCCGGTTGGCTGACGGTCCACGTGGGAATTCGGCGGCGCGGTGTCGGGGGCGGAGGGCAGACTGTCGGCCATGTCGCCTCGATCCGTCGCCGACCTGGTGGCCCTGCACCGCGCCGGTAAGCCGGTGAAGTACCTGCACTTCTGGGGTCACCGGCCCCGGCCGGACGGCTCCGTCGGCCCGGGCTGCCTGAGCCAGTGGTGGCCCGCGCCGTTCACCGTGGATGGTCGGGTCTTCCACACCGCCGAGCACTGGATGATGTGGCGCAAGGCCGTCCTGTTCGGCGACGACGCGGTGGCGGAGCAGGTCCTCGCCGCCGGGCACCCGCAGCGGGCCAAGGCCCTCGGCCGCCGGGTCAGCGGCTTCGACGAGGCCGTCTGGGTGGCCCATCGGTACGACGTCGTGGTCGCCGGCAGCGTCGCCAAGTTCACCCAGCACGCCGACCTGCGCGCGTTCCTGCTGGCCACCGGCAACCGGGTGCTGGTCGAGGCGAGCCCGATGGACCGGGTGTGGGGCGTCGGCCTCGCCGCGAACGACCCCGCCATCGAGAATCCGGCCCGCTGGCGGGGCGAAAACCTGCTCGGCTTCGCCCTGATGGACGCCCGGGCGGCCCTGCGCGGCTGACCCAGGCGGCCCTGCGCGGCTGACCCAGGCGGCCAACGCTGACCCAGGCGGCCAACGCCGGATCCCAGGCAGCCGGCACCGGACCGCCAACCGGCGGCAGGCGCGGACCGGTGGCCGTTCGCGCCGTATCGAACCCGTCAAAATCGCGTAGGGAACGTATCAAGATCCTTGCGCCCCGGCCTCTGCCGCTGCTGTTCTGTGAATCCGATCCGGATGGATTCCGTGGTCCCGGCTCGACGAGTTGCGGGCCGCATGAACAGTTATCAATGGGCCGACAACACATGTCGGAGCAGCCGAGCGGGGAGTGGGAGTGTCGTGGCCGACAACGAGTTCGGGGACCTGGCCGCGTCGATCCAGTGGGGAATGGGCGCGATGCTGGAGCCGGCGGGGAGGCCGTTGCCAGAGCAGGTCGTCCGGCTATGCGCGCGCACCGTCGCCGAGTGGGATCCGGGGCGGCGCGTGCAGGCGACGGTCCGATTGGACGGCTTGCTCGAAGGGCTCCTCATCGCTCCGTACGCTCGGCGCGATTTGACTCCGGAGCGCCTGGCAGCCGCCTGCGAGGAGGCGCTCGCCGCAGCTCGCGCCAGTAGTGTGCGCCTGCTCGCCGAAGGGCTGCACGAACTCACCGACTTTCGAAAGACGACGGCGCGGGCATGACCACTGTCGATGTGCCTGGACTTCGCGAGGCGGCCGACGGCTACGTCCGGTACGGCAAGGACTTCGGCGGCGTCGCGAGGACCAGCATTCCCGCCTGCTCCCTGCCCTCGTCGGCGATACCCGTGGTCGACTTCGGGTTCCAGGGTGCCTACCGCGCTGCCTATGAGGCGATGGACCTGGCCACTCGGACGCTCAGCGGGACCCTGGGCACGATCGGGCTGGCGCTCACCCGGGTCGCTAACCACTATGAGGGCAACGACGCGGCCAACGCGCAGATGTTCCAGGGCAGACCGGTCACGGCGCTCTCGGCGCCCGAGCCGCGCCGGATGGACACCGGACTCGGCGACGGCGAGTACGACCGCGCCTATCTCGGCGGGATCGGAGCGGCGGCGCTGGTGCTCACGGCGGGCCAGAAGATGTTCGCCGCGGCGGGGCCGTTCGGTCTCCCCTTGCTCGGCATGGGCATCCCGCTTCTCACCTCGGCAGTGCTCAACCTCCGCGACCCAGTCCCGTACTTCGACGCCCAGGCGGGCTGGGCTGAGGTGGGCAAGGTCCTGAACGACGCGGCGGGCCGGGTCCCCCAGCTCTGCAACGACGTGGTCTACCGCGGCAACTGGGAGGGGGCAGGCAAGGACGCCTTCTACGCCTGCGTCAACAACGACATCCAGCCCAGCCTGGGCGCGATGAAGGACCTGAACAACACCATGCAGCTCAGCTGCGTCACCGGCGGCATCGCCATGGGTACGGGGATCGCCACGTTCGTCGCGGCCACCCTGACCGCGATGGGCTTCTGCGCCGCGGCCACCGCGACCGCGGCGGCCACCGGCGGCGTCGCCGCGCCCGCCGCCCAGGCCGCTGTCACGATCACTATCTCCCAGTGGATCATCTTCACGCTCGAACTGCTGGCCGAGGTGGGTGCGGTCTTCGGCGGCATGGCGCTCACCAGTACCCAGATCGGCCAGTCGTACGACGCGCTGAAGGCCTTCCTCGGTGGGAAGGACCAGCGACTGGAGGCGGGCTCGCTGCAGCTGAGGCCGGCGGAGGTGACGGCGATCGCCGACTGGGAGAACAACTGGAAGGAGCCGGAGGAGTCATGACGAACGAGTTCGACGCACTGCGGGACCTGCTTGACCGCGAGGGCCGGGCCGCCAACCCGTCCGCCTTCCGCCGGATGGCCGAGGCGGCCACCGCGCTGCACGACCAACTGACGCGGGAGCTGAGCCAGACCGTCGGGGGAGCTGACCCCACCGGGTACGTCCAGGCGACCGTACGCCTGGACGGCGGGGTGGAATCCGTCTATATCTCGCCGCACGCGCTGCGGCAGTTCGATGCCGCCGGCCTGGGCCGGGCCTGCGTTTCGGCGCTGGCCGCGGCACGGCAGGCCAGTTCCGAGACGCTGGCCGAGCGACTCGGGGAACGTTTCGGCATCCGCCCCGGGGAGTACACAAATGCCGATCTCGCTCGAATCGACCGACTAGCCGTGTACTGAGGAGAGACCGTGCCGACCCCCGATCCCAGTGAAGTAGTGACCATGCTCAACAGGCTCACCGCCGACCTGCCGGCGGCGCAGGAGCAGGCCAGCCAGGTGGCGGCGCAGATCGCCGAGGCGACCTTCGAGGGCACGGCGGCGGATGGCCGGATCTCAGCCACGGTCACCGGTCTGGGCGTTGTCACCAAGGTGAGAATCGGTGAACTGGCCCGCCGTGGAATGGACAACCTGACCCTGGGTGAGGCGGTGACCGAGGCGGTCCGGGCCGGCGAGGCCGTCGGCCGCAAGGCGCTACGCGACCGGATGGCCGAACTGGCGATCGGCGGGCGAGCCCTGTCGGAGTACGCGCCTTTCGGCCGCGACTAGGGGGCCTTGTCGTGCTGCTGGCGATGGATTCGTTGACGTTCACAGCGACGCTCTGCTTCTGGATATTCCTGGGCGCGATCCCGGCGGTGGTGGTGATCCGGGAGATCCGCCAGTACCTCCGGAAACGTCGCCGCTAGCACGCACGAGCGGACGCGTTCCGCCCAGCGCAACGCCGTCACCTCGCCGCTGTGGATCACCCGCCGGCTCTCCGCGGCCACCCCGGCGGGGGCCGGGCGGCCGGGGCGGTAACGTGCAGCGGCATGACCGGCGCACCGTACTCCCACTGCTCCTACTGCGGCGTCGCCTATCCGGCGGGGGACGGCTGGCCCCGGGCCTGCGCGGCCTGCGGGCACGCCGTCTGGCGTAACCCGCTGCCGGTCGCGGTCGCGGTGCTACCCGTCCGCACCGACGCTGGTTTGGGCGTGGTCGTGGTGCGCCGGGACATCGAGCCCGCGCGCGGCCTGCTCGCCCTCCCCGGCGGCTTCATCGAGTACGGCGAGGAGTGGCGCGACGCCCTGGTCCGGGAGCTGCGGGAGGAGACCGGCCTGGTCGCGGCGGCCGGGGACGCGGAGCTGTTCGCGGTGCACAGCGCCCCGGCGGGCGGCACCATGATGGTCTTCGGGACGCTGCCCGAGCAGGCCGCCGGGCAGCTCCCGCCGTCCGCGCCGACCGAAGAGGCCACCGAGTGGCTGGTGCTCACCGAGCCCGCCGAGCTGGCCTTCTCCACCCACACCCGGGTGCTCGCCGACTTCCTCGCCGCCCACCGGGACGCCTGAGAGGCCGCCCCCGCCGGGCAACCCTGGGCACGGAAGTCAGCACGATGCGTTAACCACAGCGCCCCCTCGGATCAGTAGGCTGTCTCCGCTCGCTGACATGCGTCGATGCGACCGGTCCGGCACGCCGACCCCGGAGGAGCAGCCATGAGCCGCTGGACACCCGACCCGTCCTTTTATCCCTCACCCCGCGACGCCGCCCGGGGCCCCGCCGAGAAGCTGGCCTACGTGGCCGCCTTCGACCGCTCGGCGGCCCGCCCCGACGCCATCGCGGTCCTCGACACCGACCCCGCCTCCCCCGCGTACGGGCGGGTGGTGGGCTGGACCGACCTGCCGAACACCGGCGACGAGGTGCACCACTTCGGGTGGAACGCGTGCAGCAGCGCGCTCTGCCCGGCCGCGCCGCACCCGCACGTCGAGCGGCGCTACCTGATCGTGCCCGGGCTGCGCTCGTCGCGGGTGCACGTGTACGACACCCAGCCCGACCCGCGCGCCCCGAGACTGGTCAAGGTGATCGGCCCGGAGGAGTTGGCGGAGCGGGCCGGCTACTCCCGGCCGCACACCGTGCACTGCGGCCCCGACGGGATCTACCTGTCCGCCCTCGGCGGCGCCGACGGCGCCGAGGGCCCCGGCGGCATCGCGATCCTCGACCACACCAGCTTCGAGGTCCGCCGGGCGTGGGAGGCCGACCGGGGGCCGCAGTTCCTCGCGTACGACTTCTGGTGGCACCTCAACCACGACGTGCTGGTGACCAGCGAGTGGGGCACCCCGTCGATGATCGAGGACGGCATCGTCGGCGAGCTGCTGCTGGGGCGGAAGTACGGGCACGCCATCCACTTCTGGGACCTGGCGACGCGCCGGCACGTGCAGCGGGTCGACCTCGGCGACGCGTACCAGATGGCCCTGGAGCTGCGCCCCGCGCACGACCCGACGAAGACGCACGGCTTCGCCGGTGTGGTGATCAACGTGGAGGACCTGTCGGCCTCGGTGTGGCTGTGGCACCGCGACGGCGACGCCTGGGCGGTGACCAAGGTGATCGACATCCCGGCCGAGCCGGCCGACCCGGCCGACCTGCCGGCCCTGCTCAAGCCGTTCGGGGCGGTCCCGCCGCTGGTCACCGACATCGACCTGTCGGTGGACGACAGGCACCTCTACGTCTCCTGCTGGGGCACCGGGGAGCTGCGCCAGTACGACGTCAGCGACCCGTTCCACCCCGTGCAGACCGGGTCGGTGCACCTCGGCGGCATCGTGCGGCGCACCCCCCACCCGGGTTTCCCCGACGAGCCCCTCGCCGGCGGGCCGCAGATGGTGGAGATCAGCCGCGACGGCCGCCGGGTGTACGTGTCCAACTCCCTCTACGGCTCGTGGGACGACCAGTTCTACCCCGACGGGGTGGGCGCCTGGCTGGCCAAGCTGGACGTCGACCCCGACGCCGGTGGGCTCGCCCCGGACCCGCGGTTCTTCCCGCGCGGGGAGGAGTTCCGGGGGTTGCGGGTGCACCAGACCCGGTTGCAGGGCGGCGACGCGTCCTCCGACTCGTACTGCTTCCCGTGACCGGGACGACCTGGCTGGCGCTGGCCGGGCTCGGCGCGTTCCACGGGCTGAACCCGGCCATGGGCTGGCTGTTCGCGGTGGGCCGGGGCCTTCAGGAGCGCAGCCGGCGGATGCTGGTGACGGCGCTGCTGCCCATCGCGCTGGGCCACCTCGCCTCGGTGGGCCTGGTGGCCGCGCTGGTCAGCGCCACCAGGTCGGTCGTGGCGAGCACCACCGTGGCGATCGTCGGCGGGGTGCTGCTGGTCGGGTTCGGGCTGTGGCAGCTGCTGTCGCGGCAGCACTTCCGCTGGGCCGGGATGCGGCCGTCCAACGCGCAGCTCGCCGGGTGGTCGTTCCTCATGTCGTCGGCGCACGGCGCCGGGCTGATGCTGCTGCCGGTGCTGCTCGCCGAGCCGGCCGCGGCGGGCGGGCACGGCGGGCATGCCGGGCACGCCGGGCAGTTGTCGGCAGCCCCGGCCGGCGCGCTGCCCGGGCTGGCCGCCGCCGGGGTGCACACGGTGGCGATGTTCGGCGTGGCGCTGGCCGCCGCCGTGGCGGTGTACGAGGTGCTCGGCGTCGGGGTGCTGCGGCGGGCCTGGTTCAACGTGGACCGGCTCTGGGCCTGGGTGCTGGTGGTCGCGGGGGTGATCACCGTCGTGGCGGCGGCGACCTGAGCGGCGCCGGTGGGCTCGGCCGAAGGAACGGCGGTTCCCGCTCGGCGCCGCCCCGGCGAAAACTCCTACTGATTGAATAGGAGTTCGTGCCGCCGAGCCGGAGGGACCCCCGATGCCGCACCCCCTGTCGTACGACGAAGCCGACCATGACGCCCGACGGGCCCGGCAGTGGCTGGCCGGCCGGGCCCGGGGCGCAGGCGTGCCCCGCCCCCACCTGCTGGAGCTGGGCACGGCGATGACCGCCCTGGCCGCCGCCGCCGACGAACGCGAGCCGGTCGCGGTGGCGGCCGACCCGGTCGGCGCCGACCCCGGGCGGGACGCAACCGGGCGGGACGCCACCGGGCGGGACGCAACCGGGCAGGGCATGGTCAAGCCGCTGCCGGACCGGCTGTTCACCCGGCACGACACCAATGCCGAGATGCGCTGGGAGGCGATGGCCGGGCAGGGGCACGTCGTGCCGAACGACCGGTTCTTCGTCCGCAACCACACCCGCACCCCGCTGATCGACCCCGAGACGTGGCGGCTGAGCCTGTTCGGCGACGGCCTGCGCGGCACGCCCACCCGGGACCGGCCGGTCGAGTTCGGCTACGACGACCTGCGTCGACTGCCCGCCGAGCGGGTCACCGCGCTGGTCGAGTGCGCCGGCAACGCCCGCCGGTTCTTCGCCGGGCAGCAGGACGGGCCCTCCCCCGGGGTGGCGTGGGGCCTGGGCGGCGTCGGGGTGGCGCACTGGCGGGGCGTGCGGCTGTCCACCGTCCTGCGGCGGGCCGGGCTGACCGACGCGGCGGTCGACGTGATGCCGGAGGGGCTGGACCCGGAGTATGTCACCGGCGGGGTGAACCTGGGCCGGGTCCGCCGGCCGCTGCCGATCGGCAAGGCCCTCGACGACGTGCTGCTGGCGTACGAGATGAACGGCGAGCCGCTGCCGCCGGACCACGGCTTCCCGGTGCGGGTGGTGGTGCCGGGCTGGATCGGCATCTCCTCGATCAAGTGGGTCGGCCCGGTGGAGGTGTCGACCACCCCGCTGTTCTCGCCGTGGAACACCCAGCTCTACCGCATGTTCGGCCCCGGCCAGCCCGACGGCGGCGGTGAGCTGGGCACCCAGTCGGTGAAGAGCGCCTTCGAGCTGCCCTGGGACGCCCGGGTCCCGGCCGGCGCGGAGGTGCTGCTGCGCGGCCGGTCCTGGTCGGGCGCTGGCCCGATCCGATCGGTGCAGGTGCACACCGGCGACGACGGCTGGCGGCCGGCCGAACTGGTCGCCGAGGACGCGGGCGGGCCATGGCAACGGTGGACGGCGCGCTGGCTGCCGGCGGGGCCTGGGCCGGCGACGCTGCGGGCGCGGGCCACCGACGTCACGGGAGCCGACCAGCCGGACCGGGCCCGGCCCAACGACCTCGGATACCTCTTCGACGGCGTCGTCCGACACCCGGTCACGGTCTGCTGACCGGGCCGGCGACCGGGCCGGCGACGTCGAGTTGCCAGGTGACGCGCGCCGACGCGGCGACGAGGCCGAGGACGAGCTTCGGCAGGGGACGGGTCGGTCAGCGCGGAGCCGGGGCGGGGTCGCCGGCCTCCCCGGCGGCGGCGAGGTACCCGCTGGCCTGGAGGTGGAACAGCTCGCGGTAGAGCCCGTCCGCGGCGATCAGCTCGTCGTGCGTGCCGCGCTGGACCAGCCGGCCGCGTTCCATCACGAAGATCTGGTCGGCGTGCCGGACGTTGGCCAGCCGGTGGGTGATCAGCACGACCGCCCGGTCGGGACGGCGGCGCAGGTGCTGGAAGAGGGCGTGCTCGGCCCGGGCGTCCAGCGCCGCCGAGGGCTCGTCACAGATCAGCAGCGGGGCGTCCCGGTACAGGCCACGGGCGGCGACGAGGCGCTGCCACTGGCCGCCGGAGAGGTCGTGGCCGTCCTTGAACTCGCGGTCCAGCAGGGTGTCGTACCCGAACGGCAGGTCCATGATCATGTCGTGGGCGGCGGCGGCCCGGGCGGCGTCCTGCACACTCGGCCCCCCGGCCGCCCGGTCGTGCCGGCCGACGCGGATGTTCTGGCCGGCGGTGAACGGAAACTTCCACCAGTCCTGGGTGAGCACCGCGACGTGCGCGCCGGCCTGACGGGGGTCGAGTTCGGCGGCGTCCACGTTGTCCCAGCGGATCGCCCCGCCGGTCGGCCGGTACAGGCCGGCGATGAGCTTGGCCAGGGTGGACTTCCCCGAGCCGTTCTCGCCGACCAGGGCGACCACCTGTCCCCGGTGGACGGTCAGGCTCACCCCGTCGACGGCGGCGCTGTCGGTGTCCGGGTAGCGCAGGCTGACCCCGTCCAGCTCGATGGCGTCGAAACCGTCGATCGGCTGGTCGCCACGGGGGCCGATCCGGCTGAGGGCCCGGTCCAGGAAGTCCCGGTAGTCCTGGTAGTAGAGGGCGTCCTCGTAGAGCGCGTTGGTGGCGAAAACCGCGATTCCGAGGTTGGAGCGCGCGGACTGGAGGGCGATCAGCGCGGTCGCGGCGGCGGCGAGCGCCACCATTCCGGTCAGGAGCAGGCCGGCGAGGACGGCGTACACGCCGAAGGTGGCCACGCCGGCGGCGGACGTGCCGAGCACCCGGGTCCGGGTCTGGGTGCGGACCAGGCGCAGGAGGGCGCTCGTCTCGGTGGCCATCATCCCCCGGTACTCGCCGAGCAGGAAGTCCCGCATCTGGTACGCCCGGACCTCGGCGGCGGTGTGCCGGTTGGCCATCAGGTTGGCCAACATCGACATTCGGCGACGCCGGTTGATCCTGGCCAGCATCTCCAGGTACTGCCGACGGGCGATCTTCACCGCGGTCGCCGCCTCGGGCACCGCGGCGAGCAGCAGGCAGGGCAGCAGCAGCGGCTGGATCACGGTGACCGCCGTCGCGGTGGCCAGCACCCCGACCACGCCGGTGATCAGGTTGACGGTGTGGTCGACGATCCAGGCCGCCTCGGTCACCCCGCGCTCCCGGGCCCGGTCCATCTCCTCGGCGAACCCGGCGTCGTCGAACGCGGCCAGGTCGACGGCCGTGGTGGCCTCGAACAGCCGCAGCTCGACCTGATAGTTGATCTGCGGGGTGAGCCGGGCCTGCGCCCAGCCGGCGGCGATGGTGAGCCCGCCCTTGGCCATCACGGCGGCGGCGGTCAGCGCCAGGGCCGGCAGGGCCCCCCGGATCCGGTCCGGCGTGGGGCCGGCCGCGAACAGCTCGCGCAGCACGCCGGTGGTGGCCAGCAGGCCGAGGGTGGTCATCGCCCCGGCGGCGACGTTCAGCCCGATGGACGCGGCGGTGTCCCGGCGGCTGGTCGCCCAGGCCAGGGCGATCGCCTCGCGGACCAGCCGGGGCAGCCGACGGGCCACCGCCCAGAAGCTGGTGTGGGCGAAGTCGTTCGCGTGGTGCATCCACGCCCGGTCCTCCAGCTCGGGCAGGGTCGACGCCTCGACGCCGTCAGTTGGCGGGCCCTCGGCCGGCGTGACGGGGTCGGCCGGCGTGACGGGGTCGGCCGGCGTGACAGGGTCGGCCGGGGTGACAGGGTCGGCCGGCGTGACAGGGTCGGCCGGGGCGACAGGGTCGGCCGGGGCGACGGGGTCGGCCGGCGGGGTCTGGTCGGGCGCTCGGCGTTGGCGGACGGCTTTCTCCACGGACCCTCCCGGAGAGCTGGCTCCGGACCGCCCGCTACGGTCGGCAGCCACGGGGGAGCCTACTGTCCGCAACGCGACGGTGTCTCCCCGTCATCGGCGTGTCGCACACGTGTCGCAGGCATCGGTGGCGGACCGCCCCGGCGCCGCATTTCTCCGACGCCGCAGCGTAATCGCCTCCCGTTCGCCGTGCCCGACGCGCCGTCCGTGCAATCGCGATGTCGGGCGGCCCCGGACACCCACCCGTGCCGTCCTTTTGCCGCAGCGAACCCAAAAATGGCAACGGGCAGTAACGTGGCGCAGGTCACTCGACAGTCGCTCCGACGGGGAATCGCGTGCGGCACATCGCCGCGATTCCTGACGCGGTTCCCCGCCCCGGCGTCACGGAACGTGCACATTGGCGTTCCGGTTCACAGATCGGGTGCCGGCAAATCCTGCCGGCTCCGTCCCGGTCGCCGCGCGCGCAAGGTCCACTCTCGACGGCGTGCCGTTTTCGGCGGCCGTGGTGGCGCCGAGCGACGGCCGGCCGAAAACGGCGACCCGGACGGCGGCGAACTGACGAGGCGCGGAGGAATCAGGGTCATTGCCGGTCGGGCCACCGCCGTCGCGTTACCCACCGCCCCGTCGGGTCGTCGCCGGCGGTCGCCGAACGCGGCGGACGTGGCTGATGTCGTATCCGGCTCAGCTCCATAGGCGCCGGGAGGCATCCCTGCCGTGGCGCGCGCCCACGCCAGGAACCCCCAGACACCCTGATCGAAGCGCTCCCGCCCGACTTCGCACCTGCGGGACGGTCACGCCTCGACGAGGTAGTTCCAGGCCGGCGGCCCCTGTGGGTCGGGAGGCCGGGCCGCCGGGCGGCGCACGCCCGACTCGGCAATGACCCGCAGCTCCACCTCGTGCCGGCTGGGCACGGCACCGGGCGGGCTGAGCAGGACGGTGGAGCGCACCTGGTCCTCCCCACGGTTCCAGCGCATCGTGTTGGCCGGCAGGTGCGACACGCAGACGGCCGCGTCGATCTCGCGGGCGAACCGGGTGAGCCCGGTCCGCCACGACGCGCCGAGGGTTCCGGCGACGTCGGCGACGAGCAGTAGCTGACGGGCCCGCTGCCGGGACTCGCTCCACCAGCCTCGGACGGTGGCCAGGGCGACGGCGGAGGTGCCGTGATCGGCGGGCTGGTCGGCCCAGCCGACGCCCCCCTCCGCGCCGACGGTCGGCAGCCCCGTCGCGGGGCCAGCCGGCCGGGGTGGGCCCACGGGCCGGCCCGGCTCGGCCCGCCGGCCGCCGAGCGCCGACTCGTCCGCCGGCCCGGCCCCGGCCGCCGGCCGCTGCCGCCGCATGGTGATCACGACGACCGGCTGGCCCGCTACCAGCCAGCCGTCGATCTGCTCGTTGACCCGGTGGAACTGGGCGTCCCGATCGAACCGCTGGCTGGCCACCAGCGGCCGGGAACTGCTCGACAGCCGGAAGCCGGCCTCGCGTAGCAGGCGGCTGACCGACCACGCCGAGACGCGATGCCCCCGGCCCGCCAGCTCCTCGGCGAGCCGCCGGGTGGACCGGGTGGTCCACTGCAGCACCGGACGGGGCTGCCCCCGGGGTTCCATGAGGCCCACCAGGGCCGTCATCAGGCCGGGGTCGGTCTCGGTGAGCCGCTTGCGACCGCCGCCCGGCCGGCGGGCCCGGCGCGACGGGGCCCCCGGCGACTCCAGTTCCTCGATGCCCTTGGAGACCGTGCTCGGGTGCACCCCCGCCGCCAGGGCGATCCGCCCGATACCCCCGCGGCCGAGGGAGCGGGCCCGCGCCGCGAGCACCAGCCGCCGCTGGCGTTCGTCGAGATGCGGTTCCAACATCCGGAACTCCTCGGCAAAACCCTTTACCCCGTCCCCGTTAGCCATCACGGCCGAAGCGTACACATCTGCATAATAGCTTATCAAGATCGTCTCGGGACGCCAATTTTCACATCCTTGAATTGACGGCTGGTGATGTGCAAAAGATCGGTTGATTGACCGACGCGGCGGTCGGGCCACCCCACCCGGCCGCTGCGCTAGCACAGCTACGACGCCTTTCGAGCCTCGCGCCGGGCACCAGAACCCATCGACGACCACCTCCGGACCAGAAGAATTCGCGCAGTTATTTCCTCGCGGACTCGGCCACCTTCACCTCACACGGGACCGGAGCCGCCGAAACTCGCCAGGCAATCCTGAAACAACCAGCCACGGCGGGCGGAAACATGCGAGGAAATAGATATTTGCCGCTGCCGCAAGTGCCGTGTTACCTCATGGGTCTGTGCGGAGCGAACTCGGGGGAACACGAACGGCTACTGGGGAGGCGTCGGTGTTGTTCGACCACGACAGGGAGGCCCGGCCGCTGCTGGGCGCCCAGTCCGGCATCTGGTTCGCGGAGTCACTGAACGCCACCGGGGCGTCCTACAGCATCGCCGACCGGATCGACATCCCCGGCCCGGTCGACGTCGCCGCCATGACCGAGGCGCACCGCCGGGTCGAGCGTGAGTGCGAGGCACTGCGGCTGCGCTTCACCGTCACCGACCAGGGACCCGCCCAGTACGTCGACCCGGACGCGTCGACCCCCCTGCGCCTGGTCGACCTCGGCGACGAGGCCGACCCGGAGGCGGCGGCGCAGCGGTGGATGGCCGACGACCTGGCCGCGCCCGTCGACCCGCTGGGCACTGACCTGTGCACCACCGCCCTGCTCCGGCTGGCACCCGAGCGCTGGGTCCTCTACCGGCGGGTGCACCACCTGACCGTCGACGGCTGGAGCCTGGCCCAGCTGCACCGGCGCACGGCCGCCACGTACACCGCGCTGATCACCGGTGGCGACCCCGGCCCGCCGCCGCCCCCGTTCCGCGTCCTGCTCGACGGCGAGGCGTCGTACCTGGCCTCCGCCCGGCTCGACCGGGACCGGCGGCACTGGCTGCGACGTCTCCCCGACCGCCGCGAGCCGACCCGCCTGGGTGGCCGGCGCGGGCCGCGTGGCGGCCCGGTGATCCGGCGCCGCGCCCGGCTCGGCCCCGACCTGATGGCCACCATGCATGCGTGCGCCCGGCGGCTGGGCGTCGGATGGTCGGAGCTGGCGATCGGTCTCGCCACGGCCTACGTGGCCCGGATGACCGGCGAGGATGAGGTCCTGCTCGGGCTGCCGGTCACCGGCCGCACCAGCCGCGCCGAGCGGGACGTGCCGGGCATGACCACCAACGCGATCCCGCTACGGGTGGGGCTACCCGCCGGCACCAGCCTCGCCGACTTCGTCGCCGGGGTCGGCTCGGAGCTGCGCGCCGGGCTCATGCACAGCCGGTACCCGGCCGCCCTGCTCGCCCGCGACCTGGGCCGCACGGGTCAGGGCCGGGCGTTCTGGGGCGCCGTCGTCAACGTCATGGGCTCCGCCGCCGAGCTGCGCTTCGCCGGGCACCCGGCGGCGGTCCGCACCCTGTCGCTGCCCGACATCGACGATGCCTCGATCGTCTTCTTCCAGCTCCCCGACGGAGACACCGAACTGCTGTTCGACGCGGACTCCGCCGCCCACCCGCCCCGGGACCTCGACGAGCACCTGCGCCGGCTCCTGTTCTTTCTGGGCGCCGCAGCCGCCGCCGACCCGGGCGAGGCCGTCGACCGGCTCCCGCTGGTGGACGAGGCGGAGCGGGAACGCCTGCTGGACTGGGGGCGCGGGCCGGTCCACGACATCCCGCCGATCGGCATGCACCAGCTGTTCGAGGACTGGGCGGACCGCACGCCCGACGCCCCCGCGCTGGACGACGGCACGACCACATTGTCGTACCGGGAGCTGGACGAGCGGGCCGACCGGCTCGCCCGGCACCTCGTCGAACGGGGCGTCGGGCCCGGCCAGGTGGTGGCCCTGGCCCTGCCCCGCTCGGCCGACCTGATCACCGCCGTGCTGGCCGTGCTGAAGTCCGGCGCGGCCTTCCTCTCCCTCGATCCCGCCTACCCGGTCGCCCGGCTGTCGTTCATGGTCGCCGACGCCACGCCCAGCCTGCTGCTGCTGCGCGCCGAGACCGCCGACCTCGGCACGGCGCTGTCCGTGCCGCACCTGCGGCTCGACGACCCGGTGCTCGCCGAGCGGTTGGCGGTGCTCGACGGCGGCCGGCTGACCGACCGCGACCGGACCCTGCCGACCTCGCCGTGGCAGCCGGCGTACCTGATCTACACCTCCGGCTCCACCGGCCGGCCCAAGGGGGTGGTGGTCCGCCACCGGGGCGTGGTCAACCTGACCGCGGCCATGGTGGACCGGCTCGGCTCCGGCCCCGGCGGCCGGACCCTCCAGTTCGCCTCGGCCAGCTTCGACGCCTTCGTCGGGGAGATGACCCAGTCCGTCCTGGTCGGCGGCACCCTGGTGACCGCGCCGGCCGAGCGGCTGACCCCCGGCCCCGAACTGGCCGCCCTGATCCGGGAGCAGCGGCTCAACGACCTCGTCCTGGCGCCGTCGGTGCTCGACGTGCTGTCCCCGGACGACCTGCCCGACGGCACCACCGTCTCCATCGTCGGCGAACTGTCCGCGCCGACGGTGGTCGAGCGCTTCGCCCCGGTGTGCCGGCTGATCAACGGGTACGGCCCCACCGAGACCACGGTCTCCACCGCGATGAGCCAGCCGCTGTCCGCCGGGCAGGCGGAGTCGCCCCCGATCGGCACGCCGCTGCGCAACCTCCGGGTCTACCTGCTCGACGAGCACCGGGCGCTCGTCCCCGCCGGCGCGGTGGGCGAGCTGTACATCGGCGGCGCCGGGGTGTCGCTGGGTTACCGGGGCGCCGAGGCACTCACCGAAGAGCGCTTCCTGCCGGACCCGTTCGTCCCGGCCGGCGACGGGGCCCGGATGTACCGCAGCGGCGACCTGGCCCGTTGGAACGCCGATGGCGAGCTGGTCTTCGCCGGCCGCGACGACGGCCAGGTCAAGCTGCGCGGCTTCCGCATCGAGCTGGGCGAGGTGGAGTCGGCGCTGGTCCGCCGGCCCGGGGTCGCCCGCGCCGCCGCGACGATCCGCGACGACGGGGCCGGCAATCGGCAGCTCGTGGGGTACGTGGTGGCCGAGGCCGGGGCGACGGTCGACCCCGGGCGGATCCGCTCCGGTCTTGCCGAGGTCCTGCCGGCCCACCTGGTGCCCGGGGTGGTCGCGGTGCTGGCCGACCTGCCGCGCAACGCCAGCGGCAAGCTCGACCGGACGGCGCTGCCGGACCCCTTCACCGTGGCGGACGCCCCGCCGGTGGCCGCACCCCGCACCGACGCGGAGGAGGTGCTGACAGGGCTCTTCACCGACCTGCTCGGCGTCCCCACGGTCGGTGCCGGAGACAGCTTCTTCGACCTGGGCGGGCACTCGCTCTCCGCCACCCGGCTGGTCGGCCGGGTCCGGGCCATGCTCGCGGTCAAGCTGTCGGTACGGGACCTGTTCCGACACCCGACCGTGGGAGCGCTGGCGGCCCACGTCGACCGGCTGCCCGTGCCGTCCCGCGGGGCCGCCGTCCTCGTACCGCTGCGGCCGGCCGGCGACCAGCCGCCGCTGTACTGCCTGCCCGGCGACGACGGCCGGGTGTGGCCGTACCGCCGGCTCGTCGCCCACCTGCCGGCGGACCTCCCGGTGCACGGGCTCCAGGGCGGGCTGACCCCGGACGCCGGCTTCGACGACCTGGTGGCCGCGTACACCGAGTTGGTCCTCGCGGCCGGTGCCGGCCGGCCGTACCGGCTGGTCGGCGTGGGGCTCGGCGGTCACCTGGCCTACCAGGTGGCGGTCGCGCTGCGGGCGGCCGGCGAGGAGGTGGGCCTGCTGGCGGTGCTGGACAGCTACCCGCCGGACGAGACGCACCCGCCCCGGGCGCTGACCGCCGACGGCGCGCTACGGGCGGTCCTCGCGCACTACGGCACTGCCGCCGTCGGGCAGGCGCCAGGGCCGGCGGACGTCGCCGCGGCGCTGCGCGGCCGGGGCGGTGGGCTCAGCGCCGTGGACGCGTCCACGGTGGAGCGGCACGCCGAGGCGTTCCAGCAGCTCAGCCGGCTGGCCCACGAGTTCGTGCCGGGCCGGTTCACCGGAGACCTGCTGGTGCTGACGACGCGCCGGGGCGGGGAGGCGGACGCGCCACCGGGGCCCGATTGGAGCAAGTACGCCGCGGGCCGGATCCGCGAGCAGAGCATCGACGGCGACCGGCCGGGTTGGCCGCTGGAGCCGCTCGGCGCGGCGCTGACCGACGCCCTGGCCGCCGACGCCGCCGACGGCCGGGCCGGGGCAGCCGAGGCGACGGCAGGAGGAGACGGCAGACCGTGAAGACCACCGATGACCAGACCCGCGTTCCACCGGCCAGCCCCGGGCCGGGGGGTGACGCGACCGGCGTCCGGCCCGGGGCGGCCACCCGGGCCGACGTACGAAACACGCTCGGGCACCTGCGCACCGAGGTCGACGGCCGCCGGTTCGCCCTGAAGCTGGCGCTGTGCGCCCTGCTCACCGGGATCGGCGCGGTGCTGGCCACCCGGCCGCACCTGGCGGCCCGGGTGCCGGGGGTGATCCTGCTCGGCTGCATGTTCGCGCACGCCGCGGAGTTGCAGCACCAGACGCTGCACGGGCTCGGCTTCCGGGGGCGGCGGGCCAACCGGTGGGCCGGGGTGCTGCTGGGCCTGCCGATGCTCATCTCCTTCTCGGCCTACCGGGCCACCCACCTGCGCCACCACCGCGACCTGGGCACCCCGGCGAACCGGGAGTTCTTCGACTACGGCGACCAGTACGGCGCGGACCGGCCCCGATCGCGGACGCGGGTGGGGCGGGACTGGCTGGTCCGGTTCTCGATGCTGCACCACTACGGGATGTTCCTGGTCGACGCCGGGCGGGCGCTGCGCGGGGCCGACCACCCCGGGGAGACCGCCACCACCTCCCGCCGGATCCGACACGAGCACCTGCTCGTCGTGGCCACGCTGGTCGCCCTGACCGCCGTGTCGGCGCTGGTCGGGTCGGCGCTGGTGGGATGGCTGTGGCTGGCCCCGCTGCTGCTGGTGGCCGGGCCGGTGCACGCCACCGTGGAGCTGCCCGAGCACTTCCGGTGCGAGACGCTGAACGAGGACCCGTTCGCCAACACCCGCACGATCCGGTCGAACCGGCTGATGACCTGGTTCACCAACGGCAACAACTTCCACGTCGAGCACCACCTGATGCCGAACCTGCCGATCGAGCGGCTGCCCGACCTGCACCGGCAGGTGCGGCACCGGCTGCTGCACTTCCACCCGAGCTACGTCGACTTCTTCCGCACCCTGGTGCGCCGGTGAGCGCCCCGCCGTCACCGCCGGTGACGTTCCAGCTGGCCGAGTCGCCCGCCGACCGGGCCGCCGTGCTGCGGCTGCGCGACGAGGTCTACGTCCGAGACCAGGGACGGCTGCTCGACGCCACCGACACCGAGGCCACCTTCGACCGCTTCGACCCGTACGCGCACTACATCCTGGCGGTCGCGGGCGACCGGGCGGTCGGCACGGTCAAGGTGATCCCCGACCAGGAGGCCGGGCTGCCCTGCGAGGACGTGGTGGACCTCGGCGCGCTGCGGCCCGGCCATCGGCTGGTGGAGTTCGGCCACCTGATGACCCTGCCGACCATCCGCAACCAGTCCATCGGGATGGGGCTGATGCGGGAGGCGCTGGTGCACAGCGTGTCCCGGTTCGCGGCCACCCACGTCATCGGGGACTTCTTCGTCGACGGCGAGTCCGGCCGGCTCCGGGACTTCTACCTGGAGCTGGGCTTCGTGCCGCTGGGCGAGCCGTACCCCGACGAGCGGTTCGCCGGGTCGCCCCTGAGCGCGGTGGCCTACCTCGACCTGCCCGCGGCGGTTCGCCTCTCGCGCACCGGGCCCGGCCGACAGAACCGCCTGCTCCAGTACTTCTTCGCCGACTACGACTCGTACGCCGGCGCCCGCTAGCGCCGAAGGGAAGGACGAGGGTTGCGCACAGATCGTCAGCTGCTGGCCGAGGCGAAGACGGCCCACAACCATCCCACCTACTCCACGATGTCCTTCGTGATGGGCTGCGGGGTGCAGGGGCCCGGCTCTGGCGCCCACGTCAGCGACGGCGCGGGCAACCAACTGCTGGCCCTGTTCGACCAGTACGGCAACCAGTCCTTCGGCTACTCCCACCCGCGGATCGTCGAGGCCGTCGCCGACCAGCTCGCGACCGGCCGACTGAACAGCACCAAGATCCTCTTCGAGGAGGAGCAGATCCGGCTGACCAGCCGGCTGGCCGAGCTGACCGGCGGCCGGCTGCCGTACTCCTACCTGGCCAACGGGGGCGGGGAGAGCATCGACAACGCGCTGAAGCTGGCCCGGGCGGCGACCGGGCGCTCCGGCTTCGTCACCGCGGTCGACTGTTTCCACGGCAAGACCCTCGCCGCGCTGAGCGCCTCCGGCCGGCCGGAGCACGCCGCGCTGTTCAGCCCGTTCCTGGAACGGTTCCGCCAGGTGCCCTTCAACGACGTAGCCGCCCTCGCCGACGCGGTGGACGGCGACACGGCGGCCGTGCTGCTGGAGCCGGTGCAGGCCGAGGGCGGGGTGATCGTGCCCGACCCCGGCTACCTGACCGAGGTGCGCCGGATCTGCGACGAGGCCGGGGCGCTGCTGATCCTGGACGAGATGCAGACGGCGTTCGGCCGCTGCGGCACGTTCTTCGCCCACGAGCGCTTCGGCGTCACCCCCGACCTGGTCTGCATCGGCAAGGCCTTCGGCGGGGGCGTGCTGCCGATCTCGGCGGTGCTGGGCAGCGCGGATGTCTGGCGGACGCTGCGGGCCCTGCCGTCGACCTTCGGCTCCAGCCTGGGCGGGAACCCGCTGTGCTGCCGGGTGGGTTCGGTGGCCATCGACATCGCCACCGACGAGTCGTTCCTGCGCGGGGTCGACGCGCACGGGGAAACCATCACCGACCGGCTCACCGCCCTGGTCGAGCGACACCCGGCGGTGCTGGCCGCGCACCGCGGCGTCGGCATGATGCACGGCCTGGAGTTCCACGACGAGTCGCTGGGCGGAATGGTGCTCAGCCTGCTGCTGCGGCACGGGGTCACCTCGACCTACTCGCTGTACCACAACCGGGTGCTGCGGGTGCAGCCGCCGATGGTCATCTCCGCCGCCGACCTGGCGCGCGGGCTGGACGTGCTGGAGATGGTGGTCGCCGAGGTCGACGCGCGGCGGCCGGCGGGCGCGGACCGGCCGACCGTGCCCTGTTCCCCGGTCATGCGCAGCGCGGTGCTGGCGGCGTCGCCCGGGCGGTTGCGGGCGCTGCTGCGCCGCCGGCCGCACCTGCTCGACCCCTTCGCGCTGGACGCCGACCGGGAGACCGGGCCGGGCCTGGAGGAGGAGTTCGCGGGCACCCTGGGCCACGACCGGGTGGTCTGGGGCGACCGGGTCGAGCCGACGGCGGAGGGCGTCGACCTGCGGGCGGTGCCGGACTGGCTGTGGCGCCGGCTGGACCGCTCGGTGCGGGTGCGTCCGGTCGAGGGCGACGAGGACCGGTGCGCCGTGGAGGTACGCGTGGATTGGGACACCGGCTCCGGGGCGTACGAGCCGCTGCTGGCCGGGCAGCTCGGCCCCTTCGTCACCGACCGGCTGCACACCCTGCTCACCCAGCTCGGCCGGCGTACCGGCGCGGCCGAGACGACGACGGCGAGGACGTGACCATGAACCTGGCAGAACTGACGGCCCGGTACCGCCACCGCGAGACCGCGCGGATCGTGGAGATCGACACCGGTGGGGGGCGGCGGGAGCTGACCCACGCGGAGCTGGGCGTGGCCGTCGAGGACCGGGCGCGCTGGCTGCGCGACGCCGGGGTGGGCGCCGGCCGGCGGATCGGCATCCGGGCGTCGAACAGCATCGACTGGGTGACCTGGGACCTCGCCGCCCTAGCGGTGGGGGCGGTGGTGCAGGCGTTCCCGGACGAGACCGAGATCGACGACCGGGCGGCGTTCGCGGCCCGGCACGGGCTGGCGGTGCTCGTCGACGGCGACGCCGTGCACCGCGCCGAGCCCGCGCCACCGGCCGAGGAGGTTCCCGGCGACCTGCACAGCCTGGTCTATTCCTCGGGCACCTCCGGCGCGCTCAAGGGGCTGCGGATCAGCCGGGCGGGCACCGAGTACGTGATCAACCGCTTCGTCGACAGCTTCGCGGTCACCCCGGCGGACCGACACCTGATCTTCCTGCCGCTGGCCAACTACCAGCAGCGGCTGTCGGTCTACTGCTGCCTGTGGGTGGGCGCGGACCTGGTGCTCTCGCCGTACCAGCGGGTCTTCGCCGCGATCCGGCAGGAGCGGCCGACCTTCGTCATCGCGCCTCCGGTGTTCTACGACACCGTCCTGCAACTGCACGCCCGCACGGCGGCCGGGACGCCGCTCGGGGAGTTCCTCGGCGGCCGGATTCGCTTCATGATCACCGGAATGGCGCCGATCTCCCGGGCCACCCTGGACGGCTTCCGGGCCGCCGGGGTCCGGCTGCTGGAGGCGTACGGGATGACCGAGAGCGGGATGATCGCCTGGAACACCGAGGACGCCCAACGGGTCGGCACGGTGGGCCGGCTCATCGACCCGGACGCGGTCACCTTCCTGCCCGACGGCGAGTTGCTGATCCACCGGCCGGCGCCGCTGAGCCTCGGCTACTTCGACGTGGAGCCGGCGGTCGCGGCGCAGACGTTCCGCCCCGACGGCGCGATCGTCACCGGCGACTACGGCCGGCTCGACCCGGACGGCTTCCTGACCCTGGTGGGGCGCAAGAAGGACGTCATCACCCTGGGCAACGGCCGCAAGGTGCACCCGGCGGAGATCGAGGGGCTGTTCGCGGGCGTGCCGGGGATCGCCGACCTGATCGTGGTGTCCACCCCCGCGCAGCGGCTGGGCGCGATCGTCACCCCGGTCGTCGACGGCGACGGGGAGCGGGCCGCGATCCGCGACGGCGTCGCCCGGGTCAACGAGCGCCTCGACGGGCACCAGCGGATCAGCGGCGTGGCGTTCAGCGCCGAGCCGCTGCGCAGCGACCGCCGGTTCCTGACCGCCAACATGAAGCTGAGCCGGACCGCGGCGGCCGACTGGTTCGCCGGGCAGGCCGACGCCGGCCCGCTCACCGCTGGGGCCCGCTCCGCATGATCGTCGACTCACACGTGGTGCTCGCCAGCGACCGGGTCATCCCCCGGGAGTACCTGGAGGAGCAGGCCACCAACATGCACCACCGGCTGAGGGCGCACGGCCGGGACGTCGGCCTCGGCCCGGTCACCGACCGGCTGCTGGCCCTGCACTCCGACCACGACGGCGACCGGCTGGTCGCCGAGATGGACTCCGCCGGTGTGTCGCTGGCCTTCCTGGTGGCGGCGGACTTCTCGCACGTCTCCCCCCGGGCCCTGCCCCCGGCCGAGCTGGCCCGCCTGCACGCCGCGGTGTGCCGCCGCCACCCGGGGCGGTTCCGGGTCTTCTGGGGCGTCGACCCGCGCGCCGGGCCGGACGGCCCCGCCCTGTTCGAGCGGCACGTCACCGACCACGGGTTCGCCGGGATGAAGCTGTACCCGCCGGCCGGGTACTCCCCGAGCGACCGCCGGCTGTACCCGTACTACGAGATCTGCGCGGCCCGCGGCCTGCCGGTGCTGACCCACACCGGCCCGGGTTGGGCCCCGCTGGACTTCACCCTCGGGCCGCCGCTGCTGGTGGACCAGGCCGCGCGGGACTTCCCGGGGGTCGACTTCGTCCTCGGCCACGGCGGCGTCACGCACGTCGAGGAGGCGTCGTACCTGTGCGCCCACCGGCCGAACGTGTACCTGGACGTCAGCCAGTTCCCGGCCATGCTCGCCGCGGAGGGCTGGGCGGAGCACCTGAACCGGCTGTTCCGCAGCGGAATCAGCCACAAGATCCTGTTCGGCACCTGCTGGCCGTCGTTCCGGATGTCCACCTCGCTGCCGGCGGTGCTGTCGGCCTTCACCCCGGACGCGGTCTTCGCCGGCGTCCGCCCCTCAGTACAGAAAATGATCATGGCGACTACCGCCCTTCGTCTGGTCGGCGACAGCGTCGCCGCCGTCACCCCGGGAGGCCACCAGTGACCGTCGACACCGAGGCGCTGCACGCGGAACTGATCGAGTGGGTCCGTTCCTGGAACGAGGACGAGTCGACGGCCGAGGTCGACCTGGACACGCCGTTGCTGGCCAACGGGCTGCTCGACTCGATGGGAATGGTCGCGTTCGTGTCCCACCTGGAGGAACGCACCGGCAAGCCGTTCGACTTCAGCACCTACATGCCGGGGCCGACCGCGTCGATCCGCACCCTGCTGGACCACTGCCTCGGTCGATGATCCTCGACGGCCACTGCCACGTCGCGTCCACCGACTTCGTCCCCCGGGCGTTCATCGAGGACGTCGTCGACAGCATGCGGCGGCGGTTGGCCGCCGTCGGCCGGGCGCCGGCCCGGGAGGCGCTGGTCGACTCGTACCTCGCCCAGCACCAGGACCACGACGCCGACCGGCTGGTGGCCGAGATGGACGCCGCCGGGGTGGCCCGGGCCGTGCTGCTGGTGCCCGACTTCGGGATGGTCATGGCGGGCCGGCTGGACCTGGCCGCGATGGCCCGCCGGCACCACGAGATCCGGCAGCGCCATCCGGGCCGGTTCTGGGTCTACCTGGGCGCGGACCCGCGCCGGGGCGAGCGGGGCGCCCGGGAGTTCGCCGACCTGGCGGACCGGTACGCCGTCGACGGGCTCAAGCTGTACCCGCCGTGCGGGTACTCCCCCTCCGACCCGGCCCTCTACCCCTACTACGAGGAGTGCCGGGCCCGACGGATGCCGGTGTTCGTGCACATCGGACCGACCGCCCACAGCCTGAGCTTCCCGTTTGCCCACCCGCTGCTGATCGACCGGGCGGCCCGGGACTTCCCGGACCTGGTCTTCGTGCTCGGCCACGGCGGGGTCAGCCACGTGGACGTCACCGCGTACCTGGCGCTGCACCGGCGCAACGTCTACCTGGACACGGGCGGCTTCGCGGGGACGCCGGACGGCGACTGGCCGGCGCGGCTGAACCGGCTGTTCCGGCTGGGCCTCAACCACAAGATCATATTCGGCACCGACTGGCCCCTCAACCAGCTCTCCGGCGGGATGCGGCGGCTGCTCGACCGGGTGGTCCACGGGCCGGAGGTGTTCGCCGGGGTGCCCCACGGGGACCGGGCCCTGCTGCTCGGGGAGAACCTGCTGCGCGTCTTGCCCCCGGCGCCGAACCGCTCCGGCCGGGAGGCCGGGGCCGGGGCGGCGTCGTGACCCCCGATCCGGCGAGCCGGCACACCCGGGGCGGCCACCGCCCGGCGGGCCCGGCAGGCCCGGCGGGACGGCGGACGGCCGGCTCAGCCCCGGGCCGCGCCGGTGGGTGCGCCGCAGCGCACCTCGTCGAGGAACCCGTCGAGGAACGCCTCCAGGTCGTCGAAGGAGTCCGCGCAGAACAGCACCGGCTGGTAGTCCTCCACCCGGTAGGTCAGCGCGCTCATCTCGGCGGCGTCGAGCGGGCGGATGTCGGCGGCCTCCCGGAACTGCTCCAGCTCCCCCACCGACGACAGCAGGCTGGCCCCGCAGGCCCGGATCTCCCCGTCCTCGCGGACCAGGCCGTACTCGAGGGCGAACCAGAAGACCCGGGAGAGCGCGGCCAGCGACTCGCGGTTCTCCGCCCGCCGAGCCGCCTCGCCGACGCGCAGGTAGATGCCCGCGAGACGGTCGTTGGCCAGCGCGCTGCCGTGCCCCACCACCTCGTGGATCATGTCGGGCTCGGGGGAGAACCGGGGCATCGAGCAGTGCCGGATGTACTGGGTGGCCTGGAACAGCCCGTCGGCGAGCGAGCCGTAGAAGTCCCGCATCTCCACGATGCCGGCCGCCGGGCGGAACCGGAACCCGGTCAGCTCGGTCAGCCGCGCCGAGGCCTCGCCGAGCTGGGGCAGCCGGTCCGTCGGCAGGTCCAGCCGGCGGACGCCGTCGAGGAACTCCCGGCAGGCGTAACGCTGGTGCTTCTCCCGCAGCTCGGCGCCGACCAGCCGCCACAGCTCGTGCTCCTCGTCGGTGTACCGCACGTCCGGGACCGGCTGACCGGGCACGTGGTCCAGGGCGAGCTTCGCGATCCGTGCGCGGTGCCGCTGGTACGCCTCGTCGTGGCGCCCAGGATGCTCCTCCGCGAACAGCACCGACACGTGCCCGTTCTCGGTCCGGATGACCGGCGAGTACAACGTCGCTTCCTTGAACATCGTCGCTTCCTTCTCACGCCCCCCGGGCGTGCGTCGAAGAACCACGGCACGTCGGCGCGGCCCGGGGCGTGCCGGCGTCGGCGCGATGTGCGCCCCCCGCGACGGACGAATGCTTTTCCGCTGCCGCACACGAACCCTTCCCGGCACCGCGCGGATGGTCATATGAGCCGAGCATAACCAGTCGAGCCCAATCGACGCAGTGAGAGAAAATAAGTGGGTGAATCCGCTCCGGAACAATTTTCCGACGCGAGCGGCAGCACAATGCTACCCATATTTCCCGCCACCGTTCCGGCGCCGGGCACCACCGCCGCGACCGCCACCGAATTGGGAGAGCCCGTGACCACGCAAACCCCACCGGCCACCGCCGCCGGGCCGGACTTCGACCCGACCGACCCGCGGCAGTTCACCGGGGACCGGCACCTGGCCCTGTGGCGGCAGGCGCGGGCCCGGCACCCCGTCGCCTGGCAGCCCACCGCCGACGGCGGCTTCTGGTCGGTCACCGGCTACCGGGCCGGGGACGAGGTGGTCCGCCGCCCGGCGGTGTTCACCTCCACGCGCGGGATGCGGCTGGGCAGCGCCCCCGAGGCCGTCCGGGCCGCCACCGACCGGATGCTGGTGGTCTCCGACGGGGCCGCGCACCGCCGGCTGCGCACCGCCCTGGCGTCGTGGTTCACCAGCCGGGCCCTGGCCGGGCTGCACGACGACCTGCACCGGCGGCTGACCGGGCACCTGGCCGGCCTGATCGGGCGCGGCACGGCGTTCGACGCGGTCGGCGAGCTGACCACGCTGATCCCGGCGTGGGTGCTGCTGCGGATGATGGGCGTGCCGGCCGAGGACTGGGACCGCCTCACCGGGCTGACGATCCAGGCCTTCGACGACTCCGACACCAGCCCCGGGGCCCTCGCCGACCGGGTCGAGGCGCACACCGAGATCTTTCTGTACTTCGGCGAACTGCTGGACAGCCGCCGGACGGAGCCGGGCGACGACATGGTCAGCGTGCTCGCCGGGGCCGTGGTCGACGGCAGGCCGCTGACCGACGAGGAGATCATCCTCAACTGCGACGGCCTGCTCAACGGCGGCCTGGAGACCACCCCCCACGCGGCCTCCGGCGCGCTGCTGCTCTTCGCCGAGCAGCCCGAGCTGTGGGACCGGCTGCGCCGGGAGCCGGAACTGACCGACCGGGCGGTGGAGGAGATCCTGCGGCACACCTCGCCGCCGATGCACGCGATGCGGACCGCCACCACGGCGACCACGCTCGGCGGAGCGCGGATCGCCGCGGGCGACCGGGTGGTGGTCTGGTTCCCCTCCTGCAACCGGGACGAGGAGGTGTTCGCCGAGCCGGACCGGTTCGTGCCCGACCGGTCGCCGAACCCGCACCTCGGCTTCGGCGCCGGCCCGCACTACTGCCTCGGCGCCGCCCTCGCCCGGATGGAGCTGCGCTGCCTGCTCGACGTGCTGCGGGACCGGGCCGAGGGCTTCGCGGTCGCCGGCGCGGTGACCCGCCAGCCGTCGAACTTCCTCAACGGGCTCAGCCGGCTGGATCTGGCGGTCACGCCGGCCGGCCGCCCCGGTGGGCCTCGATGACGTGCATGCCGGGCGGCCCCGCGACCGTGCCGTCCAGCGCCCAGCCGGCCTGCTCCAACAACGCCCGGTACTGCCCGAGGGTGCGCTCGCGCGCCCCGTCGTACAGGACCATCATCACCACGTCGGACCAGGCCTGGGTCGGGGCGAGCGGGCCCTTCTCCGGCAGCAGGTCCTCGAAGAGCCGCAGCCGGGCTCCGGGGGCCGCCGCCTCGGCCAACCGGGACAGGATCCGGGCCACCGCCGCGTCGTCCCAGTCGTGCAGCACCCGGGAGAGCAGGTACACCTCGGCGGCCGGGGCCCGGTCGAACAGGTCGTGCGGGAGCACGTCGCACCGGCCGGCGAGCCCGTGCCGGTCGAGCCGCTCCCGGGCCCGGGGCAACACCTGCGGCTGGTCCAGCAGCAGCCCGCGCACGCCGGGGGCCGCCTCGAGGACCGCCGTCAGCAGCACCCCGCTGCCGCCGCCGACGTCGGCCACCGTGCCGCCGGCGGGCCAGTCCAGCAAAGGCACGCAGGGCAGCGAGAGTAACCGGGCCTGCTCGGCCATCGCCTCGCTGAAGACCGCCTGGCGGTCCGGCCGCGCGGCCAGGTACGCCCAGAACCCCTCCCCCAGCGCCGCCGGGGCGGCCGGCCCGCCGGTGCGCAGCGTGTCCACGAGCCGGTGCGCCACGTCCGAGACGCCGAGCGTGGCGAACGTCGCCCGCAGCGACATCGGGTGGTCCCGGCAGAGCAGTTCGCCCCGGTCGGTGAGCCACGCCTCGTCGGCGCCCGGGTCGTACCCGACGATCTCGTGGCACTCCAGCAGGCGCAGCAGCCGGCGGAATGCGTCGGCGTCCAGGCCCAGCTCGGCGGCCACGCCGGTGACGTCCCGGGGGCCGTCGGCCAGCCGGTCGGGAACCTCCAGCCGGGCCATCGCGCAGATGGCGTGGAAGGCCAGGCCCTGCTGGTACACGTCGAACAGCGCCGCGATTTCCGCTATCGGTTCCCGGTACACCAGAATTCGCCCCCATAATCCCTCGGAGGCCGCCCGTTGCAAGCGGCTCCGGTCAATGTCGATACGCGTTCGCGGATCGTACCGCGCGGGCGCTGGAGACACGACCGCCGTTTTCCGGCGCCGTTGCGAATTACGCACGACGCCGTCGGCGGGTACCCGCATGATCCGTCGATCCATGAAAGGATGCCGATGATGACGTCCCCCACCACGACATCGGGCACTGCGGCCGACGAGGCCACCCCGGCGCCGCTGCCGCTGTCGTTCGCGCAGGAGCAGCTGTGGCTGGTGGACCAGCTCACCCCGGGCGAGTCCACGTACAACAGCCCCCTGTTCTACCGGTTGCGGGGCCCGCTCGACGTCGTCGCGCTGCGCCGGGCGGTCACCGGGCTCGTCGCCCGCCACGACGCGCTGCGGACCACCTTCGGCGCCCGCGACGGCGTGCCGTACCAGACGATCGCCCCGCCCGCCGACGTGCCGATCGACGTCGAGCCACTCTCCGGAGACCACGCCGCCCGGGAGGCGGCCCTGGCCGAGGCGCTGCACGACGAGGTGGGCACCCCGTTCGACCTGCGACGCGGGCCGCTGTACCGGTTCCGGCTGCTGCGGGTGGCCGACGAGGACCATCTGCTCTGCCTGACACTGCACCACATCGTCACCGACGGCTGGTCGACCGGGCTGCTCCAGCGGGACCTGGGCGCGCTCTACCGGGCCGCCGTCGAGGGGCGCCCGGCGAACCTCGCCCCGCCCCGCGGCAGGTACGCCGCGCACGTCCGGTCCCAGCGGGCGCGGGCGACGCCGGAGGCGCTGGAGGAGGGTCTGGCGTACTGGGCCGGGGCGCTGCGCGACCTGCCGACGCTCGACCTGCCCGGCGACCGGCCCCGACCGGTGGTGGCCAGCCAGCGCGGCCGGGCCGTCACCCGGGAGGTGCCGGCCGGCCTGGTCGGCCGGCTGCACCGGCTCTGCCGGGAGCGGGGGGTGTCGCCGTTCATGGCGTTGACCGCCTCCCTGGCCACGGTGCTGGCCACCCACGCCGGGCAGGAGGACCTGCCGCTGGGGGTGCCGCTGCTCGGCCGCGACGAGCCGGAGCTGGAGGACGTGGTCGGGCTCTTCGTCAACATGGTCGTGCTCCGCCTCGACCTCACCGGCGACCCGACCTTCACCGAGCTGCTCGACCGGGTCGCCGAGGCGAACCTGTCCCTGTACGACCACGCCGACGTCCCGTTCGAGAAGGTGGTCGAGCGGGTCCGGCCGGTGCGCGACGAGGCGCGCAACCCGCTGTTCGGAGTCTGCGTCCAGCTGCTCGGCGAGGGCACCACGGGCGGCGGGCTGGAGCTGCCGGGCGTCGCCGTCGAGCTGGTCTCCCCGCCCTCGACGCGCGCGCCTTTCGACCTCTCGGTGGACTTCACCGCCGCCGGTGACCGGCTGACGGTGCACGTCCAGTACGCCACGGACCTGTTCGACGACTGGCGGATCGAGGCGCTGCTCGACCACCTGTCGCGGGTGCTGGACGCCGCCTGCGCCGACCCCGACCGGCCGCTGTCGGCGTTGCCGCTGCTCTCCGGCGAGCAGGAGCGGGCGCTGCTCGACCTCGGCGACGGCGGTCCCGCTCCCGCCCACGACGAGCCGCTGGACGCCCTGATCGCGGCGGTCGCTGCGGACACGCCGGACGCGGTGGCCGCCGTCTGCCGGGGACGCGAGCTGACGTACGGCGAGCTGCTGCGCCGGGCCGACGGCATCGCCGCCGAACTGGTCCGCCGGGGGGTGGGGCCGGACCGGGTGGTCGCCGTGGTCGCCGACCGGGACCTGGACGTGCTGCCCGCCATGCTCGGCGTGCTGCGGGCCGGGGCGGCCTTCGCGATGCTGGACCCGCAGCACCCGGCCGCCCGGCTGGAACACCTGATCCGGGACACCGCCGCCCCGGTGGTGCTCACCCGGTCCACCCTGCTCGACCGGCTGCCCGCCGCCGTGGGCTGGGAGCCGGTGCTGACGGACCTGACCCCGCAGGCCCCGCCGGCCGCCCCGCGCAGCACCGCCGACGCGCTGGCCGCGGTGGTCTACACCTCGGGCTCGACGGGCCAGCCGAAGGGGGTGGCGCTGGAGCACGCCGCGCTCGCCTGCTTCGTCGCGCACTACCGGCGGCGGCTCGACCTCGGGCCGGCGGACCGGCTGCTCCAGTTCGCCGCGCTGACCTTCGACGTCGCGCTCGGCGAGATCCTCACCGCGCTGACCGCCGGCGCCACGCTGCTGCTGGTCTCCCCGGAGGAGGGCTCGTCCCCGGACGAGGTGGCGGCGCTGGTCCGCGACCGGCGGGCGACGTACCTGGGGCTCACCCCGACCATGCTGGCCAGCCTCGAACCGGGGTCGTACCCGGACCTGCGAGCGGTGATGAGCGTCGGCGAGGTGCTACCGGCGGAGCTGGTCAACGCCTGGAACCTGCCGGGCCGCCGGCTGGTCAACCTGTACGGCCCGACGGAGGCCGCCGTCGGCTGCACCGACCACGAGTGCGCGCACGACCGGTGGCGCTCCGCGCCCCCGATCGGCCGGCCCCACCCCGGGCGGCGGTTGTACGTCATCGACCGGTACGGCCGGCTGGCCCCGCACGGCGCCAACGGCGAGCTGCTCATCGGGGGCGCCGGGCTGGCCCGGGGCTACCTCGGTCAGCCGGAGCTGACCCGGGAACGGTTCGTGCCCGACCCGTTCCGCCCGGACGGCCGGGTCTACCGCAGCGGTGACCTGGTGCGGTGGGACGCCGACGGCCGGCTGGAGTTCCTCCGCCGCCTCGACGACCAGGTGAAGCTGCGGGGGCTGCGGATCGAGCCCGGTGAGGTCGAGGCGGCGCTGGCGGCCCTGCCCGGGATCCGCCGGGCGGCGGTGGCGGTCCGCCCCGACGCCCGTGGTGAGCCGTGCCTCGTCGGCTACCTCGCCGTGGACGGGACGCCGCCCGCGCCGGCCGAGCTGCGCGCCCGGCTCGGCACGCAACTGCCCGCCCACCTGGTGCCGGCCGTCTGGGTGATGCTCGACGAGCTGCCGCTGACCACGTCGCAGAAGATCGACCGGACGGCCCTGCCCGACCCGGGGCCCGCCGACCCGGGCTTCGCCCGCGGCACGACCGCCCCGGCGACCGCCACCGAGCGGGCGCTGGCCACGATGTTCGAGGAGGTCCTCGGCGTCGCCGGGATCGGCGCCGACGCCGACCTGTTCACCCTCGGCGGCAACTCGTTGCAGGCCATGCGGCTGATCAGCCGGATCAACCGGGCCTTCGGCGTCAAGCTCCAGCTCCGGCAGATCTACGGGGCCGCCACGGTGGCCGACGTCGCCGCCCTGGTCGACCCGCCGGGGCACGGGCGGGCGGGGCGATGAGCGCCGACGCCGCGGCAGTGATCGCCATGACCGATGCCACCGGGGGCCCGCCGCTGTGCTGCGTACCGGCCGTCTCCGGCTCGCCGTACCCGTACCTGCCGCTGGCGCGGCTGCTCGACGACCAGCCGATCGTCGCGCTGGAGGCCCCCGGGTTCGAGGACGACCGGCCCCCCGCCGGGTCGCTGGCGGAGCTGTCGGCCGGGTACGTCGAGGCGCTGCGCCAGGCCCGACCCGGGCCGGCCTACGCGCTGCTGGGCTGGTCGATGGGGGGCGTCGTGGCCCTCGACATGGCGCACCGGCTGCGCCGGGCGGGGGCGCGGGTGCCGGCGCTGATCCTGGTCGACAGCGCGCTGCCCGCGGCGATGCGCCACCCGGTGGGGCTGCGACGGGTGGCGAGGTTCGTGGTGGACCTGCTCGCCGCCGGAGGCGTCGACACCGCTGCCGTGGCCGCGGTGCTGGCGACCCTGCCCGCCGACACCCGGCCGGGGGCGGCGTTCGAGGCGCTGGGCCGGGCCGGGGTGCTCCCCGAGGACCTCGACGGATCGTTCCTGGACAGCCGGTACCGGCTGTTCGAGGCGCACCTGTCCGCGCTGATCGCCCACCGGCCGGTCGAGGGGTACCCCGGCCCCGTCACCGTGGTCCGCGCCGCCGACACGCCGGCCGAGCTGATGCGCTGGGAGCGGATCGCGGGAAACGTCACGCAGGTCGTCGTCCCGGGCGACCACTACTCGATCTGGCGAGGAGGTGGCCTGGCCGCGCTGAGCACCGTGGTGCGCCGGATCCTGCACGGCATCCGGCGTCCCGATGCGGCGTCCGACCCGGACGAACCGCACCACGACCAATGACCGATACCCCCCGCTCAGGGCGCCCGGGCGCCCCGGAAGGAACGGCTGACGAATGTCCTCCAGCACCTGGCGGCGCGTGATCGTGCTGCTGGCCCTCGCGCTGTCCGCGTTCACCTTCAACACCACCGAGAACCTGCCGATCGGCCTGCTCTCGCTGATCTCCGACGACCTCGACGTGTCGCTGTCCTCGGTCGGCTACCTCGTCACCTGGTACGGCCTCACCGTGGCCGTGATCTCGCTGCCGTTCGCGCACGTGAGCCGCGGCTGGCCCCGGCGGTACGTCCTCAGCGGCGTGCTGGCCGTCATGGTGGTGGCGACCCTGGTGTCGGTGCTGGCCGACTCGTACTGGGTCCTGCTCACCGCCCGGGTGGCCACGGCGCTGGCCCAGGCGCTGTTCTGGGCGGTGCTGGCCCCGGTGGCGGTGGGCCTGTTCTCCCCCGCCGTGCGGGGTCGGGTGATCGCGGTGATGTCGGTGGGCGGCTCGCTGGCCACCGTGCTCGGCGTGCCGGCCGGCACGTGGCTGGGCCAGCAGGGCGGTTGGCGTGCGCCGTTCCTGGCGCTGACCGCCCTGGGGGTGCTCGCGCTGGTGGTGATCGCGGTGCTGCTGCCGACGACCCGACCGGAGGACAGCCACGGCGCGTACGCCTCCGCCCCGCACACCGGCCGCTTCGTCATCGTGCTGGCCACCACCGCCGTCTCGGTGACCGGCATCTTCGCCGGGTTCACCTACGTGGAGCGGTTCCTCACCACCGTGACCGGCTTCGCCCCGCAGACGGTGAGCGTGATGTTGTTCGTCTTCGGCCTGGCCGGCATCGTCGGGGTGAGCGGGGTCGGCCCGCTTCTCGACCGGTTCCCGCACGGTTCGCTCGTGCTGACGGTGGGGTTGCAGGCGGTCGCGCTGACCGGGCTGTACCTGTTCGCCGACGTCAAGGCCGCCGTGATCGGCCTGCTCGCCCTGCTCGGCGCCTCCGCGGCTCCGGTGTTCATGGCCACCCAGGCGCGCATCCTCCAGGTCGCCCCGGGGCGGACCGAGCTGGGCTTCGCGGCGAACTCGGCGGCGTTCAACGTGGGCATCGCGGGCGGCGCGCTGATCGGCGGTGTCGCGCTGTCCACGGTGGACACCAGGGGCACGTTCCTGGTCGGCGCGGTGCTGACCTTCGTGTCGCTGGCCATCGTGCTCGCCGAGCGACTACTCCCGGGCGAGACCACCCCGGCACAGGCCGCTCCGGCACAGGCCGCTCCGGCACAGGCCGCTCCGGCACAGGCCGCTCCGGCACAGTTGAATCCGGCGCCGCCGACGCCTGAACGGGCCGCCGAGGCCTCCTGAGTCGTCCCGGGGCCACCCGGCCCACGCCGCGTCGGCCGCCGGCCCCACCCCGGGCGGGCCGCCGGGGGTGGGGCCGGGCCATCCCTGCGGAAACGACGGCCGGCCGTCGCGGCGGGCAGCCGCGACGGCCGGCGGAGGTCGACGTGAGCCGGTGGAAGGGAACCCCGCCGTGGCGCAGGCGCTGGCGGGGCCCCTTCCGCTCCGGTCAGCTGGCGGTGAGGGTGACGTCGTCGACGACGAAGCTGGTCTGCAGCGAGACGTCCTCGACGCCGGTGAACTTCAGGGTGACCGTCTGCCCGGCGTACGCGGCGGCGTTGAAGGTGCGCTGCACGTAGCCGGTGGCCTTGTTGAGGTTCGAGTACGTCGCCAGCGTGGTGCTGCCGACCTGGACGGTGAGCTTGTCGTACGCCGTGGAGGTGGTGGTCTCGGTGGTGTCGATGTGCAGCCAGAACGACAGCGTGTACGTGGTGCAGCCGGCCGGGACGGTCAGCGACTGGGACAGCGTCTCGGTGTTGGTGCTGCCGCTCCCGTTGAGCCACGCCTTGTAGGAGCCGGTGCGGGCGGCCTGGCTGGTGGAGTTGGTGATCACGCCGGAGGACGCGGTCCAGACGGTGGCCCCGCTCTCGAAGCTGGAGTTGCCGACCACCTGGCCGCCGGCGCAGCCACCGGTGCCGGTCACGGTGATGCTGTAGGTGGCGGTGCGGGTCGCCGACCCGGTGCCGGTGACCGTGATGGTGTACGTGCCGGTGGCCGCCGTCGAGGAGGCCGCGACGGTCATCGTGGACGAGCCGCCGGAGGTGACCGACGACGGGCTGAACGACACGGTCACCCCGCTGGGCGCGCCGGAGGCGGACAGGGCGACGGTCTGGGCGCTGCCGGAGGTGGTGGCGGTGGAGACCGTGGCGGTGGTGGAGGCACCCTGGGCGACGCTGCCGGAGGTCGGGCTGACCGCGACGGAGAAGTCGTTGGTCGGGGTGCCGCTGCCCACCGCCTGGTCCCAGATCGCGTACGCGATGCCGTCGGCGCTGCGGTTGAGCCCGGTGGCGTTGACGTTGCTGGTGGTGTCGCAGGACGCGTGGTAGCAGGGGTCGTACGCGGCGTTGGCCGTGCCGCCCCACTTGGTGGCCTGCGCGCTGGTCTTGCGGGCGCTGGCCCCCATCGCGTACCCGGAGGTGGGGATACCGCCCTGCTGGAACGAGTAGTCGTCGGAGCGGCCCTGGCCCTCGACGTTCTCCTCCGGCGCCAGGCCGAGGGAGTCCCAGTACGCCTTCAGCGGCGCGGCGGTGGTGGAGGTGACCCGGTTGATGAAGTAGCCGCCGTTGGTCGAGGCGACCATGTCGAAGTTGTAGTACCCCTTGATGTAGCCCTTCTGGGCGGTGGTCAGCGAGTTGACGTAGAACTTCGAGCCCTGCAGGCCCTGCTCCTCGCCGTTCCACCAGGCGAACCGGACCCGCTTGGTCATGGTCGGGTTCTGCTGGGCCAGCACCAGGGCGTTCTCCAGCAGCACCGAGGAGCCGGAGCCGTTGTCGTTCATGCCGGGGCCGGCGGAGACGCCGTCCAGGTGGGAGCCGAACATGACCACCTGGTCGGCCGGGGCGGTGCCGGGCCACTCGGCGATGACGTTGTTGCCCTGGTAGGTGCAGCTCGTGCAGGTCTGCTCGGTGACCGTGTAGCCGGCGGCCTGGAGCTTGCTCTTGACGTAGCTGACCGAGGCGGTGTAGCCGGCCGAGCCGGCCCGGCGGTGGCCGCTGTTGCTGGTGGCGATGCTCTGGAGCTGGGTCAGGTGGGCCTGGACGTTGGTCACGGAGATGTCCGGGGCGGCCAGCGCGGCGAACGCCGGGGCGGGGGCGGCAGGGGCGACGGGGGCGGCGGCGGCCGGCAGCGTCGCCGTCGACGCCGTCAGCGCGACGGCGGCGGCGAGCGCGATGCCCGCGGTCAACGTTGTGCGTCTCATGATGCTCCTCGGTGCAGGTCGGGGGTTCGTGCACCTGGGCGTGACCGGACCCCGCGCGCAGGGGGTGGGCGGCGGGGTCCGGCGGCGTCCGGAGGGGCGCCGCGACGTTCGTTCCAGGGAAGCAAACACTGACATGCGTCTATCGCCTGGTCAATATCCATTACGGTCATACTCCGCGCCGATTCCCCGATCGCGGCGCGGCGTCGGAGCTGCCCGCCGCCGACGGGTCGCGCGGCTCCCGGCGGTCAGGCGGTAGCGCGGCTCGCGGCGGTCAGGCGGTCGGGGCGATCAGGCGGCCACGGCGGTCGCGGTCGCGGCGGCCACGGCGGTCAGGCGGTCGCGGCGGCCACCGCCCGGCCGGCGGCCCGGCCGGAGAAGAGGCAGCCGCCGAGGAAGGTGCCCTCCAGGGAGCTGTAGCCGTGCATGCCCCCGCCGCCGAAGCCGGCCACCTCGCCGGCCGCGTACAGGCCGGGCAGCGGCTGCCCGTCGGCCCGCAGCACCCGGCCGTCCAGGTCGGTGTGCAGGCCGCCGAGGGTCTTGCGGGTGAGGATGTTGAGCCGGACGGCGATCAGCGGCCCGGCCGCCGGGTCCAGCAGCCGGTGCGGCGGGGCCACCCGGATCAGCCGGTCGCCCCGGTACGCCCGCGCCCCCCGGACCGCGGTGACCTGGGCGTCCTTGCCGAACGGGTTGGCGATCGCCCGGTCCCGGGCCTCGACGGTCCGGCGCACCTGCGCGACGTCCAGGCTCGGGCCGCCGTCCGGGGCGACGAGGTCGTTCATGCCGGCGACCAGGGCCTCCAGCGTGTCGGCGACGACGAAGTCCGCGCCGTGCTCCAGGAACGCCGCCACCGGCGCGGGGGTGCCCGCGCGGGCCCGGTCGACCACCTGCCGGATGCTGCGGTTGGTCAGGTCCGGGTTCTGCTCCGAGCCGGAGAGCGCGAACTCCTTGGCGATGATCTTCTTGGTGAGCAGGAACCAGCTGTGGTCGTGGCCGGTGGCGCGCAGGTGGCGCAGCGTGGCGAGGGTGTCGAAGCCGGGGAACAGCGGCGCCGGCAGGCGTCGGCCGGTGGCGTCCAACCACAGCGAGGACGGCCCCGGCAGGATCCGGATGCCGTGCTGCGGCCAGATCGGGTCCCAGTTGCGCAGCCCCTCGACGTAGTGCCACATCCGGTCGGGATTGATCACCTGCCCACCGGCGGCCTCGGTGATGCCGATCATCCGCCCGTCGACGTACGCCGGGACGCCGGAGACCATCCGCTTCGGCGGGCTACCGAGCCGGGCCGGCCAGGCCGCCCGGACCAGGTCGTGGTCGCCGCCGATGCCGCCGGAGGTGACGACGACGGCCTGCGCCGCGTACTCGAACTCGCCGACCTCGATCCGGGAGCTGGGCGCGCCGCGCGGGGCGTCGCTGGGCTCCAGCACCGCCCCGCGCACCCCGGTGACCGCGCCGCCGGCGGTGACCAGGCCGTCGACGCGGTGCCGGAAGCACAGCCGGACCCGGCCGGCGTCCACCGCCGCGCGCAGCCGGCGGGCGAACGGCTCGACCACCCCGGGGCCGGTGCCCCAGGTGACGTGGAACCGGGGCACCGAGTTGCCGTGCCCGTCGGCCGCGCCGCCGCCCCGCTCGGCCCAGCCGACGACCGGGAAGATCCGGTGGCCCATCGACCGCAGCCAGGCCCGCTTCTCCCCCGCCGCGAAGTGCACGTACGCCTCGGCCCACCGGCGCGGCCAGTGGTCCTCCGCGCGGTCGAACGCGGCGCTGCCCAGCCAGTCCTGCCAGGCCAGGTCCACGGAGTCACGGATGCCCATCCGCCGCTGCTCGGGCGAGTCGACCAGGAACAGCCCGCCGAACGACCACCACGCCTGCCCGCCGAGGTTCTGCTCCGGCTCCTGGTCCAGCAGCAGCACCGTCCGGCCGGCGTCGGCCGCCTCGGTGGCGGCGACCAGGCCCGCCAGTCCGGCCCCGACAACGATCACATCCGCGTCCATGCCGGAACCCTACGAACCATGGTGCCAAAATCGGTGGTACGCCGACGCAGGATCGGCCCCGGCATTTGTCACCCGGGTGACAAGGATTGCGGCTGTGGTGCCGCACATCGTCGGCGGATCGGGAAGGCGGGCGACCGTGGCGGACACCCTGGAAGAGCTGGAGCCCCGCCTCGCCGGGCTGCCCCGACACGTCGGCGAGCACCTGCGGGCGGTCCGGCCGCTGCTGCACGAGGAGACCCTCGACAGCGTCCGGGCCACCATGCGGGCCCAGGGCCGCTCGCTGACCGGCGGGCAGGGCCGGGGCCTCGCCCTGGGCGTGGAGACCGCCGTCGACGCGTTCGTGGCGGCCGTCGCCGACCCCGGCCGGCCCCTCGCCGACACCCGGCGGGTCTTCCACGACCTCGGCCGCACCGAGTACCAGGAGGGGCACCGCGTCGACGCGCTGCGCTCGGTGCTCACCGTCGGCGCCCGGGCCCTCTGGGCGTTCCTCGTCGCGCCCGAGCGGCCGGACCGGCTCGCCGCCGACGAGCTGTACCTCATCGCCGCCGCCCTGTTCGGCTACACCGACACCCTCGCCGGGGCCGCCGCCGAGGGCTACCTCGACGAGCAGCGGGACGCCGCCCACGACTGGACCGTGGTCCGCCGCCGACTGATCACCCTGCTCGTCCAGCCGGACCCGCCCGGCGACGCCGCGCTGCACGCCGCCGCCGAGGCCGCCCGGTGGCCGCTGCCCGGCACCGTCGCCGTGGTCAGCGTCGACGGCACCGACGACGAGCACCTCGCCCGCGCGCTCGGCGGCGGCGCGGTGGCCACGGTCATCGACGACGTGGTCCGGATCGTGCTGCCCGACCCGGGCGCCCCGGGCCGCCTCGCCCACCTGCGCCGGGCGTTGACCGGCCGGCGGGCGGCCCTCGGCCCGACCGTGCCGCTGCGGCAGGCCCGCACGTCGTACCGGCTGTCCCGGCGGGCGCTGCGCCTGCAACGGGACGGCGTGCTGCCCGCCGACGGCGTGCTGGACTGCGACGCGCACCTGCTCACCCTGCTCACCGCCTGGGAGCCGGGGCTGACCGACCGGCTCGTCGCACGGGCGCTGGCGCCGCTGGCCCCACTCGGGCCGGCCGCCCGGCGGGCCCTCGCCGACACGCTCGCCGCCTGGCTGGACACCCAGGGCCAGGTGGTCGAGACCGCCCGGCTCCTGCACACCCACCCGCAGACCGTCCGGTACCGGCTGCGCCGGCTGCGCGAGCGGTACGGCGCGCAGCTCGACGACCCGGACACCCGGCTCGCCCTGCACCTCGCGCTGCGCCACCACCTGGGCCGCCGCCCCTGACCGCCCCGCCGCTCCGCCCCGGACCAGCCCGACCGCCGACCCGACCCGACCGGCCATCGCCTGCCGGGCCATCGCCTGCCGGGTCGGGGTCCGCCGGTCATGGTCCGCCGGGTCGGATCAGCGGTCGGGGTCCGCCGCTCGTGGTCTGCCGGGTCGGGTCAGCGGGCCGGGGCGAGCAGGGTCTCGACCTCGGCCGTGGTGGCCGGGTGCGCGGCGAGCAGAGCGATCACCTCCGGATCGACCGCCGTCGCGGGGCCGGCCGGCGGCTCGCCGATCCGCCACTCGCCGGGGCAGCCGAGCAGGTCGGCCACGGCGTCGCAGGCCGCCGGGTGGCCGACGAGCAGGTCGACCACCGGCCCGGCCGGGGCGGACACCTGCGCGGCGGCGGGCGACGCGACCGGTCGGGCCGCCCACGGCGGCACCCACGCGTCCAGGGCGGGCAGCGCGGCGGGGAACGTCCGGCCGGCCTCGCGGACCAGCGTCGGCACCAGCTCGCCCGCCTGGTCGCGCAGGGTGGTGATCAGCGTGGGCAGCCAGGGCAGCAGCACCGGGTCGGGCAACCGGGCGAACGCCGTGGACATCAGCTCGACCACGAACGGCGCCAGGCCGGGCACCGGCTCCAGGGCCTGCACGAACCCGCTGAGGTACTGCGGGAACGCCGGCACCACCAGCGGGTTGGCCAGCAGCTCCACGGCGCGGGCCCGCAGCTCGGCGAGCGGCAGCAGGCCGAGCTGGTGCTGGGCGGCCCAGTGCAGCGCCACCCGGGCCGGCGCCTCCGGCCGGGACTGCCCAACGGCCAGTTCGAGCTGGGCCCGGTCGCAGCCGAGCGCCAGCGCGAGGCTCTCCATGCTGAACAGGAAGCCCAGCATGGCGGCCACCTGCCGGACCCCCGCCTCGGCGTCGACGAACGCGGTGGGCAGCAGGGTGCAGTAGTGGGCGTAGCCGGTGGTGACGAAGGCCGCGCACCAGGCCGGCAGGTCCGGCTCGGTGGCCCGGTAGTGGGCCAGCAGCCGGCGGATGCGGCGCAGCACCTCCGGGGCCTCGTCGACGGTCCGCTCGGCGGCGAGCAGCTCCACGGCACGGGCGCCCAGCTCATTGACGAGCCGGCGGCCGTCGAGCAGCAGGATCGCGTCCTCGACCGCCTCCAGCGCGACCGCCGCGGTGGCCTGCGGCCCCCACGCCCGGCGGCGCAGCCGCTGTTCGAGGACCTGCTCGACGGTGACGCCCTCGTAGCCCAGCTCGATCAGCCCGCGCTGGTGCCGGCCGAGCGCCAGGTCCCAGCTCTCCTGCGCCGAGCGCTCCCCCAGCCGCCGCTCGCCCATGATGGGGCGGACCGCGTCGCGGGGCAGCAGGTGGCGCAGCCGCCACAGCAGGTCGGAGCAGGGGACCACGGCCGGCTGGTTCTGGAGGTCCAGCAGGGCCCGCTGGATGGTGCGCTTGTCCAGGTCGAGCCCGAGCGGGGCGAGCCGGTCGAGCACGTCGCGGGCCAGCGGCGGCAGGGCTTCGTAGCCGACCTGGCCGATCCGGTCGCCGCCGAGCAAAATCTCGCAGAGCCGGCGGACGTCCCGCCGGCCCGGCACCACGTCCTTCTCGATGCAGGTCACCGCCGCGTCGGCGAAGTCGTACGGGGTGGGGCGGGCCCGGTTACGCAGCCCGGCGAGCAGGATCGACGTCTCGAACACGGCGATCGCGTCGGCGGTGCTGGCCAGGTACCCGTTGCGCCGGGCCAGCCGGACGATGTCCACGCACCAGCCGCGCAACTCCGCCTCGTCGAGGTCGTCGAGGACCGGCGGGCGGGCCAGGAAGCCCGACAGGCGGTCGGTCACCGGCTCGTCGGCCACCGCGACCGGGGCGGCTGCCCTGCGCGAGCGTCCCAACGCGCGCTTGCCGCCCTGCTGGCCGGCGAGCCGGAACGGGGCCGCACCCGAGCGGGACACCGCCTTGGCCCAGGTGGCGGCGGCGATGGACACCGAGCCGGGTGCCAACCCGAACTGCGCCTCGATCGCCGAGTGGCTGGACGGGATCAGCCCGTACAGCCAGCGGGTGGCGGTGCGCGGGCTGATCTCGTACGCCGCCGCGTCGGGGCCGGTGCCGAACTGCGCGACGGGGCTGGCCGCGTGGAACGCGCCGCAGACGTACAGGCAGTCGACCGGGTCGGCGCCGGAGGCGGCCAAATGCTCCCGCATCCGGGTCCACATGTAGCGCTCGCGCTCCTCGTCGCGGTCGAGCCGCTCGGCGTCGGCCGGGCGCAGCCGCCGGAACAGGCTGCCGATCAGCACCATCACCTGGCGGTACGTCTCGTGGTCGGCGCCGACGAGGGGCTGCTCGACGTACTGGTCCCACCACTCCGACCAGTGCCGCACCTTGCCGTGGTGCAGCAGGTACGCCTCCAGCTCGGCGAAGCCGGGCCGCAGGTCGCCGATCTCCACGCCGACGGCGTCGCCGTGCAGCGCCGCCTCCTCCTCGTGGGTCGCCGCCGCCTCTTGCGGCGCCCCGTCGGCGGGGCCGCCCGCCCCGCCACCACCCTCGACAGGCTCCCGGGGCGACCACTGGAACACGTGGTCGACCGAGCGGTCCACCAACACCAGTTCCACGCCGGGGGTCTCCAGCGCGTACGCGATGGCCTGGTACTCCGCCGACGCCTCGGTGATCGGGGCGACGACGCTCAGCGGCGCCCACTCGACGGGGAACCCGTCGAGCTTCGAGGCGAACGCCTGCACCGCCACCGGCAGCCGGCAGTTGCGCAGCTCCCCCAGCAGGGGTTGCAGGTCCTCGCACAGCTCCAGGTAGATGACCTTCGGCCGCTTCGCGCGCAGCCGGCGCACCATGGCCAGCGCGGAGGCCGGCGAGTGGTGGCAGACCGGGAAGATCTCCAGCCGCTCGCCGAGCGCCCGGTCGACGTCGTCGATCATCCCGGTGAGGATGCCGGCGAGCGCCCCCGGGCTGTCGGCGAACGCCTCGGCGGCGTCGGTGAGCTGGTCGCGCAGCCCTCGGAACGCGCCGGACGCGGCGTCGGCGGCCGGGGACCCACCCCCGGCGGCCCCGGCCGACGGGATCGCCCCGAGGGGCGGTGCTGGGGTCGCGCCGGGTGGCGCGGTCGTCGGGCCGGTCACGACAGGTTGGCGATCGCCTGGCGGCCACCGTCGAGGAAGCCCGCCCAGGAGCCGCCGTCCTTCTTGGCCCGGGGCTCCACGACGCCGTGCAGGTACTTGTTGAAGATCGCCAGGTCCTCCGGACTGCGCCGGGCCAGCGAGCCGACCAGCGAGCCGGCGAGGGTCTCGGCGCTCAGGGTGCGGTCGCCGAAGAACTGGCTGTGCAGGATCGCGTCCTCCAGCACGCCGATCTGCTCGGCGGTGGACAGCGCCGACTCCAGCTTCTCGTCGTCGCTGGTGGCCGAGGCGGCGGCGGCCCGCAGGTCCGCGAAGCTCTGCAGCAGGATGTCCAACAGGGTGGGCGGGACGTCCAGCTCGATGCTGTGCCGGCGCAGCAGCTCCTCGGTGCGGAACCGGACGATCTCCGCCTCGCTGCGCTTGTTGGTCACCACGGGGATACGGACGAAGTTGAACCGCCGCTTCAGCGCCGAGGACAGGTCGTTGACTCCCCGGTCCCGGCTGTTGGCGGTCGCGATGATGGAGAAGCCGGGCTTGGCGAAGACGATGTTGTCGTCGTCCAGCTCGGGGATGGAGACGTACTTCTCGGACAGGATGGAGATCAGCGCGTCCTGCACGTCGCTGGTCGAGCGGGTCAGCTCCTCGAACCGGCCGATCACCCCCTGTTCCATCGCGGTCATGATCGGCGATGGGATCATCGAATCCCGGGACTGCCCCTTCGCGATCACCATGGAGACGTTCCACGAGTACTTGATGTGGTCCTCGGTGGTGCCGGCGGTGCCCTGCACGACGAGGGTGGAGTTGCCGCAGATCGCGGCGGCGAGCAGCTCGGCCAGCCAGCTCTTGCCGGTGCCCGGGTCGCCGATCAGCAGCAGGCCCCGGTCGGAGGCGAGGGTGACGATGGCCCGCTCGACGAAGCTGCGGTCGCCGAACCACTTCTGGGCGATTTCCCGGTCGAGCCCGTCGGCCCGCTCGGAGCCGAGCACGAACAGCCGCACCATGCGGGGGCTCAGCCGCCAGGAGAACGGCTTCGGGTCGGTGTCGACCGACTCCAGCCAGGCCAGTTCCTCGGCGAACTTGACCTCGACGGGGGCGCGCAACATCTCGGACATGTCAGGGGTCTCCTAGGTGAGGAAGTTCTTGAGCTCGAAGACGAGTTTGCGGATGTGGCCGGAGATGACCGGGGTGCCCAGGTCCTTGAGGCGCTGGCGGAACCAGGGGTTGACGATCTGGCTGCCGGAGCTGTTGACCGAGCCGACCGGGATGAACTTCACCCCAGAGCGGTGCACCGCCTCGATGCCGTCGAAGAGCGGCTGCGAGCGGCTGAACTCGTAGAAGTCCGAGATCCAGACCATGACGGTGTTGCGCGGCTCTGTGATCTTGGGTCGGGCCATGGCCATCGCCACCGGCCCGTCGTTGCCGCCGCCGAGCTTCGTGCGCAGCAGCACCTCGAACGGGTCGTGCACCCACGGGGTCAGGTCCAGCGCCCGGGTGTCGTACGCGATGAGGTGCACGTCCACCTTGGGCAGCCCGGCGAAGATGGACGCCAGGATGGTGCAGTTGACCATCGAGTCGACCATCGAGCCGGACTGGTCGACCACCACGATCAGCCGGGCCGGGGTGGTGCGCCGAGCGGTCTGCCGGTAGTAGAGCTTGTCGACGTAGAGGCGCTGGTCCTCCGGGCTCCAGTTGGTGAGGTTCTTCCAGATCGTGCGGTCCAGGTCCAGGTTGCGGAACACCCGCTTCGGCGGCACCGACCGGTCGATGGTGCCGACGCTGGTCTGCTCGACCTGGGTGCGCAGCACCTCGGCGACCTCGTCGACGTACCGGCGGATCAGCGCCTTGGCGTTGGCCAGCGCCACCCCGGACAGGTTGGACTTGTCCCGCAGTAGCTGCTCGATCAGCGACATGCTCGGGGTGAGCTTCGCGGCCAGCTTCGGGTCGGCGAGCACCTCGCGCAGGTGCATCCGGCGTACCAGGTCGCCCTCCAGGCCGGCCAGCACGCCGCCCAGCCCGTTGCCGGCCCCGGCCTGCCGGCGCAGCTCACCCGGCTCGCAGCCGAGCGCCCGCTCGAACCAGCCGGCGTCGGACTGCCACCGGGCGAGCTGACTGGCGCTGACGCTGCCCCCGCCGGTGGCGAAGACGTTGAGCAGCAGCTTGGACACCAGCGCCGCCCGCCGCACCTCGGCCTCCCCCGCCGGGGCCGACTCGGCCTCCGCCAGGGCCGGCTCGTCGTCCGCCGGGGACACGGGAGTCGGACCCGCCGCCGGGGACACCGCGCCCGGCCCGCCCGTCGCCGGTGGGGTGGCGGTGGCGGGGGTGAGCAGGCCGTCCAGCTCGGCGGCAAGGTCGGGGAAGCGCTGCACCACGGTGTCGACGGACACCGACGGGTCCAGCAACGCGGCCGGCAGGCCGAGGTCGTCGACGACGGCCACACTCGCCGCCTCCAGGGACGGCTGCTCGTCGGCGGGGTCGAAGAGCTGGGCCAGCAGCCGCCAGTAGAGCACCTGCCGACGGTTGGCGTCGGGGTTCACCTGCGCGCCTCCTCCGGGCGCCTCGGGGGTCGCATTCATCGGCGCAGCAGCCGTCCGGCGCGTTCCCGCAGCACGGCGACGGAGTCGCCGGCCTTCGCCTCGGCCTTGGCGACCTTCGGGTCGGTGGGGCCCTGCGCCCAGTCGCCGTTGTGCGCGGCGACCGGGGCTCGCTTGACCGTGGCCTGCACGGCGAGCGGCTGCACCGTCCACCGGCCGTCCCAGCGCAGCAGCCCCAGGCAGGCCGTCGAGGCGGCGACCAGGGCCGGGGTGAGCGGGCCGCAGGCCGGCAGCCGGTCGACGTCCACCGCGACGCGTTCCCCGTCGACGGTGAACCGGAGGCCGCCGTCCTCGCCGGTGTCGACGGCGTACCCCTCCAGCAGCACCGGCTCGGCGACGGCGACCGGGTGCCGACGAAGCGGCGGGACCGGCGCGGCGACCGCGGTGGGCAGCAGCACCCGGGCGGTGGCGAACGGGTCGGCCGGCTCGCCGGGGCGGGCCTGCCCGTCGCGCCACCACAGGTCGCCGCCGGACAGCGGGAGGTCGGTCACCTCCAGGCTGCGGTGCTCGGCGAGCGCGCCCAGCAGGACCGGGTGGTCGGTGAGCAGCCGCCACAGCGCCGGCCCGACGATGGTGTCGACCTTGGTGGCGGTGACGCCGGTGCGCACGAGGCGGGCCGGGCCGCCGTCGGCCGGTTCGAGGACGGCGTGTGCCTGCACCTGGACGGCGGTGGCGTGCTCGTGCACGTCGACGCCGAGCACCAGCAGCCGCCCGGAGACGGTCTCGACGCCGGCGGCGGACGGGTCGGGTACGCCGGCGGCGTCCTGGGCGAGCAGCACGGCGCGGGCCCACAGGTCGGCCCAGCGGCGGGCCGGCACCGCCGGCATCGTGGCCACCGGGCAGGACGCGCGCAGCTCGGCGGCCAGGCCGTCGAGGAGGACGGCCAGCCGACGCAGCGCCGGGACGGCGAGGGTCGCCTCGACCGGCCGGCTGCCGGCCGCGACCAGGTCGTGGTCGACGCCGCGCCAGCCGGTGATGGCCAGCTCGGTCAGCCAGGACCGGGCGGCGGACAGCGGGGCCACCGCCTCGGCGGGCAGCGGGCCGGCGGGCGGGGTCGGCTGCGCGGCGCGTTCCCGGCCGAGGGCGGCGTCGGCCCCGGCGAGCAGGGCGTCGTGCGCCGCGCCGAGCAGGGCGGTGCGCGCCCCCGCCAGGGCGGCCAGGTGCTCGTCGGCCAGCGACCCGGCGGTGAGCTTGGCGACCGCCTCGGCGACCCGGTCGCCGAGCGGGGTGGCGGCCAGGGCTGCGGCGAGGTCGCCGAGCGCGGCGGCCTGCGCCTCGCCCACCCGGGCCAGGCCGGCGACGAGCGCGTCGTCGAGGCCGGCGACCAGGTCCAGGGCCGGGGCGAGACCGGCCGGCGCGGCGTCGCGCAGCGCGGTGAGCTGTGCCCCGCGCATCAGCGGCCCGCCCCGGTCGCCGGGAACCAGTCCAGCTCGGGCAGCGGGCCGTCGGCGGCCGGCAGCTCCAGGTAGGCCAGGTGGCGCAGGAACCGGCTGAACACCACCGCCGCCGGGGTCGGCTCGTGGTGGCCGTCGAGCCGGCGGGCCAGGTCGACGCCGGTCTGCACCCCGTCGGTGACGTCGATGCGCAGGTACCGGCCGACGCGCTCGACGCCGTACTGGAGGACGGCCTCGTCGAGCAGGGCGTGCAGGTGCTTGCAGGGCGCACCGCGCAGGCCGCCGCACGGCCGGTTGTTGTTGGTGGAGCAGTTGAACCCGTGACTGCCGGCGACGATCGAGGAGACGTAGACCCGCTCGATGTCGGAACCGCTGGACACCACCCCCTGCAACCGGCCGTCCGCCAGCTCGACGAAGGGGACCTTCGCCAGCTTGCGGGGGCGCACCGCGCGCAGCACCGGCGCGAGGCCTCGCCGCTCCCACGGGACGTGCTCCGTCTCCAGCACCTGCGACCTCCGCACCCGGTGCGTCCGCGGGCGCACCGACTCCGCGCCGGCGACGGGCCGGCGCACGACAAAAAGGGGGTGGCGGGCGTGACGACCCGCCGGAACCGGGGCCACCGGGCGCCCGTCCTGAGAAAGATCTTGCCTCAGGGGTACGACAGGAAACGCCGCCCCCCGGGACAGGATCGGCGCGCCGGGGCGGACCTGCACACCCCGCCCCCGGCGCGGTGCTGGCCCCGCCCGCCGGGGGCATCGCCCGGGTGGCCTGAGCCGGCCCGGGGTGCGACACGTCCCGGCTGGTGGCAATCTGGCCCGGGCGGGCCGGCACACACAGTACGGTGACGGCCGCGCAACGGTTGAGCAGGTGCGGGAGGAGAGCCGGAGAATGGCCGAGGAGATCACCACCACCGACGAGTGGCGGGCGCTGGCGGCGCACGCGGAGCAGGCCCGGGACGCGCACCTGCGCGACCTGTTCGCCGCCGACCCGGACCGGGGTGAACGCCTCGCCGGTGAGGTGGCGGACCTGCACGTCGACTGGAGCAAGAACCTCGTCACCGACGAGACGCTCACCCTGCTCGCCGCCCTGGCGCGGCGGGCCCGACTGACCGACCGGATCGCCGCGATGTTCTCCGGCGCGCGCATCAACGCCACGGAGGACCGGGCGGTGCTGCACACCGCGCTGCGCCAGCCCCGGGACGCCTCGCTCGACGTGGACGGCCGGGACGTGGTGGCCGACGTGCACGAGGTGCTGGACCGGATGGCGGCGTTCGCCGACCGGGTCCGCTCCGGGCAGTGGGTCGGGCACACCGGCGGGCGGATCCGCACGGTGGTCAACATCGGCATCGGCGGCTCCGACCTCGGGCCGGTCATGGCGTACGAGGCGCTGAAGGCGTACCGGGACGCCGGGATCTCCTGCCGGTTCGTCTCCAACATCGACCCCACCGACATCGCCGAGGCCACCGCCGACCTGGACCCGGCGAGCACCCTGTTCGTGGTGGTGTCGAAGACGTTCTCCACCCAGGAGACCCTGGCCAACGCCCGGCAGGCGCGCGACTGGCTGCTGGCCGGCCTCGGCGGCGACGACTCGGCCGTGGCCCGGCACTTCGTCGCGGTGAGCACCAACGCCGACCGGGTACGGGACTTCGGCATCGACCCGGAGAACATGTTCGGCTTCTGGGACTGGGTGGGCGGCCGGTACTCGCTGCCCTCGGCCGTCGGGCTGTCGGTGATGCTGGCGGTCGGGCCGGAGCGCTTCCGCGAACTGCTGGGCGGGTACCACGCCGTCGACGAGCACTTCCGGACCACGCCGGTGGAGCGCAACGTGCCGGCGCTGCTCGGGCTGCTCAACGTGTGGTACACGAACTTCCTCGGCGCGCAGACCCACGCGGTGCTGCCGTACTCGCAGTACCTGAACCGGTTCCCGGCGTACCTGCAGCAGCTCACCATGGAGAGCAACGGCAAGTCGGTGACCCTGGACGGCACGGCGGTGTCGTACGACACCGGGGAGATCTTCTGGGGCGAGCCGGGCACCAACGGCCAGCACGCCTTCTACCAGCTCATCCATCAGGGCACCCGGCTGGTGCCGGCGGACTTCATCGGGTTCAGCCGCCCCCGGCACGACCTGGACGACATGCACGACCTGTTCATGTCGAACTTCTTCGCGCAGACCGCCGCGCTGGCCTTCGGCCGGACCCGGGAGCAGGTCGAGGCGGAGGGCACCCCGGCCGAGCTGGTGCCGCACAAGGTGATGCCGGGCAACCACCCGACCACCTCGATCACCGCCGCCGAGCTGACCCCGGCGGTGCTCGGCCAGCTCATCGCCCTGTACGAGCACATCGTGTTCACCGAGGGCGCGATCTGGGACATCAACCCGTTCGACCAGTGGGGGGTGGAGCTGGGCAAGGTGATGGCCAACCAGCTCGCGCCGCTGCTCACCGGGGACGAGGCCGACCTGTCCGGGCTGGACTCGTCCACCCGCGCCCTGATCGCCCGGTACCGGGCGCAGCGGCACGCCGCCGGCTGACCCGCACCGACCCGCGCCGAGCCGGCCGACGCCTCCGTGGCGTCGGCCGGCTCGTCCCGTTCCCGGCCGGCTCCCGGCTCGTCTTGGCCCGTTCGCGCAGGTCGCATGGCTCCACGCTGACTTTTGTCACCCCGACCCGTGTAACACGCATTCGACTTCGTGACTTAGTGCACTGGGGTTGGGTGGGTCCCTCCCACGAGACTCGATGCATCGCCGGAGAACGGAACCGGCCGGGATCGCGGAGGGGGCCACGGTGGACGAGCGCTACGACAACTACTGCGCCGCTGACCGGCTCTTCTACGACTCGCTCGGCAGCGCGGTCGCGCAGCCGGCCTTCGCCGCCGCCGAGCGGGACGTGCCGGCGGGCTGGCGCCGCGAGCCGCTCGACGACTGGCTCATCCACGCCCCGGAGGGCGGCTCGCTGCCGCAGCAGGGCTGGAAGATCCACGTGTCGGCCACCCTCGCCAACGCCGAGCGGGTGCTCGACGCCGTGTGGGCGTACTGCGTGCCGCGCGGGCTGTCGTTCAAGTTCCTGCGCGGCCCGCGCACCCTGCTGCTGCGCAACTCCAAGTACGCGTCCCGCTCGGCCAGCGGCAAGTTCGTCACCATCTACCCCCGGGACACCGCCGAGCTGGAGCTGGCCTGCAAGGAGCTCGACGCGCTGCTCGCCGGGGAGGCGGGGCCGTACATTCTCAGCGACCTGCGCTACGGCGGCGGCCCGGTGCACGTGCGATACGGCGGCTTCGCCCGCCGCTACTGCCTATCCCCGGACGGGCAGGTGGTCCCCGCGATCGCCGACGGCGCCGGCACGCTGGTGCCCGACCGCCGCGACCCGGTGTTCCACCTGCCGGACTGGGTCACCCTGCCGGACTTCCTCGCCCCGCACCTGGCCGCCCGAGGCGCCACCAGCACCACGGAGGTGCCGTACCGGATCGAGAAGGTCATCCACTTCTCCAACGGCGGGGGCCTGTACGTGGGCCGGGACCTGCGCACCGACACCGAGGTGGTGCTCAAGGAGGCCCGCCCGCACGCCGGCCTGGACGCCGACGGCATCGACGCGGTGGCCCGGCTGGAGCGGGAGGCGACCGCCCTGCGCCGGCTCGCCGACCTGCCCCAGGTGCCCGCCGTGCACGACGAGTTCGCCCTCGGCGAGCACCGCTTCCTGGCCCTGGAGTTCATCGAGGGCCGGGCGCTGAACAAGGTCGTCGTCGACCGGTACCCGCTGATCGACGCCGACGCCACCGAGGCCGACCGGGCGGCGTACGCCGACTGGGCGCGGGACGTCCTGACGCAGGTCGAGGCGATCGTCGCCGCGATCCACGAGCGCGGCCTGGTCTACGGCGACCTGCACCTGTTCAACATCATGGTCCGCCCCGACGACCGGGTGGCGCTGGTCGACTTCGAGGTCGCCGCGCCGATCGAGGGGCACCGCCGGCCGGGGCTGCGCAACCAGGGGTTCGCCGCGCCCGGCGACCGGACCGGCCCGGCGGTCGACCGGTACGCCCTGGCCTGCCTGCGCCTGGCGCTGTTCCTCCCGCTGACCCAGCTCGTCCGGATCGCCCCGGACAAGGCCGCGCACCTGGCCGACGTGATCGCCGAGAGCTTCCCGGTCCCCCGACCGTGGCTGGCCGAGGCCGTCGCCGAGATCACCGGGACCGCCGCGCCCACCGCCACCGACCGAGAGGCCGGTGCCGGTGCCGGGGCCGCCGCCGGGGCCGCCGCCGACCCGCTCCGGTACGACCTCGACGGCGACTGGCCCGAGGTGCGACGGCGGATCGCCACCGCCATCCTCGCCAGCGCCACCCCGGACCGCGACGACCGGCTCTTCCCCGGCGACATCGCGCAGTTCCACACCGGCGGGCTCAACCTCGCCCACGGCGCCGCCGGGGTGCTGCACGCCCTGGCCGTCAGCGGCGCGGGCCGCCGCCCGGAGCACGAGGACTGGCTGGTGCGGCGGGCCACCGCCCCCGCGTCCGGCACCCGGCTGGGCTTCTACGACGGCCTGCACGGGGTGGCGTACGCGCTGGAGCACCTGGACCGCCGGTCCGACGCCCTCGACGTGCTCGACATCTGCCTGCGCCAGCCCTGGGCCGAGCTGGACCTGAGCCTGGCCAGCGGCCTGTCCGGGATCGCCCTGAACCTCGCCGAGCTGGCCGGGCGCACCGGGGAGACCGGGCTGCGCGACGCCGCCGACGAGGTGACGGCGGCCGTCGTCGAACGGCTCGCCGACGACCCCGGCCCGGACATCAGCGGCGGACGCAACCCGTACGCGGGCCTGCTGCGCGGTCGCAGCGGGGCGGCGCTGCTGCTGCTCCGGCTGCACGAGCTGACCGGCAACCCGGCCCTGCTGGACCACGCGGCCACCGCGCTGCGCCAGGACCTGCGCCGGTGTGTGGTGCGCCCGAACGGCGCCCTGGAGGTGAACGAGGGCTGGCGGACCATGCCGTACCTCGGGCAGGGCAGCGTCGGCATCGGGCTGGTGCTGGACCAGTACCTGCGCCACCGCGCCGACGAGCGGTTCGCCGAGGCGAGCGCCGGGGTGCGTCGCGCCGCCCGGTCCCCGTTCTACGCCCAGTCCGGCCTCTTCGCCGGGCGGGCCGGGATCATCGCGTACCTGGCCACCCTGACCGACGACCCGGTGCAGCGCCGCGAGCTGGACGCGCAGTTGCGCCGGCTCGCCTGGCACGCCCTGCCGTACGGCGACGGCACCGCCTTCCCCGGCGAGCAGCTCCTGCGGCTGTCCATGGACCTGGGCACCGGCTCCGCCGGGGTGCTGCTGGCGCTGGCCGCCGCGCGGCACGACGAGCCGGTGGCCCTGCCCTTCCTCGCGCCGCTGGCCGGCGCGCCGAGACTCCCTCGCACCGGCGAGGGCGACCCTGACCGCACTCACCACGGAAGGAGGTGAATCGACATGGCGCTCCTGGACCTCCAGGGCCTCGAGATGGCCCCGGCCGACCGCACCGGCGGCGGCTCCAGCGCGAGCCTGCTGCTCTGCGGCGACAGCTCGCTCTCCATCACCACCTGCAACTGACCGGGTCGATCCGCGGCGCCCCGGGTGGACCTGACGGGTCCACCCGGGGCCGCCCGCCGTTCGAGGGGGAACCGATGCGTACGGGCGACGGGCTGTTGCGGCGGGTGGTCCGCGACGCCGGGGGGTGGACGGTCGCGCTGGCCACGGTCACACTGACCGGCGCCGTCGCCGAGCTGCTGCTGCCGGCGGTGCTCGGCCTCGCCGTCGACGCGGCGCTGACCGGCGGCACCCGGTGGTGGCCGGCCGCCGCCTGCGCCCTGGTCGTCGTCCTGGTCGCCACCGACACCCTCGGCGACCTGGCCAGCGGGTACGGCGCCGCCCGCGCCACCGCCCGGATCCGGGAGCGCCTGCTGCGGCACCTGTTCGCCCTCGACGTGCGCGCCGCCCGCCGGCACCCGGTCGGTGACCTGGTCGGCCGGCTGGTCGGGCAGGCCGCCGACGCCGGTCAGGCCGGCACCGCCGTCGTGTTCGGCGCGATCGCGGTGCTCCCCCCGCTCGGCAGCGTCGTCGCGCTCACCCTGATCGAGCCGGTCCTCGGGGTCACCCTGCTGGCCGGGCTCGTGTTGCTGGCCGGCCTGATGCGCGCGTTCGTCACCGACGCCTCGGCCGCCACGGCCGGCTACCAGAAGGCCCTGAACTCGATCGCCGGCCGGCTGCTGGAGTCCCTGGCCGGCGCCCGGACCATCGCCGCCGCCGCGACCCGCGGCCGGGAGGAGCAGCGGATTCTCGCCGCGCTACCGGAGCTTCGCGGATACGGCCGGCGCGGCTGGGAGCTGCTGGCCCGGGCCAGCGCCCGAACCGCCGCCGTGGCGCCGCTGCTGCAACTGGGCGTGGTCGCCGTCGGCGGGTACGCGCTGGCCGCCGGCTGGCTCACCCCCGGCCAGCTCGTCTCGGCGGTCCGCTACGCGGCCACCGGCGCCGGGCTGGGCGCGGTGCTGGCCACCCTGAACCGGCTGGTGCGCAGCCGCTCCGGAGCCGCCCGGGTCGCCGAGCTGCTGGCGTACCCCGCGCCCGCCGACGGCGACCGGCCGCTGCCGCCGGGCCGTGGGGCGCTGCGGCTGAGTTCGGTGAGCGTGTACGCCGACGACGGCCGGCCCGTCCTCGACGGTGTCGACCTGACCGTCCCGGCCGGGGCCACGGTGGCCGTGGTCGGACCGTCCGGCGCCGGCAAGTCCACCCTCGCCGCCGTCGCCGGACGGCTGCACGACCCGGACGCCGGCGAGGTGCGTCTCGACGGGGTGCCGCTGCCCCTGCTGCGCCCGGACGCCCTGCGCCGGGCCGTCGGGTACGCCTTCGACCGGCCGGCGCTGGTCGGCGCGACCGTGCACGACGCGATCGGGCTGGCCCTGCCCCCGGACGGGGCCGCGCCACCGGCCGACGGCTCCCCGGCCACCCACGCCGTACGGCAGGCCGCCGAGGCGGCGGCGGTCGCCGACGTCGTCGACCGGCTGCCGGCGGGTTTCCGCACCCCGCTGGCCGACACGCCGCTGTCCGGCGGCGAGGCCCAGCGGCTCGGGCTGGCCCGGGCCTTCGCCGCGGCCGACCGGCTGCTGATCCTCGACGACGCCACATCCAGCCTGGACACCGTCACCGAGCACCGGATCGCCCGGGCGGTGGCGGGGCAGCCGGGCGAGCGGACCCGGCTGGTGGTCACCCACCGGGTCGCCACGGCGGCGGCGGCCGACCTGGTCGCCTGGCTCGACGGCGGCCGGCTGCGCGCCCTCGCCCCGCACCGGCGGCTCTGGGCGGACCCGGCCTACCGGGCGGTCTTCCGCGCCGACGGGCACGGCGGATGAGCCGCCGGAGACTCGACACGAGCCACCGGGGCCTCGGCACGAGCCGCCGGAGCCTCTTCACGAGCCACCGGGGCCTCGGCACGAGCCGCCGGAGCCTCTTCACGAGCCGCCGGGGCTTCCGGGTCAGCATCCGGGGCGGCCGCCGGGGCGACCCGGGCACGGCCCGAGCCGGGGTGCGGCAGGTGACCTGGGCGGCGCTGCGAGCCCGCCGGCCGGTCGTGGCGCGGCTCGCCGGCTGGTCGGTCGTCGAGGCGCTGCCGGCGCTGCTCTCCGGCGTGCTGGTCGCGCGGGCGGTCGACGAGGGCTTCCTGGCCGGCCGACCGGGTGTGGGCCTGGGCTGGCTGGGGCTGCTCGCCGGGGCGGTGCTCGTCGGCGCGGTGGCGACCGGCCGGACGTACCGGAGCCTCGGCGCGGTGGTCGAGCCGTTCCGGGACGACCTCGCCGCCCGGGTGGTCCGGGCGGCCCTGCGGGACGCCACCCGGGCCGGCGGACGCGCGGACAGCGCCTCGGCGGCCCGGCTGACCCACCAGGTGGAGCTGGTCCGGGACACCTTCGCCGGTCTGCTGCTGGTGACCCGGGGCTTCCTGTTCGCCGCCGGGGCGGCCCTGCTGGGGCTGGTCGCCCTGGACCCGGTGGTCGCGGCGTTGGTGGCCGCGCCCCTGGTCGCCGGGCTGGCCGTGTTCCTCGGTGCGCTGCCGGCGATGGCCGGGCAGCAGCGCCGGTACGTCCGCGCCGGCGAGGAACTGGGCCGGGCCGGCGCGTCCGCGCTGTCCGGACACCGGGACGTGCGGGCGTGCGGGGCGGCCGGGCGGGTCGTCGCCGACGTGGGCCGGCGGGTGGCGGACCAGGCCGCCGCCGAGCGCGTCCTGAGCCGGATGTCCGCCGTGCGCAGCCTCAGCCTCGGCGTGGGCGGCTGGCTGCCGCTGGCGGTGCTGCTGCTGGCCGCGCCCCGGCTGGTGGACCGGGGCCTGACCGCCGGCGCGGTACTCGGCGCGCTGATCTACGTCTCCACCGGCCTCCAGCCCGCCCTGCACGCCCTGGTGCAGGGCCTCGGCGGGGGCGGCCTGCGCTACGTGGTCACCCTGGACCGCATCCTGCGGACCTGTCCGGACCCCCAGGACGAGCCCGACCCCCAGCGCGACGTCCCGTCGCCGGGGGGCGCGCCGGCCGACCGTCCGGACGAGCAGGCACCGTCAGCGCCGGACCCAGGCCCGGGCCCGCCGGCCGGGTTGGCCGGGTTGGCCGGCACCGGGCCGGCCGTGCTGGTGCGCGGGCTGACGTTCCGCTACGGCGCGGCGGCGCGGCCGGTGCTGGCGGACGTCACCCTGAGCCTGCCCGCCGGGGAGCACCTCGCCGTGGTCGGGGCGAGCGGGGCGGGCAAGTCCACCCTGGCCGCGCTGCTGTCCGGGCTGCTCGCCCCGCAGGCCGGCACGGTGCTCCTGGGCGGGGTCCCGGTGGCCGGCGCCCCGCCGGCCGCGCTGACCCGGCTGCGGGTGCTGGTGCCGCAGGAGGCGTACGTCTTCACCGGCTCGCTCGCCGACAACCTGCGCTACCTGCGCCCGGAGGCCGACGACGGCATCGTGGCGGACGCCGTCGACGCCCTCGGGGCGGGGGCGCTGGCCGCCCGGCTCGGCGGGCTGGACGGGGCGGTGACGCCGGGCGCGCTCTCCGCCGGCGAGCGGCAACTCGTCGCCGCGGTGCGCGCGTACCTGTCCCCCGCCCCGCTGGTGATCCTCGACGAGGCGACCTGTCACCTGGACCCGGCGGCCGAGGCGACGGTGGAGGACGCGTTCGCCCGCCGGCCCGGCACCCTGGTGGTGATCGCGCACCGGATCAGCTCCGCCGTCCGGGCCCGCCGGGTGCTCGTGGTCGACGGCGAGCGGCCGGTGGCCGGCACCCACGAGGAGCTGCTAACCCGGTCGGCGACCTACCGGGAGCTCGTCGGGCACTGGGACGACCGGCCCACGCCGGCACCGGCACCGGCCCGGCAGGGCTGACCCACCCGCCCTGCCTCACGCGCCCGTTCCGCCCTGCGCGCCCGCCCCGCCGCCGCTCCTTCACGGCGGCTCGCGGGGGGTCTCGCGTCAGATCCAGCCGGACTCCCGGGCCACCCGGACCGCCTCGACCCGGGTCCGGGCCCCGGTCTTGCGGGCGATCCGCCCGAGGTGGTTGCGGACGGTCCCGTGCGAGAGCCGCAGCGAGCCGGCCACCTCGGCGACCGGGGCCCCGGCGGCGGTCAGCCGCAGCACCTCGGTCTCCCGTTCGGTCAGCGGGCTGTCGGCGCCGAGCGCCGCCAGCACCAGCTCGGCGTCCACCACCGACTCGCGCCGGGCGAGCCGCCGGATTCCGTCGACCACCCGGTGCGGGGCCACGTCGCTGGCGAGGATGCCGACCGTCCGGCCCGGGGAGAACACGCTGTACAGGCCCCGGGCGCGGCGGGGGTCGGCGAGCACCAGCAGGGGGCACCGCTGCGGCGCCGCCCCGTCGGCCATCAGGTCGAAGTCCACCACCGCGACGTCCGGCCGGCCGGCGCGGACCGCCTGGCCGACCGCGTCACCACGGCCCACCTCCGCCACCACGTGGATGTCCTCCTCGGCGGCGAGGACGAGCGACAACGCGCCCCGGACCAGGGCACCGTCCAGGGCGAGCAGGGTACGGATCACGGCGGACCTCTCCCGAGCATCTCCATTGATCACGGACAGTCAACATTCAAACACGTAACTGCCGGGTCCGCTCGGTGAGCGGGCGGACCCGGGCGCTCACCGCGCCGGGCCAGCCCGCGACAACTACAGCCAGCCGTCCCGCTGTGCCAGTCGGACGGCCTCCATCCGGTTGCGGGCACCGGTCTTGCGCAGGATGGCCGACAGGTGGTTGCGCACCGTCCCGTGGGCCAGGAAGAGCCGACGGGCGATCTCCTTCAGCGGCAGGCCCTCGGCCGCCACCCGCAGCACCTCCAGCTCCCGGCGGGTCAGCGGGTTGGCCGGCGGGCTCAGCACGGCCGCCGCGGCGGCCGGGTCGATGACCCGCTCACCGGCGGCGGTCGTCCGGACCGCGCGCACCAGCTCCGACAGCCCGGCGTCCTTGCTGACCAGGCCGCGCGTGCCGGCCGCCAGCGCCGCCTCGACCAGCGGCGGGCTCCAGCGGTGGCTCATCGCCAGCACGGCCGTCCCCGGGGCCTCGGCGACCACCTTCGCCACCACCGACGCCGACTCGGGCACCTCCGGCCTCAGCCCCAGCACCAACACCTCCGGGTGCTCCCTGCGCAGCACCCCCCACAACTCACCGATGCCTGCGGCATCGGCGACGACCTCGATGTCCTCCTCGTTCGACAGCGCGGCGCACAGCGCGCTGCGCAGCAGTCCCATGTCCTCGGCCACGACGACGTGGATCACCACGTATCTCCGATCTCGGGTACGCGTCGCGCCGCCCGGACCACCGGCTCGACGCCAGGGCGGGTGCGGTGCGCGCGGGAACGGACAGCGTCGGCCCGGAGCGGTGCCACGACGGGTGCTCACGGGCCACGGCGGGCCACGTCGGGCGGTCGGCACGGCACGGAGCCGTCGACCGCGGGACGGGCCGGACCGCGGGCTCAGCCGGGGCGGACGGTCACTGCCGGGACCCGGTCGTCGACCGGAACCGACGAGCGCGTGGTGCGCTCCCGGCCAGCGACGTACGACGGCCAGCGGGTGTCGTCGGTCGAGGCGGGCGCGGGCCCGGATCCGGTACGGCCGTCGTCGGCGCGCTCGGTGGGCGGCACCGACCGGCCGGGGCCGCCCGACGGCTGCGCCTCGGCCGCCGTACCGACCTGCCCCGAGGCTGCCCGGGCCGCGCCGGGACCTGCCGTCCAGCCGGTCGGGGACGCCACGGCCGCCCCGGAGGACATGCCGCCGACCCGGCCGGACGGCAGCGGGGCCGGCACACCGGGAACGGACGCGGGGACGCCGAACCCCGGCGCCCCGGGCTCGACCGGCCCGCCGGGCGGCGCGGGCCCGGCCGGTGGGGTCGCGGGCCCGGGTGGACCCGCCGGGTCGGCCGGCAGGGCAGGCAGCGCCGGCAGCAGTGGGGTGAGCAGTTCGTCGACCAACTCCAGGGCCGGCGGCAGGACCTGCTGCGCTGCCCCGGTGACCGCGTCGGTGACCAGCCCGGCCAGGGCGGTCGTGAGGCTCCCGACGCCGCCCGGCGACGCCGCCCCGGACCCGGGACGGGCGTCGGGCAGCGACGGCTTTCCGGACCCAGGACCGGCGTCGGGCCGCGCGGGCCGAACCGGGCCCGGGGCGTCGGGCTCCGCCGGAGGGGGAGCTGCCGGCGAAAGCGGCAGCGGACTGGTGGGCCGGTCGACGAGGCGGTCCGGGCGGGAGACACCGGGCCGACCACCGTCGGAATGGCCACGGCCGGGCTCGCCACGGCCGGGCTCAGCGGGACCGGCGGGCCGGGCGTGGTCGGCGCGGGCGGACAGGATGCCATCAAGGACACCAGCCAGCGGGCCCACCCGGCGAGACGCCCCGTCGGGGCCCGCTGCGGCCGGAGGCCGGCCGCCGTCGTGCGCGGCGACGGGGCCGGCGAGCAGCACGGCCCCGACGATCCCGGCACCCGCCGCGGCCAGCAACAACCCGATCTGCCGTACGAGCCGAGCCACCCCCACCTCCACCGCCCCTGCGCGCACTTTCACGGAATGTGTGGCATCGGCGCGCGCCAGAGCCACACATTCCGTGAAAGTGCACGCACCGGGGGCCTCCGTGGCCGGGGAGGCGGGGGGGCAGCACGCCGATGTGGTCACCACGGCCGGTGCGGGGCGGACAGCAAGACAGCGGGACAGCGCACGCGGACAGCCCCCTCCTCGAAGACGTCGACACATCGTAACGACGCCATCACCCTCACGCATCCCCCGGCCGGCTCGGTCCTGCCCGGCGAGCCGGACGCTCACCCGGCCGGGGGTTGGGCGCGCAGCGCGGCAACCCGGGCCACCGTGAGGTACGACGGTTGGGCTCCGGCGGCCGGCGGAACGCCTCAGGACAGCTCCGGGCCGGCCGGGGTCAAGGCACGGGGGGTCCGGTCGGGGTCAGGCGTCGAGCCAGCGGCGGATGCAGTGCAGCAGGTCCTCGGCGTCCACCGGCTTGGTAACGTAGTCGCTGGCCCCGGAGGTGATGCTCTTCTCCCGGTCACCGTGCATCGCCTTGGCCGTCACGGCGATGATCGGCAGGTCGGCGTAGCGTGGCATCGCCCGGATGGCGGCGGTGGCGGCGTACCCGTCCATCTCCGGCATCATCACGTCCATCAGCACCAGGTCGATGTCGTCGTGACGCATCAGGGTCTCGATGCCCTTGCGGCCGTTCTCGGCGTACACCACGTCGAGCCCGTGCAGCTCCAGGATGTTGGTCAGGGCGAAGACGTTGCGGGCGTCGTCGTCGACCACCAGGACCTTGCGCCCGGCCAGCCCGGCGGCGACGACACCCCAGGGCGCGTCGGCCTCCTGGGCCGGCCGACCCAGCGGCACCACCCGCTCGGGCACGTCCATCGACAGGTGCAGGGCGATCCGCTCGCGCAGGTCGTCCAGGCTGGCGACGATCTCCAGGGGACGGGCCCCGGCCGTCGCCCGGAGCAGGGCCTCCTGCCCGGGCGCCAGTGGCCGCGCGTGGTACGCCAGCACCGGCACGCCGCCGTTCACGGCGTCGTCGTGCAGCGCCCTGAGCAGCACGGTGCCGCTGTCGTCCGGCAGGTCCAGGTGGACCACGAGGCAGCGGTGCCGACGACGGGCCACGGCCTTCAGCGCCGCGGGGGCGTCCAGGACGGTGGCCACCTCGACCGGCGGGAGGCCGTCGGTGAGCCCGGCCGCGATGCCGTGGACCAGCATGGTCAGCAGGCCCTTGTCGTGGTGTTCGAGGACGAGGATGCGCCGCTCGTCCGCCGGGGGCGGGCCGGTCGGCAGCCCGAACGGGGCGGGCACGGCCGCGAGGTCGCGCGCGACCTGGCCGGCGAGGGCGGCGAGGGACGTCGGGAGGCCGGCGGGTACGGCCGAGCCGGGCACGGTGGCCGGCAGGTAGAGGGTGAAGGTGCTGCCCCGCCCGAGGACGCTGCGCGCGGTGATCCGGCCGCCCAGCAGGTGGGCGATCTCCCGGCTGATCGACAGGCCCAGCCCGGTTCCGCCGTACCGGCGGCTGGTGGTGCCGTCGGCCTGCTGGAACGCGTCGAAGATCGCGGTGAGGTGCTGCTCGGCGATCCCGATGCCGGTGTCGACGACCCGGAAGGCCAGCACGGCCTCCCCCGGCGCGAACCGCTCGGGCAGCTCTTCCGGGCGGGCCCGCTCGATGCGCAGTTCCACCCGGCCCTGCTCGGTGAACTTGACGGCGTTGGAGACGAGGTTGCGCAGCACCTGCCGCAACCGCTGCTCGTCGGTGTGCAGCCGCTGCGGCACGTCCGGCGCGGTGCTGATCTCCAGCGCCAGGCCGCGCGGTGTGGTCAGCGGCCTGAACGTGGCGTCGACGTAGTCGCGCAGCACGCCCACCTCGAACGTCTCCGGGTTGATGTCCATCTTGCCGGCCTCCACCTTGGACAGGTCGAGGATGTCGTTGATCAGTTGGAGCAGGTCGGTGCCGGCGGAGTGGATGACGGTGGCGTACTCGACCTGCTTGGCGGTCAGGTTGCGGTTCGGGTTCTGGGCCAGCAGTTGGGCCAGGATGAGCAGCGAGTTCAGCGGGGTACGCAGCTCGTGGCTCATGTTGGCGAGGAACTCCGACTTGTACTTCGAGGCCAGCGCGAGCTGCTGGGCGCGGGCCTCCAACTCCTGGCGGGCCTGCTCGATCTCGGAGTTCTTGGTCTCGATGTCGTGGTTCTGCCGGGCCAGCAGCGCCGCCTTGTCCTCCAGGTCGGCGTTCGAGCGCTGGAGTTCCTCGGAGCGGGCCTGGAGCTCCTCCGAGCGGGCCCGAAGCTCGGCGGCGAGGCGTTGCGACTCGGTGAGCAGCACGTCGGTGCGGGCGTTGGCGACGATGGTGTTGACGTTGACGCCGATGGTCTCCATGAGCTGGTCGAGGAAGTCCCGGTGCGCCTCGGTGAACCGGCTCATGCTGGCCAGCTCGATGACGCCGAGCACCTGGTCCTCGAACAGGATCGGGAGGACCACCAGGTGCAGCGGTACGGCGGCGCCGAGGCTGGACGAGACGGTGACGTAGCCGGCGGGGACGGCGTCCACCACGATCGCCCGCTTGCTCACCGCGGCCTGCCCGACGAGGGACTCGCCGAGGGTGTACCGGCGGCCGGAGGCCCGGTGGCCGTACCCGCCGACCACCCGCAGGGTGCGCGCGTCCCCGGTCTCCTCCACCAGGAGGAAGGTGCCGAGCTGCGCGGAGACCAGCGGGGCCAGCTCGTCCATCACCAGCCCGGCGACCACCTCCAGGTCCCGGTGGCCCTGCATCAGGCCGGAGATCCGGGCGAGGTTGGTCTTCAGCCAGTCCTGTTCCTGGTTCATCCGGGTGGTCTCGCGCAGCGACTCCACCATGGAGTTGATGTTGTCCTTCAGCTCGGCGACCTCGCCGGAGGCGTCCACGGTGATCGAGCGGGTCAGGTCGCCGGTGGCCACCGCGCTGGTCACCTCGGCGATGGCCCGGACCTGCCGGGTGAGGTTTCCGGCCAGCTCGTTGACGTTCTCGGTGAGCCGCTTCCAGGTGCCGGAGACGCCCTCCACCTCGGCCTGCCCGCCGAGCCGCCCCTCGCTGCCCACCTCCCGGGCCACCCGGGTCACCTCGGCGGCGAACGACGAGAGCTGGTCCACCATCGTGTTGATGGTCGTCTTCAGCTCCAGGATCTCACCGCGGGCGTCGACGTCGATCTTCCGGGTCAGGTCGCCCTGGGCCACGGCGGTGGTCACCTGGGCGATGTTCCGCACCTGGCCGGTGAGGTTGTTGGCCATCGAGTTGACGTTGTCGGTGAGGTCCTTCCAGGTGCCGGCCACGTTGGGCACCCGGGCCTGGCCGCCGAGCCGCCCCTCCGTGCCCACCTCCCGGGCCACCCGGGTCACCTCGTCGGCGAACGCGCCGAGGGTGTCGACCATGGTGTTGATGGTCTGGGCGAGCACGGCCACCTCACCCTTGGCCTCCACCGTGATCTTGCGGCTCAGGTCGCCCTGGGCCACCGCCGTGGCGACCAGGGCGATCGAGCGCACCTGGTTGGTGAGGTTGTTGGCCATCTCGTTGACGTTGTCGGTGAGGTCCTTCCAGGTGCCGCCGACGTTGGACACCCGGGCCTGGCCGCCGAGCCGCCCCTCCGTGCCCACCTCCCGGGCCACCCGGGTCACCTCGTCGGCGAACGCGGAGAGCTGGTCGACCATCGTGTTGATGGTCTCCTTGAGGGCCAGGATCTCGCCCCGGGCGTCGACCCGGATCTTCTGGGTCAGGTCGCCCTTGGCCACGGCCGTGGTGACCTCGGCGATGCTGCGGACCTGGGCGGTGAGGTTGTCGGCCATGACGTTCACCGACTCGGTGAGGTCCTTCCAGGTGCCCGAGACGCCCTTGACGTCGGCCTGGCCGCCGAGCCGCCCCTCCGTACCCACCTCCCGGGCCACCCGGGTCACCTCGTCGGCGAACGACGAGAGCTGCTCCACCATCGTGTTGATGGTGTTCTTCAGCTCCAGGATCTCGCCGTGCGCGGTGACGGTGATCTTCTGCGACAGGTCCCCCCGGGCCACCGCCGTGGCGACCTGGGCGATGCTGCGCACCTGGTCGGTGAGGTTGACCGCCATCGAGTTCACCGAGTCGGTCAGGTCCCGCCACGTCCCGGCGACGCCGCTGACCTGGGCCTGGCCGCCGAGCCGGCCGTCGGTGCCGACCTCCCGGGCCACCCGGGTCACCTCGTCGGCGAACGACGAGAGCTGGTCCACCATCGTGTTGATGGTGCTCTTGAGTTCGAGGATCTCGCCCCGGGCGTCCACGGTGATCTTCTGCGACAGGTCCCCCCGGGCCACCGCCGTGGTGACCTGGGCGATGTTCCGCACCTGGCTGGTCAGGTTGCCGGCCATGAAGTTCACCGAGTCGGTCAGGTCGCGCCAGGTGCCGGCCACCCCGGGCACCTCGGCCTGGCCGCCGAGCCGGCCCTCGCTGCCCACTTCCCGGGCCACCCGGGTCACCTCGTCGGCGAACGACGAGAGCTGGTCCACCATCGTGTTGATGGTGACCTTCAGCTCCAGGATCTCGCCCCGGACATCCACGGTGATCTTCTGCGACAGGTCCCCCCGGGCCACCGCCGTGGCCACCTCGGCGATGTCGCGCACCTGGTCGGTCAGGTTGCCGGCCATGGCGTTCACCGAGTCGGTGAGGTCCTTCCAGGTGCCTGACACCCCGGGCACCTCGGCCTGGCCGCCGAGCTGGCCCTCGGTGCCCACCTCGCGGGCCACCCGGGTCACCTCGGAGGTAAACAGCGAGAGCTGGTCGACCATGCCGTTGAACACGGTGGCGATCTCGCCGAGCAGGCCGTCGCCGTCCTCCGGCAGCCGGGTGCCGAAGTCGCCGTCGCGCACCGCGGTCAGGCCCGCCAGCAGTTGCCGCAGGCCCGGGTCGGTCACCGATCCGGCCGGACCGGGAGCCGTACCACTACGCCGTGCCGCCGACTGCTCGACCATCGCAACCCCCCGGAACCGACCCGCCGGGTGGACGGCCCGGCGGCGACGACAGCAAACCGGGCCAGTATGCACGTGACCGCGCGCGGACGGCGAGGAGTGGCCCTCCCGCGGCTCAGCCCGGGAAGGCCCGGGGCGGGGGCGGGGTCACCGCCCGCAGGGTGGCCAGCCGGGCGCTGACCCGGACCGTCGTGCCCCGGTCGTCGGCACGGATCTCCAGGCCGTCGGTGAGCTGCTGGGCGAGCCACAGGCCGCGTTGGCCGACCTGGTCCGGCGCGGGGAGCGCGACCCGCACGTCGCCGAGGCCGGGGCCGTCGTCGGTGATCTCGCACGTCAACAGATCGCCGTCGCGGCGCAGTCGCAGTTCGCCGCTGCCCCCGCCGTGCCGGACGACGTTGGCGACCAGTTCGTGCACCGCCAGCACGAAGTCCTCCAGGGCCGCGCCGGCCAGTCCGGCCGCCCCGGCCGCGGCGACGACGGCGTGGCGCAGCGCCGTCACCTGCCCGGCAGCGATCGTCTCCGCCAACAGCGTCACCCCGGTACCCGCACGGGACGCGCCGGCTCCCGAGCCGCCACCGTCACCCCCACCGCTGATCATGGCCGGACCGTACACGCCCCGCACCCGTCGCGGGCGGGCCGGCCGGCGAGCGGGGGCGGCGGGGGCGGTCCGCCACGGCCGCCGGTCACCGTGCCGGGGACGCGCCCGCTCAAGGTCCGTTCGCGCATCGTCGCCGACACCATCGACGTCGTTCCGCCGTCCGCACCCTTGCCGAAGCAGCAGGTCAGCGACGCCGCGACGGTCCCGGGGGACAACAATGGGTCGGAGAACGCGGAATCGCGTTCGTCATCGAGCAGACATGCGAGCACGGCTCGCAGCAGGGGGAGCCCCGTGGCGACAGCGATCATCACCGGCGGAGCGGGCGGCATGGGCCTCGCGACGGCGAAGATCATGGGCCGGCACCACCGGATCGTGGTGGCGGACGTCAACCAGGAGCGCATCGACGCCGCCGTGGCGGAGCTCGCCGCGCTCGGCGTCGACGCCTCGGGCGTGGTGTGCGACATCACCGACCGTACGTCCGTCGACCGGCTGATCGCGTCCGCGCAGTCCGACGGGCACGTGCGGGCGGTGGTCCACGCCGCGGGCGTGAGCCCGCAGATGGGATCCGCCGAGTTCATCCTGCGGATCAACGCCGTGGGCACGATCAATGTCACCGAGGCCTTCCTACGCGTCGCGGGGGAAGGTGACGTCCTGGTGAACGTGGCGTCGATCGCCGGTCACATGAGTCCGGCCGCGCTGGAGCCGACACGCACCTACAAGCTGGCGTTCACCGACGTCACGAAGTTCGAGCACAAGCTCGTCCGCTCGGCGAACCGTATGCCGAAGCGCATGCGACCGGGCGTGGCCTACAGCACGAGCAAGGCGTTCGTGATCTGGTACACCCGGAAGGTCGCGGCCGCGTTCGGCGCAAAAGGGGCACGGGTCGTCTCGGTCTCTCCGGGGACGTTCGACACCGCGATGGGGCGTCTGGAGGAGCGGTCCGGCTCCGCCAAGATGCTGGACTTCGCGGCCCTCAAGCGACCCGGCAGGCCCGAGGAGGTCGCCGAGGTGCTCGCATTCTGCGCGAGTGAGCAGCCCGGGTACCTGACCGGCACCGACATCCTCGTCGACGGCGGGACGAAGGCCGGCCTCGGCCTCAAAGGCATGATCGCCATGGCCCGCGGCGCCTGAGACGGTGGCGGCGCGATGGTCGCGTCCATCACGATGAAGGCCGCGCGGCCGGCAGCCCGGACAGCAGCTTGAGCTGGGCGGTGCGCGACCGCTCGATGCGGTCGGCGAGGGCGCGTACCTCGGGGCCGACCGCCACCGGCAGGTGGGCGCGGGCCAGCGCGGCGGCCCGTCGCTGGTGGGCGGTGAGCACGTCGACGAGCGCGGCGTCGAACCGGGCGGCGGTGGCGGACCGCAGCCGGTCGAGCTCGGGGTCGGGAGCGGGGTCGGGGTCGGCCGTCGCCGATGCGCCGTGGTGGCCGGCGTGCCCGCCGGCCGGGTCGGCCGGGGCCGCGGCCAGCCACCGCCGCATGGTGGCCAGCTCGTCGGCCTCGGTCGCGTCGATGGCCGCGACGAGGGTACGCAGCTCGGGGTCGACGATCCGGCCCGCCGCCTCGACGGCGACGACCCGGGTCCGGTCGTGGTGGGCCACCATCGCCGTCAGGAACGGCACGTCCGTCGGATCGGTCCGGGCCGACCCGGCGACGGGCGACTCGCCGGTCCCGTTGGGCAGCGGGGCGGCGGCGGGGGACGCGCAGCCGGCGACCGCGAGGAGCGCGGCGAGCGGGAGCGCCGCGAGGCAACGGAGCACGCCGTGGGCTGCGTGAGGTCTCATGGTGCCGGGGCCTTCCGTGCTGGGCGGGTGTGGCCCGGTCCCGGGCCACACCCGGGGCGGGTCAGAGCCGGGTCCAGAGCGCCGGCACGTTCGGCGGCTCCCAGCCGGGCAGGGCGGTGTGCGGTTGCAGGCACCGGTACGTCGAGCCGCCGTAGGTGACCTGGTCACCCACCCGGTACGCCTGCCCGGCGGTCCAGGTGCCGGACGGGGCCGGGGTGGTCGGGGCCGGCGTGGTCGGGGCCGGCGTGGGGGTCCGCGTCGGCGACGGGGACGCGGTGGGGGTGGGCGTCGGGTTGCCGCCGCCCCCGCCGATCTGGAGGTCCACGCACGAGTAGAAGGCGTTGGCGGTGTCGGAGATGTTCCAGATGGCGAGCAGCTTCTGCCGCCCCGAGAACCCGCCCAGGTTGACGGTGTGCGAGACGGTGGCGCCCGGCTGCTGCCCGCCCCCGTTGACCAGGCCGACCCGGGTGCCGCCGATCCAGTACTCCCAGTTGCTGGTGGCGTGTCGGGCGGTGTTGGTCCAGGTGAAGGTCACCGAGCTGCCGACCGAGGTGGCCGGCCAGCCCCGGGCGTCGTCGTTGAGGACGGCGAACTGGCTGATCCCGGCGTGGCAACTGCGCAGTCCTTTCGGGCCCTCGACGCTCTGCGGCTCGTACTTGATCTGACCGCAGTCGGGCACCCGGTTCTGGGCGCAGAGCGCCTGCCGGCTCGGCGGGCCGGAGATGTACCCGTGTGCCTGGGCGGGCACCGCGACGGCCAGCGAGGCGACGACGGCGCCCGCCGACGCGAGCGGAAGGACGACTGTTCGACGCATGTGGATGCTCCTTCGGATCGAGGCGGGCGTCGGCACAACCGCCGAGCTGGGGGAATGCGCCCGCTGGGGGATGCGATGAACATAAAGTAAACATTCTTAACAGTAAATACCCCGGCCGAAAAACATCCCGGGCGACCGGCACCCGCCCGTCGCCATCCCCGCGCGGCGGCGGCCGGCCGGGCCGTGGAGGATCCCGCCGCCTCCCCGGGCCGCAAGGCCCGGCCCAGAGCCGGCCCGAGGTCGGATCGCAGAGCCCGGCCCCGGAGTCGGATCGCATCCGGCGAGGCCAGGCGCAATCCATTCCGCGGCGACAGCGCATATCTCCGGTTCCGCTCGGACAAAATGCAATTGACGGCTGTTGACCGATTTGCGCGCCGGCAGGTCGACGGCGACCGAAAGTCTGCTTTTCCGATAGGGAATTCGTAGTTATCGGGTTCGAGGGAAATCGGCAATCCGACCTCGCCGGGAGGGCCGCACGGAGGGTGACAGTCCGTCCCGCGATCGCAGGCGCTCCGATGCGCATCAACCCAGCCCAGTGGCGTCCTCCAGGTCAGTCGACGCCCGCGGGGCGGCAACCGGCGGTCACGACGAGTCGCCTGCCGCCGCGCCGGGCAAGCAGATTGCAGAATGCACGGGTTGACGCGCCGCACCCCCACGACAATCATTGCTGTCACTGGACGGCGATTATCGCGATTCCGGATAGGCGACGTTTTCCCACGTCAGTGGGTTTATTCGTGGCGTCCGCAGAAGCGCCGGCCCTCGTCGGCGTCCAGCCAGGAAATCCATCATCGGAACACCCCCAGCAACGAGCGAGGAGTCCGCCGGTGAAGGGGAACGACGAAGCTCCCGCGCAGCCCCGGCAACTGCCGGCGACGCGCCACGACCGACCGGCGGACCGCCTCGCCCTGCATGGCGGGGCACCGGTCCGCCGCACCCCCTGGCCGACCTACGACAAGGGCGCCGTCTTCGTCCATCCCGAGGACGAGGAGGCTGCCTGCCGGGCCATCCGCAGCCACCTCTACTTCCGCTACGACCACCGGCCGCAGCACGAGACGGAGTGCGGCCGGTTCGAGGACGAGCTGTGCCGCTTCTTCGGCACCCGGCACGCCCTCGCGGTGTCCAGCGGCACCGCCGCCCTGGCCCTGGCCATCATGGCCGCGCGGGTGCCCCCGGGCTCGCTGGTCGCCTGCCCCGGGTTCACCTTCGTCGCCACGCCGAGCGCCATCGTCATGGCCGGGTGCCGACCGTTCCTGGTCGAGGTGGACCAGGATCTGCGGATGGACATCGACGACCTGCGGCGCCGCTGGGACCCCCGGATCGGCGCGATCCTCGTGGTGCACATGCGTGGCTTCGCCGCCGACGCCGAGGCGCTGGCCCGGTTCGCCACCGAGATGGGGGTGCCGCTGATCGAGGACGCGGTGCCGGCGCTGGGCGCCGAGCTCAACGGCCGCAAGCTCGGCACGTTCGGGGCCGCCGGGGCGTTCAGCACCCAGTCCGACAAGGCGCTCAACTGCGGCGAGGGCGGCTTCCTGGTCACCGACGACCGGGAGTTGTTCGCCCGTGCGGTGGCGCTCTCCGGCGCGTACGAGGGGCGGTTGCGGCGGCACTTTTCCGACGGCGAGCCGCCGTTGACCGGCCTGGACCTGCCCCTGCTGAGCCTGCGGATGGACGAGATCCGGGCCGCGCTGCTGCGCGCCGAGCTGACCCGGCTGCCAGAGCGGCTGCGGCTGTTCCACCGCAACTACGGGTACGTCGCCGCAGCTCTGGCCGACCTGCCGGGCATCGCGATCCGCCAGCCCGTCGCCCCCGGGGCGTACCTCGGTGAGGCGTTCGTGTTCCGGGTGCCCGGCGGCGACGCCGGCTGGTTCGCCCGCGCGCTGTGCCGGGAGGGCGTCGACGCGCGCAACATCGGCGCCGACGACGACCTCAACGTCCGCGCGTTCTGGAACTGGCGGTTCGTGTACGACACCGACGACCTCGACGAGATCCGGGCGATGCTGCCGCGCACCGCCGGGTACCTGCGGGAGGCGGTGGACGTGCCGCTGTCGTCCAGCCTGACCCTCGACGACTGCGACGACCTGGTCCGGGCGGTCCGCAAGGTGGCCGCCGCCGCGTCCGCCGAACACCCCGGGCCCGCCGAGCGCCCCGTGACCGCCGCGCAACCCGTGACCGCCGGACCTGCGTCGGCCGGGCCGGCGGAGCCGGTACGCCGATGACGGCCGCCGCGACCCCCGCCGTGCCGCGCCTGGCCCTGGTCGGCATCTTCGGCGGGCTCTTCGCCGGCTACCTCGGCCTCACCGCGGTGCTCCCGGTGCTGCCCGGGTTCCTGCGCGACCGGCACGACGCCGGCGACCTGGTGGTCGGGCTGGTCGTCACGGTCACCGCGGTGACCGCGCTGCTGGTCCGGCCGGTCGCCGGGGCGCTGGCCGACCGGTACGGCCACCGCACCGTGATGCTCACCGGCGCCCTCGTGGTGGCCGGCGGCGGGCTGTTCTACTTCCTGCCGCTCACCGTGCCGGCGCTGGTGGCGGTGCGGCTGCTGCTCGGCGCCGGCGAGGCCGCCCTGTTCACCGCCGGGGCGGTGTGGACGGTGGCGCTGGCCCCGCACCACCGGCGCGGCCAGCTCATCGGCCTGTACGGGATGAGCATGTGGGGCGGCATCTCCGCCGGCACCTTCCTCGGGGCCACCCTGCAACAGGTCTCCTTCACGGCGGTCTGGGCGCTCGCCGCCGCCGCTCCCCTGCTGGCCGCCGCGCTGGTGGCCATGGTTCCGGTCCCGCACCGGGACCCCGCCGCCACCCCGGCGAAGGGCGGCGGCGGGCTGCTGCTGCGCCCGGCGTTGCTGCCCGGCACCGCGCTCGCCCTCGGCGCCGCCGGGTACGCCGGCCTGGCCGCGTTCATCGTGCTGCACCTGGACGCGCGCGGGATCGGCTCCGGCGTGGTGGTGCTGAGCTGCTTCAGCGCCGTGTACGCGCTCACCCGCCTGGTCATCGGCCACCTGCCGGACAAGCTCGGCCCGCGCCGGGTGGCGGCCTGGTCGGCGGCCGGCGAGGCGGTCGGCCTGGTGATCATCGCGGTGGCCCCGAATCTGCCCGTAGCCGTGGCCGGCGGCGTGGTCACCGGCGTCGGGTTCTCCCTGCTGCACCCGTCGCTGGCGCTGATGGTGATGAACCGGGCCGAACCGGCCCGACAGGGGGCGGCGATCGGGGCGTACACCTCGTTCTGGGATTTGGGGCTGGCCGTGTGGGGGCCGGTGACCGGCCTGGTCGCGGCGACCCTCGACTACCCCTCGGTGTTCGGCGTCGGCGCGGCCTGCGCCGTCGCGGCGGCGGTGCTGGCGGTGTGGATCGGCCGCCCGGCGACCGGTCCCGGCACCGACCTGCCCGCCGGACGAGAGACGGAGGCCCGCGCGGCATGAGCGACCTGACCGTCCTGTGCGTCACCGGCTGGTGCCGCAACGGCAGCACCATCATCGGCAACGTGCTCAACGAGGTGCCCGGCTTCTTCCACGTCGGCGAGCTGCACTTCCTGTGGCGGAACTCCACCGGCCGGGGCGTCAACGACCTGTGCGGCTGCGGCGTCCCCCTGACCGCCTGCGACATCTGGTCGCGGGTGCTGCCGGTCGGCCGCCCGGCGGGGACGTCGCCGGACGCGCACGCCGCGACGGTGATCGACCGCCAGCGGTCCCGGGTACGCACCCGGCACACCTGGCGGTTGCTGCGCCGGGGCCTGTACGACGACGAGATCCGCGCGCACGCCGACCTGATGGGCGAGGTCTACCGGGCCGCCGCCGAGCGCACCGGCGCGCACACCATCGTGGACACCACGAAGATCCCCGGCGAGGCCGCGCTGCTGCCGTACGTTCCGGGCATCACCCCGTACTACGTGCACCTGGTCCGCGACCCGCGCGCGGTGGCGCACTCCTGGCGGGAGCCGAAGCAGTACGTCTACGCGATGTCGGCGGCGCGCAGCACCACGTACTGGCACGGGTTCAACCTGGCCTCGGCGGCGATCACCCGACGGTTCCCCGAGCGGTCGACGCTGCTGCGCTACGAGTCGTTCGCCGCCGACCCGGCCGGCACCGTCGACGCGCTGCTGCGGCTCTGCGGTGCCGACCCGGCCGGCAACCCGGTGCGCGGGCGGACCGTCGAGCTGCACACCAACCACACGGTGACCGGCAACCCGGACCGGTTCCGCACCGGGGCCACCGTCATCCGGGACCGCGACGACTCCTGGCGGCGCACCCTGTCCCGGGCGGACCGGCTGGCCGCGACGGCCCTGGCCCAGCCGCTGTTCGCCCGCTACGGCTACCGGTCCGCCCCGCGCGGGGCGGACCGGGTGTCACCGACCAGCGAATCAGGGAGGTAACGAGCGTGGATCTCGGGCTCAAGGGACGGGTGGTCCTCGTCGCGGGCGGGTCCAGCGGAATCGGGCTGGCCTGCGCGAAGGAGTTCGCCGCCGAGGGCGCGCACGTGGCGATCTGCGGCCGCGACCCGGACCGGCTCGCCGCCGCCGAGCGGGAGCTGGCCGGGATGGCCGCCGGCCGGGTCAGCGCCACCAGCGTGGACGTCACCGACACCGACGCGGCCCGCCGCTGGGTGGACGGGGTGGCCGCCGACCTCGGCGGGGCCCACGTCCTGCTGGTCAGCGGCGGCAGCCCGCCGGTCGGCACGGCCGCGCTGTTCGAGGTGGCCGACTACCGGGCCGCCGTCGACCGGGTGTTGCTGCCGGCCGTGGGGCTGGCCCTGGCGGCGCTGCCGCACCTGCGCACCGCCGGCTGGGGGCGGCTGCTCTTCGTCGCCTCCGAGACCGCGAGCGTGCCGATCGGCCCGCTGGTCCTCTCCGGGGTGACCCGGGCCGCGCTGGTCCGCTTCGCCCAGGGCCTCGCCGTCGACGTGGGCCGCGACGGGATCACCGTCAACGTGCTCGCCCCCGGCAGCGTGCGCACCCCGCCGATGGAACGGGCCGCCGCGCGGCTGGCCGGCGACGGCGACGTCGAGGAGCAGCTCGCCGCCATGGGCCACCACAGCGCGCTGGGCCGGCTGGCCGACCCCGGGGAGGTCGCCGCCGTGGCCGCGTTCCTGGCCAGCGAGCGGGCCTCGTTCGTCACCGCGGGCGTGCACCTGATCGACGGCGGGGCCAGCGCCACCGGCCCGGAGCTGCCGCACCTGACCGGCGTCCGCAAGGACACCTACGCCTGACCCCTCCCCCGACCCGGGCGGCGGCGACGCCGCCCGGCTGCACAGCACGAAGGAGTGCGCGATGTCCACGACCAGCCCCACCTTCACCGAGCGGGACGTCTCCGAGTTCTTCGACGAGACCACCCAGACGTACCTCAGCTTCTGGGACAGCGAGGGCGTGCTGCACACCGGATACTTCGCCGACGACGCCGACACCGACTACCACGCCGCCGCCGACCGGACCTCCGACCTGCTCGCCACCGAGGCGGGCGTCGACGCCGGCTCGACCGTGCTGGACGTGGGCTGCGGCTGCGGCAACTTCCTGCTCCGGCTCGCCGGGCAGACCGGCTGCCGGGGCGAGGGGCTGGACCTGAGCATCGAGCGGATCCGGTTCGCCCAGGCCAAGTGCGCCGAGCGCGGGACGCCGGGGATCGCCTTCCGGCACGGGTCGGCCACCGCCCTGCCGTACTCCCCGGGCAGCTTCAGCCACGTGGTCAGCCAGGACGCGCTGTTCCTGGTGCCAGACAAGCCGCGCAGCCACGCCGAGATGCACCGGGTGCTCGCCCCCGGCGGGATCCTGGCGATCACCGACTTCCTCCAGCCGACCACCGAGATCGGCGAGGCCGCCCGCCGGCACGTCTACGACCGGGTGCGCTGGAGCAGCGGCTACTCCCTCGACGGGTACGCCGAGGCGCTGACCGGGGCCGGGTTCGAGGTGCTGGTCGCCCGCAACCTCGACGCGCACATCCGGCAGACGTACCGGGTGCTCGGCGAGACCGCCCGGCAGCGGGCCGCGTCCACCGACGACCCCACCGCCCGGGAGTGGATCCTCGGCTTCGCCGCGTCCTGCGGGGAGATCCAGGCCGCCATCGACCGGGGCGAGTTCGGCTGGGGCATGTTCGTCGCCCGCAAGCCCGCCGCGCAGTGACCGTCCGACCAGTGATCCGCCGTGCGATGACCGTCCGACCCGACCACGAGGTGTGAGGCCATGCAACGAACCGACGTCATCAAGCGGACGATCGCCGAGGTCGTCGAGCACCGGAAGAAGCAGCTCTCGCCGGGGCAGGTCTTCGCCGACGCCTTCGCCGAGCAGGGCTTCGACACCTGCGTCGAGTACGACGTCACCATCACCGACTCGCTGACCAGTTCCCGGCGCAAGCCGCGCTACCCGTCGCGGAACGTGCTGAAGGTGGTGGACCTGTCCCGGGACCCGCAGGAGTTCTACTGGCACGAGAGCCGGGCCCTCCCGGACGACCCGGCGGTCGACGGCGCCGACCTGCGCCGGGAGGCGGCCAACCACTTCCACCGCTCCCCCATCCCGCCGCTGTTCACCACGAAGGCGTGGGTGCAGGTGCCGGACGGGCTGTGGGACGACCCGACGAGCTTCGCGGAGTTCATCAACTACCGCCTCGTCGTGCGGCTGGCCACCGCCGAGAACGTCACCATCCTGCGCGGCGAGGGCGGGCTGCTGACCATGCCGGAGATCGCCCGGCTCACCGACCCGGGCCCGTTCGGCTCCACCATCCTGTCCGCCTGCAACGAGGTGGAGCAGAACGGCAGCACCGCCGACGGGCTGATCATCAACCCGGCGGACTACTACCGGCTGCTCGGCTCCGGCACGCTGATGCGCGACGTCGAGGAGAACGGCGTGTTCATCGTCCGGACCCGGCTGGTCGACCCGGGCACCGCGATCGTCGGCGACTTCGGCCACGGCGCGCTGCTGTTCGACGCCGGCCGCTCGAAGATCGGTTTCGCCGAGCCGCCGCCCGGCACGTTCGCCGACCCCGGCCTGGCGCTGACCGCCGAGATCTACGAGCGGGTGGTGCTCAACCTGCCCACCTGCTTCTTCGTCGTGAGCGTGTAGGGCGCGGGCAATGTCGACGACGCCCGCGCCGCGCCCGAGCGGCGACGAACCCGCGCCGCGCCCGAGCGGCGACGAGCCCGACGTGCTGGTGGTCGGTGCGGGCATCGTCGGCCTGTTCTGCGCCTGGTTCCTGGCCCGCGACGGCCACCGGGTCACCGTCGTCGACCGGGGCGAGGTCGGCGACCCGGCGGCCTGCTCCTCGGGCAACACCGGCTTCGTCGGCACCCAGGGCTCCGCGCCGCTCGCGGAGCCCGGCGTGCCGGCCAAGGGCCTGCGCTACCTGCTGAACCCGGAGAGCCCGTTCCACATCCGGCCCCGCTGGGATCCGGCCCTGCTCGCCTGGCTCTGGCACTTCCGCCGGGTCTGCACCGAACACGACGCCCGGGCCGCCTTCGACGTCCTGCTGTCGCTCAAGCAACGCAGCCTGGCCATCCTGCACGAGGTGTGCGCGGCGGGACCGCTCGCCGACACCCTCACCGCCCAGGGCATGCTGCTGGCCTGCAAGACCCCGGAGGGCTTCGAGCAGGCCCGCCGCTCGGTGCCGGCGGCCGTCGCCCGGGGCGTGCCGCTGCGGGTGCTCGAACCCGGCGAGCTGGCCCGCCTCGAACCGGGCGTCGAGTTCGACGTGGCCGGGGCGCTGCTCAACGCCGAGGGCGCCGCCCTGCGCATCCCGGCGTTCCTCGTCGAGTTCGCCCGGGTGCTGCGGGGCATGGGTGTGGACATCCGCACCCACACCGAGGTCCTCGACTTCGAGGTGGCCGGGGACCGGGTCCGGGCCGTGCGCACGAGCCGGGGGGACCTGCGCCCGGCCGAGGTGGTGATCGCCGCGGGGATCTGGTCCGTGGCCTGCGCCCGCAAGCTCGGCCTGGAACTGATGCTCCAGCCGGCGAAGGGCTACGCGGTCACCGTCGCCGCCCCGGAGACTCCGCCCCGGCTGCCGATCCTGCTCAGCGAGGGCAAGGTCGCCGTCATGCCGCTCGGCGACCGGCTGCGCCTCGCCGGCACCCTGGAGCTGACCGGAATGGACACCTCCGTCTCGCCCCGGCGGGTCGACGGCATCGCGCGCACCGTCCGGTCGTACCTGCCGGGGCTGGACACCGACCGCCGGGTGCAGGTGTGGAGCGGGCTGCGCCCCTGCACCCCGGACAGCCTGCCGCTGCTCGGCCGCGCCGGGGCGTACCGGAACGTCTGCGTGGCCGCCGGGCACGGCCACATCGGGATGGGCCTGGCGCCGGCCGGGGGGCGGCTGATCGCCCAGCTCGTCGGCGGCGTCCGCCCGGAGCTGGACCTGGCCCCCTTCGCCGTGGACCGCTGGCGGCGCCGCTTCCCGCGCCGCCGCCCGACCCCTGGGAGTACGCGATGACCGACGACGCCCCGATCGGGGTGCTCTGCCTGGACACCTCGTTCGAGAAGATCCCCGGGCACATCCGCAACCCGGCCACCTTCGACTTCCCGGTGCGCTACCGGGTGGTCGAGGGGGCGACGCCGCAGCGCCTGGTCCGCGAGGCCGACCCGACGCTGCTGGAGCCGTTCATCGCGGCGGCGAAGGACCTGGAGGCCGCCGGGGTCGCCGGCATCACCGGCGCGTGCGGCTTCCTGGTGCTGTTCCAGGCCGAGCTGGCCGCCGCCGTGTCGGTGCCGCTGTGGTCGTCCAGCCTGGTCCAGCTCCCGATGGTGCACCGGATGGTCGGGCGGCCGGTCGGGCTGCTGGTCGCCGACGAGAACGCGCTGACCCCCCGCCACCTCGCCGCGATCGGCGCGGAGTCGGTGCCGGTGCGGGTCACCGGCATGGCCGGCCAGCCGGAGTTCCGCGAGGTGATGCTGGAGGGCCGCCGCGACGCCCTCGACGCCGACCGCCTCGGCCGGGAGGTCCTCGACCGCGTCGACCGACTCGTCGAGGCGCACCCGGACCTGGGCGCGCTGGTTATCGAGTGCACGGACCTGGTGCCGTTCGCGCACGCGATCCAGGCCCGGCTGGGGCTCCCGGTCTTCGACATCGTCACCCTCACCACGATGCTGCACGCCACACTCACCCGCCGCCCCTACCCCCACCACCCCTGACCCACACCTCCGCACCCCACACCCCACACCCCACACCCCCACACCTCCGCACCCCGCACCTCCGCACCTCCGCGCCCTGCGCCTCCGCGCCTCCGCACCTCCGCGCCCTGCGCCTGCTCGCAATTTCACGGAAAGAGTGGTCATTCCGGCCGAGATGGCCACTCTTTCCGTGAAAGAGCGGGCGGGCGGCGGGCGGCGGGCGAGCGGCGGGGCGGCGGGCGAGCGGGCGGGCGGGCGAGCGGGCGGGCGGGCGAGCGGGCGAGCGGGCGGGCGGGCGAGCGGGCGGGCAGGTGGGCAAGCGGGCGAGCGGGCGGGCGGGCGGGCAGGTGGGCAAGCGGGCGAGCGGGCGAGCGGGCGGACAGGTGGGCTGGCTGGACCCGCCGCGGCATGCGGGGTCAGGGACGGTGGGCGTACGGGGCGATGGGGTTGGCAAGGGTACCGGCGAACTGGAGCGCCGCCGACGGGTCGGACAGGTCCACCATCTGCTCGTTGTTGCGCAGCTGGAGCCGGTTGAGGCAGGAGTGCGCGAACTCCGGGGCGAACAGGTCGTACCGGCGCAGCCGGTCGGCCAGGTGCGGCACCCGGCCGGCGTAGTCGGCCGCGCAGTCGGCGACCATGCGCCAGAACTCCTCCTCGGTGAGCAGCCCCGCGTCGGTGAACACGACGTTGAGGTGGCGCAGGAAGCAGGAGAACACGTCGGTGAAGATCGACAGCAGCTTCTCGTCCTCGGGGATGGCGGCCCGGACGCGGTGCACCGCCTCGGGCAGGTCGGCGTCCGGGTCCATCACCACGATCTCCTCGGCGATGTCCTTAAAGATTGCCCGCTGCACCGCCCCGCCGCGCAGCACCAGGATGACGTTCTCGCCGTGCGGCATGAACGCCAGGTCGTACGCGTAGAGGGAGTGCAGCAGCGGGACGAGGTACGCGTCGAGGTACTGGCGCAGCCAGGCCCCCGCCGGCAGGCCCGACTCGGCGACCAGCGCGGCGGCGAACGACTCGCCGGCCGAGTCGACGTGCAGCAGCGACGCCATGGTGGCCAGCCGACACCCCGGCTCCAGACCGGGGACGGGGCTTTCCCGCCACAGCGCCGCCAGCATCTTCCGGTACGGGGAGTACCGGTCGGTTGCCGCCTCGAACCGGCGGTTGCGGTACCCGATCGCGGCCCGCTCCCGGATGATCGTCAGCCCGGTGGCCCGAAGCACCTCGTCGCGCTCGATCAGGTCGGCGAGCCAGTCGTTGATGGCCGGGGTGGCCTCCATGTACGCCGCCGACAGCCCTCGGATGAAGCCCATGTTCAGCACGGACAGCGCGGTCTTGACGTAGTGCCGTTCGGGGCGGGTGACGTTGAAGAAGGTGCGCACGGACTGTTGGGGAAGGTACTCGTCCGGGCCTGGGCCGACCAGGACGAGGCGGCGCTCGGCCACGTCGGCGGCGAACGTGACGGCGAGCCGGTTCCACCACTGCCACGGGTGCACGGGGATGAACAGGTAGTCGGCCGGGTCGAGTCCGAGCCTGGTCAGCGTGGCGGCGAAGCCGGCCAGCGCGTCCTCGCCCAGCTCCTCGCGCAGCAGGGCGTCGGCGTCGGTGTCCGTGGAGCAGGTGAAGGTGGTGTGGTCGCGGTGCGCGGCCAGCCAGAGCAGCCGCACGGGCCGGCCGACCTCCGGGGCGTACCGGTGGTATTCGTCGATGCCGAAGCCGATCCGGCCGTTGTTGGCGACGAAGCCCGGGTGGCCCTCGGTCATCCGGGTCTCGATGGTCTGGAAGTCGGCGCGGGCCAGTTCGGCGGCGCCGATCTCCGGCCGGTCCAGCTTGTACGCCCACCCGGCCAGCGTGGAGGTGATCTCCTCCAGGTACACGGGCAGCACCCGGTCGGTGAGGCCGAGCGCGCCGCGCAGCTCCACGCACAGGTCGAGGGCGTCCAGGGGCAGCTCCGCGCCGTCGCGGCGGCGGGTGATGCTGTCCGGGTCGATCCGCCAGTGGTCGAGGGCGAGCCGGCGGGCGGCGAACCGGTAGGTCACCGTGCCGTCGTCGCTGGCCACCTCGTACTCGGCCGGCTCACCGGGGGCGGGGGTGACGGGCTCGGGGGTGACGGGCTCGGGGGTGACGGGCTCGGGGGTGACGGGCTCGGGGGTGAGCAGCCGCTCGTGGGCGAACTCGGCGAGCGCCTTGCGGACCAGCAGCCGGTTGGCCCGCGCCCAGGTGTCGGGGGTGAGGTGGGCGACGGCGTCCTGGGGGTCCACGGTGGTCGGTCCTTCGCTGCTGGTCGGGGCCGGGCCGGTGGCGGCGGCGAACTGGGCGCGGGTGCAGAAGCTGAGCAGGGCCGTCTTGGCGGGCAGGGCGAGGGGCCCGGCGGGGACGAAGCCGACGGCCGCGTTCAGCGCGTGTACGGCGGTGTTGCGCACGTCCGGCTCGACCACCACCCGGCGGTGCGCCGGGTCGGCGAACAGCCAGTCCATGACGGTGGTGATGACGGCCCGGGTGAAGCCGGAGACCGGGGTGTCGGCGGGCGCGCAGAGGAAGTGCATGCCGACGTCGCCGGGGCGGGCCGGGTAGCGGCCGGCCAGCTCGACCCGCGCCGGGTCGTACCGCTCGACGAGGAAGGCCGGCTCGCCCCGCCACAGCCCGACGAACGCGTCGTGGTGCTCCTCGGCGGCGATGCGCGCGTACTCGGCGGCGACCCGGGCCAGGTCGGCGTCGGCCATCAGCCAGAACGCGGCCTTCGGGTGGGTCACCCAGGAGTGCAGCAGCGCGGCGTCGGCGACCGGGTCGAGGGTACGCAGGGCGAAGTCGCCCAGCCGTGGGTCGGTGCGGGTGTGCACGACCTCGGTCACGCCCCCACCCCCGCCGGCACGCCGAACTCCTGGAACGCGATCCGCCGCTCGACCGGGTAGTGCTCGCGGCCGAGCAGCTCACGGATGATCACGGCGTTGCGGTACGGGCCCATGCCGAGGTCGGGCGAGGTGACGCTGTGGGTGTGGGTGCCGGCGTTCTGGAGGAACACCCGGCCGGCGTGGTCGACGCTGTAGTCGCGGGCCACGTCGAACCGGCCGTGGGTGTCGAAGCGCAGCAGGTGGCGCACCGGGTCGAGGAAGTCCGGCACCGCGTAGCGGTATCCGGTGGCCAGCACCAGGCCCTCGGTGGCCAGGGAGAACTCCCCCTCCTGCTCGACGTTGCGCAGCCCGAGGGTGTACTCGCCGGTGGCCGGGTCGTGCCGGGCGCCGGTCACCTCGGTGTTGGTGAGCAGCCGGGTGTCCACCGGCCCGGGCACGCTCTTGGCGTAGAGCAGGTCGTAGATCTCGTTGATCAGGTCGGCGTCGATGCCCTTGAACAGCCCCTTCTGCTCGGCCTCCAGCCGGTAGCGGGTGGGCTCGGGCAGGGCGTGGAAGTAGTCGACGTAGTCGGGGGAGGTCATCTCCAGGGTGAGCTTGGTGTATTCCAGGGGGAAGAACCGGGGCGAGCGGGTGACCCAGTTCAGCCGGTAGCCGTACGTGTCGATGTCGCCGAGCAGGTCGTGGTAGATCTCGGCGGCGCTCTGCCCGGAGCCGACCACGGTGACGCTGTTCTTCTCCCGCAGGGCGGCCCGGTTCTCCAGGTACGCCGAGGAGTGCACCACGTCGCCGTCGAGCCCGGCGCAGGCGGCCGGGACGTGCGGCGGGGTGCCGGTGCCGAGCACCAGGTGCCGGGCCCGGTGGGTGACGGTCTCACCGGTGGCGGTGACGGTCACGTGCACGGTGAACAGGTCGTCGGCCTCGTCGTGGGTGACGGCGGTGACCAGGTGGCCGAAGCGCACCCCGGCCAGCTTCGCCGCCGCCCACCGGCAGTATGCGTTGTACTCGCTGCGCAGCGGGTGGAACCGCTCGCGGATGTAGAACTGGTACAGCCGCCCGGTCTCCTTGAGCCAGTTCAGGAAGGAGTACGGCGAGGTGGGGTCGGCGAGGGTGACCAGGTCGGCCAGGAACGGGGTCTGCAACCGGACGGCCTCCAGCAGCATCCCGGGATGCCAGTCGAAGGAGTCCCGGGCCTCCAGGAACAGGCAGTCCAGGTCGGTCAGCGGCTCGGTGAGGCAGGCCAGGCCCAGGTTGTACGGGCCGAGTCCGACGGCGATGACGTCGTGCGTGGACATGGGTTCGCTTTCTGCGCGGGGGCGGGGGGTGGGCACGTTCGCGGTCAGCCGACGGGACAGGGGGTGACGGCGGTGGCCCGCTCGTGCACGTACCGGCCGGCGTGGTCGGCGATGAGGTCGACGACGTGCGCCACGTCGTCCAGCGTGGTCTCGGGGTTGAGCAGGGTGAACTTCAGGTACTGCCGGCCGTCGACCTTGGTGCCGGCGACGACGGCCGCGCCGGAGGCGGCGAGGGCCCGGCGGGCGTACCGGTTGGCGTCGTCGGCCAGCACGGCCGCCGGCCCGGTGGGCAGGTAGCGGAACACCACGGTGCTCAGCGCGGACCGGGTGACCACCTCGAAGCGGGGGTCGCCGGCGAGCAGCCGCCACGCCCCGTCGGCCCGGTCGATCACCTCGTCGAAGAGCGCGCCGACCGCGTCGGGGCCCATCATCCGCAGGGTGAGCCAGAGCTTCAGCGCGTCGAACCGGCGGGTGGTCTGGAGGCTCTTGTCGACCTGGTTGGGCAGCTGTTCCCCCGTCGTCCGGGGGGCCGGGTTGAGGTAGTCGGCGTGGTAGGTGGCGTGCCGCAGCGCCTCGCCGTCGCGGACCAGCAGGGCGCTGGAGGAGACCGGCTGGAAGAAGGACTTGTGGTAGTCGACGGTCACCGAGTCGGCGCGTTCGATGCCGGCGAGCAGGTGCCGCCGGGTGGGCGAGACCAGCAGCCCGCAGCCGTACGCGGCGTCGACGTGCAGCCGGACCCCGGCGGCGGCGCACCGGTCGGCGATGGCGTCGAGGGGGTCGATGGAGCCGAAGTCGGTGGTGCCGGCGGTGGCGACGACCGCCATCACGGTGAGCCCGTCGGCGTGGCAGCGGGCCAGCTCCGCGCGCAGGGCGTCGGGGCACATCCGGCGGTCGGCGTCGGTGGGCAGGGCGATCACCGCGTCGGCGTCGAGGCCGAGCAGGGTGGCCGACTTCTGCACGCTGAAGTGGCCGGCGCCGGAGGCGATCACCCGCAGCCGGGGCAGCAGGTCACGGCGGGGCGTCGCACTACGGGCGAACGCCTCCTCCCGGGCCAGCAGCAGGGCCTGGAGGTTGGACAGGGTGCCGCCGCTGGTGAACACCCCGTCGGCGGCGGGGCCGAGGCCGATCCGCTGGGCCGTCCAGTCGATCAGGCGGCGCTCGATGAGGGTGCCGCCGGCGCTCTGGTCCCAGGTGTCCAGGGAGGAGTTCACGGCGGTGAGCACGGCCTCGCCGAGCAGCGCGGGGATCACCACCGGGCAGTTGAGGTGGGCCAGGTAGCGGGGGTGGTGGAAGTAGACCGCGTCGCGCAGGTACACGTCCTCCAGCTCGTCGAGGGCGGCGGCCGGGTCGGCGAGCGGGCGGTCCAGGTCGACGGCGGCGACGGTCGGCGCGAGCGCGGCCGGGGTGACGCCGGTGAACGGGCGGTCGGTGCGGGCGATCCGGGCGCTGACCCGGTCGATCCCCTCGGCCAGCACCCGCCGGTACTGCTCGGCGGTGCCGTTGGTCAACAGGTGGGCGCGGGGGCCCGCCGGAGCGCCGGTGGCGGGCGGCACGTCGGGAGCGGGACGACCCGGGATGCTCATGCGGTTCCTCGACGGTCGATGGGACTCGGGGCCGGCGGTGCTGCGGGGACGGCCGGTGACCCCGGCGGGCGGGGCGCTCGGGGCCACGGTCGGACGGTCGGTGACCCCGGCAGGCGGGGCGCTCGGCGTCAAGGTCAGGCCGCCGCGGCGGCGGGGGCCTCGCCGCGCAGGGCGTCCTCGGACACGCCGCACCGCCAGTAGCCGGAGAAGGCCACCCGGCGGCGGTCGGTGCCGCGCTCCTGCACGAGGTGGCGGCGCAGTCCACGGACCGTGGCGGACTCCCCGGCGAGCCACGCGTACGGGACGACGCCGGGCAGCCGGGCCGCGCGGACGGCGTCGCGCAGCAGGCCGGAGCCGGGCGGGGTGGTGCCCCGGACCAGCCAGGTCACCTCTACCCCGGGCGGGGCGGGCAGGTCCTGGATGTCGGCGACGTGCGGGACCTCGATCCAGGCGCGGGCGCGGGAGCCGGCGGGCAGCCACTCCAGGATGGACCCGACGGCCGGCAGCGCGGTCTCGTCGGCGGCGAGCAGCATCCAGTCGGCGTCGACGGGTGGCCGGAAGCAGACGGCACGGTTGTCGGCGACGGTCGGGCCGAGCAGCAGCACCTGGTCGCCGGGGCGGGCCCGGCCGGCCCACCGGGAGGCGGGGCCGGTGTCGCCGTGGCCGGCGAAGTCGATGTCCACCTCGCCGGCCTCGGGGCGCTGGGCGCGGACGGTGTACGAGCGCATCACCGCCCGTACGGCCGGGTCGAGGGCCCGCCACCGCCCGAACCAGTCGTCACCGGCGTCGACCGGCACCACGGGGGCGCTCTGGCCGGGGTGGGGCAGGAAGAGGTTGACGCTCTGGTCGCGCCCGCCTCCGGCGAAGGCGGTGAGCTGCGGGCCGCCGAGGGTGATCCGGGTCATGGTCGGGCCGAGGGGGCGGGCGTGCACGACCTGCGCCTCGTAGAACCGGAATCGGGTGGCGACCGGGTCGAGGGTGGCGTTGGCCACGACTCAGCTCACCTTCTTGGCGGTGGCGATCGCCTTGGCGAGGTTCTCCAGCAGCGGGGCCGCGCCGGCGTACGAGAAGCGCGGCACGGCGTCCCACGGGGTGACCTGGTTGGCCTTGACCGCCGGGAGCTGGGCCCAGGTGGGCTTCTTGGCCATGTCGGCCGGCTGCAGGGCGGTGGCGCGGTTGTCCAGCAGGATCAGGTCGGCCGGGAACTTGCCGGCGTTCTCCCAGCTCAGGGCCTCGAAGTAGTCGCCCTGCTCCAGCTTGGTCGGCACCACGATGTCGACGCCCAGCTCGGCGAAGTACATCAGGTCGGTGCTGACCTTCGGGTTGGAGGCGTAGAACAGGTCTGGGCTGCCGGACGCGGCGAGCACCTTGATCCCGGGGTTGGCCTTGACCGCCTGCCGGACGGACTCGGCGGCGGCCTCGAACCGGGCCTTCGCGTCGGTGACCTTCTTCGCCTTCAGGTCGGCGCCGAGGGACGCGGCCAGCTCGGCGTACCGCTCGATCGGGCGGTTCATCGGCACCCGGGCGGTCTTGATCGCGACGGTGGGGGCCAGGCCGAGGATCTTGTCGCGGCTCTCGTCGGGGACGTACCAGAAGGCGCCCGGGTCGTACATGTGGGTGACCAGCAGGTCGGGGTTGAGCGCGGCGTACTTCTCGATGCTGAACTCGCCCCAGACGTTGCCGAGCACGCCCACCTTGGTCACGTCGAGGTCGCCGGCCTGCGGCTCCTTCGACCCGTCGGCGCGGGTGGTCTCGCCGAAGACCCCGACGATCTGGGCGTCGAGCCCGAAGTCGACCAGGGCGGCGGCGACGCCGGTGAAGGCGACGACGCGCTTCGGGGTGGCGTCCCGGGTGACCTTCTCGGGCCGGTCGTCGGTGAACGACCAGGGGCCGCTGTTGGCGGCCGGCGAGGAGGCTTCGTCGTCCTTGCCGCCGCAGCCGCCGAGCAGCGCGCCGAGGGCGAGGGCGCCGCCGGCGGAGAGCAGGCCTCGGCGGGTCAGGCGCGGACGGGACACGGGTACGGGCATGACGACTTCTTTCACTCCGGGGTGGTCTGATGACCAAGGGCGAGGTTAAGTTACCCTAACCTAAGTGCTTGTCAACAGCGTCGCCGGTCGATTTCCACCCACACAGGAGCTCGCACTGTCCGTCATCGACTCGTCGCCGACCGCCCTCGCTCCGGCGGCGACGCCCCCACCCCCGCCGCCCCGCCGCGGCCGGCCGGCGGCCCGCCTGGCCGGGCTGCTGGCCGCGTTCCTGCTGCTGGCGGCCGTGGCCGCGCTCAGCCTCGCGGTCGGCGCGAAGCAGCTCACCCTCGCCGAGGCCTGGCAGGGGCTGTGGGACGCCAACTCCCCCGAGCACGCCGTGGTGCGCCAGATGCGGCTGCCGCGCACCCTGCTCGGCCTGCTCGCCGGCGCGGCGCTCGGGGTGGCGGGCGCGGTCATGCAGGCGGTCACCCGCAACCCCCTCGCCGACCCCGGGCTGCTCGGCATCAACGCCGGCGCGTCGGCGGCCGTGGCCACCGCCGCCGCGTTCCTCGGCGTCACCGGCGTCGACGGGTACGTCTGGTTCGCGCTGGCCGGCGCGGCGGCCGTCACCGCCCTCGTGTACGCCGTCGGCGGCGGCCGGGGCGCCACCCCGGCCCGGCTGGCCCTCGCGGGGGCCGCGCTCAACGCGGCCCTCTACTCGTACGTCAGCGCGGTGATGCTGCTCGACGCGGCCTCACTGGAGAAGATGCGATTCTGGACCGTCGGCTCGCTGGCCAGCGCCGACCTGGCGACCGTGGTCCGGGTGCTGCCGTTCGCGGCGGTCGGGCTGGTGATCGCCCTCGCTGCGGCCCGGCCGCTCAACGCCCTCGCGCTCGGCGACGACCAGGCGCGGTCCCTGGGCGCCCGGCCCGCCGCGACCCGGGCGGCCGTCGTCGTGGCGGTGACCCTGCTCTGCGGCGCCGCGACGGCCGCCTGCGGGCCGCTGGTCTTCGTCGGGCTGCTCGTGCCGCACCTGGTCCGCGCCCTGACCGGGCCTGACCTGCGCTGGCTGCTGCCGGCCTGCGCGCTGCTGGCGCCGGTGCTGCTGCTCGGCGCCGACGTGGCCGGCCGGGTGCTCGGCCGCCCCGGCGAGATCCAGGTGGGCATCATGACCGCCGTGCTCGGCGGCCCGCTCTTCCTGCACCTGGTCACCCGCACCCGGGCGGTGCGGTCGTGACCGTCGTACGGGTGCGCCACTGGTCGGTGCGGTTCCGGGCCCGGGCCCTGCTCGTCGGCGTCGGCTGCGCGCTGGCCGCGCTGGCCCTGGGCGTGCTGTCGATCGGCGGCGGCGACTACCCGATGAGCCCCGCCGACGTGCTGCGCACCCTCACCGGGGGCGGCACCCCGGCCGAGGACTTCATCATCGGCGAGCTGCGGCTGCCCCGGCTGGTCACCGCCCTGCTGGTCGGGGCCGCCCTCGCCCTGGGCGGCGCGGTGTTACAGGCCCTCGTGCGCAACCCGCTCGGCAGCCCCGACATCCTCGGCGTCACCCAGGGCGCGGCCACCGGCGCACTCGTCGTGGTGGTGGTCGGCGGCAGCACCCTCGCCCTGGCCGGCGCGGCCGTGGTCGGCGGCCTGGCCACCGGCCTGCTGCTGTGGGCGGTGGCCTGGGCGCGCGGCGCGCACGGCCACCGGCTGATCCTCGCCGGCATCGGCGTCGCCGCGATCCTCACCGGCGTCAACGGCTGGCTGCTCACCCGCGCGCAGCTCATGGACGCCGCCCGCGCCGTGCTCTGGCTCACCGGCAGCCTCGACGGGCGCGGCTGGGCGCAGGCCGTCCCGCTCGCCGTCACCCTGGCGGTGCTGGTCCCGGTGGTGCTGTTCGGCTGCGGGCCGGCGCTGCGGATGACCGAGCTGGGCGACGACACCTCCGCCGCGCTCGGCGTGCCGGTGCGGGGTCTGCGCACGGTGCTGCTGGTCGCGGCGGTGCTGCTGGTCTCCGTCGCCGCCGCCGCGGCCGGGCCGGTCAACTTCGTCGCGCTCACCGCGCCGCACCTGACCCGCCGGCTGACCCGCGCACCCGGCCCGAACCTGGCCGCCGCCATGGCGCTCGGCGCGGCGATGCTGGTCGCCGCCGACCTGGTCGCCCAGCGCGCCTTCACCGGCCACCAGCTCCCCGTCGGCGTGGTCACCGGCGCGCTCGGCGGCGGCTACCTGGTGTGGCTGCTGGCCACCGAACGCAAGGCGGGCCGGCTGTGACCGGCGACCTGAAGACTGGAGCACCCCTGATGCAGCCCGGCACCCCACGGCTCAGCGGCGACGGCCTGACCCTCGCGTACGACAAGCGGACCATCACCGAGGGGCTCAGCGTCGCCGTCCCCGACCGGTCGTTCACCGTCGTCATCGGACCCAACGCCTGCGGCAAGTCCACCCTGCTGCGGGCCCTGGCCCGGATGCTGAAGCCGGCCGCCGGCACGGTGCTGCTCGACGGGCGGGACATCCACGCCCAGCCGGCCCGCAAGGTCGCCCGCACCCTCGGGCTGCTGCCGCAGTCGTCCACCGCCCCCGACGGCATCACGGTCGCCGAGCTGGTGGCCCGGGGCCGGTACCCGCACCAGGGTCTGCTGCGACAGTGGTCCCGCGACGACGAGCGGGTGGTCGACGAGTCGATGGCCGCCACCGGAGTGGCCGACCTCGCCGACCGGCTGGTCGACGAGCTGTCCGGCGGGCAGCGGCAGCGGGTGTGGATCGCCATGGCCCTGGCCCAGCAGACCGAGCTGCTGCTGCTCGACGAGCCGACCACGTTCCTCGACATCGCCCACCAGGTCGAGGTGCTCGACCTGTGCGCGACCCTGCACGAGGAGCAGGGGCGGACGCTGGTCGCGGTGCTGCACGACCTCAACCAGGCCGCCCGGTACGCCAGTCACCTGATCGCGATGCGCGACGGTGCCGTGGTGGCCGCCGGGGCGCCCCGGGACATCGTCACGGCCGAGCTGGTGGAGCGGGTGTTCGGGCTGCCCTGCCGGGTCATCGACGACCCGGAGACGGGCGGGCCACTCGTCGTCCCGGCCGCCCGGCGACCGGCGGCGGCACGCCGCTGAGCAGTCGCCGGTCGCCGCCCGCGACGCCGCTCCACGCCCCCGGGCGAGGATGTGCGAATACCAACCCCTTGTCAGGCTGGCTGATGTCTCCGACCACCGCGCCGGCAGTTCGCGTGCCCTGCGGTGAATGTGGGGCGATTCCGGCTGGATACGGTTCGCGACGAGCCCGGGAAGGCATGTGGGGTGACTCTGGCTTCAGCGCGGCCGGCCGAACCCTGACGCTGGAGACTTCGGGCAAGTCACTTCCCGGGCCCGCAGCCAACCAGGCTGAAGCACTACTCTCCCCCGCCCCCATTTAGCACAGAAGGGTGCCTGCTCAGTCTGGCGAACCACAGGTAGGCGGCGACAAATAACATCAGAGTCACCGATATGCCCAGAGAAGCGGCGGCCGTGATGGTCGAAATTCTCGGATCCTTGAACAGGATGACGAATATGTATATTTGAAAGCCCGCGAGAGCGGCGGTGCCTGCCCAAGCGTCAACCATTCTCACCGCCTGATGCAAGCGGTCAACTCCAGGATGCTCATTCACGTCGAGACGTGTTGGGCTGGCATGAGTCGACATCGGGCCTCTCCATGGGCTGAGCAGAGGTATCAGCCCGGAGTCCTGCCAGCTCGGCAGGTGCCTACCGACCACCTCGTGGAAGATGCGGCGATAGAAGGTGGAGAGCCGCAGGACGGTGACGGCGCGAAGAACCATCAGCATCATGGCGACTGGGATAATGAGCCTCAGGGGTGAGATGTCATGGATTTTCATTCCCAGCAGCTCGGCTTCCAGGAGCTTGCTGTGCGTCAGGATGATAAATAGAGCCCCGAGGCCGGCTCCACGTAATACTGCTCGGCTGGCGTCTCGCCCCTGGTCCTCCTGAATCTGCAAGAGGCGCGACAAGAAGAAGCGTAGATCATCTTTGTCAACGTCATCACCATCAAGGAGCTTTGCCGCCCGCTGCTCAATCGAAAGTTCATCCACAGACATGCATGTTATCGGGTGCGGACAACGGTAGGGCACGGCGCGCGCCTGCGATCTAGGCTGCGTTCCGCACCCCGTAACCGTAGGCACCGTTGGACTGGCCGCCGTCACCAACCAACACACCAACGATCATCCATCAGACCATCCACCCATCGGCATGACAGCGCTCTCGACTGGCCGCTGCCGGGCGGGGGCGTTGGGAGCAGATTGGGAGCAGCGGGGCGCTCCCAATCGGCGCTGAATGGCGTTCAACCCGCGTGAGCTGCTCCGATTCCCGAACCCTGAGCCCTCCGGCGCGACTCCCAGCTGGAACCCAGCAGCGCGAGCCTTGACGCCACCCGCCCGCCGCGTTCTATAGTCCTACGAGACTAGAGGAATGCGGGAGACATGATCGAGTTTCATCTGGACGGTCGCTCCGGCGTCGCGCCCTACATGCAGCTGATCCGGCAGGTGCGCCACGCCCTGCGCCTCGGACTGCTGCGCGAGGGTGACCGACTCCCGACGATCAAGGACGTGGTCGCCTCCGTCGCGATCAACCCGAATACGGTGCTCAAGGCCTACCGGGAGCTTGAGTACGAGGGCCTGGTAGCCGCCCGCCCCGGTGTCGGCACCTTCGTGGCCCGCACGCTCAACGACGAGGCCGCCGCGGTCGAGCCGCTGCGCGAGGAACTGCGGGCCTGGCTGCGCCGGGCGCAGGCGGCCGGGCTCGACGCGGAGAGCATCGAGGCGTTGTTCGCGACCACCTTCCGCTCCCAGTTTCAGGAGTCCGCATGACCGACCCGGTGTTGCAGGCCGACGGCCTGACCAAGCGCTACGGGCGCCGCGTGGCGTTGGCCGACTGCACCGTCGACGTGCCGCCCGGCCGGGTCGTCGGGCTGGTCGGCCCGAACGGCGCCGGCAAGACCACCCTGCTCCAACTCACGGTGGGCATGCTCACGCCCACCGCCGGACGGATCACCGTGCTGGGCGGCCGCCCCGGCGACGGACCGGGCCAACTGGCGAAGGTCGGCTTCGTGGCGCAGGACGCGCCCACCTACGCCGGCCTCTCCATCGCCGACCACCTGCGCTTCGGCGCCCGCACCAACCCGCGGTGGGACCAGGCGCTGGCGGATGAGCGAATCGCCCAGCTCGGCCTGGACCCGGCGCAGAAGGCGGGCCGACTCTCCGGTGGCCAGCGCGCCCAGTTGGCGCTGACCATGGCCGCAGCGAAGCGTCCCGAGCTGCTGATCCTGGACGAGCCGGTGGCCAGCCTCGACCCGATCGCCCGGCGGGAGTTCCTGCGCGGCCTGATGGCGCACGCCGCCGAGCACGGCAGCAGCGTGATCCTCTCCTCTCACCTGGTGTCCGACCTGGAGCGGGTCTGCGACTACCTGATCGTGCTGACCGCGTCCCGGGTCCGCGTCGCCGGCGACATCGAGGAGCTGATGGGCAGCCACTACCGGCTGACCGGCGCCCGCCGGAACGCCGCGGACCTGCCCGCCGGCGCCGAGATGATCGAGCACAGCTTCACCGAACGGCAGTCCACGTTCATCGTGCGCAGTGTCGTGCCGATCGAGGACACCTCGCTGACCGTCGAACAACTCACCCTCGAAGACGTGGTCCTGGCCTATCTGTCGCGCTCCATCGAGGCGCACCGGCCCGAGTTGGAGATCTCCCGATGATCTGGTTCACCTGGCGCCAGTTCCGCACCCCGGCTGCTGTCGCCGCGGTCGCTCTGGCCGTTCTCGCCGCCGTGCTGCTGGTCAGCGCCAACACCATCACCGACCTGTACGCGGGCGTAGCCGCCTGCCAGGGCGACTGCGGCAACGCCATCGAGGCCTTCCTCACCCGGTTCGACAACAGCGCCGGCGGCACGATCTACTACGTCACGCTGGCGATCATGTACGCCGCACCACCGCTGATCGGCATCTTCTGGGGCGCGCCGCTGGTCGCCCGCGAGATCGAGGCCGGCACCCACCGACTGGCCTGGAACCAGTCGATCACCCGGTCCCGCTGGCTCGCCACCAAGCTCGGCCTGGTCGGTGCCGCCACCGCCGCCACGACCGGCCTGCTGAGCTGGGCGGTCACCGCCTGGGCGAGCCGGGTCGACAGCGCTGCGGCGGACCGGATCACGCCGCTGGTGTTCGGCGCCCGCGGCATCGTGCCGGTCGGGTACGCGCTGTTCGCCTTCACCCTCGGCGTCACCGTCGGGATGCTGATCCGCCGCACAGTCCCGGCGATGGCCGGCACGCTGGCGGTCTACACCGCCACGGTGGCCGCGATGCCGCTGTGGCTGCGTACCCACCTGGCGCCGGCCCGGCACGAGACGCCGCCACTGGACATGGACAACCTGGACGCGCTGATGATCGACCGGAGCCGCAACATGGTGATCGAGCCGAACGACGTGACCAACGCCTGGACGATCACCAACCGCCCGATCACCCCGAGCGGCCAGGTCTTCACCGGGCCGTCCGACCCGGCCCGGTGCAGCCCCGACGCGCCGCACGGTTCGTGCGCCGACTGGGTCGGCACGCTCGGCCTGCGCCAGGACGTCGTCTACCACCCGGACAGCCAGTACTGGACGCTGCAGCTGGCCGAGACCGCCGTCTTCGTGGCCCTCGCCGCCGCGCTGGCGATCGTCAGCTTCTGGTGGCTCCGCCGCCGGCTGTCCTGACCGAGGGACCGGGTCACACCGTCCTGACCGGGGGCCGGGTCGCGAGCTCCGATCCGGCTGACACCGCCGGGTGAGCCACCAAGACGCGCATCCGCAATCGCTCCCCGGCCCGCATCAGCGCTCGACTGTCTCCGGGAGCCACCCTGTCCGGATGAAGTACCCGACGCAGGCACCGAACAACGCCTCGTCCACCTCCGGGCGGGACACGCCGGAGCCGGCCAGGGCGGCGTCGGTGGCGCTGGGGTCGAAGACCAGGCCGCCCTCCGAGCCGGCTCCGGTCAGCTCCGCGGCCAGCGTGCCCAGCAGCGGGAACGCCGCGTTGCCCGCGTCGGCGCCGATCCGGTCTAGCCACTCCCCCGGGTCGACCTCGGGCAGCGCGTAGCCTCTCGACCGCAGCCAGCCCAGCGCGGTGTCCAGCCGCAGCAGCCGCCCGGCGGCCAGGTGGAAGGTGCGGCCGGCCGCCGCAGGCTGCCGGGACAGGGTGACGATGGCGTCGCTGACGTAGTCCACGGGCACCAGGTCGAAGGCGGCGTCCACCCCGGCGGGCGCGGCCTGGGCCTGGACGCAGCCCTTGAGCAGCAGCCACAGGTACTCGCCGCGCTGACAGGCGCCGGTGCGGCTGTGCCCGGCGATCCGGGTGGGCCGGTAGACGGTGGCGGGCAGGGACCGGGCGCGGCGGCCTCGATCAGCCCTTCGGCCACCCACTTGCTCTGCGGGTAGCCGTGCTCCAGGGCCTCCGCCGGACCGGTGGGATGCTCCGGACCGATCGGGTGGTCCCCGTTCCCCGGGTACACGCCGACGGTGGAGACGTGGTGCACCGGCACGCTGCGGTGCCGGGCCGCCAGCCGCAGAATATCCCGGGTATCCGGCGTGCGGCGCTCTCGATCTCGCCCGGCTCGATCCGGTGTCCGGCGATCTTGACCTGGAAGTCGGTCCGGCCCCGGAAGTGCAGCACCCCGGCGGAGTCCAGGAAGCCCAGGTCCCCCGTCCGGTACACGCGCACGGGCGCCCCGCCGAGCGGGACGAGGGTGAAGGCGGCGGCAGTGGCATCGGCGTCACCGACGTAGCCGAGGGCCAGCCCCGCACCGGCGAGGCAGATCTCACCCACCGCCCCCGGCGCGGCGACCTGGTCCCCGTCCAGGATGTGCACGGTGGTCTCGGGCACCGGGACGCCGAGCGGGATGCCGCCCGGGCGATCGCAGTCCGCCGCGCTGACCCGGTGGGTGGTGGCGAAGACACAGCTCTCCGCCGGCCCGTAGCCGTTGATCAGGGCGCAGTCCGGGTACCGGGTCAGGAATCGCTCCACATGGGTGGGTGAGAGCCGCTCGCCGCCGGTGATGACCTGGCGCAGGCCGGCGAGGCAGGGGCGATCCGGGTCGTCCTCGTCGACGAGGAAGTTGAACAGCGAGGAGGTCAGCCAGGCGGTGTCCAGCCCGGTCGCAACGACGAGGTCGGCGAGGTCGGCGGGGAGGAGATAGTCCGCGTCCGCGATGACGCAGGTGCCACCGCTGGTCAGCGGGCCCCACAGCTCCAGGCTGAAGGCGTCCCAGGAGACCGGGGCGGCCTGCAGCACCACCCGGCCGGGCCCGAAGTCCGCGAAGCCGCGCCCGGGGAAGAGCCGGGTGGTCGCGTGGTGCGGGGAGAGGACGCCCTTGGGTACGCCGGTGCTGCCCGAGGTGAAGAAGACGGTGGCGGCAGCGGCGCTGTCGACGTACGCCGACGGGGGTGCGGCGTCGAGGGTCGCGTAGTCGACGCGCTCGTCGCGGTGGGCGAGCGCGATGGCGGAGGGACGCAGGCGAGCCTGGTGGGCCACCGCTTCGTGGATGAGCCGTGGAGCTGCGGGCAGGGGGTGCGGCACGAAGTTGACTCCCGAACGTCCGACAGGGATGGGGCGTCGCGCGAGATGGGGTGCGGTGCTCAGGCCCCGGTCGCCGAGATGACGTCGGCCAGGGTGTCGCTGTCGAACAGGACCTCCGGGCTGATGCGCACGCCCAGTTCCTTGCCGATCCGGGCGCAGATCCGCATGGCCTGCAGGGACGTGCCGCCGAAGTCGTAAAAGCTGTCGGCCGCCGCGACATGCGGCACCTTCAGCACGTCGGCGACGATGCGGAGGACGGCGTCGTGGCTACCGGTGCGCGGTGCGGGGATGTGCTGCTCGGTCAACGTCCTGTGCCCACTCTCGCCTCGGATGGGGGTCTCGCCGGAGCGATGCTCGAAAGCAACCGTAGTCAACCCTGCCGACCCCACGTCAACGAGCCCGCCGGCCTTACCCTCGCACCATGGCCAGGATTCGCAAGCGGATGATTCGCGTCGACGGCGTCGATTACCAATGGGTGGTCCGGCACGTCGACGCCGGTCACGTCGCAGTCATGGTCCGGCACATCGCGACCGGACGAGGCACGCAGTTGGAGGTCCAGGTGGCCTTCGACGACCCGTGGCTCAACTATGGACCGATCATCACCGCGCCGCCGGACCGGGTGGCCGAGGTCTTCGCCCTGGCCCCGGTCACGCCGCAGTTGGTCGCGGAACTGATCCAGGCGGCGCTCGCCGCAGGCTGGCAGGTTGATGGGGTCGGCGGGCCACTACGCTTCACGCTCAGCCGGGACCATGACCGGCTGGAGCCCGTGTCCTGACGACTACCAAACTGACAGGTACGGGTCCGGAGGCCGTTACGGCGCTTTTCGACTGGGGGTTCGGCGAGCTCGGGCTGCGCCGGATCTCTAGTGTCCTGCGCCGGAAATTCGCCTACAAAATTGTGCGGCTGATTCGAGGATCTCTTCGGCGGTCTTGGTCCAGGTGAACGGCCGTGGGTCGCGGTTCCAGTCGGCGATCCAGGAGCGGATGTCGGCTTCCAGGGCTTGGACGCTCTTGTGTGCGCCGCGGCGGATCTTCTGCTCTGCGAGGTGGCCGAACCAGCGTTCGACCTGGTTGATCCAGGACGAGCCGGTCGGGGTGAAGTGCATGTGGAACCGGGGATGTTTCGCCAGCCAGGCCCGCACGGTCGGGGTCTTGTGGGTGCCGTAGTTTTCGCAGACCAGGTGCACATCCAACTCGGCCGGCACCGCCTTGTCGATCGTGGTCAGGAACTTCCTGAACTCGACGGCGCGGTGCTGGCGATGCAACTCGCCGATCACGTGACCGTCGGCGATGTTGAACGCGGCGACCAGGCTGGTGATCCCGTTGCGGGCATAGTCGTGGGTACGCCGTTCGGGCATGCCGGGCATCATCGGCAGGACCGGCTGGGACCTGTCGAGGGCCTGGATCTGGCTCTTCTCGTCAACGCAGAGCACGACGGCCCGCTCGGGTGGGTTGTGGTAGAGGCCGACGACGTCGACGACCTTCTCGATGAACAGCGCGTCCGTGGACAGTTTGACGGTCTCGCTCCGGTGTGGCTTGAGGCCGAAATCCCGCCAGATTCGTCCGATCGTGGACTTCGACAATCCCGACTTCTCGGCCATCAACGTGCGTGACCAGTGGGTGGCGTTGCGCGGAGTCCGCTCCAACGTCGTCACCACCACGTCCTCGACCTGGTCGAGGCTGATCGACGGTGGGCGCCCTGGTCGCTGCTCGTCCACCAGCCCGTCCAGCCGTAGCTTCAGAAACCGCCGCCGCCACTTGCCCACCGTGGACAAATGCACCCCGAGATCCCCTGCGACATCGGTGTTCGACGCACCTTCAGCACAGGCCAGGACGATCCGTGAACGCATCGCCAGGACCTGCGACGACTTCGCCCGCCGTGACCACCGCGTCAACGTCACTCGCTCTTCGTCGGTCAGCGTCAGGGGCGCAGTGGGACGCCCGGTTCTCGGCATCCCACCACCCTGCCCACTTATCAGGCGAACTTCAGGCGCAGGGCACTAGCGTGTGGCGAGCCGCTCCAGCAGGGCCGAGCTCCGTCCCAGCAACGCCCGCTCCTCATCCGTGAGTTCGGCCTCGATAGCCTGCGCGAGCCAACCGGCCCGGCGACCGCGCTCCGCTTCGAGCGCGGCCCGGCCCGCGTCCGACAGCTCGATCAGCGACTTGCGGCCGTCCGTGGGGTGCGCCCGGCGCGTAATCAGATTCTGTTCCATGAGCAGCCCCACCGCCCGGGCCATCGACTGGGGGCGTACGCGCTGATCGGCGGCGAGATCGCTGGTGGTCATGGCGCCGTCGCGGTCGAGTGCACCGAGCACGGCAACCTGGCCCAGCGGGATGCGGTCCTCGTGTTTGACGCGTCGGGTGAGCTTGCCCATCGCGGTGCGCAGTTCGGCGGCGATGGCGGCAGCTTCCGAGGTGGGCATAGGGCACTTTACCCCGTTGGTCAGCAAACCTGTGCACCTGACCTGCACAGCAACACTGAACAGCATTGCTGTATGGTTTGGCGTCGTCGGGTTCAGCGCCAGCGTTGTCGCAGCCGGGGCCACGGCACACGACAACGGGAAGGAACTCCCATGTCCGCAAAGGCAGTCGGAACCGTCAACGCCGCCATCGAGACCGTCACCGCCCGCCGGATCATCGACAGCCGGGGCAACCCCACGGTCGAGGTCGACGTCGTCCTGGCGGACGGGTCCCTGGGGCGCGCGGCTGTCCCCTCCGGCGCCTCCACCGGCGCCAGGGAGGCCGTGGAACTGCGCGACGGAGACTCCGCGCGCTGGCACGGCAAGGGCGTCGACCGCGCGGTGGCCCACGTCAACGGGGAGATCGCGGCGTCCGTGCGCGGCCGGGACGCGGCGGATCAGGCGGGTCTCGACGCCGCGCTGGTCGCCCTCGACGGCACCGCCACGAAGTCTCGGCTCGGCGCCAACGCGATCCTCGGCGTCTCCCTCGCCGCCGCCAAGGCCGCCGCGGCGGCCCACCGCCAGCCCCTCTACCGCTACCTAGGCGGCGCCGACGCCCACCTCCTGCCGCTGCCGATGATGAACATCATCAACGGCGGCGCCCACGCCGACAATCCGCTGGATTTCCAGGAGTTCATGATCGCGCCCGTGGGCGCGGACACCTTCGCCGAAGCCGTTCGCATGGGCAGCGAGGTCTTCCACACCCTGCGCCGCGATTTGCTGGCCTCCGGGCACTCCACGGGCGTCGGCGACGAGGGTGGCTTCGCGCCCGCGCTGCGTACCGCTGAGGAGGCGCTCGACTTCGTGATGACCGCCATCGAGCGCACCGGCTACCGCTCCGGCACGGACATCGGCCTGGTCATGGACCCGGCGTCGTCGGAGTTCTTCCGCGACGGGATGTACGACTACGCGGGCGAGGGGGTGCGCCGCACCCCCTCCGAGCAGGCCGACTACCTGGCCAAGCTCATCGACGCCTACCCGGTCGTCTCCATCGAGGACCCGATGGCGGAGAACGACCTGGACGGCTGGCGCGAGCTGACCGCCCGCGTCGGCGACCGCTGTCAGCTCACCGGCGACGACGTGTTCTGCACCAACGAGACGCTGCTGCGCGAGGGCATCCGCACCGGCGTCGGCAACTCGGTCCTGGTCAAGGTCAATCAGATCGGGACACTGACCGAGGCGCTGACCGCGGTGGCCACGGCCCATCAGGCGGGCTGGACTGCTGTCATGTCGCACCGCTCGGGCGAGACGGAGGACACCACCATCGCGGATCTGGCGGTGGCGACCGGCTGCGGTCAGATCAAGACCGGCTCGCTCTCCCGCTCCGACCGCACGGCGAAGTACAACCAACTGATCCGGATCGAAGAGGAGTTGGGCGACTCGGCGCGCTTCGCGGGCCGCTCCGCACTCCGTCGGGCGTGAACAGCGGGCAGAGGTAGAGACCATGTGGGGCCCCCCGATCACGATCGGGGGGCCCGGCGTGCGGCCACTCAGTCGAGGCAGAACTCGTTGCCCTCGATGTCCTGCATCACGAGGCACGACTCGTTCTCGCCATCGGCACGCAGCAGTCGCACGCGTGCCGCGCCGAGCGCGATCAGCCGTGCGCATTCGGCCTCAAGTACGGCAAGCCGCTCCTCACCCACGAGCCCGGTGCCGACCCGCACGTCAAGATGCAGCCGATTCTTGACGACCTTGCCTTCGGGAACGCGCTGGAAGTACAGTCGCGGGCCCACGCCTGAGGGATCGTTGCATGCGAAAGCTGCGCCCTGTCGCTCAGGCGGCTGCGCGCGATCGAAATCGTCCCAGGTAGCAAACCCCTCCGGTGGCGGCGGTACGACGTACCCCAACACCTCGCACCAGAATCGAGCGACGCGCTCGGGTTCCGCGCAGTCGAAGGTGACTTGGATCTGCTTGACCGATGCCATCGGTCCACCATAGAGGCGCTTCGTCGTCTCCACGGGCCCACCCCTGGCTGGGTTGGTGGCGCATGCGGCCGACTCGTGAAGATGAGCGGGACCTTGAGCCGCGGGATATCGAGAGGCCAGCAGGCTCCGGCTCCCCTACGATCGCGTGATGTTCCGGCCGACGTACCCGATTCGCACCGCGCGGCTCACCCTGCGCCCGGTCACGCTGGACGACCTCGACGACGTGTACGCCTATCAGCGCCGCCCCGACGTCGTGCGCTGGATGCTCGGCGCGGAGCCGCGTACCCGCGAGCAGTCACGCTCGTCGGTGCTCGCCATGGCCGGCGAGGACGCGCTGCGCGCGGAGGGCGACTGCCTGACCCTGGCCGTGTCCACCGACGCCGGGGTGATCGGAACCGTGGAGCTGGTCTGGCGCAGCCGGCTCGACCGCACGGCCGAACTCGGGTACGTCTTCCACCCCGACCATGGGGGACGGGGGCTGGCGACGGAAGCCGTGACGGCGCTCCTGGACTGGGGGTTCGACGAGTTCGGGTTGCACCGGGTCTACGGCCGGTGCCACGGCCGCAACGAGGCGTCCGCCCGCCTGATGACCCGGATCGGCATGCGCCAGGAAGCGCGCCATGTCGAGAGCTACCTGCTCCGGGGCGAGTGGGCGGACCGACTCGTCTTCGCCGTCCTGGCCCACGAGTGGCGGTCCCGCGCGGCGACAGCAGAGGGCTGACGCCCCTGGGCCGCACTCGACGCCCCGCTCCACGAGGTCAGCACACCCGGCGGCGAGACCGTTCCTGCTGGTGAACGGTTCGCCGCCGGTGTGGGCAGGGGCCAAGGCATGATCAGGAGATGCTGCTCTCTCTGCGGTTCCGAGGCCGCCCTGCGGCTTGCAAACTTTACCGACTGGTCAGTACAGTTTCGAGGTGGCCATGACCTCCTCGCCTACCTCTGCCCTGTCGCCGACGCGTCGCTGGGCCGCGCTCGGCGTGCTCTCTGCCGCCGTACTGCTGCTCGCGATCGACGGCACGGTCCTCGCCCTCGCGGTGCCGTCGCTGACCGAGAGCCTCTCGCCGACCGCCGAGCAGATCATCTGGATCGGCGACGTCTACTCCCTCGCCCTGGCCGGCCTGCTCGCCCTGATGGGCAACCTCGCCGACCGGCTCGGCCGCAAGCGCATCCTGCTGGCCGGCTCGGCCCTGTTCGGGTTGGCCTCGCTGCTCGCGGCGTTCGCCACCAGCGCGGAGTCGCTGATCGTGGCCCGGCTGCTGCTCGGCGTCGCCGGCGCGACGCTGATGCCGTCGACGCTCTCGCTGATCCGCAACATCTTTCCGGACGACGCGGAGCGCACCCGGGCGGTCGCCGTCTGGTCGGCCGCCTTCGGCGCCGGCTCCGCCGCCGGGCCGATGATCGGCGGCTTCCTGCTCGAACACTTCTGGTGGGGCTCCGTCTTCCTGATCAACCTGCCGGTCATGGTCGTCGTGGTGATCTCCGGTGTCCTGCTGCTGCCCGAGTCCAAGGACCCGAACCCGGGCCGCTTCGACGGCCTCTCCGCCGTGCTGTCGATGCTCACCGTCGTGCCGATCGTCTACGCCATCACCCACCTGGCATCCTCCGGCGTCAGCCCGATCATCGTGGCCGGCGTCGTGATCGGCCTGGTCGCCGGCACGCTCTTCGTGCGCCGGCAGCGCCGCCTGCCCAATCCGATGCTCGACGTCGACCTGTTCCGCAGCCCCGCCTTCTCCGGCGCGGTGGCCGCCAACGTCGTCTCGATCTTCGGGCTGGTCGGCCTGCTCTTCTTCTTCTCCCAGTACCTCCAGTTCGCCCGCGGCTTCTCCCCGCTCCAGGCAGGTGTCGCCGAGCTGCCCGCGACCATCGCGTCGGTCGTCGTGGTGGCCCTGGTCGGCGTCGCCGTCGCCCGGCTCGGCCGGGGCCGCGCGATCGCCGTCGCCCTCACGGTCGCCGCCGCGGGGCTGGCACTCGTCGCGCCTGCGGCGGGCCAGGCATCGTACGTGTGGCTCGCGCTCTGCCTCGCCCCCGTCGGTCTCGGCGTCGGCCTGTCGATGACCCTGGCCGGCGACGCGATCCTCTCCGCCGCGCCGCCCCGCAAGGCGGGCTCCGTGTCGGCCGTCACCGAGACCGCCAACGAACTCGGCGTCGTGCTCGGCATCGCCGTGCTCGGCTCGCTGGTCACGGCCGTCTACCGCTCGAAGCTCACCCTGCCCGAGACGCTCCCGGAGACGGTGCGGGCCCGCGCTGAGGACTCCCTCGGCTCCGCCCTCGCCGTCCTCGAACCGGGCAGCGCACCCGCCCAGGCCGCCCGGGACGCGTTCGTCACCGCCATGCAGACCACCTCGCTGGTCGCCGCCGGCCTCACCCTCGCCGCGGCGGCCCTCGCCTGGTGGCTGATCCCCTCGCCGCGCGGCTCCCGATAGCCTGTTCCCCCGCCACCACCACCGAGGAGGCCACCGCACATGGGACGAACCGCCGGCCGGTCACCCGGGGACACCCGGCGGGCGCTCCTCGACGCCGCCGGCGAGGCCATCCGCACGCGCGGCGTCAACGCCACCCTGGACGACATCGCCCGCCAGGCCGGCGTCTCCAAGGGCGGCCTGATCTACCACTTCGCCAGCAAGGACGAGCTGATCCTGGAACTCGCCCGGGACCTGCTGGCCGCGTACCGTGCTGACATCGAAAGCCGGCTCGACCCGGCGGACCACGAGCCCGGCCGCCTCACGCGGGCGTACGTCCGGGCCTGGCTCGCCCCCGCCGAGGACGAGATCACCACCCGCAGGACCATTGCCCTGGTCGCCCAGCTGACGACCATTCCGGCGGTCGCCGAACTGGTCGACGCCGACACCCAGCAGCTCATCGCCGAGCTGCGGGCCGACGGTCTCCCCATCGACGTGATGACCGTGGTGACCGCCGCAGCCGACGGCATGAGCAGCGCGCCGCTCTGGGGCGGAGCCGGGCGCGATGCCGAGTTCCGACGACTGGAACGGCGGCTCATCACGCTCACCCGTCACCCCGAACTCTGGCAACAACTGCCCTGGGGCAACGAGGACGAAGAGCGGTAACGGATTGCCGGGCCACCACGGGTGCCGTGGCGCTGCCCCTGAGGCCGTCCGTCGATGGCGTTCGTGACAGGATCCGTTGTCAATGTAACGTTGACAGATGACACCCGAGGTGACTGAGCTGGCCGGCGTCACGGCCGACCGGGCACGGCTGGACGAGCGTGAGCTGGAACTGATCGACCGCGCGCGGCACGCGGGTGCGACCTGGGTACAGATCGCCGCCGCGCTCGGCCTCGGCAGTCGGCAGGCCGCGGAGCAACGCCGGCAACGCCTGGCGGTCGTACGACGATCGCGGCGGCACGAACGCGACCTGGGGTACTCGGCGCGGATCGCGGCGATACGGGGTGCGGTGTCCGACCTCCAGCGCTGGATCGACACCGACCGGCGGTGGGACGCCCGGTTCGGGCGGGCGACTCTCGTCCGCAAGACCGCGGAGGCCGCCCTCGACGCCGACCCGAGTCCGCTCTATGCGCTGGCAACGCTGCTCGCGGTCGACCTGCGCCAAGCGGACGGCGAACGGTTGCCGGCTCCGGTGCGGGCCATCGCCGCACGGCTCGACGACCTTTTGTCAACGAAACCTTGACAGCTCTGGAAGAGCTTGCCTGAGCCTCGCTCAACATCAAGGATCTGAGTCATCTCGACTCAACCTTGGAGGGCTCATGCGCCGGAACGCCGGGCTGTTCGTGGCGATCTCGCTGCTGTCCGGCTTCGGCAGCAGCGCCATGTCGCTGGTGGCCGGGATCTGGATCCTGGACCTCACGGGTTCCACCGGCCTCGCCGCCCTCGCCGGGCTCTGCGTGTACGCCCCGGTCCTCGCCGGCCCGTGGCTGGGCGGCCTGCTCGACCGAGCGCCGAGGCGAACGCTGGTCATGGCGGTCAACCTCGCTCTGGCCGCTGCTCTACTCAGCCTCCTCACGGTTCGCGGACCAGGTCAGACGTGGCTCATCTTCCTGGTTTCCTGCGCGTACGGCGTCAGCTACGTACTGATCGACGCGGGCGAGACGGCGCTGCTGCCCTCCGCGCTGTCGCCTACCGCCCTCGAAGGCGGCGGGAAGAGAAACGTATGTCGGAATCAGGGCTGTCCACCGGGGAGGCACGTCATGTTTAGAGCACCTGTTCCGGGGAGACTGGGCCGACCGACTCGTCTTCGCCATCCTGGCCCACGATTGGCAGTCACGGCCCAAGTGGATATCACCTCGGGCGTCTACCACCGAGCCCGAACGCTGTAGCGAGCTGGTCGAGCAGGGGCGCTGCTGATGGGTGCGGGTCGTGGCGGGGTGTGATCGTGTAGATGCCGCGGGTCGGAGCATCGACGAGTGCCACTGTGGTGACGTCGGTCCGCAGCGCGCACGTCAGCACTCCGGGTATGAGCGCGATGGCATGACCGGTGGCGACCAGGGCCACCTTGCTGGGCAGGTCGGCCGCGGCGAGGTCGATGCGGGCGGTGACTCCGGCGCGGGCGGCCTGCTGTCGCAGCAGCGCCGCCGATCCGTCGTTGTCCTCGACCCAGGTCTGGTCAGCCAGCTCCTGAATGCGCACCGGCCCGGGCCCGGCCTGCGGATGGCCCACGGGTAACACGACGACCATCTCGTCCATCCCCAGGAACCGGTGGTCGACGCGCGGGTCGTGGTGCAGCCCCGGTGGCGCGTCGGTGACGACAGCGACGTCGAGACTGCCGGCGAGTACGCGGGCGTGCAGCTCCGGACTGAGCCCGGGTGACAGGCTCCAGCGGAGGGGGGCGGCCGTCTCCAGCAGGCGGCGGATTGCCGCGGGCACGATCCCGGCGGCCAGAGAGGGTGTCGCGCCGACGGTCAGCGGTCGGCTGGGCACCCCGTCACGAACGTCTCGTACGGCGCGGACGGCGCGGTCGACCTCGTTGAGCGCAGTCAGGGCGTGGTGACGGAACACCTCGCCGGCCGGCGTCGGACGCACTCCGCGCGCATGACGCTCCATCAGGGGTACGCCGAGCTGCCGCTCCAGCCCGGCGATCTGTCGGGAGATGGCCGACTGCGAGTGGTTGAGTTCGGCGGCCGCTGCCGACAGTGACCCGAGCCGGCACACCGTCACGAACGTCCGCCACGCGGTCAACTCCATGGCGCAAGTATGCCGAGGCGGTATGCGTGTCCCGCATGGCTGCCCTGTGGAATCTGCGCTTGTCGCAGCCATCACGGTGCACCACTCTGGCATGCATGACCACGCCACACACGGTCGCCGTCCTCGGTTTGGGCCGCATGGGCACCGCGATCGCGACACGACTCGCCGACCACGGCTGGGACGTCGTCGGTTGGACACGATCCGGGCGCACGGCAGGCACCATCGAGACGGTCGGTGACCCGAACGACGCCGTTGCGAAGGCCGACCTCGTTCTCCTGGCGTTGTTCGACGGCCAGGCTTGCCAGCAGGTCGTCAACCACGTCCGCGACTCGCTGCGAACGGACACGATCGTGCTGAACACCAGCACCATCGCCCCCGCCGAAGCATCGGGGCTGGCCCGGCAACTCGGCCCGTCTTACGTGCATGCGCCCGTGCTCGGCTCCGTGCCAGCAGCCGCCGCCGGCACGCTGCAGATTCTCGCCGCTGCCGACCACGACGCGCTCGACCGGGTCCGACCGATTTTGGAAGCGCTCGGCACCGTGCAGCGCGTCGACGACGCTGCCACTGCTGCCGCACTCAAGCTGGTCGCCAACAACAGTCTCGCCGGCGCCGTCCTCGCGCTGCGCGACTCGTTGCGGCAAGCCGACGCCCTGGGCCTGCCCCGCGCCCAGGTGCTGGACGTCCTCGAACTCGGCCAGCTCGGCGGGCTCGTGGCCCGCAAGCGACCCTTCCTCACCAACCAGGCGCCCGCCACCACGGCCACGGCCGAGTTCACGATCGGTGCGCTGGCCAAGGACATGGCGCTGCTGGCCGCCGCGTCAAACACCCCTCTGCGCAGCGCCGCCGACCTGGCCGACATCCCTGCCGACCCTGAGGCCGACATCGCGGTTGCCGCCACCGTCCCCGTGGAGGGTGACGCCGTGCTCGAACCGCTGCGCGCCTACCTCCGCGGACACGCTACCGGCGATCCCGCCCACTTCCGCGACGCGTTCCTGCCCACCGCCCACATCGAGGGAGTCCGGGATGGCGCATTCGTCTCGTGGCGCCTGGACGAGTACTGCGCTCTCTTCCACGGCCGGCCAGCCCCGGACGAACCAACCCGCTCCCGCCGCATCGACGCCATCGACGTCCACGGCACCGTCGCGGCCGCAACCATGACGCTCTGGCACGGCGCGGACACCTTCACCGACATTTTCCTGCTAATCCAGGTCGACGACACGTGGCGCATCGCCAACAAGGCCTACCACCGACACTCCTGAGATGACGGGATACACCGGATGGGCTGTGGTCCGAAGCCGACCTTGCGCGGGTTGCGCTCGACGATCTCGACGCCGATGTCGTAGTACGACTACTGGGTACGGGCGGTCCGGGCGTCGTGCGTCGTGCGTCGACCCGATCTTCGCCTGGCACGAGGGCCGGACGCAGCCAGCGGCTCCCGAGCAGCGGGAATAGCGAGCCGTTGATGCCCTATCGACCCACCCGCAGTCCGATTTACTCATCTAATCCACATTTTTCGGCTCAGAACCCCCTACTGCACCCGCGTCCACTTGGGGTTCCTAGATCACCAACGCTCCGTGGGTCAATCAGCCGCGGCTTGCCGACACGTCGAAGGCACCCGCGCGAAGCTGAAACGCATGGTCAACCGCCAAGTCCTCACCGAAGAAAAGCCCGGAGTATTCACCCTCGCCCCGAAACGAACCTAATCCTCCAATGTGGGAGGCGCGTCGCCCTCGTCGACCGCCGGCCACATCGGGCACCTGACGCCCTGGGACGCCTTCTGGGGCCAGCGCTACGCCGTCGTCCACGACCCCGACGGCAACAGCGTGGAACTCTTCGCCACCCTCGGCTAACCCCGGCGGGACCCCGGGCGCCACCCGCACCTCCCTGCGCTGCGGTGGCCGCCCGGTCGGCGTACCGGCTGCGATCGGTGACCTCGGTGGCGGCAGGGTGGGGCGCACGAGCCCGGCGTACACTGCCGCCACCTGATCCGGTCGCCCGGCGGCCCTACCCCGGCAGCCAAGCCCGGAAGTACCAGCCGTTGTATTCGCTGTTGGGCAGGGTGCGGTATTCGCAATTGCCGCTCACCTCACCCCAGTAGCTGGCATCGATGCGGTGGAGCTCGCACTCGTCGTAGGTCACGAAATAGCCGTTCCAGTCGAATTGAACGGCGGCGGCCGGGGCCGGCTGGACGGTGAAGCTGACGGCTGCCGCGGCGGCGGCGACAACCGCGAGGCGGGCGAGCCGGCGGCGGAGCGGCTGGGGCATGGCGAGTCCTTCCGGAGTGGTGACGAACCTGCCCGGCCATCATAAATCCACGGTCACCGATTGATGATCCGCCATACGGACAGCCCGGACCCACCAACATCGACGGATGCCACCGTCACTGCCAGCCTGTTGCGCGGCCCTAGCCAGGCCGGTGCCTAGCAGTCGACTGCGCGGCCCCCTACGCTGGCGGCTCATCCACGACGTACACCCCGCTGCCGGCGCGACCCACGGTGAACCCTCGCTCGCGGGTCAACTCCAACGCGCGCTGAATGGTCGACACGCTGACCGAGTACATGTCGGACAGCTCCCGCAGCGACGGCAGCTTGGTGCCGGGCCTGTACTCCCGAGCAGTGATGCGGTCGGTCAGGTCGTCTGCGATCTGCCTCGACGACAGACCTCACCCAGCGATGGGCTTAGAAGGGTGGCGCAGGTCCGGGGTGCAGTTGTAGCGGATCTTCGCTGCGAGCGTGCATCAACCAAGCCCTCGGCCTTGAGCACCAGCATGGCTCCACGGATCGAGCCGTAGGACACGCGGTGCTGGGTCCGCAGCGCACTAGTCGAGGGCAGCTTGTCCCCAACGGCCAGTTTGCCGGCGCGAATTTGCTCGCGGATGGCCTCTGCCACCCGCTCGTACTTCGCGGTCATCTCCACCCCTCGGGTCGCAGCCTCAGAGATTACTTCGAGACACCGCCAGCAGCCGTCCCGTGGACCTCGCGCTACTACAAGAGACACAAAGATGGCCGCCGATGTCGGCAGCCCGGCCATCGTCGCCGCCACGCCGATCCTCACGCTCCCCGTTTCCGGCGAAGGTGACAACCTCCGATAATCCACCTCTGCCGCCTGCCGCCGCGCCTATCTCAAGGGGAGGGTGGTCACGGTACGCCACTCGTACATCTGGTGGTCGCGGTGCATCTCGATCAGGTCAACCTGCCTGATAGCCACGTGAGCGGGCTGAATCTCCGCACGGGCCGTGGCCCTGATGTAGGGGTCGGCAGGCCCACCGGCGGTGATATAGGCGACGCTCACATGTGGACGAAACCGATCCGGGTCTTCGCCAACCTCGTCGGGGCCCAAGACTCGGCCGATAGCCTGCCGGGTTAGGTGGCGTAGCTCGTGGATTCGCTCGGCGGGCTCGGCTGGCATCAAGATCGCCTCGTCGGCCACGACGATTGGCCCGAACTTGACCTGGAACGCTGGAACGGCGGCGAGCAGCGAGCGCGCTTCGACGGCGATGTCCTGGACAACGTCTTGGGCGAGTTCATCGGCGAAGCCGATGCCCTGCATGGTGAGGTGCAACCATCGATCCGGGATCAGGGTGAGGCTCGGCATCCCTGCCAGAGCTGTTCGGTAGGCCGTCGCGGTGTCGCAGAGTTGGTGTTGGTTCTCGAAGGTGATGTGGAAGGCGTAGAAGCGCCTGCCGGCGCGCCACCCTGGACGCCACCACCAATGGTTACGGACTTCGTCTGCGTGCTGGCCCGGGGCAAGGTCAAGAAGCGACATACGGCTCCCTCAAACTTCGGACGGAGCATCGGGCTGAGATGGCTCTGCCTCTACGGGGTAATCGTCGATGACGACGATCCGGTCTGCGGGCCAGACGGACTCCGACACCTCCAGGACTGTTCCGTCATCGGCCCTGGCGACGTGGATCACCTGCATGACGGGGGCGCCGGTCGGCAGCTCCAGCGCGGCTGCTTCCTCTGCCGTGGGCAGGCGAGAGAACCAGTGATCGCGGGCCGTTGCGTAGCGCTTGCCGCTGAGTTCCTCAATGCAGAGGAAGAGAGCTTTGGGCACCACCCTGGGCTCTTCCAAGTACGTCCCGTCAGCAAGATCGATCGGGATGTAGCTCGCGCCGATCTCTTCGGGCTTGCCGGTCTCCTCGTCATGGAGGTGCCGCCGTCGAACTACCACGTCGGTTCCAGCCGGCACGCCCATCGCGGCAGCGATCTCACCCTGGACCTGTGCCTTGCCGGCGAACACGATGTCGTGTCGCAGGTGCGCTGTCAGCAACTTGAGGTCGCTACGAGCGCGCCCGTAGCGATGCCGAGAGAGGCGTTGCAGCCGCCGGCTCTCGCGCACGAAGGTTCCTACACCGTGGCGGGACTCGATCAATCCCTCAGCGCGGAGGACACCCATAGCATTACGCAAGGTAATCGGACTGACCCGAAACCGTCCAGCTAAGGCTGTCTCCGCTGGCAGTTGCTCGCCCGCCTGCAACTCCCCGTCACGGATGCTACGTCGCAACTTCGCCGCGATTTGAAGGTACTTCGGTGCTTTTGTGCCTAGCTCGTCCGTCATCGCCGCCCTCACTCAGGTAGTCCTCTCTAGGACAACCCCTCCGCACCACCACTGTACGGCCACCTCTCGCCTGACGCAGACCGGCCAATCTTCAACATTCGCCAACACGCTGGTCGGGGGCTTGCGCGCGGGCAGCCCAAAGCCTACGGTCCTATATAGGTCTACAGGAGTTGCCAGGCGTCGGACCTGATCAGCCCAGCGGGCCACCCCGCACCAGCTCGTTCCAGCAGCCGGACAGGGGCAGCGCTGTCCGACAGCCCAGGACGGAGGCACATGGAGCCCAGCACAGACGCGGTTGGGAACGGGCCCGCTATCGATGTCGGCGGCACCCGCGAGGGCGGCGCGGTCTATCAGTCCAGGCGGAACCTGCTGACCCCGGCCGAGATCCGGTGGCAAGACTTCCCGATGACCAAGCTCGGTCGGCGTGGCCTCGACCCGGAGGCGGTCGGCAGGTTTCTGCGTCGGGTCGAGGCCGACCTGGACGCCCTGTACCAGGAGGTCGTGACCGCTCGGGACGAGGCGCGCTACCACCGGGACACCGTGACGGAGCTGCGCGCGGAGCGCTGGCGTCCCCGCGAGCCGTGGGCACAGCGACCACGCGGCGAGTACCGACGCCCACCCATGTGGCCGCCCTACTCCCCCCGCCGGCAGGGCTGCCACCGTCAGCCGGGAGACGACGGCGGCGATGACTGACTACCCGGCGATCCACGGCCCGTCTAGGCCGGACTGGACCTGCCTCGCCTGCGGCAACCCCTGGCCCTGCCTGACCCGCAAGCGCCAGCTCAAGGAGCTGTGCCAGTGCAACATCCGGACCCTCGTCCGCTACATGACCGCGTATCTACCGGACGCCCACAAAGAGATCGACGGCATGAGCACCGCCGAGGTCACCGAACGCATCGTCGGATGGTGCGGCAGACCGTTGGAGATGTGGACGGTCCAGGAGCCCTCGACCGACGCAAAAGATCAAGACCGGCAACGGCGGTACGAACCCAACCAGAAGGCAGGGAGATATGGACGGCACGAGTAGCGACCCGGGGCAGAGCCGGAGTGAGCGGGCCGAGGCCGCCGAGCGGCAGGCGGCGAGGCGACGCCTGCTGGAGCAGGCCGAGGCGGACCGGGTGCCGGTGGACGACACCACGAGGGCGGTGCCCGATCGGCGGTGGCGTCGTGACCACCCATGATCTGCCGATAGGCCGCCGGGTCGCGCGGTTGCGGGTCCGGCGGCGGATGACCCAGCAGATGCTGGCCGACCGGCTCGGCAAGTCGAAGAGCTGGGTGGACAAGGTCGAGCGGGGTACCCGCGCCCTGGACAGGTTCACCGTCATCCGGGACCTCGCCGACGCGCTCCGCGTCGACCCGGTGGCGCTGCTCGGCCGGGATGCCCGGCCGCCGGCTGCCGCCGGTGCCGCCGTGGACGGCGTCGACGGGGTGCGGGCCGCCCTGGCGCGCTACGACACCGTCCTGGCCGGGCCGGTCGGCCGGGTGGCACCGCCGGCCGGTGAGCTGGGCCGGCGGGTGGGGCACGCCTGGCTGACGTACCAGCATGCCGACTATCCGCAGTTGCTGCGGATGTTGCCGGAGTTGCTCGGCGACGCCCAACGCGTCCATGCCGGCGGCGGCGGGCACGGCGCGGCGGAGCTGCTGGTGCAGGCGTACCGGATCATGTCGTCGGTGCTGGTGAAGCTCGGCGAGGGCGATCTCAGCTGGCTGGCCGCCGACCGGGCGATGTCCGTGGCCAGGGGTGACGCGCTGCTGGTGGCGGCGGCCACCGTGCCGCTGGGGCAGGCGCTGCGTGCCCTCGGCCGGGCCCGGCCGGCCCTGGCCGTCACGGTCGCCGCCGCAGACCGCATCGCCCCCACGGCGGTGTGCGTCGGCCCGCCGCGCGAGCCGGCGCTACGCGGGACGCTGCTGGTCCAGGCCGCCCTGGCCGCCGCCGCGTGCGGCGACGCGCGGAGCGTACGGGAGCTGGTCGACCGGGCGGCCGGGCTCGCCGAGCGGGCCGGCGGCCCTGCCCGGAACTTCGCAGCTGACGGTTCCAGCTCGGCCACCGCCGCCCACCCCCCGGGAATCCCGTTCCGCTTTATGGGATAGCCGGAGATCTTGGCGCGAATCGGCCCCTCCACGGGCCAGTTCCTTCCAAGATCTCCCACGCGGCAGTCGTGGCGTCGGGTGGGATCGCTTTGATCAGGACGTCTCGGGGGGCCTGGCGTGGGGGCCGCTCGACGGCAGGTATGCCTCCCGGCGCCCATGGAGGCTGAGTCGGATACGGCATCAGCCACGCTCCGCGAACGACGACCCGACGGGGCGGTGGGGGCACGCCGGGTCAGCGGGAGTCGTGCTGCTCCCCGCGTGCCCGCCGGTGTTCGCCGGACGCCCGGCCGTGTGCGTGGGCGAGCAGCCGGTCAACCTCGGGCAGCCGTCGGACGCCGGGGTTGAGCACGCACGCCCAGCCGTACGTGCCGTAGGCGGGGTGGGGCAGGACCTCGTCGCACCGGGTGAAGTCGACTCCCGACCGATGGTCGGGCAGTTCTGCGGGCGGATAGCCGAACCGGCGCTGGAACTCCTCGCGGCCGACGTGCACGTTGAGGCGGAAGATCCCCGGCCGATCGAGGCGCGAGTCCTCGTCGAACCCGGGGACGTCGTGTTCCACGATGGTGGCGAACGGCCGGCGGCGGTCGGACCCGACGAAGAAGAACCGGTCGCCCCAGCTCGCCTCCGGCGCACCGGACCGCTCGTCGGCCTGCACCTGGGTGACGTGCGGCAGCGCGACGATCCGCTCGACGAGTTCGGCCACGGCGGCGGCGACGTGCGGCACGGCGTCGTCGGAGGGCTCAGGCAGAGAAGTCATGACCTTTACCGTATCGTTGACTCGCCCTGTGAAGGTTTGACGCTATCTGCTGCTGGGAGACCGTGCTGAAGTCTCAAACGCAAGAACGTGTGCGATCGTACCGTCCCACAGACCTCGCCCGGGAGCACGGCATCTCCACCCAGGCGGTCCGCAACTACGAACGCGACGGGGTGCTGCCGCCGGCCCCGCGCACGCCGAGCGGCTACCGCGCCTACTCGGCCCTGCACGCGCACGCGCTGCGCGCCTACCTCGCGCTCGTTTCGGCGCACGGCTACGCGACCGCCGGCGAGATCATGCGCGCCGTCAACGCCGGCGACGTGGACACCGCACTGCGGGCGATCGACCGCAGCCACGCCCTACTGCTCCGCGACCGCGAGACGCTCGACGCCGTCGAGGCGGCCGTCGGGGTCCTGGCGGTCACCGGCGTCCCCGCCGGGGCCGCACCGGCGACACCGCCGGCCACGGGCCGGGCCGACCGTCCGCTGACGATCGGCCACCTCGCCCACCGGATCGGCGTTACGCCGGCCACCCTGCGCAAGTGGGAGCGGGCCGGCGTCCTCGTGCCGCAGCGCGGTCCCGACACCGGCCACCGGCTGTACCGGGTCGACGACGTCCGCGACGCCGAACTGGCCCACCTGCTCCGGCGCGGCGGCTACCGGCTCGACCACATCGCCACGGTCCTGCGCCAGGTCCGCGCCGCCGCCGGCCCCGAGGCGCTGGCCGGCTCGCTGGAGGGCTGGCGGCGGCGGCTCACCGACCGGGGGCGGGCCATGCTCACCGCCGCCGCGCGGCTCGCGGACCACCTGTCCCCGCCGGACGGGCCCCGGGGCTAGGGGACCGCCGGGGCGCGCGTCCCGGCCCGTCGATGGGCCGGGACGCGCGGCCGGTCACTTCGGCAGGTTCGCGCTCGACTTGGCCAGCTGGTACGCCGGGAGCATCGCCTCGAACTCCTCGTCGTCCAGGCCGCCGAGGGTGAGCATGAGCCGGCCGTACAGGGTGGAGACCACGATCGCCCGCTTGCGGCTACCGTCCTCGGTCCAGGTCGCCTCGAACGAGTCCAGCGGACCGGCCTTGGTCCGGCGGTACTCCGAGTTCTCGGCCTTGCTGCTGTACTCGTTGAGGAACTTGTCCACAGTGAGCTGCGGGTTCAGCGGAGTGGCTCCCTCGATCTTCCAGACCCGCAGGAAGCCGATGTGCCCGGCCGGCTTCGCGTCGATCTCGCAGAGCAGCAGGGCGGGGCCGGCCCGGTAGTCCGTCCCGGACTTCATTGCCTTCACCTTCCACTCCGCCGGCACCGAGAAGGTCATCGACAGCGGGCAGACGCTGCCCTCGGGGCCGACCGTGGTGCCGGCCGCCGCCGGGGTGACCTCGTCGTACCAGGGCGGGCCGGCCACGACCGGCGACGCGGTCGGGCCGGCCGACGACGGGGGCGCCACCGTGGGCGTCGCCTTGTCGGCGCAGCCGACCGTCGCGGTGAGGGTGAGTGCGGCCAGTACGGCCACCCGTCGGAACATCTGTCGTTGCCCCCGTCGTGGTTCGCGCCGCCGGTGTCGCGGCGACGGATGCTAACCCGTCCCCGCCCCGCCGCGCTGCCCGCGCCGCCCCCGGGGCGGGGTCAGGCTCGGGTCCCCGGGGCCGTCAGGCGGCCTCCCGACCGGCGCGGGACCGCCGCTGGGGCGGGGCCGGTGCGGCGGACTGGGCGCGGGGTGCGGTCCCCCGGGATTCGACGGCCCCGGCCCCCCGGGCCAGTTCCATGGCGCGCTTCGCGTTGTGCAGCGTCTCACACGGGGCCTGCTGGCCCGCGCAGAGCAGGCTGCGGCAGCGGCCCGTCTCGTCGGGTTGGTGGGCCTCGGCGACGTCGTACGCCAGGCGCCACAGCAGCGGGTCCGTCACGTCGCTCGGTGCGGTTGCGGCGTGACTGGACCGGTGGTGCGTTGTGCCGGACACGCGGGGACCCCTCTCGTCGTCGCTGTCCCTGAACGTTGACCGCCCCCGGGGTCCGCTAAACCTGTGCCGGGGCGGGGCGTCGGTCACACCCGCGCGGCGGCGTCAGATGACGAAGTGGGTCCAGTAGGTCAGCCAGACCACGAACAGGGCGCCCTGGAGCAGGGCCAGGGCGGCGGTGAGCCAGGTGTCGACGGTGGCGCGGCGGGCCCACCGGGCGAGGACCAGGGCGACCGGGAACGCGGCGAGCAGGTAGCGCAGCAGGCTCTTGTACACCGGCGGCCCCATCGAGAGCGGCACCAGCACCACGATCAGGGTGTAGACCAGGTAGGGCAGCTCGGCGCGGCGGAACCCGGCGACCGCCACCGCCACGACGGCCAGGGCCAACCAGACCCGCGCGGCGTCGGCGGCCGAGCCGCCGGTCAGGCCGTGGTACGCCACCCAGAGCGGGTTCTGCACCCGGATCCCCCAGCCGCGCTCCTGGGCGTGCTGGTAGGCGAACCAGTCCCCCGTCTGCCATGCGGCGACCGCCATGAACGCGAGCCACCCGGCCGGCAGGAGCAGCAGCGGCCAGCCGAGCCGCAGGTACCGGCCGAGCGTGCGCGGGTCCAGCCGGTACGCGTGCTGGCGCAGCAGGACCAGGGCGAGCGGGACGACGACGAGGAAGCCGACCGACCGGCTCAGCGCGAGGAAGAAGCCGACGACGCCGACGAGCAGCCACCGCCGCCGCTCGGCGTGGTAGAAGGCGGCGAGGGCGAGGCAGAGGAAGAGCGACTCGGTCAGCGCCGCCTGGAACAGGAACGCGGCGGGCAGCAGCAGCAGGTACCGGACGAAGCGCCGGGCCGACGCGTCGTCGCCGCAGAGCCGCTCGCCGAGCCGGTGGGCGTAGTAGAGCTGGAACAGGAACGCGACGTTGGCGACCAGCAGCAGCGCCCCTGCGGTGTTCCCGCCCAGCAGCGCGGCGACCGGCCGGGCCAGGAACGGGTAGAGCAACGGGAAGGCGAACTCGCTCCACCCGCCGGTGAGCGGCAGCCGGGCCAGGTGGTCGTAGAGCAGGCCGTCCCAGGCGAACCAGAGGGAGAGCCACCGGTGCGGCGAGATGGCGTCCTGCTGGGCGCGCATCGTCGCCTCGTCCGCCGGGGGCGCCCCGGGGACCCCGTCCCAGGCGGTCAGCGCGGTCACGGCGACCAGCGACAGCACGAGCTTGGAGCCGACGAAGACGGCCAGCACGAACCCCCACGGCGCGGGTATCCGGGCAGCGGAACGGGCCGCCCCCCGGGTGGCCCGGCCAGGCCAGGCCCGTACGCCGGTCGGCCGGTCGTCGGCGGCTCCGTGCCCCTCGCTCATCTGGTGGTCCCCCGGCTCGTCCGCGACCGGCCGGGTTTCCCCGCTCCCGGCCGGCTCACACCCGGACGGCAGGTGAATTCGGCGGCGGACCGGGTAAGGGCGCTGCCTCATTCGGCAAGTACGGGGGGCGGCACGGGCATGGGCGCGGAACCCGGCACGGTGGTCATCGGCGCGGGCCCGGCCGGGCTGACCGCGGCGTACGAGTTGCTCCGGCACGGCGAGGCGGTGCGGGTGTACGAGGCCGACGACGTGGTCGGCGGCATCAGCCGCACGGTGGAACGCGACGGGTGGCGCTTCGACATCGGCGGGCACCGGTTCTTCACGAAGGTGTCCCGGGTCGAGGCGTTCTGGCACGAGATCCTGCCCGACGAGGACTTCCTGCTCCGCCCCCGGATGAGCCGGATCTTCTACCGGGGCGCGCTCTACGACTACCCGCTCAACGCGCGCAACGCGCTGCGCAACCTCGGCCTGCGGGAGGCGGTGCGCTGCGTCGGGTCGTACGGCCGGGCCCGGCTGCGCCCGCCGAAGGACCAGTCGCACTTCGAGGGCTGGGTGTCGGCGCGCTTCGGCTGGCGGCTGTACTCGATCTTCTTCAAGACGTACACGGAGAAGGTCTGGGGGATGCCGGCGGACCGGTTGCAGGCCGACTGGGCGGCGCAGCGGATCAAGAACCTCTCGCTGTCCCGCGCGGTGTGGGCCGCGCTGCTGCCCCGGCGCAACCGCAGGGACGTGACCAGCCTGATCGAGGAGTTCCAGTATCCGAAGTTCGGGCCGGGGATGATGTGGGAGCGCTGCACCGAGCAGGTCCGGGCCCGCGGCGCGACGGTCAGCACCGGCACCCGGGTACGGGCGGTGCACCGCGATCCGGACGCCCGGCGGGTGACCGGCGTGACCGTCGTGGGGCCGGACGGCGAACGACGGGAGGAGGCCGCGCACGTCATCTCCTCGATGCCGATCTCCGAGCTGGTGGCGGCGCTGGACCCGCCGGCACCGGCGGAGGTGCTCGCCTGCGCCGCCGACCTGCGCTACCGGGACTTCCTGACGGTGGCGCTGGTGGTGCCGGAGGAGTTCTCGTTCCCGGACAACTGGATCTATGTGCACGACCCGACCGCGCGGGTGGGGCGGATCCAGAACTTCGGCTCCTGGTCGCCGTACCTGGTCAAGGACGGCCGGACCTGCCTGGGCCTGGAGTACTTCGTCTTCGAGGGCGACGAGATGTGGCGGCGCTCAGACGAGGACCTGGTCCGGCTGGCCGCCGCCGAGCTGGAGCAGCTCGGCCTGGTCGCGCCCGGCGTCGTCGAGGCGGGCCACGTCGTCCGGATGCCCAAGGCGTACCCGGTGTACGACGAGCGCTACCAGCACAACGTGGACGTGCTCCGGGGCTGGCTGGCCCGCGAGACGCCGAACCTGCACCCGGTCGGTCGCAACGGTATGCACCGCTACAACAACCAGGACCACTCCATGCTGACCGCGATGCTCACCGCGGAGAACATCGCCCACGGCACGACCCACGACGTCTGGTCGGTCAACGTCGAGCAGGACTACCACGAGCAGCGCGCCGGCGGGGGCGACGGCCGTCGGGGAACCGGTCGCGACGCCCCGCTGGTCCCGGCCCGCCCGGTGGCCCACGCCGACGACCGGCGGCCAGGCGCACATCTGGCCCGGTCACCACGGCCAACGGCAGCCTCTACGGCACCCACTCCATCGATATCGACGGCGGGGCGGGATGGTCCAACCAGTTGACGGGTTGATGTGGTGGGGGACACACTGCACCGCATGGCCTTCGTTCCCGCCCCCCGCGCCTCCGTGTCCGACCACGTCTTCGGGCAGCTGCGCGACGCGGTGGTCAGCGGGACGTACCGGCCCGACGACGCGCTGCCCGGCGAGCGGGAGCTGGCCGCCGCCTTCGAGGTGAACCGGCACGCCGTCCGGGAGGCGCTGCGCCGGCTGCAACAGCTCGGCCTGGTCCGGGTCAGCCAGGGCGGCGCGACCCGGGTGCTGGACTGGCGGGTGCACGCCGGGCTCGACCTCGCGCTGTACCTGGTCCGCTCCGGTGACGTCCTGCCCGTCGACACGCTGGTGCGGGACATGCTGGAGATGCGGGCCTGCATCGGCGTCGACGCGGCCCGGCTCTGCGCCGAACGGGCCGACGCGGCGACCCGCGAGACCGTCACCCGCGCCGCGCGGGAGTACGCCGGGCTGGCCCCCGACCTGCCCCGGATGGCCGAGGCCAACATCGCCCTGTGGCGGCACGTGGTGCGCGGCTCCGGCAACACGGCGTACCTGCTGGGGTTCAACAGCCTGGTGGCCGGCGCGCTCGCCGTCGGCCGCGTGCCACCCGAGCGGCGGGCCGCCGAGCTGCTCGACGTGGCCGGCCACCACCGGCTCGCCGAGGCCGTCGCCGCCGGCCGGGGCGACGCCGCCGCCGAGCAGGCCCGGTCCCTGCTCACCGCCGCCCTCACCCCCACCACCCCACCCGGAAGGGAATGCCGAGCATGATCCCCGCCGTGCTCTACGCCGTACCCGCGTTCCTGCTGCTCATCGTCGTGGAGGCGCTGTCCTACCGGTTCGCGCCGGACGACGACGAACGCGGCTACGAGCTGCGCGACACCACCACGAGCCTCACCATGGGCGCGGGCAGCCAGGTGATCGGCTTCCCGTGGAAGCTGCTCACCGTCGGCCTCTACGTCGCGCTGTGGACGGTCGCGCCGGTCCACCTCTCCCCCACCAGCGTCTGGACCTGGGTGCTGCTGTTCTTCGCCGACGACCTGGCCTACTACTGGTTCCACCGCGCCCACCACGAGGTACGGCTGTTCTGGGCCGGTCACGTCGTGCACCACTCCAGCACGTTCTACAACCTGTCGACGGCGCTGCGGCAGAGCTGGACGCCGATGACCTCGCTGCCGTTCTGGCTGCCGCTGGCCCTGCTCGGCGTCCCGCCGTGGATGATCTTCCTTCAGCAGTCGGTCAGCCTGTTGTACCAGTTCTTCCTGCACACCGAGCGGGTCCGGGTGCTGCCCCGGCCGGTCGAGTGGCTGTTCAACACGCCGTCGCACCATCGGGTCCACCACGGCGTCAACGCCGAGTACCTGGACCGCAACTACGGCGGGATCCTCATCGTCTGGGACCGGCTGTTCGGCACCTTCGAGCCGGAGCGCGCCCCCGCCCGGTACGGGCTGACCAAGAACATCGGCACCTACAACCCGCTGCGGGTGGCCATCCACGAGTACGGGTCGATCTGGGCCGACGTGCGCTCCGCCGCGTCCTGGCGGCACCGACTCGGCCACGTGTTCGGCCGTCCCGGCTGGCAGCCCGCCCGATGAGGCGCCTCATCCCGTTCGGCGTGGCCGCCGCCGTCGAACTCGTCGGCGTCGCCACGGACAACGCCGTCCTCCAGTGGCTGGCCAAGCCGCTGCTCGCCCCGCTGCTGCTGCTCTGGCTGCTGCGCTCCGGCCGACGCTTCGACGGGTTCGCGCTGGGGCTGATCTTCGCCACCGCCGGGGACGTGGCGCTGCTGCTGCACGGCGAGCCCGCGTTCCTGGCCGGAATGGGCTTCTTCCTCTGCGCCCAGATCAGCTTCATCGTGACGTTCGCCCGGCGCAAACGGCCGCCGGTGCCGGTGGTGGCCGGCTACCTCGTGCTGTGGGCGCTGGCCAACGTCGTGCTCTGGGGTCCGCTCGGGGAGCTGCGGCTGCCCGTGCTCGGCTACAGCCTCGCCCTGTGCCTGATGGCCGCGGCGGCGGCCGGCGTGTCGGCTCGCGCGGCGGTCGGCGGGGCGTTCTTCCTCGTCTCCGACCTGCTGATCGGCCTGGACGCGGCCGGCACCACCCTGCCCGGCCACGGCCTGCTCGTGATGAGCACCTACATCACGGCGCTGCTGCTGCTCACCACGGCGTGGGCGGCGGCCGGTGGGCCCGACGCCGCGCGCCGGCCGGACCGGCGTACCGACGACGGGGGCCCGGCCACCCTGGCTGGCGAGCCGGCCACGCACTGACGCCGGCCGCCGGCCCGCCCTGAGCAGGGCGGGCCGGCGGCCGGCGAGGCGAGCGCCGACGGCGGCGGGGCGGCCGTCGGGCGCGGCGGGTCAGTGTCGGCGGCGGCCGTAGGCGCCGGCGGCGAGCGACACGCCGATCGCGGCGAAGATGACCTGGATCAGCAGCTCGATCCAGTCGATGCCGGCGGTGTCGTCCACCCCGAACGCGCCGGCCACGAGGGTGCCGAGGATCGCGGCGACCACGCCGATCAGCAGGGTGAGCCAGATCGGGATGCTCTGCTTGCCCGGTACGACCAGCCGGCCCAGCGCGCCGACGATCAGGCCGATGATGATGGCGGTGAAGAACCCGGTTACTTCCACGGTGGGCCGTTCCTTTCAAGAGGGTTGTCGCCTGCCCCACCACGGTGCCCCCGGAGACCGGCCGGCCAAACCGCCGAATCCCCGACCAGCGCATTCTTCACGGAACTGTCACAGTCCCGCGCGGAAACCGTCACAGCCCACGGCCGATCCGGGGGGTCAGCCGGCGCAGTGGGCGTACCTGGCGGCCCGCTCGGCGAGCCACAGCCAGCGGCGCTGCGTCTCCCCGGCGCAGGTAGGTCGGTTCGGATCTCACGCGATCCTGGCCCTCACCGTCCCGGCTGGCTCGGCTCGGCCGCCCCGGGGGCCGGCGGAGACGCCTCGGCTCCGATGGCGCCGAGCAGTCGCCGCATGGCGACCCGGTAGACGGTCTGCGGGCGGCCCGCTCCGGTGCTGACGTGCACCCCGACCTCCTCGGCGAAGCCGGCCGCGCGCAGCGCCTTGAGCAGCCGGCGGGCCGAGCGCGCCTCCACCCCGTACGCGTCGGCCAGCCCCCGGGCGGTGACCTCGTCGGGGTCCATCTGGTGCAGGGCCTCCAGCAGCCGCCGGGTGGACAGCGGCCCGATCCCGAGCTGCTCGGAGACCCACAGGACGCCCGGGGCGGTCTCCCGCAGCCGGGGCCGGACGGTGGTCTCCCGGCTGGAGTAGACCTCGCCGTCGGGGAACACCACGTGGGTGTCGCCGCCGTGCCGGCCCAACGCGAGGGCCTTGCGGGCGTTGTCCTCGGCGGCGGCGATGGTGGTGCCGGCGCCGAAGCCGACGGCGTGCTCGACGTCGACCCCGCGCAGGGTGAGCAGGGAGGCGTGCCCGTCCCGGTGCCGGGCGATGGCGCTCTCCACGGTGCCCCGGGTGGTGGTGATCAGCAACGTCCGGTCGTCCACGGTGGCCAGCCGGCCGCGCATCCGCTCGGCGTGCTCCAGCAGCGCCTCGCGCACCCGAAGCCGCTGCCGCTCCGCCTGGTACGGGTCCTGCGCCCGGGTTGTCGACACACCCAGGTCGACCATCATCACGGCGATCTGGGTGGCCCGGGACTGGCGGATCTCGGCGGCGAGCCAGGCCCGGCGCAGCGCGTCGCGCACCGAGGCGCGGGTGTGCTCGACGCGCCACACCGGGACCCCGCTGTCGGCGAGGTCCCGGTGCACCGCGCCGAGGCAGGTCAGGCACGCCTCGACCGCGCCGGAGGCGTACCGCTCCCGGTGGTAGGCGGTGATCTCGTCGAGGCCGGTGAAGAGCAGCCCGGAGGAGTCGGCGATCGGCAGGATCTCCGTGGGCGGGGCGACCTCGATGTCGTGGTACGTCTCGCGGACGGTCTCCGCCTCCATGGTGTCCACGCTGACCCGGGGCAGCTTCCCGCCGGTGGCCAGCAGCATCCGCGACAGCGTCCGGTACAGGTCGATGCCGGCGTGCGGGACGTAGTCGATCTCCGCCCGCAGCTCGCCGGCCGCGCTGGCGAACGCGTGCGGGATGCGCCCGGTGAACAGCAGCACCTGGCACACCTCGTCCAGCTCGCGGGCCAGCTCGGGGGCCTGCTCGGGGCGGGTGTACACGCGTGTGGTCACCGCCTCCGCGCGGCCCTCCCCGGCCGCCACCTCCTGCACGAGCCGGATCGAGTCCTCCGGGCCGATGATCCCGATCACGATGCTGCCTCCACGTGTGTCCCGCTGGCCTAGAGGGTGGGGTGCTCAGCCCGTGCAGACCGTGCCGACCAGGCCGGCGCTGACCGGCGATGCCAGCAGCACCAGCACCGAGGCGACGTCCTCGGGGCGGCCCAGCGCGGCCTCGATCGCGGCGACCCGCCCGCCGTCGGTGCCGTTGACCCGCGCCTCGTCCAGCGGCCTCCGCATCAGCGGCGTGTCGATGTCTCCCGGGCAGAGCGTGTGCACGCAGGTCCCCTGTGGACCGAGCTGTCAGGCCAGCGTGAGCGCCAGACCGTGCAACCCTCCCTTACTCGCGCCGTAGGGTACCGAGCCGGAGCCGGTCTGGACGCCCGCCTTCGAGCCGACCAGCACGAGCACCCCGTCGCCGGGGCTCAGGTGCCGGGCGGCGTGGTGGGGCGGCTGCGCGGCGCGGGGCGGGGCGCGGGGCGGGCGGATCGCGTCCGCCCGCCCCGCGACGGGGTCATGCCGGGGGCGCGGTCTCCCGGCTCAGCTTCGACGAGCCGGGCGCGACGGACCAGCCGGCCGCCCAACGGCTGGCGCTGCCCGGCCGGGTCCGGTCGGCCAGGTGGTACCAGTCCATCCGGCAGCGCTGCCGGGTCACGTCCAGCACGCCGTAGCCGTGGCCGTCCAGCTCCGTCCAGCGCACGTGGTTGTTGGTCGCCCGCAGCAGCGACGCCCCGAGGCCGCTGAGCGCGTTGCCCTCCGGCAGGCGGAGGAAGTCGTTGATGTTGTCGCTGGTCACCGACGGAACGACGAACTCGGCGGCGATCGGGGCGGACCCGCCGGTGGCCCGGGTGGTCACCTCGTTGGCCCAGGAGGTGTGGATGTCGCCGGTCAGGAAGACCACGTCGCGGGTCGCGGTGGCGCGCAGATGGTCGACGAGCTCGTTGCGGTCGGCGTTGTAGCCGTCCCACTGGTCGACGCTGAGCGCCGCGCCGTTCTCGGGGATGCCGAGCAGCTTGGCGAGCGGGCCGAGCAGCCAGGCGGGGAGCGTGCCGACGTCGAGCCGGGCGATCATCACCGGATTGCCGACGAGCTTCCACCGGGCGGTGGAGGCGGCCAGGCCGTTCTTCAGCCAGGACATCTGCGCGTCCCCGGTGATCGTCCTCGCCGGATCGTCGACGGCCGTGCCCGACGCCTGCTTCGACCGGTACGTCCGCAGGTCCAGCATGGACAGCTCGATCAGCTTCCCGAAGCGCAGCCGACGGTAGATGGCCCCGTCGACGCCGGTGCGCACCGGCATCCACTCCGCGTACGCCCGCTTGGCGGCGGCCACCCGGTCGGCGTAGTCGCCCTCGGTGCCCGGGGTGTGGTTGCCCGCGCCGTCGGACCACTGGTCGTTGGCCACCTCGTGGTCGTCCCAGGTGATCACCCAGGGCACCGAGGCGTGCAGCGCCTGAAGGTCCGGGTCGGTCTTGTACAGCGCGTGCCGGATCCGGTAGTCCGCGAGGGTCAGCGCCTCGTGCGCCGGCAGGACCGGGCGCACCACCGTGCCGCCGGCGTCGAACTCGCCGGTGCCGTACTCGTAGAGGTAGTCGCCGAGGTGCACGACGAGGTTGAGGTCGCCCCGGTCGGCCAGCCTCCGGTAGGCCGAGAAGTAGCCCGCCTCCCAGTTCGCGCAGGAGACCACTCCGAGGCGGAGCCGGTCGATGTCGGCGTCGGCCGGCGGCGCGGTCATCGTCCGCCCGGTCGCCGACCACGCCCCCGCGTACCCGAACCGGTACCACCAGGTGGTGGCGGGGGCCAGGCCGGTGACCGCCACCTTCACGGTGTGGTCGCGGGCCGGTCCCGTGGTCAGCGTGCCCTGCGCCGTCACCGTCGAGAAGTTGGGGTCGGCGGCGACCTGCCAGGTCACCACCGCCTCCGGGCCGACGCCGGAGCCGGGCTGCGCCGCGTCGGTCGGGGTCAGCCTGGTCCACAGCAGAATGCCGTCGGGCAGCGGGTCGCCGGAGGCCACCCCGTGCCGGAACGCGCCGCCGGCCGCGCCGGCGGGAGCCGGGGCGGACAGCGCGGCTCCGGCGAGCACGGCCGTGCCGGCGGACGCGCCGGCCATCCGCAGGATGGCACGACGGTCGATGGTGTTCGTCATGGCTCATGTATCTACCTCCTTCAGTGCCCTTCCCGCTGCCCCGTCCCGCGAATGTTCGCCGGGCCCTCACCGGCCGTCCACCGGCCCGCCCGCCGGGCCGGGCGGAGATAGGGTCGGCACCCATGCGGACGAAGCAGGAGCTGGGCGCGGCCATCCGGCACGAGCGGCGGGCGGCGCTGGTGGTCAACGCCCGCTCGCGGCAGGGCCGCCAGCTCTACGAGCACGCCCGGTCCCGCCTCACGGAGGCCGGCTTCGGCCTGCTCGGCTGCTACCCGGCCGACCGGCCCGGCGAGCTGGAACGCAGCCTGGCCGACGCCCTCGCGCTCGGGCCGGACCTGCTCATCGCGGGCGGGGGCGACGGCACGCAGAGCGCCGCCGCCCGCCTGCTCGCCCACCGCGACGTCGCGCTGGGCCTGCTGCCGCTGGGCACCACCAACAACTTCGCCCGCACCCTCGGCCTACCGCTCGACCTCGACGCCGCCGTGGCCGTCCTGGCCGAGGGCAAGGTGATCGACGTCGACCTGGGGCTGGCCGGGGACGTGCCGTTCGCCAACCACGTCGGGGTGGGGCTGTCGGCCGACATCATGCTCCGGACGCCCCCGGCGCTGAAGCGGGTCACCGGGCGGCTGGCGTACCCGGCCACCGCGCTGGCGCTGCTGGCCCGGCACCGGGCGCTGCGGGCCACCGTCCGCGCCGAGGGCACGACCCACGAGTTCCACACCCACCAGCTCTACGTGGCCAACGGCGGCTTCCACGCGGGCCGGCCGATCACGTCGGACACCGACGCCGACGACCGGCTGCTGGTGGCGTACCCGGTGGGCGGGCCGACCCGGCGCGGGTTGCTGCGGGACACGGCCCGCAACGCGGCGACGGGTCACCGCCGCACGCTGGCCGAGACCACGTTCCTCGCCGTCGGCGAGCTGTGGCTGGAGACCGACCGACCGGCGCGCGTCGAGGTCGACGGCGAACTGTGCGGCCACACCCCGATCCGGATCGGCCTGGCCCCCAACGCGCTGCGCGTGATGGCCCCCACCGACAGCAAGGATCGCTAACCCCCACCCACCCCCGCCCCCAACCCCCAACCCCCAACCCCCACCCACCCCCACGCCCTCCGCCCACACGCCCCCAGGCGGTGATCAAGAGGTTTGCGTCAGGTTTGCGCCCCGAATCCGACGCAAACCTCTTGATCACCGCGCTGGGGGCGGGGTGGGGGGTGGCCGGGGTCGGCGGGGTGCGCCGACCCCGGCCGGGGTGGGGGTGGGGTGGGGTTGGGGTTGGGCGTTAGCGCTGGGCGCCGGCGGTTGCCGGGGCCGGCCAGCTGCCGGTGAAGACCTCGGCGCCGGTTGCGGTCAGGGGTGCGAAGCCGAAGAGCGTGTCGACCCTGGCAGCCTCGGCGGAGCTCGGGTACGGGTTGGTGCAGGAGGTGCCGGCGCTGCCGCCGGACATCAGGATGGCGCAGTTGCCGTTGTAGTTGTCCGGCAGGCCGAGGATGTGCCCGATCTCGTGGGTCATGATCCGCAGCGGGCTGTACTGCTGGGCCTGGACGGTGTCGATGACCACGCGGCCGTTGCCGAGGCTCGTGCGCTGGGCGTACGAGCCGCCGCCGGTGGTGTAGGAGATCACCAGGTTGGAGCCGCACTGGGCCATGTTGATGTTGTTGGTGTAGTTGTTCCAGATCGCGGCGGCCTGGACCGCGTAGCTGGCGAAGGGGCCGGCCTGGCTGGTGGTGTAGCAGACGTTGCGGACGGCGGCGGAGGCCGGCGCGGCCTGCACGGCGGTGAGGCCGAGCGTCGCCATCGCGGCGGCGGCGAGGGTGGCGAGGATCCGGGACACCTTGGACAGACGCATGGGTCACGCTCCACTGGGTGACGGGGTGAGCGGGGACCGGGTCAGCGTATTCATCGATATAGATCGATAGCAATGCCTCTTTATATTTAAGAAACTTTACTGATACGCTCCGGCCATCGACGAGAGGAGATGTCATGAGACTTCGACGCGGGGCCACCGCCCTGCTGGCGGGGGCGACGCTGGTCGTCGCCACCGGGGCCCTCACCGCCACCGGCGGTCTCGCCGCGGGCGCCACCGGCCCGGCGACCGCCGCCGCCGTGGCCTGCTCCGCCCCCGGCTGGGCCGAGGGCACCAGCTATCCGGCGGGCACCCGGGTCAGCTACGCCGGCCGGCTCTACCAGGCCCTCGTGACGCACACCCCGCCGGCCGGCGCGGGCTGGAACCCCGCCGCCACGCCCGCGCTGTGGAAGGACCTCGGGGCCTGCGACGGCACCCCCACCCCCACGCCCACCGCGACCTCGTCGCCCTCCCCCACCGCGTCGCCGACCGCACCGCCCACGCCCACGCCGACCACGACACCCCCGCCGGGCACGGAGACCTGCGCGGTCAAGCCGAGGCCCGCCGGCAAGGTGCTCCAGGGGTACTGGGAGAACTGGGACGGCGCGGCCAACGGCGTGCACCCGCCGCTGGGCTGGATCCCGATCACCGACTCCCGGATCACCGCCCACGGGTACAACGTGGTCACCGCCGCGTTCCCGGTGATCCGCTCAGACGGCACCGCGCTGTGGGAGGACGGCATGGACGTCACCGTGAAGGTGCCCACCCCGGCGGAGATGTGCCGGGCCAAGGCCGCCGGCCTGACCGTCCTGCTGTCCATCGGCGGCGCGGCGGCCGGCATCGACCTCGGCTCGGCGACCGTCGCCGACCGGTTCGTCGCCACCGTCGTGCCGATCCTCAAGCGCTACAACTTCGACGGCATCGACATCGACATCGAGACCGGCCTGACCGGCAGCGGTAACATCAGCCAGCTCTCGGCGTCGCAGGCGAACCTGATCCGCATCATCGACGGCGTGCTCGCCCAGATGCCCGCCGGATTCGGCCTCACCATGGCGCCGGAGACCGCGTACGTCACCGGCGGCAGCGTCACCTACGGCTCGATCTGGGGCGCGTACCTGCCGATCGTCAAGAAGTACGCCGACAACGGCCGGCTGTGGTGGCTGAACATGCAGTACTACAACGGCAGCATGTACGGCTGCCACGGCGACTCGTACTCCGCCGGCACCGTGCAGGGCTTCACGGTCCAGACCGACTGCCTCAACACCGGCCTGGTCGTGCAGGGCACCACCATCCGGGTCCCGTACGACAAGCAGGTTCCCGGCCTGCCCGCCCAGCCCGGCGCCGGCGGCGGTCACCTCGGGCCGGCGGCGGTGGCGCAGGCGTGGAACACCTACGGGGGCGGCCTCAAGGGCCTGATGACCTGGTCGCTGAACTGGGACGGGTCGAAGGGCTGGACGTTCGGCGACAACGTCCGGGCGCTCCAGTCGCGCTGACCCGCCCCGCGGTGTCCGGCCCGGTTCAGGCCGGCCACCGTGGACGGGGGTGCGCGTCACTGGGCCAGCTCGGCGACCGACCCGCGGAGCTACGGCCCGGACCACCCCCATCCATATTGACAACCGCCGCTCCCTTCGGTTCTCCTGGGAAGTGAGAGCGCTCTCACCCCCATTCGTCCCGTTGATCGCCCGGCGGTCCCGGGCCGGTGCTCGGTGCGCCGGGCGAGGAGGAAGCATGCGGTTCACCCGAGGGCGCGGCGGCGCCGATCCGACCGGACACCCGCTCCCGCGCCGGGCCGGCGCGCTGGCCGTCGCCCTGCTGGCCCTGGTCGCCGGCGGGGTGCTGGCCGGCCACGACGCCGTCGACGCGCAGGCAGCGCCCGACGGCCACGCCGACCACGCGTACGTGCTCAGCCCGGAGCAGGAGCGGGCAGCCCTGGAGCTCCAGCTCGCCCCGGTGCGCGGCTCGGAATTCCGGGCCGACTGCCCGAGCAAGGGACGCGCCAACGACGACCCGATCGTCCGGCCGGGCCAGCCGGGCGCTTCGCACATGCACGAGTTCTTCGGCAACACGACGACGAACGCGTTCTCCACCCTCACCTCGCTGAGGGCCGGTGCGACGACCTGCGACCCGGTGACCGACAGGTCCGCGTACTGGGTGCCGACGCTCTACCAGAACGGCACGGCGGTCACGCCGCAGAGCGTCCGGATCTACTACCAGGGGATCACCGACCGGGCGAACGTCCAGCCGTACCCCCAGGGCCTGCGGATCGTGGTGGGCAACCCCCTCGCGGCCAACCCCGACCAGAACCCGGCGGCCCGGTGGAACTGCGTCGGCATCCCCCAGGCCAGCCGCGACTTCCCGGTCTGCCCGGCCGGCTCCAGGCTGGAGACGTACCTCGACTTCCCGACCTGCTGGGACGGGAGGAACCTGGACAGCGCCGACCACAAGAGCCACATGGCGTTCGGCCTGGGCGGCGTCGGCGGGACGTGCCCGACCAGCCACCCGGTGCCCGTGCCCCGGCTGGAGTTCCTCATCACCTACGACGTGCGCGGGACCGGGCTCACTCTGGGCGGCACCCGCGACGGGGCCAACGTCACCACAGCCCCCGGCTACACCTTCCACGGCGACTTCTTCAATGCCTGGGACGAGCAGGCCCTCGCCGACCGGGTGCGGCAGTGCGTCGTCGACGGCTACGTCTGCGGCAACGACGGCAAGCCCATCCAGCAGTGATCCGCAGCGGGTCAACCCCGGCTCCGCTCAGCTGCGGAAGGTGCGGTCCAGCAGGTCGAACAGGGCGGCCCAGTGCCGCTCGGCGGCCCGCTCGTCGTAGGCGGCGGTGTCGGCCATGGTGAACCCGTGGGCGGCGCCGACGTACAGCTCGGAGCGGTGCCGGACCCCGGCCGCGTCGAGCGCCGCCTCCAGCGTCGCGATCTGCTCGGGCGTCATGGACCCGTCCTGGTCGGCGTGGGCGAAGTACAGCTCGCCGGTCACGGAGCCGACGCCCAGGTGCGGGCTGTCCGGCGCGTCGGTGACGACCCGGCCCGCGTGGAAGCTGGCCACCGCAGCAATCCGGTCGGGATGCGCCTCGATGGCGCGCAGGGCGTTCGTGCCGCCCATGCAGTAGCCGGTGACGACCACCGGGCCGGGCGCGACGTCGTCCCGACCGGCCAGGAAGTCCAGGTACGCCGCCGTGTCCCCGGCCACCACCTCCGGGGTCAGCGCGGCGACGAGCGGCATGATCCGCTCGAAGGCCCGGGCGCGCTCCTCCGGGTCGTCCAGGCGGGAGAGGTCGAACAGCGGGGCCCTGCCGGCCCGGTGGAACAGGTTGGGCACCAGCACGACATGCCCCCGGGAGGCGATCCGCTCGGCCATCTCGACCAGCCGGGGCCGCAGGCCGAACGCGTCCATGAAGAACAGCACGGCCGGGAACGGGCCGTCGCCGTCCGGTCGGGCCAGGATCGCGTCGGCGACCCCATCGCCCACCGGCACATCCACCGTCGTCGTACGCGCCACGTCATCCTCCGTCGGGTCGTCGTCCGACCCGCACCCTATCCGTCCGGGCAGCGGCCCGGTTCCGGCGCCCGGGTCACCCCGGGTCGCGGCGCGGTCGGGGTGGCCGGTCGTCCCGGTCGATGCGCAGCTCCCGCTCCAGCTCGCCGATGACGGCCCGCAGGTCGTCGAGCCGCTGGGTGAGCGCGATCCGGTCCACCTCGTCGGGCACGCCGTCGCCGTCCTCGTCGTAGTCGGGCCCGAGCCGCTCGGTCATCTCCAGCCGGCGGGCCTCCTCCATCGAGTTGACGATGACCGCGATCAGAATGTTGAGCAGCAGGTTCACGGTGATGATGACGTAACTGACGTAGTAGACCAGGGTCCACGGGGACAGGGCCATGCCCTGCTCGACGAGGTCCGGCAGCGTCTCCAGGGACAGCAGCACGAACAGGGTCAGCAGCGACCGTCCGATGTCGCCGTACTGCTCCGGCTGGGCCCTGCCGAAGATGAGCCAGCCGGCCATCCCGTACACGTAGAGGGTCACCCCGGCCAGCGCGAGGAAGCCCGCGACGCCCGGCAGGCTGCGCCACAGCGCCGCGACGATGGTGCGCAGCCCGGGCGAGAACCGCACGAGCCGCACCATCCGGACGACCCGCACGACGCGCAGCAGCGCGGAGTCGCCGTGCAGACCCGGGACGAAGATCGCCGCGATCACCAGGAAGTCGACGACGTTCCAGCCGTGCCGGAAGAAGTCCAGCGGCCGCCGACCGTACGCCGCCATCCGGACGGCGATCTCGGCCACGAAGGCGGCCCGGAAGACCCACTCCAGCCAGAGCAGCACCGGCCGCGCCGGCCCCAGCTCGGGGTACGTCTCGACGCCGAGCACCACCCCGTTGGCCAGGATGACGACGACGATGGCGACCTCGAAGGGGCGCGACCCGGCGATCCGGGCGCACCGGCCGGCCAGCCCTGGCGGCCCGGCCCGGCGCACCGGCCGATCCTCGGTCGACGTCGGCCAGGGTACGTCGAGCATGGCCCCACCCTACCGAGGGCACCGACGGGCGACGCCGCGCGCCAGGGCGGGCGTACGCAAGCCGCGTCGAACGACGACCGCCACCGACGGGGCCAGGCCTCGTATCAAGCCGCCACGCCGTCAACAACGCTCATGGTCACTACAGCTAGTCACCGCGCCCAACCCTGCCGACCCCGCCCGCGGGTGCTGCGCTGCCGACGCCGACGGTGCCCGACGGTCAGCCACAAAGATCGTCTGTCACGTACCGGCGTCCCACCCGGCGTGTCGCGCCGGTGACCAGCAGACGATCAAGGGGCGGCCCATGAGGAAGCGTGCGGGGCGGGACGGGGCGGGGCGACGAAGGACGGCAGGGAACGCCGCGCACCGCGCACGTTGCACAGGGGGCAGCAAACCACCCATCACCCGCGTCAACAACGGTGCTGGGCATTACAACTAGCCGTTCGGCCGGGTTGCGGGGTCGAGGGCCGCATCAGATCGCCCGGCCGATGCGGGGACGATGAATCGCCGGAGCGGCAGGCCGATGAGCAGTGCGACCGCGACCAGGAGGCCACTGATCCACACCGGGCCGAGGTCGCCAGCGTTGGCGCCGAGGGTAGCTGCTGCAACGACGGGGCCGCCGGCAGCACCGATGTTGAGCGCCGCGGTCGCGTACGACCCTCCCATGGTGGGGGCGCCTGCTGCCTCATGGAGCACCCTGGCGATCAGGGTGCCGCCCAACGCGAAGGAGAGCGTGCCCTGCACGAACGCGAGGAGCAGAAGCGCCACCGGCTGGGCAGCCAGGGTCGCCAACGCGACCCAGCCGAGCAACAGCAACGGGCCACCGACTGCGATCACGATGCCGGGACGCCGATCGGAGAGCCGTCCCGCGAGGGTGACGCCGACGAAGGACCCGACACCGAAGAGCACCAGCACGACCGGGACCCACAGCTCGCCCAGGCCTGCGGTGTCGGTCACGATCGGTGTCAGGAAGGTGAACGTGGCGAAGGTGGCGGCGTTGACCAGGGCGCCGAGCAGCATGACCAGGACCAGCCTGGGCATCGCGAGCTGGCCGATCTCGCCCCGAAGAGACGAGCCGGCCGAAGTGTCCCGAGGGGTTGTTCCGGCACGGGCCGGAATGCCCTTCACGACGCCGAAGGCAGCGGGAAGGCAGAGCAGTGCGATCGCCCAGAAGGTTGCCCGCCAGTTGAGCACCGTGCCGAGCACCGCGCCCCCGGGAACCCCAGCGATGGTGGCCACCGTCGTACCCGAGAGCAGCACCGCCAGCGCGCGCCCTTTCTGATCAGATGCGACGAGCGTGGCCGCCGTGCTCAGTGCCACAGCCAGGAAGCCCGCGTTGGCCAGGGCGGCGATCACCCGGGTGACGAACAGCACCGCGAAACTCGTCGTGAGGGCGCCCGCGACGTGGGCCACGGCGAAAGCCAGCACGAAGCCCAGCAGGCTGGCCCGGGCAGGCCACCAGCGCGCAAGCGCCGCCATCAACGGCGCGCCGACGATCATCCCGACAGCGAACGCCGAGGTCAGAAGCCCGGCGGACCCGACCGACACGTCGAGGCCGATGGCGATGTCCGGCACCAAGCCGGCGAGCATGAACTCCGAGGTGCCCATGGCGAAGACCGCCACGGCAAGCAGGTAGAGCGGCAGAGGCATCAGGAACTCCGAGGTGAGAGGAAACGACGAGACGTCTCGTCACCGCGGCCAGCACCCCAAGGGCGCGCGCACATGTCCCATGCAGCGAGACTGCTGGGAAGCGGGCGATGAACTCAGCGGTTCAGGGGGCTGACGGCGTGACCGAAAGCCCCCACCTTGGATGCCTCAGGGCTCGACATGACGCGAACACTACCGGCTCTCGATGTCCATGCGCGACGCCGGGCGACCGGAGTTTTCGGAGATGTTTCGGCTGCCGGGCGGTGGTGGAGACGGCCGGGACGGCTGGAGCGGCACCGGTTCCGGGAGTGCCCGACCGTCGAAAGTTTCGGGATATGCTGCGGCCGGGCTGGCCTCGTGAGGGAGACGACATGGAGCAGCGACGGGCGACGCTGGCGGAGATCGCGGATGTCGCCGGCGTGTCGGTCCCCACCGTCTCGAAGGTGCTCAACGGCCGCCCCGACGTCGCGCCGGGCACCCGTCGGCGGGTGCAGTCGCTGCTCGACGAGCGTGGCTACACCGCGCGCGGGGCCGGCCGGCCGGCGGCCCGGGCCGGTTTGATCGACCTGGTACTGCGGGACCTGGGTAGCCCGTGGGCGATGCAGATCATCGACGGGGTGGAGGAGTTCGCCTACCGCGCCGGGTTCGGCGTGGTCGTCTCCGCGGTGCACGGCCGGCACCGCAACCGCCCCGACCGCCGGTGGACCGAGCAGCTCGCCGCCCGGCGCTGCGACGGCGTGCTCCTCGTACTCTCCGACATCTCGGCCGGCCAGCGCGGGCAGCTCGACGAGCTGGGCATCCCGGTGGTGATCATCGACCCGGCCGGGCAGCCCGAGGCGGACATCCCCTCGGTCGGCGCCACGAACTGGGCGGGCGGGCGCGCCGCCACCGAGCACCTGCTCGGCCTCGGGCACCAGCGGATCGCCGTGATCTGCGGGCCGGCCGCCGTGCCGTGCAGCCGGGCCCGGGTCGACGGGTACCGGGCCGCCATGGACGCCGCCGGGCGGCGGATCCCCGCCGGGTACGTCCGCGCCGGGGACTTCACCTCGCCGTCGGGCTACCGGGAGACGAACGCCCTGCTCGACCTGACCCGGCCGCCCACCGCGATCTTCGCGTGCTCCGACGAGATGGCCTGGGGTGCGTACGAGGCCCTCTACGAGCGCGGGCTGCGGGTGCCCGACGACATGAGCGTCGTCGGCTTCGACGACCTGGACGCCGCGCGGTGGGCGGTGCCGCCGCTGACCACCGTCCGCCAGCCGCTGACCGAGATGGCGGGGATGGCCGCCCGGATGCTGCTCAACCTGATGGACGGCGAGGAACTGGGCAGCCACCGCATCGAGCTGGCCACCCCGCTGATCGTCCGGCACAGCACGCGCGCCCGCTGACCGCCCGGCACCGCACGAGGCCCACCGACGCCCCCGCCGGGTCCCCGGCCGGGCCGCCGGCTCCCAAGGCTTCGATGTATCGACATGTTGCGTGATGGTTCCGAACGCCCCTAAGCTGCCATGGGAGCGCTCCCGAGGCTTCCCCGATGCCCGCAGCGGATGCGCGCCGGCACGCCCCGCACCACACACCCCCCGGGCCTCGCCCCACCACCCCCGACGGAAGAGACGGTCCGATGAAGAGATTCCCCCGCCCGTCCCGACGACACCTGGCCGTGGCAGGAGCCGTCGGCGCGCTGACCCTGGGCGCGACGGCGACCCTGCCGGCCACCAACGCCATGGCGGCCACCGGCTGCGCCGTCACCTACACGACCAACAGCTGGGCCGGCGGGTTCACCGCCTCGGTCACCATCAAGAACCTCGGGGACGCGGTCAACGGGTGGACCCTCGGCTTCGGCTTCCCCCACTCCGGGCAGCGGGTGGTGCAGGGCTGGTCGGCCACCTTCAACCAGACCGGCAGCGCCGTCACCGCGCAGAGCCTGAGCTACAACGGCTCGCTGGCCACCGGAGCGAGCACCAACATCGGCTTCAACGGCTCCTGGACCGGCAACAACCCGGCACCGACGTCGTTCGCGCTCAACGGCACGGTGTGCACGGGCGGGACGACGCCCACCACCGCCCCGCCCACCACCGCCCCGCCGACGACGCCCCCGCCCACCACGCCCCCGCCGGGCGGCACGACGCCGGTGGCGATCAACGGCCAGCTCCGGGTGTGCGGAGTCAACCTGTGCAACCAGTACGGCAAGCCGATCCAGCTACGGGGCATGAGCACCCACGGCCTCCAGTGGTTCTCCCAGTGCTACAACGACGCGTCCCTCGACGCGCTGTCCAAGGACTGGCTGGCCGACCTGCTCCGCGTCTCGATGTACGTGCAGGAGGACGGCTACGAGACCGACCCCGCCGGCTTCACCAACCGGGTCAACACCCTGGTGGACGAGGCCACCGAGCGAGGCATGTACGCGCTGGTCGACTTCCACACGCTGACCCCCGGTGACCCGATGTTCAACCTGGCGCGGGCCAAGACGTTCTTCGCCGCCGTGTCGGCCCGGCACGCCAGCAAGAACAACGTCATCTACGAGATCACCAACGAGCCCAACGGCGTGAGCTGGTCGACCATCAAGAACTACGCCGAGCAGGTCATCCCGGTCATCCGCGCCAACGACCCGGACGCGGTCGTCGTCGTCGGCACCCGCGGCTGGTCCTCGCTCGGGGTGTCCGAGGGCGGCAACTCCACCGAGGTCGTCAACAGTCCGGTGAACGCCGGCAACATCATGTACGCGTTCCACTTCTACGCCGCGTCGCACCGGGACAACTACCGCGCCGAGCTGGAGCGCGCCGCCGCCCGGCTGCCCATGTTCGTCACCGAGTTCGGCACCGTCACGTACACCGGCGGCGGCGCCGTGGACGCGGCCAGCAGCACCGCCTGGCTGGACCTGCTGGACCGGCTGAAGATCAGCTACGCCAACTGGACGTTCTCGGACGCCGACGAGGGCAGCGCCGCGTACCGCCCGGGCACCTGCTACGGCGGGACGTACACCGGCACCGCCGTGCTGACCGAGTCAGGCACCTTCATGCGCAACCGGATCCGCACCCCGGACAACTTCCCCACCAGCTGAGCCCGCCACCCGCACCCGGTGGGGCCACCCGCGTTCGGCGGCCCCACCGGGTGAACGGTCAGAGCGGCTGCACGAAGTACGGGGAGACGTCGAACCAACCGTTGCCGGCCGCGCCGCTCAGCCGGCCGCTGCTGGCGGTGGACAGGGTGTACCAGGAGTCCACGTAGTCCGGGTCGTCGGTGTACCAGGAGGTCGGGATGGCGTCGAGGATCGCGCTCACCAGCGGCTGGTACACCCCGCCGTCCACGATCACCAGCAGCGCGCCGACGATCGCCTGGACCAGGGCCTTGTAGTTGGTGTCGCCGTCGTCCTCCATCATCACCACGTCGGCCAGGTTGTACTTGTAGGCCGAGAAGTGCACCAGGAGCTGGTTCGGGCGGTAGGTGGTGCCATCGTGGTCGAGGTAGGGCATCTGGACCAGGTCGACCGTGGGCTTGCCGTCGAGCCCGAATCCGGCCACGAGGCTGTAGATCTCCGCGTCGCCCTTGAGCCACGGCTCCTTGTCGTCGTTGAGCCGTACCGCGTCGACCTTGGTGGCCCAGTAGCCGGACGCCGCCGTCGCCCGCGCGGTGGTCGCCGCCCGCGCGGCGGCGGTGTCGGTGACGCCCCGGCGGGCCAGCTCGCCGCGCATCAGCTCCAGGCCGGCGGACAGCGCCCGGCCGGTGTCGACCTCCACCAGCAGCACCGGGCGGGCGGGAGCCCGGGAGGCGTCCAGCCGCACCGGCCGGGCACCCCGGTCGTAGGCGGTGACGTTGGTCAGGGCGTCGTCGGTGGGGGTCGCCGCCACCAGCGCAACCGCGCCCCGGGTCGCCGCGGCGCGCATGTCCGGGGTGGCCCAGCGCAGCCGCAGCAGCGACCCGGCCGTTGCCGGCAGGCCCTTGGCCGCGAGCACCCGCCGGTTCGCGGCCCGAGCCTCGCCGGACAGGCCCGGCGCCGCGAGCGGGACGGCGAGCAGGTCGGCCGGGCCGTCGGCGGTGGCCGCGAGGACGGCCCGGGTCGCCGCCGGGTCGGCGAGCGCCCCGGCGAGCCGGCGGGCCAGCCCGTCGGTGACCGAGAGGACGGTCCCGGCCGGGGCGGCGGCGGGCGCGGGGCCCCGGTGCTCGGGGCGGGCGTACGCGGGGGTGGCCACCGGGGCGGCCAGGACGGCCGCCGCGAGGCCGGCCGCAAGCGCGGCGCGGCGGAGGGTGGAAGTGTGCACGCGGGCTCCTCTGCATGGTCCGACCGCCGGATCGTGGCGACGGTGCAGAGAAGATATACATCTAGACTCTTGCACTTATCAATGCCCAGGGTCGACGCGTGAGGCGTCAGTGGACGGTTTCCTCGCCCACCGTCCCGGCCCGCATCGCGCGGACGGCCTCCCCCGCGTACCGGCAGGCGGCCCACTGGCCGGCGGCGACCTCGACCAGCACCGGGTCGACCTCGGCGCAGTCGGGGCGGGCCTGCGGGCACCGGGTCCGGAACCGGCAGCCGCTCGGCGGGTCGACGGGGCTGGGGATGTCGCCGCTGAGGATGATCCGCCGGCGGTGCCGCTCCACCTTCGGGTCGGCCACGGGGATGGCCGACAGCAGCGCGGCGGTGTACGGGTGGGCGGGCTGGCCGTACAGCTGCTCGGGCGTGCCGGTCTCCACGATCCGGCCCAGGTACATCACGGCGACCCGGTCGCTCATGTGCTCGACGGCGGCCAGGTCGTGCGCGATGAACAGGTACGTCAGCCCGAGGTCGCGCTGGAGCCCGCGCAGCAGGTTCATGATCTGCGCCTGCACGCTCAGGTCGAGCGAGGCGATCGGCTCGTCGAGGACGATCAGGTCGGGTTCCCCGGCCAGCGCCCGGGCGATGCCGACCCGCTGGCGCTGGCCGCCGGAGAGCTCGTGCGGGTGCCGGTCGGCGAGGTCGGCGCGCAGGCCGACCATCTCCAGCAGCTCCGCGACCCGCCGACGGCGGGCGTCCGCGGAGTCGACGAGCCGGTGCACCACCAGCGGCTCGGCGACGCTCGCGCCGATCGTGCGGCGGGGATCCAGTGACGCCTGCGGGTCCTGGAACACCATGGCCACCCGGCGGCGCAGGCCGCGCAACTGGCGGCGGGACCACCACGTCACGTCCCGGCCACCGACCCGGACCGACCCGCAGGTCGCGTCGACCAGGCGCAGCAGCGCCAGGCCGGTGGTCGACTTGCCGCTGCCCGACTCGCCGACCAGCCCGAGCGTCTCGCCCCGTCGGATGCCCAGCGACACCCCGTCGACGGCGCGGACGGCGGCGCCGCCGGGCGCGGGAAACCACACCCTGAGGTTGTCCAGCTCGGCGACGATCTCCCCCGGGTCGGCGACGGTCTCCCCCGGGTCGGCGGCCGGGGCGGCGGGGTCGGCGGTCATGCGTCCTCCGAGAGCGGGTAGAAGGTGCGCACCCGGTGACCGGGGGCGACCGGGACCAGGGGCGGCAGCTCGTGCTCGCAGCGGGCGTCCCCCCGCACCGGGCAGCGGGGCCAGAAGGCGCAGCCGGCCGGCAGGTCCAGCGGGCTCGGCGGCGACCCCTGGATCGCCGGCAGGTCCCCGTCCCGGACGCCGGGGCCGGGCCGCGCCGCCAGCAGCGCCCGGGTGTACGGGTGCGACGGCGCGTCGAACACGGCGTCGACCGGGCCCTGCTCGACGATCCGCCCCCCGTACATGACGGCGACGGTGTCGGCGACCCCGGCGACCACGCCCAGGTCGTGGGTGATCCAGACGACGGCGGTGCCGAGCCGGCGGCGCAGGTCGGCGATCAGCTCGACGATCTGCGCCTGGGTGGTGACGTCGAGCGCGGTGGTCGGCTCGTCGGCGATCAGCAGGTCCGGCTCGCAGGACAGCGCCATGGCGATGACGACCCGCTGGCGCATCCCGCCGGAGAACTGGTGCGGGTACGCGTCCACCCGCTGCCGCGGCGATGGGATGCCGACCAGGTCGAGCAGCTCCACCGCCCGTTCCCGGGCCTGGCGGCGGGTCATGCCCAGGTGCTCCTCGCACGCCTCGGTCACCTGCCGGCCCACGGTCAGCACCGGGTTGAGCGAGGTCATCGGGTCCTGGAAGACGAAGCCGACGTGCCGGCCCCGCAGCCGACGGCGGCGCGGCTCGGGCAGCGCGGTCAGCTCCTCGCCGAGCAGCCGGACCCGGCCGGTGACCCGGGCCGTGCGGGGGGCGAGGCCGGTCGCGGCGAGCACGGTCAGGCTCTTGCCGCTGCCGGACTCGCCGACCAGGGCGAGGGTCTGACCGGCCCGCACCGACCAGTCGACGCCGGCGACCGCCCGGGCCGGGCCCCGGCGGGTGCCGATCGTCACCGTCAGGTCCTCAATGGCCAGCACCGGCTCGGCAATGTCAGGGCCGGCGGGCTCGTGGCGGTCCGTCGCGCCGGCGCGGCCCGGGCGGGTCGGTCGGTCGGTCCGTTCCCTCATCTTCTGCTCCTCCTCGCCTCGCCGACGGTGAGCTGGCGCGGGTCCAACACGTCCCGCAGCGCGTCGCCGACCAGGTTGAAGGCGAGCACGGTGAGGAAGATGGCGGCGCCGGGAAAGACGCCGAGCCACCACGCCTCGGTGACGAACCCGCGTCCGTCGTAGAGCATCCGGCCCCACGCCGGGTCGGGCGGCTGGATGCCGAGGCCGAGGAAGGACAGGGCCGCCTCGGACAGGATGGCGAAGGCCAGGGACAGCGACGTCTGCACGATCAGCGGGGCCGCGATGTTGGGCAGCACGTGGCGGCGGATGATCCGGGCGTCGGACGCGCCGATCGACACCGCCGCCCGGACGAAGACCTGCTCCCGCACCGAGAGCACGCCGGCCCGGGTGACCCGGGCGAAGATCGGGGTGTAGACCACCCCGATCGCGACCATCGCGGTGAGCAGGCCCGGCCCCAGCACGGCGACGATCGCCACGGCGAGCAGCAGCACCGGGAACGCGAACAGCACGTCCATGCCACGCATCAGGACGTTGTCCACCCAGCCCCGGTACCAGCCGGCCAGCAGCCCGACGGTGACCCCGACCAGCAGCGCGATGCCCACGCTGACCAGGCCCACCTCCAGCGACACCCGGGCGGCGACGAGCACCCGGCTGAGCACGTCCCGGCCCAGCTCGTCGGTGCCGAACAGGTGGTCGAGGCTGGGCGGGCGCAGTATCCCGTCGACGTCGACGTCGTTGACCCCGTCCGGGGCCAGCCACCGGCCGGCCACCCCCACCACGAGCAGCAGGAGCAGCACCGCCGTGCCGGCGACGGCCGGCGGGTCGTGGCGCAGCGCGGACAGCGCCCGGCGCAGCGTGCCGTCCGGGTGGCCGCTCACCGGACGCCGATCCGCGGGTCGAGGCGGGCGTAGAGGACGTCCACCAGCAGGTTCATCAGCAGGAACAGGGCGGCCACGAAGAGCACCGCGCCCTGGAGCACCGGGTAGTCGCGGGCCTGGACGGCGTCGTAGGTGAGCCGGCCGACGCCCGGCCAGGCGAACAGCACCTCGATCACGATCACCCCGCCGATCAGGCTGGCCAGCTGCACCGCCACCACGGTGACCACGGGGATGAGCGCGTTGCGCAGCACGTGCCGGACGACCACGATCCGGGAGCGCAGCCCCTTGGCCTCGGCGGTGCGCACGTAGTCCTCGGAGAGCACCTCCAGCACCGAGGAGCGGATGAACCGGGTGAGGATCGAGGCGGTGACCAGCCCGACCGCCCCGGCCGGGAGGAGCACGTGGGACGCCCACCCAGCCGGGTCCTCGGTCAGCGCCACGTACCCGGACGGCGGCAGCCAGCCGAGCACCCCGGCGAAGAGCAGGATGCCCATGATGCCCATCCAGAAGTCGGGCACCGACACCCCGAACTGGCTGAACACCCGGGCGGCGTGGTCGAGGGCCGAGCCGCTGCGCACGGCAGAGAGCACGCCCAGCGGGAAGGCGACCAGCAGGGCGAGCAGCACGGCGGTCACCGCCAGGGACAGCGTGGCCGGCAGCCGCTCCAGCACGATGGTGGTGACGGGCTGGCCACTGCGGAAGCTGACCCCGAGGTCGCCGGTCAGCGCGTGGCCGACGTAGCTGGCGTACTGCGCGACGAGCGGCTGGTCAAGGCCGGACCGCTCCCGCAGCGCGTCGTAGGTCTGCTGGTCGAAGCGGGTGCCGAGGGCGACCCGGACGGGGTCGCCCGGCACCAGTTGGAGCAGGAGGAAGACGACGAGCGTCACCCCCAGCAGGACGACGACCGACTGGAGCAGCCGGCGGAGGACGAAGCGTGTCACGCGGGGCTCCCGTCAGCTCACCGGTCGAGGCCGACGTCGCGGAACCGGACGGCCCGGTCGGCGCGGACCTGGTACCCGGTCACCTGCTTCGACCAGCCCTGCACCACCTCGGGGTTGTACAGGTAGAGGTAGCTGGCGTCGTCGACGATCTGCTTGGCGGCCTGGTCGTACGTCCGCTTGCGGGCCGCCGGGTCGGTCTCGGTCCGGCCCGCGTCGAGGAGCTTGTCGACGGCCGGGTTGCTGTACCTGTGGAAGTTGAACGTCGCGCCGGTGCGGTGCTGGGCGTAGTAGAACTCGTCCGGGTCGATGTTGCCGAGCCAGCCCAGCATGAACGCGTCGAAGTTGCTCTTGCCCTGCTCGTCGAGCCACTGGGCGAAGTCGAGGGTGCGGATCTTGACGGTGATCCCGACGTCCTTGAGCTGGGCGGCGATCACCTGGGCGGCGGCGACCGTCTCCGGGTACTCGTTGGTCACCATCAGGTCCATGGTCAGCCCGCGCACGCCGGCCTGGCCGAGCAGCTGCCGGGCCTGGGCCGGGTCGTGCCGGTACGGCGCGTACTCGTAGTACCAGGAGCTGCCCTCGGGGATGGCGGTCTGGTTCGGCTTCGCCAGACCGAACTTGGTCGCCTTGGTGATCGCCTCGCGGTCCAGGGCGAAGGCGATCGCCCGGCGCACGTTCACGTCGTCGTACGGCTTGCGGCCCTGGTTGAGCGCCAGGTACCAGTAGTCCGTGGAGGGCCTCGACTCGACGGTCACGCCGCCGCCGTTGCCCTTCAGCGCCGCGACCTGCTGGGGCGGGAGGTTGTCGGTCCACTGGACCTCGCCGCCGCGCAGGTTCTGCAGGGCCACGGTGGGGTCCTTGACGAAGGTGAAGGTGACCCCGTCGAGCTTGGGCCGGCCGCCCCAGTAGGCGTCGTTGCGGACCAGCTTGACGCTGTCGCCGGAGGTGTAGCCGGCCACCGCGAACGGCCCGCTGCCGACCGGTCTGGTCTTGACCGCACCGGACTCGACGTTGGACTTCTCGACGATCGCGACGCCCTTGAACCCGCCGAGGTTCGCCAGCAGGTTCGGGGTGGGCTTGGTGAGCGTGACGACCACGGTGGTCGGGGCGGGCGCGGTCACCGACTTCACGGTCTCGAACTTGTACGCCTGGTTGAGCTTCTCGGAGATGATCCGGTTGTACGAGTAGGCGACGTCCTCCGAGGTCAGCGGCGATCCGTCGGAGAACCTGACCCCCTCGCGGAGGGTGAAGGTCCAGGTGAGCTGGTCGTCGCTGGTGGTCCACCTCGTCGCCAGCGACGGGCCCATGCGCAGGTCCGCGCCCGGCTCGACCAGGGTGTCGTACACGTTCTCCAGCACCTGGAAGCTGTAGTAGGCCGAGGTCCGGTGCGGGTCGAGCTGGTCCGGCTCCCCGCCGATGGCCGCGGCGAGCGTCCCCCCGGCGCCCCCGCCGCCCGTGTCGCCGGCACCGCCGACGTCGACGCTCTCGCCGGAGCTGCACCCGGCTGTCGCGGTGAGCGCGAGCGCGAGCACCGCGCCGGCCAGCCTGGATCTGGTCATGGACCGGTCCCCCTCCCCTGGTGGGCGGGGCGGACCCGCAGCCGTCGGAGCGCCACCGTCCGTCCCGTCCACTTTCGACGGCTTCCCACCACCATGCCCTCTCCGGCCCGGATGCGAAACCTGAGGCGCCGAAACCAGGGGGCGCCGGCGGCGTCACCACCGCGCCCCCGCCGATCCCGGCGGCCTGCGGTTTTGTCACACAACTGTCATACGACTGGGAGATTCCCTCCAAGACGGCGTAGCAGGGTTGCGGTTGCCCGGACGCCGCAGCGGCCCCGTGTCGCCGCCAGGCGGTGACCGACGGGTCCGGACCGGTTCGGTGTCACCCCGACGCCCGGCCGGCGCCCTCCGTGGCCCGACCGTGGCAGCGGACAACGAGAGGAATCCGGGATGACCGTCGTACCGGACGATCACCTGATGACGCTGATCTGCGACGACTGCGGCGACACCACCACCGGTCATGCCTACGTGCTGCCCGACGCCGAGGTCGTCTGGACGCTGGTGTCCGAGCACGGCTGGAGCGGCTCACCCTTCGCCATCGGCCCGCACCGCTGCCCGCCGTGCAGCATCGCCGGCCCGGAGGGCGGCCCGGCCCTCGGTCTGGACCATGTCGACGACTGCGACCAGGCCACGGGCCGGGACGAGGGCGCCCTGCGCGCCGCGCTCGACGACACGGTCGAGTTCGACGGGCGGGCCGTCGTGGACCTGCACGGCGTGGAGCAGATCGACCCGACCGGGCTCGGCCTGCTGGTGCGGGCGCACCAGCAGGCCAGGAACCGGGGCGTCGTGCTGTGCCTCGCCGCCCCGTCCCGATTCGTCCGCACCGTGCTGCACACGATGCGGCTGGACGGTGTCTTCCCGGTCTTCGACACCCAGCGCGAGGCCCTGCTGGACCGCCCCCGCCCCACCCACACCCCGGTGCCGTGACCCCCGGCCCGCCCCCGGTGCGGTGGAACGCCCGGCCCGCCCGGCGTCGGGGTGACCACCGGGGCCGGCGGGGGCGCGGATGCGGGCCGGACGGGTGGATCCGCCCGGGCGGATTCGGATCCGGGCCGGTTCAGCGGTCGTCGGGCCGTCCGGGCTCCGGCTGGTAGACGTCGGGCACTCCGTCGCGGTCGAGGTCGACGTTCTCGGCCTCGTGCACCTGCCGGTACAGCCGGCTGCGGCCCCGAAGGATCACCGTGGCCAGGACGGCGGAGACCAGGGAGCCGGTGAGCACCGCCACCTTGACGTGGCCGTCGCGCTCGCTGCCCAGCCCGAAGGCCAGCTCCCCGATCAGCAGCGAGACGGTGAACCCGATCCCGCCCAGCAACGCCAGGCCGAGGACGTCGAGCCAGTTCAGCCCCTCGTCGAGGTCGGCCCGGGTGAACCGGGACACCAGCCAGGTGGCCAGCATGATGCCGACCGGTTTGCCGAGCACCAGGCCGACCACGACGCCGATCGCCGCCCGGTCGGTCAGGGCGGTGACCAGCCCGGCGAGGCCGCCGACGGTGACACCGGCGGACAGGAACGCGAAGACCGGCACCGCGACGCCGGCGGAGAGCGGACGGAACCGGTGCTCGAAGTGCTCGGCCAGCCCCGGACCGGCGTCCGGGCCGCCGGCGGCCTGGCTGCGGACCACCGGCACGGTGAAGGCCAGCAGCACACCGGCGACGGTGGCGTGCACCCCGGACTCGTGCACCAGCGCCCAGGTCGCCGCCGCCAACGGCAGCAGCAGCCACCAGGAACGCACCCGGCGCCGCACCAGCAGGGCGAAGACCGCCAGCGGGACCAGCGCGCCCAGCAGTGGCCCGACGGCCAGGTCGGAGGTGTAGAACACGGCGATGATGACGATGGCCAGCAGGTCGTCGACCACGGCAAGGGTGAGCAGGAACGTGCGCAGCGCCGCGGGCAGGAACCGCCCGACCACGGCGAGTACGGCCAGCGCGAAGGCGATGTCGGTCGCGGTCGGGATCGCCCAGCCCTTCGCCGCGTCGCCGTCGGCGATCAGGGAGTAGAGGACCGCCGGCACGAGCACCCCGCCCGCGGCGGCGGCCACCGGCACCGCGGCTCGGCGCGGGTCGCGCAGGTCACCGGCGACGAACTCGCGCTTGAGCTCCAGCCCGGCGACGAAGAAGAAGATCGCCAGCAGGCCGTCGGCGGCCCAGGTAGCCAGGCTCAGGTCCAGGTGCAGCGCCGCCGGGCCGAACCGGAGGTCCCGCAGCGCCCGGTACCCGTCGGACCAGGGCGAATTCGACCAGATCAGGGCCAGCAGTGCCCCGGCGAGCAGGAACGCGCCGCCGACGGTCTCCTTGCGCAGGATGGCCGAGATGCGGCTGGTCTCACCCCACGAGCGTCGGGCGAACAGGCTGGCACGGCGCCGGGGGGCGTCGGTCACGTGAGGTCTCCTCGTCGGCAGGGGTCGCGTCATCCATCGCCGACCAGACTTCCCGGCACACCAGAACGCAACGTTATCCCGCCGGGCCCGGAACTCGCCGAGGGAGGCGGCCGTTCCGCCCGTCGGCACCACTCCGCAGGTTGCCAGCCGGGAGCTGGCCATCCATACTGATGGATGTTCCTGAGCCGGACATGATCGGGCGCCGGGCAGCCTCGATCGGCAACCCCGCCCCATTCGCGTCCTCCGGAGGAACCCGTCCATGAGAGCGAAGATCAGACTGCTGTGCGCCGCCCTGGCGGCCGCCGCGGTGACCGCGCTGGCGGCGCTGACCGTCCCGACCCCCGCGTCGGCCGCGGCGCTGACCGAGGTCACCGGCTTCGGCACCAACCCGAGCAACCTGCGCATGTACCTGTACGTTCCGGACAACGTCGCGCCCCGACCGGCGCTGGTGGTCGCGGTGCACTACTGCACCGGCACCGGCCCCGCCATGTACTCCGGCACCCAGTTCGCCGCCCTGGCCGATCGGTACGGCTACATCGTGGTCTACCCGTCGGTGACCCGGAGCAGCCAGTGCTTCGACGTCGCCTCGCCGCAGGCGCTGCGCCGCGACGGCGGCAGCGACCCGGTGGGCATCAAGTCGATGATCGACTACGTCCGGCAGCGCTACCCCGTCGACCCGAACCGGATCTTCGCCACCGGCATCTCCTCCGGGGCGATGATGACCAACGTCCTGCTCGGCCTCTACCCCGACGTGTTCGCCGCCGGCGCGGCGTTCGCCGGCGTTCCGTTCGGCTGCTTCGCCACCACGAACGGCTCGGAGTGGAACAGCGAGTGCGCCAACGGGCAGCTCACCAGGACGCCGCAGGCGTGGGGCGACCTGGTCCGCAACGCCTACCCCGGGTACACGGGCAAGCGGCCCCGGATGCAGCTCTGGCACGGCACGAACGACGAGGTCCTGCGCTACCCCAACTTCGGGGAGGAGGTCAAGCAGTGGACCAACGTGCACGGGCTGAGCCAGACCCCGACGTACACCGACACCCCGCAGTCGGGCCACACCCGCACCCGGTACGGCGGCAGCGGCCCCACCGCGCCGGTCGAGGCGATCAGCATGAGCGGCGTGTCGCACAACCTGCCCGTGGACGCCGCCCAGGCCATCCGCTTCTTCGGCCTCGACAGCACCACCCCGCCCACCACCCCGCCGCCGACCACGCCGCCTCCGACCACCCCGCCTCCGACCACCCCGCCGCCCGGTGGTGCCTGCCGGATCGGGTACGCGGTCAACGCCTGGAACAGCGGCCTGACCGCCGCCGTCACCATCACCAACACCGGCAGCACCGCGGTCAACGGCTGGGTTTTGGCGTTCACCCTGCCGGGCGGGCAGACCATCACCAACGGCTGGAACGCGTCCTACTCCCCCGGCAGCGGGGCAGTTACCGCCCGTAACGTCTCCTACAACGGCGCCATCGCGCCGAACGCCTCGGTCGACATCGGCTTCCAGGCGACCCACACCGGCAACACCGCAAGGCCGACCTCGTTCACCCTGAACGGGGCGGCCTGCGCCGTCGCCTGACCGGCCGCGCGGGCGGCGGTGGGCGTCGGGGACTCCGGCGCCCACCGCCGCCCTGTCCGCCGGGCCGTGGCCGGGGACGGCCGCGGCCCCCGGTCAGGGGACGCCCGGTCGGGGGACCCCCGGACGGTGCATCCACACCAGGCTGATGACGCCGTCGGACCTGCCTTGACGGTCGGCACCCATCCGGAAATGAGTACGAAGACGGATAGGTCAGGTCTCGAAGCCGTGGCAGGTTCGTGGGCATGGATGATGTGGATGCGCCGCGCCGAGCGTCGTTCGGGCTCAGCGCTCTCGTCGCGCTCGGCTGGTACGCCACCGCGATCGCCGCTGTTTTCGTCGGACGGTCCGGGATGCCGGCTACGCCGAACCAGGACTGCTCGGCGGCGTTCAGCTGCCTGACACCGCAGGAGGAGATCGGCCTGATGCTGATCCTCGGCGCGCCGGTCCTCGCGGGTCTGCTGATCACCACGCTGGTGATCATCGGCCTGCTCGCGCGCCGAGTCCCCTCCTCGATCCTCGCCGGCACCCTGTCGGCGCTGGGCAGTGCTGCGGTTGCGGTTGTGGTCGGTGCGGTCTGGCAGGGTGCCCGATGAAGCGCATCGGGCTCGGCGCACTGCTCCTCGCCTGGCTCTACGGCGTGCCCTTCCTGCTCATCGTCGGGTTGGTTCGACGGACGTCCTCGCCCTCCATCGCGACCCACGCGGCGGCACGTGCGTTCGGCTCGACCACGGGCACCATCCTGACCGCGGCACTGGTCCTCAACCTGGCACTCCCGGTGGCTGGGGTGCTGCTCGCCCGGCTCGCCCGCGATCAGTACTGGACTCGCCACTTCGTCTGGTCACTGGCGGGTATGGTGCTGATCTATTTTGCTGTCGCGATCGTGGGAAGCGCGGCCACTGGTCCGTTGATCGGCTGGACGCCGGCCAACCAGGAGCCGGCACCCTACGGCGGCACCCAATGCATCCCGATCAGCGGCGGCCGTGGCTGCCCCGGCGGCTGATCCCGGCGTACGGCGCGGCATGCCGCACCCGCATGCGCTGTCCCGCCTGCGCCAGCAACGCGCTCATGGCGACCACAGCCGGGGTTCCCCGACATGGTCACCGTGACGCCCGGTCGGCGGCAGATCAGTGCACGTGATCATGAGTCGCAGCTGGTGCCGGAAGCGCCGGCCCGAGGCGGGCGAGCGGGGACAGGGCCATCAGCACGGGTGACAGCATCATGCCGGCGACCGTGACCAGCAGCGCCGGGCGTATCCGCCAGTGTTCTGCGAGGAGGCCGCCGAGCAACGAGCCGAATGGCGTCAGGCCCATGCCGGCGAAGGTGAGCGTCGCGGTGACGCGGCCCTGCATCGTGTTCGGGGTGACGGCCTGCCGGACGGCCATGACAGCGACGTTGACCAGTTGGCCGAAGGCCCCGAACACGAGGTTGATCGCGATTAGTGCGGCAATGGTGGCCACGGAGGTGCCGTGCAGCGCGGGCACGCACAGCAGCACGCCATCACCGATGGCCGCCGCCGCCACGAGTACGGTTCCGTAACCGAGGCGGCTCGGGAGGCGGGCGGCGAGCAGGGAGCCCACGAGCGCGCCCGGCCCCGTCGCGGCGAGCACCAGTCCGATGGCGGTGCCGGACAGGTGCAGCTCCCGTGGCAGGAAGAGCAGGTAGGCGGTCATCATGGCCGCGAAGGAAACCTGGAATGCGGCCGAGGCGAGGCACACGGTACGTAGCCAGGTGTCGCGGACGACGAAGCGGAGGCCCTCGTGGATCTGCCGCCAGATCCGCTGGGGACCGCCCGGGTGCTGCGGGATCGACTCGCGGTGACGGATACGGGAGATGCCCAGGATCGACACCACGAAGAACAGGGCGCTGGACGCGGCGGCGATCGGCGCCGACAGCAGGGACATCATCGTCCCGCCGAGAGCGGGACCGCCGATCTGGGCCGCGGACCGGCTTCCCTCGATCGCGCTGTTGCCCTGCAGCAGCTGATCGCGTCTCACCAGGCGTACGAGAGAGGCTTGGTAGGCGACGTCGAAGAACACCGACAGGGCCCCGATTGTGAAGGCGATGGCCAGCAGCGCTGGCAGGCCGAGGCCGCCCACGAGGGCGGCCACGGCGGCTCCGCCCAACGCCAGGGCTCGGCCGAGGTCCGCCAGGACCATGACGGTGCGGGTCCGCCACCTGTCCACCCACACGCCGACGAACAGCGCGAGCAGCAACTGCGGTGCCTGCCCCACCGCGCGCAGGACGCCCAGTTGATCCGCGCCGACGTTGAGCGTCAGGACGGCGATCAGCGGCAGGATCACCAGACTCGCGTGTTCGCCCAACTGTGAGGCCGTCTGGCCTATCCAGAGGCTGCGGAAGTCCGAGTTGCGCCACAGGCTCGGCGTGACGGATCGAGCGGAATCGGAAACGGCGGAGTAGCCGGACGGCACAGAGACCCCTTGGATTGCTGCGGAGGAGGCGCACCGACCGCCGTACGACAAACGTACTGACGGTGCAGGTGGGGAAGACTCGCTGTGCAGCGCGATTCAAGGGCAGCACGCGATGACAGGCCGATCACAGCCTGAGACGTCAACGCGCCGCCATCCGTGGTCGACCGACTCTGATCTTTTCGTGACGTGCGAACGGGGGCATGGGTGGACACTCACCGGCCGGGTGCGGGTAGGTCCTCGCCGCTGATCACGATGCACCCGAACAAGTCGCCGAGCACAGCCCGTTGGTGGTCCGTCAGCGGGTTCACGAAGACGGCAACGTCGGCATTCGCGGCCAGGCACGCTTGTGCGACTTCGCGCGCCTTGCCAGGGCCGAGCAGTGTCCGCCGCGAAAACGGCTCAGTCATCTTGGCCGCACCGCCGTCCGAGACACCCCGCCGCTGGACGTGCTGGCTCACCACCCGTCCACCGTGTGCCTCTACCGAATTCGCCAGCAGATCGAGCTTCCGGCCGAACTCTTTGTCCCTCGCCGAGAACAGGCCCACGAGCACCACGTTGGCGCCCGCCAGCACGGAGATCGGTGGCCCGCCCGGATATCGCCGCACGAGGCGATCGTGCCATGCCAGACGCCTTACGGGCATCGAGGAGACAGCTGCGATCCCGAGTCGACGCCGCTCCGCTGGTCACGGAACGCCACGCTCACCACTTCCTGCCGTGGATCTCGCCGACTTGCTCGGTCTGGTGAAGCATTCGGCGGCCATGGAGATCCTCTACTTCGGCGTCGTGTTCGGCCGACCGTTCAAGCAGGATCTGCCGTACGTCGGCGACGGAGCGGAGGCCAATGCCGACATGTGGGCGGCCCCAGATGAGACCCGCGAGGAGATCGTCGACTTGTACCGTCGCGCGATTGCCCACGCCGACACCACCATTGAAGCCCTTGCATTGGATGAGGCCGGCCGCGTGCCCTGGTGGGGCGATGCAGCGGTCACGTTGCACCACGTCCTGGTCCACGTCGTCGCGGAAACGCAACGGCACGCCGGCCACGCTGACATCGTGCGCGAACTCATCGACGGCGCGGCCGGGCTGCTGCCCAGGAACGACAACCTGCCCCCGCCGACAAGTCATGGTGGCTGGACTACCGCCAGCGAGTGGAGCAGGCTGCCCTCGACGCCAGCCTGCAGACCGCCCGGTCGAAGGCGGGTGGTCGCCCGCCGGCGCTGCCCCTGGCGGCTCGGCGGGCGACCTGGCCCGAGCGTTCCGGGATGACGTGCCGGATCCCGCGGTACCGCAAAGCGCGGCGGGTGGAGTCGTGGGCGTAGCCCTTCGTCCCGTCGGCCGTACGCCGGCCGCTCGAAGCCATCTCGACCAACAGCGAGCCCGAACTGGGCGAGATCACCCCGTTACGCCGTGCCATCGACTGAACGGTTCGCGGGCCGCTGGCAGTCCGTCAGGTGGTGGTGAGCAGGCCGACCGGGAGGTGTGATGCGTGGTCGTGAGGAATCACCGAATGAGGTGACGAGTCTGCTGCGTCGGATCACTGGGGAGCGAGGCCCCGTGGCGATGCTCGACGCTGAGGCACTGCGGTCGGTGGGTCTCCCTGCGGATGCCGTCGACGACACCGGAATGCTCCTGCCGCACCTGGCGCAACACGCGATCCGGGCAGCTATTGGTGGCACAGTGCGGGCTGATGCCGACAGCCTGCCTTCGTTCATCGACCTTTGGGACCGGATTCTGTGTTCCGCGCCCCGGAGCGGCTCCGACTGGGCGAACGCTGTGGCGGGCTTCGGCGCGGCGATGCAGGCCAGGTTCAACCGGACTGGAGTGCCGGACGAGTTGGCCGTGGCGGTGGAGGCGCACCGCGTCGCCCTGGGCGCCACGAGCGCTGACCAAGCCAGCCGAGCAACGTGCTGGCTGAATCTGGGGCGGGCGTTACACACCAGGTTCCGCCTGTCCGCGTCGGGCGCCGACTTGGACGAGGCAATTCACGCCACGGAGTCAGCAATCGCGGCTGCCCAGCGGGGCGGGCCGGTGCGGACGATCGCTCTCCAGAACCTCAACATGATGTCACGCGACCGTTACGAGAAAACCGGGGACATCGCGGATCTGGACCGGGCGGTGGACGCCGGCTTCTCGGCGCTGAACGCGGTCTCCCCTGGTCATCCTGACCGGGCGGCGCATCTACAGAACTTGGGCATCAGTCTGCGCGCCCGGTATGCGCACACCGGGGCGGCACGCGATCTGGACGCGGCCGTCGAGGCGCTCGGCGAGGCCGTGGGCCTGGCGAGCGAGGCCGCCGAGTCAGGCGCGTACCTGTCGAGCCACGGCGCAGCCCTGCTCGCGCGGTTCAACCGGGCGGGGCGGATGACCGACTTGGACGCGGCGGTGGAGCTCTCCCGCCGAGCCACGGCCACAGCCTCTCTCGACAACCCCGATCAGGCGGTGTACTTCCTGAACCTGTGCGCGGCATTGCTCACCCGGTTTCGCTCGACCGGTTCGGTGGACGACCTCGATGAGTCCGTGGCCGCCGCTGCCCAGGGCGTCGCGGCCACCGGCCTCGGCCACCCCTGTTACGCCAACACGCTGTGGAACTTCGGCTCCTGCCTGTCGGCGCGGTTCGACTTCCTCCAAGACCCGGAGGACATCGATCTGGCCGTGGGAATTCACCGCGAGGCCATGGCAGCCACTCCGGAAGGCCATCCTGACCGGGCATCGCGCCTCTCAATTCTTGGCACGTCGTTGCACGCCCAGGCGAAAAAGGACGACCGACCCGACGCGCTGCACGAAGTGGTGGACATCTTCCGCCAAGCCGTGGCCGCGACCCCGATCAGCCACCCCGAGCGGGTAGGACGACTGGACAGGCTCGGCAGCGCACTGGCGAGCCGGTTCGAGCACACCGGGGCCGCGCCCGACCTGGACGAGGCCGCAGCAGTCCTCCGGGAGGCGGTGGCCACCGCCCCAGTCGACCATCCTGACCGCACCAGGTGGCTGGCCAACCTGGGTCTCGCGTTGTGGCGACGCTACCGCCACTACGGTCACCAGGAAGACCTCGACAACGCCGCGAAAGCGTCTGCCGAGGCTACCCGGGTGCTTTCCGCACCGCCGATTGAGCGGATCAAAGCCGCCCGGATCGCCGCGACCGTCGCTGAGCAGAACAACGACCTCGCTGATGCGGCCGATCTGCTGGAGGCTGCGGTCAGGTCGCTGCCCGAGTTGGTTCCTCGCCGCCTTCCCCGCCCCGACCAGCAGGCCCGGCTCGCCGCCGTCGCAGGCTTGGCCAACCGGGCCGCCGCAGCGGCATTGGCGAGCCCGGCTACGCCCGTGTCCCACCGTGCCGCGCGAGCGATGGCCCTTCTGGAGGCCGGGCGCGCAATACTGCTCAGTCAGAGCCTGGAGACCCGCGGCGACCTCACCGATCTGCGCGCCATCCGACCGGACCTGGCGACACGGTTCGCCGAGCTGACGGATCGCCTCGACCAGCACACCGCCCAGCGGGTACACACCGACCCGGTGGCGGGCCGCACCAAGTCGGTCTCCGAACGGTTCGTGATCATGTCTGAGGTTGCGGGCCGCCCCGATTCGGCCCGCGCGGGCGACGCGGCCGACCGGATTCGGTTGGCCGAGGAGTTGGCCGAGGCCATCCGCCACATCCGCGAGGTGGACGGGTTCGCGAGCTTCGGCCTGCCCCCGGACGCCGGGGAGTTGCTGGCGGAGGCCGCACACGGGCCACTCGTGGCCTTCACCGTCACTGCCGACCGCGGCAACGCCTTGATCGTCACCGACGACCGGGTCGAGTGCGTGGAGCTGCCCGGATTGACCACGGAGGTGCTCGCCGATCGGGTCAGCGCCTTCCACCGTGCTCTCCGGAGAGCCACCAGAAGCCCCAGCACCCGAGACCTGCGGCCAGTCGCAACCACAACAGATCGTCAAGCTGATCTGCGGGCCGTCCTCGAATGGCTGTGGGACAGCGTGACCGGGCCGGTGCTGGACCACCTGGGGTTGCGCCGCACCCCGTCGGAGAACGCCCGCCGGTGGCCGCGCATCTGGTGGATTCCCTGCGGCCAACTCGCCCTACTGCCCCTCCACGCAGCCGGTCACCACGCTGACCCGGCGACGCCGACGCGCCGCGCCGTCCTGGACCGCGTCATATCCTCGTACACGTCCACCGTCGGCGCTCTGCGGCACGCCCGCCGGTCCCCCGCCACGGCACGCCCGCCCCAACGCTCGCTCGTCGTCGCCATGCCCACCACACCCGGCCTGCGCGGTGGCGGAAAACTCCCGCATGTCCGCGTAGAAGTCGATGTCGTCGCCTCCCTGCTCCCCGACCCCCTCGTCCTGAGCGCGCCACCCGACCCGGCGGACGCCGTGCCCGGACCCGCCCTCCCCACCGCACGCCGGGTCCTCGACGAACTGCCGTCCAGCGCGATCGCGCACTTTGCCTGCCACGGGATGCACCATCCGACCGAGCCCGCAGCCAGCACGCTCCTGTTGTACGACCACGCGGAGGCGCCGTTGACGGTGGCGCACCTGGCCCCGGTCGCCCTCGACCGCGCCCAGTTGGCCTACCTGTCGGCGTGCGAAACCGCACTGAACAAAGTCGAGCGCTTCCTCGACGAGGCCATCCACCTTGCGGCCGCGTTCCAACTCGCGGGCTTTCCCCACGTCATCGGCACCCTCTGGGCGGTCGACGACGAGTTCGCCGCCGTCATCGCCAGCCGCTTCTACCGCGGCCTCCACGACCAGCACACCGCCACCGTCACCGTCGGCGACGCCGCGCGCGTCCTGCACGAGGTCGTCCGCGACCTGCGGGACGAATCCCCCGACACGCCCTCGCTGTGGGCCGCCCACCTGCACTTCGGGCCGTGAGCGGGGCTGTCTCGCTAGCGGCTCTCCGGCAGCCCGAGGCCAACACGGTCTCGATCGTGACAGGCTCATCGAAGGGGATCCGTCAGTCCCCGGGGGCGCTGTCGGGGGCGCTGCGGGCCGCCCACCGGCGCAGCAGGTCGATGCCCTCGTCGAGCCGGCCGTGCTCGGTCAGCAGCGTGACCAGCAGCGACAGGGAGCGCCGACTGCCCTGGTCGACGGCCCTGCGGAGCAGGTCGATCGCCTCGTCCGGGCGACCGGCGGCGGCCAACAGGGCGGCCAGTTCGTCGTACGCCCGCACGTCGCCGTGGTCGGCTGCGACCCGCCAGTACCGCTCGGCCTCGTCGGTCTGCCCCCGCTCGGCCAGCAGGGCGGCCAGGCGGGCCGCAGCGTGCCAGTCGCCGTGGTCGGCGCGTAGCCGCAGCTCGTCGGTGTGCCCCCGGTCGGCCAGCAGGTCGACCAGGACCAGGCCGGCGCCCATCGCGCCGGAGTCCCCGGAGTCGGCGAGGTCGCGAAGATACCCGGTGGGGTCGGGCACGGGGGTCAGCCCGGTGGCCTCCGACCCGAAGAACCGGCTGCCGCCGAACTCGTGGCGCAGCCGGTCGTCCAGGTCGTCGGCCAGCGCGATCATGGCGCGCACGGCCAGCAGCAGGTGGGTGGGGACGAAGTCCTGCCCGAAGACGGGGATCGACGCCCAGACCGTCCCGCCGGTGCAGTAGATCCGGCCGACGACCAGCCCGTTGGTCAGGTCGAACAGCCGCTGGTAGAGCGTCTCCGTCTGCTCGACGCCGGTGAGCAGCGGCGAGAAGACGTCCACCAGGGGCGGGTCGTCCTGGGCGCGTACGAAGATCATGGCGGAGCCGGCGCGGATGCCCACGTCGCCGTCGGCGTCGACCCGGAGCTGGTCGGCGGTGACGCCGAGGACGGTGGCCAGGATCTCCTTCACCCGCTCCGTCAGCTTGCCGTCGCCGGCGTGCTGATCGGCCGGCCCCGCCACCGTGGGGCGGCGCGGGGCGGTGACCGGCCGGGCCGCCAGCGCGGCGGCCAACCTGGTGCGCCGGGGCACCGGGGTGGCGGTGGCGGTGACGGCCGGCCGGGCCGCCAGCCCGGCGACCAGGCGGCTCCACAGGGTGTCACGCGCCGTCATCGTGCTCACCGTCCGGGCCGGCGGCGGGCGGACCTGCCGGCGGCTCCACCATCCGGATCTGGTCGAACATCTTGGCGATCACCAACGGCGCGGCCACCCCGAAGGTGAAGCTGGCGAACGCGGTCTCCGCCAGGCCACCCGCACCAGCCGCAGCGGCCAGGCCGGTGCCGGCCACCGCCCGCAGCAGGACGGCGAAGACGATGATCGGCCGGTCCCGCCGGTCCTGCCACGGCCACTGCCACCGCCCCTTGGACTCGGTGGTCGGGCGCATCATGCCGTAGAGGTTCAGTGCCTCGGCGACGGCGCTGCCGACCATTCCCCACATCGCGGCCATCCATAGAGACACGTCCCTACCCTAGCGATCGAGAGATTTACCACCCGCGCCGCCCTCCGCGCGGATGTCGACGTTATCGCCGACGGTAACCGGACGGCACAAGCCACCGTCCATCCGGGACGGGTGAGGGCCGGCGGCCTGCCGGGCGCACGGGCGATGAACGCGGCCGCCGGCCACGGCCGCGGTCAGCGCCCTGCCGACGCCGCCGACGCGAGCGGCGCGCGTGGTGGCGCCGCAGCCCGGCCCGTAAGGGACGGGACGGGCTGGCTTCCCTATGATCCGGGTATGGCTTTGCTGCACCGGGCGGAGATCCGCCCCACCAAGCTCGAACTCCTGGAGACCTGGCTTCCCGGGCGCCCGTGGTTCCGTGGGGAGGTAGACGTCGTCGTGGAGCGGGTCGCCGCGTACCGCTTCGACGACCCCGCCGGCGAGGTGGGGATCGAGACCATGCTGGTCCGGGCCGGTGCCGGGCCGATCTACCAGGTGCCGCTGACCTACCGGGGCGCGCCGCTGGACGGTGCCGGATCATGGCTCGTCGGCACCTGCGAGCACTCGGTGCTGGGCCGGCGCTGGGTGTACGACGCCTGCGGCGACCCGGTGTACGCCGCGGCCCTGGCCGGGGCGATCCTCGCCGGCACCGGCCAGGCGGAGGAATACTTCGAGGTGGACGGCCGGCGTGAGCACCGGGTGCCCAGCATGGGGATCGCCGCCGACGGCGCGGGGCGATTCGACGTCCCGAAGGTCGGCGTGGTCGACCGGGTCGAGGACGGCGACCCGACCCACATCGTCACCGACTCCGTCGAACTGTCCGTGGTCCGGCTGGTCGGTGGCAACACCGGGCTGTACGGGGCCCGGCTGACCGGCACATGGGACGGGCAGCCGGCACCGCTGCCGCTGGCGTACGCGGCGCCGCGCTGACGCCTGGCCGGCGAACCGGAACCTCCGCCCGAAACCGGAATTGACCGCCGGAAATTCCCGGCCCTACGCTCGGAGCCCGCCTTCGGCCTGACCGTGCCCGAGGGCGCGTACTGGATCCCGATGGACCAGCCGCCGGCGCGGTCGGGGTGCCGGCCCGCACGCTGATCCCCGAGCTGGACCGTGCCGGGCGAGTTCTCCACAATCAGCGAACGATCGTGGAGTCCCACGCGGCCGGGGGCGGGGCGGGAGGCAAGGCATTGACCGGGAGCGCCGACGCTGGCTTTGACGCAGGCGTTAGTGTCGTCGCCGACCTGCGGGGGGGGGATACCTGCTCGGCCCCCTTTGCTCTGCTGCCTCCTGTGCAACGCACGCGGAGCGTGACCGACGGTTCCTGCCGTCCGCCCGTGCCGGCCCGCGATGTGAAGCAGCTGCGCGGTGCTGGTGTTGCGGTGACGGCAGCAGAGCAAAGGGACGAGTTGGCATGACCCGCCCGGCACCTCAGCCTGCGGAACGGCTGGCTCGTCGGCGCGAGGGAGTCACCGCCACTCGTTGACCGCGACATCGCCGGCGAGGGGGTGGCAGATCCGGTCGGGGCTTTCCTACTGGTGATCGAAGACCCACGACAGAAACTGGCTGGATGCACCGCTCCAAGACACGTGCAGTGCCTCCCGAGCTCGGGTGCTGGCGACGAAGAGCAGGCAGCGTTCCCGGAGCATGTCGCTGTCGTGCTGGAGCTGATCGACCTCACTCGGCGTGACTTCCTTGGTGAAGGGAACAGCCTTGGCCGTCACGCCCACCACCGCGACGCAGCGGAACTCCAGCCCTTTCATCGCGTGCATGGTGGCGAGGCGTACCCCGTTGACGTCCGCGCCGGGCTGGTCGCGCACCCGCACGGCGGAAATCCCGGCCCCGGTCAGCTCGTCCTGCACGCTGCCGAGGACGGTGTTGAACCGCGCGCAGACGGCGATCTCGCTCGGCCGGACGCCCTGTTCCAGCCACTCCCCCACCCGCTTGACGAGCGCTGCCGTCTCGGCCTGCGGCGTCGGATAGCCCTGCGTGTGCGGCCGCTTGCCGTGCAGCAGTGACCGGTACCCGGTAAGGCTGTCGTCGCCATCGCCACCGAGGTCCTCGACCCGCGCTCCGACGAGCACGCCGGTGGCCCAGGTCAGGATCTCCTCGGTGCTGCGGTAGTTGACGCGCAGCCGGCTGCTGCGCCCCGCGACGGAGATGCCGAGCGCGGTGAGCGACACCCGGGAGTCGTAGATCCGCTGGTGCGGGTCACCGGTGATGAACAGGTCGTCGGGGCCGGGCGGCACCGCCGCGCGCAGCACGCGCCACTGCGCGGGGTGCAGGTCCTGTGCCTCGTCCACGACGACGTGGTCGAACCCGTGGGCGGCGAGGTCCGCGCCGTCGAGCAGCCGCGCCGCCCGCGCGCACACCTGCAGGTGCGTGGCGGTGCCGGCCGCCGTCAGCTCGGCAGAGAACATCTCCACGGCGTCCCACACCCGGTCGCGCTGCCGTGGGCCCAGCGCCGAGCCCCGGCCACGCCGGCTGACCTCCCGGTACGCCTCCCGGCCCCGCACGTCCTGGGCGAGGATCACGTGGCGGTACTCCTGGGCGAGGAACTGCTCGGTCCACGGCAGGTCCAGCCGTCGACACACCCGCCGCCAGACCTGCCGCTCATCGGCGTCCCCGATCGGGGCCGGCACGCGGCCGGCGAGGCCGCGCACGGTCCGGTTCGCGTAGGCGTTGACCGTGGTCACGTCCACCCGCGTCAACTGTTTCTCGTCGTCGAGGAGCAGCGCCAGGTTCTCGCGCAGGGTGGCGGCCAGGGCGTTGGTGTACGTGGTGAGCAGCACCCGGCTGTCGGGCGAGCGGGCGAGCAGGTGCTTGACCCGGTGCAGGGCCACCACCGTCTTGCCCGTGCCGGGGCCCCCCGTCACCTGCGCCGGCCCGTTGTAGGAGACCCGGTACGCGACGCGCCGCTGCGACGGGTGGAGGAATACCCGCCAGGCGGCGAACGGCTTGTCGAGGATCTCGGCCAGCTCGTCGGGCCGGGTCACCAGCGTGATGCGGCTGGTGGTGTTCGCGATCGCCATCGCCAGGCTCTCGCTCGGTTCGGAGGTGGCGTCGACCGGCCGGCGCTGGGTGACGAGGTCGCGGTAGACCGCCTCCGGCGAGAAGCCCTCGGCGAGATACTGCAACACCTCGAACTGGTCCTCGGGCAGCAGCGTGCCGAACGCCTCCAACTGCGGCTTGTCGATGATCGTCCGTACGGCCCGCAGCACCTGGTCGTCGATGCCCAGGTCACGCAGCACCGTGTCGGAGTGGCGGGCGAAGAGCAGCGTCGGCGCCCGCGCCGCAGCCTTCTCCAGCGCGGGCATGAGCTGCTCGATGGCGACGGCGTTGCGGACCTCCAGCGCCCGCGTCGCCGTGTTGACGGTGGCCACGCTGCGGCAGGCCGATTGCCGCACTGTGCGGGGCTGTGGACACTACGAACCTACGAACCTACGAATCGGAACTCTGGCTCTCGGATGTCCACAGTGATCGTCACGCCGTTCGTCGACCGAAACGTGGCTTGCCCACCGCCAACCGCGATCTCGTTGAACGGGTTGGAGAGGGTCAGATGGACAACCCAGACGAGCTGCCTTGCCGCGTCCAGACGTGCGAACCATCCGGCGGACCCGTGGTATGTGCACTCACCGCAGCACAAGTAGCCCTGACCCGCGTCGAGGTCGACCGTCTGAAAAGTGCCGAACCAGGTCGTCGCCTCGGGCTCCTCGCGTAGTTCCTCCTCCGCGTCGAATTCCTCGGCGATTCGCAGTCCCGCAGGGGCGGACGGGTCCTCGTCCAGTTCGAACGCGTGGCCGTCGGCGTAGTAGACGGCGTCCCAGTTCGGGATCTCGCCCTGAGCCCACATCCGGATGATCACACTCACTGCTCGCCTCCTCCACCCTGCCGGGCTTCCCGCTCCGCCCGCTCCCTGGCCCGCTTCCGCTCGCGCGCGAGCCTTGGGATTCACATAGGTGTCGGACGGTATCTCGCCGTACTTCTCTTGCTTGTGGAAGCGGCGCGTTCGTAGGCCAGGGTGAGTTCGGCGAGGACGCCGTCGGCGGGGTGCGGACGGCCTTCGAGGTGCGTGGCGCGGAGTTCGTCCATGAACCTCTCCCACATCTCAGGGCCGCCGTCGGCGAGAAGCTGGGCGCGGATCGACAGCTCGGGTGATGTCGGGAGCCATCGGGAGCCCCAGGCGCCGAGATGGGCCATGAGCGGAACGAGTTCGATCGCCGCCTCGGTGAGCCGGTAGTCGATCTTCTGTCGGTGGCTCGGGTCACCGTGCCGACTGAGCAGGCCCGCGTCCACGAGCTTCGACAGGCGGCTGGCGAGGATGTTCGACGCGATGCCTTCGATCGAGTTCGTGAGCAGCTCACGGAAGTGCCGGTGGCCGCCGAACATGACGTCCCGCAGCACGACCAGGCTCCATCGGTCGCCCAGCAGCTCGACGGTCAGGTTGATGGGGCACCCCGATTTCCCCTCGGGCACGGGCAGGCGACCGACCCCTACTGGTTGCGACATGCCACCAGCGTAGTATGGTGCAACCGGTTGCACGTTGCAATCGGAAGTTGCTCGTCAGGTCCCAAGGAGAAGACATGCCGCAGCTGTTGAGGGTGCAGAGCTTCACCGTGTCGCGTGACGGGTTCGGCACCGGGGAGGGGCAGAGCCTGGAGCGGCCCTTCGGCCACGTCGACCCCGGTTCCCTGTTCTCCTGGCGCACCGCTACCGCCAGCTTCATGTACGGCACCGAACCCGGCGGCACCCGCGGCCTGGACGACTACCTGGCCCGCGACTACGACCACAACTTCGGGGCGGAGATCATGGGCCGCAACAAGTTCGGCCCCCAGCGCGGCCCCTGGGAGAACCACGAATGGCAGGGCTGGTGGGGGGACAACCCGCCGTTCCACACGCCGGTCTTTGTGCTCACCCATCACGAACGCCCGTCGTTCACCCTGGCCGACACCACCTTCCATTTCCTCGATGCGTCCCCGGCCGAGGCGCTGGCGCGCGCGAAGGAGGCCGCCGCCGGTCGGGACGTACGCCTCGGTGGTGGGGTTGCCACGATCCGCGAGTTCATCGAGGCCGACCTGGTCGACACGATGCACATCGTCGTGGCGCCCGTCGACCACGGTCGAGGCGAGCGACTGTGGGAGAGCCACACCGATCTTCTCGACCGCTTCCACCTCGAGTCGGTGCCGAGCCCCAGCGGAGTCACGCACCTCCTGTTCTGGAGACGATGACCACCGACCCGCGCGATCGCACCAGCCCGGCCGATCTGCTCCGGTGCCGCCGGAGGGACCGAACCGGGCCGGTGCCGCCCACAGGTCGGCTCAGCCGTGGTGGACCTCCTCCATGACCTTGACGATCAGCCGTCGGGACTCCTCCTCGTCCAGGGCCAGCGCGTCGAGGCTGGCCCAGACCCCCTCGTACGCAGCCAGCTCCGCCGGCCGGTCGAGGTACAGCGCGCCGGTCAACGACTCGCGGTAGACGACCGACAGTTCGGGATCGACGCGCATGCCGAGCGGGAAGTCGAGCAGCACGAACGACCCCGACACGTCCCCGGCGTGCAGGCCGGCGGCGAGCGGCACCACCCGGACCGAGACGTGCGGCAGCCGGCCCGCCTCCGCCAGGTGCCCGAGCTGTTCCGCCATCGTCGCCGCGCCGCCCACCACCCGCAGCAGCGCCGCCTCGGAGAGCACCGCCTCGAACCGGGGCGGCCGGGGCAGCCGCCGCCGGAGCAGGGCCCGCCGTTTCAGCCGTACGTCGATCAGGCGCTCCCGCTCCTCGGCGGGCGTCCCGGGGCGGCGCGGGCCGGCGGCCGACACGTACGCCCGGGTCTGCAACAAGGCGGGGACCAGCGCCTCGGCGTGCTCGCGGAGCCGGCACGCGGCGGACTCTAGGCCCGCGTACAGGTCAAACCAGTCGGAGACCGCGCCACCGTACGCGTGCCACCAGCCCTTCTCCCGCGTCTCCCCCGCCAGGGCGGTCAGCGCGCCGGTCAGCTCGGGCCTCGCCCGGTACAGCTCGCACATGGCCCGCACGTCGACGGCGCGCGACGAACCGTTGCCGCTCTCGATCCGCCACACCTTCTGCCGGCTGCACTGCAACGCCTCGCCAACGGCGTCCAGCGTCATGCACGCCTCGGTGCGCAGGTCCCGCAACGCCCGCCCGAGCTGCCGGCGCGGCACGGTCGACCCCAGGTCCTCAGTCATCGGAGCTCCCCTTGATGCCCTCGGTCAGACGGCTTCGCCCGGTACCGCTCCGCGCGCTGGTTCGGCCCAGGGGCCGCCCGCCGCCGCTCGGGCCACTCGTAGACGATCGCGCCGTCGCACCGCGAGGTCTCCACCTCATCGGGTACGACGCCCTCGACCGTCTCCCGCCGCCAGCGCCCCGACACGTCCCCGTCCGGCACCACCTGCCCGGTCAGGTCGACCGCGACCTTCCCTGGCCGCAGGAACCACTTCCACCACCTGCCCATGAACCCTCCCGTTCTCGTTGCGTCTTGCATCGACTCAAGAGTGAACAGGTGAACAGCCTACCCGCTCAGGTTCGGATGAAGAGAGCATCCGCACAGAGAACACATGTTCAGTTCGCCTGCTTCTACCGTGACCGCGTGGGAAAGCTTCGGCTGGTGGCGAGCCAAGAGGTGCAGGAGATGCTCGGCGTCTCCCGGACGCGCGCCTACCAGATCACCAACTCGAAGACCTTCCCCGACCCGGCGGCCGTCCTGTCGGTCGGACGGATCTGGCTCGCCGAGGACGTGGAGCGGTGGATCAAGGACCACCGGCCGGACCTCCAGGACCGGGAAGCCTAGCCAGGACAACCCGTCCAAGCTCGACCTGCGCCGTCGCGCACCGCCAGATTTCCAACCCATCGGGTAGGACGCACTTGACCACCTCCCGCCGGCAGCACCCCACCGGGCACCACCTGGCACGCGAGTCAGCCCCGATCACCCGTAGCCGCAAGAATCACCTCCACCGCCCTCTCGCTGGCCCGGCTTGAGCGTAGCACTCCTATAAAGCCTGTAAAGATAGGCTGGGGATGCTTTACATGTTCATCAAAGCGACTGCTTTGCTGACCTCATGCCGTACGCCCAGCCGCTCTGGCGACAGATCAGAGATGACCTGCGCGCGAAGATCAAGGCCGGCATCTACCCGCCAGGGAGCAAACTTCCCTCCGCGCGCCTCCTGGCCGAGGAGTACGACACAAGCCACATGACTATCCGACGCGCCCTCGACTCCATGATCGAGCTTGGCGAGCTGGTCGGCCGCATGGGCATCGGCGTCTTCGTGGCCGACACCTCGGGGCAGAACCCGTAGGACGTTTGCTCTCACCATGGCCGCGTGGGGAAGCTTCGGCTGGTGGCGAGCCAGGAAGTACAGGAGATGCTCGGCGTCTCCCGGACGCGCGCCTACCAGATCACCAACTCGAAGACCTTCCCCGACCCGGCGGCCGTCCTGTCGGTCGGACGGATCTGGCTCACCGAGGACGTGGAGCGGTGGATCAAGGACCACCGACCGGACCTCCAGGACCAGAAAGCCTAGCCAGGACACCCCGTCCACCCGCGCCATCGCACCGCAAGATCTCCATTCCATCGGGTAGGACGCCCTCGACCGCCCGCCGTTGGTAGCGCCCCGGCACGCCCGGCAAGCCAGTCGGCCGTCAGCTCCGTCAGCGCGCCGTCCCACTCGGCGGCCTTTCGGACTGCCGGCTCGAAGGCTCACAGCCGCTGCGCCGGTCACCCGCCGATCCGGCAGCAGCATCTGCGGCGAACACCCCGCTCACGGCGGCAGTAAGCACCTCAAACGGGCGTTCTTCCTCGCTGCGTTCGCCGCCCCATCAGCCGCGCTACGACGACCGCAAACGCGCCCAGGGCAACCGCGTCCGATGAATCGCGATTCTTGGACAGTTATCGTCCACTGTCGACGGAAACTGTCCAAGATTCGGGGGCGGTACCGCACGCGACAGGGGCGGGGCGGCGTTCGGCGCGAGGTGGTGGTGCGGCGTCGCGGCACCAGCATTGACGCCGGCCCGGGGCGTCGGGAGGGGAAACGGTAGCGTCGCAACGACGACCGGCTCCGCCCCGCCCATCGCCGCTTGACGAAACCCATAGGGAAACCCCAAGCAGGGCCGCCGCCAGACCGTCAGTGGTGCCAGGAGCGCCAGAGAGCGGCGTACGTCCCGTCGGCGCGGACCAGCTCGTCGTGGCTGCCCAGCTCGGTGATCCGGCCGTCCTCCAGCACCGCGACCCGGTCCGCGTCGTGCGCGGTGTTGAGCCGGTGCGCGATGGCGATGACGGTCCGCCCGGTAAGTACCGCCGCGAGGGCGCGCTCGGTGCGCCGGGCGGTGGTCGGGTCCATCGCGGCGGTCGCCTCGTCGAGGATCAGCGTGTGCGGGTCGGCGAGCACCAGCCGGGCCAGCGCGAGCTGCTGGGCCTCGGCCGCGCCGAGTTGCCGGGCGCCGTCGCCGAGCGGGGTGTCGAGGCCGTCGGGCAGGTCGGCGTACCAGTCCGCGCCCACGTCGACCAGCGCGGAGCGCATCCGCTCGTCGGAGACGTCGGGCGCGGCGAAGGCGAGGTTGTCGCGGACCGAGCCGATGAAGACGTGGTGTTCCTGGGTGACCAGGGCGATCCGGCGACGCCGCTCGGCCGGGTCCAGGTCGGTGACCCGGCAGCCGCCGATGCTCACCTCACCCTCGCGGGGGGCGTCGATGCCGGCGAACAGCCGGGCCAGGGTGGACTTCCCCGCCCCCGACGGGCCGACGACGGCCAGCCGCTCGCCGGGGCGTACCTCCAGGTCGATGCCGTGCAGGACGTCGCGGCCGTCGGCGTACGAGAAGCGCACCCCGCGCGCGACGAGCCGCTGCCCCCGCGGCGGGGTGACCGTGCCGGGCGGCTCCGGCGGCACCTGGCCGACGCCGAGCACCCGGGCGTACGACGCGATGCCGCGCTGTGCCTGCTCGGTCCACATCAGGATGCGGTCCAGTGGGTCGATGGCCTGTTGCAGGTAGAGCGCGGCGGCGATCACCTCCCCCAGCGACACCGTCCCCCGGGACAGCAGATAGCCGCCGACGAGCAGCACCGCGGCGACCGGCAGCGGATAGCTGGCCTCCACCACCGTGAAGAACACCGTCCGCAGCGCGAGGGTCGCCCGCCGGGTGCCCCAGAGCCGGGCGATGCGGTCGGTGCCGTGCCCGATCCGCTCGTCGGTCAGCCGCAGCGCCTCCACGGTGCGGGCACCCTCGGCGGTGGTGGTCAGCGTTTCGGTCAGCTCGGCGGTGGCGGCCCCCTCGGCGAGGTACGCGGGACTGGCCCGGCGCAGGTACCAGCGGGTCACCGCCCAGATCGACGGCAGCCCGGCCAGCGCCACCAGGCCGAGCAGCGGGTGCAGCAGGAAGATCGCCCCGAACAGCAGCGCCAGCTGCGCCGACGCGATGACCATGGTGGGCACGACGTCGCGGACGGTGGTCCCGACGGTCGACACGTCGACCGAGCTGCGGGTCGCCAGGTCCCCGGAGCCGACCCGCTCGACGACGGAGACGGGCAGGGCGAGGGTACGCCGGACGAACTCCTCGCGCAGCCGCGCGACGGCCCGCTCCCCGAACCGGTGGCCGGCATACTGGGCGTACCGGGAGATCAGCGCCTGCGCCAGCACGCAGCCGACGATCGCCAGCGCCAGCCGGTCCACGGTGGCCACGCCGGTGCCCGCGCCGACCTGGTCCACGATGCGGCCGAGCAGCCACGGCGCGGCGAGCCCGGCGACCGTGGCGGCGACGTGCAGCGCCAGCACGACGGCGACCGCCCGCCGGTCCCGGCCGACGAGGTCCACCGTGGCCCGGCGTACGGCGGCCCGGTCCGCCACCGGCAGCCCGCTCATCGCAGCACCCCCTCGACTCCGGCGGACGGGTCGAGGTCGGCGGCGTCGCCGTCCCGGGCCACCAGCGCCCGGTAGCCACGGTCGCGGTCGAGCAGCTCGGCGTGGGTGCCGGTGGCGACGATCCGGCCGGCGCGCAGGTGGGCGACGGTGTCGGCGTGACCGAGCAGCAGCGGCGAGGTGGTGAGCAGGATCGTGGTCCGGCCGGCTCGCGCCGCCCGCAGCCGCTCGGCGATCCGCGCCTCCGTGTGCGCGTCCACGGCGGACGTCGGGTCGATCAGGATCAGCACCTCCGGCTCGGCGAGCAGCGCCCGGGCCAGCCGGACCCGTTGCCGCTGGCCGCCGGAGAGCGTGCGGGCGCGGGTGCCGAGCGGGGTGTCGAGGCCGTCCGGCAGCGCGTCGACGACCTCTTCGGCCGACGCCGCCCGCAGGCCCGCCGTCAGCCGCGCGTCGTCGTCGGCGTGCGCCGGGTGTTCGTCGCCCCGGCCGCCGCCACCGCCCAGCCGGACCCGGTCGCCGGCTCCCCCGGCCCGGCCGCCGAGCCTGCCGCCCCGGTCGCCGGCTGGCCCGGCCTGGTCGTCGAGCCTGCCGCCCCGGTCGCCGGCTGGCCCGGCCTGGTCGTCGAGCCTGCCGGCCCGGGGCCCGACCCGCCCGCCCCGCAGGACGTCGCGCAGTGTGCCGGCGAAGAGGTAGGAGTCGTGATCGGCGACCAGGATCCGCGCCCGCACGTCGTCGAGCGGGATCGCGGCCAGCGGCACGCCGCCCCACGTGACGTCGCCGGGGACGTACCGGCCGAGCCGGTCGGCGAGCGCGTCGGCCTCGCCGGGGTCGGTAGCGGCGACGCCGACCAGCCGGCCGGCCGGAACGGTGAGCCCGGTGGCCGGGTCGTGCAGGTCGCCGGGCCGGCCCGGGGCGGCCCGGATCCCGGGCGGGCGGACGGGCGGCACGGTGGCCGGCGGGCCGCCCTCGGGCCGGGCTGCCGGCTCGTCGGCCCGCCGCGCTTCACCAGCCCGGCGCGGCTCGACGGACTCGCGTGGGCCGGCGGACTCGCGTGGGCCGCCCGCGTCGTCGGGAACCAGGGTGAGCAGGGCGACGATCCGGCCGGCGGTGACCCGGCCCCGGATCAGCTGATAGCTGCCCTCCAGCAGGAACCAGACCGGCACGATGAGGGTCGCCACGTAACCGTAGACGGCGACCAGTTGCCCGATGGTGATGTCGCCAGTCACCGCCATCCGGGCGGCGAGCCACACCACGGCCGCGAGGAACAGCCCCGGGATGGCGACCGCCAGCGCGTCGATCCAGCTGTTGACGGCTCCGACCCGGTAGCCCTCGGCCAGCAGGCCCCGGGACCTGGAGGCGTACCGGCGGGCGAACAGGCCCCGGCCGCCGACCCCGGCGAGGACCCGCAGCCCGGCCACGATGTCGCCGGCCTGGGTGGTGAGCTCGCCCTGCTGCTGGCGGTAGACCGACTCGGCCCGTTCGAGGCGGCGTAGCAGCGGCCCGACGACGAGCGCGATGGCCGGCACGCCCAGCAGCACACACACCGCGAGCAGCGGGGACACCGACCACAGCACGACGGCGATGACCGCGTACGCGACGACCGCGCCCACCCCCGGCCCGGTCAGCGTCAGCACCTGCGAGGTGTGGCTGATGTCGGAGCCGCCGACGGTGGCCACCTCCCCGGCGGCGAGCCGGCGCGGCAGCACCGCGCCGATCCGGGCGAGCTGGCGCAGCAGGACCGCCGCCGAGCGGGCCGTCGCGTCCTCCCGGATGAAGGTCATCGTGCGGTGCCGCATGATGCCGAGCCAGGCCAGGAGCGCGCCCGCGAGGACGATCGCCGCGACCCAGAGCAGCAGCGCGGCGTCGTCGCCGGCGCGCAGCCCGTCGTCGACGGCGCGGGAGATCAGGTACGGCCGGACCGACAGCCCGATCATCCAGGCCGTGCCGAACAGGCTGCCGCGCAGCACCCGCCAGGGCTGGCAGCGGACCAGCCACCAGATGTACCTCAGCGGCCCTCTCGTGTCCGGAACGCCGGGGTCAGGGTGGGGAATCTGCGGCGGCACCCGCCCACGCTACCCACCGACCCCGCCGCATGCAGGCCCATTTCCGCGCGGCGCGGTCAGGTGGTCGGCGTGGTGAGGAGGTAGTCGTCCGCGTCCGCGCTCCACTCCAGCCGGACCGCCCCGCTGGTGGCGGCTGCCTTGCAGAACTGGAGGAAGCCGCGGTAGCCGAGCTTCTTCTCGCTGAAGTCGGGCCGGACCCGACGCAGCTGGTTCTTCAGCCCGGACAGGGCCACCGCCCCGTCGGCCCCGGCCAGGTCCTGGACCACGGAGCGCACCAGCGCGAACGCCACCTCCTGGTCGCCGTGCTCGGGCAGGGACACCTCGGGATCGCCCTTGGCCGGGCCCTCCGCCAGCTCGACCACCCGCTGCGCGGCGAGGTGCCGCAGCAACTCGCCGAAGGTGCGGAACCCGTAGTCGGACTCGCTGAAGGTGGGGTCCTTGCGCAGCAGGGTGCGCTTGAGCGTCGAGGCGGTCACCTCACCGCCGGAGCTGCCCTGGAGGCCGGCGACGGTCTGGGCCACCAGGACGGCGAGGGTGTCCGCGTCGCGGGCCGACTCCTCGGCCGTCGGCTGCGGCTCGGGCTCGGGTTCGCGCTCCGGCGCACGCTCGCGCTCCTGCTCCACCGGCGGCGCCTCGGCGTGGGGCAGCCGGGCCGGTCGGCCGCGCCGGCCGCGCGTCGGCGGGGCGTCGACGCCTTCGAGACGGTCGTAGTAGAGGAACTCGTCGCACGCGGGCGGCAGCAGCGCCGAGGTGGACTTCTCCACGCCCACGCCGATGACGCGCTTGTTCAGCTCGCGCAGCTTGTGCACCAGCGGGGTGAAGTCGCTGTCGCCGGTGCAGATCACGAACGTCGAGACGTACGCGCGCTCGAAGGCCAACTCGACGGCGTCGACGGCCATCTTGATGTCGGCGGCGTTCTTGCGGGAGGCGCCCATCCGCTGGGGCATCTCGATGAGCTCGACGTGGGAGCGGGTGAGCATCCGGCGGTCCTCGTCGAAGTACGACCAGTCGGCGTACGCCCGCCGCACGACCACCCGACCGCGCTCGGCGAGGGCGTCGGCGATGGGACGCAGGTCGAACGCCATGCCGCCGAGGTGTTCGCGCGCCCCCAGGGCGAGGTTCTCGTAGTCGAGGAACAGGGCGATCCGGTCTTCTTGATCCACGGCCGCCAGCCTACGCCGGGGACACCGGCCTACCAGCCCGTACGTGCCGTGGCGGGTAGGGCGGATCAGTCGATCTATAGTTCCGTCAGCCAGGCCCGCCGTTCCCGCTCGGTGTGGTCCGGGCCCTGCGGGGGCCGGTCGCCGTGCGCCCTCCAACCGCGCGAGGCCGGTCCGCCGCACGTCTTCCAGGGCCACCACTCGTACGAAGCCGATGACCATAGGTAATGGTCGCCTCATCGCCGGAGCAGGGTGTCTCGGTGTATTTGCCGAGGTCGGCATCCTCGTCCGCCAGACGGCCCCACACCTCGTCCTGCTCCAGGGTGGCAAGGATCGTCTCCTGCTCCTCGCACGACCAGTTCTCCTCCCGCTTCGAAACACCCCCCGCGCCCACGACGAGCAGCGCCAACACGGCGGCAAAGACGCAGATCTTACGACGGCGACCTCGGCTACAAGGGCGAGCCGACCACAATCACGGTCGCGTTCAAGAAACCCCACAACGGCAACTGCGCCGCCGCCGTCCATCAGCAGTTCAACAGGGTCCACAACGGTGTCCACGCGATCGGTGCACGCGGAAATTCCCCACCTTCAGCGCTCTACGCAACGTCTACCTCTGCGCCTAAGGCATCAGAAAGACCACCGCAGCCGCTTTGGTCCTCCTCCACGGCGACCACGCCCACTCAGCGGGATCACACACCGCCACGACCGGTTGCACGCAGAGTCTCAATGAGAGACATTTATCACGATCCCACGCCTTGCGAAGCTTGACCGCTACTGACAATCCCCGCCAGGGGAACCTGGGGCACTCACTGGGAAGAGCCCGGTCCATAACTACTGCGAAGTGCTGATGTCACTCAGCGTCACGGCCTGCCGATTGGCCCTGATTCGGGTGAACCTCAATTGCCGTGCAATCATCGATGTGAATCGATGCTCCGCACGCGCAGGTCAATGCCTTGTTCGCGCGGCGAGCCGCCCCTACGCTTCGTCTGCCTCGCAGTGAGGCTCTTATGGAGAGGGCGGCCGACGTGCCGATACATCAATGGCGCTCACGTATGTTTATTGGCCTGGCGGGAGGTGCTCAAGCAGGTCGCGTCCGGCGGCTGTCGATCCTGCTGGCCATCGCGATGGTAGCGACGCTCTCCGATGTGCCGTCCGGTCCGGTATCGCCTGCGGCGGCGGCGCCGCCGAAGCCGGCCTCTAAGCCCAAGTGCCCCGACGATCGTGCCGACGAGGTATCTGCGGCGATCTCGGCCCGGCTGTGCGGCTCGCGGGTGGAGGTCATGAACCGGCGGACCGAGACCACCCAGGTTTTCGCCAATCCGGATGGCACCCTCACTGCCGAACAGGCTCTCGCCCCGGTCCGGGTGCGCGTCGGTGACACCTGGAAGCCGGTCGATCTGACCCTGGAGCGAGGCCCAGACGGAGCGGTGGCGCCCAAGGCACACCCGCGCGGTCTGACCTTTGCCGGTGCCACGACGGGCAGCGGCGAGCATGAGATCGTGTCGCTCGGCTACGGGGCCGATCGGGCAGGTCTAGGCTGGACCGGCGCGCTCCCCGAGCCGGTGACCAGCGACCGGACGATCACCTACCCAGACGTGCGGCCCGGCGTCGACCTGGTTTTCCGCGCCCACGCGACCGGCTACGAGCAGCACTTTGTGGTGAAAACCCGGGCTGCGCTGGCGCAGGTGCGGAAGCTGCAGTTGCCGCTGCGTACCGGCAAGTTGAGCGCTGTCACCGACGGCATGGGCGGGCTGCTGCTGAAGGACGCCCGTGGCCGCCAGGTCGGCCGGGCGCAGACGCCGCTGATGTGGGACGCCAAAGTCGCCCCGCAGTCCGGCGAGAACGTCAACCATGCCTCGGTCGCGCTGCGTACGATCGCTGCGGGCAAGGGCCGCACCGTCATGGAACTGACCCCGGACGCGGCGTTCCTGGCCCGGGCCGACCTCACGTTCCCGGTGATCATCGATCCACCGACGTCGTTGTCGCCGTCGTTCGACGCATTCGTGCAGAACGACTACGCCAGCGACCAGTCCGGTGCGGCGGAGCTGAAGTTGGGCTATTCCGACGACGGCGCGGCCCGCACCGCCCGGTCCTATCTGCGGTTCAACACCACTGGCTTCGCCGGCAGCAGGATCACGACGGCAAAGCTGCGGCTGTGGAACCACTATTCCTGGTCCTGCACGGCGGCATCGTGGGAGGCATGGCGCACCGACTACGTCGACTCCTCGGCCCGGTGGACCAACCAGCCCACCGCCCGCGCCAAGGTGGGCACCTCGACCGAGACCCGAGGCTACAACTCCTCCTGCGGTGACGGTTATGTCTACGTCGAGGTCGGCGGCGCCCTCCAGTACGCCGCGGACACCAGCGCGACCAGCGCCAGCGTGATGCTGCGGGCGACCTCGGAGACGTCGACGTCGGGTTGGAAGCGCTTCGACTCCGCCGAGGGCACCCACCCGCCGCTGGTGTCGATCACCTACAACAGTGCACCGTCGGTGGCGTCGGCGTTGGCCGTTGCCCCCTGCTACACGGTCTGCGGATCGGGAGCCCGGACTTCCTCTCTTCGCCCCACCCTGTCGGCGAAGCTGGCCGACACCAATGCCGGTCAGACGCTGCAGGGCGAGTTCGTCGTCCGTAACAAGACGACCCTCGCAGTAGTCAGCTCGTCGGGCCTGCGTTCGGGCAGCCCGGCCTGGACCAACGGATCCACCGCCTCCTGGCAGGTGCCGGCGGATCTGGCAAACGGCACCCAGTACGAGTGGCAGGTCCGGACCAAGGATGCGTACACCTATGGAGCCTGGACGGCGTGGACACCGTTAACCGTGGACACCACGAAGCCGGGCGTGCCGTTCGTCGCCGCGACGATCTATCAGAACGACGGGCAGCCGCACGGCGGCGCGAACCAGCCGGACACGTTCACCTTGACCCCGGCGTCGGGCAGCACCGATCTCGCCGCCTTCGTCTACAAGTTCGACTACGACAGCGCGGCCACTACGGTTGCGGCGACCGGGGCGAAGTCAGTTACGCTCAGCCCGCGCGACGGCCACCGCACCCTCACCGTGCAGGCGAAGGACTCGGCCGGCAATCTCTCCGACCCCAACCTCTACGTCTTCGACGCGGGTAACGCCGCGCTGGCGGAGCCACTGCCTGGCGCGACGATCGTCAAGCGCACCAAGTTGCGGATCACCACCCCGGTCGCCGGCTACACCCGCACGTACTTCGAGTACCGCCGCGGGCCGGGTGGGGCGTCCCTGCCGGTGCCGTCGGTCAACCTGACCTCTGCCACCGGGGCCCCGATCACGGCCACCGCCGCAGCCCCGGTCGCGATATCCGCGCTCGGCGGGTACGCGATCTGGAACGCCACCGACACCCTGGGGCTGGTCGGCGGCGTGGTCGAGGTGCGTGCGCACCTCTACACGGCTACCGGCACCACCCCCGCCTACACCATTCCCTGGTTGCAGGTGAGCGTCGACTCCAGTGGAAGTGGAGCCGCAGGTGACGAGATCGGCCCTGGATCGGTCAACCTACTCACCGGCAACTACTCGTTGTCGGCCACCGATTCCGAAGAGCTGAGCCTGTCGGTCTCCCGTTCGTCGATGTCACGCAATCCGGTCGACGGCTATCAGCGGATGGCCCAGCGGCTCACCGGGAACCAGCAGCAGATCTCCACCGACCTGGCAGGTTTCACGGTGCCCTCGACATCTTCGGCGGTTCGCTCGACCGCCCGGGGGCAGGGCGAGACGACTCCGGTGGACTCGCTGGAGATCACGCCGGTCACCACGACCAGCAACGACACCTACGTCGCGGTCGGCGGTGACGGCGGCGCGATGCGGCTGGGAATGATCGCAGGCAGGACGTACCGGATGACCGGCTGGGTCTATGTACCCGGCTCGACCGGCCTACTTCCGGACTTCACGCAGCGAGGATTGCGCATCGTCGGTCTCTCGAAGGTCGGCACCACCTACACCGAGGTCACGTCGGCCAGGGCCAGCTACACGGACGGCTGGCAGGAGCTCACGGTCGACATGACGGTTCCCGTCGGTGCGACGGAGGCGTTCTTCCGGCTCTACAACGGTATGCAGGGTGGCTCCGGCCGAAAGGTCTACTGGGACAACCTCTCCTCGACCGAGATCATCGCCCCGTTCGGTCCGTCCTGGACCGGTGGCATGACCGGTGGCGCTGCTGGTTCTGCCTATGCCACGGTCACCCTGCCTGAGCCCTCACTCGCCGAGGTGACCACCGTCGACGGCGATTGGATCACTTTCGCCAAGAACTCCGACGGAGTGAACTTCACCCCGGAACCGGGTGCCGAGGGGATGGTCCTGACAAAGATCGGCACCACCTCCTATCGCCTATCGGATCTGGACGGCACGGTCACGGAGTTCACCCCGCAGGGTGGGGTGTGGGCGGCGACATCGTCCTGGACCAGCGAGTCCAACACCACGTCGCGGTACATCTACGACACGGCGAGTAGTCGAGTGCTACTTAAAAAGGTGATCAACCCGGTCGAGCCGGGGGTGGACGACACGAACCACTGCACCACTGCCGTCCCCGCTCGCGGCTGCGAGGTCCTAGAGTACGAGTACGCCACCGCCACCACCTCCGGTCTGAGTTCCACTGTCTTCGGTGACTACGCCGACAGGGTCTCCGCCGTGAAGCTCTGGGCCTGGTCCCCGGTGACCTCCACGATGACCGCCACGGCGACGGCACAATACGCCTATGACAATTTGGGCCAGCTCCGCGAGATCTGGGACCCACGAGTCAGCCCTGCCCTCAAGACCGCCTACGAGTACACCAGCGGCCGTGTCACCAAGGTCACGCCACCTGGTCAGCTGCCGTGGAACTTCGACTACGGCAACCCGGACATCGACTCCGCCGCGCTGCGCTGGGACCTGGACGCCGGCTCCGGCACCTCCGTGGCCGACTCCTCTGGCAGCGGCCGAAACGGCACCATGGCCGCCGGGGTCACCTGGGGCCAGGGCAACGATCCGGACAACGCCTCCGACCGCGCCGCCGTGCTCACCGGTGGATCGGGTCAACAGATCACCGTCGCCGGCACCGCTCTCTCCAACACCGCCTCCTACACCGTCTCGGCGTGGGTACGGATCAAGGACAAGTCCGTCAACCGGACCGCCGTGTCCCAGGACGGCACGAGCACCAGCGGCTTCTTCCTCAACTACGTGGCAGCCGACGATCGCTGGGCCTTCTCCCGGGTGACCTCGGACAGCACGAGCGCCACCCCGGTCCGGGCCACTTCCAACACTGCAGCGGTGGCGGGCAGGTGGACCCACCTGACCGGCGTCTACGACACCGCCACGGCCAAGATGAAGCTGTACGTCGACGGGGTGCTGCAGAGCACCACGGCGGCGACCGGTGGCTGGAACGCCACCGGCAACTATGTGATCGGTCGGGGGAAGTGGGCCGGCGCTGCAGCGAACGTTTGGGACGGCGAACTCGACGACGTGCGGATCTACGGTAAGGCCCTCAACGCCGACCAGGTCACCGACCTGGCTGGCGACGAGAACGCCGGCCGCTTATTGCGGGTCCGCAGAGCTGGCCTGCAGCAGGGCTCGAAGACAGTCACCGACGGGGAGACCGCAGCCAACATCGTCTACAACGTTCCTCTGACCAAGAACGGCGGCGGGCCCCACGACCTGAACGCGGCCGCGATCTCCACGTGGGGACAGGTCGACCTACCCACCGACGCGACCGCCATCTTCGACCCGCAGGACAACCCCGGCCGCAGTAGCGCCACCCAGACCGCGCCGGGTGTCGACGGCTACCGGTACGCCTTGGTGCACTACCTCGACGCCGGAGGCCGGGAGGTCAACACCGCCACTCCGGGGAATCATATCGACACTCAGGAGTACGACCGCTTCGGTAACGCGATCCGGACCCTGGAGGCGACCAACAGGGAGCTGGCGTTGGGCACGCTGCCCGGCGCGGCCGAGTACCTGGAAGAACTTGGTCTCGCCGGCTCGGACGTGGCAAGCAGGGCCCTCGCCCTGTCGACCGTGCACACCTACAGCACCGACGGGGCCGACCGCGTCGACACCCTTTGGCCCACCTCGACGGTCGTGCTCAGGGACGAAGCCCCTGACCCAGACGGTGCCGGGCCCCTCGCGGCAATTCCCGTGGGCGCGACCGTCATCGGCCGGCACCACGTGACCGTCAACTACGACGAGGGCAAGCCTGACGGCGCGACTTACCACCTCCCCACCACCGAGAAGAAGGGAGTCCAGATCGTCGGCTACGCCGACGCGGACGTCCAGGTCACCCGTAGCGGGTACGGCAGCGTCAGCGGCGGCACCTCCGGATGGACGCTGGGCAAGGCCACGACCCGCGTGACGGATGCCGTCACGAACGGAGCGAACCTCACGTCCACTACCGTCTACGATGCCTCTGGTCGAGTGCTCAAGACCTTCGGCATCGACTCGACGGGCACCGACGCGCGGGCCGAGGAGAACGTCTACTACACCGCTGGCACCAACAGTCAGGACAGTGCGTGCGGCAACCGGCCGGAGTGGGCGGGCAACCAGTGCCTGGCACGGACGATCGGTTCGGTGACCGGCCACGATCCTGCCCGGATGACGACCCAACTCCCGACCCGTCGGATCGCCTCCTACGACCCTTTCGGAGGCGAGGCACAGATTACCGAGTCCGTCGGTGGTGAGACCCGCACCGTCGTCATCGACTACGACGCAGCGGGCAGGGCCATCGGAAAGACCGTCACGGCGTCGGAGGGCGTCGCCGTCGACCAGTCCACCACTGCCTACAGCCCGACCACGGGAGTGGTCACCACCACCACGATGGCCGGCGCCACCATCACGCGGGAGTACGACTCTCTCGGTCGCCTGGCCAGCTACACCGATGCCGATGGTGGCACGACCACCACCGAATTCGACCGAATCGGCAAGACGGTGAAGGTGGCAGACCCTACCGGGTGGTCGACCTTCGACTACGACCGTGCGGCGGAGCCGCGCGGATTGGTCACGAGTGCCACCGACAGTATCGCGGGAACCTTTTCGACGAAGTACTCACCGGACGGTCATCTTACCGAAATGAAGTACCCGGGCGGGATCACCCGTGTGGACCGGTTGAACGCCAACCTCGAAGCGGCGGAGCGCACCTACACCCGGGACTCGGACGGTTCGGTCATCTACTCCGAATCCGTGGTGGAGAACAGCTCCGGGCAGTGGATGAACCACAGCTACACAGGAGGTAGCAAAAAATATCGCTACGACCGGGTGGGAAGACTGACCCGAGCGCAGCACGACAGCGCGCTGGCCGGGGGCTGTGTCACCCGGACGTACTCGTACGACAACCGTTCCAATCGCACCGAGAAGTCACGGTTCGATCCGGCAGCGGACGAGTCATGTGACGAAAGCTCCCCCGACGAGCAGGTCAGCCACACCTACGACACCGCCGACCGACTCACCGACGCCGGTTACACCTACGACGCCTTCGGCCGGACGACGGCGACCCCGGATGGACTCGCCAACACCTACTTCGTCAACGATCTGGTCCAAGGGCAGCAGTCCGGTGACGCGCGGCAGACATGGACTCTGGACCCGGGGCAACGGTTCCGTGCTTTCACCACGGCAACGCAGGTGGACGGGAACTGGGTCACCTCCTCGACCAGGACCAACCATTACGGCGACGACTCCGACGAGCCCCGATGGATCGTCGAGGACGCCACGAGCGGAAGCGTCGCGCGCAACGTGGCAGGCCCGGACGGCGACCTCGCTGCCGTCACCTCTGCCACCGGAAACGTTCGCCTTGCCCTGACGAATCTGCACGGAGACATCTCCGTCACGATCGACACCGCACTGGTCGAGCCTGAATTCCTCGACTTCGATGAATTCGGCGCCCCGGTCGCCGGACAGGCCGACCAGCGCTACGGGTGGCTGGGTGGCAAGCAGCGGTCTGCCGAGGCGCTCAACGGCGTGATCCTCATGGGTGTCCGCCTCTACAGCCCGTCACTGGGTCGCTTCCTCCAGGTCGATCCGGTGCAGGGCGGTAGTTGCAACCCGTACGACTACGTGTGCGCGGACCCGGTCAACGAGACGGACCTCTCCGGAAAATGCCCGCCGTGCGGCGTTGCTCTGGCCGGCGTCGTAGAATACGTCATCGCGGTCCTGTTAATCATGCTGGTCTACGCCGTCGCCCGATGCGTCATCAAGGGATGCGGATTGAAAACGGCCATCCGCAGCATTCCCTTTCCGAGTATCCATGCGCCGAGCGTCCAGAAATTCTTCAGGAAGAGCTACATCGTCTATCAGATCTCATACTTCAAGAGGGGTAGCTGGCGCACCTGGAAGTACGGCCTCTCGCGGGTAGGGACGTCGCGGCCGTCCGGCCAAATCTCGAAATGTAAGCGGAACATGCGGGTAGGTGCCTGTCGGTACACGGTGAGGAACCGGGTCACCGGATGGTACGTGGCTCGGAGCCTGGAAGCCGGCTACATCCTGGCTTATTACCGGCGGCACGGGCACTGCCCACCAGGTCAGTACTGGAGCTGCATCTGACCGGCTGCGAAGCTGACGGAGACCGTCTCGTCGCGGTAGCGTGATTTCGACCCGACAACGATGTTCGCGCCGCTCTTGCCCCTCGGGAGGCAGGGGCGGCGCGACCGTTCTCGGGGCCCCGCGTCGATACGCTCAGCCAGCGCGGCGGCACCATGACGTTCTCCGCTGCTCACCTGGTGGTACCGGCGCACATTGTGGAAGGATGTAGCGGTGATTTCGGAAGAGTTTTGGTCGCACATAGCTGTCTTCGACGGTGTGGTCACTTCCCACAGATGTACGCGGCTCGCCAAGCGCTTGGCCGCAGCCGGGGAGCCAGCAGTGCTGGAGTTCGCGGACGACCTCGCAGCGGCGGTGTACGCACTCGACACCCCACAGCACATGGCGCGGGCTGTTTGGGATGTCTCGGAGCCGGCAGACTCTCCGTCACTTCCGATGTCCGACGACGTCTTCCTCTACGCGAGGCTGGCCGTGGTCGCCGCAGGGCTGCAAACCTGGCAGCGGGTGGCCGCCGACGCCGATGCACTGTCGGGGCGCTGGCAGGTCGCGAGCGCCGAGGAGCTCCTCGAGGTGGCGCCTCGTGCGCTACAGATGGCCACCGGGCTGGACTGGGACCACGAGACAGCCGTGGACATGGCCGCCGGCAGCAATGCCGTCGCGTGGGGAACCATCGGCGTCGAGGAGGACGAGAACGAAGAAGGGCCGCACTGGTACTCGTGCGGTCATGGGTACGACGAGAATGCTGCTCGCGACGACTTCGACACCGTGTCCTACGCCCTGGAGAAGGCGATCGACTCCGATCCCGTCTGGCAGGCGTGGTGGAGTAGCGCCCGAGTGGCCGACCTCGAGACCTATCCCTATTACACATGGACCAAGGTGCCTAAGCCCCGCCTCGGCAAAGGGCGGAGGGTGGTGCGAGTCGATTTCGAATTCGACGCTGCGATCCTGCAGAGCACGTCGGTCCCGAACCTGCCCCGGCTGGCAGCCGAGCATCAACGGATGATGCTCCAGTTCGTGCAGTCGAAGCTCGGTCTGCCGGAGATACCACCTCTGCCGGTGCTGCCGTAGCGGGATTGAACGATGCCGCGCCTGTCTATGTGCCGATTGAGCCGGGCCTCGACGGTTGCACCTGCCGCAACAACCACGCTTCGGTGCGTGCTCATCGCGGCACACCGACGTCAATGCCGCCGACCGCACCTGCCATGATGCTGACCATGTCAGTGCACCGTCGTGCCGTCCTAAGTGCGGGATTCGCCACCCTCACCGCCGCCCTCGCCGGCTGCCGCGACCAGGCCCCCGCGGGTCGACCCACCTCCGGGCCGACCTCCGCGGCGGCGTCCCCGGCGGGGCGGGCGGCCACCGGGGCGCCGACCACCGGCCCGTCCGCGTCCCCGAGCGCCACCGCCGAGGGCCGGATGGCGCAGCGTGGGCCGCAGGACCACGGGCCGCTGACCGCCGTCCTGACCCGACACCTCGCGCCTACCAGCGCCAACCCCGACCACCCGGCCTACGCGGGCGCGGTGGCGCTGTGCCAGATCGGCGGCACCGTCATCGCCCGCTCGGCGGTCGGCAGGGCGCTGCGCTACGGCGCCGGGCCCACGCTGCTGCCCGAGGCGAAACAGGTCGCGATGCGCCACGACTCGGTCTTCGACCTCGCCTCGATCACGAAGGTCTACACCTCCATTCTCGCCCTGCAACAGGTGGACCGGGGGCGCTTCGACCTCGCCAGCCGCGTCGTCGACCACCTGCCGGGGTTCACCGGTGCCGGCAAGGACCGGGTCACCGTGTCGATGCTGCTGACCCACACCAGCGGCCTGCCCGTCGGCGCCAAGGTCACCGGCCTGCCCGACGACGCCGCCCGGCGGGCCGCGGTGCTGTCCACCCCCCTGGTCGGCGGCGCCGTCCCGGGGAAGGTCTTCCGCTACTCCAGCGTCGGCCTGATGGTCCTCGCCCAACTCGTCGAGAAGGTCACCGGCAAACGCCTCGACCAGGTCCTCAAGAGCGAACTCACCGGTCCCCTCGGCCTCCGTGACACCGGCTTCAACCCGAAGACCTGGCTCAGCGCCACCGACCAGGCCGCCCGACTCGTCGCCACCGACGCCCGCTCCTCCCGTGGCCTGCTGCGCGGCGTCGTCCACGACGACGTCGCCAACCACCTCGGCGGCATCGCCGGGCACGCCGGCATCTTCAGCACCGCCGCCGACCTCGCCGTCATCGGTCAACTCCTACTCGACGGCGGCATCCACAACGGCACCCGCATCCTGTCCGAGGCGATCACCCGGCAGATGCTCGCCGACGCCAACGCCGGCCTGCCCGCCGTCGACCCCGAACGCCCCAACCGCACCTCCGCCCACGGTCTCGGCGTCGTGCTCAACCAACCCTGGTTCATGGGGAAGCTCGCCGGCCCCCGCACCTTCGGCCACACCGGCTTCACCGGCACCTCACTCCTGGTGAACCCCGACCGCCGGATGGTCCTGGTCCTGCTGACCAACCGAGCCCACCCGAACTGGAGCTGGGCCGACCCCGACCCCGTCCGCGTCGCGGTCGCCGACACCCTCGCCGGGCCCGTCAAACGCTGAGCTTCCGGTCGACGGCCCGTCGGGTTGGCCCAGCACGTCGGGGGAACGGCGGATCAGTGGTCGGGACGTCGCAGCACGGCGCCGGCCGGGGCGCGGACCTGCCCCTCGTCGCGGACCGAGCCGAGCAGGATGTCCAACGGGACCGGGCGTCCCAGGTGGAAGCCCTGGCCGGCGTCGACGCCCAGCCGGCGCAGCGCGGGCACCAGCGGTTCGCGGTCGACCGACTCGGCGACCGTCTGCATGCCCAGCCCGTGCGCGGCGCGGACGACCGCGTCGATGAGGACCGGGTCGGCCCCGCCCCGGTCGGCCTGGCGGACGAAGTCGCCGGCGATCTTCACGGTGCTGAACGGCAGGTGTTTGAGGTAGGTGAACGACCCGAACCCGGCGCCGAAGTCGTCCAGGCTCAACCGGCAGCCGGCGTTGCGCAGCGTACGGGCCAGGTTGCGGACCGCCGCCACGTTGGTGATCGCCGCCGTCTCGGTGACCTCCAGGCCCAGCCGGCCAGCCTCGACGCCGGCCGCGCGCAGCCGCCCCACCACCCAGTCACCGAAGCCCGGCGACTCCATCGAGCGGGCGGAGATGTTGACGTCGAAGCACATCCCGGCCGCCGCGGCCGAGGGGTCGGCCAGCGCCGACGTGGCGGTTGCCACCACCCACCGGTCGAGTTCGCCGATCAGGTCGTCGCGTTCCACCGTGGGCAGGAAGTCGGCCGGGGTCAGCGGCGGCTGCCGGCCGTCGCGTAGCCGGATGAGCAGCTCGTGGCTGACCACCTCGCCGGTCAGCAGGTCGACGATCGGCTGGGCGTCGAGTTGCATGCGGTGCTCGTCGAGGGCGGTGCGGACCCGGGTCACCACGTTGACCCGCTGCACCGCGTGCCGGTACTGCTCCGGGAGGTACAGCCGGGCCCGGTTGCGGCCGGCGTTCTTCGCCTCGTACAGGGCGAGGTCGGCGTGGGCGAGCACCACGTCCCGGTTGTCGCCGGGCCGCAGCGAGGCGGCCCCGATGCTCAGGGTGACCCGCAGCCCGGCATCGGTCAGCGGCACGGGGGTGCCCACGGCGGCGTTACACAGGCCCTCGGCGACGGCGAGGGCGTCGCCGGCCGAGGCGTCGGGCAGCACGACCGCGAACTCGTCGCCACCCAACCGGCCCAGCACCGTGCCGGGCGGCAGGTGGTGGGCGAGCAGCCGGGCCAGTACCCGCAGCACGTCGTCGCCCACGCCGTGCCCGTGCACGTCGTTGATGTCCTTGAAGTTGTCGATGTCGATCAGCAGCAGCGCGCCGGACGGGTCGCCGCCGGGGACCAGCAGGTCGTCGAGGCGGGCGAGCAGGGCGCGGCGGTTCGGCAGGTCGGTCAGCGGGTCGTGCTCGGCCAGCCGGGTCAGCTCGTCCTCGGCCCGGCGCCTCTCGGTGATGTCGTGGGCGGTGCCCAGGACGCGCGCTGGGGCGCCGTCCCCGTCGGTGAAGACCTCGCCGTAGCACTCGAAGACGCGCAGCGTCTCGCGGTCCGCGAGGTACATGCGGTGGGTGAACGAGAACGGCGCACCGGTGCGCAGCGCGGTCTCCAGGGTCCGCTCGATCAGGGCCACGTCGTCGGGGTGCAGCAACTTCCGGTACGACGGGTAGTCCAGCGCGGTGCCCGGCGGGAAGCCGGCCATCTGCAGCAGCATGTCGGACCAGAGGACCACGCCGGTCGACACGTCCCACTCCCAGCTGCCCACCTTGGCGAGCTGCTCGATGTGGGCCAGGCGCCAGCGGTGGTTGCGCCCCTGTTCGCGCTCCCGGCGCTCGACGGTGACGTCGCGCATCTCGTACAGGCGCAGGCGCTGTCCTTCGCGGTCCATGCCGTGGCAGCGCACCTGGAGCCAGCGGGCGGGCCCGGCGGCGTCGGGCCAGGGAGCCTCGACGGCCGGGCCGCCCGGCTCCACCTGGGTCACCGGCAGGTCCTCCGGCCGGATTCCCAACCGCCGCGCGGCCTCGTTCGACCACAGGCACCGGCCGTCGGGGCTGAGGACCATCAGGGCGGTGGAGGCGGTGTCGGCGGCGGCGTCGGGCAGAGTCCTCACCTGGCGGCCATCCCATCCCTTGCCCCGTCACGGCATTCGGATGGCACCAGCACACGGTGATCCGGCCGCGACGCGGAGTCTACCCACGGGCACGACCGTGGTGCTCGCCCCGCTCGCAGGTGACCGGCGGGTACGCGACGACGCATGCGGGCCGGCGGCACGATCGCCGCCCGGTCGACGCCTGCCCCGGCCGGTCCCCGGGCGGCCTTGAGCTACCCGGGACCGCCGTGAGATTCTGATGCGTCGATTAGGCGCCGCGCGGGGCTGACAGTCGTCCGAAGGGCAACCGGGGGCCAGCACGGCCTGCGGGGGACGGCGGCAAATGCGATGACCACCGGGCAGTCCGTCCACGAGTCCGCCCGCCGCTGCCCCGGCGCACCCCGCAGGTGCGTGCCACCCGTCACCGGCCCGGGCGAGTCTCCGTCGTACCCCACGAAGGACTCCACCATGCAGAACCCGATCAGCCCCGGGCGCCCCGCGCTGCCCTCGCCGTCGCGCCCGACCCGGCCCGCCCGCCGCCGCTGGCCGGCCCTCGCCGCGAGCCTGTTGCTCGTCACGGCGGCGTCGGCCACGGTCAGCCCACCGAGCGTCAGCGCGGCGACCACCAGCCCGGTCGCCGTCACCGTCAACGCGCGGGCGGGACTGGCGACCGTGCCGGACACCGCGCTGGGCGTCAACCAGGCCATCTGGGACCAGAACCTGGGCACCGACGAGACGTCGGAGAAGCTGCGCGGCGCAGGCGTGCAGATGCTGCGGTACCCGGGTGGCTCGTACGCCGACATCTACCACTGGAAAACCCACACCGCCCCCGGCGGGTACGTCGCCCCGAACACCGACTTCGACACCTTCATGGCCGGGGCCCGGCGGGTCGGCGCCCAGCCGATGATCATCGCTAACTACGGCACCGGCACCCCGGCCGAGGCCGCCGAGTGGGTGCGGCACGCCAACGTGACCAAGGGCTACGGCGCGAAGTACTGGGCGGTCGGCAACGAGAACTACGGCAACGGCCACTACGGGTCGGCCTGGGAGGCCGACGACCACCCCGACAAGAGCGCCACCCAGTACGCCCGGCTGGTCGTCGACTACGCCGACGCGATGAAGGCGGTCGACCCCACCATCAAGGTCGGCGCGGTGCTGACCATGCCGGGGAACTGGCCGGACGGCATCACCGCCGGCAGCGACCCGGGGCCGTGGAACTCCACCGTGCTCTCGCTCGCCGGGCCGAAGATCGACTTCGTCGACGTGCACTGGTACCCGGGCGGCAGCGCCGCCGAGTCGCTGGCGCGCACCGGCCACATCGACGACGCCGCGCACCTGCTGCGGCAGCAGATCGCCAAGTACGCCGGGCCGAACTCGGGACGCATCGGCATCAGCTTCACCGAGCTGAACGTCGACGCGGGCCGGACCACCCAGCCGGGGGCCCTGTTCCTCGCCGACGCCTACAGCGACCTGCTGGAGAACGGCGTCTTCACGGTGCAGTGGTGGAACGTGCACAACGGCATCGGCACGGTCTCGCAGGTGGCGGGGCACACCGACTACGGCGACTTCGGCATCCTCTCCAGCGGGGGCTGCACCGCCGACGGGTCGGTCTGCGAGCCGCCGCTGAACACGCCGTTCGCGCCGTACCACGGGCTGTCCATGATGAACCTGTTCGTCCGGGCCGGCGACCAGCTCGTCCGCGCCGGCACCGACCAGCCGCTGGTCACCGCGCACGCCGCGCGCCGGGCCAACGGGGACCTCGCGGTGCTGCTGGTGAACAAGGACCCGGACAACGCGCACCCGGTCGCCATCGACTACGCCGGGTTCACCCCGTCGGGCGCCGCGCCGACGGTGCACACCCACACCAACGGCGCCACCGCCATCGCCACCGGCCAGTCGGGCAGCGCGACCAGCCGGGTCCTGCCGCCGTACTCGCTGACCACGCTCGTGCTGCGCCCGGCCGGCGCGGTCACCGGGCAGCCCGGCGCACCGGGCCGGCCCACCGCCGCCGCCGTCACCGACCGGGGCGCGACCATCTCCTGGCCCGCGGCCACCCCGGGCGGCAGCCCGATCGCCAAGTACGAGGTGTACCGGCAGAACGGGGCGGTCAGCGAGCAGCTCGGCGAGACCTCGGCGACCTCGCTCACGGTCGGCAACCTCGTCCCCGGCGGCAGGTACACGGTCAACGTGCTGACCCGGGACACCGCCGGCCGGGTGTCCTGGTCCTCGCCGCCACTCACCTTCACCACCGGCAGCCCCGCCAGCAGTTCGTGCGGTGTCCGCCTGACCGACACCTCGAACTGGGGCAACGGCTTCGTCGGCGCCGTCGACATCGTCAACAACGGGGCCGCCCCGATCAACGGCTGGACGCTCACCTGGACCTGGCCCACCACCTGGCAGCAGGTGAACAGCGGCTGGAGCGCGAACTGGGAGCAGGTCGGCCGGACCGTCCGGGTCACCAACACCGCCGACAACCGGCAGATCGCCGGCGGCGGGGGCAGCACGAGCGCCGGCTTCGTCGGCGCGTACAGCGGCCCGAACGTGCCGCCGGCCGCGTTCACCCTCAACGGCGTCGTCTGCACCACCCTGTGACGTCGCCGTCGGCCCGGGCCCGGCACCCGCCGGTCCCGGGCCGACGGTCTCACCCCGGCGGGTGCGGCCCCAGGGCCCCGGGCCCTCACCCCGTACACCACCACCAGGAGCGCCATTTCGACGCCAGGCCGGATCATGACTGACACATGGGAGATCTTGGAAGGAAGTGGCCCCTGGAAGGGCCACTTCCTTCCAAGATCTCCGGTCATCCTAATGGGCGGGACGACATTCCTGGGAGGTGGACAACTTCGGGCGAGTTCGGCGGGGCGGCGGCGATCAGCGCGGCGGGACGGGGCTCCCGTGAGGGCGGGACCGGGGCGGGACGCCCAGGTGGTCGCCGAAGCGGTGAGCTGGCCGGTAGCCCTGCGCGCGCGCCCGGCTGATGTCCAGCACCATGGCCCGGGCGAGCTGGTCGACGGCGTACCGGGTCAGCACCGGCGCGCGGCAGGTCAGCCGGGACAACGCGGTCGCCGCGCCCGCCGCACCGGCGGCCAGGCCCACCGGCAGGTGCAGGAGCCGGGCCGGGGCACCCGTCGCGGCGAGCACCCCGCGCAGCACGGCATCACGCCAGTACGGTCGGTCGTCGGCGATGTTGTAGGCGCCGGCAGGCCAACCGGTCGCCGCCAAACAGGCGTCGGCGAGATTCTCCACGGCGGTGAGGCTGAGCCGCACATCCGGGCCGGGCACCGGCAGCCAGCCGCCCCGGCGGGCCCGCAGCAGGCGGGGCAGCAGGTGCGGGTCGCCGGGCCCGTACACGGCGCGGGGGCGCAGCACGACGGCCCCGGCCGCCAGTGCGAGCCGCTCCCCGGCGGCCTTGGTGCGCCCGTACGCGGAGAGCTGCCCGTCAACCGGGTGGTCCTCGGTGACCAGGGCCGCTCCCCCGGGCCGGTAGACGCTGGCGCTGCTCACCCAGACCAGCGGGCGGCCCCCGGCGGCGGCGAGCAGCCGGGCGGTGCCGTCCACGTTGACGGCCCGGTAGGCGCGCTCGGCCGCCGGGCCGGGCACCGGGTCGCCGACTGCCGCGGCGAGGTGGATGACCAGGTCGGCCCCGGCGAGGTCGGGCACGTCGCGGCCGGCGTCCCACGGCACGTGCCGGCCCACCGGGCCGGGTCGCCGGCCGAGGCAGCGCACCCGGGCCCCGGCCGCCTCGGCGGCTCGCGCCACGGCCGACCCGCAGAACCCGCTCGCACCGGTGACCACCACCTCGGCGCCGTCGAGATTCGCCAACCCGCCGTGATCGTCGGTCCCGGTGCGGTTCACCGGCCCGCCCGGATCACCAGGCGCGCCCAGCCGGGCAGCGCCGCGCGCCCGTCGGCGCGGGCCCGCACCACGACCGGCCGGTGCGGTGCCAGGGCGGCGAGGGTGTCGGCGAGCTGCGCACGGGCCAGCCGGGCACCCGGGCAGGAGTGCGGGCCGGCGCCGAACACGAGCCGGGCGGTCCGGGCCGGTGCCGGCGCGGCGCAGTCCGGCCCGGCGCGGTGCGCCCCGGCGGCGTGCCGGGCGACCAGCAGCAGCCGGTCCCCGGCCCGAACCGGGCAGCCGGCCACGGTCGCGGCCCCGGCGGCGACCCGGGGCAGCACCGGGCTCGGCGCGGTGACCCGCAGCAGCTCGTCGACCAGGACGTCCCGGCTGCCGGCCGCGTCGGCCCGGTCCCACAGCCGGTCGTCGGCGCACCAGGCGACGGCGCGCGGGATGCCGGACACGGTGGTGTTGACCGCGGCGAGCGCCAGCATGCCGGCCAGGCCGGCGTCCTCCGGCGGCAGGTCGAGCAGCTCGGCCAGGTCGGCGACGGCCCGGCTTGCGGCGCGGGCCCGCCCGGGTGGGCGCGGGCCGGGGAGCTGCTCGGCGGCGGTCGCGGCGGCGGCGCGGCGGGCCGCCGTGGCCAGCGCGACCGGGTCGGCGGCCACCCCGAACAGCGCCGCCGTGGTGGCGCCGGCCAGCTCGGCGACCACCGGCACCAGGTCTACCGGTTCGCCGTCGGCCAGCGGGGCCAGCCGCCGCCGCAGCAGCGCCGTCCAGACCGGACGCAGCCGGGCCACCCCGGCGGGCCCGAGGCCGTCGGTGAGGGTGCGGCGGGCCTGCCGGTGCTCGGTGCCCTCCTGGTCGAAGAGGAGACCATCGGTGCCGAGCCGGTGGGCGGTGCCGCCGACCGTGCCGGCGGCGGCCCGGTCCAGGGGGGTCCGGAGGAGCGCGTCGAGGTAGCCGTCCGGGTCGTGCACCACGAGCGTCCGCCCCAGCCGCACCGCCGGCCAGCGCCGGGTGGCCGCGAGCAGGGTGAACAGCACCGGGTACCGCCGCAGGTAGACCCGGCGGTCCCGGCGTCGTCCCCGGCTCGGCGCCGGGCGCCGCGCGTCCCGGGCGGGGGCGTCGGCCGGCCCGTCAGCCACGGCGTCGACCGTCCACCAGGGCTCGCCCACGCGTCCGGCGCGGGCGCCCCCTCGCCGGTCAGCCACGGCGTCGTCCGCCCGCCGGGGCACGCCGGTCGGTCGCAGCGGCGGCGAGGGTGGCCGCGGCGGCCCGGTCCGGCTTGCGGGAACGGCCCTTGGTCGGCACCGGGGCGAAGACCAGCGAGTCGGGCCGGGCGGCATCCATCCGGGCCAGGACCGGGCCGAGTGCGGCCCGCAGCCGGCCCGGGTCGGCCCCGGGCTCGGGTTCGACGACGGCGACGAGGCGTTCGTCGCCGTCCTCGGCCGGCACGCCGACCAGGACCGCCAGGTTGACCCCGGGTACGTGCAGGGCCGGCTCGTAGAGGCCGGGGTAGATGTTCTCCGCGCCGCGCAGGATCATGTCCTTGCTCCGTCCGGCGAGGACGATCCGGTCGCCGTCGAGCCGGGCGACGTCGCCGGTGTCCACCCAGTCGTTCGGCTCCTCGCCGAGGTAGCGATGCGCCTGCCCGGGCCCGGCGAGCAGCAGCCGCCCGTCCGGCCCGACCCGGGTCCGCACGCCCGGCAGCGGCACACCGACGAGGTCCCCCGCGCCGGTGAAGGCGGCCTTCTCGCTCGCCTCGACGGCGGCGGCCGGGAAGAGCTCGGTCAGGGCGTACACCCCCCACGCCTGCGCGGCCCCGGCCCGGCGGGTGCGGTCGAGCAGGGCGGCGCTCACCGGTGCCGAGCCGCTGTAGAACCGGCCGCAGAGTCGGGGCCGGTGCGCCAGCAGCGCCCGCAGCTGGGGCGGGGTGAGGTAGCTGGCCTGCGGTCGCAGCCGGGCCACCTGCCGGGCGAGCACCCGGGCGGAACGGGCCGGCAGGGCGACGGGTGCGCCGCTGGCCAGGGTGGGCACGAGCACGAAGAACGTGCCGCCGAGCACCGGGGAGTCGGGGCGCGGTCGGACCAGGTCGACGACGGCGCGCATCCCGGCATCCAGCCCGGCCCGCCGGTGGACCACCGCCCGGGGTCGGCTGGTCGTGCCCGAGGTGAAGATGATGACGGCGTCGCCATCGTGGCCGGTGCGGTCGGGGGTCGGCCCCGACCGGGGTCGCAGCGCCGGGGCGCAGCCGGGCAGCCGGGGGCCGGCGGTGCGCACCGGCCCGAGGTCGGCCAGCCGGGGCAGGGCCAGCCGGGCCCGACCGGCCAGCGGACGCGCCCACCCGGCGACCGCCTGCGCCGCCGCGTCGGCGACGACGAGGGCGGGTCGGGCCAGGGCCAACCGCGCGGTGAGCACCTCCGGGCCGGCGCTGGGGTCGAGGACCGCCACCCGCAGCCCGAGCCGGTGCGCGGCGAGCATCACCGACAGCGCCCGGGGGCCGGGGCGCACCGCCACCCCGAGGGTGTCCCCGGCGACCAGGCCGTGGTGGTGCAGTGCGGCGGCGTACCCGTCGGCGAGGTCGGCCAGCTCGCCCCGGGTGGCGCGGATCCGGGGCCGGCCGGAGCGGCCCGAGGTGAGCACCGCCGGACGGTCCGAATGGCGGCGCAGCGCGGCGGCCAGCTCGTCGAGCATCGGGAACTCGCTCTCCTGAAGGGGATGGGGGGTCAGCGAGGGTCCGGGGAGAGCCGGCCGCTGCCCCGGTCCAGGTACCAGGCGGCGGTGCGGCGCAGGCCGTACGCCCGCAGCCGGCGGGTCGAGTTCTCCACCACCATCGTCCGGTCGTGCACGATTGCGTCGGTGTGCCGGCGTACCCGGTTGAGGAACTCCCGGTCGGTCGGCGACGGGCGGCGGGGCATGCCGCCGACGCCGAGGTACGCGGCCGGGGTGATGGCCATGTTGTTGCCCGCGTGCATCCGGTAGGGGGCCCGGTAGCCGGGCCCCCGGTGCGCGGGCCGCAGCCGGCCGAAGGTGGTGGCGACGGCCACCAGGCAGCGGAACACGGCCCGGCCGAACGGCCCATGCTCGTCGCGGCGGGCCTCGATCCGGCCGCAGGCCATCGCCGCGCCGCCGGTGAGCGTGCGGCGGGCCGCCGCCACCCAGCCGGGCCGGGGCAGGCAGTCGGCGTCGGTACGGGCCAGCAGCGTCGCCCCGTGCGCGATGGCGTGCCGGAAACCGGTGTCCACGGCGGCGCCGACGCCCCGCTGCCGCTCCTCGACCAGCCGGGTCGGCACCGGCGACCGGGCGGCGAACCGGCGGACCGCCTCGGCGGTGCCGTCGGTGGAGGCGTTGTCCACCACCAGCAGGGTGAAGTCGAGATCGGTCTGCCGGGACAGCGCGTCCAGGGTGGCCCCGATCCGGGCGGCCTCGTTGTAGGCGGGCACCACCACCCACAGCGCGGTCACGACTTCTCCCAGACCATGGTCATCACGCTGACGCCGCCGCCGAGGCCGATGAACAGCACCCGGTCGCCGGGGCGCAGCCCGGCGTCGACGCGGGCGAGCTGCACGCCGAGCGTGGCGCTGGCCAGGTTGCCCAGCTCGGCCACGGTGATCTCCAGCTTGTCCCGGGGCACGCCGGTCACCTCGACGAACCGGTCCAGGTAGGGCAGGGTGACCTGGTGGACCAGCACCCGGGCGTAGTCGGCCCAGTCCAGACCGGTGCGGTGCCGGACCCGGTGCAGGATGTCCGTGCCGATCTTCTCGAACACGTCGCGCAGCGCCCGCCCGTCGCCGGTGAAGTAGGTGTGCTCGTCGCCCCGGGGATGCCGGGAGCCGCCGCCGGGGATGCCGCCCACCGTCCAGTGCTCGGACCAGGTCTCGGTGTCGACGTCGACGATCCCGCCCCGGGCGACCGGCTCCACCAGCACGGCGGCCCCGGCGTCGCCGAACGTGTAGCCGGCAAAGGCGGTGCGGGCCTGGTCGAGGTCGGTGAGCTGCCAGCGCATCGCCCGGGTCGGTGTCTCGCCGGTCACCACCAGGGCACGCCGGGCGCGGCCGGCGAGAACGGCCGACCTGGCCAGGTCGATGCCGTTGAGGAAACTGTTGCAGGCGTTGGTCACGTCGAGGGCGTGCGCCCGGCCGCCCAGCTCCGCCTGCACGATGTGGGCGGTGGCCGGCTCGACGACGTCCCGGCTGGCGGAGGCGAACAGCAGCAGGTCCACCTCCTCCGGTTCGCGGCCGGCGGCGGCGAGCGCCTGCCGGGCGGCGCGGACCGCCAGGGTCGAGGCGTACTCCCCGTCGCCGGCCATCCGGCGGGAGGAGATGCCGGTCATCCGCGACAGCAGCCCGTCCGGCAGGTGCAGGCCGCTGGCCTCGGCGATGCGGCGGTGCAGTTCGGCGGTGGGCACGACCTGATCGGGCAGGCTGGCGCCGACGGCGGTGATGCCCACTCGTTCCCGGGCGGAAGACGACGCTGACGTGGGGGCGATCATGCGTTGAGCTTGCCCAACGCCGTCGGCGGGCGGATGAGTAGGGGTGCTCATGTTCGCCTGGCGGTGGCCCGGCCACGTCACCGCCACCGCCCGGGCCCGGCCGCGCGGTGGCGGTGGACGGGCCCGGGCGGGCGTCGGGCGTGGCCGTTCCGCGAACGGGTCGCGGGCTACGCCGGCCTACCGGTAGAGGGTGATCGCGACCTCGGCGCCGTACTCGATCGGCTGGGTGAGCGGCAGCGTGAAGGGATCGCCCCACCACGGCGGCGGGGGCGGCGGCCGGCGCCACCACCAGTACAGCCACCACCAGAGGTCGTTGCCGCACCAGGCCGAGTAGAGGTAGTCGTCGACGGCCACGATCGCCAGCGGGCCGCCCGGCTTGGCGGCACCGGCCGCCGTCGTCACCGACTGCTGCCACCCGCCGGCCATGTTGGTCACCACCCGGACCGCGCCGTCGGAGCCGGCGAAGAACACGTTCGACGGGCCGCCGGTGAACTGCGCCGCCGCGAGGCGGGCGCCGGCCGGGGCCGCGCCGGCACCGGTGATCGCCACCGGCTGCCAGGGTTCGGGGCGCGGGCCGAAGGCGAAGCCCACCTGCCAGATCCGGCCGTCCAGCCCGGCGACGTACGCCTGCACCCCGGCCGTGGCGGCCACGGCGACCCCGCCGCCGGGCGGTGCCATGCCGGTCGGACCGGCCGGGATCGTCGCCCAGGTGCCGGCGGAGGTACGCCAGACCGAGGTCAGCGCGCCGTCGGCCCCCACGAAGACCACCCCCGGCATGGTGGACTGCCGGGTCGCGGCGACGACCGCCCCGGGCGGCGCGAGGCCGGGCGCGGACACCCGCTGGGGGCCGCCGCCGGGCCGCACCTGGCGGTTGTAGGAGGCGCTGTAGATCGCCCCGTCGGTGCCGGCGAAGAAGACGTGCAGGTAACCGGCCGAGTCGGTCACCGCGCTCACCCTGGCCCCGGGCGGGGCGAGGCCGGCCGCCCCGTCCCGGTACACGCTGATGTTGGAGGTGGCCGAGCTGGTCACGGCGGCGACGAGCCCGCCCTGGGTGCCGATGACGAACGCGGCGACGTTGCCGTCCGGCTGCCGGGCGGCGGCGACGCCCGCGTTCGGCGGGGCAACGACCGTGCTGCCGAACGGGGTGATCCCGGCCGGCGATGCCAGGTAGAGGCGCCCGTCCTGGCCGACGGTGAAGCTGACGACCTGCGACGCCGCGGCCTGCGCGGCCCGCGCGGGTGGCGCCCCGGTCGGGGTGACGGCCAGAGCCAGTGCGGCTGCGACCGCCACCGCGACGCGGGGGCGCCGGAAGCGGGTGGGTATCACGATGTCCTCTCCGTTCGCCGGGTACCGGGAGGACAGGTTCTCGGCCCGGGCGTGGTCATCGCCAGATGTCGACCGAACAGGTAGCCATCTGCGCGAACACCCATCCGGCGGAGCTCCGCAGCCCGCCGTCCGGCGCCCCGAGTCAACCCTGCCCGGCCAGACGAACATCCCTTCTCGGGCCGTTGAACAGGGGAAACATGCGCCTGTTCCGGCACGCCCGCCGTCCGGCGTCCGGGAATCCGCCGGACGGCGGGCGCTTGCGTCATCGTTCAGGCTGGGGCACCATCCGCTGCGCGGGCGTCCGGGCCGGTCGGGTCGGGTCGGGTGCAGAGCATCGGCACGGACCAGGCGGTGCCCCTCGTCGGGGTTCCGGCGGTCGGTGTGGGTGGGCTCAGGGGGTGCCCCGGGCGTCGGGGTCCAGCCTGGCCCGGACCTGGTCGGCGTCCGGGTGACCGAGCCGGTCGAGAATGTCGACCGCCTGGCGCCAGGCGGTGCGGGCGGCCCCGGGAGCCCCGGCGGTGTGGCGGGTGTCCCCGAGGTGCGTCAGCGTGGTGGCCTCGAAGTAGCGCTCGCCGGCCTCCCGCCAGAGCGCGAGCGCGCGTTCGTAGCAGTCGACGGCCTCCGCGGCCTGGCCGAGGTGGTGGTGCGCGTAGCCGAGGCTGTCCCAGGCGTGGGCCTCCCAGTACCGGTTGCCGGCGCGCTGCTGCTGGGCGAGGGCCCGCCGGCAGTAGTCGAGCGCCCGCCGGTGGTCCCCGAGCTGGATGTGGTACCAGCCGATGTTGTTGAGCGCGTTGCCCTGACCGTAGGCGTGACCCGCGGTCTCGAACAGGTCGAAGGCGCGCTGTGCGTGCCCGAGGGCCTGCCGGTGGTGGCCCTGCCGCTCGGCCAGGATCCCGAGGTTGAGCTGGGTCCGGGCGCTGCCGACGTGGTCGCCGAGCGCGCCGTGCAGATCGAGGGCCTGCTCCAGGTGCGCACGGGCCTCGTCGTGGGCGCCCAGCCGCAGGCATGCCACGGCGCGGTTGCGGTGCGCCCGGGCCTGACCGTTGGGGTCGCCCGCCTGCGCGGCGGCGCGCAGCGCCACCTGCTGAGCGGTGGACTGGTCCTGCCAGGCCCCCACCCGGTCGAGGTAGGTGTTGACGCTCCAGGCGAGTTGCCAGGCGTGGGCCCCGAAGCCGTTGCCGGCGGCGAGGGCGACGGCGGCGAGCAGCACCCGGTGCTCGGCGGTGAGCCAGGCCCACGCCTCGTCGCGGTCGCGCAGGTTCGGCAGCGCCGCACCGGGGTCCGCGGCCGGCAGGTCGATGTGGTCGCGGTGCCGGTACAGCAGCAGGTCCGCGGCGTGGGCGGCGTGCAGGTAGTGGTCGAGCAGCCGACCCAGCACGGCCCGACGCACGGGTTCGGGATCGGTGGCCCGGGTCAGCTCTGCGGCGTACACGGCGAGAAGGTCGTGCAGGGCGTACCGGCCGGGGGCGGGCTCGGCGAGCAGGTTCGCCCGGGTCAGGGTCGCCAGCGGCCCCCGCACCCGCGCGACGGTGGTGGCCGCGAGGCTGGCGGCGGCCGCGACGGAGATGTCCGGGCCGGGGTGCAGCCCGAGCAGCCGGAACAGCACCGCCGCCGAGGGCTCCAGGCTCTGGTACGACCAGGACAGCACCGACCGCACGTCGGCGGCGGCCTCCCCGCCGGAGAATCCGTCGAGGCTGCCCCGCGTGTCGTCCAACTCGTCGGCGAGCCGGGCGAGCCGGAACTCCGGTTGGGTGGCGGCCCGCGCGGCGACGACGGCCAGGGCCAGCGGCAGCCCCGCCGACGCCCCGACGATCCGGTCCACCGCGTCCGGCTCCTCGGCCACCCGCGCCGCGCCGAGGCGTCGGGACAGCAGTTCGCGGGCCTCGGTGGCAGACAGCAGGTCCAGGGCGAGGGGGTGGGCGCCCTGGACGGCGACGAGGCCCGGCAGCCGGTGTCGGCTGGTCACCAGCACCAGGCAGCCCGTCGAGCCTGGCAACAGCGGTCGCACCTGGTCGGCGTCGCGCGCGTTGTCCAGCAGCACGAGCATCCGCCGGCCGGCCAGCAGGCTGCGGAAGAGCGCGGACTGGGCGGCGAGTCCGGTCGGGATCCGCTCCGGCGGCACCGCGAGCGCCTCCAGGAAGCCGCCCAGCACCTCCGCCGGGCCCGTCGTCCTCCCGTCGGGGTCGAACCCGCGCAGGTTGACGTAGAGCTGCCCGTCCGGGAACCGGTCGGCCACCTGGTGTGCCCAGTGCACGGCGAGGGCGGTCTTGCCGACCCCCGCCGTCCCGCCGATGGCGGAGATCAGCACCGTGCCCGGCGCGTCGGCGGGGTCGGTCAGCAGCGCGGTCAACGAGGCGAGCTGGGGCGTCCGCCCCACGAAGTGCGGCGCCGCCGCGGGCAGCTGCCGGGGCACCATCCACTGCCCGGGCGTCCGCCGGTCCCGGCCGGCCGGCTCGGCCGGCGCGGCCCGGGCCCGACGGCCGAGTTGGGCCCGGGCCGCGCCGCCGAGCCGGTCGCCGGCCCGCGCGGCGTCCACCGCCCGCAACAGGCGCCAGTGCGCGTCCTCCCACCGGGCGAGTTCCGTCAGCTCCGCCGGCAGCCGGGCGCCGACCTGCTCGGCGTGGGCGCGGCAGGCGCCGACGTACGCGACGACGAAGTCCCACTCGGGCAGGGACTTGGCGTTGAGCTTGTCGCTGAGGGTGGACCGGGCGAGCGGCCGCCCCAGCCCTGCGGCGACCGCGACCAGCGTGTTCAACGACGGCCCCCCGGCGAGCGTCCGGAGCCGCGTGAGCTCGCCGACGAACACCACGAGCGCGTCCCGACCGGGCTCCCCCACGCCCCACCTCCCCGACGCACACACGAGCTTCGATGAGCTGGGATCAGGGTAGCCACCCGGCGGCAAAGGTGGGACGTCCGCCGCCAACGCGGCCGCCTCGGGGCGGCCGTGACTGCCGAGACAGCGGACAGCGCGGCCGGCCCGGAGCCGCTACCGTGGGCGGTGTTCCTGCGGTTTGGTGCTCCCCCAGTTCCTGACGAACCTGTTGGTGGCCCGCCCGGAGCCGCCCTGGCCTCGAGGATCCGCGATGAGTGACCACAATGCCGACAGTCCCTTCGCCGCGAAGCCAACCGGGGCCGGTCCGCCCGCCGATGCCGCCCTCCTCGGCCCCGGGCACGAGGAGAAGCCGCGTGGCCTGCTCGGCGACGCCTGGCGCGACCTGCGTCGCCGGCCGCTGTTCTGGGTCTCCGCGACCCTCATCACCGGGTTCGTGCTGATGGCCGCGTTCCCCTCGCTGTTCACCTCGGGCGACCCGGTCAACGGCGTGGTGGCCCGCAACTTCGACATGCCCTCCTCGCACGCCTGGTTCGGCTACGACGTGCAGGGCCGGGACGTCTACGCCCGGGTGATCTACGGAGCCCGCGCCTCGATCGTGGTGGCGCTGCTCTCCACCGCCGGCACGCTGCTGATCGGCGGCGCCATGGGCATGATCGCCGGTTACCGCGGCGGCTGGGTGGACGCCCTGCTCTCCCGCTTCGCCGACGTCTTCTTCGGTCTGCCGTTCGTGCTCGGCGCGATCGTCATCCTGAGCACCTTCAACGGCGCGGGGGCGAACAACAGCGAGTGGCGGATCATGGGCCTGGTGATCATGTCCCTGGTCGTCCTGATCTGGCCGGTCGTGATGCGGCTGATGCGCTCCTCGGTGCTGGCCACCAGGGAGGCCGACTACGTCGTGGCCGCCCGCGCGCTGGGCGCGGGCACCGGCCGGATCGTCCTCAAGCACCTGCTGCCGAACTGCCTGGCCCCGCTGCTGGTCTACGGCACCATTCTGGTCGGGTCGCTCATCGGCGTGGAGGCCACCCTGTCCTTCCTGGGCATCGGGCTGAAGACCCCGGTGGTGTCATGGGGGATCATGATCAGCGAGTCGCAGGACTACATCCGGGCCTCGCCCTTCCTGCTCTTCTTCCCCGCCATGTTCCTGGTCACCGCCGTGCTCAGCTTCGTGATGCTCGGCGAGGCGATCCGCGAGGCCCTCGACCCGAAGCTGCGCTGACCACAGCCCGGTCCGGTCACCCACCGCGAGCCGAAAATTCCACATGGCAACCATCCCGCCGTTCGGGCAGACTGTAGCCGGCTGCGGCCCATCGACCGACATGACCGTGCCGCTGCGTCAAACGGGGTGCCTCACATAGGAGAACCGGCATGAAACCCCAGCTTCTGGTGGTGACCCCCGGCGGACAGTGGTTCCGGGAGTACCTGCTGAGCAGCATCAGCCAGGACTACCGGGTGCACCTGTTCTGCGACCGGGAACCGGCCTGGGAGCAGGCGTACCTGCACGGCTGGACGGTGCTGAACACCCTCGACGTGGACGCCATGACCGCCGCCGCCCGCGCCGTGTCGGCCGAGAACCGCATCGACGGGGTGATCTGCTGGGACGAGACCCGGATCCTGGGCGCCTCGCGGGTGGCCGAGGCGCTCGGGCTGCCGGGCGGCGACCCCGAGGTGGTGGGCCGCTGTCGGGACAAGCACCGCACCCGGCTGGCGCTGGCCGCCCGGAACGTGCCGCAGCCACGCTCGCTGCCGGTCGCCGACGTCGACGCGGCGCTGGCCGCCGGCCGTTCGACCGGCTACCCGGCCGTGCTGAAGCCCCGCGCGCTGGGCGGCAGCATCGGGGTCACGGTGGTGCACTCACCGGCGGAGGTGGCCGCCGGGTTCGCGATCGCCGATACCGGCCACGCCGCGCTGCCCGAGGTCCCCGCCGACGACTGGGGGATCCTGTGGGAGGAGTACGCCGACGGGCCGGAGATCAGCGTCGACGCGGCGGTGTTCCGGGGCGAGGTGTGGCCGATCTGCGTGGGTCACAAGCAGCTCGGCTTCGCGCCGTACTGCGAGGAGGTCGGCCACCTCGTCGACGGCGCCGACCCGTTGCTGACCGATCCGGAGCTGCTCGCGGTGCTGCGGGACACCCACGCCGCGCTCGGCTTCACCGACGGCATGACGCACACCGAGCTGCGGCTGACCGCCGCCGGCCCACGGGTGATCGAAGTCAACGCGCGCGTCGGCGGCGACCTGATCCCGTACCTCGGGCTGCTCGTCGGCGGGACCGACCCGGGGCTGGCGGCGGCGGCGATCGCCTGCGGTCGGCAGCCGCGCACGGTGCCGCCGACGGCCCGGGTCGCGGCGATCCGGTTCTTCTACCCGGAGCGCGACGACACGGTTGTCGGGTCGGTGCGCGTCGACGGCGGCCTGCCGCCCGCGGTAGACCGGTTCGTCGTGCTGGCCGAGGCGGGCGCCTCACTGTCGCCGCCGCCGAAGGGCACGATGGTGGGCCGGGTCGCCTACGCCACGGTCGTGGCCGACGACCGCCGGGAGTGCATGGCGGCGCTGGACGCGGTGCAGGAGCGCCTGCGCATCCTGCCGCCGGACGCCGCCTGACCCGTCCCGCGCCCGCCTGCGGCGGGCTGCACCTCTTCGTCCGGGGCGCGGGAGACCGGGCCCACCGGGCACGCGTCGGCGGGTAGTCGACCCGCTGCGGGGCCGCCGATGAGCGGTCGCCGCGCTGGTCACCCGGACCGGGGAGGGCCGGTCTCCCGCCCTCCCCGGTTCCCGTGGTCGACTCAGGACAGGAACTTGTCCAGCGCCGCCTCGATGCTGCCGCTGTCCGGCGCGGCGTACGACTTCATGGTGGCCTTGTTGTACGAGATGAAGCTCGGGCAACGGTTGGCCGGGGCGCTCACGGTGCCGCCATCGCCGATCTTCTCGCCGGTCTTCGCCGCGTAGAACGTCAGCGTGTAGCTCGAGGAGATGTAGGAGACGGTGACGGTCTTGCCCGCGCTGTCCTTGTAGGTGCACTCCTTGGGCGTGCCCTCGCTGCCGGCCACGACCTTCAGGCACCCGACCACGGACACCGTCTGGTAGTCGGCCGACTTGGCGTAGTACGGCTTGTTCGAGCTCACCGACTTCGACGACCACGACGACGGCCGGTCAGGGGAGTTCGAGAAGGCGTACGCCTTGGCGCCGGACGGGCCGTTGTACGGTGCCGCGTTCAGGATCTGGCCGCCGTCGCAGACCGCGGACAGCTCGCTGGAGTAGCGGGCGGTCACCCCGTTGTTGTTGTTATTGTTCGGCTGCTCCTGCGACTCGGACGGCGTCGGCTCCGTCGAGGTGTCCGTGCCCGGCTGCGGGGCAGCGGTGGGGTTCGCGGGCCCGGACGCGACCGGCTTGGGGTCGTCGTCGTCCCCGTTGACCAGTAGGTACCCGATGCCGGTGCCGCACAACGCGAGCAGGACGACCACGGCGGCGCCCACGGACAGCCCGATGACCAGCCCTCGGTTCGACTTCTGCGGCGGCGGCACGGGGGCGGCGAACTGCGGCGGCGGCTGGCCGTAGGCGGGATATCCGCCCGGCTGAGCCTGCGGGGCCGGCGGCCCGCTCCACGGAGTGACGTTCGGGTCCGGCTGCCCTCCGTACGGAGGGTGACTGTGGGTCATCTGAAGCCCTTATCGCTGTCGACGGGTGCCCAGGCACAAGAACATGAACAGGGTAGTGAGCCACGCAAAACCCCGGAACCCGCCGGCGACCGCAACGGGGCACCGCCGGCCCGGACTGGCCACATCCCGTCACTCTGCGCAGACGGGGACAAGCCGCTCCGTGGCCGACCACAGTGCCACCGAAGGGATGTCGGGGACCCCGGCGATGCCCGCTGGCAAAGGGAATCCGCCCCGTGAGGGCGTTCGCCCCAGGCCCCCGGCGGGCTGGTTGCGGACTGTGACGAAAGTTACTGGGCCCGATGCCCGGGCCGACGCCGTCACCGCACCCGTGCCCGCCGCCGCGCACCGCGTCGGGACGCCGCCCGGCACCGGGCCGGCCCGGCCGTCCGGCCCGCATCGGCGGGGGCACGCCGGGGCGCGCCGGAGGACCGGGAGGCGGGATCGGGCCCAGGCAACAGGAACAGGACCAGGGCGAGCAGGACGGCGGCCACGACGCCGTCCAGCCAGTAGTGGTTGCCCGTGCCGACGACGACCAGCACCGTGGCGAGCGGGTGCGCCAGCCACAGCCAGCGCAGCCGCCCGGCGGTGGCCGCGACGAGCGCGACGGCTACGGCGACGGCCCAGCCGACGTGCAGGGATGGCATGGCCGCGTACTGGTTGCTCAGCTCGTCGGCGCCGGGCGCGCCGTAGACGGCGGGTCCGTACCGGCTGCCGGTGTCGACCATGCCGGTCAGCGGGGTCAGCCGGGGCGGGGCCAGCGGCACGAGCAGGTGCAGGGCCAGCGCGGCGGCGGTGAGCCCGGCCAGCGCTCGGCGCGTCCAGCGGTAGTGCGCGGGGCGGCGCAGGTACAGCCACACCAGGCACGCGACCGTGGCCGGGAAGTGCACGTAGGCGTAGTAGCTGTTGGCCAGGCGCACCGGAAGGTCGCCCGCGAGCAGCGGGAGTTGGACGGCGGCCTCGCTGGGCAGCCGGAGCAGGCGTTCCAGCCGCCAGATGAACTCCCCGTTCGCCTCTGCGGTCGCCACCCGGCCGACCACGGCGACGCGAGCCACCTTGTACGCCAGGAACAGCACGGCCACGAGTGCCAGCTCGCGCGCCGCCCGACGCAGCGGACCGCGCCGCCGGCCGGGCACCGAAAGCGCAGCCGGTGCGGCCTCGGCAGTTTCCAAGGGGTCCTCGACTCGGTCACGGCCGTGGGTGACGGCCCTCGCTAAGGGGATCGGCAGCGTACGCCGACCCCCGACGCTCCACATGGGCCGGGGGCCGCCACCGTCGTCGGACGGTGGCGGCCCCCGGTACGTACGTCGACGTCAGGCGTCGGCGGCCGGCGGACGCCTCGTTTCGCCGGAGTCGACGCTCACCTGGTCGAAGGCGGGCGCGCCGTCGATGGCGTCGGCGGCGACGGCCACGGACTTCGCCGGGTCGGGCAGGTCGATGCTCGTGCGCAGGTTGACCGGCTTGAGCAGGAGCGCCGCGATGATGCCGACGACGGCGATGGCGGCCGAGATGAGGAAGATGTGCCCGGTGGCGTCGCCGTACGCCGCGCGGATGATGTTCGCCACGGGCTCGGGCAGGACCTCGAGGTTGAGGCTGCCGCCCCCACCGCCGGACGCGGGGATCCCCGCAGCGGTGAGGTCGTGGGTGACCTGGTCGCTGACCCGGCGCGCGAGGACGGCGCCGAGCACGGAGACGCCGATGGTGCCGCCGAGGGAACGGAAGAACGCGACGCTGGAGCTGGCCGCGCCGATGTCCTTGAGCGCCACCGTGTTCTGCACGGCGAGGACGAGGTTCTGCATGGTCATGCCGACGCCGACGCCGACGATGAGCATGGCCGCGCCGACCAGGACGAGCGACGTCTCGTGGTCGATGGTGCCGAGCATGCCGAACCCGATGACGAGGACGACCGACCCGAAGACGATGTACGGCTTGAGCTTGCCGGAGTTGGTGATCATGCGCCCGGCGATGATGGACGAGCCGAGGACGCCGGCCATCATCGGGATGGTGAGCAGGCCCGCCTCGGTGGGGCTGTAGCCGCGCCCGATCTGGAAGTACTGGCCGAGGAAGACGGCCCCGCCGAACATGGCCATGCCGACCGCGAGGCTGCCGAGGATGGCGAGGGCGGTGGTGCGTTGCCGGATGATGCTGAGCGGGACGACCGGCTCGGCCGCCCGCGACTCGACCCAGGTCGCCAGGCCCAGCAGGAGAACGGTGCCGCCGACCATCGCGCCGGACTGCCAGGACACCCACGCGAACGAGCTGTCGACGAACGAGATCCAGATCAGCAGCACGCTGACGCCGGCGGCGATCAGGCTCGCGCCCAGGTAGTCGATCTTGACGTTCTCGCGCCGGACGGTGGGCAGCCGCAGGGTCATCTGGAGCAGCACCAGCGCGATCGCGGCGACGGGCACGCCGACGAAGAAGCACCAACGCCAGCCGAGCCAGGACGTGTCGACGATGAGCCCGCCGAGCAGCGGTCCGCCGACCGTCGCGACTGCCATCACGCCGCCGAGGTAGCCGTTGTACCGGCCGCGCTCACGCGGCGGGATCATCGCCGCGATGGCGACCTGGACGAGGGCCTGTAGGCCGCCGACGCCGATGCCCTGGAACGCGCGGGCGGCGATGAGCTGGCCGGCGCTCTGCGAGAAGCCGGCGACCACCGAGCCGACCAGGAAGACGACGATGGCTACCTGCACCAGGGTCTTCTTGTTGAACAGGTCGGCCAGCTTGCCCCAGATCGGGGTGGTGGCCGTCGCGGTGAGCAGGGTGGCCGTGACCACCCAGGTGTACTGGATCTGCGAGCCGTCCAGCGCTCCGATGATCTTCGGCAGCGCCGTCGAGACGACGGTGCCACTCAGCATGGCGACGAAGAGCACCAGCAGCAGGCCGCTGAGTGCCTCCAGCGTCTGCCGATGGTTCATCGGCGCGTCTGTCGCCGTGGTGGTGGGTGCGCTCATCGCGCGTCCTCCAGGTTGTCGTTGGTTTTGAGGGCGACATCGAGGTCGCGGGTGAACCGGCCGAGTGCGGCGCACAGCGCCTCCACCTCGCCGGGAGTCCAGTCGGCGAGCGCCCGATCGAGCAGTTCGCCGTACCAGCCGTGTGCGTCGGCCAAGGCGCTCTGGCCCTTCGGGGTGATGGCCAGCCAGCTGGCCCGCCGGTCGGCCGGGTCGGTGCGCCGCTCGACCAGGCCGTGCGAGACGAGCGAGGCGACGGCGCGGCTGACGGTCGACGGGTCGAGCCCGGTGCGGGAGGCCAACTCCCTGGCATGGCAGCCGGTGGCGTGCTGGTCGATCTGGATGAGCATGCCGACCATGCCGATCGGCACTGACGGCCGGTCGTCGGCCCGCCGCTGCTTGACCATCCGCACGCTCTTGAGCAGGCCGAACATCCGAATCATGAGTTCACGGGCGGTGGTTTCCACGCTTACCCTCCCGGTTCCCGATGGTTGCCGCATGCAACTATCCAGCAATCTTGCGCGGCAGGCAAATTTGCGCATTGAGAACTAGGTCACCGTCCCGTAGCCTGGCGGCATGCACGAGGCCGGGCTACGGGAACGCAAGAAGGCGGCCACCCGCCTCGCCCTGCACGAGGCGGCCCTGCGCCTCGCCGCCGAGGAGGGCCTCGACCGGGTGACCGTCGAGGCGATCGCCGACGCCGCCGACGTCTCCCGGCGGACGTTCTCCAACTACTTCTCCAGCAAGGAGGAGGCGATCTTCTACGGCGACACCGTGCGGCTGCGCCGGATGCTGGAACTGATCCGGGACCAGCCGGCCGACGAGCAGCCGTGGACGGTGCTCAGCCGCGCGGCGGAGGCCCTCACCATTGAGGTGTACGGCGAGCTGGCGCCGACCTGGCTGGCCCAACGCCGGCGGGTGCGCAGGCACCCGGGCCTGCTCGCCCACCATGTGGCGGCGTACACGACGGTCGAACGGGAGCTGGCCGCCGAGCTGACGCACCGGCTCACCGGCCCCGAGGTGGCCCTGCGGTCGCGGGTCCTGGCGGCAACCTGCCTGGCCACCCTGCGCGTCGCCCTCCAGCAGTGGATCGAGCACCCGGACGGTCCGCTGCTCGACATGATCCGGACCGCGCTCGCCGAAGTGAGGCCCACACCGGGCACGCCGGGCCCGGCAACAGGCCCCGGCTGACGATCAGGCCGGGGTGGGGTCGGTCCCCGACCAGCCCACGGCCCCGACGTTCAGCGGGTCCGGCGTGGTGGGGTCGGCCCCCGACCAGCCCGCGGCCCCGACGTTCAGCGGGTCCGCCAGCAGTTTGGCGAAGGCCAGCTCGGCGGCGCCGATCAGGGCGGCGTCGCGGCCGAGCGTCGCCGCCCGAAGCCGCAGGTGCTCACGGAAGGCGGGCAGCACCATGCTGTCCAGGCGGCGACGGACGGTATCCGCCCCGGCGGCGTAGATGTCGCGCAACGAGCCGCCGAACACCACCACGCCCGGATTGACCACGTTGGCGAGGTTGGCCACGCCGAAGCCGAGCCAGTCGGCGACCTGCCGCACCGCCGCCTGGGCGGTGCGGTCGCCGCCGGCCGCCGCGCGCAGGACCTCGACGACCGCCGAGGGCCCGCCCGGCTCCCGGCCGGCGTGCCGCAGCAGCGCGGCCCCACCGATCTCGGTATCCCAGCAGCCGCGTGAGCCGCAGCCGCAGGGCAGTCCGTACGGGTTGACCACCATGTGGCCGACCTTGCCGCCGTGCCCCCGGTGGCCGACCACCAGCCGGCCGCCGACGATGATGCCGGCGCTGACCCCGAGGTCGCCGTGCAGGTAGACGAGGTCGTCGACGCCCACCGCCACGCCCCGGACGTGTTCGGCCAGGCCGGCGATGTCGGCCAGGTCGCCGGCGACGAGACCCGGGCCCGCGGCGAGCTCGGCCTCGAACGCGGCGCGCAGCGGCTCGCCGGGACCGCCGATCCGGATCCTCCCGTCGCGGTCACGGGTCGTGTCGGTCACCGCGACCGCGCCGCCCACCAGCAACGCCTCTCCGGTGACGGCCCGCTGCATGTCGCGGACCAGGCCGGCCAGCGGGCCGATCGCGTCGAAGACCGACATCCCGCCGGGCCTGTCGACCTCGCGCAGGTCGAGGATGCGACCGCCAAGACCGATGCGGGCGGCGCGTAGCCAATCCGCCTCGACGCTCAACGCGTGCGTGTACACCTGTGCCGAGCGGGGACGCACCACCAGCGAGGGCCGCCCGGCGCGGCGGACGGTGGTCGGTGCCTCCTCGGTGACCAGCCCGGCGGCGGTGAGGTCGGCCGCGAGCGCCCCGATGGTGCTGCGGTTGAGGCCGAGCCGGCTGGTCAGCTCGGCACGGGACGTCGGGCCGTGCACGTGGACGTGACGCAGCACGGCACCGAGGTTTCGCCGACGGGTCTCCTCCTGGGTCATGCCGGGCGCTCCCGGCGCGGCAAGCTCCGGGTCGCGGCCGACCCGCGCCTGCCCGGGCCGGGTGGGTGTCGCCACGGTCGGGCCTCCTCCCCCGGGTCGGCTCGGCGTCGCTGGTGGACGCCGTCACGGCGAAGGGCCCCGGAGCGGACTCCGGGACCCTTCGCCGCTGGTTACCTCGCGGTGCTCACTTGGTGAGCGGCGCGAGCTTCGGGTCGTTCGCGTAGGCCTCGGCCGCGTTGGCCTTGGTGACGGCGACCGGCGGGAGCAGGTACGTCTCGACGACCTTGCTGCCGTTGTTGTAGGACTTGGTGTCGTTCACCTCGGGGTTCTCACCGGCCTGCAGGGACTTCACCATGGTGATGGTCTGCTTGACCAGGGTCCGGGTGTCCTTGTTGATCGTCATGTACTGCTCGCCCGCGATGATGGACTTGACCGACTCGACCTCGGAGTCCTGGCCGGTGACGACCGGGATCGGCTTGTTGGCACCCTTGATCGAGGTGATGATCGCGCGGCCGAGCGTGTCGTTCGGGGAGAGGACGCCGTCCAGCTCCTTGCTGCCGTAGGTCGAGGTCAGCAGCTGGTCCATGCGGGCCTGCGCACCCTCGGCCTTCCAGCCCTGGATGGCGGTCTGCTTGACGTCGACCTGCTTCGAGCCGACGACGACGTTGCCCTTGTCGATCTCCGGCTTGAGCACGTCCATCGCGCCGTTGAAGAAGACACCGGCGTTGTTGTCGTCCGGCGAGCCGGAGAAGAGCTCGATGTTGTACGGGCCGTTCGGCTTCTTGGCCTTCATGCCGTCCAGCAGGGCCTGGCCCTGGAGCTGGCCGACCTTGAAGTTGTCGAACGCGACGTAGTAGTCGAGGTCCGGGCTGTTGGTGATGAGCCGGTCGTAGGCGATGACCTTCACGCCCGCCTGGTGCGCTGCGGCGACCTGGGTCGACAGCTGCGCGGCGTCGGTCGCGCCGATGACGATGACCTTGGCGCCCTTGGTGACCATGGCGGTGATCTGCGCCTGCTGGTCGGCGACCGTGGTCGACGCGCCCGCGTACTGCACGTCGCTGGTGAACCCGGCCTCCTTGAGGCCGTTGCTGAACAGGTCGCCGGCGAGGACCCAGTTCTCCGAGGTCTTGGCCGGCAGGGCCACGCCGATCAGGGAGTTGGCCGCGAAGCCCTTGGCGTCGCCGCCGGAGCTGCCGGACTCCTCGTCGCGGCCGGAGCCGCAGGCGGTGAGGGCCAGCGCTGCGATGGCACCGATGGCCACCGACTTGCCGAGGAAGTTGCGCATGAGCAGTAATGCCCTTCTACGGAGGTGATACGGGAAGACAAGGTCGGTGGGCGTCAGCCGGCCACCTTGACGGGGGCGGCATCGCCGCCCACCTTTGGTGATGCGGTGGGAGGGCCGGAGCCGTCACGGCGGAACGGGCGCGTGAGGCTGCCGATGACGGAGAACCGTCCCTGGCTCTTGTTGTAGACGTCGATCGCGACGGCCAGCAGCAGGACCAGCCCCTTGATGATCTGGACGCGGTCGGTGCCGACGCCCATCAGTTGCAGGCCGTTGTTGAGCACGGCCATGACCAGACCACCGACGATCGAGCCGCTGATGGTCCCGATGCCACCGGCGACGGCCGCGCCACCGATGAAGACCGCGGCGATCGCGTCCAGTTCCCAGCCGTTGCCGTCCTGCGGACCGGATGCCGCCGAACGGGCCACGAAGATCATGCCGGCCAGGGCTGCCAGCACGGACATGTTCATCATGACGAAGAAGTTGACCCGCTTGAGCTTGACGCCGGACAGCTCGGCCGCCCGGGAGTTGCCGCCCACCGCGTAGATGTGCCGGCCGCCCGCCGTGTTGCGGGTGTAGAAGGAGTACGCGAGCACCAGGGCCACCAGGATGATCCCGGAGACCGGGAAGCTGGTGCCGACGCGACCGCTGGCGAAGCGCAGCGAGGCGAAGACGATCACGCCGATCATCACGGCCAGCCGCAGGATCGAGATCCACATCGGGGCCGCGTCGGCGTCCATCTGCCGGCGCGTCCGGCGCGACTGGAGCTCCCGCCACACCACGGCCGCGCACGCGGCCAGGCCCAGCAGCAGCGTCATGTTGTTGTAGCCGGTGTTCGGGCCGACCTCGGGCAGGAACCCGGAGCCGATCACCCGGAAGCCCTCGGGCACCGGGATGGTGTTCGCGTTGCCGATGAACTGGTTGCCGCCCCGGAAGAGCAGCATGCCCGCCAGGGTGACGATGAACGCCGGCACTCCGACGTAGGCCACCCAGAAGCCCTGCCAGGCGCCGATCACCGCACCGATCACCAGGCCGAACACGATGGCGGCGGGCCAGGGCAGCGACCAGTCGGCCATCGACTTGGCCACCAGGATTCCGGCGATCGCGGCGACCGAGCCGACCGACAGGTCGATGTGCCCGGCGACGATCACCATCAGCATGCCGATGGCGAGGATGAGGATGTACGAGTTCTGCTGGAACAGCGCGATCAGGTTGTCCGACCGCAGGGTCAGGCCGTCCGTCAGGATCTGGAAAAGGACGACGATCGCGACCAGTGTGAAGATCATCCCGAACTGACGGGCGTTGGAGGTCGTGCCTCCGAACAGGTTCTTCTGAAGGTCCTTGATCCGGCTCATCGTGTCTGCATCTTCTTCGTCGAGGTCATCTGCTTCATGAGGGTCTCCGGGTCCGCGTCGGCCCGGGCGATCTCGCCCGTGATGGTGCCTTCGAACACGGTGTAGGTGCGGTCGCAGAGCCCGATCAGCTCAGGCAGTTCCGAGGAGATGACGACGACGCCCTTCCCCTGGTCGGCAAGCCGCTGGATGATGCCGTAGATCTCGTACTTGGCGCCCACGTCGATGCCGCGGGTCGGTTCGTCGAGGATCAGCAGGTCCGGGTCCGTGAACATCCACTTCGCCAGGACGACCTTCTGCTGATTGCCGCCGGAGAGCTTGGAGACGCCCTCGTCGACCGTCGGGGCCTTGGTCCGCAGCTCCCTGCGGTACGCCTCGGCGGCCTGGTACTGCTCGACCTCGTCGAGCACGCCGTGGTGCGAGATCTTGGACAGCTTGGCGGCCACCGTCGAGGTCTTGATGTCGTCGAGCAGGTTCAGCCCGATCGCCTTGCGGTCCTCGCTGACGTACGCGAGCCCGTGGGCGATCGCGTCCGCCACCGACTTGAGCACGATCTCCTTGCCGTCCTTGATGATCGTGCCCGACTCGTACACCCCGTAGGAGCGGCCGAAGACGCTCATGGCCAGCTCGGTGCGGCCCGCGCCCATCAGCCCGGCGAAGCCGACGATCTCGCCACGCCGTACGACGAAGCTCTCGTTCTTGCAGACCTGGCGGTCGGCGGAGATCGGGTGCCGGACGTTCCAGTTGCGGACCTCGAAGAAGATCTCGCCGATCTTCGGGGTGTGGTCCGGGAACCGGCTGCCGAGCTCGCGGCCGACCATGCCGCGCACGATCCGGTCCTCGTCGACGCCGTCGGCCTTGACGTCCAGGGTCTCGACCGTCCGACCGTCGCGCAGGATGGTGATCTGGTCGGCGATCGCCTCGATCTCGTTCAGCTTGTGGGAGATCATGATCGAGGTGACGCCCCGGGCGCGGAAGCCGCGCAGCAGGTCCAGCAGGTGCCGGGAGTCGGCCTCGTTGAGCGCGGCGGTCGGCTCGTCCAGGATGAGCAGCTTCACGTCCTTGGCGAACGCCTTGGCGATCTCCACGAGCTGCTGCTTGCCGACGCCGATGTCCTTGATCAGGGTGTCCGGGTCCTCCGCCAGGCCGACCCGGGCCATCAGCTCCAGGGCCATCCGGTTCGCGGACTTCCAGTCGATCGCGCCCCGCCTGCGCGGCTCGTTGCCGAGGAAGATGTTCTCGGTGATCGACATGCCCGGGATGAGCGCGAGCTCCTGGTGGATGATCACGATCCCCGCGCTCTCGCTCGCGCGGATGTCGGAGAAGCGGGTCTCCGCGCCCTGGTAGACGATCTGGCCGTCGTAGGTGCCGTACGGGTAGACCCCGCTGAGCACCTTCATCAGCGTGGACTTGCCGGCGCCGTTCTCGCCGCAGATGGCGTGGATCTCGCCGGCGCGCACCACCAGGTTGACGTCGGCGAGGGCCTTGACTCCGGGAAACTCCTTGGTGATGGAGCGCATCTCCAGGAGGATGGGTACGTCGTTCATCGTTCGCACCACCTCGCCAACATCATCGATACCTCCGGAAGGGGAAGAACCTTCACCTGGTTTTGTTGTTGGAGGCAACGTATTCCGGCGGAGGGCCGATCGCAAGGCTGGACCGGCCCTAACATGTAACAATCCCGCAATGCTGGGGGTAGCTCGGCGTCATCCGCACCACCCGTCACGCCGACACCACCAGAACGACCGGCGGGCCGGCCCACCGCCGGCCCCGCCCGCACGGAGCGCGGACACACGACGACCCCGGCCACGCGCGGCCGGGTGCGGAACCCGGGAACCGCAGAGCAACGGTAGTCGGCCGACGCGCCCGCCGCCGGGCGGGACTCCGCCGGCGCCGTGGTGGTCGCACGGCAAGGTGTGCACGGCAAGGCATGACAGCCGGGCGCGCGCGTGGAACAGAGTTCCAGATCCCCGCAGTGCCGCGCCCGCCCCGCCTGCCGCGGTCACGTCGCCGATCAGACCTCGCCCGGCGGTGGGGTCACGGCACCACGGCGATCGCGGCGGCGGGACACACCGCTGCGGCGTTGCGCACGTTGTCGGCCTGATCGGCGGGCGGGGTAGCGGCCAGGAGGACGACGACCCCGTCCTCGTCGCGCTGGTCGAAGACCTCCGGCGCCACCAGGACACACTGCCCCGCGCCGCAGCACTTCTCCTCGTCGATGGTGATCCGCATGGTGGAAACCTTCCGTGGCTCGGGGTGGCGGAGGGCTCAGCGCCCGTCGGTGGCGGCGAAGAGCCGCTCGGCGGCGCTCAGCAGGAGCGCCCGGGTCGCCGCCGCGTCCGCGCGCAGCCGCCGCTGGGACGCCAGGCGTTCCTGCGGGGCTGGGGTCACCATCGGACCGGCAACTCCTCCAGCCCTCCGACGACCAGGCCCTGACGGCGGCGCAGCTGTTCGGCCGGGACGGCCAGGTCCAGGCCGGGCAGCCGGTCGAGCAGCACCCCCAGGACGGTCTGCAGCTCCACCCGGGCCAGCGCCTGGCCGAGGCAGGAGTGCGGGCCGGCGCCGAAGGCCAGGTGCGGGTTGGGCGACCGGTCCAGCACCATCGCGTCGGCATCGGCGAACGCCCGCTCGTCGCGGTTGGCCGCCGCCAGGTTGGTGATCACCGTCGAGCCCCTGGGGATGGTCCGGTCGCCGACGCAGACCTCCTCCGAGAGGTAGCGGGGGATGCCGAAGCCAGGGTTGGCGTCGAACCGCAGCGCCTCCTCCACGGTGTTCGACACCAGGGACCGGTCGGCGAGCACCCGCTCCCAGCGGCTGCGGTCGGACAGCAGCATGGCGACCATCTTGCCGATCATGTTGGCGGTGGTCTCGTGCCCGGCGACGAGCAGACCCTGGGCGGTGGCGACCAGCTCGACCTCCGTCAGCCGCCCGTCCTCCGAGTCGACGACCGCGGCCAGCTCGCTGATCAGGTCGTCGCCGGGATCCGCACGCTTGGCCTGCACGTGCGCGGACATGAACCCGTGGAACTCCCGGGCCGCCGCGTCGATCTCGGCCTGCTCGTAGCGGGTGAGGTTGAGCATCGTGTCCGACCAGTGGGAGAACCGGTCGCGGTGCTTCGTCGGCACGCCGAGCAGCTCGCAGATGACGAACACGGGCAGGGGCAGGCCGAGAGACGCGGTGAGGTTCGCCGGCGCGCCGCCGGCGACCATGTCGTCGACGAGCTGGTCTGCGATCTGCGTGATCCGGGGGCGCAGGGCGGAGACCCGCTTGGCGGTGAACGACCGGCTCATCAGCCGACGCCAGCGGGCGTGCCCCGGGCCGCTCTTCATCGACATGCCGCCACCGGCCTGCCCGTCCGCCTCGGCCCCGCCCTCACGCGGCTTCTCGTACGGGGGCGTGTTGTTGAACACCCCGCCCTTCTCCGAGGCGGAGATCCGGGCGGCGTCGGGCTTGTCCAGGCTGTGCGTGAAGCGCGGGTCGGACAGTAGGGCCCGGACGTCCTCGTACCGGGTCAGCAGCAGGGCCTCGTCGCCGCTGGCCATCCGGATGCGCGCCACGGGGCACTCGGCGCGCAGCGCCTCCCACTCGGGCGGCGGGTCGAGCGCGGCCGGGGCGTCGAACGGGTACGACGGCACGGCCTCGGCCACGCCATCCTTGAGCGGATTGTCGTGTTGCACGGATTTCCTCCCCAGCATTCCGAGGCACCGAACCTAAGCCAGCTGACTGACCGGAGTCAATACGGGGCGCAACCGTCCGACTCGGATCCGTCACCTCTCGATGCGTACCCCTGCGGTCACCCCCGGTCCCGGGCCGCGAGGAGGGGCCGTCCCCCGCGCTGCGGCGGACGGCCCCTCCTCGCGGGCGGGTCAGGCGACGGAGGCGGGGAACCGCTCCCACACCCGGTGCGCGGTCATCAACTGCCGCACGGCGGTGAGGACCTCGGCTCCGGAGTCGCCCGTGACCACGCCCGGCGTGCCGGTCACCCCCACCTGATCCAGCACCGCGACGCCGGCGCCCCACGCGCCGACGGCCTTGGCGTGCCGCCAGCACTCCTGCACCAGGAGCAGCACGCGCGGGTCCACGGACGCGGAGTCCGCCGCTCCCGCCTTGGCGTCGCGCGCGGGGAGCGCGTCCGGCGCCGGCGCCGGCGCCGCGGCCAGCAGCAGCGCGTCGAACTCGACAGATCGGCCGGTGGCGAAGGTCCGCTGCACGGGCAGATCCCCGACCGTGCCGCCGTGCGGCGCGATCAGCAGCGGCACCATGCCCATGGCGAACACCTCGCGGCGCACCTCGCCGACGCCGTCGAGGTCGCTGTCGGGACCGACGACGATCCCGATCGTGCGGCCGTCGGTCGGCCACTGCCGGCCTACCTGCGACAGCGCGGGGCTCGGCGCGACGTCGGCGAGCGGCACGGTCGGCTCCGGCGCGGGAAGGCCCAGGCCGGTGGCGACCTGCGAGCAGAGCACCGGGTCGATGTTGGCGAGGCTCTGGAGCTGGCGTTCCTTGATCGCCTGGTGGTAGCACTTGCCGAGCTCGAAGGTGTAGGCGCGGATGATGTGCTCCTTCTCGACCGGCGACATGCTCAGCCAGAACAGGCGGGCCTGGCTGTGATGGTCGTCGAACGAGGCCGGGCTCGCGCGCACCTTGGGCGCCTCCGCCACCGTCACCGGCACGTCGACAAACGCGTGCTCGGCGTCGCCGGCCGGGAAGGGGTTGCCGCCGTCGAGCGAGTTCGGCCGGTACGGCGCCACCCCGGCGTGGACGGCGTCCTGGTGGAAGCCGTCGCGCAGCATGTCGTTGACGGCGCCGTGCGGGCGGTTGATCGGGATCTGCGAGAAGTTCGGCCCGCCCAGCCGGGTGAGCTGCGTGTCGACGTACGAGAACAGCCGGCCCTGCAGCAGCGGGTCGTTGGTGACGTCGATCCCCGGCGGCAGGTGGCCGACGTGGAAGGCGACCTGCTCGGTCTCGGCGAAGAAGTTCGTCGGCGTGCGGTTGAGCGTCAGCTTCCCGACCGGCTGCACCGGGGCGAGTTCCTCCGGCACGATCTTCGTCGGGTCGAGCAGGTCGATCCCGGCGAACGTCTCCTCCGGCGTGTCGGGGAAGACCTGGAGGCCGAGTTCCCACTCGGGGTACGCGCCGGCCTCGATCGCGTCGTACAGGTCCCGGCGGTGGAAGTCCGGGTCGATGCCGCCGAGCAGCTGCGCCTCCTCCCAGGTCAGGGAGTGCACGCCCAGCCTGGGCTTCCAGTGGAACTTTGCCAGCACGGTCTCCCCGGCGGAGTTGACCAGCCGGAAGGAGTGCACGCCGAACCCCTCCATCGTCCGGAACGAGCGCGGGATGCCCCGGTCGGACATGTTCCACATCGTGTGGTGCTGCGCCTCGGTGTGCAGGGAGACGAAGTCCCAGAACGTGTCGTGCGCGCTCTGGGCCTGCGGGATCTCCCGGTCGGGGTGCGGCTTGCCGGCGTGGATCACGTCGGGGAACTTGATGGCGTCCTGGATGAAGAAGACCGGAATGTTGTTGCCGACGAGGTCGAAGGTGCCCTCGTCGGTGTAGAACTTCGTCGCGAAGCCGCGGGTGTCGCGAACCGTGTCGGCCGAGCCGCGCGAGCCGAGAACGGTGGAGAACCGGACGAAGACGTCGGTCTCCCGCCCCTTCTTGAGGAAGCCGGCCCTCGTGATCCCCTCGGCGGTGCCGTACGCGGTGAACACGCCGTGCGCCCCGGCCCCCCGGGCGTGCACGACCCGCTCGGGGATGCGCTCGTGGTCGAAGTGGGTGATCTTCTCGCGCAGGTGGTGGTCCTGGAGCAGCACCGGGCCGCGCGGCCCGGCCTTCAGCGAGTGGTCCGTGTCGCGCAGCCGGGCCCCCTGCGAGGTGGTGAGAAAGGCGCCCTGCTGGCCGTTCGCGGTCGACGGCGCGCCGGTCTTCGCGCCGGTCGGGGTGCGGGTCTCCGGCGCCCCCTGCTCCTTGCCCGGTGGCAGCGGGTCGTGTGGCGTCGCCGGCTCCGCGACGGCCGGTGGGGCGCTGCCCGGAGCGCCAGGCACCTCCGGGGTCAGGACGTCGGCCACCTTCTCCGTTGCTGCCTCCACGGCGTCCTTGGCCGCCTTGGCGAAATTGCTGCCCATTTGGTCTGTTACCTCCGTGGAGCGGCTGTTTTGCAGGCTCCTGCGCGGTACCCAGGTCCGCGCGAGCAAAACAGGCCGGTGTCCCGCCCGTGGGGGCGGGACACCGGCTGCCCTCCGATCAGCCGCAGAACTCGGGGAAGCTCTCGTAGCCGATCCAGTACGGGGCAGCCCCGCCGCTGGGGTAGTAGTAGGCGTACCCGCCCCACTGGATGCACTTGTCCGCCGCGTTCACGTAGACCGGGCCCGCGTAGTAGCTGTAGCTGCCCCGGTCGACGACCCAGCTACCACCCTGCGCCTTCACGCGGGCGTCCACCGGGGTCTTCACGCCCAGGTGGTTCTGCTTCAGCGTGACGACGCAGTTCTTGCCCGTGCTGCGGTTGTAGAGCACGTAGATGTAGTAGTCGCCGTCCGCCGGGTTGACGTCGAGGACGTAGTACCCCGCGCCACAGAGCCCGGACGCCGAATACGGGTTCTTGTCCGCCGCGTGGGCCGCGGTCGGACCGGTCAACAGGGCGGCCATACCCACGGCGATCGCCACCACGGCTGCGGCGAACCGCCGGCCCAGCACGTCGGCGAGTCTCTTCTGGCGAATGGACACGTTGTTCTCCTTCCGGACGCCGCACCGAACGCGGCGCCCTGTCGGACTCGTTCGTACCGGCGCGGTTGATTGATCGCGTCCCCGATCGGGGCGCGCCGATCAATCCCGCCGGGACGGCCCGCCGGGAACCGGCGTCAGCGGTCGGGGTACCGGCACGCCGCCCTCCCGGCGGCGACCCGCTGACCTGGGTCGAGAGGCCGGGACGGGGCGGCGAGCCGGGCCCCGGCCACCCGCCGGACGTCGAGCACGTCGGTGGGGCCATCGCCGCCCAGGCAGGCCGCCGCGGCCAGCAGCACCGCACCGGACGGCTGGACGGGCGGGTGCTGCCGGGCGGGCCGCCACTCGGCGGTGAAGGCGGGCCCCGAGGGGCCGGTCAGGGCAAGCTGGTGCCAGCGGGGCAGCCCCCGGCTGTCGTCGGCGTAGTACGCGGCGAAGCCGACCACGTCCACCCGACGGCCGGCGGCCCGCAGCCGCAGCCGGCCCCGCTCGGCGGTCCCCGCCTCGGGCGTGGGCTCGGCGGCCAGGGTGATCTCGGTGGGTGGCGTCCGTCCCCCCGGGCAGTCGACCGGGGCGGCCTCGCCCGCCGGGTTGCCGTGCACGATCCCCGAGGCCATCACCCCGCCGCCGGCCACCGTGAACCAGCGGACGTCCGGCGTACCCGACGTGGCGTCCAGCACCGCGTCACCGAGGCAGAAGCCGGTGAAGCCGACCGAGCAGCCCGCCGGCACCATCGACAGCACCGGGGCGTCGAGGTGCGCGCCGGTGCGCACGCGTGCCCCGATGCCGTACGTCGTGCCGGTGAACCGGGCTTCCGGCCCGACGGACGGGCAGGTCGCCGCCCCCGTCCCCCGGGACACCGCCGGCCCCCGGTCGGTGAGCACCCCGACCGCCGTGGCCGCCGTCACGGACACCACCGTGGCCGCCACGAGCACCCGCCGGGCGTGCCGACGCCCCGCCGCCGGCCCACCGGGCACCACCGACCCGGCGGGACCGGACGGCGCCGCTGGCCCGGACGGTGACGCTGGCCCGGACGGTGCCGGCGCGGCGAGCGCCTCGGCGTCGGCTGACCCGGCGGTAACGGCGGCGACGTCCGGCAGGGGCTCGGGCGACACGGGATCGGCCGGCGCGAGGTCGGCCGACACGGGATCGGTTGACTCGGGATCGGGTGACTCGGGATCGGGCGGCGGCCCGGCGGCCGCGCGCAGCGCGGCGTCCAGTTCGTGCCAGCGGTGCCGCCACTGCTCGGTGTCCCCGCCGCAGGCGCCCACGTACGCCAGCACCACGTCGAGGCTGGGTCGGCGCATCCCGCTCGCGGCCTCGGAGAGGGTGGTCGGGCTGTAGCCGGCGGCCCTGGCCAGGACGCGGTAGGCGGGGTTGCCGGCCGCCGCCCGGAGCATCCGTAGTTCGTGGGCGAAGCGCGGCAGCGGACCAGCCCTGAGGTCGATCGGTCGTTCCTTGCGCGCCACGTCGCCCCCGTCCGCGTGTCCTTGCTATGACGCAGGATCCGGACCGGCGCCGGATGGATCGTACGAAACTGCCCGTACCGCTACGGACGCCCGGTTGCCCGCCTGCGGATAGAGTGCCGTCGACCGCTCGTGGTGGCTGGTGTCCGGCGGGTCCACCGGGCGGGGCACGATGGATGCATGGACATCGAGCGGGTCGACCCCGCACCTGATCGGGCGTTCCGTCGGGCGGTCCTGCGGCAGCGCTGGGAGGACCTCACCTTCCTGCACTGGGCGGTCGAGCCGGAACTCGTCGCGCCGCTGCTGCCCGCCGGCACCCGCCCGGACACCCTCGACGGGGTCGCCCACGTCGGGCTGATCGGCTTCCGGATGGTCGGGCTGGGCCTCGGCCAGGGACCGGAGGTGCCGTACCTCGGCACCTTCTGGGAGACCAACGTGCGGCTCTACTCGGTCGACGACACCGGCCGGCGGGCCGTGGTGTTCCGCTCGCTCGACGCCTCCCGGCTCGTCCCGGTGCTGGTCGCCCGCGCGACCCTGCGGCTGCCGTACCTGTGGTCGGCGATGCGGCTGGACCGCGACGGCGACCTACTGACCTACCGGTGCCGGCGCCGCTGGCCCGGCCCGGCCGGCGCGACGAGCCGGATGGTCGTCCGGGTGGGCGAGCCGCTCACCGACCCGACGCCGCTGGAACACTTCGTCACCGCCCGCTGGGCGCTGCACACCCGGGCGTACGGGCGCACCCTGCACCTGCCGAACTGGCATCCACGCTGGCCGCTGCACCGGGCCGAGCTGCTGCACCTGGACGACGAGCTGGTCACCGCCGCCGGGCTGCCGGCACCGGCCGGCCCGCCGGTGAGCGTGCTCCACTCCCCCGGCGTCCCGGTCGCGTTCGGCCCACCGGTCGCCCTGCGCCAGCCCGGCTGACCGCCACGCGGGTGGCGGCGATCAGCACGAGCCGGCGGGCTGGGTGGTCACAGAGTCCGCTGGTACTCCTCCCAGGTGAGCTTGGGGGTGACAGCGGGCCCGTCGTCGGCGCCACGGTTGGCCAGTCCGTTCAGCCCGAGGTAGTAGTCGCCGGCCTGGTGCTGGGCGGGAGCCGACTGATCCGTGTCGGCCAGCGCGACGGCGTGCACGTGGTAGGGCCAGTTCCCCTGGCTCGGGGTGCGCAGCCAGGCGGCGAAGCCGACCTGACGCAACTGCCGGACCACGGTGGTGCGGAGGGTGCTGGACATGCCGTCGGCCGACAGGTCCAGGACTCCGCCGCCGTCGTGGGTGCCGGCCGAGGTCGGATCGCTCGTGCTGTAGGAGCCCTGCGAGATCGTCAGCTGGCGGCCGAGCAGCCGCTCGGCTTCGAGCAGCATGGCCCGGGTCCGGGTGTTCACCTGGGCGCCACGGAACGCGACGGCGCTGCCGGGCGTGACCGCGCGGGTCACCGTGAAACGCTGCTCACCGAGCAGCCGCAGCGACGTCTGCCCGGGCAGGCCGGTGGCGTCGAGCCCCGAGTATCCGAGGGAACGCTGGTACGCGGCGTAGGCCGAGACGGTGCTGGTGCCGAAGTGTCCGTCCACATAGGTGGCGGCGAGGAACCCCCGGTCCCGAAGGGCCCGCTCCACGAGCAGCACACTGTCCTTGCTGCCGGCCGTGATGGCGGTGTCGGCGCGGCGCGGGTCGATCTGCGCGGCCTTGATCAGTGCTTCCATGTCGGCCTGCGGCAGCACGGCGGAACCCGGAGCGGGCAGAACCTGGCCGCCGACCGCGAGGCCGACCGTCGCGACTATCGCATTGTGGAGCAGGCGTCTTCTGGTGAGCACTGTCTCTCCAATATGGTGTGGTGACCGCCGACCGAGGTGTCGATGATCTTACCCTCGCCCCGGTCGATCGCGACGCCCTCGCGAGGCCCGGAACCGGCCCGCCCGGCGGGCCGCGGCTACGGCGTCCCGGGGCCGCAGTTGTTGCTGGTACGCGTGACCGTGTACTCGGTGTCGTCGTGGGTGATGCCGGACGGTGAGCCGTCGAAGTGGGTCTCCACCTTCTGCCAGCCCCTGTGCTGCTCGTAGTGCAGGTGCGGTGCCCCGGAGTTGCCGGTGCTGCCGACCCGCCCGATCTGCTCGCCCCGGGCGACCCGCTGACCGACCCGGACCACCGGTGGTTCGAGCAGGTGGAGGTACTGCGTCTCCCACCTGCCGCCGTGATCGATCTTCACCCAGTACCCACCGCCCCGACCGCGCGGGCCGTCCGGGTCGTCCGGGGTACGCCCGCCCAGGGACCCGTTGATGCCCGCCTCGGTGACCGTGCCGGCGTCGGATGCGAGCACCGGCCGACCCCACGCCTCGCCCTCGGTGGGGAACAGGTCGACGTCGTAGTCGTCGTGGCCCGGGTAGGTGCCGAGCTGCCAGGTCTCGCCGCACGCGACGGGGAGCTGGAAGGACGGGCGCGGGCCCGGCGGCAGCAGCAGCGGGACGACGACCACGGCGACGGCGGCGACGGCCCCGATCGCGCCGACCGCGAGGCCGGCGCGGAGGAGCCGGCTGCGCCGGTTGCGGCGGGCGCGGCGGTTACGGCGGGGGCTGGTCGGATGGCCGGTCGTCACCGCCCCGAGCATGGCAGACCCCGGCAAGACACCGGCCGCCGGACACGGGCCGGCCGGCCCCTCACCGGGGCCGGGGTGGTGTGGTGCTGTCGCGTACGACGAGCTCGGTGGCGAGTTCGAGGCGGGGGCTCTCGATCTTCTCGCCCTGGGCCAGCCGCAGCACGGTACGCGCGGCCAGCATGCCCATCTCGGCCAGCGGTTGACGGACCGTGGTCAGCGGCGGGGAGCACCACCGGACCTCGGGCAGGTCGTCGAAGCCGACCACGCTGATGTCGTCGGGCACCCGCAGGCCACGTTTGCGGACCGCCTCGTAGACGCCGAGGGCCATCTGGTCGCTGGAGGCGAAGATGGCGGTCGGCGGATCGGGCAGCGCCAGCAGTTGTGTGCCGGCGGCGTAGCCGGACTCGTGGTAGAAGTTGCCGGGGCGGATCAGGGCGTCGTCGACGGCGACGCCGGCCGCGTCGAGTGCCGCCCGGTAGCCGTCCATCCGCGCGCGGCTGCACATCAGCTGCGGCGGGCCGGCGATGAAGCCGATGCGGCGGTGGCCGAGGCCGAGCAGGTACTGGTTGGCGCCGAGGCTGCCCGCCCAGTTGGTGGCGCCGATGGTGGGAGCCTCCTGCGGGGCCACCCCGGCGGGGTCGACGATGACCACCGGAACGTTGAGCCGGCGCAGCTCGGCCTGCAACGGTGGCGCGACCATCGAGGTCACGAAGATGACCCCCTCGGTGGAGCGGGTACGCATGTTGTCGAGCCACTGCTTGGCCGAGGAGGTGCGCCGGTGGATGGCCGAGACGACGGTGCCGGCCCCACTGCTGTGCGCGACGTCCTCCACCCCTCGGATGATCTCCACCGCCCAGGGGCTGTCGAGGTCGTTGAACACGAGGTCGATCAGGGCTGCACTGGGCCGCCTGCTCGACGAGCGGCGGCGGTAGCCGTGCCGGGTGAGCAGCTCCTCGACGCGTTCCCGGGTCTGGGGGGCGACGTCGGAGCGGCCGTTGATGACCCGGGAGACCGTGGGCACGGAGACGCCGGCCAGGCGCGCGATCATCGCGATGGTGACGTTCCGGCTGTTGTCGGTGCCCACGGTCCACCCTTTCGCCTTTGGGGAGCCTACGGTCGCAGAAGGCTACCCCAGCGGGTGCGCCTCACCCCTTCACGCTGCCGGCCAGGCCGCCGATGAGCTGTCGTTCGGCCACGGCGTAGAAACCCAGCGCCGGCAGCATGGACAGCACCACGTACGCGAGCACCCGGGCGGTGTCGTCGGCGTACTGACCCTGGAATGCCTGGACCCCGACGGGAAGGGTCCACCAGCTCTGGTCGGTGAACACGACCAGCGGGAGCATGAAGTTGTTCCAGCTGGTCACGACGGCCAGCACCGACACGGTGGCCAGGGCGGGGCGGGCCATCGGCAGCAGGATCCGCCAGAAGAACCCGAAGGGAGTGCACCCGTCGAGGATCGCGGCCTCCTCGACCTCGCCGGGGATGGTACGGAAGAACTGGCGCAGGATGATGATGGTTACCGGCAGCCCGAACGCGGCCTGGGGCAGGATCACCCCGAGCGGATTGTCCAGCAGGCCCAGGCCGCGCAGCAGGACGAACAGCGGCAGGATGGCCACCGCGAACGGGAACATCAGCCCGACCGCGAACAGGGTGAACAGGAGTTCCCGGCCCCGGAAGGCGAAGCGCGCGAAGACGAACGAGGCCATCGCCGCCGCGCCGACGACGACGACCGTGCTGGCGACGGCGATGAGGAGGCTGTTGCCGAGCTGTCGCCAGAACACGCCGGAGGCGAGGATGCCGGTGTAGTTCCCGGTCACCCAGGGATCTGGCCAGCCGAGTGGGTTGGTGGAGAGCTGCCCGTTGTCCTTGAACCCGCCGAGCACCCCGAACCAGACCGGTACGACGATGAGCGCGCCGACGGCGATGCAGACGAGGTGCAGCACGAGGCGTCGGGCCCGCAGGGCGGGGTTCGCCGTGCCGGTCATCGCTGGACTCCCTGTGTGGTGATCGCGCCCTCGGTGTCGCGGCGCATGACGACGCGCTGGTAGAAGAGGGCGAAGACGAGGCTCAGGACGAACATGACGATGCTGATCGCGCTGGCGTAGCCGACTTCGAAGCGGCGGAAGCCGTACTGGTACATCGTCACGGCCATGGTCTCCGAGGAGTGGATCGGGCCGCCGCCGGTGAGCACCCAGACCATGTCGAACAGCTGGATGGTGCCGATGACCGACAGGAACACGCTGATCCGGATCGTCGGCCCGAGCAGGGGCAGGGTGACGTGCCGGAATGCCTGCCAGGAACTGGCGCCGTCGGTGGTGGCCGCCTCGGACAGTTCCTTGGGGATGCCCTGCCGGGCGGCCAGGAAGAGCATCATGTACAGGCCGAAGTACTTCCAGGAGACGACCAGGAAGACGGCGACCAGCACGGTGTCCGGGTCGGCGAAGATCGCCCCGGCGTCGGCGCCCAGCCACCGCGAGATCGCCTCCCCCAGCCCTCGGTTGGGCGAGAAGACCAGGGTGAACAGGACCGCGGTGGTGACCTCGGAGAGCACGTACGGGGCGAAGAAGACCAGCCGGTAGACGCCCCGGCCCCGCAAGGGCTGGTTGAGGAGCATCGCCAGGCCCAGCGCGGCGGGCAGCTGGATCGCCAGCGACAGCACGATCAGCACGAGCCCGCGCCACAGGTCACCGCGGAAGGTCGGATCGCGGAAGGCGCGGGTGTAGTTGTCCAGCCCGACGTGGTTCTCCGGCAGGCCGAAGCCGTTCCACTTGTACAGACTGGCGTAGCTGGCCACCACGATCGGGGCGACGACCAGCAGCAGGAAGAGCACCAGGGACGGGGCCAGGAAGGCGGCGAGGACGGCCCGGCGGCCCCGCCGGGGCCGGCGACCGCGCCGCCGCGTGACGCCCGGCCCCGGCGTCGACGGGTCGGTCGCCTTGTCGCCGTGCGACGCGTGCGGCACGGTCGAGGGCCTGGTCATGCCTGCTCCACTCGGTTCTCGCAACCGGCAACGGGTCGGTGGGAGGTGGCCATGCCTACTGGCTCTTCGCCACCGTGGTGATGTCCTTGACGATCTGCCCGGGCGTCTTGGAGCCGGCGATCAGCTCGGCGACGCTGTCGTTGACCTGCTGGCCGACGGCGGGCGGGTACGCCTGGTCGAGGTAGAGCTGGAAGCCGGTGGCGCTGGCCAGGGTCTCCGAGACGATCTTGTTGTTGGGGTCGGAGATGGCGTCGGTGGCGTCCCTGACCGTCGGCAGCACCGCGCCGGTCCTGGCGGCCCTGCGCTGGTTGTCGGCGGTGAGCAGGGCCTTGAGGAAGTCGACGGTCGCGGTGGGGGCGTCCTTGCCGACGACGAAGCCGTTGCCGCCGCCGAACGCCTCCGAGGCGGCGCCCTTGCCGCCGTCGACGGCGGGGAACGGGAAGAAGCCGAGCTTGTCGCCGAGGCCCTTCTTGCTGGTGGAGGACGACGCCTGCACCGACGGGGCCCACTGGCCCATCAGTTCCATGGCCGCGCGGCCGTTGCCCATGGTGGCGGCCTGCCCGTCCGGTGAGCTGTAGTCGGCGCCGAGAAAGCCCTTCTGGAACGGTTGCAGGTCGACCAGTTCCTTGAGCCGATCGCCGGCGGCAACGAAGTCGGGGGTGTCGAAGTTGTGGTCCTTGGCGGCCTGTTGCAGGGCGCCGAGCCCGCCGATGCGCATCGCCAGGTACGCCCAGTAGTAGTGGGCCGGCCACTTCTCCTTGCCGGCCAGCGCGATCGGGACGGTTCCGGCGGCCTTGAGCCTGCGGACCGCGTCGAGCACCCCGGCCCAGGTGGTGGGTGCGGCGGCGACGCCGGCGGAGGCGAAGAGGTCCTTGTTGTACCAGAAGCCGACCATGCCGACGTCGAACGGGACGCCGTAGATCTTGCCGTCGATGGTGAACGGCTGCACGGCGGCGGGCAGCAGGCCGCCGATCCAGGGCCGCACGTCGTCGGTGAGGTCCTTGACCAGGCCCGCGTCCACCTGCTGCTTGAGCACGCCCCCGCCCCAGGACTGGAACAGGTCGGGCGGGGACCCGGCCTGGGTGGCGGTGGTCAGCTTGGCCTTGAACGCCTCGTTCTCCAGCGGCTGGATCTCGACGGTGACGTTGGGGTGGGCGCCCTGGTAATCCCGGGCCATCGCCGCCCACACCGGCAGCATCGGCTCGGTGTTCTGGATGTGCCACCAGTTGACGGCCTGCGGAGCGTCCGGGTCGTCGGACTTCCCGTCGCCGCAGCCGGCGAGCAGGTAGGCGCCGGCACCGGCGCCGGCGAGGCCGAGCAGCGTTCTGCGGGAGAGGTGCGCGGTCATGGTCCATCCCTTCGGGGACTCACAAGGTGCTCGGATGCCGATCCAGCCGGCAGGATTCGAACGTCGATCTCCGGAACTTTCGGTGCACCTGCCGGTAATACCGATCGATGGCCGGCACGCTACGACGTAGCATCTACCCGGGTCAAGGGGTCTGTCCTATCGCGACACAAACGGCTACCGTGTTCGTCATCTACCGAGATTCCGGGTGGAACATCCGGAAGTTTGCCGAGAGCTACACCAGAGGAGCCGACGTGTCGACCGAGACCGCTGACGTGGCGACCGCTGCCCGGTCGATCCGCAACCCCGTCCTCGCCGGGTTCCACCCGGACCCGTCGATCCTGCGGGTCGGCGACGACTACTACCTGGCCACCTCGACGTTCGAGTGGTATCCGGGGGTCCGCGTGCACCACTCCCGCGACCTCGTGCACTGGCGGGCACTGGGCGGGATCATCACCGAGCGCCGCCTGCTCGACCTGCGCGGCTGCGGCGACTCCAACGGGGTGTGGGCGCCCGACCTGTCCCACCACGACGGCGAGTTCCTCCTCGTCTACAGCGACGTGGCCAGCTTCGCCAGCGGCTACTGGGATCCGCAGAACTACCTGGTCACCGCGCCCGACATCGCCGGCCCCTGGTCGGATCCGGTGGCACTGCACGGGCGCGGTTTCGACGCCTCGCTGTTCCACGACGACGACGGTTCCAGCTGGCTGCTGAGCATGAGCGCCGACTGGCGACCCGGGCGTGACCGCTTCGCCGGCATCGAGATCCAGCGCTATGACCGGGCTGCGCGGCGACTCGTCGGCCGGCCCCGGCTGCTGTTCACCGGCACCTCGGTCGGGCTCACCGAGGGCCCGCACCTGTACCGCCACGACGGCTGGTACTGGCTGGTCACCGCCGAGGGGGGCACGAGCTGGGAGCACCAGGTCACGGTGGCCCGGTCCCGCGAGCTGTTCGGGCCGTACGAGGTGGACCCGGCCGGGCCGCTGCTGACCTCGGTGGGCCAGCCCGACCTGCGGTTGCAGAAGGCCGGCCACGGCAGCCTGGTCCGCACCCCGCACGGCGACTGGTACCTGGCCCACCTGGTCGGTCGCCCCTACACCCCGCTGGGCAACTGCGTGCTGGGCCGGGAGACCGCGATCCAGCGGATCGAGTGGCGGCCGGGGGGCTGGCCCCGCGTACCCGGGGGCGTGCCGGCGGACGAGGTCCCGGCGCCCGACCTGCCCGCGCACCCGTGGCCGGTCGATCCCGCCACCGACCACTTCGACGCCGCGCAGCTCTGCCCGGGGTGGTCGACGTTGCGCCGGCCCGCCACCGCGGACTGGGTCGACCTGCGGACCCGCCCGTCCCATCTGCGGATCCACGGCGGGCAGTCGCCGGTGGGCCGGCAGACCCCCAGCCTGGTCGCGCGGCGCGTCGGCGCGACGCGGTGCTCCCTGGAGACCGTGGTCGAGTTCGACCCGCTCGACCACCGCCAGTTGGCCGGGATCACCGCCTACTACAACACCCTCAACTGGCACCACCTCTACCTGACCCGGGCCGACGACGGCCGGACCGTGCTGGAGCTGCTCAGCTCCGACAGCGGGCGGCGCACCCCGTACCCCGGGCTGACCGTCGACGCCACCGGCGTCGCCCGGGTCGGGCTGCGGGCGGTGTTCGACGGGCCCGTCGTGCGTTTCTGCTACGACCTCGGCGACGGCTGGCGGCAGCTTCCGGTGGACCTCGACGCGACGATCCTGTCCGACGAGCACGCCGCGCTGATCATCGACGGGGAGCCGGCTGCCTGGGGCTTCACCGGGGCGTTCCTCGGCCTGTGGGTGCAGGATCTCGGCGGCGACGGCGGCTACGCCGACTTCGACCTGGCCACCTACCGGGAGGACTGACCGGCGACCGCAGAGAGGACGTCCCGATGCCACTGTCCCGAGTGACCCGCCCGGTGCCGTACCTGGCGGTCGCCCTCAGCCTGGCCCTGGCGGCCACCGGCCGCGCCCGGGCTCGCCCCGGCGTCAGCGCCGACATCGTCGACACGGCCCAGGGCGGCGGTCGGGTGCTCAGCCTCACCTTCGACGACGGGCCGAACCCCGCCGACACGCTGCGCCTGCTCGGCGTCCTGCGCCGGCACCGGATCACGGCCGTGTTCTGCCTGTGGGGCGAGCACGTCGACGCGCACCCCGCGGTGGTGCGCCGGATCGCGGCCGACGGGCACACCCTGGCCAATCACGGCATGCGCCACGACGACATGTCCTCCTGGCCGCCCGAACGGATCGCGGCGGACCTGCGGGAGACCAACGAGGCGATCCGCCGGGCCGTGCCGCACGCCCGGGTCCGGTACTTCCGCGCGCCCTACGGCGCCTGGGGGCGGACCCCCGCCGTGGCCGCCGCACTGGGCATGCGGCCGCTCGGGTGGCGGCTGGCCGTCGGCGACTGGGAGCCACCGGGTGCCGACGAGCTCGTCCGCCGGCTGCGCGACGGCGTCACGCCCGGCGCCGTGGTGCTGCTGCACGACGGCGGCGGGGAGCGCGGCCAGACCGTCGACGCGGTCGACCGTGTCGCCACCGCGCTGAAGGCGGAGCGCTGGCGGTTCACCCTGCCACAGAGGCGTGCCTGACCCGCCCCGGCCGCGCGTCACCCGCCCGGCTGGTCGGCGCGGCCGCCGGGCGGGTGGTGTGCAGCCGAGCGGCGGCTCCGGTGCGGGTACGAGCCGAGGCTCAGCCGACCGCCGAGGCCGTCCGGTGGGCCGCCGCCTCGTCGCGGTGCCGCAGCACGAGGTCGGCGGCGACGGTGACCCCGCCAGCCTGCCGCATCCGCTGGCCGAACAGCTCCGCCCGTTCCCGGAACGAGTCCTCGCTCAGCAGTCTCTTGATCTTGGCAAGAATGTCCTCGACGTCCAGGGGGTCGGCAAGCTCGACGGCCAGCGCCACCCCGCTGTCGACCGCGCGCACCACGCCATCGGGGCAGTCCAGCCAGAACGGCATCATCAACTGTGGTGTGGCGAAGTAGACGGCCTCGTGGATGGCGTTCGCGGCACCGTGGTTGAAGAAGACCCGCACGTGCGGGTGGGCCAGCACCCGAAGCTGGGAGGGCAGCCATTCCTCCACCCGAAGGTTGCCCGGCAGTTGCGCCGCGGGCGGGAGGAGGCGCTGGTGCTCCGTGGACAGCTTCCAGAGCACGGCGTGCTCCGGCCCGAGCCGCTCCGCGACCTCGACGATCGCCCTCACCTGCGCCTCGGACGGTCGCATGATGGTGCCGAACCCGACGTAGATCACCGAGGGATGATCGTCCAGCCAGCGGGTCAGCTCGTCCTGCTCGACCGGCGGCAACTCCCTGGGCACCACCGGACCGACCATCCGCAAGGTCGCCGGGGCGGTCGCGAACGGGTACTCGAAGCCGAAGACCGTGTACGACATGAGCGCCACGGCATCCTCGACGTAGAGCCCCGGTCGCATCTCGGGATTACGAAGGCCGGCTTCGTTGCGGCGAGCGATGGCAACGAGGTTCCGCCGTAGCCGTACCGGCTCCATCAACGCCCGCACCAGCCTGCTCCGGAAGCCGGCGTTGGCCGCCTGCTGCTGCGGCGTCATCCGCAGCGGCAGCCCGGAGAACGGGGCAGGATAGCGGGGCGGCAACAGTTCCTGGAGGAAATTGGACGGCGGCGTCGAGATGCTGACCATGAAGGGCACCTGCCGGGTCTGCGACGCGTCCATCGCCCAACTGGCCTGGCTGTCCACCACGGTCACCGCCGGCCCGACGTCGTCGATGACCTCCAGGCAGCGCTGGTAGAGCTGCTGCATGTGGTCGTAGTCGGTGCAGACGTCGAGGTACCGGGCGAACCTGGCGGCACGGTCGCCGCTGGTCAGGGCCTGGTATTTCGCGTCGTCCCAGGTGTCCGGTGACGACTGCGGGAGGGGCGGACCGAGCGAGACGAAGGAGACCTCACCCGGGCCGGAGAGCGCCTCGACGTCCGCCCGGCGGTCCTCGGTCGACGCGAACCAGACGTTCCCGATGCCTCGGGCCTTCAGCTCACCCACGATACTGAGCAACGGATTGAACAGACCGGCGCTGTTATACGTGAATACCAGCACCGCTCTGCCGCACTCGTCCCCGGTCATGAACACCGTCCCATCCGTCTGTCGAGGTGCGCCGCTGCGCCAAATGTCAGCGTGACTGCGGTTCAGACATCTCCACCCGGCGGCCCCCGAAACCATAACATCGTCGTATGCAAATACGGTCATTTTTCGACCAAGACCTGATGGCGCGACCGGGCGCGGGAAACGCGATGGCGGGGTTGCGCAGGCCGGCCGTCGCGCGAGGAGGGTGCACCGGTGCGGGCGCTGCAACGCTCCAGTCCGGTCCGGACAGTCACCATTCACGCCGACGGCGGGTGGACATCAGCCGGCAACACGGGGAGATGTCTGCCCGATTGTTTGGCCGGAATTGTTTCCGGCAAGTAGTTGGTGGCAGCGCAGGTGCACGCGAGGGACAGACGGGAGTCGACAATGGTCAAGGGCGACATCGACACTTATCAAGAGGACGGCCAGTGGAAGACCCGCGCGGAGGGCAACCAGCAGGCCAGCAGCACCCATGACACCAAGGACGAGGCGCAGGCCCGGGGGCGCGAGATGGCGGCGGACCGTGGCGTCGAGCACGTGATCAAGAAGCAGGACGGCACGATCGGGGAGAAGAACACGTACCCGCGCAGTTGCGACCCGCGGGACATCGAGGGCTGACCACGGCCGAAGAGAGCCGACGCCAGCACCCGGACCAGCATCGGAAGAACGGATGGATGCGGGGCCGCCCCGCATCCATCCGTACGGGGACGACGGTCGGACCGGTCAGTCCGGCGGCGGCGCGAAGGGGCGGCGGCGGGGCTGACGCAGCTCCCAGTCGGCCGGACAGAGGTACGCCCACGCGGCGGCCGTCACCTGCTCCTGCTTGGGGATGGCGCCGCCCCAGCTCAGCGGGCGGTCGGCGGCGTGCCGCAGATAGCGTCCGTAGACGGCCTGGAAGTGGTACTGCGATTCGGCCCGTCAGAGCGCGTACGGTTGCTCACGCATCCAGGTGCAGGCGGCGTCGCCCTCGGCGATCAGGTCGCCCGCGGGCGGCAGCACCGGCACCGGGTCATAGCTGCCCGGGTCGCCGTACCGCTTGAGGTAGGCCAGGTACCCGTCCTCGTCCCGGGGATGGAGGACGTGGACGCCGAGCACGGCGACCGGGCCGCCGAGGACGCCGACCACGGCCAGACCCAACGCGATCCGCATCCGCACCCGCACCCGCACCCGCACCCGCACCCGCACCCGCACCCGCACAGGGTAGACCGATGGGGACACTGACGTGAGCCGCGCTGCGGCCGAAGCCCGGCGGACGACGCACGGGAGCAGGCGATCCCGGCGGCACCCGGCCCTCACGCCGCAGGCTGGGGCCCCCCTCCCCGACTGATGCGCAGGGTCAGCACGTCGGTGCGGACCGTGATGTGGCCGTGGAAGAGCGCCGCGTCGTCCACCCCGTAGCCGATCTGGGTCGCGGTGACCAGCGGATGCCCGAGCGCCACGCCGAGCCGGGCGGTGGATTCCTCGTCGGCGAGCACGGCGGCGAGTTCGATCTCCGCCCGCCGCACCGGCATGCCGGTCGCGCTGGCCAGGAACTCGAACATGTCCAGGTCGATGCTGACCAGCCCAGACGGGTCGAGGTCCCGGCCGGCGAAGCGCAGCGGCAGATGATCCCGGATCCAGGCCGCCGCGACCCCGTCCACGGCGAACAGCCGGTCCACCCGCCACACCGGCGAGCCCGGCTCCAACCCGAGCACCCTGGCGCAGTCAGCCGGGCACTTCGCCCGGCTGACTGCCGCGTCCTGAAGCGTCGGCCGGTGGCCCGAGGCGGTGATCCGGTCCCGCAGCGCGGTCACGTCGCCGATCGACACGGGCACCCGCTCGACGCCGTCGTGCACGAAGGTGCCGATCCCCCAGGTCCGGGTCACCACCCCCTCGCCGGCGAGTTGGCCCAACGCCTCACGCACGGTGGCCCGGCTGACCTCCAACCGGTCGGCCAGTTCCCGCTCGTTGGGCAGCTTGTCGCCCGACCGGAACTCGCTGCCGATCAGCTGCCGCAGCCGACCGTGCGCGGTCTGTAGCGCGGTCTCGCGCCGAACCATCCGCCCCACCTCTTCGCTCCCCGCCGCCGGCCGCGGCCTACGGAGTTTAGTTCGTCCGTGCCCGCCTGGTTAATCGGCCGGCGGGGCACTACCAGAGCTGGCGGGGCGCTACCAGACCTGTTCGAGCACCCGGACGGTGTTGCCGCCGACCACCTTGGCGATCTCGTCGTCGGAGTAACCGTGGGTGACCAGCCACCCGACGATGCTGCCGAACGCCTCGCCCGGGTTCTCCACCCCGGACACGTACTCCACCCGGGGGTGCTCCGGCCGGTTGCCGGCGTCGTGCGCGTAGTTGCCGGCGTAGGTGTTGTGCACCCCCACATGGTCACCGAACATGGTGTCCGGCCCGAACGTGACGTGGTCGATGCCGACCAGCTCCACGCAGTACGTGAAGTGGTCCATCACCGACTCGATCGAGTGGTGCGGGTGCTCGGCCGACAGGGTGGTGTGCGGAGCGGCCTCGATGCCGATCACGCCACCGCGCTCGGCGCAGGCCCGGATCACCTCGTCCGGCTTCATCCGGGGGGTGTCCCAGACCGAGCGGGCGCCGGCGTGGGTGATGAACACCGGCACCCTGCTCGCCTCGACAACGTCCAGCGAGGTCTGGTCACCGGAGTGCGAGATGTCGATGGCGATGCCGAGCTTGTTCATCCGGTCCACCGCGCGCCGACCGAAGTGGGTCAGCCCGCCGTCGTGCCGCTCGGAGAGGCCACCGCCGAGCATGTTGGCCTGGCTGTAGGCGATGCCGAGCTGGCGTACGCCGAAGCCGTAGAGGATGTCGATCCGGTCCAGCTCGTTCTCGATCGGACTGGCGCACTCCAGGCCCGCGACGAGCGCCAGCCGGCCGTCCCGCTTGGCGGCGTGGATGTCGGCCAACGAGGTGGCCAGGAAGACGTGGTCCTGCTTGTAGAGGTCACTCATCCGCATCCCGAGGGCGTAGATGAGGTCGTTCCACTTCCAGCCGTTCTCGCTGGTCACGCAGGAGGCCCCGGCCATGAAGTTGTCGAACACCGCGGTCAGGCCGGAGCGGGCCAGCCCCTCGTAGCCGGTGCGCTGGCGCGCGGTGCGGTTGTACGTGCGCAGCTCGCGGACGTCCTCGGGCAGGACCACCGGGTGCTCGTGCAGGGAGATCGCGACGTGCTCGGTCAGCAGCCGGGTCACCCGCTCGCGCTGGGCGTCGGTCAGGCCGAGGTCGTGCTCGGGCACCCGGCCGACTTCCCGCGCCAACTCGAACACCCGGTAGTCCGCGTGCGGCTCCAGGTACGAGTAGGACCTGTGCCCCTGGTAGCGGGGGGCGGGTTCTTGCAGCAAGACACCTTCTCCTTCGGGACGGTCGCCGGCCGGTTACGCGGCCAGCGGGAAGTGGCAGGCAACCGGGTGTACTCCGGCGGCCAGCGGCGGTTCGGTGGTGGCGCAGGTCTCGGTCGCCTGCCAGCAGCGGGTCCGGAACCGGCAACCCGAGGGCGGGTTGACCGGGCTGGGCGGGTCACCGGTCAGCAGGATCCGTTGCCGTTGCCCGCGTCCGGCCGGCTCGGGCACCGGCACGGCCGAGAGCAGAGCCTTGGTGTACGGGTGCCGGGGCGTGTCGTACAGGCTCGCCTCGGGGCCGGTCTCCACCAGCTTGCCGAGGTACATCACCGCCACCCGGTCGGAGATGTGCCGCACCACGGACAGGTCGTGGGCGATGAAGACGTAGGCCACCCCCAGCTCCTCCTGGAGCCGTTCCAGCAGGTTGACCACCTGGGCCTGGACCGACACGTCCAGCGCGGAGACCGGCTCGTCGCAGACGATCACGTCGGGCTGAAGGGCCAGCGCCCGGGCGATGCCGATGCGCTGGCGCTGCCCGCCGGAGAACTGGTGCGGGTAGCGGTCGAGGTGCAGGTCGGCGTCGAGACCGACCAGGTCGAGCAGGTCCCGGATCCGGTCGAGCCGGCGCCGCCGGTCCAGCACGTCGGGATGGATCTCGAAGGGCTGGAACAGGATCTCCCGGATGGTGCGCCGGGGGTTCAGCGACGTGTACGGATCCTGCAGCACGATCTGGATCCGCCGACGCAGGGCGCGCAGTTCCCGCCCCTTGGCCTCGTGCACCACCGACTCGCCGAAGCGCACCGCGCCGGAAGTGGGCTGTTCCAGCCCGACCAGCATCCGGGCCAGGGTGGTCTTGCCGCAGCCGGACTCGCCCACCACGCCGAGCGTCTCGCCCCGGCGCAGGTCGAAGGAAACCCCGTCGACGGCTTTGACCACGCCGCCGGAGGTGAAAGGTATCCGCCCCTTGAGCGGGAAGTGCTTGACCAGGTTCTCGACCCGCAGCACCACATCATCGCCGGGTGGCACCGAGCACCTCCTCATGGTGGTGGCAGGCGCTGGCCCGGTTGGCGGGCAGCGCCTCCAGCAGCGGCAGGGCCGTCCGACACTCGTCGGTGGCCCGGGGACAGCGCAGGTGGAACGGGCAGCCTGCGGGCAGCCGGGCCGGATTGGGCGGGGCGCCCGGAATCGCGTAGAGGACGTCGTCGCGCCGGTCCACCCGGGGCATCGAGGCGAGCAGCCCTTCGGTGTACGGGTGCGCGGGGCCGTCGAAGATCTGTTCGACGGTGCCCTGCTCGACGAGCCGGCCGGCGTACATCACCGCCACGTCGTCGGCGACCTCGGCCACCACCCCGAGGTCGTGGGTGATCAGCAGCAGGCCCATCCCGCTGTCCCGCTGGATCTCCGCGAGCAGCTCCATCACCTGGGCCTGCACGGTCACGTCCAGGGCGGTGGTGGGCTCGTCGGCGATCAGCAGGTCCGGTTCCAGGGAGATGGCCAGCGCGATCATGATGCGCTGCCGCATCCCGCCGGAGAACTGGTGCGGATAGTCCCGGACCCGGTCCTTGGCGGCCGGGATCCGGACCCGGTCGACCAGTTCGACGGCCCGGCGGCGGGCGTCGGCCCTGGACATGCCGCGGCGGACCCGCAGCACCTCCATGATCTGGTGCCCGACCGTGAAGACCGGGTTGAGCGCGGCCATCGCGTCCTGGAAGACCATGCCGATCTCTTCGCCGCTGATCCGGTCGCGCTGCTTGCGCGGCAGGGTCAGCAGCTCCCGGCCGTGCAGCCGCACCGCGCCGCTGATCCGGGCCGGAGGCGTGTCGAGGATGCCCATCACCGCCTGCGCGGTGACGCTCTTGCCGGAGCCGGACTCGCCGAGGATCGCCAGGGTCTGCCCGGCGTCGACCTTGAGCGACACCCCGTTCACCGCGTTGATCGGCCCGGTCGGGCCGGGGAACGCGACCCGCAGGTCGTCGATCTCCAACAGGCTCATCGCAGCACCCCGGCTTCGGCGAGGAAGTCGCGCACCACCTGCTGGAACAGCTCGGGCTCCTCCAGCTGCGGCGAGTGCCCGGACTTCTCGAAGACCACCAGCCGGCCGTCGGGGACCAGGTCCGCGATGACCTGCGAGGCCGCCACCGGGGTACGCCAGTCGTGCCGGCCAACGGTGACCAGGGTCGGGCAGGTGATCGACGGCAGCTTCGGCTTGAGGTCGTAGTTGGGCATGTTCTGCCCGAAGGCCGCGTTGTGGGTCCGGTAGTGGAACCGGGTGGCGGCCAGCTTCGCCTCGTCCTTGGCCGGGTCGTGCTGGTGGTCGTACAACGGCAGGATCGCCCGCCAGTACTCCCGCAACTGATCGTTGCTGGCGAACCGGCCGGTGCCGATCCGCTCGATGACCCACTCCGGGATCACGGACCGGTCGGTGTTGCGGGCCCGCTCGACCGCGAGATGGTCGTGGGCGGTGTCCGCGGCGGTGTCCCGCAGCACCAGCGCGGAAACCCGGTCCGGATGGGCGACGGCGTACTCCAGGGCGATGAACCCGCCGTACGAGCCGCCGGCCATCACGATCTTCTCGTAGCCGAAGTGCTCCCGGATGGCGTCCACGTCGGCCACCCACTGCTCATGGGTGAACGGCTCGTCGTCGCTGGACTCGCCGGACCCACGGGCGTCGAAGACGATGACCCGCATCCGGTCGGCGAACGGGCCGAAGGAGCGCTTCGGCTCGTTGCGCGAGCCCAGGCCGGGCGCACCGTGGTGCACGATCATCGCCGGTGCGTCGGTCGGGCCGAACGCCTCGACGACCAGTTCCGCGCCGTTGATTCTCATCGAACCCCCTCGATGACGTTGGATGCCAGGTCGCGCGGGTAGCTGGTGAGCCGGCGCGGGCCGGCCTCCCGCACCAGGACCGTGTCGGAGATGCGGTAGCCGGCGTGGCCGGGGACGTAGACGCCCGGCTCGCTGGAGAGCAGCATGCCGGGGGCGAGCACGGTGTCGTCGCCGTCCTCGACCCACGGCGCCTCGTGGTTCTGCAACCCGATGCCGTGCCCCTGCCGGTGCCGGATGTAGTCACCCAGCCCGTGCCCGCGCAGCACGTCCAGGCAGATCCGGTTGACCTCGGCACAGGTCCGACCGGCGATCATCGCCTCGGTGCCGACCTCCTGCGCCTCCCGGTCGGCCTCGTAGTAGCGCACCTGCTCGGCGGTGGGTTCACCGATGACGAAGGTGCGTTCGCTCTCCACGAACCGGCTGGCGACCGCCGCGCCGAGGGAGAGGATCAGCGTGTCCCCCGGCTGGAGCCGCCGGCGGGTCGGCAGGCCGTGCGGCAGCGCGGAGTTCGGGCCGGCGTAAACCAGCCCGCCGGCCAGCTTGGTGGTGTAGACGACCAGGTCGTACTGGGCGTACATCCGGTCGGTGCCGTACCCGATCACGTGCCGGGCGATCTCGTCCTCGCGGGGCAGTGGTCCCCCGCCGACGAGCGCCTCCTCGATCAGCGACCGGCCCGCGCCGAGCATCTCGTCGCAGATCCGCGCGGCGGCCTCGTGGAACGGGATCTCCTCGGGGAACTTGCGCAGCCGCAGCCGGGCCACCGCGTCGGTGGTCTCCAGGGTGGCCCCCGCGATGGCCAGGGACAGTGCCCGGAACGCGCCGACCGGGATGCCGGCACTCACCCCGATCCGGCGGATCGGGCCACCGGGGCGGGACAGCGCCGCGGCGAGGGTCTGCTCGGCGGTGACCACGCCCGGGTACTCGAAGTAGCTGGCCGTGGCCACCTGGACGCCCTGCTGGGCGGCGTACTCCTCGTCGAGTCGGGGGATGACCAGCAGCGGATCACCCTCCCGCGGCATCCAGAGGTAGACGGGGCGTTCGGTGGCGATGTAGAAGAAGCCGCTGAGGAAGGCGACGTCGGCCGGCGAGGTGGCCAGGAAGCCGTCCAGGCCACGCTCGTCGAGCGCCTCGGTTAGCCGGGTCCGGACGCTGGTGTAGAAGCTGTCGGGCAGTCGCATGGTCAGCCTCCGTTGCGGCGGGGGTCGCGGGTGTCGTTGAACCTCATGCCGGCGACGGTCGCCGAGAGCACCAGCAGCAGGATCGCCAGGGACGGGAAGAGCGTCTGCCACCAGGCGATGGCGATCACGCCGCTGCGCTGGGCGTTGAGCAGGATCCGGCCCCAGGACCAGGCGTCCGGGTCGCCGAGGCCGAGGAAGCTCAGCCCGGCCTCGGAGATCACCGCCCGGGAGGCGGTGAGCAGGACGCTGACGATCACCAGCGAGACGACCGCGGGCAGGATCTCCCGGGTGACGATCCGCCAGCCGGTGGCGCCGAGCACCCGGGCCCCGTCGATGTAGGGCATCGCGCTGACCACCAGGCCCTGCGACCGGATCAGCCGGGCCACCTCGGGCCAGGCGAAGAAACCAATGATCATGGTCAGCGTCCAGACGCTGGGGCTGACCACCGCGGCCAGCATGATCATCAACGGCAGGGTCGGCAGCGCCAGCATCACGTCGGTGACCACCGTGGCGACCGCGTCGATCGGGCGGAAGTAGGCCGAGGCCAGCCCGATCGCGGTACCCAGCACGATCGCGATCACCGAGGCGGCCAGGCCGATCACCAGGCTGGTCCGGGTGCCCCAGACCACCTGGGCGAAGATGTCCTGCCCGAGGTCGTCGGTGCCGAACCAGTGCGCACCGGACGGCGAATGCAGCACGTCCGAGCCGGCACCGACCGGCTCGTCGGCGATCAGCGGCGCGAAGACCGCCATCACCACCATCACAAGCAGCACCAGCACCGACAGCGCCGCGGAGGGCTGGCGCAGGTAGCCGTGCCAGGACCGCTTGACAGGGGCCGGGGCGACCGGCGGCACCGTCTGCTCGGTCAGGACGGGGGCGCTCACGGCATTCTCCCTTCAGATGTGGCGGCGGACGGGTCCGGGCGAAGCGCCGCTTTCGGCGCGCTCACGGAGGTGACTTCGTTCGCGACTGCGGGGCTCCGCTGCGCTGCGTTCCTCACGCTCACAGTCGGATCCGGGGGTTGAGAACGGCGTAGAGCATGTCGGTCAGCGCGTTGGCGGCCACCACCGTGACGGCGAGCATGATGAACGCCCCCTGGAGCACCGGGTAGTCCTGCTGCCCGACCGCCTCGAAGATCAGCCGGCCGACTCCGGGGTAGGCGAAGACCGTCTCGGTGAGCACCGCGCCGCCGACCAGAGTGCCCAGTTGCAGGCCCATCAGGGTCAGCGCCGGCAGGATCGCGTTGCGCAGGCCGTGCTTCCAGACCCGGCGCCGGGCCGACAGTCCCCGGGCCTGGGCGGCCCGGATGTAGTCCTCGCCGAGGACCTCGATCATGTTGGTGCGCAGGGTCAGCGCGTACGGGCCGAGCTGCACCAGCACCAGCGACAGCACCGGCAGCACCAGGTGGTGGGCCAGGCTCAGGTAGGCCGCCGCGCCCCGGGTGTCCGGGTCGACCGCCCCACCGATCGGGAACCAGCCGAGCCGGGCACCGAGGAAGACCAGCAGCAGCATGGCGACGCTGGGCACGAAGAGCGCGTGCCCGCCGATCCCGAGCGCCTGCAGCGCACGGTCCAGCCACCGGCCCCGGTGCACGGCGGCGGAGACGCCGATCGGGATGCCGACGGCGATGGTGATCACGAACGCGCTGCCGGCGAGCAGCAGCGTCCAGGGCAGCCGGTCGACGATGATGTCGGCGACCGGCTGGATCTGCCGGAACGAGATGCCCAGGTTGCCCTGGAGCAGCTCACGCAGGTACGACACGTACTGCTCCCACAACGGACGGTCCAGGCCGTACGTCTTGAGCAGCGCCGCCTGCATCTCCGGAGTCATGTCCCCCTCGACCATCAGGGCCGTGGGGTCCCCCGGCAGCATCCGGAGCAGGAAGAACGTCGAGGTGATCGCAATCCACACGGTCAGGACGGCCTTCAGTGCCCGGCTGAGCATGAAACGCGCCACGGGGGACCCCTCCTTTCCCTCTGGTTTCTGGTTACTTGACCGGGGTGACCTGGGCGAGCGAGTACGCGGTGACCATGCCGAGCAGGTCCGACGGCGACGGGGAGAAGCCGGTGAACTTGCTGGCGTTGTAGGCGAACCGGAAGTTCTCCACGTACAGCGGGGTCAGGTACGCCTGGTCGTGCACGACCTTGTCGAGGTTCTTGATCTTGGCCTTGAACGCCTCGGGGTCGGTGGTGCCGGCCGCGTCGTTGATCAGCTTGTCGATCTCGGCCGACTCGAGCAGGTTGTAGTTGATGCCACCCGGGTTGCTGGACAGGTAGGTGCTGCGCAGCTGGTCCATCGGGTTGTCGAACACACCCCACTGCGAGGCGTCGATGTCGTACTCGCCGCTCTTGGTACGGGACAGGAAGGTGTTCCGCTCGACGCACTCGTTCTTTAGCTTGATGCCGGCCTTGGCCGCGCTCTCCCGGAAGAGCTGCACCACGCGGGTCATGTTCGCGTTGGACTGGTCGCACGCCACGCCGAAGGCCAACTCGTCGAAGAACCCGTCGTTGTTGGCGTCCTTGTAGCCGGCCGCGGTCAGCTTGGCCTTCGCCCCGGCGGGGTCGAACGCGTACGGCTTGACCTCGGAGTTGTCGTACTCCGAGAAGGTCGGCGAGATCGGGCCGGCCATCTCCTGGGCGTCGCCCTGGAGCACGGCCGAGATGATCGACTTGGTGTCGACCGACATCGACAACGCCTGCCGGACCTCCTGGTCGGCCAGGAACTTGTTCTTCATGTTGTAGGTCAGGTGCGCGAAGCCCAGCGCGCCGACCTTCTCCATCTTGATCTTCGAGTCACCCTCGAAGGTCTTCGCCGCCGACACCGGCACCGGGGTGCCCATCAGGTCGATGTCACCGTTGCGCAGCGCCAGCATCATCGTGTTCACGTCCGGGTAGACCCGGTACTCGACCTGGCTGACCGCGGCCTTGCCACCCGGGGCGAGCGGGTAGTTCTCGTTGCGCTTCATGACGTAGCGCTGGCCCTTGGTCATGCTGTCCAGCACGAACGGCCCGGCGCCGACCCAGTTCGAGTCGTTGGGGAACTTGGACAGGTCCCCGGCCGGCTCGAAGACGTGCTTCGGCACGATCGACATCCAGAACCCGACGCCCTCGGCGAACGGCGCGTACGGCTGGGAGAGCTTGAACTTGACCGTGGTCGCGTCCGGCGCCTCGATCGACTCGACCCAGGTCAGCTTCGCGGCGACGTTGCCGAGCTTGTACTTCATGGTCATCTCGGCGCTGAACTTGACGTCGTCCGCGACTACCGGCTTGCCGTCGGTCCACTTGAAGTCGTCCCGCAGCACGAACACGGCGGTCTTGCCGTCGTCCTCGTAGCGGTACTCCTTGGCCAGCTCCGGCGCCTTCTTCGCGTTCTCGTCGATCCGCAGCAGGTGCGGGTACATCGCGTTGAGGATCCACGAGTCGGTCTTGCTCAGCGACTGCAGCGGATTGAAGTTGCTCACGTCGGTGGTGGTGCCGATCCGCAGCACCGAATCGCCCGACGAGCTGCTGGAGGATGCGTTGTCCTCGTTGAGACCGCAGCCGGAGACGCCGAGCGTGGCCACCACGCCGAGCGCGACGGCAAGCCGCCACCGACCCTTGACTGTGCTTTTCACCAAACCTCCTCAAGAACCCGGATGATGTTGCCGCCGATGACCTTGGCGATTTCGTCGTCGGAGTAGCCGTGCGTGACCAGCCACCCGACGATGTTGCTGAAGCACTCCGCCGGGTTCTCCATGCCGCTCACGTACGGGACCCGGGGGTGGTCCACCGCTCCGTGGGCCTTCCCGATCGCCAGGTGCTGGGTGAAGCTGTCGTGCAGCCCGACGTGGTCACCGAAGTTGGTGTCCGGGCCGAACGCCACGTGGTCGATGCCGACCAGCTCCACGCAGTACGTGAAGTGGTCCATCACCGACTCGATCGAGTGGTGCGGGTGCTCGGCCGACAGGGTGGTGTGCGGAGCGGCCTCGATGCCGATCACGCCACCGCGCTCGGCGCAGGCCCGGATCACCTCGTCCGGCTTCATCCGGGGGGTGTCCCAGACCGAGCGGGCGCCGGCGTGGGTGATGAACACCGGCACCCTGCTCGCCTCGACAACGTCCAGCGAGGTCTGGTCACCGGAGTGCGAGATGTCGATGGCGATGCCGAGCTTGTTCATCCGGTCCACCGCGCGCCGACCGAAGTGGGTCAGCCCGCCGTCGCGGTCCTCGGAGAGACCGGATCCGAGCATGTTGGCCTGGCTGTAGGCGATGCCCATCTGACGTACGCCGAAGCCGTAGAGGATGTCGATCCGGTCCAGCTCGTTCTCGATCATCGTGGCCGCTTCCAGACCGGCCACCAGGGCGATCCGGCCGTTGCGCCTGGCCTCGAAGATCTGGTCCAACGTCGTCGCCAGGACCACATGGTCCTGCTTGGCGACATCGGCGAAGCGCAGGCCGATGTCGTAGATGACGTCGTCCCACTTCCAGGCGTGCTCGCTGGTCACGCAGCCGGTGCCGTTCATGAAGTTGTCGAAGACCGCGGCCAGGCCCGACCGGGCCAGGCCCTCGAAGCCGAACGAGTTGCGGCCGGTGCGGTTGTAGTCACGCAGCTGCGACACGTCGGCCGGCAGGATCTTCGGGTGCTCGTGCAGCGAGATGGCCAGGTGCTCGCCGAGCAGCCGGGCAACCCGGCCGCGCTGGTCGTCACTCAGGCCGAGGTCGTGTTCGGGCACCCGGCCGAGCTGCGGCGCGAGCTCGAAGACCTTGTAGTCGGCGTGCGGCGTCAAGTAGTCGAAGGACCGGTATCCGGTATAGCTGGGGGCGGGTTCCTGCACTCGTCAACTCACCTCGTCGGGTTAGAGGTATGAGGCATGAGGTCTGACCTCGTGTCTCACCGGGAGGCTAGCCGAGCAGCAACACCTCCGGAATGCCTCGTGACCTGACCGTTACCGCAATCGGCCGAGATTCCCGCAGGTCAGGATGGGAGCGGTGCGCTGCGCTGGTTGCCGGAGGCCACGCCCGCACTCCGGACACCCGACCCTTCGATCCGCCGTTCGGCGGATCGTCGGTGACCTCATGGCACGCCACGCGACCCAGTGGTCCGACCACTACGCCCCGGCGATTAGTCCAAACAGGGATTCCGGCACCGATTCCGGCACCCAGGCGGCGGGCAGCAACGCGCAACGACGTGTAACGCGGCGCAGTGGCGGGCAGGCAGTTCACGCCGAGTTCGGTCGCAGGCGACCTCGGGCCACCAGTTCGACGGTGAGGACGACCGCGACGGCCTCCACCGCCAGCAGACCAACCAGGACGAACAGCTGCGTGATCCCGGCCGCGACCGGGCCGGCTCCGCCGAGCAGCACACCGACGAAGGCGCCGGGCAGGGTCACCAGACCAACCGTGCGGGTCTGGTCCAGCGCCGGAATCAACGCCTGGCCGGCTGCGGGTCGGCAGACCAGCAGCACCGCGTCTCGGGACGGCAGGCCGAGGGCCAGGGCCGCCTCGACCTCGCCGCGCCGGCCGGTGAGCTCGTCGAGGGCGCGTCGACCGGCAAGTGAGGTGGCGGTCATCGCGCCGCCGATCAGGATTCCGGCGACCGGGATGACCGCGATTCCCCGCACCGGCACCAGGCCGGCCAGCAGCAGCCCCCCGACAACGGACAGGCTTCCCGCGACGATCGGCACGGCGGCCCACCAGCCGCGAGCGCCACCGGTGATCCGTCGCCCCGAGGTGCCGGCCGCCACCGCGCACATCAGGACCACGAAGGCGGCGGTGGCCCACAGCGACGCCACGATGGCGGCGATCAGCAGCGACACGGCCGCCAACTGCACAGCCGCGCGGACAGCGGCGACAACGATCTGCTGACCGTGCCCGAGCTTCCCGACGGCGACCACGACCGCCGCCACGGCGGTCAGCACGACCAGGGCGACGAACAGTTCGGGGCCGACCACCAGCATCGTCGAGGACATCCGGTCAGTCTGCCCCAGCGGTTCGGGGAGAGAACCGCGTGACTACGGCCGTCGGTGCGGCGCTGAGGCGGTCCGCCGGGTCGACCGTCAGGACGGCGCCTTGACCTGGCCGTCGAAGGCGATGCTGCGCCACAGGTCGAACTGGCGGTCGTTGCCGATCAGGGGGTTGCCGACCAGCGCGACGGCGGCCGTCACCTCCTCGTTGTTGCTGAGCTGGCGGAAGTAGCCGGGGCCGACCAGCGCGATGCCCCGGTTGGTGGACTGGATCAGCTTCATGTCGTCCTTCCACAGGTCGAGCGGCGGGGTCGGATTGACGTAGGCCAACGGATTGATCCGGCGACCCGCGGGGTCGATCATGTGCCAGTGCAGGTGCGGCCCCGTCGAGGAGCCGGAGCCGGGAGCGCCGGCCGCGCCGCCGGACCTGCCGACGATGGCTCCCGACGCCACTGAGGTCCCGTTCGCCAGCAGAAACTGGGACAGGTGCAGGTACTGGCTGCGGTACCCGTCGGAGTGGTTGATGGTCACGGTGTGACCGCCCGTGCCGTTGTTCGGGATGTTCGAGATCGTCCCGGCGCCACACGCAGGAAGGTTCGTGCCGACCGACATCGCGAAGTCGACGCCCCCGGCGGAGCCACGGTCGAGGTGCTCCTGCCATCCGTCGGTGATCCGGTAGCCGCTGAACGGGTTGTAGATCACCGGTGCCGCCAGCGCGGGCGCCGACTGGAACAGTCCGCCGAGCACCACACCGCCCGCCACCGCCGCCGTACCCCGCAGCAGCTCCCTGCGGCCCACGGCCGGCAGCTCGCCGCCGTCACCGCGGTGAGGCTGGGGCTCGTTCGCCATGACTGCCGTCCCTCCTGGCCCCGGGTGCGCGTGTCCTTCGAGTACCTCGTTGGTAGATCATCCCGGGCCGACACTATATCCACAGAGGCAGATGTCCCGGGTCCCTCGACCGGTCCCGCGGTGGCGGCGGCCCACCGGGCGCCGGTGTGCGACCCGGTGGGCCCGCGCCGGGCGAGCGCAGGGCCGGCGTCCCCGGCGGCAGCCGCCCCTGCCGGCTACCCGCCGACGGAGACCGGGCGAAGATAGGACACTGCGGACAACGCAAACAACTGTCGATATTCTGACACTCGTTCCCCTGAGCGCTGCGGTGATCCAGTCACCCCCTCCAGGCCGCCGAAAGGCACCTGACCTGCGCATATGGTTGATTCATGTGGTTTGGGACCGCAGGCAGGCCGCGCGACGTGGCCCGCGGCACGGGGAGTGATGCGAGCACGTGCCCACCCGGCGGGCCGGCGGAGGATTGCCCGGCGTCATGTCCCGACACCGCGGCGGCAGCGTCGTCGCGCGGCGCCACGTTCGAAGATCATCGGTCGTCCGTGCGTCGACGAGGCCGCACCTGGGGAAGGGAGTGTGCAATGGGGAGCTTGCGGGATCGGACAAGCAACCGGGTGTACGAGTTCGCGGTCCTCGCCACCACGCCCGTGTGCGGCCTCCTGCTGGCCGTGGGTGGCATCCGGCCGCATTCGTTGGAGGTGGCGACGCCCGACCCGATCAGGGTCCTGTGGGAGTTCGGCCTGATCGTGGTCGGCGCCGCGGGCCTGCTCGGCATGTTCTGGCCGGGGCAGCTCGGCACCGGGCTCGGCATCGAGCTCGCCGCGGTGCTGGCGCTGGGTGCGCTCGCCGCGATGTACGTGATCGCCGTCCTGGTGTTCGCCGGAGACCAAGCGGTGGTGGCCGCGTCGTTCGTCGGGGCGGTGGCTCTCGGGTCGTGGCTGCGTTCGGCCGAGATCCTGGGATCACTGCGCCGGCTGATCCGGATGCACCATCCGCAAGATAATCCGTGCTCGAAGGTGCAGACATGATCGCCGCATCGAACCCGGACGCCCTGTACTGGGCGCAGCTGATGATCTCCATGCTCGGGATGCTCGGGGGCGCCGGCGGGCTCGCCGTGCTGGCCACGGTGACCGTGCAGCGGCGAAAGCTGAAGGCCGAGACGGCCGGAGCACTGACCGATGCGGCGCTGGCCCTGGTGCAGCCGCTGCGGGCGCGGGTCGCCGAACTGGAGGCCGAGGCGCTGACCGTCCGGGAGCAGCTGACCGCATCCCAGCGTGAACTGCAGGAACTGCGGAGCACGGTGTGGGACCTGACCAGGACGCTGGAGCGGTGGCGGGAAGTGATCATGGCACCAGGCGCGACCATCCGCCGGGTGCAGTCAGTCGTGGCGGAGGATCGTCGGGCACCCGGTCAACTCCCCCGCCGCCTGCCGTGAGCCGGCCTGCATGGCGGCGGTCGGCTGGCTGACGCCCCGCCGGACGCGGGACAGGGCACCTCTCCCGGCGTCGTTGCTGGCGCCACCAGAGCCGGGTCAGGCGCGGCCGGCCGGTTCGGCGGGCGCGGTGACAGTGCGGTCCCCCGGTCCGCCGTCGGCCTGCCCGGCCGGCACCGCATCGGGGGCGGGGGCGGGGGCGGGGGCCGCCGTCCGCAGCCGGCGGACGTCCCGGCTGGCCAACATGCCGACGACGGAAGCCACCACCAGCGCCGCGAGGATCAGCAGCGTCTCGCGGGTGCCGATCGCCCCGGCGACCGGCCCCACCACCACCTGGCCCAGCGGAATGGCGACCCAGGACCCCAACATGTCGTACGAGTAGACCCGGGCCAGCCGCTCGGCGGGAATGTGCTGCGCGATCGAGGTCTCCCAGGCCACCGCGAACTGCTCGACGGCGATCCCGACCGCCATCCCGGCCACCACCAGCACGACGACGGTCGGCGCCAGGGCCAGCCCCAACAGCAGGAACGACTCGGCGAACATGCAGGCCACCCCGAGCAGCAGCAGCCGGCGTACCCGGATCCGCAGGGCGATCAGCCCACCGACGACCATCCCGACGGTCTCCGCCGCCAACACCACGCCCCAGGCGCCGCGCCCGATCGTCTCGTCGGCGACGGCCGGGCCGAGCACGTTCACCCCGCCGGCCAGCGCCGCGTTGAGGACCATGAAGCCGAGCACCACCACCCAGACCCAGGTCCGCGCGGTGAACTCGCTCCAGCCCTCCCGCAGGTCGGCCAGGATGCTCGCGCCGGTGCTCGCTGACCGCGTGGCGGCCACCCGGACACCGGCGAAGGCGACCGCCGCGAGGGCGAAGGTGAGCGCGTCGACGGCGAGGCCCCAGCCGGGCCCGACAGCGGCGACCAGCAGGCCACCGAGCGCCGCCCCGCCGATCATGCCGGCGTTCATGCCGAGCCGGATGAGCGCGTTCGCCGGCTGGATCAGCTCCGGCGGCACGGTCTGCGGCGTCGCGGCGGCCGACGCCGGCTGAGCCAGCGCGCTCACGACGCCGTTGGCCGCGCCGAGCACCAGCAGCAACGGGATGGTCGCCGCGCCGGTCAGCACCAGTGCGGCCACCACCGCCTGGGTCAGCGCGCCGAGCACATTGGAGCCGACCAGCACCAGCCGGCGCGGCATCCGATCGGCCAGCACCCCGCCGAAGAGCACGAACAGCACGTTCGTCAGCGACCTCGCGCCGACCACCAGGCCCAGGTCACGCACCGAGCCGGTCAGGTCGAGCACGGCGAAGGCCAGCGCGACGGGAGCGATCGCGTTGCCCAGCATGTTGACCAGCCGACCGGCAGCCAGGTGACGGAAAGCGGCGTACCGCAGCGGAGCGAACATCAGCCCTCCATCCGGAGGGGTGATGGTAGCGCCGGCCCGGAAACCCGGCCGGGCGGGCGCCGCACTGCCTCGACGGATCGAGGCGCGGCACCGGCCCGGCCGACGGCTCAGCGTGCTGCGGCCTGCTCAAGCCCCCCGAGGCCGCCGAAGCGGGCACCGACCTCGGCCGTCCCGGCGGCCGGCGGAGGACCGTCCGGGCCGGCGGTCCCGACCCGGCCGTCCCGGTGCCGCCGCCAACGGTCGACGACGAGGTTCAGCACGAGGCCGATCACCCCCCAGATCGCGACGACCAGGAGGTTCCTGCCGACTCCGTCGCCGCCGAAGTAGATCAGCGATCTCGCCGTGTCGACCGCGGCCGGCAGCGGCAGGATGCCCTGCAGGGTACGGAACAACTCGGGCACCATGTACACCGAGAGCCCACCGCCGGAGGCGGGCACACCCGCCAGCATCATCACGACCATCACCGGGACGATCGCGGCGAGGCCGAAGGTCCGGGTGAACACGCCGGTCACCACGGACACGGCGAAGATGGTGACGGCGCCGAAGCCGATCATCTCCCAGGCGTGCCCGCCGACCGCGCCGATGATGACGTCGAAGAGCAGCCACAGCCACACGGCCATCCCGATCGACCAGCCGCCGAGCAGGGGCAGGAACTGGCGCAGCCGCTTCAGCTCCGGCGCCCCGCCGCGCAGCACGGCCATGATCAGGAACCCAGCCATGATCCACGACATGCCCATGTACAGGCTGTTGCTGCCCATGGTGTCGGTGTCGGTCAGCGGTGCCACGTCGGTCACCGTCAACGGGCTCTGCTGTTGGGCGGCGACCTGCTGGAACATCGCCTTCGCCACGCTCTGCTGGCTGACTCCGGCACCCGAGGAGGTGTAGAGCGTCGCCTCGCCGCCGGGCGCCTGCGGCAGCACGTAGGCGGCCACGATGTCCTGGTCGAGAATGCGGTCGGTGGCCTCGGTCACCGACGCGGCGACCTGGACGTCGAGCATCCCGCCCAGCTTCGACTCCAGGCCGGCGGCCATCTGCTCGGCCTGCTCGGTCGCGGCGCCGACCACGACGACGGGTAGGTCATGGACCTCCGGCTTGTGCATGGAGAAGCTCATCAGACCCACCACCATCACCAGGATGGAGAGCGGGAACGCCGCCACCGCCACGTAACGGAACCGCTTGGACCTCGGCGGGCCGCCGGCGAGCGCCGGCAGCGGCACGTCGGGGTGGCTCACCGTCGGGGCGCCGGGGATCGAGGCTCCGCCCTTGCGCTCCTTGAGCAGACACAGCAGCAGCGCGGCGACGAGCCAGGCGGCCAGCGTCAGCAGGTGAGCCCCGGCGCCACGGCCGTCGAAGTAGAGGAGCGCGCGGAGCGTCTCGCCCGCCGCCGGGAGCGGGAGCACCCCGTGCAGGAACGAGAAGAATTTGGGCATCATGTCGACCGGCAGCGCCAGGTTCGACGACGGCATGCCGAGCACGACGTAGAGCAACATGCCGATGAGGACCGCGAGCGGCCCTATCAGCTTGGTGAAGAGCAGCTGGGCGAGGCCGACGGCCCCGGTTGCCAGCATTCCGACGCCGAGGAACTGGAGGTAGTGACCGTCGACGGCGCCCACGATCGGCCCGAGAATCACCCAGATGATGGTGCTGGTGAGCGCCGACCAGCCGGCCAGCAGTGGCAGGAACCGACGCACGGACAGCAGGTGGGGAACCGCCATCAGCAGCATGCTCAGCGGCACGTACCCGGCGAGCATCATGCCCATGCCGGCGAACAGGACCGCAATGCCCGACATGTCCCCTTCCGGCAGGGGAACGACGTCCTCGGCCGCCGTCGTCCAGTTCTGCCCCACGGCGACCGGGGCGAGAATCTGCTGGGCGGTCGTGGCCTGGGAGGCCCCGGCTGCCATCGCGGTGTAGATCGTCGCCCGGTCCGATCCCTCGGCGGGGACCGCCAGCGCGCCCGCGATCTCGCGGTCCTTCAGCAGTTCCACCGCGTCGCTGCTCGACGGGACCAGCCGCGCGTCCACGGCCTGTCCCGGTGCGGAGTTCAGCGTGTTGACGATCGCCTCCGCCCCGGGTCCCGTTCCCACGACGGCCACCGGCATCTCCCGCGGGTGCGGTGAGTGCATGGTGCCCACGTAGGTGGCGAACATCATCGTGACCATGATGAACGGCATGGCGAAGAGTGCGATGTAGCGCGCGATCCGGGTCTTGCGGTCCTCCACTGCCGGAGCCTTTCCGGGTGCGGTGGTGGACGAGGGGTCCGGCGGGGACTCCATAGGCGTGACTCCTGGGGTGTTGTCGGACGAGTGCCAGAGGAACGAGAGCCGTCGCGGGTGCGCCACGCGGACCGACCCACCGAGCAAATGTAAGTCACGTGGCTTACGAAGTCGCGGTCGGGTACCTTGATGTCCGTCACACCGGCCCCGACGTGCGAGGAGGTGCCCCCGATGGCCCGCTCAGAGGCGGCGCGGACCGCGCTGCTCGACGCGGCGGAACGCCTGTTCGCCGAGGCCGGCATAGCGCAGGTCTCCGACCGCAAGGTGGCCGAGGCGGCCGGCAACACCAACCACTCGGCCGTGCACTACTACTTCGGCGGCCGCGAGGGCCTGCTGCGGGCGCTGATCATGCGGCACGGGACCGCGCTGGAGGAGCCCCGCCGGGCGATGTTCGCCCGCTCCGACTCGGTCCTCGACGATGTGCGGAGCCTCGTGATGCCGTCCATGGACAGCCTGGCCGCACTGCCTCGGCCGAGCTGGCGGGCCCGCTTCCTCAGCCAGGCCATCAACGACCCGGCCACGGCGACGCTGATGCGCGAGTCCACGGAGTCCGTCCCGACCGCGACCCTCATCGCCCGTTCGGTGGCGTCCCGCCTCGCCCACCTGGATCAGGGGGTGGTGACCGCCCGGGCGAGCCTGATCGCCCTGATCGTCGCGACGGCCTGCGCGGAGGTCGAGGCACGCGCCGAACGGGACGGGCAGGACCCGCGCTGGCACTCGGTGGGCGACTTCCTGTCCGACGCCATCACCGGGATGCTGCTCGCCCCGATCAGCCAGGCGGGGAGCAGGAACCCGTTGACCGAGACGCCGACGCCGACCGTGCCGTAACGGCGCTTTGGCACCGCAAAGGCATGTCGGTGCGGTAACGGCACGTTCGTGGCGCAACGGCACGTGCCCCCGGGTGCCGTGACCGGGACCCCGGTCAACGACCCACGAGCGCCAACTGGGTGGAGTTGTCGGGGAGGCCGGCGAGCGAGACCCGGCTGCCCCTGGCCGGCGTCGGGGTTCCGACGCCAGGCAGGCTGTTGAACTCTGTCCAGGAACCGCCGGCGCCACGCACCCGGTGGTAGATGGCGTCGTCCGCGCCGACGATGACCACCTGCGAGGTGCCGTCGGGCAGCCCCGCGACGGCGACGTCCTTGGCCACCGCCGGGCTGCTGGTGCCGCTGCCGTTGAGCGGCTGGAACGGGCTCCAGGCGCCGGTGGCGGACCGGATGCGGTGGTGCAGGTATCCGTTGACGCCCGCGATGACGACCTGCGACGACCCGTCGGGCAGGCCGGCGACGGCCACGGCGCTTCCGATCGCCGTCGTTCCGGTGCCGTTGCCGTCGAGCGGCTGGAACTCGCTCCACGGCCCGCCGACGCTGCGGATCCGGTGGTAGATGCCGCTGTCCATGCCGACGATGACCACCTGTGCGGTGCCGTCGGGCTGCCCCGAGATGGCGACGTCCCTGGCACCGGCCGGGCTCGGGGTGCCGAACCCGTTGAGCCTGCCGAATGCGGTCCAGTTCCCGTCGGCGTAGCGGATGCGGTGGTAGACCGTGTCGTCGACGCCGACGATCACGACCTGGGCCGAGCCGTCGGGCAGGCCGGCGATGGCCACCCGCTTCCCCCGCGCGGTGCCGGTGGTGCCGACGCCGTTGAGCGGCTGGAACGGGCTCCAGGTGCCGTTGGCGTTGCGGATGCGGTGGTAGACGCCGTCGTCCAGGCCGACGATGAGCATCTGCGCCGTGCCGTCGGGGAGGCCGGCCACCGCCATGTCCTTGGCGCTGCCGTGCGCGGTGGTCTGGTAGCCGTCGAGCGGCTGGAATCCGGTCCAGGCCCCACTGGCGACGCGGATCTGGTGGAACATCGGGCCGCCGGCGCCCGCCGGCGGGTTCTGCGCGATGTAGACCAGCGGATTGAGATAGGCCCCGGCTGGGTTGATCATGTGCCAGTGCAGGTGCGGCCCGGTCGAGCTGCCCGATCCGGGTGCGCCCGCGGCGCCGCCGGACAGCCCGACGATCGCGCCGGCCGAGACGTACGTCCCGTTGGCCAGCGCGAACTGGGACAGGTGGAGATACTGGCTGCGATAGCCCTCGGAGTGGCTGATGGTGACCGTGTGTCCGCCGCCGCCGTTGAACGGCGTGTTGGTGACCGTGCCCGCCCCGCACGCGGGCAGTGGTGTGCCCACGCGCATCCCGAAGTCGATGCCGCCCCGGGAGCCCCGGTTGAGGTGATCCTGCCACCCGTTGGTGATCGGGTAGCCCGCGAAGGGGTTGTGGATCGCCGGGCCGGCATAGGCCCGGCCGGGCAACAGCATCCCACCGGCGGACAGGCCGGTGAGGGCCGCCGCGCCACGGATGAGACTTCTCCTCGCGATTCCCATGTGCTCCCTCTCCCGGGCAGAACTGATCAACCACGGCAGAGGTATTCCTACATGTACACCCATGGAAATATCAATGCCCGCCCTGGGTCGCCGGGTCGGGAACCACCGCTACCGGGGTTGCGGGCCAACGCTTCGCCCTTCCGGGTGGGGGTGGAGGCCCGCGTTGGAAGGGCCGCCAGGGCCTGAGCGGTGTCTTAGGTCGGGCGGTTCTGCTGCTCGATGTAATCATGTACGACCTTCAGTGGTGCGCCGCCGGCGGAGCCCGCGAAGTACGAGCCGGACCAGAGTTTGTTGGTCTGGTAGTAGTGGTGTGTGAGGTCGGGGAACTCCTGCCGCATCCGTCTGCTGGACACACCCTTGAGGCTGTTGACCAGCTTCGCCGGGGCGACCTTGGGTGGGAAGTTCACGAGCAGGTGGACGTGGTTGTTTTCCCCGTTGAACTCGATCAGCTCGGTCTCGAAGTCGGCGCATACGGCCCGCATGATTTCTTCCATCCGGGCGAGGTGCCGGTCGTCGAACACCCTGTGCCGCAACTTGGTGACGAAGACCAAGTGGGCGTGCAGAGCGAAAACGCAGTGTCTACCAGTGCGGATGCCTTCAAATTCAGCCATAGACCAATGGTACGGTGATCGGGTACAGCTCCGTTACCACTACCGGGTCTACCCGGACACCGCCCAGTGCGAAGCGCTGGCCCGGTCGTTCGGGTGCGCCCGCGTGGTGTTCAACGACGGGCTGCGCGCACGACAGATGGCCAGGGAGAACGGCGAGAAGTACCTGTCGGACGCCGAGTTGTCGAAACGGATCACCGAGGCCAAGGCGACACCGGAACGGGCGTGGCTTTCCGAGGTGTCGTCGGTCGTGTTGCAGCAGGCCTTGGCCGACCTGAACACGGCGTACCGCAACTTCTTCGCCTCGATCAGCGGCAAACGCAAGGGCCGCAAGGTGGCACCCCCGAGGTTCCGTTCCCGCAAGGACAACCGGCAGGCCATCCGGTTCACCAGGAACAGCCGGTTCAAGGTCCTGGACAACGGTCGCCTGCGCCTGCCGAAGATCGGCGACGTCCCGCAAGAAGGCCGTCGTGAAGGTCGCCCGTGCTCATGCGCGAGTGGTCGACACCCGGCGAGACTGGCAGCACAAACTGTCCACGGCGATCATCCGCGACAACCAAGCGGTGTACGTCGAGGACCTGTGCGTGATCGGTCTCGGCCGGACCCGGCTCGCGAAGTCCGTCCACGACGCCGGATGGGCTTCGTTCACGAGGATGTTGGAGTACAAGGCCGCCCGATACGGGCGCACCTTCGGCCGGGTGGATCGGTTTTTCCCGTCCACCCGGATGTGCTCCGACTGCGGCCAGATCAATTCGAAGACGGCCCTGGACGTCCGAGCGTGGGACTGCCCGTGCGGCAGCCACCACGACCGGGACGTCAACGCCGCCATTAACATCAAGGCCGCCGGACAGGCGGACTTCAACGACCGTGGAGCGCAGGTAAGACCAGCAGCGATGCTGGCACCGCGCGGCGAAGCGGTAACCCACCCGGACGCCGCGTGTTCCACACGCAGCGTAGAGGGAATCTCCGCCCTTAAGGGCGGAGAGGATGTCAACGCTCCTTGAGGCGGCGGTTGACCTCCTCGGAGATCCGTCGGTTCAGCTCGGCCAACCGCTCGTCGGAGTACGTGGTCAGGTCCTCCGGGCCGGGGCCGCCGTTCGCCGCCTGCTCCTGCTGCTTCTGCCGCTCCCGGCGTTGCAGCTCCTGCTCCTCCGGCGAGCCGGGGGCGGCGTACGCGCACCGGATCAGGGTCCCGTCGGCGTTCTTCAGGCAGGTCGCCTCCCGCCCGTTGACCTGGCCCCGCCCCTCCACCCGGTACCGGATGCTCTGCGCACTGCCGAGCGTGGCGGTCCAGGTGCTGCCGCCGGTCGGCACGACCTCGAACACCTGGTCGTCGTTCCAGCAGCAGACGTCCCGGTACTCCGCCTTGATCAGGGCGACGATCGCCTGAGGCGACGACCAGGTCGGGCTGAGCCGGTGCACGGTCAGCGGGGCGAGCCCGCCGCCTGAGTGCCGGGGCGGCACCGTGGACACCGCCACCACCGAACTGGCCTCGCCCTGCGGGGTGAGCGGGGTGACGTACGCGCTGCCTCCACTGCCGTCGCGGTGGCGCAGGGTGAACTCCGACTCGTTGCCCTCGTTCGCGCCGTCCTCGGAGGCGTCCCAGCCGCTGCGCTCGAACCACCAGTCGGCGAAGCCTCCGACGGCGGCTGTGCCCTCCCGCTGGTCGGCTGCCAGGCTGATCGGATAGGAGGGTCCGGGCACCTTCGTCGTGTCGTCGGTGATCGTGACCTTCCCGGTCCGGCCGTCGTACAGCGCCACGCCGGCCGGCCGCTCGGTCACCACCAGGACTCCGGTCTGCCGCTTCAGCGGCACCACCACGACCGGGGTGTCGCCCCGGCAGTGGACGTAGGCGTCGTCGGCGGAGAACCGGGCCCAGCGCCGCTCGGCGGAGATCTTCCGGCCCAGGTTGTGGGTGAACCAGCCGCCGATCCGCGCGTCGGCGGTCGACACGTCGAACTGGCACCGCTGCTGCGCCCGGCTGTTGCCGCCGAGCGGCACCTCCTGCACCAGGCCGACCTCGTAACCGGTCAACCAGCCGCGCCGCTCGACCAGGACGGCGAACCGGTCGGAGTCGGGCAGGTAGCTGACGTCGGTGATCTCGCCGGTGACGTCGCCCAGGTTGGGCGCGGCCTGTGCCTTCCCGACCACGTACGGCGCGCGGGCGGTCAGCTCCGGGACCGGATCGTTCACCACCCGCATGGTGGTCACGTACGCCCGGTCCTGGAGGTACTCGCCGTAGGCCAGCCAGAACGCCCCCAGGGCCAGCCCGACGGCGGCGCCCAGCCAGCCGAGGGCCACGATCCCGCCGGGCGCCGCGGGCGTGGTCCCGCCCCGGCGGAGCCGGTGGGTGAGCAGTCGCACCAGGAACGGCGCCCCGGCGAGCAGGGCCACCAGGGCCGGCGCCACCAGCCAGGGCACCAGTTTGCGCACCTCCCACACGAGGATGGTGGTGACGTACGAGGCGTACCAGCCGACTGCGCCCAGCAGGAGAATCGGGATACCCACCCGCAACGTCCGCCCCATCGAAACCCCTCCTCGCGGATGACGAGCTTCGATCCTATTTAGGCCGGTCAAGGCGGCTTAATTGGCGGAGTTCGAGCGCCGCGACGGAACCTCGCCACCGGCCCCGGTGGCGAGCGGCCGCCCGGGCCGGCAGCGCCCCGCCTCTCAGCCGCCGCCCATGGTCGACGAGCTGTTGTCCGACGAGTTGCCCCGCCGTGACGTGTACCGACCCGAGCGCAGCCCCGCCCTCGCGCGGCGCCCCAGCACCTTGCCGATCGACAGCAGTACCGCGGCGAAGAGCACGGGTATGCCGACTGCCACCGCCGCGACCATTCCAACCCTCATACCGATCGCCTCCCTGCGGCTCCACGGCTCGACCACGCGCGGGGTGGAGGCGTGCAGCCGGCACGCGCCACCTGAAGGGGCACGGCCCACCCCACGCGCATGGAGGTCCTTCCCGATGGACCGGGACCGATTCTCCTCCCCGCGCCCGTGGCGAGGAACCCGCCGGTCAGGCTCGGCGGTGCGCGACCAGGACGGCGTCGTGGATGGTGATCTCGCGTCCCTCGGGGTCGACCGCCGCGCGTGGGCGGGCCTCGGCGGCCAGCACCTGCCACGTGGCCGGGTCGAGCGAGGACGCGACCTCCTCGCCGGTGAACATCATCTCCGGGAAGTGCATCCGGCGGGCGGTGGTTCGCAGGTCCGACGGGTGATGGCCGACGATCAGCAGGGTGCCGCCGGGGGCCACCGCGGCGGCCAGCCGGGCGAACAGCTCCCGCCGCGCCTCGCCCGGCAGGTGCATGAACTGCGCCGACACCAGGTCGTACGCGCCCTCGGCGGGCGGCTGGTCGCGCAGGTCCGCGTGCGTCCACTCGATGCGGCCCGCGACCGCCGGACCAGCGGTGGCGGCGTGGGCGGCGGCCCGCTCCAGGGCGGTGGTGGAGATGTCGACCGCCGTGACCCGCCAGCCCCGTTCGGCCAGCCAGAGCGCGTCGGCGCCCTCGCCGCAGCCGACATCGAGCGCCCGGCCCGGGGGCAGCCCGGTGGCGTCCGCGACGAGCTGCGGGTTCGGGCGACCGCTCCACACCGCCGCGCGGGCTCGGTAACGCTCCTCCCAGGCGGCCTCCTCGAACATCGTGTCCGCCTGGTGCCGGTAGGCGGCCACGGCGTCACGGGTCTCCTCGGCGACGAGGTCGGCGTTGATCGCCGCGCCGGCGGCCAGACCCGCCGCGGCGGCCGTGATCACCTGGGCGCGTACGTCGGCCACGTTGCCCGCCACCCACACGCCGGGCACGGCGGTGGCCCCGGTCGGGTCGGCGGAGACCTGGCTGCCGATCACCTGCCCACCGAACTCCACGTCGACCGGCGTCAGGCCGAGCGACTCCAGCACCTCCGCGCGGGCGGTGAACCGCGGCGCCACGACCAGCGCGTCGAGCGCGACCACCTCGCCCGAGGCCAGCCGTACCCCGGTCAGCGTGTCGCCGGCCACCTCCAGCCCCGCGACCGGGCCGTCCACGACGGTGATCCCGCGCGCCGCGAGCCGCTCGGTCTCCTCGGCGCCGGGCGTCGTGCCGTGCAGCAGCAGCATCACGTGCGGGCTCCACTGCCGCCACAGGTCCGCCTGGTGCGCGGCCATCGGGCCAGTGGCCAGGACGCCGAGGCGCCGGTCCCGGACCTCCCACCCGTGGCAGTACGGGCAGTGCAGCACGTCGCGCCCCCACCGCTCGGCCACCCCCGGCACGTCGGGCAGCTCGTCCACGAGCCCGGTCGTCACCAGCAGCCGCCGCGCCCGCACGCCGCGCCCGCCGTCCAGCGTCACGACGAACCCGGCACCGTCCCGCGACGCGGTCTCGGCCCGACCGGCGACGACCTCGCCGCCGTACCGGGTCACCTCGGCACGCCCGGCCGCCACCAGGTCGGCCGGCGGCGTGCCTTCCCGGGTCAGATAGTTGTGCACGTGGCCGGCCGGCGCGTTGCGCGGCTGTCCGGCGTCCACCACCAGCACCGACCGTCGCGCCCGCGCCAGCGCCAGCGCCCCACTCAGCCCGGCTGCGCCCCCACCGACCACCACCACGTCGTACGTCTCGTCCGTCATGTGCGTCCCTCCGCTCGTTAGGGACAACCGTTCCGCGGGCCCCGCCGATCCGACAAGTAAATTTGCCGTTCTGGCAAACGACGAGACCACGGCGAAGTGACCGTCCACGGGACAGCGGGAACGGGTACGGCGGTCCCGGGTGACCGCCGTACCCGTTCCGAGGGTCAGTAGGCGACCTTGACCTGCATCTGCCGCCAGGTCTGCGGGCCGACGACCCCGTCGACCGTGATCCCGCGCATCCCCTGGTACCAGCGCACGCCGGCCTCGGTCCGCGCGTCGAAGGCGCCGGTCGCCCGGCCGCACCGCCGCTCCCCCACGAACCGCTGGACGAAGGCCACGTCGTCGCCGTTCGTCCCCCGGCGCAGGGTGCGCGAGCCGGGTGCCCGCCCGGCCGGCGTCGGCGCGGGCGGCCTGGTCGCCTCGCGCAGGGCGGCGACCGTCCACGGACCGACGACGCCGTCCACCGCCAGCTTCCGGGACTGCTGGAAGGTACGCACCCATGCCTCGGTGGCGGCCCCGAAGTCCCCGTCGACGGCCAGCCTGGCACCCAGCCGACCCGCGACGGTCTGCAACTCGCGTACGTCGCTGCCCCGGCTGCCGCGCCGCAACACCCGGTCACCGAGCTTCGGCACCGGCGCGGTGACGATCCCCCAGCTCCGGTCGCTCCGCTCCGCCGACGGGGTGTGGCCGACGCTGACGTGCAGGTGCTTGTCGTGCGGGTTGCTGCCGGTGTACCGGGCCGGGGCGAAGCCCCGCGTCCGGCTCCAGATCGTCCGGTCGAAGATCACGTACTGGGTGGACGGGTGCGCGATGCACTTGCGGATCACCAGCGGCGGGTCGATGCCGTCCCGGTCGACGTCGAGCGCGTTGACCGAGCGGTCGTCCGCGTCCGGGTTGTGGTCGGAGGTGCCGGCCTGGTGGGCGGCGTCACCGATCCAGCCGTCCGAGGCGCGGTCCCGGTGCGGCCAGCGCCGGTCGATCTCGTCGCGCAACAGCCGCAGCGTCGGCGCCAGGTGGAACGCCACGAGCCCGGCTGGCTCCGGCGACGGCTCCTCCTCGGCGGCGAAGAGGTCGTACTCGACCGCCTCCCCGATCCGGCCTCCCGGATCGTCGTCCTCCGGGGTCCGGTCGACGTCGACCTGATCGATCACCGCGTCCACCTCGTGCTCCTCTCTGCTGATCGCCGGTGGGGGTGTCACGCGGCGGTGGGGGTCGCCGGCGCCGGATCGGGCGTCGGATCGGTGCCGGCCGGGGCAGGCCGGACGGTGTGCGGCGCCGCGGCGGGAATCTCGGCCACCAACGGGTCGAGGTCCGCGCGGATCGCCGAGACCTGCCAGTAGAAGGCGTGCGACGCCTTGGACCCGTCGACGGTGCGGACCCGGAACTCGCCGGCCACGACCCGCGACGCCGCCAGCGGTGACACCGGCTCGTCGTCGTCGAAGACCGGGGTGAGCTGGACGGTGCGGCCCTCCAGCCGGGTCAGCGCCTCGAAGTACTCGGGCAGGTCGACGGTGGCGGCCCCGTCGACGAGCCGCCCCTCACCCCGGTAGTAGACGCCGTTCTCGGGGCCCTCCAACGCGGCGTGCACCAGCAACCGGCGGTCCGGATCAGCCGGGTCGTCGAGCGGGTGGTCGATGACGAACTGCTTGGTCCGGCCCACGATCTTGCCGGTGGCGGCCTCCAACGAGATCGGGTACGGGCCGCCGGCCGGCCCCGCGTACATCGCCCCGGAGACGAACAGGTCGAAGGTGCTGACGCCCCCGCCGCTCCAGTCGGGAATCGAGTTCGGGCTCGTCTTCACCCCGAGTCGGCCGTTGACCTGAAGATCACCGCCGATCAGACCCCGCTTCTCCACCCACAGGCAGCCCGCGTCCGGCTCGGAGCTGCCGCCGTGCCCGATGTACACGCCCTGGGTGTTGAGCAGGTACAGCCGCTCCGGGCCGGTCAGGTGCAGCCGGCCGGCCCCGAGGAGATATCCCGACGCGGGGAGGTGGACGTTCCCGCCCACCCCGAGCGCCCCCTGCACGGTCAGGTCCCCGCTGGCGCCGGCCTCCTTGACCACGAAAAGCCCGGCACCGGCCCTGACCGCCACCTGGCCGTCGCTGAGCAGGTTCAGCCCGCCGCGTCCGCGCACCCGGGCGGCCCGCAGTTCCTGCACCTCCAGGTCCGCGTACGGGCGGCTGTGCAGGGGGTAGCCCAACGAGGGGGTGTCCGTGCTGCGGTCGACCAGTTCGAAGCCTCGGCCGGCCCGGAAGGAGAACTGCCCGTGCTGGACGCCGGGCCCCCAGAAGCCGAGGCCGGCGGCCACCTGGTCGGCCGGCACGGCGGTGCCGTCGAGGCTGCCCAGGTGCAGCATGCTCTGGCTGATCCGCAGCCGGTCCGCGCCGGCCTGGTGGAAGGTGATCGCGTCGTCGGGGTCGTTGTTGTTGCCGATCCGCAGGACGGTGTTCTCGCCGGCCGCCGCCCAGTAGCGGATGAACGCCTCGTCGCCGGCCCCACCCCCGGCGTTGGCGGGAAACTGGATGCCGGCCTGCGGCGAGTTGCCGACGGACGGCACGAGCGCCCCGACCGGCACCCGCAGGCCGGCGACCAGCCGGCCGGTGCTCTGCACGGTCACCACGCCCTGGCTGCGGACCACCCGGCCGAGCACGATCGCGCGCTGTGGGTCGGCCGGCGGTGCGGTGGTCAGCTCCACCCGGCCCTCCTCGGTCCACCGGGTCTCGGCGGCCACCCCGCCCTCGTCGCGCCGGTCGGTCAGCGTCTCGAGGTAGCGCAGGGTGACGTGGAACGTGCCGTCGCCGGGCGGGCTCACCCGGCGGCTCGCCGGCACCACGATGAGCAGCCCGTCGGCGTCGACGGCCGCGCCCTCGGCGACCGTGACGTCGCCCCCGGTCGCGCTGAGCTCCAGCCCGCTGACCACCCCGACCGGCTGCCGCAGCCGGGCGGTGAGGTGCTGGCGGGACAGCAGGTAGTCCACCGCCTGGGCCAGGTCGGCGGCCCGCAGGTACTGGTGGTCGTAGTACCGGGGCCGGGCCATCGGCAGCGGCACGTCGTTCTTCCAGTTGATCGTCATCGGTTTCTCCGCGCGGTTTCGGGATCGGTGGATACGGGCGGGGCGGCAGGGCTCATCGGGGCTCCACGGCGTCGTAGCGCAAGCCGCTGGAGACGGCGCCGCCGGTGGGGTGCCGGGAGCGGCCGAGCCACAGGTGCACCGAGCCGTCCACGCCACGGGCCAACTGCCACCGGCGCAGCACCCGGACCCCGGCTCGGCCGATCTCCTCCTCGGGGACGGCCAGTTCGACCACCCCGGTGCCGCCGGGGCCGGGCCGCCAGTCGAGCACCCGGCTGTGCCCGAGCACCGGGACCGGCGGCCCGTCGCGGGTCGGCTGCTGGATCGGCACCCGCCGCAACCGCACCGCCGTCGGGTCGCCGGCCGGCGCGGTGGGCACGAGCGGCACCCAGTTCTCCGGCACGGTGGTGGCGAACGCGTAGGACAGCTCGGGCACGACCACCGGGCGTCCGGTCGCCGGGTCGACCGGCGGCGGGTCGGGCACCGGCGGGCGGGCCGGTACGGCGGACCGGGCGACCTGCGCGCTCCGGTCGATCGCCCGGCCGGTCGCGCCGGTCACCGTACGCTCGATCGCCCAGACCAGGTTCGCCATCTCGTCCCGGCCGAACCGGACCTCCTCGACCGGCTCGGAGTCCACAGTGGCGGCCGCCGTCGCGGGCAGGACGAGCACGTCGGCGGGCCCGTCGGTGACGGCGCCGGACGGCCGGAACAACGCCCAGCCCCGCCCGCCGGGGGCGGCCGGCACCAGGGTCCGGGTGCCGAACGTGTCCGTGACGATCAGCGACCTGATCCGGGTGGCCGAGCCGACCGGCAGCTCCAGCGGGACGATGAAGTGGTCGTTGGCGTAGACCAGGCCGTACTCGAGCAGGAACATCCTGGCCAGGTCACCGGCGCCCGCCCCGACCTGGCCCAGGTTGATCCGGGAGTCCTCCATCTCCCAGAACCGGGTGGCCGGCATCCCGGCGTAGCCGACCGGGGTGGGCAGGGTGATCCGGACCAGTTCCTGGCTGGCCGGTTGCGCCTGCAGGGTGTCGACCGGCGCGTGGTCGAAGTGGTACCAGTCCAGCCGGTCACCGTCGTACTCCCGGGCGGTCAGCACCAGCTCGCCGGCCGATCCGGCGGCGCCGACGGCGAACTCGTACTCCATCCGCTCCCGCTGCCAGGCGGCGCCCTCCAACCCGGCCGCGCTGATCAGCGGGTGGAAGTCGGCCGGCGGCCACGGTGGCGTCGCCGGCCGGGGGTCGACCCCCGGCGCGATGACCGCCGGCAGCTGCAACAGGTACCCACCGGGCGGGCCGGGCGGGCGGGGCGGCACCCCGAGCCAGGCCAGCCAGCCCGTGATCGCGGTACGCAGCGCGCCGGCCAGCGCCGGCGGCACCGGCAGGTCGTCCTCGACCGTCCCGGCCGCGCAGGCGCGCAGCAGCAGGTCGCCGTGCGGCACCCGGCCGGCGACCACCCGCAGGTAGCCGACCGTGCCCGCGTCGGCCGCCGACGGGGCGTCCGGGGGCACCGCGGGGATCCGGTAGCGGTCGGCGACCGCCGGGCCCAGCTCGCCGCCGCCGGCCTCGGCCAGCAGCCGCAGGAACTGCTGGCCGGTCTCCGCCGAGAGGCGCAGGTCGTCGGCGGTGGCCGCGCCCTCCCGCTCGACGAGCGCCTCCAGCGGGATGCCGGCCGGCAGCCCGATGGTGCTGCCCGAGGCGGCTCCCGGGCGGTACCGGGTGAACGGGGTCACCTCGGCGTGCACCCGGGCGACCACCGGCGAGCCGGCGTCCTCGCCGGTGAACTCGCCGAGCTGCCACTGCCGGGCGAGCAGCCACAGCGGGTCGGCGGTACGCGCCTCCAGAGCCGGGCTCAGGTCGCCGCGCCGGGTACGCGGCTCCAGCCGGGTCCAGGTGGTCACCGACCCCGGCGGATCCTGCGGCGTGGTCGGCCCGGCGGCCGGCGGCCCGCCCGGCGCCACCTGGTTGTCGTGCACGAGGTGGCTCATCGGCCCTCCTGCTCACCCGGCGCGACGGGTGCCGCGTCCGGTACGAAGTCGGTGGTGGTCGCCGCCTCGGCGACGTTGGTCGGCAGGTAGAACGCGGGCAGGTACTGCCCGCCGGCACCGAGCGAGTCGAGGTCGGTGACCCGGGCGACGGCCAGGTCGAGGGTCTCCTCGACGGCCTGGGCGAGCCCCGCCGGCTGCCAGGTCGCGGCGCCGTCGGCGCTGACCGCCAGCAGCACCGCCTGGCCGGCGGCGGCGGCCGGCGCGTCGTACTCGAAGGTCAGCCCGGTCCGCGTCGTGGCCGCCGGCACCACCTCGGTCCACTCGTCGACGAGCAGGCCGTGCACCGGCCGGGTGAGGTCGAGGTCGCCGAGGCTGACCAGGACCAGCGAGGTCGGCTGGCTGCCCGGCGGCGGCGCGGCCTCACCCGCCCACCGGTCGCCGGCCTGGTACGGCAGCTGGGCGACCCGGACCCGCGTCGGCACCCGCACCGTCCCGCCCGCGCCGAGCGCGTCGGCGTAGGTCAGCACCTCCTGCAACCGGCCCACCGCCGGGCGGACCCGCCCGTAGCGGGCCAGCCAGCGCCGTACCGGGTGGGGCGAGCCGCCCTGCAGGGCGTCGCTGGCGGCGAGCGCGGTGGTCAGCGCGACCGGGTCGGGGGCCCGGCTGGCCGACAGCACCGGCATGTCGGCGCCGAGCAGCGCCCGGATCCGGGCGACGTGCAGCTCCCGCCGGTCCGCCGGCGGCGCGGTCGGGTCGTCGAAGTCGGTCTCCGGGTCGCAGACGCAGCCGCCCACCGGGCACGGGGTGCGTCCGCGCGCCTCGGCCACCAGCCGGCAGTGCGCGGCGACCCGGCGGGCCAGCTCGTCCCCGGCGGACCGGGCGGCCTCCGCTGCGGTGGCGGCGGCGCCGGTCCCCGGCAGCGGCGGGAGCACCCCGACGATCCCGAAGCCGGCGGCCGTCCGCAGCAGGGTGCGCACGGTGGTCTCGTTCCAGCCCGGGTCGCCCGGGCTGCCGGCGGCGCGCAGCCCTGTGGCGGTGTCGAGGGCGAGCTGCCACAGCTCGGTGGCCTGGCTCCGGGTGGCGTCGTCGACCTGGACCGGCGCGTCGGAGTCGGTGCCCAGGTCGGCGGCGAGCAGTTGCCGGCCCCGGCCGAACAGGTCGCGCAGCGCCGCGACCGCGGCGAGGAACTCGGCCAGGCTGACCCGGGAGGCCGGCCAGCCGGGCGCCCGGTCGTAGTCCAGCTCCAACCGCCACTCGGGGGTCACCTGGGGCGGCGCGAGGCTGCTCCAGGCGACCATTTCGATCCGTCGGTCCAGGTCGGTGCCGGCCGGGGCCCCCGGATGCGGCGGCGCGGCGAGGTGGTCCACCGCCGCCACCTGGAGGCGGTCCAGGCTGCCCTCGACGTGGTCGGTGACGCCGCCGTCCGGCGCGTGCCAGCGCGCCCGCCAGCACACCCGGTTCGCGGGCGGCAGCAGCGCGGCGGTCAGCGCGTCGGCCGCGGCGCCGATGACCCGGGGCTGCTCGGAGCGGCCGGCCGGCCAGTCGGAGCGCCGGTCGGCGAACCGGGCGTCGAGGTTGAACAGCAGGGCGACCCGGTGGGTGACGCTCACCCCGCCGGCCGGGGTGCGGGTGAAGTGCAGCTCGGGCGGGCTGCCGGCCGCGCCGGAGGCGACGTCCACCGCCGCGGCGGCGCGGTCCATGTCGCCCACGGCGAGCTGGTGCACGCCCTCGGCCAGCAGGGCGTCGGCCACCGCGTCGGCGTGGTCGGCCAGCTCGGCGAGCACCTCACCGACGGCGATCCGGGCGCCGCCGGGCAGCTTCGCCAGCTCGGTGGCGAGCGCGCCGGCCCGGTGCAGCCGGTGCAGCTCCAACCCGTCGGCGACGGCGGTGGACGCGACCGTGCCGACGATGTCCGGCGGGCCGTCCCCGTTCGGGTCGACCCGGTGCGCACGGACCGGGGCCAGCCGGCGGAACAGCGGGATGTACTGGTCGAGCGGGCCGCCCGGGTGATCGTGCAGGCCGCGCTCGAAGCGGTAGCCGAGCAGTTCGCCCAGCGCCTGCCCGTCGCGCATGCCGGCGAGGATCTGCCCGGCCAGCCGGACCCGGCGCGAGGAGAGGTCGACCGCGACGGGGTTGTCGTCGCCGCCGCCGTGCGAGCGCCACGCGCTGCGCAGCACCGCGGCGGTGACCGCCTGCGCCGGCGACGGGGCGTGCACATGGCCGGCGTCGGCCGGGGCCGCCACGAGCTGCGGGGGCGCGGCGGTGTCCGGTACGTGCGCGGGCCGGTCGACGAGCGTGGGCGGCGGCGCCGGGTGCAGGTCGGTGAGCCAGCCGTACGCGCCGACGTGCACCCCGTCGGGCGTCCCGGCCGGCCGGGTGGCGGCCAGCCGGTCCAGCCGGGTGCTGGCCAGCGAGGTGATCCAGGCGTCCAGCCGGTGGGCGGTGAGCCCGAGCGTCCCGGCGACGTACCGGTCCAGGTCGTCCGGGTCGAGAGCGGCCGGGTCGTCCCCGGTGGGGGCCAGCCCGGTCGCCAGGTCGGCCAGCGCGTCGCGGAGTTCGCGCAGGTCGGCGGTTGCCAGCCGGTGCCGGGTGTCGTCGTCCCCGGCTGCGGCGGCGAGGTACTCGCCCACGCTCCTGCCGCCGGTGCCGGGCACGGTGACCGCCAGCCGTCGGCGCAGCGTCGGGGTGACCTCGCCCGGCCGGATGTCGACCAGTTCCGGCTCGGGGATCTCGGCGGCGGCCGGCAGCCCGGCGGCCTCGGCGAGCAGGTCGGCGGCGGCCGAGTGTTCGGCGATCAGCGCCGCCCGCAGCAGCCGGTGGAACAGCGGCACCGGCCCCGCCGAGGCGGGTGCCGCCGGGATCTGGTCGCCGCGCAGGCCCACGGCGGCGAGCGCGTCGAGGTAGGCGCGGATCCGGTCGGCGCGGTCCTGACCGGGCGCGGCCACCAGCGGGGTGCCCAGCGCGAACGCGTTCTTGGCGAAGACCGCCAGGGACAACCGGGGGTCGACCGGCCCGCCCAGGCCGAGCGCGGCCAGCAGCGCCCGGCCGGGTTCGACGACCTGCTGCCGCCAGCCCGGGCCGAGGTCGAGCCGGGCGAAGCGCCACAGCCAGCTCACGTACTCGTTGCCGAGCATGCTGCGGGCCCGGACCTCCAGCACCCGGGCGTCGGTGGCCAGGATCTCCACCATGGTCTGCTCGGGGTCGGCCAGCCCCGGCCGGATCCGGGGCGCCGGGGCGGCCAGCCAGACCTGCTGCCAGAGGTTTCGCAGCACGGTGACTGCGCGTGCCTCGGCGGGGCTGGCCGGCTGCCAGCCGCGCAGCGCCGCCACCGGCAGCAGTCCGTAGGGCTGCGCGCCGATCCGCAGGGTGGGCAGCGGCCCCTCCGGGTGCAGGTGCTCGACGAAGTGGGCGCGCAGCTTCCGCTGCTCGGCCGGGGTGGCCACCGGCAGCAGGTGCCGCAGCATGCTGCCCGGCCCGGCCGGCCAGAGGGCCCGGCGGACCAGCCGGGCCAGCCGGCGTTCGTCCCGGTCGGCCGAGGCGGCGCGGGCCAGCGCGGTCGGCGCGTCGGGGCGTACCGCCCGGCGCCGGACGGTCGCCAGGTCCTCGACGGCCGGCGGGGGCGGTGCGCCCACAGTCGGGGTCGACCCGGCCGGTACGCCACTGAGCGGTGCGGCGCTGAGCGGCACGGCCAGGGCCCGGCCGGCCAGGGCGGCGGCGTTCTCGACCTGCGGGCCGGTGCCGCCGGGTACCACGTCCGTGCCGGTGACCGGGGCGACCGGGGGGCGCTCGGTCACGGTGACCGTCTCGGTGTTGTTGGTCGGGGTGCCCGGCGGCAGGAAGGCCAGCCCGTCGGTGGCGGCGTGGGCCTCCAGCAGCCGGTTCAGCCGCGCCGCGGAGATGTCCGGCGCGGTGTCGGCGTCGACGCCGAAGACCAGCAGGCGGTCCACGGGCTGGGGCCGGCCGGCGCCGTCGGTGGGCACGTCGACGGCGAAGGCCATTCCGGCGGCCACGGCGGCCGGGTAGTCGACCATCCAGCGCATGCCCTCGTCGACCGGGGGCGACTCGGCGGCGCCCGCCCCGATCGGGGTCCCGGTCGCCGGGCCGCCGGTCGGCACCGGGGTCGGCCCGGCGGCCAGGTCCCGGGCGACCGGCCCGGAGACGCCGGTGAACAGCGTGTTGCCGGTCGTGCGGCCCACCGCGTACCAGCGGGTCGGCAGCAGCCGGACCCGGGCCGGTTCGCACCACGGCGCCGGCCGGCGCAGCGGGTCGGGCAACTCGCCGGTGGCCGGGTCGGGCTCCATCACCCGGGCGATCCAGCCGGCCCGGGTCGCCCCGAACCGCCGGACCAGCTCGGTCCAGGCCTCCGCGCCGGGCGGGGTCCGCAGCGGCCCGTCGGGGGGGCCGGCGGGGCCGGTCGACGCCAGCGGTGCCGGCGGGGCCGGGTCGCCGTCGGCGGGCGGGCCGAGCCAGTACGCCCGGCCGGCCGCCACCTCGTCGTCGGTCATTCGGGGCTCGTGGCCGTCGATGTGGATCTGGTCGGGGTAGACCCTGATCCGCAGGGTGGCGCCGGCGAACCGGGTCTCCAGCCGGACCGGCAGCAGCGCCACCGGGTACCCGGTGGACAGCGTCCACGGGGTGCCGGTGAGCGCGTCGGACAGCGGCGGTGGGGCGGCCGGGGCGGCGGAGGTGGTGCCGGCGGAGCGGCGGGGGATGACGGTCATGGTTGGGTCTCCGGCGTGAGCAGCAGGTCACTGGCGTGGCGGGCGAGCATGACGGGCCGTTGCAGCGCCACCCGGGCCATGTCGGCGGCGTTGCGGCCGAACACCGCGCCGTCCACCGGCGTGGCCGGGAAGCCCGGCGCGTACGGGGAGAGGAACCGCGCTCCCGAGGGCAGGTCGCCCCAGTGCAGGTCGTCCCAGTGCTGACCGGCCCAGACCGGGGCGCCGGGCGGGTCCGCCGCCGGCCAGCCGTCCGGCTCGGCGTCCAAGCCGAACCGGGGCGCGGTGGGCTGCTCCCGCAGGACGAAGAAGTAGCCGGGATCGCCGTGCGCCTCGTCGGTCGCGCCGCGGGCCTGGTCGGCGGTGTACGGGAAGCCGAACAGCAGCAGGTCCGGGGAGAGCCAGGCGTTGAAGATCGGCGGCAGGTCCACCCCGGTCGGCTCCCGCCGCTGCGGCCCGGTCCAGCGGGCGCGGCGCATGGTGACCACGGCGGACGGGAAGCGGCGCAGCACCTCGCCCCGGATGACCAGGACCAGCGACTGCTCGTCGGGGCCGCCGACCGCGGTCAGGTGGCTGCCGAGCGGGCCGGTGAGCCAGGCCGCGTCGGTCAGCGGTGGCATGTCGGTCAGCGGAGCGCCGGCCGACGCCGCGCCCCGGACGTCCCAGAACTGCCGGAACCAGGTCTGCCGGGGGTCGGCGGGGAATCCCCGCCACAGCATCTCCCGGCTCATCTCGTGGTTGAGCCCGACCAGGAACGCCTCGATGAACCGGGGATTGGCGGCCAGCGCGGTCATCGTCTCCGGCGCCACCGCCGGCAGGTTCGGCACCACGTGCTCCTGGGACAGCCCGCGCAGCAGCTCGTAGCTGGGCACGTCGAAGGTGATCCCGGCGAGCAGCCGGCGCAGCGGGTCGCTGGTGGCCGGCAGCGCGTCGGCCAGGAGTTCACCGCCGACGCTCAGCCCGGCCAGCACCTCGCCGGCGACCGCGGTCTCCGGGCGGAGCGTGGCACGCACCGCGCCGGCCGCCGGGCCGAGCGGCAGCGGCAGCGGCTTCACGTCGACGGCCAACGCCTGGGCCGGGGCCAGCCGGTCCTGGTGGTTCGCGGCGGCGGCCATGAACCGGTCGCCCATCGTGGCGCGGGCGGCCACCAGGTCGGCCCGCAGGTCGGCGACGAGCAGGCCGCACCCGCGCCCGGTCGACGCGTCCGCCGCCCCGGGGATGTCCTGCGGCGGGCTCCAGATCACCGGCACGCCGGCCGGGTCCAGGTCGAAGCCGACCCTGGTGGTGAGCACGCCGACCCGGGAGCGGTGCGCCACCACCAGGTCGGGCCGGCGGGTACCGCTGACGTCGACGACCGCGACCCCCGCGGCGACGCCGGCCGCCACCTCCGCCTCGCCGTCGACCGGCAAGGGGCTGGTCCACCCGGCGTCGGCGATCCGGCCACGCCGGTTGACGCCCCGGCCGGTGAAGTACCGGGCCACCTTCTGCCCGGAGGTGTTCTCGCCGGCCACGAAGACCAGCAGGTCCGGCGTCTGGTCGCCGGTCATGTCGACCACGTCGACGCTGACCGAGCGGATCGCCCGGAAGGTGTGCGGGGTGGGCAGCGAGTCGGTCCAGCCCCGGGTGACCCGGCCGGCCGCGTCCAGCCCCCAGCCGACCCGGTAGTACACCCGGTTCGCGGCGGCGTCGGGGCCGTCGATGGCGTAGCCGACGACGAGTTCGGGTGACCCGTCGCCGTCCAGGTCGGCGACGGTGACGTCGAGCGCGCCGGCGTACCCGCCGACCGGGTCGGGCAGGTCGTACGGGCCGGCCCAGCCGCCGGTGGCGGTGCCGCCGGCGTCGATCCCGCTGCCCACCCAGTAGGCCAGTCGCCGGGTGCCGGGCACGGCGCCGGCCAGGACCGCCACCGCGAACAGCTGCGCCGGCCGGCCGCCGGTGAGCGGCGCGGCGGTGACGGCGGTGGCCACCGCGGGCACGCCGGTGAACGGGCCGGCCGCCACCGCGGTGAGGGTGTTCTCCCGCAGCGCGCCGTCCTCGCCCAGGTGGTGGGCGGCCTGCGAGCGGATCCGGCTGCCGGCCCCCTCGTCGGCCGTGTACGACACCAGCAGCGAGGAGAGCAGGCCGACCCGGGGCGCGAAGCGGACGTGGGCCGGGGCCGGGGCGGTGTCCGGGCCGGCGCCCCGGGGGTCGGCCGGGGTGCCGTGGTCGACCCAACCGCCGCCCCGGTCGCCCCAGGAGTACGCGGCCAGCCGCCCGTCGGCGGTCCGGACGAAGACCTCGCCGTCGCGCTCGTCACCGGTGACCGGGCCGGGCCGGTGCGCCGCGATCCCGTTGGCCGGCCGGCCGATCTCCTCCCAGTACCAGGAGTAGACCCCGGTCTCGTCGTTGCGCCACTGGTAGCGGCCGTACAGCCGCAGGTCGGCCGGGTCGGCGTCGGGGTGGGCCAGGACGAGCAGCTCCGGCTCCTCGTCGTGGCCGCTGGTGACGGTCTGCTGGCCCAGCGAGACGATCCGCAGGTTCTGCGGCAGCGGTGGGCGGAAGGAGACCCGGCCGTGGTTGAGGATCCCGCCCCAGCCGGGCACCCGGGTGACCAGTTCGCCGGTCGGGGTGAGGTAGCCGAAGCCGTCGGCCCGGGGATGGCTGAAGGCGTGGTAGGCCGCCGGGGAGCCCCAGATCGGCGGCGGTTGGCCGGGACCGTCGGCGATCAGGCTCCACTGCCCGTCGTGGACGAACAGCCGCTGGGCGGTGGTGGCCACGAACACGCCGGCCGGGGTGGGGCGCGGCGAGCCCCACAACCGCTCGCCGGTGGCGAGCTGTGGGCGCCCCAGCGACGCCCAGGTCCGGGCCACGGTGCCGAAGCGGTACAGGTCACCGCTCGGGCCGAGCATGAAGACGTCGGTGCCGCGGGCGGTGGGCCGGCTTGCCGTGCCGCCGGGCGGGCTGCCGCAGTCCGTCCACACCCACCGGTCGCCGTCGTACCGGCGCTCGTAGAGCCGGCTGTCGCGGGTGCGCACGTACACCCGGTCGGGGGCCACGGTGGCGCCGGAGGTGACGACCTGGGTGCCGGCCGGGGCGCCGTGGTCCCGCCAGGTCCAGCCGCCGTCGAGCCGGCGGCGTTCGAACAGCCGGCCGTCGGCGGCGGCGACGAAGAACCGGTCCGGGCCGAGCAGGTCGCCGCCGTTGCTGGCCAGCGTGGTGACCGGATCGTCCGCTGCGGCCGGGGCCCAGGCCGCAGCGGCCGGGGTGGCGGCGGTGTGCCACCACGGGTTCCGGCCGGCAGCCTCGATCGCGGCCCGGGTCAGCCGGGCGATGCCCTGCCCGGGCGGGACCAGGGTGTCGAAGACGATGCCGCCGGCCGGGATCCGGGCCGGCGGCACCGGGCTCGCGCCGCCGGCCAGCCTCAGCAGCGCCGACGACGACGGCGCGGCGGGGCGCAGCCGGCGGGCCAGCGGGCCGCGCGGGCGGGCCAACCGGCGAAACGGCGCGCTGGTGGCCGCCCGGGCGCCGGCGTTGCGGTCGAACAGCTCGTCCAACGACTCGACCGGGGCGGCGCCGGCACCGGCGAGCCCGGTCGCGGCCGGGGCCGCTACCAGGTCGTGCACCGGCCGGGCCAGCGCGACGAGCTGGTCGTCACCGAGGGCGGTCCCCGGCGCGGCCGGGTCCACCCGCTTGGCGAACAGGGCGGCGGCGCTGTCCCGGGCGGCCTGCCCGCGCAGCAGCTGCTCGTTGATCTCGCGCAGCTCGGCGGCCCGCTGCCAGGCGGCGGCGGCCAGGTCCTCCTGGTGTTTCTGGATCACCCGGGTGCCCAGCGCCGCCGCCGCCCGGTAGCGCGGGTCGAGGTTCAGCCCGGCCAGCCACCTCGGCTCGCTCCCCGGTGGCGGCACCTGCCCCTGCCGGGTGTGGATCTCGCCGTACAGCGGTGGGGTGAGCCAGTCCTCGACGTGCGCCAGCAGCTCGGTCATCCGGGCCTGCCAGGGCCCGGCGGCAGCCGGCTGCCAGACGGTGGGGGTCATCGCGGGCGAGGCGAGCGCGCCCTCGAAGGCCAGCACGGAGCGGCCCTCCACGCCGGCGGGCTCAAGGTCCGGCAGCCCGCCGCCGGCGGCGCCGATGTCCACCGGCTGCCGGCCGACGTCCGCCGGCAGGGCCCGGCCGCGCAGCCGCCGGGCCAGCGACTCGAAGTCGCCGTCCGGGCCGGTGCGGAAGGTCCAGTGGTGGTAGACCGGAAGGACGATCGGGGCCTGCGGATCGGCCGCCGGGGAGCCGGGGCCCCAGGCCGGCACCAGTGGGCCGCCGTCGAGCGGCAGGCCCAGCCCGGCGCGCACGCCGGCGTCGAAGGCCGGCACGACGGCGGCCAGGTAGTCGGTGTCCGGGTCCAGCCGCCGGGGGCAGACCAGCCGGGACAGGGTGCGCTCCGGCGCGTCGGCGATGACGGCGGCGACGTCCTCGTTCTCCGTGACGACCAGCACCTGGGCGTGCGCCCAGGCCCAGGACTCGGCGAGGTCGGGCAGCTGCCCGACGGTGGTGCTCAGCCGGGCCAGCGGTTGCCCCGCCGACGTCTCCAGCCGGTCCTGCGGGCCCACCGGGACGACGACGAGCACCAGCCAGGGCCGCAGCCGGCCCTGCGGGTCGGGCTTCGCGGGGGTGTACAGCCAGGGCAGGTCGGGCCGGTCGAACTCGACCGCCGCGAACAGCGTCCCGTCGACGTTGTCCGCGCCCGCCGCCGGGTGGCTGCGGATGATCTGCTGGCCGTCGAGGCCGGTCACGTCACCAGGGCCGTGCAGCAGCGCGGTGGTGGTGCCGACGACGTCCACCGGGTCGACCCCGGCGGGGCCGGTGCCGTGCGCGGTCACCGAGAGCGTCACCTCGGACCGGGTGGCCGGCAGCGGCCCGGCGAGCGGGTCGGGTTCGGAGACGAGCCGGGCGACGCCGTCGCGTACCCAGGGCAGGAAGCGGAGGCCACCCATGTCAGGACACCTTCTCGGGTTCGGGCAGGACGATGGTCGGTTCGGGCACGTGGACGCCGGCCCGGCGGATCAGCCGGCCCCGGTCGCCCCCGGGGGCCACCTCGGCGGCCTGGGTAGCGGTGGGCAGGGCGGTCGCCGTGGGGCGTACCCGGGCGGGGGCCTGGCGGGCCCGCCGGCCGGCCGGGTGCGGGGCGCCCCGGCCGGCCAGCCAGGACGGTCCGGCGTCGCGCAGGCCGAGGCCGGCGCCGGTGAACCGGGCCGCCCCGCTCGTGCGGGTGCGGGCGTTGGCGGCCGGGCCGGTGGCGGCGAACAGGGCCAGCAGCCCGCCCGGTACGACGTCGGCGGCCGACAGCGGGTGCGCCGCCGCCGGCATCTCCCGGCCGGCGTCGTCCGGGTCGTCGATGATCACCCGGTCGTAGGCGCCGTCGCCGTCGAGCCCGGCGAACACGGTGCTGCCGTCCACCGGCAGGGCGGTGCCGTCCGGCAGGGCCACCTCGCGGCCGGCCTCCAGCCGTTCGAAGCCGGGGGTGAGCACCCGCTGCTCGGGGGTCAGGTCGCGGAACTGGCCGGGGGCGAAGTCGTCGAGGATCGGCGCGCCGAGGGTGCCGCGAACCGTGTCGTCGCCGGTGCCGGCGCTGACCTCGGTGAGGGTGAACCGGTTCGGGCCACGGAGGCGGGAGGTGCCGATCCGCTGCAACTCGACGCCGAGGGGAAGGACGTTCTGGCGTACGCCGAGGGCGGCCCCCGGGGAGAGCAGCAGCGCTCCCCCGGTGTCCTCGACCGCCCGCAGGGCCACCGGTTCCGTCCCGATGGCGGCGGCCCGGATCTCCCAGGCGTCCGGGGTGGACAGCGCCGGCTGGAGCAGGTCCGCGGCGTTCACGTACGTGGGTTCGGGCTGGTCGTTCCGCTTCCCGTCGGTCCAGTCGAGCTTCGCCGACACCTCCCACCACAGGAACTTGATGCGCGCCTCGCCCCAGGCCCGCCAGGGGCCGGGGCCGCTCACCCCGATGAACAGCCGGACGACCAGCAGCTCCGTGCCGTCGTAGGTCAGGGCGACGTACGCGCCGATCTCGGCGGTGAACCAGAACGGCTTGAACTGGAACAGCACGTCCAGCCAGGCCCGGCCGTCGAGGACGAACCCGGCCGCCTCGAAGTGCATCAGCAGTTCGGCGCCGAACTGGGCGGTGTTGCTGGTGACCGCCAGGTACGCGTTGAGCTTGATCCCCTTGCCCAGCTTCAGCAGCTTGATCTCGAACCGCTTGAGCGACGGGAAGCCGGCCGGCGGGCAGAACCTCGGGTGGAACCCGCCGATCGACAGGGCGAACGACTTGTCCCCGCCCCACCGGGCCCGCAGGGCCATCTCGCCGGAGACCGGCTGGCCGAACAGGTTGGAGTCGATCAGGGCCGCGTCGAGGCTGATCTCCTTGCCGGCGACGTCGACGATGCCGGCCGAGTCCATCCGGAGCCGGCCGGCCGGCTGGAAGTCGATGACCAGCTTGCCGAGCAGCAGCACCCGGACCGGGTCGGGGAACTCGACCAGCACGGCCAGGTCCGCGACGATCTGCCCGGAGAGGAAGTTCAGCCGGACCATCGCGCCGAGCACGGTGCCGGTGGGGTCGACCGGGAAGATCCGGCTCAGCGTGGCGATCACCGCCGGGGCGCGGCCCACCGGGTCCTCGGGGAACAGCAGCGAGTCCAGGGTCCCGGCGCGGGCGGCGTTGCGGACCTCCTCGGGGTTGCTGCGCCGGTTGTGCCCGACCACCAGGCCCAGGCCGGTGATCGAGATGCCCCAGAACAGCATCAGCCCCGGGTACCACTGGAAGGTGCCGACGACCAGCATCGAGAAGGTGTGCTCGCCGTCGGCCTCGGCCAGTCGGCTGCCGTCCGGGTTGCGGGTGTTGAGGATCGCGGTGGCCTGGAGCACGAAGCCCCGCATCGGCGACAGCCCGTCCTTGGCGGCGATGCCGAGCTGGAGCGCCCCGGCGTACATGCCGCGCGGCTCGTCGACGAACAGGTAGCCGCCGCCGCTGACGAAGCCGTTGTCGATCCGCAGCCCCACCCCGTCCGGGGCCTTGAAGCGGGGCACCAGGTCGGCGCCGCCGAGGTTGCCGGTGCCGGCCGGCAACGCGGGCGGGAAGGTCAGGTCGGCGCGGATGCCGATGTTCTCCACGACCGCGTGCAGCGGACCGATCTCGGCCCGGACGGTGGTGGTGACCGTCAGGCCGACGCTGGCGGTGTGCGTGCTGGCCGCGAGCGCGACCCGCAGCCCTTCCAGGTGTACGCCGCCCAGCGAGAGGTGCATCGGGTAGTCGGCGGTCAGCGCGGCGGCTCCGGACAGGTGCAGGCCGGTCCGCAGCGACCAGCCGAGGCCGAGGTCGAAGCCGAACCGCAGGCCGTCGGCCGGCAGCAGCCGGGCCAGCAGCCCGTCGCCGTCGCCGGCCTTGATCACCAGTTCGGCGCGGCCGGCGGCGAGCATCAGCTCGATGTCGTCGCGGCCGGTGCCGAGTGCCGCCCGGCCGCGCAGCACGAGCTGCCCGATGGCCAGGTGGGTGCCGTCGGGCGCGCCGATGACCCAGCCGGGCTCGCCCTTGGGCGCGATCCGGGCGACCTCGGCGGAGAACTTCACCGCCGGTCCGCCGCCGGCGACCGTCACGCCGGCCGAGTTGATCGCGATGGCCGGCCCGGCCCCGGCCAGGTCGGTGGCGACGTTCCAGCGACCGAGCGCGCCTTCGAGGTGCGTCTCGCCGGTGGGGGCGACGATCCCGGTGAGCAGGCCGTCCCAGCAGGCCAGGGCGAGGGTGACGCCGAGGTGGAGCTGGGCGTCCAGGCCGGCGTCGGTGTCGGCGTGCAGCGCGCCGTGGATGTCGGACGGGACGGGACGCGGTCCCGGCCGGCCGGCGAGCGCGGCCTGCTCCCCGGCGCCGGGTGGCCCCGCGACGGCGAACCGGATCCGGAGCAGCCCGTCGGCCAGCCGCAGCCCGGCCTCGCCCTGGTCGGGGCCGACGCCCGGCCGCACCCCGTGCGCGGCGTCCACCCCGAACGCGCGCAGCGTCGCGGCCAGCCGGGGCAGCAGCCGCGCGGCCAGCTCCTCGACGGCCTCCGGGGTGTCCCAGCCGGCGGGCGCGTAGAGGTCCTTGAGATATCCGCCGGGGTCGGTGACCAGCTCGACGAGCCGCTCCAGGTGCAGCTCGTCGCGGTGGCGGGGCAGCCGGATCGGCGCGTCGCCGGCCGGCATCGGCGGGCTCGCCGGCAGCTCGGCGCCGGGGGTGACCAGGCCGAGCAGGGTCAGCAGCGGCACCGTCCAGGGTGCCCGGCGCAGCAGGTAGGTGAGGATCAGGTGGTCGACCAGGTCGTCGGCCAGCGCCTCGGGCAGGCCGTCCACCGGGGGCAGCTTCCCGCGCAGGGTCGGGGGCAGCGTGCCGACCTGCCCGAACGCGGTGCCGGCCGCGGTGGCGATCTTCTTGAGCTCGGCCAGCGAGTCGGGCAGGCCGTCGGTGATCGCCGCGTCCAGCGTGTCGACCGCCGTTCCGACGGTGCCGACCCACGTCTCGAAGGTGTGCGCGTCGACTCCGCTGATCGCCTCCAGGTCCCAGCCCAGCGCCCGCATCAGCCGGGCCCGCCGCCACGGGTCGTACGCGCCGAGCACGGGCTCGGCCAGGGTGCGGAGTTCGCCCCAGAGCAGGGCGAGGACGTTCCGGTTCCGCTCGACGTCGTCGCTCATGCGTCCGGGTCTCCTTCACTGCGGTGGTGGTCATGACGCCGGGGGCTCATCCGGTCACCCGGAACAGTTCGCCGGTGTCCAGCCGCAGCGAGCCACGCCGCGGCGACAGCGTCCGGTCGGCCGTCGGCAGCGCGGCGACCGGGAGCTGGTACGGGGTGCCGCCCGGCCAGGTCGGCCAGGCCCGCACCGCGGCCAGGGCGGCGGGCAGCTCGGCGTCGGCCGTGGCCCCGGCGACCTGGCCGATCGCGGTGATCAGGGCGGTCTCGTGGGCGTCGGTCCAGCCGGTGGGCGGGCCGGTGAAGTTTGGCCCGAGGGTCCGGGCCACGGTCAGCACGGTGCGCAGCTCGGTGGCGGCGCGAGGCACGGTCCGCTGCTCGGGCGGCTCGCCGGCGACCGGCGGCCCGAGGGCGACGAGGTGGTGGGCGCGGTACGCCTGCCAGCAGGCGAGCTGGGCCACCGCCCGTTCCGAGGTGAACAGGTCACCGACCCGGGCCCGGCGGGGATTGCCGTCCGGGCCGGGCACGTCCGGCACCGTCACCGGGGCCGCGCCGGGCGGGTCCCACGCGGTGCTGAGCAGGTCGTGCAGGCCCTGGCGGGCGAAGCGCCAGATGCTGTGCCGGACTCCCGGCTGGGTTCGCAGGCCCGTCGTGAAGCGGTGCACCCAGTGCCAGCCGCGCAGGTCGAGCAGCTCGACGACGTTCTCGATCGGCGTGCCCGCGCCGCCGGTGTGGTCGCTCATCGCGGGTCGGGCCCGGCTGACCCGCAGCTCGGGGTGGAGCAAAGCGCCGCCGTCGACGCCCCAGCCGGGCGTCGCGGACAGCCCGGCCAGCCCGCCCATGGCCTCGTACGCGTCGCGGTCGGTGGCGCGCAGCGCGGCCAGCCAGGCCCAGAGCTGGCCGGGCTCGGTGCGCCAGTCCGGCCGGGGCGGCAGGGTCACCGGCGTCGTGCGCGGCCCGTCCGCCGGCCAGCCGAACGGGCCGATCCGCAGCACCCCCGCGTCGGTGCCGTCCAGCACGTCGAACCAGCCGCCGGTGGAGCCGGGCCGGGTGTTCTCGGCGGCCGCCCGCAGCACCTTGAAGGTGGACAGCCGGCGGCGGGCCGGGTCGGCCGTCGCGGGGTCGGCGCTGCCGGCGGCGGCGACCAGCGCGGCCAGCGACGGCCCGCCGGCCTGCCCCTCCCCCGGCGGGATCAGCGCCTCGGGGAGCAGTTCGACCGCCGGCTCGACCAGCGGGCCGGCCCACTGCGGCGCGGCGGGCCGGCTGCTCCAGCCGCCCAGCGGGATCAGCTCGGGGTGGTTGGCCGGCGCCGGCCCGGCGCCGGCCGGGCGGCCGGTCACCACCCGCGAGTAGAGCCGCTGGTCGGCCGGGTGGGCGGTGTCGGCCTGCCAGACGTTCCCGGCGGCGAGTTGTTGCGGGCTGCCGCCAGCGACCTGCCACGCCTCCACCACCACCGGGCAGCGCCAGCGCTTGTCCAGCCAGTGCCGGACGGCGAGCTGGGTGGCCAGGTCGGCCACGCCGGTGACCGGTCCGGGATAGCGCTCGGCCTCCGGCACGTCGACCGGCGCCAACCGGTCGGAGTACCGGGCGGCGGTGGCCCCGGCGGGTTCGTGGGCGACCCGGGCCGCGCGAGCGTACGTCTGGAACTCGCGCACCGCCCAGTAGGTCGTCGAGTCGAACTCGCCGGGGTTGCGCGCCGGCCCGAACCCCAGCGTGGCCAGGTCGGCCTGCAACCGGGTGACCCACCGGTCGGTGACGAGGGTGGCCGGCCGGTCGGCGCCGTCGTAGTGCGCCTTCCCCCCGGAGCGGGCGTCGTGGTCGTCGGGGCGCAGCACGTAGCCGTACGGCGGGTCGGCCAGCAGCGAGCAGCCGTACGACAGGTCGATGGTGTATTTGGTCAGCGCGGCGGCCCGGTTCTCCGAGGGCAGATGCCACCAGAGGCGCTGGGTGGCCGACTTGCCCTCGCCCGCCGGCCAGTCGAAGGTGATCTCGCCGAGGTTGTTGTGGCCGACGATCTCCTTGCCGTTGCCCCACTTGCCGAGGTACCCGTCGAGGTTGCGGGCGGCGGCCAGGTACTGCGCCAGCGCCTGGTCGCGGGGCAGGCCGGTCGGGTCGAGCACGCCCTCCGGGGCACCGTCCCGCCGGACCGTCGGGTCGGCCTCGTCGTGGTGGGCGAACTGCACCTGGATGCTCCACTCCGGTGGACGGCTGAGCAGCTTCAGCCGGTCGTAGTCGCTGACCGCGGGCCGGCCGGACACCCACCATCCGGAGACGGCGTCGGCGGCCACGCTGACCTGGACACCGGCCTGGAAGCGCCGGCCCTGCCGCTGCTCGTCCTCGTTGGCCCAGCCGACCAGGTCGATCCGGCCGAGGGTGTCCAGCAGCGGCACGTACCCGACGTCGTGCAGCATGCGGGTCAGGAACACCTCGTTGCGCAGCGCGCTGGAGACGAAGCCGGCGATCACGCCCTCGGTGCGGTTCACCCCCTGGAAGGGGTGGGCCGGGTCGGGGCCGCAGGCGTACGGCAGCGTCGCGGAGTAGCGGATCCGCTCGGCCGAGCCGAAGTGGATGTCGCCGCCGAGCATGACGATCCGTCGGCGCCGGATGCCGTCGGGGCCGGGCGGGGCGGCGGAGAGCAGCCGGCCGAGGAACTTGTGGGTGGCCGCGTCGCTGGTGATCCACGCGTCCTCGGCGTCGGCGTCGTACCGGCCGGCGAGGGCCTTCATGGCGGGCTGGGCCACCTGTTCGAGCAGCGGCATGCCGAACACGGCGACCGGTTGCGCCAGTACGGTGACCGACTCGTCGTCCAGCACCCCACCGCCGCTGATCATCTCGTTGAGCGGGTGGTCGGCGAGCAGCAGCCCGCCGGGGTGTTCGGCGCCGGCCGGGAACTCCCGCCAGGTGCGGGTGTCCAGGGCGACGAGCTGGTAGCGCGGCCAGGTGACCGTGAAGTGGTAGGTGAGCGCGCCGGCCGGGCGGACCGGCCGACCGTCGGTTCCGACCGCGGTGGGCAGGCCGAGGCGTTCCCGCAGCCGCAGGTCGTCCGCCGCTCCCGGGGCGGCCAGCCAGCCGCTCAGCGCGGCCAGCAGATCCCGGCCCGGCTCGCCGGCCGCCCCCTGCTCGGCGAACCGGGCCGGCGTGTTGCCCCAGGCCTGGAAGACCGCGTACGCGGCCATCGCGTTGCGCACGACGCGCCGGCCCAGCTCCGAGGTGATCACGGCACCGGTGACGAACTCCCGGGTCATGTTCCAGTCGTCGGTGACCTCGTGGTCGTCGGCGACCATGTACGTGGGCACGTTGGCCAGCAGCCGGCGCACGGCGGCCAGCCCGCGCTGGAAGTTCATCAGCCGGATGGTCTGCTCCCGCCACCGCAGGTAGCGGTGGATGATCTTCTGCTGCTGGCTGCTGGCGTCGTAGGCGCGACCGACCAGCAGCCGGTCGTAGACGGTGTCGCCGGGCCCGCCGCCCTGCGGGTCGCGCAGGATCCGGGTGTCGGCCGGGAAGACGTGCTCGAACCTCGGGTACGTCGCCGGCCAGAGCTGGTCCGACCAGGTCAGCAGGTACATGCAGGCGTACTCGCGCAGCGACATCAGGTGGCTGTGGGCCTCGCCGGAGGTGAACTTCGCGTCCCGGGCCAGGGTCACCGCCCGGTTGCCGGGGGTGAACAGCCGGTCGGCGGGCGGGCTGGTGGAGCCGTCGGGGAGCAGCTCCGGCGGCAGGCCCAGGGCGGCCCCGATGCCGGGCAGGGCCGGGACGGCCGGCTGCCCGTCGCGGGCGGGGACCGCGTCGTGCCCGTGCACCATGGCCAGCAGGACGTCGGCGACGTCGTCGGCGTAGATCTGGTCGCCGCCGAGCACCAGCTGGTGCGGGCGGACCGTCGGGTCCACGCCGGCCGCCGCGATGATCGGGTCCAGCACGGCCAGCGCGTCGTGGCCCTCGCCGTGCGGCTTGCGGCACGACCCGTGGAAGATCCGGAGCCGCCCGGGGTCCGCCGGGGGTGTCACGAAGCTGGGGTACTCGGGCGCACCGCCCTTGTTCAGCGGGTCACCGGCGTAGCTGAGCAGCGATCGGGCGGCGGTCCTGTCGGCGGCCACCGCCCCCGGGGCCAGCAGGCTCGGCCAGCCGCCGGTGGAGCCCGGGAAGGACAGGTCGTAGCCGTAGAGCCGGCCCTGCTGGAGGCCCCCGACGGCCTGGACGGTGGCCACGTACAGGTTGCCGCCGAGCCGGACCGCGGCCCGGCTGCCCGTCGCCACCGTGGCGCCCGGGGCGAAGTCCGGGCCGGGGCCCACCTCGAACACGGTGAGGGCGACGGTGCAGGCGGACCGGACGGCGACGAAGACCGCCACGCTGCCCGGGTCGACCCGGCGCACGATCGGCCCACAGACAACGTGGGGTGGTCCGCCCGGAGCGTCCATCGTCGAGGTTCCTTTCGCAGTTCCAACGGGCCGATCGGCCGGGTGGGTCGGTGCACCGCGCGGGCCGGCGGGGAGTCCCACCCGTCGCTGCCGGCGGCCGCTGATTCGCGGCACGGTGAACGCGCCACGGCCGCTGCGGTAGCGGCGCACGGAAAGTCTGTCCGGCGGTCGCGCCCGTCCACCAGAGACGGGTGTCCCGGGTGGTCGGGACGCCCGCCGCTCGGCCGTACGGGCAGCGGCCCCCCGGCCCGTTCGGGCGGCGGTGCCGCGGTGCAGAATGAGCGGCTGCCTCGCCTGCCCCGCGAGGAGGTCGCCGGGCCGGCTGGCCGCGCACGCCTGCGGCGAGCTGCACGAATTGCAGCCGATCGACATCTACACGGTCCCCGAGATCAGCTTCGTCGGGAGGACCGAGGAGCAGCTCACCGACAGCTCGACGCCGTTCGAGGTCGGCGTCGCGCGCTACCGCGAGCTGGCGCGCGGCCAGATCGTCGGCGACTCGTACGGCATGCTGAAGCTGCTCGTCGCGCCGGACGACGGCCGCCTGCTCGGCGCGCACGCGCTCGGGACCGGCGCCACCGAGATCGTCCACATCGGGCAGGCGGTCATGGGCTGCGGCGGCACGGTCGACTAACTGGTCGACATGGTCTTCAACTATCCGCCCCTGGCCGAGGCGTACAAGGTGGCCGCCCTGGACGCGTCCAACAAGATCCGCAACATCATCACCCGGATCGACGGCTAGCAAATACGCCCGACTATGCGTCGGACGTATCGCACAAGGTTCACCATATGAAGGTCGGCGTATTGTTCGACGTCAAACGTTGACACCCTGAAGCTCCTGTGGCAGGTTGACGAATGGCACGGGGGCGCCCACCCTCTGAAACTCAATCTCGGCGTTTTGTTGTTTCAGGGTGCGGCACTCCTCGCCTCGTCCTACCCGTATCACGGATTACTGCCGGGTCGCCGTCAGCTTCACCGACGATCCGAGAGCCGAGCGGAAGGGGGCCCCAAAATGCGTTACCTCCACTGACATGTCGCGCTGCCGCGGCCGTCCGGCGCGTCCGGGCGGCCGCGGCGCCATGTGCCCGCGAATATCCCACCACCTCGGAAGGGACGTCTCCTGTGGCGGACGAGGCCACTGCTGCCGTGCGTGACCCGATCTACGATCCACTGGCCCCGTCCGTGATCGCGGACCCGTACCCGTACTACCGGAAACTCCGGGAAACGAATACGGTCCACTGGCACGAGTTCCTGGATTCCTGGGTCGTCACGGGGTATGCGGAGTGCCGACAGGTGCTCGGCGACACCACAAACTTCGGCTCCGACTTCCGGCGGATCGGTGTCGAAATCCCGGACACCCAGTTGAGCGTGCAGTCACTCGATCCTCCCGAGCACGGCGCCATTCGGCACCTGCTCGTTTCGGCATTGCACGAGCAGCCGCTGACCACCGTGCGACAGCAGTTCGCGACGATCGTCGCGCGGCAACTCTCCGAACTGTCCGGGCAGCCCGGGGCCGTCGACCTGGTGAGCCGGTTCGCGCGCCCCGTCGCGCTGCGGACGATCACCGCCTTCCTGGGCGTGCCGCCGCCCGACGGCGCCGAGTTCGAGCAGTGGTCCAACGCGATCGTGCGGAGCATGGACGCCGGCATCGAACCCGCCCGGGCGGAGCCGGGAAACCAGGCGCGGGCGGAGCTGAGCCGGCTCGTCACGCGGTGGCTGGCCGACGCCGACGAGCAGGGATTCGTCGGGGCGGCCCGACGCGCCGCCCGGGCTCAGGACGTGCCGGCCGCAGTGCTGGCCAATTCGTTGCGCGCGGTGCTGCACGCCGGTTACGAGTCGGTCAGCCGGCTTTTGGGCGGCGTCCTCGCCCGGCTCGTCCGGCACCCGGAGCTGCTGGCCAGACCGGCTGCCGACGAGGCCCTCATCGACGAGCTGATCCGGTTGGACGGCCCGGTGCAGGCCGACGCGCGGGTGTGCGTACGCGACCGGGCGGTCGGCGGGCAGGCGGTGCGGCGGGGCGACGTGCTGGTGCTGTTCATCGCGGCGGCGAACCGCGACCCGGCGGTCTTCCCCGACCCCGACGCCGTGCGGCTGACCCGGCGCAGGGGCCTGCACCTGGCGTTCGGGCGGGGCGCGCACGCCTGCCTGGGGGCCGGCCTGGCGACCCTCCAGCTGCGCGAGGTGCTGGGGGCGCTGCGCGCGGGCGGGCTGCGGTTCGCGCCGGCCGGCCCGGCGACGTACGAGCCCACGGCCACCCTGCGCGGGCTGGCCGAGCTTTCCGTATCGGTGCGCCAGTCGCACCAGGCTCACTGACCGTGCCCGACAACAACCGGGGGTTTCGTGCGTAGCGTGAGGGTGTACCACAGACTGGCCGGGCTGGTCGGCGCGTTGTTGCTGGCCGGCGTCGCCCTGCCCCCGGGCGGGGCCGCCCGGGCCGCGCCGGGTTCCCTGGCCGACCGGCTGGCGGCGACCGTCACCGGCGCCGGGGTCCACCGTCACCTGGCGGCGCTCCAGCACATCGCCGACGCCAGTGGCGGCGACCGTGGTTACAACCGCGTCGGGTTCACCCGCTCGGCCCGGTACGTCAGCACCGTGCTGCGGGCCGCGGGGTACCAGGTCGTGGAGCAGACCGTCCCCTACACCGACTTCGACATCGCCACCGAGCGGCTACGAATCGACGGGGCCGGCGGGGACGTGCCGGTGCTGATGACCCGGTTCACCCCGTCGACGCCGGCCGAGGGCATCGAGGCGCCCGTGGCGGCGCCGATCGACGGGCGCACCGGCTGCGACCCGGCCGACTACGCCGGCGTCGACGCCGCCGGAGCGATCGTGGTGCTCGCGCGGGCCGCCTGCGGCTACACCCACCAGCAGCAGGTCGCCGCCGGCCTTGGCGCACGGGGGGTGCTGCTGTACCACGCCACCCCGTCCCCGGAGAACAGCTACCGGTTCCACGCCTTCACCCCGGAGGCGTTCACGATCCCGACCGCCTCGGTCGCCCAGCGGGACGGGGAGACGCTGGCGCGCGCGGCACGCGGCGACGGCGCCCGCGTGCACCTGACGCTGCGGGCTCGGGCCGTCGCCCGGACCACCGTGAACGTGCTCGCCGAGACCAACGGTGGTGACCCGGACAACGTCGTGCTGCTCGGTGCCCACCTCGACAGCGTCCCCGAGGCACCCGGCATCAACGACAACGCGGCGATGGCCGCCACGGTCCTCCAGGTGGCCCTGGCGCTGGCCAGCCGCCAGCACGCCGTGACCAACAAGGTGCGGTTCGCCTGGTGGGGCGCGGAGGAAATGATCAACGTCGGCTCGGGGCACTACGTGGCCGCCCTCTCCGGCGACGAGCGGCGGCGCATCGCGGCCGTGCTCAACGGGGAGCTGATCGCCTCGCCCAACCACGGTCGCTTCGTCTGGGACCCGGGGGCCGGCGGCGGACACGTGCTCGCCGACCTGTTCGCCGGGTACTTCGACCGTCGAGGGCTGCCCTACGAGCGGACCGGCCCGGAGTCCGTCGGGTCCGACCACCTGGCGTTCGAGGCCGTGGGCATTCCGACCGGCGGGATCGACGGCGGCAACGTACAGGTCAAGACGCCGGCGCAGCAGGCCCGCTTCGGGGGCCAGGCCGGGCAGATGTTCGACCACTGCTACCACCAGCGCTGCGACCGGCTCGACAACCTCAACCGACGGGCCCTGGACGCCAACGTTCCTGCCGTGGCGTGGGTGCTCGGGCGGCTGGCCGAGGACGTCCGGGACGTCCGGGCGGCGATCGCTGCGGGGCCGGACCGGCAGATCGCGTACCCGCCTGTCCGGGACTGAGCGGAGCAGCACCGGCCGGCAACGCGTCCGCTTAGGGCGGGCGGCACCGATTCCGTACGCGCGAGAAGGGGCCCGACACTGGAAGTACTGCCCGATCCTGCCCAGGTCGAACGTCTCGCCACGCTGCTTCAAGGACACGCCGTCACGCAACTGCTCGCCTCGGCGGCTCGCTTCCGGATACCCGATCTGTTGGCCGAGGACGGCCTCCCGGTCGCCGGCATCAGCGCGCGGACCGGAATACCGGTGTCCGCGCTGAGCCGGTACCTGCCGGCCCTGGAGGAGCTCGGCATCGTCCAGCGCGAGCCCGACGGCACGTACCGCGTCACGCCACTTGGACGCCTGCTGCGGCGCGACACCGGTTCGCTCCACGGTCAGGCCCTGATGGCCGGCGACGAGTACTACGGCGCCTGGCAGGAACTGGACCACTGCCTGCTCACCGGCGAGTCGGCGTTCCACGCCCGGCACGGAAGCGGGCTGTGGGAGATGGCGGCGAGGAAGCCGGACCTCGCCGCCAGTTTCGCCCGCACCATGCGGTGGAACTCCGCCCGGGCCCTGTCCGACATCCTCGCGCTCTACGACTTCACCGCGGCGCGGCTCGTGGTGGACCTGGGGGCGGGCGACGCCACGTTGCTGTGCGGCGTCCTGGCCCGCTACCCGAAGGCCCGAGGGCTCGCCGTCGAACAGGGATCGATGTCGGCACATGCCGCAGCGACCGTGCGGGAGGCCGGCCTGGACCAGCGGTGTGCCGTGCGGACCGACGACATCCGCCGGGCGGTGCCGAGCGGCGGTGACGTCTACATCCTCAAGTCGGTCATCCACAACTGGCCGGACGCCGCTGCCGTGGACATTCTGCGCACAGTCCGGGACGCCATGCCGGCCGGCAGCCAACTGCTCCTGGTCGAAAAGGCCCACGACAGCGCCGACCCGCAGGCGGCGCTACGAGATCTGACGATGATGGTGCTCTTCGCCAGCCAGGACCGCACGCCCGCCGAGTACCACGCGCTGCTCACCCGGGCCGGTTTCACGCCTTCCGCACCGCGACTGGGCAGCTCCGGCATGTGCCTGATCCCCGCCACCGCCGACAACGCCCGCTGCGAACCGGGCGACCAGCCACGCCCGGAAGGTGATTCCGGCGGGCCTGAGCCAGCCGGACGTGCGCCAACAACGCATCGAGAGAACGAAGAGCTCGAATAGCCCGAGGGCCACGACACGCGGGTTTGGAGATCATTCCGGGCCGCATCCCAAATGGGCGGGTCGACGGCAAATGGCATGGCAAGAGAACTTGGTCTACCGCTCACGGGCCCACACCGGCGCACACCGCTCTTTGTCGGTAAATGTGCGGACCAGGACAAGTACGACGAGTGGCTGTGACAGGCTCTGGCAATGGTCCGGAGCAGTCGATCAATGATCGCATCGCAGCGTATGGATTCACTGGCCACACCACTCAGACACGATCAACCTGACGCAGGGTGGATATGACGAATACTTGCGGCGAGCGTTACGGTCATGTTACTTTTCGCCTGCCGAGAAGTTGGTGATTATCAATCGGTAGGCAAACACATCTCGAACCTCCGAAAGGATCTTATGAGACCGAGGTGAACAAACGGTGCTCGCGGCCGCTCCCCACTCCGGCCGCCGCCACCGCGAGCACCCCGCCCAGTGCCGTCACCGCTTCGGCCCGACGGCGCACACCTCCATCGCCCACCTGATGGGCGGGATGCGCCAAGACGCGCCCGGCGGTACCGCCGAGAAAGAGGAAACCGGTCCGACAGCACCACCACAACGACGGACCATCCGGCAGTGGGAGCAGATCCCCGGCCCGTACGCCGGATACGGCCGACTACGGAACCTCGTCAGGCACAGCCATGAATTCCTCGACGTCCGCGATGAAAGAGACCGCCCAGCGGCGGGTGCGCGCCCAGTGAGCCTGGCAGACAAGGCAGGCATCGACCGGGGATCTTGCGTCTGGGGCTACCTGTTCCGGGATGCGCATATCTAATCCGGTACGGCCTGGTTTCCATTGCCACCATTCCCCTCGGCCGCCACCTCGCCGGAGGGTTTCATCGACTCCACCGCACCTGCGACCCGAATGCTGACCGCGCCGGCGAAACATCCGGAAACGCAACCAATCCTGTTCGTCAGTGGCCTCGCGCCACATCCTAGGCATGCCTCTAGAGGAGCATCATGTTCAACTTCAGACAGAGCCTGTCCGCCACCCTTATGGCCGTCCTCGCCGCGGCCACCGGCGTGGTCGCCGGATCTGCGCCGACGTCCGCGGCACCGGCGTCCACGATCGGGCCGATGTACTCCACCACGACTATCGTCAACCGCGCGACGATCGTGGTCGGCAACACTCCGATGTGCCTGGACGTGCCCGGTGGTTCCACCTCGAACCAGTTGCAGGTCCAGCAGTACAACTGCAATGGCGGCACCAACCAGCAGTGGGAGTACATCCCGGGCTCGACCGCCGGTTACGGCCAGCTACGCAACGTCGCCAGCCAGAAGTGCCTGGACGTCCGCGACACGAGCAGTGCCGCCGGCGCGGTCGTCCAGCAGTACATTTGCATGAACGTGCCGAACCAGCAGTGGCTCTACGACTCGTCCAGCGGATACCTGATGGCCATGCACAGCGGCGGGTGCGCAGCCGTGTACGCCTTGGTGTACAAGTCAAAGGCGCACCAGGAGGTCTGCGGCGGCGGCAGCGCCCCGTACCCCATCTTCACGCGGTGGAACGCCAGCGTCTAGTACCGCGTCCTTGAAACGTTGACCGTGTAATCCGTCGGTTCTGAGGACGTGTCGGGCAGGCCGCCTCCCCGCTGTTGTCGGCGTGGGAGGTGGTGTCTGGTGGGTGGACGCCCTACGGGGTGCGATCCACGCCTTCAACGATCGGGGGTTCGACGCGCTGGCCCAGAACGGGTGCGGGGACGCACCGAGACGGATCGATGAGCAGACCCGAAAGGATCTGCGTCATCGCCCGGTGCGCCCCCCGCTTCCTCGGCCGCCCCTACCGACGGCCTCTTCGTCCCGAACTGGCGGCGGGCGGGTCGGATCGGGTGTCTTCCGAGGTCATCCGGTCTGCTGGGGGTCGTTCGGGTCGGGTGCGGTCGGGTCGGGTGCTGTACTCCACAGCTGTACTTCCTTGGCTGCGCGGAGGACGTCATGGGCGGCGAGGGCCACCGGGCAGTTTGCCGTCCGGCAGATCGGGCAGCGGCCGTCGGGTCCGGGTCGATGGTCGCGGAGGACCCAGCGGGCGGTGAGGATCAGCCGGTTGCGGATCTGTGCCAGGGACAGGAACGGCGCGGTCATCCTCAGCCCCACACCTGGTCACCGCTGTGGCCCGACGCCCGCTCCGTCGTCACCTCCCTGGCCAACCAGGGAGACCCCGAACCACTCCGGGACTTCATCGCCCGCGCACACCCCGACGACGCCTGCCAACGCGCGGCCCTCAACTACTCCGCGTACTGGGTCGGCGAGATCCCCTACCGCCAACCCGACGACTCCTTCATGCCCGCCACCATCGACGATTGGCGCGGAATCCGCCTTCTGCGGCACCTGGTCGAACGCCTCGACGCCGACCACCCGTTCATCGACCTCAACACCCACAACCTGTGGGCACTGCTCACCGCCCGACGAGGACTCGTCCACGACCACCCCGCCACCGGGCAAGCGCTCGCCAACCGTGCCGTCGCCGTCCTGGACAGCGACCAGATCTCCGCGCAGTCCCGCCAGGAACTAACCTCTATCGTCTACACCCTGCGGACAGAGGGCATCACCGGCACAGGGACGGGCAGATGAACGACGATCAACACGCCGCCGCGATGAGGTTCATCTTCGAGGCCGGCGTCCTGAAACGCGCCGCTCGTACCGGCTGGTGGTTCGCCGGGGTCAAGCACCCCGAAACCATCGCCGAGCACTCCCACCGCACCGCCCTGATCGGCATGATCCTCGCCGCCATGGAAGGAGCCGACCCCGCCCGCGTCACCATGCTCTGCGTCCTGCACGACACCCAGGAAACCCGCACCACCGATATCCCCCACATCGCCAAGCGCTACCTCACCGCCGCACCCAACACCGCCATCACCGCAGACCAGATCGCCGACTGCCCACCCGCCGTCACCGACACCATTACCGCCGCCGTCACCGAGTACGAAGCCGGCGAAACCCTCGAAGCCGTCGTCGCCCGCGACGCCGACAAACTCGAATGCCTCGTCCAGGCCGTCGAATACCGCCACCAGGGCATCGACAACGTCCAACGCTGGATCGACAGCAGCCGCGCCGCACTCAACACCACCTCCGCACACCACCTCGCCGACGCGGCACTGACCGGCCAACCCCTCGCCTGGCTCACACCACCGCCGCAACCGGCGGGCTGACCCCTCGCTTGTAAGTTCTGAACGCTTCGTCTGGCGGGCGGGGTCCGTCCGAATCCGCGACCTCGGACCGTTGTCCGCGGGCGGCAGTCGGCGGCTGTCCTTGTGCCGCGTCGTTGCTGTCACCGTTACTGTCGACAGCCGCCCCGCCCGGTGGTGGGCGCCATCGATCCTCGTAGCGGTCCTGACCGCACCAACAAACGGCCTTGCTTTACAGATCATCGGCTTACCAGTCACTATCACCACGCACCTTCTTGCCGAGGGCCCCCGCCGACCATGGATTTACCCAACCGGGATCTCAGCGCGACTATTGGCGCTCGGCCGGCGACACACCTGCGCCGTGTCCCTCCTAACACACCAACTAAGGATCGCTTCATGCGCAAGCTCGTGTACTACATCGCCTCGACGCTGGACGGCTACATCGCCGGTCCCGACGGTGCCGACCCCACCGGCCCCGGGGGCTTCTGGCCAATCCCCGAGGACTACCTGCGCCATCTGGTGGCCGAGTATCCCGAAACCCTGCCAGGACCGGCCCGGCAGGCTCTCGCCATCACCGCCGCCGGAAGTCGCTTCGACACGGTCCTGGAGGGCCGCCGCTCCTACGACATCGGTCTGAAGGCCGGCGTCACTGACGCCTTCCCCCACCTACGCCACCTGGTGTTCTCTCGCACCCTCTCCGAGAGCCCGGACCCGGCCGTCGAGATCGTGTCCGGCGACCCGATCGTCAAGGTGCGCGAACTCAAGCGGCAGGACGGCAAGGATCTGTGGGTCGTCGGCGGCGGCGAACTGGCCGGCGCCCTGTATCCCGAGATCGACCAGCTCATCGTCAAGCTCGCACCGCTGACCATCGGCACCGGCGTCCCGCTGTTCGGTCGAAGCGCCGTCTTCGACCCCCGCACCTGGGAACTCACCGACCACACCATCTTGGACAGCGGTGCACTCTTCCTCACTTACACGCGTACGTCAGCCGACCCTTCGGCATAACGGGCGGCAGCGACATCCGCTTCTTCGCGGCGGCGCCCACGACCCCTCGCTTGCAAGTTCTGGTCGCTTCGTCCGGTTGAGGCCGCCGCCGATGGCATCGCCGGCGAACCTCTCAGCGGCCAGGTAGGCCGGCCAGCCAGCGGTCCAGGGCCGCCGGGGAGCGGAACAGCAACACCGGCGGCCCCGACGGGTCGGCCTGCCAGGCCCGCATCCGCCGGCGGGCCCGGCCGAACGCGGCGACGTGCCACACCAGGATCGAGTCCCGGGACAGCACGCTGCCCAGCGACTCGCGGTTGCCGTTGCAGATCTCCTCCCCCGTCACCAGCCGGCGCGCGGTGCGGCGCAGCAGCCGCCACAGGGAGCACCAACGCGGGTAGTCCAGGCCGACCACCAGGTCGGCGCGGGCCAGCGGCACATCCCGCCACCCGTGGTACGCCCCGTCGAGGATCCAGCGGTCCCGTCGGCAGATCTCCTCGATCCGGCTGCGCTGCTGCGCGACCGGCACCTCGACCCAGCCGGGCTGCCAGAGCAGGTCGTCGACCGGGTACCACGGCACCCCGAGGCGCCCGGCCAGCCGCGCCGCGAGGGTGGACTTGCCCGCGCCGTACACCCCGTAGATCAGGATGCGGGACGGTGCGCTCATCGCGGCAGCGTACGCCCGCCAGCGGCCCGGCATGTGCCTGATTCCCGCCACCATCGAGCGGCGGCGGGCCGCGACGCCTGCACGGTCCGGTCATCGACGCCCGGCGTCCGACAGGCCGACAGCGGCGGCGTCGACGGTCCCGACCGGCCGGCGGACCCGGGCCGGCGGCGCGGGCAGGGCACCCCGGTCGACCTTGCCGTTCGCGGTCGCCGGCAGCTCCGGGAGGACCACGTACCGCAGGGGCACCATGTAGTCGGGCAACTGCTGCGCCATGAGGGCGCGCAGCACGGGTTCGGCCAGGCGTCGCGGGTCGGCGTCCCGCTCGGCCACCAGGTACGCCACCAGGGTCGCCGCGACGCCCAGGTCGTCGCGGAGCAGCACGACGCTGTTGGCGACGAGCGGGTGCCGGTTGAGCACCGACTCGATCTCGCCGAGTTCCACCCGCTGCCCGCGGATCTTCACCTGCGTGTCGATGCGCCCGCCGTAGTGGAGGTGCCCGCTCGGCGACCACCAGGCCAGGTCGCCGGTGCGGTACACCCGTTGCGGCCACCCGGCGACGTCGACCTCGACGAACCGTTCCGCGGTCAGGTCGGGCCGCCCGGCGTACCCTCTGGCCAGGCAGTCCCCGCCGAGGACCAGTTCCCCGGGCAGCCCCAGCGGCGCGAGTTCGCCGCGCTCGTCGAGAACGTACGCGGCGACGTTCGTGATCGGCCGGCCGATGGGGACCGTGTCGCCCGGTTCGGGCCGCCGGCACGGCCAGGCCGTGACGTCGATCGCCGCCTCGGTCGGCCCGTACAGGTTGTGCACCTCGACCTGCGGCAGGGCGGTGGTGAGCTTGTTGACCAGCTTCGGCGGCAGCGCCTCCCCGCTACAGATCACCCGGCGCAGGCCGGTGCACCGGCCCAGCCCGCGCTCCTCGACGAACAGGGCGAGCATGGACGGCACGAAGTGCACCGTGGTCACCGACTCGCGGGCGACGACCTCGACCATCTCCTGCGGGTCGCGGTGCGCCTGCGCCTCGGCCGCGACCAGGGTCGCGCCGGCCATGAACGCCCACAACAGCTCCCACACCGACACGTCGAACGTGTACGGCGTCTTCTGCAGCACCACGTCGCCCGGGCCGATGGGGTATTCGTCCCGCATCCACACCAGCCGGTTGGCCAGTGACAGGTGCGTCATCTGCACGCCCTTGGGCGCTCCGGTGGAGCCGGAGGTGAAGATGACGTACGACAGCCCTCGCACCACCTCCTCCGGTGCCCGGTAACCGCGCCAGTCGACCGGTGCGGCGGGCAGGCCACCGCCCGACAGCGGCCGTACGGGCACGAACGGCTCCCCGCCGGAGCCCAGCGCGGCCCGCCCCGCGTCGTCGGCCAGCACCAGCACCGCGTCGGCCGTGCGGAGCATGAGGTCCAGCCGGGGGCGCGGATGCGACGGATCCAGCGGCAGGTACGCCCCGCCGGCCAGCAGGACGCCGAGCACCGCGACCACCATCTCGGGGCTTCGCTCGGTGCACAGGCCGACCACCGACCCGGGTCCCACGCCATCGGCGCGCAGCCGCCCCGCCAGCGCCGCCGCCTCGTCCAGGAACTCGCGGTAGGTGCGGTCGCGTCCGCCGCCGCGCAGCGCGACGGCGTCGGGGGTGAGCTGCGCCTGGCGGCAGATCGTCTCGTGCACGGGCGTGCGCGGCGCGGGGGTCGGCGCGGCGTTGAAGCCGAGCAACGTCCCGCGCTCCCCCGGGCCGACCAGCGCGGCTTCCCGCACCGGCCGGTCCGGGTGGGCGGCGAGCCAGGCGTGCAGGGTGTCCAGGCGCTCCTGCAGGTGTGCGGGATCGCCGTGGCCGTGGGCGAACCACACCGGTGTTCCGCCCAGCGCCGCCGACGCCCCGGCGCCGCCCGTCGTGGGCGCCGTCGGCCCGACGTCCACCGCGACGGACGCCGAGGGCTCGTCCGACGCGGGGACCACGACGGCGGGGCCCGGCTGCGGGCCGCGCGTCTGCTCGCGTACCTGGGTCATGGTGCTGTCCGGGAGGACCCGCACCAGGCTGTCGCCCCACGGGCCGCGCACGGCGACCGAGGTCGCGGACGACAGGCGGTGGCAGAGCACGGCCGCCACCGCCGCAGCCAGCGTCGGATCGGCCCGGCCGGTCATGCCGTCACCAGCCCGGCCAGCACGCGCGGCGTGGGATCGGCGGACAGCGCCTCCGTCGACACGCGCACCCCGAACCTGCGCTGCACCTGGCTGATCATGCGGATGAACAGCAGCGACTCGCCGCCGAGCGCGAAGAAGTTCGCGTCCGGCCCGATCTCGGGAGAGCCGAGCATCCTGCCCCACAGCTCGATGATCTCCTTCAGCACCTCGTCCCCGCCCGCGTCGGCGGGGTGCGCCGCCGGTTGCGGAGGGTCCTCGGCCGGTCGCGCCGGTGCGGCGTCGAGCCAGTGCCGGGTACGGGCGAACGGGTACGTGGGCAGCGCGACCCGCCGAGCCCTGCTGTCGCCGCGCACCGCGGCCCAGTCCACGGCCGCTCCGGCGGTCCACAGCCCGCCGAGTCCGGCGAGCACGTCACCGGCGTCGGCCCGCTCCGCCGGCCGGGGCTGCAGGGCGAACCCGGGTACCCGCCGCCCGTCCTGCGGCAGCTGCCGGGCCGTGCCGGTCAGCGCGGTGCCCGGCCCGACCTCGACCAGGACCGGATCGGGCAGGCCCAGCCCGGTCAGCAGCGCGTCGTGGTAGCGCACCGGGCTGCGCAGTTGCGCGGCCCAGTAGCCCTCGGCGCGCGGCAGCCCCTTGCCGAGCAACCCGCCGTCGATGCTGCTGACCACCGGGATGGTGCGGGGCCGCTGGGCGATGCGATCCGCCTCGACGCCGAGCAGCCGGGCCGCGCCGGCCATCATCCGCGAGTGGAAGGCGCGCTGCGCGGGCAACGTCCGGCAGCGGATCTCGGCCGCCTCCAGGCGCTCCCGGAACGCGGCGAGCTGCGCCACCGGCCCGGCCACCACGGTGACCTCGGGGCCGTTGTGCGCGGCCACGTCGAGGTCGTCCAGGCCCGCCAGGTGCTCCTGGAGGGCGGGCGCCGGCGCCAGCACGGCCAGCATGCCGCCCTCGGGCGCGTCCTGCATCAGCCGACCGCGGGTGACGACCAGGCGCAGCATGTCCTCGGCGGCCATCTCGCCGGCCAGGGCCGCAGCCGCGAACTCGCCGATCGAGTGGCCGATCAGCGCCGCCGGGCGTACGCCCCACGACACCAGCAGCCGGCCGAGCGCGAGCTCGTGCAGCGCCAGCGCGGGCTGGGTGATGTCGGTGCGGTGCACGACGCCGTGCGGGTCGACGTCGACCAGCACGTCGCGCAGGTCCAGCCCCAGGTCCGGGGCCAGCAGCCCCGCCCCGTGGTCGAGGTCGGCGCGGAAGGACGGGTAGCGGTCGTAGAGGCCCCGCGACATGGCGGGGAACTCCGCGCCCTGGCCCGGGAACAGGAACACCACGCTGGGCCGGCGTGCCGCCTCGCGGACCGGCGCCCTGCTCAGCCGGGTCAGCGCCGCCGGGACGTCCCGCGCGGCGACCGCGAGCCGGTACGGGAAGTGCCTGCGGTACGTCTGCGACGTCAGCGCGACATCGCCGACGGCCAGGTCGGGGCGCTGCCGCAGGTGCTCGCTCAGCTGCTCGGCGCCCGCACGGACCGCCTCCGGGCTGCGCCCGGACAGCACGATCAGCTCGGCGTCGCCGTCGGCCGGGGAGGAACCGGGCACGGCCGGCCCGTCGGCCTCCTCCAGCACCACGTGGGCGTTGGTGCCGCCCAGGCCGAAGGAACTGACCGCCGCCCGACGCGGCCCGCCGGCGGCGTCCCACTGTCGGGCCACGCTGTCGGCGGTGAACGGGGTCGACCCGTCGAGCAGCTCGGGCCGGGCCTGCTTGAGGCCGGCCAGCGGCGGGATCTGCCGGAAGTGCAGCGCCAGCGTGGCCTTGATGAGGCCCGTGACACCGGCCGCCGCGTCGAGGTGGCCGACGTTGGCCTTGACCGAGCCGATCGAGCACGGCCGCTCGCCCCGACGGAACACCTCGGTCAACGCCGCCAGCTCGATCGCGTCGCCGACCTCGGTGGCGGTGCCGTGCGCCTCGAGGTAACCGACGCTCGCGGGGTCGACCCCGGCGGCGGCGTACGCGCGCGTCAGCACGTCGATCTGCCCGGCGACGCCGGGCGCGGTGTAGCCGACCTTCAGGCCCCCGTCGTTGTTCACCGCCGACCCCTTGATCAGGGCGTACACGGTGTCCCCGTCGCGGCGGGCGTCCTCGGCGCGTTTGAGCGTCACCATGGCGACGCCGTTGCCGGGGACGGTCCCGTCGGCCGAGGCGTCGAAGGGGCGGCACGTGCCGTCGGGCGACATGATGCCCTTCGTCTCGTAGAAATAGCCGGCCTGCTGCGGTACGGCCACGCAGACTCCGCCGGCGAGCGCGACGTCCGAATCGCCGGTGCGCAGGCTCTGGCAGGCCAGGTGCACCGCCACCAGCGACGTCGAGCAGGCGGTCTGCACGGTGACCGCCGGGCCGCCCAGGTCCAGCCGGTACGCGATCTTCGCGGCCAGGTGGTCCTTCTCGTTGCCCAGCACGACCGACAGCAGCCCCTGGGTCTCGACCAGGCCGGGCTGCGTGAACACGTGGTGCAGCGCGTAGTAGTTGAAGCCGGCCCCGGCGAACACGCCGACCCGCCCGAACGGTTGCTGGCCGGCCAGCCCGGCGGACTCCAACGCGGCCCACGCCGTCTGCATCAGCAGCCGGTGCTGCGGATCCATGGTCTCCGCCTCCCGTGGCGTGATGCCGAAGAAGGCGGCGTCGAACAGGTCCGGGTCGGCCAGCACGCCCCGCGCCGGCACGTACGCCGGGTCGTCGAGCCGGTCGGCGGGCACGCCCGCGGCCAGCAGCTCGCCGCGGGTCAGCTCGCTGATCGTGATCGTCCCGGCGACCACGTTGGACCAGTACTCCCAGACGTCGGCAGCGCCGGGGAACCGGCCCGCCATGCCTACGATCGCGATGTCGCCGTTCATGAGGATGCGCCTACTCCTTCGGTCTGTGCGTGCAGATGCCTGGCCAGCGTCTGGACGGTCGGGAAGCGGTAGAGGTCGGTCAGCGGGATGATCCGGCCGGCCAGCCGCTCCTGCAGCAGCCGGCGCACGATCGCCAACCGCAGCGACTCCCCGCCGACGTCGAAGAACGCCTCGTCGACGTCGAAGTCGTCGGTGCCCAGCGCCTCCACCCAGGCCACCGTCACCAGTTCCTCGAACTCGGTCAGCGACGCCGAGCGCTGGGCGGGGATCCGCGCCACCGCCGGGTCGGCCACCGCCGGGTCGGCCCGGGGCGGGTCGGCCGGCTGCGGCACGCCGGCCAGCGCGCCCAGGGCCCGCAGGTCGACCTTGCCGTTGCGGTCGAGCGGGAACTCGGCCACCGTCACCCACTGCTGCGGCCGGGCGTAGGGGGCCAGTTCGGCCTCCACCGCCCGGCGCACGCCGGCCACGTCCAGGCCGTCGGGCCCCGGCTTGAGCGCGGCACACAGGCGTACGCCGGTCGCCGGATCCCCGGTGGTGAACACCACCGCGTCCCGCACCCCGGGCCGCGCCCGCAGCCTGCGCTCGACGTCGACCAGCTCCACCCGGTGCCCGGCGATCTTCACCTGGCGGTCGTTGCGGCCCAGGAAGCGCAGTTGCCCGTCCGCGCCCCAGCGCACCAGGTCCCCGGTGCGGTACAAACGCACCCCGGGGTCCCGGTGCCGGACGAACGACGCGTCGGTGCGTACGGGATCGTTGAGGTAGCCGTCGGCGAGCCCGGTGCCCGCCGTGCACAGCTCGCCGACCGCACCCGGCGCGACGGGGCGCCCCGCCGGGTCGACGACGTACAGGTCGGTGCCGTGCACCGGCGTGCCGATCGGCAGCGGGTCCGGCGTAGCGTCGGCGTGGTCGACCGGGTACGTCGTGGTGAACGTGGTGTTCTCGGTGGGGCCGTAGGCGTTGGTGACGCGCAGCCCCGGGCAGGCTCGCAACACCCGGCGTACGTGCGCCGGCGAGACCACGCCGCCGCCGGTGAACACCTGCCGCAGCCCCGCGAACGCGTCCGGGCGGTGGTCGGCGACCAGGTGGAACACACCCGAGGTGAGCCAGACGTGGGTGATCCCGGCGGTGCGCAGGAACTCCGCCAGCCCGCTCGGCGTCGGTTCCCCGGGCGGGAACACCACCACCGTGTCGCCGTTGGCCAGCGGCACCAGCAGCTCCAACGTGGACGCGTCGAACGCCAGCGGGGACAGCCGCGTGATCCGCAGGCCCGCCGGGTCGGCGAACAGGTGGGGATCGTCGGCCAGCCGCAGCACCGCCCGGTGCGGCACGACCACGCCCTTGGGCACCCCGGTGGAGCCCGACGTGAAGGAGACGTACGCGGTCCGCGCCGGGTCGGCCGGGGCCGCCGCGACCGGGCGGTCGCCGTGCCCTGCGCCGGAGCCGTCCGCCCCGCCCGGCGGCGGCGTCGCCGGGCAGGCCAGGGCGCATTCGGCGACGCCCGCCCACTCCGGGCCGGGCGCGTCCGCGCCGAGTCGGGCCCGGGGCGCGACGGCGGCGGCGACGTGTGCCCGCCACTCGCCGGTGGCGTGCTGGTCGACCGCGACGTAGTGGGCGCCCAGCCGCAGCACGCCCAGCACCGCCACGGCCTCGGCGGCCGAGCGCGGCAGCTCCAGGATCACCGCGTCACCGGCGCGCACGCCGTGCGCGTGCAGCAGCCGCGACTGCTCGACTGCGTGGTCGTGCAGCTCGCGGTAGGTCAGCGTGCGCCCGGCGTGCGCGTCGACCAGCGCGATCCGCTCGCCCGCGGACTCCGCGTGCGCCGCGAACCGGCCCCACACGTCGCCGGAGGTGTCGTACGAGCCGCCCGCGCCCAGCGCCCGCAGCCGGGCGTGCTGCCGCTCCGACAGGGTCGTGACGGTGCGCAGGGCCTCACCCGGCCCGGCGGCCAGCTCCAGCAGCGCCGCCCGGAACGACTCGGCCAGCTCCCCGGCGTCGGCGGCGGTGAGCGCCGACGTCGCGTACTCCAGGGCGAACCGGGGACGACCCGACCACGACTGAAGGTAGAGCAGCGCGTCGAACACCGCGCCGTGGCAGTGGCCCTCGTGCACCCGCCAGGTGCGACCACCGGCGGCCAGCTCGTCGGGCACCAGCTCGTGGTGGGCGGCGAAGCCGACCTGGGCCAGCGGGTTGCGACCCGGGTCGGTGGGGACGCCGAGCCCGGAGACGACCCGCTCGAACGGCACGTCTGCGTCGGCCGCCGCCTCGGCCAGCGCCGCCGCCACGCCGCGTACGTAGTCCCGCGCGTCGACGTCGTCGGCCGCGACGCAGCGCACCGGGACGACCCGGGTGCACAGGCCCACGATGCCGTCCATGCCCGCCTCGAACCGGCCCGCCGCCGGCACCCCGAGCACCAGGTCGGTCAGGCCCGCGCGGCGGGACACGGCCAGTGCCCAGGCCGCCATGGCCACCGACGTCACCGTCACCCGGCAGTGCCGGGCCAGCTCGGTCGCGGCCCGCGCCGCCTCGGCGTCGAGGTGCAGGTGCAGCCGCGCGCCGTGACCGTCGGCCTCGACGACCGGCGGCAGGTCGGTGGGCAGCGTCACCGTGAACGGCGCGCGGTCCAGCCGGGCCGCCGTCCGGGCCAGCGCGCCGTCCAACGCCCCGGATGCCTCCTGCGCGGCCAGCCGCGAGCCGACCCAGTCCGGCGACGGCGCGGCGCCCGCCGGACCGTTGCCGGCGTAGAACTCGGCGAACTCGCGCCACAGCACGCCGATGCTCCAGCCGTCGGCGATCGTGTGGTGCACCAGCATGGTCAGCAGGTCGCGCCGCCCGGCGCGGGTCAGCACGAAGACGACCGGCGGCTGTTCGAAGGGGCGCAGCAGTTGCGCGGCCGAGCGGCCGTACAGGTCGTGCACGGCGCGCACCGCGTCGTCGTCGGGCAGCGTCTGGTGCAGCAGCCTCGGCTCGTACGGCGCGGGCAGCACGATCCGGGCCTGACGCGGGTCCCGGACAAACCGGGTGCGCAGCGCCTCGTGCCGGGTCGCCAGCTCGCGCAGCGCCGAGCGGGTCCGGGCCCCGTCGAGCGGCCCGTCCGCCTCCAGCGTGAACATCAGGTGGTAGGGCGCGTCCCGGTCGAGCAGGTGCCCGGCCAGCATGGACCGCTGGCCGGGCAGCAGTTCCAGCTCGGCGGGCCGCCGCGCGGCCACCGGCGGCGCGGTGTCCACGTAGTCCACCGCGCCGGCCAGCGCCCGCGCCAGCGGCAGCGCCGACAGCAGCCGGGCGCTGTCCACGTGCGCCCGCAGCTCACGCTGGCCCAGCGAGACCAACGCGATGGCCTGCAGCGAGGTGCCGCCGAGGGCGACGAACGACTCCGTGCCGGCCGCGTCGCGCAGGTGCTCGGGCGTGAGGCCGAGCACCCGCGCGGCGAGCGGCGTCCAGGTGGTGAGGTCGCGGGGGGCCATCACACGCTCTCCGCCACGGGCTTGTCCAGCGCCACCTGGCTCGCGACGTCACGCAGGTCGGCGAGGCGGGGGTTCTCCAGGACGTGGCCGAACATCACCGCGAGGTTGAGCTCCTGACGGATCAGCGTGCTCAGCCGCAGCGCGCTGAGCGAGTGGCCGCCGAGGTCGAAGAAGTCGTCGTCGTCGTCGACCGTGTCGACGCCGAGCACCTCCATCCACAGCTCCTCGAACTCGGCCACCCAGGTCCGGTCGTGTACGTCGCGCATCAGTGGTGCCTCTCTGTGTCCAGGCGGGTCGCGGGGGCGTCCAGGTAGTGCCGGGTGGCCGCGAAGGGGTAGGTGGGGGCGGGCAGCCGACGCCGGCCGGTGTCCTGCACGCCGTCCCAGGCGCCGATGACACCCCGCTGCCACAGCGCGCCGACGGTCGCCAGCAGGCGGGCGTGCCGGTCGGCGGGCAGCACGGGCTGGTCCGGGCCCAGGTGTGGGGTGACGCTCGTACCGATCTCGATCCAGAGCACCGGGTCGAGGTCGACGGGCAGCGTCGCCGGCGCGGGCGGTTCGGCCGCCCGCGCCCGCCAGTACGCGAGGTCGCCGCCGCCGGTCAGCGGCTGCCCGTCCGAGGCGTGCACGGGCAGGTCGGCCGGGTGGAGCCGGATGCCGTCGACGCCGGTGCCGCGGATCAGCCCCAGCGCGTTCGCGACGGACATGATCCCGGCCACGACCGCGCAGGCCACCGCGCCGATGCCGGCGCCGGCCAGGGCGCGCGGGGCCAGGCCCCGGCTGCGCAGCGACCGCGCCAGGCCGACGCAGGCCAGCAGCCGGTCGCAGCGCTCCCGGACGGCCTCGTCGAGGTCGTGACCGCGCAGCAGCGCCACGCCCTCGTCGACGACCCGGCGGTACACCGGGTCGGCGTCGTAGTTGGGCCGGTTGCCGGTCAGCTCGCCGGCCCCGGTGAGGTACAGCGCCACCCCGCGCGCCCGCGCCTTCGCGTCGGCCTGCCGGACCGTCGCCGGCGAGCCGTGCGCTCCGGTCAGGAACGCGGCCCGCCACGGCAGCTCGGCCCGGCCGGTCCGCAGCGTGTACGCGAGGTCGGCCAGTTCGCCGGGCGTCGTCCCGGCCACGTGGGCGACGGCGCGGTCCAGGCTGTCCTGCGCCACGGCGGCGGTCTTGGCGGAGACCAGGACCAGCTCGGTGACGTGGCGGCGCGGCCGGGACCGGACGGCCGGGGCCTCCTCCAACACGACGTGGGCGTTGGTGCCGCCGATGCCGAAGGCGCTCACCCCGGCCCGGCGTACGCCGTCGATCGGCTCCCAGGGCCGGGCCGTCGTCGGCAGCTCGAACACCGAACCGTCCAGTTCGACCGCCGGGTTGGGCGTGCGCAGGTGGGCGATCGGCGGGATCACCCGGTGCTTCAGCGCCAGCACCGTCTTGATCAGGCCGATCACCCCGGCGGCGGTGTCCAGGTGCCCGACGACCGACTTGGCCGCGCCGAGCGCGCAGGGCAGCCGGTCGGGCCGGACGCTGTCGAAGACCTGCCGCAGCGCCGCCACCTCGATCGGGTCGCCGAGCGCGGTGCCGGTGCCGTGGGTCTCGATCAGGCCGACGGTATCCGGGTCGACGTCGGCCACGCTCAGCGCCGCCGAGATCACGCCGGTCTGGCCGGTGGGGCCGGGCGCGGTGAAGCCCGCCTTGCGGGAGCCGTCGTTGTTGACCGCGGAGCCGCGGATCACGGCGTGCACGGTGTCGCCGTCGCGCAGCGCGTCCCCGAGCCGTTTGAGCACCACCACGCCCGCGCCGTCGCCGGGCACGGTGCCGTCGGCCGCGGCGTCGAAGGCCCGGCACCGGCCGTCGGCGGAGAAGATCCCGCCGGGCTCGTACAGGTGCCCGCGCCGCGTCGGCGGGGCAACCGTGGCGCCCCCGGCCAGCGCCACGTCGACGTCGTAGGTCAGCAACGCCTGCGCCGCCTGGTGCACCGCGACCAGCGACGTCGAGCAGGCGGTCTGCACGGCCAGCGCAGGGCCCTGCAGGTTGAGCTTGTACGCGATCCGGGTGGCCGCGAAGTCCTTGTCGCTGCCGATGATCAGCCCCAGGCCGCCGGCCGCCTCGACCGCGCGTTCGTTGGGCCACACGTTGTCGAGCAGGTAGACGTTCAGGCCGGTGCCGACGTACACGCCGATCCGGTTGCCGTCGGCGGCGACGGGCGGGTAGCCGGCGTGCTCCAGCGCGGTCCAGGCGCACTCCAGCAGGATCCGCTGCTGTGGGTCCATCAGCGCGCTGTCCGACGGCGAGTAGCTGAACAGCCGGTGGTCGAAGCGGTCCGCGCCGCGCAGCACCGCCCGGGCGGGCACGAAGTCGGGCCGCTCCACCACGTCCTTGGGCGCGCCCCAGCCGACGAGCTGCTCGGGTGTGAAGAAGGTGACCGCGTCGACTCCGTTGACCACGTGGTGCCAGAACAGGTCCAGGTCACGTTCGGCGCCCGGGGCCCGCACTGCCATGCCGACCACCGCCACCGCCGCGCTGTCGTCGAGTTCAGCCACGGCTGCCTCCGGTACGGCGCCGGTCGGCGAGCAGGGCGCGGCCCTGACGGCGCTGCGCCGCCTTCGCGTCGGCGAGCACCGGGGCCTCCTGTTGCAGGTGCGCGGCGCAGCCGGCGACCGTGCCGGAGCGGAACAGGTCCGTCACGGAGACGTCCAGGCCCTCCTCGGAGAGCCGCTGTTGCAGCGCGATCAGCGTGAAGCTGTGCCCGCCCAGGTCGAAGAAGTTGTCGTGCAGCCCGATGTCGACCCGGTCGAGCACCTCGCCCCAGCAGGCCCGGATGCGCTCCTGGAGCCCGGTGCCGGCGGTGAGGTCGCGCCGCGCCTCGGGGACGGCGGCCGTGCGCGCGGCGCGGCTGTCGGCCAGCAGCCGCGCGGTGTCCACCTTGCCGTGCGCGGTCAGCGGGATCGCCGCGACGGTCAGGATCCGCGACGGCACCATGTACGCCGGCAGCGTCCGCCGCACGTGGGCCCGCAGCTCGCGTTCGGCGTCCGGGCCGAACTCGCCGACGACGAAGGCGGCAAGCTCGTCGTTCTCCGCCGCCACGGCGCACGAACGCACCGCCGGGTTGGTCAGGAACGCGCCCTCGACCTCGGCCAGCTCGACGCGGTAGCCGCGCAGCTGCACCTGGGTGTCGTTGCGGCCGAGGTACACCAGGTTCCCGTCGACGCCCCACTTGACCACGTCGCCGGTCCGGTACATCACGCCCCTGCCGTACGGGTCGGGCAGGAAGCGCGCCTCGGTCAGCTCCGGGTTGCCCACGTAGCCGTGCGCGACGAGCACGCCGCCGCAGTACAGCTCGCCGGGCACGTTGAGCCCGGTCGGCCGCAGGTCGTCGCCGAGGACGTAGCAGCGCCCCGACGGCAACGGCACACCGACGTTGCCCTCCCTGACCCGGGCCAGGTCCGTGGCGGGCGCCGCGAAGATCGTGACGTGGATGGTGCCCTCGGTGATGCCGTACATGTTGACGAACACCGCGCGCATGCCCGGCGTGCCGGCGACCAGCGACGCGACCCGCGACCAGCTCAGCGCCTCGCCGCCGAGGATGACGTAGCGGATGCTGGAGTCCTCCGCGCCCAGCAGCCGCAGGTAGGGGGGCAGCAGCCGGTAGAGCGCACCCGGGGTCTGGAAGACCACCGTGACGGCCTCGCGGCGTACCAGCACGGCCAGCCGCTGCCGGTCCACCAGGTCGGCCTGGTCGGCGACGACCAGCCGGCCGCCGGTGGTCAGCGCGCCCCACATCTCCCACACCGAGGCGTCGAACGAGAACGAGCTCGCCGCCAGCCACACGTCGGCGGCGGTGACGTCGAGGCCGGCCGGGGTCGGGCTGTGCAGGGCGTCCAGGCCGCCGTGTCCGACCATGACGCCCTTGGGCACCCCGGTGGAGCCCGAGGTGTAGATGATGTACGCCTGGTCGTCCGGCCCGGGGAACGTCTCCGCGACCACGGACGCCCCGTTGACGGTGTGCACGTCGGCCAGCCGGATGTCGCGGTCCTGGGCCAGCGCCCCGGCGGCGTCGGCGGTGCTGGCCTCCACCAACATGAACGGCATCGCGGCGTTGGCCGTGATGAGTTCGAGGCGCTGTTGCGGGTACTCGGGGTCCAGTGGCACGTAGACGCCGCCGAGCTTCCACACGCCCAGGATCGCCGCGACGATCGCGGGCGACCGGCGCAGCAGCAGCCCGACCCGGTCGCCACGCCGGGCGCCCCGATCGGCCAGGCCCGCCGCGATCCGCCCGGCCCACCGGTCCAGCTCGGCGTAGGTGACCTCCACGTCCCGGTGGCGCACCGCCACCGCGTCGGGGGTGCGCGACACGTGCTCGGCGAACCGGCGCAGCACCGACGGGTGCTCGACCGGGCGCGGTGGGACCGGCGGGTTCACCCCCTCGGTCAGCAGCAGCCGCTCGGCCTCCGCCACCATGGACGGCTCGGCGGCCGGCTCGTCGACGATCGACCTCAGGAAGGTCAGGTAGTGGTTGAGCAGCGTCTCGACGGTCGCCGGGGTGAACAGTTCGGTGCTGTACTCGGCACGCAGGAACGGTGTGCCGGTGGAGACGTCGAGGGTCAGGCCCAGGTCGAACTTCGTGACGTCGATCTCGACGTCGACCTCGGTCAGCTTCACCCCGTCGAACTCGGGGAACGCGAACGGGAAGTTCTGCACCGTCAGGGAGGTCTGGAACAGCGGGGCGTGGCTGAGCTGCCGCTCCCCCACGGTGGCCCGCACGATCTGCTCGAACGGCACGTCCTGGTTGGCGAACGCGGCCATGCTGACCCGGCGGGCCCGGTCGACCAGTTCGGCGAAGCTCGGCCGGCCGGACACGTCGAGGCGGATCGGCAGCGTGTTGACCAGGCAGCCGACGACGCGCTCCTCAGCCTCGTCCATCCGGTTGGCCACCGGCACGCCGATCACCACCTCGTCCTGGCGCGCGTACCGCGACAGCACCGAGGCGTACGCCGCCAGCGTCACCGCGAACAGCGTCGCGCCCCGCGCCCTGGCCCAGCCGGTGAGCCGCTCGACCAGCGCGGGCTCGACGGGGCGGCGGAGCACCGCGCCGTTGGCGCTGAGCACGCTCGGCCGGGGGAAGTCGGTGGGCAGCGCGAGCTGCGGGACGTCACGCAGCCGGGCTCGCCAGAAGTCCAGCCCGGAGCTGTCGCGCTCCCAGGACTCGCGCTGCCGCCGCGCGTACGCCAGGTAGGACTCCGGCGGTTCGGCGTACGCGGCGGCACCGGTTCCGGACAGGGCGGCGTTGTACTCGGCGGCGAGGTCCCGCAGCAGCAGGCCCACCGACCAGCCGTCGCAGGCGATGTGGTGCACCAACACCGCGAGCGTGTGCTCGTCCGGGCCCCAGGAACGCAGGAAGGCGCGCAGCACCGGCTCGTCGCCGAGCCCGAAGGGACGCCGGGCCTGCTCGGCGACCAGGGTGTGCAGGAAGGTCTCCTGGGTGTCCCGGTCGGCCCACCCGCCCACCTGGATGTCGATGTCCGCGTGCGGGGTGGGCGACACCCGCTGGGTGAGCACGCCGTCGACCAGCGCGAACGTGGTGCGCAGCGCGTCGTGCCGGGCGACGACGCGCGTCAGCGCCCCGCGCAGCACCTCGGGTCGCAGCGCGCCGTGCAGGTGGACCGCGAAGGCCACCACGTACGCCGGATTGCCGGGCTGGAGCTGGTTGAGGAAATAGAGTCGTTCCTGAGCGAAGGAAGCAGGACCGGTACGAACCATGGATCGAGCGTGGCCCCTGCGACGTCCCACCCGACAGAGCATCGTTCCCCGCTCCCCGGGGAAATCCTCCCGGGTCGGGTTCCCGGCACCTCGACGCCTCCACCGGACGCGGACCGGCCCCCGGCCCGACGGGGTCAGCCGTCGGACCGGGGGCCGGTCGGGATGTGCGCGCCGCCGTGGAACGTCGCTAGTACTCGCCGCGACCGAAGGCCGCCAGCTCCGCGGAGTGCCCCGGGTTGCTGACGTACGTCGCCCCGATCGGGGCGGTCACCCGGCACCACATGTCGAGCCGCTGCACGTCGATGCCGGCCGCGGCGGCCAACTCGTCACGCCGGCGCAGCATCTCCGCACGGTCCAGGCCCTCGAGCACGTAGTCGACCGCGTCGAAGCAGGGGTCACCGGCGCAGGCCATCGGGTCGATGGCCACCAGGCCCTTCGCCCCGCCGCTGAGCACGTTGCCCAGGTGCAGGTCGCCGTGCAGCAGCACGGTGTCGGTGGGTGCCGCGAACAGGTCGTCGCGCAGCCGCTTCGACCCGGCGAGGTCGGCGCCCCGCCGCACCGCCGAGTTGAACAGCACGTCGATCCAGTCCTCCAGTTGCCGTGGTGCGGCCGCCGGGTCCCCGACGCCGTGCAGGTCGTTGAGGAACGCGGCGTACTCCGCCGGCGAGGGCGGCTGCGGCATCTTCTCCACCAGCGTGCCCGGGTGGATCGATTCGAGCAGCACCGCGCCCTTGGCCGTCGCCAGCACCGCCGGCACCCGCCCGCTGGCCGCGAACTGGCGCAGCATGTCGACCTCCTCCCGCACGGCGTAGCTGTCGGGTGACAGCTTCAGCACCGCGTCGCCCTGCGGGCCCCGGCACCGGAACACCACGGAGGAGTTGCCGGACTTGAGCTGGTCGCCGAGGTCGAGCGCCCACTGCTCGACGAGTTCGTCCAGCCGCTGGGTCAACGTGCCGACCCAGCGGTGCGCCGCCTTGCCGAACCTCGGCTCCAACCGATTCGTGATCGCTTCCAGATCAAGGACCATCCCACTCACCTCTCGATCGATCGCGCGCCGACGTACGCGGCGGAGTCGCCCACCTCGGGCAGGGGTGTGGCGCCCCACCTGTGGGCCAGCGGGACGCTGCCGCCGGACACCCGGTCGGGGCTCGGCGCGGGGCTCGGCGCGGGGCGCTCCAGCCTGGCCTTTCGGGCCACCTCGATCGCCTCGTACCGGTCCGACACGTTCAGCTTGTTGAAGATGGTCGAGATGTGGTTGCTGACCGTCTTGGGCGACAGGTGCAGCTGCGTGGCGATCGCCCCGTTGCGCATACCCGACGCGATCAGCTCCAGCACCTGCCGCTCGCGCGCCGTCAGCTCCGGGAAGAGCTGCTGGTTGCGGGGCTCCCGGCCGAGCTGCGCGATGAGTTGATCGGCCACCCTGGGTCCAAGGATCACCTCGCCCGTCGCGACGCCCCGGATCGTCCGCACAATGCCGTCGCCCGGGCAGCTCTTCAGCACGTAGCCCCGCGCGCCGGCGCGCATGGCGGCGAAGACCGACCCCTCGTCCTCGACCGCGGTGAAGACCAGCACCGCGGTCGAGGGTGAGATGCGGGCGATCTCCTGTAGCGTCACCCCCGCCTGGAAGTCCGGCAGCTCGATGTCGAGCACGAGCACGTCGGGGCGCAGCGACGCCGCCCCTTTCATCGCCTCCCGCGCGGTCCCCGCCTCGGCGACCACGGTGACCTCGGCCGAGGAGGACAGCAAGGCACGCAGGCCCTTGCGCACCACCGGCTGGGCGTCGGCCAGCACAACTGTCACGGGACGGGATCCTGCCTCGTACGCGACACCTACTGGCTCCCGCCTCATCGTATGAGCCAGTTCGGTGGTCGAGCCCACGCTGACCATCACAACACCTCACCCGTCCTAACTGGCCCGTGACGCCACCCTTCCGTGGAGGCGTCGCGGAATCGCCGACTCCGCATCGACGTGAACATCTCATGACCACCAACAGAAGAACACGCATGCTTAGCCGTACGGTATCCATGTCTATCTTCTGACGCAATTGCAGCGATCAAATCAATATGAACGATCGGAGGGGGCTTCTCGACGACGGAACGACCCACATCGGACCGGGTGTCCAGGACGAAACCCACGTCCCACCTGCTCAACGTCTCGCCCGACCCGGGACGCCCGCCCTGGTCAGGCCGCACGACTAGCCCACCGCGCCCCGGGCGTCCACAGGAAACCGTCCCGGCCGACCCAGGAATTCGTCCCACCCCCGGCCCACCGAACGCCCTGTCCCGCCCTGTGCCGCCACCGCGATGATTGACGCCGACCGCTCCCCCACACCAGGATGTGCGAATATGCCCTTTTCGCGATTAATTGATTCCGGAACCCGTTTGGTACCGACCGATCCGCTACGCAGGAAACTGATCGCGATCCGGCTGGCCGAATCGATCGGCAAGGGAGTCTTTCTCAGCGGCAGTGTCGTCTACTTCACACTCCGCGTCGGACTCGACCCCAAGCAGGTCGGCCTGGGCCTGTCCGCGGCGGGCATGTCCGCCTTCATCTCGTCGGTCCTGTTCGGCGTGATCGCCGACCGGGTGGGCGCGCGCCGGCTGCTCGTCATGCTGTTCGCCGCGCTGACGGTGGGATTCGGGCTCTACGCCCTGGTGGACAACGCGATGCACTTCTTCGCCCTGGTGGTCGCCGTCGGCTTCATCGAGTACGGCACCGGCCCGACCAACGGGGCTCTCGTCGGCAACCTCGTGCCCGCCGAGGAACGGGTCAAGCTCAAGGCCATGATGCGGTCGGTGTTCAACATCGGCTTCAGCATCGGCATCGGCGTGGCTGCCGTCGCCGCGCTCAGCCAGCGGCTGCTCGTGCTGATCCCGCTCACCACCGCCGCGCTGATGGCCAGCGCCGCGCTGCTGGTCACCCGCCTGCCCGACACGCCGTCGCGTCCCGTTCCGGTGGGCTTCAAGCGCTTCGCCGCCGTACGCGACCCGCGCTTCCTCTCCGTCGTCGGCGTCTCGACGGTGCTCGCCTCCCACGTCACCGTCATCCTGGTCACGATGCCGCTGTGGGCGCTCAACCGCACCTCGCTGCCGCACTTCCTGATCCCGCTGCTGCTCATCTTCAACACGGTGTTCGTCATCCTGTTCCAGGTGCGGGCCAGCCGTGGCGCGGACACCGTGGACGGTGCCGGCAGGCTCGCCCGGCGCTCCGGCTACTGGCTGGCCGGCGGCTGCGCCGTCATCGCGGTGACCGCCCTCAACGACGACGTCGTGCTGGTGTCCGTCGCGATCGTCGCCGCGGTGCTGATCCTGTCGGTGGCCGAGGTGATGCAGGCCGCCTCGGGGTGGGGCCTCGCCTTCGGCCTCGCCCCGGAGCACGCCCAGGGCGAGTACCTCGGCGCGTTCGACCTACACGTGATCACGCAGAACATCATCGGCCCGGCCATGCTGTCGGGCCTGGTCATCGCCTTCGGCTTCTGGGGCTGGCTCGGCATCGCGGTGGCCGCGTTGGTCGCGTCGGCGCTGATCGTCCCGGTCGCGCGCCGCGGCGAGGTCACGCTCGCCCGGGCGACGGCCTCCGCGACCAGCCCGTAGGCCCCACACCGTCGGCCGGGGTCATCCCGGCCGACGGGCCGGGCACCCGGCGTCCCCGTTCGCGCCGCTGGTGGGGCCGGGGAAGATCCTGACCGTGGGCCGGGCGGCGGTCGCGGCCGGGATCAGGTCCCCGGGGCGGCTCCGGGCCGGACACCCCGCGAGGCGCCGCCGCGCAGCACCCGGCGCACGATCGCCGGACGCAGCAGCCGGTGCGGCGGGTCGACAAGGTTGAGGACCCGCAGGAAGGCGGTGCCGAGCACCGCGTCGGTGCGGGCGGCGGCATGGAGCCGGTGCACGTACGCGTTGACGAGCCGCACCCGCATCGTCCGGCGCCCGTCCACCTCGGGGAAACGCAGATCCGTGCCGACCGCGATGGACCACGGGCCGTCGATGAGCTTGCCGGCCCCGTGGAAGAACCGCCGCCACAGCCGGTCCCGGTCGCCCGCCAGCAGGGTCCGCAGCAGCAGGCCCTCGGTCGCCGCGACCGTCATTCCCTGACCGTAGACGGGGTTGAAGCTGCACAGGGCGTCCCCGAACACCAGGTAGCCGCCCGGAAAGCGGCGCAGCCGCTCGTAGCGCCGCCGGACGCTCGCCGGATACCGCATCAGCGCCGGTTCGCCGACGGGGGTGGCCTCGCGCACCAACCGGCTGATCAGCGGCAGACCCAGCGACTCGGCGAACCGCGCGTAGCCCTCGTCGTCCAGCGGCGGCTGCTCGCCGAGCACCCCGGCGAGGGCCACCCCGAAGCGGCCACCCTCCTGGGCGGCGACGATGCCGGTGCGCGGACGCCCCGGAACGGCGTTGGTCAGCGCGCCGAGGAGGCCGTCGAGGTGCCGGGGGTCGCGCTCGTAGTTGCGGGTGACATAGGTGACGTCGACCGCGACCCGCTGTTCGGCCGGGGCCGGAAAGCCGAGCGCGGTCAGCCACCCCGGGGTACGCGACGCCCGGCCGCAGGCGTCGACCACCAGATCGGCGTCGAGCCGGTAGGCCGCCCCGTCGCGCGGCGTCACCAGGACACCGGTGATCCGGCGACGGTCGTCGGTGCTCAGCAGACCGGTCGCCTCCGCCGGCGGCCGGAAACGGACGTTCCCCAGCTTCTCCACCCGGGCCCGCACCGTGCGCTCCAGCAGGGGGCGGCTGACCCCCACGCCGATGAGCTGGGACGGGGAGCGGCGCATCGGGTAGCCGTCGTTGCACCAGTGCACCTGCCCGTTGAGGTCGACGAGGGGTGCGCCGGCCCGGTGGAGCTCGTCGCTGAGACCGTCGAACAGTTCGTCGAGCGCCTGCCGCCCCCGGGCCAGCAGAACGTGCAGCTGACGCGACTGGGGCACGCCGCGCCGTGGCGCCGCCGCCTCGGGAAGGACGTCGCGGTCGACGATCGTGACGGTGTCGTACGCGTCGCTGAGCACCCGGGCGGCGATCAGCCCGCCCATGCTGGCACCCAGCACCACGGCGTTGCCTGCGCGGACCATGGTCGAGACGGTAGGCGACCGAGGCGTGCCGATCCTCTTCGAGATTGCGCAACCGGCGTGACCGCCCGGGCTCCGCACGGTTGGTCGACGTACCGCCGAGGCTGATCCACGGGCGATCCGCCGCCGGCCACCGAGGACGGCGTCCAGGTCGGACGGACGCTGTCCTCAGTGGCCGGCGGCCGAGGGGGTCAGGGCGAGGCGGTCAGGGCGAGGTGGAGAGCGAGGCGAGGAGCCCGGTGCCACCGCAGCAGAGCAGCCCGAACACGACCAGCGTGACGAGCGTGACGCTGTAGTTCGACCACATGCCGAACTTCGTCACGTCGGTGCCGTGCCCGTCGTGGACGCGGTTGCGCCAGCCGCCGAAGCGGAACGACAGGGCGTGCAGGGCCCCGGGGTGGGCGACGAGCCCGGTGGTCATGACGGGGATGCCCATGAAGTCGGTGTAGCGGATGTCGTGCGGACCCGCCGGGACGGCCACGTACCAGGTGCCCTCGCCGGGAATCGGGACCGTCTGACGGTCGATCTTGAACCTGCACGTGGTCGGGGCGGGCACGATGTAGGGCCCGCGGTTGACCGAGACGGCCAGCACCGCGTGGCCCGGGGGCGGTGGAATCGGTTGGGGGTAGGCGATCAGCGGCGTGACGGCGCCGGGCATGGGCGGGTACGACGGATAAGGGGGGTACGACACCGCCACATCCTGGCACGGCCCGGCACGCCCCGGCAGAGCCGCCGGTGGGCACTCGGCGGGCACCGATCGGCGGCCGAGCCGGCGCAGGCCCCGCCAACCCTCGCACCCCCGAAATCCGCTTCAGCGCGGTGCGAAGGACGCAGCACCCCGCATCATCCGTTCGGCTAGTAATTAGCCGATCCTTCGGGTAGTGTTCACAACATCATCTGGACGACATGACGCGGTGGCGAGGCCCGTGATCGTGGCCTTGCGACAGCGCACCCGCCCGTACGTGTGCTCCGGCGATAGCCGGTTCGGAGATCTTCCGGTCGATCCGATCCACGGGCACGTTCGGGAAGGACCACCCCATGGCATCCACCACCCTCGAACCGGCGACCAACGCCCGCTTCGGCGAACGAAGCAGCGCGCACAACGCTGACAGCGCCGACGACCTCCTGGCCGTGATGGCCGCCACCCCGGCCGACGACCCCCGCCGACCGGCACTGCGGGAACGCGCCATCGAGGCGTGGTTGCCACTCGCCCGTCACCTGGCACACCGCTACGCCGGACGCGGCACACACGACGAGGACCTGGCCCAGATCGCCGCGGTCGGGCTCATCAAGGCCGTCGACAGGTTCGACCCCGCCCGGGGCGTCGACTTCACCGGGTACGCCATCCCCACCATCATCGGCGAGATCAAGCGGTACTTCCGTGACCGCACCTGGGCCGTGCGGGTGCCCCGCCGCCTGCAGGAGCTACGCCTGTCGATCAGCGAGGCGAACAGCACCCTCACCCAGACGTTGGGGCGCTCGCCGACCGTGGCCGACATCGCGACCTACCTCGACCTGACCGAGGAGGCGGTCCTGGAAGGACTGGAAGGGGCCCGGGCCTACCGGGCCACCTCGCTGTCCACCCCGACCGGCGCCGACGGCAGCATGGAACTCGGCGACACCCTCGGCGCCGACGACCACGGCCTCGACCTGGCCGAGATCCGCGTCGCCCTCGGCCCGGCGCTTGCCACGCTGCCGGAACGCGAACGCAGGATCCTGAGCATGCGTTTCCACGGCAACCTGACCCAGGCCCAGATCGCCGACCGGATCGGCGTCTCCCAGATGCAGGTCTCCCGGCTCATCACCCGAGCGCTCGCCCACCTACGCGGCCAACTCTCCAAGGACTACGCCTAACCCTCAGGTCACACCCCAAACCCCCACCCCACCCCCGCCCGTGCGCGTTGATCAAGAGGTTTGTGTCAGATTCGGGCCGCCATCTGACACAAACCTCTTGATCAACGCCGCTGAATGCCTGGCGGAATCGGTCAGTAGGTCTTTGAAGGGGTGGGAGGTGCAGGGGGTGGAGGGTGGGACGGCGTGGAGCGGGGGTGGGGTTCGTTGAGATCATCTGTCGATGCCCGTGAGGAACTCCCGCCTCCAGCTGGTGACGACGGTCGCCGCCCTGACCGGCGTCGCCGAGCTGCTGGCCGGGCCGACCCCGTACGCGAAACCGGTCACGCCGCTCGCGGCGGTGTCCGCGCCGTTCCGTCAGGTCTCCTTCGTGCCGACCGGCGGCATCGACGTCGACTCGGCTGCCGACTACCTCGCGCTGCCGTCGGCCCTCGCCATGGGCGATAGCTGGATGGTGCCCCACGCGGCGATCGCGGCCGGCGAGTTCGACCACGTCGCGGACCTGGTGGCCGCCGGCGTGGCGGCCGTCGCGCGCCGAACCCGTCCCACTCGCGCAATAAAACCCAAACCGCCCTGGCCGGCTCGCGGATCGGACGAGACTGGAGGCGCGGAGGCACGAGAATCAGCTGGTGAAGGGCCGGGAGGTAGGACGCCGTGACATCGGGATCGATGAGCCAACGGATCAAGGATCGGCTCAACAGCCCGGTAGGGCGTGATCTGATGCGGCGTGGCCGTCACCAGGCGGCCAAACCCGGCACTCAGCGGACGCTTCAACAGTTGGTGGCGCGCCTGACCGGCCGGTCGGGCCGGCGCCGCTGAGCCAGCCGGCGGACAGGGACCAGCGGGAGCAGCCACTATGAGCGACATCAGCCTTGGCACCGACCGTCAGCGGGGCAGCGACTACGCCGACCTGTCCCGACAGGTTCGCGCGGCGGGTCTACTCGGCCGGCGGCGGGGCTACTACGCGGTACGCATCGGTCTCGTCGTCGGTTGCTTCGCCGGACTGTGGGCCCTGTTCGGCTGGTTGGGTGAATCGTGGTGGCAGCTGGGCGTCGCGGTGGCCCTCGCGGTGGTGTTCGCGCAGGTCGCGTTCATCGGCCACGACGCCGGGCACCGGCAGATATCCCGCTCGCGCCGGGTGAACGACCTGATCGGCATCGTGCACGGCAACCTCCTGACCGGGATCAGCTTCGGCTGGTGGGTGGACAAGCACAACCGGCACCACGCCCACCCCAACACCGAGGGCAGAGATCCCGACATCACCATGGCGGCCTTGTCCTTCACCGCCGGCCAGGCCCGGCGACGACGCGGCCTCGGCGCACTGCTCGTCCGTCACCAGGCGTACCTGTTCTTCCCGATGCTCCTGCTGGAGGGCCTGCACCTGCACGCCGCCAGCGTCCGGGCGGTTCTCGGCCAGCGCCGCACCGCGCGTCGACCCGTCGAGGCCGGGCTGCTGGCCCTGCACTTCGGCGGCTACCTCGCCGCCGTGTTCCTGGTCCTGAGCCCGGCACAGGCGGTCGCGTTCGTCCTCGTCAACCAGGGCGTGTTCGGCCTCTACCTCGGCTGCTCCTTCGCCCCGAACCACAAGGGCATGCCGATCCTCGGCGCCGAGGACGACCTCGACTACCTGCGGCGGCAGGTCCTCACCTCCCGCAACGTCCGCGGCGGGGCGTTCCTCGACACCCTGCTCGGCGGCCTGAACTACCAGATCGAGCATCACCTGTTCCCGAGCATGCCGTGCCCCAACCTCCGCCGGGCCCGGCCGTTGATCATGCGGTTCTGCGCCGAACACGACATCGCCTACCACGAAACCGCCCTGGGCAGCTCCTGGGCGGAGGCACTGCGCCACCTGCGCGACGTCGGAGCGCGTACCCCGTAGACGGACGTCCAGCCGCTGCGGTCGCTACCCGTGGGCGCCGTCTCCGGGCGGCCGCTGAGCGGGACTCCCCCGCCGTCCGTCGGGCGGTGGTGGGAGTTCGACCATCGCCGCGATGAGCGCGTCCACCGGCACGGTGGCGAAACCGACCCGGGCGTCGCTGGCCCCGTACGGCAGCCACAGCAGGCCGGAGTGGACGAGCCCCCCGCAGGAGTAGACGACGTTGGGCACATACCCGTCCCGTTCGGCCTCGTCCGGCGCCAGGAGCGCGCCGGGGAACTCGGCGAGGACCCGTTCCGGTCGGTCCAGGTCGAGCAGGAGGGCACCGACGGCGTACCGGCGCATCGGGCCGACGCCGTGGGTGAGCACGAGCCACCCGGCGTCGGTCTCGATGGGTGATCCGCAGTTGCCGACCTGGATCAGTTCCCAGCTGCGGCCGGGGGCGTGCAGCTGCACCGGCGCCTGCCACCGGTTGTCGCCGTCCAGGCAGGTCAGACCGATGGTCTCGCCGTCGGCGCGGCACAGTGCGAGGTGGCTACCGCCGACGGTACGGGGGAACAGCGCGACGCCCTTGTTGCGGGCGCCCGGGCCGCGCATCGGGGTGATCTCGAAGCGACGCAGGTCCCCGCTGGCCAGTGCCCGGGTGGCGATGCGCCGGCCGTCGTAGGCGGTGTAGGTGGCCCGGTACACCGGCCCGGACTCGTCGACGAACCTGACGAACCGGGCGTCCTCCATGCCGTTGCTCTCCGACGGGGTGGCCGGCCAGAGCACCCGTTGATGCAGGCTGGTGTCGGCGGGGAAGGTCACGGCGTAGCTGGCGGCATTGGTGCGTCGCAGTTGTTCGACGATGCCGGGCGCGCTGCCGCGGGAGAGCAGGTCGGGCGGGAGGCCGGCGAGGGTCCGCTCGAAGGTGGCCTCGTCGTAGCGTTCGGGCAGGGAGTCCAGCACGGTGGCGGAGACCTCGTTGTCACAGTCGTCCTCGGCCAGTCCGGCGGCGAGCAGGTCCCGGCGGCGTTGTACGGCGGCCTGCTGCCCGACGACGAGCGGGCCGGGGCGACCGGCGACGGCGAGCCGGTCGTCCGGTCCGAGCACCGCGCTGGCAAACCCGATCGAGGACAGGTGTCCCTCACCGATCTGGCGCAGGCTGATCGCGACCCGCAGCTGTCCCGGTTCCAGGCCGTCCTGGTCGGGGTGGGCCACCATCGACGGGTTGCACAGCGCGGCGGACTCGACCGCGTACTCGTGGCTGAAGTAGGCGCCGACCAGGAGACGGGTGGTGGGGGAAAGGTCCCGGGCCCGAGGCGCCCGGTGCCGGACGAGGTCGTAGTGGTGCTGGAACGTGGCGGCCAGGTCCCGGTGCCGGCCACCGAATCGGTGGAGGGTGTCCCGCAGCAGCCGGACGGTCTCCTCGTCGTCGAGGCGGGCGACGCGGTCGATGAGCGCCTGCGCGCGGGTACGGGCCACGGCGGCGTCCTCGCCGGGCACGAAGAGCTTGACGACGACCCGGCTCGGGTCCGGACCCAGGGTGAGGTTCTGCCGGACGACCAGGTTCCGGGTCACGACCACCGCCGGGCGTGCTGCAGGGTGGAGATCAGCGCGAGGGTGGACTCGGCGCCCTGGTTCAGGTTGGGTCCGTGCGGGGTCAACCCGTCGTATCCGCCGCCGGTGGCCGGATCCCACATCGGCGTGCCGACGTCGTTGTCGCCGAGGAACCAGCCGACGGCCTGCCGCACCCCGACGTCCCAGACCGGGTCGCCGGTGACCGTGCCGGCCGTGGCGCAGGCGTCGGCGAAGGCGGCGACCTCGATCGGCTGCTGGTCGTGACGCAGCCGCGCCGCACCCCGCTCCCAACCGGCGGCCGGCACGACCGACAGCCGCCCGTCGCGCAGTTGGACGTCGCGCAGCCAGGCCAGCATCCGCAGGCCGCTGTCGAGCAGGGGGCCGTCGTGGCGCAGTTGGCTGGCGGCGATGACGACCTCCGCGAGGGCCGCGCTGGCGTAGGTCAGGCGTGGCTGGGGCCAGGGCCATCCCGGCTCCGCCGACGGGGTGCCGACCGTGGCGGCCGCGGCGGCCAGCAGCGCGGCCGCGGCGGCATGGGTGGGGTGACGGCGCAGCACCTCGGCGGCGCCGAGCCCGGCGAAGGCCATCGCGTGCGGGGCGGGGCTGCGCCGCGCGGCACCCACGCTGAAGGCGACGAGCGCCTCCTCCCGGATCCAGGCCGCGGGGCTGCGGGCGGCGGCGGTGCCCAGGCCCCACAGGGCCCGTCCCCACCAGTCGCCGAGCCCGGGCCGGTCGGCCCAGCGCCGGTCGTGGCCGAGCCGGTTGTGGAAGGCGCCGCGGGCGTCCTGCGCGTGGGTCAGGAAGGCGAGGTAGCACTCCGCGAGTCGGAGCACCGCGCCGGTCGGCTCCGGCTCCCGGCTCGTGACGAGCAGACCCCGCGCGACGTCGTCGGTGCAGTAGCCGTGTTCCCGGCGGACGATGGCGTGCCGGGCGTGTTCGAACAGGCCGGTGTCGTCGCTCAACCTGGCCAGATGAGCGAAGCTCGGTGCGGGCGCGTTCAGGCGCCGGCCGGGCGGCGAGCTGCCGGCCGTCGTGGCGGGACGGCCGGCGGTCAGGGTCACGCCGCCGCCGCGCTGACCACCGGCGGGCGGGCGGTGGTGAGCCGTTCCGCGAGGGCGTCGTACCGGGCCGCCACGGCCGGCCAGCGCAGCTCCGCAGCCGCCGGCCGGACGCGGCCGGCCAGCCGGGCGGCCAGGCCGGGATCGGTCAGGATCCGCCGGATCGCCTTGGCCAGCGCCACCGGATTGCCATGGGGTACGAGCAGGCCGGGCCCGTTGGTGAGCAACTCGACGGCGTGCGGGAACGGCGTGGCCACGACGGGAACCCCGGCGGCCACCGCTTCGACGAGGACCCCGGAGGTGACCTGCTCACGGGAGTCGTACGGCAGCAGGACCACGTCGGCGGAGCGGATCAACGCGCCGAGCGCGGCCGGGTCGTGGTACTGCGACTGGTAGTCCACGGTGTGCGCGACGCCCAGCTGCGCACCGAGCTGGTGCAGTCCCGCCCGGTACGCCTCCCCATGGTGCTCGATCACCTTCGGGTGGGTGCGACCCGCGACGGTGAAGGTGGGGGTCGGGTCCAGGTCCTGCAACCGGGCGAGGGCCCGCAACGACCACTCGATGCCCTTGCCGGGGCCGAGCAGCCCCCAGGTGAGCAGGTGCGGACGGGTACGGCGCGGGGCGGAAAGGCCGGCGTGGTCGTCGGCGCCGTGCGGAATGACCGTGACCTTCGCCGGTTCCACGCGGTAACCGACGAGAAGCCGGTCGCGGGCTGTTTCGGTCATCGTGACGACTGCCCCGGCCTCGGCGACGACCTGCTCCAGCAGGGACTTCTGCCCGGCGGTGGGGTTGCTGAGCACGGTGTGCAGGACCACGATGCTCGGCACGGCGAGCTGGCGCAGCAGCGGCAGAACCTCCCGGCCGTCGGTGCCGGGGTAGATCCCGTACTCGTGCTGGACGATCGCCACGTCGAAGGCGTTCAGGGCGGCGGCGGCGTCCCGCCAGCCCGCCGGGGCGTCCGCCGCCCAGGTGTGCACGACCTCGGGCAGGGCACGCTGGTCGTCGCCCCTGCCGGTGAGCCGTACGACACCCCCGCGGGTGCCGCCGGCGGTCAGGTGTGCGGCCAGGAGGGAGTTGAAGCTGGCCAGTCCGCACCGGGTCGGCGGGTGGGTGCTGAGGAAACCGTAGCTGGGCATGGCTTGGGCCTTTCGGTTGTGGGCCGCCGCCCGAGGAACAGGGGGCGTGCCCCGTGCGGGTGACAGCGCACGCGGACGGCGTGGGTGGCCGGCGGAAGGGGCCCGGGTCCGGCCGCCGCGGGTGCGGGGTCCGGTTCGTCAGGGGTCGTCAGTCGTTCAGCGGGTTCAGCGCTGTGGACGGCCGATGAGGTCGTCGTAGACCGCGAGGTAGTCGTCGACCATCCGGTCCGCGTCGAAGCGCTGCCGCGCCCGCTCCCGGCATCCGGCCCGGTCGATCCTCGCGACTGCGGCGACGGCGTCGACGGCCTGCTCGACGGTGTTCACGAGCAGGCCGGTCACCCCCTCGTCGACGACTTCCGGCATGGATCCTCGCGCGTACGCGACGACCGGCGTGCCGCACGCCATCGACTCCACCACCGACAGGCCGAACGGCTCGTCGAAGGCGATCGGGTGCAACAGCGCGGCGCTGGCGCCCAGGATTTCCGCGCGCCGTCGGGGGCCCACCGAGCCGAGGAAGATGACCCGTTCGCCGTCGATGTGCGGTGCCACCAGCTCGGTGAAGTACCGCTCGTCCTGCACGATGCCGCAGATCGTCAGGGGCCGACCGGCGAGCCGGGCGATCTCGATGGCGGTGTGGGTGCCCTTGTCGGGGTGGATCCGCCCGAAGGCGACCAGGCCGGGGCCGCCCTCCGGGGTGAACGGCAGCCCGGTCATGTCCACGCCGTGGTGCACCGTGGCGACGTAGTCGAGCCCGGCGACCCGGTCGGCGTCGGAGATCGACACGTAGGACGACCGGGCCCTGGCGTACGCGGGCAGGATGCCGGGGCCCGAGAAGCCGTGGACGGTGGTGAGCAACGGGGCGCGACAGTGCTCGGCGAACGCCAGCGGCAGCCAGTCGAGGTGGTTGTGCACCAGGTCGAACTCCGCCGAGCGGGCGAACGCGTGCGAGACGTGCATCGCCTCCCACACCCGCCCGTCCATCGACGGCTCGTCGGCGTACCCCCGCGGGCAGACGCCGTCGAGGGCGGCGGAGGTGACCGAGTCCAACGTCGCGAAGAGTGTCACGTCCACCCCACGGGTGGTCAGCCCCTCGGCCAGCAGGCCCGTCACCTGCTCCCAGGGGCCGTAGTGGTGCGGCGGTGTACGCCACGCCACCGGCCCGAGCAGAGCCACCCTCACGGGGATGACGCCTCGGCGAGCTCGGCCGGATCGAGATGCAGCGTCGAGAGCAGCCCGGTGTGCTTGGCGGGGTCCACCCATTCCGGTAGCTCACGCTCGACCCAGTCGGCCCTGGCGTGCTGGTCCCGCCCGCGAAGGGCGTCGACAATCCGGTGCCGTGCGATCCTCATCATCTGCGCTCCCTTTGTTGAACCGTGGGTACGGGCGTGGCCCTCTCCCGGGCTCGGAGGGGGTAGCGGTGCGAAAGGTGCTGGGCCTGCTCTGCGGGCCCGCGAATCTTCAGGTTGACCGAGGGGCCGCCAGTCAGGGTGCCGTCGCTGTCGCGGCGGAGCTGAGCGTTGCTCAATGCCCGTCAGGGGTTGGCGGCGGCGGAAATGGCGGGGCCACCGGAGACCCGGGCGACATGGCAACCGTACGCCTCATCCGGCAATAGGGCAGCCTTCGGTCCGTTTCCTTCGTGGTCGCGGGCGTCGTTCGTGGTAAATGTGACGACGATCTCGCTCGTCGAGCGCGGCAGAACGGTCACGAGATCCTCGCAGACCTGGTTCCGAGCCATGATCACCGGCTCCCGGATCGCGCAGTCACCCGGCCACCCAGTGGCTACCATAGATTCATTTCGATCAGTACACTCGTGTCTGGTCAGCCACACCACGACCGGCGTGATCGCCAGCCCGGGAACGGGTTCGTCGAAGCACCTGCTGCACCTGGTTCCCCCATTCTGATCAGCACCGTCGTTCCACCAGCATCGAGGCGATCCCGCCCTGGGCCGGTCCCATCCGGTGAGGAGACGAGATGACCAGTTCACGTGTGCGGGGTCGGGTGCTCGCCTTCGCCCTGGCGACCGCCCTGAGCGCCGCGCTGCTCCCGGGTGGACAGGCAGCCGCCGGGACTGCCGCCGAGGGAACCATCCGCCAAGCCGGCACCGCCGACGCCGTACCGGGCAGCTACCTCGTCGTGCTCCGGGAGGCCCCGGTCCGCTCGTCGGTGGGGGTGGGCGCCGCCGCCGAGGTCACCAGAGCCGCCGACCGGCTGCGGGCCCGCTACGGGGGCACCGTCGGCCACGTCTACGGCAGCGCCGTGGCCGGATTTGAGGTACGGCTCACGGAGCGGGCCGCTCGCCGCCTCGCCGCCGACCCGGCGGTGTCGTATGTCGAGCAGAACCAGGTCACGCCGCTGATCGGCCCCGGCGTGCAGATCAACCCGCCGTCATGGGGACTGGACCGGATCGACCAGCGGAACCTGCCGCTCGACGGCCGGTACGCCTACCCGAACACCGCGCACAACGTGCACGTGTACGTCGCCGACACCGGTGTCCGGGCCACCCACACGGACTTCGCCGGCCGGGTCAGCGGCGGTGTCGACCTCGTCGACGGCGCCCTTCCCGCGGACGACTGCAACGGCCACGGCACCCACCTGGCCGGCACGATCGGCGGCACCCGGTACGGGGTGGCCAAGGAGGTCCAGATCCACCCGGTCCGGGTGCTCAACTGCACCGGCAGCGGCACCACCGCCACGGTGATCGCCGGGATCGACTGGATCACGGCGAACGCCCTCCGGCCGGCGGTGGTGGAGCTGGCCATCGGCGGGCCGGTCACCACCGCCCTGGACACGGCGGTCACCAACTCGATCAATCGGGGCATCACCTACGTCACCGCCGGGGGCAGCTCGGGCGGGAACGCCTGCAACAACTCACCCGGCCGGGTGCCGGGCGCGTTGACCGTGGTGGGCACCTCGTCCACCGACGCCCGGATGCCGAACGGCAACTACGGCAGTTGCATCGACGTGTTCGCCCCGGGGGCGAACATCCCGTCCACGTGGCACACCAGCGACACCGCGATCGTCACGATCAGCGGCGGCTCGGCGGCCTCGGCCCACGTGGCCGGCTGTGCCGCGCTGGCTCTGTCGGCCAACCCGGGCTGGTCCCCGGCCCAGGTCGCCAGCTACCTGGTCAGCCGGTCGACCACCGGAGTCGTCACCGGCGTCGTCGCCGGCACCCCGAACCGCCTGCTCTACTGCGGCCCGTGAATCGTCTGTTCCAAGGGACCAGGCTCGACCTGCTCCATCGCTGGCGGCCGACCCCGCTCGGAAGTCCCGGACGCGAGATGTCTCCGGCCTGCGGGCCGGAGACATCTCCGCCTCACGACCCGACCGAACAGGACACCAGGCCCTGACTGCGGCGCGCGCCGCTGCAACGTGTTCGCCCGTGTCGGGTCGACACCGTGCTGGGCCCTCCTCACCAGTCGCAACGCCTGGCGGTCGGGCCGAAGCGCCGTTCAACCACAGTCCCGATCATGACAAAGCACCTCTGGAGCGGCGGTAGTGGCCGCTCCGCCGATGGCGGCGGTAGGCGAGGAAGGCGAGGAGAGCGCCCACGAGTGCCGTGCCGGCCACGACAGGGACCGCGATCCGGGTGCCCCCGGCGCTCCTGGCCACCACCGACCTGACCGGTACGGGAAGGGTGATCGTGCCTTCTGCGGTGCGTCGCACCGTCCCGCTGGTCAGTTCCAGTTGGACATGCCATCCGCCGGCGGACAGGGGCTCGTTCAGTTCGGTGCCGACCTGGCCGACCTGGCCGGGCAGCACCGTGACGCCGGTGGTGATCTTGAAGGGGCCGGCCTTGGACGAGCCGGACTCGCGGGACAGGAACAGGTTTCCGCTCATGTCGATCGCGCGTTGGCCCGTGTTGCGAACCTGCGCGGTGACGACCGGCCACTGCCCGGGGCCGGGGCCCCCCGCGATGTCCCCGATGCTGAAGTCGGTGGGCGGCTCCCCGCCCGGGCCGATGTTCAGGTAGATGCGCACACCGACGCGGCGGATCTGGCCGATGTTGCCACGGTCGGTCGGCGTGCGGGCGACCTGGGCGAGGACCGCGGCGTACCGCTCGCCTGCGGAGGCGGTCTCCGGCACGGCGATCTCGACCTTCACCACCTTCTTGCCGCCCGGCGGCAGGTCGACGCTGTTCACCCCTACGCTCACCCAGCCGCTCAGCTCGTTGCCGCTGCGGCCGTCGAGGGCGGTGAAGGTGTTGTTCTCGACGGTGGCGCCGACGGGGTAGAACTCGACGTGCTGTGATTCGGGCGAGGCGTTGTGCACCTCGACCCGGCGGTCGATCGTGGCACCGGGCTTGAGATGGTCGATGATGTAGTTCCGGGCGCGCGGGTCCGTCAGCCGCGCGACCGGGATGTCCACGAGCCGGACGCCGATCCTCGCGTCGTCCTCGGCCGGCTGCTGTGCTGCCCCGGCGCCGGCCGGCGCTGCGGGCACCAGGCACGCCAGGACGGCGGCCGATGCCAGCAGTGCCAGCCGGCGCAGGCGGTTACAGGACAGTGTGGGTCACCGTGCCCGTGTAGACCCCGGCGACGACGCCCTCGGGGACGTTGACCACGAGGGTCGGGTTCCAGGTGGCGGAGTTGTCGCCGCTGCCGCCGGTGTGGGTGAACGCGTCGCGCGGCACGTTGATGATCGCCGCGTTCCCCGCACCCGCCTGGCCGGGGGTGAAGGTGCCGCTGCCGGTGGTCGCGGTCGCCCCGCCGGACCAGTAGAGGACGTTGATGTTCGGGATGGTCTCCGGCCCGGTCGCCCCACCGGTGGTGAAGTCGGTGGCGATGACCGTGGCGTTCCAGTTGGCGTTCAGGGCGGCGCGCTCGTCGGTCACGATAACCGGCCCGATCTGTCCGGACACCGTGTCGCCCGGGTTGCCGGTGCCGATGTTCGCCGTCGCCGGAGCACTGATCGAGAGACCGTCTTCGGCCGTCACAGTCAGCGTCACGATGGTGTCCGCGGTGTCCGCCGATGCCGGCGAGGCGAACCCGAGGACGAGCGCCGAGCCGGCCAGGCCGGCCGCGAAGAGCTTGGATCTCATGAAACCTCCATCAATGGATAGAAAGGAAACAAGTCGGGATATTAGTCGCTAGGCGCGACCTTCGGCCCGAAATCGCTACTGAACCCTGAGCCGGGCGAGGCGGCGCCCCGGCAGATGGATGAGCGGCCGGCCTCGGACACCCTCGCCACCGCCCCGCGCAACGCGAGCGTCGGCGCCACATCCACCCCGATCAAAGGTTGCGCGCTCAGCCGTCCAAAGCGGCTGGACGCAGCCGCTGCGGGATTTCGGTATCCACCCCAAGCGGGCAAGACCACTGATAGCGTCTGAAACGCGACCGGGACATACCCGGCCGCAACGGGCAAATACTCCAGTCTCGCCCGAGGTGCCCGCAGCCGCACCAGGCCGGCCGCCGCGCCTACCCGGACTGACTGGCGGCTCTCACGATCGACAGTCGCGAAGGATCAGGACAGTGCATCTGACACCGAAGGAATTCGACAAGCTCACGATTCTCTCGATGGCGTTGGTGGCCAACGCCCGACGGGCCAGAGGAGTGAAGCTGAACCACCCCGAGGCCGTCGCGGTGATTTGCGCCGCCGCGCTGGAGGGGGCCCGCGACGGCAAGACCGTCGAGGAGGTCATGAACGAGGCGCGCAGCGTCCTCAGTGCGGACGACGTGATGCCGGGCGTGGGCGACATGTTGCCCATGCTCCAGGTGGAGGCGGTCTTCACCGACGGCTCGCGGCTGGTCACCGTCCACTCACCCATCCGATAGGGGTACAAGCGGAGACGCGGTCTCCAGGAAAGCGGGGGCGAAATGGCCAAGCAACATCCCGGCCCTAATTCCAAGCACCTTCGACCCATCGGCGGCTATCTGCTCAGCGACCAGCCGCTGGAGCTCAACGCGGGCCGACCGGTCACTGAAGTGGTCGTGCAGAACACGGGCGACCGGCCGATCCAGATCGGCTCGCACTTCCACTTCTTCGAGGTCAACCGCCTGCTGGCGTTCGACCGCGAGGCGGCCTTCGGCAAGCGGTTGAACATTCCGGCGACGACGTCCATCCGCTTCGAGCCGGGCGACAAGAAGACGGTGGAGCTCGTTCCCTACGCCGGCACCCAGCGGGTCTTCGGGTTCAACGGGCTGGTCCAGGGCTGGACCGGCGACGGGCCCACCCCCGGCTACCGGCCCGACCGGATCAGGGCGATCCACGTCGCCAAGACCCGGGGTTTCAAGACCAGTCCGGAGAAGCAGGAAGACACCAAGAGCAAGAAGCAGTAGGTCCACCATTTCGCGGGCTGCCGACCCCGGGCACGGGAGAGAGACTTCGATGAGCCAGATTTCACGTAAAGAATATGCCGGAATGTACGGCCCTACCACGGGCGACCAGATCAGACTGGGAGACACCGACCTCCACATCGAGATCGAGAAGGACCTCCGCGTCCTCGGCGACGAGGTCATGTACGGCGGCGGCAAGACGCTGCGCGACGGCATGGGCGTCGACAATCAGTACACCAACGCCGCCGGCGCCCTCGACCTCGTCATCACGAACGTGACCATCGTCGACGCGACGCTCGGCGTGGTCAAGGCGGACGTCGGCGTCAAGAACGGCAAGATCGCCGGCATCGGCAAGGCGGGTAACCCGCGCACGATGCAGGGGGTCACCCCCGAACTGGTGGTGGGGCCGGGCACCGACGCCATCTCCGGCGAGCACCTCATCCTGACCGCCGGCGGCATCGACGCGCACGTGCACCTGGTGGCGCCGCAACAGGCGTACGCGGCGCTCAGCAACGGCGTGACGACGCTGTGGGGCGGCGGCACCGGGCCCACCGACAGCAGCAACGGCGTGACCATCACCCCCGGCCCGTGGAACATCCAGGCGATGATGCGGTCGTTCGAGAACATCCCGATCAACTTCGGCATCATGGCCAAGGGCAACAGCAGCGGCCGCGCGCCCCTCGTGGAGCAGATCATGGCCGGCGCGCCCAGCTTTAAGATCCACGAGGACTGGGGTGCGCCGCCCGCGGTGATCCGGGCCTGCCTGGCCGTCGCCGACGAGTTCGACGTGCAGGTCAGCATCCACACCGACACCCTCAACGAGAGCGGCTACATCGAGGACAGCATCGCCGCGCTCGAGGGCCGGACCGTCCACACCTTCCACACCGAGGGCGCCGGTGGTGGGCACGCGCCGGACATCATCAAGATCGCCGGCGAGATGAACGTGTTGCCGAGCTCGACCACGCCGACGGTCCCCTACGGGATCAACAGCCAGTCCGAGCTGTACGACATGATCATGGTTTGTCACAACTTCAACCCGTCGGTCCCCTCGGACGTCGCCTTCGTCGAGAGCCGGATCCGCACGGAGACCATCGCGGCCGAGGACGTGCTGCTCGACGAGGGCGTCATCTCGATGATGCAGAGCGACTCGCAGGCCATGGGACGGGTCGGCGAGACCTGGCTGCGGACCATCCAGCTCGCCGGGCAGATGAAGATCGCCCGAGGCAAGCTCGCCGAGGACTCGTCCTCCAACGACAACTTCCGGGTGCTGCGCTACGTGGCCAAGATGACCATCAACCCGGCCATCACCCAGGGCATCTCGCACGTGGTCGGGTCGGTGACCCCGGGCAAGATGGCCGACCTGGTGCTCTGGGAGCCGGCCTTCTTCGGCACGAAGCCGAAGCTGGTCCTCAAGGGCGGGCTGATCGCCTGGTCGATCATGGGCGACCCGAACGCCTCGCTGCCGACGCCGCAGCCCGTCTACTACCGCCCGATGTTCGGCGCCTTCGGCAGCCAGCTCGCCAAGAGCTGCGTGACCTTCGTGTCCCGTGCCGCCCACGAGAACGGGATCGGCGAGGAGCTCGGCCTGCAACGGCAGATCATTCCGGTCTACCGGACCCGGGGCCTGACCAAGCGGGACATGGTCCGTAACGACAGGACGCCGAAGCTGGAGGTCGATCCGGAGACCTTCGCGGTGAAGATGGACGGCGTTCACGCGACCGTGCCGGCGGCCAAAAATCTGCCGATGAGCCAGCTCTATTTCTTCAGCTGACCCCCACAGGACGTCTTCGCGGTCGTGTCGGGTTCCGGCACACGCGTGTGAAAGGAGAAACCAGTGCTCATCGAAACGGTGCTGGGCAACGTGAGCGAGCCGAACTGGATCACCCGGCTGAAGGAGGCGCGGATCGACGATCTCGTGCTCGACCAGTGGGATGCCCAGAAGAGCCGCCTGCTCAAGATGACCAGTTCGGGCGCCGAGCTGGCGGTCTCGCTCAGCCGTGGCGTCAGGCTGCGCGACGGGGACATCCTGGCCTGGGACGACCTGACCGCCACCGCGGTGGTGGCCCGGGTCAGGCTCGGCGACGTGATGGTGGTGCACCTCGACGGGCTGCACGGGGAATCGCCGGAACTGCTGATCCGCGGGGCCGTCGAGCTCGGTCACGCCATCGGCAACCAGCACTGGCCGGCCGTGGTCAAGGGCACGAAGATGTACGTCCCGCTCACCGTGGACCGCAAGGTCATGGACTCCGTGATGCGGACCCACGCGTTCACCGGGATCACCCACGAGTTCGTGCCCGGTACCGAGATCATCGCCTATCTCGCGCCGCACGAGTCGCGGCGGTTGTTCGGTGGCGCTGACTCCACGCCGCACACCCACCTTCCCGCGAACCTCAACTGAGGGGGCCGGCCGGTGCGCGCGATGGTCGAGACACTGAAGCTGTTGCAGTTCGGCGACTCGGTCTTCCCGGTCGGCGCCTTCTCCTTCTCCAACGGGCTGGAGATGGCCGTCCAGCACGAGGTCGTCCATGACCGGGTGACCCTGCAGGACTTCGTCCGGACGGTCACCCGGCTCGCCGCCACGGGGGACGGCGTCGCGCTGCTCGCCGGGCACCGCGGCGCCACCTCCGGCGACCTCGACCGGATCCGGCACGCGGACGAGGCCGTCTGCCTGCGAAAGATCAACGAAGAGATGCGGACCATGTCCGTACGGATGGGACGCAAGCTGGCCGAGGCCTCGACCCGGATCGTCGGGGAGTCGCTGCTCAAGAAGCGGATCAGCGAGTCGGCGAACGGGGTGCCGGTGACCTATCCGGTCGCGCTCGGCGTGCTCTTCGCCGAGCTCGGGGTGAGCGAGGAGGACGCCTTCGCGGCCCACCAGTACGGCGCGGCCTCGATGGTCCTCGGCGCGGCGGTCCGGCTGATGCGGGTCGACCACCTCGACGCGCAGTCGATCCTCTACGCGGTCAACGAGAAGGTCCCCGACGACTACCGCGAGGTGCGCACGGCGAGCCTCGACGACATGCAGAACTTCGCTCCCCACATCGACGTTCTGGCGGCCGCGCACCAGCACGCCCACGTACGGATGTTCATGAGTTGAGCGCCCCTGGCCCAACCCGGCGGGCCTCCTGATCGACCCGGAGAGACTCCGACGTCAGCAGGTCCCGAATTTGGTGAAATTTCTTTGAGAAGCAGAGGTCACGTCATGAAGTCGGCAAGTCGTATCGGAGTGGGCGGCCCGGTGGGCAGCGGCAAGACCGCGATCATCGAAGCCGTCGTGCCCCGCTTCGTGGATAACGGACTGCGGGTACTGGTCATCACCAACGACGTCGTCACCACGGAGGACGCGAAGCACGTGCGGCGCGCATTGACCGGGGTCCTGGTCGAGGAGCGGATCATCGGGGTGGAGACCGGGGCCTGCCCGCACACCGCCGTCCGCGAGGACCCGAGCATGAACCTGGCCGCTGTGGAGGACATGGAGGCCCGCTTCCCGGACAGCGACGTGGTGCTGATCGAGAGCGGCGGGGACAATCTCACGCTCACCTTCAGCCCGGCGCTGGTGGACTTCTTCATCTACGTGATCGACGTGGCCGCCGGCGACAAGATTCCGCGCAAGAACGGCCCGGGGATCTCCAAGTCCGACATCCTCGTGATCAACAAGACCGATCTCGCCCCGTACGTGGACGCCGACCTCGACGTCATGGCGCACGACGCGGATCTGATGCGCAACGGAAAGCCGGTCGTCTTCACCAACTGCAAGACGGGTGACGGCATCGACGAGCTGGTCTCGCTGATCCGCCGGAACGCGCTGTTCGACGCCGAAGTGGTCGCATGATCTCACTGGACACCGCCCGGGAGCTGGAGCCGTACCAGGACGAACCCGCCCAGCTGCCCGCCGGGGCCAACGGCAAGGTCGGCGTGCTGCGGATGAGCTTCGAGCGACGCGGCGACCGGACGATCCTGGACGACCTCTACCGGCAGTCGCCGCTGCTGGTGCAGCGGGCGCTCTACTGGGACGAGGAGATGCCGGAGCTGCCCTGCATCATGATCCTCACCACCTCCGGGGGCGTGCTCCAGGGCGACCGACTGCGGATCGACGTCGACATGGCGCCGGGGACCCAGGCACACCTGGTCACCCAGGCCGCCACCAAGATCCAGGAAATGGACGCGAACTACGGCACCCAGATCCAGACCTTCACCCTCGCCGACGACGCGTACCTCGAATTCCTCCCGGAGCCGGTGATCCCCTATCGGGGCAGCCGGTTCGTCACGGACAGCCGGGTGCGGCTCCCCGAGAGCGCCACCATGCTCTACGCCGAGGTGCTGCAACCGGGCCGCAAGCACTACCGCGACGGCGAACTCTTCGCCTACGACCTCTTCTCCTCCACGCTGCGCGCGGAGCGGCCCGACGGTCGGCAGTTGTTCGTCGAGAAGTTCGTGGTCAGCCCCGGCCGGTTCGAGGTGGCCCGGACCGGGGTCATGGACCGCTTCCACATCTTCGGCAACGTCGTGCTGCTCACCAGCCCCGAGCGGGCCGCACGGGTCTTCGACCGGACCTCGGCGCCGGTCTGGGACGAGGATACGCCGCTGGCCAGCGCGGTCAGCCGACTGCCGAACGATGCCGGGCTCATCTTCAAGGTCCTGGGGCAGGAGACGGAGCCGGTTCGCGCCGCGGTACGCGCCTTCTGCGTGGCCGCCCGCGAAGAGGTGACGGGCCGGACCTTCCCGCCGGCATTCAGCTGGCGATGACTAGGCGAAGGAGAGGAACATGACCCAGGTCGCACGGCGATGGGACGGTCTGAGTGACCGCAATCCGCTGATCGAGTTCGTCGACGCGTGTCTGCGCGGCCCCGCGCAGGTGGTCTTCCAGAACAATCCGCTCTCCGGCCTGCTGATCCTCGGCGCGATCGCCTGGGGTGCGTTCGACAGCGGGCAGCCCCGGATCTTCGGCGGGGCGGTCCTCGGTCTCGTCGTGGGCACGGTGACCGCCATCCTGCTCCAGGTGGACCGGCCCTCGTTGCGGAAGGGACTGTTCGGCTTCAGCCCGGTGCTGACCGGGATCGCCGTACCGACGTTCCTCGACGACCGGCCGTTGATGTGGCTCTACCTGGTGCTGGGCGCCGCGGCCACCACCGTGGTCACCCTGGCGCTGAACAGGGTCTTCAAGGCCTACGGGCTGACCGCGTTCACCTTCCCGTTCGTGCTGACCACCTGGGTGCTGTTGTTGGGCGCCTACCAGTTCAACCAGTTCACCGTCCTGACCAACCTGAAGCCGAAGTTCCCCGGCGAGGGCGCGCTGGTCGGCGGCCGTTTCGACTGGGACCTCATCCCGATCTTCTTCCGTGGGGTCTCCCAGGTGTACTTGATCAACAGCTGGGTCAGTGGGCTGATCATCCTGGTCGCCCTGCTGATCAACTCTCGGTGGTCGGCGCTCTTCGCGCTGGTGGGCAGCGCCGGCGCGACCCTGCTGGCGCTCTGGTTCGGGGCCGACGGGATGTCGCTCGACAAGGGCCTGTACGGCTTCAACGCGGTGTTGACGGCGATCGCGGTGGGCGCGGTGCTGCACCGTCCCGGTGTGTTCGTGACGATCTACACCCTGTTCGGAATCGCACTGACGCTCTTCGTCCACGTGGCCCTCGCGGCGGTGCTCACCCCCCTGGCCATCCCCGTGCTGACCGGGCCGTTCAACATCGCCACCTGGCTGCTGTTGCTGCCCCAGCGGCACTTCGCGCCGGTGCCCAACCACGAACGCATCAAGGAGACCATCGTCTCCGCGGCGAAACGCACCATCCAACCCTTGCACAAAGAGAGGTGAGGTCCCGTGCTCGCTCAGAACGCGGTGAACCCGGGCGACACCGCCTGGGTGCTGGTCTGCGCCGGCCTGGTGCTGTTCATGACCCCCGGTCTGGCCGTCTTCTACGGCGGCATGGTTCCCGCCCGCAACGTGCTCGCGATGTTGCAGCAGAACATCATCGCGCTGGGGGTCGTCAGCCTGACCTGGGTGCTGGTGGGGTACACGATCGCCTTCGGCGACGACGCCGGCACCGGCCTCTTCGGCAACCTTGAGCTGCTGGGGCTGACCGATCTCAAGGTTCCGCCCGCGCCCAACCTGCACGTGGCCGCCGGCCAGGTGACGATTCCGACCCTGGCGTTCATCGCCTTCCAGATGATGTTCGCGGTGATCACTCCCGCGCTCGCCACCGGAGCCACGGCCGGTCGGCTGAGGCTCGCCGGCTGGGCGTTGTTCCTGGCGGTCTGGTCCATCGTGGTCTATGCGCCCGTCGCGCACTGGCTCTGGCACCCCGAGGGCTGGTTGGCCAAGCTCGGCGCCCAGGACTGGGCCGGCGGGATGGTGGTCCACTCCTCGGCGGGAGCCGCGGTCCTGGGGCTGCTGCTGGTCGTCGGCCGCCGCCGTAACTGGCCGCACACCGCCGCCCCGCCCAACTCGATCCCGTTGACCATCCTCGGTGCGGGCATCCTCTGGTTCGGTTGGTTCGGGTTCAACGCCGGCGACGGGCTCCAGGCCAACGGGGTGGCCGCCCAGGCCCTGCTCAACACCCACGTCGCGGCAGCGGCCGGGATGCTCGTCTGGCTGGTGGCGGAGCGGCTCAAGGACGGCCACTGCACGGTCGTGGGCAGCGTCACCGGTGCGGTCGCGGGGCTCGCCACGGTCACCCCCACCGCCGGTTACGTCAACACGCTCTCCGCCATCGCCATCGGCATCATCGCCGCCATCGTCTGCCACACCGCGCTCCGGCTGAAGTACCTGTTCCGGCTCGACGACGCGCTGGACGTCCTCGCGGTCCACTTCGTCGGCGGCATGCTCGGCTCACTGCTGCTCGGCTTCTTCGGCGACAGCGGCATTAATTCGCTGGGCGTGGACGGTCTCTTCTTCGGCGGCGGCGGGTCCCTGCTCTGGCACCAGGTCGTCGGCGTGGTGACCGTGGTGGTCTTCTCCTTCGTGCTCAGCTGGGCGATCGCCGCCGCCGTGCAGGCAATCGTCGGGCTCCGCGCCCCGGCCGACACGCAGGACAGCCTCGACCGGACCCAGCAGGACACCGACGCGTACCACCTCGGGAGCGTCGCGGGACTGAGTGGAACGGGGGCAGCCCAGCGAGGCAACCGACGCCGGCAGGGCCGCTCCGGCGATCGGCCCGCCCAGGGGGCGGCCCAGCGGGACAGGCTGGTCATCGCGATGCTGGATCCGGTTCTGCTGCCCGACACCCGGGAGCTGCGGGACACCCTGCTCGGCGCGGGGGCCAGCTCGATCGTGGTCTCCGACGCCACGGTCTCCACTGCCACGCCGGCCGCCCAGTCGCTGCCCCGGGGGTACTGGCAGGAGCAGGATCTCCTCGGTCGGGTACGGGTGGAGGTGCTGGCGGGGCAGGAGGCCACGGCCGCGGTGCTGGACGTGCTCAGCCGGTACGGCGCCGACCGGTCGGAGAGCTACGTGCAGGACGTCCAGCCCGCGACGGACATCCACTGACCGGTTCGGTCGCCGGGGCCGGCTTCGGGTTGCCGGCCCGGGCCGGCTTCGGGTTGCCGGGTCGGCAGGGCGGTGCCCGGGGCGTCGGGCGGGCGGACGCGGGGGCCGGCGTCCACCGCCCTCACGCCCCGACCCGGACCCGGCGGACCAGCAGCGCCACCAGCACCAGCGGGAGCAGTCCCCAGGCCGGCACCCACTGGGGCTGCTGCTGCGCCTCGGCCCCGATGCCGGCCCCGACGGAGTAGCAGACGAGCGTGAGGAGTCCGAGCAGCGATGCCCGCCTGGCCCGGTCCCGGTCGCTGCCGGGGGCGAGCCACCGGACGAGGTGCCCACCGGTCTTGACGACCGTGCCCGACTGGTACGTGATGGTGGTCGTCACCCCCGCCGTGCGGACGAACAGCGTCGTGAAGGAGCCCGTGGCGAGTGCGCCGGCAGCGGCCAGGACGACCCGCGACGCCGGACCGTGCTGGCCGTGGTGAAGCAGGACGTTGAGGAACGTCCAGAGCGACAGGGTGAACGCCGTGGCACCCAGGCCTCGCAGGGCCGGCGACCAGCGGCCCGGCAGGGCGCGGATCCAGGAGACCACGCCGGCCCCAGTGGCGAACGCGAGCAGCGAAGCGCCCGAGGCCGGCCAGTCCGGGTGCCACCCGGCCGGACCGATGCCGAGGAAGATGAGGTTGCCGGACTGGTTGGCGACGAACGTGCCGTAGCGCAGGAACGCGAAGGCGTCCAGGAAGCCCGCAGTGCCCGTGCAGAGCGCCAGCACCAGGATGGGGCGACGAAACTCGCGGTACGACTCTGCCGGCCCCGACTGGGCAGGATCGTCCGACGACGGCGTGAGTTCTGAGCCACCCATTGTCGTCGGCACCTCCGGGAGCGCACGTCGGGGACGTCGCCTCGACCGGACTACAAGCTCCCCTCATTCTATCGCATTTCGGGCATAAGCTATCGAAGGGGCGCCACCAGCCACCACTGGTCGGTGGCATCTCCCCCGCGATGACCCCCGCCGGAGGGGCCCGGTTACGGGAACCCCTCAGGTGGCTGCGGACGCGAGACGCACGACCGGCCCGCCCACCGGCGCCGTCAGTGCACCAGCCGGCCCATCAGGCGCTTGAGCTCAGCGGCCGGATCCGTGGTGAGGCCGCCGTGCACCGGACTGGTCTGGATCACCGTGCTGCGCGGCGCGGTGAGCCAGCCGAACCGTGCTCGCCGGGTGCCGGCGGCGATGCGGCCCGCACCGGAATCACCCGCGCACACGGCGCGGATCGCGTCGAGGGCCGCGGAGACCATGTCGACGTCGACGTCGGGATCCAGCGCGCGCAGTCGCTCAACGTCCACATGCACGGCGGCGGCGAGGAAGTCCGCACCCGGGCAGTAGAGCAGCGCGCCGACATTCACCTGCTCGCCGCGGTCGACCCGCGGGACCGCCCGCAGCAACGCGTAGTCGAAGCCCAGGGCGGGGATCGGACCGCCGGTCACGCGATCGCCTCCGTCGGCCACCAGCCACGATCGCCCATCCGCCGGGCCAGCAGGTACTCGACGTACCGCCGCCGCAGCTCCGCCGGGTCGGCGTCCTCCGTCACGGAATTCAGGCTCACCAGGAAGCTGTCGGGCACCAGGGCGACGACCTCCTCCAGGAGCTCGGCGGTCACGATCGCCGCCAGCTCGGCGTCCAGCTTCGCGAGGACCGCGGGGCCCAGCTTCGTCACGAGATCCGCGAGCACGTGCTGGGACAGGTCGTACCGGCGGGCGGCCCAGGCCTCGACCGAGGGCCAGGAGTGCTGGAACAGCAGCGCGGCACCGTGGTCGATCGCCCACAACTGGCGATGCCAGATGAGCAGGTTGGGGTTGGACCAGGTGCGGTCCACGTTGGCGGTCAGTGCGTCCAGCCAGTAGATCCGGGCGGCCTCCTCGGGCGGCGGCTCCCACCCGACACCGTCGTAGCCCACCGACCCCGGCAGGAAGTCCATGCCGAGGTTCTCCCCGGCGCTGGCCCGCAACAGCTCCTGAACCTCCTGGTCCGGCTCACGACGCGCCACCTCTGGGTCGACGCCGATGACGGCGAGCTCGGGCACCCGGATGCCGAGCCTGCGGCCGAGCTCACCGACGACGACCTCCGCCACCAGGGCCGCGCTGCCCTGACCCGCTCCGCGGAACTTCACGACGTAGGTCCCGTCGTTGTCCGCCTCCACCACCCCGGGTAGGGAACCGCCCTCCCGCAAGGGAGTCAGGTACTGCGTTCCCATTACTCTCTGCAACAGAATCCACCCTACTGGTCACTGACACGAGAAAAGAGAAATCAGGCTCCGGACCGCGCCGCGCTCACCTCAGCCGGACCGGCAGACGGGAGACCGCCCGGAGGAACCTCGGGCCCACCTCCTCGGGATCGGCGGCGAGCCGCACGCCGGGGAACCGGGCGAACAGCTCGTTCAACGCGATCTCCGTCTCCGCCGTCGCGAGGGCCGCCCCCGGGCAGTAGTGGTCCCCCGCCGCGAAGCTGAGCTGAGGATTGTCGGCCCGGGTGACGTCCAGGGTCCGGGGGTCCGCGAAGCGCTCCGGATCGTTGTTGGCCGCGCCCACCACGAGCTGGATCTGGCCGTCCTTCGGGATCGTCACCCCGTCGATCTCGATCGGCTCCACGGCGAAGCGGGGCAGCGCCATCTTGATCGGGCCGGAGTAGCGCATCAGCTCCCGCACCGCCCGACCGGTGTGCTCGGGCTGCGTCCTGACCAGCTCCAGCTGCTCGGGGTGGCTCAGCAGGTAGAAGAAGCTGAGGGAGATCGAGTGCCGGACCGTGTCGAGGCCGGCCTGCACGAGGACGAGCACCAGGGCGACCAGCTCCACCTCGTCGAGCTGCTCGGTCTCGTCACTGACCCGGACCAGGTCGGAGATCAGGTCGTCACCGGGCTTGACACGACGCGCGTGGATCAGCTTCACAACCGTGTCGACCATGCCGCGCAGCGCGGGTGGCAGCAGCTTCGGGTCCGGCCGGATGAAGGTCGTGAACGCCTCCGTCCACTTCAGCCACTGGTCCCGATACTCGTCGTCGACGCCGAGCAGCTCGCAGATCACGGTGGTGGAGATCGGGTGCGCGTAGTCAGCGACCAGGTCGGCCTCTCCCCCCGGATCCATCCGGTCGAGGAGGTCACTGGCCAGGGCCTCGATCCGGGGACGGAGCGAACGGACCCGGCGCAGGGAGAACGCCCTGTCGATCAGGGCGCGGACGCGGCGGTGGTCGTCCGGCACCATCGTCATGATGGTGGAGTCGAAGTACTTCAGCAGCTCCTCGGGCACGCCGCGCCTGCGCATGCTGTCGAGGTGCACCCCCTCCGGCGGGTGGTTGCTGACCCGGCGGTCGGCGAACAGGCTGCGGACCGCCTCGTACCGCGTCACGACGTACACGTCGTTGCCGTCGGAGAAGCGGCCCGGGCAGACAGGGCGAGGGGCGCCGATCCAGCGCTCCCCGGCCTCGCGGTCGGTCACGAAGCTCTCGTCGGACAGGTCGAACTCGACATCCGTCCAGTCGAACGTTCCGGCCACCATCATCCCCTTCGATCGCTCGTGACGTCCGACCCGCGCGCGGCTACCGGCTCGCATCCGATGACGTGGCTTCGAGCCGGATTTGCCGGTGTTCGGATACGGCACCGTATCAGCATACGATACTGTATCTGAGTTCCCGGAGGGGGTCGATCGTCATCAATAAAAGGCTGACGCGGCAGGAGAGCCGTGAGATCACGCGTAAGGAGCTGCTGCAGGCGGCCGCCGAGCTGTTCGCCGAGTGCGGCGTCAACGGCACCTCGGTCGAGCAGATCGTCGAGCGCGCCGGCTACACCCGGGGCGCGTTCTACGGCAACTTCGACGGCAAGCACGAGCTGGTCCTGGCCCTGCTGGAACAGCGGACCGAGCACGAGCTGGAGGAGGTCCAGGCGCTCAGCCGGCGGGCGGGCTCGTTCGAGGAGACGATCGAGCACCTGCGGGGCTGGCACCGCGAGCGGGACAAGAACTTCGCGAGCTGGCTGGCGCTGCGCACCGAGCTCTGGCTCTACGGGCTGCGCGATCCGGAGATGCTGCCGCTGCTGGCCGATCGCGAGCGGCGTTCCCGCGAGGCGATGACCCAGGCGCTCGCGCAGGGCTTCGCCGCCCGCTCGGTCACGCCACCCGCACCGGTGGAGCTGCTGGCCCTGATCGTGCACGCACTGGACGACGGGCTGTCCATCCAGCGCGCTCTCTCGCCCGACGACACCGCCGGAAACGTCATGGACGTGGTGGATCTCCTGATGAGGTCCTGGACCGCCCTGGCCCGGGCCGGCACGAACAACCCCGCCGACCTGCCCGACCCCGGGAACGACACCCCTCGCCCATGAACCCGTGGCCGGCCACCACGGCCGCCACGGACCAACCGGAGAACTGGAGTGCGAGCAATGAGCGAGGAAGTGCAGACGGCACGGCCGGCCCACGCCGCCGAACCGCCTGTCGTCGACGCCCCCGAGCTGGATCCCAAGCGCTGGCTGGCGCTGATGGTCCTGCTCGTCGCGACCTTCATGGACCTGCTCGACGTCAACATCGTCACGGTGGCGATCCCGAGCATTCAGGAGGATCTCGGCGCTTCGTCGGCCGCCATCCAGGCGTTGACCGTCGGCTACACGCTGTGCTTCGCGGTCATCCTGATCACCGGAGGACGGCTCGGCGACATCTTCGGTCGCAAGAAGATGTTCCTGACCGGGGTCGCCAGCTTCGTTCTGGCGTCCGCCCTGTGCGCCCTCGCCCCGAGCTCCGAGATGCTGGTGGGCTCCCGGGTGCTGCAGGGGATCGCCGCCGCGATCATGGTGCCGCAGGTCCTGGCGATCATCCACGTCACGTTCCCGCCGCAGGAGATCGGCCGGGTCGTCAGCCTGTACGCCAGCATGATCGGCCTGGCCATCGTCGCCGGACCGCTCCTGGGCGGGGTGCTCATCCACTGGAACCCGTTCGACCTGGGCTGGCGGACCATCTTCGCGGTCAACCTGCCGATCGGCACGGCGGCCCTGGTCGCCGCCTCGCTGTGGATGCGTGAGTCCAGGTCGCCACGCAACACCCGACTGGACATCGTCGGCATGGTGCTGGCGATCGTCGGGCTGCTGTTGTTGCTGCTGCCCCTGCTTCGGGGCCGGGAGCTCGGCTGGCCCGCGTGGAGCATCGTCGCGCTCGTCGCCTCCGTCCCCGTTCTCGCCCTGTTCGTGGTCTACGAGCGCCACAAGACCCGCAAGGACGGGTCGCCGCTGGTGGTGCTGTCGCTGTTCCGGATCCGGACGTTCGGCGCCGGCATCGGCACCCAACTGCTCTTCAGCTGCATTCCGGCCGGCTTCTTCCTCACCTGGACGCTCTACCTGCAGGGCGGTCTCGGCTGGTCGGCCCTGCACACCGGCCTGACCGCGATCCCGTTCTCGCTGGGCGTCCCGATCGCCGGCAACTACGCCGTGCGCAAGCTGTTCCCCCGGTACGGACGCAACTGCCTGTTCGCGGGTGCGCTGATGATGCTGACCGGCCTCCTGCTCTACGCCTGGACGGCGCAGCACGTCGGATCCGCGATCACGTCATGGCACGCCGTGGCGCCGATGCTGCTCCTGGGCTCGGGCATGGGCATGCTGCTCGCCCCGCTGACAGGCATGACCCTCACCGAGGTCCAGCCCCGGGAGGCGGGTTCCGCGTCCGGCCTGATCAACGCAGCCGGCCAGCTGGGCGCGGCCCTGGGCGTGGCGATCATCGGCGGCATCTTCTTCTCCGCTCTCGCCGGCAACGCCGGGCCGCAGGCCGACAGGGTGGTGCCGGCCGTTCAGGCAGCGGCGCCGGGGCAGGCGGCGATCAAGATCTGCGCCATCGACTCGCTCGGTCAAGCGGACCTCACGGCCGTACCGGACAGCTGTCGTTCCCTCGCCGGTGGCGGCGACCCCGGCCAGCAGGCCGCAGTCGGCACGGCCCTCACCGACATCCGCGAGCGGACGTTCGTCGCCACGTTCAGCGAGACGCTGTACTGGGCGGCCGGCGGTCTGGCAGGGGTGATCTGCCTGCTCTTCCTCCTGCCGCGCCAGCCGCGGCGACCGACGATGTCCTGACGCCCACCCCGCTTCCGGAGGCCCCCGCAATGTCCCGCAAGACCTATCAGGTCATCGTGCGCGGCAGGTTCGCCCCGCTCGACGACGACCAGCGAGCCAGGCTGCTCGCCAAGGCCGACGAGCACGACGTGTTCCAGGCCAGATTCACCGAGGACGGCACGGTGACCTACGAACGCGCCCTGCTCGCGTTCACCTTCCGTTGCCTCGTCCCGGCCACCGAGGAGGACAGGGCCGAAGTCGTGATCGGCAGGGCGGAGGCACTCGCCGCGGCCGCCGTCCGAACACTCGGTGCCGGGTCTCAGGACCTCAGTTCCGTGTCGACCGACCTCGACGACATCAAGGTCCGTCGACGGGGGCCGTGACTCCCGAAGCCGGGTGGGGAGTCACGGCCGGGACGGGACCGGGCGGAGCGGAGGCGCGGGCACCGGTCAGGCGCCCGCGCCGCGCAGCAGTTCGACCAGGGTCCGTACGCCGAAGCCGGTGGCGCCGTGGGGCGTCTCATCGTGCGGGGATTCCTCGTTGAAGGCCGCCGACCCGAGGTCGAGGTGGGCCCAGGGGGTCTCCGGGGCCACGAAGTCCCGGAGGAAGAGCGCCGCCTGGATCGCGTCCCCGGGGCGGTGGGAGGCGTTGGCCCGGTCGGCCACGGACGAGCCGAGGTGGCGGCGCTCGGACCCCAGCAGCGGCAGGCGCCAGAGGGGCTCGCCCGCCCGCGACGCGGCCCCGAGAAGTTCCGCCGCGAGCGCCTCGTCCCCGGTGAAGAGGGCCGCGGCCCTGGTGCCGAGGGCGTGGGCGACCGACGCGGTGAGGGTCGCCACGTCGATCAGGGCATCGGGGGCCGGGTCCCTGGCCAGCAGCAGGGCGTCGGCCAGGACCACCCGGCCCTCGTTGTCCGCGTTCAGGATCTCCGTGGTCGTCCCGTCGGCGTGCCGGACGACGTCACCCGGGCGCACGGCGGCAGGGCCGGGCATGTTCTCGGCCAGGGGCAGCAGCGCCCGCAGCCCGACCGGCAGGCCCAGCGCGACGGCGGCCGACACCGCGCCGACGACCGCTGCGGCGCCGCCCATGTCGGACTTCATCGCGCACATCCCCTGCTGGCTCTTGAGGGAGAGGCCGCCCGAGTCGAAGGTGATGCCCTTGCCCACCAGGGTCACCTCGCGCGCGCGGACCGGCGGCGCATAGCGGATCTCCACCAGGCACGGCGGTTCGGCCGACCCCCGACCCACCGCCAGCAGGCCCGCCATGCCCAGGGCGATCAGCGCCTCCCCCTCGTGCACGGTGCAGGAGAGCGGCCCGCCCGCGAGCCCCGCGACGCGGCGGGCGAACTCCGTGGGGGGCAGCTCCCCTCCCGGGCTGTTCACCAGGTCGCGGGCCAGGCAGACCCCCTCGGCGACGGCCACGCCCTCGGCCACCGCCTCGGGATGGGCGGTGCGGACGGTGATCTCGGTCAGCGGCTGGGCGGGGCCGGAGCGGTGCCGGTCGTAGCGGTACGCGGCCAGCACCGCCCCCTCGGCCACCGCGCGGGCGCGGGCGGGCGCGGGCACCGGACCGCCTTCGGCCTCGGCCAGGTCCAGCCGGAGGGTGCGGGCGGGGCCCGCGGCGCGGACGGCGGCGACGGCCGCCCGGCGGAAGGTCGCCGCAGTGGCCGCCCCGGCGGGCCCGAGGCCCACGGTGAGCAGCACCGTCCGGCCGTCGGGGTCCGGCTCGGCGACCACCTGGCCCGCGCGGCCGGTGAAGCCGCGGCGCAGGGCGAACGTCCCGGGGCGCGGACCACGGTGCCAGGGCAGGGCCACCGCGTCGGCGGGCCCGGCACCGGCGACCGCCGTCACGGCGACGACCGCCACGGCTCAGGCGCGCTCGTAGGCGGTGCCGGCGTGGTTGCGCTTGAGCAGGCCCTCGTCCACCAGGGCGCGGCGCAGGGTCACCCAGTCGTCGAACCACTCGCCGCAGAGGGCGTTGACCCGGGTCTCGGGGTACACCTCGCCGGGGGTGAAGGCGTCGGCCACCACGGCCAACACCCGGGAGCGGATCTCGGCGTCGCCGGGGATGGCGGTGATCCGGCCACGGCGGAAGTACGCGCCCGCGCCGTTCCCGCCGCTCCGGCCGGCGACCCGGACCTCGGCCTGGACCGCGCGACGGAAGGCGTCCTGCACCGGGGCGTACGAGTGGGTCTCGCGGTTCTCGGCGGCGATCCCGCCGTCCACCAGCTTGCGCAGCGCGCTCGCCGCGGCCTTCTGGGTCAGGCCCGCCTGCTCCGCCACCGACCCCACGGTGCGCGCGCCGAGCACGAGCGCGGCGAACGCGGCACGGCGCGCCGGCTCGGCGAGCAGTCCGACGATGTCGCCGCAGGACGGCGGGCGCTCGGCGGAGCCGGTCGGCGGCTCAAGGTCGACAGTGGGCACAGGGCACCTCGCCTCGGGATCGCTGGGCGGCATCGATCGCTTCCGGGCCAACCCGTTTCCGGGTTCGTCCACTTGCACAACGTAGCAGTCGCCAACGGCCGCTCCGGTCCGGAAACCGGTGCCGTCCCGGCGGGGTCAGGTACGCACCGTCGGCGCTTCCAGCGTGACCGGGACGGCCGTGCGGGGCCGACGGACGCTGCTCTCCGCAGGCGGCGTGCGGTACGCCGAGGGCCGGTGCCGCACGGGCAGGGCGATCACCTTGGTCCCCTCGATGAACACCCAGCGGCGGCGCTGCCACGCGTGCAGCAGCTCCAGGGTCGGCTCCCAGCGCGCGCCGGACCAGCCCTGCGCCTGCAGATCGCGGAAGCGGGTCCCACCGATCAGGGCGCGGAACAGGCGGGCCTCCTCCCCGCTGAGCACGGCGTCGCCTCCGGGCAGACCGGGCCGCTGGTCGGTGAGCACGACCGAACTGAAGCCCAGCCGATAGCTGAACCGGGCGCCGCGGTGGTGGGCCTTCCAGAGCCGCACCCGCGCGGCCAGCCGGGTACGCAGCTCCGCGTTGCGGGCGTCGTCGTCGAAGTCGCCCTCGAAGTGGTAGGCGATGTCCCACAGTTCCTCGTCGGACAGCGCCGGGTAGGCGAAGCGGTAGCCGGGAAAGGGCTCCGACAGGGTCAGACCGAAGGACCCGGGCCGCTCCACGTACGGGCTGAACCGGTCGAAGTGGATGGCCAGGATGTCGGCGTCCGGCGGCTCCAGGTGGGTCAGCGAGGCCACCAGGTTGATCTGGGCCAGAAGTGAGGCGGGCGTCTCGCCCGGGTACCCGGTGAGGATGTTCCATACCGGCAGGACGCCGAACTCCGAGCAGCCCAGCAGGAACCGCACGTTCTGGAACGCGGTGGCTCCCTTCTTCAGCGCGCGCAGCCCCTCGGTGCTCAGGCTCTCGATTCCGGGCTGCACCGAGCGCACGCCCGCGCGGCGGACCGCGCGGATCTGCGCCCAGTCCATGTTCGCCTTGACCTCGAAGAAGAGCGAGTGGTCGGTGCGCAGCCGCTCCACCCGGGGCAGCGCGGTCTCCAGGTAGCCGAGGTCGAGGATGTTGTCCACGGCGAAGAAGTCGAGCACCCCGTAGCGGTCCATCAGGTAGCGCAGCTCCTCGGCCACCGAGTCCGGGTGCTTGCTGCGGTAGTTCATGGTCGCGCCGTTGAGCCCGCAGAAGGTGCAGTGCGTCTTCGCGCCCCACCAGCAGCCACGGGAGAACTCCACCGGGAGGGTGATATCGGGTTCCAGGCCGTGCAGGCCGACCGCGCGCAGCTGCTCGAAGAACCCGTCGTAGTTGGGCCGGGGCACGCTGAGCTGATCACCGTTGCGCGGGACGGGTGGGGCTGGCAGGGCGCGGGCTGCGGGCGCGGCGTCCCCACGTACCACCAGCCGGCCCCCGCCGACGAGCGGACCGCCGGCCGCGACCTGCCGCAGCAGCGCGGCGAAGGCGTCCTCCCCCGGCCCGTCCACCACCGCGTCCACGGCCAGGAACTTCGCCAGCAGGGTACGGCCCATCGGGCCCTCGCAGTTGCTGCCGCCGAGCACGATGGTCCCGGAGTAGCCCGCCTCGCGCAGCCGCTCGGCCACCGCCAGGGTCGGGCCGTTCTGGCTGAAGGTGCTGGTGAAGCCGATGATCTGCGGATCGGCGCGGAGCAGGCCCTCGGCGGTCTCGGTCACGTGCCGGTCGGCGACCGCGCGCAGGGCGTCGACCAGGGCGATCTCGTCCTCGGTGATCCCCCGGTCGCGGAGCAGCACGTAGTAGGCGGCGCGCTCGGCGTCGCCCGCCCCACGGCGGGCGTACACCCAGTCTCCGACCGACAGGTGGTACAGGCCCTCGGACACCCGCGCGTACGCGGCGGACCAGTCCGCGGCCGACAGGCCGAGCATCCGTTCGGCCAGGGCGTAGAAGCTGAGGTAGGCGTAGTCGGAGACCACCTCCCAGCCCTCCGCCTCGGCCACCGACCGCAGGGTGCCGACCTGGATCGACGGCCGGTGGACGTTGTTCCAGGGCATCGACACGAGTGCCGCGCGGCCGGCGTCGCTCATGGGTTCCTCACCAGATGACGCGCAGGTCGTAGACGTTGCGCAGGAAGGGCGGCTCGGCCGCCGGGTCGGGCAGCCGGTAGTCGGGGATCAGCGCGTGCCACTCCTCCCAGGCGGTGAGGATCTGCGCCCGGGCGTACGCGGCACCGAGGCACTGGTGGTGGCCGGTGCCGAAGGCGATGTGCGGGTTGTGCTCGCGGTCGAAGTCCACCCGCTCCGGTTCGGGGAAGACCGCCGGGTCGTAGTTCGCCAGGGCCAGCGGCAGCAGCACGGTGGAGCCCTCGGACGCCACCCCGGCCGCGCCGTCGCGGGTGGCCAGCCGGCCCGGGTACATGCAGGAGTTGGCCCGCAGGAACTCCTCCAGCGCGGCGGGGCGGATGCCGGGGTCGCGCAGGAAGCGGCGGCGGTCGTCGGGGTGGTGGGCGAGGTGCTGGATGCTGTTGGCCATGTGGTTGACCGTCGAGTCCACCCCGGCGAGGAAGAGCACCGTGAGCAGGGACTCGCGGTCGGCGTCGCTGACCGGGACGCCGTCGATCTCCCAGCCGAAGGTGGCGCTGGTCAGGTCCCCCTCGACCGGCTCCGCGCGGCGCCGCTCCACGTGCCGCCGCACGTACTCCTGGAGGGCGGGGAAGGCCGTCTCGGCGTTGAACGCCTGGCGCGGGTCCGGCGCCTCGCGGGAGCGGATCATCGCCACGTCGATGGCGAGCAGATGGTCGAGGTCGGCGAGCGGCCAGCCGACGGCGAGCATCAGGTTCTCCATCACGTACGGCCGGGCGAACTCGTCGGAGAAGGAGACCTCGCCACGGTCGACGAGGGCCGAGATACGCCGCCGGGCGTTCTCCCGGATCGCGGGGGTCAGGTCCCGGGCGCGCTGGGGAGTGAACCAGGCCGCCAGCCGCCGCCGCCACTCGTTGTGCCTGCTGCCCTGGATCGTGAGCGGGATCCAGCGCTCCTCGTCGGCTCCCGCGTTGGCGCTGACCCGGGACACGCTGAAGGTGTCCTCGTCGCGGAAGGCCGCGCAGATCCCCTCGTAGCTGGAGAGGACCCAGAAGCTCTCGCCGTGCGAGCTGTGGAACGCCCCGTCGCGGGCGTGTCCCGCGGCGACGCGCCGGTACGCCTGCGGCGCGGCGAAGAAGTCGAAGTCCACCGAGTCCACCGCCCCGGTCGCTCCGGTGACCGGGCACTTGTCAACCTGCACCAGCTCTCTCCTTCTTTCGTTGAACAGCGGGGGCCGGGTCGAGCCCACCCCTCGGCCAGACCCCGTCGGCCAGCCCGGCGGCGGTCAGCCGCACGGACCAGAGCTCGTCGAGGTCACCGGCGTCGAGCAGCACGCCGTCGACCAGCACGGCGTCCGGGCGCGCGAGTTCGGCCACCGCCTCGGGCGGCCTGCGGTAGAGCACGAGGTCGGCCGCCGCCTCGGCCGTGCCCCAGCGCATCGCGGCGTGCGCGTCGGTGGTCGCCGCCCGCAGCAGGGCGGCGAAGGGCAGGCCCGCGCGGTGCAGCTCGGCCAGCTCCTTGTGGAACGACGGCCCCGCCACCACGAACGGGTTGCCGCAGTCGGTGCCGACCAGCAGCCGCGCGCCCGCGTCCGCCAGGGCGTGGACCAGGCCGCCGAGCCGGTCCACCAGGGCGCCGCGCTCGGCCGCGGCGGCGCGGTCGAGCCCCAGCGCCTCCCGGGCGGCCGAGGTCCACGCGCGGACCCGACCCGCGTCGGCCAGGGCGAGGGCCGTGGGCGACGGACGGGTCCACCGCCGCTCGCCGGTCAGCGCCCGCCAGGTCACCAGGGTGGGGCAGGCGAAGCGGCCCGCGAACCCCTCGGCCAGGGCGACGACGTGGGGCTCCACGCGGTCCAGGGCGGCGGCCAGCACCGCCCAGCGCCGGTCGGCGGGCAGCCGGAAGACGTTCGGCACCAGTCCGTAGAGGTGCTCGGTGGACCACATCGCGGCGCGCGCCTCGGCGAACGGCACCCGCTCGGGGGCATGCCCGACGACGGGGAGGCCCACCCGGTCGGCGGCGGCGGTGATCGCGGCGAACCAGGCGGGCTCCAGGTCGTCGTAGACCTTGATCCCGTCGAAGGCGAAGCCGAGGGCTTCGTTGAGGACGTGGTCGGCCGAGCGCGGGTCGTCCACCACCATCGCCCCGCCGGGCACCCGGGTGCCCGGGCCGTCGACCACGGCCGTGCTCACCCAGGCGCGCGGGACCACGGCCGTCCGGGCGCGGTGCACGCCCGCCGTGTAGCGGTGCGCGGGCTCGCCCCAGAGCTGCCGGTAGCCGGTCACGCCATGGGTGAGCAGGCCGATGAGGTCACCTGCCGAGGACACGTGCGCGTGCGAGTCCACGAACCCCGGCAGCGCGTACCACCGGGCGGGCCCGTCGGCGGGCAGACCCTCGACCAGCCCGCCGTCGGAGACCACCAGGTCCCGGGCGGGCCCGGGACGGCCGGTGGCCGGATCGACCGCCGCGACGGCGGGGATGCGGTGGGAGCGGGGCCGGGCCGCGAGCGCCCGCAGCGCCTCCGCCTGCGGGTCACCGACGGGGAGCAGCCCGACCCGCAGCCGCCACTGTGCGTCCTCGCTGGGCTTCACCTGACCCCCGTCCCGGCGGCGCGTCCGGCGATCTCGGCCGCCACCCGCGCCCCGACCTCGGCGAGCCGGTGCGCCGCCTTGACCCGGGTGGGACTGTCCACCAGCCAGAGCCGGGCGTCGAGGCGGCGCTCACCCACGGTGAAGACGTCCAGCTCGGCGTCGCCCTCGGCGGTGATCAGCACGAGGTCCTGGCCGGAGTGTCGGCGCTCGACGCCCCGGGCCGAGCCGTGCCACAGGCCGCGGGTGACCGCCGCCAGCTCCGGCAGGTCGACCCGGGTGCACGCCTCGACCATCCAGTCCGGGGCGCCGACGCGGCGGAAGTGGTCGGTGAGGTAGCGGCACCCGTCGGGGGCCTCGATCGCCGCCGCTTCCTCCTCCACCGCGTCGTCGGGAAGCTCCACGGCCTCCGCGTGCGCGCAGAAGGAGTAGGCGCGGGTCACGCGCGCGTCGGCGGCAGCCACCTGGAGGGCCGTGCGCCCGCCGAAGTAGACGCCGAACACGGCGTAGCCGGGGTGGCCGAAGAGGTCCATCACCGCCCGGACGTCCTCGACGTGCCGGTCGATGCCGTGCCGCTCCGGGGCGCCGACGCGCTCGCTGGCCCCGCGCCCCCGCAGGTCCAGGGCGAGGATGTCGGCGTCGGGCAACGCGTCGAGGAACCCCGAGTCGACCCAGATCCGCCGGTCCATCGCCACGCCGTGCACCAGCACGATCGGCTCCCCCGAACCCGGCCTGCGTATTCCGCGCAGCCGGGCGCCGTCGGCGGAGGCGGTCTCGAAGGGTTCCAGGTCAGGCTGTCTCACTGCGGCCTCCCAGGGCGATGGCGCGGCCCAGATCGTCGCGGCCGCTGTCGTGCACGGCCAGCACCAGGCCGTGCGGGGCCTCCAGGAACACCCAGCCGCAGTCGGCCCACCCGGTCAGCTTCTCCCGGGCCTGCTCCTCCGTGGCACCCGCCTCGACGGCGGTCGCCACCGCCTGGGTGATCCGTCCCCCGTGGGCGAACCCGCGGAACAGGACGTTCTCCCAGCCGCGCAGCACCTGCCGGCCCCGGCCCACGTGCGGGCGGTGGTCGTGGACCGCGGTGACCGTGGGGCCGAGCCGGTAGGTGAAGCGGGACTGCTCGTGCAGCTTCTTCCACAGCCCCACCCGGGCGCCGAGCCTGCGCCGTAGCGCCAGCAGCAGCTCGCCGTCGGCGGCGGCCGGCTCGTCGTGGTCGAACGAGTAGGCCAGCCCGGCCCGGTCGACCTCGGCGCCGGGGTGGACGTACCGGTACTTGGCCTCCGGACCGCGCAGCTCGATGCCGAACTCATCGGGCTTCTCGAAGTACGGGCTGTAACGGTCGACCCGGACCTTGCTCACCGTGGACGGCGGGTCCAGGTGCGACAGGAAGGGGATCAGCTGTAGCTGTTCCTCCAGCATCCCCGCCTGCTCCCCCGGCATCGCCGAGAGCAGGTTCCAGCCGACCTCGATGCCCAGTTCCCGGCAGAGCACCAGGAACCGCAGGTTGTGGAAGGCGGTGGCGCCCTTGCGGAGCAGCCTCAGCGAGCCGGTGCTCAGGCTCTCGATGCCGGGCTGCACGGTCATCACCCCGGCGGCCCGCAACTGCCCGAGCGCCTTGGGCCCGAGGTTCGCCTTGACCTCGAAGAACGTGGTGACGTCGACCTCGGCCTCGGCCAGCTCCGCCAGGCCGTTGTCGTCCTTGGCCAGGATCGTGTCCACCGCGTACGTGTCGAGCACGCCCTGCCGCTCGGTCAGCTCGCGCAGCGTGTGCACCAGTTGCCGGCCCGACTTGCTGCGGTAGGGCATGCCGCTGCCGTTCTCGCCGCAGAAGGTGCAGTGCATCTTCTCGCCCCACCAGCAGCCGCGCGACATCTGGAACGGCAGCGCCACGTTCGGGCGGATCAGCTCGGTCCAGGGCAGCTCGCCCAGCCGGCGGAAGTAGTCGTCGTAGCGGGGCACCGGCACCGCGTCGACCGACTGCACCACCGGCGCGGTGACCACCAGCCGGGAGCCGTCGCGGACCACCACCCCCGACGCCGAGATCGGCGTGTCCGGGCCCTCGGCGGCGCAGAGCGCGGCCACCGCGGCCTCCCCCTCGCCCTGCACGACCAGGTCCACGAACGGGTAGGTGCGCATGACCGCCTCGCCCATCGGCCGGTCGCAGTTCGCGCCGCCGAGGAAGATCAGCCGGTCCGGGGCGCGGTCCTTGATGGCCCTGCCGACGGCCAGGGCGGGCACGAGCTGACTGAACGAGGTGGTGAAGCCGAAGCCCTGCGCGCCGGTGGCCAGCAGCCGCTCGGCGGTCTCGGCGACGAACCGGGGGGCCCCGGCGCGCATCGCCAGCACGAAGTCCACCAACTCACCGGAGACACCGCGCTCCCGCAGGAACGCGGCGTACTCGGCGCGGGCGGTGTCCTCGTCCTCGTCGCGCGCCCCGGGTAGGCCACGCCCGAAGATCCAGTCGCCGACACCGAGGCCGTAGAGCTCCTCGCCGATGGTGTCGTAGACGGTGGCGAACCGCTCCGGCCCGCAGTCCAGCTCCTTGACGGCGAACTCGAACCAGTCCAGGTAGATGTACTCCGCGGCCACCGGGCCGCCCCCGGACTTGACGGCCAGCGCCATCAGCGAGGCGACCTGGATGGACGGGCGGTAGAGGCTGTTCCACGGGGGCGCGACGAGGACGAGTTTCATGCCCGCGCGCCCCCTTGCCCGGCCATCGCCTCGCCGAGCCGCCCGGTGGGCAGCACCGGGTAGCCCGCACGGGCCTTGTCGAGCAGTTCCAGGCCCGGCGCCACGACATCGACGACGGTGATGGCACCCGGCCGGGTCAGCACCCGGTAGTAGGCGTGCACCCCGACCGCGGCCAGCCGGTCGACCAGGTGGCGCAGCAGCTGTTCGGGCGGGGCCTCCTCGGGGAGGCCGTCCTCGGCGCGGAAGGGCTCGGTGCGGCGCGGCAGTTCGCGTACGTCGAAACGGGCGGCGGCCAGGTGGCGCGGGTAGCGGGCCAGCGCGGTGGTGATCTGCGCGGCCTCGGTGCCCGCGTCCACCGGACCGTACCGGAACATGGTGCGCACCTGGAGGTACTCCAGCAGCCCGCGTTGCAGGGCGTAGGACCGCACGGGCGAGGCGCCGCTGCCGATGAGCCGGATCTGCTCGTCCGCGCTGCCGTCGCAGACCACGTACGCGGGCACGCCGGTGTCGCAGGCGATCGACACGATGAGGATCGGCGCCCCGGTCAGCTCCTCCACGCTGTCGGTCAGGGCCCGCAGGTCCGCCGGGAGCGTCGCCGGGTCGACCGCCACCAGGTCGGGCGCGCCCATCCCGAAGTAGCTGCGGGCGATCTGGCACGACCAGGCGTCCCGCTCGATCACCTCGTTGAGCGCGTGCACCAGCGCCTCGAAGAGGGTGGTGCCCGCGGCGTAACCCGCGCTGGAGGTGTAGTGCCACAGGGGCCGGAAGCCGCCGTCGTCGTCGGGGTGCGGCCAGTTGCGGTACCCGCCGTCGCGCAGGAAGACCGGCTGGCGGTGGGAGGTGCCGCCGCTCTCGCCGAAGGCGGTGGCGACCGGGACGTACTCGCGGGTGAAGACCGAATTGTCCGGCAGGATCCCGCCCAGCCGCCGCAGCAGGGCCGAGCGGCGCGCGGTGGGCTGCTCGGCCACCGCCCGTCCGGGCATGAACCCGCTCCCGCCGGAACCCGCGTCACGCCGCCAGTCCAGGTGGTAGTGCTCGGCGCTCTCGAAGAGGGCGCTGGCCAGGCTGCGGTGGCCCAGCCCCTTGCCGGAGCTGCGGGAGCAGAGCGCTCCGTCCGCGTCGTGCAGCCGCACCTCGTAGGTGGGCGCGCTGTCCGGGCCGTACTTGCGGATGTCGGGCGTGAGCCGCTCGGCGGTCAGCCAGTCGCGGACCGCGGTGAGCGCGGTGCCGATGGGCGTCTCCCGCTCTGGAGGGACGTCATCGCGCTGCGCCCCGCCCAGCAAGGCGGCGGCCAACAGGTCGTGGTCTGCGTGCTCGGTCGTCAAGGGTCTTCCTCACTTCCCCCATGTCAAAGACGGGAATGCCAGCGCGGACGAGGCCCAGAAGCGGCTGCGGCCGGGAGACGGCGTGTGCGAAGTGCATTAGGGCGGGGGGCGCGTCGGGCACGGTGACCTCCAGCTCCCCCGTGTCGGCCCAGACCCGCACGCCCGCGGCGGCCAACTCCTGCTCGGGCGGAGCGGGAGCGCCGTCGGGGGCGGGAGCCGCGACCGGATCGAAGTCGAGGGTGGCGCAGCGCAGGAGCAAGGGCCACCGCTCGAAGCGGCGCAGGAAGTACCGCTCGGCCGGGACCGCCGTCTCGTTGGCCCGCCACATGGTCTCGGCCTGGGCCAGTTCCAGCAGCGCGCGCTCGGTGGCGCCGGCGACGGTCTCCGCCGCCCCCAGGCCGGTGGCGGGCATCCGCCGGCCGGCGCGGGCCACGGCCAGCACCACCGGGGTGCCACCGACGAACGAGATGGGGATGATCTCCACCCCGGGTCCGTCCGCCTCCGCTGTGCTCCGCCCGCCCGGCGAGTCGGCCAGCGAACGGTAGAGGAAGGCACCGTGGTCGAGCAGTTCGGTCAGCTCCAGCACCGCCCCGCGCAGCGCCGCCGCAGGCGTCGGCGCCACCGCCCAGCCGATCGTGCTGGACAGCCGCGCCACCGGCGGGGTCAGCGTGCCCTCGGCCAGCTCCGCACCCGCCACCCACGGCGCGGACCAGAACAGCGGAACCGACAGGTCCGGCCCGTTGTCGAGCGCCCGGTAGCGGCGCAGGCGGCACCCGGGCGGGGCCGTACGCGCGCCGTCGGGCTCCGGTGCGGCGCCGTCCTCGGCGGCGCGGGTGGTCGACGGGCGGGCGATCAGGGCGAAGGGGGTACACGCGAGCAGCCGCTCGACGGCTTCGGACAGCGCCTTGAGCCGCGCGACGGCTTCGGTCTCGGCAGTGCCGTAGCCCTCCGCCGTCGCCGTGTCGACGACGACCGCGCACCGGACGGTGACCGTGCGTCCCGCCGGGAACGCCTGGTACTCGACCCCGCGTAGCGCGCACGTCACCACCGCTGTCACGGTCATCGCCCTCCTCCCTGTTCTCCCCGCCCGTCGACCGGCCACGCCCTGCCCATCGGGTGGGGACGCGACCTCCGGACGCTTACCGCCGTCGGCCTACGAGGTCGTCTCGACCTCGTCCGACCAGGTGCCCCACGACTCGAGCTCGCGCAGTTCCAGATCGCTCAGCTCGGCGTTGTTGGGGTCGTCGTTCAGGAAATCTGCGGTCATGCAGTCGAACACGACAACCGGTCCCATTTTCCCTCCCCTCTGGTGCGTCGTACGGACGGGATATTCCGCCGCCCCGCGCCGTCAACGGCGCGTGGCGGGGCTGGTGAGGGTGAGCGGAATCTGGGTCCGTGCCCGCTTCGGCGCACCCTTGGCGGGCGGCGTGCGGTAAGCCGAGGGCTGCTGGCGCACGGCCAGCGCGATCACCTTGGTGCCCTCGATCATCACCCAGCGCCGCCGCTGCCAGGACTGCAGCAGCTCGAGCGTGGCCTCCCAGCGCGGCCCATCCCACCCTTGGGCCTGGAGGTCTCGGAAACGGGTGCCGCCGATCACCGCGCGGAACAGCCGGGCCTGGTCCCCGTTCAGGGTGACCCGCTGCTGCCGCAGGCCGGGGCGCCGGTCGTCGAGCACGACGCAGGCGAAGCCCAGCCGGTAGGTGAAGGAGGCGCCCTCGTGGCGGTTGCGCCACAGCCGGATGCGCGCGGCCAGGCGCCGGCGCAACTCGGCGTTGCGGGGGTCGTCGGTGAACTCCCCTTCGAAGTGGTAGGCGATGTTCCACAGGTCCGCCTCGGAGAGCTCCGGGTAGGCGAAGCGGTAGCCGGGGAACGGCTTGGTCAGCTCCAGGCCGTAGGAGCCCGGGGCCTCCACGTAGGGACTGAAGCGGTCGAAGCGGATCAGCGTGACGTGCGGCGGGGTCAGGTGCGACAGCGAGGCCACCAGGTCGAGCTGGGCCAGGATGGACGCCGGCGTCTCCCCGGGGTAGCCGGTGAGGATGTTCCAGTCCGCCCGCACGTCGTATTCGGCGCAGCCGAGCAGGAATCGCACGTTCAAGAAGGCGGTGGCCCCCTTGCGCAGCGCGCGCAGCCCTTCGGTGCTCAGACTCTCGACTCCCGGCTGCACCGATCGCACCCCGGACCGACGCATCCTGCGAATGTCCGCCCATTCCATGTTCGCCTTGACCTCGAAGAACAGGGAATGGTCCGAATGCAGTTCCTCGACGGCCGGGAGAGCCGTATCGAGGTAACCGAGGTCGAGAATGTTGTCGACCGCGAAGAAATCAAGCACGCCGTAGCGGTCCATCATGTGCCGGAGTTCACCCGCCACGGAATCGGGGTGCTTGCTGCGATAACGCATGGTGGCCCCGTTCAGGCCGCAGAAAGTGCAGTGCGTCTTCGCACCCCACCAGCACCCGCGGGAGAACTCCACCGGCAGCGATACCTCTGCGCCCAACCGGTCCAGACCGGCGGCCGACAACTGCTCGAAGAAACCGTCGTAGTTGGGCATCGGCACGGTGAGTTGGTCCGCGGGCACCAGCTCGGCGACCTCGACCACGGCATCGCCGCGGGCCACCAGCCGGCCCGCCGAGGCCAGCGGGCCGCCTGCGGCGACCTGGGTCAGCAGGACGGCGAACGCCTCCTCGCCGGGCCCGTCGACCACCGCGTCAACCGCCGGGAAGTTGGCGAGCAGGGCCCGGCCCATCGGGCCCTCGCAGTTGCTGCCGCCAAGCACGATCGGCCCTGCGTAGCCCGACTCGCGCAGCCGCTCGGCCACCGCCAGGGTGGCGCCGTTCTGGCTGAACATGCTGGTGAAGCCGACGACCTCGGGCTCGGCGGCCAGCAGCCGCTCGGTGGTCGCGGCCACGTGCCGGTCGGCCACCGCGCGCAGCGAGTCGATCAGGGTGATGGTGGCCTCGTCCACGCGCTTGGACCGCAGCAGGTCGAAGTACTCCGCGCGCTCCTCGGGCGCCGCACCGCGCCGGCTGAACACCCAGTCGCCGACCGACAGGTGGTACAGCCGCTCGGAAACCATTTCGTACGCCTGGGCCCAATCGTCGCCGGCCAGCCCAATCATTTTCGGGGCCATCGCGTAGAAGTCAAGGTAGGCGTAATGGGAATCCACCCGCCACCCTGCGGCCTCGGCCACCGAGCGCAGAATGCCGACTTGTATGGACGGCCGGGTAGCGCTGTTCCACGGCATTGATACGAGCGAGACTCTGCGCTGTTTGATGACCAATCACCGCCCCAGTCGATGTGGCACGCTGGGGTCCCATGTTCGCCACTACAGGCCGCGCTCGTCAAGTCTCAACCCGTGATTTCGGCACGCCCCTTCCAGAGTTGCGCGGCCCGTGGTGACCCATGAGTTCCAAGTTCCTTGGCGGGAGTTCACGTGATCCTTCACAAGGTTGACCGACGTCAATTGACCGATCAAGAACGCCGTGTGCTGCGGCAATGGAGCACCGCCCCGGACGTCGCACCCGCGCTGGCGCTGCGCGCCCGGATCGTCCTGGCGTGTGCGGACGGGGACACCAACGCCCGGGCCGCGCGGCGGCTGAAAGTTTCACGGGAGACCGTCCGCAAGTGGCGGGACCGCTTCGCCGCGCACCGCCTCGCTGGCCTCACGGACGAGCCCCGATCGGGCGCCCCGCGCACGATCGGCGACGACATCGTGCGCCGGGTGGTGACCGCGACCCTCGACCTGCCCGCCCCCACGGGCGGCCGGTGGACCACACGCTCGCTGGCCGCCTCGGTGGGCGTGTCGCAGACCGCGGTCTCGCGCATCTGGCGCGAGTTCGGCCTCTGCCCGGATCGGGTACGCACGTGGCGGCTGGTGGCCGATCCGGAGTTCGTGGCGCGCGTACGCGGCGTGGCCGGGGTGCACCTGGCGCACCGAGGGAGCGCGCTCGCCCTCGCGGTGGGGCACGCGGACGCCCCGACCCCCGTTCCACGGGGCGGGGGGAAGGCCCCGCCGGCGGTGGTCTCCGTGGCCGAGGGACCGGACTGGGCCGGGGACCTGCTGGGGTTCCTGACCGAGGTGAGCGCGACGGTCCCGTCAGGAGCGCTGCACGTACTCTGCGCGGACGAGTCCGTGCTGGGTGCGGGCCCGGTGCGGTGCTGGCTGGCCCGGCGCAGGCGGTTCCGCTGCCACGCCACGCCCGAGTGTGCCCCCTGGACGGTCCTGGCCGACCGGTGGCTCGTCAGGTCCGGGGACGTCGGCGCTCCCGGAGCGGCGGATCTCCGGGAGCGGGTTCGTGGGTGGGGCCGGGAAAGTGGGCAGCATCCGTCCGACGTGGACTATTTCCGTCGACTCAGGACACCCGATCGATGACGGAACGTCCGGATCTCCTTGCCGTGTGTAGTGAGCGTCGGTAGTATCGGGCCGCGGTGGCAGATCCACGCCAGCTGTGCCGCCACTTCCGGCTCCCCCCGACACACCCCGCCGCGACGCGGTGGCGGTAGGCCGCGCGCACCGGACCAAGGGATGTGGAATGAAGGTTTCGCTGACCGGAGCGGCGGAGACGACGCTCGCCACCCTGTGCGCGCGCGCCGTCGACGCCCGCTCACCGCACCCGATGCTCGGCGACCGCACCGCGGCCGAGATCCTGGACAGGCTGGACTACGACTTCTCCGGGCTGCGCATCCAGCCCGCCACGGCGATCGGCGTCGCCCTGCGTACGCGGTTCTTCGACCGCTGGACCCGGCGGTTCCTCGACGCCCATCGTGAGGCCACCGTGCTGCACCTGGGCTGCGGGCTCGACGGCCGGGTGCAGCGACTGGACCCGGGGCCGGGGGTGCGCTGGTTCGACGTCGACCAGCCCGAGGTCATCGAGCTGCGGGACCAGCTCTACCCCCCACGCCCGAACTCCCGCACGCTCGGCGCCTCGGTCGTCGAGGAGGGCTGGCTCGCGGAGATCCCGACCGACCGGCCGGTGCTCGTGCTGGGCGAGGGCCTGGCGATGTACCTCGGCGCCGATGACGGCCCACGGATGCTGCGCGCCGTCGTGGCGCGTTTCCCGCTCGGCGGGGAGATCGTCTTCGACTCGTACTCCCGGGCCACCGTGCGGATGAGCGGGCCGCTGCCGGTGATGCGCCAGACCGGCGCGCAGATGCGCTGGGGGGTCGACGACCCGCGCGAGGTGCCGCGCGAGGTGCCCGGCCTGCGGCTGGTCGAATCGGTCAAGGCGTACGACACCGCCGACCCGGGCGACCACCGGCGGCTGCCGTTGGGCCTCCGGCTGCGGCTGCTGCTCGACACCAGGGTGCTGGCGAAGCTGCCGATCTCCCGCGGCGTCGGGCACATCTCGCGCTTCGCCTTTCCCTGACGGGGCGGGGGCGGGCGCCGGCCCTGGACGGGCCGGCGCCCGTGCCGTCACTCGGCGGCCGAAGCGGTCTCCGCCGTGGGCTCCCGCTCACCCACGGGCGCCTCGTCGGCCCGCTGCCCGCCCGCCGGCGGCTCCAGCCGACGCAGGGCCGGCACCAGCAGGGCGAACGCGGCGACCACGCCCCAGGCGACGGCGAGCAGCACACCCGTCTCGCGCAGGCCGATCCCGCTGATCAGCAGGCCCGCCACCAGGGTGCCCACCGGCACGGCGGTCATGGTGGCGGCGTTCTGCAGACCCAGGACGCGGCCCCGGTAACGCTCGGGGATGCGCTCGGTCACCAGCACCAGGGCCAGGGCCTGCATGGGCCCCGCGCCGAAGCCGGCGAGGGCGGCGACGGCCAGCAGCACGGGGAGCGGCGGCAGCAGTGCCAGACCGACCGTGCCGAAGGCGGTGACCACCTGGGCGGCGACAAAGACCGCCCGCCGGGAGAGCCTGGCCCCGGCGATCGAGTACACGATCGACCCGCCGATGCCGCCCACCGCGAGGAAGGCGATCACCAGGCCGAACCCGCCGGGCGAGTCACGGGCGACCAGGTACACGGGGAGCAGGATGTTCTGCAGCGGCGCCAGGACGAGGACGCTGATCGTCACCACGAGCGTCATCGCGGCGAGCACCCGGTCACCGCCGAGGACGCGGAAGCCCTTGAGCAGCTCGGTGCGGACGCCGCCGCCCGCCTCGCCCGAGCCCCGGCCCAGCCGGGCGGGAAGCGTGGCCGTGGTCAGCGCCGCCGCCGCCGAGCAGACCGCGGTGATCCAGAGGACCGTGGTCGGGTCGAGGAGCACCAGCAGCCCGCCCGCGGCGGCCGGGCCGACGACCAGGACCACGCCGCTGACGCCCTCCCGCAGGCCGGCCAGCCGCTCCAGGCCGACCCCCGCCGCCGCGGCGACGTCGGGGGCCAGGGCCTCGCGGGCGGTCATGCCGGGCACGTCCAACAGCGCGCCCGCGACGCCGAGCACCATGAACCAGGCGACGGTGAGCCCCGAGACCTCGTCGACGAAGGGCACCGCGGCCACCGCCAGGGCCGAGGCGAAGTCCGCCCAGATCGACGTCCGGCGCCTGCCGAACCGGTCGATGACCAGCCCGCCGGCCACTGCGGCCACCAGCATGGGGAGCGCGCTCACCGCGGCGATCAGGCCGGCCGCGGCGGGATCCCCGGTGCGGACCAGCACGAGCCAGGGCAGGGCGATCGCGGCGATGGAGTTCCCCAGCAACGAAAGGGCGTGGGAGAGGAGATAACGGATCAACACCTCCCAGATTCTGCGGGATGCGGTTCACCCACGGCAGGTGGATATCGGGTTGTGTCGCGATCTGCGGGAACCCGGCGCGGACCGGGCCGACACCTCAGATACAGAACCGTATTAGGATATGGTGCTGTATTTGAACGCGCGTGGAGGAGGCCGCCATCGCCGCCAGACGGCTGCCCCGGGGCGGCCGGACGACCACCGCCCGCACCCCGATGTGGAGATCCCGCAGCCATGAGCAGTAACACCTACAAGGTCATCGTCCGCGGCAAGTTCGCCCCGCTCACCGAGGAGCAGCGCGCCTCGCTGCTCGCCCAGGCCGACGAGCACGACCTCTTCGCGGCCAGGTTCACCGGCGAGGGCACGGTGACCTACGAGCGACCCCTGCGCACCTTCACCTACCGCTGCCTCGTCCCCGTCACCCCCGACGACAGCGAGGCAGTCGTCTTCGGGAAGGCGGAGGAGGCCGCCACGGCCGCCGTCCGCCAGCTCGGCGCGGACAGCACCGACCTGCACTCGGTCTCCAGCGACCTCGAGGACATGCTCCGACGGCGGGCACGCTGACCCTGTCGGTGCGCGTCCCGGCGCCGTCGGGCCGCCGGGCACTCGTTGAAAGGATGCGAGCCATCTCATGACCCCTGAGGAATTCACCCTCCTGCTCTCCGAACCCACCCTGCGTCGGGTGTTCTGCGCGGTCGACCTGGGCGGGGCGACCCCCACGGAGATCCTCGCCGCCTCCGGTCTCGAAGCGTCGCAGGCCGCTCCGGCCATCGGGAAACTCCTCCGGGCCGGATTGTTCAGGCCCGACGGGCCCGGTCGCCTCGCCGTGAACGAGGAAACCGTCGCCGGGGCGGCGGCGGTGGCCACCCACCGGCAGGAGGAGCAGGCCGTCGCCGAGCAGCCAGACCCACGGCTGCGCGGCTTCGTCCGCGGGGGCGTCCTCGTACACCTGCCGGAGGACGACGCCGACGCCCGCCGAACCGTGCTGCGGCACGTCGCGGAGACGGCCTTCGCCCCCGGCGACGAGTACGACGAACGCTACGTCACCGATTGCCTGCGGCCCTGGTGCGCGGGTGGCGCGGTCGACGCCGTCTACCTGCGGCGCCTCCTCATCGACGGCGGCGTCCTGCGTCGGGACTCCGGCCGGTACGCGCTGGTCACCCCGGACGCCACCGCGACGACGCGGTGACGACGACCCGCCGGGCACGGTGACCCGGGCCGGCGCCGGGGGGGAGCGCTGGTGGGAGTGCTGGTGGGAGTCAGTGTGACGTCGCCACCCGGGCGGGGACCGGTCTCGGCCGCCGCGCGGCCTCCAGCACCGCGGCCTGGTACGGGGTGATGGTCGGCTCGGCGACCCGAGGGACAAGCGCCGCCCAGTTCGGCTCGCGACCGCAGGCGTAGAGCGTGCCGAGCGACGACAGCGCCGACCGGCGCTCCGCGTGCCTGCGGCCCGTGGAGAGCAGCCAGCCGGATCGGCCACCCCGTTCGAGGGTCTGCCGCACCGGGCTGAGCAGCACCGGATGCGCGCTGACCTCGACGAAGACCTCGTGGCCGGCATCGCTCAGGTTTCCGATCGCGGCGGCGAGCCGCACGGGTTCGCGGAGGTTCCGCATCCAGTAGGGGGCTCCGAGGGCCGTACCGGGCACCGGCTCGGCCGTCACGGTGGAGTACATCGGCAGGCGGGTCGGCGTCGGCGTCAGGGAGCGGAGCGAGCCGTGCAGGTCCACGCGCAACTCGTCGACGTAGTGGCTGTGCGAGGCGACGGTTCCGCTGATCACGCGACAGTAGACGTCCTGGCGGGAGAGGTCCTCGACGAGGGCGGCGAGGGAGTCGGCGTCGCCCGCCAGCACCGTCGACCGAGGGCTGTTCTCCCCGGCGACGGTGATCCGGCCCGCGCTGGCGTCGGCCACCGCGTGGGCCTGGGCCGGCGACAGTTCCGTGGTGGCCAGTGCCCCCTTACCCACGATCCGCCGGAGCAGCGCGCTGCGCCGGCAGGCGATCAGCGCGGCGTCCCGCAGGGAGAGCGCGCCGGCGGTGTGCGCGGCGGCGATCTCCCCCATGCTGTGGCCGACGACGGCGTCCGGGGTCACGCCCCAGCTGCGCCAGAGTGCCGTCAGGGCGATCTGCAGCGACACCATCGTCGGCTGGAGCACCTGGATCTCGTCCGTGCGGGACGCCGGCGGGTCCAGCCGTAGCTGGTCGACCACGGAGAAGTCGGCGAACTCGCGGACCTGCCGGTCGCAGCGGTACAGCGCCTCCCGGAAGACCGGCTCGGTGGCCAACAGCTCACGCCCCATCCCGTGCCACTGGGCACCCTGCCCGGCGAAGACGAAGACCAGTCCGGGACGCCGGGTGGTGACCTCCGCCGGGACGCGGTCGGCCGTACCGGCGGCGATCTCCGAGAGCTGCTGCGCGAGTTCGGCGTACGACTCGACGGCGACCGCGACCCGGTGCGGGCCGGCGGTACGGGTCGCGGCGTGGTGGCAGTACCGGACCAGCGGTGGCAGTGCCCGCCCGGCGCGGATCCGGTCGACGTGCGCGAGCAGCGTCGCGCGGAGCCGGTCGTCCGTGTCGGCGGCGACGGCGAAGAGCGTGCTACTCACGTCTCCTCCTCCCGGCCGCCCGGTGCGGCGACGGTGGGCCCGGTCGTCGCGGTCATTCGCATACGGCGATCTGGTGGCGGTAGCTCTCCATCGGCAGGCCGCTGATCCACGGCACGACGCCCAGCCTGTTCAGCGCCTTGATCGTGTTCGACGGCCGGTAGCCGGCGAACATGCCGCCGAACATGAGGATCTGGCTGTGCGCGACGATGTGCCGGGTCAGCCGGTTCATCCGTTGCTTCGCCAGCATCCTGCGGAAGTGGCTGTCCGGGGCCATCCGGCGGCGTACCCCGGCGCGGACCGCGTCGGAGATGTCCCGGTCGGCGATCCAGTTCAGACCGTCGATCTCCTTGGTGAGCCGGCGCATGGTGGCGTAACGCTGGTGCGTGAAGACGTCGATGTGGCTGAGCATGCCGCCCGGCCGCAGCACGCGCTTCACCTCGCGGAGGAACCTTCCGAGGTCGGGGTACGTGTGCGAGCTTTCTATGTTGACCAGCACGTCCACGGAGTCGTCCTCGAACGGCAGGTCCTCCGCGTCGCCGTGCACGAAGCGCAGTTGGTCGCCCCGGGAGAGCGTGGCGGTGGCCCGGGCGACCGCCTTCGGCGACAGGTCCAGGCCGATCATGCGCGCGTCCCGGTGGATCCTGGAGAGGAAGTTCAGGCCCTCGCCCGTACCGCAGCCGACCTCGAGGACGACGCGGCCGGCGTGCTCGGTCAGGTCGACGGGTAGGTCCCGGAGCGCGAGGAAGTAGAGCTGCTCGCTGAGGCCGTCCGTCCAGGGCTCGCCGAAGCCGGGGACCAGGGCGCGGATCTGTTCGGCGACCTCCGCGTCGTACATTCCCCAGTTCCACAGCTCGCCCCGTCCGGAGAGGGTGGCAGCCATGTCGTAGATGACGGCGCTGGCCGACTTCATCTCGGTGGCCTTGGCGCCGGGGCGCGGGGCGGTCGACTCGTCGAGATTGATCTCCGCCAGTCCGCTGGTGAACGCGGTCATGATCTCGGGGGTGCTGCTCATCTGCGCTCTCCGGGCAACGGGATGGAATCGATCATTCGCGGGACGGTGTTGCCAGGTAGCAGGCCGAAGCCGTCGGGCACCTCGGCGGGGTCGCAGCCGATCCGGACCGGCCGGTTCTCCGCGTCGACGAAGACGATGCTCGGCTCGTGCGAGCGGGCGCGCTCCTCGCTCATGGCCGCGTAGGAGATGATGATGACCAGGTCGCCCGGGTTGATGAGCCGGGCGGCGGCACCGTTGATGCCGATCATCCCGCTGTCGGGCTCCCCGGCGATGACGTAGGTGCTGAGGCGGGCACCGTTGTCGATGTCCACCACGTCGACCTTCTCGCCCGGCCACAGGTCGGCGGCGGCCATCAGCGTGGCGTCGATGGTGATCGAGCCGACGTAGTGCAGGTGGGCCTGCCGCACCCTGGCGCGGTGGATCTTGGACTTGAGCATCTCGCGGTAGAGCATGTTCTCCCCGTTCACCAGGTCACCATCAGCTCACCGATGCCGTAGATGATCATGTCGGCGCGGGTCGGGACCGCCTCGGCGGGAACGGCGAGACGCAGCCCCGGCAACCGACGGGCCAACGTCTCGAAGACGATCCGCAGCTCCAGCCGGGCCAACTGCTGACCGACGCACTGGTGGATGCCGTGGCCGAAGGCCAGGTGCGGCACCGGCTCGCGCGTGATGTCGAGGCGGTCCGGGTCCACGCAGAGCGCGGGATCGCGATTGGCCGCGCCCAGGGAGAGCGAGACCGCGTCCCCGGCCGCCAGGTGGTGCCCGCCGAACTCCATGTCCGCGCCCGCCGCGCGGATCGAACCCGCGTGCACGATCGTCAGGTACCGGAGCAGCTCCTCGACCACGTTCGGCGCCAGGGACGGGTCGGCGACGAGTGCCGCGTACTGGTCGGGGTGCTCCAGCAGTGCGAACGTACCCAGGCCGATCATGTTCGCGCTGGTGTCGTAGCCGGCCACCAGGAGCACGCTGCCGACCGTGACGAGTTCCTCGTCGGTGAGTTCACCGGTGGCGGCCAGCGTGCCCAGCAGGTCATCGGTGGGTTCGGCACGCCTGGTGTTGACCAGCCCGAACAGCAGCCCGCCGATGTTCTGCCAGGCTCCGATGGCCTCCTCAGCGCTGGAGTGCACGGTGAACAGCGACGTGATGGCCTTGCCGAACAGCTCGCGCTGCTCGGCCGGCACGCCGAGGATCTCGCAGATCGCCAGCGCGGCCGTCGGCTCCGCGAACGTCGACACGAGGTCGACCGGGCCGCCCTGCGCGATCATCGCGTCGAGGTGTGCCTCGACGACCTCCGTCAGCCAGGGCTCCAGGATCCGGGTGCGCCGCGTCGAGAACCACGCGGCCACCTCCCGGCGGAACCGGGTGTGCTCCGGCGGGTCCATGGCCGTAAACATGCCCGGTGCCACCTCGGTGCGGTCCCCCGCCATCGGCAGCGGAATGGGTGAGCGCAGCAGGTCACCCCGCGAGCTCAGGCCGCGGTCGGCGAGCAGCCGGCGGACCTCGTCGTAGCCGGTGACCAGCCAGCCGACGTGCCCGTCCGGGAAGACCATGCGCGCCACCGGGTGCTCTCGGCGCAGTTCGGCCAGCTCCGGGGCCGGGTCGAACGGGCAGCGGCCCCGACTCATCGGTAGACCGTCGACGGTGGGAACGGTGTCGGTCATCGACCTTCCTCCTCAGGTACCGGGTGGACCGGGAGCCGCCGCCCCGAAGGCAGGCGGCGCGGCGGGATCTCGGACGGATCAGCGGCGAGCCGCACCCCGGGGAATCGTTCGGACAGGATGCTCGGTGCGCTCAGCGCGCTCTCGCGGACGCGGACGGGATCGGGGACGCGGACAGGATCGGGATCGGGATCGGGGAAAGATGTCTCGGTCATCCAGTCGGGCCTCGTTTCCAGCTCGGGGCGGGCGGCGGATCAGGCGGCCGTACCCACGATCACGGCGGCTTCGGCCATCAGCAGGTCGGCCAGGTCGTCGACGTGCCGGTCGCGCCACGCGCGCAGGGGCGTGTGCCGCAGCCAGTGGTTGGCGGCACCCAACGCCGGCCCGCAGGGAATCTGGTAGTCGGCGACGCGACCCGGCGTTCCCTCGATCGCCCACCTGCCGGCCTGCGCGCAGTACCAGCGGAAGACCAGGGCCATCCGTCGCTTGGGGTCCAGCGGCGGCTCGGCCGGGCCGGCGATCCGGGCGTAGACCTCGTCGAACGGCGTACCGAGGTAGGTGGTCTCCACCTTCGACCGGGTCGCGGCGGGCACCGCCTCCCACGAGTCGTGGTTGCGCCACAGGTCGTGCAGCCTGCCGGCGCGGGCGTGGAAGAGCACGCCCCGCTTGAGCACCCGCGCCCGGCCGCCCAACTCGAAGAGGGGGCCGTACGGCGCGTACGCGGTGTCCTGCACGTCCGCCTCCTGGAGCAGGTCCTTGGCGGCGGCGCTGATCCCGCTCTCGACCGTGCAGAGGTTGATCGAGCCGGTGAGCACGAAGTCGGCGCCGAGGACGAACGAGGCCGCGACCGACTCCGGCGAGCCGATGCCGCCCCCCGCCCCGATCCGGACCGCCCCGGCGACTCCCCCCAGTTGCGCCCGGAGCCGGCGCACCGCCGGCAGCAGCGCCCAGAGGACGCCCAGGTCGGAGTAGTCACCCGAGTCACCGACCGCGCAGACGTCGTCGGCCAGCGCGATCCGCTCACCGGCGGCGGCCTCCTCTGCGGTGAGCAGGCCCTCGGCGACCAGCCGGCGCACGAGCGCGCTGGGCGCCGGGGAGAGGAACAGTCGCGCGATGTCCGGTCGGGTCACCTTGGCCAGCAGCTTGCGGGGCGCGTCGACCGTGCCGTCCGCGCGAATCCGGGCGCCGGTCAGCCGGTGCCGGACCAGGGCGGCCGAGACCTCGACGTGGGTGGCCGCCTCCACGAACCGGACGTCCTGGCGGACCAGCACGTCCACCAGGTCGGCCTCGGCCTGCGGATCGAACGGGTCGTGTGTGACGTTGACCCCGAACGGCGCGTCCGCCGGAAGGCGGTCGCGGATCCGGGCGACGGCCGTGGCCACCTCCGGGGCGGAGAGTCCGGCGGCGCCGAAGTACGCCAGCACGCCCGCACCCGCCATCCGGGTGACCAGGTCCACCGAGCCGACGGCGTGGCGCATGCCGCCGGCGGCGTAGGCGAGGCGGACCCCGTAGTCACGGCGGAACGCCTCCGATCCGAGGGTCTCCGGCGACCTCCCGGTGTTCGGCCTCTCGGCGGGCGTGGGCTCCCGCCGGTCCGGCGACGCGAGGGCTCCGACGGTCGTCGCCGGGAGCGGGGTGGCCTCGGTCCGGATCCGGTTGACGAGCTTCGTCAGCACCTGCCCCGGGCCCAGTTCCCGCACCTGGAACTCGCCCAGACCCATGAGCAGCCGGACGCTGTCGGTCCACCGGACCGGAGAGACGATCTGGCGACGCAGCATGCCGGCCACGTCGCCGGGTTGGTAGGGCCTGGCGTCGACGTTGCCGATCACCGGGATCTTGGGCGTCGCGAACGTGGTGGCGTCGAGCAGCTTCCCGAACCGCTCGGCGGCCGAGGCCATGTAGCGGCTGTGGAACGGGGCGCTGACGTTCAGCGGGGCGCAGCGCGCCCCCGCCGCCTTGAACAGCGGCAGCGCGCGGTTGACCGCCTCCACCGGACCGGCGATCACCGTCTGGGTCGGTGCGTTGTAGTTCGCGACGTCGATCTCGGCGAGGCCGTGCTCCCGGAGCACCTGCTCGACAAGCGCGGCGTCGACCCCGGAGACCGCGGCCATCGTGCCGCCGGTGACCTGGCCCATCAGCCGGCCGCGCTCGGCGACCAGACGCAGCCCGGTCTCGAAGTCGAACACGCCGGCCGCGAAGAGCGCGGCGAACTCGCCCAGGCTGTGCCCGAGGAGGTAGTCCGGCAGGCGGCCACCTTCCTGCAGGGTCGCCAGCCAGGTGAGCGCCTCGACGACGTACAGCGCCGGTTGGGTGTACCGGGTGTCGCGCAGGTTCCGGCCCGGGTCCACCAGGCACAGCTCCCGGATCGAGTAGCCGAGCAGCGCGTCGGCGCGGGCGACGAGGTCCGGGAACCGGTCGAACAGCTCCCGGCCCATGCCCTTGGCCTGGGCGCCCTGCCCGGGAAAGACGTGGACGTCGAGGACGACGGGGCTGACGGCGGGACGGTCCAGGCTCGCCGGTGGAGCAGTCACGAGGTCCACCTCGGTTCGTCGTGCCGGAGCGGCGATGGTGGCCCGCGCGTCGAGGACAGCCTGGTAGAGCACCTCGTCCCGGGCGTACGGGGAGAGCAGCGGCAGGACGCGGGACCTGCCACCCGGCGGCAGCGCCGCCCGGACCAGGTTGGCCACCGACCCGGACGGCCCCAGGTCGAGGAAGAGCAGATCGTCCCGCGCCAGCAGCGGCGCCAACGCCCTGGTCAGGTCGAACGGCTGCCGCAGCACCTGCCACAGGTGCGCCGCGTCCGGCAGGTGCACGGCCCCGCCGGTGGTGCCGGAGATCAACGGAACCGCGGCGGGCCGCGCGGTCAGGTCGCTCACCAGTTCCTTGAACGCGCCCTCCACCGGGTCGATCAGCGGCGAGTGGAACGGGTACGGGACCGGGAGCCGCTGGCAGAGCGTGCCCGCGGCGGTGAGGTGGCGCTCGATCCGGTCCAGGTCCCCGGCCGTCCCGGCCAGCACGAAGTTCGTCGGCGAGTTGACCGCGGCCACGTGGGCCGGGGCGAGGACCGGATCCCGCCGCGCGAGCTCGACATCGGCGAGGACCGCGAGCATGCCGCCCCGGGGGCACTCCGCTTCGATCAGGGCCACCTGCCGCAGGAGGGAGCGCAGGCAGTCGCGCGGGTCGAACACCCCCGCGACGGCCGCCGCCGCGACCTCACCCAGGCTCGCGCCGAGCACCGACGCCGGTACGAACCCCTGCGCCCGCAGCATCTCGGCGAGCGCGTACTCGACCATGAAGATCGCCGGCTGGCTGAGCGACAGCCGCGTCATCGGCGGCACGGGGCCCTGGGTCTCCCGGTGGACGGCCGCGACCACCGAGTCGCCACGGACCTCGCGCACCACCGCGTCGAGTGAGTCCAGGGTGTCCCGGAACACCGGGTCGGCGCCGTACAGCCACCGCCCCATGCCGTGGTACTGGGAGCCCTGACCCGGGAACAGGAAGACCGGCGTGAGCATGATCAGGCAGTTCGCAGGGCCGACACGAGGAGCTTGTGGCCGGTGGGCAGCCTCGCCATGGACTCGACGGTGAACCCGCCCTCGGCCAACGCCTCGCGCAGGCGCGTCTCGTCCAGGCCGAGGGTGCCCTCGTCGCAGGCCACCGCCTGGAACATCGCCCGCCAGCCGTCGAGGTCCGTCTCCACCAACGGCTCCACGACGAGCAGCCGGGCGCCGTCCGGGCTCTTGGCCATGGCGGCGGCGACGCTGCGCAGGATGCGGACGCAGTTGTCGTACGTCCAGTCGTGCAGCACGTTCTTCAGCACGTAGCGGTCGGCGCCCGCGGGCACCTCGTCGAAGAAGTCGGTCGGGGCGTAGGTGATCCGGTCGAGGACAGCGGGGTCGGCGACCCGCGCCAGGATGCCCGGGCCCCGCTCGCAGACGTCGGCCCGGTCGGCCACGACGCCCCCGATCCGGGGATGGGCCGCCATGATGCCGGGCAGCAGGCCGCCGCTGCCGCCGCCCACGTCGACGATCGTCGTCACATCGGTGAAGTCGTGCTCGGCGAGCAGGCACGCGGCGATCGGCCCGGCCAGGTCGACCATGCCCTTGTCGAACAGCTCGGCGGTGTCGGGGTGGGCGTCCAGGTACTCGTAGAGCGACATCCCGTAGAGCTCCTTGAACCCGGACCGGCCGGTCCTGACCGTGTGCATCATCCCGGCCATCGCGTCGTCGTACAGCTCGGCGGCGAGGATGGCGAAGTGCCGCTGGGTGAACGGGTGGTCCGCGCGCAGCGGCGCGTACGCCTCGGTGAGCCGGAACTCGTCCCCGACCCGCTCCAGCACACCGGGCACCGTGAGCATCTGGAGCAGGCGGTGGAGCACCTCCGGGTGGGTCCCGGTGCGCTCGGCCAGCTCCGCAGCCGTCATCGACTTGCCGTCCAGGATGTCCGCGATCTCCAGGCGCGCGGCGACGGCCATCGCCCGGGCGAACCAGCCGCCTACGGCCAGCTTGAGGATTTCCATGATGGGTCCCTTCCGATGTCGGGTCAGACGTGCCGGTGCAGCCGGGCTGCCAGTGCGGCGGGCGTCGGGTTCTCGAAGACGTCGGTCAGCGCCAGCCGGACACCGGTGGTGTCCCGGATCCGCTGGGCGAGGGTGGCCGCCAGCAGCGAGTGGCCGCCGTTGGCGAAGAAGTGCGACCCGACGTCCACGTCGGAGCGACCGAGCAGCTCGGCGAAGAACGAGACGAGCGTCGCGGTCAGGCCGTCGGCGTCGGCGTCGCCCGCGTCGCCGCCGACGGTGGGGCCGTGGTGACCGGCGGCGAGTTCGGCCAGGGCCAGGTAGTCGACCTTGTCGCTGCCGGTCCGGGGGAACGCGTCCAGGGCGATGAAGCGGTGCGGCACCACCGACCGGGGTAGCTGCCGGTGCGCGTGGTCCCAGAGTTCGTCGACGGCCTCAGGCCGGCCCGGCACCCGGACGAAGGCGGCGAGGGTGCCGTCCGCGCCGGCGTCACCGACGACGACCACGGCCGCCGCCTCGACGTCGGGGTGCCCCAGCAGGACGGCCTCCACCTCGGCCAGTTCGATCCGGTTGCCGCGCAGCTTGACCTGCCGGTCCAGCCGGCCGTACAGGTCGATTCGGCCGTCGGGCCGCCAGCGGGCCACGTCCCCCGAGCGGTAGAACCGCCCGTGATCGGCGTCCGCCCCGAAACGATCGGCGGTCAGCTCCGGTCGCCCGTGGTAGCCCTGCGCGACGCCGATCCCGGCGACGCAGAGTTCGCCGCGCAGGCCGACCGGAAGTGGTCTTCCGTGCGGGTCCGCGATGAAGATCTGGGTGTTGGCGACCGGGCCACCGACGTCCACCCGCCCGTCCGGGTCGGCCGCCACCCGTCCGGCGGTCGCCCAGATCGTGCTCTCCGTCGGCCCGTACACGTTCCACAGCTCGGCGCCGGCCGCCAGCAGGGTGGCCGCCAGCTCCGCCGGCAGCGGCTCGCCGCCGCTGAGCAGGGTGCGCCCGGCCAGCACCTCGGCGGCCTCCGGGGCGACCAGCCGCCACGTGGTGGGGGTGGCCTGCAACAGGCCGATGTCGTGGGCCCGGACGGCGGCGGCCAGCAGCCTGCCGTCCGTGCGGGCCTCGTCCGGCAGGACCACCGTGTGCCCGCCGTGCAGCAGCGGCATCATCAGTTCCAGCGTCGAGGTGTCGAAGCTGTAGGTGCTCAGCCACCCGGTCGGCCGGGCCGAGTCGGTCAGCCCGAACCGGTCGGCGTAGTCGACGATGTGGTTGACCAGGCTGCCGTGCCGGATCGGGATGCCCTTGGGCTTGCCGGTCGACCCGGAGGTGTAGATCAGGTACGCGAGCTGATCGGGTTCGACCGCCGACGCGGCGGCGGCGTCGACCGGGAGCGGGGACACGGCCTCCCAGTCGGTGGCGGGGACGGCGCGCCGGCCCGGCGGAGCCGTGATCCCCGCACCGACGACCACCGTCCGAGCGCCCCCGTCGTCGAGCTGGTGGGCGAGCCGCTCCGCCGGATGGTTCGGGTCGAGCGGCAGGTAGGCCGCGCCGGCGAGCCAGGTGCCGAGGACCGCCGCCGCCAGCGCCGCGCCGCGTGGCACGAGCAGGGCGACGACGTCACCCCGGCGTACGCCGGCCGCGGCGAGCCGGTCGGCGGTGTCCCGAGCGGCGGACCAGAGCGCGCCGTACGTCACCGTACGGTCGCCGTCGCGCACCGCCACAGCGCCGGGCCCCGCCGCCGCCCGGCGGACGAAGCCGGCGAGCACCGAGGGAAGGTCCACGGCACGGGTCGTCGCGTTGGCGGCTTCGACGACCGCGCGGTCCCGGGCCGACCAGGTCGGCAGCGCCGCGATCGGGGCGTCCGGATCGGCCCCCGCCGCGACCAGCAGGGCGTCGTAGCGGCGGACCATGAACTCGACGTCGGAGCGCTCGAGCACCCCGGTGTAGAAGACCGCCCGCACGGTCGCGCTGTCCTGGTCGGAGGTGACGAAGAACTCCAGGTCGAACTGGCTGAACCCGTTCTCGACCACGATCAGCTCCGCCGGGTCGCCGGCGACGGTGAACGCGCGCTGGCTCGCCGCGAAGGGCACGTAGTTGAAGACGTGCTTGAACAGCACGTTGCGCCAGCCGGGGCCGTCCCGCTCGACCACCCCGAGCAGCTCGTCGGCGGGCACGTCCAGGTGCGCCATCGCCTCCAGGAACGTCCGCCTGGCCAGGCCGGTCAGGTCCCGGAAGGTCGCGGAACGGTCGATCAGCAGGCGCAACGTGAGCAGGTTGCTGTGGTAACCGACCGCCTCCATCGCCTCCCGGGGGCGGGAGTTGACCGGTGAGCCGATGGTCAGGTCCGGGCCGGCTCCGTGCGCGGCGAGCAGGACCGCGTAGGCGGTGAGGAGGACGACCGACTCCGGCGCTCTCAGCTCGCGTCGCAGGCGCCGGACCACGGCGTGGGCCTCGGCCGACAGGACGTGCGTGACCTCGTCGCCGGCCAGCGTGGTGACCGGTTGTTCCGTCCGCTCACACCAGAGCTGCGAGCCGGACGAGCGGAAGCCGGCCATGGCGTCGCGCCAGAATTGCCGGCTCTCCTGCGACGGCTCCGGCTCGTGCCACGCGGGGACCTCGGGGCGTTCCGGACGCTCCCCGGCGACCACCGCCTCGTAGAGGGCAACGAACTCGGCGCGCAGGATCGCCGTCGACTGCACGTCCGACACGGCGTGGTGCAGGGCCAGACAGAGGACGTCGCTGTCGGGTCCGTGCAGCAGCAGCGCGCGGACGAGCGGACTCCCGTCCGGGGTGAACGGCCTGGCCACGAAGGCCGTCAGCGCGGCCCGCTCGTCGCCGCGCAGCTCGGACTCCGCCAGGTCGACGGCCACCGCCGGCAGCACTGCCCTGGTGAGCACCGCGTCCTCCCGGTGGAACACCGTGCGCAGCGCCTCGAAGCGGCCCAGCAGCAGCCGCAGGGCCTCCCCGGCGGCGGCCGGGTCGAGCCGGCCGGCAATCCGGAACGCCAGCGACAGGTTGTTCGCTCCGCTGCCCGGGACCAGGTCGTCGAGGAGCCAGAGGGCGGTCTCCTTGCGGCTGGGGCGGACTGGGGTGATCGAGGCGTCGAGGCTCACGGGCGGGTCCTCGACGAGGTGGCCAGCAGGCCGGCCACGGTCTCGGCGACCGAGGGGGTCCGCAGCAGGTCCCGGTGCTCGACCTCGAAGCGGCGCTCGTCGGCGACCTCGATGGGCGCCACGCCCGGGGCGGTGCGCATCCGGTTCAGGCCGCTCCGGGGGCTGCCGGACGTGATCACCGTAGCCCGGGCCCATCCCGGTCTGGGGTCGAGACCGGCGGCCACGCCGAGGTACGCCATGAACGAACCGACCAGGGTGACCAGCTCACCCGCGTAGTCCTCATCGAGCCCGGCCCGACCCAGCGCGGCCGTGCCGACCGGCGTGAACACCGCGTAGAGGTCGGCCGCGAACTCGGCGGGGCCGATGCCGGGCCGGGCGGCGAGCCGCTCCGCCGTGGCGGAGAGCCCGGTCGCCTCGTCGGCGGTCAGCACGCTGGTCATGTTGCCGACCACCCGTCCGAACTGCAGGTGGACGGTGGGCACGTCGACCATCTCCGGGTCGAAGACCACCACCCGGGGGGCGTGGGGTCCCCGCGCGGCGATCTTCTCCGCCAGCACGCCGGCGAAGACGGAGCCGACGCAGTAGCCCAGCACCGCCCGTACCGTGCGCCCGCTGGCGGCGACCTCGGCGAGCCACGGCTCCAGGTAGTCGTCGCCGGAGGTTGTCGCGGCCGGGTCGCGCACCGGCGCGACCGTCTGCCACAGCGCGCAGTCCAGGTTCAGGCCCGGCGCCAGGTCGACGAATCCACCCTCGTTGCGGCCGGTCACCGGGAAATCCGCGGCGAGCACGACATCCGTGTCCGTTCCTGCGTCGTGCACGACGCTCCATACCGCAGGGTTTGACATCTCGATTTCTCCCGACTGTCTGCCACACGTCTCCGGGCGATTTATCCAGCCTCTCCGACGCAGCGGTTTCGCCGAATATACGGTCACGTTGCTCGATCTGTCCAGAACGAATACGCGACTTTTCATAGCCCTACCTACCTGGGCAAACTGGCATGGCTTACCGGGTGACGCCAGCAGTGGCGACACCCGATACGCACGGTTTCAGGAATGAGGTTCAGGCCAAACAAACCCCCGAATCCGGCACGACTTCACGCATTCTCAAGTCAGTCAGGTCACCCGATTTCCGTCGCGAGTCGCGCGAGCACCAGATCGGTCAACGCGCGCGGCGTCGGACACTCGTACAGCACGTCCGCCGCCAGATCCAGGCCGGTAAATCCGCCAAGGTGGCTGCGCAGCTCGAGCGCGGTCACCGACGACAGGCCCAGATCGAGGAACTCCTCGTCGACGCCGATCTCGGCGGCGGAGTCGTGTCCCAGCACCGCCGCCGCCAGCGTGCGAACGCCGCCCAGCACGGCGGCGTCCCAGCGGTCGCGGGGCAGCGTCGTCAACGTCACCCGCAGCTCGGCCCGCCCCGCGCCGTCAGGCACGGATTCGCCCGCACCGGCGTGCGGCTCGGGTACGGCTGCGGGCTCGGCCTCCGGTGGGGGCCCCGGGGCCTGTGGATCATGTCGCGGAGGCGCTGGATCCACCGGGCCTCCCGACGCGGACCCGGACCCGGGTGCGGGTGCGGGTGCGGGAACCGGGTCGGGAACGGCAACGAGGGCCGGCGCGGGCGCGGGCGGGGCTGCGACGAGCCGTACGGCCGGGTCGCCGGCCGCCATGGCCTCCCACACGCCGAGCACCGCGGACCGGGGATCGAGTTCGGGATCCACCGCCACGGCGACCGAGGCCCGGCCCCGCGCGACGTCCTCCTCCGATCGCGGGTCCACCCGGCGTCCCATCGACACGATTGCGACCAGCGGCGCGGTCACGTCCGCGAGTTCGGTGCCGGCGCGGACGACCGCCGCCGTGAGGGACGGCGGCTCCGCGACGTCCGTGACCCTGACCGCGCCGGGTGGGCAGGGCGTGTCCCCGGCCACCAGGCAGCGGGCGCCGCCCCGCAGCACCGCGGCCACCAGGGCCCCGGTCAGCTCGTCCGTGGGACCGGCGACCAGCACGTCCCCGTGCGGCTGCCACCGGTCGGCGGTCCGCGCCGTCTCGTACTCACGCACGAACACGCCGTCCGGTCGGATCCGCGTGTCCCGGTGCCCGGCGGCGACCACCGCGCAGAGCCGGGCCCGGGCCCGGCCGTCGACCTCCAGCGGCAGGGCCACCACGTGGTCGCCATCGCCACCGGCCCCACCCTGGGTGAGGGTCCAGCACGGTACGCCGGGCCCGGCGACCGGCTCGGCACCGGGGAGCGCGACCACCAGGTCCGGCGGCTCGACACCACCCACCCGTACGCGGGCTCCGTGCCTCGTCAGGGCGCCGGCGACCGCGTCGGCCAGGTCCTCACCGCCGGCAGGTGGGGCGACCAGCAGCACGTCCCGGGCCAGGACCACGGGTGGACCGTCCGGCACTCGACGCCAGCTCGCCCGCTGCCGGACCGGGGGCACCACCCCGGACCGCAGCCGGCTCAGGGCGGAGAGGACCTGGGCCGGCGTCGCGTCGCCACTCAGATCCAGTCGCCTGAGCGCGGTCGCGACGTCGCCACCGTCGACCGCCGACCAGAACGGATCGGTCGCGGCCATCATCGCGGTGGCGGACAGCGGGCCGGTCGCGGACGCCATCGCCGTGGCGGACAGTGGGCCGGTCGCGGCCACCGTGGGGATCGCGGCGGCCTCGGGCCAGTAACGGCGGCTACGGAACGGGTACCTCGGCAGCGGCACCCGACGCGCCGCGCGTCCCGCGTGGACGGCCGGCCAGTCGACGTGCACGCCATGCGTGTGCAGGGCGCCGAGCGCCTCGGTGACGGCGCGCACGTCCGGGCGGTCCCGCCGCAGCAGCGCCACCGGGCGTACCGGCGCGTCCGGAAGACACGCCTCGGCGGCCGGCGCGAGTACCGCGTCCGGCCCGACCTCGGCGAAGGCGGTGACGCCCTGTTCCCGGGCCTCCCGCACGGCGTCGGCGAAGCGGACCGGCCCGCGCAGCTGGTCGACCCAGTACGCGGGCCCACCCATCTTCTCGTCGGTCCGCACGGTGGAGACGATCGGAATCCGCGGCAGCTCGAACCGCAGGGTCTCGGCGACCGCGCGGAACCCGGCGAGCACCGGATCGACCCGGTGCGAGTGGAACGCGACACCGACCCGCAGGCGACGGCTACGGTGACCCCGGGCGGAGAGCTCGTCGGCCACCGTCAGCACGGCGTCCTCGTCGCCGGAGAGCACCACCGCCCGCGGCCCGTTCACGGCGGCGATCGACACCCCGTCCCGGTCGGCCAGGAGCGGGAGGACCTCCTCCTCGGCGGCCCGCACCGACACCATCGCCCCGCCGGGGGGCAGAGCGCCCAGGGCGTGGCCGCGCGCGGCCACGAGCGTGGCCGCGTCGGCGAGGGACAGCATCCCGCAGACGCAGGCCGCGGAGAGCTCGCCGATCGAGTGGCCGATCAGGACATCGGGGGCCACGCCCCACGACGACAGGAGCCTGAACTGGGCCACCTGGACGGCGAAGATCGCCGGCTGGGTGTACTCGGTGCGGTCGAGCAGCTCCGTGCGCCCGAACACCACCTCCCGCAGCGGGGTGTCGAGCGAGAAGTGCGCGCACACCTCGTCGAAGGCGTCGGCGAACGCCGGGAACGCCTCGTACAGGCCCCGACCCATCCCGGGAAGCTGACTGCCCTGACCGGCGAAGAGCAGCGCCAGCCGCTGCCGGCCGGCGGTCGCCCGCAGGGCGCCGGGTGCCGGGCGACCGGCGGCCAACGCCGCCAGGCCCGCGCGCAGCGTCTCCCCGTCGGCGCCGGTGACCATCGCCCGGTGTCGGTGGGCGGCCCGGGTGGTGGCCAGGGAGCAGGCCACGGTGGCCGGGTCGGTGGCCCGGTCCAGCTCCAGCAGGCGGGTCGCCTGCGCGCTGAGGGCCGCCTCGGAGCGCGCCGACAGCAGCCACGGCACCCCGTCCAGGGGCGGTCGCCCCGGCCCGCTGTCCACGGCCGGCGGCGCCTGCTCGATCACCACATGGACGTTCGTGCCGCTGATGCCGAACGACGACACCCCCATGCGCCGCGGTCCCGGACGCTCCGGCCACGGCTGCGCCGAGGAGAGCAGGGCCACGTCGCCCTGGGCCCAGTCCACGTGCGGCGTCGGCTCGTCGACGTGCAGGCTGCGCGGCAGCAGCCCGTTCCTGATCGCCAGCACCGACTTGATGACGCCGGCGATGCCGGCCGCCGCCTGGAGGTGACCCAGGTTGGACTTGAGCGACCCCAGCCAGAGCGGCCCCGGCCGGTCCCGGCCGTAGACGGCCAGCACGGCCTGCGCCTCGATGGGGTCGCCGAGCGCGGTGCCCGTGCCGTGTGCCTCGACGGCGTCCACGTCGGCCGGGCGCAGCCCACCGGCGGCCAGCGCCGCGCGGATCACCTGCTCCTGCGCCCGACCGTTCGGGGCGGTGAGCCCGTTGCTCGCCCCGTCGGCGTTCACGGCGCTGCCGCGCAGGACGGCGAGCACCCGGTGGCCGTGCGCACGGGCGCGCGACAGCCGTTCCACGAGCACCACCCCGACGCCCTCGCCCAGCGCCGTACCGTCGGCCGCCGCGGCGAAGGGCTTGCACCGGCCGTCGGCGGCGAGCCCGCGTTGCCGGCTGAACTCGACGAACACCGCCGGTGTGGCGAGCACCGTCACCCCGCCGGCGAACGCGAGGTCGCACTCCCCCGCCCGGATCGCCTGCGCGGCGAGGTGGAGCGCGGTCAGGGACGACGAACAGGCCGTGTCGACGGTGATCGTCGGGCCCTCCAGCCCAAACGTGTACGCCACCCGCCCGGAGAGCACGCCGCCACCCACCCCGGGCGCGAGGAAGCCCTCGGCGGACGCGCCCTCCAGCAGCCGCGCGTAGTCCTGGAACATCGCGCCCAGGAACACCCCGGTCGGGCTGCCCCGCAGCGTGGTGGGATCGATGCCGGCGTCCTCGCAGGTCTCCCAGACCGTCTCCAGCAGCAGCCGCTGCTGCGGGTCCATCGCCACGGCCTCGCGCGGTGACACCCCGAAGAAGGCGGCGTCGAACGCGGCGACGTCGGCGAGGAAGCCGCCGTGCCGGGTGTAGGAGGTGCCGGCCGCGTCGGGATCGGGGTCGTACAGGCGATCCAGCGGCCAACCCCGGTCCCCGGGGAACGGGCCGATGCCCGCACGCTCGGCGACGAGCAGCTCCCACAGGTCTTCCGGGGTGCGGATCCCCCCGGGAAGCCGGCAGCCGATCCCCACGAGCACCACCGGGTCGTCCGGGTCCGACGTTCCGCCCCGGGCCGACGCCGGGGCCACCGCCCCGGTCCCCGCGAGCCGGTCGTCCAGGTGACGCGCCAGCGCGGTGGGCGTGGGGTGGTCGAACACCAGGGTGGCCGGGAGCCGCAGCCCAGTGGCGGTGGCGAGCCGGTTGCGCAACTGGACCGCGCTGAGCGACCCGAACCCCGCGTCCCGGAACACCCGGTCCGGATCGATCAGGTCCGACGACGCGTACCCGAGCACCGCAGCCGCATGGCCGACGACCAGGTCGAGCAGTATCCGCTGCCGATCGGCCGGGACCCGGCCCGCGAGTTGGCCGGCGAGTTCGGAATCGGTGCCCGGTCCGCCCCGGGTGGCCGCCCGGCGGGCCGGCGCACCCGCGATGCCGGCCAGGGGCGCGGGCACGGCCGACCCCTGGGCCCGCAGGGCGGCGAGGTCGAGCCGGATCGGCGCGAGCACCGGATCGGGCGAGGTCAGGGCGGCGTCCAGGGCGGCCAGCGCGTCCTCGCTCGGCAGCGGTGGGAAGCCGGAACGGTCGAACCGGGCCCGGTCGGCACCGTCCGTCATCCCGCTCCCGGCGGCCCAGAGCCCCCACGCGAGCGAAATGCCGGGCAGCCCCTGGGCGTGGCGGAGCCGGGCCAGCGCGTCCAGCCCGGCGTTGGCCGCCGCGTAGTTGGCCTGCCCGAGACCACCGAGCACGCCGGCCGCCGAGGAGAAGAGGACCAGCCGCGCCCCGGGCAGCAGCTCGTGCAGGTGCCACGCGGCGTCGAGCTTCGGCCGCAGCACCCGGGCGAGGCGCTCGGGGGTCAGGTCGGTCACCAGGGCGTCGTCGAGCACCCCGGCGGCGTGCAGCACCGTGCTGAAGCCGCCCGCGTCGACCAGCCGCGCCACCGCGGCCCTGTCGGCCACGTCGCACGCCACGACCTCGACCCGGGCGCCGAGGCCGGTCAGCTCCTCGGCGAGCTCGGCCGCGCCCGGAGCCCGTGGCCCGCGCCGGCTGGCCAGGACGAGGTCCCGCACGCCGAGGGCCCGCACCACGTGCCGGGCGACGAGCCGGCCCAGCGTCCCCGACGCCCCGGTCACCAGGGTCCGGCCGAGATCGCCCGGCGTGCCCGTGACCGGGGCGACCCGGACCAGTCGCGGCACGGTCGCCCGGCCGGCGCCGAGCGCGACCTGCGGCTCGCCGGCCGCCAGCGCGGCGGGGACCAGGGTGAGCGTGGCGGCGTCGCCATCCGCCAGGTCCAGCAGCATGAAGCGGTCGGGGTGCTCGATCTGCGCGGACCGCACCAGACCCGCCACCGCCGCCTCCGCCACGTCGTCGAGCACCCGGCGGGTCACCACGACCAGCGTCGACGCCGTGCTGCGTTCGTCGCCCAACCACTCCCGCACCAGGGCGAGCGCGCGCGTCACGGCGTCCGTCGGCTCGCCGGACGGGGCCGGGACCAGCACGAACGGCGCGACGTCGGCCGTGGGCCGGCGGCCGAGCAGCGCCGCGAGGTCCGGGTCCGCGACCGCGTACTCCGCCGCCTCGTCGGGCAGCGGCCGGGGCACCCGGAGCGGGCGCAGCAGGTCACCACGGTCCGGCCGGCCCAGCGCGCCCTCCGGCAGCGGGCTCAGGGTCAGCGCGTCCACCGACGCGACAGGCGCCCCGGCCGGGTCGGCGAGTTCCACCCGGACGGCGTCGGGGCCGGCGGCGCGGAGGGTCACCCGGACGGCGTCCGCGCCGACCGCGTGCACCCGCAGGCCCGTCCACTCGAACGGCAACGAGGGGCGGTCCTGCGCCCCGGTGAGGAACCCACCGAGCGCCACGGGGTGCAGGCAGGCGTCGAGCAGCGCCGGATGGACGCGGAAGCCACCGGGCTCGACGCCGGGGAGCACGACCTCGGCGAAGAGTTCGCCGTCCCGGCCCCGCCACATCGCCCGGACCCCCCGGAAGGTGGGCCCGTACCGGAGGCCGACACCGTCCAGCCGCGCGTACAGCTCCTCGACGTCGAGCGGCTCCGCGCCGGGCGGCGGCCAGGCGACGTCCGCCTGCGGGGGCGGGTCGCCGCCGGGCATCAGGACGGCGCTGGCGTACGAGGTCCAATGACCCCCTGCCGTCCGGGCGTACAGCGTGAGCCGGCGTGACCCGTCCTCGCCCGGCCCGGTGACGTCGATCCGCAGTCGGAGATCGGCGTCACCGGGAAGCACGATCGGCGTGAGCAGGGTGAGCTGGTCGACCAGCGCGCAGCCGACCTCCTCACCGGCCCTCGCCGCGATCTCCGCCACCGCCGCGCCGGGGAGCACGACGTGCCCCTCCACCACGTGGTGTGCCAGCCACGGCGCGCCGGCCACGGAGAGCCGCCCGGTCAGCACGAGCCCGTCGGCTCCGGGCAGGGCGGCGCGGAGGAAGGGGTGCTCGACGGCGTCGAGGCCGACGGCGGTCGCGGCACCGCCGCCGGTGGCCGGCGGCAACCAGTACGACTCGGTGACGAAGGCGGTGGTGGGAAGCTCGACGAGACGCGCGCCCGGCCACACCACCGACCAGTCCGGGCGTACGCCCCGGACGTGCAGGTGCGCCAGCGAGTTCAGCAACTGCTCCGGACCGCCCTCGTCCCGGCGCAACGTGTGCACGACGGCGACGTCGGCGCCCAGGGCGTCGACGGTCTCCTGCGCGCCCGGGGTGACCACCGGATGCGGGCTGACCTCCAGCAGGGTGGTGCAGCCGCGGTGGACCAGCGCGGTCACCGCCTCGTCGAAGCGCACCGACTCGCGCAGGTTGCGGTACCAGTAGTCCGCGTCGAACGCGTCGTCGCGGTCGATCCACCGGCCCTCCACGGAGGAGAAGAAGGGCACCTCGGGGGCGCGCGGGAGCACCGGGGCGAGCGCCTCCAGCACCTCGGCGCGGACGGCCTCCACGTGTGGGCTGTGCGAGGCGTAGTCCACGTCCACCCGCCGGGCCCGCACCTCGTCGGCCTCGCAGGCGGCGAGGAGTTCGTCGAGCGCGTCGGTGTCACCGGAGACGACCACCGACGTGGCGCCGTTGACCGCGGCCACCGCCAGCCGCCCGTCCCACCGGCGCAGCCGGTCCCGAACCTCGTCGGCGGGGAGCGCGACCGACATCATGCCGCCCAGGCCGGTGATCGCCACCAGGGCCCGGCTGCGCAGCGCCACGACCCGCGCGGCGTCCGCGACGGTCAGGGCTCCGGCCACGCACGCGGCGGCGATCTCGCCCTGGCTGTGGCCGACGACCGCGGCTGGTCGGACCCCGACCGACCGCCACACGTCCGCCAGGGCCACCATCACCGCGAAGAGGACGGGCTGGACCACGTCGATCCGGTCGAGGCCGGGGGCGCCGCGCAGCACGGCCGTCAGCTCCACGTCGACGTACGGGGCCAACGCGGCCTCGCACTCGGCGATCCGCTCCCGGAACACCGCGTTGGTGTCCAGCAGGCGCACCGCCATGTCCCGCCACTGGGACCCCTGTCCGGGGAAGAGGAAGGCCACGCCACCCGACGGCCCGGTGCCGCCCTCCACCACCGTGGGCGACGGCCGGCCGGCGGCCAGCTCGGCCAGCCCGGCCAGGAGCGCGGGCCGGTCCGCGCCGCAGACGACCGCCCGGTACTCGTGCGCGGCGCGCGTGGTGGCCAGCGAGAACGCCACGTCGCCCGGATCCGGGTCGGGTCGGTCGGTCAGGTACCCGGCCAGCGCGGCGGCCTGGGCGCGCAGGCCGGCGGACGACCGGCCGGAGACCGTCCAGGCCCACGGCCACGAGGTGTCGCGCGCCGCCGCCCCGCCCCCGGCGGCCGGCTCGGCGCCCGGGATCGGGTCCTCGACCTGGGCGGGCGGCTCCTCCAGCACCACGTGCGCGTTCGTGCCGCTGACGCCGAACGAGGACACGGCCGCCCTTCGGGGCGCGTCCCCGACCGGCCACGGGACGTCGGCGGCGAGCAACTGCACCGCCCCCGCCGACCAGTCCACGTGCGGGGTCGGCGCGTCCAGGTGCACCGTCCGGGGCAGTACGCCGTGGCGCATCGCCATGACCATCTTGATGATCCCGGCGACGCCCGCGGCGGCCTGCGTGTGCCCCAGGTTCGACTTGACGGAACCGAGGCGCAGCGGGCTCGTCCGGTCCCCGCCGTAGACGGCAAGCACGGCCTGCGCCTCCACCGGGTCACCGAGTGGGGTGCCGGTGCCGTGCGCCTCCACCGCGTCGACCTGCGCGGGGGTGAGCCCCGCGTCCACCAGGGCCTCCCGGATCACCCGCTGCTGGGCGGGGCCGTTGGGCGCGGTCAGCCCGTTGCTCGCGCCATCGGAGTTGACCGCGGTGCCCCGCACGACCGCGAGCACCCGCCGACCGGCGGCCAGCGCGGCCGAGAGGCGCTCCACGACGAGCACCCCCACCCCCTCCGACCAGGCCGTGCCGTCGGCCGCCGCCGCGAACGGCTTGCACCGGCCGTCCGGGGCCAGCCCGCGTTGCCTGCTGAACTCGACGAAGGCGTCCGGGGCGGCCATCACCGTCGCGCCGCCGACCAGGGCCAGCTCGCACTCGCCCCGGCGCAGCGCGCGGACGGCGAGGTGGAGCGCGACCAGCGACGAGGAGCAGGCGGTGTCCACCGTGACGGCGGGGCCACGCAGGCCGAGCTGGTACGACACCCGCCCGGAGACGACGCTGCCCGCGCCCTGCGAGCCCGGGTAGTCGTGGTGCATCACCCCGGTGAACACCCCGGTACGGGTCTCGCGCAGCGCGGTCGGGTCCAGGCCGGCGCGTTCCACCGCCTCCCACGAGGCCCGCAGGACGAGCCGCTGCTGCGGGTCGGTGAAGAGGGCCTCCCTGGGGGAGATGCCGAAGAAACCGGCGTCGAAGTCCCCCGCGTCGTGCAGGAAGCCGCCCGCCCGGACGGTGCTGGTGCCGGGATGGTCGGGGTCCGGGTGGTAGAGCGCGTCCAGGTCCCAGCCACGGTTTCCGGGGAACGGGGTGATCCCGTCCCGGCCCTCCGCGACCAGGTCCCACAGCTCGTCCGGTGATCCGACACCGCCGGGGTAGCGGCACGCCATGCCGACGATCGCGACCGGCTCGGCGGCTCGTTCCTCGACCTCGCGCAGCCGGCGGCGCGTCGACTGCAACTCCGCCGTGACCCGCCGCAGGTACTCCCGCAGCTTCTCCTCGTTGCTCATCGGATTCGCTCCTCCAGCTCCGGAAGCGGGCCGCCGAGTTCGGCGTCGATCAGGGCGAACACCTCGTCGTCTGTGGCGGTGTCGAAGGCCGCCACCGGTCCGGTCGCGGCGCCCGGTGTCAGTTCGGCGAGCAGGCCGCGGACCCGGCGTGCCGCACGGTCGCGCGCCTGGTCGTCCGTGGCGGCCCCGGCCAGCGCGGCGGCGATCCGGTCGAAGGCGGCGAAGAGCCCGGGGAGATCACTGGCCGAGGCCTCGCCGGAGAAGCGTTCGTCCAGGTGGGCGGTCAGGTCGGCCGGGGTGGGGTGGTCGAAGACCAGCGTCGCCTCCAACGGCAGGCCGAGCGCGGCACCGAGCCGGTTGCGGAACTCCACCGAACTCAGCGAGTCGAAGCCGAGTTCCTGGAACGACCGGTCCGACTCGATCGCGGCGGGGCCGGAGTAGCCGAGCACCGCGGCCGCCGCACCGCGGACCAGCGTGGACAGCCGGGCCCGCCGCTCGTCCGGGTCGAGCCGGGCGAGGCCGTCACCACCGAGGAGCCGACCGCCCTGGTCGGCTGCACCGACCGGCGCGGCCCGTTGGAGGCCCCGCAGCAGGTGCGGGACGACGGCGGCCCGGCCCGGACTCAACCGGACCGGGACGACGCCCGCATTCGGGCCGGCGAGGGCGGCGTCGAACAGGCGTAGCGCCGCGTCGACCGGGAGCAGGTCGATGCCGCCGCGTTCCAGCCGGTGGCGGTCGACCGTCATGCCCTCCGTGATGGCCCACGGGCCCCAGGCCAGGGAGACGGCCCGCCCGCCAACCGCGACGCGATGCCGGGCGAGCGCGTCGAGGTACGCGTTGGCCGCCGCGTAGTTCGCCTGGCCCGGCCCGCCGAACACGCCCGCGGCGGAGGAGAAGAGCACCAGTTCGGCGTCGGGGAGCAGATCGGCGAGGTTCGCCGCGCCGTCCACCTTCGGGCGGAACACGGCGTCGAGCCGCTCCGCGTCGAGCGCGGTGATCACCCCGTCGTCGAGCACACCCGCGGCGTGCAGCACCATCGTGACCGACCGGCCCGCCAGCGTCGCCGCGAGCCTGGCGCGGTCGGCGACGTCGCAGGCGGCGACCTCGACCCGGGCGTCCAGCCCGGACAGGTCGGCCAGGTCGGCGCTGACCCGGCCGCTGCGGCTGACCAGCAGGAGATCCCGGACCCCGTACCGCTCGACCAGGTGGCGGACGACCGGCCCGGCGAGGGCGCCGCTGCCGCCGGTGACGAGGACGGTGCCGGGGATGCGCCGCTCGGGCGCCGCCACGGTCGGCGTACGCACCAACCGGGCGGCGAGTATCCGGCCGCCGCGCACCGACAGCTGGGGCTCGTCGGACGCCAACGCGCGGGGCAGCGATCCGATGTCGTCGGTGTCGACGAGCGTGAACCGGCCCGGGTGTTCGGACTGCGCGGAGCGCACCAGGCCCCAGGCCGCGGCCGTGGCGGGGTCCGGGTCGGCGGTGACGAAGACCAGTCGGGCGGCGGCGAACCGGTCGTCGGCCAGCCACTGCCGTACCCGGTCGAGGGCCTGCCGGGTGAGCGTGTGCGCGGCGTCGGCCGTCGCCCCGCCGGGGCCGACCGGAAGAACGACCACCGGCGGCACCTCGCACAGCTCGGGCAGGCTCTCCGCCCGGGTCACCCGCACCCCGCACGCGCGCAGCGCGGCGTCGACGCCGGCCGGGTCGGCGCCGACGACCGCGTAGTGCGGGTCCGGGTCCGGGTCGGGGACGTCGACCGGCACCCAGTCGACGCGGTAGAGGGGGTCGGCGGGTGCCCCGGCCGGGCGCAGCGCGACCGAGTCGACCGACGCCACCGGCGCTCCGGACGCGTCGACGAGCCGCACCGCGACCGTGTCGGGCCGGATCCGGGTCACCTGGGCCCGGGCGGCCGTCACGCCGGGGGTGTGCACCCGCACGCCGGACCACGCGAACGGCAGGTACGCGCGATCGCCGGGGAGGAACCCGCCGACCGCCACCGCGTGCAGGGCGGCGTCGAGCAGCACCGGGTGCAGCAGGTACGGCCCCGCGTCCCCGCCGGGCACCACCACGTCGGCCCAGACCGTGTCGGCGGCCCGCCAGGCGCGGCGCAGGCCCTGGAAGGCGGGGCCGTACCCGATCGACTGGTAGAGGTCGGCGACGTCGACCTCCTCGGCGTCGGCGGGGAGCGGCACCGTGGCGACGGACGCCGGCCCCGGGGGGCTGGCACCCGCCGCCACGTCGTCTCGGGCTGGGGCGAGGGCTCCCGTCACGTGCCGGGTCCACGGGCCGTCGGTGGGCCGGGCGTGCAGCTCGAAGCTCCGCTCCCCGGTCGCGCCGGGCGGCCGTACGGTGAACCGGAGGTCGGCGTCGCCGAAGGGCAGCGGGGTCTCGGTCACCAGCTCGGTCAACCGGGGGCAGCCGAGCCGGGTTCCCGCGTGGAGAGCCAGCTCGACGAGGAACGTTCCGGGGACGAGCGCGACGCCGTCGATGGTGTGGTCGGCCAGCCACGGCTGGTCCGCCGGTGACGTCCTCGCCGTGAGGACGTCACCGTCCGGCAGTTCGACGAGTTCGGCCCTCGCCCGGGTGGCCCGTGGGCCGGCGTCCACCCAGTGGCGGTCCCGAGCGAACGGGTAGCCGGGCAGCGAGAGCCGACGCGGACGTGCGGGCGACGGGATCGTGACCTCGGCGCCCGTCACCCAGGCACGGGCGAGCGCGGGCAGGTCGTCGCCGGCTGCCGGGGCGGGGGGCCGCTGTCGTCTCCCCCGGTGGCAGCCGACGCCGGTGCGCAGGGCCTCGACGAACTCGGCGGTGGACGTGGCGACGACGGCGAGGCGCTCGTCGAGATGGTCGCGCCCGTCCCAGAGGGTGAACGCGAGCGCCGCCGGGTCCCCGGCCGGGACGGCCGCGCCGATCCGGGCCGCCAGGTCGGTCAGGGTGCTCTCCCCGTCGATCGGCGGCCGGACGTCGAAGGTCTCCTCCACGCGGTGGCCCAGCTCCACCAGCTTCGGGTAGTCCAGCCCCAGCTCCGCCAGGGGCTCGTCCGGGTCGACCGGAAAGCCCACGACCCCGGTCAGGATCGCCGCGAGGATGGCGGGGACGTCCCCGCCGGGCCGCTCCAGACGCGCCAGCAGCCCCGCCACCAGTTCGTCGAGCCGGGTGCCGTCCTTGGCGGAGAGGACGAAGAGCCGGGGCTCGACCGGCTCGGGCTCCGGCACCGCCACACGATGCTCGGCGAGGACGACGTGCGCGTTCGCGCCGCCCGCGCCGAAGGAACTGATCGCGGCGGCCCGTGGGGCGCCACCGCACGAGGCCCAGGGCTCCGTGCTCCGCTGCACGCGGAACCGTGACCTGGCCCAGTCCACGGTGGGGTTGAGCGGCTCGGCGTGCAGGGACGGCACCAGTTCCCGGTGGCGCAGTTGCAGCACGACCTTGGTGACCGCGGCGATCCCCGCCGCCGATTCGAGGTGGCCGATGTTCGACTTGATCGAACCGAGCGGCCACGGGCCACGACCGGCACCGACACGGTCGAAGGCCTGTTCCAGCGCGGCGACCTCGATCGGGTCGCCGAGGCTGGTGCCGGTGCCGTGCGCCTCGACGTAGCCGATCTCCGCCGGGTCCACGGCGGACCGGGCCAGCGACTCCGCGACGAGCGCGGCCTGCGACGCCGGGTTGGGCACGGAGAAGCCCGCGGTACGGCCGCCGTGGTTCAGGGCGGTGCCCCGAACGACCGCGTGCACGTGGTCGCCGTCGCGCAGCGCGTCCCGCAGCGGTCGCAGCAGCACCACCCCGACGCCCTCACCGGGGACGTAGCCGTCCCCGCCGGTGCCGAAGGCGCGGCACCGGCCGTCGGTGGAGAGGAAGGACGACTGACTCAACAGCAGGTACTTGTTGGGGTGGACGGCGAGGTTGACCCCGCCGGCCAGGGCCGCCTCGCACTCCCCGCGCCGGATCGCGTCGACGGCGAGGTGGATCGTCGTCAGCGACGACGAGCACATCGAGTCCAGCGCGATGCTCGGCCCCCGAAGGTCGAGGAAGAACGAGACCCGGTTGGCGATGGACGCGCTGAACGAGGAGGGCACCAGGCCCGGTTCGTCGCGGACTCCGTGGAGTTGGTACTGGTTGTACATCACCCCGGCGAACACCCCCACGGCCCGCCCCCGCCAGGCCGAGGGCGCGTGCCCGGCCTCCTCGAACGCGTGCCACGCCTCCTGGAGGAAGAGCCGCTCCTGCGGATCCAGCACCGCGGCCTCGTTCGGCGAGATGTGGAAGAAGGAGGCGTCGAACTCGTCGACCCCGTCGACGAAACCGCCCCACCTGCCGTACGACCGCCCGGGGACGCCCTTGCTCTCGGCGTGGATCGCACGGTGGTCCCACCGGTCCGCGGGGACCTCGGTGACGCAGTCGCGGCCGGCGCGCAGGTTGGCCCAGAACTCGTCCAGGTCACGGGCCATCGGATAGCGGCCGCTGATGCCCACGATGGCGACCGCGTCGTCGACGTCGGCCGACGCGGGCCCCGGGACGGCGGCGGTGGCCACGGCTGCGTTCCCGGCGGCGGTGCTTTCGGCGGCGGCACCCCCAACGGCGGCGGTGGCCTGCACGAACTGGGCGGTGATCATGGCCGGGTCGCCGACGAGGGCCACCACGTGCGACCGGCCGCTCCCCACCGAGCGCAGCAGGATCTCCACCGCCGTCGGGGTGTCCATGGCCCGCAGCCCCATCCGCCGCAGGCCGGCGGTGTCGACCGGCATGCCTCCGTCGGCCCACGCCGGCCAGGCCACCGACACGACGTCCGGCTTGCCCTCGGCGAAGCCGTCCAGGTAGGCGTTGGCGCAGGAGTAGTCGGCCTGACCGGGGTTGCCCCACACCGCGGCCGTGGACGAGCAGAGCACCAGGAAGTCCATGTCGAGGTGGCTGGTGGCGTCGTGAAGATGACGCGCTCCGGCTGTCTTGGGCGCCAGCACCGCCCGGACGTCCTCGGGGGCCTTGCCCACGATCAGCCCGTCGCGCAGAACACCGGCGGCGTGCACGACGCCGTGCAGCGCGCCGAACGTGTCCACGGCGGTGTCGACCGCACGGCGTACCTCGTCGCCCCGGGTCACGTCCGCGACCACCGTGACGACCTCGGCGCCGAGGCCGGTCAGTTCAGCGGTCACCGCCGGGTCGGCGGCCGTCCGGCCGCAGAGCACCAGCCGCGCCGCGACCGTCCGCGCCAGGTTCCGGGCCAGAGCCAGGCCCACCCCGCCCAGACCCCCCGTGATCAGGTACACGCCGCGGTGCCGCAGCCGAGCCGGCCGGTCCGGCGCCGGCATCGGCGAGAAGACCCGGACCTGGCGTTCGCCGGCCGCGTACCGGACGTCCACGTCGGGCACGCCGGCGGCCAGCTCCGCCAGCGCGTCGGCCCGCCGTGGCGACCGCACCACGGCCGCTCGGGCGTTCGGCTGCTCGCGGACGAGGGTCCGGAACAGGCCGGCCACGGCCGCGACCGGCGCGTCGACCGGAAGGTGGCACACCAGCCGGAGCGGTCCCCTTCCCGCCCGGAGCACTGCGGCGGCGAACCCGGTCAGGGCGACGGCCTCACGGTCGAGGTCCTGCGGGTCGGCCGGGAGCCAGAGCACGTCCCGGGCGTCGTTCGCGGCCAGCAGCGCCGGCCAGGATCTCGGCGTGGCCGCGTCGACGGTCAGCACGGACGCCGGCGGCGGGACGGAGGGCAGCGGCGTCGTCCGCCAGGTCGGCTCGAACCACACCACCTCCGCCGGCACGTCGGCCGGAGCCTCGGTCGACCCGTCGGCAGCCGCTCCGCTCGACACCGGCCGCCCGCCGCCCACCGGCTCGTACGCCCCGAGGTGCCCGACCAGCGCGGCGAACGTGTTGTGCTCGAAGAGCAGCGTCGGCGAGAAGTCGGTGCCGTAGACCCGTTCGAGGTCCCCGGCGACGCCGAGCAGCGCCCCGGAGTCGAGGCCCAGCTCGTAGAAGCCGGCCTCCTCGTCGAACTCCGCGCTGCCGAGGCGCTCGGCGACCAGCCCACGCACGATGCCGGACGCGGAACGCGGCGGTCGCGGCGGCGCACCCCGCAACCGGGTGATGGCGGCCTCGTCCCGGACCCGTTTGGAGGTCAGGCCACGCAGCCACAGGACAGTGCCGCCGTCCGGTTCGTGGAAGCTGATGTCGCAGGTGGTGAGGTCGCCGTCCGGGCCGGCGGGGCGGGGCGGCGTGGTGTGCACCAGGTTCCGCCCCCCGATCGGCCCCCGGGCCCGGAACGACTCGATCAGCATCGGGATGTACGGCCGGGCCGCCGCGCCGACCACACCGGTGGCGAACTGCGTCGGCAACAGCGTCGACGAGTCCAGCGCGGCCGGGTGCAGGTGGAAGTAGTCGGCGTACCCGGCGGCCTGCGGAGCCAGCGACAGGTCCGCCAGCAGCTCCCCCGCGCCGACGTGCAGGATGCCCCGGGCCCGCATGAAGTCCCCGTGTTCGATGCCGGTGGCCCGGACCGTCGCGTACAGCTCCGCCATGTCCACCGTGCGGTTCGCCCGCGCCCGGACCCCGGCCAGGTCGATGACGTGCGCCGGGAAGGGCAGATCCAGGTGGAGCTGGCAGTCCAGGACCGGCTCGGCGACCCCCGACGGCCGGCGGGTGCCGGTGACCGAGACCAGGTGGTGCCCGCCGGACGCGGTGAAGCGCAGGGTCAGCGTGGTGTCGAAGTCCACCCCGGCCGCGACCGGCGTACGGAACAGCACCCGGCGCAGCTCGGCGCGGGCGGTGTCGACGCCCCGTGCGCGCAGGATCCGGTAGATCATGTCGAGGAACGACACGCCGGGCAGGATGCGCGTGCCGTACACGCGGTGGTCGCGCAGCACCGGATCGGTTCCGCGCACCAGCACTGTGCAGGTCAGTCCGTCCAACGCGTCCATCTGTTCCCTCCCGGCAGGCACTAGAACTGGAGCTCGAAGAACGGCACGGGCGGCACCGGTGGTTCCCGATGGCCGTTGCCGTGTACGGGCGGACGCGCCGGCGGGTCGAACCAGAAGCGCCGCCGGCGGTAGCGGGGCGGCTCAAGGACGGGGCGCGAGGACAGGTAGCCGTCCGGTGCCTGGCGGACCACCAGGTGCGCGTTGGTGCCGCCGAACCCGAATGAGCTGACCGCCCCCCGGCGCACCCCGTCGCGGCCGGCCCACGGTCGCGACTGCCGGACCGGGAACAGCGGCGACTCGTCGAACCGGAAGCGCCGGTTGAGCGTCGCGCAGTGCAGTGTCGGCGGCAGCTGCCCGTGGTGGACCGAGAGCACCACCTTGATCAGCCCGGCGATGCCGGCCGCGCTGAGGGTGTGCCCGATGTTCGTCTTCACGCTGCCGACGCCGCAGAAACCGATCTCGTCGGTGGCTCCCCGGAACACCTCCGTGAGCGCCTTCAGCTCCATCGGGTCACCGATCATGGTGCCGGTGCCGTGCGCCTCCACGTAGCCGAGCTGGGCCGGGGAGACACCGGCGTCGGCCAGTGCCGCCTCGATGACCTCCCGCTGCGCGCGCGGGTTGGGGGTGGTGATGCCCATGGTGCGACCGTCGTTGTTGACGGCGCTTCCCTCGATCACCGCGTACACCCGGTCGCCGTCGCGGACCGCGTCGCCCAGCCGCTTGAGCAGCAGGACACCGACGCCCTCGCCGAGGACGATGCCGTCGGCCCGCTCGTCGAACGTGTGGCACCGCCCGGTCGGCGACAGCGCACCCGCCTGGCTCATGCCGACGAACGGCACCTCGTCGAGGAGGATCTCCACGCCCCCGGCGAAGGCCAGATCCGACTCCCCCGCCCGCAGGCCCGCGGCGGCCAGGTGCACCGCGACGAGCGCCGACGAGCAGGCCGTGTCGACCACGACGGCGGGCCCGCGCAGGTCGAGGAAGTGCGACAACTGCGCGGCGATGAAGTTCTGCGCCATCCCGCTGATCGAGTGCGGCCCCGCCGTACCGTGATGCGCGCCGAAGTTCGCCGCCCGGCCGCCCGCGTACACGCCCACGCGCCGACCGGCGACGTCGGGCGGCGTGAGCCCGGCATCGGCCAGGCACTCCGCGCCGGCTTCGAGGAACTGCCGCACGAGTGGGTCGAGGTGCGCGGCCCCGGCCGGGTCGAGCCGGAAGAACTCCGGGTCGAAGTCCTCGATGCCGTCGAGGAAGCCGCCCCACTTGCTGACGGTGGTGCCGGGTTCCTGGACGGGCCGCCAGAACCGGTTCGGGTCCCAACGCGACGGCGGCACCTCGGTCACCGAGTCACGCCCGTCCGCCAGGTTTCGCCAGAACGACTGGTGATCGGGTGCGCCGGGGAAGTGGGCGGCGATGCCCACCACGGCGACACCGTCGCGGCGGTGGGCCGGCCGGGCCGCCATCACGACCGGCGCGGACGTCACGACGGGCGCAGGCTCGTCCGGGACGGTCGGGCCGGTGCCGGACCCGAGGCCGATCCCGGACCCCGGGCGGGTGCCGGGCTCCGGGTCGGTCTGCCCGTCCGGGTCGGTCTGCCCGTCCGGGTCGGTCTGCCCGTCCGGGTCGTCGAGGGACGGGAACTGTTCCCGCAACGCGGCCGCGAGCAGCGTCACGGTCGGGTGCTCCAGGACCACCGACGCCTCGGCGAGCACCCCGAACCTCCGCTCGAACGCGGCGAGAAGCTGGGCGATCATGATGGAGTCCATGCCGAGATCGGCGAAGTCCGCGTCCGGCCCGACCTGCGTGACGTCCAGCCTGAGCGTCTCGGCGACGACCTCGCCCACCCGCCGGGCGAGGGCGGAACCGGGTGCGGCCGGGCGGGCCGGGGGGCCGTCGGGCGCGACCGGGCGGGCCGGGAGGTCACCGGGCCGGGAGGTCCGCGTCGGCGTCGGCGCCGCACCCGGCCGGCCGGGTACCGGCACCGTCAGCAGCGCACGGGCGTCGAAGCGGTCGATGTCAACGGCGCAGGGCAGCACCACCGGGTCCGCAGCGGCCATGGCCTGGTCGAGCAGGACCAGGCCGGTCGCCGGGTCCAGCGTCCGCAGGCCGAGGTCCCGGTACGCGGCCGTGTCGACCTCGGGCATGCCGGCCGACCGCCAGCTCGGCCACTGCACCGACCGCACGACCGGCCCGGTCCCACCGGTGGCGGACCGGTACTCGGCGACCCGGTCCAGCACGGAGTTGGCCAGCGCGTAGTCGCTCATGCCCACCGCCAACGCGGGCACCTGCGCGGCGATGGACGAGTACAGCACGACGAACCGCAGCGGGTCGTCCGCGCACGCGTCCAGGACGGCCTGGAGCCCCGAGGTCTTCGGCATCAGGACGCGGCGCATGTCCTCCGCGCGCTTGCCGATGAAGGCCGGGTCGCTCATCACGCCGAGGCCGGCGCAGTGGACGATGCCGGCGATCGGGCCCCACTCGCGCCGTACGCGATCGAGCACCCCACCGATCTCCGCCAGCGGCGCGCTCTCCACGAGCACCCGCACCCCCGGGCGGTCGAGCGCCGCGAGGTCACGAAGTCGCGCCGCCAGCGACGGCTCGGTGTCGGGATCGTCGACCAGCGCGGACCAGTTCTCCCGGTCGGGCAGCGCGGACCGCCCCAGCAGCACCAGCCGGTCCGCGCCGCGTTCGACGAGTTCGGCTGCCACCAGCCGGCCCAGGGCGCCCGTGCCGCCGGTGATCACCACCACCTGCCCGGCCAGGTCGGCCGACCACCCGGCCGCCGTCGCGGTCGCGTCACCCACGCGCAGCACCGGCGTGTGCCGCACGCCGTCGCGCAGGCACACCTCGGTCACCGGGTCGGTCGCAGCGAGTTCCGCGGCGACGGCGGTCCGCAGCGCGGCCGGGTCGAGGGTGTCGACGTCGAGGGTGCGCGCGAACACGGTCCGGTACTCGGCGGTCAGCATCCGGACGAGGCCCGCGAACGCGGCGCCGCGCAGGCTGGGCCGCTCGGCGCGGAACGTGGTGAGGCCGCGGGTCAGATGCAGGTAGGCGAAGCCACGCCTCCGGTTCGCGGCGACCAGCTCGCGGGCCAACGCGATCCGGGCCCAGTCGACCGTCACCGCCCCGGTCGGCTCGGCCGACACGTCGACCAGGTCGACCACGACCGGGACCGGCCCGGCCGACGCCGCGATCCGCAGGCCGGTCGCCTCATCCGTGTCGTCCAGCCGGACGACCGTGACGCCGGGGCCGAACGCCGCCCGGGCGACGGGTTCCGTCTCCGCGCTGACCAGGACCATGACCCCCGCCGGCAGGTCTCCCGGGGGCAGCGGCGCGGGTTCCCACGCCTTCACCAGCAGGCGCGTCTCCGGCCGCGAAGGCCGCCGCCCGTGTTCCGGCGCGACGCCGGTCGTGAGCCAGTGCCGTTCGCGGGCGAACGGGTAGGTCGGCATGGACGTCAACGGCGGCCGGTCCGCGCGCAGCGCCGTCCAGTCGATGTCCGCGCCGTCCTGCCACAGCCGGGCGATCCGGTCGAGCCGCCCCTCCCGCGCCATGCGGTTCAGGTAGCTGAGGCCCTCCGGCTCGGAGAGCCACCCGTGATCGCCGTTGGCGGCACCGCACGGCCGATCGTCGGCGAGGAAGGCGGTCAGCTGGTCACGCAGGTGGTCGGTGGACCCGGCGACCAGGGCGAGCCGCACCGCCATCGGCACCCGTCCCACCTGTGAGGTGTGGGCCACCGAAGGCAGGGACGGCGGTGCGTCCGCCAGGAAGGCCACCATCGCGGCGGCGTACCGGCGCAGCGCGTCGGAGTCCCGGGCGGAGAGCACGAACACCTCGGGACCGGGCGAGTGGCCGATCGCGGCCGACGACGGCGTTGCGGCCGGCGACGGCGGCGACGGCGGCGGCTCCTCCAGGACGACGTGCGCGTTGACGCCGCCGAACCCGAACGAGCTGACGCTGGCGCGCAGCGGCAGCGGCGTACCGTCGGTGGCCGTGGGTGCCCACCGGGTCGTCTCCCGTACCGGTTCGAACGGCGTACCGACGAGATCGATCAGCGGGTTGACCTGCCGCAGGTGCAGCGTCGGCGGCAACGCCCGGTGGCGCATCGCGAGCACGACCTTGATGAGCCCTGCGACGCCCGCCGCGGGTTCGAGGTGTCCGATGTTGCTCTTCACCGTCCCGATGCCGCAGGTGACCGCCGGCCCGGCGGCGAGCGCGCGGTGCGCCCGGATCAGGCCGTCGATCTCGACCGGGTCACCGAGAGAGGTGCCGGTGCCGTGCAGCTCCACGTAGGAGACGGTCTCGACCGGCACCGAGGCGTCGCGGTAGGCGTCGACGAGCAGGTCGGCCTGGGCCAACGGGTTCGGTGCGGTCAGCGAGGCCGCGTGCCCGCCGTGGTTGACCGCGCTGCCGCGGATCACCGCGTGCACCCGGTCACCGTCGGCGAGGGCCGACGCCAGGGGCTTCAGCACGAGGACGCCGACACCCTCACCCTTGACGTACCCGTCCGCACGCGCGTCGAGCGCCTTGCAGCGGCCGTCGGGCGAGAGGACACCGAGCTGGTTCCCCGCGACCACCGTCTGCGGGGAGAGCACGAGACTCACCCCGCCGGCGACGGCCAGCTCACTCTCCCCGGTACGCAGGGCACGGACGGCCCGGTGCACCGCCACCAGGGAGCTGGAGCAGGCGGTGTCGATGCTCTCGCTCGGGCCCCGCAGGTCCAGCAGGTACGAGATGCGGTTGGCCAGCATCGTCCGCGCCAGGCCGGTGCCGGCGTGTGCGTTCACGTGCTCGCCACGCAGGACCAGCGCCTCGTAGTCGGTGAACTGCACGCCCGCGAAGACGCTCACCCGGCGACCGGCCAGCCGGTCCGGCCGGCAGCCGGCGTCCTCCAACGCCGCCCACGTCTGTTCGAGGAACAGTCGGTGCTGCGGATCGATGACCTCGGCCTCGGCGGGAGAGATCTTGAAAAACAGCGGGTCGAACCGGTCGACGTCCGTCAGGAAGCCGCCCCACCTGGCGGTCCCCCCGAAGCGTCGGGACACCTCCCGCCAGTCCCACCGGTCAGCGGGTGTCTCGGTGATGAGGTCCCGCCCCTCGGCCAGGTTGCGCCAGAACTCGGCGAGGTCCGCCGAGCCCGGGAACCGCCCGGCCATCCCGATGATCGCGACGGCGTCGTCCCCGTCGGCGTCCCCGGTCCGGGCGTTCCCGGCGGCGGCGCTCGCGGTGCGGGTGGGACCGGTGCGGGTGGGACCGGTGCGGGTGGGACCGGTGCGGACGGGCGTGGCGCGGGCGGGACCGGTGCGGGGGTCGTCGGTGCCCGGTCCGGTGCCGGTGGCGGCGGGTGCGCCACCGGCCGGGACGGCCCGCCGATCCAGCAGGGCCGGGTGCTCCTCGGCCAGGTGTCGGGCGAGCTTCGTGATCGTGTTCGCGCCGAACAGGGTCGTCGTCGGCACCGTCACGTCGTAGCGTTCGGCCAACGCGGCGGAGAGCGACTGGAGGCCGAAGGAATCCAGGCCGTACTCGCCGAAGCCGGCCTCGGGGTCGAGCGCCGCCGCCGTCATGCCGAGGATCTCCGCGATGATCGCGGTGAGTTCGGTGGCCAGCTCCCCCGGGACGGCCGGTGCCGCGACGGGCACCGCCCGGACCGGCGCCGGGGACGGCGGCAGCACCGGGGCGGCCGGCGACGCGCTCTCCCGGATCCGCGTCGCCGAGACCAGTTCACGCATCCGGTCCGGATCGCCCGGCAGGACGGCCACCTGGGGGCGGTCCAGCCGCAGCACGAGATCGAGGAGCCGTTCGCCCTCGTCGGCCTCCAGGTAACGGAAGCCGGTCCCCGCCAGGTAGCGGCGCTCGTCCTCGGCGTCCACGTGCATGCCGCCGGCCCGCCACATGGGCCAGTCCACCGAGACCGTACGTCCCCGGCGGCGGCCCGCCAGCCGCAGTGCCTCCCGCTCGACGGCGAACCCGTCCAGGTAGCGGGCACCGACCGCGTAGTCCACGAGGCCGTAGTCGCCGAGCTGCCCGGCCAGCGACGAGTAGAGGACGAAGAGGTCCAGCGGCGCGTCCCGGGTGACCTCGTCGAGGACGCCGGTGCCCGCGATCCGCGCCCGCAGGTGGGCCCGCAGCTCCGCGACCTCCTTGCGCGGCAACGGCGTCCGGGACGCGGTCCCTGCGAGGTGGAAGACACCGGTCAGGTCCCCCCACGAGTCGCGGACGGCCGCCACGACCCCGGCCATGGCGGTCACGTCGTCCACCGGGGCCTGGAAGTACTCGACGTCGCCGAGCGCGCGCAGCTCCGCCAGCTCCCGCGCGTGCCGGGCGGCGGGCGACCGACCGGTGCAGGCGACCCGGGCACCCCGCGCCAGCAGCGCCCGGGTGAGCAGCAGCCCGAGGGCGCCGGCACCGCCGGTCACGAGGTAGACGCCGTCCGGGCGCAGCGGCGACGGCGCGACCGGGTGCGGGGGGATCTCCGACAGCACGCGTACGGACCGGTCCGTGGTCGACAGTCGGACGGCCGCCCCGTCGAGCCGTCCCACCGCCACCTCGGCGAGCAGCGCGGCGGGCTCGACCCGGCCGACGACGTGTACGACGCTGAACGCCACGCCGGGCAGCGCGGCGCGCAACGAGGCGTCGAACCCGCCCCACGCCTGCGCCATCGCACCGTCCGGCACGAGGACCTGGATCCGAGCCGGGGCACGGGACGCCATCAGGGCCCGCGTTAGCAGGAACATCGACTCGACGCCGAGGTCGGCACGGTCGGGGGCGAGCAGCGGCCACTGGTGCACGATCCGGTCCGCCGGCACGGCGAGCAGCCGGACGTAGTCATCGGCCACCCCGGGGCGGATGGTGACCACGTCGCCCTCGTCGGCGTACTCCGCGCCGGCGCGCACCCGCACCGCGCCGGGCACCGGCAGCTCGCCGAAGACCAGCACCCGGTCCGCGCGCGGCACGGCGGCCGGTACGGGCTGACGCACCCACTCGGGCGCGAAGAGGCTGACCGGCGCCGACCCGTCCGTGCCCGTACCGCCCGTCCCGCCCGTCCCACCCGTCCCACCGCCGGCACCGGTCCTGTCGGTCCCGCCGTCCTGGCCGGTCCCGCCCGCGCCGGTCACGCCGTCGGTGAACCAGTGCCGTTCGGCCGCGAACGGGTACGTCGGGAGCGAACGCCGGTTCGGTGGCCGCGTCCACCGGGAGGGCCAGTCGACCGTCGCGCCCCGGACCCACGCCGCGGCGGTCTGGTCGTCGCCGTGACCGTCGAACGGCGTCCGGTCGACGTGCCGGTCGACGTGACCGACGTGGCTGCCGGTGGTGTCACCGACGAGGAATCGTCGCAGCGTGGCCACGGCGTGCTCCCCGGAGTACGTGACGAACGCCAGGCGTTCGGCGTGGTCCCCCCGGCCGACCTGGAGGGTGTACGCCGTCCCCGCGACGTCGTGCCCCCAGGCGTCCCGGGTGTCCACGAACGACTGCGCGTAGGCGCGCAACCGGGCGCTGTCCCGGGCGGAGAGGGTGAACACCACCGGTGCGTCCGTCGGCGACGGCTCGCCGGACCGGTGCTCCTCGATTACGGCGTGGGCGTTGACCCCGCCGTACCCGAACGAGCTGACCCCGGCGCGGCGTGGCACGCCGGGCGCGGGCGGTGGCCAGGCGCGGGCGTCCACCGCGACCTCGAACGCGGTGCCCTCCAGGGCCAGCCGGGGGCTCAACTCCGGGCCGTGCGGGTCTCCGGTGATCCGGCCGTGGCGCAGCTGCAGAAGCACCCGGAGCACCGCGGCGATCCCCGCCGCCGGTTCCAGGTGTCCGATGGTGTTCTTCAGTGCGCCCAGGGCGCAGTGCGGGGCGGCTGGCGGCTCGTGACCCCACTCGCGGTAGAGCTCGGCGAAGGCCTGACGCAGTCCGTTGGTCTCGGCGGGGTCTCCGATCACCGTGCCGGTGCCGTGTGTCTCGACATATCCGATCGTCGCCGGGTCGACACCGGCCTGCCGGTGCGCCCGCAGGATCACCTCCGCCTGGGCGCGCGGGTTGGGCGCCGTCAGCGAGTTGGACCGCCCGCCGTGGTTGACCGCGGTGCCGCGCAGCACGGCGACGATCGGGTTGCCGTCGGCGAGCGCCCGGCTGAGTCGCTTGAGCACGACGACGCCGACGCCCTCCCCCCGTACGTAGCCCGCTGCGTCCCGGTCGAACGCCCTGCCGACGCTGTCCAGGCTGAGCATTCCGGCGCGTTCCAGGGACGCGAACGTCACCGGCGACAGCATGAGGCTGACGCCGCCCGCGATGACCGTGCCGCAGTGCCCCAGCCGCAGCGCCTCCGCCGCCCGGTGCAGGGCGACCAGCGAGCTGGAGCACGCCGTGTCCACCGGTTCGCTGGGTCCACGCAGGTCGAGGTGGTACGAGACCCGGTTGGCGAGCATCGACGGGGTGAGCCCGGTCGACGAGTATGCGTCGGTGGCGGTGCCGGAGCGTTGGATGAGTTCGGCGTACTCCGACGAGCCGACGCCGACGAAGAGCCCGGTGTCGGTGCCGGCGAGGGCCGCCGGGTCGATGCCCGCGTCCTCCAGCGCCGTCCACACCGTCTGGAGCAGCAGTCGTTGACGGGGGTCCATCCAGCGGGCCTCCCGTGGCGAGATACCGAAGAAGAGCGGATCGAACCGGTCGATGCCGGGCATGAATCCGGCCCGGGTCACCCGGGTCCGGTCGGGATGCCGCGCCGGGTCGCCGTGGTGCGCGCGCGCGTCCCACCGGTCGGCCGGCACCTCGCTGAACAGGTCGCCGCCGCGTTCCAGGTTGGCCCAGAAGGCGTCCAGGTCGGCCGATTCGGGAAGCACACCGGCCATCCCGACGATCACGACCGGGTCGTCCCCCACCATCTCGTCCCGGGCGGGTCCGGCCGACTCGTCCCGGCTGGATCCGGGCGTGGGGACGGCGTCCGGGTGCTCGCGTTCCAACCAGGCGGCGAGGGCGGTCGCGGTGGGGGTGGCAAGCAGTTGGTCCGGTCCCACCGGCACGCCGAACGCGGTCGACACCTCGTCGGCGAGCCGGATCAGGCTCAGCGAGTCCAGACCGTGGTCGTGGAAGGACCCGGCCGGGTCGAGTTCGGCCACCGGGTAGCCGCTGACGGTGCTCATCAGCCGCAGGACGGTCGCCAACACCACCGGCCCGCCGGCCCGCGACGCCCCGCCGGTGGCCACGGGCGGCGTCCCGTCGACGGCGGCCCGCGACGCCCCGGCAGAGGCCGGGGCCCCGGCGTCGATCCAGCAGCGGGTACGGGCGAACGGGTACCCCGGAAGCGACAACGGCCGCACCGGGCCGCGGTGCGCGGCCGTCCAGTCGAACGCCTCGCCTGCCACCCAGCGCCGCGCCACGTCGTGCGGATCGGCCGGCGACGGCACCGTCGGCGCACCCGGTTCCACGGTGGCGACCCCGACGTGCCCGCCAGGGCTGCCGGCGAGGAAGCCGGCGAGCCCTTCGACGAGTTCACCGGCCGACCGCGCGACGACGGCGAAGCGGTGCGCCATGGGCTCCCGCCCGGCCTGCAGGGTGTACGCCACACTCCCCAGGTCGACGCCGGGGGCGGGGCCGGGATCGGGGCCGGGATCGGGCAGCAGGGCGGCCAGCTCACGCAGGGTCGTCCCGCCGTGCACGGCACCCGGCCGTACCGCTTCGCCCCGGCCGATCAGCCGCACGATCGTCGCCGGGTCCAGTCCCAGCTCGTCCAGCGGCTCGTCCACGGCGGCGACGGGCACCCCCGCCAGGGCGGCGACGCCGGTCGGGTCGACCTCGCGGTCACCGGCCCGCAGCCACGCCAGCATCCGCTCCACGACCCGCCGCAGGGCGTCCGCGTCCCGGGCGGAGAACGGGAAGACGGCCGGCCCGGTGACGCGGGCAGAGTCCGGCGCGTGCCGGTACTCCTCGACCACGAGGTGTGCGTTGGCACCGCCGGCGCCGAAGGCGCTGATCCCCGCCCGTAGCGGCTCGACACCGGTCCACGGCGCGAGTTCCCGTTGGACCCGGAACGGCACCCCGGGCCAGTCGACGGCCGGGTTGAGGGTCTCCGCGTGCAGCGACGGCGCCAGCTCCCGGGCACGCATCTGCAACAGGACCTTCGTGAGCGCGGCGACACCCGCGGCCGACTCCAGGTGCCCGACGGTCGACTTCACCGAGCCGATGGCCACGGATCCGGCCGGGCGGTCGCCGAACGCGCGGACCAACCCCGCCACCTCCGCCGGGTCGCCCAGTGCGGTGCCGGTGCCGTGGGCCTCCACGTACGACAGGCTCGCCGGGTCCACGCCCGCCACCCGGAGCGCCTCCGCGATGACCTCGCCCTGGGCACCCGGGCTCGGCACGGCGAACCCGCCCGTCTTGCCGCCGTGGTTGACCGCGCCGCCGAGGATCACCCCGAGGATCCGGTCGCCGTCCCGCTCGGCCGCCGCCAGCGGCTTGAGCAGGACCGCCCCGACGCCCTCGCCGGGTGCCATGCCGTCGCCGCCCGCCGCGAAGCTGCGGCACCGCCCGGTCGCGCCGGTGAAGCCGCCGGCCGCGAGCTGCCGGTACTTACGCGGGTGCGGGGTGAGGTTGACCCCGCCGGCGAGCGCGTAGTCCACGCCGCCGGCCGCCAACGCCTCGCAGGCGAGGTGGATCGCGGTCAGCGACGACGAGCACATGGTGTCGATCGCCAGGCTCGGCCCCCGGAGGTCGAAGAAGTACGAGACCCGGTTCGCTATCGAGGCGTACCCCATGCCGCCCGCCAGGCCCGACTGGTTCTCGAACAACTGGTAGTGCCCGTACATGACGCCCACGTACACGCCGACGCGGCTGCCGCGCAGTCGCGCCCGCGGGTACCCCGCGTCCTCCAGCGCGTGCCAGGAGGTCTGGAGGAAGAGCCGTTCCTGCGGGTCGGTCAGTTCCGCCTCCCGCAACGACATCTGGAAGAAGCGGGGGTCGAACTCGTCGATGCCGTCGAGGAAGCCGCCCCACCGGCTGATCGGCTGCCCGTCCACCTCGCTCACCGCCCGGTGGTCCCAGCGGTCGGGCGGCACCTCTCGTACGCAGTCCCGGCCGCTGCGCAGGTTGGCCCAGAACCCGTCCAGGTCGTCGGCGAGGGGGTACCGGCCCGCCATGCCGACGACCGCGATCCGGCGGTCCGGGGCGGGACGCGCCACGCTGGGCCGCCCGGTCGCCTCGACCGCCGGCGCGACCGGGGCGTTCGGGATGTCCGGGGCGTGCAGGGTGTTCGGGATGTCCGGGGTGTCCGGGGCGTTCGGGGCGACCGGGGTGACCGGGGCGTGTACCGGGGCGGCCGGGACGAGGCGGCGTACCGCCTCGGTGTGGCGTTCGACGAGGTGGTCGGCGACCTCGCGGATCGTGGGGTATTCGAACAGCAGCGTCGCGGGCAGTTCGCCCATGCGCTCGGAGAGCAGGTCGGCGATGCGCGGCACCGTCAGGGAGTCGACGCCGAAGTTCTCGTACGTCTCGTCCAGCCAGAGCCGATCCCGGGGCACCTGGAGGACCTGCTCGAACGCGTCCTTCACGTACCCGATGGCGGCCTCGGTCAAAGCGTCGGTGGCACCGTCGCCCGCCGGCCCGATGCACATGGGCGGCTGCCCGTCGGTGTGCGGCTCGGCGGTGCGCGGCTCGGCGGTGCGCGGCTCGGCGGTGCGCGGCTCGGCGGTGCGCGGCTCGGCGGTGCGCGGCTCGACCGGCGGCCCGGCGGTGCGCGGAGACGACATCGACGGCGGCGCCGGGGAGGGCGGCACGGCGGTCGGTGTCGTCTCCGCGACCACCACGTGCTGGGTCAGCCCCTCGTCGGCCGGCACGGCGCGGCTGCGGGCGAAGCCGGCGAGGGCGAGCGCCCGACGCCAACCGGGTCCGGAGAGCAGCGGGGAGCCGGGCAGCCGCAGTTCGGCGTCCCGGTGCAGCCACCAGCCGTCGAGCAGGCCGAAGGTCAGCGTGGCGGTGAGGACGTTGCTGCTGGCCTCGTTCAGCACCAGCCGCCCGCCGGGCCTGAGCAGCCCCGACACCGCGCGCAGCGTGCCGAGCAGGTCGGCGGTGGCGTGCAGGACGTTCGCCGCCACCACCAGGTCGGCGCTGCCGGGGGCGAACCCCTGGGCGGCCGGGTCACCCGAGATGTCGAGCCGCTGGTAGCGCACGAACGGGTAGTCGCCGGCGAACCGTTCCCGGCCGTGTTGGAGGAAAGCGCGGGAGATGTCGGTGTAGACGTAGCTCACGTCCGCGCCCGAGGCGGCCAGCGCGGGCAGCAGGCTCGCCGTCGTGCCACCGGTGCCCGCGCCCACCTCGACGACGGTGACGGGGCCACGGTGGTGGGTCAGCCGGTCGATGACGGCCGCCACCACGAGTTCGTTGGCCCGGTCGACGACCGGGCTTCCCCGGTACGCGCCCTCGACCAGCGCGGTCGACCCGCCGGGGAACATCACGTCGGTCGCCCGGACCCTGCCCCGCAACACGCCGAAGAGCTGGTGCGCGCACGGCCGCAGCAGCAGGTCGAAGCGGTTCAGTGCCGGCGTCCGCGCGCAGAGCGCGACCAGGTCGTTCTCCGGATCACCGGTGACCTGACGCGCGGTGGGGACGAGGTGCCCGTCGCCCGTACGCAGGAGGCCCCCCACGGTGAGGACCCGCAGCAGCTCGGCGAAGAGCCGACGCTGCGGTTCCACGACGCCGAGGTGCTCGGCGAGCCCGGTCGACGTCCACCGCTCGTGGTCGGCCAGGAAGACGCCCTCCCGCCGGAACAGCGTCCACAGCCAGCCGAGCATGATCTCGTCGAGGCGGGCGTGGTCGGCCTCGGTGAGCAGCCGCGCGACGGGCGGGAGCGCCCCCAGCGACGGCACGAGCGTCTCGTCGTCCGCCGGTACGCCACCCTCGCCCGCTGGGACGTCCACGCCGACCGGGACGTCCACGGCGCCCTGGACGTCCACGCCGACCGGGACGCCCCCGCCGGCCGAAGGCTCTACGCCACCGGCCGGCAGGTCCACGCCGGCGGCCTTGAGCGCGGCCGGGTCGGCCTTGACCGCCACGACCTGCCGGTCCTCGCGGCCCAGCACGGCGTGCACCGCCGCCATCCCCTCGTCCGGGGCGATCGACCGGATTCCGGTGCTGGCCAGGCGACGGCGGTAGTGCTGGTCGGCGACGATCCCCACGGTCCCCCAGTAGCCCCAGTTGATCACGGATACCCGGGGGGCAAGCACACCGTCGAGGTGGTGGGCGAAGGCGTCCTCGAACGTCGACCCGGCCGCATAGTTGGCCTGCCCGGCGCTGCCGGAGAGCGCCACCGCGGAGGAGAAGAACAGCACGAAGTCCACGCCGGTCGCGTCGACGAGGGCCGCGTGCAACGCCACCGACGTACGGGTCTTCGCGTCGAGGACCGAGCGGAACGTCTCCTCGGTCATGGTGGCCACGGTCTGGTCGCGCAGGACGATGGTGGCGTGCACGACCCCGTGCAGCGCCCCGTGGGTCTCCCGCGTCCAGGCCACCACCGCGCGCAGGGCCGCCGGATCCGTCGCGTCGGCCCGCCGGTAGCTGACCAGGTCACCGCCCGGGTCGATGCGCCGCAGCCGGTCCCGCCGCGCGAGGTCGAGCTCGCTCCGGCCGACCAGCACGACCTTCGCCCGGTACCGGCGCACGAGCCACTCGGTCAGTTCGAGGCCGATGCCCCCCGCACCGCCGAGGAGCACGTACACGCCGCCGGCGCGGACCCGCTCCTGCGGGCGGGTGGCCGTGACCGGCACCAGGCGACGGCCGTGCAACCTGCCGTCCCGCAGCGCGTACGGCCCGCCGGCGGGAGCGTCCAGCACGTCCGCGGACACCTCGTCGGCGGAGGCGCGGTCGACGACGGTCACCCGCCACCGGGGGTGCTCCTGGGCCAGCGAGAGCGCCAGGCCGTGCAGGCTCGCCGCGAACGGGTTGCCGACCGGCTCGGCTCCGGTGGTCAGCGCGTCCTCGGTGACCACGGTCAGCCGTACCGGCGCACCGAGCCGCTGGAGGCGCTTGGCCAGCCGGAACAGGGCCAGGACGCCCCACTGCTGTGCCGACTCCAGCGCTTCGGGGTCGTCGGTGCGCCATCCCGCGGCGCAGGCGAGCACGACGACGTGCCGGGGACGGCCGGTCAGGGTGTCGATCCGGTCCGGGTCCACCTCGGTGACGGCCCCGCCCAGGCGTGCGCCGACCGCTGCGGCGAGCGCCTCCGACCCGGGGCCGCGTACCAGCCAGGCGTCGCCGTCGGTCCGGGCCGGCGGGGCGTCCCGCACGGCCGGGGCGGGCAGCGGCGACCAGCGCGGAACGTACATCAGGTCGTCCGCCGACGCCGGTGGCGCGGCAGGCGGCGGCACCGCCGGTCCGGCCCGGTCCGACCCGGTCGGGGCGGGGCGCAGGGAAAGGTCGCGCAGCCGTACGCAGACGCGTCCCGCCGCGTCGGTCAGGGTCAGGTCGTAGCGGTCGGCGCCAACGGCCCGGACGTGCGCGTATCCGAGATCGGTCAACGGCGCCAGGACCTCGGCGGCGGTGAGCGCGAACGGCACCATGGCGGGGCCGGCGGCCCGGTCCCGGAGCGCCGCGAACGAGTGCAGCGCGCCGTCGACCACCGCGGGATGCACCGCGCCACCGGCGAACCGGGCGGCCTGTGCGGGAACCCGCAGGCGCGCCAGCGCCTCCCCCTCGCCCGCGGCGACCCACTCGACGACCCGCAGGGCCGGCCCGTACGTCAACCCGGCGGCGGCCAGCTCGGCGTAGAGGTCCGCGCCGTCGTGCCGGCGGGGCAGGCGGGCCTGGATCTTCTCGACCGCGACGACCTCCGGCGCAGGGTCGATCCGGTTGTCGAGGTGCCCCTCGGCCAGCAGGGCACCGGTGTCGTCCCGCAGGTCGAACGCCAACTCGCCGCCGGCGCCGGTGCCGATGCCGCCGCCGATGCCCGTGCCGGTGCCGGTGCCGCCGTTCACGCGGCGCAGCCGTAGCCGGGTCGACCGCTCGGCGTCGGCCACCACGAACGGCCGGAGCCACCGCACGTTGCGCACGCGCACCGGCACCGCGAACCCGGCCTCGGCGGCCGCGCCCTGCGCCATCGCGAGGACGGCGGCGGCGGGGAGCAGCCGGGTGTCCCCGATGCGATGGCCGTCGATCAGCGGGTGCGCCGGGGTGAAGGTGGTGCGGTAGGTCAGTCCGTCGAGGCTGTCGACCGGGTCGATGTCGTCCAGCAGCGGATGCGCGGTCCGCGCCGAGGGCGGGGACCAGATCGGGTCCGTGAGCCAGCAGCGCAGTTCCTCGAACGGGTAGCCCGGCAACGGCACCCGCCGCCCGGAGCCGCCCGGCCACGCCACGGTGGCCCCGGCGACCCAGGCGGCTGCGACGTCTGCCGGCTCGGCGCTCGTCGGTGCTGCCGCCCGGGACGACGCGCGGCCGCGCACGCTGCCCGTCCAGACCCCCGCCGCGCCGCCGTCCCGCAGCCGGGCCGCGAGTTGCGCGGTCGAGGACGCCAGGACGACCATCCGGTCCGCCCACTCCTCGCGTCCGGTCTGGAGGGTGAAGGCCACGTCCGCGAGGTGGTACGGCAGGTCCCGCTCGACGGCGTCCGCCACCCGCCCGGCCAGCGCGCGCAGGCCCTCCGGCGTCCGCGCCGACAGCGGGAACAGCCACGGTCCCACCGGCCGGTCCCCCGGTGGGGCCGGAACGTGCTCCTCCACGACCAGGTGGGCGTTGGCCCCGCCCGCGCCGAACGAGCTGATGCCCGCGCGCCGGGGCGCGGCGCCGCGTCGCGGCCAGGGTTCGAGGTCGCGTTGCACGCGCAGCGGGGTCGGATCGAAGTCGATGTTCGGGTTCACCGGATCGGCATGCAGCGACGGCACGAGTTCGCCGTGCCGCATCTGCAGCAGCACCTTGCAGAGGCCCGCCATGCCGGAGGCGGACTCCAGGTGCCCGATGTTGGACTTGACCGAACCGATCGGCACGCTGCGCGGCGGCAGCTCGGAGGCGCTCAGCGCCCGGGCCAGCCCTCGGATCTCGACCGGGTCACCGAGCGCGGTGCCGGTGCCGTGGGCCTCCAGGTATCCCAACGAGGCGGGGTCGACGCCGGCCTCCGCCAGCGCCTGCCGGACGAGGTCGCCCTGGGCGACCGGGTTCGGCACGGTGAAGCCGTTGGTCCGTCCGCCGTGGTTGACGCTGGAACCGAGGATGACGCCGTGCACGTGGTCGCCGTCCCGGACGGCCGCCGCCAGTGGCTTGAGCAGGACGACACCGACACCCTCGCCCGGGACGTACCCGTCACCGTCGGCGCCGAAGCTGCGGCACCGCCCGTCGCTGGAGGTGAAGCCGCCCTGGCCGAGAAAGCGGTACTTGTACGGGTGGACGTGCAGGTTGACGCCGCCGGCCACGGCCAGTTCCGCGTCGCCGGCGCGCAGGTCGCGTACGGCGAGGTGGATCGCGGTCAGCGAGGACGAGCACATCGTGTCCACGCTCAGGCTGGGGCCGGTCAGCCCGAGGGTGTACGACACCCGGTTGGCGATCGACGCGTGCGAGGACGCGCCGATCCGGCCGTCCCCGGCCTCGTGCATCTGGTACAGCCCGTACATCGCGCCCACGTACACGCCGACGCGGTGCTCGCGCAGGTCCGCGCGGGTGCGCCCGGCGTCCTCCATCGCGTGCCAGGCCGTCTGGAGGAACAGCCGCTCCTGCGGGTCGATGATCTCCGCCTCGCGGGGCGAGATGCCGAAGAACAGCGGGTCGAAGAGGTCGATGCCGCGCAGGAAGCTGCCCCACCGGCTGTACCGGGCGGCCCGGTCGGCCGGCGTCGCCTGGTCGTAGGCGCGCCAGTCCCAGCGGTCCGCCGGGATCTCGGTGATCAGGTCGCGTCCCGCCCGCAGGTTGGCCCAGAACTCCCCGAGGGTGTCCGACTCCGCGAACCGGGCCGCCACGCCCACGATGGCGATGGGCACCGGCCCGGCCGGCACCGGGGCGACAGGCGCAGGGGCCACGGAGACGACGGACGCGGGGACGACGGATGCGGGGACGACGGGCGCTGGCGGGACGACGGGCGCGGGGGCCGGCGCCAGCTCGGCGAGCCGGGTCGCGTGCTGCCCGGCGAACCAGCCGGCGAGCGACCGCAGATCCTGGTACTCGAAGAACAGCGTCTTCGGCAGGGACCCGAAGTGCTCCTCGAGCCGGCGGGTCAGCTCCATGATGAGCAGCGAGTCGATGCCGAACTGCTCGAACGGGACGTCCTCGTCGAGCTCCTCCGGCGGGTACTCGAACACCTCGGCGAGGATCCCGCGCAGGAAACCCTCGGCGCGGGACTGGTCCTCGTCGCGCGGGTGCCCCCCGACCGGGTCCCCGGGTGGCTCCTCCGCGCCGGGGCGTCCCGCTGCCGGCCCGGGAACCGGAGCGGTCGCCGGCGGGTCGAGGAGCCGTCGGAGACGCTCAAGGTGGCCGTACGCGACCAGAACGTGGTCGCCGTCGTGGCCCCACGCCCGGTCGAAGGCCTCCAGCGCGGCGTCCGTCGGCAGCGGCACCAGCCCGACGTGCCGGGCGATCCGGGCCTGGGTGGCGTCGTCGGCGTCCATCCGGATCCCGCCGTCGGCCCAGAGCGACCAGAGCACGGAGAAGCTGCGACCGGGCCGTTCACTGCCGCGTCGCCAGGCCACGAACGCGTCCAGGAAGCGGTTGGCGTACGCGTAGTCGGCCTGCCCCGGGCTGCCGGCCGCGCCGGACAGGGAGGAGAAGCAGACGAAGAAGTCCAGCGGGTCCCCCGCCGTGGCCTCGTCGAGCTCGACGGCGCCCCGGACCTTGGGCCCCAGCACGGCCGCGATCTCCTCGTCCGTCTTGCGCAGCAGCCACGAGTCGCGGGTGGTCCCGGCGAGGTGCAGCACGCCGTGGATCGCGCCGAAGGAGGCGTGCACCCGGTCGACGAGTTCCGCCGCCGCCCCCGGCACGCCCAGGTCGGACCGGAGGTAGTGCACGTCGAGGCCGGCGGCGCGCAGGTCGGTGAGGTCGACGTCGGCCGACCGGCCGGTCAGCACGTACCGCGCCGAGGCACCCAGGTGGGCGACGAGTCGACGGCCGATCGCGCCGGCTCCGCCGGTGACCAGCACGGTGCCGGTCGGCGCGACCGGCACGGCGACCGGCGCGACCGGTTCCCACCTGGGCACCTGCCGGCCCCTCGCCGGGTACCGGACCAGGAACTCGTGGTCGGCCCCGGCCTCGGCGGCGGCGACGGCGGGGAGGTCCGGCCGGTCTGCGCCGACCACCGCGATCCGAAAGTCCGGATGCTCGTTGGCGACGGTACGGGCGATGCCCTCCAGGGCGTACACCCGCGCGTCCGAGACTCCGCCGGTCTGCCGGAACAGGTGCAGCACGCGTACGGGGTGCCGGACCGGCTGCGCCGCCCAGGCGCGGAAGAGTCGCAGCAGCCCGGGGAGCGGATCGCCGTCCACGACCCGCACGACGAGGACCGGCTCGGCGCAGGGGAAGACCGCCTCCTCGGTGGACCGCCCGGCACCGGGTGCCGCCGCCTCGCCGGGCCACACGGTACGACCGGTCCACGTGCCCGCCGGGCCGGGCGCGTCCCGCCACCGCTGCACGAGCAGGCTGGTGGCGGCGGAATCGTCCCGTACCGCAGGGCCGTTGACAGCGCGGGTCACGACGCCGCGCAGCCGGACGAGCACCCGCCCGGCGTCGTCGGCGAACGACACGTCGTGGCCGGAGCCGGTGGCGACCGCGTACGCCCAGCCCTGCTCGGGCAGCGGCCCGAGGATGTCGACGCCGTCCACGGAGAAGGGCAGCTCGCGGGCCCTCGGGGCGGACGGGTCCGGATCCGTCCAGAGGCAGACCTGGAGCATGCCGTCGAGCAGCGACGGGTGCAGGGTGAAGTCGGTGAACGGGACGTCGGCGGCCGCCGGCACCTCGACGCGCGCCAACGCCTCGCCCGGCGAGTGCCGCACCGACCGCAGCCCCCGCAGACTCGGGCCGTAGCCGCCGCCGAGCGCGGTGAAGACGGCGTAGCAGTCGTCGGCCGAAGCCGTGCGGGGCAGTCGGGCGCGCACGGCCGTCAGGTCGATCCGTGGGGCGTCCCCGGCGGCGTCGAAACGCAGCGTGCCGGTCGAGCAGAGCTCACCGCCGGTGCTGCCGTCGACCCGCCGCACCTCGTAGAAGACCCCGTCGGCGACCGGCCTGAGGTCCAGCCGTACGCGCACCGGCTCGTCGGTGACGAGGACGGGACGGGCCCACAGCACGTTCACGATGCCGGTCGCCCGGCCGTGCCCGGCCCGTGCGGCGGCGTCCACGGCGAACTCCAGCGCCGCCACCGCCGGCAGGATCCGGACCGGGCCCAGGGCGTGGTCCCGCAGGAAGAACTCGGCCCCGGTCAGCAGCCGCTCGGGGCGCGCGTCCGCCAGGGCGGCCGGCGCGCTGATCCAATAGCTTCGGGTCACCGGCCGCGGGTGCGGCAGGGAGAGCCGGGCCGGGCGCCCGCCGGGCAGCGCCGGCCAGACGATCCGTCGGCCGGCGACCCAGAGCCGGGCGGCTTCGTCCAGGTCGGCGGGCTCGACGGGGTCGGCCGGGTCTCCCGGATCCGCCGGCCCGGTCCCGTGCGCCGGGGCGGTGCCCCGCACGACGTTTTCACCGTCGCGCAGCCGCGCCGTCAGCTCCGCCACGCTCGACACGGCCACGGCCAGCCGCTCGCTCTGCGGCTCCCGGCCCACCTGCAACGTGTGCGCGATGCTGTCCAGGGACGCCGTCGGGTGCTGATCCAGCCAGGTCGACAGGTCCACCCGGTAGCGGTCGAGCTGTTCGCGGCAGCCGGCCGACAGCACGACCAGCCGAGCGCCGCGGTCCTCAGTGGTGGCGGCCATCAACGCTCCCCCGCTTCTTCCATGATCACGTGCACGTTGCTGCCTCCCATGCCGAACGAGCTGACCCCGGCTCGCGCCGGCACGCCGTCGGGCGGTTCCCATGCCTGCGCCTGCGACTGGAGCCGGAACGGGCTGCCGGCGAGATCGATCATCGGATTGGGGACGCGCAGGCCGACCAGGCCGGGCAGCGTGCGGTGCCGCATCGCGAGCAGCACCTTCACCACCCCGGCCACCCCGGCGGCGGCCTCCAGGTGACCGATGTTCGTCTTCACCGACCCCACCCCGGTCCGTTCCGGCGCTACCGGAATCCGCCAGTCGGCGTAGAGCTGACCGAACGCGTCCTTGAGCGCCTCGACCTCGATCGGGTCACCGAGCTGCGTCCCGGTGCCGTGCGCCTCGATGTAGCCGACGGTGTCGGGCGGGACCGCCGCCGCGCGGTGTGCGGCCACCACGACGTCACGCTGCGCCTGCGGGTTGGGCACGGTCAGCGAGTGGGTGTGTCCGCCGTGGTTCTCCGCCGAACCGATCAGCACCGCGTGCACCGGGTCACCGTCGGCCCGCGCCCGGTCGAGCAGCTTGAGCGCCAGCAGGACCACGCCCTCGCCCCGGCCGTAGCCGTCGGCGCGTTCGTCGAAGGTCTTGCACCGGCCGTCCGGGCTGAGCATCCCCGCGCGCCGCAGCCCGGTGAAGCCGTGCGGGGAGAGCAGCAGGTTCGCCCCGCCGGCGAGGGCCAGGTCGCAGTCACCCCGCTGGAGCGCGCGTGCCGCGCGGTGGATGGCCACCAGCGAGCTGGAGCACGCGGTGTCGTAGACGGCGCTGGGGCCGCGCAGGTCGTACACGTAGGAGATCCGGTTGGCCGCGATGGAGGCGACGTTGCCGATCAGGAAGTGGTCGCCCATCTCCTGGGAGCCGTGACCGAGCAGGCTCAGGTAGTCGGCGCCGCTGAGACCGACGAAGACCCCGGTGCGGCTGCCCGCCAGCGCGGCCGGCACGGAGCCGGAGTCCAGCACGGCCTCGTGCGCGGCGTGCAGCAGCAGCCGGTGCTGCGGGTCCATCTGCGCCGCCTCCCGCGGCGAGATCCGGAACAACGCGGCGTCGAACGCGTCCACGTCACGGACGTACGACCCCCGGAAGCCCTCCGGGAAGATCCGGTCGGAGAAGCCCCGCTCCAGCGGATAGGGGCTGGTGAGGTCGCGGCCCTCGGCGAGGTGCCGCCAAAACTCGTCCAGCGTGTCGGACGCGGGCAGCCGCCCGCCGACACCGATGATCGCCACCGGCGGGTACCCGTCCACCACCGTTGCCGGAGCCGAGCCGCCGGCCCGGGCCCCGGACGTGGGCTCCGGCGCGGTGAACGCCTCCGGGTAAGCATCGGTCAGGAAGGCCGTCAGCGAGGTGAGCGCCGGGTGTGTGTAGAAGACGGTGGGCCGGACCGTGACGCCGAACCGGTCCCGCAGCGCGACGGCCAACCGGGTGAAGCCGATCGAGTCGAAGCCCACCTCGCCCAGCGGCCGGTCGACGGGGACCTGCGCCGTGGGCAGGCCGGCCACCCCGGCGGCCATCGCCCGCAGCTCGGCCAGGAGTTCGCCCCGAGGACGGCGGCCCGCCGGGGCGGCCACGGCGGGCCCGGTACGCCCGACCGGCTCACCGGGTACGACAGCCTCCGCCCCGCCGGCCTGGCCGGGGTGGCCGAACCGGCGCACCAGTTCGATGAGGGGAAGGGCACCCAGCGGGCCCACGTCCACCTTCGCGTTGGGGGTCAGGGGAAGCCGCGCCAAGGCCACCGTCCGGGTCGGGACCATGTAGTCGGGCAGCCACTCCCCGATCCGCCCGACGGCCGCCGCCGCGACGCCCGGGGCGGCGGTCACGAACGCGACGAGCTGCGGATGCCCGGCGAGATCCTCGCGCAGGACCACGCGTGCGTCGCCGACCGCGTCGGTACGGCGGACGGCCTCCTCGATCTCACCCAACTCGATGCGGTGCCCCCGCAGCTTGACCTGCCGGTCGGCCCGGCCCAGCAGCACGACCTCCCCGGTGGTCGACCACCGGGCCAGGTCGCCCGTGCGGTAGCGCCGCTGCCCGGTCGACGGATCGGGGACGAACCGCTCGGCGGTCAGCTCCGGCCTGCCCCGGTAGCCCCGGGCGATGCCGTCCCCACCGATCACCAGCTCCCCGACGGCGCCGAACGGCACCGGCGTGCCGTCCGGCCCGACCACGTGGAACGTGGTGTTGGCGATCGGGGTGCCCACGGTGACCGGCGCGGCCCGGCGTACCCGCAGCACCGACGACCAGATGGTCGTCTCGGTCGGCCCGTACATGTTCCACAGCTCGTCGCTGCGGTCCAGCAGCTGGGCCGCGAGCTCGGCGCTCATCGCCTCCCCGCCGCAGAGCAGCCGCGCAACGCGCCCGGCCCAACCGGCGGCCAGCAGCATCTGCCAGGTCGCCGGGGTGGCCTGCACGATCGTCGCGCCCGATTCGCGGATCAGGTCGGCCAGCGCCGGCCCGTCCCGTACGACGTCCGTGGGGGCGATGTGCACGGTGCCGCCGCGGACCAGCGGCAGCAGCAGTTCCAGGCCGGAGATGTCGAACCCGGCGGTGGTCACCGCCAGCAGCACGTCGTCCTCGGTGCAGCCGGGCCGGTCGGCCATCGCGGTCAGCAGGTTGACCAGGTTGCCGTGGCTGACCTCCACGCCCTTGGGCTGCCCGGTCGAGCCGGAGGTGTAGAGCACGTACGCGAGATCGGTGTCCCGGCCCACGACCGGCTCGACCGGCGTCGCCGGGCCGGGATCCGTGAGCGGGATGCGCACGGCCGTCGTCTCGTCGGGCAGCCGGTCGCCGAGCTTCGGGTCGAGCACCACCGCCGCGAGGCCGGCGTCGGCCGCGATGTGGGCGAGCCGGGCGGCCGGGAAGTCCGGGTCGAGGGGGACGTACGCGGCCCCCACCACCTGCACCGCCAGCATCGCCACGATCAGCGCTGACCGTCGCTGCGTCAGTACGCCGACCAGGTCCTGCGGGCTCACCCCGTGGGTCCGCAGGACCCGGGCGAGGGCGTGCACCCGGCCGGCGAGTTCGGAGTAGGTCAGCGAACCGTCGGCGTCCACGACCGCCCTCCGGTCCGGATGTCGCGCCGCACGGGCCAGGACGAGCTGGGCGGCGCTGACGTCGCGCGGGCGTTCGGTGCGGGTGGCGTTGGCCCGTTCGATCAGCCGGCGCTCCGCACCGGTCGCGAGGGGGAGGTCGGCCAGCAGCCGGGCGGGTTCGGCGGCGACCGTGCCCAACAGCAGCCGGTAGTGCTCGGCCAACCGCTCGACGGTGCTCCGCTCGAACAGCTCCGGGTCGTACTTGAGGTACACGAGTGCGCCGGGGCCGCGCCGGACCACCTCGACGACGAGGTCGTTCTCGCCTTCCTGGGTGAGGTCCAGCGCGTCCCGGAAGACGGTCTGCCCTTCGGCCATGTCCTGGTCGCCACCGACCCCCTGCTGCAGGTAGAAGCCGATGTCGAAGCTCGCCTCCGGGTCCGAGGCCCGGCGGAGGTCGTCGACGACCGAGGCGAACGGGTACGTGCCGTGCTCCTCCGCCTCCGCCATCCGCTCCTGGACCGCGCTCACGAACTGGGCGCAGCTCTGGTCGGGGTCGCAGTCCAGGCGGAGCACCACCGGATTGATCAGATAGCCGACGGTGCGGTCGAAGCGGTGCGTCGGGCGGCCGTCGGTCGGCACCGTCACGCTGATGTCGCGGTGGCCGGAGTGCCTGCTCAGCAGGGCCGCGAATGCCCCGAGGACGACGCTGAACGGGGTGACCCGCGCGGCGCGGGCGGTGTCCCGGACGGCGCTCCACGCGGCCTCGGGCAGCTGGATCTGCACCATCGCGCCGTTGGTGCGGGTGGCGGGACCGGCGCGACGGCGGTCGGTGATCGCGTTCAGCACCGGCGCGGTCGAGGCACCGGCGAGGCGGTCGAGCCACCACCGCCGGTGGGTCTCGGCCTCCGGCCCGGTGAGCATCGACCGCTGCCACCGCACGAACTCGCGGTACGGCGCGGCCGGCTCCACCGGCGGCAGCGCGCCCGGCCCGGCCATCGCGTCGTGGCAGGCCACGATGTCGCGCAACAGCAAATGACTGGAGACGCCATCGGTGATCAGGTGGTGGAAGACCAGCAACAGCAGCGTCGCGCCGCCGGGCGCCGCGATGAGCCACATCCGGTGCAGCACGTCGTGCCGGAGGTCGAACGGCTGGTGCACCAGGTTCCGGACCCGGGTCGTGAACTCGGCGTCGGTGACGTGGCCGAGGTCCAGCCTGGTCACCTCGGCCCGGCGATCGGTGATCTCCTGTACCGGTCCGGAGGCGTCCGGCCGGACGGTGATCCGCAGCCCCGGGTGCCGCTCCACCACGCTGACCAGCGCCTTCGCCAGGACGTCCGGGTTGACGTGGTCGCCGAGCCAGAGCCCCAGCGGCAGGTTGTACGACGTGGTCCCCGGCTGGTTCTCGTGGATCGCCCACAGCGCCGCCTGGCCACGGCTGAGCGGGTACGGCCCCGGCTCCGGCGCGGCCGGGGACGCGGGCACGGATCCGGGCGTGGGCGAATGCGTGGGGGGCGGTTCCGTGGGTTCTGGCGCGGGCGTGATCAGGCCACGCAGCAGCGACTCCGCCAGGTCGTCGGAGACCTCGCCCGCGGCGACCGCGGCGAGCAGGTCCCGCAGCACGGCGCTCATCGGGCCGCCCGCCGCTGCAACTCCGCGAGCGCGTCGTCCACCCGGACCGTGCCGTCGCGCAGTCCCGCCAGCAACGCCCCGAGTCCGTTCGAGGCCGAGTTGCCGGCCCCGTTCGAGGCCGGGCGATCGGCCCCGTTCGAGGCCGGACCGCCGGTCCCGTTCGAGGCCGGGCCGGGCGTCCCGCCCCCGTTCGGCGTCGGTTCCGTCCCGTCCCCTGGGTGTGTCGGCAGCGGCCCGTACGCGTCGAAGACCGCCCGCGCCACCGCCCGCACCGTCTTCCCCACACCGAACATCCGGGCCGGTACGGTCACGCCGTAGTCGGCGCCGAGGCGGCGACTGAGCCGGCGCAGGCCCAGCGAGTCCACCCCCGCGTCGGAAAGCACCCGGTCCAGCGGGAGCCGGCCGGGCTGCGTCCCCAGGTGCGCGGCGAGCAGCGCGCGCACGTGCTCGCGTACTGCGGCTTCGGCGTCACCGTCGTCAAGCGGTGGTGCCGACCCGCCGCCCGGCGTCGGCGCGACCGGGTCGGCCTCGACCGCCGGAACCGCTTCGGCGGCCCGGACGGGTTCGGCTGCCCGGCCGGGCTCGGCGGATCGGACGGGCTCGGCGGATCGGACGGCGACGTCAGGTGCCTCGTCGGCGGCCGCGACCAGGCCCGACTCGGCGGCCTGCACCTGGTCGAACCGCGCCCCCGGGGTGAGCCAGTAGCTCTCCCGGGCGAACGGGTAGGTCGGTGCTGGCACCCGCCTCGGGAGCGGGCCCGGCCACAGGTCGGCCCAGTCGATCGGAGCGCCGCCGACCCAGAGCCGGGCCAGCTTGTCCAGCCGGCCGGAGCCCACCACGGCACGCAGGTACTGACGTCCCTCGGTCCCGTCCAGCAGGAAGGCCGTCGCGCCGTCCCGGCCATCCCCGGCGAAGACGCCCGGCGGGTCCTCACCGGCCAGCCAGGCCGTGAGGCCGGCCGCCAGCGCCGGTGTCCCGTCCGCGACCACGGCGAGACGCTCGGCACGCTCGTCGCGCCCGGTCTGCAGGGTGTAGGCGAGAGCGGCCGGATCGACGTCCGTGCTGTCCCGGGCCCAACGGGCGAGTCGCTCCGCATAGCCGCGCAGCCGCTCGGCGTCCCGCGCCGACAGGACGAAGAGGTACGGACCGGCGGGGCCGGCGGCCGGCTCGGCCGGGTACTCCTCGATCACGACGTGCGCGTTGACGCCCCCGAGCCCGAACGAACTCACGCCGGCCCGCAGCGGCGCCCTGGTGCCGTCGGGAGCCGGCAGCCGCCGCCACGGCTCCCGGCCGCGCAGCACGCGCAGCGGGGTCCCGTCGAGGCGGAGGTGTGGGTTGAGGGTGTCGAGGTGCACGTTGCCGGGGATCTCCCGGTGCCGCAGCGCCAGCAGCACCTTGATCAGGCCGGTGACGCCCGCTGCCGCCTCCAGGTGCCCGGTGTTGGTCTTCACCGCGCCGAGCGCGACGTGCGGCTCGACACAGACCGCGCCGTGGTCGGCGTAGAGCTGGGCGAACGCCGACTTCAGGCCCTCCACCTCGATCGGATCGCCAAGTTCCGTGCCGGTGCCGTGGGTCTCGACGTAGGTGACGGTCCTCGGGTCCACCCCCGCGCTGTGGTGCGCCCTGACGATGCAGGCCGCCTGGGCGTCCGGGTTCGGCGCGGTAAGCGAGTTGGTGCGTCCCCCGTGGTTGACCGCGCTTCCCCGCAGCACCGCGTGGATGACGTCGCCGTCGGCGATCGCCGCGCCGAGGCGCTTCAGCACCACCACCCCGACGCCCTCGGCGCGGGCGATGCCGTTGGCCCGCGCGTCGAAGGTGCGGCAACGGCCATCCGGGCTGAGCATGTCGGCCTGACTCATGTCCACGAAGAGCGTCGGCGACGTGATCACGTTCACCCCGCCCGCGAGGGCGATCCGGCAGTCGCCGTGCCGGATGGCCTCGGCCGCCCGGTGCACGGCGACCAGCGAGGACGAGCACGCGGTGTCGATGGTCTCGCTCGGCCCGTGGATGTCCAGCAGGTACGAGACCCGGTTGGACATGATCGCGTGTGCCCGGCCGACGGTGTTGTACCCGTCGAGCGGGACGCCGAGGGCGTGCTGGAGCTCGAAGTAGTCGTACGTGCCGCTGCCGATGAAGACGCCCGTGTCCGTGCCGGCCAGTGCGGACGGCCGGATTCCGGCGTTCTCGATCGCTGTCCAGGCGGCCTCCAGCACGAGCCGGTGCTGTGGGTCCATCGCCACCGCCTCGGTGGCCGAGATGCCGAAGAACTCCGGGTCGAACAGGTCGACGCCGCGCAGGAACCCGCCCCATCTGGCCGTCGTGCGGAACTGCCCCGGCTCCGGTTCCCCGTGGATGCGTCGCCAGTCCCAGCGGTCCGGCGGGATCTCGGTGACCAGGTCGTCGCCGGCCACCAGGTGGGCCCAGAACTCGTCCAGGTCGTCGGAGCCCGGCAGCAGGCCGGCCATCCCGACGATCGCGACGGCGTTCGGCTCGGCGGCGTACGGCGGCGGTTCGATCACGGCCGCCGTCCGCGCCGCCCCAGCGGCCGACGCGGCGAGAACCGGAGCGGCGGACAGGCCAGGAACCGGAGCGGAGGTAAGGCCGGGAGCCGGAGCGGCGGACGCGGCGGGAGCCTGACCGGCGGACGGGCCGGGAGCCGGAGCGGGCGCCGGAGCGGCGGGCGCGGCGGGAAGGGTCGACACCGCCGGGGCGGGAGGCGGCGTGGGCGTTGCGGTGCGGGAGTGGTGCGCCGAGAGGCCGGCGGCGCACTCCCGGATGATCTTGTTGATCAGGTCCTTCGCCGTGGCCACGCCGAAGAACGCCGCCGGGGTGAGATCGAGGTCCCACCGCGCGTTCACCCGGTGACTCAGTCGGGTGTACATGATCGAGTCGAAGCCGAAACGGCTGAGCTGGTCGTCCGGCCCCAACTCGGCCGGCCGCACCCCGGCCACGTCCCGCACCAGCGCCAGCAGTTCGGCGGCGACCGGGTCGCGCCACGGCTCGTCCTCGCCGGCCGCCTGGACGCCGATGTCGCCGAGGAAGTCGTCGGTGCCCGACACCACTGCCACTTGAACCTCCTGCCGGCCGAGCACCCTGCTCAGCGCGTCGAATCCCGCCTCCGGGGCGAGCGGGTGGACACCTGCCGCGGCCAGTCGGTCGCGGTGGCGCTCGGTCAGCGCCGATCCGGACCAGGAACCCCAGTTCAGGACCCGCACCGGGTACGGCAGCCGGTCGGCCAGCGCCGTCCCGATCGCGTCCTGGCCGGTGCATCCCGCGGCGTACGCCGCCTGACCCGGGTTGCCGAGGAAGGACTGCACCGATGAGAAGATCGCGAGGAAGTCCAGCCGGCGTCCGGCGAGCGCCTCGGCCAGCGCCAGGGCGGTCCGGGTCTTCGCGGCCAGGCTCTCGACGAACCACGTCTCGTCCATGGCGGCCAGGGACCGGTCACCCCGCACGGTTACCGAGTGCAGGACGCCGTGCACCTCGCCGACCTGGTCGAACACCGCACGCAGCAGGGTCGGGTCGGTGGCATCCGCCTGGCGGACGTCGACCAGGGTGCCGGACGGGTCCAGCCGCCTGATCCGGGCGGCCCGGACGGCGTCCGGGCGGGACCTCCCGACGAGGACGACCCGGGCCCGGTGCCGGCGGACGAGGTGCTCGGCGACGTCCAGGCCGACGTCACCCGTGCCGCCGACGAGCACGTAGGTGCCGCCGTCGCGCAACACCGGTGCGACCGGCACCGTGTCGTCCAGCGGTCGCAGCACCTGCCTGTACCACCGTCCGGCGCGGTACGCGTAGTCCCCGGGGACCGCGACCCGCAGGGTGGTGGGGTCACCCGGCCCCACGTCCACGGCGCTGACCCGCCAGCGCTCGCACTCGCGGCGCACCGACATCACCAGGCCGCGTACGGCCGCGCAGACCGGGTCGGTGATCGGCCCGTCCACCGCCACCGCGTTCCTGGTCACGACGGTCAGGGCGAGCTCACCGGCCGCTGCGGGACGGGACTGGAGGTGCTCGACGAGCCGGAACAGATCGAGGACCGCGGACTCGCCCCCGGTGACCACGGCGTGCACCGTGGCCGGTGTCGGCAGCGACTCCAGCGGCACACCGCTCACGCGGTGGACCTCCGCCGAGGGGAACTCGTCGCAGCCGAGCACCCACACCGGGCCGGGGACCGGACCGCGCGCGGTCAGCTCGCCGATCTGCTGCCACCGGGGCGCGTACGTCCGCACCGGCGGGGCCGGGACGTCCGTCTCCGCCGGCCGGCGCCAGTCGTCGACCCAGCACCCGCGACGCTCGAACGGATAGGTGGGCAACGGAATCAGCCCGCCGCCGTCGGGCCAGTCCACCTGCTCGCCCATCACCCATCGGTCGGCGATCGCCGGGCCGTCGGGGCGGGCCAGGGCGGGATGGTCCCCGGCACCGTCGATGACGGCCGACAACGCGGCGACGAGGGTCCCCCGGTCGGCGGCGGTCACCGCGAGCCGTTCGCCCATCGCGTCCCGGCCGTGCTGCAGCGTGTGCGCCACATCCGCGAGGGCAGGCACCCGGCCGTCGGGCGCGACGTTCAGCGCACGGCCGTCGGGCGCACCGTTCAGGAAGGCGCGCAACGCGGTCGCGTACCGGCGCAACGCGTCCGGCGTGCGGGCCGACAACGGAAACACCCAGGGGCCGGCCGACCGGGTCGGAACCGGCGCGGACGTCGCCTCCTCCAGCACCACGTGCGCGTTCACCCCGCCGTAGCCGAACGAGCTGACCCCCGCCCGCCGTGGGCCGCCGGCCGGGCGCGGCCACGGAGTCGCCGTGCGGACCAGGTGGAACGGGCCGCCGTCGAGACGCAGGTGCGGGTTCGGCTCCCGAAGACCGGCCAGGGGCGGCAGGACGCCGTGCTCCATGGCCAGCAGCACCTTGAGCACTCCGGCTATGCCTGCGGCGGACTCCAGGTGGCCGATGTTCGCCTTGACCGCACCCACACCGCAGAACGGCTCGGTGAGTGGCTGGCCGCCACGGCGGCGCAGAAGTTCGTCGAACGCCAGGCGCAGACCGTTGATCTCGACCGGGTCGCCGAGTTCCGTACCCGTGCCGTGGGTCTCCAGGTAGCCCACCGTCGTGGGATCGCTGCCGGCGCGCTCGTGGGCACGCACGATCATCTCGGCCTGCGCGACCGGGTTCGGGGCGGTCAGTGACCGCGCCCGGCCCCCGTGGTTGACCGCCGTCCCGCGCAGCCAGGCCCGGACCCGGTGCCGGCGGGCCCGCCGCGCGCCGGTCAGGACCACGAGCCCGAGCCCCTCGCCCCGCACGAAGCCGTCGGCCCCGGCGTCGAAGGACTGGCACCGCCCGGACGGGCTGAGCATCCCGGTGCGGCTGAGCAGGACGTGGTTCTGTGGCGACAGGATGAGGTTCACCCCACCGGCGACCGCGATCTCGCACTCCCCCGCCCGGATCGCCTCGGCGGCCCGGTGCAGCGCGACCAGGGAACTGGAGCACCCGGTGTTGACCGGCTCGCTCGGCCCATGCAGGTCGAGCAGGTAGGACACCCGGTTGACCAGGATGGAGTGGGCGGTCGCGGTGGCCGCGTGGGCGTCGACCGGTACGCCCGCGGCGCGCCGCACCTCCTCGTAGTCGCTGGATCCGGCACCGATGAAGAGGCCGACGTCGCTGCCCGCGAGCGTGCCCGGCGCCAGGCCGGCGTCCTCCAGGGCGGTCCACACGCCCTGGAGCACCAGCCGCTGCTGCGGATCCATGCCGTCGGCCTCGTGCGGCGAGACGCCGAAGAACAACGGGTCGAACATGTCGACGTCGTGGATGAACCCGCCGCGACGGGCGTGGACGTCCTCCGGAAGGGAACGCCAGTCCCACCGGCTCGGGGGCACATCGGTCACCAGGTCCGCGCCGGCGACCAGGTGGTCCCAGAACTCGGCCAGGTCGCGGCTGCCCGGCAGCCTCGCGGCCACGCCGATCACCGCGATCGGCTCGTCGGTGTCCGACCGCGCCGCGCCCCCCAGCCCCGACACCGCCCCCGACACGTCGACAACGGACGCCGGCACGTCGACAGCGGGCGCAGGCACCTCGACAACGGACGCCGGCACCTCGACAACGGACGCCGGCACCTCGACAACGGGCGCAGGCGGCTGTGGCTGTGGCTGTGGCTGACGATCCGCCGTGGCCGGTGCCGTCGGCGCGGCCGCGTACCGGGCGGCGAGCAGGTCCGCGTGGTCACCGGCGAGCCGGTCGACCAGCGCCCGCAGGGTGGCCGTCTCGTAGAACAGCGCCGGCGTCACATCGAACCCGAACTCGTCGTTGAGGCGTCCGGCGAGGAGGCTGTAGCTCACCGAGTCGAACCCGTAGTCGCCGATCTCCCGGTCGAGGTCGAGGTCTTCTCGCGGAATGCCCGACGCCTCGCAGGTCAGGGCCAGGATCTCGGCGGTGAACGGGGCGCGGGCGTCGCTCACCGACCGGAGGGCGGGGCCCGCCGTGGCCACGACGACGTGCTGGAGGTTGCGGGTCGTCTGGCCGGCGCCGGGGATTGGGACCACCGGCCCGTAGCCGGACCGACACAGCAGCGCGGTCCAACCGGCCACGTCCAGCAGCGGCGACCCGGGCAGGCGGAGTTCCGGGTCGGTCTGCGCCCACCATCCGTCGAAGAGCCCGTACGTGACCGTGGCCGGCAGCGTGACGGCGGTCAGCTCGTTGAGCAGCAACTGGCCCCCGGTACGCAGCACGGCGCGCAGGTGCCGCACGGCGCGGCCCACGTCCGAGGTGGCGTGCAGAACGTTGGCACCGACCGCGAGGTCGAAGCCGTCCGCCGGGAAACCCTGCGTGACCAGGTCGGTGTCGAGGTCGAGCCGCTTGAACCGTACGAACGGGTGCGCTGCGCCGAACTCCCGCCGGCCGTGCGCGAGGAACGCGACGGACAGGTCGGTGTACCAGTAGTCCAGGTGCTCCCCGTACGGGCTCAGGGCGCGGAGCAGGCCGGCGGACGTTCCTCCGGTGCCCGAGCCGACCTCCAGGACGCTGATCCGCTCACCGGCGGGCAGTTCCGCCAACCGTTGCTCGACGTGCGCGACGAGCCGCGCCGTGAGCAGGTCGTTGTAGAGGTCGCTGATGGGGTTTCCCCGGTACACCGCCTCCATGAGCGACGTGCCGGACGCGGGGAAGAGCAGGTCCGTGGCGAGCAGGTCGCCCCGCAGCAGCTCCGGATAGCGGTCGAGGCAGAGCGCCAGCAGCCGGACGAAGACCGCGTTCCGTGGATTGGCCTCGGCCAGTTCCCCGAGCCGACGGACGTGCCCGCCGACACCAGCACCGACGCCGGCACCAGCACCAACACCAACACCAACACCAGCCAACGCGGCCGGAGTCGGCCGGTACCGCCCGTCGCGCACCGTCAGCAGGCCCGCTCCGGCGAGCATGGTCGTCAGGGTCCGCATCAGCGGGCCGTACCGAGGCACGACGCCCACCCGTCGGGCGATCTCGTCGGCGTCGGGGTCCGGTCCGTCCCACGCGCCCATCTCGCCGAGCAGGGCGAGCAGGGCCTCCCGGGCGATCGCCGCCAGCTGCCCGTCCAGCGCGTGGAAGTCCGCCACCACCCGAAGGTCGGCGGCGCTCAGCGGCCCGCCGGGGGGCGGCGTCTCCGGGGTCGGCGGTCCGGCCGCGCCCATCCGCTCGCGCAGCTCGGCGGTGCCGGGCACGACGACGACCTGGGGCGTCGGCTGCCGCAGCGCGTCCACGAACGCGGCGAAGCCCGCCTCGGGGGTGATGGATCGGAATCCGGCGGCGGTGAGGCGACCCCGGTGCGTGTCGTCGGCGACGGACCCGACGGTCCCCCAGAACCCCCAGTTGATCGCCCGCACGGGGTACGGCAGGCGACCGTCGAGCGAGTGGGCGTAGGCGTCGAGGAACGTGGAGCCAGCCGCGTAGTTCGCCAGCCCGGGATCGCCCAGGAACGACTGCGCGGAGGAGAAGAAGACCAGGAAGTCCAGCGGCCGCCCGCGCAGCACGTCGACGAGGGTGGCCGCGACGGCGGACTTGGCCGCCAGGCTCTCCCCGAGCTCAGTGTCGGACAGGTTGCGTACCAGGCGGTCCCGCTGGACCATCGCCGCGTGCACGACGCCGTGCACCGTGCCGGCCTCGTCGAGGGCCGCCCCGAGCTGCCGGGCGTCGGTGGCGTCGGCCCGTACGTAACGGATCCGGTCGCCGAGGTCCGCCTCGGCGCGGTCCCGACGGGCCACGAGCACGACGTCCGCGTCCCACTCGGTGACGAGTTGCCGGGCAAGGGCCAGACCGATGCCACCCGCACCGCCGATGATCACGTACCGGCCGCCGCGACGGACCGGGAGGGAACCGTCCACGGCCGGGGCGGGGCGCAGGGCCTGCTGGTGGCGGAGGGTCCCGGTGTACGCGACGCGGGTGCCCCGGGGGCCCGCCGTCACCAGTGCCGCCGACAGGCGGGCCGGGTCGAGGTCGAGGGTCGAGACCGACCAGCCGGGGTGCTCGTTCTCCAGCACCCGGGCGAAGCCGACAACCCCGGCGGCGTACGGGTCGGTCACGGTCCGGCCCGGCGCGGCGGTGGCCCCGGCGGTCACCACCACCCAGTCGAGCGCGGGTACGTCCGCCCACTGGCGCGCGTACCGGGAGAACGCGCGGACGCCGGCGGCCTCGGCGCGCGCGACCCGGTCCGCCTCGCACCCGGCGGTGCCCGTCGCGCCGACGAGGAGATAGACCAGGCGCGGCGTGCCGGTGACCGGTGCGCCGATCTCGGCGAGGACGGCCCCGTCGTGCCGGGCGGCCAGCTCCCCGGCCAGACCGGCGTGACCGGGCGCGTGGAGCACGACGACCGGGCCGGCCGGCGTGGGGAGCCCGGCGGGCGGCGGGCGGACCTCCCAGGAGGGGATGTCCAGGGTGGGGCGCTCCGCGGCGGCCGACGCGGGTGCGGCGGGCGCCGGGTCGACCCAGCAGCGCACCCGCGCGAACGGGTAGTTCGGCAGCGCCACCTTCCGCGGCCTGCGGCCGGACCGCAGCTCACGCCAGTTCGGCGCGGCGCCCGCCGCCCATGCCTCGGCCAGGACGCGCGGGTCGCGGGAGTCGGGAACGGCGACCGTGGTGCGGTCCGGGACCGTACCCCGATACCCGTCCACCACCGAGCCGTCCAGGAAGGCGCGCAGTGCCGACCGCAGCTCGTCCAGGTCGGCGGCGACCACGGCGAGCCGCTCGGCCATGGCCTCCCGGCCGACCTGGGTCGTGTACGCGAGGTCCGCGAGCGAGACGCGTGAGCGGGTTCTCGACGTGAGGGCGGCGGCGAGCCCGGTCAGCGTCGAGCGGGCGTCGACGTGCGGTGCCCGACCGGGGTGCCGCTCCGCCAGCGCGCCGGCCAGCCTGCGCAGATCGTCCGCGTCGAGGCCGAGTTCGTCGAGTTCCGCGTCCGGATCGGCACCGGAGAGGCCGGCGAGCTCCGCCAGCCAGGTGACATGGTCGGCCGCCGGCAGATCCAGGTACCGCTCGGCGAGGGCGCGCAGGGCCTGCGGGGTACGGGCGGAGAGCAGCACCACCTGCGGGCCGGTGGTGGGCTCGTCGTTCACCGGTGGCTCCGCGAACTCCTCCACGATGACGTGCGCGTTCGCGCCGCCCGCGCCGAACGCGCTGATGCCGGCGCGGCGCGGCGTACCGGGCTCGACCGGCCACGGCGTGAGGCCCCGCTGCACCCGCAGCCCGGTCGCGCCCCAGTCGATGCCCTCGTTCGCCGGGTCGGCGTGCAGCGACGGGACCAGGGTGCGGTGGCGCAGTTGGAGCAGGACCTTCGTCAGGCCGGCGACACCCGCCGCGGACTCCAGGTGACCGATCCCGGACTTCACCGACCCCAACCGGCACCCGGCCGCGCCGAAGACCTGGCTCAACGCCGCGATCTCGACGGGGTCGCCGAGCGCCGTGCCCGTGCCGTGCGCCTCGACGTAGCCGATCGTGGCCGGGTCGACGTCCGCCCGCTGGAGCGCCCGCCGGACCACGTCGGCCTGCGCGACCGGGTTCGGCGCGAAGAAGCCGCTGCCGCGCCCGCCGTGGTTCACGGCGCTGCCCTTGATCACGGCGAGGACGCGATCGCCGTCCGCCAGCGCCCGGGCCAACGGCTTGAGCACGACGACGCCGACGCCCTCCCCGGGCACGTAGCCGTCGCCGCCGGCCCCGAAGGACCGGCACCGGCCGTCCGAGGAGACGAAGCCGACCTGGCTCAGGTGCAGGTACTTGTACGGGTGGACGATCACGTTCACGCCACCGGCGAAGGCCAGCTCGCACTCGCCGGAACGGAGGCTCTCGCAGGCGAGGTGCAGCGCGGTCAGCGACGACGAGCACATCGTGTCCAGCGCCAGGCTGGGCCCACGCAGGTCGAGGAAGTAGGAGAGGCGGTTCGCCACCGCCGAGGAGAACGACGTCGGCAACACCGGCAGCCGGTGTTCGGCGCCCAGCCCGAGCATCTGGTACTGGGCGAACATCACCCCGGCGAAGACCCCCACCTGGCGACCGGCGACGTCGGCCCGGGTCAGCCCGGCATCCTCCAGCGCGTGCCAGGCCGCCTGGAGGAACAGCCGCTCCTGCGGGTCCATGGCCGCCGCCTCACGCGGCGTGATCCGGAAGAACGCGGGATCGAACTCGTCGATCCCGTCCAGGAACGCGCCCCACTTGCTGTACGACCGCCCCGGGGTCCGGTCCGGCTCGTAGAAGCCGGCCAGCGCCCACCGGGTCTGCGGGATCTCGGTCACGCAGTCGCGCCCCCCGCGCAGGTTCGCCCAGAACTCGTCGAGGCTCTCGGCCATCGGGTACCGGCCCGCGACGCCGACGACGGCGATGTCGGCGGCAGCCACCGGCACGTCCCCGCCCACCGCCTTCGCGGTCGTCGCCTTCGCGGTCGTCGCCTTCGCGGTCGTCGCCTTCGCGGTCGGCCCGGTCGGCGTCGGGTCCGTCGGCGTGACGGGTGGCGCGGGAGCCGCGTCCGTCGGCCCCGCAGTGGCGGCGAGAAGGCCGAGCGACCCGCGTGCCAGCTCCGGGTCGCCGTGCAGCACGACCACCTCCGTCCCGGGGAACCCGACCACCCGCTCGAACACGGCAAGGCCGTCCGCCGTCGGCAGCGGCACCTGGCCCTGGCGGCGGAAGAGCGCCTCCGTCGCCGCGTCGGTACGCATCCCCCCGTGCGCCCAGAGCGGCCAGGCGACGGAGGTGAACCCACGCTCACGCGCGTAGGCGTCGAGGAACGCGTTGGCCGCCGCGTAGTCGGACTGCCCCACGTTGCCGGTCACGCCGGTCAGCGAGGAGAAGACGACGAAGAAGTCGAGGCGCAGGTGGCGGGTCGCCTCGTCGAGGAGCACGGTTCCCCGCACCTTCGGCGCGAGCACCGCCGACACGTCCGCACCGGACTTGCCGGGCAGCAGTCCGTCGCGCAGGACGCCGGCCGCGTGCACGACGCCGTCCAGCCGGCCGTGCCGGGCGAGCACTCCGGCGACCATGTCGTCCACCTCGGAGCGTACGGTCACGTCGGTCGGGACGAACTCCACGTCCAGCGGCCCTCCCGGTGCGGTGCGTCCCGCCAGGACGACCGTGGCACCCCGAGCGCTCAGCCACCCGGCCAGCGACCGTCCGATGCCGCCCGCCCCACCGGTGATCAGGTAGACGCCGTCGAGGTGGCGCGGGGGCCGGTCGTGGAGGTCCAGGTCGCGGTAGCGGCGGACGTGCCGCCGCCCCTGTACGTGCCGCACCCAGACGTCGCGGTCGTCCCCGAACTCCGCGAGCAGCGCGGCGGGATCGGGTACGTCGTCGCTCTCCACGGCCGTCACCACGAGCCTCGGCTGCTCCAGGCGTACGGTCCGGGCCAGTCCCGCCACGGCGGCGGCGACCGGTGGCGCGGCCACGTGCACCACCCGTGCCGGCGCCCCGGTGAGCGCCTGCGCCAGGGCGAGCACCTCGCGGCAGGCCGACTCGACCGCCCGGGGCAGGTCGGGTCCGACAGGCTCCGCCACGTACAGGACCGCCTCCGGCGGGCCGCCGAGGTCGGCGAGGAGCAGCCGGAGATCGTCCCGCTCGCCCGGCCGGACCTGGTACGTGTGGTGGCCGAGCCGACGGAAGGCCGGACCACGGCGAGCGGTGATCTGGCCGGGTGCCACCTCCAGGTCACCGATCACCAGCAGGGAGCCGATCGACGGCGTGGCCGGGCGCGCGGCCGGCTGCCACAGCCCGGTCAGGCAGCGGGTCCGCGCGGGGAGGTCGTCCGCCGGCCGGTCCGGGGTGCTCCGGGTACGCCGGTCCTCCGGCAGCAGCCCCACGAGGTGGGCGGCGACGGCGTCGACCGTCGGGTACTCGAAGAGCAGGGTCGGGTACAGCGTCACGTCCCACCGGTCCTCAAGGGCGCGGACCAGCGCGAGCAGGTGACCGGACTCCAGGCCCAGGTCGTAGAACCCCCGGTCGGTCTCCACCGCGAGACCGGGGTCGCCGACTGCCTGACGTACCAGTTCGACGATCTCCGCGCGGACGTCGGCGGCGTCGCGGTCGCCGGCCGTGGGGACGGCCGTGGGGGCGGCCCTGGGCGGGGGTGCCGGGGCGGGCGCGGCGACGGCCGACGGCGCGACGGTGGGCGCCGCGACGGCCGGCGTCCCGGTGACCGGCGCGGCGGTGGTGAGGCGGGTGATCGCCGAGGTGGAGCGGACCCGTTTGAGGGTCAGGCCGACGAACCGCGCCGCCAGCTGCCCCGACCGGTCGTACAGGTCGATGTCGGCCTTCACCACGTCGACGCCGGCCCTCGCCGGGCTGAGCCGGAGGTCCACGGTGCAGGCGACGCCGAGCGGCCGTGCCGCCCGGAAGGCGGCGATGTGCAGCGGGATCAACGGTCGCGCGTCCGGGTCGGCACCGCCGAACACCAGCGCGTACGTCTGCATGGTGGCGCTGTCGAGCAGGGCGGGATGGAGCAGGAAGTCGTCCACGGTGGCCCGCGCCTCGTCGCCGAGGGCGATCTCGGAGCGGACCCGGTCGGTTGTCGTGCGCAGCGTGCCGAGGCAGCGCATGAACGCGCGGTGCTCGATCCCGGCCGACCGTCCGGCCGCGTACACCTCGTCGACATCACGGGGCACGCCCGACTCCATCGGCTCCAGCACACCCGTCAGGGGCGGCGCCTCGGTGCGCAGGACGGCCCGCAGATGGGTGGTGACCACGTCGTCGACCGGGACGCCGTCGTGCACGCGCCGGCTCGTCGCCGTCACGTGGAAGACGTCGCCGTCTGGGCGGAGGTCGACGGCCAGCTCGCGGTCGAAGGCCTCCGTCGTCACCACCGGCTCGACGAAGAGCACGTCGGCCAGCTCGGTACGTTCCAGCGCGATGCCCCGAGCGGCGAGCAGCCGACAGACGATGTCCAGGAACGTCACCCCCGGCAGGGTGCGTACGCCGTGCACCCGATGGTCGTCGACGATCGGGTTGTCCCGGCCCAGCGTCAGGGCGCAGCGAAGAGACCGTCGCTCCACGTGTCTTCTCCTGGTGATCGAGCGGTTCAACGCAGTGGAAGCAGCGAACCGGGCTGGTCGACGGGTGTGAGGGTCAGGTCGAGCCGGGCCGAACGCACCCGGGCCACGGACGGTGGGGGCGCGGGCGGCTGGGCCGTGGGGGCCGGCCGGTGCCAGAACCTGCGGCGCCGGTAGACCGGCGGCGGCAACGGCGCTCGGCCTTCCTCGCCGAGCGCCCCGGGTCCGAGTACGACGTGGGCGTTGGTCCCGCCGAACCCGAACGCGCTCACCGCCACCCGGCTACCGGGCGGCAGCTCCGCGACCTCGGTCACCGGGAAGAACGGCGACTCGGCGAACGCGAAGCGGGGATTCGGTCGACGGCAGTGCAGGGTCGGCACCAGCCGGCCGTACCGCAGGATCTGCACCGCCTTGATGAACCCGGCGATCCCCGCGGCGCTGAGGAGATGCCCCATCGAACTCTTGATGCTGCCGATCCCGCAGTAGCCGCGATCGGCCGTGTATGCCCGGTGGACGGCGGTGAGGGCCTGCAACTCGATCGGGTCGCCGATCATCGTGCCGGTGCCGTGGGCCTCGACGTAGCCGATCGTGCGCGCGTCGATCCCGCCACGGGCGAGCACATCGGCGATCAACGCACGCTGGGCCCGGCCGTTCGGCGTGGTGTGGCCCATGGTCCGGCCGTCGTTGTTGACGCCGGACGACTCGATCACGGCCAGCACCCGGTCACCGTCCCGCTCGGCGTCGGCGAGCCGCTTCAGCAGCACCATCCCGGCGCCCTCACCGGGGACGAAGCCGTCGGCGGACTCGTCGAAGGTGCGGCACCGGCCACTGGGTGACAACGCCCTGCCGGCGCTGAGCATGAGATACGGCTCCTCGTCGAGGAGCAGGTCCACCCCGCCGGCCAGGGCCATGCACGACTCGCCCGACGCCAGGCTCTGGGCCGCCAGGTGGATGCTCACCAGCGACGACGAGCACGCGCTGTCGACCACCAGGTTCGGTCCGGTGAGGTCGAGGAAGTGCGACACGTGCGCGGCTACGAAGTTCTGGTTCACGCCGACGATGAACTCCCGCTTCGGCGGCCGCAGATGCTCGCGATGGTTGCCGGTGCGGGAGCCGACGAACACCCCGATGGGCCGGCCGCGAAGCTCGGCGTCGGTGTAGCCGGCGTCCCGGACGCACTCCACGGACACTTCGAGCGTCTTGCGGACCAGCGGGTCCAGGTGCCGCGCCGTCTCGTCGTCGAACCCGAAGAAGTCCGGGTCGAACAACGCGGCGTCGTCCAGGAAGCCACCCCACCTGCTCTGGCTTCGGCCCGGCCCGCCGTCCGGGCTGTAGAGCGACGCGACGTCCCACCGGTCGGCCGGCACCTCGCCGACCGCGTCCCGCCCGGTCAGCAGCAGGTCCCCCAGCTGCTGCGGATCTGCCGCGCCCGGTAGCCGGCACGCCATGCCGATCACGGCGATCGGCGTCGGCTTCCCGCCGAGCGCCGGTGCCGGTGCCGTGGCCGTGGCCTTGGCCGGTGCCGTGGCCGGTGCCGCGCCGACGGCGGCCGGAGCTGGCTGGACGGCCGCCCGAGATCCGGTCGCGGCAGGCGGGCCGAGCGCCTCGGCCAGGGCCTCCAGCGTCGGGTGCTCCTGCAACAGGCTCGGGTCGACCACCTCGCCACGCACCGCTTCGAGCTCCCGGACCAGTTCGGCCATGAGCAACGAGTCCACACCGAGATCGACGAGCGTCGTGTCGGGTCCCATCAGGGCGGGATCGACCCGGGTCGTCCGCGCCACCACGGCGGTCAGCCATCCGATGTCCGGGGTGGGCCCCCTCGGCGTCGACGGGGCCGGGGTGGGCTGTCCCGGCGTTGACGGGCCCGGGGTGAACGGCGTCTGCTCGGCGGGAGGCACGCGCCGGGGCGACACGAGCAACTCGTCCGCCGCCACCGAGGCACGCTCCACCCGGCACGGCAGGAGCACCGGCTCGCCGGACACCCGCAGGGCGAGATCGAGCAGCCGCAGGGCGTCGCTCTCGCCCAGATCGGGGATGCCGAGTTCACCGCTGGCGCTGGTCCGGTCGTGTCCCATGCCCACCCCGCGCCACAGTGGCCAGCGCAACGCGCGTACCGCGCAGCCGGACACGCCCGAGTGCGCGAACGCGAAGTCGTCGAGCGCGGTGTTCGCCGCCGCGTAGTCCAGGTAGCCGGCGGCCAGTCGCGGCACCGCCCCGGCCACCGACGAGAAGAGCACCAGCAGTCTCGGTCGGTGGGGGCCGAACGCCGACCAGAGCACCCGCACGCCGTCGACCTTCGGCCGCAGCACCCGGGACATCTCGTCGGGCGTGCGGGACAGGAAGGACGCCGGCTGGTCCATGACGCCCGCGCAGTGGAAGGCTGCGGTGATCCCGCCGGCCCGTCCCCGGACATGGTTGATCAGTCTGCGCAGCGAGGTGACGTCGTCCAGGGCATGGGTGCGTACGGTCAGGGTCACGCCGCGGTCGGCGAGGACGAGCAGCGCCGCGAGTCGGGCCCTCAGCGCCGGTTCCGTCGACTCGGCGGCGGCCAGGGCGGCCCACCGGCTCCGGGCCGGCAACCGGGAGCGGCCGACCAGGACGAGGTGCCGGGCGCCACGGTCGGCCAGGTGGGCCGCCAGTCGGAGCCCGATCCCGCCGAGACCGCCCGTGATCAGCACCGCGCCCCGGTCGAGCCCGGTGAGCGCGTCGGCCCCGGTGGCGGCCGGTGCGAACGTCGCCACGGGACGCCGCCGGCGCGACCCGGCGTACCGGACCTCCGTCTCCCGGTCCGTCGCCCGCGCCTCCACCGCGACCGCCGCCGCCAGCTCGGGTACGTCGCCGTCGACCCGGACGGTCCGGGCGTGGACGCCGGGGAACTCGCCGGAGAGGCCGCGGTAGAACCCGGCGACCACGGAACGGGCCACGCCGCTCACGTGCACACAGTGCAGTCCGGTCCGGGGACGCGTGCCGAGCACCCGTTGCAGCAGCGCGATCCGCTCCGGGACCTGGGAGCCGGGGTCGGTCCAGTCGACGAGGTCGACGACGCCGGTCAGCCCGTCCATCGCGGGCACGGCCGCGCCGGGGAGGTGGGCCACGCCGCGGTCACCGAGGACGACGCGGGCGAGTTCCGGATCGGTCGTGACGACCAGGTACCGGCCGTCGGGAACCGTCTGCGGGCGGGGCGCGTCCTGCCAGGTGGTGGTCAGGAACTCGGGCCCGGCCGACGGCGCCACCCAGTGCTGGTCGCGGTTGAAGGGGTAGGTGGGCAGCGACACCGGCGGGGCGTGCGGAGTCGTCCACTCCAGCTCGGTGGCGGGACCGGTGTCGAACGCCGTACCGAGCTTCTCGGCCAGCTCGTCGAGGTCCGCGGCCTCGACGGCGACGCGGTGCGGGAAGGCCGCGCGCCCGGTCTGCATCGTCCGTGCGATGGAGGCCAGCGGCGGCGCGTCGGGCGACCGCGCCACGTCCAGCAGCGCGGCCACGGCCCGCCGCAGCGCCTGGGAAGTACGGGCCGAGACGGGTACGACCACCGGTCCCGCCCCAGGTGGGGCCGGAGTCTCGGGCGCTTCCTCCAGCACGACGTGCGAGTTCGTCCCGCCCATGCCGAACGAGCTGACCCCGGCCCGGCGTGGGCCGCCGCCGGCCGGCGCCTCCCACGGACCGCGCTCGACCTGGAGCCGGAACGGCGAGCCGACAAGCTTGATCATCCGGTTCGGTCGGCGGACGTTGCGGGTAGCCGGCAGGGTCCGGTGCCGCAGGGCCAGGATCACCTTGATCATCCCAGCGATCCCGGCTGCGGCCTCCAGGTGGCCGATGGTGGTCTTGACCGACCCGATGCCGCAGTGCGGCTCGGCCGGGAGCGGGCGGGACCACCGGTCGTAGAGGCGTCGGAACGCCGCCACCATGCCGGAGACCTCAATGGGATCGCCCAGCCGGGTGCCCGTGCCGTGCGCCTCAAGGTAACCGACGGTGCCGGGATCGACGCCCGCCTCGGTGTACGCGCTGACGAGCAGGTCGGCCTGGGCGTCGGGGTTGGGCGCGGTGAACGACTGCGCCTGCCCGCCGTGGTTGACGGCCACCCCACGGATCACCGCGTGCACCCTGTCCCCGTCGGCGACGGCCCGGTCCAAGGGCTTGAGCAGCAGGGCGCAGACCCCTTCGCCCCGGACGTAGCCGTCCGCGTCGTCGTCGAAGGTGTGGCAGCGGCCCCGCGGGCTCAGCACGCCGGTGCGGTCGTACGCGGTGTGCCTGCCGGGGTCGCAGAGCACGTTCACGCCCCCGACGAACGCCTGGTCGCACTCGCCCGCCCGCAGCGCGGACACCGCCTGCGCCACGGCCACCAGGGACGACGAGCAGAGCGTGTCCACCGCGACGCTCGGCCCCCGTAGCCCCAGGGCGTAGGATACGCGGTTGGCCACCAGCGACGGGGAGACGGCGACGCTCAGGTGCGGTTCGTCGTGACCGGCGTGTGCGGCGAGCAGGGCCGAGTAGTCCGAGTGGCACACACCCGCGTAGACGCCGGTGCGGCTGCCGGCCAGCGAGGTCGGATCCCACCCGGCGTCCTCGGCCGTCGCCCACGCCACCTCCAGCAGGAGCCGTTGCTGCGGATCCATCAACGCCGCCTCCCGGGGGCTGATGGAGAAGAACTCGTGGTCGAAGCGACGGATGTCGTCGAGCAGGGCCGCCTTCCCCACCACCCCGGGGTGGGCGGCGGTGTCCCACCGGTCGATCGGGATGTCCCGAACGGCGTCCTCGTCCCGGCCGAGGAGGTCCCAGAGCGCGTCCACCCCGTCCGCGCCGGGAAACCGGCCCGCCATGCCGACCACGGCGATCGGGGCGGCCGTGTCGGGTCGCGCCGGTGCCGCCGGGGTGCTCGGAGCGGGGGCACGGGTCTGACCACGCAGCACCCGCACCATCTCCGCGACGGTGAAGGCCTGGAACATGACGCTGGGGTCGATGGCCAGGCCCGACTCGTCGCCGGCCCGGGCGGCGAGCTCGGAGAGCGAGACACTGTCCAGCCCGCGCTGACGAAGGTCGTCGTCCGGGGAGAGGGAGCCGGCGGGCTGGTCCAGTACGCGTTCCACCAGCGGAAGCAGGATGCCCGCAAGCTCTTCTGAGGCGGGTGGCGCAGCCGGAGCGGGTGCCGTGACCCGGGTGGGAGCCGGCACGGGCCCCTCGGGCCGGTCGGGCTGGTCGGGCCGGTCCGGCCGGTCGCCCCACAGGCTCGCCAACGCGCTGTGTCGGACGAGCCGTTTCACCGTCTCGATCCGGGCGAGCGGCCGGCCGTCGCGCTCCCGCAGCAGCGTGGACCTCAGCACCGCACGGTGGCCGGGTTCGAAACGGCAGTCGTCGAGCCGGTACCGCACCGCGTCCTCGATGCCGCAGTTGCCCAGGTACACGATGTCCCGGCTGACCGTGGCGGCCTCGGTGGACCACTCGCCACCCGGCACGAGGGAATGCAGGTGCCTACGCTCGCCGTGGTCGTTGATGTGTGCGTACGACGCGAAATACAACAGGCCAGCAGCATTGATGTCGACAAATGGATTGAGTTCGTAGCGGCAGGTGTAGTGGCCAGGACCGTCGGGCCCGGAGGCTGCCATCGAACGGAAGTCGCGGTGGAAAGTCAACTGCTCCTCGGTCGGCGCGGCAAGCGACTGCCGACCCGCGCGCCGCGGCACGCCGGGTGTCAGCCAGTTCCCGGTGCCACGTCGCACGAAGACCGTGAGCAACCGCACGTCGACGCGCGCCGCAGCCGTCTCGAACCGGACATCACCCAGGAACGTGTGCTCGTCGATCCTCGTCAACGAGCCACTGAACCGCCCCTCGTCGTGTTCGGTGAAGGCCCGCAGCGAGTCGGCGACGGTCAGCCGCACGCGGACGAAGGCGGGCAGCAGCCGGGCACCATCAGCACCGGCGAGCTCGGCGACCGGCACCCCGAAGTGCTCGCCGATGAGCGCCCACTGCAGGTCACCGGCCTCGCGCAGCAGCCAGTTCTCGGAGAGGCCACTGGATGAGAGCGCGGGAAGACCGAGCACGACACCCCGGGTCACCACGACTGCACACCGACCCGCCGCACGGCCGGGAGCGGCGCACGCTCCGGACGTCCCACTACGGACCGTCCGGCGACAGGAGACGCGCCGGACCACGGTCCACACTGAAGCATCTGATCACCCTGAGTCCCTGGTCGATCACTTTCCGCTGCGCCGTCGCCCACCATAGCGCAGCGGATTGGTGCTGTAAATCGAGGGATGTCGACGCGAAGAGGTCGTTACGGAGACCCGCGGAACAGCGACCGAGCGTCAGGGCAACGGGCGTCGGCACATGCAGGCAGCAAAAACCCAGGTCGGGGCAAGCTCGATTGCCGACAGGCTCCACCCCCGAACACCGGCGCCGGACACACCGTTCAGGGGAACCGAGATTCGCCATTCCGACACTCGACGAACCGGCGCGCAGCGGCTCGACCGATCGCGTTTTCCAAAGAGATCCGTCGGTGCCAAATCCCTCACCCCCGCGCCGACGCAACGGCTGCCATGAGCGACGCCACGGCGGTGGGTGACGTGACGGCGGTGGGTGACGTGACGGCAGTGGCCCGCCCGGCGGTGCTGACGCAGACGACTCAGCTCCGTAGGCCTCGCCCCACGACATCGGCTGCCTCGACCCTCAGCTCCACGCCGGCCACAGTCCCCCCGGGCCAACCAGGGACCGCACCGTCCTCAGCCAGGCCCCCTCTCCCGCGAATGCCCCGGGAGGTCGCCACCCCGTGCCGCCCCATGCCGGCCCCGCACACCGGGCAGTCGGGCGGCGGCCTGACGAATGCGACCTGCATCCGGTCGGGGACCCGCCCTTCGGTCCCTATGGAGCTGCCCCGTCCACGCTCCCGCTCCACCGACCGCACAAACGGGGCAGCTCCATAGGGGCGGACGGAGGGTAGGTCGCCCTGGTGAAGGTCGACCAGACGAAGACCGACCCGGCAAAGACCGACCAGGCAGGAGCCGACCTCGGCAGGAGCCGACCCGGCGAAGGCCGATTCGGCGAAGGCCGATTCGGCAGGGGCCAACCCGGCAGGGGCCGGTGATGTCGGCAGCGCATGCATCCCCTGGGGCCTGCCGAGCCGGAGACCCTCACGACCTTGCCGAGGCCCTGCCGTTGCACCGAGCAAGGTGCTGTCGGCAAGTTGCGAACAGCAACAGGCACCCCGGTCGAGAGATTCACAGGCGACAATCTCTCGAAGACCCTCCTGCCATTCGAATCACGCGTTGAACACGCACTTGTGATCATCGATGAGGCACCCCTATGATCCAAGCCAGCTTCCCATAAATCCTCCCCACAGTTGCTTGCGGCAATAATGGTTGCGTTCCCAACGCACCTCTTGGTGCCCGGAATTCCAGGAGAAACACATGATGGAGAACACGTCGGTGAGCCGACGGAAAGGGCTCGCCGCCCTGGGCCTGGCCCTGGGCGTGACCCTGCTGGGCGGGGCAGTGGCGCCTTCGGCGCAAGCCACGGCGAGTTCGGCGTCAGAAAGCCGGAGCACCACCGGCCTCGCCGCCACGTCGTACAGCGTCACGATCGTCAACAATTCGGCGATCGACGACGAGAACGCCATCGTGTTCCAGCAGCAGCCGACCCAACCATCGGACGTCCACTCGCTGGCCTGGCTGTCGAAGATGTGCCACGCGGGCACCAGTGTCACGTTCGGGTGGACGGTGGACTACAACTTCGTCTGGGGTCAGACGGGAACGCTCAAGCCCGGCGTGAATTACGATGCGGGGCAGATCGTTCCAGCCGATCTCGATACCGCGAACACGATTCCCCTGTCGTACATCAAGGACGGTTTTGAATTCGGCAAGCCGACCTCGGGGGCCGCCAGCGGGTCGCTTGTCATCAATGAGGACGACACGGTTCCGGGCCCGGATTCGTCCGATCAGGGAAGTGTCGGCATCGGGATGTCGGGGGCGGGAACGTTCGTGGTCTCGACGCAGCCGGACACCGGCGTCGAGTTCGAGATCACCCCGACCTACTGGCTGGCCTTCGGCAGTTACGAGGCCGGCACGGTCGTCAGCGAGGACATTCTGACCAAGCCCTATCAACTACAGTTCCCGGACGGCTCGACCAAGGCCATCGCCACCTTCGACGGCAAGAACTGGACGGTCGAGTACGGCGGATAGCCAACACGGGAACCTGACATCCCGGTGGAGGGCTGGCAGCAACCAGCCCTCCACCGTTTTCGCGCCGGCCAGCGCAGCTCAGGCGCGAGCCGGCCCATGCCCAGCGGGTCGGCGGGCCAACCACAGCCGGTGGGCGAACAGCATCCCGTAGCCGGCGAGGACCGCGCCGAGCACCGCCAGCGCACCGGCGTCGGCGGAGCGGCGTGCCGCATCCAGGATCACGCCGAGCATCGCCGCCGCGACGATCAGGGACACGTGGTTCGAGGCCCAGAACACCACCGGCGTCATGCGCCGGGGATCGAGGTCACGCATCGCGCCTCCACGGAGCTGCCGGACGAGCCAGACCGACAGCGGCGCGGTGGCGGCCATCGCGGCCCAGACCAGCCACGGCAGCCAGCCGAGCAGCGCGAAGACGGTGAGCATCGCGTACGCGACCAACTGCCCGCCGACGATCACGTGCACCGCCGGCTGGTAGCCGATGATGACAGGCAGCGTGCGCTTGCCGACCATCGCATCCGACCGCCGGTCGCCCAGGTTCATCACCATCATCCGTACCACCTGCAGCACCGCGGTGGGCGCCAGCACGGCCAGCAGCAGCATCGGCACGGCACCCGCCTGGAGCACTGCTGCGACGGCGGGCCACAGGCCGTTGAGGATCGCGGCCACCGTCAGCTCTCCCGCGCCCCGGTAGTTCGCCCGCACCGGCGGCGCGGTGTAGAACCAGGCCAGCACCACGGCCGAGGTGGCGAGCACGCGCGCCTGCCAGGACGGCATGACGGCCACCATCAGCGTCGACGCGCTGAACAGTACGAACCCCGCGCCGAGCGACACCAGGGGTGCGACCGACCCGTCCACGAGCGCCCGGCTGCCGCCCGTCCACGGGGTGAAGTAGACGTTCGCCCGGTCGGCCTCCAGGTCGAAGTACTCGTTGCAGTAGTGGGTCATGACGTGGACCGTCCACGCGAACAGTTGCGCGACGACGTACCACGTCAGGTCGAGCGGGTAGCCCTGGTGTACCGACACCGCCACGGCGAGGCCCACCGGCAGGACGTTGTACAGCAGGAAGCGCAGTCGGGCCAGTCGGAGGAAGCCCCTCCAGGAGGTTCCATCCCGCCCGGCGGCGGGCCCGGCGGCAGCTTGGCGAGGCCCTGGGATCAACTGAAATTCCCGCATCGCGGCCATGTTCAATGCCTCCCCGTAGTCAGACAGTGGCAGCAACCTATATCTCCGGGAACGGCGACGGAAACGATCTGTCGGAAAAGCAGCTCCCTGCCCCCTTCGCTGGACACGTCCATTTGGTCTACGACTGTGGGGGGTGCCCGTGGTCGTCCCGCCCTCGGGCGGCGGACGCGAATCAGCGAGGCCGGGCCGATGAACCACCCCAAAGCGACGGTCAACCACTTTTTTTGAGTCTTGACTAAACACCTGAACGTTGCTTTGATCAGCAGTCATTGATGTTCCCGCAAGGGTTGCGTCGAGGCTGCCCGTCCCGCCCATTCCCACGTTGTGCCGAGTCGATCCGTCCCGTCGGCCTGCCGCCGCATCCTCCGTGGAAAGGAGTCCCCTTGCCCTCGTCCGGGAATCCGCCGTCCGAGCGCCCGCGCACCGCCGCCCGACGTCCACGCCACCGCGTGCTGGGCACCGCTCTGCTCGCCATCTGCGTGCCGGCCGCCGCCGGGATCGCCGTGGCCACCGCCCCGTCCGCCTTCGCCGCGGCTCCGGAACGTACGACCTCGAGGTGAGGGTCGCCACCGGCGCGGGCTTCGGCATCACGGACGCGCTGTCGCTGCGCGATGCCGCGAACAACGTGCTGGCCACGGTCTCGGTACCGGACACGGGCGGCTGGGCCACCTACCAGTCGGCGCACGCGACCGTCGACCTGCCGGCGGGCGACCAGGTCGTCACGCTGTACTGCGAGACCCGGGGGCTTCAACCTCGACTACCTCCGGCTCGCGCCCCAGGTGCTGACTCGCGAATCGTGAGTCGGATCTGACCGACCACGGCCGGGCTGTGCCTCGCACCCGAGAGAACGCGCGATCCGAGGACCCCACCACCCCTCTTTGCCTATGATTTGCTGCAAATGATGCCTTAAGGGCATGTTCGGCGACTCGGTGGTTGCGGGAGAGGTGCTGTGACGGCGGACAAGAGCGCAGCCGGTCGAGGGAGGCCACCCAGGCGCTACCTCGTGGCGGTGGTGTCGATCGTCGTCCTCTCCGGCGCGCTCTTCGGCTACGACCAGGGGGTCATCAGCGGCGCGCTCCGGGAGATCCGCCGGACGTTCGACGTGGACACCTTCGCGGTGGAGGCGGCGGCGAGCTGGGTGACCCTTGGCGCGCTGGTGGGGGCCCTGGCCGGCGGACACCTCGCGGACCGGATAGGGCGGCGGGGGGCGCTGTGGGTCGCCGCCGGCACGTTCGTCGCAGGCGCGATCGTCCAGTCGGTGGCGCCCACGATCGGCGTGCTGGTCGGCGCCCGGCTGATCCTCGGGCTGGGGATCGGGGTGGCGTCGGTCGCGGGCCCGATGTTCGCGGCCGAGGCCGCGCCGGAACGTATCCGCGGTGCCCTGGTGGCGGTCTACCAGCTCTCCATCACATTCGCGATTTTCATCGGCTATCTCGCCGACGAGACCTTCACCCGGGCCGGGTCGTGGCGCTACCTGCTGGGCACTGCCGCCCTGCTGGGAGTGGCCCTCACGCTGATCACCGTCGTGATACCGGATTCCGCCGTGTGGTACCTCAAACGGGGCGATCGGCACCGCGCCGAACAGTCGCTGAGCCGGACGGTGCCGCAGGCGAAGGTGCAGACCAGGCTGCAGGACATCCAGAAGAGCCTGCACGGCAGGAAGGCGGGCTGGCGGGAGATCCTCTCCCCGAGGTGGCGGCGCCCCCTCGCGCTGGGGGTCGGACTGGCGCTGTTCCAGCAGACGACCGGCATCAACGGGATCATCTACTACGCGGACTCGATCTTCTCGGCGGCGGGCTTCCGCACGCCTGAGGCGCAACTGTCCGCCACCACGTGGGCGATCGGAGCTGTCGACACGGTCTTCACCCTGGTCGCGGTGGCCTTCCTGGACCGGGTCGGCCGGCGACCGCTGTTGCTGGTGGGACTGTTGGGCATGACCGCCGCGCTCGTCGTGGTGAGCCTCAGCTTCCTGAAGCTGGGATCGGGGACGCAGGGGGAAGGGAGGGCCGGCCCCTCCGACGCGGGGATCTTCCTCCTGGTCGGCGTGGTCCTCTTCGTCGCCTTCTACGCCATGTCGATCGGCCCGACCGCGTGGACCGTCATCAACGAGATCTTTCCCGGGCCGATCCGCGGTCGGTGCGTGGCCATCGCCACCGCGACCCACTGGGGCACCGAGTACCTGATCACGCAGTTCTTCCTGAGCCTGCTCGGGACGCTCGGCAGAGCCGGCGTCTTCGCGCTCTTCGCCGGGCTCTGTGTCCTCGGCTTCCTGTTCATCTGGCGGTACCTGCCCGAGACGAAGGGCAAGACGCTCGAGCAGATCCAGGACATGTGGCAGAACGACCGCCCCGCACGACCACACCGGTCGGCGCGGCGGGTGTGAGCCGATGGTCGGCGGGACCGGCCACGTCGTCGCCGGCGCGGTCCCGCCGACCGGATACCCTCGCCGTCGTGACGCACGAGAACGAGATCACCGAGCCGACCGACTTGTGCCTTCCGGGCGGGCGGCTCCAGCCCGCCGCGGTGGGCTGGAGCCGCCACCCGGTGCACCGGGCGAACCTGCGCGGCTGGGGCCGCAACAAGCGCTGGGAGTACTGGGGCTTCGTCACCCCGACCCACATCATCGGTCTGGTCGCCTCGTCGCTGGACTACGCGGGCGTGCACGGCCTCTACGTGCTCGACCGGGCGACGAAGGTCGAGATCGACAGGGGCGCGGTGGTCCCCTTCGCCCGGGGCGCGGTCTTCCCGCCGGTCAGCGGGGCAGGCGCCGTGCGCGCCCGCGGCGGCGGGCTCTCGATCGACATCGACCAGGAAGCCTCGGGGACCACGATCCGCGCCACCGCCCCCGGTCTGGAGGTCGATCTCGTGGTGCCGCTGCCGGCGGGTCACGAGTCGCTCGGCGTGGTGGTGCCCTGGAGCACCCGCCGGTTCCAGTACACCGTCAAGGACGTCGGCCGCCCGGTTCGCGGCACGCTGCGGGTGAACGGGGTGGACCATCCGGTCGCCGAGGCGGACTCCTTCGCCGTCCTCGACCACGGGCGCGGCAGATGGCCGTACGCGGTCCGCTGGAACTGGGCCGCCGGCAGCGGCCCGGGCCGGGCGATCCAGCTCGGCGGCAAGTGGACCGACGGCACCGGCTCGACCGAGAACGGCCTCTTCGTCGACGGCCGGCTGCACAAGATCGGCGACGAGCTGCGCTGGGAGTACGACCGTTCCGACTGGCTGCGGCCGTGGCGGATCAGCGGTGAGCGGGTGGCGGTGGAGTTCCACCCGTTCCACGAGAAGATCGCCCGGACCAACTTCGGTGTGCTCGCCAGCGAGACGCACCAGTGCTTCGGGCACTTCACCGGCTGGGCTGCCGCCGACGACGGCGAGCGGGTCGACCTGGACGGCCTGGTCGGCTGGGCCGAGGAAGCGCGCAACCGCTGGTAGCGCGCCGGTCCGGCGGCACCGTCCGCCGGACCGGTCGAAGGACTCAGAGCCGCAGCCGGCCGTTGACCTGCCGGACCGCGTCCTCGGGCAGCTTGAGCACCCGCCGGTCGTAGCTGAACAGGCCGTTCAGTTCGTCCTCCACGTCGGACAGTTGGGTGTAGACGGTGGCCGCGAGACCGGCCGGGATCGCGGGCACGATCTGCTCGTCGTGCAGCCGGGTGAACGCCCCGGCCAGTTCGGCGTCGGTGCGGAAGCGCTTGTACCCGAACTCGGCCGGCCCGAAGGCGTGCCCGTCGAGGCGCAGGGTGTAGCCGCCGTACTCGGAGAGCACCAGGGCCCGCCGGTCCCGGCCGGGCGCGGCGCCGTCGCGGACCGCTCCCCCGCCCGGCGTGGCGTCGCGGCGTGACCGGCGCCGCGACGCGCGGAAGCGACGGAAGTAGACGTGCAGGCTGCGCAGGTCGCCGCCGCCCTGGTCGTGCCAGCCGCTGGCGTGGTCGACGGTCCGGGTCGGATCGAGGGCGGCCACCTCCCGGGCGACCTCGGCGGCGTCGAACTGCCCCCAGCCCTCGTTGAACGGCACCCAGACGGCGATGCTCACCACGTTGCGCAGGTGCTCGACGGTCTCGCGCGCCTCGGCGCGGAACTCGTCGCGGCCGGCCGCGTCGGCGCGGCCGAACCAGCGCCGCCAACGGCCCCGGTCGGGCAGCCGCAGCGGCGTCAGCACCGGTGCGGTGACCACCAGCGGGCGGTACGTGCTGCCACCGTTGACCATGTCCTGCCAGACCAGGATGCCGAGCCGGTCGCAGTGGTGGTACCAGCGCAGCGGCTCGATCTTGATGTGTTTGCGCAGCATGGTGAAGCCGAGCCGCTTCATCGCGGCGATGTCGGCGACCATCGCCGCGTCCGACGGAGCGGTGTAGAGGCCGTCCGGCCAGTAGCCCTGGTCCAGCACCCCGGCGTGGAAGTACGGCTCCCCGTTGAGCAGCAGCCGGGGCACCCCGTCCGCGTCCGGCCCGACCCCGAACGAGCGCATGCCCACGTAGCCGCGTACGTGGTCGTCGCCGTAGCCGACGGTCACGTCGTACAGGAACGGGTCCTCGGGGGTCCAGGGGCGCACCTCGGGCAGCGGCAGGCGCACGGCGGTCCCGGCGGCGGCGCTCGCCTCGGCGACCACGACGCCGCCGGCCAGGACCCGGATCTCCGCGTCGCCCACGGCCCCGCTCGCGTGCACGGTCACCTCGACACAGCCCTGCGCCAGGTGGGGCGTGAGGGTGAGCCGCTCGACGTGGGCCTCGGGGACGCACTCGGCCCAGACGGTCTGCCAGATCCCGGACTGGGCGGTGTACCAGATGCCGCCCCGGCGCAGCTTCTGCTTGCCGCGCGCGTGGTAGCTCGTGTCGCTGTCGTCGCGCACCGCGACGACCAGCACGTTCTCGCCGTCGCGCAGGGCGTCGGTGACGTCGCAGCGCACCGGCAGGTAGCCGCCGGTGCGCCCACCGACGGGCACCCCGTTGAGCAGGACGGAGCAGGTCTGGTCCACCGCGCCGAAGTGCAGCAGCACCCGGTGGCCGGGCCGGTGGAAGCCGTCGGGCAGCCGCAGCGTGCGGCGGTACCAGAGGGTCTGGCCGGGCAGCAGTTGCCGCCCCACCCCGGACAGCGGCGCCTCCGGGGAGAAGGGCACCAGGATCTCGCCGTCGTAGCGCGCCGGCTCCCGGGCGTCGTCGGTGATCGCGTACGCCCACCGGCCGTTGAGGTTGAGGTGGCTGTCCCGGACCAACTGCGGGCGCGGGTACTCGGGCAGCACCCGGTCGGGGTCGAGGGCCTCGCCCCACTCGGTCGTCAGCGTCACGCGTCTTCCCTCCCGATCCGGTGGCGGCGCAGGGCGAGCACCGGCACGACGATGAGCGTCAGCACGGCCAGCGCCATCAGGAAGATGCCCGGCGTCGGCACCTGCTTGACCACCCCCAGGTCCTGGTACGTCTCGTCGGCGTTGCTGATCACCACCGCGCCCAGGTACGGGCCGATCAGCATCGGGATCAGGATGGCGAAGACCATCCGCAGCCCCTGCACGTGACCGGCCCGCTCCGGCGGCGAGTAGTCCCGCACCAGCGCGCCCAGCGGCGCCAGCACCAGCATGAAACCCGACATCATCACGATCCCGGCGCCGATCACCGGCAGCGTGCCCCGGGCCAGGAACATCAGCAGCAGGCCGGTGCCGTAGACGGCCGCCGCCGGCAGCACGAACCGGACCTTGCCGACCCGGTCGATCACCCGACCGGCGAGCACGCTGACCACCGACGCGGTCACCAGCACGACGGCGAGCACCACGGCGTACCCCTCGACCTTGAGGTAGCGCTGTAGGTAGATGACCAGGTACGGCAGGAAGACCTGCGTCGAGATGCCCCAGACCGACCAGGCGGTCAGGGCCAGGTAGAGGCCCGGATTGGCGCGCATCGCGGACGGCCGCAGGCCGTGGAACACCGAGCGCAGGTAACCGGCGTCGTTGCGTACCAGGGTGGGGCTGTCCTCGACCAGGAACCAGGCGGCGACGCCGGCCACGGCCATCACCGCCCCGATGATCAGAAAGAAGGTCCGCCAGTCACCGGCGCGGGCCAGCCCGTCGAAGCCACCGAAGATCACCAGCATGGCGAGCAGCGGCATGATCGCCAGCACCGCCTCGACCCGGCCACGGTTGGCCGGCCGAGTCACGTCGGTCACCCACGCCTGGAACGCCGCGTCGTTGGCACCCGAGCCGAGGAACGACATCAGGCAGTCCAGCGCGATCACCGCGAGCACGGTGAGCAGGACGACGTTCGCCACCGGCGCGATGTCACCCGTCGCGCCCACGGTGAGGAAGCCGAACGCGGCGGTGCAGACGCCCCAGAGCAGGTAGCCGCCCGCGACGAACGCCCGGCGTCGCCCGAGGCGGTCGGAGAGCGCGCCCAGCAGCAGGGTGGCGAGCGTCGCGGTGGCGGCGCTGGCGGCGACCATCGTGGCGATCACGGTCGGGTCGTCGGTGATCGTGTCGTAGACGAAGAGGTTCAGATAGATGTTCTCGACCGTCCAGGCCATCTGGCCCACCAGGCCGAGCAGCACCACCGCGACCCAGGTACGCGACCGCAGCCGCGCGGGACCGTCGGTGGGCACGTCGGTGGTGCTGCGGACGTCGGCGCGCGGCTGGGCCGGGGGCGGTAGCGGGTGCGGGACGGACATGGCGACCTCCTCGGCGGTCAGCACATGATGAACCACGCTCACCTTCTGCGAGAACGGGGTACGCCCAACCCGAACTCAGGCCCGACCGGCTCCCGCCCACGAAGGCCCGCGTCGTCGACTCCGCAGTCCGGTCAACGCGACGGCGGGGCCTACCTCGACACGTACGCCGAGACGACCGGGGTGCCGTCGGCGCGGGTGACCGCGAAGAACGACAACGCGCCCACGTCCACCGGCGCCTCGCCGGTGACCTCCGGCACGGTGTCGGAGCCGACCCAGCCGGCAACCAGGTGGGTGTTGCCGTCCGTGGTCACCGCGTAGAGCTGGTACCGGGTGCCGGGCCTCAGTTTGGTGACGGTGGCTCGTACGGTGACCGCCCCGTCGTGTCCGACGGCGACGACCGAGAGGGTGGCTCCGTCCATACCCGCGGCGGCGGTGGCGGCGAGCGTGACGTCCACCGGCGCGGTCCGGCCACTGTCCCCGTCTTCGCCCTCGGCCGCGAGGCCGATGAACAACCCGGCCGCGATCAGCACCGCCAGCACCGGGCCGGCGATGCCGAGCAGGCTTCTGGCGCGTACCGAACGCCGGGTCCCGGGACGGCTCGCCGACGAGGGCCTGCCGGGCCCGGCTCGCACGGTGCCAGCCCTGGTTCGGGTACGCGAGGCGGCGTCGGAGACCGGCCGGTCGGCCACCGGCGGTGCCGGCCCTGACGTCGCGGCCCCTGACGTCGCGGCCGCCGCGTCCCGCGCCGGAAGCCCTGGCGCACCGAACTCCTCGACGATCCCGCGCCTGTCCTCGTCGGAGATCAGCGCCAGCACGGCGACCACCTCACCGAGTTCGTCGGACTCCGCGAGGCAGGCAGGGCAGACCGCGAGGTGGCGCTCCACCTCCTCACGCTCCTGCGGATTCAACGAGCCCAGCAGGTACATCCCAAGCGATTGCCGCACATGCCATTCATCGGTGGAGTCCGTCACTCGGCATCCGATCCTCAAAGCCACTCCGGCGATTTACTGTTCTTAATACGGGCGCCTCCGTCATCCGGTTCACGGTTGCGGGCGGCGACTTTGCCGGCGGCCCCGATGTCGGGCCCGGACGCATGCGGGAAACGTCGCCGACATATTCACCGGCGCCCTCGAAGCCGCCGGAGAGCCCCCCGATCGGGGGACAAGCCGCGCCCCGCCGGAAAGTGGCCCGGTCCGTGAACCACGCCGCGAACCTGTCCGTCTTCAAGTCGGCGACATACCCAGGCGGGCCGTGGAGGTAGATGTGTTCAGCGTCGCGATCGTCGACGAACAACCCGTGTCCCGGGCTGGCATGGAGAAACTCGTGTCGGACGACCCGGCGTTGGAGGTGGTGGCCTCGGTCGGTGCGATCGACGACCTGCCGCACACCGGCCGGGACGCGTACTGTGTCGTGATCGTCGATCTGCCGGCGCGTGGCGGCGGCAGATCCCTGGAGATCATTTCCAGGGTCGCCGGGATCGGCCGGCCGCTGGTGTGCGCGTCCTGGGAGCAGCCGCCCACGCTCCTGGCCACGATCCGCGCCGGGGCACGGGGTTGCATCACGCGGCACACCGAGCAGACCGCGGTCCGCGACGCGCTGCGCATCGTCGCCAAGGGCGGCTTCTACCTGTGCCCCCGGCTGGTCGGCCGGTTCCAGACCGAATTGACCCGGCAGGCCGACGATGACCCGAGCGGCCTGGCTCCCCGAGAGGTCGAGACGCTCCGGTGGATCGCGCTCGGCTTCACGCACGCGCAGGTCGCCACCCGGATGGGCCTGTCGCAGGCCACGGTGAACACCTACGCGAAGCGGATCCGCGCCAAGCTGAACGTCAGCAACAAGGCGGAGCTGACCCGGATGGCGATCGAGCTGGGGCACCTGACGGAGAGCCGGCAGACGTACCCGGCTGCGTAGCCGCCGTGGCGGCTACGCAGCCGGTGTCCTGCGCCGACGCCCATCAGTCCGGGCATTGCATGATCATGGTGCCGATCTCCGCCAGCCCCAACTGGTGATCCGGGAGCTTGTCCTGTAGGGCACCGATCCGGCGGACCCAGTCGGCGCGGCCCCCCCGGGGCAGGTGTGCCTTGTGGTCCTCGATGCTCTTGTTGATCTGCTCAGGCGTCATCGAGCCGTCGAGCTGCCCGGCGATGGCCGTCAGGATCGCCTGGCTGGCGAAGTCGTTCAGACCGCCGCCGGCCAGCGTCGCGAGGTGTGGCAGCAGCTTGGTGACCGTCGCCTGGGCGGCCTCGGCGTCGACGTTGACGAGGGGCTCGAAGATGGCGTCGCCGCGCGCCTCACCCGCGCCGAGGTAGTTGACGACGGCGTCGCCCTGGCCCAGGTCGGCCAGTTGGAGGGTGGCGTCGTGGGCGGCGAACGACGGGTCGCGAAGGGCAATCTGCTCGACCAGCGGCTTGAGCGTCTTCACCCCCGGGCCCCGTAGATCAGCCGCCAACCGACCATCGCCGAGGTGATCGGTCAACGACGTGGAGAGGAAGGTCGCCACCTGCTCCGGCGGGCGGCCGAACCTCGGGGTCCGGTGCCGGCCGGCGGCGGTCAGCAACAAGGGCAGGGTCAGCTCCGACTGCGCACCCGGAGTCGAGCCGGCCCCCGTCGCGATGCCCGGCTGGCGCACCGTCCAGTTCCACTGCGGGCCGAAGTTCACCGACAGCCCGCCGGAGGCCGTCGACGCCGCGGCGACCCGGTGCACCAGCGCAGCGCCGTAGCTGTCCAACACCTCGAACAGGTCCTTGCTGGTCTGACCCCGGGTGACCACCACGGGCACCCGGTTGCGCCAGCCGTACTGCTCCAGGAGGGTCCGGACGGCCGCGATCCGCGCCGGGGTGAGGGGTGTCCGGGTGTGCTCCACGGCCAGGACGATCACCGGTTGGTCGAGCTTGCCGATGGCCCCGTAGACCGTGTTGAGCAGGCTTTCCTGCTCGGTCTCTGCCGAACCGATCACCACGACGTCCCGGTCGGGGCGGGTGTCGTCGACCGCCACGGCCGCCCCGTCCGGCCAGCGGATGGGCCAGCTCGCCGGCGGTTCGGCCGCGTACCGCGCGGCGTCGAGCACGTCGAGGCGGTCCGCGAGCGCCATGGTGTCGGGCAGCACGGTGAGTTCGATCCGGGTCGGGTCGCTGGGGAAGCTCGCCGCCCTCGCCGCGCCCGGGTCCAGGAACGACACCCCGGTCAGGTCCCGCTGGGCCAGGTGCACGGCGGAATCCGCCCCGTCGGCCACCCCGACCAGCGCCTGACTCTGCGGCGGCAGGGCCTCGAGCCGCCGCATCAGCTCGACGTACCCGTCCACCTGCACGGTCGACGCGGTCTTGTCCGCAAGCGCTGCGGTGACGTCCTTCTCGTCGAGCGGTCGGCCGAGCCGGGTCACCGTATCGCCGAACCACGCTTCGACCAGCCCCGCCGGTACGCCCAGTTCGACGTCGTCCGGCCCGAAGACGATACGCCCGGCGAGGTACGGGCGCTTCGCCGCCAGCTGCGCCACCTCGTCGCTCGGGTTGGCGTGTACGCCGACCGCCCGGGAGAGCTTCGGCAGCACCCGGACGCTGTGCGCCTCGTCGACGCTGGTGATCCTGCCCGCGCTGTCCAGTGGAAGCACCCGGTGCTGCCGTCCGGAGGGCAGGGTGCGGCCCGGTGTGAGCTGCCCCACCGGCACCTGCACCGGAATGCCGAGGCCGTCCGCCCACTTTGCCAGCTCGACCTCGTCCGGCGACTCCTGCAGGCTGCCCTTCGGTGGCACGTACATCATCTGGTCGAGCGTCAGGGTCGGCAGGCGGCCCAGGTAGTTGGTGACCAACGGCGAGCTCAGGCCGTCCGGCCCGAAGCTGAGCGGCACGATCTGCGGCATCCGTGGCCGGCTGTCGAGCTCCTGCAGGAAGGGATCTGAATCGATCTTGCCCTTGGTTCCCAGATGCAGATACATCCCGCCCGAGCGCAGCGGGACGATGCGGCCGTCGGCGCAGAGCTCGGACTTCGGTCGGGGCTCGGAATTCGTTTGGATCAGCAGGGGCAGGTTCATCGGTCCTCCAGGGCGCGGAGCGGGTGCGTGGGCTGCGGGCGCGTCAGCAGTTCGTCAGCTTCTCCAGCAGCACGTGAAGGAGAGCCGCATGGCCCGGTTGCCCACCGGCCACCTGATCGTGGAAGGCGTCGAAGCGCGCCACCCAGCTCACCCGATCGGCCGGAAGGACGTCGCAGTTCGCCACGGCATCGGCCAACCTCCCGAACTCGCTGTTGTCGTGCGTGGGAAGCTCGGCCACCTTCTGCGGCATCCGCATCACCGCGGCGATGGCCGCGAAGATGGTCGCGTTGGCGACACCTCGGCTGCCCTCGGCGACCCCGTTCGCCAGGGCCACCATCTGCGGACCGGTCAGCTTCCCCATGCTGAACAGGCGCAGCAGCAGATCATCCCAACTCGCCCGCTCCGTGCGGACGGTCGACGGCTTCGGCTTCGGCCTCGGCAACAGGTAGTCGAACGCGAAGGTCTCGCGCAGCGGCCCCTCCAGCGCGACGGGCGGCTCGAACTTGTGACTCGGGATGTCAGCAGCGGGTGCGAGCCGGGGCGCATCCTCGCCGGCCGGGCCGCCGTTGGCGCGTACCAGGTCCAGAATCACCTGGGTCGCTCCCGCCAGGTTCCCGTCCTCGCCTGCTGGCAACCCGGTCATCGTGCCGTCGGCGTTTCGCCCGAGCACCGCCTGGACCTCGGGCGCGAGCAACTCCTGGAAATGCGCTCGCAGGTACGTCTCCCGGTCCTGCCAGTTGTTCTCGGAGAGCCACCCGGCCAGCGCCGGAGGGAGCTTCCGGGCGGCGAGCCGGGCGGAGATCTCCCCGGTGGGGGGACCAGCGGCGCTCTTCTGGGCGGCGAGCGCGTCGGTGATGACGTCGTAGAGCCCCGCCAGCCGACCGTCCGGGCCGGAGAGCTGCCACGAGCTGTCGTCGAGGTTGACCACGCGACGCTGCAGCGTGCTGAACACGTAGTCCGCGCGCAGTTCCTCCAGCACGCCTGGGGGAGTGTTCCAGAACAGAACGGTCGGTATCACGCCGATTCGGGCAGTCCGCTGCAGCGCGGTCCGCAACTGGTCCAGGACGAGCTGACCGCCCTTGTCGCGAGTCGGCTTCACCGCGATCAGGATTCCGGGAGGGTTCTCGGTCGACCAGTGCCCCACCTGCGTGAGTTCATTGAAGGACGGCCCTCCCCACGTGCCGATCACCAGGGTGTTCCCGTCCCAACGGCTGCCCTGCGGCGCTGGCACCGGCGGCGGGACCGGCGAGTCCGCCAGTGGCGGCGACGGGGCCGTCGACGGTCGCCCGGACCGCGACACCTGCGGCTCGCCGACCGGACCGGCCGGTGCGTCGACCCCCGGGTAGTTGACCGGCGTGATCCGCCCATCCGGGGAGATCCGGTCGATGGCGGTCTCGGGGTCCCCTGGCGACGCCGACTCCCGCCATCGGTAGCCCGCCTGCCTGACCTCGACATGGGTGTTGAGCCGGAAAGCGATCTCCTGTGCCTGGTAGACCGGATTGCCGCCCAGCGCGCGCAGCAGGGTGCTCGGCGGCGACGCGCTGAGGGCCCCCGCCCTTGCGATGGCCTCATCGACGAGGCCTTCCAACTCCCGGACGCCCGCCGGGGTCTCGGCCTTGGGCGTCAGACCGTCGAGCGTTGTCAGCCGCTCCTGGTTCGCCGCACGCGCGGCATCGGAATCGGCCGCCGCGCCGGGGTAGCGGAGGTCGAACTCCCATTCCGAGACGGCTTTGTAGGTCAGGTAGGCGCGCTGCCCGACATGGGTGGAGAGGATCAGCGTTGGCTGTTTCTCCTGCGGCTGGCGTAGTGATTGGGCCACCTGGCCTGGCGCGTCCACACCGCCGTTCTTCGCGGCCTCGAACAGGCTCCGATCGAGGTCCACCTCCCGCGGTGCCCCCTCCGCGGCGGGCCACGGGGTCGGCTCCTTGGCCGGTGGGGCGGTTCGGAACTCATGGAGCTGCCGCTGCATCTCTTCGATCTGCTCACCGAATGCCTGGATGTAGCCCTCGCCGAAGATCGGTGCGCTCCGGACGACCTTTTCGCGCTTCTTGTTCTCAGAGCTGAAGAGCCCCTGCTTGTAGCGGGTCATCTCAAGGAAGAAACGGCCTTTCACCTCCACCAGGTAGCTCGGCCCAAGCTGTTTGGAGTGTTGCTCCCCCCGCTGTGCGAGATTTGCGTCGGCGCTGCTGCCGAGCGGGGCCTGACGGGAGAACGGAGTCGAGCCACTCATCTTGTCGGACACCTGCTCCGAGCCGAGCTGCCTATCGTTCACGGTCCCGCTCTGACCGATCTCGAGACTCGCGGCGGCGTCGGGCTTGTCCAGCGAGACGTTGACGCTGTTGTTGCTGATGTCCTTCACATAACGACCGGTGCCCATGCCTTCGTCGATCATCCGGACCACCCTGAGTTCGTGCAGTTCGCCCCGGATGTGGAACTCGGCCCGGACGCGCGAGTGCCCCGGTTCCAACAACGTGGGCGTCAGTCGGTGACGTTGCCCGGCGAGCATCTTCGGCAGGTGGTTGCCGAGGTGGTGGGGGGAGAGCAGGGTCGACAGCGAGAGACTGGGCCGGTAGTTGTCGGCCTCCTTCCCGAACACGGATGTCGCCAGCCAAGGGCCGAAGATTTTCTTCGTGGCCCCCTCGCCGAACGTTTTCCTCAGGAGTTCCTCCGCGACCGGCAGCGCGTTTTCGAGCCTGAACGAAATGACCGCCATGTCGACCGGCAGTTTCGGCAACGGATGCATGGTCGGCATCGGAGCCGGCCCCTGCACCGGCGGCGACTCCACCAGGCCCTGCGGAAGCTTCACGATCAGCTCGCCGGGGTAGCTGACGGACTCCCCTCGCGGCAGCGAATGACGGAACTTGGCGAGGATGTTGTTGACGACCCGGCCCGGCATCATCTGACGATTGACCTCGATCGCTATCGTGATCGGTCGCCGATAGTGGTATGCCTTATTCCAGGAGTAGGCAGTAGCCTCCTCGATTCGCTCGACGTGTTGGTTGTTGGAACGGCGTTGGCCGCCAGCCCACTGGGCGGCCCCGCCCACCGTCGTGCCCTTGCTCGAATAAGTGGGAGCGAAGTTTCCCTTCAGGGTGGCCGAGTAGATCGAGTCGCGGCCCTTGCCCGTCGAGTCCATCTGGTAAGCGTGGAAGTAGTTCTCCAGACCGCTCTCGGGGACCAGGTCGATCGGCTCTGGTTCGCCGTCGCGCCACTTCACGCTTATCTTCACGTCGACCACGTCGCTCAGCAGCCAACCCATCGGGTTGACGATGGAGAACCGGAACGGGTCGTCGCCGAGCATGTCCTCGATCAGTGGCTGATCACGCCCACCAGCCAGCATGGCCTGCAGCCCGTCCAACCCGCCCTGCACCCGGCCGATCAGGGACTTCCCCGAGTCGCCGAAGAACGACCCACGCCAGACCCGCGCGTTCTGCCAGTCCGCTCTTTCCCGGCCGAGCAACCCCGGCACGACCTTGTCGATTGCTCGGCGGACCAGGTCATAGGCCGTAAAGGTCTCGCCCGGAACGCTCGGGTCCTGGTAAGTGAGCGAGTGGATGCCGGCATGACCGAGTGCCCGGGGCGCTCCTTCGAGGAAGTAGGGCGGGAGGTAGGTGCTGCGGGCAGCATTCGGCAGATCCTCGTCGGCCGCAACGGGTGTCAGGGAGATCTCCGGGAACGTCTCCGCGAAGCGATTGCGGTCCGCAGAGTCGTAGATTCGACCAGTGTCGTTCCGGTGCTTCTCGGCGAGCTTCCGCGCCCATGACTCGCGTTCGTTGCGGTACGTGTCCACCACCCCGGAGTCCGCCACGGAGCCGTGCCACTGCGTCAGGGCGCCGACCAGAGCCTTGGTGCTGAATTCCGTCTTTTCGCTGATCCATCGCTCGAACACGTCGGCCAACTGGTCCTCGGGGAGGTCGACCCTCCCTGCGGCGAACTCCTTCAGGGCATCCGGCTCGGACAGCGCGTACCGCAGGGAGCCGCCAGGCACCTTCTCCGGCTCGCTGATCTCACCCTTGTTTAACATCAGCTTCCCGTGCTTCTCCCGCACGGCCTGCACGGTAAAGCCGGTCGGCGCGTCGAACACGTACGCGCGGGCGAAATTCAGCTCCAGGTACTCCTTGCCCCCGGTCTGCCGCGCACCATGCTTCTTCGTGTAGGCCCTGGTGTAGGAAAATGCCGGCCCGGCGGCCCCGCCGTAGTTGGCGGCCTCCGCGCTCGTGGGCGCCGCCGCGCTGCCACCCGTGGCGCCAGGACCCTCAATGCCGTGGCCCACGACACCCCCACCGCCCCCACCGCCCCCACCGGGGTCCGCGGCTTCCCCGCTGGGGGCTGCGGTGGTCCCGCCGAAGGTGAGCTCCCCGTTTAAGACGCCCTTGTGCGACCTGGTGGCGTTCTGGGACGACTGGGTCAACGACAACTTGATCAAACCGAGAGTGAAGTTGTCCTTCGTGACGCCGACGAAGGTCGACCGACCAACTTCTGCCTTGATGCCCAACGATCCGAGCTGGTGGCGGAAGAATCCGGGCCTGAAGAAGCTGTCGGTGGTGTACCGGTCCGCCATCATTTCCTTGAGGTGCGCGTGCAGGGAGACGTTCGAGGTGAACCTCGTCGTCGGCTCGTCCGCCTCCCTGCCTGGCTTGGTGAACCCACGCAGGACCTTCCGCGCTGCTGCCAACACCCCCGTGCTGTCCAGGTGCAGGACGACCGCGTTCTCCAGGACCGCAGGCGGGGTGTTTTGTGGAGCTCGACCACGCATGGGCGTGGCCGTCCGCGCGACGTTGAAGTCCTCCAACAGGTGCACGGTGGCCGTTGCGCCGATGGCGTCGCTGCTCCAGCTCTTTTCTTTGTCGTCCTCAAATTCGAGCTTGATCTTGTATTCGGAGGGGAGCTCAAGCTCGTGAGCCTTTGCGGTGGACTCCTGAAGCTGAGGCATGTTCGTGACGATGCTGTTGGACTCGACCGCGCCGACACTTCGGGTGTAACCGATGCTGAGGCCGAACCTGCCCAGGACTCCCTTTGCGACACGGGCATATCCGCCGAGCCCGAAGTTGATGTTCGTGCTCCCACCGGCGCTCTGCCCGGCAACGTCCAGCCCCATTGCCAGGTTGACGGTCGAGTAGTCGTCCGTCAGATCCTTGATGTAGACAGAGCTCTTGTTCTTCGGGTCTATCTCTTCGGTCAACTCCTGCGTGGCCACGACCGTGACACGGATGATTTTTTCCTGGCCGTAACGGTTCTGCCTACGCAGCGTCAGGAACATGCCATCCTGATGAGCCTGATCGTAATGAGAATCCAGACTGTCCGAGGACAGGAACAGCCGCAGCGCCCGGTCGTTGCGCTGCCGGCTCTGCACCGCTGCGCCGCTCTCGCTCCTCAAGATGTCGGGCAGGAGAGCGCTCCGGCCGACGGTCTTCAGCTGCTTGGCGAACGGGAGGTCCAGATCATTGGACACGTACCCGCGCTTTCGGAGCTCTTCGCTGACCGCTTCGTACAGCTTGCCGGGCAAGGCGGTGTCGACCTCCACCAACGCGTGACCTGCTCCTCTTCCCCTGAGGAGGTAGGCGGGAAGCCGAGCTTCGCTGACCTCGTTCTCGGCGCGCGAATCACGCACCGCATCCTCGACGAACGGAACCTCCTTCGCGCTGGGCACGTCCTCTTTGAGGGCCGCCCGGTCGACCGGGAAGCTGTAGTCGAACGCGTCCTTCTCCGGAATCCGAAGCAGCGTCTCACCCGGCGTCGGCCGGGGGGATTTGAACGAGTTTTTCCGGTCGTTGAGAACGGTCAGTTCCAGGTCGAAGTCGAATTTAAGATGGAATGCCACAGTGTAACCCGTGTAGCGAGACACCAGCACATTCAGCCCGTTACGAGACGCCGAGACGCCGTCACTGTTGGTCGCGGTGAACGTCGCCCTCGCCTCGGGTCCCGCAGCGATCATCGGCGCTTTCACCAGGTCGAACGCGGCCTCGATGCCCAACCCGCTCTCGTTGGTCAGATTGAAACCGCTGGTGTGCGTGGAGATGGCGGTCCGGACCTTCTCCAGGTGGGCCTGGTTGCTGGGTGTGCCGATCGGCAGCGGAGTCCCTTTTCGCCTGCCCCGCGCGACCAGCCGGCCGATGTCCCTTCCCGCCTCGTCGGCGAGCGGAATGACGTATCCGCGCGGGTCGTTCACCGCCGTGTCCAGGTGCGTGTCGAGGTTCCACAGGGCGCGCGCCACCTGTTGGAGCAACGTGCCGGAATCGACCGGGAGCCCGGCTTTTTGCAGCAGTTCGACGCCGTCGGCATAGAGATCGGAGAGCCCGCCCAGGCCGGCGGCGAAGAAGTACCTCGGGATCCGCTCCCGGTTTTGCTTGAACCGCGAACTCCGCTTTTTGAAGGTTTCGATCTCCTGCGGCGTAGCGTCCGGCTGCGGCGCTTCGGGCGCAATTGCCCTGACCTGGTCGGCGCTCGGCTGCCCCACATACTGCAGGGGCATCCACAGGATCAGCGGCTGCTTCTCCCCGGTGACCACGACCGGCGTCGGCGCGGACCAGCGATAGCCCTGCCCCTTCACGCCCTTACCGATCGAGAAGGACCACTTGGTTTCGACGTTGGTCAGTACGAGTTCCGAGCGGGTGTCGTCGACGTGTGCGGTCTCGGCGGTCGTGAAGTAGCCGGTACTCCGATCGACCTTGTTCATGGTCGCCGTGAACCTGGGGCCTGCCCTGCCAGTCATGAATCTCAATACGGGCGGCGCTCCGTTGATGCTGATGCCGGCCCGCGTCGCGGAGGTCTGGCCGGTACGGCTCCCCGAGTCGCCGCCGGTTGCCACGGTCATCTGAATCGCCCCGACGCCCCTGATCGGCGACCCCTTGCCCTTGGCGTCCTCAGCCGGCTTGCCCGGCACCGGCGGCGCGGGCAGCGCCTTCGGGTCGCCTGCCGCCCGAGCTTCACCCAGCTCGAGCCGGAACCGCAGGTCGAGGTGGCCCTGGCGTTCCAGATATCCGCTTGGCGAAGTGATCTTCCGGTAGTTGGCGAGCAGCCGTTGCCTCAGCTTCAGCCATTCGTCCTCGTCGAGCGTGACTCTTTCACCGCTCAGGGCGTCGCGCAGCTGTGCGGTCAGTTGGTCCAGGTACGGCAGGCCCTCTTTCGGGACACCCATCGGATACGCCGAGGGGGCTATATCGATCAACTCGCCCGCAGCCGGAACCTTCACGGGCGCCGGTTCCGGCCTGCCCAGCGCGGCGGACGGCTCCTCGACGGACCCTGTAGCGGGTGATTTGCCGGCCAACCCGGTGGCAGCCGATGTCTCAGGCACCTCCACGCTGCGGCCCAGCTCCGCCTCCGAGCCGCCGGCCTGCTCGGCTCCCGGCCGATCGCTCGGTACCGCCGGGATGTCCACGCTCTCCAGGCGTCGCACGGTGCCCGCTTCGGCGGGATCGGCCGGGGCCGTGGCCATGACTCGGCCGTCTGCGCTGGTCACCAGCACGAGCTGCGGCCAGTTCTGGTCGATCATCGCTCCGCCGAGCCGCACATCCGGCTCGACGAGCAGCACGTTCACCCCGAACAGCTGCGCGACGGCGGGGGCCAGCCACTTCGGTGTGTCCGTCGGGGCAGGGACCCCCGGCGTGGACAAATCCGTCACCCACTTGAGCAGCTCGTCCCGACTGCTGCTGAATTCCTGTGACGTCGCCCCGAGCAGCGGCCAGGCGTCACCCGCCGCCGCCAGGTCAGCCCGCAGCAGGGCGCCGAACATCACGCGCAGTTCCGCAGCCGGCCAATCGGACAGGCCCCGCAACCGGTACTGGTCGTGTTCGGCGGCCTGAAGCAACGCCTCGAAGAATCCGCTCGGCGCCGCTGGGTTCCACACCGCAGACCGGCCGCGGTCGGCCAGATAGTTGGCCTGGTCGGTGGTCAGCTCCGGATAACCCTGCCCTGCGGGCACCCGCTGCCACTTCGGGGGCTCAGCGGGCAGTAGTGGCTTGGCGTTCTTCGCGACGGCCTCGCGGACGGCGGTGAGGATCCCTTCCAGGCCCGGCCCGGCAACCAGGCCAGCCTCCTCGCGCAGCGTCGCCGCACGCAGCCGATCGGAGAGGTCCGTTGGAAGGGTTACGGATGCGTCGCCTGAGACGGCTGCCAGGAAGCTCGCCAGGTCGTTGAAGGCAAGCTCGTCGGCGGGCAGTCCGACCGGCAGACCGGTCGACACCACCGGGCTGATCAGGCTGCCTTCGACCGCAGCCAGCACCGCCGGTACGGTCTCGATCGGCACCGTGGCCAGCACGGCGGACGCGCTCTCGACCAACGTGATGACCGGGTGCTCGACCACCGCCACGTCGGAGGGCTTGTACCACTCAGTGGTGCCATCGGCCCGGATCAACTGGATCTGCCGGGCCAGCGCCGGGGCCGTCAACCGCAGCAGCACCTCGGTCGCGGCAGAGGCGGCCGGCAGGCCCTCCGTCAACACTCCCGGCACCTGATCCGGATCGAGGCCGCCGGCGATCCAGTCGTAGATCTGCTGGATCGATGCGGGATCGGGATCGGGCACTCCGAACGACGACCAGTCCCGGGCCTCCCGCAGCTCGTCCGCGTAGGCCTGGACCCTCGTTCGGACCAAGTCCGCGTCCAGGTACGCCAGCTCCTGGTCACCCTGGTAACCCGCCGACGCCGCCACCTTGGCGAAGAACGGCATCCCGGACTGGTCGGCCAGGCCGCGCAGGCCGTTGACGGTCAGGGCCTGCTGCACCGGCGCGGACAACGCGCTCCCTGGCGCGACAGATTCCCAGCCCCAGGTGACCACCCGGGCTTCGTCCCCGGGGTCACCGATGCCGGTGGTCGCCGGGCCGGCCGGGGCCGTAGCGGGTCGTGACGCGTCCGCCGGGACGTCGGCCTGAGTGCGGTCTGCGGGGGCCTCTCCCCCGCCCTCTTGCGCCTTGCCCTTGCCCTTGTCCTTCGGCGGGGCCGGGCGGGTGCGGACGAATTCGTCCGGGTCGCGGGGTGCGATCGGCAGGCTGGGATCAGTGGTGTGCGGGGAGACCTCGCTGGCGGCGGTCGCAGCGATCCGTTCGATGTGCCGGGGCTGCAACTGCGGCCGGTCGGCCGGTTTCGTCGTGGCCATCAGGGAGTTGTCCCTGAACACCGCCGACGACCGATCCTTGCTCAGCAACAGCCGCCGCTCGTCACCCACCGGGTCGACGTACTCGTCGGGCAGGCCGAGATAATGACCAATCTCGTGGGCATACCGCAGGTCGCTATCAGTCACCGACCACGCCGTCTGGCTGGTGTCGACCGCCTCCTCGCCGAAGAGACCCACGGTCGCATGCGCAAGCTCGGGCTCGGCCACGAACTCGACGTTGACGTGAAGCTGGTCGGCACCGATCCGGAACTGCTGGTTGAACGCGCCATCGACGGCCCTCGCAACCCGCTCCCGCACCCCCGACTCCGCCGCACGAGCGGTAGCGTCCTGCGGGCTCAAATGCACCCGAACCGTGAAATCCTGCACCCGCCGACCATCAGAGGCCTCCAAGACCCGATAGTCAAAAGCCACCGGCCCCTCAACACGACGACTCAGACTGACCCGGGGCAGATCGACACGGCCCAGGTCGACCTCGGACAGGCCGCCCGTCACCGACGCATCACGATCCTCAGCCTGAAACGCGACATGGGAATCGATGACCATCCGAGGCAGCCCACGCTCGGTGGAGGCCCCCTCCACGACGTCGTACGCGATGGTATTGGCAGTCCGCGGCAGCACGGTGGAACGCAGCTCGTCGATTTCAGCGCTCTCGACCAGCGAGGCCACGAGCGCCGGGCGCTCACCGGAGGTACGCACCACATCCGAGTCCTCCGGCGCCCGCCGCCCCCTCCCACGCCTTCCGGCACCCCTGCTGGCCTCCCTGGCCGCTGGCTCGGCGGTGCCGTCGGACGACGGAAAGTTGTCCATGACCGGCGTGACCGTTATATCCGGCACCCCGTACGAATCCGGCGAGAACGGCGTACTCGACTCCGAGAACGCAGGCCGCGCCGACCCCCAATACGAATCCGGCGAGAACGGCATGCTCGACTCCGGGAACGCAGGCGGATCCATAGGGTCCGCAGTGGACAGCGCGCGCATACGCGCCTCCAAGTCGCCCAGCGCCGCCACATCCGATCCAGGGTCCGAGGCATCGAGATACGGCCCCTCGGAGGCGGACGCCGGCAATATCGAGGGACCCACGCCGAACGTGCTGTCGAAATAACTGGAGGTGAAATGGTCACCGATGCCCTGACCGCCCGCAGCCGCCGCCGTCAACCGCTCAGCGTGGTAGTACGCCTCGATCTCCTGTTCGACGAGTTCTTCGGTGTAGGTCTCGACGTGGCGGGCGGGTGCCGCCCGAACCTTGTAGGCCCGAACCTCGATGACGACCCTGGGCAACTGCATCCGCCTGTTGATAGGGACAATCGTCATCATGTCCACCTGCGCGGCGCTTAAATTTGTAAATTCCTCGCCGTTCGATTCTCGCAGTCGATCGGGGTTCGAATTTTCGACGTCCGCGAACCAGCCCAGGCCGCCGATGACATCAGAATGTCCCTCGATGCGCCAAACCTGAGTCAGATAATCGACGGGAAGGCCGAACTGCGCCTGGAAGGCGGCCTTGAAATGGCTCAGAATCTCAGCTCTATGGGCCGCGAAGAATGCTTTGATTCCCTCGGGTAATTCTTGGTAGATGAGCCGCTTATCATTCCGCACAAGAGCTGCGGCGTCGTTCTTGAGGGTCCCCCGTTGGGCTTGATCTGGATTGCGCCAGTGGAATTCGAGCATAGCGCCCATTGCGAACGTCTCGTAGTACAGTGCGATGACGCCCCGGATCGTCTCGGTCTCCACATGGGGTCGATCGAGCAGTTCCTGGAGGGGCACCTGGCGACCGGTGCGCCAGTTGACGTAGTCGGCGGCTACCTGAAGCCCAACGCCCAGACCGTCATTGAGGTGCTCCTTGGCCCAGTGCGGATGCCCGTTCGTCTTCGTCCGCCAGGTGTTCTCCGCGACGAACTCCAGGAACTTCGCGACTCCCGCGAACGGAACATCGTGGTTGTACTGCGGGAGTATGCCCTCCCAACCGCCGATCAGACGCGGCCCGACCTCAACCTGATCCCAGCCAGGTTGGATTTGCCACCCCATCTCCGGCGTCAGCAACTCCGACAGCGTTAACCATGGGTCGGCACGGTGCGCCACGCGGAACGCTTGTGCCACCTGCCTGCGCACCCAGTGGATCTGCCGCCTGTCCTCGCCCGGCTCTTCCGGGAACGAGCTCGACACCGGGGCGACGAACTCGGCCAGCCCCACCGTGAACGGCTCGGTCTCGGGTCTACGTGGCTTGGATTGCCAGAACGACGTCTGATCGCGATTGGTGTAGACCTCTCGTGTTTCCAACGTCAACTGGGCACCGTCGGGCCGCGTAGCAATCAGCGTGTGTGCCGTCGTCCCTGCGGGCACACCGATGAGGATGTTGCTGAACTCGCCTTCGTCGGCCGATCCCAGATAACGCAACCCGGGCGCGGGATCGACAAGCGCGTTCGCCGTGGTCGCCCCGGTGGCAGCCGGCCCCGCCTCACCATCGGCGAACGGCACCGCTACACCATCAGGGCCTGCCACGATGACCCGCGCCCCCAACAGACCCGGCAACCAGGGCGGAGCTACCGGCCGCCCCGCCCCGTCAACCGCATCCCACACCCGCTCACCCACGGGATTCTGCGTCTCGACAGCGAAGACACCACCCTGCCAGGCGGTAAGCACGATCCCATGACGCGGGCCAACCGGCGGAGACACCAACACGAAAGCCGCCGCACCATCACCCAACCCCCGCAACCGCGTCACCAGCGGATCGAGCGAATCTCCCACCGGCCGCCAGTCGCCACCAAGAGCAGCCGCCAACCGATCCTGCACCCGCCCCGTGCCCAACCCCGCATCATCAACCGCGACCGGCCCACCGAACCAACCCCGACGAACCGCCTCCAACCGATCCAGACAATCCTCAAGCGCATCCCCCGCATCCCGACCCGACGGCAGCACCTCGGCAAGCCGATCCTCCAACCCACGCCGCACCTCGGCCATGGAAACCGCCAGCACGTCCCGCCCGACCGACCGACCCGGGCGGGTGCCGACCGTATCGTCCGGGTCGCGCGGTGCAACCGGCAGATCGGGATCAGTGGTGTGCGGGGAGACCTCGTTGGCGACGGTCGCGGCGATCCGCTCAATGTGCCGTGGCTGCAACTGCGGCCGGTCGGCCGGCTTCGTCGTGGCCATCAGAGAGTTGTCCCCGAACACCGCCGACGACCGATCCTTGCTCAGCAACAGCCGCCGCTCGTCACCCACCGGGTCGACGTACTCGTCGGCCAGGCCGAGATAATGACCGACCTCGTGGGCGTACCGCAGGTCGCTATCACTTACCGACCACGCCGTCTGGCTGGTGTCGACGGCCTCCTCGCCGAAGAGACCCACGGTCGCATGCGCAAGCTCGGGCTCGGCCACGAACTCGACGTTGACGTGAAGCTGGTCGGCACCGATCCGGAACTGCTGGTTGAACGCGCCATCGACGGCCTTCGCAACCCGCTCCCGCACCCCCGACTCCGCCGCGCGAGCGGCAGCGTCCTGCGGGCTCAAATGCACCCGAACCGTGAAATCCTGCACCCGCCGACCATCAGAGGTCTCCAAGACCCGATAGTCAAAGGCCACCAGCCCCTCAACACCACGACTCAGACTGACCCGGGGCAGATCGACACGGCTCAGGTCGACCTCGGACAGGCCACCCGCCACCGACACATCACGATCCTCAGCCCGAAACGCGACATGGGAATCAATGACCATCTGCGGCAACCCACGCTCGGCGGCAGCCCCCTCCACGACGTCGTACACGGTGGTATTGGCAGTCCGCGGCAACACGGTGGAACGCAGCACGTCGATTTCAGCGCTCGCGACCAGCGAAGCCACGGCCGCCGGGCGCTCACCGGAGATACGCACCACATCCGAGTCCTCCGGCGCCCGCCGCCCCCTCCCACGCCTTCCAGCACCCCTGCTGGTCTCCCTGAAGGCAGGTTCGGGGGCCACGAAAGCCGCGTCTGGTGGTACGCCCATGCCCGCAGCAGGGCCATCGAGATACGACCCACCCGGAGGAACGCCGAGCGAGTCCGACGAGAACGGGTACGAGTCCGACGAGAACGGCTGCTCCGACGAAAACATCGACGGGTTTGAGGAACCCGCCCCGGAAAACGTGTTTCCGCCTGCGAAGGAGCCGTCCGCATACGACCCACCCGGGTCGGCATACGAGGCACCCGGATACGGCTGTCCGAAGTACGACGTCGGCAGGCTCGAAGGGCCCGCGCCGTACGCAGCGCCCTGACTGCCGCCAGGGCCTGGCGCGAAGTGATCAAGGGCGCCTCGGCCACCGGAAGTAGCCGCCTCCAACTCTTGGGCAAAGCGGTACGCCTCACGCTCCTGCGCGACGAGTTCTTCCACGTACCTCTGGGCGGTGGCCACATCGACCTGCCGGTCCTTGTAGGCCCGAACCTCGATGACGAGCCTGGGCAACGTCATTCGCATGTTGACGGGAACCATGGTCATGCCATACAGATCGGCGGGCTCGCTCGGGCCCTCCCGGGGTAGGCCCAGACCATCGCGGATTTCCGCCATGTTCTGCGATTTCCATTTAAAACCGCGATTATCAGCAGAAATCTGGTACCGGTCTGCGAATGTGGCCTTGAACCTTTCCGTAATGCGTTCGCCGTTGGTCGTGAGGAATTCCCTGATCCGGTCGGGAAGCACCGGATACACGCCCCAAGTTTCGTTCCGGAGCAGAGCTGCGGCATCGTTCTTCGGAGTCCCTCGACCCTCAGACAAAATAGTGTCTATGGACCATTCATTCACACCGCTGATCGCAAACATCGTGTAGTACAGTGCGATGAGGCCTCGGATCGTTTCGGTCTCCGAGTGGGGCCGATCAAGCAGGTCCCGCGGGAGCACCTGCCGGCCGCCGCTGAGCCGAGCAACGTAATCGGCGGCCACTTGAAGCCCCACTCCCAGGCCATCCTCCAGATGCTCCCTGGCCCAGTGCGGATGCCCGGTCGCCGCCGTCCGCCAGGTGTTACGCGCGACGAACTCGAGGAACCTCGCAGTTCCCGCGAGCGGCACGTCATGGTTGTACTGCATCAGAATGCCCGGCCAACCGCCGATCAGGCGCGGCCCGACCGCAACGTCCGCCCATTCACCTTCGACAAGCCACCCCATCGCCGGCGTCAACAGCTCCGACAGTAGCGGCAGGCCCTCGCCCTGTTGCGCCTGCTCGTGCGCCTGGTGGAACGCGAGGGCCACCTGCTGGCGTACCTGGTGGATTCTTTGCCTGTCCGCGCCCGGCTCACCCATCAACGAACTCGACACCGGAGCGACGAATTCGGCCAGGAAGACCTCCTCTTCGTCTGTGGTGATACCTTGCGGCTTGCTGGCCCAGAAGAACGTCCCGGTGTCACCTTCTTCACGGTAGGCAGTCCGTTTTTCCAACTGCAGCTCGACACCGTGGGGACCCGCCGCAATCAGATCGTGGAAGTCTCCCCCGTCGTTCCAATACAGAACGTTGCTGAACTCGCCCTCGTCAGCCGCGCCCAGATAACGCAACCCGGGCGCGGGATCGACAAGGGCGTTCGCCGTGGTAACCCCGGTGACACTCGGCCCGTCCCCACCCTCCAACGGAACCGCAACGCCATCAGGGCCGGCCACGATGACCCGCGCCCCCAACAGCCCCGGCAACCAGGGCGGAGCCACCGGATGCCCCGCCCCGTCGACGGCGTCCCAGACCCGCTGCCCCACACGATTCTGCGTCTCGACAGCGAAGACACCACCCTGCCGGACGGTAAGCACTATCCCGTGGCGCGGGCCCGCCGGCGGAGACACCAACACGAAAGCCGCCGCACCATCACCCAACCCCCGCAACCGCGTCACCAGCGGATCGAGCGAATCCCCCACCGTCCGCCAGTCGCCACCCAGCGCAGCCGCCAACCGATCCTGCACCCGCCCCGTGCCCAACCCCGCATCATCAACCACAACCGGCCCACCAAACCAACCCCGACGCACCGCCTCCAACCGATCCAGACAATCCTCAAGCGCATCCCCCACATCCCGACCCGGCGGCAACACCTCCGCCAGCCCATCCTCCAACTCACGCCGAACCTCCGCCAGCGGGTCCGACGGATCCGCACCCGCCAGCACGCCCCGCACCGCCATGGAATCGCCCAGGGACTCCTCATCCGGCCCGAGATACGACTCGTCGGCGTCCGACTGCTCGGAATCGGACGCCGGCAGGTTCGACAGGGCCATCCCGGGCACACCACTCGGACTGTCGTCATGAGCGAGGGTGAAGTGGTCCCCGATGCCCTCGCCGCTCGAAGCCGCCGCCATCAGCCGCTCGGCGTGGTAGTACGCCTCGCGCTCCTGGTGGACAATCTCTTCGGTGTAGACCTGGACCGTGCGGACGTCCACCTCCCGGGCCTTGTAGGCCCGAACCTCGATGACGAGCCTGGGCAACGGCATCCGCATATTGATGGGGACGATCGTCATAACGTCGACGAGATCGTCCGAATCTTCGTACACGCGGGGCTGGCCCAGACCGTCGCGAATCTCAGAGTGTTCCTCGATATTCCAAGTCTGCGTCAGGTAATAGTCAGGAATGCCGAGGGGAAGGCCGAACCGGGCCCGAAATGCGGCCTTGAACTGGCTCATGATGCCCACGCCCTGAGCCGCGAAGAATTCTCTGACCCCCGCAGGCAACGCCTTGAAAACGAGCCGCTTATCATTCCGCAGAAGAGCTGCGGCGTCGTTCTTCAAGGTGCCTCGACGGCGACGATCTGGATCGTAGGCACTCCATTCAGCCATACTGCCCATCGCGAATGTCACATAGTTCAGGGCGATGAGGCCGCGGATCGTCTCGGTCTCCGCGTGAGGCCGATCGAGCAACTCCCGGAAGGGCACCCGCCGGCCGGTGCGCGAGTAGACGTAGTCGGCGGCCACCCGAAGCCCAAGGTTCAGACCATCATTGAGGTGCTCCTTGGCCCAGTGCGGATGCTCGTTTACCTTCGTCCGCCAGGTGTTCTCCGCGACGAACTCCAGGAACTTCGCGACTCCCGCGAACGGGACATCGTGGTTGTACTGCGGCAGGATGCCCGTCCAACCGCCGGTCAGACGCTGGCCGACCTGAACATTCTGCCAGTCAGGGTGGATTAGCCACCCCATCTCCGGCGTCAGTACGTCCGACAGCGGCTGCCGCATTTCGCTGAAGTGCGCCCAGGAAAACGCTTCTGCCACCTGCGTACGCACCCCGTGGATGGCCTCCCTATCCGCGCCCGGCTCGTTCGGAAGCGAGCTCGACACCGGGGCGACGAACTCAGCCAGCGGCACGAAGGTCCGCACGGTAAAGGGTTCTTCTGGCCTGTTTTGCCACACCGACGTTTGGTTTCTATCGGTGTAGGCGGCCCGCCTTTCCAATGTCACCTGGGCACCGTGCGGACCCGAAGCAATCTGCGCGCCCAACCTTGCCGCTTCGGGCACTCCGAATAGGATGTTGCTGAACTCGCCCTCGTCGGCCGATCCCAGATAACGCAACCCCGGCGCTGGATCAACAAGCGCGTTCACCGTGGTCGCCCCAGTGACAGCCGACCCCACCCCACCAACCGCGAACGGCACCGCTACACCATCAGGACCCGCCACAATGACCCGCGCCCCCAACAACCCCGGCAACCACGCCGGCGCCACCACATTCCCCACCCCATCAACCACATCCCAAACCCGCTCCCCCACCACATTCTGCGTCTCCACCACAAACACACCACCCCGCCAAGCCGCAACCACAATCCCATGACGCGGCCCAGCCGGCGGCGCCACCAACACAAACGCCACAGCACCATCACCCAACTCCCGCAACCGACCCACCAGCGGATCAAGCGAATCCCCCACCGGCCGCCAATCACCACCAAGAGCAGCCGCCAACCGATCCTGCAACCGCCCCGTACCCAACCCCGCATCATCAACAACAACCGCCCCACCAAACCAACCCCGACGCACCGCCTCCAACCGATCCAAACAATCCTCAAGCGCATCCCCCACCTCACGCCCCGCCGGCAACACCCCAGCCAGCCGATCCTCCAACCCGCCACGAACCCCAGCCTGCGACACCGATTTGCCGAAATGTGCGACGATATCCTGGCCACTGAAAGCCTTCGCCATCAATTCAGCCGCGAATATGTACGCCGCGAGCTCCTGAACGACGATCTGCTTGGTATAGACCTCGACCATGTTTGCGCTTACCGCTCGGGCCAGGTAGGCCCGCACCTCGATGACGAGCCTGAGCAACGGCATCCGCTTGTTGATGGGAACAATCGTCATGGCGTCTACCAGAGCGGAGTCCGGATCCCTGCCTTCGTTGACGTCCGAATCTTTTACCCATCGGAGCTGGCCCAGACCGCCAAGAACCTCAGGGTGTTCCTCGATATCCCAAACCTTGTTCAGGGATTCAAGAGGAAGGCCGAACCGCGTCTGGAAGGCGGCCTTGAAATGGCTCAGGATCTCACCGCTCCTGCTCGCGAAGAATACCCTGATATCCTCGGGCAGCGCTTGGTAGATGAGCCGCTTATCATTCCGTACAAGAGCTGCGGCGTCGTTCTTCATGGTGCCTCGACGGTCTCGCTCTGGATTTAATAATTCCCACTCAGCCATGCCGCCCATCGCAAACGGCATGTAGTACAGTGCGATGAGGCCCCGAATCGTCTCGGTCTCCGCATGGGGCCGCTCGAGCAACTCCTCAAAGGACACCTGTCGACCCGCGCGCGAGTAGACGTAGTCGGCGGCCACCCGAAGCCCAAGGTTCAGACCGTCTTCCAGGTGCTCCTTGGCCCAGTGCGGATGCCCGCTCGCCTTCGTCCGCCAGGTGTTCTCCGCGACGAACTCCAGGAACTTCGCGACTCCCGCGAACGGGACATCGTGGTTGTACTGCGGCAGGATGCCCGCCCAACCGCCGGTCAGACGCTGCCCGACCTGGACATTCTGCCAGTCCGGGTGGATCTGCCACCCCGTCTCCGGCGTCAGCAACTCCGACAGCAGCTGCCGTGATTCGCTAAGGTGCGCCCAGAGAAACGCTCCTGCCACCTGCCTACGCACCCGGTCGATAGAACTTCTTTCCTCGCCCGGCTCCCCCGGCAACGAGCTCGACACCGGGGCGACGAACTCGGCCAACGGCACGATGGTCCGCACGGTGAAGGGTGTTTTTGGCTTGTCTTGCCAGAACGACGTTCGATTGCTATCGGTGTAGACGTTTCGCATTTCCAACGTCAACTGGGTACCGTGCGGACCCGAAGCAATCTGTGCGCCCAACACCGCATCTTCGTGAGATTCGAAGAGGACGTTGCTGAACTCGCCCTCGTCGGCCGATCCCAGATAACGCAACCCCGGCGCTGGATCAACAAGCGCGTTCACCGTGGTCGCCCCAGTAACAGCCGACCCCACCCCACCAACCGCGAACGGCACCGCTACACCATCAGGACCCGCCACGATGACCCGCGCACCCAACAACCCCGGCAACCACGCCGGCGCCACCACATTCCCCACCCCATCAACCACATCCCAAACCCGCTCCCCCACCACATTCTGCGTCTCCACCACAAACACACCACCCCGCCAAGCCGCCACCACAATCCCATGACGCGGCCCAACCGGCGGCGCCACCAACACAAACGCCACCGCACCATCACCCAACTCCCGCAACCGACCCACCAGCGGATCAAGCGAATCCCCCACCGGCCGCCAATCACCACCAAGAGCAGCCGCCAACCGATCCTGCAACCGCCCCGTACCCAACCCCGCATCATCAACAACAACCGCCCCACCAAACCAACCCCGACGCACCGCCTCCAACCGATCCAAACAATCCTCAAGCGCATCCCCCACACCCCGCCCCGCCGGCAACACCACAGCCAGCCGATCCTCCAACTCACCCCGAGCCCCGGCCGTCGACACCACCGGCCCACTCCGTCCGACCGGCAGACCAGCCCGGTCCACGCGGGTCACCCGGGTGCCGGCCGCGCGCAGCGCCGCGACCCGCCCGTCGTCGGAGTCCGGGTCGAAGGCGACCGGCAGCAGGCTCCCGTCGGTCTGGGGCTCCACCCACCACAGCCCCGGCACGTCGGCGTCGCCCGACATGAGCCAGGCGGTCCGGGTGGCGCCCCCGGTGTGCGAGCGCACCAGCACCGCCGAGCCGGGTGCCTCGCGCAGCTCTTCGACCAGCGTCTCGACGTCGGCGGTCACCCCGTCGGCGAGCGCGAGGAACCCGGCCACCGTGTCGGCGACCGCCGCCCGCGGCAGCGTCGACCGACCCACGGCGTCCACGTCCAGCCCGGGCGGCACGCCGTAGCGGCCGAGGTAGGCGACGACGGCAGCGACCTCGGCCGCAGCCGCCGCTGCGGCGAGCGACGTCTCCGGCGGTACGAAGAAGTCGTCCTCGGTCTCGGCCGCCATCGTGAGCACCTGCTCGAGGCGGCGCATCGACGGCGGCGGCTCCGAGTTTTGGGCGATGGCCAGCGCCGCACCCAGTGCCACCCGGGCGGCGGCCTGCGGGCGGTCCAGCAGCCGTACCGCCGTTGCCTGTGGCCAGGGCGCCCCCTGGCCGTGGCCGTCGATCGGCACCGCGCGCGGCGACTGGCGCAGATCCAACGCCACCGGGACCTCGATGGGCAGGTGGTAGAGGTCGGTCAGTTCTTCCAGGGCCCGCACCGCCGCCGGGTCCAACCCCTCGGTGAGGGTCGGCGTCGGCACCACGACGAGATGATCACGAACGCGGTCGGGCAGCCCGTCCAGGTAGTTCCGGACGATCGAGGAGAGCTCCGCCCCCGGGGCCAGGTGCACCAGGGTGGCGTCCGAGCGCGGTTCGTAGAACGACGCCCGGGCCAGCGAGACCTCGTCGACCGGATCGGAGAGCCCGGTCCCCGGGGAGCGCTTGTGCACATACACGCCGCTGGCGACCGGAATGACCCGCCCATCGGGACAGATCACTACGGACGTGCCGGTACCAGGCATGCCGCTCCCTCTTCGTCGTGGAAACGCCGTCACCGTAAAACGGCTCTCCGTGCGGCAAGGTTCATTCCGGCTACCAGACGGGAGTGATTTAATCGCCGGGCATCAACACGTCATGACGTGGTCGGCCAATGTGCCGATGCCCTCGCGTCGATCGGGGAGTGCGTCGCGCAGTTCGCCCAGCCAACGCACCCAGTCGATGCGCTGCCGACCGACCAGGGCGCTCCGATTGCGCAAAATCACCTCGTACGCCCGATCCGGCCGGTCGGAGAGGAAGAGCCGGATCGCCTCGAGCATCGCCGCATTGGCGTGCTGCGACTGGCTGGCACCCGCGCCGCCACCGAGCGACACCGGCGGCGGCAGGGCGAGCCCCACCTCGCGCAGCAGCGAGGTCAACTGATCCGCGCCCGACTCGACGTGCAGCGCGGCGAGGTGGTGTTCGGCCAGCTCCTGGTGACCGAGGTTGGCCAGCCGGAGCGCCTTGGACGACGCCGCGACCACGGGCGCGACGGTTGCCCGGCCGACGGCCTGCTCCACCCACGTCCGGGTCGTCGCGGTCTGGAGGGCGGTGAGCCGCTCGTTGTTGATCAGCCGCGAGCGTTCGCCCCGGTCCTCGACGCGCTCGGCGGGCCACTGCCTGCGGCGTAGGTAGAGCGGCACCCAGGCGGGCGGCAGCGGCGGGTCGTCGCTGCGCCGCAGCACGGCCCGATCCCGCACGCCGGACGGCAGCGACCCGAGGATCGCCCCGACCGGAACGCCCCCTCCGACCTGGATGAGCGTCACGTCCGGCACCGGCGGGACGTCCCGCGCCCCGTCCAGCTCCGCCGGCGTTTCCGTGCCCCGCACCACCAGGTGACCCGCCGGGAGCTGATGGGCGGTGAATCCAGGTGGCAGGCTCTCGCGCACCGCCGCGTTCTCCAGCGCACGCAGACCGTCCGGTTCGCCCGCGAGGGTGACGTCCAGCGGGCGGCCCGCGCGCAGCCCCTCCAGCACGGTGAACAGCCCGGCCCGCTGGGACTGGTTCGGCGCTCCGCTGACGCTGATCCGTACCGCGTCCGGACGTGCCGCGCTGGCGGCGATCGGCGGGGGCGGCGGCAGCGCGACGCCACCGGGCCGGATGTGCACCATGCCCGGGTACGTCGTGTCGACCACCCAGTCCCGCAGACCGGGAAGCTCGATTCCGAACCGGCCGTCACCGTCACCGGCGGAAAGGCCGGCCGGCAGCGGTTCACCCGGCGTCGCCCCGGGCCCGTACACCCGGTAGTGGTCGGCGAAGTGCGGCAGCGTACGCACCGGGCCGGCCGGGCCCCACGTCATCGGCACGAAGCCCGACGCCGACGCCGGTGGCGCCTCGGCCAGCCGCGCCACCGGCACCACCAGGGCGGGCACCCCGGTGGCACGCGTCGGCAGCATGCCGCTGAGCTCGGCAAACGCCTGCCACGGCACCGCCGCGCCCGGCACCGGCTGCACCACCACCCGGTCCCGCAACAAACCGGGCAGCGCCGCCACGAGGTCCGCCACGGAGCGGGCGACCGCCGCCGCATCGGCGCCCGCCGGATCCACGAACAACACCCGCGAGCCCGGGTACGACGCGCGAGTGGCCGCCACGCCCGGGTCCGCCGAAGCCACCGCCCCCGCCGCAGCGACGACCCAACCGGCCGGGACCGGATGCGCCTGCCAGCCGTCCGGCAGCACGGCGCGGACCTGCCCCAACTGCTGCCGCTGCCCGCCGGTGAGCGCCCGCCCGACCAGCACCATTTCCGTGGGTACCGTGGCCGTCCGGATCCGACCGAGCTGCGCCAGCACCTCGTCCGGCACGAGCTCACCCGGCTCGCCGACCACGATGGGCACCGTTTCATCGGCACCGCCGCCCCGGGGGACGACGGTCTCCGGCAGGTGCCGTCCGACCCACAACCTGTCGGAATCGCGCGCGTCGAGGTACCAGCCGGGGGTCAGCTCGTACGTGCCGTGCCATGGGCCCGGCGTGAGACCGTACGGGGTCCGGGTCCTGGGTGCCGACACGTCGTCGCCCGCCCGGAGGCCGTCGCCCGCGTGGAAGCGGAAGGCGGCGGCGGTCGCCGCGAAGGTGGCGTTGCCATTCGCGTCGACGGGCACCACCCAGGGGGTCGGTGCCGGGCGATCGGCCAGATCGTCCGCCGGCACCTGTAGCGCGGCGGTGGGATGCAGGTCCCCGAGCAGCTCGTTCGCCATCGACTCGGCCTGCTCCGGGGAGAGGCTCGGCCATCGGCCGGCGAACTGGAGGGTCAACCTCGACCGGAACTCCGGACGCAGCTGCCGCAGGGCCGCCGGAACCTGGGCCAACCGCTGCCCCTCCAGATCGAGGACGACCGTCAGGCCGGCACGGGAGCCGCGTGGTCGGTCCGCCGCAGGCAGTGTCGGAGCCCGGCCCTCGTGCAGGAGGACGGCCCTGCCGCTGGCGGTGGCTGCCAGCCCGTCGAGCGGGCCGGCGAAGTAGTCGGAGCCGATACGCCGCATCGGAGGTGCCGGCCGGGGAAGTGGTGCCGGCACGGGCCCGGGCACGGACAGCGGCCGCGCCAGGTGCCCGGGACCGGAGCCGGGCGGGAGCACCGCAGCCGGCGGTGGCACGGCAACGAGCATCCGCCGGACGGCCTCGTCGCCGGCCCGTTCGACAGCGGTCGGAACACGTGGGCCCGACGGGGCAGCAGCCGGAACGTGTGGGCCCGACGGGGCAGCGGCCGGAACGTGTGGGCGCGGCGGGGAGCCAACGTTGGCCAACGGGCTCCGCAAGGGGTTGCGCGGGGCGTCGACCGGCGGGCGTTTCGCGACCACGTCGCGTGACCCCGTCCGCCCACTGGTGTCAGCGCCGACGGCCGGCCCATCCAGCCGGGACGGCGAGATGACGGAACCGTCGCTCACCGGCGGGACCTCCACAGCGGCGCCGGAACCGGGGCCGGTACCCGGCGACGAGGACTGCCCGCCCCGGGAACCCCCACCGACCGGGCCGCTCTCCGGCACCACCGCCGGACGATTCCCACCGAACGGGGCCGATGACGGAGCCCTGGGCGCGATCAAGCCGTCCGCCCGGGCCCGCGCCAACAACAACTCCGCCATCGCGTCGCCTGTCAGCGGACGCCCCGCGAACACCACCTCCGGGTCGAACCGGAGTGCGGGGGCCGTCATCTCCTCGGCGGAGCCATCCTCATAAAGGCGGTGCGAAACACCCAGCTGGTCGTCGTACGCGACCGTGAACGTGCGGCCATCGGCCTCCATGCCATCCAACAACCGAAGCCGGCCATCCAAACGGGCCGTGATCACCCCGTCCGCGTACTCAAGCCGCCCCTCGTGATCCCCGTCCCGCTCATAGGAAAGGACGAACCGCCGACCACCCGGCGCCACACCCGCAGTCGGCCGCCCGGCGTTGTCGAACGTCGTCAGCACACTTCCGTCAGACGTCGTCCGAAGAACCATCGCACCAGCGCGAATTGCAGACTTACCCCACGGCTCATGCCAAACGAAATCGGCGCCGTGATACTCCCACTCCTTGTCGCCAAGGCCCTCGTGCCTCGTCCGGACAATCCGACCCGAGCTGTCGAGCTCCTCCATCGCACCGCGAGAACCCGCGCCACCCTCGCCCTCCAATGCCCCATCCGCACGCACAGCAGCAGACGAAACCTCCGGCGAATCCACGCCCAGCGCCTGCGCCTCCGCGACCATCCTCGCCACCACGTCGTCGGCCGGCGGACGTGCCGCGACCATCCGCGCCACCACGTCGTCGGGCCGCGGGCGTTCCGCGACCAAGGTGGGTGCCCCAGTCCGCCCATAGCTGCGCCCGCCGGTGCCCGCGCCGCTGGCCGGACCATCCAGCCGGGACGGCGGAATGACGTCGGAACCGTCCCTGACCGGCGGAACCTCCACCGCGCCGTCGGCGCCGGATCCGGTGCCCACGGGTGAGGGCTGCCCGCGCCGGGAACCCCCACCGACCGGACCGCCCTCCGGCACCACCGCCGGAAGATCCCCATGACCCTGAACCGACACGTCGGGTCGGGAGCCCGCCCCACCGTCCGACGGCCCACCCGGACGCACGCCAGCAGAAGCCGAGGCTTCGGGCGCGCTCGGGCCCTCCGCCTGCGCCTGCGCCTGCGCCCACAGCCTCTCCGCCACATCGGCCGACGGGCGCTTCGCGAACAACACCTCCGGATCGAACCGAACCTCGGGGGCTTCCATCTTCTCGACGGAGCCATCCTCATAACGACGAGAAGAAACACCTTGCTGATCGTCGTAGGTAACCGTGAACTTCCGACCACCGGCGTCGATGCCAGCCGACAACCGAAGTCGGCCATCCAGCTCGAACGGCACATCACCGTTCTGGTAATGAAGCTGCCCGTGGCGATCCCCGGTCCGTTCGTAGAGAAGGACGAACCGCCGGCCGTCCGGCCCCACACCCTCAGTCGGCCGCCCACGACTGTTGAACTTCGTCAGTTCATTCCCGTCGGACGTCGTCCGACGAATCATCACGCCATCATGAAACGCAGACTTACCCCACGGCTCGTGCCAGATGAAATTGTCCCCGTGATGCTCCCACACCGTATCGCCAAGTCCCTCGTTCCGCGTCCTGATGATCCGACCCGAACTGCCATATTCGTAACGGTCACCCGCGAGCACGTCACGAGAGGTCCCCGTGCCGGAGTCCCCACCGACGCGCGGGCTCCCACCACCGGCGGCCTGGTCCATGCCGGGTGTCCTGACGGTCACGCCGAGGTCGGTCGAGTCGACCTCGGTGAAGCGGCCGGCGTCGGAGGCGGAGTGCGCAGCTGCCGGCGGCGGTTCGGCGTGGCTCCGGCTGAGCAGCGTGACCCCGTAGCCATCCTGTTTCAGGGGCAGCCTGGCGAATATCTCCCTGCCCTGCGTCAGCACCGACGGCGGGATCTCCGTGTGGGGCGAACCGACGACGAAGTCGGGATCGGTGGATGTCTTATCGGCGTAATGGCCGGAGCGGACCAGAGCGGCGACATCGCTCGGCACCTCCGCCGGTCGCACCCAGACCCCCCACTTGTGAAGCTCCATCTTCCAGCCCTCGTTCAGAGGGAACGTGTTCGGACCGTCGTCGTGTTGACGCAACCTGGCCATGTCCTGCAACTCCCGCAGGAAGCTCAACCCTTCAGTCGTGCGCTCGAACTGGTTGGTCGACATCTTCTCGTGTGCCAACCAACCGTCGACAGATTCGCCGGGGCGGCCGAATGTTTTATGGTAGTTGGATACGTACTGGTGACGAAATTCGTCGGCGATTGCGACGCGCTCCGCGTAGGGAATGTCGTACCGGGCTTTGGTGACCAGGCCGAGGCCGGCCAGACTGGGTGGGTCGGCCGGACCGAAAACTATCTCGAAATCGCGGGCCGCGATGTCGAGAACAGTGTGGAGTCGATCCTCGTGCAGCATGTGCACGTCCAGCCGCCCGCTGAGGTCCTGGGTACGAAACTCCCAGCGGGACCAGACGCTCTTGAGGTTCTCGTCGCCCGGCCCCTTGGCGAATGCGCCCGGATGGTCGCCCCAGACATCCTGGTACGCCTTCTGGAGGTCCTGTTCGAACGCTGCGCGTACCCGAACCAGGGCGTCTTCCGACAGGTTGAGCTGCCAGTCCTGTTCGACCTGACGCTGTTTCACGTCAGCCATAAGCTGCTCTCGCTGGATCGCGAGGGCGAGCCTGTCGGCCGCCAGCTTCTCGGCCAGGGCCCTGCCCTCCAGCCATTTCGGCACCGCATCGCCGGGGTTCTCCCCCGCACGGGCATCGAGATAGGCCTCGCGGGAACGCGTCAGGAACGCGGCGCGCTCTCGGGCGATGGTGGGCTTGTCGAGCAGCGCCGCCTTCTCCGGTGGAAGGCCGGCCAGGGCCTGATCGAAGGGGCTGCCGTCCTCAAGCGTGTGGAAGCTGTTCATGTCGCGCTCGTCGGCGAGTCTGCGCGTCTCAGCCGCATGGGCGCGGTCGAAGCGATCCGGCAACGCGTCGGCCGCGGCGTCCTGCCAGTGTCGGTCGCCGCCCGGCTGCTCGCTGCGCGCCGAGGACCGCTCGTGCGGACTCGGGCCCTCCGTCAGGTGGAGACGCTGCTCCGTACGGAAATCCTCAGCGACCTTTCCCTCCCACGGGAGCGGACCGTCGTCCAAGCCCCGGGCCTGCTTCCACTGGTCAAGCCGCTCAGGGAACCGGCCCTTCATGAAGGTGTCGAGCTCTATCTCCTTGCCGAACCGGCCCGGCAGCCCCTTCTCCAACTGATTCTGCCAAGCATCGAAGCTCCGGTCCGCCTGCGGCTTCCAGGTCTGGTACGACCCATCCGCCCTCGCGGCGAAGTCCGCCTGGTAGTTGATCCGGTACGTTCTGGTGACCAGGTCGACGTACTGAGCCTTCGACTCCGCGAAGTCGCCGGCCGTCCGGCCGCTGCCCGGTTGCGGACGCTCGAAATCCATCCGGGCATCATCAAACGCCTTACCCGCACGAGCCTGCGCCTGGTACAGATCAGCGTAGTAGTCGAACCTGAAGTTCTTCGCCAGATTGTCGACCTTCGTCGGCCATCTGCGGTAGAAGATGTCGAACCTGCCGCCCCGGACGCGGTCCGTGTTCGTGAACTTGGTCTGCCAGAGTTGCTCTACCCGCTTGCTGAATTTTGCCTCCGCCCGGGCCAGTTCCTCGGGGGTGTAGCTCTTGCCGCTCCGCTCCCTCCAGGCGGCGTACTCCCCGCGGAAGCGCTCCAGCGCCGTGCCACCCGTCTCCTTCATGCCCTGCTTCATCTCGCCGAGCGCGTGGGTCTTCTTCTGCTCCCGATTTTGGAACTCGGCCTGGTTTTTTGCCTCTTTCTGCGCCCTGACTTCATATGCCTCACGGTCGCGTCGCCAAACCGGGCCCTCGCGGTCGGGATCCCGGCCCTCCGGGAAGTGGCGGCGTTGCAGACGCCGTCCCGGCTTGTTGTCGGGCACCGCCCGCTCCGGCATCGGAGTGCCAGATGGGGTGTCCGGGGTGGGATCGCTCTGCGGCGATGCCGCCCGGTGGCCCGGCGAACCCGAGGCGGCGGACGGTGCCGAGGAATCCGAGGCTTGCCTGCCCGTGTGCGTGGGTGGCGGTGCGGCGCTGGCCTCCGGTGGCCCCTGATCACGCGGAGTTCTGACCTTTCCGTCGGCTGCGGCGGAGCTGGGGTGGCTCGGGGAAGAATTCGGGTGGCTCCGGGCACTGGGAGCCACTGGCGCGGCCTCCAGGGAGGCTGGGCGGGCGCCAACACCGCCAACTGCCGATCGATCGCCCCGCCCACCCCCAACCTCACCACGCCCCGGCACCACCGAAGCACCGTCCGCCCGCGCGGCAACACCCTCACCACCGGCAGTCTCACGACGCCCCACCACCGGCGAGCCAGCCTCACTAGCCCCAGCGACCCGACCAGCCGGCACCTCGCCCGCACGCCCGGGAACCAGAGGCACCTCACCCACACGCCCCCCACCCGGCAACACCTCACCGGCACGCCCGGAAACCGGAGGACCGTCGCCCACACGCCCCCCACCCGGCAACACCTCACCCACACGCCCGGAAACCGGAGGCCCTTCACCCACACGCCCCCCACCCGGCAACACCTCACCCACACGCCCGGAAACCGGAGGCACCTCACCCGGACGTACGGGGGGTGCTGTCTCAACCTGTGGGCGCGGCGACACCGCAGTGCCGTTGCCGGTGACCCCGTCCTGGCCAGGCTGATGTGCCCGGGAGGTGCCCGGGCCGACTCCCTCCGCCCCGCCGGGCTGTCGAGGGCCGCCGCCGGCATTGGTCCGACCGCCACCTGCGGATGCCGCGGGGGGAGCGCCCTGCCCGGTAGGCGGCGGCTCGTTGACCGAGTGCCCATTGACATCGATGACCTTACGGCCCCCCGCACCGGCCGGCGGGTTACCCAGCACGGGGCTCCCCGAGCCATTGGCGGGCGGGCTGTTGTCCAGGCGCGCGGGGGGAACCGCGTTGCCGTCGACGGACAACCGCACGCCGCCGCCTGGTCCCACCCCGGCTTCGGGCAGGTCGGTGAAGCGGCCTAAACGGGGGGTTGCGCGCTGCCCCGCGCCGGGGATCGTCTGGGCACTGGCGGACGATTTACCGGCACCCGGGCTGCCGACGGGGGGCAAGCCGGCCCCAGCGCCGGTCGGGAGGTGGCTGCCACTCTCAGCGTCGACCCTTCCCGGAAGCGGCGTCATGGCCGTCGAAGGGACGTCGACCTCGCCCAGGTCGCCTGAACCGGTGATCTGCGGCCTGCCTTCTCCGGTACCGGAAACGGTATGGGGAAGGCCGTTGGACGACAGTTTCGGGGTGCGGCTGCCGGTGAAGGGGAATGGGTGACGGTCCATGAAGCCACCGCCCCGAAACTTGCTGTCCGTGACCAACCCGGAAAACACCGCCCCGGCGGCGAAGCCGGCTCCCGCAGCTATACCGAAGGTCTTTCCATCGATCTTCACATCCGTGTTGGTAACACCGGAGGCGGTGAGCTCTGCGACGAAGGCGATCGCGACTTCGGTTGTCGCGCCGATCGAGCCACCTACGACCAATTCCGATAGGACCTTCGGCGACGTGAACGGCGTCACCAGGGCCCTCACGCTGGTCGGCACGACTTTGCTCGCCAAATTGCCGACCGCAACGAGGACTTTTGCGAGCCCGTCGATGAGTCTCCCCATCAACGCACCAAGCCCTGGTATCCACATCGTAGCAAAAGAAAATACAATCGTGATAATGCTGATGAGCTCAGCCTTGATGGCCTGCTTAATCATCTCCCGGACCTGATCCGAGTACTGCTTGATGTTCTCGCTGATGGACCGGGCTGCCGCAGCGACCTCGGTCACCTGTTTCCAGACCAGGGTGGTGACTTCGATGAAGTAACTGGCCGACCGGCCTGTCCAATCCATATCAACGGCTGCCACCTGGGTGGCAAGGGTGTCCAACTTGTCGGCGGCGCGTCCCCACTCCACGGACATTTCGTCGAGCTTGGCCGTGTCCGGGTAGGAGACGCCGCCGATCTCAGGCATTCTCCGTACCCTTCACCGAGGCACCGAACAGACACCGCATTCGTCCACCGTGCCATTGCCGGCACGTCGCCGCACAGTGCCCAGAACGAGGACATGGCCGCCCACCAGCGAGGACGTGCCGTGTCCCCCGCCTCGTGAACCCCGGCACCGGTCCGGCCGTCTTCCCGGGTGGAAGACCACCGGCTTGCGGGAACCCCCCGGGAGCCGTCCGGAGCCGGGACAGGAGAGCACGATGGGGTACCAGGACGATCTGAACGAGTTCCTCCGTCAGACGCAGGAGCTCGCCACGCAGGCGAACGCGGCCAGCGCCGACATGGCAGACCGCGAGGTCACCGGCGCGTGCGCGGGTGGCGCGGTACGGGTGACGATGACGACGTCCGGTCAGGTCCAGTCGGTGACGATCGACCCGCACGCGGTGAACCCGGACAACCTGCGCCACCTGGAGGGCAGGGTCGCCGAGGCGATGCAGAACGCGCTCGACAACGTGCGCGACCTCATGGAGCAGGTGATGCGGCCCTTGACCGACGAACTGAACCGGCTGACACCCGGGCAGCCGTGACGGGCGCCGCCCGGGTCGGGGGCCGGCCGGCACCGTACCCGGGCGACGTCCGACTCACCCGACCATTTCGCGACCCATCGTGAACAGCTCGGTGAAGACGCCGAACACCCCCAGCGCCAGCGTCGCCGACAGCACGAGGCAGACCACGCCGATCGTCTCGACGAACTTGCCCCGGTCCCGGGTGTCGACGACCGGACCGAACGGCGTCTGGCCGTCTTCCTTGGCGGCGGCGCGGGGGCGGGAGGCGAGCGCGACGGCGACGCCGACGCCGACCACGGCGGCCCCGATCAGCAGCAGCACCAGGACGGACGGGCCCGAGGCGAGATAGCGGTAACCGCTCGCCCCGATCACGCTGAACAGCCCGATCGCGCCGGGGACGGCCAGCAGTACCACCTCGCTGACGAAGCCGACCTGACGGGCGCGGATCACCAGTGCCGCCCCGGCCACCGCCGCCAGGCCCACGGACCACCCCTGACGGGACAGCGCCAGCACCGGGAACGCACCGGCCAGGGCCAGCGCCGGGAACACCAGGATGAGCGCCAGCAACTGGCGGGCGTTCAGCATCAACCGGGCGGTGGCCGGTGCCACGCCGGCCGCCGCCTTCGGCATGGGGGTGCTCCAGGCCGCGACCGCGGCGGCGAGCGGGCGGGCCACGGCCACCAGGAGCAGGGCCGCGAGCACGGTGGCGGCGGCGATCTGGGTGCCGTCCGCGTCGAGGAACACCAGCACCACAGCGAACGTGCCGGCCAGCGCGAGGGCGGCCTCGGCGGCGAGGATGGCCGGCTCCGGCGTGGCGGCCAGGGCCATCAGCAGACCCGCGTTGGCGCCGAGCACCACCCCGCACCAGAAGAGCCCGCCGCCCAGCGACTGGCCGACCAGGCCACCGGCGGCGGCCAGGCAGGGCACGGCCGACAACGAGATGGCCAGGCACGCGGACGCCGGAAGCCGTGCCCGCTTCTGGTTGAGCACCCACCCGAGGCAGAGCACGACGATGCTGACCAGGACGAGACCGAGCGCGGCGAGGAGGTCGTTGCGGTGCGGACGCGCCGCGACCACCGCCGCGACGAGGGTGAGCCAGCCGGCGCCGATCCAGACCGTCAGCACGCCCCGGGCCCGGGCGTCGACCCGCTGTTCCTGCGCGTCGGCGGCCACCAGTTCCTCAATGTCCTCCACCACCGGGGCGGTGCCCGGGTCGCGGGCGACGTCGCGCAGGTAGAGCACCTGCCCGTCGGCGACCCCGGCCTCGGCCAGCGACGACTCGATCGAGAAGGGTGCGCCGCCGGCGGGCGCCAATGACCAGGCGGGGGCCATGAGACCTCCGCCGGTCTGGCCGCACAGTTCGGCCAGCCCCGCCACGTACTCCCCGATCGGGCTCTCACTGGGAAGCGCGACGTCGACCCGCTTCCCGCCGCCGTTCACGGTGACCCGGCTACGCCTGTCCAACATCGGTGCGGTCCCTCTCATCCCCCGGTCTCGGCACGCGCGTCAGCGCTGCCAGGTCCTCGTGTTGGACTGCTCGGCGTTCGTGTAGTTCTGGTACGACACGTCGAGCGCGTGTGCGATGAATGGCAGCAGCCCGCCGCTGCCCTGGCCGCCGTCACCCCACAGACCCGTGGCGGCCATGTTCCATTCCTGTTCCAACCCTTTGAAGTACGTGTAGGTGGTGCCCGTCCAGGACTCCTCCAGCGGGGCCAGCTTGCTCTGCAGGCTGGCCAGTTCGGCGGCGAGGGTGCTGGAGATCTGGCGGATGTGGTTCCCGGCCTCACCAAGTTCGGCCGGTACCTGCAGTCTGCTTGATTCGATGTTGGGCACGGTCGGCTCCTAACGACTAAGGCGAGGTCAGAGGTTGGCGGGTGGGATATGGGTGTCCCCGGCCGGGTTTCGTGTCACGGGGTTGTACAGGGCCGGTTCGAGGCCGCTGCTGAGCGAGGCGATGTTCCTGGCGTTGTCCGTCTCGCTCTCGACGTAGTTCGCGACGTTGCCGCGCAGGCCCTGACCGATGTCTACCAGCGCGTTGTGCAGGTTGACGGAGTACGTGTGGAAGGTGTTCATCAGTTCGGCGAACTGCAGGGCGGACACCCCGAGCCAGCTGGCACCCAGCCCCGCGACGTAGGTCTGAAGCGCCGCGAGCTGGGTCTGCACGTCGTTGGCGACGACGTCGCAGTCCGCGGCGGCATTCGCCACGTACTCCGGGGTGACGTTGTACTGCGTCACGATCCGCTCCTTCTCATCGTGGGCGCGGCCGACCGGCCACGTCCGTAACAGCCTGGGCCCTCCGAGGAGGACACGGATAGTTCCCCAATCACCGGACACCCACCGTGCCGCGCCGGGGATGTCACGAGGCGGCCCCGCTGGTCGCCATCGCGTCCTCGGTGAGCGCCACCTGGATCAGCTCGGCAGCTGAGCGGGTCACCAGCACGCCCCGGCCGGGTGGCCGCTGGGCCGCCCGGTGGTCGCCGACGAGCGTGCCCTCCCGGCGATCGCCGCTGAGGATGAGCCCGACGGAGCCCATCTCCTGCATCCGGGTCGCCAGCACGTCGGACATCAGGGCGCGGGAGGAGCCGGCGACGCGGCGGACCAGCACGAGGTGGAAGCCGATGTCGCGGGCGTGCGGCAGGAACTCGACGAGCGCCCGCAGCGGGCTGTTCATGCCGGCACCGAGCAGGTCGTAGTCGTCCACCACGAGGTAGATGTCCGGGCCCTCCCACCAGTTGCGCGCGGCGAGCTGCTGCGGGGTGACGGTGGGTGGGGGCAGCCGCTCGCGCAGCTTGCCGGCGACCTGTTCGACGTACACCTTCAGCGCCTCCGGGTCGGCCGCGTAGGCGCCCAGGTGCTCGTCGGGGACGACGCCGAGCAGGCTACGGCGGTAGTCCGCGACGACGAACCGGACCTCCCATCCGGAGCGGCGGGCGACGGTCGAGGAGATCCAGGTACGCAGGAAGGAGCTCTTGCCCGAGCCGCTGTCGCCGAAGACGAGCAGGTGCCGCTCGTCGCCGGAGAGGTCGAGGGTGACCTGCCCCAGGTCGCGCTGGGCGATCCCGATCGGCGTCCCGTCGTCCTGCCGCGCGGGCAGCGCCAGCACGTCGGAGAGCGAGATCGTGGCGGGCAGCACCTTGACCGGCGGGGCCACTGAACCCGGCCAGTTCCTGGCCGCCTCCTCGATGACGGCCGCCTGCGCCTCGCGTAGCCCGTCGGTCGTCTCGGCCCCGTCCACCCGGGGCACGGCCACGTGCAGATACAGGCCGGTAGGGGCCAGACCCCGGCCGGGCATGTCGGCCGGGATCTGCGCGGCGAGCTTCCGGTTGATCTCCGAGTCGTTGTGGTCGTTGAGCCGCAACTCGATCCGGGTGGCGATGGAGTCCCGCAGCGCCGGGCGGATCTCCAGCCAGCGGCCGGCGGTCAGCACGAGGTGGACGCCGACGCCGAGCCCTCGCGACGCGATCTCGGTGACGAGCGCGTCCGCCTCCTCGAAGGTGCTTCGCAGCCCACCCCAATTGTCGATGAGCAGGAAGACATCGGCCGCCCGCACCCCCTTGGGTAGCCGCCCGGCGAGGCGTCGGGCCCGGAACTCGGCGATGGAGTCGACGCCGAGGGAGCGGAACTGCTGTTCGCGCTCCGCGATGAGGGTGTGGACCTCGTTGAGGGTGCGCCGGGCCAACTCCTCGTCGCTGCGCCCGGCCACGGTGCCGACGTGGGGGGCTTCGGCGAACGGGTAGAGCGTGCCGCCGCCGAAGTCGATGCAGTAGAACTGCATCTCCGCCGGGGTGTGGGTGAGCATCGCGCTGAGCAGCACCGTGCGCAGGAAGGTGCTCCGCCCGGTCTGCGGGGCGCCGACCAGCGCGAGGTTGCTCTGCGTACCCCCGAAGTCCATCATCAGCAGTTGCTGTTCCTGGTGCATCGGGCGGTCGAGCACCCCGATCGCGACCTTCATGTCCGATCCCGGCCACTCGGGGGCGCACAGGCCGCGACCACTGCGCACGGCCGGCGTGCCGAGCAGCAGGTCCAACGGGATGACCGGCGGCAGCGGCGGCAGCCACACCTGGTGCGCCAGGGCGGCGATCGGCTTCATCCGGTCGGCCAGGACCTGGAGCTCGGTCGGGCCGGAGAGCACCGGCTCCTCCACCGGCTCCTCCTCGGTGGACTGCTGGAGCGCGCTGTCCGGCAGCGGCCCGACCGTGAACGGGACGACCGCGCGGAGCAGGCCACCGGCCTCGGTCCGCTGCTCGCTGGTCAGGTACGGCGTGGAGACGTGTGCCACCCGCAGCCGCAGGTAGACGGACTCGCCGACCTTGAGGTACGCGGACCCGGGGATCGACGGCAGTTGGTAGGCGTCGGTGGTGCCGATCACCGTGCGGCTCTCGCTGGCGGAGAACGTGCGCAGGCAGATCCGGTAGGACAGGTGCGAGTCGAGACCGCGCAGCCGGCCCTCCTCCAGCCGCTGGGTGGCCAGCAGCAGGTGCATGCCGAGACTGCGCCCGACCCGGCCGATCTGCACGAAGAGGTCGACCAGCTCCGGCCGGCCGGAGAGCAGCTCGCTGAACTCGTCCACGATGATCATCAGGTACGGCATGGGTTCCAGCTCCGTACCGTCCGCCTTCTTGACCCCGGCGGCGCGGCGGGTCTGGTACTCGCGGATGGAGTCCACGTCGCCGGCGTCGCGCAGCATCTGCTGCCGGCGCTGCTGCTCACCGAGGAGCGCGGCGTGCATCCGGCTGATCATCGTCTGGTCGCCGACCAGGTTGGTGATCAGGCCGGCGACGTGGGGGAGCTCGGCCAGCGGCGCGAATGCGGCCCCGCCCTTGAAGTCGACCAGGACGAAGCTGAGCACCTCGGGCGAGTGGGTGAGCGCGAGGCCGGTGACCAGGGTCCGCAGCAGCTCGCTCTTGCCGGAGCCGGTCGCGCCGACGATCAACCCGTGCGGGCCCGCGCCGCCCTGCGCCGCCTCCTTGAGGTCGAGCAGGACCGTGCCGCCCTCGCTGTCGGTGCCGATCGGCACGCGCAGCAGTCTGCTGCTGTCCGGTCGTACCCAGAGGGTCGTCGGGTCGATGGCCAGCGGGTCGCCCACGAAGAGCATGTCGGTCAGCGACACGTCCCGGATCAGCACCTGGTCGCGTTCGTCGATCAGGCGCAGCGGCGACAGCCTGCGGGCGACCAGCTCCGCGACCCGAGTGTCGAGGCTGTCGGGCACGCAGTCGGGAACGGGGGCGGTCATCAGCTCGGCGCGGCCCTCCACCGCGGCGTGGCCGTCCTCGGTCAGTCGGATGCGCAGGTCGACCCGGCTCGGCTCGTCCAGCTCACGCCGGGCCAGGAACAGCGCCGTGATGCCGAGTTGCGGGCCGGCCGCCTGCAACAGCGCGCGCAGCAGCTCCGAGCGGCCCCACTCGGAGACCGGCTGGAAGCCGGTGAAGAGCACCACCAGGCGCTGCATCCGGGGTGCCTGGGAGCGGTCGAAGCTGATCTGTACGCGCCGTACGGCGATCTGCTCCTGACGCCTGCGGATCTCCCGCTCCAGGAAGCCGGCCAGATCGACCGGGTCCACCCGGACCAGAGGCAGCACGCCGGCCTCGCCGGTGGCATCCGGCTCCAGCGCGTGCGGCAGCCACTTCGCCCACTCCCAGTTCCCGCCGCCGGAGGACTCGACGGCGATCACCACGTCGTCCGGTGCGTGCAGGACCGCGAGGTGGGTGAGGATCGCCCGGGCCAGGCCCTCGGTCTTCTCCGGTGGCCCGAGCAGACTCACCACGCCGGCCTCGGCGAGGTTGACGACGGCCGGTTGGTCCTCCACCCAGCCCAGGCGGGAGACGAGCTTCTTCGCGGCGGTCAGCGACTCCCAGTCGTACTCGCCCAGGGGGTCCAGCCGTTGGCTCATCTGCATCGGCGGGCTCAGGGCGACCCGCCCCAGGCCGATGCGTACCCGCATGAAGTCCGGGTCATCCGGGCGGCGCTCCCAGACCCGGTCCAGCGACGTGCTGATGGACCACAGCCGCAGCGGGTCCGGCTGGTTGACCGCGTTGACCGTGCGCTGCGCGGCGGCGTGGGCCCTGGCCTGCGCGCGCGCCTCGTCGAGGTGCGCCCGGTAGCGCCGTCGCTGCCGGCGCACCTCGCGACGGTTGCTGCTGCGCGTCTGCGACCGCATGGCGATGGCGACACCGATCGACATCACCACGAAGAGCAGACCGAACGCGATCAGGATGGGACGGCCGTACGTGATCATGTAACCGGCCATGCTGACCGAGCTCAGCAGCGGCAGGATCGTCGCGATCCAGCCACCGGTGTTGGTGCCGGTGCCGGCCTCCGGTGGCGGCGGCAACGCGATCGGTTCGGTGGAGAGCGCGGGCGGCAGGAACCGCGGCGGCCGGTGGAATGCCAGTCGAGTCATGCCCTCTTCCCCTGCCGGTGTTCCCGCGTCACCCGGTGCAACTGACCCTCACGTGCGCCACCGCGAGCATGGCCTGTTTGGCCGGCGGATCGCCCTCGGCGGACAACCGCACCGTGATGCCGCTGCGCCCCACCAGCCAGGTCCCGCCGGTCACCCAGCCGCCGGCGGCGGCGTCCTGCCGGACCTCGAACCGGGCGAACTCCGCGCCGCCCGGCTCGTTGAGCACCGAGTACGCGGCGCGGGAGACCGGCCGGTAGGCGGCGCGGTCCGGGGCCGGCACGAAGACCTCGACGGTGCAGCTCCGCATCTCGGTCGCCGGCCGGAACCACCACTGGGCGGTGGCCGGGGCCGCTGCCCGGGCGCCGGTGCCGGCGAACGGGATCGCCACGTAGTCGCCGTGGCAGCCGTCCTTGCTCCAGCCGCCCTGACCGATGGTCAACCAGGTGGGCCCCCGCCCGCTGGCGATGAAACCGTGGTCGTCGGCGGCCGCGCAGTCCCAGCCGGCGACCGCCGTGTAGCTGGGCCCGGCGGTGGGCGCGGCCGGGGCCGCCCCCTTGGCGGGCTCCAGCTTCACCGGCTTGATGAGCTGCATGAGTACGCCGCCCAGCAGCGCGCCCAGCAGCGCGACCGTGGCGACGACCATCGTCACGTGCGGCTTGGCGGTCGGACGGTCGAGACCCGGACGTGCCCAGCCCTGCTCCATGAACGCACGCGTGAACTCCCGCCGTTGCTCAGCGGGCGCACCGAGCCCTCTGTCCCGGTGCTGCGTCTCGACGCTCGTCACGACCTGCCTCTTCTGCGCTGTTCCTCAACTCCCCCTAGACGCCCGTACGGGGGCCGGGGTTCACGGATTTCCCGGTGTCACCTCCGTGATCGGCCCGCCGGTCCGGTTCCGGGGCGTGGGCACCTCGGCCGGCGGCTCCGGGGCCCCCTCCGGGCGGCTGGGGATCCCGGCCGGCAGCTCGCCGGGGAAGGTCTGGTCGCTCGTGCCCGCCATCGACTGGCCGAACTCGAGGAGGGTCCTGCTCAGCGAGTCCTCGGCGTGCGCGTAATTGGCCGCAGCGGCATTCGCCATGAAGTGGATCGCCGACAGGGCACCCGGGGTGCCGTCCTTCGAGGCGAACATGTCCGACATCGCGAGGAGCCACAGGTCGTTGAATTCCTCCGATTCGGCCTGGGTCCGGCCGGTCCAGCCGAGCTTGAGGTCCTCCCAGATCGAGTGAACGCTCTTGATCAGCAATTCGATTTCCTTGGCGGCTCTGTCGAGCTCCTTCGCGCAGCCCGCCACCTCCGTCGGGTTGACCGAGATCCTCCTCCCCGCATAGTCGTAGGGAATGGCTTCGTCCGGGTGTTCGTCTGGGCTGGTCATCCCACGCCTTCCGCCTGCTTGGCTACTTGTGTCCCGCCTTCGCTATCTCAGCGATGTTGGCGGCGTTCTGCGCCTCCGAGGCGAGGTAGTTCTGGTACGACGAGCGCATCCGCTGCACCGCCTCGTCCAGTGCCTCTTCCAGGACGTCGCTCGCCTTCCTGAAGTTCCCGGCCAGCAGCGAGAACGTGTTGCCGGCAGGGCTCATCCACATGGACTGGATGTTCTCGAAATTCCGTTGGACGGTCTGCAGGCGCATCTCGATGAGGTCCTTCGCCTTCTGTACCGAATTGGCGGCCTCGTTCAACGCCGGCAGATCCACCTTCCAGGTGATCTGCTCGCCCTCCGGGGTTATCGTCACAACCGGTTTACCGTCCGCGCCGTACGAGGTGGTACCGCTTGGGCCTTCGGTGACGACGCCCCCGCCGGGAGGGTAGTGGAAGCGGGTGCCGGTGGACGGGTCATTACCGGTCCATATCTGCACCAATACGCCATTGGCGTCGTACTTGCTGTGATCGTCTCCCTGGGTCCGGATGTTGGACCCGTCGGGCAGCCACTCAATCGTCTGCGGCTGCTCACCGGGTTCCTCGATCCGGATCGGCCGATCGGTCTCGTCGAACTCCGTGACCACGCCGTCAGGATCGGTCAGCGTGTAATGGCCGCCGTCGAGGGCCTTGTAGATGGAGGCCGTCGACTCGTCATCGCCCTCCCAGACCTTGATCGGGACTCCGTCCTTGCCGAACAACACATGGGTGTCACCGGTCGTCCCCACATAAGAATCATCATCACGGTACGCATAGGTCGTGACCGTGCCGTCGGCCTTCATGGTCCGGCTTACCAGCCGGTCGTCCGCCGAGTATTCGACCACATCATCGGGCCCGTCCAACTGGTAACCACCATTGGGCAAGTACTTGTAGTACGCCGCCGACGCCTCACCGTCACCCTCCCACACCTTGATCGGCTTGTCATCCTTGCCGTACAACACATGCAGATCGCCCGTCGTACCCACATACTGCCCATCACCCTGATACTCGTACGTCGTCACCACACCATCCGGCGAGGTCAGACGCACCCTGTCCCCGTCCTTCGTGTACTCCGTAACCGTGCCATCGGCAGCGGTCAACGAGAACGATTTATCCGGCGACCACGAATACACCGACGCCGACGCCTCACCATCACCCTGCCACACCTTGACCGGCAGACCGTCCTTCCCGTACAACACGTGCATGTCACCCGTCGTACCCACATACTGCCCGCCCTCGCGATACTCATACGTCGTCACCACACCATCCGGCGCAATCTGACGCACCCTGTCCCCATCCTCCGTGTACTCCGTCACCGTCCCGTCGGGATCGGTCAACGAGAAGCCGTTATCCGGCAACCACGAATACGTCGATGCCGACGCCTCATCATCGCCCTGCCACACCTTGACCGGCTTGTCATCTTCCCCGTACAACACATGCGAATCACCCGTCGTACCCACATACTGCCCGCCCTCGCGATACTCATACGTCGTCACCACACCATCCGGCGAGGTCAGACGCACCCTGTCCCCGTCCTTCGTGAACTCCGTAACCGTGCCATCGGCAGCGGTCAACGAGAAGCCGTTATCCGGCAACCACGAATACGTCGATGCCGACGCCTCATCATCGCCCTGCCACACCTTGACCGGCTTGTCATCTTCCCCGTACAACACATGCGAATCACCCGTCGTACCCACATACTGCCCGCCCTCGCGATACTCATACGTCGTCACCACACCATCCGGCGAGGTCAGACGCACCCTGTCCCCGTCCTTCGTGAACTCCGTAACCGTGCCATCGGCAGCGGTCAACGAGAAGCCGTTATCCGGCAACCACGAATACGTCGATGCCGACGCCTCATCATCGCCCTGCCACACCTTGACCGGCTTGTCATCTTCCCCGTACAACACATGCGAATCACCCGTCGTACCCACATACTGCCCGCCCTCGCGATACTCATACGTCGTCACCACACCATCCGGCGAGGTCAGACGCACCCTGTCCCCGTCCTTCGTGAACTCCGTAACCGTCCCGTCGGGATCGGTCAACGAAAAGCCGCTATCCGGCAACCACGAATACGTCGACGCCGACGCCTCATCATCGCCCTGCCACTGCTTGATCGGCTTGTCATCTTTGCCGTACAACACATGCAGGTCACCGGTCGTGCCCACATACTGCTCGCCGTCGCGGTACTCGTACGTCGTCACCCGACCGTCGGGCCATACTTGGCGAATCGCGTGGGCTGACTCGTCGTAGTAGACGATCGATCCGTCCGGCTGGGTGACCTGCTGATCGGCCATCGACTAGCTCCTCACGCGACCTTTTCGTCCGCGCGGGGGGCGACTGGGGGCGGCGCGGGCGCGGCTCAGCCTGCCAGACGGTGAAGGGGACGCGGCAGTGGCCGATTCGAGCGACCCCGCCGACCCGACGAGCGGGACATGAACCATCGCCCGCGTGCCACCGTTTACACGGCCATGACCGCCACCACACCGCCCAGCCCTCCACCGGTGAGGGGCCGTGGCACCCAGCGGGTCGCGGCCCGGGGGTGGGGCAGCCACCGCACCATCACGGCGGCGCTTCGGGCGGCGTCCAGCGGTTCGGTGATCAGTGTGTCCCGGGGCGTCTACCACGAGAATGTCCTGATAGACCGGGACATCAGCATCGTGGCCGACCGCGAGCACGGCCCGGTGGAACTGGTGTCGACCGGCGGGCCGGCCCTGGTCAGCCGGGCGGGTGCGGCCCTGGTGCACGGCCTGACCGTGCGTGGGGCGGTGCACACCAGCGACGGCGTGTTGACGATGGTCGACTGTGACGTGTCGGGCGGCGAGGTGGCGGCGGACGGGTGGGCCCGGCCGGTGCTGCGCGACTGCCGCATCCACTCGACCACCGGGGCCGGGCTGCGGCTGCGCGGGGATGCCCAGGCCGAGGTGGTCGGCTGCGCCATCGAGGGAATCGACGGCGACGCGGTCGTGGTCGCCCAGTCGGCTTCGGTGATGCTGCGCCACACGACGGTCACCCGGCCGTCCGGCAACGGGGTGGTGCTGTCGGACCGGGCCTCGGCCGAGCTCGACGAGTGCACCGTGACGCACACCGGCGGCGTGGGGGTGCACGCGCAGGAGCAGGCTCAGTTGACGCTGCACGCGGGGCGGGTCAGCGACACCGCCGGTGACGGCATCCGGCTGGTCGGTGCGCCGCGCGACGCGGACTCCGCCGATGCGCATTCGGCGGAGGCGGACGCGGGGGCGTGCCAGGCCGAGGTGGGCGACACCGTCGTCACCCGTAGCGGCGGCAACGGCCTGTCGGCGTACGGCGCGGCGCAGCTCACGGCGCGAAGCGTCAAGGTGGACGACTCGGCACGCAGTGGGCTGTACGCGCAGTCGGGCGCGCGGGTGGTCCTGGCCGGGTGCGAGATCGGCACCACCGGCAGCACCGGGTTGGCGGTCCGGGACGCGCGCCTGGAGGCAGTCGAGTCCACGGTCGCCCATGCCGGCGCGAACGGCGTCTTCGCCGACGGTGATGCCCGCGCGGTACTGCGGCGCTGCGCGCTGCGCGACTCCTCGTTCAGCATCGTGCACCTGGCCGGCCACGCCGACGTCGAACTCGATGACTGCACGATCAGCGGCACCCCGCAGCACGGGGTGCGGGTCACCGGACGGTCGTTCCTGCGGATGTCCGGCGGCACCGTGAAGCGCGCCGAGATGACCGGCGTGCAGGTCGAGGAGGACGGCGACGCGACGGTGCGGCACACCACGATCGAGAACGTGGCCGTCGGAATCCGGGTGGAGACCTCGCACCGGCCGCTGTTCGAGGACTGCACGGTCCGCTCCACGCCCCAGGCGGGCATGGAGGTGGGGCCGGACTCCGGCCCGACCGTACGGGACAGCCACTTCTCCGACAGCGGCGGCGCCGGGGTCTTCCTCGACCGGGACAGCGCGGCGACCATCGAGGACTGCGTGATCCTCGACGCCGGTGGCAGCGGCCTGGTGGTGTGGGACGACGCCCGGCCGGTGGTGCGGACGCTGCGCGTACGCGACTGCGGCAAGAACGGGGTCTACTTCAGCACGGGCAGCGCCGGTGTGCTGGACGACCTGACCGTCTCGGCGAGCCAGTTCCCCGCCCTGTTCCTGGGCCCGCAGGCCCGCCCCCGGATTCGGCGGTGCCACGTGGAGGACACCGACAGCGACCTGAACCTGGCCGAGGGCAGCGAGCCGACGTTCGTCGACTGCACGACCAGCAACGTGCGGTCGGTCAGCATGCCGACCACCGAGACGCCGACCCGCCGGGTGCTGGCGGGTCAGCCGAGCGGCACACCGGCGGCGGCCGGTTCCGCGCCGGGGACCGAGGCGGAGGAACGGCCGGATCTGGAGAGCCTGCTGGCCCAGTTGGACGACCTCGTCGGGCTGACCCGCGTGAAGCACGACGTGGGAACCCTGGTCAGGCTGATGCAGATGGTGAAGCGCCGGCAGGAGGCGGGCCTGGCACCGCCGCCGCTCTCCCGCAACCTGATCTTCGCCGGCAATCCGGGCACCGGGAAGACCACGATCGCCCGGGTCTACGGTCAGATCCTCAACGCGCTCGGCATGCTCACGCAGGGCCATCTGGTGGAGGTCGACCGGGGCGCCCTGGTGGGTGAGTACGTGGGCGCCACACCGCCCCGAAGACGCAGGCCGCGTTCCGCCGGGCGATCGGCGGCGTGCTCTTCATCGACGAGGCGTACGCCCTGGTGCCCGACGGCCAGTCCAACGACTTCGGCCAGGAGGCCATTTCGACACTGGTCAAGCTGATGGAGGACCACCGCGACCAGGTGGTGGTGATCGTCGCCGGGTACCCGGACGAGATGGTCCGCTTCATCGCGGCGAACCCGGGCCTGTCGTCCCGGTTCAACCGCACCCTGACCTTCGACGACTACGTCCCGGAGGAGTTGGTCGACATCGTGGCGCACCACGCCGGCCAGCACGAGTACCAGTTGGCTGATGTCACCCGACAGGCCCTGACCAACTACTTCTCGTCCGTGAACCGGGCGGACAGGTCCGGCAACGGTCGGTTCGCCCGCCAGGTCTTCCAGGAGATGACCGAGCGGCACGCCTACCGGATCGCCGACGACAACGACCCGACCAAGGAGCAGCTCAGCACCCTGCTGCCCGCCGACGTGCCGGAGGAAGCCCGACTGCGGGAGCAGTGAAGCGGCGGCCGTGACGCCGACTGACCGAGGAAGACCACCGACCCGAGAGGAATGTCCAGTGGCCGACGAGGAGAAGCCCCCACTGCAGGACGTCACCCCGCCCGACGTGACGATGCACGGGGAGGGATGGCCAAAGCAGATCACCGGCGAGCTGTCGGGCGCGACGGAAAGCGAGGGGGACCCGAATGCGCCCGTCCCCGTCGTGCCGGAGTTCTCGGTGGTGCTCTCACCGTTCTTCGACGCGCAGAACGCCGTCATGGCGCCGTTGATGGACGCGGTGATGTCGTACGAAGCGCTGAAGAACATGACCAACGAGCGCAAGGACTGGGTCTTCGCGCAGGCGCATGCGGGCGACCTCGGTGAGACGAAGGACAGGTCGACGGCCTGGTCGAGGAACTGGGGTGGCGGCTCGGGGGGTAAACGGATAACCCGCGATCCGGAGCTGGTGAAGGTGGCGCCGGAGATGAGGGCCGCGCTCGACAACGGGTTGCTGGCCATCGCGGACACGCTGTACCTGGTCGGCGAGTACGTCGGGATGTTGAACACGGTGCCGCAGGTGTACACCAACGCCGACAAGAAGTCCTTCGTGCCCACCGAGTGACCGTGGGGCCGAAAGGACACGGCGGTGGCCGGTCTTCGGGTCCGCTCCGACCGTCGGGGCGGGCCCGTGCGGCGGGTCAGCGCTCGTCGCGCCCCCGGGTGCCCGGCGTGAACCCACGCTCGATGAGTTGCTCCCGCAGCGCCCGCAGGGCGTAGAAGGTACGCGACTTCACGGTGCCTGGCGGCACGTCCAGCACTTCCGCCGCCTCCGCGATCGAGTGCTCCTGGAAGTAGATGGCCACCAGCGCCGTGCGCAGCCGCTCGGGCAGGGCGGCCAGCGCCGCCCGCACCTCGCGCGCGTCGAGCAGTCGGTCGATCTCGTCGTCGGGCCGGGAGAACGATTCCATCCGCTCGTCCGACATCTCGGTGGGCCGTGCCTGTGCGGCGCGGACCTGGTCGATGGCGATCCGCCGGGCGACCGTGAACAGCCAGGCCCGGCTCCACCGGCCGTCCGCCGACTGCGCCTCGGGATGCTTCCAGGCGCGCAGCAGGGTTTCCTGCACGATGTCCTCCGCCCGGTGCCGGTCACCGTTGGTCAGGCGCAGCAGGTAGCTCAGCAGGATGGGGGCGTGCGACTGGTACAGGTGACGCAACGCCCCATCATCTGTCCGGGCGGGACGTCCCTCAGTGGGCGACGGGTGTCCCACGGCCGAGTCCATGGACTGCACTACGTGGCAGTACCCCTCAAGGTTCACATCGGAAGCAATCCAGAAGAGGATCGTGGCCGTCCCGACGCCTCCGGCCTACGCAGCGGGCCGAAATATCCAGATATCAGCAGACGTACCGACACATGACCCACCTTCCCGACGAGACGTACCCTGTTCGGAACTCGGCCGTCCATCGTTGGGCCTCCGACGGACCGCTGCACCGCTTCGGTCCGACCGCGTCCGATATCGTGATGCCGCAAAATGAACCGGCTTCGACTTTCGCTCGTCGTGCACGCGACAACGAACGTACAGGGGAGAGCGATCCGTGAAGGTAACCGCCTTGCGCCGACGGCTGGCCCGGCACGCCGCGACAGTCACCCGTCCAGTGGCCCGAATGGCCCGCGGGCAGAGCCGCCTGCAGCGTACCGACCTGGCCCTGGCCCTGGTGCTGGTGATGGCGCTGGTCACGGTGGGCCTCCTCGAGTTCGCCCCCGCCCAGGCCCGCAACGACCGGTTGGCCGGCAAACCGGTCCCGGCCGGCGACCTGGCCACCATCCAGAGCGCCGCACTGTCCTGCCCCGCGCTGACCGGGCCGCGCCTGGCCGCACAGGTCATGGCCGCCAGCGGCTTCGACTCCGGCGCCGTCAGAGCCGGTAACGTCCGGGGCCTCGCCGGCCTCGACGACACCACGTGGCGCAGGTGGGAGCCATGGCCGAAGGCGCAACTCAGCGATCGACGGGCCAACGTCGTCGCCCTCGCCCACCACACCTGCGAGATGGTCGGCCAACTCCGAGCCGCCGGGGTCTCGGGTGACCCCTGGCGCACTGCCGTCGCCGCCACCCATGCCGGGCTGCAAGCGGTGCTCGACGTCAAGGCCATACCGGCCAGCGCCCAGAGCTACGTCGACACCGTTTCCGCGTACGCGGAGTGGTACACCCGCCAGCCACAGTTCGGTGGCCTGGACCCCACCGCCACCGCATCGCCCGGCCTCCCGCTGGCCGCCGCGGCAGCCGGCGCCAAACCTCTACCCCAGCAGTACGTCGCCGACGTTGTCCGCGCCGGCAACATCTGTCTCCCCGTCACCCCGGCACGGATCGCCGCCCAACTCATGGCCGCCTCCGGCTTCGACCCGAACATGCGCTCCGCCAACGGCGCCCAGGGCATCGCCCAGTTCCTCCCTGAGATCTGGGCCCAGTACGCGGCCGCGTCGAACTCCCCCGCCGCCTCCCCCTGGAACCCTCACTCCGCGATTCCCATGCTCGGCAGCGTCATGTGCGACCTGTCCGGGCAGCTCTCCGCGCTGACCGCAGGCGACCCGTACACGCTCGCTCTGGCCGCGTTCCAGTGGGGCACCGGCGCCGTCCGTGCGGCCGGCGGCGCACCCCAGGCCCCGGCGCTCCAGGACAACACCAATCGCGTTCTGGCCTACGTGGACTACTACGCCAAGGACAAGCGGCTCGGTGCCCCGCCCTCGCCGACGGCTTCGGCGTCGCCTTCGAAGTCGCCCGGGCCGTCACCCAGCCAGTCACCCGCCAGCCCGCCGCCCGCCGCCCAGTCGCCTGCCGCGCCGCGGCCCAACCCGCCCGCCGCGCCGACCGGCTACAACTTCGAGTCCGGCACCATGGGCTGGCAGCGTGGCCAGAACATCGCTCGCGTGGAGCGGGTCACCACGTTCGAGAACCGTCCCAGAACCTGCTACTCCGGTTCCTGCCTGCAGGCCGTCGGCGAGTTCATCGCCAGCACCACCCCGCGAAGCGTGTACATCGCACCCGCGAAACCGATCGACATGTCCAAGAAGTCCATGTTCAAGGTGCAGTTCAACTGCTTCGGTGGGGTGCAGGGCGCGACCGGCTACCGCGCGATCGTCGCGCTGACCGGCAGCGACGGCAGCCGGGTGATCGCGACCCTGGCCCCCCCGGCGGACACCTGGACGACCCTCTCGGTGAACCTGGCCAACTGGTCCTCGGTGTCGTCGGTGACCCGGATCGAGGTCACCTTCCAGGCGGTCGGCACCACCTACCCGAACTGGACCGGGAACTTCCAGCTCGACAACGCCACGTGGGGCTAGGAGTCAGGAATCGTGTTGTCAACCCAGACCTACGCCAAGGACCAACGGTGGCTGTTGACCAGTTGAATGATGGCTTCCGCCGTCCCGGGACGGCCAGCACCGGCCGCCGGTACGGCACGGTGACAGCGGCGGTGGCGGGTCTCGTCGCGGTCGTGGCGGGGCTGCTGCTGGCAGGTCTCCCCGCCGTCGCGGTGCCCTCGGACAGTGCCGAATACGTGAAGTACTACACCGTCACGTCGTCCTACCAGGGCGCCCCGGAGACGCTCGGCGGGATCTCCCAGCGTTTCCTCGGCACCACCGACCGGTCGGTGGAGATCTTCAGCCTCAACGTGGGCCGCACGCAGCTCAACGGCGACAAGCTGAGCGATCCCAAGATCCTGCGTCCCGGCTGGCAGCTGGTGCTGCCATGGGACGCGGTCGGCACGGGCGTGCAGTACGGGTTGCTGCCCCAGAAGAACTCGAAACCCGCGCCCTCGGGCTCGGCGCCGGCACCGGCGGCACCCGGGCAGTCGACGCCCACGCGCGCACCGACGAACACCCAGGCACCCCGCGCCGGCAACCCGGCCGTGGTGCCCAGCGCGGCGCCCAAGCCCACCTACAAGAGCGGCCAGTGCGCCGCCGCGACCACCTCCAACTCCCCGTCCAACTGGGCCGCCCTGCGCCTGGCCCCCGACCAGGCCTGGGCGCACAGCCGGGGCAAGGGTCAACTGGTGGCGATCGTGGACTCCGGCGCGGACGGCAGCCTGGCGCAGTTGGCCGGGCGGGTGGCCCTCGGCGCGGACATCGTCTCCGGCAGCGGCCGTGGCAACACCGACTGCCTGGGTTCGGGCACCGGCATGGCGGGCATCATCGTGGCCAAGCCCACCCAGGGCAGCGCGCTGTCCGGCATCGCGCCGGACGCCACCGTGATGCCGGTGCGGATCGTCACCACCAAGGCGGAGGCCCGGGCCTCCGACCAGGCGGCCGGCATCGAGGTGGCCACCTCGGCCGGTGCCACGGTCATCGCGCTCGGCTCCTACGTGAACACCAGTGACGCCGCCGTGGCGAAGGCCGTCGCGACGGCCGTCAGCCGGAACATCGTGGTGGTGTTCGGCGCGCCCACCACGACCACACCCACCAGCCCGGACATGGTCACCGGCGGTGACGGGGTACTCCGGGTCGGCGGTGTCGGAGTGGGCGGCCAGCCGGCCGCCTCCTACCGACCCAGCATGGTCGACGTCGTCGCGCCCGGGCTGAACGTGACCACCCTCGGGGTCACCGGAACCGGCGTACTGGCCAGCAACGGCACCCCTTACGCGGTGGCGTTCGTGGCCGCCGAGGTGGCCCTGGTCCGGGCCGCCTACCCGGGCCTCGACGCTGCCCAGGTCACCCACCGGGTGAAGGCGACCGCCGACAAGATGTCGGACGCGGTGCCGGACAAACGCTACGGGTACGGAACAATCAATCCCGCCGCCGCTGTCACCCGCGAGTTGGCCGAGGAACATCACGCGGTCGCCCCGACGGCCCGACGCTCGTTCGACGATGGCCCCATCTCGGGCAACCGGACCATGGCGCTGATCATCGTCAGCGTGGTGGGGCTGGTCGCCGCCGGACTGCTGGCCTTCCGGGTGCGCCGGCTGGTGCACCCGAACCAGGACGGGCCCGCCGACGGTTCAGCGGGTAAGGCCCCCGACCGGGGGGACACCGGGGGCGGCGGAGCGCCACCCGGGGGCGCGGCGCCCGCGGCCGGCGAAGCCGCCGCCCGTGCCGGCGGGCGCCACCGGCCAGACCACGGTATGCCGCCTCCACTCGCGGATTCGGCGAAGGCGAGCCCGCGACCCCGGCAATCCTCCCCCGCCGTACGCGAATAGGAACTCCCGGTCCGAGCCGGCACGACAGGGCGCCCAGCGCCCTACGGACGCGGCCCAGCCGTCGATCAGTTACAGAGATTGTGGTCGAATGGCACCATGCCTGAGTTCCGCAGAGCCGACTACGGGCCGGAGTTCCACCGCCTGCTGCTGCGCGTGGCCGGGCACGCGCCGGACGACACGATCGCCGAGGCGCGGCACGCGCTGGCCCAGGGCCGGGTGGCCGACGTGGCCCGGGCGGTCGGCGCGATCGCCTCGGCCGCCGGGCTCGCCCTCACCGGGGAGGAGCACGCGCTGCTCGCGGCCGCCGCGCCGGAATCCGTCGGCGAGCTGCCCGGCACGCAGCCCGGCGAATGGCCGCCGCCGTCCTTCAGTTTCACGCCCGCGCTGGTGGACGAGGCGATGTTCGCCCCAGAGGCGGCTCCGCCGCTGCTGGACCTGACCGACTCGCCCACCGAGTTCTTCGACGCGGTCACCGACGAGATCGACCACGCCGCGATCGGGGCGATGAGCCGGGTGCCGGGCGCGACGGCACTGTGGCGGGCCTGGCGCCTCGGTGATCCCGACGGCGAGGCCGGCCCGGTGGCGCAGGTGTTCGTGCTGGCCACTGACGTGCCCACGGACGACCTTCCGGTGGTGACCGCGCTGCTGCAGGAGGAGTTGGCCCAGGCGGGCGCGGCGGAGACGCTGGTCGAGGCGTACGCGCCGGGCGACGAGCTGCCCGCGTACCAGGCGCAGGCGCGCGGGGCCGCCGCGCTGTTGTGGACGGCGGCCGACGCGTACCCGATCGCGGTGGCCCGGGTCTTCGACGGCGTCGATCCGGCCACCGGGCCGTGGTTCGCCCCGGACCACCCGCGCCTCGACGGAGCCGACCGGGAGCGGATGGTCTCCTTCCTGGAGTCCGGTCGGCCGGTGCTGACGACGACCCAGCGGATGGGCGACATCGTGGAGCCGGAGCGCGGTGCCGTCGTGCCGCTGTCCTACCGGACCGACGGCGTGTGGGTATGGACCGACACCGTCACCTACTACCTGCGTGCCCACGGGCTGGCCCCCGACGGGGATCTGCTGGACCACGCACGCGGCATCGACTTCCGTCCCGCGCTCGTCGACGAGGTCGCCGAGCACCGTGTGCTGGCCGCGCTGTTCCGCCCGGCCGCGGCCGGCTCGCCCACCGCCGCCCGAGCATGAACCCCCGAACACCTCACCCCTGCGGCGAACCACCACGTTGATTGATTTCCTGCGGCTTCCAGAAGCTCGACCGCTGCCATAGCCCGACGCCGAGGCCCGGCTGCAGACCGAGTACTCTCCCCGGCCGCTGTCGGACCTGATGCTGGACGATCGGCTCGACGCCCCGGCCATCGTCAACTACCCCGACCTCTCGCCGCGGTTGCCAGCCACGGCCCTGGCCGAAACGATCGCGGTCGAGCCGGTGTTCGCGGCAGTGTGCGAGCAGCACCCGTTGGCCGATCGGGATGAGATCGAATTGGCGGATCTCGCCCACGAGCCGTGGGCGCTGACTCCACTCATCGGGTCGGCAGCAAGCGGTGACAGGCGTGGAGGCAGCGGATCCCCCGTCGGGTGGGGAGCGCACTAGCCGCCGCTCACCCGCCAGGAGTGTTGCTGCGTCAGGTATCGCGCCCGGTACTCGGTGCTGCGCACCCAGGAGGCACCGCCAGCACCTCGATCGCGAGTGTGCCGCCGGGCGCCACGGCGGCTCCGGACGGGACGGCCGCGTCGATCGGGCGGACCGTCGCGTAGAAGGACTGGATCATCTTCTCCCGGCTGACCACGTTGAACTCCCGCCGCAACGCCTTCATCAGCGAGTTCTGGCTGGGCCGGTAGATGCCGAACTGGGTGTAGTAGCCGCCCTCGTAGGCGTCGATCACGCCGCCGTCGGGTGTGTCCGCGCCCAGCCAGTACCACCACTTCTTGCGCGGGTGCAGCAGCTGGTCGGCGTTCTTCTTGGAGATGTTTGCCTCGGCCGGTTCCGGCCCCCGGTAGCGGCTGCCGTCGTCGGGAAAGGCGTAGTAGTCGTACTCGTCGGCGAGGTCGCCGATGGAGTGCCCGAGCTCGTGCGGCAGGATCTCCGCGGCCAGCGGATGGCCGCCGGCGAAGGTCGCCACCTCCTCCTCGGTGTAGCCGGCCCCGCCGTACATCCCGCTGTTGGCCAGCACCGCCACCTGGTCGGCGTCGGGTGCGAAGCCCGCGTAGTGCTTGACCTGCTCGATGTCGGCGCAGAGCAGCCGCTGCAACCCGTCACACCAGTAACTCGCCGCCAGAGGAGTATCGCGGCTCACGTCAGCGGTCGGGTCGCCGCTGACCCCGGACACCGGCGAGACCAGGTCGACCCGCCAGACGTTGAACAAGGTGCGGTAACTGCGGAACGGCTCGCGATTGGCCAACAGCTCCCAGGTCCGGCTCACCTGCGCGGCGTAGGTGCCGAGCTCGGGCTGGGTTTATCCGTCACCGACAAAGACGATGTCGAGGCGGTTCCCGCTCGGGCCGTGCACCTCCACCGGAGTCACCGTGACGGATGCGGCGGAGGCCCGCGCGATCGCCGCCGACCAGGTCGCGAACAGCCCAGCAGCCAAGGCCACCGCAAGCGACACAGTTCTACGTACAGGCAACATGAGCGCCTCGACAATCGGCAGAGACGGGGGTGTGTGCCGATATCCTGCGCAATCCGTTGTCCAGCCGCCATAGCCCGCCGTGGCGCAGGTGCCGGCGGCCGACCCCCACACCAGCGAAATGCCAGGTCAACGGCCGGCCATAACAGAGCAGCTATGCAAGTTGAGATACCACCTGAACCGGAAGAAACGCCGCCTGACCGCTTGAGGTCCCGGGCTTCCACGGCGCTCGAGCCGTTGATCGAGATGCCCGCCGCGACGCCGCGTCCGGGCAGGGACCGGGTTCCCGACGGCTGTCAGCCCGACGACGCCGTCCCCGGGACGTGGCAGGATGCCTGCAGTCATGCGCCCTCACCTGGGCACCCGCCGTGCTGTGCCCCGCCCGGCGGTGACGAACGACGACGGGAGCCGCCGATGGCGATGCGGGAGGCTGAGCCGGGGGACCCGCGGCAGCCCTCCCCCAGGCCGTCGCCCCCCGGTTTCGTCGGACGCGAGGCGGAACTCGCCGCGCTCGGTACGGCGTTCGACAGCGGCCCGGCGGTGGTGCTCATCGAGGGAGAGGCGGGCATCGGAAAGAGCCGTCTCGTCGGGGAGTACCTCGTCTCGGCCGCCGGTCGGCGCAACCGCAGCCTGGTCGCGACCTGCCCGCACTTCCGTGAGCCCTACACCCTGGGGCCGATCGTGGAGGCGGTGCGGCAGGCGACCGACCGGGTGGCGGATCTGCCGCTGAGCGATCTCGCCGGTGCGCTCCGGCCGCTGTTCCCGGAGTGGGCCGACGAGCTACCGGCGGCGCCGGAGCCCCTGGGCGACGTCCGCGCCTCCCGGCACCGGTTGTTCCGGGCCCTCCTCGAACTGCTCGGCAACCTGGACCTGGCCGTGCTGGTGGTCGAGGACGTCCACTGGGCCGATGACGCGACCCTGGAGCTGCTGCTGTTCCTCGTGGCCCGCCAGTCGCCGCCGTTCAGCGTGGTGGTCACCTACCGACCCGAGGACGTGCCGGTCGGGTCGCTGCTGCTGCGGTTGACGTCGCGACTGCCGTCGACCACCACAAGGTTGCGGCTGCCCGTCGGTCCGCTCGACGTGTCGCAGACCGCCCAACTGGTGTCGTCAATGCTCGATGCCGAGCACGTCTCGCAGACCTTCGCCGGCTTCCTCCATCAGCGGACGGCGGGAATCCCCCTGGTGGTGGAGGAGTCGGTACGCCTGCTCCGGGACCGGGCCGACCTGACCCGTGTCGGAGGTGAGTGGGTACGCCGCAGGCTCGACGAGATCGACGTCCCGCCGACGGTGCGCGACTCGGTCCTGGAACGCGTCGCCCGCATCGGCCCGCACGGGCAGGCGGTGCTCCGGGCCGCCGCGGTGCTCGCCGAGCCCAGCGACGAGGCGACCGTGACGGCGGTCAGTGCCCTGACCCCGGCGGAGGCCCTGGACGGGCTCACCGAGGCGCTCGGCTCCGGGCTGCTGCGCGAGAACAACCGCTGGCTGGTGTCGTTCCGCCATGCCCTGGCCAGTCGGGCCGTGTACGAGGCCATTCCCGCGCCCCAACGCCGCGGGATGCACCTGCGTGCCGGCCTCAGCCTCGAAGACCGACCGCAGCCGCCGGTGGCCCGGTTGGCGTACCACTTCCGTGAGGCCGGCCGCACCGCCGAGTGGTGCCGGTACGCCGAGCTCGCCGCCGATCTGGCGCTGGAGTCCTCCGACGAGGCCACGACGGCGGCCCTGCTGCACGATCTGCTGACCAAGGCCGAGCTGCCTGCCCGAACCGTGGTCCGGCTCGTCATGAAGGTCCCGTTCGGCGCGTTCGCCGGGCGGGACCGCCACGCGGACGTGGTCGACGCCCTGCGGACCGTGCTGGCCGGCGGCACCCTGCCGCCGGCCGACGAGGCGGTGGTCCGGTTCCGGCTCGGCTGTGTGCTGTTCGTGACCGAGGACTACGAGGCGAGCCGGGCCGAGCTCGAACGGGCGATCCAACAGCTCACCCATGACCCGGTCAAGGCCGCTCGGGCGATGGCCTTCCTCGCCTACCCGCAGGGTGTCACCGCGCCCGCCGAGACCCACCTGGCCTGGCTACGCCGGGCTTCCGAGATGCGTGCGTCGATGTCGCCGGCGGACCAGCTGATCCTCACCGTCGACACGGCGTCGGTGCGGTTGATGCTCGGGGAGGAGGCGGGCTGGGAGGACGCGGCCAGACTCCCCGCCGACGCCGAGTCCCCCGTTCTGCGCCAGGAGCTGGTGCGCGGTCAGCTGAACGTCGGAACCGAGGCCGTGATGTGGGGCCGGTACGCGGAGGCCGCACGCCGGCTCACCGGCAGCCTCCAGCTCGCCGAACGGCATCAGTACCTGCGTTACCGCGGCTGGATCCTGGCGACCCGGCTGCAGCTGGACTGGTTCCTCGGGGAGTGGAGCGGCCTGGCCGAACGGATCGACCTGCTGGTCGACGACGAGGACCTGGACCCCGCCGCCCGGAACAAGGCGCTCCTGGTGCGCACCTCGCTGCAGGCGGCGGCGGGCACCCTCGCCCGGGATGACGACGAACTGCTGGCGGCGTCCCACACGCTCGGCGTCGCCGATGTCGGGATGAGTCCGGCGGCGGTGCTGGCGCGATCCTGGCTGGTCGAAGGCCGCGTCGCCGAGGTGCTGACGCTGACCGGCGAGGCCCTCGGCATCGTGGCGCACCGTGGGGTCTGGATCTGGGCCACCGATCTCGTCCCGATTCGGATGGACGCGCTGATCACCGCGGAGCGGACCGGTGAGGCCGCCGACCTCGTGGCCGCGTACGCCGACGGCTTGCGCGGCCGTGACGCCCCGGCCCCGCTCGCCTCGCTGGCGCTGTGCCGGGCGATCCTCCTGGAGGCCCACGGGGACCGCCAGGGGGCAGCCACGGCGTACGACCGTGCGGCCGCCGCGTGGCAGGCGCTGCCGCGACCGTACGACGCTCTGCTCACCCGGGAGCGACAGGCGAACTGCCTGATCGCCGCCGGGCAGGCCGAGGCCGGGCTCGCGCTGTTGGCCGAGGTGTGCCGCGACCTGGCCGGGCTCGGAGCTCACGCCGACGCGGCCCGGACGGCGGAGCTGTCGCGGGCGCACGCCGTCGACGAACGACACGACGTGCGGCGCGGGCGACGCGGCTACGGCGACCAGCTCTCCCCACGGGAGCTGGAGGTGGTCCGGCTCGTCGTGACCGGCCGGACCAACCGCGAGATCGCCCAGGCGCTGTCCCGGTCACCGAGGACGGTCGCCGCGCAGCTCAACTCGGCGATGCGCAAGCTCGGTGTCTCCTCGCGGACGGCGGTGGCGGTCAGCGCCCTGGAGTCGGGCGTGCTCACCGACCCGCCCATTCTTTAGGTCATCTGGCGCATCACAACCAGTCGCTGTCGGCCGAGACTCGGGACCCTCAGGTCCTGGAAGGAAAGCCGATGGCAGACGACCCTACCGGCACGCGTACCGACGACTCCCCCACGCCGGCCGCGCAGCCCGCGCCTGGCCCGCGACCGCAGCCGGAGGGGCGGGACCCGCACGACGCCGGCGACCCGTCGACCGGTCGCGGAGCACCGGCCGGCGGCGATTCCCGACCGACGTACGAACCGCTCTAGCCCGCCCCCTTCGCCCATCACCCCCAAGGAGTCTCACGATGCGCGTGAAACCCGGATCGAGACGGCCGCTCGCCGTCCTCGCGACGTTCGTCGCGATGTCGACGGCGGCGGTCGCGGCGCCCCCACCGGCCGCCGCCGGAAGCCCGCTGGCCCTGCCGGCTCCGGCCGGTTCCGCCCAGGCCGCCCCCACCCAGACCTCTCCCGCCCAGAACGCGAACCCGATCCAGCTCACCGGCGTCGGCGCGGGCCCGCACACCGTCACCCTGGTCACGGGTGACAAGGTCACGCTGTCGAGCAGTGGCGGGCCGTACGCCGTCGACGTCGAAGCGGCCGCACGCCCGGACGGCAAGCGCCCCCAGTTCGTCACCCAGTCCGAACCCGGCGGCGTGTACGTGCTGCCGACCGACGCCATGCCGGCGGTCCAGGCCGGGCGGGTCGACCGGGAACTGTTCGACGTCAAGTACCTCGTGGAGCACGGCTACGCCGACGCGCGGACGGCGAAGCTGCCGGTGATCGTGCAGTACGCCGGTGACCGGGCCGCGAAGTCGGTGTCGGCGGCGGCCGCCGCACTCCCGGCGAGCACGCCCACCCACCAGTTGGAGAGCATCCAGGGCGCCGCGCTCGACGTGGCCAAGCAGGATGCGGGGAGCTTCTGGACCGCCGTACGCGGTGAGGTGCCGCAGCCGGGTCAGCCGGCTGCCGCGCGGACCAGTGGACTCGGCGGCGGCATCGCCAAGCTGTGGCTGGACCGCAAGGCCACCGTCAACCTGGACTACAACCTGTCGCTGATCGGCGCCCCGCAGGCGTGGGCGGCCGGTCACGACGGCACCGGGGTGAAGGTCGCGGTGCTGGACACCGGGATCGACGCCACGCATCCGGACCTCGCGGGCAGGATCGCCACGTCGCGGTCCTTCGTCCCCGGCGAGGACACGGGCGACGGGCACGGGCACGGCACCCACGTCGCCGCCACCGTCGCCGGTAGCGGGGCGGCCTCCGGGAACGCGCGCAAGGGCGTGGCACCGGGCGCGCAACTGGTGATCGGCAAGGTCCTCAACGCGGCTGGGGAGGGACAGGATTCCTGGATCATCGAGGGCATGGAGTGGGCGGCGACCAGCGGAGCCAAGGTCGTGAGCATGAGCCTCGGGGGCGCGCCGACCGACGGGTCCGACCCGATGAGCGAGGCCGTCAACGAGCTCACCGCGTCGACGGGGACGCTGTTCGTGATCGCGGCCGGCAACGCCGGCGCGGAGCGGACGGTCGGCACGCCGGGCGCGGCAGCCGCGGCGTTGACGGTGGCCGCGACCGGCCAGACCGACCTGCTCGCCGGCTTCTCCAGCCAGGGGCCACGACTGGACGGGGCACTCAAGCCCGACATCGCCGCGCCGGGAATCGACATCGTGGCGGCCCGCGCCGCCGGCACCACCATGGGCAACCCGGTCGACGAGCGCTACACGAGCGCCTCGGGTACCTCGATGGCCACTCCGCACGTGGCCGGCGCGGCCGCGATCCTGGCCCAGCAGCACCCCGACTGGACCGCCGTCCAGCTCAAGTCGGCGTTGATGAGCACCAGCAAGGACGCCGGCCACACCGTCTACCAGCAGGGCGCCGGTCGGGTCGACATCGCCCGGGCCGACCGGCAGGGGGTGTTCGCGACGACCCCGAACGTCGACTACGGAATGCTGCCCGTCACCCAGCCGGGGACGGCGAGCCGGCAGGTCAGCTACGCCAACCTGACCGGCGAGCCGGTGACCCTCACCCTCGCCACGACACTGGCCAACACCAAGGGGACCGGCGTCGGCGACGCGCTGCGCACCGAGCCCACGGTGACCGTGCCGGCCAACGGTACGGCGACGGTGGCGGTGACCGTCGGCCTCGACAAGCTCGGGGAGGGCATGTACACCGGGGCCGTCGTGGCGACCGCCGGTGAGGTGCGGTTGACGACGCCGGTCGGGCTGGTGCGGGAGCCGGAGAAGTTCGCCCTGACCGTGCGTACCCTCGGCCGCAGCGGTGAGCCGCTGCACCCCGTCCTCCACGACGTGGTCGACGTGGCCGATTCGCGGGGACGTGTCCTCGAGGCGTACGCGCCGGAGCCTGGGGTGATCGTCCAGAACGTCCCCGCCGGCACCTACAGCGTGGCGCAGATCGTGTACTGGGTCGGAGACGACTCGCGGGTCAACAACGCCTGGCTGTTCGCCCCCGAGGTCACCGTGACCGGTGACACCGAGGTGGTCGTGGACGCGCGGCAGGCCCGACAGATCACCTTCAACACGCCCAAACCCGCCCAGCCGCTCAACAACAGCGGTGGGGAGTCGGCGTACCAGCGGACCGATGTCGGCGGGCAGTCGTACGGGTTCTCGCCGATCCTGGGGACGCCGTGGGGTGCCTGGCAGCATCTGTGGGCGACACCGACCAAGCCGGTCAAGGTCGGCCAGTTCCGGTTCCGCCACCAGTGGACACTCGGACAGTCCGAGCTTGCGATGCAGATCCGCGGCGGGCGCGGGGTCGACCTGCACCCGATCGTCCCGGTCCGCTGGGAGGCGCAGGCTTCGGACGGCAGCTGGCAGCCCTACCAGTTCAGCAGCGACGGCTGGACCCCGTTCCGCACCGGGGATCTTCCGCTGGTCGACGCCGGCCGCGGTCGCCCGGAGGACCTCGCCGGCCGCGATCTTCGGGGCAAGCTCGCGCTGCTGGAGACCGATTTCGCGCCGAGCGGCGACCCACTCTGCTATGTGCTGATCGCCAACGTGGAAGCGGTCCGCGCCGCCGGCGCCGCCGGGCTGGTCGTCTTCCCGTCGAACCCGGGGTGTGCGACGCCGCTGTGGATCGGCCAGGAACAGTTCAAAGAGCCACGGCCGGCGAACATCGCCAACGTGTCGCTGTCCACCAAGGAGGGTCTCCTGCTGCGGAACCGGCTCGCCGGGCAACAGGTGACGATCCGGACGACGGCGACGCCGGAGACGCCCTACACCTACACACTCAACCCGTACGAGGAGGGGCGGATCCCGAACTCGCTGCGCTACACCTTCACCGAGCAGCAGCTCGCCCGGGTCAACACGAGCTTCCACGCCGACCAGCCGACCAGGATGAACGACTGGCGGTTCACCTGGAAGCAGGATGACCTCGTCATGCTCGGCACCGGCACGGCCATGGGTGAGATGGCGTTCACCGCGCCACGTAGTCGGGTCGAGTACGTCGGACCGCTACGCCCCGACGTCATCCACGAAAAGGGCGTGGCAGCTCGGGAGTCGGACACGCAACATGCGACGCGATTCTTCACCGCCGTTCACGATCGGCCGACCACCACCGACCAGCACTGGTTCGCCGGTCCGCACACGCCCGGTCCCTACACCACCGGTGACGACGTCTACGACGTTGTCGACCGCTACGGACCGAGCACCACAACGGCAGTGAGCTTCTGCATGACCTGTCGCCAGGGCAACGGTCTGGTCGTGCGTCCCGTCGACGCCTCGGCCAACCGGGGCGACCGGCAGATGCACACCGGGTCGGCCGACCGGGAGATGCGGCTGTCCAAGGACGGCGTGGACATCACCCCGGCCCAACTCGGGATCATCCGGGTGTTCCCGCTGTCGGACGGGCCGGGGAAGTACCGCCTCACCTCGCAGGATGCCAACAACTCCTCGGCGTGGACGTTCACCTCGGCGCCACCGACGAAGGCCGCGATTCCACCGGGTCACACCTGCCTGCCCGAAGGCTTCAGCCCGGGGCACTGCCGACCGGAACCACTGGTGTACGCCAGCTACGACCTCGGTGCCACCATCGACCTGAAGAACACCGTGTCGGCCCAGGGCAGGCACACGTTCCGGGTCAACGCGTTCCACGAGCGGTCCAGCGCGGCGATGCCGGCGATCGCCGGGCTGAAGCTGTGGAGGAGCACCAACGGCGGAAAGACCTGGGAGACCGTGAGCGTCAAGCGGGACCGGGCCGGCAGCTACGTCGCCACCACCACCTACGGCCATGCGGCCGGCAAGAAGGTCAGCTTGAAGGTCGAAGCCTGGGACACCGCGGGTAACCGCCTCCAGCAGACCACCCTGGGGGCGTTCACGCTCCGCACCACCGGCCACAGCGGCCCGACGCGGTAACCGACAACCGACGGCGAAGGGGCGGGACCCGGCCGGGTCCCGCCCCTTCCGCCTGGCGGGGACCGCGCGGGTGGGGCGCCCGGCCGAGCGGCTTCACGCGTGGAACACCACCTCGACGTACCAGATGTCGTCCTGTCCCGCATTGTCGCCGACCCGGCCGGTGACCCAGTCGCCGAGGTCCCGCAGGCTGCCCTCGCGCGGCCCACCGCCGGCCGCCGGCACGTACCACCGCAGTCCCCCGCCGGGAAGCACCACGCCGACGGCGACCGCGCCCGCGGCGACGACCACGACCCGGGTACCCGGCCGCGGGTCGGCCGGCGGCTGCCGGGTCGGCCCCGACGCGGCGAACCCCGAGCCGGGGTTCGCGTTCAGCAGGTCGGCCATGACATCCGCACGCTGCCCCGGCGCCGTCGCCGCCAACCAGACGGCGGCCACGTCGTCGGGACGGGAACCGTCCACCCGCCGGCTCGGCGCGGCACCGGTGGGCGCCGGCCAGACCTCGGTGCTCAGGCCGTCGGCCAGGACCCGCACACCGGCGACGTCCGTCGGCGGATCCGGCTGGGTCACCCACCGGTACGCCAGAAGCCCCTGATGGCGGTTCACGTCCTCCAGCAACGCGGCCACGCTGTCACCGAAGTCGTGCAACGACTCGACCTGCGTCTCGTGCAGAATCTCCAGCCGCTCCCATGCCTCCGGCCGGCGGACGTGCGCGTCCAGATCGTCCCGGACGGGCTGCGGCAACTGCCTGATGGCTTCGTCCACGGTCTCCGGGCGGCCGGCGGCGTTCAGCCGCACCACCTCCCCACCGGGGTAGGCGAGATACGGCCGCAGCCGCTGTCTCGCGGCGTCACCGACCCGCAACTCCACCATGACGCCGAGGCTTCGGGCGAGATCGCGCGCGATCCGGACCCGATCCAGGGTCAGTACGCCCTTCTCGTCCGACTCTCGACTGACCGCGTCGGGCTCCGGCCGCGCCGCGACGGCGGTCAGCACCAGACGGGCCGGAGGCGTGCCACCATGCTCCGCGCGCAGTTGGCGGGCCAACTCGGCGACGGCGGCGGACGGGCCGTAACCCGACCGGGCGAGGTCGGCCAACACCGCGTCCACATCCGTGCCGGAACCGGCCGGCAAGCTCGGCGGAACCGGCAGGTCGACCTCGGCCTGCGCCGTCTCCCAGGCCGCCTCACGCGCCACCGTGACCCGGTCGAGCACCTCGACGGCCTGAACGTGCGCATCGAGCGACGTCTCCCGGGCCCGCAGGTCCTCCCGAGCATCCTGCGTTCGCACGCGCAGGGCCGGCATCTCCCGCGCAAGGTCGCGGAGAGTCTCGTCAGCCCGCTCGATGTCCTCGTTCGCCTCGTCGAGCGCCTTCCGGGCGACGCCGAGATCCCGCTGCGCCTGATCGAGGGCCTGCTCGGCAGCCGCCACCTGCTGCCCGTCCCCGGTCCCGGCCTGCTCGACAGCCCGAACCCGCCGCTCGACAGCCTCCTTCTTCTCCCGCACCTGCTTCCGCAGCTCCGGCAGCTCATCCACCCGGCTGGCGCGCGTCGCCTCGGCTGCGCTGAACTGGGTTCCCGCCTCTCGGAGTCCGGCCTCCGCAGCAGCCACCCGGACCGCCGCGCCCGCGTGTGCCTGCTCGACGGTCCCGAGGCGCTGACGTGCCTGATCGAGGGCGTCATGAGCCCGCTGGAGTTCACGGGCGGCCTGCTGCTGCCGCTGCCGCGCATCCTGCCGACCCGTGCCCTCCACACCCGAATCGGTAACCGCCGACGCCGGCGAGTAGAGCCGATCGGCGAAGTGGCGTAGCGCCGCGCCGGGGGCGGGGGCCGTGCCGGCTCCGAGCTCCCGGATCGCCCCGGCCCACCGCTCCCGCTGGGTCATGGGCTGCTCTCGCACCTCGCGCACCAGGGCAGTGACGGCGGCGTCGTCCACGGTGAGGCCGGCGAGCATGTTGCCGGTCAGACGCAGAATCCGCGCGTCGATGGCGGCCGCCGGGCCCGGCACGGAGCCCGCCAGGTTCGCCAACGCCGCCACCGCGGCGGGTTCGGCCAACTCCGGGCTGGTGAGCAGGTCCGTCAGCAGCCGATCCCGCCCGGTGAGCCCGTCCTCGGCCGTGGCCGGCGCGTCGGGCCGGGCCGGACCCCGCAGATACCGGTACGCGTCGTCCAACCGACCGTAACGGGCCAGGGTGAGCAACGCGTCCAAGGCCGCGAGGTGGGACTCGCCGGGCCGCCCGAGGCTCCTGCTCCCAAGCTCGTCGCGGGTACGGTCGGACAACAGCTCCCGCCCGTGGGTGTTCAGGAACTCACGCGACCGCCCCCAGTCGACGATCCCGCTCCAGCCGTCGAGCGCACCGAACATCGGAGGCATCGCATGATGCGGGACGACGGAGGGGTGGCCCGCCGAGGTCCCCGCGCTGGCTGACGCCGGCCCGGACCGCAGGGCCGCGATCAGGCCCGCAGCGTCGGAGACTTCTGCCCAACGCGCGGCCAGGTCAGCGGCGGTCAACCCGCCTGCGGCCGCCTCCAGCTCGGCCAGGGCACCGGGGGCGCGCGCGATCTCTCCGATCAGTCCGGCGATGCGGTGGTAGTCCATCTTCTTGACGACGTCGAGTGCCTCGCGCAGCAGCGCCACGTCCCCGGCCCGCTGTTCTGGCACCTCGTCGTGGAGGCTGGCCAGGGCTCGACTCCAGCCCCGCAGCCAGTCCTGCCCACGGCCGGGGTACGCGGCGGTCTCGACGGCCCGGAACGTCGCCACGGGACCGACCGTCGGGTCGAGGATGTCCGCCACGGCCCGCAGCATGCCGACGTCGTGGGAAGCGATCCACTGCGCCGAGGTCGCAGTGCCGGGCGGGGCGGCCTCCGCGAGGTCGGCCAGCGCACGCAGGGCAGCCGGGGACGGCAGGTCGCTCACCGCCGCGACGAGGAGATCGTGCCGGTTTCCCCGATCGCCCTCCTGGAGGTAGCGGTAGGCCGCCTCCGACTGGTCGGCGCGAATCGCGTCGAGCAGCGCTCGGTGCAGGTTCAGCACCGGGGCGTCGAGGCCGGACCGCGCCAGATCGGTTCCGTCGGCGCGCAGCACCGCCAGGTTGTCCATCGCGAACTGGCGCGAGGCCGCCCAGGCGCCGTCGTGCAGCAGCCAACTCGTGAACACGTCCGGCTCGACAAGGGTGACAGCGCCCGCGCCGGCAAACTCGCCGTGGAACTCCTCAGCGGTCAACGACCGCGTCGACGAACCCAACGGATCATGCACCAGGAAACCACCGTCGACCTGGACCCGCGCCGCGACAGCACCCTGCTCACGAGCGATCCACACCCCGGTCCCCGGCCGCAACACAGGCGGCACCCCGGGCAACGGCCCCACCGTGGCCCAACCGGCCCGCAACCCCCCGGCCCGCAAACCGTCGGCCAGACCCCGCCGCGCCCGACCGGCCCGGCCGTCGGCCGTGCCGCTGTCGTGCCGCCCCACGGAAGAAGCCGCACCCGCCCCGCCGGGCAGACCCTGGGCAAGCCACTGGACGGCGCCATCGTCGGCCTCCTCGCGCGCCCGGCGGATTCGCTCCTCCAGTTCGGGGGGCAGCACCGCAGCCGCCTCGAACTGCAGCGGAGTGCGCGCGAGCAACTCCTCGTAGATCCGCACCCGCTCCGCCCCGTCGATCGCGGCCGCGTCGGCACGCCGCACCAGCTCGGGGTCGAGCGCCCCGACCACCTGCTCCGAGGTGACCGGGGTGCGAGACGCGCCATCCTGCCGCAGCTGCACCACCCGTCCCAGCGGGTCGATCCGGTACCGGTTGACCGTGGGGCCGTCGGTGACCTCCAGGTCGAGGTGGGTGTTCAGCTCGAACGCCACGCCCCGGGCCACGGTGACCGGATCCTGGCCGAGCATCTCCAGTTCCTCGGTCGGCCCGAGGGGCGCCGAGCCGGGTGGGTGCGCCCGAGCAACCTGGGCGATGATCGCGGGGACGGCGGCCTCGAACTGACGCACGGTCGCGTCGGGCAGTGGGACGCCCGCTGCGGGCCGTGCGCGGTGCTGGGCGACCAGCCCGTCGTGATCCGCTACGGCCCGCTGCCCGTCGGACAGCGACTCAAGGTGGCCGATCGCCCAGCCCCGCACGGTCTCCAGGCGCTGCCGGGCCTGTTCGGCGGTGCTGGCGGTGAGCTGGATCGGGCCGACCGGGTCGTAGCGGTTGCCCAGCTCGTCGCGGATGAGCAGGGCCGTGTGCGCGGCCGCCTGGCCGGGGTCGAAGTCGCCGGCCTGGATCGTCTGGCCCGCCACCGGGCCCCTGGCCATCTCCACGGGCGTGGTCCGGACCAGTAGCCCTTCCAGGCCGAACGAGCGCGCGGTCGGTCCCGGCGCGGGCCAGGCGGACGGCGGCTGGCCGGTCCACTGATCCGACGCGGTCAGCCGGCGCTGAACCTCGTGCACCTCGTCGGCGAACATCTCCACGTACACGTCACCGGGAACCCAGCCGGTGCTGGGGACGCCGGCGCCGAACCGTTCCGGCCCCATCGAGGACAGCCCCCGGTCCGGCAGAAACGCGCGGTGGCGGTGCGCGACTCCGTCGAGCCTGAACCGGCCGCGCACCCGGACCAGGTAGACCGGGCCCTGCATCTTCAGCTGGTTCTCGCCGCGCCTGCTGTCCTCGTAGCTGGCACCGTAACTCATCGGCGCGGACCGGTTGCCGCCGGTGGTGATCTTGACCGTGGCGGTCCGGTCCCCCTGCGGACCGGTGCTGGGGCTGCCGATCTTCTTCGCGCCGTACGACAGCTCCGCGTCGACGTTTGGCCGCCACCGGTCGCGCGACTGGATGGCGGAGGTGAAGACCTGGAACTTCGCGTACCGCCCGGTGCCGGTGCTGTTGACGATCTTGCTGATGATCTCCAGGGAGTGCAGCGACGCGTACAGCCGCATGGCGACCCGGCTGTTCGACAGGCCGGCGGTGAAGAGGTGGGAACCGAGCAGGTACCCGTCCGCCGGTAGCGCGTTCGGCAGGTGGCTGTCGACGTTGACCCGGGACAGCAGCCCGGACAGCGCCATGCTGCCCCGATAGGCCGGGTCGTTGGCGGTCGCGCTGAGCAGGCGGGCCATGAGCGCGCGGGCGGCCGGGAAGAGGGCGTCGGCCAGCACCCCGCTGACGTAGGCGTCGTTGGGCAGGGACGGCAACGCACGTAGGTCCAGCTCCGTCGAGCGGGGCATCGGGACGGCCTCCGCCAGCCCCTTGGGCACCTTGAACTCGATCTGTGCCCGGTGCTCGGTCCGCGACTCGATCGGGGCGGGGGGCCCTCCGGCGACATAGGCGTTCAGCGCGTCCGACACGTCGACGAAGAAGTTGTTGATGGGCCGGCCCGCCATCTTCACCCGCCTGGCCTCCACCGTGACCATGGCGTCGGTGATCGCGCGGTAGTGGCCGCTCCAGTCGTAGACGGCCTGGTAGTCGGTTCCCTGCCTGGCATCCTTGACGCTGCGCCCCCGCTGCGGGGCGAACGAGAGCGAGGCGTGGCCCGGGACCGGCTTGCCGTCGCCCGTGTACCCGACGTCGGCCAGCACGGCGCTCAGACCCAGGGACCTGCCGAGGATGGTCGCGAAGGCCCTGATGGCCATCTTGTAGTTCTCGATGCCGTACTCGGCCACCCAGTCGGTGTAGCGCGGCCAACCTGTCAGGGTGGCCGACAGCTTCACCTCCACGATCTCGGCGGTGAGTGCGTCCCGGCGGCGGGCGAAGTAGAACATCACGCCGTTGTGCTGGTGCAGCATGTCGTTCACGAGGGCGTTGGCGCGCTGCCCCGCCATGGTGGCCTGGAGCGCGTCCGCGCCGCCCGGCAGGACGCCGATGGGCTGCCGGGCGGACGAGAACATCAGGATGCCCTGGTCGGCCCCCTCCGCGGGCCAGTCCTGGTGCCTGGGACTGAACATTCCCGGGGCGACCGCGTCGACCTGGGTGCGGACCGCGTCGAGCAGCGTCGTGGTGGACCTCGGCCCGCTGTCCGCCGCGGGCGCGTCGGTGAACAGGGTCATCTCGTCGATGCCCGCGTGACCCAGGGTCCGGTCCCCGGTGCGGGTCAGGTACGGGGGCAGGGTCAATTTGGCGAACGGGTTGACGTCGGGGGCCAGGTCGAGCCGGAAGTCCGTGACGAACCGCTCCCGACGCTGCGAGTCGAGCACGGCACCCCGCTGCTCCGGGTCGGCGTGCCGGACGGCGAGCGTCCGCGCCCACCTCTGGATCCGGTGCAGGGCCAGATGGGTGTCGAGGTCGAGGGGATCGGAGGCCAGACGATCGGTCACGTCCTGCCGCCACCGGCTCAGCAGCCCGGCCACCGTGTTGCCGCTGAGCGTCAGCTCCCCCCGGGCCCACCGGCCCAACGCATCCGTCAGCTGGACGTCGCTGACCGGCAGCCGGGTCGCGGCGTACTGCGCCAGCGCCTCGGGCTCGGGCAGCAGGAAGACCATGGTGCGCCCGGCGACCCGGTCGGCAGCCGGCACCTGAGACCGTTCCCAGACGAACCCGACTTCCTTCTTGCGCCCGCCGCGCATGCCGAAGTCGACCTGCGCCTCGAAGGCGTACGCGCGGCCGAAGGCCAGCTTGATCATTTCCAGGCCGCCCGCGCGCTTGGTCTCCGCGGTGGCGGACCTGCCCGCCTTCACGGACAACGACTCGCTGTAGCTGATGGTCCACTTGCCGGCCTTCCAGGCCAGGCTGATACCCGGCAGCTTGCCGGAGAACGAAGCCGACCAGTTGGCGGCGTTCACGATCTCCGCCTGGTACAGCTCGATCAGGCCGGTGACGTACTTGTCCACGGTCGCGCCGACGAACCGCGTGCCGTGGATGCGCTCCACGTTGATCGACAGGGCCGCCCTGGTCTGGGTGAGGAAGTTGGACTCGAAGAGGCTGTCGGTGCTGTACTCGCCGCGCAGCGCCTCCTTGAAGTGCGACTGGACGGCGATCGGGTTGGTCAGGCTCGCCAGCGGCTCGGCCATCGCCTGGCCGGCCCCGGCCAGGTCGGGGAACTGGCGCTGGGCCGCGGCGTGCAACCCGCTGGCGTCGAGGAAGTACAGCACGCTCTGGTTGAGCACGGCCGCATCGGTATCGGTGGTATCGGCCCGGCTGAACGTGGACGGGTCGGTGTTGAGGCTCAGCAGCGCGGCGCGCACGGTGCCGGCTATCGGCTCCGACCGGCTCACCCGGACGACGGGAACGGGGTTGCCGGCGGCGACGACGGAGCGGACGGCGCCGGCGACGGCCTCGGTGAAGCTGTCGGCGCGGGTGTAGCTGACGTCGTAACTGAATTTGTACGGCAGGGTGAACAACTGCACCCGGCCCGGGTACTCCAGCAGCTCGGGACGGTTCACGACACGGGTGACCCGTTCGGAGGCACCGATGTTGTGGCTCGCCGAGACACCGAAGATGTCGACCGCACGGAGCTTATCCACCGACGGCGGCGTGTTGACCTTCACACCGAACTCCGCCGACACGCCCTGGTTGCCGCTCGCGCCCTGACCGGCGATGCCGATGCCCATGCTCAGGTTGACCACGTGGTATTCGTCGGTCATCCGGTCGTAGTACGGCGAGTTGCCGTACTGACCGGTCCCGGGGGCATCCGGGATGTCCAGCTCCGCCCGGACGGCCACCTTCGCGGTCGACATCTTCCCGTTCACCCAGGCGTGCAGGGTGAAGGTCATCCCGTCCTGAGTCAGGGTGTCGAAGTGCGACTCCAGCCCTTCGTTGGAGACCATCTTGCGGAACAGGTCGAAGTTGTCGATCGCGGCGGTACGGTCGCGGCCGGTGACGACCTTCGCCCCGTGACGCGCCCGCTCGTTGAGCAGGGGCTGCCGCTCGTCGTCGTCCGAGGACGGTGGATCGTCGTCCTCGATGCGCGCCCACGGCCGGTTCCCGTCCGTGGTCAGGAACCCGTTCTCACTCAGCTCCCGCTGCAGGTCCGCCCTGAGTCGGGCCACCACGTCGCGCTCCACGTCGACCAGGCTCTGTCCCAGGCCGCGCCCCTCCAGCACGTGCCGGGGCACCTGGTTTCCGCCCACGTCCTCCGGATGCCGTCCGGTGTTGCGCAGGCGGTCACGCCACTGCTGGTACGGCACGGTCCCGGTCTGCTCGGTGGCGGCCGGCGCGGTCGTGGGGTCGGTGGCCGGGCGGAAGGCGTCGGCGTCGACGCCGAACCCGTGGTCGAACGCGTCCGGCTCGGCCAGCCGAATGACGGCCGATCCGTCGACCGAGTTGGTGCGCTCCGGTCCCTCCAGCGGGCTGAGGGAGGTCGCCACGTCCGCGGACAGCGTGAACTGGACCTCGTGGCCGCCGGTCATGCCGGTGTATCGGGACACCATCACGTTCAGGGACGGTTGGGCGAAGCCACCGCCGTCGTTGCTGGTCACGGCCGCCCCCACCCGGCCACTCAAGCCGACGGCGGCCTTCTTCCTGTACGTCTCCGGGTCCTTCTTGTCGCCCAGCGGCACACTGCCGCCGGGGCTGAAGCTCAGCCCGGTGGACTGCTGGAGGGTGAACTCCCCGCCGTGCCCCACGATCGCGGTACGCACCTTCTCGATGTGCGCCTTGTCGCTCGTGGAGCCCACCCGCGCGGATCCGGCGCGGTCGGCGTACACCTGGATGACGGCCGCCGCCGCCCCGTCGTGATGGAGCGTGAACCGGTAGCCCATGGTGTCCACGGGTTGCTGCTCGGGATCGGCCTCGGGCCGGTGGTTCATCGCCTCGTCGAGATGGGAGTCGAGGTTCCACAGCTTGCGGTGAAGTTCCCGGCGCATCGGATCGCCGACGGACCGCACGTTGTCGAACCCGTCAGCCACCAGTCGCCGCAGAACGTGATCGTAGAGCTGCGTCAGTCCGGTCATGTTGCTGGCGAAGAAGGTCGCCGGCAGCTTGGCCCGGTTGGCCGACAGGTCGTCCGGCAGCTCTGCGGTCACCTGCGCGCCGGGCGCGGTCAGCAGGCTCTTGGGGACTGCGACGACCAACCGGGCGTTCTCCTGTCCCGTGGTCGGCGCGGACAGTTCCGCCGCCGTCCACCCCCACCCGTCCACGCGTGTCTCCAGGGACCACCCGGGAAGGTAGGAGTAGAGCATCGAGTCCTCGCGGTTGTCGATCACCCGGCCCTTCTCCGCGTCGAGGATGTGCGTGGTCTTCTGGTCGGACCGGTTGATGGTCGCGGTGCCCTTGAGCCCGAGCTGCCCGGTCGGGGTCCACGGCAGGTCGAAGGTCCCGTCGAGGCGCAGGCGGGTGGCGCGCATCGTGCTGCCCTCGGTCTGGCTGTGCGCGCCGACCTGGAAGTTGCCCTGGGTGAACTGGTTGGCGTGGAAGCGACCGTCCTCGACGGTGGCGTGCCCCTCCTCGGTGTCGTCGACCGACGCCCCGGGCGCGACCGTGTCGTACGAACCGGCGGGATTCTCCACCCGACGCGGGTCCACGGGGTTCAGGTGGATCCGCACCTCCATGCCACCCAGCGGGAACAGGTGCCCGTCCTGGCCGACCATGAACTGGTAGTTCTCGAACAGGGTCTCCCGCAGCAGGTCCCACTCGTTCGGTGGCACCTCGATTCCCTGGCGCGTCGCCTCGGCCCGCAGCGTCGCCTCGATCCGCGCGACGTCCGGCAGCTCGGCCTTCAGCCCGGCCATCGGAAGAGTCCGCGGGTCCGGAACGGCCGTCGGCGACGGCTCGGCAGGCACAGCCGGGGTTTCCGGGCCGATGCTCTCCGAGCTGCCGAACACCCGCACGACCTGATCATCGGCGGGCACCCCGGACAACACGTCCGCGACCAGGCCCGCGACCTCACGCGGAACCGGCCCACCAGCGGACTGCACCACTACCACGACCTTGTCCGACTCCACCGCCAGCGCATCCGCCGGCAACGTCGCCGCAGTCGTGCCGTCCTCGGCGAAGAGGATCACCCCGTCGCGCGACTCGACCGTCCAACCGCGCCCCACCCCGTAGGCGCCGGTGGGAGTCGGCCGCAGGCCCAGCGGTGCGGGCAGCGGGAACGCCGCACCGACCGGCACCCGGTAGGTGTGCGCGGCGGCCGGGAACGTCTGACGACCCCGCGCATCGACCGGCACCAACCCATCCACGCCTCCCGCCGGCCGCCCCAGCACGGCAGCCGGCAACACCAACTCAACGGAACCACCGAACCGCTCCCGCAACCGATCGACCAGAACATCCACACCAACATCGGCCGGAACGTGCGCGGGTGCCAGGAACACCTGCAACGCCTCCGCGCGCTCCGGCCCCAACGCCAGCCGCACCGCCTCCACCACCGCGACCGGATCAGCCACCGACCCGTCCAACACCAGCCGAGGCCGCCCCACATCCACCAGATCCGACCAACCCAACCCCACGACGTCGTCCCCCGGCCGCGACCCGGCATGGGCCAACACCCCACCCGCGACGAAAGTCAACCTGACCCCGTCGGGCAACCCCTCCACCGTGCCCAGATCAAACGCGCGCCGGTCGAGCCCGACGCCCGAGGTGGTCAGACCGGACACCGCGCCCGCCGGCATCGCCGCGAAGATCCGACCCACCCGATCGCGTACGCCGGCGGGCAGTGCGGTCCCGCGCTGCCCCAGGAACACCTCCGGGTTCGACACGGGGCCACCGCCGCCCGGCAGCAGACCGGCGTCGGGCAGCGCCTCCCGGGCCGCCTCCAACAGCCCCTCGGGCCCGACCCACAGGTGCGTGCCCCCCTCCCAGGCCACCCAGCCGTCACCCAGCTCGTAGACGCCCGGCGACCGTTCCACCAGCCCGTACGGCGTCGGTCGCGTGTCGGCGGCGGCATCCGACAGGAACAGGTAACGGTCAGGACGCCCGCCGAAGAAGGTCACCACACCGTCGGCGTCCAACGGAACAATCCGCGGATGCGACACCGGCACATCCGACAACGCCACCCGAGGAATCGAAAACACCGCAGAATGCTTCTCCCCCAACACCTCCCCAGCGAACTCCAACGCCCGACCCACACTCACCCGCTGACCCTCCGGCCAGTGCAACACCGCCCTCGTCACATCCTGCGCCCGCAAACCAGCCAACGCCGCCCCAAGACCCACCGGGTCCAGCACCGACGAATCGAGCACCGACGGATCCAGCAGAATCGCCGGGCCGGACCCGACCGGCAACGGCACCCGCGAACTGACCGAGCCGGACCCGGCAGCGCCGTCGTGCAACAGGGTCCCGCCGACCGCCCGCTGCAACCGCAGGCCCTTCGGCAACCCGGCCGCCATCGCGACCAGCAGCGCGTCGGGGACGCCGTCGATCTGGTTGGTCAGGTTGCTGTTCGACGGCGTGAAGGCGACCGCGTCGTCGAGGGACGCGGCGGCGGCGTGCGGCGTGGGGAGTTCGTAGCCTGAGAGGGTTCGGGTGACGGGCGGGTGACCGGGCGTGGTGTGACGCCAGGTGCCGGGCCGGGTGAGGTCGAGCTGGGGGCGGCCGGTGGGGCTGTGCGTGGCCGCGGTGGTGAGGACGCGGCCGCCGGACGTGGTCCACGCGGTGTGGCTCGGTGCGGTCACCCCGGTGATGCCGGGCTGCTGGGCGAGGCGGACGTCGTAGGTGTCGGCGGCCACCTCGCAGGAGACCAGCACGATCCTCTTGCCCTGCGCACGGGGATCCTGGTTGATCCGGGCCGCGAGCTGCTCCGGCGTGACGCGCATGTTGTCCACGACGACCCCCTCCGGGGTGCCGTGCGCGAAGACCAGGTACTCGTCGGGGTGTACGGGATGGTTGCGGGCGGCGGCCCAGTTGTCGGCCTGGTCGGGGTCGAGCAGAGCGAGCCCGGCGGGAACCTGGGTGACCGGCGGCGCGCTGGTGTGGGTACCCAGAACCGTCGTCGCGGCCCAGTGCGCGTGGCCGGTCGTGTCCTGCCGGCCGGCTGGTGCCGGCTGCGCCGCCTCGACGTACCAGATGTCGTCCGGCCGCGCGGTGTCGCCGGCCCGGCCCTCGGCCCAGGCGCTGAAAGCCTGCAGACTGCCCTCGCGCACCTGACCGAGGGACGGGACATACCACCGCAACCCCCCGGTGGGAAGCACCACCCCCACCGCGACCGCACCGGCGGCCACGACCACCACCCGGGTACCCGGCCGCGGATCGGCCGACGGCTGCCGAGCCGGCTGCCCCACGACAAACCCCGGCTCCGCGCTCAACAAACCCGCCATGACCTGCGCCCGCTGCAACGGCGTGGCCGCCGCCACCCAGACCGCCGCCACATCGTCCGGACGAGAAGCATCCACCGACCGGCTCGGCGAGACACCCGCGGGCGCCGGCCAGACCTCGACACTCAGGCCATCAGCGAGCTGAGCGACCCCGTCCGCGCCCGTCGGCGGATCCGGCAGCACCGCCCACCGATACGCCAACAGCCCCTGATGACGATTCACGTTCTCCAACAACGCGGCCACGTCGTCACCGAAGTCGTGCGACGACTCGACCTGCGCCTCGTGCAGAATCTCCAACCGCTCCCGAACCGCCGGCCGCTCATCGTGCACGCCCAGGTCGGCCCGAACAGACTGCGGCAGATACCCGAGGGCCTCGTCCATGGTCTCGGGACGGCCGGCAGCGTTCAGCCGCACCACCTCCCCACCGGGATAGGCGAGGTACGGCCGCAGCCGCTGCCGACCGGCGTCACCGACCCGCAACTCGACCATGACGCCGAGACTCCGAGCGAGGTCCCGCGCGAGCCGAACCCGATCCAGGGCCAGCACGCCCTTCTCGTCCGACTCGGGACTTGCCGCCCCGGGCTCCGGCCGCACCGAAGTGGCGGTCAACACCACACGGGCCGGAGGCGAGCCACCATGCTCCACCCGCAGCCGGCGGGCCAGCTCGGCCACCGCGGCCGACGGGTCGTAACCAGACCGGACGACATCGGCCAGCGCCGCGTCCACATCCGTTACTGACCCGGTCAGCGGGCTCGGCGGCACCGCCAGGTCGACCTCGGTCTGTGCCGTCTCCCAGGCCGTCTCGCGCACCGCCCTGGCCTGGTCGAGCACCTCGACGGTGTGGACGTGCGCATCCAGCGAGGTCTCCCGGGCCCGCAGGTCCTCCCGGGCATCCTGCACCCGCGTGCGCAGGTCCGGCATCTTCCGCTCAAGGTCACGGAGGACGCCGTCGGCCCGCTCGATCTCTTTGTTCGCCTCGCCGAGCGCCGTCTGGGCGGCGTCGAGTTCCCGCTGCGCCTGATCACGGGCCTGCTCAGCGGCCGCCAACTGCTGCGCGTCCCCGGTCCCGGCCTCCTTGACGGCCCGAGCCCGCTGCTCGACGATCGCCGCCCTCTCCCGCACCTGCTCCCGCAGCCCCGGCAGTTCACCCGCACGTGCGGCGCGCGTCGACTGCGCCGCACCGAACCGGGCCTCGGCGTCGCTGAGGTCAGCCTCCGCGGCGGTGACCCGGGCCTCCGCGCCCAGGTGCGCCTGCGCGGCCTCGCGTTGGCGCTGACGCGCCTGGTCAAGAGCGTCATGGGCCTGCTGGAGCTCGCGGGCGGCCTGCTGCTGCCGCTGCCGCGCATCCTGCCGAACGGTGCCGTCCGCACCCGAATCGGAGACCGCCGGCACCGGTGCCGGCGAGTGGAGCCGGTCGGCGAGATCGCGTAGCGCCGCGCCGCGAGTCGGGTTCGTGCCGGCGCCGAGCTGACGGACCGCCCCGGCCCACCGCTCCCGCTGGACCCCGGACCGGCCCCCGCGCACGTCACGCACCAGATCCGTCACGGCGGCGTCGTCGACGGTCAAGCCGGCGAGCATGTCGCCGGCCAGACGCAGAATCCGCTCGTCGATCGCCGCCACCGGACCCGGCACAGAGCGGGCCAGATTCGCCAACGCCGCCACCGCGACGGGCTCAGCCAGCTCCGGCGTGCCGAGCAGATCCGTCAGCAGACGATCCCGCCCGGTCGGCCCGTCCTCGGCCGGCGCGTCGGGCCGGGCCGGGCCCAGCAGATACCGGTACGCGTCGTCCAACCGACCGTAACGGGCCAGGGTGAGCAACGCGTTCAAGGTGACCAGGTGGGCGTCGCTGGGCTCGTGGACGCCCCTCCTCTCCAGCTCGCTGCGGGTGCGGTCGGACAGCAACTCCTGCCGGTGGGTGTTCAGGAAATCACGCGACTGCCCCCAGTCGACGATTCCCCTCCAGCCGTCGAGCGCCCCGAACATCGCCGGCAGCACGTGATGCGGGGCGTCGGGCGGCAGACCCATCGAAGCTCCCGCACCGGCCCGCGCCGGCCCGGACGAAAGGGCCGCGATCAGAGCCGCGCCATCGGAGGCATCCTCCCAACGCGCGGCCAGGTCGGCGGCGGTCAACCCGACCGCCGCCGCCTCCAGCTCGGCAGCGAAGCCCGCGTCGTGGCGCGAGGCGTCCTCGATCAGAGTGTCGACGTGGTGGTAGTCCATCCGCACGACGATGCCGAGCCCGTCGCGCAACAACGCCACATCCTTGGCCTGCTGGTCTGACACCTCGCCGACCATGCCGTCCAGGGCCTGTTCCCAGTCCTGGCTGCCCACGGCTTCCCAGCCCTGCATCCAGTCCTGCTCGCGGGTGGGGTATACGGCGGCCGCGACGGCCCGGAACGTCGCCACGGGGCCGACCGTCGGATCGAGGATGTCCGCCACGGCTCGCAGCATGGCCGCGTCGTGGGAGATGCTCCACTGCGCAGCGGGCGGGGTCGTGAGCGGGGCGGCCTCCGCGAGATCGGCCAGCGCGCGCAGCGCGAGCGGAGACAGCACCGACCCGCTCACCGCCGCGACGAGGAGCCGGTGCCGAGTCTCCGGGCTGCCCTCCGCAAGGTATCGGTAGGCCCGGTCCAGCTGGTCGAGGCGGATCGCCTCAAGCAACGCCTGGTGCGGGTCCAGCATCCGGCCGCCGGGGCCAGGTCCCCCCGCCTGCCCCTCGGACAGCACCGGCTGGGGCCGCTCCCGCACCAATTCCGACGCGGTCTCGTCGGCGCGCAGCACGCCAAGATTCGCCTCGGCGAACGCTTGCGATCGGCCCCAGTCCCCGTCGTGCAGCAACCAACTCGTCAACACGTCCGGCTCGACAAGGGTGACAGCGCCCGCACCACCGAACTCGCCGTGGAACTCCTCAGCGGTCAACGACCGCGTCGACGAGCCCAACGGATCATGCACCAGGAAACCACCGTCGACCTGGACCCGCGCCGCGACAGCACCCTGCTCACGAGCGATCCACACCCCGGTCCCCGGCCGCAGCACAGGCGGCACCCCGGGCAGCGGCCCCACGGTGGCCCAACCGGCCCGCAACCCCCCGACCCGCAAACCGTCGGCCAGACCCCGCCGCGCCCGACCGGCCCGACCGTCGGCCGTGTCGCTGTCGTGCCGCCCGACGGAAGAAGCCGCACTCTCCCCGCCGGGCAGACCCTGGGCAAGCCACTGCCGGGCACCGTCGTCGGCCCTCTCCCACACCCGGCGGATCCGCTCGTCCAGCTCGGACGGCAACGCGTTCACCGCCTCGAACTGCAACGGGGTGCGCGCGAGCAGTTCCTCGTAGATCCGCACCCGCTCCGCCGCGTCGATCGCGGCCGCGTCGGCACGCCGCACCAGCTCGGGGTCGAGCGCCCCGACCACCTGCTCCGAGGTCTGCGGGACCCGCGTGTCGGCCGGCACCTGCACGACCCATCCCTGCGGATTGATCCGGTACGTGCCGGTCCCGGTGACCAGGTCGAGGTAGGTGTCCAGCTCGAACGCCACGCCCCGGGCCACGGTGACCGGATCCTGGCCGAGCATCTTCAGCTCGTCGGGCAGCGCGAGCGGCGGAGAGCCGGGCAGTTGCGCCCGAGTGACCTGGTCGATGATCGTGTCGACCGCGGCCTCGAACCGATGCACGGTGGCGGCGGGCTGCGGGACGCCCGCAGCCGGCACCAGGAGCCGCTGGTTGACCAGGTCGGTGAAGCCGGCGGACTCGCGCTGCGTCTCGGGCAGGCCCCTCAGGTTTTCCAGGGCCCAGTCCAGCACGGTCTGGTAGCGCAGCCGGGCCCGTTCGTCGGTGTTGACGGTGAGCCGGATCGGGCCGACCGGGTCGTAGCGGTTGCCCAGCTCGTCGCGGATGAGCAGGGCCGTGTGCGCGGCCGCCTGGCCGGCGTCGAAGTCGCCGGCCTGGATCGTCTGGCCCGCCACCGGGCCCCTGGCCATCCCCGCGGGCGTGGTCCGGACCAGTAGCCCCTCCAGGCCGAACGAGCGCGCGGTCGGCCCCGGCGCGGGCCAGGCGGACGGCGGCTTGGAGCCCTCGGCGTCCCACGAAATCACCTCGCCCATCCGGCGCTGAATCTCGCGGACCTCGTCGGCGAACATCTCCACGTACACGTCACCGGGCAGCCAGCCGGTGCTGACGGTGTCGGATCCCGTCGCGGACAGCTCCGGGTTCGGATTCAGGGGATTCGGGTAGTGGCGGTGCGAGAACGCGCCGAGCTTGAACCGGCCACGGAGCCGGACCAGGTAGACCGGGCCCTGCATCTTCACGTGGTTCTCGCCACGCCTGCTGTCCTCGAAGCTGGTGCCGTGGCTCATCGGCGCGGACCGGTTGCCGCCGGTGCTGAACGTGAGCTTGGCGCCCTTCGGGCCGGCGCTCTCCTCGCCGAGCTTGACAGGGGGGAACGACATGTCCCCGTCGTAGTTGGCTCGCCAGCGGTCGCGGCCGTGGATGGCGGCGGTGGTGGCCTGGAACTTCGCGTACCGCCCGGTGCCGGTGCTGTTGACGATCTTGCTGATGATCTCCAAGGAGTGCAGCGACGCGTACAGCCGCATGGCGACCCGATTGTCCGGCCTGTTGGCGTTCATGAGATGCGAAGCCAGCAGGTAGCCGCCCTCGGCCACGTTCGGCAGAATGGCGTTCACCTGCGTCCGGGACAGCAGCCCGGACAGGGCGACGCTGCTCCGGTAGGCCGGGTCGTTGGCGGTGGCGTCGAGCAGGCGGGCCATGAGCCCGCCGGCGGCCGGGAAGAGGGCGTCGGCCAGCACCCCGCTGACGTAGACGTCGCCGGGCAGGGGCGGCAACGCGCGCGTGTCCGGCGTCGTCGAGCGGGGCATCGGGACGGCCTCCGCCAGCCCCTTGGGCACCTTGAAACTCAGCTCTGCCCGGTACTTCTTCGGCTCAGGCGGAGGGGAAGGCTCGTTGACCAGGCTGGTCAACGCGTCTGCCACGTCGACGAGGAAGTTGTTGATGGGCCGGCCCGCCATCTTCAGCCGCTTGACGTCGATGGTGATCGAGGCGTCGGTGGTCGCGCGGTAGTGGCCGCTCCAGTCGTAGACGGACTGGTAGTCGGTGCTCTGCGCGGCGCTCTTGACGGCGCGCGATCGCTGCGGGGCGAACGACACCGAGCCGCGGAGCGGAACCGGCTTGGCCGCAGGGTTGAAGCCGATGCCGGCCGGCGTGAAGTTCAGGCCCTTGGACCTGCCGAGGATGGTGGCGACGGCGCTGATGGCCATGTTGTAGTTCTCGATGCCGTACTCGGGCACCCAGTCGGTGTAGCGCGGTTGGCCTTCCAGGGCGACCGACAGCTTCACCTCCACGATCTCGGCCAACAGGCGGCCTCGGCGGTACGCGAGATAGAACCGCACGCCGTTGTGCTGATTCAGCATGTCGTTCACCAGGGCGTTGGCGCGCTGCCCCGCCAGGGTGGCCTGGAGCGAGTCGAGGCCACCGGGCAGGGCGCCGATGACCTGCCCTTCGGGCGAGGCCCACACGAGGCTCCAGCCCGCGTCCCGCTCGGGAATGCTGTCGTGGCGGGCGCCGAGAAGGTCTTTGGCGACCAGTTCGACCTGGTCGTAGACCGCGTCGAGCACCGTCTTGGTGGCCGCCGGTCGGCCGTCCGGAGACGGCTCGGTGAACAGGGCCACCTCGTCGATCCCCGCGTGACCCAGGGACCGCTCTCCGGTCCTGGTCAGGTACGGGGGCAGGGTCAACTTGGCGAACGGGTTGACGTCGGGGGCCAGGTCGATCCCGAAGTCCCTCGTGAACCGCTCCCGACGACGCGGGTCGAGCACGGCACCGCGCTGCTCCGGGTCGGCGTGCCGGGCGGCGAGCGTCGACGCCCACCCCCGGACGCTGGGCAGGGCCAGCTGGGCGTCGAGGTCGGCGGTGCCGGTGGCGACCCGCTGGTTCACGTCCTCCCGCCACCGGCTCAGCAACCCGGCCACCGTGTTGCCGCTGAGCACCAGTTCCCCACGGGCCCACCGACCCATCGCATCCGCCAGCTGGACATCGCTGATCGGTAGTTCTCCCGAGGCGTACCGCGCCAGCGCCTCGGGCTCGGGCAGGAGGAAGACCATCGTACGGTCGGGGACGGCGGTGGTCCTCGCCTTGGAACTCTCGACAACGGAGACGGTCTCGTGCTTGACGGCGCTGCGAACGCTGAAGTCGACCTGCGACTGGAAGGCGTACGCGCGGCCGAAGGCCAGTTTGATCATTTCCTGGCCGCCGGCGTGCTTGAGCTCCTCGGCGCTGCTCCAGCCCCACTTCGTGGCGAGCGACTCGCTGTAGCTGGGGCTCCACCCGTCGGCCTTCCCGCCGAAGGACAGACCGGGCAGTTTGAGGGACACGCCGCGCGACGAGTTGGCGGCGTTCACGGTCTCCGCCTGGTACAGCTCGATCAGGCCGGTGACGTACTTGTCCACGGTCGCGCCGACGAACCGCGTATCGTGGATGCGGTCCGCCTTGATCGACACCGCCGCGTTGGTGCCCGTGATGACGCCGGACTCGAAGAGGCTGTCGGTGCCGTACTCGCCGCGCAGCGCCTCCTTGAAGTGCGACTTGACGGCGATCAGGTTGGTCAGGCTCGCCACCGGCTCGGCCATCGGTCTACCGGCCTTGACCAGGTCGCCGAGCTGGCCCTCGACCGCGTCGTGCAGCCCGGTGGTGTCGAGGTGGTACACCACCCCCTGGGCGAGCACGTCCGCCTCGGTGTCGTTGGGGTCAACCTGGCTGAACGTGGACGGGTCGCTGTTGAGGTCCAGCAGCGCGGCACGCACCGTGCCCGGCAGGCTGTTCGTGGGTGGGACGTCGGCGGCGTCCGCGTCGCTGTAGCTGATCGTGTAGCTGAATCTGTACGGCAGGTTGAACAGCTTCACCCGGCCGGGGTACTCCAGCAGCTCGGGGCGGTTCACCACCCGGCTGACCCGTTCCGACGCGCCGACGTTGGCGCTGCCGGAGATACCGAACAGGTCAATCGAACGGAGACCCTTCACGGACGTCGGCAGGTTGAGCTTCACCCCGAAATCACCCGAGAGGCCATGGCTGCCGCTCGCGCCCTGACCGCCGATGCCGATGCCCATGCTCAGGTTGACCACGTGGTACTCGTCGGTCATCCGGTCGTAGTACACCGAGTTGCCGTTCGCGTCGACCTCGTCGGTGAACCCGCCGCGCTCCGGATCCGCCACCGCCCGGACGGTCACCTTCGCGGTCCGGGTCGTCCCGTTGCGCCACTTGTGCAGGGTGAAGCTCATTCCGTCCTGGGTGAGGGTGTCGAAGTGCGACTCCAGCCCCTCGGTGGAGACCATCTTGCGCACCAGGTCGAGGTTGTCGACAGCGGCGGTGGGGTCGTAGCCGGTGACGGTTTGCGCGAGGCGCGTCCACCGGTCCGTCGCCTCGCCCGACCACGGCTGGGCGTCGTCCGGGATCAGGTATCCGCTCTCGGTCAGATCCCGCTTCAACAGCGTCCCGAGTTGCGCCACCAGCTGCCCGTCGACCTCGACCAGGCTCTGTCCCAGCCCGTGCCCCTCCAGCACGTGCTGTGGCAACCGGTTACCGCCCACGTCCTCCGGATGCCGCCCGGTGTTGCGCAGGCGGTCACGCCACTCCTGGTACGGCACGGTCTCGGTCTGCTCGGTGGCGGCCGGCGCGGTCGTGGGGTCGGTGGCCGGGCGGAAGGCGTCAGCGTCGACGCCGAACCCGTGGTCGAACGCGTCCGGCTCGGACAGCTGCACCACGGCCGATCCGTCGACCGCGTCGATGCGCGTCGGTCCGTCCGTCGACGAGTTCGAGGTCGTCACGTCCGCGGACAGGCTGAACCGGACCTCGTGGCCGCCGGTCATGCCGGTGTATCGGGACACCATCACGTTCAGGGACGGTTGGGCGAAGCCACCGCCGTCGTTGCTGGTCATGGTCGCCCCCACCCGACCGCTGATGCCGAGCGGAAGCCACTTCAAGGGCGAAGTCGCACCGGGGCTGAAGCTCAGCCCGGTGGACTGCTGGAGGGTGAACTCCCCGCCGTGCCCCACGATCGCGGTACGCACCTTCTCGATGTGCGCCTTGTCGCTCGTCGAGCTCACCCGCTCGGACTCGTAACCCTGGGCGTACACCCGGATGACGGCCGCCGCCGCCCCCTCGTGATGGAGCGTGAACCGGTAGCCCATCGTGTCCAGGGGCCGCCGCTGGTAGGCGGGCCAGTACCGGGTGTTCATCGCCTCGTCGAGATGGGAGTCGAGGTTCCACAGCTTGCGGTGGAGTTCCCGGCGCATCGGATCGCCGACGGACCGCACCCCGGTGAAGCCGCTTCTTTCGAGCTCCCCCAGGATCCGATCGTAGAGCCGCGTCAGTCCGGTCATGTTGCTGGCGGAGAAGGTCGCCGGCAGCTTGTACCGGTCGATCGACCGATCGCCCGGCAGCTCTGCGGTCACCTGCGCGGTGGGCGCGGTCAGCAGGTGGTCGGGGACCACGACGACCAGCCGGTCGCCTGCCCTACCCGGCAGCTCGACCGGCGTCCACGGATTGTCCCGCAGCCCGTCCGCGCGCGTCTCGACCAGCCACACCGGACGGTACGAGAACACCGTCGAGTCCTCGCGGTTGTCGATCACCCGGCCCTTCTCCGCGTCGAGGATGTGCGTGGTCTTCTGGTCGGACCGGTTGATGGTCGCGGTGCCCTTGATCCCGAACTGGGTGGCCGCGCTCCACGGCACATCGAAGGTCCCGTCGAGGCGCAGGCGGGTGGCGCGCATCGTGCTGCCCTCGGTCTGGCTGTGCGCGCCGACCTGGAAGTTGCCCTGGGTGAACTGGTTGGCGTGGAAGCGACCGTCCTCGACGGTGGGGTGTCCCTCCTCGGTGTCGTCGACCGACGCTCCGGGCGCGACCGTGTCGTAGGAACCGGCGGGATTGTCCGCCCGTTGCGGATCCTCCGGCGTCAGGTGGATCCGCACCTCCATGCCACCCAGCGCGAACAGGTGCCCGTCCTGGCCGACCATGAACTGGTAGCCCTCGAACAGGGTCTCCCGCAGCAGATCCCACTCCTTCGCCGGCACCTCGATCCCCCGGCGCGTCGCCTCGGCCCGCAGCGCCGCCTCGATCCGCGCGACGTCCGGCAGGTCGGCCTTGAGCCCGGCGAGAGGGAGGGTCCGCGGGTCGGGGATCGCCGTCGGTGACGGATTGACGGGCGCGGCCGGGGTGTCCGGGCCGACGCTCTCCGGATTGCCGAACACCCGTACGTCCTGATCGGCGACGGGCACGCCGGACAGCAGCTCCGCGACCACGGCCGCGACCTCTGCCGGGATCGGCCCACCGGCGGACTGGACCACGACCGCGACCTTGTTCGACTCCACCGCCAGCGCATCCGCCGGCAACGTCGCGGGGTTCGTGCCGGCCTCGGCGAACAGGACCACGCCGTCGCGCGACTCGACCGTCCAACCGCGCCCCACCCCGTAGGCGCCGGTGGGAGTCGGCCGCAGGCCCAGCGGCCCGGGCAGCGGGAACGCCGCACCGACCGGCACCCGGTAGGTGTGCGCGGCGGCCGGGAACGTCTGACGACCCCGCGCATCGACCGGCACCAACCCATCCACGCCTCCCGCCGGCCGCCCCAGCACGGCAGCCGGCAACACCAACTCAACAGATCCACCGAACCGCTCCCGCAACCGATCGACCAGAACATCCACACCAACATCGGCCGGAACGTGCGCGGGCGCCAGGAACACCTGCAACGCCTCCGCGCGCTCCGGCCCCAACGCCAACCGCACCGCCTCCACCACCGCAACCGGATCAGCCACCGACCCGTCCAACACCAGCCGAGGCCGCCCCACATCCACCAGATCCGACCAACCCAACCCCACCACGTCGTCCCCCGGCCGCGACCCGACATGGGCCAACACCCCACCCGCGACAAAGGTCAACCCGACCCCGTCGGGCAACCCGACCACCGTGCCCAGATCAAACGCGCGCCGATCCAACCCGACACCCGAGGTGACGAGGCGCGACACCGCGCCCGCCGGCATCGCCGCGAAGAACCCAGCCAACTGATCCCGTACGCCGGCGGGCAGCTCGGTGCCGCGCCAGCCCAGGAACACCGACGGGTCCTGCCGGACGCCACTGCTGTCCGGCAGCAGACCGGCGTCGGGCAGCGCCCCCCGGGCCGCCTCCAACAGCCCCTCGGGCCCGACCCACAGGTGCGTGCCCCCCTCCCAGGCCACCCAGCCGTCACGCAACCGGTAGACGCCCGGGGACAGCTCGGGCAGCCCGTACGGGGTGGGTCGCGTGTCGGCGGCGACATCCGACAGGAACAGGTAACGGTCAGGACGCCCGCCGAAGAAGGTCACCGCACCGTCGGCGTCCAACGGAACAATCCGCGGATGCGACACCGGCACATCCGACAACGCCACCCGAGGAATCGAAAACACCGCAGAATGCTTCTCCCCCAACACCTCCCCAGCGAACTCCAACGCCCGACCCACACTCACCCGCTGACCCTCCGGCCAGTGCAACACCGCCCTCGTCACATCCTGCGCCCGCAAACCAGCCAACGCCGCCCCAAGACCCACCGGGTCCAGCACCGACGGGTCCAGCAGAATCACCGGGCCGGACCCGATCGGCAACGGCACCCGCGAACTGACCGAGCCGGACCCGGCAGCGCCGTCGTGCAACAGGGTCCCGCCGACCGCCCGCTGCAACCGCAGGCCCTTCGGCAACGTGGCGGCCATCGCGACCAGCAGCGCGTCGGCGGACGGAGCCGGCACGGCGGGTGTCGGGGTGACCTCCGGCGGCTGGCTCGTCTCGGCGGGCACGGCGGCGTTGAAGTGGTTGTAGACGCTCGGGTTTCCCGGGTCGAGCGCCACGTGGTAGAGCGTGACCGGATGGCCGGTGGACGGGCCGTACCCCTCACCGGCCACCGGTCGCACCTCCGGCGCGCCGGCCTGCGTGGAGGGGACGGTCTGCAGGATGGTGAACCGGCTACCGGTCGCGTGTGCCAGCAGGGGGGCCAGGAACTCCCCGACCGGAGCGCTCCAGTTGGCCGACCAGCCGTCGACGGCCGACCCCACCCGGGAGAGCTCGTCGCGGTCGAGCGGGCGCTCGGGGTCGACCAGCGCGGCGGTCAGGAAGGCGCGGGCGTCCTCCAGGCTCAGCTCGTCGGCCGGAAAACCCCGGCCGTTCAGGTTGACGAAATCCAGTTGCCGTTGCGGCACGTCCGTCTCGGCACCAGGGTGTGGGCCGCCCGATGCGATCGCAGCGTCACGCGCTTCCTGGTACCGCTGCCGGATCCGCTCCGGGGCCAGGAAGCCGGCGTCCGTGACATGGCCCCGGCCCAGCTCCCCGAGCCGCCCCAGCACCTGCTCGCGGCTGTGCCTCGTCACGTCCTGTTCGACCTGCTCCCGGAAGTTGACCCGTTGACGGAGCACGTCCGCCGGGAGCTGACCGGCGTTGGCGTCGAGGTAGTGGCGGACATGGGCCTGCAGCAGCCGGGTCACCCGCCCGACCGGGGATAACGGGGGCACCCGCGAACCGACCAGCCCGGTCACGGTGGCACGCACCCGGGCGGGGTCGGACAGGAACGTGCCCAGGTCCGGGGTGAGGCTCGTGCCCAGCACGTCGCGGACCAGGACCGGATCGGCGGCGATGAGAGAGTACAGCAGACAGTAGCCGTCGCCCGGCACCGCGAACATCGGCGTCGGGCCGCTCTCCGACACCGCCGCCGCCTGGCCGGACATCCCGGGCGGGGTGTCCACGCCCTCGTCCCAGAACGCGGCCACGCTGCTCGGGCCCTGCGCGGCGCTGGCGGCACCGGCCGGGCGGTGGACCGGGCCGTGGCTGCCGGCCACCCCGGCGTAGTGCGGGGCCAGCGTCTCCACGATCTGCCGCAGATCGGCCTCGGTGACCGGCAGCTCCGCGTCCGGGTGGTGGTGGCCCATCAGCGCCGACTCGGCGTCCACCATCGTGGGGTCACCCCGGCGCGGTCGCGGGGCGCGGTGATCGACGGCGCCGAGGAAGTGCAGGACCTCGTGCGCGTACGACGCCGGCGGCTGCCCCTGCGCCCAGTGCGCCTGGTCCGTCCGGCTCGCCGGCGTCCCGACCGTGACCGTGGCGTGCGCCTGCCCGGGATCGTCGACGAACCGCACGTCGACCCGCATCGGCACGTCCACCGACGGCAGCCGGTACCCCGGATCGTTCAGGTACCGCTGCACGCCCTCGCGGGTGGCCTGCCTGACCGCGTCGAGGGCGGCGTCCGGCTGGCCGGTCAGGTGCAGCCGGACCTCGAACACCCATGCGTCGGGCCGGGGCACCAGCGCGTACCGCACCGCGACCCGCTCGCCGCCGTCCGGCGGGCGGGTGACGGTGGAGCCGCTGACGTCGAACGCCTCCCCGGTCCGCCGCCAGCGCTCGGCGTCGATCTCGACCGTGCCCACGGCGGGAGGGGGTGGCGTCGTGCCGGCGTCCGGGGCGAACAGGGAGCGGTAGCCGTCCAGCCACTCCCGCTGGAAAGCCTCGGCGAGTTTCCCGCCGCCGACCGGGTCGGCCGAACTGACGCCGCCGACCGGGTCGACGTCGTGGCGCTCGGCCAAAGCGGTGAACTGGGTGCGCGCGGCCTCGGCCGCCTGCGCCGCGTGCTGCTCGAGCGTCACCGGCCCGAACGGGGTCCCCGTGGCCCCGGCCGCGGGCGCGTGGGGGACGGAGGCGACCCGGGCGGGCAGGTCCCCGGTCGCCTGCTGGACCACGTTCACCACCGTCTGCACGTGCGGGGCGAGCGAACCGCCCGGGGTCAGCAGCGGTGCCGTGCCCAGGATCGCGTCGAGGCCGCGATCGACCTGGAGCCGTACCTGTTGGGCCGCCGCCTCCCGCACGGCGGACGGCACGGGTGTGCCGGCGTCGAAGTACCTGTCGACCTGGAACTGCGCGGCCAGTTGCGCCGCCGACCGCAGTGCCTGCCGGTCGAACTCCGCCGGCAGGGCGGCCATGATCTGCTGCGGGGACGCGCCCGAGCGGGCCACCGCCTCGACGATCCGCTCCACCGCCTGGTTCCGGACACCGGCCAGGTGCTGCTCGGTGAGCAGGTTCCGGGGCAGGTCGAGGCCGGTCAGCAGCGTGGCGACGGTCGGGCCGCCGAGCCACCGGGTGAAGATGGTCTCGACCGGCACCGGGAGCGCGGCGATGGCCTGCCTCGCCTGCGCGAACTGCGCGGCCAGGGTGTCGTACCTGTCGACGAGGTCCTGCTGCAACCGCTGCCACCCGTCGACGCGGATGTCGGTGGCGGCGACCCAGCTCGGCACCGACACGAGCGGCACCGGACCTAGGGTGGTCGTTGTCGGGCCCAGCGTGATCGGCACCGGAACTGGTCCCTCGGTGCCCGGGGGAAGGGTCGATCCGCGGGACAGGTGGGCTGCCGGGTCCGGGGCCGGTGACCGCACGGACGTGCCCCGGGCCGTTGGCAGCACAGGCTGGCCCGTCGAGGAGAAGGCGGTGCCGCCGGGCAGTTGCAGCCGTGGCACGTTCGGCATGAACCCGAGACCCTGTGCGCCCCGGCGTCCGCCCTTGCCGAGCCCGGTCGCGGCCATTCCGGTGCCGGACTCGACCGCACCGGAGACGGCGTCGCCGCCGGCGTTGCCGGTGTCGTACTTGTGGTCGACGATGAGGCTGGCGCCGACGCCGCCGCCCACCTCAAGGCTGATCTCGAAGGCCGGCCGCGTCGTCAGCCCGACGATCGGGCCCCGCCACGCCTCCTTCACGCCCAGCTTCGTCAGTCCGCTGCCGAACGCGGCGGTCCCCTTACCGAACAGCGGCACGGCGGCCGTGCTCAGTGCGGCCACCGCCAGCCCGTACAGGGCCTGCTTGCCGATCGCCCCCCAGTCCAGACCGGACCGGATGCCGTCGGCCATCTGCGAGAGCTGGGCCAGCAGCGCGGAGCCGGGCATGAACAGCATCTGCATCGCCGTGCTGCGCGCCGCGATGCGCACCAGCGTGGAACGCAGCACCGTCTGGATGATGGACCGCGTCGTCGCCACCCGAGCCGCCGCCGACGCCGGGGAGAAGAACGCCTCGACCGCGGCGATCGCGAGTTCCGCCATCATGAAGCTGAACATGATCAAGGTCTGGCGCTTGAGGTAGTCCATCTCGACGGCGTAGCCGCGCATCGCCTCGGCGGTCTGGTCCTGAATGCCGGCCACCTGGAGCAGGAAGGCCGGGCTCGTCGCCACGAACGGCGCGGTCTGGGCGACGAACCGGGCGGCGGTGTTCCCCTCCACCGAGGCGCCCACCGCCCGGATCGTCTGGACCAGATTCGGCCCCAGCAGGTCGCGGACCCGATCCGCCAGCGCACTCAGGGCAACCGCGTCGCGCAGCAACATCCCGACGTTCGCGCGGGGCAACCGGCTACCGGTGAACACCTCGAGGGCGCGCATCGTCCCTTCGTCGACCTCAACGATGGGACCGCCGGCCGTGATCATCGTGGCACGTACCCTTTCTGCCGAACGCCGGGAAAGATCCGAGGGACCTCAGCCGTGCCGGCTGCCGCCGCCCCATCCGCCGGCGATCTCGCTGTTGCCGGACTCGGTCTGCTCACCGATGCGCCGCACCAGATCCAGCTTGTCGCCCTGCAGACCCACCGACTCACCGAGTTGGACGTAGGCCGGGAGCACGTACTCGGCCATCATCTTCCGCACGGCCTCGCGGACCTGCATCGTGAACTCGTCGTCGGCGGGCGCGCCGGCGGCCCACCGGCACGCCGCGATGTCCACCAGCGGCGTGAGGGTGTTCTCCAGGTCCGTCCGGAACTGGCCCAGCAGCGGCACCCGCTGGGCGAGCGCGTCCCCGGAGAACTCGATCGACCCGCTCATGCGGTCCTCCCCGCGCCCGGCGACCCGTCGCCCGCGGCGCTGACCATGCCCACGATGCCCTCGATCAGCTCGTCGACCGAGGCCGCCTGGCGCGCGGTGTCGTGCAGTCGGGGCAGATCATCGGTCAGCGCGGCGGTGCTGGCCATCAGCTTGCGCTGGGCGTCGTCACGCGCCCGCCCGGCGGTCTTCACGATCAGGTCCGCCAGCTCGGCCGGTGCGAGCCGACGGTACGCGTCGCCGTGGAAAGTGAGCTGCTGAAGCTCACCCTGCCCACCCACGGTCACCGACAGCAGCCGCTCCTTGTCCCGGACGGTGATCTTCGCCTGCTGCACCTGCTGGCGTACGCGATCGGACGCGGCCTGGACCTGCTCCAGCGCCGACCTCATCTCGGCCAGCAGTTCCTCATCCCCCAGTGATCCCATCGGGCACCTCCTCTGTAAGCCTCACGCCCGAACCGGGGCGCCGGGTTCACCCGGCGCCCCGGCTGATCACCGTCCCCGGTACGGGCGGCGTTCGTCCTGCGTCGGGTTCCGCACGTCGCCGGACGTCGGGTACTCGTCGTCCTCGCCCCGGTTCGGCTTTCCCCGCCGGCCGATCACCGCGGGCGCGCACTCCGGATCGGTCCCCCAGACCCGCTCGTCCTCCTTGAGCCAGGTGTTGCGCTGGCGCTCCCGGTCCTGGTTGCCCCCCATGCCGGGGCCGCCCATCATTCCGGGCATGAAGGGCATGCCGCCGCCCATCTGCGCGGCCGCGTTCGATCCGCCGGGCAGGCCGGTGTTCCCGACCGCGCCCGGCACGCCACCCACCCCCTTGCCGATGCCGGCGGTCCCCGCCCCGCCGGGGGCCAGGCCCAGCCCGGCCTGGCTCAGCCCGCCCGGTGTGCCGGACACGCCGGGCACCGAGGACAGGCCGCCGGTGCCGACCACCAGACCGGGAATGGTCGGGTGTGCCCCCGCGCCGGGCAGGCTCACGTCTCCGATGACCATGTCCGCACCGGTCTTCGGCGGGAGCGGCGACACGTCCAGGCCGTCGACCTTCGTCGGGAACTTGCTGGTGTCCACCGGGGACGTCGGCCAGGTCTCCAGCTGCTGCAGGCCCCCCACCGCGTTCGGCAGGTTGAGGTTGGCCCGCTGCGCAGCGGTCAGCGGAGTCTCGTCCAGCAGCCCGGCCCGCCGTAGCGCGTCGAGCTGCGCCGGGGTGAGCTGACCCAGCATCGGGTTCTCGCCGGCCGGGACCCCGAGGCCGTTACGGCGCAGGAAATCTGCCTGCTCAGGGGTAAGCGGCACGTTGTCGAGCAGTCCCGCCGAGTCCAGCTGTCGGAGCTGATCCGACGTCAGCCCGCCCAGCGACTGCGGGGAGGACCCGACACCGCCGCCGTTGGTGAACGGACTCGACGCCTGGAACCCGGCACTGCCCGGAGCGTTGGCGAACGGATTCAGCCCGAAACTCGACGCCCCACCACCCGGCGTGTTCGCGAACGGATTCAGCCCGAAACTCGACGCCCCACCACCCGGCGTGTTCGCAAACGGATCCAACCCGAAGTTCGCCCCCGCACCACTCGGCGTATTCGCATACGGATTGCCGACGTTGGCGAACGGATTACCGACGTTCGCAAACGGGTTACCGACGTTCGCAAACGGATTGCCGACGTTCGCAAAAGGATTACCGATGTTGGCGAACGGATTGCCGATATTCGCGAACGGATTGCCGATGTTGGCAAACGGATTGCCGATATTCGCGAACGGGTTGTACCCGTTCGGCCCGGCGGCCTGGTTGGGCATCGGCAGGGGCGGCACCGGATCCGGGGCCGTGACGGTCAGCTGGTTGCGCGCACCCGTGAACGCCGTCACCAGTTTCGCCGCCTCGGTGAGCACGGGCGCGAAGGTGGTGATGAGGTTGTCGACCCATTTCTGGCGCAGATGCACCTCCAGCCTGTTCCACTCGCCGAGGTTGAACGCGTCGAACGGTTGCCAGCCCAGCCATCCCGGCGGGGTCCAGAGCACCGTGGGCTCGTTCGCGTCGCCGTTCTCCTCGAACGTGTACTTGCTCGCGGCGTCCGAGTACTGGGTGCCGAGGTTCCACGCGTTCGAGGGGTTGTTCCCGCTGTCTCCGTACTGGAGGGTGCTGCCGTTGAACATGGCCGCGATGACCCGGTACGGATGCTGCCAGGTGCCGATCGGGGTGATCTGGGACCACGTGCTGGTGGCGGTCAGCAGGGCCTTGACGAACGCCTCGGACGCCGTGACCATCGAGCTCAGCGCGCCATCCCACCGCTTGTTCTGGGTCTGGATGTCGCTGAGGTAGTGGTTCGCGGTGAGCACTCGGTGGTACCAGGCCGACTCCGCGGAGCCCTTGAATTCGGGGCTCTTGATGTTCACCTGCTTGACCTGGGTCGACAGGGTGCCGGAGATGCTCGTGGCGCGGGTGGTCAGGAAGGTCAACACCTGCCGGACGGCCTGCAGCGAGTCCGGGTCGAACGAAGTGCCCCTCCCCGCCACCTGGGGAATCTCGTTGCGCACCCGCTCCCAGGCGGTGCCCAGGGCGATGACCGGGTTGGCCGCGCCATTGACCGTCGCGTTCGGATCGTCGGTGTTGCGTTCCTGCCCCTGCTTGTTGTCTCTGTTGGTCACTCCCACCCACACCGTCACGCGGGTGATCTTCTTCGTGGCGCCGGCTGAGTCATACCACCGGTAGAAGGTGACCGCGTCCTTGTTGTACTCCGGCGCCCAGCCGCCGGTGTGAGTGAGCGTGGACGACTGCGCGATCAGCCAGGACCCGGAGCCCCTGACGGCGGCCGGCCGGAAGGCGCCGTTGATCGCGCTCTTGCCCGCCCCGGACTGGCCGCCTCCGCTGCCGGAGGATGTGGCCAGGCTGTGCTGTCCGGGCGCGCCGCCGAGCACGAGACCGAGGATGCTCTCCAGGACATCCTCGATCGTACTGATGTTGGTCATTACTATCCCGCCGACTTGGGCATGAAGTACTCGAACTGCTCGGCGCTGAGCGTGCTCAACTGCTCAGTGGCTTCGGAGTCGGCCAGCAGGAACTTGACCCCGTGCTCCAGCGTGTAGATCTCCCCGCGCGCGCTCTTGATCCGCCCGGCCACCCCCGACCGGACACCGTCGATCGAGGCCACCACGTCCACCGCCTCGGAGAAGTTCGCCCCTCCGAGCCTCATCACGAACGGCTTGGTCAGGTCGACGTTCGACTCCGGAAGATTACCGTACTTGAAGACCTTGCCGTACAGCTCGTCGATGCTGTCCACCTGGTCGGAGTAGGTCTTCTGCAGCTTCTTGAGGTATTCCTCGTTGATGACGATCGGATTGTTCTTCATCGCATTTCCTCCCAGCGGAAGTCGCGGCCCGGTGCCCCGATGCAGGCCGGCGCACCAGACCGCGACGCGTCCGGACGTTGGGGCCTAACTGAAGATTGCCGTGCCTCTGTTGTCGCCGTTGACGTAGGCGTGAATGATTTCCTGGAGGCGCTGCTGGCCAACGCCCAGGGCCGCCTTCATCTCGATCTGGCCCTGGTTCCACTGTGCCTGGGCAGCGGCGTAGGCCTCGGGCGCCTGGCCGTTGTTGGCCACTGTGAACCGCTGCACCGAGACCTGCAGCGCCTGCAGCGAATCATCCAGCTTGCCGGTCACCGCGACGAGTTCCTGAACGACCTCCGTCGCCGCGGCGGGATTGATGTTGTAGTTGGCCATCCTCGGCCTCCTTCACGTTTCGCTGTCAGATGGGTAGGCGGGTCGGCGGGTCCGGCGTCAGGGCGTGGCCCATCCGCCGGCATACGAGGTGGTGGTGTCCTCGGTCGAGGCCGTCAGGTTCGAGTAGGTCTGCATGTTCTCGTTGAGCAGGTCGAGGCTCTGCCGGACCCGCTGGAAGCCGGCCATCCACTGGTCGATGGCCTGTAGGAACTTCGGCGCGGCCGCGTCGCTCTGCCACTTCATGAGGAGCTCGGCGCGCGCGCTCTCGACCGCCGCCGCGATGTTCTTGCACTCGCCCTGGGTGGTGTTGAACTGGCTGACCATGCCGGTGATAGTCGCTTGATCAGCGACAATTCCCCCTGCTGCCATGCTGCTCTCCCTGTCTGCGCTCCGGCGATGTCCCATCGCCGGTCGGGTGGGTGATGTGTTGTGCGGTGCCCCGGGGGGGCCGGTGGGATCGGCTTCGTGGAGCTGGCGGCGTCACCCCCCTCCGGGGCGGACCAGAGCGGGGCCGGTCGGCAGCAGGCCGACCAGCGCCGGTGGCATCACGACGGCCTGCTCGGGCGCGTACCCCAGGGCGGTGAGGTCGGCTGCGGCGACCTGGTACCTGACGCCCCGCTCGTCGACGAGGGTGTTCGGCGGCTGCTGCGCCGGCCAGGCGGGGGCCTCGCCCGCAGGCCGCAGCAGGGCACCTCCGCCCGGCGCGACCCGCACCGTCGCCCGGGGTTTGGTCCCACCGCCGGGCTTGGCCTCCCCGCCGGGCTTGGCCTCCCCGCCGGGTGTGGTCTCCCCGCCGGGCTTGGCCCCGCCGCCGGGTGTGGTCTCCCCGCCGGCGGCCGGCGGCACGGCGACCCTGGTCGTCAGCACGACCGTCGGCCCGTCCTCGGACCGGCCCGTGAACTCCAGGCAGACCGCGGTGCCGTCCGGGGCGGCCCGGGGCTTCGGCGGGGTCGCCGGCAGCGTGGTCAGCGGACGGGCCAGGGTGCGCCGGGGGGTGGCGGCCAGGTCGGCCGGGGTGATGGTGGTCTCCCCGGAGGAGCCCGGCCGGGCCCGCTCCAGCAGGTACTCGGTGGCAGTCAGCGGCGCCAGCCCGTCGGTGGTCATCAGGTACTGGCCGACCGTCCCGTTACCCAGGTCGACGCGGAACAGGTCACCGACCGATGTCCGCCGGCCGGCCACCGTCGGCCCGGGTCTGCCGGCGTCCGGAACGACCGCCGGGCCGGCGCTGCCGGCGAGCGGGATCAGGTCGATCCAGGACGGGGCGACCGGCACCGGGGCCGACAGCCCCAGCCCCAGCACGTCGGCCACCCAGGCCTGGCCGAGCAGCAGTCGCCGCCCGCCCCACAGCAGGTACGTCCGCTCGGCCGCGATGACCGTCAGGGCCTCACCCGGGTCGAGGGGGGCCGGGGCCGCGGGTACGTCGATGTCCACCACGACCCCCGCGGCGCCCTGGTCGCAGACGCGCCACACGCCCTGGTTGATCCGCTCCGGCGGCAGGACCTGCGGCCCGCCCGGCGTGCCCACGGGCTCGCCCCTGGAGACCTTGCCGAGCTGGGACGAGTCCACCGTGATCGGGGTGAGCCGGCTACCGGCGAGCAGCGTGGCCGTGGCGAGGTCGTGCACCGGCCGCAGCTGGCCGGAGACCAGCACGTACCGCGCTCCGGTCGAGGCGTCCACGACCAGCATGCCCGCCTGCTGCCACTTGGTCGAGCCCGACGACCCGGGGAAGATCGCCCAGATCGCGACCACGCCCAGCAGCAGGACCCCGAGCAGCACACCGACGAGGGTGCCGGTGCGGTCCCGCCGGGTCGGCGACTCGGAGGTCTCCGGTTCGGCCCGCACCAGCGCCCCGGTCACCCGGGCCATCATGTGCCGCTGCGCATCCACCTGATCCCGACGGGAGGCCATGTCAGCCCACCCGTGCCCGGATCACCGCGATCACACCCATGATCACCACAGCCGTCGGCAGCAGCGCGGCGACCGCGACGGTGTGCGTCCAGTCGCCCAACCGGCCCCAGATCGGATTGAACCGTCGGCGGCTGGCCATCCGGGCAGCCGCACCGCAGACCAGCACGAGGGCGAGGCAGAAGCCGATGGCCGACAGCGCGGCCGACGTGCCCCGGCCACCGGCTGCGGTCACGCACCAGACCACCATGGCGACCAGCGCCGGGCCGGCCAGCGCCAGCCGGTGCCAGGTGCTGGTCATCGCGCGGGTGACGAGAATCTGGGCGGCGGCGGCCAGCCAGGCGGCCAACGGGGCGGACCAGCCCGGCGCGGTCACCAGCCACACCATCGCGACCCCGGAGACCAGCCCCAGCACCGTGTAGAGGGCGGTCATGAAGTGGTCCGCGAGGGCGGCCCCGTCGAGCACGTCGGCCGCCGGGTGCGGCTCGATGTCCTTCTGCAGCTCCGCCGGTTCGACCGGCATCTCCGGCAGGGTGAAGCCGGCGAGCTTGAACGTGGCCGCCGGCACGGCCAGCCGCAGCACCGTGGTCACCGTGACCAGGACCGCGGCGACCGCGGTCCAGCCCAGCCCGGCCTGCTCGCGCAACAGGCCAGCAGCCGTGACGAGCAACCACAGGCACGCCAGCCCGACGATGACCGGCCACCTGCCGGTTTGCGGAACGACCAACAGGCACACCAGCAGCGCGGTGACCGCACCGACGGTGGCCCCCACGAAGATCAGCCCGGTCAGGGCCGATTCGGCCTCGGCACCCGAGAGCTTCTGCGCGACCACGTCGAGGGCGACGAGCACCGTCGCGGTCACGCAGGCGCCGCCCAGGATGCCGGCCAGCACCCGGTCGGCCAGCCTGTGGGCCACGGCGTACGCGGCGGCGCAGCAGAGCACCGCCGAGGCCGCGAGCAGCACCGTGCGGCTCCCGTCGTCCCGCCACCCCTGCATCGCAGCCAGACCCGCGCCCAACCAGACGGCGAACAGCAGCAACGCGGCCAGCCGGGTGGTCTGCGGACGCCACAGCCCGGACCGCTTCTTGATGCCGGCCGAGACGCCGTCGATGAGATCGTCGTAGGCCAACGGCGGAATCTGGTCCGTGCGGGGACGCACGTAGACCATCTCCCCGTCGAGCAGCTCCAGATCGGCGACGGTGCGCGACTCGTCCAACGCCGGCCCGCCGAGCCGGCGCGCGATCCAGCCGCTGTGCTCCAGCCCCCGGTCGGCGAGGTCGGGGCCGAGTGCGCTCAGCAGGGCCGGCATCATGTCGGCCAGCGGGATGTGGGTGGGTAGGCTCACGTCGACCTGGCTGGTCGGTCCCACGACCAGCAGCCGACAGAGTTCCCCGCGATCCTGGCTCATATCTCTAGCACGCCTGGCTCTCGTACGGAGTTCACCGTCTCGGCGGGCAGCGGTGGCATGTCACCGCGCCGTCCGCAGGCGGGCCGGGACGGTCCGCGCGCCCAGGAACCAGAACTCCCGGCCGGTGCCGGCCTCGGAGCCGAACCAGATGTCTGGTTCGGCGGTACGGTCCAGCAGCGCCTCCGCCTCGGGCGGCAGCGCGACGACATCCAGGGTCTGGTCCTGGTTGCGCCGGCGGTCGGTGACCGACGTGACCGCCCCGAGGTCGGTGCTGAGGTCCCCGAAGGCGAGCAGCAGCGCGGTCCACGCCAGGTCCGGGTCCGGCAGCCCACGGATCAGCGGGGCGACGGCGGTGAGGGCCAGGTCCCCACCACGCGACAGGTACTGCCAGCGCAGCAGGTTCACGCAGTCGATCAGCGTCGGCAGCGGATCCGGGTCCAGGCAGGCGACCGGTGGCTCGCCGGTCACCGGCGGCAGCCAGCTCAGCTCGCTGTTCCCGCGCACCGCGGGCGCCGGCTTGACCAGCTCGGCGGCGGTGATGCCCAGCCTCGCCAGCAGCCAGTGGTGGACCCGGCCGGTCCGTCCCGGGGTGACCGCCCAGGTCCACGTCGCCGGCTCACCGACAAGGCTGGCGGGCCGCTCCGGCTCACCGCCAGGACCGGGGCCGGGCTGCGCGGGCTCACCGGCGGCGAACATCGTCCGCTGGTCCCGCAGGTAGTTGTACCGCGCGCCCTCCAGCCACAGTGCCAGCGCGGGATGCCCCGACGGCGCCAGGATGACGTCGTTGAGGACGATCTCGTCGGTGAGCGCGTTGAGGGTGAACCCGTGCGGCGACGCGGCGACCCGGTCGAACAGCGCCGGCAGCCGGGTCGGCCCGTCGGCGTCCGGCCGGCCCCGCCACCGGCCACGGAACAGCCGGTACCCGTTCCCGCCGCCGCCCGACCCGGCATCGTCACCCGGCACGGCGTCGTTGGTCGGCACGGCGTCGTTGGTCGGCACGGCGTCGTTGGTCGGCACGGCGTCGTTGGTCGGCACCGCCTCGTCGGCCGGCACCGCGTCGGCACGGTCGGGGCCGCCGGCCGCCTCCTCGGGCGGGGCCGCGACGTCGGGCAGGAAGTGCAGGTCCCCGTCGGCGTACAGGCCGCCGAAGCGGTGCACCACCTCGACCCGCAGGTGGTCGCTGGCGGCCGCGAAGGCCTGCGGCGACCGCTGACCCAGCTCCAGGGCGAACGGGGTGTGCAGGGTCATCGGCGCGCTCGCGTGGAACACCTCGGACACGTTGACCAGGTGGATGCCGTGGGTGGCGGCCCACGCGAGCAGGTCGCGGACCGGGGCCAGCGGGTCGGGCCTGCCGGGTGGGTCGGGCCGGGCGGGCGGGGGCACGCGGGCCGCGTCGAACCGGGCGCGGGGGATGTCGGTCCACAGTACGAAGTCGACCTCGCCGGCGTAGTGGGCGGCGGCGGCACCGTAGTTGACCCAGAAGCTGTTCGTCGCGGGCAGCGCCCGGCCGAGCCAGATGCCGTGCACGACGTGCGGGATGACGGTGGTCTCCGGCAGCGGTGGCGTCTGCTCCGGCTGCCCCCAGCGCCGGTCGGAGCCGGCCCGCGCGTACGTGCTGACCCGGCCGGCGTCCGCGGCCAGGGCGTCGGGCGTCAGGTCGGCGGCGCGCGGTGCGGCACGGGTCATACTGATCCGCCGCAACAGCGGCGCGACCAGGTACGGCGGCAGGCGGCGCAGGTCGACGCCGGTGAGGAAGCCCGGCGCGTCGGGCGCGCGCCGGGTGTGGAAGATGTCGCCGCCGATCCAGCGGCGAGCCAGGTTCTCCTCGACCGACCAGGTGTACAGGCCGGGGTAGGTCAACTGGCGCAGCCAGCCCAGCAGCGCCCCGTCGCACGGCCACGCGGTCGGCACGGCCGACGGCCCGGGCAGGCAGGCCACGGTCCGCAGCCGCCGCGCCAGCTCCTCCGCCGCCCCGGAAACCGGACGGGGCGGCGGCGGGACGGCAGCCGTCCGATCGGGCCCGGGGACCAGATGGGGCGGCGGGGCGGCGGCGACAGCAGCGGCAACGGGACGGTCGGGCCCGGGAGTCGACGGTGTGCCCGACGGGCGCGGGCGGGTGCCGGTGCGCGTCATCGGTCCGAGCTGGTCTGGTCGGCGGGGGCCGGGACCAGGGCGGTCTGGATCAGCCGGCTGCCGCGCCGGGTGCACAGCTGGGCCCGTCCCGGCGGCAGCGACCGGGGCTTGGTGCTGCCCAGCAGCGGGCCCTCGGTCGGTGGGCAGGACAGGGCGACGTCCGGGGTGTTCAGCTCCTGGATCCGCCGCAGCAGCGGGTCCATCGACAGCCGCATCGCCCCGGCGGCGGCCCGGGCGACGACCACGTGCAGGCCGATGTCGCCGCCCTGGGGAAGCAGCGGAATCAGCCCGGCCAGCGGGTTGTCGTGCCCGGCCAGCAGCTCGTAGTCGTCCACCAGGACGAACAGTTCGGGGCCGCTCCACCAGTCGCGGGCGCGCAGCTGCTCCGGGGTGATGTCCGGGCCTGGCACCCGCTGCGCCAGCCCGGCGAGCGCCTCCCCCACCGTGTTCCGGGTGCTGTCCGGGGAGACCGAGTAGCCCAACCGGTAGGCCTCCGGGATGTCGTCGAAGAGCTGCCGCCGGTAGTCGACCGCCATGATGCGGGCCTGCGCCGGCGTGTGACTCGCCGCGACCGCGCGGGCCACCAGGCGCAGCAGGTTGGTCTTGCCGCTCTCGGTGTCCCCGAGCACGGTCAGGTGGGGCATCGCCCGGAAGTCGTGCCACACCGGCGCTAGCCGATCCTCGTCGACCCCCAGCGCGACGCGCGCCGGCTCCGGCGTCGGCAGTTCGTCCATCGGGAGTGCCAGTGGCAGCGTCCGGACCTCGGCGGCCCGCTCCCCGGGCCAGTTGTCCACGATCGCCGACACCAGTTCCTCGGCTGCGGCGTCGAGCCCCTCGGCCGACTGGACGCCGTCGATGCGGGGCAGCGCGCCCAGGAAGTGCAGCTTCGACTCGGTCAGGCCGTGACCGGGCCGGCGGGGCACCTGCGCCGCCGCGCGCAGGTCGATCCCGGACTCGACCGGGTCACCCAGGCGCAGCTCCAGGCGGGTGCCGATCTTGTCCCGCATGGACATGTGCAGCTCGGACCACCGGCTCATCGTGCACATCACGTGGATGCCGTAGTTCAGGCCCCGCCCCGCGATCTCACGGGCCATCTCCTCGGCCGCCTCGAACTCCTGGCGCAGCGTGAACCATCCGTCCACCACCAGGAAGACGTCGCCGAAGCGGTCCTGCGGGATCTTGCCGGCCGCCTGGGCCTGCCGGTACATGTCGCGACCGTGGATGCCCAGCTCCGCGTACCGGCGTTCCCGGTCGACCAGGATCGAGCGGACCTCGGCCACCGTCCGCAGCACCCGCTCCGGCTGGTGCCGGCCGGTCACCCCGCCGATGTGGGGCAGGCCGGCGAGCCCGGCCAGGGACCCACCGCCGAAGTCGATGCAGTAGAACTGCAGCTGGTGCGGGGAGTGGGTCAGGGCCAGCCCGCACACCAGCGACCGCAGCAGGGTGCTCTTGCCGCTCTGCGGCCCCCCGGCGACGCCGACGTGGCCGCCGACACCGCCCAGATCCACCACGAGCAGATCGCGCAGCTGCTCGAACGGCTTGTCGATGAGGCCGAGCGGCACCCGCAGGTACGTCTGCCGGCCCGCGTCCACCGGGCGCAGCCCGTGCTCGGGATCGGGCAGCAGCGGCGGGAGCACCTCGTCCAGCGTCGGCGCGTGCTCCATGGGCGGCAACCAGACCTGGTGAGCGGGCGGCCCCTGGTCGACGAGGCGGTCCACCAGCGCGTGCAGCACGGTGGTGCCGGTGTCGACCGGCTGGTCCGGCGTCTGGTCCGGCACCTGGCTCACCGGCGGCGTCGAGAACGACAGGGGCCGGGCGGTGAACGGGACGACCTGGCTGGCGATCACCGCGTGATGCAGCTTGACGCCGCGTACCCGGTGCGGACCGGACACGTACGCGGCCTTGAACCGGGTGATGCTGGTGACGCTGGAGCGCAGGTATCCGTTGCCCGGCTCGGCCGGCAGTTCGTAGGCGTCCGGCACGCCGATGACCGCCCGCGACTCCATCGCGGAGAAGGTGCGCAACCCGATGCGGTACGACAGGTGCCCCTCCAACTGGTGGATGCGGCCGTCCTCCAGCCGCTGCGAGGCCAGCAGCAGGTGGACCGCGAGCGACCGGCCGAGTCGGCCGATCATGACAAACAGCTGGATGAAGTCCGGATTCGCGGCGATCAGCTCACTGAACTCGTCCACGATGACGAACAGCGTGGGCAGCGGGTCGAGGTCCATCCCGTCCGCGCGCGCCTTCTCGTAGTCGCGCACCGAGCTGAAGTTCCCCGCCCGGCGCAGCAACTCCTGCCGGCGGATCAGCTCCCCGTGGACGGCGGCCTGCATCCGGTCGACCAGCGCGGCCTCGTCGGCCAGGTTGGTGATCAGCGCGGACACGTGCGGCAGCCGGTCGAGCCCCACGAACGTGGCGCCGCCCTTGAAGTCCACGAGCACGAAGTTGAGCGTCTCGGAGGAGTGGGTGGCGGCCAGGGCCAGCACGAGGGTACGCAGCAGCTCGCTCTTGCCCGACCCGGTCGCGCCGATCAGCATGCCGTGCGGCCCCATCCCGCCCTCGGCCGACTCCTTGATGTCCAGGTCGATCGCGGAGCCGTCCGCCGCCACCCCGATCGGCACCCGCAACCGGTCCACCGCTGCCCGACCGCGCCACAGCTCGGTGGGGTCGAACTCGTCCAGATCGGCGATGTTCAGCAGGTCGGGCAGGTCGAGGACCGCGTTGAGCCCGCTGGAGGGCTGCTCGCCGGTGACCTTGGTGCCGTGCCGGGCCATGATGCGCGCCAGGGCCCGCAGGCGCACCGGGTCCAGGCCGTCCGGAGCGGCGAGCCGGGTACGCACCTCCCGGCCCACGTGGTCGCGCTCCACCATCTGCACGTCCGTTTCGGACACGTCCAGATTGAGCACCTGCTCGTCCCCCGCCGCGCCGCGCCCGCCGAAGTCGATCAGGACCGCGTTGCGGTATCCGGAGACGACGAGCCGGGCGCCCGGCGGGATGACCCCGCCGTCGCAGACCACGACGACGAACGGCTCGTCGCGCGAGGGCTGGGCTTGGCCGTCGTACCGTGATCGGGCCGCGAAGTCGGCGCCCAGCAGCCGCTCCACCTCCTCCAGCGTGCTGCCGCACAGCCGGACCGCACCGGCCGCGTCGGCGTCGGAGGCGTGCTTGGCGTGCGGCAGCCACTTGACCCACTCCCACTGCGGGGCCTGCTCGGCGCCCACGCACACCGCCAGGCGCAGCTCGTCGGGGGCGTGGAAGGTGACGAGCTGGGCGAGCATGGCGCGCACCATGCCCAGCGCCACGTCCCGGTCGCCGCCGATCCGCACGTGCGCGAACCCCGACAGGCACAGCGCCACCGGCTGGTCGGGCAGCGTCGCGTACGCCTTGATGAACCGCCGCAGGGCCTTGGCGCAGACCGGTTCCAGGTCCTCCACCGGCTTGCTCTCCACCGGGGTGATGCGCACCGCCAGGCGCTGGGAGCCGGTCCCGATCCGGATCTCGGCGAAGTCCGGGTGGGTCGGCCGGCGCTCCCACAGCCGACTGGTCATCGCCAGCGACCACAGCGACTCCGGGTGCGGGTGACGCCAGGCCAGCGCGCCCCGCTGCTTCTCGGCGTACTCCCGAACCTGTTGGCGGGTCTGCGACAGGTAACGGAAGTAGTCGCGACGGTCACCGTTGATCTGGTCCTTGCGGTTGCCGGAGGTCATCGTCATCTGCATGGCGACCATGCCCAGCATGCCGCCGCCCATCATCACGATCATGACCATGCCCATCGGGCTGTCGAGCGTGCCCCGCCCGAAGAACATGAACATCATCCCGCCGCTCATCAGCAGGGTGGGCAGGACCATCCCGACCGAGCGGAACCCGCCGGGCTGGGCCTCCGGGACGACCGGAGGCTCCTGCAGGGCGATGTCGCCGTGCGGGAGCTCGGGTCCGTTGCGGCGGGCCGGCCGCCGGTAAGGTTTGGTGCTCACACTCAGAACACGGATCCGGGGCGCGAAGGGTTTGCCGTACCGGCATGTTCGTCGAAATCCATCGACCCGCGGCCCGGTGCGGCCGGCCCGCCGGGCACGGTGTGGCGGCGCCGGCCAGGCCGGCCAGGCCGGCCGACGCCGCTCGTACGGTCGTGGTCAGGCCGCCACGGCCGCCCGCACATCCGCCGCGCACAGCTGCCGCATCTCCTCCACCGTCGGCGCGACGCCGCCGCGCAGCCGGTTGGCCTGCTTGGTGATGGCCCGCTCCAGCAGCTGGCGGGCGTACCGGCCGTTGCCGAAGGTCTCGTCCCGGGTCAGGCCGTCGAAGTGCCGGTACAGCAGCGGGATGCTGTCGTTGCTGAAATCGAAGCCGCCGTCCCGGGCCAGCGTCTGCAGCACGGAGACGAGCTCGGACGCGGTGTAGGAGGCGAACGGGATCTGACGGCTGAACCGCGAGGCCAGGCCGACGTTGTTGGCCAGGAACCGCCGCATGTCACCGGTGTACCCGGCGGCGATCACCACCACGTCGTCCCGGTGGTCCTCCATCAGCTTCACCAGCGTGTCGATCGCCTCGCGGCCGAAGTCGTTGCCCTCACCGGCCAGCGCGTACGCCTCGTCGATGAAGAGCACGCCCCCTCTCGCCCGGTTGAAGACATCGGTGGTCTTGACCGCGGTGTGCCCCACGTACTGCCCGACCAGGTCGGCCCGGGAGACCTCGACGAGCTGACCGGTCCGCAGCACGCCCATCGCGTTGAGCAGTTGCCCGTACAGCCGGGCCACGCTCGTCTTGCCGGTGCCGGGCGCACCGGCGAAGACCAGATGCCGGGAGATGGTCGGGGTGGGCAGCCCGGCCCGGTTCCGGGCCTCGGTGGAGGTGATCAGGTCGATGACGTCGGCCACCTCCCGCTTGACGTCGTCCAGGCCGACCATCGCGTTCAGCCGCCCGAGCAGGTCGTCGACGACCTGCCGCCGGCTGGCCGGCTCCGGCTGCGCGGCCGACGACTCGCCCAGATCCTCCGGCAGCAACCGGGCCAGCTCGATGTCCGGGGTCCGCGGGTTGTGCGACAGCCGGTACGCCTGGCGCCCCAGCATGTCCTCGAAGACCTGCCGGGCCAGTCTCGCGTTGCCGAACGTCTCGCTCCGGGCCTGCTCGGAGAAGTGCCGCACCAGGGCCTGCCGCGTCTCGTACTCCAGCACGTAGTGATGGGTGCGGCACAGCCGTTCGACGATGGTGGCCAGCTCGTCGTCGGAGTAGCTGTCGAACTGGATGGTGCGGGAGAAGCGGGACTCCAGACCGGGGTTGGCGGCCAGGAACGTCCGCATGTTCGGCGCGTACCCCGCGACCACCACGACGACCTCGTCCCGGTGGTCCTCCATCAGCTTCACCAGCGTGTCGACCGCCTCACGGCCGAAGTCGTGGCCGCCGTCGGGCGCGAGGGTGTACGCCTCGTCGATGAACAGGACGCCACCCAGGGCCTCCTCGAACTTCGCCGTGGTCTTGACCGCCGTACCGCCGACGTGCTCGGCGACCAGGTCGGAGCGGGACACCTCCACCAGCTGCCCGCCGGAGAGCACCCCGAGCGTGGCCAGAACCCGGGCGAAGATCCGGGCCACGGTGGTCTTTCCGGTGCCGGGCGGCCCGGCGAACACCAGGTGGCGGGACATGGGCGGTACGTGCAGCCGGGCCTCCCGCCGGCGCTTGGCGATCTGGTTCAGCCCGACCAGGGTGGCGACCTCGCGCTTGACCCCGGCCAACCCGACCAGGGCATCCAGCTCAGCCAGGAGAGCCGCCACGGCGTCACCCTCGCCCCCGCCACCGGGCGCCCCGTCGACAGGGGGGCCGGCGGCCGGATTCCGCGACGGGTCCGGCCTCGGGTCGGCGCCGGTCGGGACGGGCGGCGCGGTCGGCATGGTGTCATCGGGCACCGGCGGCTCCCGCCACGCGTCCGCGCCGGTGCCCCCCAGGCCGGCGTGGGGCGCGGCCGGTGTGGCCGGGGAGCCGGATCCTGCGGCCGGCGGGCGACCGGCGGGCCGCGCCGGCAGCTGGACCGGCAGGGCGTTGTGGCCGGCGTCGACGTCGATCACCTCGATGGCGGCCCTCGGGCTGGGCGCGTCCACCGCGACGCCGCCGTTGCCGCGAATCACCCCGCCGCGCAGCCGGACCGGCAGGTCGGTCTCGACGAGGACCCCCGGTCCCTGGTTGCCCACGATCTCGCAGTCGGTCGCGTCGACCGTGCTGCCGGAGCCGGCCCGCACGCCCGGACCCCGGCTGCCGCTGATGCGGCTGCGGGACACGGTCACCGCGCAGGGCCCGCCGGCCAGCACGCCCGCGCCACCGGAGTCCTCCACCGACAGCGAGGACAGCTCGGCTCGGGCACCGCCGGCCACCTCCACGCCGATGCGGCAGCCGGTGAACCGGGAGTTGAACAGCGCCGTGGCCGCGGTGCCCGCGACCCGGGCACCCGCGGCGCTGGCACCGGTGACGTGACCGTCCTCGAATCGGCCGCCGCCGCCGGCGGCGTGCAGACCGTACCGGACCCCCTCGATGGACAGGCCGGTCAGGTGCGGGGCGGCCTCCTCCTCGACCGCGACACCGATCGCGCTGTCCCGCACGCTGACGCCGTCCAACCGCGCCCGCGAGTGACCGGTCAGGAAGACACCGGCGTCGGCGCATCCCACCACCGCCCCACCGGCCAGTTGCGGTGCCGCCTCGTCGGTGACCAGCACCCCGGGCGCACCGGACTCGCGGATCTCGCAGCGGCTCAGCCGCGGCGCGGAGTTGCCCACGCAGCGCAGCCCGTGGCCGCGGGCGCGGGCGATCAGCGACCCGGACAGCGTGGGCGCCGCGTCGGCCATCGTCACGACGGCGTGCGCCCGGGCGTCCAGGATCTCGCACCCGTCCACCACCGGGGTCGCCTTGTCGGAGACGAGCAACCCGACCTCGCCGCCCACCACGGTCGTCCGGATCAGGTGCGGCCGGCTGGCCTGCTGCGCGACGACCGCGTACTGCCCCACCTCGTCGATGCGGCACCCCTCCAGCCGGGGGGCGCTCGAACCGACGGCCAACAGCGCCGCCTCCCCGAGCCCGGTGAAGGTGCAGTCCCGGAACACCGGTTCGCAGGCACCGGCCACCATGACGCCGCAGCGGGCGATGTCGTGCAGGCGCACACCGGTGTAACCGCCCGAGCCGGACTCGTGGATGACGCCGGCGCCGCCGGTGTTGGTGACCGAGCCCCCGGCCATCTCCACCGCGCCACCGCAGACGTGAATGGCGGCCGGCCCGACGGCGTCGACCCTGCATCCCTCCAGCCGCAAGCGGCCGGCGGCGACCTGCAGCAGCGGCAACTGCTCGTCGCCGCCGCGAATGACGATGTCCCGGATCAGGATCTCCCCACCGGCGGCCAGTACCGCCCCGCCGGGTGGCACCTCGATCGTGACGGTGCCAGGGCCGTCCTCGGCGACCAGGACGACGTCCCGCTGGAACAGCGGCGCCTCGCGGTACACCCCGGGACGCACCGCCACGGTGTCGCCGGGGGCCGCCGAGGCCAGGGCCCGGGAGATGTCGGCCAGGCATCCGGTGTCCCTCGCCGACACCGACAGCACGCTGGTGGTCACGGTCTCACTCCTTTACGCGCCGTCATGGCCGTCGTCGCCCCCGGTACGGCCGTCACGGGGCGGTCCGTGCCGGTGGAACCCGGCCGGGTCGCGAACCGGCGGTTTTCGGCGTCGAACCCCAGCGGCCACGGCAGTGGTGTCGAGGTTTGTGCCCGATCCGGTCGGGCGGCGAGGGCCTCGCGCAGCTTCCGGGCCACCCGATCGTCGAACGCGCTGTCGGGACGGTCGAGGGCCATCTCGCGCAGCAGCACGCAGGGCGTACCGGCCGGTCCGGCTGCTTCGACGCCGAGCACCGCGAACCGGGAACCTGCGGCGAACATCGCCCTCCCCCTGCCGGAGGCCACATCCTGGGGGGCTCGCAGCTGGTCGAGGCGCCGCGCGGTGGCCGACCAGATCGCGTAGAGCGGTCCGGCGCCGGCGGCGCCGCCGGTCAATGACATCTCGGTGAACGCGGGCTCCACCACCACCTCGCCGGGGCGGTAGAGGGCCGCGACGTCCAGCCCGGCCGGTGCCGCACCGTAGACAGGTGCGCCGACGGCGGGTAGTTGTACCAGCCCCGCGCAGGCGCACCTGGCCAGCATCTGGACGTCCTCGTCGGGCGGGGCCGTGCCGCGCAGCGCGCCGTTGACCCGCTCGCCGACCCCGTCGAGCAGGGCCAGGACCGCGACGAGCCCCGCCACGGCATCATGCGACCCGGTCGCGCTGCGCAGCCCGGGATGCAGCGACAGCGCCCGGGCCACGGTCCGGGAGTGCGCCTGGAACTTCCACCCCAGCGCGGACCGCATCCGCTCACGGTCACCGTCCTCGGTCCCGGCCCGGACCGGCAACCAGGACAACCCCGCGGGCCGGCGCTCACCCGAGTCGAGGCCGGTCGCACCGACCGGCCGGCGCTCACCCGACTCGACCCTGGTCGCACCGACCGGCCGGAGCGGCCGGATCGCGGCCGGGTCGAGGCGGATCGGTGCCACCGGACCGGGCGGACCGAGGCCGGACGCCGTCGGCGGAAGGACCGGCTCCACCGGCCGCAGCGCCGCCGGGGCGAAATTGGTCGCCGCCACCGGACGGGACGGTTCCGCCGGCCGCGACCCACCCAGGCCGAGGCCGGTCCCGACGGTCTCGGCAATCCCGACGGTCTCGACAGTTTCGGCGGTCCCGGGAGTCCCGGCGGTCTCGACGGGCTCGACGGGCTCGACGGGCTCGACGGGCTCGACGGGCTCGACGGTCGGACGGGACGACGGGCCTGCGGCGTCGATGTCACCGTCGGCCGTGGGGCCGGTGATCGACGGCCGCTGGCTGCCCAGTCCCGGCCGGGGCGTCTCGACCGTTGGCAGTGCCACCGGATGGACGCCGAGGTCGATGCGGGGGATCTCGACCAGCGGCATCGCCAAGGGCCGCAACCCTGGCGGCGGCGCCGGGACGGGACCGGAAGCCGGCGACGGGGCCGGGCCGGGAGCCTGCGGCAGGGCTGGGCCGGGAGCGGGCGGCGGGACTGGGCCGGAAACCTGCGGCGGGGCCGGGCCGGACACCGGCGGCGCCACGGCGTCCGCCCCCTCCCCGAGCGCGGGGCCCTGGTACACACGCATCGATCCTGATGCGGGCAGGACGCGGCCCACCGGCTCCGGCCCGTCGCCGTCGGCTCCGGGTCTCCAGCACCAGAACTGTCCGTCGGCGAGGGCGCGGCCGAAGGTGAAGCGGACACCGGCGTCCGATGCGTAGACCGGCGCGCCCAGGTCGACGGACAACTGGCGCAGCAGCGGTCCGGCGCCGTCGGCCGGCGCCGATGGCTGGGTGACCAGCAGCACGGGCCGGCCCCGCCAGTTGGGGCAGCGCCAGACCAGGTTGGCCAGTTCGGCCGCGGTGAGCGACCGGCCGCCCAGCCGGAAACCGGTCGCGTTCGCCTCGACCGCGACGCTGAACCAGCCGGCCGGCCCGGGGGTGATCGACCCCGGCACCTCCCACGGCCCGGGAGCCAGCACCAGGGCCCGCGAGCCGGCATCCGCCGCCCGGATGCGCGCCATCGCAGCCCCCATCACCTGCGACGCGTGGCGCAGGTACCGTCCTACGCCCCGGTCTCCCCCAGGCGGGCCGGTCGGTGGGCGTCCCCAGGACGACGGCAGGGGCGAGCGAGCCGCCAGCCGCATTGCCAGGTCGGCAGGCAACTGGCTCACGGTTGCACCGGACGTTCCGCCCCGGTCTCCGGGTCAGCTCCGGCCGGCTCGTCCGACCGCCAGGGGTTCGGCGGGTCCGACGACTGGTCCGGGTCCAGCGGGCCCTCACCGGGGTCGGGTGGCTGCCACACGGCCTCACCGGACCGGCCGTCGAACAGGTGCACGAGCGCGCGGTGGACGGAGATCTCGTCCAGCGGCTCGGCCGGCTCGGCGAGGCCCGGCCCGCCCAGGTGCGCGGCCAGGTCCGGGTCCGGCGCGAGGCCGTAGTTCTCCAGGTAGTAGGTCACCGCGTCGCTCCAGACCCAACTGCCGTCGGTGCGCAGGTGCAGCGGCACGATGTCGCCGCGCTCGGGCGCGAGCACGTCGGCCATCTGGGCGCTGCTCCACGTGATGACCACGGCCGAGCTCAGGGCGGCGATCAACTGGTCACGCTCGGCGCCGTCGGCGATCACCGGTCGATTGGTGGTGAACCACGGGCCGCGGACCGGGTCCACCCCGTCGAAGACCCGGGCGGTCGTGATCGGCGCCGCCGGCCTCGACGCCCACAGCAGGGCGCCGCACGAGCGGGCCAGGGTCTGGTAGAACGGCACGTCGAGCCCGGCCCAGCAGACCTCCACCTGGGCGTCCGCGTCGCCGGCCCCGGCCATGACCCGACGTAGCCGGACGGTCAGCGAGGGCATCGATTCCAGGGTGTCGTCGACGCTGACCACCGCGACGCGTACCGGCTCCTGCCATGGCCGCGCGTTCGACGGCATCCGCCACGAGTGCCAGACCGCGCGCATACCGGGGACGCCCGACGCCTCGGCCACGAGCGCCCGCTCCACCGCGTCGAGGCCCTCCGGCGGCTCGCCGGTGCGGTCCAGCGGCCGTACCACCAGCCCGGCTTCGTCCGCACCGGTCGGCAGGGCCGAGCGGAACAGCCACGGGGCCGACGGGCGCTCCCCGCGCAGCTCCTCCAGCGCCAGCGCGAGGTCGGTGCCCGCGCCGCCACGGATCAGCTCCACCCGCAGCAGCTCGATCTCGTCGCCGGCGAGTTGCAGCGGCTGCGAGACCGCCTCGAAGGCCAGCGCCTGCGCCACGTCCCGGCGGCGGCCCTCGGCCAGCCAGCCACGGATGTCGGTCAGCAGCCCGTCCTGCAACGTTCCCGCCAGCCGCAGCAGCAGCACGTGCAGGTTCGCTTCCGCCACCTCGTCGCGGTCATCGCCCCGCGCAGTGTCCGGCGACAAGTCCACGTCCACGGTTACCGCCCCTCCTTCCCGCGCCCGGATTCATCTGTGGCACGTCCCCGGGGGCCGGATGGGTTCACCGGGCCGCGAACGTGACCGCCTACTTGTGCCGCCACCACGACTCGGTGCTGGTGCGGTCGTACTGCTGGAAAGCGGTGTTGACCTGGCGTCCGTGCACGATCATCCCGGCGTACCAGGTCCGGGCCACGTAGTTGAACGGGCCCATGTCGACCGGACCGGCCTCGCGGGCGTTGGAGGCGCAGAACTCGAACACGTCCCGGCAGAACTCCAGGACGGTCTCCCGCCGCCCACCCGCGATTCCGGCGTTGAGCAGCTGGATGCCGCGGTTGGTCGACAGGAACTCCAACAGCTTGGTGCTGCCGCCGTGCTGGTAGACCATCCACGGGATGCACAGCGGCTGCTGCTCGTCGCCCAGGTACAGCCGGTCGTCCATCTCCGGGAAGGGGTCGCGCAGCATTTCGACGTCGGTGCCGTCGACGCACCACACCTGGTCGATCTGGGGGTGTTCGCGCAGGTAGCGCCAGTAGCAGAGCCACCGGTGGAAGTACGGTGAGGTGCCGGCGCCACCGGCCGGCACCCGCACATGCGTCACCAGATCGGTGTCCGCGACGTCGAGGCAGTCGTGCAGGACGACGAGCCGGCGGCCATGCCGCTCGACGGAGCGGCGCAACTCGTCCAGATCGCCGTAGTCCGGCGTCCAGGCCGTGCCGCGCTGCGGGTCGGGCTGCGCGGTCAGGTACGTGGTCAGGACCACGCCGTGGGTCGCCGCCGCGCCCACGGCACGGGTACGGAACTCGCGGTACTCGGCCGACTGGTAGCTCGCCTCGGACCGCGTCTTGAGGTCGCGTACCAGATGGAAGCGCTCGACGGCGGGCACGCTGGAGCCCACGGCGGTGCGCTCGTCGCAGCTGAAGATGAGCTCTTCGCTGCCCACCACGTCCGCGAACCGGAACGAGGTCAGGCCGGCGTTGTAGATCCGGTTGGAGATGTCCACGTGTTCGTACCCCCACCGGCCGTACCGCGTGTCGTACCCGCCCACGCGGTCCAGCACCCGCCGCTCGAGGTAGAGCATGCAGCCCCGGGGATGCGTGTACGCCTTGAGCTGCTCGTCCCGATAGACCTCGGTCGAGTCGGTCAGCCGGCCCGCCGGGGTGTCGGTGAAGATGTACATCAGGTGCGGCTCGGGGCTCTCCAGGTACGGCCGCTCCCACCCGTCCACGAGCGGCCAGCAGTCGTCGTCGAACAGGAACAGGTGGGTGCAGCCCTGCTCGACGAGCAGCTCCAGGCACTTGTTTTTGGCCCGGGCGATGCCTGCGTTGGTGTCGAAGCGGAAGGTAGCCTCCTCGACCGGCTCGTCGCTGGCGTCGTCGACCACGACGATCGCGGCGCCGCTGGGCGCGTACTTGCGGATCGCCTCCAACGCCATCTCGAGCACGGCGCCCCGGTTGTGGGTCGTGATCCCGATGCCCACGGCCGGGAAGTCAGTGTCCTGCATGCCCACCTCTTCAGTCTGGGCGCCGCGGCGCCGTCACGCGAGCCCGATCGCCCGGGCGCGGTACCGGTCCGAGGGCCAGGCGGTGTGGGGGTCCTCCACATGGGTCACGGTGTCGCGGCTCCGCCGGGTTCACCGTTCGGGCGGTCGACCCGCCCGGTGCCGCAGAGGTAGGGACAGCCCTCCCCCCACCAGAGGGACAACCCCCTCGGGAACAGGGATCACCCGGTATCGGTGAACGGACGTTCAGCGGCACTGTCGAGGCATGACAGAACGAGTGGGGAGCACGCGACGGATGAGCGCCGTGGACGGCGACCGGCGCCTCCACGACCTGATGAGCGCCTATCAGCAGCCCCTGCTGAAGTACGCGCAGCGACTCACCGGAGGCGACGCCGCACGCGCCGAGGACGTCGTGCAGGAGGCGTTCCTGCGGGCGTGGACGCACATCGACCGGCTCACCGACGACCGGGGATCCGTGCTGGGCTGGCTGCGCCGGGTGGTCCACAACCTGGTGATGGACGGGTACCGCGCGCAGCGGTCGCGACCGGCCGAGGTCGAGATCGAGAACGCCGGCACGGTGGCCGCGCCGGACGTGACGGCCGACGTGGTGAACTCCCTCCTCGTCGAGCAGGTCCTGGGCGTGCTGTGGCCGCAGCACCGGGCCGCACTGGTGGAGACGTACCTCAAGGGTCGGACCGCGGCGGAGGTCAGCGCGGCGCTCGGCGTTCCGGTGGGCACGGTCAAGAGCCGGGTGCACTACGCGATGCGCGCGGTCCGGGCCGCCCTGGCAGATCCGCCCGACCGGGAGGATTACGCGCTGAGCGCCGCGTGACCCCGCAAACGTCACGCCCTATAGTCATCCGATGCCCCGCTCGACCGCGCGAGCCGGAAAGCCTCCCGGCACACCAGGCCCGCAGGAAAATGTGGCGCGGGTGGTCGAGGCGGTGCACGGTCTGCCGCCGGGGTCGCCGCCGGGGGCCCAGGCCGCGGCCTTGACCCGGGCGCTCGGTGAGGGCCTCGGCGCCGAGTCGGTCGCCCTCCACCTGCGGCTTCCCCTCCTGGCCGTCGACGACCCGGCCGAGGCGGCGGCCCGGGACGGCGTGCGGGAGTACCACTGGGGCCCCGCCGGCCGGGCCAACCCGGACCGGCCCGGTGACGGCCGGGAATCGGCAGCGACCGCGCCCGGGGGCACCACGAGGATCCGGCTCGACGACGGGCGGCAGGTCCTCGCCGACGTCTTCGTCCGCCCGGCGGAGGCCGGCGAGCGGCTACGCCGGTGGCCCGAGCTGCTGACGGTGACCCGCCTGCTGCTGTCGGACGTCCAGTCCCAGCTCCGCGCCGACGAGGCCGGGAAGCTGATCGGCCGCAGCGCCGCCCTGCTCGCCGACGCACGCTCGCGCGCCGCCGGCGAGATCGAGCAGCAGCGCTACCAGCTGGAGCGCGACCTGCACGACGGGGCCCAGCACCACATGGTCGCCCTCCAGATGTCGCTGGCCATGGTCGAGCACCAGCTCGGCGCAGGTGAGCCGACCGAGGCCGCCCACCACCTCGACCGCCTGCGGCAGCTGCTCGCCAGCACCGAGGAGGTCCTGCACACCACGGCGACCGGGCTGCTGTCGCTGCCCCTGGCCGACCATGGTCTGGTGGCCGCGCTGACGGGCCGGCTGGAGCCGCTGGGCACGGTCACCCTCGACGTCGACCCGCTGATGACCGGCCGGCGGTATCCGTCGGAGGTGGAGGCCACCGTCTACCTGGCCTGCCTGGAGGCGGTCAGCAACGCGCACAAGCACGTCCCGGGGGCCGCGGTCACCCTGACGCTGCGCACCTCCGCGCGGGGGCTGAGCTTCGAGGTGGCCGACACCGGGCCGGGATTCGACACCGGCGGGCGGATGCCGCTGCACTACCTGGCTGCCCGCCTGGGATCGGTCGGCGGCACGCTGAGGGTCCGGTCGAGCCCGGGCGAGGGCACCCGGGTAGCCGGGTTCGTTGCGGTCTGAGCCGATCCGTCCGGCTATCCGCAGACACGCGCGTCGCCAGCCGGTAGTCGGCCGCCGTCGACGACCAGCCGCTCGCACGCGCGGACCAGCACCGCACACGCGGCGCGAATGTCCGCGCACCGATCGGGGGCGATGCACTGGGCCCGCCAGAACGCGAGCGCCTGACCTGCCGCCCGGATCACCTGCTCCGCGTCGGCGTCACCGGTCAGACCGGCCCGGGACCGGGTGTCCGTCCCGTGCGCACCGAGCAGCCGCAGGGCGTCGTCGTGCCCACGCGGCAGCGTGATCCGCCAGCCCTGCAAAGCCTGCAACAGATCCAGCTCCGCCACCTGGTAGGCACCCGCCACGGCCGCGTCCACCGCGTGCGCGAGCTCGTCGTTCAGCTGCCCGGCGGCGTGGCAGGCCACCAGGGCACGCAGCGCCCATCGGGCGGCCAGCACCCCGGTCGCCGCCGGCAGCCGGGTCCGCAACGCCTCATCGACGGCGCGACCGCCCTCGGCTGCCGGATGCCAGTCGACGACCTCGTCACTCATCGTCCGCAGCCACTGCCGCGATCCGGAACTCGCGGCGGCGCCCTCGCGCATCGCAGAGATCACCACCGGGGAGAACCCGTCCCGGCCCGGTGCCCGCAGCACGGTGAGGAACTCCGACTCCGCGGCGCTGGCCGGACCACCCAGCGCGAGCAGGACCGCGTCCGGCAGCCCGTACGCCCCGTCCGACCAGCGGCGCAGCCGCACCGCGAGGTCGACGTCGACGCGGTCGCGGCAGTGCCCGAGGCGAAGGCCGCGCAGCGCGTCCGCAGGGATCTCGACCAGGATCCGGTCGAGGCCGGCCGCCGCGTCCGGCCACCCGACGCCGGACCAGTCGGGGGCCCGGACCGCTCGCCACGGTGGCGCACCGCGCACCGGGCGCAGGGTGATCCGCCGGTGCGGCCCGTACCCGTAACAGATGGGGACCCCGCCCGCCGCGTCCGGCGGCGCCCAACCGGTGTCCCCCGGAGGGCCGCACAGCACCCGCATCAACTGCTCCGACTCCGCCCCGACCACCACCACGCGGGCACGGCGGTCCTGCCGCCCGAGGGCGACCCGCACCGGCACGCTGTCCGAGGGCCCCTCCCGGCGATCCACGAGCAGGCCGAGCAGGCGGCGCACGGGAGCGCCGGCTGCGGTGTCCTCCCCTGGGAGGCCGTCCGGTGCCCCGGCTCGCCCGGCCGGCACCGGCACGGCGGTGCGCGCCGTCTCCGGCCAGTCCCCGCCGAACCGTTGCGGCAGCCGGATGCCCACCACGGTCGCCGCGCGTCCCGGTGCCTCATCGACCGAGAGCCGCCCGCCGAGCGCGGCCAGGCGGCGGGAGTCGTCCCGCAGGACCGCCGCGACGTGGGGCCGCTCGACCTCGGCCCCCTGCACCTGGATCGTCAGCACGTCACCGTCCTGGGACAGCTCGACGGACAGTGGCTCGTCGCCGCCACAGGCGCTCAGCGCCGCCATCGCCGAGGCTGCCGCCTGGTACAAGGTGGACTCGACCTCCCAGCTCTGGCGTCGGCCGAGTTCCCCGTGGAAGCCCACCGGCACGGACAGCGACGCGGCGATCTCCGCCAACGCCGCCGCGACCCCGCCACCGCGCAGGACCTGCGGATACACCCCGCGGACCACGGTCCGGAACCCCTCGATCATCTCGTGCAGGCCGGCGCGGATCGTGGCGGCGATCGTCTCGGCCTCGGGTGAGCCGCCGGTCAGCGCACCCTCCAGGGCGCGGGCATGGGTCAGGATCGCCCGCAGCTGCCGCTCCGGCGTCACGGTCACGGCCGTGGCGAGCCGGTCGCGCTCCACGGCCTGCACCGCGGACAGCTCCAGCCGGACGACATCGGCCTGCCGGGCCGCCCCCTCGGCCCGGCTCCGCGCGGCGGCGCCCGCCGCGCGGTTGCGGGCCAGGCGCAGCAGCAGCCCGACGCAGACCGCCGTCTCGCCCAGCAGAGCCGCCGGCGCGGACCGGGGCCCAGGCTGCTGCCGGTGGGCCAGCACCAGGACGCCGCACCGCGCTCCGCCGTCGGTCACGTCCACCGTCGCGGCGACGCCGGCCGAGGTCAGCAGCAGATCGGGGTCGTCGGCCCGGTCCGGTAACGCCGGCCCCGGCCCCCGGTGCCGGTGCTGCCAGGCGACGGCCGGGGTCCACTGCGGGCGGGCGGCATTGTCGGCCACCGGGAGCCACAGTGCCGCGTACCGCACTCCGTGGGCGTGGCCGAGGTCGCGCAGCAGCCTGCGCAGGGCCGGCCGGTACCCGCCCAAGCCGTCGTTCGCCCGCTCGCCGGTGGGCAGCGCATCCGACGAAGCCAGCCGGGCCAGGACGGTGAACGGGCCGGGCGAACGCGCCGGCCCGTTCACGGGAGCGGTGGTCCCAGGCACGCCGCTAGCCTGCCGTCCGGTCCGACCGCAGGTACGCCAGCACGGCCAGGACCCGCCGGTGGTGCGCCGTGGGCTCCGTGGACAGCTTCAGTTTGGTGAAGATGCCGGCGATGTGCTTCTCGACCGATTTGACCGACAAAAACAGCTCCTTCGCGATTCCCGCGTTTGACCGTCCCTCCGCCATGAGTCGCAGCACCCCGCGCTCCCGGTCCGTGAGGTTCGCCAACGGCCCCCGGGCCTGAGGGCTCGGCCGGTCCACCAGCTTCACCGCCAGGGCCGGCTCGATCACGAGTTCCCCGGCGGCGATGCGGACGAGCGTGTCGGCGAGCACGGCGACCCCGGCCACCTGGTCCTTGAGGCGGTACCCGATCCGCTCGGTCCCGATCTCCAGCAGCCGGTACAGGTAGTGGGCCTCGGCGTGCTGGGAGAGCAGCAGCAACCCCACGTCGGGGTGCCGCGAACGGACCCGTTGGGCGGTGTCCAACCCGCCGTCCAGGCCCGGCGGCATCCGGATGTCCATGACGGCCACGTCGACCGGCGTGCTGGCCAGCAGTTCGAGGAGCTGGTCGCCGTCGCCCACACAGCCGACGACCTTGTGGCCCGCGGCGGACAGCAGCAGTTGCAGCCCTTCCCGGAACAGTGCGCCGTCGTCGGCCACCGCTACCTCCATGGCCAGCCTCCCTATATCAGCGCCTGCGGTCCCGGGCCGCCGATGCGCCGACGTAGTGTGCTTATTGGGCATGACCGATTGTTTGCCCCGGTCGATTATGGATGGCCGTGACGGTCGCGACGAGGAGGACTGGATGTATGGGGTCGGCGTCGACTTGGGCACGAGTTTCGCCGCTGCGGCGATGGCGCACTCCGGGACCCTGGACATGGTGCGGCTCGGCGGGCAGGCCATGGTGACCCCGTCTGCCGCGTACCTCGACGAGAACGGCGAGCTGCTGACCGGTGAGGCGGCCGACCGCCTCGGTCTGCAGGATTCCAGCCGGGTCGCGCGCGAGTTCAAGCGGCGCCTCGGCGACCCCACCCCGGTGATCCTCGCCGGCGCACCGCACTCCCCCACCGCGCTGATGGCCGCCCTGCTTCGCTCCATTCTGGACGCCGTGAGCCGGGCCCGGGGCGGGCCACCCGACGACATCGTGCTGACCCACCCGGCTGTGTGGGGCCCGTACCGGCGGGAGCAGTTCACCGCCATCCCGCCCCTGGCGGGCCTGCCGCGACCGAACAGCCCACAGACGGAGGGGTCGCCGGGCCATCCGACGGTCCGGACGGTCACCGAGCCGGTGGCCGCGGCCACCTACTACTGCGCCACCCACCCCCTGCCCCCGGACGGCCTGCTCGCCGTCTACGACCTGGGTGGGGGGACGTTCGACAGCGCCGTCGTGCGCAACGGCCGGGGCGGGCTCGAGATCGTCGGCACCCCGGAGGGCATCGAGTGGCTCGGTGGCGCCGACTTCGACCAGGCGATCCTGGATCATGTCAACCGCCAGCTGGGCGGCGCCATCAACAAGCTCGATCCGGCCGACCCCGGCACCGCGGCGCTGCTGGCCGCCGTGCAGCGCGAGTGCGTGATGGCGAAGGAAGCCCTGTCCACGCGCCTGCAGGCGGAGATCTCGGTGCCCCTGCCCGACGGCGTCCGGCACGTGACCATCACCCGGGACACGTTCGAGAAGACGATCAACCCGTCCCTGGACGCCACGGTCGAGGCGTTCCGGCGGACCCTGACGAACGCCGGCATCACCCCGCAGGACCTCAACGCGGTCCTCCTCGTCGGCGGCTCGTCGCAGATACCGCGGGTCAGCGAGGTGCTGCGGGACACGCTCCGGCGGCCGCTCCTGATCAATACCCATCCGAAGCACGCGGTGGCGCTGGGCGCCGCCATGCTCAGCGCGGACGCCCTGGCAATGCGGTCGACTCCCACCGCCCCCGGACCCGAGCGGCGCACCGTCGTCGCCGCCGTGCTCCCGTCGGACCGTCCCGAGACAGGCGCCGCCGAGGTCGAGGCCGTCCCGGAGGTGTCGACCGTACTCGCGCCCGTCGTGGCGGCCGCGCCGGTGCTGCCGTCCGATGCGCCGGGAGACGCCGGAGACGGGTCCGCCGAGCCCGAACAGACACCGACCACGACCATTCCGGTACGGCGCCGGCCGAGGCCGCGGCACCTCCTGCTGCCCGCGGTCGTGGTGCTCGTCGCCACGATGCTGGCCGCGTCGTACGTGGCCCTGCCCGACCTGTGGAACGGCGGCCCGCCCGAGTGCGGCACCGCCGACGTGGCTCTGGGCCGGCCGGCCACCGCCTCGTCGACGGAGGGCGCCGGCTACCCGGCGGCCAACGCGGTCGACGGCGACACCACCAGCCGCTGGAGCAGCAGCACGTCCGGCGATCCGCAGTGGCTACAGGTCGACCTGGGCGGCCAGGTCGACGTGTGCGGCGTGTCGATCCAGTGGGAGAGCGCACACGCGACGGCGTTCCAGATCCAGCTGTCGACCGACGGCACGAACTGGACCAACGTCCACTCCACCACGACCGGCGAGGGCGGCAGGCAGAACCTCACCGTGTCCGGCACCGGCCGGTACCTGCGCGTGCACGGCACCGCCCGGGCCGGCGGCAACGGCTATTCGATCCGGGATCTCGACGTCCACACCACCAGCGGCTCCTCCGCCGCGAACGTCGCGCTGCCCGACGCCGCCCCCTCGGTCAGCGTGAGCCCGACCGGACCGGCCCCCACCAGGAGCGCCCCGCCCACACCAGCCCCGTCCACACCCGGCCGGATCGAATCGAGTCCGAAGGCGCCAACCCCGGCCAAACCGCGCCCGACCCCGTCCAAAGCGGTCCCCCCTGGCAGCACCAGCGTGATCCGGAGCGTGGCCACCGGGCTCTGTGTGGACAGCGACGACAACCCGGCGATGGCGGTGAACGGCGTAGCCCTGGGCGGACACGCCTTCGCCCGCAGCTGCTACGGCGGGGCCAGCCAGAAGTGGCGTGAGGGGCCGCCGCTGTCCAAGGACCCCACTCCAGGCCCAGGCTGGTACCGGCTGCTCGACGAGCTGACCGGCTTCTGCCTCGACAGCAACCACGACGGCACCATCTACACCCTGCCGTGCGCGAACCCGAACCCTTTCCAGCTCTGGCAGCGGGTGGCCAAACCGCGCCCGGCCACCGGGCCGGCACCGTCCGGCACGGTGGTCGCCTATCGCAACCTGGAAACCGGTCGGTGCATCAGCCTGGCCTCGTCCGACAAGAAGCTGTGGACCCGGCCGTGCCCATCGGGCAACAGTTGGCCGGCCGACATGCTGTTCCGGCGCTGATCGGCATGCCGTAGGCGGCGCTCGACGTGGTTCGCCGGGGTCCGCTGCCGACGGCGGGCCGGGCCGTACGACCGGTCAGGGGCTCAGTCGCCGGGGCCCGCGGGGGCGACGCCGTTGTCGACGAAGTCGAAGGTCAGGCCCTCGCCCGCGTCGCCCTCGCCCACCCGTTGGGCAGTCAGGCCCTGCCCGTCGACCGCGCGCAGGTAGACCTTGCCCTCGCCGCCGATGGTGTACGTCGGGCGGCCCTGATCCCTCTTCTGCGTCTTCTCGATGGTGAACAGCTGACCGGCGCGGCGGGAGTCGCAGGCGGCCGCCACGATCGTCGCCGGGGCGCTGCCGTTGTCGCGCAGGCCCATGCAGTCGGGCTCGCCGCCGTCGTGTGCCTTCGCGGTCCGGATCTGGTACCTGTTTTCACCGGCGGGCAGCAGCACGAACAGGCTCTTGTCCGTCTCGCCGTCGGTCAGGTTCAGCCGGCCCTTGGCGTCGACAGCCAGGATCGACTCGAACGACCCGACCGGCCGCAACACGACCTGCCGTTCACCCCGCAGGATCGGGTCGGCGCCGCCCGCCTGCGACCCGCCCTTCGGCCCTGAGCCGGTGGGCGAGGGCGTCGCCGGGGTCGCGCCGCTGTCGGCGGCGGGTGCCGATGTCGCCGGCGGGGCGGCGGAATTCCCGGCCTCGGGGGACGAGGTCGCGCAGGCCTGCGTGGATGCGGCGACGCCGACGGTCAGCATCGTTGCGGCAGCGGCACGAAGGACAGACGCGGGGCGGAACGACGGGCTCAGCATGTCAACTCCTTGGTGATCTCCATCAGGAGGCTAACCCGCTACCGGCCCTCGCGCAGGGCAGCCGTCACCCCGTCCTCAGCCCGCCCGGCGCGCCCTCGCGCGACCGGACGAGCTTCCCGCCGACGTACGCGCCGTTCTCTGCTGACCGCCTGTGGGCCGGAGACGCCGAGCACGTCGGCGATGTCCGCCAGAGGCATGCCGATCGCGCGGAGCAGCGTGATGCGGCGGGCGCGGTCAAGCTCCTCAGGACCGTAGTACCGGTAGCCGGTGCGGGCGTCGATGTGGGCCGGGGTCAGAAGCTTCCGCCCGTCGTAGAGGCGCCACGCCTTCGGACTCAGTCGTGACTGAATACGGCGACTCACGCGGGGATCGCAGAGCGCTACTGACGGTTACTGCCAGCCGTGGTGGCTGCCCAGTGAGCCCGTGACATGATTGCCCCCATGGGGAAGCAGCAGGACGTCGGCGGGCCCGATCGTCACAGCGGGTCAGATACCACCACCGGTGACAGCGCCGACGCGCGGCTCGCCCTCGCGCAGGACCCCGCAACGCCACAGATGACCCTCTTCGAGTTGGCGTCCGACCCGTCGGCCGTGGTCCGCAAGGCGGTCGCGGCCCGGGCTGACGCACCCGCGCAGGCACTGCGACCGCTGACCCGGGACTTTGATCGTCAGGTCCGGGAGGCCGTCGCGAGAAACCCTTCGACCTCGGTCGGCAATCTCCTGCGTCTCGTCAAGGACGCCGACCGATGGGTCCGTTGGGCGGTCGCCGGCAACCCGGCTTGTGACGAGTCGATCCGTCGGGTGATGTCCGAGGCATCCGACAAGGAGCTTCGTGGTCTCCTCGCGGAGACGCGGGAGTTGGAGCCTGAGCTGGCCGCCAGGCTGATCGACGACGTCTCACCCGAGGTACGGGAACGACTCGCCACCCACACCCACGACCCCGACGTGATCACCGCCCTGATGGCCGACCGCACCGCACGGGTGCGCAAGGGGGTCGCCCGAAATCCGCGAACCACCGCCGAGCAGCGCAGCGCGCTTGCCCAGGATCCCGTGGTCGACGTTCGCGCCGCGCTGGTCCGCTCGGTCGAACTGACCGAGGCGGATCTGGAACACCTGGTCAACGACCGTTCGGTGCAGGTCCGACTGGCGATGGCAACATCCGAGTTCATCCCGCCGCACATCCGGCAGGCCCTCGGCCGCGATCCCGACGAGATGGTGGCCGACGCGGCGCGGAATTCCCGCCCGACGGCCGGCAACTCCCCGGTGATTCAGGCCCCCCGCGTCGGTCACCGGCGCTCCGGGACCGGTCCAGGTCGACCGGGCGGCACAGCGCGCTAGGTGTAGTGACCATGAGCGTTGTTGACGGCGTGGCGGCTTGATACGAGGTGAGACCTCCGGCGAGGTGGAGCTTGTCGAAGGTTCCGCATCACCCGGGAGGTCCTCGTGCCCCACGCTAACGCACCCCTGACAGAGCGCGGCAGCCTGTCGTGGCGTGATCGTCTGCTGATTTGTGAGACGACACGCCGGCCGAGTCCCCCAAAATCAGCAAACGATCACGAAGTCCCATCCCAGGGGCGGGGCGGGGCGGGAACGCGACGCTGACGTCGCCGACCGGCGGGCAACCCCGCAGCGCTCCCTTTGCACTGCTGCCCCCGGCGCAACGCTCACGGAGCGTGATGGTTCTGTCGACCCCTCGTGCCGCCACCCGACGCGAGGCGACTGCGCGGCGCTGGCGCTGGTGCTGCACGGCAGGTGCTGGTGTTGCGGTGGCGGCAGCAGAGCAAAGGGGCGAGGTGGCATTACCCGCCCGGCACCCCAGCCGCGCGGACGGCGGGCCCCCTGTCCCACCTCAGCCGCCCACCCCCAACGGCTGGCGCCTACAACATGATCAGGGTCTTCGCCGCAGTTCATCGATCAAGCCGCAGCTGTGGCGGGTCGGCCTGGACGAGGCCGAGGCCAGGGCGCGTGTCGCCGGCAGGTTCGTGCGGATGGAGCCACGGGCGACGGCCGGGCAGTTCGTGGACTGGACGCCGGCGTACCCGGTCGGATGGGTGACCGGGGTGCGACATGACTGGGCGAACGGACGGCCGGCAGCGACCTTCAGGAGCAGCGGCGAACAGGCCCCACACGGTACGTCGAACCAATCGCGCGGTCCGGTCCGGTAAAAGATCATCGACGCGCCGGGCAACGCGGCCCGGTCCCGACATCGACTCCCTCTCGAACACCCCATCGGTTCGGTAGGGAGAGACGAATGACGCGATGGAAACGGACAGTTCGGCGCGGGTCGGTTCCCGCGCTAGCCCTGTCCCTGACAATGGCCGGTGCCGTACCGGCCGCTGCCACCCCCCAGCCGACCGGTGACCCCCCGTCGGCCCCCCGCCCGGCGGCGGGTGCGCTTCCCGGCGAGCGGACCGTGACGTTGCTGACCGGCGACCGTGTACGGGCAACGCCAGCTGGACCGCGACCGTGGACCACCCGGCTGGTAGTGGGTTCGCCTCGCTTCGGGCGTTCGCCGTGGACTCGGCCGGCAACACGGTACGGCAGACGATCGTCCACGCGTACCGACTGAAGGGATGACCTGCGGGTGCTGTTCCGAAAAAGCGACAAGGCAGCGGCCGACGAGGAGTACACCGCGTACGTCCGCACCACGATGGACCGTTGGCGTCGGGTGGCGTACCTGATGGCCGGTGACTGGGACCGGGGGGACGACGTCCTGCAGCAGGTGCTGACCGAGCTCTACCGCAATTGGAGCAGGGCGCGGAAGGCGGACAGCCTCGACGCGCTCGTCCGCACCATGCTGTTGCGCCGGTTCATCGACGGGCAACGGCTCGGCTGGGCCCGGGTCCGGCTCGGCACCGAGCTGCCAGAACGGGCCGGGGCCACCGGGGCGGACCCCACCGACCGGCTGGACCTGGTGACCGCGCTACGGCAGGTGGCACCCCGGCAACGCGCCGTCCTGGTGCTGCGCTACCTCCACGACCTGTCGGTCGAGGAAACGGCGAAGACGTTGAACTGCTCGCCCGGCACGGTCAAGAGCCAGGCCCTCAAGGGTCTCGAGAAGATGCGCCACCTGCTTCCGTCCCCCGTCAGCGTGCCAAGGAGCCAGCAATGATCGATGAGGACAACGACATCGCACGTCTCATACGCGTCAACATGGAGGGGGTCGAGGCACCCCGCTCGAAGTTCCTGGACGTGAACCGGGCGATGCGCACCGGCCGCCGCCAGCGCTGGTACGGCCCTACCGCCGGCGCCGCCGTACTGGTTGCCGCACTCGCCGTCGGCGTGGCCGTCATACCCGGTCAGCTTGGGAACGATCCCGTCAAGAGCGGTGACGCGAACATGCTCGCGGTGGGTAGCTACACGGTGCTGGCTGCGCAGTCGGCCGGGTTGGCCACCCTGCCCGAGGCCCCGGCCGCAATCGACCCGATGGGGTTGTACCTCAGGTTCGGGTGGTTGCCCAACGGCTACGACCACCGGCAATACCAGGCGGGCTTCGTTCCTGGCTCGACCGGCTCGGTCGCCTACCTGTCGGCGAAGCAGGACGGGGATGCCAACTCCGACAAGGGCCGCGTCTCGGTGACCCTCTACCCCCGGGGAGTGACCCCGGATGCGCCCCAGCGTGACGACCGTAGTCGCGGCACCGAACTCGACACTGCCGCCGCCAAGTCGGTGAACGACAACGCCGCCTCGTGGATCGCCTACAGCGGAGCCGAGGGGATGGAGACGATTCTCCGCTGGCGGTACGCCCCCGACGGCTGGGCCCAGCTCCGCTTCATGGGCAACGACCCGAGCCTGGACGTCAAGGCCACCGCACACAGGATCGCAAGCTCGATCGGGCTGAACAGCAGCGAGAAGGTTCCACTGCCCGTCCAGAAAGCCTCGTTGCCGACCGGTCTCAAGCCAGTCACCGTCAACATCTCCGACTCCGTACGGACTCCTCACTCCTGGTACGCCTCCATCACGCTGGGCACGGCGATCGACCCGGCGCAGCCCTTCACGAACACGCTGGACGTCAGCGTCTCTCCGTACAAGAAGGAAGAGGACAAGACCGAGAAGGAAAGGCTCGCCCCGGCACCGAACACGACCATCGACGGTCAGCCGGCGTACAGGTTTCCCCTTGACGGACCCGCCGCGACGGTTCGGGTCGGCAAGAGCGGAGGCGTGGTGGTCAACGTGGTCGCCGCCGACTCACTGCTCGGACAGCTCGGCCCGAACGGCGTGCTGACCACGTACCAGGGCCTGAAGCTGGTCGACAAGCCGGCGGACTGGTCCAGCCCTCTGAAGGGCTGAACCGACCGACGAGCACGATGCTGGCCCGTCGGCTGACGCCGGCGGGCCAGCACGCCCCCTACCTCGGGTACGTCGATCAGGAGGATGGCCCGAGATCCTGGCCAGGGCCTCGGTCCCGCCCGTCCTCAGCCATGTCCCCTCTCCCGCGAATGCCCCGGGAGATCGCCGCCGCGCCGCCCCATGCCGCCCCGTACGCAGGGCAGTCGGGTGGCGGCCTGACGACCGCGCCCGCCAGCCGGGCGAACGGGCCGCCGGCGGCCAGCAGGACGGCGGGTGGCCCCCACTCCACCATCCGGCCGCCGTCGAACACCAGCACCAGGTCGGCGTCGGCGACCGTGGAGAGCCGGTGCGCGATGACCACCCGGGTCATGGGTAGCGCCCGCAATCCGGCCTCGACCGTGGCCTCGGTCACGGTGTCCAACGCGCTCGTCGCCTCGTCCAGGATCAGTAGCGCCGGATCGGCCAGCAGGGCCCGGGCGAGGGAGACCCGCTGGCGTTGCCCGCCGGACAGGCCGGCCCCGCCGTCGCCGACCCGGGTCTGCAGCCCCATCGGCATGGCCGCCACGTCGTGGTGCAAGGCGGCCAGGCGGATCGCTCGCGCGATCGCGGCGTCGGAGGCGTCGGGACAGGACAGGGTCAGCGCCTCACGCAGGGTGCCCGCCCCGACGTAGGTCTCCTGCAACACCACCCCGATCTGCTGGCGCACCGAGGACAGGTCCAGCGTGGCCAGGTCGAGACCGTCGAAGCGGATCTGTCCCTCGGTCGGCGCGTACAGCCCGGTCAGCAACCCGACCAGGGTGCTCTTGCCGCTGCCGGAGCCGCCGACCACCGCCACCTTCGTACCCGGCCGGAACACGGCGGTCACCCCGCGCAGCGCCCAGGGGGAACGCCGGTCGTACCGGAAGCCCACGTCGGTCAGGCTGACCAGCCCGGTCAGCACGGGCGCGGGCCGTCCCGGTGTGGGCTGTTCGACCGGCGCCTGCGCGATGTCGGCCATCCGGTCCACCGTGGGCGGCAGCAACGTGAACGACGGCAGTCGCTGCGCCAGGGCCACCGCCGGGTTGATCGCGGAGACCGCGAGCGCCGCCAGCCCGGCCGCCTGCCCCGGCGAGTCGGCCCGCCGGGCCGCCACCAGGAGTACGAGTACCGGGCTGGCAACCGACCAGGCGGCGAGGACGGCGTCCGAGACCGCCGAGAGCCGGGCCAGCCGGTGCGACGCGGAGATCCCCCGCTGGAACGACTCCTGCCACCGCCGCAGCACCCGCCGCTGCGCCCCGGCGACCCGGATCGCCGCCATGCCCTGCAACGCGTCGGCCAGCCGGGCCGACTCCTCGCCGGAGGCGAGCAGCGCCTCCCGTTGCAGGGCGCCGGATCGGCTGCCGACCCACAGCGCGGTGACGACCTGCACGGCGATGACACCGGCGGCCACCAGGCCCAGCACCGGCGCCAGCACGGACACCACGGTCAGGTAGCCGACGGCCAGCAGCGCGTCGAGCGCCGTGGCCACCAGCGACGACGCCAGCAGGTCCCGCACGGAGCCCGCCGCGCGGACCCGGTCGATCAGGTCGCCGGCCGACCGCCGGTGGAAGTACCGGTAGACCACCTCGAACAGCCGACTCGCCGTGTCGGTGCTGAGCCGGGTGCCGATCTGCCGTTGCAGGGCCGTCACGGCCAGCCCGCGCACCAGCGACAGCGTTCCGGTCACCAACGCCAGTGCGGCGGCGGCGGCGAGCCACGACGCCTGCGGGGGCGCGGCGGCGTCGATGATGGCGGCCGTCGCCCACGGCACGGTCAGCCCCGCCACGATGATCAGCAGGGACGCCGCCGCCAGCACCGCGAGCAGCCCTCTGTGCCGGCGCAACACCGACACGAGCAGCTCCCGCACCGGTGCGGGCATCGGCGTGGCCGGCGGTGCCGGGCCGGCGGGCTCGGCCAGCAGCACCACCCCGGTCGTGCCGGCCGAGAACTGCGCGGGCGACAGCCGCCGACGGCCGACGGCCGGATCGACGACATCGATGCCGCGCCGGCCGATCCGGTGCACCACCACGTAGTGGTCGCCGTTCCAGTGCGCCACCAGGGGCAGCGCCAGCTCCCGCAGGCGGGTCGCGTCCTGTCGCAGCGCCGGCAACGCGATCGCCCGGCAACGCAGCCCGAACTCCTGCGCCGCGTCCCTCAGGTCACGCAGGCTCAGCCCGTCGCGGCCGACGTCGAGCCGGGCCCGCAGGTGCGACACGGGCACCGCCCGACCCGACGCGGCCAGCAGCATGGCGAGCGCGCTGGGGCCGCAGTCGGTGGCGGTGACCTGGAGGACCACCGGCACCTGCCGCCGGCGGATCACCTGGTCGGCACCGTCCGGTCACGGGGCAGCCAGAACCACTCGACGTCGGTGGCGGCCCGCCGGTCGGCCAGCCACTCGTCGAACACGGCCCGCTCGACCAGCGCTCGCGTGGCGGTGTCCAGCGCGGCCGGTTCCCGGGCCACCACCACGGCCGTCACCGGCGCCCCGGCGACCACCGTCGACACCGGCCCGGTGGCGTCGCGTACCTCGGGTGCCGCCGAGGCGGCGATCGTCCGTAGCACCCCGGCCGCCCGACCGTCGCCGACGGCGGTGGCCACCGCCGCGAGTGCCCCCTTCCGGCTGGTGGGCAGCGTGCCCTCGGCGGTCCAGGCGACGACAAGGGTGTCGAACGAGGACCGGTGCCGCGCGAACCAGGCCGTCACCCGGTCGCCCACCACGCGCTCGCGCAGCCGGCCGACCGCCACCGTGTCGGCTACCAGGTCGGCGAAGTCCTCGGCGGACAGGCCCCGCTCCGCGAGCCACCGGGCGGTCGACGCCGGGTCGAGCAGGCCCTTCGCCCGGCGGTACGCGTCCGCCGCCGCCTGGAGTTCCTCGTCGGGTATCTCGACGGGGTGGAGTTCCAGCTCGGTGGCGATCAGGGCGGTGTCGACCAGTCGGGTGAGCACGTCGTGGTCGTACCAGAGGAAGTCGAGCGCGGTCAGGGCCTCCCCCACCCGAAGCGTCCGGGTGCCGACCCGGGCGAGGTGGTGGTCGGAGTGCCGGATCGCCCCGCGCAGCGGCCACGGCAGCGCCGGCGCCGGGCTGTACGCGACGGAGACGGTGCCGGCGGGCTCGCGGAGCAGCACGTCGAAGGAGACCGATCCGTCGCTGGTCTCCTCGTCACGCGCGACCGCGACGTCGGCCTGCGGCCAGCGCTCCCGCAGGGGCGCGAGCCGGTCCCGGGCGTCGCGCAGGCTGACGCGCCCCGTGGTCAGCTCACGCGCCAGCGCGAGAGCCGCGTCGAGCAGGGCGGGGTCCAGGGTGGTCATGAAGCAGCTCCGGGGGTGGGCACGGCGTCGGTGAGCAGGTCGACCACGGCGGCCGTGATGGGCAGTCCGGTCTCCTCCTCGACCCACAGGTACTGGCCAGTGGGGTTGATCTCGATGTACACGTACCGGCCGTCGGGGGTGACGATCAGGTCGAGGGCGCCGTAGCGCAGGCCGAGCAGGCGGGTCAGCGCCACGCAGCGCGCCGCGACGTCGTCGGGCAGGTCGTACGTGCTCATCGGCGTGTTCCGGTCGTCCTGCCGACGCCAGTCGTAGCGGGCGTGGTTGGACCGCTGCGAGTCGATGGCCGCGGTGAACACCCGGTCACCGACGACGGTGACCCGCAGCTCGACCTTCTTGGGCACCCGGGCCTGCGCGATGAACGGGCAGTGCCGTACGCCCTCGACGTGCCCGATGTCGCGATGGCTGACCGGCTCCGTGAAACGCATCAGCTCGTCACCGATGCTGGAGAGGCCGACCTGCTTGGCGATCAGCTGACCGCCGGTGCGGCCGAACAGGTCGAGCACGACGTCCGGATCGTTGCCGACCACGGTCGCCGGCACGTCGAAGCCGAGGCGCAGGGCGAGCTGGAGCTGGCGGACCTTCTGTTGCGCCCGCAGCACCACCGGTCGGGGCGCGGGCAGGGCCGGCACGTCGAGGGTCTCCCAGACGTCGCCGACGAACTGCCGGCTCTCCTCGACCACGAACCTGGCAAACGGTTCGCCGAGGTGGGCGGGCGCGACCGGTACGCCGGGCCGGCGGAACCAGACGGCGGTGACCGCGTCGAGATCGACGACCTGGCGGCCGGCCCCGTCCCGGTGGCTCCCGCCCGGGCCGGCCCCGCAGGTGCCGGGGTGCCACCCGAGGATGCGGGTCAGCCGCCCGTCCCGGATGGCGATCGACAGCGACGCACGGGACGGCACGTCGGCCGGGTCGAAGCGGACCCAGTCCGCGCCACGCCTGCGCAGCTCGGCCTCGGCCGCGTCGGCGTGCACGTCGTCGGGGGCGGTAAGGATGAGAATCATGTGCGCGCTCCGGCGGGTCGCCGTCGACGGCACGGACCGGTGCGGCCGGGCCGTCGACGGCAGTTGATCAGAAGTCGGCGTCGGTGTCCGGCCGTCCCCCGCCGGGGATGTCGTCGATGGTCTTCGACGAGCCGGTTCCGGCCGGCGGGAGGCCGCCGAGCATCCGGGCGAGCTGCTCGTCGGCCAGTTCCACCCCGTCGGCGGGGATGGCGTCGATCCGCACGGTCCTGCGCTTCATGGTCCTACCTCTATCCACATCGGTACGTCGACCGGCCAGTCGGCCGGCCGGATATGTGGAAAGCAGTGTGGGCCGGCGGGCGTCGGGCGGGCACCAGGGTGATCCCTGGGCTTGGACCCCAGTTTTAGGCTTTCCTGGTGTCTACCGAAATCGTGGCCGAGCGCTTCCTGTCGGCGGCTGACGGCGCCGACCCGGACCGGGCCGCGCGGCTGGTGTTCCAGGCGTTCGTCGCGCTGTCCCGCACCGCCGACAGTCACCAGATGATCCCGCTCATGGCCCGCGTGCGGGGAGCACGCGACGCGAGCCGTTCGGCGCGGACGGAGCTGATCTACCGCACGCTGGTGGGGATCGTGGCCACCCGGGCCCGCCTCGCCGACGGCCCGGAACACCTCGACACCGCCGTACGGATCTTCGACGAGAACGCCTTCGGGGACGATCCGGTTCTGGTCGAGTGCGCGCTGACGGCCGTGATGACCCTGATGCGCCCGCACGAGGCGCGGCGCTTCGCCCCGCTGGTCGACGCCCTCGACCTCACCCCGGCGGACCGGGCGCGCATGCTCGCGATGGTCGGTGTCGGTGACGCGTGGGCCGGCAACCTGGTTCGGGGGCAGGCCGAGCTGCGGGAGGCGGCCCGGCTCGCCGCGCTCTCCGGCAGCCTCGACGTGCAGGCCGAGGCGACGTCGTGGCTGGCCAAGTGCGATGCGCTCCGCGGCGACCTGGACCTGGCGGCGACCCACCTCGACCAGGCCCGGGAGCTGGCCGCGCGGGTCGGGTCGGCCTGGGTCGCCCGCCACCTCCCCGAGTGCACGGCCGCGCTGGCGTTCGCCCGTGGCGACCTGGATTCATGGGCGGGGCTGCTCGAACTCGTGGTCGCCACCGACGCCGGCGTGACCGCCGGCCTGCACTACGAGCACCGCTGGGAGCTGGCCACCCACCACGCCCTGGCCGGCCGGCCGGAGGTGGCCGCCGGCCTGCTCGCCGCCGTCGACGACCCACTCCCCGCGTGGCCGGGCGGGCCGGCGCTGCCGGCGTGGCGGGCCTGGATCCTCGACCCGGACGCGCCGACGACCACGGCCGCGCTGGCGGCCACGCTCGATGAGCTGACCCGGCCCGCCGAGCAGCTGCTGGCGGCCCGCATCGCCTGGCTGCTCGGCGCCCACCACGGCCGGTCCGGCCGGCGGGGCGAGGCAGCCCGGCTGCTGGAACAGGCGTGCGCGGGGTACGCCCGAACCGGTGCCGCCGGCATGCTCTCGCTGGTACTGACCGACCTGCGGCTGCTCGACGGTCCGCCGGCCACCACTCCCCCCGCCGTGGGCCCGACCCGCGCCGACGGTCCGCCGACTCTCGACGCGGCGCCGGGGTTCGCCAACCGGATCGGCCAGCCGGCGCTGACCGGCGCCGAGGCACGGGTCGCCGCCGCGATCGCCGACGGGCTCAGCAACCGGGAGGCGGCCCAGCGCCTGTTCGTCTCGGTCAAGACGATCGAGTTCCACCTCGGCAACATCTTCCGCAAGGTCGGGGTCCGCAACCGCACCGAGCTTGCCACCCGGCGGACCCGAACCGGTTGACCGGCCCCAGCGACCCCACCCGAGCCGTGCAGCGCTGAGAGAGCTGGCGACTCCCGCCAGGACATCGCCAGCGGGCGGGCGACAGCAGCTCCGACGTCGGTGACCGCGTGCCCGGCCCGTCCCCGGCAGGGTCGGACCGGGCACGCGGTCAACGTGCCGTCGTCACCAGGCCCAGACAGTCGGTTCACCGAGCTGATCGCTGCCGGCGCTGAGGCTCGGCGTGGCTTCGGTCCGCAGGACCCGGCCGTCCCTGTCGAGGATCCTGACTCTGGTGACCTGGCGGGGATCGACGCGGATCGCGCCCACACCGGCTTCCAGTCGGCCGCTGGCGATCGTCCGCCCCTTGCCGTCGAGCAACTCGGCGCGGACCGCCGACTCCGGCCCGACGACCAGCACGCCACGCGTCTCGCCTGGCATCTTGACGGCTACCAGGTCAGGCCGCCCCGTGACGACGGTCCAGAAATCAACCGGTGGCGCGGACTCTGGTTGCCGCGACGGATCCGCATCAGCCGTGAGCAGGGCGGCGCAGCCGCCGGCAGTGGAGCAGGAACTCACCAGCACGGCCGCGGGCGCGCCGGGTACCCAGTCGGGCAACCGTCCGCTCCAGATCACCTGGGGCACCGGCCCGGCGAGCCCGTCGGGCCGGCAGTCCGCGCAGGGCGTCGCGCACCTCTGCGCGTACGACGACGTCGTCCGCCACGTCCCGGCTCCGGCCCCGGTCGGCATGCAGCCGCCAGGCACCGGTCACGCCGGCCAGGAACTCCCGGGAACCGAACCGGTGCCACAGGCTGACCCGCTCGTTCACCATGATCCGGCGGACGTATGCCATCGGTTCGTCCACCTGCCGCCACCGGCGCATCGCCTGCATCAGCGCGTTCTGCACCAGATCTTCGGCCGCGTGCCGTGAACCCGTCAGCAGGTATGCGGTCCGCAGTAGATCCGCATACCGGAGTTCGACGAACTCGCGGAAGCCATCATCCGTCACATGCACCCTCCAGCCCTACGTGGGCATCTTTGCCGAGAAGATGACCCTGAGCCGGCGGAAAAGGTTGACCGCCGACGGGAACTGGCCCCGGAAGTGTCCTGATCTCCGTGTTTCGCCCAACCTGTTGACCTGTAGGAATGGGCCCGCCTGGTGTTTTGCCCAAACTGGCCACGCGCACGTGACCAGACCGTGACCCATGGACGAGACGATCTGCGCACTTCCCCAGATGGAGGATTCAGTGCGCAGATTCCCCGTGTTCATCGTCGCCGTGCTGGCCGCGACCGGCCTCTCCGTTACCCCCGCCAACGCGCAGACCCCGAGCAAGAGCAAGGTGGAGGTCTTCAACGAGTACGGCCCGCAGGGCTATGTGGCGGCGCCGACCGGGGCGGGCACCCGGCGGAGCCTGGCCACGCCGGCCGCCACCGTAACGCCGATCGAGGTCAACGGCCCCAGCGACAAGCGCATCGACCTGGTCTACCTCGGTGACGGCTTCACCGAGGCCGAGCAGGCGCTGTACGCCACCGAGGTGGCCTACAGCTGGAACATCCTGGCCCAGCGTGAGCCGTTCAAGACGTACCGCAAGCTCTTCAACGTCTGGCAGGTCAACGTCGTCTCCCACGAGTCCGGATCCGACAACGACCCCACCAAGGGCGTACTGAGGGACACCGCGCTCGACAGCACCTACTACTGCGAGGGCCTGGAACGCCTGATCTGTCTCGACATTCCGGTGGCCGAGTCCTATGCCGCGCTGGCTCCCGCGTTCGACCAGATCGCCGTTGTCATCAACAGCCCGAAGTACGGCGGCGCCGGCTACATCGAGGAAAACCTCGTCACCTTCTCCGGCGGGCACCAGTCCGGTGCGGAGATCCTGCCGCACGAGCTCGGCCACTCCCTCGGCGACCTGGCCGACGAGTACCCGTACTGGGCCTATCCCAACGACGGCAGCGTCTACACCGACGAGGAGCCGTTGTTCGCCAACGTCTCCATCCACAACGCCGAGCAGCAGGCCGCGCAGCGGACGAAGTGGTGGTATTGGGCCGGTGAGAACACCCCGGACGGCGGCATCATCGACACGTTCGAAGGCGCCTATTACCACAACCTCGGCATCTACCGGCCCAGCGACAACTCCCTGATGCGTTCCCTGCTCAAGCCGTTCAACCTGGTCGGCCGCGAGGAGATGACCCGGAAGTTCTACGAGATGACCGGCCTGGTCGACAGCGCCACCCGCAGCAACGCCCCGGTGAGGGAACCGGCCACGCTGTCGGTCACCCCGGTGCCCATCCCGACCGTGTCCACGCGCTGGTTGATCAACGGCCACGAGATCACGGAGTGGGCCGGCCGAACCTCGGTCAAGGTCGCCGGCAAGAAGCCCGAGCCGCACCCGGCGCAGCCGTGGTGCGGTCGCAGGGACCTGCGGGTCAAGGGCACCTGCACCTACACCGTGCAGGTCTTCGACTCCACCCAGTTCGTGCGTAACCCCGCCTACCGCGACGGCGCCCTGACCTCGACGATCACCTGGACGATCCAGGACAAGCACCACTAGCCACTCCGCGTAACGACGAGCTACGCCGGGTAGCCAGCCGCGCTTCGGTGCGGCGACACGCCGAATCCGTTGGGCTGCACCGAGAAGACGCGGATCCCGGCATGAAGGTGGTCCTCCCACAGATCACCTTCATGCCGGGTTCCGCGTCGACATGAGACCGGACCGTCCCGCGCCCGGCCGGGCGGGTGTCCGAGGCTGGGACGGCGGGCCGTTATGCTGAGCCTCGTGGTAGTGGGCACGGTCCTCAGGGGCCGGTACAGGTTGAGTCGGTTCCCGCTGGCACACAAGGGCATGGGCGAGGTTTGGACAGCGCAGGACACCCTGCTCGACCGACCTGTCATCGTGAAGTTCGTCGACGCCGCCATGCTGAACGTCGACCTGGTGCGACGATTCCGACGTGAGGCACTGCTGACCGCCCGGCTCGATCACCCCGGCGTGCCCGCCATCTACGACCTCGGTGAGCATGACGGCCGCCCCTACGCCGTCCTCCAGAAGATCGACGGGATCTCTCTCTCCGACCTGGTGGCCGAGCAGGGCCCACTCCCGATCGGCTGGGTGGCCGCCATCGGGGCACAGATCAGCTGCGTCCTGCTCGCCGCCCGCCAGATCGGCCTGGTGCACCGGGACATCAAGCCGAGCAACGTCATGCTGGACAGGTGCGGCGCGGTGAAGGTGCTCGACTTCGGTCTGGCTGACATGCCTGATGACGACCGCTACTCGCGGATCACACAGTCCGGACAGACCCTCGGCACGGTGGGCTACATGGCGCCCGAACAGATCCTCGGTGGCCCCATCGACCATCACACCGATTTGTACGGCCTGGGGGCCACGCTCTTCGATCTGCTCACCGCCCATCCGCCGTTCGGCGATGTCACCACCATGACCACCTTGCGGCACCAGTTGGACGGCCCCCCTCCGCGCCCTACCCATGTGCGGCCGGAGACCCCGGCTGTGCTCGATGACCTGGTCCACGCGCTGATGGCGATCCGCCCGCAGGACCGGCCAGCCACTGCCGCCGAGGTCTACGCCGTCCTGGCTCCGCTCGCCCAGGACCTGGCACCGATCCCGGGGGTGCTTGACGATCCCGCCGGGGCCGTGCGGGCGTACGCCGCGATCGTCGGGCGAATCCCACAACAGTCGCACCTCCTGGTGACAGCGCCCCCCGAGTGAACCGAGCGACTCAGCAAGGATCGACCCGCCCCGCGGCAGTCCGTTCGACACGAGCCAGGCGCGGATCGCTGAACCACCGGGGTAAGAGCGCCGCCTTCTGCTCGGGAAAGCGGGCACCGCGATAGTGGAAGATCAGGGCACAGTTCTGCCCGCGCGTCTCGGTCGTCAAGGCGCGCCGGGCCAGCGGCGAGTACATGGCGCTGTGTTTCAACCACGCCGCCTCCTCGCCGTGCCGGTCGAAGCCACGGCCGCTCGCCGCATGCCCGAACACGTCGTGGACCGCACGGAACATGTCGTTCTCGCCGTCGCTGAGGTACGGGTGCGGGTTGCCATTGGCTGCGCTGGCCCACACCTTCAGCCGACGTCGCCGCACGTCGTCGACCATGGACCCGACCTCCGCGTACGGGTCCTCGTCGACGATCCGCACGGTCACGCCGAGGCCACCGAACTCGGCTCGGCCCACCAGGAAGTGGTACTGCTGCACGGTCTCGCGACAGAACGCGGCGTACGCGGCATGGGCCCGCTCGTCCCGGTGCGGCGCGGCCATGTATGCGTCCGCGATGGCAGCGCCGACGACGGGGTCAAGGCGCACTCGCTCGTACGCCTCGGGAGAGGTGGTGCCCGTGGAGCCCGCGCCATACCGCCGCGCACCGTCGTGCACGTACGTGACCGGCGGAAAGGTCGGGGACGGGGTAGTGGGCAGCGCGGGTGCGAGCAAGGGTGTTCATGGTCCTCCTTCGGTTGTCGGGATGAGAGTCCGGTCAGCGGGCGGCCACGCCCTCTGGCATGCCGCGTGCCTCGGGGCCGTGGCTGGGCGTCGTCTGCTGCTCGCGGCGCAGCGTCTCGCCGAGCACGCGGATCTCGGACGCTCGACGGTTCTGGTGCAGCTTCGCGATCTTTCCGATGATCGTGCTGTGCCCACGACGCGGCATGGGGTCCTCCAGGGATGAGGTGTGAATCGAACCATCGACAAGCTGTCGCCTGTGAACACGATGCACAATAGATTTCGGCGTGGTAGCGTTCACGCGTGATCCAAGAGCCGAGCACGGCCCCCAGCGACGCCACTCTGACCGCCAGCGGCATCGCGCGGCTGGCCAACGTCGGCAGGGCCGCGGTGAGCAACTGGCGGCGCCGCTACGCCGACTTCCCGACACCCGTCGGCGGCACGGCGACAAGCCCGTCCTTCGGCGCACGCGAGGTGGAGAGCTGGCTCCGTCGCCACGGCCGGCTGCACGAGGCCGGCGCTGAGCAGTGGGCCTGGCGACACATCGAGAGCTACCAGCCCGCTGCGCAGATCAGTGACGCGCTCAGCATCGCCGGCGCCTACCTTCTCACCCGCTCCGATCGGGCCGAGGCCCCGGCCGACAGCCCGCCCACTCCACGAGGGCTCCTCACCCACCTGCGCACCATCGACCCCGACCTGGCCGAACTGGTCGACGACGTGCTGCCGAAGCAATGGACGCCGCAGCTCACCAGCCTGCTGGGCGCGGTCGACCAACTCAGCCGGGAACGGGGCCCCGAAGCCGCCTTCGAATACCTGCACAGCCAGTACGTCGCCTCGGCCCACTCGCTGTCCGGCCTCGCCGGCACGCCGGACAGCGTCGCCGAAGTGCTGCTGACCCTCGCCGGCTCCGGAGCCCGCACGTTCGACTTCACCAGCGGCACCGGGTCGATCCTGCGGATGGCCGCCGACCGGGCACTACGGGGTGCCGCAGTCACCCGGTGCTACGCACAGGAGATCAAGCCGCAGTACGCCCTGATCACGCTGCTGCGGCTCTGGTTCGTGCACCTGCGTGCCCGACGCGCCGGGCACGCGGCGGAGCCGCCCGTCGTACACGTCGGCGACAGTCTGCTCGCCGATGCCACGCCCGATCTGCGGGCCGACGTCGTCGTGGCGAACTTCCCGTTCGGCATTCACGACTGGGGTCACGATCGCCTCGCCTACGACCCCCGCTGGGTCTACGGCCTACCCCCGCGCACCGAGCCCGAACTCGCCTGGGTGCAGCACGCCTTGGCCCACCTCTCCCCCGGCGGCACCGCCGTTGTGCTCATGCCCCCGGCTGCCGCGTCGCGTCCGGCCGGCCGCCGCGTCCGCGCCGAACTGGTCCGCCACGGAGCGCTGCGCGCGGTCGTCGCCCTCCCCGCCGGCCTGATACCACCGACCGGCATCGGGCTGCACGTCTGGGTGCTCACACTGCCCGACCCACACCAGCCACACGCCGGAGACCTGCTCCTGGTCGATACCACTACCGCATCGGCCGGCCGGACCATCGCCGACATCGCCGGAACCGCGTGGCGCGCCTACCTGTCCGGTCACTACACCGACGTGCCCGGCGTCCACCGCGCCGTACCCGCAGTCGAGGTGCTCGATGATCAGGTCGACCTGACACCGCAGCGCTACCTGCCACAAGCCGACGAACTCGCCGCCAGCCCGGCACAGATCATCGCCAGGATCGGCGACTTCGATCAACTCCTCGACCAGGTACGACGCAGCCTGCCGGCAGTACGACAGGCACAGACAGCAGCGCTACGGGCAGCCCCCCAGGCTGACATCGCCGACCTGATCCGGTCGGGCAGCATGTCCGTACAGCGCGCGGTTTCCCGTAGCCGATCAGCCCACGCCCTCGCCAGCGGCCTGGTGCTGACCGCCGCCGACATCCTGGCCGGCGCCCCGGCAACCGGCTCCGCGGCCCGCGCCCCCGACGACGACCCCGGGCCGCGAGTACAAGCCGGCGACATCCTCATCCCGGTCATCGGTCGCAAGATCAGCGCCCGGGTGGCCACCTCGGAGCAGGTCGGAGCCGAACTGGGAATCGGCGTCCAGCTGCTACGCGTCGACCCGGCCCGTTTCGATCCGTGGTTCGTCGCCGGTGTCATCTCCCGCACAGACAACCTGCGTGTCGCCGGCCGAGCCTCCAGCACCGGCAGCGGTGCCCTGCGCATCGACATCAGGCGACTCGCCATCCCCGTGCTGCCGCTGGACCAGCAGCAAGCGTACGGACATGCCTTCTGCCGGCTCGTCGAGTTTCGCACCGGACTGGACCGGGCGGCGGCGAGCGGGGCCGTGCTGGCCCGCGAGATCGGCGACGGCCTAACCGCGGGCGCCCTCGGCCTCCCGTCCTGATCGGACCCTTTCGAGGGCGAGCCGGCGTCACCTCGGCGGCGTCGGATTCGATGCCCGCGGGTCAGTGCACACAGCCCGCACACGGGCGCCTCCGGAGGGTGGCGCGGTAACGAGACATCGGGAACACTGTGGACGTCGGCAGTCGACCCGCCAGGCGTCAGCCGGACGCGACCACCAGCCGTCCGGCCCTGAGACCCGGGTGGCGACCGCGCCGGTTGCCGCGCTTCGCGCCTACGTTGCCGCCGCAGCCGGGTCGGCCGTTCCCACCACCGAGAGGATCACCACATGATGCGCAAATCCTCAGCCGGTTTCGCCACGATGCTCATCCTCGCCGCGCTGATGGTCGCCGACCCGGGCCGCGCCACCCCGGCGACCGCGGCGACCAAGCCGGTGATCAACGGCGCCGTGTTCAACGACCCGGTCGGTACGCCGGAACAGCAGAGCGCCATCTTCACGCAGATCATCGCGCTGGTGAACGCGACGCCCTCCGGCGAGGAGATCAGGGTGTCCATGTTCGGCTTCGGCGACGCGGCCGTGGCCGACGCGCTCAACGCTGCCGCACGCCGCGGCGTGCGGGTGAAGGTGATCCTCGACGACTCGTCGTATCTCGACGACAGCGGCAAGCCCAAGGACAGCCCAGCCTGGAACACGCTGAGCAATCCGACAACCGGGCTCGGCACAGATGACAGGAAGCCGTCGTGGGTGGTGGTCTGCGACGACCAGTTCGAGGACAACGACGGCGTCGACGACGTCAGTCGCGGCTGCCTCGCCACCGCGCCACCCGGCCCGGCCTACAACCACAACAAGTTCTTCCTGTTCTCCAAGGTCGGCCCGTTCGACGACGGCACCACGTACCAGAAGGTGGTGCTCCAGACCTCGTCCAACCTCACCGACTGGTACAAGGTGGAGACGTTCAACGACGCGGTGACCTTCACCGACGCGACGGTCTACGACGCGTACGCGAAATACCACGAGGACCAGCGGCGGCTGCGGTACTCCAGCACGGGCGACAACGGCTACTACCGCAGCACCCCGACCGGCACCACATACCGCGCCTACTTCTTCCCGCGCGCCGACTCCTCGTACAACAACCCCACCAGCGACACCATCGTCAACGCGCTGGACGAGGTCAGGTGCGCCTACACCGGTGCGGACGGGAAGAAGCACCAGACCGACATCCGCATCCTGGTGCTGGACTTCCTCAAGTCACGCAAGCAGGTCGCGACCAAGCTCGCCGCGCTGCGCGCCGGGGGATGCTGGATCGACGTCATCTACGCGGAGAGCGACACGACCATCGAGGGCATGCTGGACGGTGCCGGCATCCAACGGCTGCGTTGCATGGTCAACGTGGCGCCGGGCATCGACATCCGTCCGCACAACAAGGTCATGCTGATCGACGGCGACTACAACGGCGACATCACCCCGCGCGTGTACACCGGCAGCCCGAACCTGGACGGCTCGTCGCTGCGCTCGTCGGACCAGGCGCTGCTGCGCATCACCAGCGCCTCATACCACGCCAGCTACCTGAGCTTCTTCTACAAGGTGCGCAGCCTCTGCCGCACCGGCGTGGGTGGGGCTGTCTCGGCGAGATCCTGAGTCGCCAGCGCCGTCGACGTAGCGGTTCGTGGCCTGGGTACTCGCTTCGATCAGGACCTGACGGCGGTGGCCTGACCGGCGGTGATGACGGACCGCCGCAGACACTTGCCCGGACGACGCGCGCTGGCAGGGCCGAACGCACGGCCACGGCGGCACCGCGCCCGGCGGTGGTGATCCGCCGCTGGCAACCCGCCCGCCCTGCGGGCGAGGCCAGCCCGTCCGGTCGACGGAACGCTCCCTGGCCCCCGGCTTCCGGTGATCGAGTGGGCGACCTGTGGCCCGGTGCGGCAGTGCGGGATGCTGGTTCCGTGCAGATCACGATCCTCGGCCCGCTCGCCGTCGACGGCCGGCCGGTCCGGGGCGACCGGCTCGCGACGGTGATCCGCGCCCTCGTCGACGCGCGCGGGCGGGCGGTCTCCACCCCGTTGCTCGTGGACGCCGTGTGGGGTGGCACGCCGCCCGACGACGCGGCCGGGGCCGTCCAGGCGCTCGTGTCCCGGGTGCGCCGGCTCGGGCTGCCGGTGGTCGCCGGCCCGGGGGGCTACCGCCTGCCCGCCGAGGATGTCACCGTCGACGCGGTCGAGGCACGCGCGCTCGCCGAGCGGGCACGTGCCGAACTCCGCACCGGTGACATCCCGGCCGCGCGCAGCACGGCCGACCAGGCACGGGCCCTGTTTCCCGAGGTCCCCGAGGTGGTCGACGCCGAGGAGGCGCGGCTGTTCGCGGACGTCACCGCACTGCGCGCAGAGGCGGCCCTCGCCGGCGCCGGGCCGTTCAACGAGGCCGACCTGCGCCGACTCGTCGCGCGTACGCCCCCGGACGAGCCCTCGGCCGCCCTGCTCGTTCGCGTGCTCGCCGCCCAGGGCCGGGACGCCGAGGCGCTGGAGGTGATCGAGGTGCTTCGCGCCGAACTGGCCGACCGGTACGGCACCGACCCGTCGTCCGTGATCACCCAGGCCCATCTGGCGCTGCTGCGCGGCGAGCTCACCACCCCGGCTGTGGAGACGCAGCCCCGTGCCCGGCCGACGCGGATCGCCCTGCCCGCCGCGTGGCACCGGCCCATGACCGCCCTCGTCGGCCGGGAACGGGACGTCGAGGGCGTGGGCGAGGCGCTCGTCGAGGCGGCAGTGGTGACGATCGTGGCGACCGGCGGCGCGGGCAAGACCCGCCTCGCCGCCGAGGTGGCCCGCCGCGCGGCGGCGGCCGGGCAGGCCGTACGCGTGATCGAACTCGCCGGCCTGCGCTCACCCGACGAGGTGCTGCCCACGGTGCTCGGGGCGCTCGGCGGAGCGGACACCTCGGCGACCGGCGGCAACCTGGGCCTCGAACGGCGGGTCCTCAGTCCGGCGGAGCGGTTACGCGCCGTGGCGCCCGACCTCGACGGGCTGCTCGTGCTGGACAACTGCGAGCACGTTCTCGACGCCGTGGCCACCGTCGTCGCGGACCTGGTCGCGGTGGCCTCGCCGGAGGTCACCGTGCTCGCCACGAGCCGGGCCCCGCTGGGTCTGGCCGGCGAGCTGGTCCACCGGCTGACCGTGTTGCCGGATGCCGATGCGCTGGCGCTGCTCGAATCCCGGGCGCGGGCCGGCGGCGCGGTGCCGACCTGGGACACCGTACGCGCGCTTGCGCTGTGCCACCGGCTCGACAGCCTGCCGCTGGCGCTCGAACTGGCCGCCGCGCGACTGCGGCACATGCCGATCGACGACGTGCTCGCCGGGCTGACCGACCGGTTCGCGCTGCTCGACGACGCGCTGCGCGGCCTGCCGGACCGGCACGCGAGCCTGTGGGCGATGGTCGACTGGAGCCGGGAACTGCTCGCGCCCGACGACCAGGAGTTGCTCCAGCGGGTCGCGGTCATCCCCGCGCCGTTCACCGCGGACCTCGCCGCCGCGGTGGCGCAGGCCCCCGACGTACGACGCGGCCTGGCGACGCTCGTCGAACAGTCCCTGCTGACCCTGGTCGAGGGGGACGGCCCGCCCCGCTACCGGATGCTCGAAACCGTCCGGGAGTACGGCGAAGCGCGCCTCGGCGCCGCCGGCCACCGGGATCTGGCCATGGCCGGCCTGGTCGGTTGGGCCCGCGAGCGGGCCGTCACGCTCGCCGGCCGGTTCATCGGCCCCGACCAGATCGAGGCGCTCACCCGCTGCGCCGCCGAGCAGGATAACCTGATCGCGGGACTGCGCTGGGCGCTCGGGCAGGACGACGAGCCGGCCACGGTCGACATCGCCACCGCGCTGGTGCACCTCTGGACGGTGCGCGGCCTGCACCTTGAGGTCACCGGTTGGGCGCTGGGCCTCCTGCACGTCGAGGACCCGCACCGGCGGCGGGCGTCGGCGATCCTGCGCGGGCGGGCCGCCGGCCGGCCCCTGCCCGACGCCGACCGGCTCGCCTGGCTCTGCCTGATGATCGGCGTCAACGCCGGCATCAGCGGCGAACCCCGGATCGCAGCGCTCGCCCGGCGGGCGTTACGGGCGCTCATCGCCGAGCGGCCCGCCGAGGTGTCGCCCCGGTGCACCGTGCTGGCGTCGGCGTTGCCCGCGTTCAGCGCGCCCGACCTGGACGAGACCACGAGGGGCGCCGCCGAGATGATCGCGCACCCGGACCCGTACGTGCGGGGGCTCGGCCTGTTCGCCCGCGCCGCCATCCGGGAGAACAGCGGCACGTTCGGGCCGTCGATCGCCGACGCCGAGCAGGCGTACCGGCACTTCGAGATCGCCGGTGACCACTGGGGCATGGCGATGGCGGCGGGCGCCATCGGGCAGTTCTCCGTGCCCGGCGGGGACGCGCGTTCGGCCGAGTGGCTGGCGCGCAGCGTCCGCCACATGGATCTGGTCGGCGCCACGCAGGACGCCCGCTCGATCCGGGTACGGCTGGACATGCAACGTGCCCTGGCCGGTGACCCGGAGGCGGAGCGGCGGCTGGGCGAGAGGGCGACGGCGGGTCAGGCCGAGGAGTCGGAGATCGCGCAGGCGCGCCTCGGGTTGGCCCACCTCGCCTGGCAGCGCGAGCGGTACGACGAGGTACTCGCCCACGCCGACGAGGTGATCCGGTGCCTCGCCGGGTGGACCGGGCCGCCGCCGCAGCCGCGCGTCCTCCTCCGGGTCGCGGTGGCGGTCCTTCACCTGCGGGTGGCCGAGGCCCGGCGGGTGCCGGGAGGCGACGCCGACGCCCACGCCCACGCCGTCGCGTTGCTGAGGCTCGCCCGGGACGAGGCGCTGTCATCGAGGGACCTGCCGGTGATCGGGGCGTTGGTGGTGGGCGGTGCCGAACTCGCGGCGCACCGGGGCGACGTCGCGGCCGCCCGCGAACTGGCCGCGATCGGGACCCGGCTCGGCGCCGACGACCGGACCTTCTTCCCACCCGGAGGCGGCGAGCGGCTCAACGCCGCCCTCGGTGACGAGGAGCAGCGTGAGCCGTCGCTGGCCGCCTGGCGCGAGCGGCCGATCGCCGCGGCCACCGCCCGGATCCGCGAACTGATGGAAGACCTGCTCGCCTGAATCAGATCTTCTTGCGGTACGCGCGCAGCGCCAGCGGCATGAACACCGCGACGAAGCCGGCACACCAGGCGAGCGTCCACCACACGTGCGAGCCGACCGGGGTGCCGAGGAACAGCCCGCGCACCGCCGCCACGAGGTGGGTCATCGGGTTGACGTCCACGAAGGTCTGCATCCAGCCCGGCAGGGTGTCGGCGCTGACGAACACGTTGGACGCGAAGCTCAGCGGCATGATCAGCGCGAACATCAGGCCCTGCACCGCGCCCGGGGTACGCACCTTCATCGCCACGAGGACCGGCAGCCAGCTCAGGCAGAGGGCGAACAGCACTGCGAGCAGGCAGCCGGCGATCGCCCGCAGCGGGTCGGAGTCGATTCGGAAACCGAGCACGTAGCCGCTCGCGAGGGTGGAGATCGTGACGATCACGTACCGTACGAAGTCACCCAGGACCGCGCCGACCAGTGGCGCGGAGCGGGGCACCGGCAACGACCGGAAGCGGTCGAAGATGCCCTTGGCGATGTCGGTGTTGAGGTTGACGCCGATCGCGATGGCGCCGGTGGCGATGGTCTGCGCCAGGATCCCGGGCAACAGGAACTGCAGGTAGTCGTGGGTGGATCCGGCGACCGCGCCGCCGAAGATGTAGACGAAGATGACGAGGAAGAGCACCGGTTGCAGCGTGACGTCGATGAGCGCCTCGGGCGTACGCCAGGTCTTGATGAGGCTGCGCTTGGCGAGCGCCAACGAATGTCGGACGAGCCGGAACGGTCGTGGTCTCGCCGTGACCGTCGAGAGCGGGCTGTTCGTCGCGGGCGGTGCCTCGACCAGGGTGCTCATGCCGCGACCTCCGTGCGGTTGGTGGTGTCGTCGTCGGCTGCCGTGCGCCCGGTGAGGGTGAAGAACACCTCATCCAGGCTCGGCAGGTGCAGGGAGAGTTCGGTGACCGCGATGCCGGCGGCGGCGAACCGCGCGACGCTTTCGGTCAGGGCCGCGTCGCCGGCGACCGGCACCGCGAGCACACCCTTGCGGATCTCGTCTGCCTGGGCGCCGGAGCCGACCCCGGTCAGGATCCCCGCGGTGCGGGGCAGTTGCGCGGGGTCGGCGGGCCGGACCTCAAGGGTCTGGCCGCCGACCACCCGCTTGAGACCCTCGGGTGTGTCGTACGCGATGACCCGCCCGTGGTCGATCACCGTGATCGCGTCCGCGAGCGCGTCGGCCTCCTCCAGGTACTGCGTGGTGAGCAGGACGGTCGAGCCGTTGGTGACCAGCGAGCGGACAACGTCCCACATGTCCTCGCGTTTGGCCGGGTCGAGCCCGGTCGTCGGCTCGTCCAGAAAGATCACGCCGGGTGAGCCGACGAGGCTGGCGGCCAGGTCCAGCCGTCGACGCATTCCGCCGGAGTAGGTCTTGGCCTGCCGGTCGGCGGCGGTGGTCAGGTCGAACCATTCGAGCAGTTCGGCGGCCCGCCGTCGGGAGCCCGTGCGGCCCAGCTCCAGCAGGGTGCCGAACAGCTCCAGGTTCTGCCGTCCGGTCAGGTCCTCGTCGACCGAGGCGTACTGGCCGGTGAGGCCGATGCTCTGTCGGACCCGCTCGGCGTCGCGGACGACGTCGAACCCGCTGATCCGGGCGGTGCCGCCGTCCGGGGTCAGGAGCGTGGAGAGGATGCGTACGGCGGTGGTCTTGCCGGCGCCGTTGGGGCCGAGCACCCCGAGCACCGTGCCCCGGGGCACCGCGAGGTCCACGCCCTGCAACGCCCTCGTCTTTCCGAAGGTCTTGACGAGGCCTTCGGCCTCGATCATCAGGTCAGCTGTCATGTCGCACAGCGTGCGCGAGCCGCCTGACACGGCCCTGACACGCGACCGACACGGCGCCGAGGGCGGGTTCGGGGCGCTCGGATCAGCGCGCGGGTGCGTGGCCGGTGAGGTCGCTGTCTCGTGTCCGGCGACGGAGCAGATGCAGGGCCCGCTCCACGGCCTGCCCGACTTCGGCCGGGTCCACAGCGGTGACGATGACGCCGTAGATCATCCGATGGGCGAGCAGGACGTCGTCCACGGTGATGCGGTGGTCGACCAGCCCGGCCGCCTGCGCGCGCGGGAAGGTGTCCTGGATCAGGGACTGCAGACGCGTGCCGCCGGTGTACTCCGGCACGTTGCGCCGGGCGTCCACCGCCATTTCCACGAACGCGGCGGACTCCACGGTCAGCTGGATCACGCGGTCCCAGAGCCGGCCGAACGCGCCCGCGTCGGGCTCGGCGGCGATCGCGTCGAGCTGCGCGAAGTTCTCCTCGAACACCGCGAACGCCAGATCGAGCCGGGTCGGGAAGTGCCGGTACAGCACACCCTGCCCGACCTCGGCGTCCTTGGCGATCGCGCTGAGCGGCACGTGGTAGCCGCGCGCGGTGAACATCCGGCGCGCCGAGCGGAGGATGGCCAGCCGATTCTGCGAGGCCGCAGCCGGACCACGATTGACGCGACCGCTGGTGGAGGGCATGCTGCACTATAACAACCGGACAGGCTTGTCCGGTTGTTGGGAAGCCACGGAAGGATCAGCCATGACCGACACCACCGCGCAGTCCGCCGGCACGTTCGACCACTCCTACGACGTCGTAGTCGTCGGCAGCGGCGGGGCCGGCTTCGCCACCGCCCTGGGCGCGATCGACGCGGGGCTGAGCGTGCTGATGATCGAGTCAAGCGGCAAGTGGGGCGGAAGCACAGCGATGTCCGGCGGCGGGATGTGGCTGCCGAACAACCCCCTGATGCGGCGCGCCGGTGTCGGCGACTCCCGCGAGGAGGCGCTCACCTACCTCGAGGCCACGGTCGGTGACGCCGGGCGCTCCACCTCGCGCGCGCACAAAGAGGCCTTCGTCGACGGCATCGAGGACTTCGTCGTCACCGCCGAGAAGTTCGGCTTGACCTTCGCCCGCTCCACCGACTACCCCGACTACTACCCGGAGCTGCCCGGCGGGAAGATCGGCCGCGCGATCGAGGTGAAACCACTCAACGCGAAGGTCATCGGCAAGTGGTGGGAGACCATCAGCGCGCCCGCCGGGATGCCGATCAAGACCGACGACGTGTGGCTGCTCGGCCGCGCCTGGTCCACTCCCGCCGGGTTCGTCCGCGGCGCCCAGTTCGTGTTCCGTGCGCTCGGCGGCGTCGTCCGCGGCCAGCGCCTGGTCGGCATCGGCGCCGGACTGGCCAGCGCGTTCCTGCACGCGGCGGTGCTCAAGCACCGGATGCCGCTGTGGCTCAACGCCCCGCTGGAGGAACTGCTGATCAGCGACGGCCGGGTCACCGGCGTGCGCATCACCCGCGACGGACAGCCACTGACGGTACGCGCCACGCGGGGCGTCATGCTTGCCGGCGGCGGCTTCGACCACAACACCGAGTGGCGGCGCAAGCACCACGGCATCGACGGCTCCCCGTCCGGCAACCCGGCCAACCTGGGCCGCCCCACCGAGCTGGCGCAGCAGGCGGGCGCCGCGGTCGAGCTGATGGACGACGCCTGGTGGGGTGCCTCCGTCGCCGCCACCGCCGGCCACGATCCGTCCTTCATCGTCGGCGAGCGCTCACTGCCGTACTCGATCATCGTGGACGCCCGCGGCGACCGGTTCGCCAACGAGTCGGAGTCCTACGTCGACCTCGGCCACCACATGCTCGAACACGACAAGGACGGCGCGTACTGGATGATCGCCGACGTCCGCCACGCCCGCCGCTACCTGCGTACCTTCGCGCTGGACCCGAAGAACAACAAGGCGATGCGCGCGGCCGGGATCATGGCCAAGGGCAGCACCCTCGCCGAACTCGCGGGCCGGATCGGTATTCAACCGGCGCGGCTCCAGGCCACCGTCGACCGGTTCAACGGCTTCGCCCGCTCCGGCGTCGACGGCGACTTCGGCCGCGGGAACTCGGCGTACGACCGCTACTACGGCGACCCGAGCGTGCACCCCAACGCCTGCCTCGGCCCGCTCGAGAAGGGCCCGTTCACCGCCTTCAAAGTCGTCATCGGTGACCTCGGCACCAAGGGCGGCGTGCTCACCGACCCCGATGGCCGGGCGCTACGCGAGGACGGCACCGTGATCGAGGGCCTCTACGCCGCGGGCAACAACTCCGCCTCGGTGATGGGCCGCACCTACCCCGGCCCGGGATCCACGATCGGCCCCGCCGTGGTGTTCGGGATGCGCGCCGCCCGGCACATGGCCCGCCCCGACGCCTGACGGCAGCACCGCCGCGGACAGGTGGGACAGATCCAGAAATAGCCGTCGCGCGGTCGCCGGACAACCGGCGGCCGACGCGACGACTCTCACGCGTGCGGCCCGATCACGGGGACGGCGGGAACGCCACGCTCGGCCAGGGCCAGCAACGCATCGACGTCGAGATGCATCTCTGCCAGGTCCCCGAGCAGGTCCAGCCGAGCCTCGCGGGCAGCATCGAAGCTGACGCCCGACGGCGCGAACGAGCCGCCGCGAACGCGCGCGGCGAGGTCGAGCACGGCCGTGCGCAGGGCGTCGGACTCCAGGCTGCCGTGCCACATCGTGCCCAGGACGTTGCCGTCCTGAGCCCCGCCCAGAAACTCGGCGGCGCCCGCGTCGCGGCTGATGCGCCCGTGATGGATCTCGTAGCCCGACGCGGGCGCGCCGAACGCCTCGCCCTGCGGGAGACGCAGCACCTTCTGCGCCGCGAACGTCGTCTCGACCCGCAGGAGACCCAGCCCGGCCACGCTCGTCGGCTCCCCGGCCTCGACGCCGTCGGGATCGTGCACGTGGCGGCCGAGCATCTGGAACCCGCCGCAGACGCCGAACACCGCGCGTCCCGCCTCGGCGTGCCGGACGATCGCCCGGTCCAGCCCACGGGAGCGAAGCCAAGCGAGGTCGGAGATGGTGGCCCGGGTGCCGGGCAGGACGACGAGGTCGGCGTCGGCCACATCGTGCGGGTCGGCGGTGAAGACGACGTCCACACCGGGCTCGAGCCCCAGCGCGTCGACGTCGGTGAAGTTGCTGATGCGTGGCAGCCGCACGACGACCACCCGCAGGCCGCCCCCGGCACCGGCACGCCGGCCCTGCAGGTCGAGCGCGTCCTCGGAGTCCAGCCACACGTCGGAACTCCAGGGCAGGGTGCCCAGGACCGGACGCCCCGCAATCTCCTCCAGCCGCCGCAGCCCGGGCGCGAGCAGCGTGTCGTCGCCGCGAAACTTGTTGACGACGAAGCCGGCGACGAGCGCCTGGTCGGCCGGCTCGAGCAGCGCCACTGTGCCGTACAGCGCCGCGAAGACGCCACCGCGGTCGATGTCCCCGACGACCACCACCGGCATGTCCGCGTGTCGCGCGAGGCCCATGTTCACATAGTCACCGGCTCGCAGGTTGATCTCCGCCGGGCTGCCTGCCCCCTCGGCCACGACAAGGTCGTAGCGCGACGACAGGTCGTCGTAGGCGGCGTAGGCCGCCGCGGCCAGGTGGGTCCGGCCGCCGACGAACTCCTTGCTGCTGATCTCACCCGCCGGTCTACCCATCACGACGACGTGACTGCGCCGCTCCCCGCCCGGCTTCAACAGCACGGGGTTCATGGCCGCCTCCGGCTCCGCACCCGCGGCCAGCGCCTGCACCCACTGCGCGCGGCCGATCTCCGTCCCGTCCGCGCACACCATCGAGTTGTTCGACATGTTCTGCGACTTGAACGGGGCGACCTTGACTCCGCGCCGCGCGAACGCTCGACACAGCGCGGTCGTCACGAGGCTCTTGCCTGCGTCAGAAGCCGTGCCCGCCACCATCAGCCGGGCGGTACGGCGAGCCTGCGCGTCCATCGTCCCAGTATCGCTTCTCGTCTGCCCGTCGGACCGGCGGGCCCGAACTCTCCGAGCCGGCCCTCGTTTCCTTCCCTGCCCGGGCCCCTGGGCGCGTCAGCGTGGAGTGCCGCGCTGGCGGCCTGGGCCGGGAACTCGCCCAGCCGGTCGCGGGCGAGGGCCGACGCCTGTCGCCGGAGTAGCCCTCGTTGACGCTGGACCGAAACGTGGGCGCATCCCCACCTTGAGCGCGACACAATCTTACGGTAGCCGGCTGAATGCATTCAGCTACCTTTCAGGTTGCGCTGTTACCTTGCGCGGTCAACGGCCTCCATTGTGGATGTCGTCGATGTCGTTGCGGCGCAAGGGTTTGGCGTGGAAGTTCCATGCCGATCGGGCGCCTTGCGGTTGATGGCCTGTTGAGGGAGACGTTCGTGGTGTTCAAGAAGATGCTGGGTGCGTTCGGAGTTGGTGCTCCCAGCGTCGACACTGTCCTGTCCAATCCGAACACCCGCCCGGGGTTGTTGCTGGGCGGGCAGGTAAATCTCACCGGCGGAGGCCACGATGTGGAGATCGACCACATCAACGTCGGCCTGGTCACCCGGGTGGAGATGGAGGGCGCGGAGGAGGAGTACGACGCCTTCGTCGAGTTCCACCGCGTCGGCGTCGCGGGTGGGCTGCACCTGCGCGAGGGGCAGCACCTGACGATACCGTTCCAACTGCCGGTGCCGTGGGAGACGCCGGTGACGAGCGTGTACGGGCAGCACCTGCATGGCATGACCATGGGTCTGCGCACCGAGGTCGCCATCCGCGGGGCGGTCGACAAGGGTGACCTCGACCCGGTCTACGTGCATCCGCTGCCGGTGCAGGAGCGCATCCTGGACGCTTTCGGGCGGCTGGGCTTCCAGTTCAAGGGCGCCGACCTGGAGCGTGGGCACATCTCCGGCCTGCATCAGACGCTCCCCTTCTACCAGGAGGTCGAGTACTACGCCGCCCCGCAGTACGCCCACGGCATCACCGAGGTCGAACTGACCTTCGTCGCCGACGAGCGCGGCGTGGACATCGTCCTGGAGTTCGACAAGCGTGCGGGCCTGTTCACCGGTGGCCACGACTCCTACGGCCGGTATCGCGCCGCCCACGCCGACGCCGACAGTGTCGACTGGGCCGCTCAGGTCGACGGCTGGGTCCGTCAGGCCCTTGACCAGTACCAGGGCCTGCGCGCCGGTCACGGCTACGGTCAGCCGGCCTACGGTCAGCCCGTCCACGGCTATGGCGCGCCGGGCGGCTACCCGCCGCCCCCGCCGCCCGGTTACGGCCACGACGCCTACGGCCAGCACGGTGGCGGCCACTACGGCGGCGGCCATCACGAGGAACACCACGAGCAGCGCGGGCCCGGCTGGGGCGGGGTCGCCGCCGGCGTCGTGGGAGGTGCCGCGCTCGGCTTCGCCGGCGGCATGATCGCCGATGAGGTCTTCGGCGGCGACGAGGAAAGCGGCGACGAGGAAGGCGGCGACGAGGAAGGCGGCGACGAGGATTGAGCCGCACAGCCATCCACAGTGGAACCACCGCGTGAGCGCTATGATCTGATTTGGTAGGTTGAAACTGATCCAGCCGGATTGTCCGGCTGGGGTTTCGAAGGAGCGCGCATGCCCGTCACCGCCGACCTCACCAAGCTGGTCGACAAGGCCTACCAGGACAAGTCCCTCGCCGAGCTGGTGGACGCCCCAGTGGCGGCCCTCGCCGGGGTCAGCGAGGGCGACGCCAAGCTGCTCAAGGAGGCCTTCCAGATCACCACCGTCGGTGACCTCGGCCGCAACCCGTACTTCCGCACTGCCAGCGCGCTGGTCGCGCTGACCGGCGACGCCAAGTAACCGTCGTCGCGTCGTGTGCCCGGCGGCCAGGCCGTCGTCCGGCCGCCGGGCATACGCTGTCTCCGGCCTCTTCCCGGTCAGAGTCTGGTCACCGGCCGGGTCGTAGATGTGACGCAGCTCGGTGACGCCGAGGTCCGGTAACGCGCGGCCGCCCGGGCGAAGACGTCGGGCGGGGCGAGCAGTGAGCGGTCCTGGCCCGCAGCGGTCAGCTCGATCGGCGGTCAGCCCGCTTCCGCCGGCGCGAGTTCCACGTCTTCCGGCGTCGGCAGGTCGCGCATGCCGCGCAGGGGAGACAGGAGGCTCGGCACGACGCTGACGGTCATGCCGGCCGCACCGATCCACAGCGTCGCGGCGGGACCGAACGCGGAGCCGGCCGCCCCGCCGAGCAGGCCGCCGAGGGGAATGCCGCCCCAGGAGACGAACCGGGCCGTCGCGCTGATCCGGCCGAGCAGGTGATCCGGCGTGAGTGCCTGCTGGAAGCTCGACTGTGCCACGACGCGGACGACGCCGCCCAGGAAAAGGCAGGCGAGCCCGACCGCGCGATCGTCATCGCGGTCAGCGCACCGACCTGGACGCGGTGGCGTCCAGCGCGATGAGCGCGACCAGAGGCACGGCGAGGAAGACGGTCCGGTCGCCAAGCTGGCCGAGCGCGGTCGCGGCGAAGAGGCGACGGAAGTCGGGGTCGCGCAGGAGGCCGGGCGACCTGGCCGGTTCGGTCCCGCCTTCCTCAACCGTGCGTGGTCTCCCCCATGCCGCTGGCAGGCGCATCGTGGTCACCTCCGAGTCGTCGCCCCGCCTCGGGCGTGCCTCAGCTCACCGCCTGCTTCACGAGCGCGCCGATCCGCGCCTCCACCTCGGGGGTCATCTCGGTCAGGGCGAAAGCGGCCGGCCACATTGCGCCCTCGTCCAGCTTCGCCTGGTCGCTGAACCCGAACGTCGCGTAGCGCGTCTTGAACTTCGCCGCAGGCTGGAAGTGACAAATGATCTTGCCGTCAAGAGCGTAGGCGGGCATCCCGTACCAGAGCTTCGACGCGAGGGCCGGGGCGCTGGCGGTGACGACGGCATGGACGCGCTCCGCCATGATCCGGTCCGAATCCTGCAGCTCGGCGATCTTCGCGAGCATGTCCCGCTCCGCCTCCGCCGCCTTGTCCGCCCGCGAGCCACGGCGCGCTGCCTTCTTCTGCTCTTGAGCGTGTTCCTTCATCGCGGCACGCTCCTCTGCCGTGAAACCCTCGTACGTGCTGCTTTCGGTGCTACTCATGGAGTGTCATCTCCTTAGTGACTTGATGTCCGCATTCTTGCGAGCGAGCTCTACAGCCCTCCGGTCCGGTCGAGGTTACCGGCCCGCCCGGGTCAAGATCGGCCGCGTTGGCCCCGCCGCACTGCCCGTATGAGGCGGGGGCGGCCTCCCACTCGAAACCGTCCGGGTCGGCGAAGGTACCGGCACTGCCGCCAATGACGAGCCGGTGTGATCCGGTGCCGTCGGGGAGAAACGCCTGCGTCCTTGGCAGCGGCACGGCGGCCATCGCGGCAACGTCGGCCACTCCCAGCAGGAGGACGATCTCGTCGATGCGTCGGCTGGCCGGTCCGGTGTTCGCCCCTGCCCAGTCAAGCCGCTTCAGTCAGCGGTTTCCTGGTCGAGGTGGGGTGCCCGCTGGGCGAGCAGGAAGACGGCACCGGCCAACGTAGCCAGGGCCAGGATCTGGCCGGTTATCTGCCACGGTCCTGTCTTGACCCGCTCGTCGAGCCAGAGCAAGCCGACGCCGAGCGACACCAGTGGGTCCGCGACGATGATCGTGGCCAGGGCCGGCGCTCCCAGCGGACCCGCCTGATAGGCGTTCTGGCTCAACAGCACGCCGAACGGGCCCAGGACGATGAGGGCGTATGTCTGCCACTGCCCGAACACGCTTAGCGGGCTTCCGTTGTAGTAGAAGACAAGGCTGCTGATCAGGCCCGCCGTGGCGCCGTAGCAGACGCCGGCGGCCAGGGCCAGCGGCAATGGCCGCCACTTCGGGCCCAGACCGACGGCGGCCACCAGACACAACGACACCGCCCCGGCCACCGCGACGCCCAGCAGCAGGGCCGACGAGAACGAGTTGAGCCCCTCCCCCCGCCCGGCGCCCGGTCGGGCGATCAACAGGAAGGCCGAGAGCGCGACCAGGCAGAGCACCGCTTCCAGCATGGTCCTGAGGTCCGGGCGCGTCCGCTCGGCCAGGGAATACAGCAGGACGTACCAGAGCAGGCCGGTGATCAGCAGCGGTTGCACCAGGATCAGCGGTGTCAGGCTGAGCGCGGCGACCTGCAGGCCGAAGGCCCCGACGGCGAGCACCACCGACCAGCGCCATTCCCGTTGGCGGATCAGGTGCAGCAGCAGGGTGGGCCGCCCGGCCGGCTGGCTGGGTGTCCGGTGTGAGGCGCGGAACTGCAACACCGAGGACGCCCCGAACGCTGCGGCCGCGCCGAGGGCAAGAGGTGCTCCGGCCAGCATCTCTCCGCTCAGCATGAGCGGTCCAGCCCGATCATCCGGGCCCGCCCGCTGCCCCACAGAGGTGGGCGCCCGGCGGCCCGTCCTGGCGCGCGGGTGGGTTGACCTGATGCTCGCCGGGTGGGTGCGGCCGGTCGAGCCAGCGGGGCAGGGGGATGGTCCGCCACGGCACCCGCAGCAGGATCCGCACGATCAGCAGGCCGAGGAGGTACCCGCCGATGCTGTCGGTGAGCCAGTGGTAGCTGAGGTAGGTGGTGCCGATGAACACCAGCACGCCGGGCAGCCACTGCATCAGACGCCGGACCGGCACGGCCAGGTACGGCGCGAGCAGGACCGCCAGCACGCCCCAGTAGACGATGCCGTTGCTGACATGCCCGGAGGGGTAGAAATCTTCGCCTTTGTCGCTGAACAACCGCATCGAGCCGTGATGCGGGGCGCCACGCGCGGTCCACCTCTTCAGCGCCACGATCAACAGGGTGCTCACGATCGGGGTCAGTCCGGCCAGGATGATCGGCCGGATCGTCCGGTGCCGCCAGGCGAGCCAGAACGACACCGCCACGGTCAGGGTGGTCAGCGGTCCGCCCTGACCCAGGTAGTCCAGGACCAACATCAGCACGGTGACCGGTGGCGGTCGATGCTGGTCGACCCAGTCCCGTACCGCGATGTCCACCTCCAGCAGCGGCGACCACCACACGAGCGCGGCGGTGAGCGCGGCGAACGCGGCGACCAGCAACGCGTCCGGCCACCAGCCACCCGGCATCGGGGCCAGGACGGGCTCTCCGAGCGGGCGCGGCGGACGAGCTTCGGGCCTCCGGGCGGGCCTCCCCGTAGCCATGCGCCCCTCCCCTCGTCTCGTCGAACTGGCAGTGAGCCAGCCAGCGGTTGCTTGAAAATACCCCATACAGTGAGAAATTCGCCGGTACGATCTCATTTATCCCAAGGAGCAGTGGCTGGTGGCGCTCCGGTCTTTCGTCGCTGGAGGCATCCGACATGTCAACGACCGCGACCCCGTGCCGGGCGCCAACGGTCCGCCGGTCAGTCGGTCCGTGGCTGGTGCGGCTGGGAGTGCCGGGCGAGCGTGATCGCGCCGGTAACGGCGAGGATGAAACCCAGCACCGCCACGGGCCCGGTGCCCGGCCGGACCCGGTCGCCGAGCAGCAGCCAGCCGGCCACCGCCGGGGCCACGGTCTGCCCGAGGATGGTCGAGGCGGAGGCGACGGTGACGGAGCCGCGCTGCAGGGCGGTGGCGTAGAGCAGCAGGCCGGTCAGTCCGGCGAGCACCACCGTGTAGCTGACCGGGCTGGCCAGCAGGGCACTCGGACTGGTAACCCGACCGAGCAGCCGGGCGCCGACCGCCGCCGCCCCGAAGGAGAGCCCGGCCAGCAGCCCGGGCAGGGCCGGCCCCCGCATCTTCGGGCTGCCCAGGAACGCGCCCACGGCCAGCACGAGCACCGTGCCGAGCAGCCCCCAGCCGACGCCCGCCGTCGCCTCCACCGGCGGGCTGCTGCTGGCCGAGATCACGAGCAGCAGCAGGCCGGTGACCACCACACCGATCGCGACCCAGTCCCGGGCGGTCAGCCGGAGCCGCAGCACCAGCATGGCCATCAGCGCCACCAGGCTCAGGTTGGCCGCACCCAACGCCTGCACCGCGAACAGCGGCACGGTACGCAGCGCGACGAAGGTGAGCCCGGAGCTGGCACCGTCCAGCACCAGCCCGGCCGCGTACGGTCCGGTCCGCGCCAGCCGCCACAGCAGTCTCGGGTCGAGGTGCTCCATGGCCGCCACCCGGCGCGTGCCGATCGACTGTGCGATCGCCGCCGTGGCGCTGCACAGTGCGGCGAGGATCGCCAGCAGAAAACCGAAGGCCATGAGAAAGTCCCGGAATCGTCGGCACCATGTCGGGTCGAAGCCCGCCTGGCATACCCACCTGCGCCAAAGTCTTGCGCCCGGTACCACCCGAATCCGGCGAGCCTGCGGTGACCGCGCCGGAGCACGGGTCGGGCAGCCCGGTCCGACCGTCGGATCCCACCGAGCCGATCGCGCGACGGGTGCTGATCGTTTCGGCTGACATCGGGGGCGGGCACGACGCCACCGGCCGGGCGCTCGAGGAACGCGTCCACGGTCTCTGGCCGGGCAGCCGGGTGGGCTGGGTGGACACCCTCGACGCGATGGGCCCGGGGGTCGGTCCGACCTTTCGTCGCACCTACCTGACCAATGTCGGGTCGACGCCCTGGTTGTACGAGTTCTTCTGGTCCTCGCTGTGGCGGCACCGGTGGTTCGCCGACGCCTCGAAGTGGTTCACCGGGTCCTGGGCGGGCCGCCGGCTCGCCCCGGTCATCGAGGCGTTCGACCCGGACCTGATCCTCTCCACCTATCCGCTGGGCAGTGCCGGGCTGGCCTGGTTGCGCCGCCACCGCGGTCTCGGCGTACCGGTCGGAGCCTGGGTGTCCGACTTCGCCCCGCACCCGTTCTGGGTGTATTCCCAGCTGGATCTGGGGGTGGTGGTGCACCCGGCGGCGCTGCCGGTGGCGGCGGTCGCCGCTCCGGGCGCGGCGCTCGGGGTCTGCGCGCCGCCGGTGCTCGCGCGGTTCCGGCCGGGCGACCGGGCCGACGCCGCCCGGCGCTGTGGTCTCGACCCGGACCGGAAGGCGGTGGTGGTCGCCTGCGGCTCCAACAGCATGGGCTCGGTCGAAGAGGCGATCGCCCCGCTGGTCGACATCGGCGACGCGGTGCAGGTGGTCGCGGTCTGCGGACGTAACGAACAGTTGGCCGACCGACTGGCACGCCTGGACGCCCCGCGCGGGCGGCTGCTGGTGCGGACCTGGGTCGACGACATGCCCACGCTGCTGCGGGCCGCGCAGCTGCTGGTCACAAACGCGGGCGGAGCGACCGCTCTGGAGGCGTGGGCCACCGGCACGCCGGTGGTGATGTACCGGCCGATCGCCGCGCACGGCGCGGCCAACGCCGCGTTGATGACCGCCGTCGGGCTGGCCGAGACGGCCCGCGACCCGGCCGCGCTGGTCGCCGTCGTCCGCTCCCGGCTGGTCGGCCCGCACCCGCCCCACCCGCTGCTCGCACCGTCCCACCCGCACCTGCCGGACCTCGGGCTGGCGGCCGTCGCCGGCGCGCGGTCGCCGGTCGCGGCGCCGCCACCCGACGGGGAGCGCCCGACCGACACGGCCAGCTGGCCGCTACGCCCGCAGGACGCGTTCTTCCGGTACGTGCAGTCGGCCACGGTGGCGCAACAGATCGGTGTGGTGCTGGAACTCGGGCCCCGGCCGGACGGCGCGGCACTCACCCGTGGGGAACTGGCCGAGCTGCTGGCGCGGCGGCTACCCGCCATCACCACCCTGCGCCGCCGACTGGTGAGCCGGGGGCGAGGGCGCAGGCCCGGCTGGGTGGTCGACCGGTACGTCGATCCCGCCGCCCACCTGACCGAGGTGCGGGTCGTGCCCGGCGACGACGGCAGCGCCGCCGTGGACCGGTTCTGGTCCGAACCGCTGGCCCTGGACCGGCCACCCTGGCAGATCATGCTGGTCGGCGGACTCCCCGACGGACGTACTCGGGTGACGATCAAGCTGCACCACTGCCTCGGCGACGGGCTGTCGGCGATCGGGGTCCTGCAACGGCTGCTCGACCCGGCCACCACCCGCCCCGGGAAACCGGGCGGGCAGGAGCCGGGCCGGGACCGGGCGGTGCCGGATGGCCGGGTCCGGCACACGGCACGCTGGGCCGCTCGCACCGCACGCGGGCTGGCCCGCCTGGCCGGGCAGGGCCGGGCCCCGGCCACCGTGCTCAACCGTCCGCTCGGCTCACCGCGCCGGCTCATGGTCACCGCTACCCTGCCCGCCGCCGAGGTGTCCCGCGCGGCGCGCACCTGCCAGGCGCACGCCAGCGAACTCATGCTCGCGCTGACCGCCGGGGCGCTGGGTCGGGTCCACCCGGAGCCGGCGCCACCCCGGTTGCGGGCGATGTTCGCGGTCTCCCACGCCCCCCGGCGGCGGCCGTCCACGCAGGGAAACTGGACCGGCGCCGTCACGCTCGACCTTCCAGTGCGACGCATCCCGCCCCGAACCCGGGTCGCCCTGGTCCGGCAGTCGCTGCGCTCCGCGCTGCGAAGCGGGGAACCCGAGGCGGCCGGCCTGGTCATGCGGGCGATGGGCGCGTTGCCCGCGCCGCTGCACGCCGCCCTGGCCCGGCGGTTCTACAACAGCCGGCACCTCAACGTGATCGTCTCCTACGTTCCGGCGCTGATGCGCCCGCAGGTGCTGGCCGGCGCGCCGCTCACGGCGGCCACCCCGGTGGTGGCGCTCGCTGAGGGGGTTCCCATCGGGGTCGGTGTGCTGCGCCTCGGCGACACCTTCCACGTCGGCGTGCTGCTGGACGGATCGCTGGCCGACGCCGGCCCCGCATTCGTCGCCGCCCTGCACGCCGAGCTGGCCCAGCTGCTCGCCGAGGCCGACCGCGCGGCGGTCACCGACGAGCAGCCGGTCACCGTTTCGGCGGTGGGCGGTTCTGGCCCGTCCCGGCGCGGGCCGGCGCCACCGGAGGCCCCGCGGTGCGGCTGACCGGCGCCGTGGTCCTGGTCACCGGAGCGTCGTCGGGTATCGGCGCCGCCCTCGTCCGGCGGCTGGCCGACTCGGGAAGTCAGGTCGTGGCCGCCGGCCGGGATCCCGAGCGGCTGGCCCGGCTCGCCGCCGAGACCGGCGTCACCACGCTGCTGACCGACCTGACCCGGCCCGGCGCCGGCCGGGAGCTGGCCGAGCGCACCCTGGCCCGGTACGCCCGGGTGGACGTGCTGGTCAACAACGCCGGAGTCGGCTGGGCCGGCCCGTTCGCCGGGATGGCCGACCCGCTTGCCGACGAGCTGCTCGCGGTGAACCTGCGCGCGCCGATCGAGCTGACCCGGGCGTTGCTGCCCGGCATGTGCCACCACGGCGGCCACCTGGTCTTCGTCGGGTCGATCGCCGGGCGGCTCGGGGTGGCCGGGGAGGCGGTCTACGCGGCCACCAAGGCCGGGCTGGACGCCTTCGCCGAGAGCCTCCGGCTGGAACTGTCCGGCCGTGGGGTGACCGTCAGCACGCTCGTGCCCGCGGTGGTGGACACCCCGTTCTTCGTCCGCCGGGGCCAGCCGTACCAGCGCCGCCGACCCCGACCGCTGCCACCGGAGCGGGTGGCCGCCGCGCTGACCGACGCGATCATCCGGAACCACACCGAGGTGTACGTTCCGAACTGGCTGCGCCTACCGGTGGCGGTACACGGGCTACTGCCCGCGCTGTACCGCCGCCTGGCCACCCGGTTCGGGTGAACCGGGCTGCTCGGCGGCAGCGCGGGCCTCAGCCCCCGCGTACCGCCCGCAGCGACTCCCGCAGCGAGGACATCGTCGCCAGCACCGCGGTCGGCTCGTGCCCGCAGTGCGCCATGCAGTTCGCGCAGCGGGCGTCGCGGCCCCGGCCGTAGCTGTTCCAGTCGGTGGAGTCCAGCAGCTCCCGGTAGGTGGTGGTGTACCCGTCGGCCATCAGGTAACAGGGCCGCTGCCAGCCCAGCAGCGAGTACGACGGGATGGCCCATGCGGTGCAGGCGAAGTTCACCCGGCCTTCCAGGAAGTCCAGGAACAGCGGCGAGTGGTTGAGCCGCCAGCGGGCCCTCCGGCCACCCGCGAAGGCCTTGCGGAACAGCTCCCTGGTCTCCGTGACACCCAGGAAGTGCTCCTGGTCCGGCGCCTTCTCGTAGGCGTACGCCGGGGAGATCATCATCTCGCCCACCCCCAGGTCGTCGTTGAGGTAGTCCAGCACCTCGATGACGGTCTGCGGGGTGTCGGTGTTGAAGACGGTGGTGTTGGTGGTGACCCGGAAGCCGCGCCGCTGGGCCTCCCGTACGGCCGCCACCGCGGCGTCGAAGACGCCGTCCTTGCACACCGCCGCGTCGTGCCGCTCGCGCAGGCCGTCGATGTGCACGGTGAAGGCGAAGTACGGCGACGGCCGGAACTTTTCGATCTTCTTGGGCAGCAGGACCGCGTTGGTGCAGAGGAAGACGTACTTCTTCCGGCGCACCAGTTCGGCGACCAGGGTGTCGATCTCGGGATGCATGAGGGGCTCACCGCCCGCGATGGAGATCATCGGCGCCCCGCACTCCTCCACGGCGGCCAGCGCCTGTTCCACCGGCATCCGGCGCTTCAGCAGGCTCGCCGGCTGTTCGATCTTGCCACAGCCGGCGCACTTGAGGTTGCAGGCGAACAACGGCTCCAGCTCCAGCAGCAGCGGAAACTGTTTCCGGCCGCGCAGCTTCTGTTCGATCAGGTACCTGGCGATCCGCAGGCTCTGGCGCACGGGCATGCTCACGGCTGTCGTACCTCCTTGGGAAGGGTGAAGCTGACGTCCTCGACGGCTGTGGTGTGCTCGCTCACCTCCCGGGCACCGAGCGCGGTGAGTGCCGCGACGAGCTCGTCGACCAGGCCGGGCGGCGCCGATGCGCCGGCGGTCACCCCGACCGTTGTCGCGCCGGCCAGCCAGCGCAGGTCGACGCCGCCCACATCGTCGACCAGGTGGGAACGCGTGTCGGCCCGCTCGGCGACCTCGACCAGCCGACGGGAGTTGGAGGAGTTGGCCGAGCCGACCACCAGCACGACGTCGGCCCGCTCGGCGACCGCGGTGATCGCTGCCTGCCGGTTCGTGGTGGCGTAGCAGATGTCGTCGGAACCGGGCCCGGTCAGCGCCGGGAAGCGCTGACGCAGCGCGTCGACGATTCCCGCCGCCTCGTCCACCGCCAGCGTGGTCTGCACCAGGTAGGACACCCGGGACGGATCGGTCACGTGCACCGTCTCGGCGGCGGCCGCGTCCGGCACCAGCCGGATCCGCTCGGGCGCCTCGCCGAGGGTGCCCTCGGTCTCCTCGTGGCCAGCGTGCCCGATCAGCAGCACCGTGTCGCCCCGGCCGACGAACCGGCGCGCCTCGGCGTGCACCTTGGTCACCAGGGGGCAGGTGGCGTCGATCACCGGCAGGTGCCGGTCGGCGGCCTCCCGGCGCACCGCAGGAGCCACTCCGTGGGCGGAGAAGATGGTGAGCGCACCGTTGGGGACCTCGTCGAGTTCGTCCACGAAGACCGCGCCACGGGCCCGCAGATCGGCCACGACCCGGGCGTTGTGCACTATCTGCTTACGGACGTACACCGGCGGCCCGTGCCGTCGCAACGCCTGGTCCACCACCGCGACCGCCCGTTCCACCCCGGCGCAGAACGAACGGGGCGAGGCCAGCAGGATCTGGTCGACGCTGCCGGCGGCCGCCGCCCACTCGGCCAGGGCCGCTGCCACCACGGACAGCACCCGCAGGGCGGTACGGATCCGGCGCAACGTGGCCGGCCGGTACAGCGGCCCGGTTGCGGTGTCGGCGACCACCCGGACGCAGGCGGTCGGACGGTCGCCGCATCCGCCCAGCAGCCACGCCGACTCGAGGTCGGCGACCAGCGCGCCGGTGCCGGCCAGCCGGGCCCTGGCCGCGCCGTCGACCAGTCGGGTCGTGGTCAGCACCGGGCCGAGGTGCACCCGCAGCCCGCGGCGGCGCAGCGCGGCGGCGAGCAGGGCGGCGGCCGGCATCGGCAGCACCTGCGGCCCCGCGCGTCCGGCGCGAGGGTCGGTGCGAACCTCGGTGGCCACCACGACGTCGCCCGGGGCCAGCCCGGGCACCAGCCCACCGCCGATACCGGCGACCGCGACCGGGGTCGCCCCGGTCGGCCGGTCGGCGGCGGCCGACCGGGCGCGGCGCGCTCCGGCGCCGGTGAGCCGCAGCGCCGGCCACCGCCCCGGGTCGAGGCCGGTCAGCCCTCGCCGCAGCGCCGTCGCCTCCAGCCGCATCGGCGCGTATAAGGTCCAGGCCGGACCGGCGGACGTTGCTGCCTCGGTCACGGCATCACCTCGGCGGTCAGGCCGCTCCGCGCGTTCAAAATCCGGCCGAGCGCGCTGATCGGGAAGACCAGCCGGTACATGCCGTAGTTGATGTAGAAGTCGCCGGGGAAGCCGGTCCCGGTGTAGTGCGGCTCGTCCCAGCCGCCGTCCGCCCGCTGGGTGTCGACCAGCCAGCGCACCCCGCATCGGGCCGGCTCGCCGGAGCCGTGCCCGGCGGCGTGCAGCGCGAGTAGCGCCCAGGCGGTCTGCGACGCGGTGGACTCGCCCCGCCCGATCCAGGACGGGTCCCGGTATGAGCGCAGGTCCTCGCCCCATCCGCCGTCCGGGTTCTGGTGCGCCAGCAGCCAGTCGACCGCCGCCCGGATCGCCGGGTGGGCGGGCTCGACCCCGGCGGCCACCAGGGCGGGCACCACCGCCCCGGTGCCGTAGACGTGGTTGGCGCCCCAGCGGCCGAACCAGGAACCGTCCGGCTCCTGGGCCCGCAGCAGCCACTGCACGCCGCGGCGTACCGGTGGCGTGCCGGCGAAGTTCTCCGCCGCGAGCGCCTCGACGATGTGCGCGGTCACGTCCGCGCTGGGCGGGTCGATGACCTCGCCGAAGTCGCAGAACGGCAGATCACGGACGATTGCCCGGGTGTTGTCGGCGTCGAAGGCGCCCCAGCCGCCATCGCGGCACTGCATGCCGAGCAGCCAGCGGTTGCCCCGCAGCACGGCGGCCTCCGCCGATACGCCGGTGCGCCGCAGCGCCATGATCACCTCGGCGGTGTCGTCGGTGTCGGCGTACCCGTTGTTGTGGAACTCGAAGGCCCAGCCGCCCACGGGGGTCGCCGGCCGGCGGACGGACCAGTCACCGCGAACCCGGATCTCCTCGTCGAGGAGCCACGTGCCGGCCCTGACCAGGGCGGGATGCCCGGCCGGCAGTCCGGCGTCCGACAGCGCGGTGACTGCGAGCGCGGTGTCCCACACCGGTGACTGGCACGCCTCCAGCCAGCGGACCGGGCCGTCCTCGGTCTGCTCGCGAACCGTGAACCGCTCCAGCCCCTCCAGCCCGGCGCGGAGCACGGGGTGGTCCAGCGGATAGCCGAGCAGGCGCAGCGCCATCAGCGAGTAGACCCATGGCGGCTGGATTCCGCCCCAGGAGCCGTCGGCCTCCTGGCGGGCCACGATCCACTCGGCGGCCCGGCGCAGCGCGTGTCGCCGTACCGGTCCCCGGGCGATCCGCTCGTAGCCGTTGGCGAGCCGGTCCAGCCGATGCAGCGCCCCGGCCCGGGACCGCAGCCGTGGTGGTCGCGGTGCCGCTGCGGGAATGCGCAGTTCGTCGATGGTGAAGCCGAGGTCCCGCATCGGGCGCAGCGCTCGGACGATGGACAGCGGGACGATGGTCTGCCGGGCCCAGCACGCGAAGTCGTAGACGTTGAACGGCATCCAGTGCGGCAGCAGCACCAGCTCGGGCGGAACGGCCGGCAACTGCGACCAGGGCCAGTGGCCGAACAGGGCCAGCCAGAATCGGGTGAACACCCGGCTCGCCGCCAACCCGCCCCCGGCGCGGACGAACCGGGCCGCCGCCGCGAGATGCGGCGCGTCGGGTGTGTCGCCGGCCAACCGCAGTGCCAGGTACGCCTCGATGGTGGTGGAGAGGTCTCCCGGCCCGCCGTGGAAGGTGGCCCACGAGCCGTCCGGGCGCTGCTGGGAGCGGATCCACCGGGCCGACTCGGCGGTCTGCTCGGCGGTCCGGATGCCGAGGAACTGCCGCAACAGCAGGTCCTCGGCGTCCATGGTGACGTTCGTGGCCAGGTTCCCCTTCCACCAGCCGGCGTCGTCCTGGAGCCCGAGCAGGTGCTCCCGGGCCCGGCGCAGGGCCGCCCAGGCCGGGTCGGACGTTGTCCCGCCCGCCTGGGTCGTGGTGGTGGTGGGCTTCGGCTTCGACGACAGCAGCTCGGTCATCAATGGTCCCGTCCGGTGGTGAAGGTGGCGATACAGGCGAACTCGTCGCGTACGTCGTCGGGCAGGTCGAGCGCGTCGAGTTCCGCCTGTGCCCGCGCCGTCTCCTGCGCTGCCCGCTGCGCGGTCCAGTCCCGGGCACCGGTCGCCTCGATCAGCGCGCTCACCCGGGTCACGTCCTCGTTGGTCAGCGGCTGCGGCGACCGGTACCGCTCGGCCAGGGCCCGGCCGGCGGCCTGACCGCTGGTCACCGCCCGTACGACCGGGATGCTCCGCTTGCGTGCCCGCAGGTCCGAGCCGACCGGCTTGCCGGTCCGTCGCGGGTCGCCCCAGATGCCCAGCAGGTCGTCGACGAGCTGGAAGGCCAGTCCGAGGTGGCGTCCGAAGCGGGACAGTCCGTCGATCAGGTTCGGTGGACCGCCGCAGAGGATCGCGCCCAGGGCACACGCGCCGGCCAGCAGCGCGGCGGTCTTCTGCTCCGCCATCCGCAGGCACTCGTCGAGGGTGACGTCGTCGCGCCGTTCGAAGTCCAGGTCGGCCGCCTGACCGGCGACCAGGGCCCGGATGTCCAGCGCGAGCCGTCGGGCGGCCGGGCAGCCCCCCGGGGTCTCGACGAGCGCCTCGTAGGCCAACCCGATCAGGGCGTCGCCGGCCAGGATGGCCGGGCCGACCCCGAACACGGTCCACGCGGTCGGCTGGTGGCGGCGCTCGGCGTCGCCGTCCATCAGGTCGTCGTGCAGCAGGGAGAAGTTGTGCGCCAGTTCCACGGCGGCGGCGGCAGGCACCCCGGCGGTGGGCTCGGCGCCGGTGGCCCGGGCCGACAGCAGCGCCAGCGCCGGACGTAGTCCCTTGCCGTGGTTGGCGGCGGGTGATCCGTCCGCGTCCCAGTAGCCGAGCTGGTAGCCCCCGACCAGACGGTTGCCCGGATCGAGCCGGTCCAGTAGGGCACAGATCGCCGGCTTGACGTAGGTCTGGATCTGGTCCATGTCGCGGCTTCGTGCGACGGTCATGATGCGGCCTCCGAATGGTGCCGGGGCCGGAACAGGAGCTGGTGGGCGACGATGTCGGCGGCGTGCTCGCCGCTGCGTACCGCGCCCTCCATCGTGTCCGGCCAGCCGGTGTCTGTCCATGCGCCGGCCAGTGCCAGCCCCGGTAGGCGGGTGGCCGCACCCGGTCGGTACGCCCGGGTGCCGGGTGCCTGCCGGAAGGTGGCTTTGGGTTCCCGGGTCACGAACGCGTCGCGTACCGGGGTGTGCCGCGCGGCCGGGAACAGGTCGGCGAGCGCCTGGCGCTGCGCCGACACGAGCTCAGCCGTCGGCCGCTCGATCTCCGCGTCGGCGGCCGAGAGCGACACCACCAGATGCTGCTCGCCGTTCCCGCCTGGCACCGACCGGTCGAAGATCCACTGCGCCGGGGACTCCACGGCGACGGCCATGTCGAGGTCGGTGACCTTGGCTGCGTAGCGCAGGTGCACGTTGACGATGGGCGCGGCGCCCAGCCGGTGCCACTGCTCGGCGGTGGGCGCGGCGACAGGCGGCACCAGCGACGCGGCGGCCTGGTGCGGCACGGACAGCACGACGCTGTCCGCGTCCAGCTCGGTGTCGTCCACACCGATCCGGAAGCCGGTTGCCTCCGGGCGGATCCACCGCACCCGCGCCCTGGTGTGGACCCGGACGCCGAGCCGGCCGAGCAGCCGACGGGCGGGAACGCCGTGCAGGTCGGTCAGCGGGACGAGCGGCCGGCCGATGTCACCGGCGTCCGCGGCCTCCAACAACCCGGTTCGAAACACCCGAGCCGCCAGCGCCAGCGACGCGTGGGTGCTGGGCAGGTTCAGGGCCGCGACGGTGATCAGATCCCACAGCCGCTGGACCGCCCGGCGGCTCTGCCCGTGCGAGGCGAGCCAGTCGCCGAAGCTGCGTTCGTCGGTGGCGGGCAGATCCGGGTCGACGTGCCGCAGCGCGGCGCTGGCCCGAACGGCGGCGAGCCGTTCCGCCGGGCTGAGCAGCCGGTACCCGGCCAGGGCCGGCAGCAGGTGCGCCGGGGCCGGCAGCCGGCGCCGGGCCAGCACCTGCGGCCGGCGTCCCGGCAGCAGCACCGGCACCGTGAACCTCGGCTGCAGGTGGGTGTCGCCGGCCGTGCCGAGCCGGTCCAACAGCCGCCGGTAGGTGTGGTAGCAGCGCAGAAAGACGTGCTGGCCGGTGTCCACACTGAGGCCGCCGCGGCTGAAGGAGTAGGTCGCGCCGCCCAGCTCCGGCCGGGCCTCCAGCAGCGTCACGGACAGGCCGAGATCGGCGAGCCGGATCGCCGCGGCGATCCCGGCCAGCCCACCGCCGATCACGCACACCGTGCCGGAACCGCCCCCCGGCTGCGCGGCCGGCCGGGTCATGCGCCCCGGCGGCGCGGCCGGCCCGGTCATGCGCCCCGGCGGCGCGGCCGGCCCGGTCATGCGCCCCGGCCGGCGAGGGCGCACGCCGCCACCCATGCCTTCTCCCAGCCTGGTAACGAGACGCGACTGCGGGTGACCGCCAGCGGATCGGCCGCGATCCGGGTGAGCAGCCGACGGTAGATGCCGGCCATCGCGGCGGTGCAGGCCGCGCTGCGCCGGTCCAGCATGGGCAGCAGCTGCAGCCCGACGTCATACCAGCGCGCGGCCCGGGCGGCCTCGAAGCGCACCAGCTCCACCAGCCGCTCCGGTGGATCGGCGAAGCCCACCCCGTCCAGGCGGAGGGTGCAGCCGAACCGGTCCAGATCTTCGGCCGGCAGGTAAACGCGGCCGCTGACCCGGTCCTCGACCAGGTCGCGCAGGATGTTGGTCAGCTGCAGGGCCACGCCCAGCGCGTCGGCCAGTGGAGCGGCCCGGTCCGGCTGGCCGGCCCCGAACACGCCGAGGGAGAGCCGGCCGACCGATCCGGCCACGCAGCGGCAGTACCAGAGCAGGTCGTCGAAGGTGTCGTAGCGGTGGCCCGTCACGTCTGCGACGCAGCCGTCGATGAGCTCGTCGAAGGCCGTCAGCGGGATTGGCATCCGCGTCGCGGCGTCGCCGAGCGCGGCGAGCACCGGGTCGCCGCCGCTGTCCTCGGGCAGCCTGTGCAGGGCGGCCCGGGTCCGGGCCAACGCGTCCAGTTTCTCGTCGGGAGGCAGCGTGCCGTCCCCGATGTCGTCGACGCGGCGGGCGGCGGCGTAGATCGCCGACAGCGCGCGCCGTTTCGGCGCAGGTAGCAGCCGGATGCCGTACGCGAAGTTGGCTGCCTGGGCCCGGGTGATCAGCTCACAGTGCCGGTACGCGGCTTCGGTTCGGGTAGTCGTCGTGGTCATCCGGCACCCCGGACTGTGGCGGCCAGCCAGTTGCCGAGGATCTGCCGACGGCGGGGCCGGACGGTGACCGCCAACGGGTCGTGGTCGGCGGCGGCCAGCGCGTCGAGCGTGGCCCGGCCGCCGGCCAGGTAGCCGCTGACCGCCAACCGGCCCCAGCCGTGCAGCGCCGACACCAGCGGCGCTCCGGCGTCGAGCCAGGCGCGAGCCCGTTCCGCCTCGAATCCGATCAGCTCCCGCAGTTGGCGGTTAGCGCTTGGGCGGGCGAGGTCCGCCTCGGTAACGCCGAACCGCTCCAGGTCGGCCGCCGGTAGGTAGACCCGGCCACGGCGGTGGTCCTCGGCCACGTCCTGCAGGTGCTCGACGAGTTGCAGGGCGGTGCAGATCCGATCGGACAACGCGACGGCCGCCGGGGTGACCTGCCCGAAGACGTGCAGGACCAGTTCGCCGACCGGATTGGCCGACAGGGTGCAGTACCCGACGAGCTGCTCGAAGGTGGCGTAGCGGGTGACGTGCTGGTCGACCCGGTTCGCCTCGATCAGCCGGACGAGTGTGTCCAGCGGCAACCCACACTCGGCCACGGTGGGCGCGAGGGCGCGCAGCACCGGGTGGCGCATGTCGGCGCCCGCGTAGAGACCGCGAAGCCCGGCCTCGACATCGTCCAGGGCGGCGAGCCGGTCGAGCCCGCCGTCCACCGGTTCGTCGCCGAGGTCGTCGACGTGGCGGGCGTAGCCGTACAGCGCGACGAGGTGACGACGGTACCGTGCCGGCAGCACCCGCAGGGCGACCGGAAAGTTCTCCCGCGCCCGGGCCTGCTCCACCCGACGTATGTCAGGGGCGATGGCTGGTGGACCCATCCGTGGTTCTCTCCTTCGTTCCTCTGGACATGAACAGCGGCAGCTCAACCGGCAGGCTGGGTCAGCCCGCCCCAGACGCTCGCCCATACCCGCCGCGACGCGACCCGGCTGCCGGTGCCGAGCCACGACAACCGGCGCAGCGCGTCCACGCACATGCCGTGGGCCTCCAGGCCGTACTCGGCGGACAGGCCGGCCCGGTCGCCGTGCGGTGCGAACGCCGTGGCAGATCGAGGGCGCGCACCGGCGTACCGGCGGTGGCGTCGACGAGGCCCTGTACTACGGCGGTGTTCACCCCACCCCCGCGAGCTCCTCCCTCGACGGTGAGGACCAGGGCAGGGTCGGCGGCCAGCACGGCGGGCTCCGGGTTGACCGGCCGCACCCACCGGAGGTGCATCGCGGTGCACTCGCCCGCCGCCCGCAGTTCCTCGCGGAGCGAGGCGGCATCTCGCGGGGCGGCCACCCGCAGGCCCGGGCACGGCCAGATCCCGATGCCGTGATGGCTCGGCTCGCCCGGGCCGGTGATCCCGGCCAGGTCGAGCACCAGGGTGACCGGAGTTCTCCGACAGGTCGTGGGGTGACTCGGCCCGCCGGGGGTGGCCGGCCAGGCCGCCCGACCCGAGCAGCTGGGCGAACCCGGTTCGGCGGCCGGTGAGCGGCTTGGGGACGTTCGCCTGGTGACCGGTGTCGAAGATGATCCGATCGCGGGAGGGCCCGAACACCCGGTGCGGCGCGATGGTCAGCTCGACCACGCCGAGGTTGGGACCGAGATGGCCGACACGCCGGCAGATCGCCTCGACCAGGAACGCCCGAATCTCGCCGGCGAGCGGCCGCAGCTGGTCGTGAGTGGGCCGCCGCCTGTGGTCGTCGGGCTGGTCGACGGTGTCGAGCAGGGACATCATCCCTCCCTCCGGCCGGTCGTGCGCGAACCCAGCGGCCACAACCCCGTCCGCAGCGGCCGGGTGTCGATCGCCTCCTGACAGCGGGACGTTGCACTGTCTGCTGCGATGCGGTGATCCGGCCGAGGGTGGTGCGGGCAGCGCCGTGGGCGATGGAGCCACCTGGACATCTGCAAAACGAGCATAACCAGTCTAATCATCGCTTCCTACTTGAAGTCGTATTTATTCCTCGTTTCGACTCGCGCGGCGGTGCCCGATGGGCTGGCGGCCTCCGATCAGCCGCTCGGCACCCCGTCCAACCCCGCCGTTGCGGCCATGTCGACCGGACAGCCGCGCTGTGCGGCGATCATGATCAGGCCGCTGGCCGCCAACGGGACCAGCATGATCAGGAAGGCATTGCGCAGGCCCTCCGCTCACCCCCACAACCGGCCGGGGACGATGTCCAGCCGGGCAGAGCCGCAGACGACCGCCCGGCAGTTCGTGGAAGAGCTGCTGTCGGCCCTGGAACCCAAGACCTGCTGGTCTCTCGCGGAACGGGGGGGTCACGCCGATCCGCAGGCAACGCAGCGGCTGTTGCGTGCGGGGTGCGGGACGCCGACGTCGTGCGTGATTGGCTGTCCGCGCGGCTCGGCCACCCCTGCGGGGTGCTCGTCGTCGGCGAGACCGGGTTCCTGAAGGAGGGCGGGTGCTCGGTCGGGGTGCAACGCAGTGCACCGGCACCGCCGGCAGGGCGGAGAACATCGCGACGAGCGCTCGGGCAGGTGTGGTGTCCCGTCTCACCGCGGACTCTCTTACCGGGCCACCGTAGCGGGCCGGTATTCTTGATCAGGACCAGACTGTACCCATATGTCCGCTATCCCGAGGGGTGACCATGCCCGATCACGCGTCCGGCCGCATCGACCTCGCGCGCCTGCAGGAAGTGCTCGACGGACCGTGGGCCGAGGTTCGCAACGCGCACCGGGACCACCTCGACGAGCGCTTCCTCCCGGTGTACGGCGAGACCGGTGACCAGGCACGTGAGCGGATCACCCGGCTGCTCACCGAACTCCCCGTCGAGCTGGGTACCGCGTCGGCCTTCCCCACCGAGTACGGCGGCAGAGCCGACGTCGGCGGCTCGATCGTGGCCAGCGAGATGCTGGCGCAGGTCGACCTGTCGCTGATGGTCAAGGCGGGCGTGCAGTGGGGCCTGTTCGGCGGCGCGGTCGGTGCCCTCGGCACCCAGCGGCACCACGACGCCTATCTACGGGACATCATCTCGGGCAAGATCTTCGGCTGCTTCGCGATGACCGAGACCGGCCACGGCTCCGACGTCCAGCAGCTACGCACCACCTGCACGTACGACCCACAGACGCAGACCTTCGACCTGCACACCCCGTACGAGGCGGCCCGCAAGGACTACATCGGCAACGCGGCCCGGGACGGGCGAATGGCGGTGGTCTTCGCGCAGCTGGTCACCAACGGGCGGCGACACGGCGTACACGCGTGGCTGGTGCCGATCCGCGACGCGCAGGGCAACCCGCTGCCCGGCGTGAGCATCGGCGACGCCGGACCCAAGGCCGGCCTGCTCGGCGTCGACAACGGGCGGCTCAGCTTCGACCACGTGCAAGTGCCACGGGACATGCTGCTGGACCGGTACGGTCAGGTCGCGGAGGACGGGACGTACGCCAGCCCGATCGAGAACGACTCCCGGCGCTTCTTCACCATGCTCGGTACCCTGGTCCGCGGTCGGGTGAGCGTGGGCGGCGCCGCGTCGGCGGCCACCAAATCGGCGCTGACCATCGCGGTGCGCTACGGCGACCTCCGTCGCCAGTTCGGCACGCCCGACGCGGACCGGGAGGTGCTGCTCAACGACTACCTGGCCCACCAGCGCAAGCTGCTGCCCGCGCTGGCCACCACGTACGCGCTGCACTTCGCCCAGACCGAGTTGGTCGCCGCGCTGAGTGAGGTGCAGGGCGGCGACGGGCCGGTCGACGAGCTCCGGCAACGGGAGCTGGAGTCCCGGGCTGCCGGTCTCAAGGCCGCGCAGACCTGGCACGCGACCCGCACCATCCAGATGTGCCGTGAGGCGTGTGGTGGTGCCGGCTACCTGGCCGAGAACCGGCTACCCAGCCTCAAGGCCGACACCGACGTCTTCACCACGTTCGAAGGCGACAACACGGTGCTGCTGCAACTGGTCGCCAAGGGGCTGCTCACCGGCTACCGCGACGAGTTCGGCTCGTTGGACGGCTGGGGGCGTGCCTCCTTCGTCGCCGAACAGGTCCGCGAGATGGTGCTCGAGCGCACCGCCGCGCGATCGCTCATCGAGCGCCTGATCAGCGCCGTGCCCGGCCGCGACGAGGAGGTCGCCGTCACCGACCGCGGCTGGCAGCTCAAGGTTTTCGAGGACCGCGAGAGGCACCTCCTCGACGGCGCGGTCCGCCGCCTCCGCAACGGCGCGGCCACGAAGAAGGACCGTCCCTTCGACATCTTCAACGACGTCCAGGACCACGTCCTCGCCGTCGCCGCCGCACACATCGACCGGGTCACCCTGGAGGCGTTCGTCGCCGGCATCGAGGGCACCGCCGACCCGGCGGTCCAGGCGCTGCTCTCCCGAGTCTGCAACCTGTACGCGCTCAGCGTCATCGAAGCCAACAAGGGCTGGTTCCTGGAGCACGGCCGACTCACACCGGCCCGCGCCAAGGCCATCACCGGCGTGGTGAACGGTCTACTCAAAGAACTACGCCCACACATGCGGACGCTCGTCGACGGCTTCGCCATCCCGGACACGTGGCTGCACTGCGCCATCCTGCGCGAGGAACCCCGCCGGCAGGAGACCATGGCCACCCACGACGCCGCCGGCGATCCGCAGACGGTCCCGGCGTAGGCAGAAAGGTTTCCGCGCGGCTGCAGCGAGCCGTGGTGTTGAAGCTCGGACAGCGTCCAGGGGGTAGTCCTTTCCGGGTACCACCTGGCACCAGAGCCGCCAACGACACGACGGCGGGGCAACCCTCATTACGGATCGCCCCGCCGTTGTTGTACGTCGGCCCGGTCAGTTGTCCGGTGGCAGGACAAGGTCCAGGAACTCGGCGTAGGCGTTTTCGTCGGGCAGCTTGCCGTTCCGCGCGAGGGCTTGGCGCAGGGAGAAGCCGGTGACCGCCGGCGGGGCCTCAGGCCACGCTCAGGCTCGCCGACCATCTCCGGCGACGACGGCCCCGGCCTGTTCGGGCTTGTGCTGGATGAGCCAGTCGAGCATCCGGGCGATCGCGTGGTTGACCGGGTAGCTGACCTCCTCGTTGGGCATCGTGCGCAGCCGGGCGGCGAACTCGAACAGCACCGCAGCGCGGATCGTCGCGCCAAGGTCGCTGAGGGGGACAATCCGGTCGAGGCTCGTTCTGCGACACGTTCTTCAGCTGGTAGAACCACGAACACCGCCACGCCGGCATCGGACCCCACACCCCGCCGACGTCCACTACGGCCACGCCCCGGCCCAGCAGATGCAACGCGGCGACGTCCTCGACACCGCCTGGGCCGCGCACCCCGAACGTTTCTCCCGCCGACCCAGACCCTAAGCGCCACACCTGCCCGACACCGTCTGGATCAACCCACCCGAACCGGCAACCGGCCAACCGCTAGCGACCTGCGCATTACGAGATCAAGATGGGCGACGGGTCGATCTGGGCACATGGTGATCTAGCAGCGAAAATGCCTTCGACATCTCTCACCGCTCCCCCACTGTCCATGGACCTCTTGCAGACTGGATGCGGACCGTCCTCGTTGCGGCGGCCCACAACCGACCGAGACCACTGCAACCGCGGCGAGGCCGCCGAAAGCGGCCTCGCCGATAGGTCACGGCTTGTCGATCAGCTCGGCCAGTGCGGCGTCGCCCTGCGCGATAACCGGGCCGCCTGGATAGGCGACCGCCACAATCCGGTAGCAGCCGTCGAGTTCGACGTACGTCTGCGGGTCACCGCCCGTCACCGACCACAGCAGCGCAAAGCGGCTGGCGTGTGCGCTGCACGGCTCGGCCGGTCCGGCAGCCTTGAGGACGTGCTCGATCGCCGTCCGGCGGTCCGCCGGCAGCACCGTCCCGTGCACGAAGTTGCCGGTGCCCGGCGCGCTCTTCGGCACGTCATAGACGCAGAGGCGGACCTGCTGCCCGGCAGGGAACGGCTCCGGCAGGGCTCCGCGGCGGACACGGTTCCCCGCCGTCTCCACCGACAGCATGTCTTTCCAGGTCTGGCTGCAACCGGCTGCGGCGGCCTCGGCCGACTCGATCTCGGCAACCGGGTGGGTCGCCACGGTGGTCAGCGGCAGTGCGTCAAGGGCCTCACGCACCGCGGGCCGGGGCTTGCCGCAGCGATCGACAGGAAGGCCGGGCCGCACCCACCGACCGCCGGCGTCGACCAGCGCTAGCCAGGGGAACACCACGGCTTCCATGGTGCATGGTCCCTCGGTCCGCGGCTCGTCGGGCAACCGGAGCGCGGTGACGAGGGCATCCACCTTGTCGGCACGGCGTTCCGTCGCCACCCTGTCCTGCCCGCCATCGGGGCGTTGCTGCGTCTCCAGTTCGCAGATGACGGCCGCGACCGGGGTGAAGCCATCGAGCCGGGGCAGCGTGGCCACCTCCCCGGCCCCGATCCTCTCGCCTGCCGTGGCCATTTCCGGCGCCGCGTCGGCGCACGAGGTCCAGCGCCCTTCTCCGCCGGAGTCGCCCGCCGTTCGGAGTGGAGGGGCGTGGTCGCCGGTGATCATCTGCACCCCTCCGACGCCGAGCGCAACGGCCATGGCCACGGCGAGCGCGCTACTTCCGATCACGCGCTGCCGGTGCCGACGCACCCGCGCCGCCAGCGCGCCAACCCGATCCATCGGCGGCGTCAGCCGAGGAACAGCCTCGGTCAGCAGGCGCTTGATGTCCTCATCTTCATGCGTCATTTTCGTGACCTCCAGGCGGCAGACATCTCAAGGTGCGGATCGGTACGCAGAATCCGTAGAGCACGGAAGGCCTGTACCTTGACCGTGTTGTGCGAGCATCCGAGCACTTCCGCTGTCCGCTGAACCGTCAGGTCCTCGACGTAGCGGAGCACCACGATCGCCCGCTGCTGCCGGCTGAGCCTGGCCAAAGCGCGACGTACCGCGTCCCGGTCGGCGGACTCCCCGGCTATGTCGCCGTACTCGGACTTGTCCGGTGGCTGGCTCGGAATCTCGCTGCGCCAGTGCCGCCGCCACCAGGACACGTACGTGGTGAACAGCGCCTTGCGCACGTACGCCTCGGGATGCCCGACGGTCGTAATCGTGGCCCAACGCCGCCAGACGTTCGCCAGGACCGTCTGTAACAGGTCCTCGGCCCGCCCGGCGTCGCCCGTGAGCAGCCAGGCCGAACGCAGCAGCGCATCGGAGCGCGCCGCCACGAACTCGGCGAACCCGTCCGGCGGTGTCACTTCCCGGGCTCGTTGCATGTGTATGTGTACCTCCCACCAGATAAACGCGGTGGAGGGACGGTGCGGTTAACGCGCGAGCAGATCAGATCTGCACCCGGGCAACAGTAAGCCTTTCCGCGTAACGGGGTGAGTACTGAGGGTGTCCGTCCTGGTGGGCGGTGCGGACACGCCCGACCCTGTTGTGGTGCAACGTGAAGACGCAGAACCCCGGTATGAAGTGGTCCTCTCACAGATCAACTTCAGTTGGGGTCCTGCGTCGTCATGAGTGTCACATACACCGCCACGCTGCCGGTGCGCGAGGAGACCGTGTTGTTCCTGTCCGGGCTCCTGCACGCAGAACGGCAACGGCGTGGAACCCGCGCCGGGACCCGGGCGCTGGTCTGTTTCAAGCAGGCGATCCTGTTGTTGCGCTGGTTTGTGGACGGCACCCGGGTAAAGCAGTTGGCCCTGGACAACCAGGTCAGCTCGTCGACCGGCTACGACTACCTCCATGAGGGCATCCGGGTCCTCGCCGCGCACGCGCCGCGATTGGAATCGGTGCTTCTCGCGGCGAAGACGGCCGGCTATGCCCATGTGAACATCGATGGGACGCTGATCGAGACCGACCGGTGCCGTACGCCGGGGCCGAAACCAGGGGTGGATTTGTGGTGGTCCGGCAAGCACGACAACCATGGTGGCAACGTGCAGATCGTGACCGCTCCGGACGGGTGGCCGCTGTGGACCTCACCGGTACGGCCCGGCCGCGAACATGACACGACCGCCCTGCGTAAACATGACATCCTGCCCCTGCTGGCCATCTGGATCACCGACCAACGGCGGGTGCTCGGCGACCTCGGCTACGAAGGGGAAGCCGGCACGATCACGATCGCGTTCAAGAAGCCGAAGAACTGCTCCTGCACCAGCGTGCAGCAGCAGTTCAACAAAACCCACAACGGGGTCCGTGCCATCGGCGAACGCGGAAACTCCCTGCTCAAGACCACCTTCAGAGCGCTGCGCAACGTCAGCCTGTGTCCCTGGAACATCGGCCGGATCACCGCCGCCGCCCTCGTTCTCCTACACGTCGACCACAACCGCACAACCTGATCACCCAACGCCACGACCCGTTACGCGGAAAGGCTCACTGGCCGTCAGCCAGAATAGCCCGCCTACTTGCGGGAACGCCTCCGCCTCGCCCCTCCACACCCGCGAACACTCCTGTCGCCATCGGCGGAGTAGAGACAAGCCCCCTGTCGTGTACGGGGGTACGTGACGCGAATGGAGAGTTCATGGGTGTGGTGACACAAGACGCGCACACCGCCGCGGAGGTCACCGATGCCGAGATCATCGGCCGGATGCACGGGAATCCGGCGGCGTTCGAGGCGATCTTCGATCGTTACTACCCGGCGATCCACGGATACGCGAGCCGGCGGCTGGGGCGGGACCTGGCCGACGACGTGGCCGCGGAGACCTTCCTGGTCGCGTTCGACAAGTGGCGGCGCTACGACACGGCCCAGGACAGCGCCCGGCCCTGGCTGTACGGCATCGCGTCCAACCTCATCGCCGGCCACGAGCGGGCCGAGACCCGGCGGTACCGGGCGTTCGCCCGCGCGGAACGTCTCTCGACGGCCAGCGCCAACCTCGACGTCGACGCCGAGCAACTCGCCATCCGGCTGGACGCGGAGGCCGTTCGAGGTCGGCTCGCGGCTGCGCTGCACGAGATCACACCCTCCGAGCGGGAGGTGCTGCTCCTGGTCGCCTGGGCGGACCTGACAGGTGAGGAAATCGCCCGCGCGCTGGAGATTCCGGCTGGCACCGTCCGTTCACGGCTCCATCGGGCACGCAAAGGATTGCAGGTCGCGCTAGGTGGCGCCGACCCGACCGCGATTGGAAGGGATTTCGAGTGACCGACGACATCACCGCCCTGCGTGAGTGCTGGCACGGGGTCGAGCCGCCGTCGCCGGACGCGCAGGACCGGGCGCGGGCGGCGCTGATGGCCAGGATCGCGCAGGCCGACGTCGCGGAGGCGCCCGTACGGGAGCAGGTCAAGGCTCGCGGTTGGCGCCTGCGGGGTTGGACGTTGCGGTCCGGCATCGCCACGGTGGCCGCAGCCGCCTTGGCGGTTGGCCTCGTCGCCGTTGGTAGCCTCGACAAGGGGCCGGACGAGCCGTCCGGAGCGTCCGGGTCTGCGGCCGTGACCTTCGAACTGGCTGCCGCCTTCGCCGAGACACAGGCGTTCACGCCGCCGCGACCCGACCAGTGGACCTATGTCGAGATCAGGGTCGTCAACGCGGACGCGGACGTCAAGAGCAAGGGGCTGAAGCCGGAGGTGACGACGCAGCGGTGGCGCCGGGCCGACGGCAAGCAGGCCGCCGAGATCGTTGACGGGGCACTCGAGATTTTTGACAAGCCGCCAGGATTGACCCGTTACCCCCCGACGGACTATCCGACGCTGGCTGGACTGCCCACCGATCCGCACGCGCTGCTCGACTGGCTACGCGCGAGGCGGGGACCCTTCAACGTCGACACCGAGGAGCAACGGAACACCGGCTTGTTCTCCGCGATCGCCACGATCCTGCGGGACAATCTGCTCCCGCCCGCGGTGATGGCGGCGCTGCTGCGAGCGGCCGCCCTGATTCCCGGTGTCGACCAGGCTCCGAGCCCGGTCAGCGTTGACGGCCGCACGGCGACGGCGGTCGGCCGCCTCCAGGACGGGTGGCGGCAGGAGGATCTGCTCCTCGACCCGGACAGCCATGAGTTCATCGGCTACCGATCCGTGGCCGCGAAGGATATCGACCTCAACACCGACGAGACCACCCCCGCCGGCTCCATCCAGGGCGAACCGGTCCGGGTGAAGAAGGGCGATATCCAGGTCATGTTGACCCGGCTGGCCGGCCGGATCGTGAACGCAGCGGGCCAGACCAGCTAACCGGGGCACCTCCCTACGACAAAAAGACGCGGGGCGGGCTGGCGCCCGCCCCGCGTTGCCTCAGTCCTCGGCGACCCGGAGATCGGTCGACGCCACGCCGGAGGTTTCTCATGGAGTTGGCGCAAGCGCCAACTCGGGCGCCATGTCCATGAGAAAGCGCCATCTTCGATGAGAATCTACAACGGGGTTGTAGGTTCTCGGCGAAGTTGTCGGTCGGCAGGCGCCTGACCTGAGGCGGTCTCTGGGGTGCTCACAGGTTTGTCGGTCGATTTTTCTCATCGATCTGTCGTTTTCTTCGTGGCGCGTTCGGTGTGCTCGCGGCGTTGGGTTATCGCGGTTTAGGTGCGCAGGGGTCGCGGAAGGTGCCTCGGCGGCATGCTGTGGGCGCTCAAGGTGTTGTTCGAGTCCGCAGGGCATGTGCCAGGGTGTGTAACGCGCCATGATCGTGACGATGGCCGTTCACCCTTAGCGGCGGCGTAGCCGGAAGCGCTGCGCCGTTAGGGGTAGCGCTACCGACAACCTGGGATAGGCCTCATCGTGCGTCGACGGACGTGGGTCGGTTGCTCGGTTGACCCGGTTGGGAAATCCGGATGGCGTCGAGGGCGGGCGAATCTATGATCTTTCGTCGTGGAGTCCGCGACGAGTGGCCCTCCGCTGGAGGTCCTGCACGCGTTCGGTGTTTCAGGCGTGCCGGAGGTGTTACCCGGCGGCAAGGGTGGAACCTGGCGTATTGGTGATGTGGTGCTCAAACCGTCCGAGGGCGCCGACGAGTCGCGGTGGCGGGCGGAGACACTCGCCGTGGTGCAGGTGTCGGCGGAGTTCCGAGTGCCACGTCCGGTGCCAGCGGCGGACGGGAGCTGGTTGGTTGGTGGCTGGGAGGCATGGCGACTCGTCGCTGGTGAACCCGACACGGCGCGGATCGATGAGGTGGTCCGGGCGGGATCCGCGTTTCACGCCGCTGTTGCTGATCTGCCGCGTCCGGACTTCCTCGATGCTCGCGAGGACCCATGGTCGTATGGAGATCGCGTGGCGTGGGAGGAGGCCCCGATCTCCGGGAGTTCGGCCGGCCTGGAGTTGCTGGAGCCGCTCGCTTTGGCGCGTCGGCCAGTGCATCTGCCGGAGCAGATCGTGCATGGGGATCTGGCGGGCAACGTGTTGTTTGCCGACGGCGTTGCGCCGGCGATCATCGATTGGTCGCCGTATTGGCGACCAGTCTCGTGGGCGGCGGCGGTCGCGGTGGTCGACGCTTTGTGCTGGTATGGCGCCGGTCCTCAGGTGCTTGAACGCTGGTCGCACCTGCCGGAGTGGGGCCAGATGTTGGTGCGAGCACTTATCTATCGGATCGCCACTCGTGATGCCGCCTTTGGGCCCAACGCGCAGGCGCGCGAACCGAACTCGGCGTACCGGCCCGTCGTGGTCGTGGCGATCGCCGCGGCTCATCACCGGATCGGCTGATCGCCAGCATCCGGGCGCAGACGGCGGGTCAGCGGCCGAGTAGGTGGTCGGCGTGGTCGGTGGTCATCAGCATGATCGGTCCGGTCGCGTCGCCGGACATCCAGGTGTGGGGGCCTGCGAGAGCTGCGTCGATCTCGGACTCAGTCATCGGTACGTGGTTTGGCCAGTCGTCGTACCGGTCGGCCGGGATCAGCTCGATCAGGTCCCGGCGGATCATGTCCTTGGTGACAGCGGCGAAGCGCGGGATCAGTGGCCTGACGGCGTCCTTGTCCGTGTTGAAGATCCAGATCGCGCTGCCGGCCTCGGCGTGCCCGAGGAAGTCCTGGATAACGCCGCTGAGCCAGGCCTCTTCCAGCGCGTTGGTCATGATCACGCGTTCCTCGGCGCTGAGCTCGTCCCACAGGCTCACGGGCTGATCGTGCCAGAGTCGTGGGCGATGGCCGCAGAGCTGGCGGCGCTGGCGCAGACCCCGAATGCCGAAGTAGGCAACGCGCTCATCCATGCCGTCTTCGAACGGTTTCTCCGGGTGGAGCTCGAGGTCAGGGTCTGGTGGCGCGGACAGCCAATCGACGCCGCCGTCGAGACCATGCGGGCACGGTACCCCGGCGCTACCGGGTCGCTCGGCGACCAGCTTCTCGAGTTCGCGGGACAACCCGGCTTCGGCCTCATGCACGTCTGCGCCATGGCCAGCGCCGCCGAGCACGGATGCCGCCGCACCGGACTGGGCACCCTACGTCCAACGCTCACGGCCGCGTTGACCCGGATCAGAGCTGCGACACCGGTGCCGCCGAGGTGACCGAGGCCGCCCGCTGTTCGTCGCTCCCGGCTGCTCACCGGCCGGCCAAGTCGAGACACCCGCGACAGTTCTCCCGTTCGGACCAACTCTGTCGCTCCAGATCGGCGGGCTTCAACCGAGCGTGGTCAAGGTCGGCCCGCACCACCATCCGGAACTGCCAGATCGCCTCGGCGAACTCGTGGTACGCCCGGTGGTACTCCCCCGACGAGAGGGTCACACCGGAGCGGATCGCGTTCCGCACCCCGATCAACCTGTGGTAGGCCAACTCCCCGGCCTTGACGATCTCGATCGTACCGGCAACCAGCAGGCGTTCCCTCGCGGCGAAGATGTTCGCCTCGTGGACGGCACGGTTGGCGGATCGGAAACGGTGCGCCGCCTCCTCGTCGCCTTGAGCGACCTCACGGAGCGCACTGTGCGCCGAGTCGAGCGCCACGGCGAAGTCGAGACAGTAACCGACGCGCTCCGCCTCCCGGCTGCGCCGACGCTCCGCACGGTTGTGCTGCACCTCCACAGTCACCGCACTGGCCAGGGCGATGACGGCTCCGCAGACCGCACCGACGAACGTGATCCATTCCACGTACTCAGTGTCCGCCGGTGGTGACCGGTCCGCCACGCGTTCCTGTCTCCCGATCGACCAGAAGTCAGGAAACACCGCGCAGCCCGGTCATCGACACCGTGGGCGGGTCACCGGCGGACTCCGACGACGCAGAGCCCAGCCCAGTCGAACGGGCCGAGGTCGGGGTGCTCCTCCCGGATCTCCCGCTGCGCGTCGCGCAACGCCGCCACCGCCGGCACCCCCTGCCCGACCCGTCGCACGAACCGCTCGCCGACGTGCGCCGAGGCGACGCCACCGATCTGGCCGGTGCCGGCCACCACCGTGTCGGCGCCACCGATCAACGCACCGATGGCCAGGCTCAGCGGCTCGTACCCGTACCGGCTCGACGCCGTGCCGCTCCAGCAGCTGCTCAGCACCACCAACCTGGGCAGTCGTCGGGAAGCCAGCGCGTCCATCGTCACGCCGTCAGGGCCGAGCAACCCGGCGGCACCCGGTCGGTCACCGTGACCAGAGAGGTAGAGCAGCGCGGGCGGCGGTCCGTCGTCGACGCCCGGCAGCGCGACAAGCTCCCGGTGACCGCCGGGCCAGCTCTCCAGGGCCGACCTCAGCAGCGCATGGCCCGCCAGTCCGTCATCGAGCAGGCTAACTGCCGAGTCGGTCGTCGGCGGGCTGGCCACCGGGCGGGCCAGCAGCAGCTCCATGGTCCGCAGACTCGGTGCCAGGGTGACCTCGGCAACGTCGCAGAGATACGTCCCCTCCCGAGTCAGCGCCGCGTGCGGCAGATGCCACAGCCGTGGGTCCGGAACGATCATCACTGACCTGGGGCGCTCCGGTGAACCGTCCCAGACGGCCGAGTCGGGCAGCAGGAACGCGCCGAGCTCGCCCCACACGGCACGGGTCACCCCGCGTGCCGGCAGAACTCCGGCGGTCAGACCGTCGAGCTGCGCCGCCAAGCTGGCCGAGGCAACACACCGGGCCGCCCGCCACGTCCCGTACCGGGGCCTGGTCAGCACCGAGGACCACCAGCCGTCCGATCCCGGCCCGAGGGTGACCACCACCACGACGTCGCCCATCGCGTCGAGCACAGCCGCCGACGGCAGGTCTCCGGGCAGCGGTAGCAGTGGTACCCGGCCGGCAGGTCCCTCGGAGCGGATCGCCGCAGCGGTGAGGCGGGCCACCGCGAAGACCTCGTCGGCCAACGCGGGATCCGGCGGCGGCGTAGCGATCGGAGATTGCGCCACGGCGATCGTCGACCCGCCCGCACCATCGGCCAGCAGCTGGTTGAGCAGATCGGCCCGCCCGGTCTCGGCGATTTGCGCCGTCGCCTCCGCCTCGTCGAGAGCTGTATGCACCAGCAACGCCGCCGCGTACACCTCCTCGCGGGAGGCGTGCAGCGACCACCGCTCGTTTGGCTCGACCAGTGAGCTGCGTTGCAGGTCGGCGGCGAAGAGCGCAGCGCGGCCGGCAGCGTGTCGCAGCGCTGGCGGCAGGACGTCGGTGGTCGGCGTCCGATGCAGGTCGTACAGCGCGAGCATGGTCCGGCTGAGGTCCCGCCGTTCTGGTTGGGCGGCCAGGTGCAGGACCGTGGCCAGGTGTCCGGCGATGCCCCCTGGCGAACCGTTCGAGGCGATCAGGACACGGGCCATGTGCCGGTGCCAGCGCAGCGCCTCCAGCGTCTCAGCGTGTTCGTAGTAGGGCCGGGCCTGTGCCAGGGTGGCCGCGACGGCAGCGAGGTCGCCGCAGGTCTGCAGTACCTCGGCTCGTTCCAGCAGTGCCTGACCGAGTCGGTAAGTGTCGCCGGAGGCGCGCAGCCGATCCGCCAGGTCGTCGGCGATTCGCAGCGCCTCACCGAGCCGGCCGAGCGCACGCAGCGCGCCGATCTCGCGTAGCCGGACGGTCAGAAGGTTCCCGTCGCTCACCCCGTCGAAGGCGGCGGCTGCGCGACGGTACGCGTTGAGTGCCGCCTCGGGGCGCCCGAGCACGATCTCCAGCCCGCCTTCGCGGTGCCAGAGCAACCCCCGGGTGAACGCGTCGAGGTCCCGGCGGTCGGCGATCTCGCGGGCCTCGCGCAGGACGTCCCGCGCGGTCGTCACCTCGCCCCGATGCCGGTGCAGTGTCGCCTGCTGCATCAAGACCTTGACGTGCTGTGGTCCGACGCCAGGCGCGTCGGCGTACCGGCGGCACACCGCGACGGCCCGGTCGGAGTAGGACAGACCGGTCTCGTACCGACTCGCCACCTCCTGCAGCGCCGCCAGCTCCCGCCAGGCGAAGACATGACACCAGGCAGTGCTGGCCTGCAACGGCTCCCGCAGCAGACTTCGATTCCACAGCTCGGCGGCGACATGCCCCTTGCTGAGTCTGTGCCAGAGGGCGACGAACGCGACCGCCGTCCGACTTCGTCGCCGATCGTCGTCGCGCAGGGCGATTCGGCTCTCGGCCAGCAGCAGCCGCAGGGCGATCTCAGCATGCTGCTGGCGCCATGCGGCGGTGGCCTGTTCCTGGCACAGGTCGGCCAGGAGCGCCCACTCTTGCTCGGCGTACAGGCGCAGGGCGGCTGGTCGGCAGGGATGGTCGTCCGGTAGCGCGACCAGTGGATCAACGAGTCGGTCCAGGAGCGCGGCACGCGGTCCGGCGTCAGTCAGCACGCACCGTCCAAGATAGATCAGGCGCGGAGTGCCACAATGGTGACCGTGACAGACTCAGCTTCCGGGCGGGCGGTCGTCAAGTTCGTCGAGGAGATCGACAGTGCTGCCCGGGACGGCCTCACCGCACGATTGGCAGCTGTGGGGCTCGCACCACGTGTCGGTTTCGACTTGGGCCATCTGCACCTCGAACCGGAACGACGGTTACCCACTGCGGTCCTCACCCTCTTCGACGGCCTCGCCGAGTTGGGCGCACAGCAGCTCACGCAGGTCACCCACGCCGCGCGGGACTGGTTGGTGTCGGTAGCCGTGCCGGGTTTCGTCGAGGTGGAGTTCTACCCGACCGGCCAGGTCGCCCGGATCCGGGCCAGCGACCCGGATCGGGCAGCCGAGGCGCTGAGCGCCGTACTGGCCAACAGTTCCACCGATGCGCCACTGACGTGGAACGACGACCGATGGGCCGCCGAGCCGGCCCGGACGGCTGGCCGTGCCGCCGGTCCACCGCCCCGGGTACTGGCGCTGGATACGCACTGGTTCTCCGCCAAGGGCGGGATGAGCACGTTTAACCGATCATTGTGCGCCGCGCTGGCTCGGGCCGGCGCGGACGTCGTGTGCGTTGTCCCGCAGCCCGGACCGGACGAGATAGCCCACGCCCGGGTGCGCGGTGTCACCCTGGTCGCCGCGCCGCCACCGGTTGCCGGTGGCGCCGAGCGGGACGGGTTGGCCCGCCGGCCGCGACTGGCCGACGGCTGGGTGCCCGACCTGGTCATCGGACACGGCCGGATCACCGGCGGACACGCCCGCGCCCAGGTCGAGGACAACTTCCGGTCGGCCGCCCGCGCACACATCGTGCACACCTGGTCCGACCACATCGAGTGGCAGCGTGGAGACCGGCCGGACGCCGGCGCCATCGCCGATCAACGCTGGCAGGAGGACATCGAGCTGGCCCGCACCGCGACCCGGGCCTTCGGGGTGGGGCCCCTGCTGCACGGCCTCCTTCAGCGCGACCTTTCCGGCTATCCCGACACCCGATCGCCCGACCGGATCGATCCGGGCTTCGATCTCGACGACCAGCTGCCCCGGGTGCCACCGTCGTGGCACCAACGCCAGGTCATGCTCATGGGTCGGATCGACGACTGGTCGGTCAAGGGGATCGATCTGGCCGCGCGGGCGGTGGGCAGCGCGGTGGAGTTGCTCAGCCTCGGCGGCACCGAGCCGGAGTTGGTGCTGCGGGGCGTCCCACCGACCGAGCACGGCCGGGTGCGGGACCAGGTCCTCCAGTGGGCCGGCCGGCGCACCTTGCAGGTCACCCCCCGGACCTACTCCACCAGCGAGGAAGAACTCCGGGCTGACCTGCGCCGAGCCTGCCTCGCTCTCATGCCCTCCCGTGCCGAGGCGTTCGGCCTAGTTGGACGCGAGGCCATCGTCGCCGGCACTCCGCTGCTCGTCAGCGCGCGCAGTGGTCTGGGGATGCTGCTCCATGAGGTGCTACCGCCGCGGGACGCAGCGCTGACCGTGCTACCGGTCGATGACGACGAGTCGGCCGACACCAAGCGCTGGGCGTTCGAGACGGCGCGGATCCTGCGCGACCCGGCAGGTGCGTTCGTCGTCGCCGAACGGATCCGACAGACGATGGCCGAGCGGGTCACCAACGACCAGGCCGCCGCCTCCGTGCTGGGTACGCTATCTTGACCGTCCGTTCTCAGGTGGTGGGCCAGTCCCGCTACCGACAGTCGCGGCACCGTTCACGGTCCGACCAGTCCTCTCGGCCGAGCGCGTCCGGAGTCAACGGCGGCTGGCCCAGGTCGGCTCGCAGGGCCATCCGGAAAGTCCACAGTGCCTCGGCGAACGGGTGGTACACCTGGTGGTAGGCCGCCTCGTCCAGGCACGCCCCGGCTCGGACCGCGTCCCGAACCGCGATGAGCCGCAGGAACGCCGCTTCGGCCGCACTCACCAGCGGCGCAGCGCCCAGCACCAGAAGGCGCTCACGGATCGCGTAGACCCGGGCGTCATCGAGCGTGGCGTTGGCCGGGTCGCGCCGGGCCGACGGTGACAGGTCGGTACGGGCGACGGCGCGCAGGGCGTTGTGCGCCTCGTCGAGAGCGAGCATGAACGCGACAGCGGCCGACGACGAGACCGGCAGCCCGGCCGTGGTCAGTGGCTCGTCGGACCGACGCTGAGACATCGCCTGGTCGGGGCCACCCTGGCGGGGCCACCCGATCGAAACGCCCGGCGTGCGGTCAGGCGAATCCGTGCGGTCGGCAGTGCGCGCCTCACGCAGCTGCGCCCGCGCAAGCCCAGCCAGCACGCCACCGGCCCCCAGCGCGTCGTCGCAGCGCTCCGCCAACTGGACGTTGCCCGGCGCCCGGCCTGTCTCCACCTTGCTCAAGTAGCCACGGCTGTAGTTGACCTTCCGAGCCAGCCCGGACAGAGACAGCCCGGCCGCCTCCCGGTAACGGCGGAGGCACTCTCCCAGCCGTTCGACGGTGTCGGTTGATGGCTCGCATCTGTCAGCGCTGGTTGGTGGCTCGTGTCTCTCGTCACGCGCGCCGATCATGGCGCAGCGTCGTCTTCGCGAGACACGTGGTAACTGTATCAAGCTTCACCTTCGCACGGCGGTGGTCCGGCAGCCAGAGGTGGCCGCCGGACCACCGCACGATCAGCACGCGGGCGTCGACACCTGAGCCGCGACCAGTGACGAGTGGATGTAGCCGCTCCTCGGGGCGGACACCCTGAACCAGCGGTTGGACGCGTAGTTGGAGTTCGGCGGATAGACCCACTGGGCATCGGTCCAGCAGACCATCGTGACGGGCGTGCCGTTGCCGTAGTAGCCGTTGGCCGAGCAACCGGTGTTGGCGCAGCTCCGGATGTTGGCACCGCCGGAGTTCGAGCTGATGTACGGCCCGGCTGCGGATGCCGGCAGACTCGTCATCGCCACGAAGGCGCCGGCTGCACCGACGATCGCAGCCGCCCGTCCGAGACGACGACGGAAGGCAACCCTGCTCTTGGACATCGTGCACTCTCCTCTGCACTTACGGACTGGCAGACCAACCAGCCGACTGCCATCAGCGTCAGCCGGTCAACCGGCTTTCCGGAACGAGTTTCCTGTTGCCTCCGACAGGAAGGAAACACCGCACCCGACCCACGCTGAGCCCTGACGAGACGCGATCCGGGGATTGATCTCACCAGCACCCTTCAGCTACGGAAACGTGCTCCTGCCGGTCCGTGCCCGCCTCGGCGGGAAGGCGATCCAGGAGGTCATCGAGGAGGACATCGAAGCCCTGATCGACTGGATGCTGCGCGTTGAGCGCGGCGGCCTCGACCCGCACGAGCACCTCGTCGGCCGCCGGCACCGGCGCGTCGACGTCCGCGAGCGTGAGCACCTCCGGCGGATGCGCAACCTCGCCCAGGATCTGGGCGTCGTGCCGATGGCCCTCTACAAGCACGTGGCAAACAAGGACGAACTGCTCGACGGCATGATCGACGTGGTCGTCGGCGAGATCGATCCGCCGGTGCCCGACGCCGACTGGAAGCGGGTGACCCGCGAGCGCATCCTCTCGGCGCGGGAGGTGCTGCTGCGCCACCCCTGGGCGGCGATCGCGATCGAGTCCCGGAACGAGGCGACGCCGGCCCTCCTCGGCCACCTCAACTCGATGGTCGGGACACTCCGGGAGGGCGGGTTCTCCACAGACCTCGCCCACCACGTGATGCACGCGATGGGCAGCCGCATGCTGGGCTTCAGCCAGGAACTGTTCGACGCATCCCGACGCGCCGGCCGGTCCGGCATGACCGAGCCCGACCCGCCGGCAGCGTTCCCGGCGGAGGCCGCCGCCCAGTTCCCGCACCTCGCGGCAATCGCCACCGCGGCGGCACACGACGACACCTCGGTCGTCGGCCGGGGCTGCGACGACCAGTTCGAATTCGAATTCGCACTGGACCTGCTACTCGACGGCATCGAACGACTCCGCCAACAAGGCTGGACATCCTCACGTCCACCCAGGTAAGGACGGTGGCCTGACACACGTCACGGCGTGTGCGCCAAGGTGGCGGCCAGGTCGCCCAGTTCGCGGCAACGCGTCTGCCGGCAGGGGGCAGGGGGCAGGGCCAGTCTTGGCTCGCGGTTATCCCATCGCCCGGATGTGGCGGGGGGCGGCGACGCTGTCGCGGGCGACGAGGGTCGGGGCGATGGTCTGCCGCAGCGCGCCACCACCGCCGGTCTCGATCTGGGTGAGCAGCATGTTCAGGCTCGCCCGGGCCACGGCGTCGAAGTCCGGCCGGACGGTGGTCAGCGGCGGGATGAAGTATGCCGCCTCCGGCACATCGTCGAAACCGACCACGCTGAGGTCGTCGGGCACCCGCTTGCCGGCCTCGTGCAGGGCCCGCAGCACGCCGAGCGCGAGATGGTCGTTGGCGGTAAAGATCGCGGTGACCTCGGGCATCCGGGCCAGCATCTGCCCGCACCGGTAGCCGGAGGCGGCAGACCAGTCCGCCGACATCAGGGGCGGCTCCTCCGCCCCCGCGGCCGACAACGCATCCCTCCAGCCGTCGATGCGGCCCGCGCTGTCGAACCAGTCCGACGGCCCGGACACATGCCAGACCGTGCGGTGCCCCGCGTCGAGCAGGTGCCGGGTGGCCTCCCGGGCCCCGGCCACCTGGTCGACCGTCACCAGCGGCACCGGCCGGCGGGGATCACCGTCGACGGTGACCAGCGGTACGCCCTTGGGCAGCCGCTCCAACGCCTCCCCGGCCGACTCGACCGGGGCGATGACCACGATGCCGGCGACCCGGTGCGCCAGGTGCCGCTCGACGGCGTCGGAGATGGACCGGTGGTCCAGGTTGCGCACGCTGCCCACGCTGACGGCGAAACCCTGCTCCGCTGCGGTCTGCTCCAGCGCGGCGAGCAGCGACGCCGGTCCGTACAGGGTGGTGTTCTGCGCGACCACCCCGATGACCTTCGACCGGCCGGTGACCAGGGCCCGCGCGGCACCGTTGGGCCGATAGTCCAGCTCGACGATCGCGGCCTGCACCCGCAACCGGGTCTGCTCGCGGACGTTGGGGTGACCGTTGAGCACCCGCGACACCGTCTGATGGGAGACTCCGGCCAGACGGGCGACGTCCGTCATCGCAGGACCGTGCACGGCCATTGTCACTCCCCCCGCCGACGTCCCAGCTACCGCGGCCCGTCGACGTCGACTCACGCGGACTCGTGCCCGATCCCCTCGCGCGGCCATGATGCCGGTGCCGATGCCCTGGGTGACCAACGTTGCACCGCCGCTAGTCTACGCCAGCCCTCGCACTGGGCATGGCACGACCGAGCCCTCTCGACGGTCACCCGCCAGAGGTCCGACGAATACCGTGGGTGGGTTCCCGCGGGCCGGGCCACGCGAGACGAAGGACCCGTCTCCCCGCCCTTCGGGGGCGCGGAGACGGGCCCGCACGTCTGAGTCGCGCGTCACCTCCGGAAGAACATCCCTCCTCCGGAGCGACCGGTCAGGACGCGGTCGGTGTCACGGTGTGGCCAGTTCGAACCGGCGTACGGTGACCGCGCCGCCCAGGGACTGCGTGGCGTGGTTGAAGATGGCGAACCGGTAGCCCATGAAGAACTCCCAGTTGTTGGCCAGGGTCAGCGCGTTCCCGAGTCGGGTGAAGGTCACGCCGTCGGTGCTGTACGAGAAGGTCGCCTGCCGGCCGGCCCCGGGCCTGATGTCGGCGGTGGCCCGCAACCAGATCCGACCGCCGGAGACCGGCGCGCTGGCCACCTCCGTACCGGTGCTGGTGGTGTTCCAGTTGCCGTCCATCGTCAGGTCGTTCTGCATGACCACGCGGGTGCTGCCGTTGTCGCGTCTGACGCCGGCCCAGGCCGACGTGTTACGGAACACCGACAGACCGGCGCGGTCCCCGTTCGCCATCGCGGAGTAGTCGAGTTCGACCGTGGCCGTGGAGCTGGGGCCCTGGATGCGGTGGGTCAACGTGTTGCGGGCCGCGTACAGGTCGTTGGTGACGGTGGCCGTCTGCAGCCGGAGCCCGTTGTTGACCGAGAACCGGCTGGTGTCCGGGTTGTGGTTCCACTCCCACTGCGGCCCCAGGGTCGTCCCGGCGAACGTGTCCACGCCGGTGAGCGGCTTCACCGCCCGCGGCGGCGCGGGCAGGTTCGGCACCGGGTACGAGCCGCCCCAGGCGCCGTTGACGGTCTGGACCTGCGGCCAGCCGTCGCTGGTCCAGGTGATCGGGGCCATCGCCGGCATCCGCCCGCCGGGATAGGCGTCGACGAAGGCCATGTAGTACCAGTCGCCGTTCTGGGTCTGCACCAGCCCGCCCTGGTGCGGCACGCCGCCGCCGGAGATCGGGCCGGGCATGTTGAGCAGCACCTGGCGCTGCTCGTACGGGCCAAAGGGACCGTTGGTCGACTTCAGCACGTACTGCCCGTTGGCCGGGCGGGTGAGCCAGATGTAGTAGGCGCCGTTGCGCTTGTAGAAGCGGGCGCCCTCCAGGGTGCCGATGCTCGACGGGGTCGTGTAGACCTGCTGGTTGCGGACCTGGGTACGCCCGTCGTCGGACAGCTGCGCGACGCTGATGGTGCCGTTGCCGTACGCCACGTACATCGTGTCGTTGTCGTCGATCAGCATGCCGGCGTCGTAGTAGCAGTTGGGGATGGTCGCGTGCCGGCTCCAGGTGCCGTCGACGGCCGACGCGGTGTAGATGTGGGTCTGGGCGAAGTCGATACACCCCGCCCAGTAGAACGTCCGGTTGCTCGGCCGGTAGTTCAGCGTCGAGGCCCAGATCCCGTCGACGTAGGCCCGCCCGCTGCCCATGTCGTACTTCGAGCCGAAGTCCAGCCGGGGCACCGAGTGGCCAGCGAACTCCCAGTTGACCAGGTCGTACGAGCGCAGCACCGGCGCGCCGGGCGAGTAATGCATGGTGGACGCCGACAAGTAGTAGGTGTTGTCCACCCGGATGATGTCGACGTCGGCAAAGTCCTGCCAGACCACGGGGTTGGTGTACGTACCGCCGGGGTTGCCACTGTCGCCGACGCGGATCAGCTGCCACTGCTGGTGCGAGCCGTTGAAGTCGTCGTACTGCACCACGTTGCCGCCGTCGGCGGTGGAGGCATTCTGCATCTCCACAGCCTTGTTGCTGTTGCGGTTGATCAGCCGGACGTAACCACCGGCGGAGTCCGCCAACCGGAACTGCTGGTTGACCCCGTTACCGTCGCCCCACTGCACGATCGACGCACCGTTGGCGGTGGAGAAGTTGTAGACGTCGAGCACCTTGCCCGACAAGCGAGACTTCAACCGGTAGTAGCCGCCACCGGAATCGACGAACTGCCACTGCTGGTTGGTGCCGTCGTTGCGCGTCCACTGGGTGATCCGCGCGCCGTCGGTCGTCGCCCGGTTGTAGACGTCCAGAGCCTTGCCGCTGTTGCGGTTTACCACCACGTACCAGGCGTTGGTGTCCACCGTCGCCGCCGCGGCCGGCGAGGTCGGGCCCACCGCCGCGAGCGCCCCGCCCACCACCACCGCCATCGCGGCGGCGACCCGCGACAACCACCCGCGCCGTCGCGGCGCGGACCACCGGAGCCTGCCAATGGAAGCCATGATCCTCCTTCGATGACCTTCAGTTCGGGCGAGCCGGAGCGGGCCACCCGTCGGGGGTGCCCGGGTCGCGGTGTCAGAAGCCGCGGGCGAGTCGGTAGTAGGCCTGGTTCCAGCGCAGCTCGTCGGCGAAGCGACGCGGATCGGTGTCCGCGTCGATGACGACGAGTTCGGTGCGGCTCATCTCGGCCAGGTCGTGCAGCTCCTCCACACCCACCGCCTGCGACAGGACCGTGTGGTGCGGCGCGCCGGCGGTGATCCACGCCTCGGCCGAGCCGGGCAGGCTCGGGCGGGGACGCCAGACAGCACGGGCCACCGGGAGTCGACGCAGCGGGTGCGGCGGCGACACCACGTCGATCTCGTTGGCCACCAGCCGGAAGCGTTCCCCCATGTCCGCCAGCCCCAGCACCACCGCCGGGCCGGGCGCGGCGTCGAAGACGAGCCGGACCGGGTCCTCCCGCCCACCGATGCTCAGCGGATGGATCTCCACCTTCGGCACGTCCGCCGCGATGGTGGGGCAGATTTCCAGCATGTGGGCACCGAGCACCAACTCCTCGCCGGGAGTGAGGTCGTAGGTGTAGTCCTCCATGAACGAGGTGCCGCCGTCGACGCCCACCGACATCGCCTTCAACGTCCGCACCAGGACCGACGTCTTCCAGTCACCCTCGCCGCCGAAGCCGTAGCCGTCGGCCATCAACCGCTGCACGGCGATGCCGGGCAACTGGCGCAGCCCCCCGAGGTCCTCGAAGTTCGTGGTGAACGCCCGGAAGCCGCCCGCATCGAGGAACGTCCGCAGACCGATCTCCAGCCGGGCCGCGTAGCGCAACGAGTCGTGCCGCTCCCCGCCGACACGCAGCTCGGCGGGGACGCGACAGGTGTCGTCGTACTCCTTGACCACGTCGTCGACCTCCGCCTCGGCGACCTCGTCGACCACCCGGACCAGGTCGTTGACGCCGTAGGTGTTGACCGAGACACCGAAGCGCAGCTCCGCCTCCACCTTGTCACCCTCGGTCACCGCGACGTCGCGCATGTTGTCGCCGAACCGGGCCAGACGCAGCGACCGCATGGCCGACCAGCCCACCGCGGCCCGGGCCCAGGCACCCACCCGCGCGGCCACCCGAGGGTCACTGACGTGCCCGGCGACCGTCTTGCGGGCGACCCCGAGCCGGGTCTGGACATACCCGAACTCCCGGTCGCCGTGGGCGGCCTGGTTCAGGTTCATGAAGTCCATGTCGATCTCGTCCCAGGGCAGCCGGACGTTGGCCTGGGTGTGCAGGTGCAGCAATGGCGTCCGCAGCGCGTCCAGGCCGCCGATCCACATCTTCGCCGGTGAGAAGGTGTGCATCCACGCGATGACCCCGATCGCCCCCCGCACGGCGGCGTCGCGGCAGACCTCCAGGATGTCCGCGCTGGTGGTCAGGACCGGCTTCCAGACCACCCGCACGGGGACGTGGGGTGAGGCGTCCAGGGCCGCAGCGATCTGACGGGACTGCTCCGCCACCTGGCGGAGGGTGTCCTCGCCGTACATGCCCTGACTACCGGTGAGGAACCAGACCTCGGGTTGCGCGTGTGTTGCCATATGGTTGCCTTCCGCAGGAGGGGCGGTCACTTGTAGCGGATTCCGACGAGACGCTGGAGCAGGATGAACGCGAAGAGCAGACCGCCGATCACGATCCGCGTCCACCAGGAGTTCAGGCTCCCGTCGAAGGTGATGAGGGTCTGGATCACGCCCAGCGCCAGCACGCCGAGCACCGTGCCGAAGACGTACCCCGAGCCACCGGTGAGGACGGTGCCGCCGATCACCACCGCCGCGATCACGTCCAACTCCATGCCGACGGCGATCAGCGGGGCGCCGGAGAGCGTGTAGAAGGACAGCAGGATCCCGCCGATCGCGGAGCACAGACCGCTGATCGTGTAGACCGCTATCCGGGTACGGCCGACCGGCAGCCCCATCAGCAGCGCCGACTGGGGGTTGCCACCGACGGCGTACACGTTGCGGCCGAGGCGGGTGTAGGCCAGCGTCCACGCCGCCACAATGACCACAGCGAAGGCGATGAGCACGCTGATCGACACGAAGTTGCCCTGCGGATCGCCGATCCGCTGCTGAGACATGGTGGTCCAGAAGCCGTCCGTGATCGGGATCGACGACCCGCTGATGAAGGTGCACATGCCGCGGGCGAAGAACATCCCGGCGAGGGTGACGATGAACGGCTGGATCTCGAAGAAGTGGATCGCACAGCCCATCAGGAAGCCGAGCAACGGCCCGATGAGCAGCGCGACGACGAGCACCACCTGCGCCGGCAGGCCCTGCTGGAGCAGGGACGCCGACACCATCGCCGTCATCGCGACGACCGAGCCGACCGACAGGTCGATGCCGCCGGTGAGGATCACGAAGGTCATCCCGACCGCGACGACCAGCAGGAATCCGTTGTCGATGAAGACGTTGAAGACCACCTGGACGTTGGAGAACGCCCGGTACTGGGACACCCCGATGCCGTACATGACCAGGAGCAGGACGAGGGTCGCCAGCACCGGCACCTGCCGGCGGGGCAGCCGCAGTTTGGCCCGCCCGAGCGTCAGCGACGTGCTGCTCATGCCGGCACCTCCTCCTTCTCCCGCGCCGGGGTCGGCGGGCTGGTCGGGGCGGCTCTGCGCTGGCGGGTGATTCGGGCCCGGAAGGCCGGGGCCTGGATGAGGCAGACGGCGATGACCACGACCGCCTTGAACAGCAGCGCGGTCTGCGGCGAGATATTCATGGCGTATACCGAGGTGGTGAGGGTCTGGATGATCAGCGCACCGAGGATGGTGCCGCTGAGATGGAACCGGCCACCCGCGAGGGCCGTGCCGCCGATGACCACCGCGAGGATGGCATCGAGTTCCACCCAGAGACCGGCGGCGTTGCCGTCGGCGCTGGACACGTTGGCAGTGATCATGAATCCGGCGACCGCGGCGCAGACGGCGCTGAGCACGTAGGCGAGGAACACGACCCGCCCCGAGCGGATGCCGGCCAGTCGACTGGCCTCGGCGTTACCGCCCACCGACTCGATGATCATGCCGAGCGCGGTCCAGCGGGTGAACGCGGCGACCAGGAGCGCCGCCGCCAGCGCGATGAGGATGGCCAGCGGCAGGGTCAGGACGTGGCCGAGCCCGATCGCCCGGTACGGCCCGGAGTTGATGGTGATGATCTGGCCCTCGGTGATCAGCTGCGCGAGACCCCGGCCGGCCACCATCAGGATCAGGGTCGCGATGATCGGCTGAATGCCGATCACGGCGACCAGCACCCCGTTCCAGGCGCCGAGCACGAGCGCGATCCCCAGACCCATCGCGAGCCCGGTCAGCACTGCCGGAAGGCTGTTCTGGTCCGGCTGCTCGCTGATGTACAGGCAGGCGGTCGCGCCGCTGATCGCGACCATCGAGCCGACCGACAGGTCGATGCCGCCGGTGGAGATGACGACCGTCATGCCCAACGCGACAAGGATCAACGGCGCGCTCAGCCGCAGGATGTCGATCGGGGTGCCGTACAGATGCCCGTTGTTGACCTCGACGGAGAGGAAGCCGGGACGGTAGATCGTGTTCGCGGCCAGCATCACCACGAGCACCGCGACCGGCCAGAACAGCTGGTGCCCGGTCACCGCACGGTAGCGGCTCCTGGTGTCGGTCATCGGTTCACCTCCTCGCGGTGGGAACCGCTGGCGATCGTCTGCATGACGCGGTCGGCGTCGAGGCTGTCGTCGTTGGCGAGGTGCGCGACCATCCGCCGGTCGCGCATCACGACCACCTTGTGGCTCAGCCGCAGTACCTCCTCCAGTTCGGCGGAGATGAACAGCACGGCCATCCCGCCGTCGGACAACTGCGCCACCAGCTTCTGGAGCTCGGTCTTCGCCCCGATGTCGATGCCCCGGGTGGGTTCGTCGAGGATCAGCAGCCGTGGCTCGGTGATCAGCCAGCGGGCCAGTAGCACCTTCTGCTGGTTACCCCCGGAGAGGTTGCGTACCGGCGCCTCCGGGTCGGCCGGCCGGATCTGCAATGCCGTGATGTACTTCTCGACCAGCTCGTCCTGGCGGCGGCGCGGGATGGGCCGGAGCCAACCGCGGGCGGCCTGCATGGCCAGGAGCATGTTCTCCCGGACCGAGAGTTCCGCGACGATGCCCTCGGCCCGGCGGTTCTCCGAGCAGAAGCCGATGCCCCGCTCGATGGCCCGCGCGGGGGTGGACAGCCCGGTCGGTTGCCCGTCCATGGCGATCTCACCGCGGTCGGCCCGGTCCGCGCCGAACAGCAGGCGGGCGACCTCGGTACGACCGGAGCCGAGCAGCCCGGCCAGGCCGACCACCTCCCCGGCGTGGATGGCGAGGCTGAACGGCTCCACCGCTCCGGACCGGCCCAGGTCGGAGACCGCCACCAGCGGCGTCCCCTTCTCCAGCGCGGCCACATCGCGCTTGGGCTGCTCGTCGATGCCCTCGAGGATGTCGAGCTCCTTGCCAATCATCTTCTCGACCAGGGTGAGCTGGGGCAGCTCGGCGGTCGGGTACTCCCCCACCAACTGGCCGTTGCGCAGCACGGTGATCCGGTCGGCGATGGCGTAGACCTGGTCGAGGAAGTGGGTCACGAAGAGGATGGCGATGCCCTCGTCGCGCAACTGGCGCATGATGCGGAAGAGCTGCGCGACCTCATCCGCGTCGAGGCTGGAGGTCGGCTCGTCCAGGATCAGCACCCGAGCCTGGACGTCGATCGCGCGGGCGATGGCGACCATCTGCTGGATCGCCAGCGAGTACGACCCCAGCGGCGCGCTGACGTCGAGGTCGAGGTCGAGGCGGGACAGCAGCGCGCGGGCCCGGCGGCGCATCTCGCCCCAGCGCACGGCGCCGAGCCGGCGGGGTTCCCGGCCGATGAAGATGTTCTCCGCCACCGACAGGTTGGTGCAGAGGTTGACCTCCTGGTAGACGGTGCTCACCCCGGCCCCGGTGGCCTGCATCGGGCCGGCGAAGGAGACCTCCGTACCGCCGAGGGTGACCGTGCCACCGTCGGTGTCGTAGACGCCGGTCAACACCTTGATCAGGGTCGACTTGCCGGCCCCGTTCTCGCCCATCAGGGCGTGCACCTCACCGGGGAAGAGCCGGAAGTGGACGTCGTGGAGTGCGCGTACCCCGGGAAAGGACTTGCTGATCCCGGTCATCGTCAGGACCGGACGGCTATCCGTCATCCCATCAGACCTCTTCTGAGTTCGCGTCGCGGCGGGGCCGCCGCGTCACCGCGGCGACCCCAGGCCGCGATCAGTACTTGCGGTTGGGCAGGGCCGCCTTGGCCTGATCCTGGGTGAAGGTGGTCTCCTCGGTCTCGATCCGGGGCGACACCTGCTCGCCGTCGTGGGCCTTCTTCGCGAGGTCCATGAGCTGCGGGCCGAGCAGCGGGCTGCACTCGGCGATGAAGTTGAACTTGCCGTCGGCCAGGGCCTGCATGCCGTCCTTGACCGCGTCGATGGTGATGATGGTGATGTCCTTGCCCGGCACCTTGCCGGCTGCGGTGATCGCCTCCAACGCGCCGAGGCCCATGTCGTCGTTGTGCGCGAACAGCACGTCGATCTTCGGGTTGGCCTTGAGGAACTGCTCCATGACCTGCTTGCCACCGGCCCGGGTGAAGTCACCGCTCTGCGAGGCGATGGTCTTCAGGCTCGGGTTGACGGCGGTCGCCTCGGCGAAGCCCTTCTTGCGGTCGTTGGCGGGCGCCGAGCCGGTGGTGCCCTGGAGCTCGACGATGTTCACCGGGCCCGGCGTGCCCTTCTTCTGCTCGACCAGCCACTCGCCGGCCAGCCGGCCCTCCTTGACGAAGTCGGAGCCGATGAAGGTCTTGTAGAGGCTCTTGTCGGCCGAGTCGACGCTGCGGTCGGTGAGGATCACCGGGATGCCGGCGTCCTTGGCCTCCTTGAGTACGGTGTCCCAGCCCGACTCCACCACCGGCGAGAAGGCGATCACGTCCACCTTCTGCTGGATGAAGTTGCGGATCGCCTTGATCTGGTTCTCCTGCTTCTGCTGCGCGTCGTCGAACTTCAGCTCGATGCCCGCAGCGGCGGCCGACTCCTTGATCGAGGTGGTGTTGGCCGTCCGCCAGCCGCTCTCCGCACCGACCTGGGAGAAGCCCAGGACGATCTTTCCATCGTTGCCGGCGTCGCCGGTGTCGCTGTTGCCGCAGGCCGCCACGCTGCCGACCAGCAGCACGGTGGCCAGGGCCATGGCGGCGGCGTGCCAGGGCCGGGAAGGCATTCGCATCTTTCGCATCAGTTCTCCTCGGATGGGTGTGGTGGGGTGGGGTGGCGCCGACCGTCCACCGGACGGACGGTCGTACCCGGGGCGGTTCAGGAGGTCGCCGCTGAGGTGCCGCGTTGGCCGTAGGCGTTCTGGTAGCGGTGGTGCAGGGCATCGATGTCAGCCTGCGCCATCGGCGCCGGGTCGCCGAGGACACGGGTCAGGTGCGCGGTCCGGGCGACGTCCTCGCACATGACGGCGGCCTTGACCGCCGCACGGGCGTCGCGGCCGATGGTGAAGACGCCGTGGTTGCGCATCAGCACCGCCGGCGAACGGTGCCCGGAGAGGGTGGCCACGATGCCCTTGCCGATATCGTCGCCGCCGATGAGCGCGAACGGGCCGACCGGGATCTCGCCGCCGAACTCGTCGGCCTGCGCGGTGAGGTGGCAGGGAATCGCCTCACCGCGGGCCGCCCAGGCGGTCGCGTACGCGCTGTGGGTGTGCACGACACCGCCGACCTCGGGCATGGCCCGGTAGACGTAGGCGTGCGCAGCGGTGTCGCTGGACGGCGCGAAGTCTCCCTCGACCAGGGTGCCGTCGAGGTCGCACACCACCATCGTGGCCGCCGACAGGTCGTCGTAGTCGACACCGCTCGGCTTGATCACCATGAGGTCGCTGCCGGGCACCCGTGCCGAGACGTTGCCCGAGGTCCAGGCCACCAGGTTGTAGCGGGTCAGCTGGTGGTGCAGGCGGGCAATGGTCTCGCGTAGCTCGTCCACCTGTCGGGTCGCCTCGGCATTCATCCGACCATCTCCCACAGGGTCTCGGTCCGGCCCGCCGTCGTGTCCAGGGCCGCGTTGCGGATGGCCCGCAGGCGGAGCATCACGTCGTTGCCGCCGCGACCGAAGTGGTCGTGCAGCCGCCGGTATTCGGCGTAAAGCGCGTCGTAGGCCCGCGCCCGCTCTGGGTCCGGCCGGTGCACGGCCTCGTGCACCCGGCCCATGGCCTGCGACGCCTCCTCGATCGTGGGGTACGCGCCGGCGGCGACGGCGGCGTGGATCGCCGAGCCCAGCGCCGGCCCCTGCGCGGAGGCGATGATGTTCAGCGGGCGGTTGGTGACGTCGGCGTAGATCTGCATCAGCAGGTCGTTGGAGGTCAGGCCGCCGGCGATCACCAGGTCGTCGACCGCCACTCCGGCGGCGGCGAACGCCTCGATGATCATGCGGGTGCCATACGCGGTGGACTCCAGCAGCGCCCGGTAGACGTCCTCCGGCCGGGTGGCCAGGGTCAACCCGACGATCATTCCGCTGAGGTCGTGGTTGACCAGCAGCGACCGGTTGCCGTTCCACCAGTCCAGCGCGATCAGGCCGTGGGCGCCGACTGGCTGGGCGGCGGCCAGCTCGGTGAGGCGTTCGTGGCTGGCGACACCGGCCGGGGCGGCCTGCGCGACGAACCAGCCGAAGATGTCCCCCACCCCGCTCTGCCCCGCCTCGTAGCCCCAGGAGCCGGGGCTGATGCCGCCGTCGACGACGCCGCACATGCCGGCCACGCTGGCGGGGCGGGTGCCGTTGACCACATGGCAGGTGGACGTGCCCATGATGGCGACGAGCCGTCCGGGTTGCACCGCCTGCGCGGCGGCGGCGGTGACGTGGGCGTCGACGTTGCCGGCGGCCACGGCGATCCCCTCCGGCAGACCGGTCCACCCGGCGGCCCGGGCGGTGAGCGCTCCGGCGCGGGCGCCCAGCGGCAGCAGGGGGCCGTCCAGTTTGGCAACGAAGTCGCCGAAGGCCGGATCGAGGGCGGTGAGAAAGTCGATGCACGGGTAGCGGCCGTCCTGCCGGATGCCCTTGTAGCCGGCGGTGCAGATGTTGCGTGTCTCGGTGCCGCACAGCTCCCAGACGATCCAGTCCGTGGCCTCGATGAAGCGCTCGGCCCGGTGGTAGACCTCCGGGTCCTCGCGGAGGATCTGCAACCCCTTGGCGAACTGCCACTCGGCCGAGATCTTGCCGCCGTAGCGGCCGATCCACGGCTCACCGCGCTCGTGGGCCAGGGCGTTGATCCGGTCGGCGTCCGCCTGCGCGGCGTGGTGCTTCCACAGCTTCACCCAGGAGTGTGGACGCTCGCGCAGCTCGGGGACCTCACACAGGGGCGTGCCGTCGGCGAGCGTCGGCAGGACCGTGCAGGAGGTGAAGTCGATGCCGATGCCGATGACCTGTGCGGGGTCGACGCCGGCGGCGGCCAGGGCCGCGGGCACCGCGTGGCGCAGCACGTCGCGGTAGTCCTGCGGGTTCTGCAACGCCCAGTCCGGGGGCAGCGGCTGTCCGCCGGGAAGGGCCGCGCTGATGACCCCGTCGCCGTACTCGTGCACCGCGGTTCCCAGCTCGGCACCGTCGCGGACCCGGACCACGAGGGCCCGGCCGGACAGGGTCCCGAAGTCGACACCGACGACGTAGCCGTCGCCCGCTCCATCGACATGGTTCATGTTCACCTCCACCGTTTGACGCGGATAGTGTTAACGCTCACATCCACTCCCGTCAAGGTATCTGTTCGCAACAGCTGCGTAACGAGGCGGATGCGGTCCGCGACGGCGGAGGCGGGTTGCCGCCCGGGCGGTCGCACTCATCGGATGAGTGCGACCGCTCGGACCGCCCCCTTCAGACAGGTGCGCAGGTCAGGGTCGGTGGGGAGCAGATCGGGCCGGTCGCGGTGAAGCCAAAGGTCGTACGATCACCGCCCGGTAGCGCGCCGTTGTACCCGGCGTTGGCCACGGTCACGGTGCTGCCGCTGGCGCTCGGCATGCCGTTCCAGACCTGGCTGGTGCTCTGGTAGCCGGAGAGCGTCCGCGTCACCGGTCACCCGCTGCGGTACCCGTGCCGGCCGCGGTGACCTCGACCTGAAACCGCCGGGCCAGCTGTTGACCGGCTGGCAGGTCGCGCCGCACCCACCCGGCGGCGTCGGCCGGGAAACCACACCGGCGGACCCAGAGGGCGTCGGCGTCGCGGCACGGGGGCTGCGGCTGCCGGAATGCTCGGGGTGGCGGGAGGGGCCGGGATGGTGCGTCTTCAGGTCAGCTGCGCGATGTGGAAGCACCGGTCGTGGCAGAGGCGGCTCCTGGCGCACCCGCTCGCGCCGCACGAGCGCCTGCGGCACTACGCGAGCCGACGCGACGCGGTCGAGGGAAACACCACCCTCTACGCGACCCGGCCAGGGAGACTGGATCCCGCTCGACACCACCGCGTTCTTCCGGAGCCCGTCGACCAGCGACGCGGAGCGGGATGCCTGACCCAGGGAGCTCCGCCTGCCACTACGGACGGCGGCGCTGACGGTGGGCGCGCGCTCAGACCCCGGCCTGGCACCATACCGAGTCACACATGTCTATGCATTGCGCATGTTAGCGCTAACAGATACCGTCGGCGACGGAGGCGAAGGGCACGCCTCCGCGCTCCACCCGACCCGCACCCGGCCTGGTGGAGCGATACACGGCCAACGCCGGCCGATCGCCTCCGGGCGTCTCCGGCGGGCGCTGCGCGCATGGCGGGTCGGGCTGGCCGCCCGACCCACCCGGGAGCCACGGCGCGCACCGCCCACCTCCGCGTGGCGACCCCGCCCCGACCACACGCCGACCCAAAGTGCCGGCCGGACAGCGGACGGCCGTCATCTCCACCCGGTCGTGCTGAACAGATGTTCCCATCCACCACCCTGGGAGGCACTGGTGAAACCCCCACCGCCACCGCTGATCAGACTGCGGCGCTCTGTCGCCTGGTTCGTGAGCCTGCTCCTGGTCTCCACGTTGCTCCCGGCCACCGCCGCCAAGGCCGACAACCCGATCGTCCAGCACATCTACACCGCCGACCCGGCCCCGCTGGTGCACAGCGGCCGGGTGTACCTCTACACCGGCCACGACGAGGACGGCTCCACGTACTTCACGATGAAGGAGTGGCGGGTCTGGTCGTCCGCCGACATGGTCAACTGGACCGACCACGGCTCGCCGCTCAACGTCGGCACCTTCAGCTGGGCGAAGGCGGACGCGTGGGCTGGCCAGGTCATCGCCCGCAACGGCAAGTTCTACTGGTACGTGCCGGTGACCGCCAAGTCGACCAACTCGATGGCCATCGGGGTGGCGGTGGGCGACAGCCCCACCGGACCGTTCCACGACGCCATCGGCCGCCCCCTGGTGGCCAACGGCGAGATCGACCCGACCGTCTTCATCGACGACGACGGGCAGGCGTACCTCTACTGGGGCAACCCGAACCTGTGGTACGTGAAGCTGAACACCGACATGATCTCGTACTCCGGCAGCGCCACCAAGATTCCCCTCACCACCGCCGGGTTCGGCACCCGTAACGGCAACGCGAACCGGCCGACGCTGTACGAGGAAGGCCCCTGGGTCTACAAGCGCAACGGCACGTACTACAACGTGTTCGCGGCGGAGTGCTGCTCGGAGTTCATCGGCTACTCGACGGCCACCGGCCCGACCGGGCCGTGGACCTACCGCGGCACGATCATGCCCCGGCAGGGCGGCAGCTTCACCAACCACGCCGGGGTCATCGACTTCAACGGCGGCTCGTACTTCTTCTACCACAACGGGGCGCTGCCCGGCGGCGGTGGCTACACCCGGTCGGTCGCGGTGGAGAGGTTCGCCTACAACAGCAACGGCACCATCCCGACGATCAACATGACCACCACCGGCGCACCGCAGATCGGCACGCTGAACCCGTACGTGCGCCAGGAGGCCGAGACCATCGCCTGGGGCTCCGGCATCGAGACGGAGGTGTCCAGCGAGGGCGGGATGAACGTCGGCTTCATCGAGAACGGCGACTACATCAAGGTCAAGGGGGTGGCCTTCGGCACCGGCGCGTCGTCCTTCAGCGCCCGGGTGGCCTCGGCGACCAGCGGCGGCAACATCGAGGTCCGGCTGGACAGCCCCACCGGCACCCGGGTGGGCGCCTGCGCCGGACCGGGCACCAGCGGCTGGCAGACCTGGCAGACCGTCTCCTGCCCGGTGACCGGCGCGTCCGGCACCCACGACCTGTACCTGCGGTTCACCGGCGGCAGCGGCTACCTGTTCAACGTCAACTGGTGGCAGTTCCAGAACGCGTCCGGCCCGACGCCCACGCCGACGCCGACCCCGACCGTGACCCCGACGCCGACCCCGACGGGCCCCGGGGGGTTGTCCTGTGGGGTCACCAACGAGGTGGTCAACACCTGGCAGGGCGGCTTCGAGGGCCGGCTGACCATCACCAACGGGCCCGTCCCGGTCACCGGCTGGCGGGTGAGCTTCACCTTCCCCAGCGGACAGACGGTGTCGCAGACCTGGAACGGCACCTACAGCCAGCAGGGCAACCAGGTGACCGTCACCAACGCCAGCTACAACGGCCAGCTCGCCGCAGGCGCAACCACCACCGTCGGCTACATCAGCGCCACCACCGGCAGCAACCAACCGCCGACCAACCTGACCTGCACACCCGCCTGACGATCGTGATGGTCCGCCCCGCCCCACCGGGGCGGACCATCACCCCACCACGTCCACCGCCCAGAACGAGTCCCCCCGGCCGGGCCCTGGTCCGAGCCGCAGTCCCATGGAGGTTCCATGTCATCCCCGTCCCTCAGCCGACGCCAGCTGCTGCAGGCCGCCGGTGCCACCGCCCTCGTCTCCGCCGCCGGCGGCACCATCCTCGGTCAACTGCCGGCCGCCGCGGCGGTGGTCCCCCCGGCGCGGGCGGACATCGGCGTCTCGGCGTACCCGTTCGACCTCGGTCAGGTACGGCTGACCGCCGGCCGCTTCCAGGACAACCAGAACCGCACGCTGAACTACCTGCGCTTCATCGACGTGGACCGGATGCTCTACAACTTCCGGGCCAACCACCGGCTCTCCACCAACGGGACCGCGACGAACGGCGGCTGGGATGCCCCGAACTTTCCCTTCCGCACCCACATGCAGGGGCACTTCCTCACCGCCTGGGCGCACGCCTACGCGGTGCTGGGCGACACCACGTGCCGGGACAAGGCCAACTACATGGTCGCTGAGCTGGCCAAGTGTCAGGCGAACAACAGTGCCGCCGGGTTCAACACCGGCTACCTGTCCGGCTTCCCCGAGTCCGACATCAGCGCGGTCGAAGCGGGCACGCCCGTCGCCGTGTCGTACTACTGCGTTCACAAGACCCTGGCCGGACTGCTCGACGTCTGGCGGTACATCGGCAACACCCAGGCCCGCGACGTCCTGCTGCGGTTCGCCGGCTGGGTCGAGTGGCGCACCGGCCGGCTGAACTACAACCAGATGCAGACGGTCCTGAACACCGAGTTCGGCGGCATGAACGAGGTGCTGACCCAGCTCTACCAGTACACCGGTGACGGGCGCTGGCTCACCGTCGCCCAGCGGTTCGACCACGCCGCCGTCTACGACCCGCTCGCCGCGAACTCCGACACCCTCAACGGCAAGCACGCCAACACCATGCTGCCCAAGTTGGTCGGCGCGGCGAAGGAGTACAAGCAGACCGGCACCACCCGCTACCGCGACATCGCCAGCAACTCGTGGAACATGATCGTCGGGGCGCACACCTACGCCATCGGCGGCAACAGCCAGTCCGAGCACTTCCGGCCACCCAACGCGATCGCCGGCTATCTCAACAACGACACCTGCGAGCACTGCAACACCTACAACATGCTCAAGCTGACCCGGGAGCTGTGGCTGCTCGACCCGAACCGGGCCGCGTACTTCGACTACTACGAGCGTGCTCTGCTCAACCACCTCATCGGCGCGCAGAACCCGGCCGACAGCCACGGCCACATCACCTACTTCACCCCGCTCCAGCCGGGCGGACGCCGGGGGGTCGGCCCGGCCTGGGGTGGCGGCACCTGGAGCACCGACTACAACTCGTTCTGGTGCTGCCAGGGCACCGGCATCGAGACGAACACGAAGCTGATGGACTCCATCTACTTCTACAACGGCACGACGCTGACCGTGAACCTGTTCGTGCCGTCGGTGCTGACCTGGTCGCAGCGCGGGATCACCGTCACCCAGAGCACCAGCTACCCGGTCAGCGACACCAGCACGCTGACCCTGTCCGGCACGATGAGCGGGTCGTGGAGCATCCGGGTGCGGATCCCGGCGTGGACCACCAACGCGACGATCGCCGTCAACGGGGCGACGCAGAGCGTGGCCACCACGCCCGGCAGCTACGCCACGGTCACCCGCACCTGGGCGGCGGGCGACACCATCACCGTACGGCTGCCGATGCGGGTGGTCGTGCAGGCGGCCAACGACAACGCCAACGTCGGCGCGGTCACGTACGGCCCGGCGGTGCTGTGCGGCAACTACGGCAACACGTCGTTGAGCTCCCTGCCGTCGCTGAACGTCTCGTCGATCACCCGGACCAGCACCAGTTCGTTGGCGTTCACCGCCACCGCGAACGGGTCCACGGTCAACCTCGGGCCGTTCCACGACGCCCAGGGCTTCAACTACACGGTCTACTGGAACACCAGCGGCGGTTCCAGTGCCAGCAGCCACCGCCTCGTCAACGTCGGCACCGGCCTGGTCCTCGGCATCAAGGACATGTCCACCGCCGACGGCGGGCTCGCCGTGCAGTGGGGCGACAGCGGGACGGCCGACCACAACTGGGCCATCGTGACCGATGGCGACGCGGTCCGGTTCCGCAACGTCAACAGCGGCAAGGTCCTCGGCGTGCAGAACATGTCCACCGCCGACAACGCCACCGTGTTGCAGTGGGCCGACAACGGCACCGCCGACCACCGGTGGACCCTCCTGGGCCAGGGCGACGGCACCTACAAGATCCGCAACATCAACAGCGGGAAGCTGCTCGGTATCCTCAACGGCTCGACCGCCTGGGGCGCACAGGCAGTGCAGGACTCCGACAACGGCAGCGCGGACAACCGCTGGCGGCTCGTCGCCAACCAGTAGGCGGCGATCGGTCGGAACCGGGCGCCGGCCCGGGGCGCCGGGCGGGACGGCGAGAGCTTTCGGTCGCACGAATGGCAACGCGCCAGGAGATCGGACGCATACCGACGACCCATCATCGACCTCACTCCGCTAGTCATAGACACTGAGCGATGGCTTGATTTGTCAAGACGAAGCATCCGCGACGCGGAGCCCTTGGCAGAAGCGCGGCGGCCCCGCGACACGGCCGGTATGTCGGCCGTGTCGCGGGGACGCCGCGAGGGTGTCTGTCCCCGGATCGGAGCGCCTGGGGTGGCCGCCGCGCCGCTCTCAGCGGGCCGTGCCGGCGCGACGCTTGTTGTAGACGTCGAAGGCCACGGCGACCAGCAACACCAGCCCCTTGACCACCGACTGGACCGACTGGTCGACGCCCATGAGCTGCATACCGTTGCTCATCACCGCCATGATCAGGCCGCCGACCACGGCACCGACCACGGTGCCCACACCACCGGTGACGGCCGCGCCACCGATGAAGGCGGCGGCGATCGCGTCCAGCTCGAACATGTTGCCCGCAGCGGGCTGGGCGCCGTTGGACCGCGAGGAGTAGATAACCCCGGCGACTGCCGCCAGGAAGCCCATGTTGACGAACATCCAGAAGTTGACCGTCCGCACCTTCACCCCGGACAGCGTCGCCGCCGACAGGTTGCCGCCGATGGCGTAGACCTGCCGGCCGAAGACGGTACGCCGGGTGAGCAGCCCGTAGACCAGGACGAGAACGGCCAGCACGATCAGCACGATGGGCAGCCCTCGGGCGTGGGCCAACTGCCAGGCGAAGTACATGATGACCGCCCCGACCACCGCCACCCGGGCGACGAACAGTGGGAACGACTCCACCGGCTGCTGGTACCGGACCCGGGCCACCCGGGTCCGGAAGCCGCTGACCACGTACCCGGCCACCGCGACGGCCCCGATGAGCAGGGTGAACACGTCGAAGCCCTGACCGCCGAGCAGTCCGTTGAGGAAGCCGGCGGCGACCTGCTGGTAGTCGGCCGGGAACGGCGACAGCGAGATGTTGTCCAGCACCCGCAGGGTGAGGCCGCGGAACAGCAGCATGCCCGCCAGCGTCACGATGAAGGCGGGGATCCCGGCGTACGCGACCCAGAAGCCGTGCCAGGCGCCGACCACCACCCCGACCGCCAGCGCGGCCAGGATGCCGACCCACCAGGGGTAACCCTCCCGGATGACCAGCACGGCGGAGACCGCCCCGGTGAGCGCGACCACCGAGCCCACCGACAGGTCGATGTGCCCGCCGATGATCACGATCACCATGCCGATCGCCAGCACCAGGATGTAGGAGTACTGCAGCACGATGTTCGTGATGTTGCCGGGGCTCAGCGACACCCCGTCGGTCAGCACGGCGAAGAGCGCGACGATGACGACCAGGGCGACGTAGATGCCGCTCTGCCGCAGGTTGTTCAGCACCAGCGCCCGTAGGTCGCTGGTGCCGGTGTGCAGGGCGACGCCCGGGGTCTTCCCGGTGGGCTGCGGGGCGGGGGCCGACGAGGTCTTGACGCTGGTCATCCCACGCGCTCCTTGTCCTTCGTCATCAGGTCCATGAGGTACTCCTGGGTCGCCTCGACCACCGACACCTGGCCGGTGATCCGGCCGGCGGCGAGGGTGTAGATGCGGTCGCACATGCCCAACAGCTCCGGCAGCTCCGAGGAGATCAGAATGACCGCCTTGCCGGCGGCGACGAGCCGGTTGACGATCGTGTAGATCTCGAACTTCGCCCCGACGTCGATCCCCCGGGTCGGTTCGTCGAGGATCAGCACGTCCGGGCTGGTGAACAACCACTTCGACAGCACGACCTTCTGCTGGTTGCCGCCGGAGAGCTTGCCGACCACCGCCATCACGCTGGTCGTCTTGATGTTCATCTCGCGTCGGCTCCGCTCGGCGACCTCGATCTCCTCGTTGCCGTTGACCCAGCCGAGGCGGGCGAGCCGGCCCAGTGCGGCGGCGGAGACGTTGCGCCGGACGTCGTCGATCAGGTTAAGGCCGAAGCGCTTGCGATCCTCGGTGACGTAGGCGATGCCGTGGCCGATGGCCTGCGCGACGGTGTGCACCCGGACCTCCCGGCCACGCACGAACAGCCGGCCGCGCACGTCCCGGCCGTACGACCGGCCGAAGACGCTCATCGCCAGCTCGGTCCGCCCGGCGCCCATCAGTCCGGCGATGCCGACCACCTCGCCGGCGCGTACGTCCAGGCTGACCCCGTCGACGACCAGCCGGTCCTGGGTGGGGTGCCGCACGCTCCAGTTCTCGATCCGCAGCACCTCCTCCCCCGGCGACGAAACCCGATCGGGGTAGAAGCTGTCCAGATCCCGGCCGACCATTCCCCGGATGATCCGCTCCTGGGCGACGGCCCCCGACGCCATGGCGAGCGTCTCCACCGTGCGCCCGTCCCGGATGACGGTGGTCGAGTCGGCGATCGCAGTGACCTCGTTGAGCTTGTGCGAGATCAGAATGCAGGTGATGCCCCGCTCCCGCAGCCGTCGCAGCAGGTCGAGCAGGTGTGCCGAGTCGACGTCGTTGAGGGCTGCGGTCGGCTCGTCCAGGATGAGCAGGCGCACCTTCTTGGACAACGCCTTGGCGATCTCGACCAGCTGTTGCTTGCCGACGCCGAGCTGGATGACCGGGGTGACCGGGTTCTCGTGCAGGCCGACCGAGGCCAGTAGGTCGGCGGCGTCAGCGTTGGCCCGGTTCCAGTCGATGAGGCCGCCCAGTCCACGGCGCTCGTTGCCGAGGAAGAGGTTCTCGGCGATCGACAGGTGCGGCACCAGGGCGAGTTCCTGGTGGATGATGACGATGCCGTGGGACTCGCTGTCGCGGATGCCCCGGAAGTGCACCGGCCGACCGTCGAAGACGATCTCGCCGTCGTAGGAACCGGTCGGGTGTACGCCGGAGAGCACCTTCATCAGGGTGGACTTGCCGGCGCCGTTCTCGCCGCAGATGGCGCGGATCTCCCCTCGGCGCACCGCGAGGGAGACGTCCTGCAGTGCGGTGACCCCGGGGAAGGTCTTCGTGATGCGTCGCATCTCGAGGATGGTGTCGTCCATGGTCAGCGTCCTGATCGTCAAGGCCGGAGGCCGGCTCGCGGTGCCGTCGGGCGCGGCGACGGCCGGCGCCGCGCCCGACGGCCCGCTCACTTCGTGGTGTGGGCGGGGGCGCCCGCCGCGGC
>NZ_JAAALO010000001.1:1121215-1137265 GCF_009908295.1 Micromonospora rubida
TATGGGGCGGGTTGGTTTGGGGGGGGGGGTGGGGGGGGGTGGGGGGGGGGGGGGGGGGGGGGCGGGCCGCCCCCCCCCCCCACGGCCGGCTCACTTCTTGGTCTGGCCGGCGGCGACCTCCTCGGCCGTGTAGTAGCCGGAGTCGATCAGCACCGTCTTGATGTTGTCCTTGTAGACGGTCTGGATCGGCAACAGGTAAGCCGGGACGACCTTGACCCCGTTGTCGTAGGTCTTGGTGTCGTTGGCCTGCGGCTGCTGGTCCTTCAGGTACGCCTCGGCTGCGAGGACGGCCTGCTCGGCGAGCAGCCGGAGGTCCTTGAACACCGTCGAGCTCTGCACCCCGTCGTTGATCAGCTTGATCGAGGCGACCTCGGCGTCCTGGCCGGTCACCACCGGCAGCTTCTTCTTACCCTGGCCGTAGCCGACGTTCTGCAGTGCGGTGATGATGCCCCGGGAGATCCCGTCGTACGGCGCCAGCACGCCGTGGACCTGCGTGCCGTCGGCGTAGCTGGAGGTGAGCAGGTCCTCCATCCGCTTCTGCGCGGTCTCCTGCTGCCAGCGCAGGGTGGCCGCCTGCTCGATGCGGGTCTGGCCGGACTTCACCCGCAGCGAGCCGTTGTCGAGGAACGGCTTGAGGGTGTCCATCGCCCCGCCGAAGAAGTACTGGGTGTTGTTGTCGTCGAGCGAGCCGGCGAACAACTCGACGTTGAACGGGCCGGTGGCGCTGCCCTTGGAGCCGTCCTTGTTCTGCAGGCCGAGGCCGACCAGCAGCGCGGTCGCCTGGGCGACGCCGACCTTGTAGTTGTCGAAGCTGACGTAGAAGTCGACGTTCTTGCTGCCCCGGATCAGCCGGTCGTACGCGATGACCGGGATCTTCGCGTCGGCGGCGGCCTGCAACTGGCCGCTGAGGGCGGTGCCGTCGATCGCCGCGATGATCAGCACGTCGGCACCCTGGGTGATCATCTGGTCGACCTGCTGGGACTGGGTCGGGATGTCGTCGCCGGCGTACTGCAGGTCGACCTTGTAGCCCTTGGCCTCCAGCTTCTCCTTCACCGCCTTGCCGTCGGCGATCCACCGCTCGGAGGTCTGGGTCGGCATCGCGACGCCGATGGTCAGGTTGGCGGGTTTCTCCCCGCTGGTATCACCGCCGCTGCCGGCGCCTTCGCCACTGCACGCGGCCAGGCTGAGCGCCATTGCCGCGGAACCGAGAGCGACCAGGAATTTCCTGCGCACTGGTTTCTCCTCTCTGGAACTCCCGTCGAACGCCGGGACCACCTGTCACCTTCGGGGTGAGTGTTAGCGCTCACATAGCCCCTCGTCAACACCCCTCCGGAAATCCGGATGTCACGGTCCCGTAACGAGGATCTTGCGAATTGTCCGGCCGATTCACCCCGCCGGCCGCCGTCCAACAAGGACGACCGTGGGCCACCCGCCCTACCAGTGGCCCGATCCGGCACCGGCCGGTCACCCGCCACCCGCCGCCCGCAGCCGGGCGGCAACGGTGACTGGCGGGGGAGGCCGGCGCGGACCGCGCCCCGTTCGCGGTCCACGTCGGCGGCTGCGGCACCCGGCTAGCGCTGGGTCCAACGCTGGTTCGCCGCCGCGGTGCAGGACCAGAGGATCACTGCACTGCCGTTGGCGGTCCCGTTCTCGTACACGTCGAGACACAGGCCGGACTGCCCGTTACTGATGGTGCCGTTGGCGTTGAGCGTCCACCGTTGGTTGGCCCCGCCGTTGCAGTCCCAGATCTGGACCTTGGCGCCGGCGGTGGCGTTGAGCGGGGCGTCCAGGCACTTGTTGAGGGACTGCAGGGTTTGCCCGTTCACTGTCCAGCGCTGGTTGGCGGCCCCGTTGCAGTCCCAGATCACCGGCTGGGTGCCGTTGGCGGTGTTGCTCTGCGGGACGTCCAGGCAGCGGCCCGAGGAGACGCTCGCCAACGCGCTCGACGTGGACGGCGGCGGGGTCGTCGTCCCGCCGCTGACGCGGAACACCACCGTGCCGTGCGACGGCACGCTGGCGCTGATGGTCCCGCTGGTGGTGGTGGCGTTGGTCCAGGCGTCCAGCAGCGTGAAGGAGGACCCGGACTTGCCGATGGCGGCGGCGGTGGTCGAGATCGTCGTCGTCGAACCACCCTGGTTGAACAGGGCGACGGCGACGTCACCGTTGGCCAGCCGCTTGGCGAGCACCCGCCGGGTGCCGTCGAACGAGACCTGGGTGGCCTGCAGCGCCAGCGGGTCCTGGTTGATGGCGATCAGGTTGGCGTTCTTCAGGATGGTCTGGGTGGCCGACGTCATGTTGCGGATGTCGTTGCCGGCGATCAGCGGGGAGGCCATCACCGCCCACATCGCGAAGTGGCTACGCATCTCCGTGTCCGTCATGCCACCCCGGCCGACCTCCATCATGTCCGGGTCGGTAAAGGCCCCCGGCTTCGCGTACGGCGCAAGCGGGACGGTCACGTCGATGATGTTCTGGACGCCCATCGGGTAGCCGTTGGTCTGGCCGGTGTTCCAGGCGTTGGTGATGTCCTCGGTGGTGCGCCACATGTTGGCCACGTCGCCCCAGTTGCGCTGGGGGCCGGTCTTGGCGTGGATGCTGTTCGGGTTGATGCTGTAGACGATCGGCCGCCCGGTCGCCGCCAGCGCGTCCCGCATCTTGGCGAACGTGGCGACCTGCTCGTCGATCGACCCGGTCGGCGAGCACCAGTCGTACTTGAGGAAGTCGACCCCCCAGGCGGCGAACTGTCGAGCGTCCTGCGCCTCGTGGCCCAGGCTGCCGGTAGCGCCCGGGTACGAGCCGAAGTACTGGGCGCAGGTCTTGTCCAACGGCACCTGGTAGATGCCGAACTTCAGCCCCTGGCCGTGCAGGTAGTCGCCGAGGGCCCTCATCCCGCTGGGGAAACGCGTCGGGTCGCCCTGCAGGTTGCCGGCGGAGTCGCGGTTGGGGTTGAACCAGCAGTCGTCGACGACGACGTACTGGTAGCCCAGGTCGCGCATCCCGCTGCTGACGATCGAGTCGGCCACCTGCCGGATCAGCGTCTCGCTGATGTTGCAGCCGAAGGAGTTCCAGGAGTTCCACCCCAACGGGGGCGTGCGGGCCGCCCCGTTTTCCAGGGCCTGCGCCGCCGGGGCGTGCACGCCGGTCAGGACACCGGCCAGGAGCAGCCCGGCCACCAGGGCCCGCCCCCAACGACGGGCTCGCACGAATCGCTTCACCAGAGTCTCCTGTCAGTGACGCCGTCCGGGCACGGCGCAGGGCGAAGTGGAGCGGAACACCCAGTTCGCCCCGCTGGCCTTGTGAACGCTCACATCAACCGGCTTCATGTTACGGAACCGGTTCGCCGCATTCAACTGATTCGATCTCACGACTACCGTCGACCTGCCCTCGCGCGGAAGTTGCGACCTGTCTTTCGACGGCCTCATCCCCCTCGATCGCACCTCTCGGCGGAGGGCGGGACGGCGACACCGCCCCTCGCCGACCTACTCGAAGACCTCGACGTGACCCGCTCACACTCCCGACCGAAGGTGAGCAACGACAACCCGTACAGCGAATCCTGGTTACGGAGCAAGTCCCGCAAGCCGCTTAGCTCCCGCTGGCCTCCAGCCCTCGACATGTTCCGGAAACATCACGGCTTGACGAACGGCATGTTATCGCTCACAGTCGATGGCCAGAGACGACGACACCTGCGGCTTACCGGGCGAGCCTGCGTCGTCAACCTCGAATCTGCCGTGCGCCGGGGCATGCAGACGTCCTGTCAACGCCTGCGCCCGACCACGCGCCGCAGTGCGCCCATCTTCGGGTAGACCGTTTGGCTCTTGGTTATCAAAAGGAGGATCATGTCTGCCTCAGGTAGATTTGCATCGATCGCACTGCCGTCGCGGCGGCGAGGGTGGTTGCTACGGCTCGCCGCCGCTGGCGTGGCGGCGGTGATGGCCGGCGTTGCCGCGGCGGCGGTGGCGTCGACACCCGCCGCTGCGGCGACAGTGGACACGAACGCTTGGTACGTATTGGTCAACCGCAACAGCGGCAAGGCCCTGGACGTGTACAACCTGGCCACGAATGACGGTGCACGGATCACCCAGTGGGCCCGGAACAACGGCAACCAGCAGCAGTGGCAGTTCGTGGACTCCGGCGGCGGCTACTACCGGTTGAAATCGCGGCTGTCCGGCAAGGTGCTGGACGTCTACAACTTCTCGACCGCCAACGGTGCCAGCGTCGTGCAGTGGACCGACGGCAACGGCACCAACCAGCAGTTCCGGCTGGCCGACTCCGGCGGCGGCCACGTCCGGTTGATCAACCGGAACAGCAACAAGGTGGTGGAGGTGCAGGGCGCGTCAACCGCCGACGGCGGCAACATCGTGCAGTACGACGACTGGAACGGCGCCAACCAGCAGTGGCAACTCGTCCGCGTCGACGGCGGGGGCAACCCGACCACTCCGCCGCCCGGCACCTGCGCTCTGCCGTCGACGTACCGCTGGAACTCGACGGGCCAGCTGGCGAATCCGAAGTCGGGGTGGGTCTCGCTCAAGGACTTCAGCCACGCCCCCTACAACGGCAGGCATCTCGTCTACGCGACGACGCACGACACGGGGACGACGTGGGGCTCGATGAACTTCGGCCTCTTCTCGAACTGGTCTGAGATGGGCTCGGCCAGCCAGAACACGATGCCTTTCGCCGCTGTCGCGCCCAGCCTGTTCTACTTCGCTCCGAGGAACATCTGGGTCCTCGCCTACCAGTGGGGTGGGACCGCCTTCTCCTACCGGACGTCGACCGACCCCACCAATGTGAACTCGTGGTCGTCGCAGCAGACACTCTTCACCGGCAGCATCTCCGGCTCCGGCACCGGGCCGATCGATCAGGCAATCATCGGTGACGACACGAACATGTATCTGTTCTTCGCCGGAGACAACGGCAAAATCTACCGGGCCAGCATGCCCATCGGGAACTTCCCGGGCAATTTCGGCTCGACCTACACGACCATCATGAGTGACACGACGAACAACCTGTTCGAGGCGGTTCAGGTATACAAGCTCCAGGGCCAGAACCGGTACCTCATGATCGTCGAGGCGATCGGCTCGCAGGGTCGCTACTTCCGCTCGTTCACGGCCACCAGCCTGGGCGGTACGTGGACACCGCAGGCCGCCACCGAGAGCAACCCCTTCGCTGGGAAGGCCAACAGTGGCGCCACCTGGACCAACGACATCAGCCATGGCGAACTGATCCGCAGCAACGCCGATCAGACCATGACCGTCGATCCCTGCAACCTGCAGCTGCTCTACCAGGGGCGTTCCCCCAACTCCGGCGGCGACTACGGCCTCCTGCCCTACCGGCCGGGTCTACTGACCCTGCAACGCTGAGGGTGTGACACAGGTCCGGCCCGAATGTTCCTGAGGGGCGGGCTCGGTGCAAGGCCGAGCCCGCCCCCGGTCCATGCGGGGAGCCACGATCGTCCTGCTGCCCGGCGCTGTCGGCGGTGATCATGCTGGGCCGATTCCCCCGAATGAAAGACCACGTCATCGACCTCCACCTCCCATAGGAGAAGTCTTGTGAGGAAACACAGAGTGATTGATGCCGCGTTGGCATCGGCTGGCACCGTCCTGCTGGCATCGACCGCGGTCGCCGTGGCGTTGCCCGCCGACGCCGCGACCGAAGGCTGCTCGGTGGACTACATCGTGTCGTCGCAGTGGCAAGCGGCTTCGGTGCCAATGTCACCATCACCAATCTCGATCCGCTCACGAACTGGACGCTGACCTGGACCTACAGCGCCGGCCAGACCGTCACGCAGGCCTGGAACACGACGCTGATCCAGAGCGGTGCCGTGGTCACCGCCAAGAACGTCAGCTCTAACGGGGCGATCGCGACCAACGGCACTGCCTCGTTCGGCTTCAACGGCTCGTGGACCGCCAGCAACCCCGTTCCCACCAGCTTTGCGTTGAATGGAGTGGCCTGCACCGGCGGCACAGCGCCCACCACCGCACCGGCGGACATCACGGTGAACGGTGCAACCAGGTACCAGACGATCGACGGGTTCGGGGCTGCGACACCGATCTGGGGTGGCACCTGGTCGACGGCGGAGACGCAGACGCTGGTCGGGATGGGCGCCAACCAGCTGGGTCTGTCGATCGTGCGTACCGGCATCTCGCCGGTCTCCGGTGAGTGGTCGACTCAGGTGAACGCCCTGAAGACATTCGGAGGGGGCATGACGCCACCGCAGGAGACAGCCCTGAACAGTTCGGCGACTCCGGCGTGGGTACGCCGACCGACCAACCTCGCCAGGGCGGTCACCGGTGAGTTGGTGGAGCGCATCGTCCGAGGGGAACATCCGTCGGGGACGCCCCTGCCCCCGAGCCGGTTCTCTGCGAGACCTTCTCCGTGAGCCGGACCGTCGTCGGGGAAGCGGTGAACATCCTCCAGGAGAAGGGGTTGGTGCAGGTCCGCCAGGGTTCCGGCACCATGGTCACCCCACCGTCGGACTGGGACATGCTCGACGAACTCGTCCTCGCGGCCACCATCGCCGAGGGCGACAGCCTCGCCATCCTCGACGACCTCGTCGTCACCAGGCGGGTGCTGGAGTCCGAGATGGCAAACGTCGCCGCCCGCCTGGCCGATGCGGAGACCGTCGACCGGCTGCGCGCTCTGGTGGACCGGATGGACGAACTCGTCGACGACCACGTCACCTACCACGAGCACGACCGGGCCTTCCATGACACGGTCATGCAGTCGTCCGGTAACCGCATCGCCCGCGGTGTTGTACAGGCGCCTGTTCACCCATATCACCGAGGCCTGGCTGGTCCGGCGCCGCGGTTCGGGCAAGCCGGTCCGCCTGTAGCGCTGACCCCGGTGGTGGGATCGAGGGCCCGCACTCAGGATCTTCGCCACGTCGATCCGGGCGGGAACGGCGCCCGCCCCCGGGATGCGGGAGCAGGCGCCGCCGCCTGAGATCGCCATGGCACCGACAGCATCACGAGAACTGCGCGAAGAACCTCCAGATCTCACCCTTGGTCCAGGTCGTGATGCCGCTCTCGGCGTAGGTTCCGTCCACCGGCCCGGGCATGTGACCGTTGTCGAACGCAGCCCACTGGACCGGGTAGCCGGCCCGGCATCCCGAGTAGGTGGTCGTGATGTGCGTACGGCTGCCCGCCCCCGGCTCGCGTGGGCTCTGGGCTGCGCAACCGTTGTTCCGGACGAACGTGTCGCGCAGTGACCGCCCCTGGGAGATGTTGAGGACGTTGTCGGAGATGCCGTGCAGCCCGAAGTACGCGATGGGCTGCGTGCCGCCGCTGCACCCGCTGATCTGCGCCCCGGCGATCACCGCGACGGCCCGGAAGACGTCGGCCCGCGCGCAGGCGAGGGCGTAGCTCATGCCGCCGCCCCAGCTGAAGCCGAGGGCGAACCGCTGCCTCGGGTTGACACAGAGGTCGCTCTCGATCCGCCTGATCATGTCGTCGACGAGGGTGACGTCCTCACCGCCGGCATTGCCCCAGCCATTGCCGAGCCCCTGCGGTGCGACCAGGATCGCGCTGTTGTTCGACTGCTCCTGCTGCCCGTAGTAGGACCAGGCGGTCCCGCTGGTGCCGCCCGAAGAGATCTCCTGCATGGTGCCGCCCCGCCAGTGGAACGCGAAGATCAGCCGGTAGGGGTTGTTGTTGTTGTAGTTGGCGGGCACCCGCAGGATGAAGGAGCGGCTCTTGCCGTTGCTCTGAATCGTGTGCGTGCCGCTGGACAGCGTCGGCGCCCTGCCGCACCCTGCGCCACCTGACGGCGGGTTGCCGCTATCCGCGTGGACAAGCTGCCACTGCTGGTTGGCACCGTTCCAGTCGGAGTACTGCACGATGTTCCCGCCGTCGGCCGTCGAGGCGCCCTGCACCTCCACGACCTTGCCGCTGTGCCGGCTGATCAACCGGACGTGGCCGCCGTCCGAGTCGGCCAGCCGGAACTGCTGGTTCGTCCCGTTGAGGTCGGACCACTGCACGATCGCACCGCCGTCGGCGGTCGACCAGTTGTGCACGTCGAGGACCTTGCCCGAGTGCCGGGACTTCAGCCGGTAGTAGCCGCCACCCGAGTCCACGAACTGCCACTGCTGGTTTACGCCGTTGTTCCGCGTCCACTGGCTGATCCGTGCGCCGTCGTTGGTGGCTGAGCCGTACAGGTCCAACGCCTTGCCGCTGTTCCGGTTCACCAGGACGTACCAGGCGTTGGTGTCCACGGTCGCAGCCGCTGCGGGCGCCGCGTTCACCGCGACGAACGTGCCGGCCGCCATGACCGCGGCCGCCGCCGCGGCCAGCCCTGACCGCCAGCGACGCCTGCGTGGAGAGGCGAGACGAGCCTCACCGATGGCCTTCATGGTCCACTCCTTCGATCGGGGTCACCCACGAGCAGAACGCACGCGCGTGCCCTGGCGTGTGTGCCGGCATCTGGTAGTGGAGTCGGCACATCGAGGTGTTGTGCGGGTGGAGATGCGGCCACCGGCCCACGTCCTGGCCGCAGCCCGGACCGGCCGAGAAGCAGGACCGCGCCGACCGCAGCGGTGTATGGCCTGGCTTCCGGCAGCCACGCGACCCGCAAGTCTGAAGTTAGCGCTAACAACGTCATACGTCAAACGACTGACGTCGATCTCGCCGTCCGCCGGAAACGCGCTCGCCGCCGCCGCGTGGGACGGAACAGGGCGCCGACCCCAGCCTTCTCGCGCCCTACACGAAGAATGTCAGCGATAACATTCAAGGGGGCGAGCGTGAGGTGGTTCTTAGGAGTGCGCGATGCCCCACGGTGGCGCGGACGGATGCCATCCGCGCCACCGTGAGTACCGGTTCAGCAGTTGCTCTGGTCGAGTGCGGCGTGTTCCAGGGACGGAAATGTTCGATGTTGATCAGGAAGGCGGGCTCGGCTCTATGACCAGGTAACGACTTCCGCAACCAGCCGACGCTTCCGTCAGGAATCCTGGTGTGGCACGCTGTGCCGACGGAACGGTCGGCCTAACCGATGCGGATCAGTTGCCACTGCTGGTTGTTGCCACCCCAGTCGGCGTACTGGACGATGTTCGCCCCGTCAGCGGTGGACGCACCCTGCACCTCCACGGCCTTGCCGCTGTTACGGTTGATCACACGCACGTAACCCCCGGCTGATTCGGCGAGGCGGAACTGCTGGTTCGTGCCGTTGCCATCGCTCCACTGCACGATCGCCGCAGCGTCGGAGGTGGAGAAGTTGTAAACGTCCAGCACCTTGCCGGAGAGCCTGGACTTCAACCGGTAGTAGCCACCACCCGAGTCCACGAACTGCCACTGCTGCTGGTTACCGTTGTTCCGGGACCACTGGGTGATCCGGGCACCGTCATTGGTCGCGAGGTTGTACACGTCCAACGCCTTTCCACTGTTCCGATTCACCAGCACGTACCAGGCACTGGTATCCACCGGGGAGCCCGGCGGAGGCGTGGAGGGCGGGTTGGCGCCGACGTTGAGGGCGTTGAGAACGGAGGTGTACGCCGCCTTCTTGTTGCCTGACCGATCGAACAACAGGGCGTCGTCGGTGCCGCGCCATGAGTCGCTGTCCCGCACACCCCAGACCGTGATGCCGTTGCAGCGCGAGACAGCCAGGCAGGCGCGGGTGACCGTGGCGTAGATGTTGGCCTGGTTGGAGCCCGTCATGACGTCGAGTTCGGTGATCTGCACGTCGACGCCGAGATCGGCGAAGCGCTGCAGATTGGCCTGGTAGTCCCCCGGGACCGAGGTGCCCAGGTGGGACTGGAAACCGACACAGTCGATCGGTACGCCACGGGCCTTGAAGTCCCGAACCATGTTGTAGATACCGGTCGACTTCGCATTGACGCCGTCGGTGTTGTAGTCGTTGTAGCACAACTTCGCACCGGGATCGGCCGCCCTGGCTGCGCGGAATGCCGCCTCGATCCAGTCATTGCCCGTACGCTGCAGGTTCGAGTCACGCCGACCGCCGCTGCCGCCGTCGGCGAATGCTTCGTTGACCACGTCCCAGGAATGAATCTGCCCTCGGAAATGGGTGGCCACCTGGGTGACATGGTTGATCGCGGCGTTACGCAAGGTGGTGCCGGACAGACCCTGCGCCCAACCCGGTTGCTGCGCGTGCCACAGCAGGGCGTGACCGCGCACGCTCATGCCGTTGGCCTGAGCGTGACTGACGAGACGATCGCCGCCCGTGTAGCTGAACCGACCCTGTTGCGGCTCGGTGGCGTCCCACTTCATTTCGTTCTCGGGGACAACGCTGTTGAATTCGCGGTTGAGGATGCCAACGTACTGACTGTCGGAGAGCTTGCCCGTCGCGACGGCCGCGCCAAAGTAGCGACCCTTCTCGGCGGCGGACCCTTTCAGGGTCGTGCCGGCACTGGCCGTCGAGGCCAGCCCCACCGTCATACCCGCGGTCAGTGCGACGGCGATAGTCGCCGCCGACAGCAGAGTTCTCTTGGTTCTCATGTCGCTCCTTCTCCTTGTCTGCACCGGTGGTGGTGATGTGCCATTTCGCTCAGGGGAGCCGGTCCGGGACGGCAGACACGGTTCACTGACGGTCAGATGGGTGAGTGGCGGCGCCTCCAGGTGCGCTCCGCCGGTCATCGTCGGCCGGTCCGCGCTGGCTCGGGCAGTGCGACCGGCTGTCACAGACAGCTGCTGATGGTCCTGAAGCGACGTCCGTGTGCCCTGGGGATGCCCTGGACGCGAGGTTCGGCCAGCGAGGCTCGCCCGGTGAGCCACAGATGCCGTCATCCTCGACATCGAGAGTGAGCGATAACATTCCGTTCGTCAAGACGTGACGGGTCATCCATGCCCGCGCCCTCCGGAACACCGTTCCATCCGAACGAATCTTGTCCGCGCCCCTCGCCGTCGCCACGGAACGGGCTGTCGGGGGCGTCGGCTCGGTGTCACGGGCGCACGGGACGATCACCCTGTTATCGCTCACATAGTGCAGACGAAAAAGACACCGGCGCGACCAGGGCCTGCGCGCCACCGCCCCTGCCACACCCGACGCCACCTGCGTACGCCGGCCCGCCCACCTCGGTCGGCCCACCTACGCCTGAAGCTGACGTTGGAGATTGTGCGCAAACCCAAGGGGCAGAAGGGCGGCATCAAGTGATCATGGCGACACATTGCTCTCTACCAGATCGTTGAAAACCTCAACCGGCTTACGCCAGTTCAACGTCTGTCGCGGTCTGCCATTTAACTCTGCGGCGACAGTATCAAGCTCGTCCTGGGAACGCAACGACAGGTCGGCACCCTTCGGAAAATATTGGCGGAGCAACCCATTCGTATTCTCGTTACTGCCCCGCTGCCACCGCGAGTGCGGGTCGCAAAAGTAAGCGGGCATACCCGTGCGGATCGTGAAGTCGGCATGCCTGGCCATTTCCTTGCCCTGATCCCACGTCACACTGTCGCGCATGAACTCGGGCAGGCTCTCCATCTTCTTCGCGAGCAGGTAAGCGACCCGGTCGGCGTTGCGGTCGTACGGGATCCGCACCAGCATGGCGAACCGCGTAACGCGCTCAACCAGCGTGGCGATCTGGAACCTGTTGCCTTTCCGATGATCAGATCACCCTCCCAGAAGCCGGGCACGCCGCGGTCGTCGGCCTCCTTCGATCGTTCGCTGATGTTGACCATGTCGCGGATCTTTTCCCTGGCCGACGTCGTACGGGACCGGTCGACCCGACGGGTACGGCCCTGCCGTAGGGGCGAGCTTGAGCTGGGTACGCAGCTCGCCGGGGCCTGGAGGTACAGGCATTCGTACACCGTCTCGTGGGAGATCCGCATTTCCGGATCGTCGGGATGATCCTCGCGGAGTCTCTCGCTGATCTGTCTCGGTGACCACTTCTCCCGCAGGCCCTCGTTCACAGCATCGTACAATCGGGGAGAAGCTTCGAGTTTTCGTTCCTTCGGGCGCAGGCGATTCTCATCGGTCTGACGCTGCACCTCGACGGCACGGTATTCTGTCGCACCACCGTTTCGCTCGATTTCTCGATCGATCGTCGAATGGTGTCGACCCAGCAGCCTCGCGATGGATCGGGATGAACAACTTGGGCTCGGCTCAACTCCCGAGAAATTAGCTCCCGCTCATCGAATCGCAACGGCTCGTACCGGCTCATGAACTTCATCCAACCTGTCGACGCTACTTGGACAATTCTATCCGAGCGTCGATACGACCATTTGACCCAAAGACCCGGACGGGACCTCACCCAGGGCCCCGGCAAAGTCGTGACGGTGTCCAGCTTGGGCGGCTTGGAGTAGAAGCGCCGCTGTTGGTGGTAGCAAGACGGGCATGACTGACTCAGAAGATCATCAAGGTTCCTACGCCATGCTGATCGCCGAAGTGAGTCATGCCCGCGCCGCCATCATCGCTGATCTCGTCTTTGTCCTGTGCACCGGCTCTGACCGCGCCCGAAACCGCTGGTGGTCTGCCCGCAGCGCTCACCGGGCTGCCTGATCCACGGGCCCAGCGAGGTGTTCGGCATCAACTATCGGTCGTGGTGACCGCAGCGGTGTGCGCCGTCGTGGCCGGCTACCGCTCGATACCGCGATCGCCGAATGGGTTGCCGATGTTCCGGCCGCGACGGCTCTCGCCCTGGGTATCGCTCCTGATCGGCGGCCGTCTGAGGCGATGATCCGCCGGCTGTTGCAGACCCTGGACCCGCAGTTGCTGACCGCGGCTGTCGGGGTTTGGCTCGCCGGCCGGGCTTCCACCAGCACCGCGACAGGCCTGCGGGCGGTCGCCGTCGACGGCAAGTCGTTACGCGGATCCCGCACCGGCGACACTGCCGCCCGGCATGTGATGGCGGCCTGCGATCAGGTCACCGGCGTGGTCCTTGCCGACACCGGCGTGAACGGCAAAACGAACGAGATCACCCGATTCGCACCGCTGCTGAACCAGATCGGCGACCTTCGCGGCGCCGTGATCACCGCCGACGCGCTGCACTGCCAGCGTGACCACGTCACCTACCTCGCCGAACGCGGCGCCCACTGGATCCTGACCGTCAAAGGCAATCAGCCCCACCTGCATGCCCAGCTCGCCGCCTTGCCCTGGAGGGCCGTCCCGGACGCCACCAGAGACGATGACCGCGGCCACGGCCGCCGCGGGATCCGCACCCTCAAGATCCTCACCGTCTCCACCGGCATCGACTTCCCGCACGCCGCGCAAGCACTGCAGATCCGCCGCCGCAGACGCCGCTAGTGCCGTGACCACGAACGTTCGCGGTGTTGGATGACACGCCGTCTGGCCTGTCGGCCGGGCGGCGTCGCGGCGGTCAGGCTGTGGCGGTGGCAGAACCCGTTCGCGTACGGCGGCTCAGTGACCAGGAAGGTCAGCAGCTGCTCCGAATCACTCGCCGGGGAACCGGGTCACCGATCCGTCTGAGGCGGGCGATGGTCGTGCTCGCCTCGGTTGGCGGGAACACCGTGCCGGCGATCGCCCGTCTCGTGCAGGCTGATGAAGACACGATTCGGCAGGTCATCCATCGGTTTGACGAGATGGGGATGGCCAGCCTGGACCCTCAGTGGGCGGGTGGCCGTCCCCGCCAGATCAGTCCTGACGAAGAGCAGCTCATCGTCGCGACGGCCAACACCCGCCCCGAGAAGCTGGGGCGACCGTTCACCAGGTGGAGCATCCGCAAGCTCGCCGACCACCTGTGCCTTCATTCCCCTCGACGTGTCCGGGTGGGTCGGGAACGGCTACGGCAGCTCCTGCACCGGCACAAGATCACCTTCCAGCGGACCAAGACGTGGAAAGAGTCCACCGACCCCGATCGGGACGCCAAACTCGCCCGGATCGAGTACGTCAGTAGCCACTTCCCACAACGGGTCTTCGCGTTCGACGAGTTCGGGCCCTTAGTGATTCGCCCCCAGGCCGGCACCGGGTGGGCGCCGGCCGGACACCCGCACCGGCTGCCCGCGAACTATCACAAACTGCACGGCGTCCGGCAGTTCCACGGCTGCTACAGCGTCGGCGACGACCAACTCTGGGGCGTCGTGCGGCATCGCAAGAGCGCCGCGAACACCCTCGCCGCACTCAAGTCGATCCGGGCCGCTCGTCCGGACGGAGCACCGATCTACGTCATCCTGGACAACCTGTCCGCGCACAAAGGCCGAAAGATCCGAGCCTGGGCGGCCCGGAACAAGGTCGAACTCTGCTTCACCCCGACCTACGCCTCCTGGGCCAACCCGATCGAAGCCCAGTTCGGGCCGCTACGCACCTTCGTCATCGCCGGCTCGAACCACCCCAACCACCCGGTGCTGGCCCGGCGGCTGCAGGCATACCTGCGCTGGCGCAACGCCAACGCCCGCCACCCCGACGTCCTGGCCGCCCAACGCCGCGAACGCGCCCGCATCCGAAGCGAACGACAACGACGCTGGGGCCAACCCGCCACCTGCGCAGCCTGACCCAACACCGCGAACGTTCGTGGTCAAAGCACTAGACCAGCCGAAACGCTTGACCACCGAAACCGTCTACGCCATTACCAACCTGCGCGTCCACCAGGCAAAACCGGCGCAACTGGCCGCCTGGATCCGCGGGCACTGTGCCATCGAAAACAAGATCCACTGGGTCCGCGATGTCACCTACGACGAGGACCGCAGCCAGATCCGCACCGGCACAGGACCCGAAGTCATGGCAGCTCCACGCAACGCCGCGATCGGCGCCCTACGCACCGCCGGAATCACCAACATCGTCGCCGCCACCCGGCATCACGCCCGCGACAGCAGCCGCCCACTGGCACTCCTCGGCATCACCTGACGGCTTTGCCGGGGCCCTGGGCCAGGGCCCGAGGCGGGGTACTTCTTGACTCTCGACCCGGTCGAGGGCTGACCCTTCCTGGGTGACGTCTGAAGAGCGCGACCAACGATCAGTCCCTCTCGCGATTGACCTGGAGATGCTGCGGCCGGTACTGCGCGGCGGCTGGGAAGCGGATACCTGCGACCCACACGATGTGCAGGATTGGTGTGAGTTCTCAACGAAGGTGATCCGGGGCGGCCCGCCGACCAGTAACGGATCAGATTCGGTGAGAAGCGGCAGGGTGTCTTCTTCTCACTGAACCTGATCCTTCACGACGGAGGGAATTGGCTTCACCAGGACGGCCATGGCTGGCCCCACTGTGCGGTGATTACCGCCGCCGGTCGGTCGCCCCGCGTAACCGGGTGCCGAAAGCAGGCGGCTCCGATGACCGAAACCGTCGTACCGCTACCTAACGCGGACACGATCAACGGGTCGATCCGCTTGTCGCGGAGGTGACCCGGCTGGGGTCGTCCGACGGGTTCGCCGCGTGGCGCTGGTAGTGCCGGGACACGCGGGCGCGGTTGCCGCAGGACGGCTTGCACCACGCCTGGCGCGGATGTTCCTTGACGAAGTAACGCACGCAGCGTGGCGCCGGGCAGGCGAGCAGTTGGGCACGGGCCGGGCTGGCGAGAAACTCGATCGCGGCCCGGGCCAGCCCCGCCGTGAGCCGCCGCCGGGCGTCGGCCGGCGCGCAGCGCCAGGCGACTGTCGGTGTCGACTCGTCCGGCCAGTTCAGCACGGGCCGGACCGGCAGCCGGCCGGCGGCCTGGTTGAGTTGATCGACGGCGTCCGGCACGGGAAGCAGTGTTGAGGAGTCGGCCCGGCTCGGTGGCCCGGGGCGGACTGCATGCGCGAACAGGGTACGCACGGCGCGTCGCAGCGCGACCACGTCGAGGCGGAGTTGCTCGTCGGGCGTGCTGGCGTACGGCCCGGGCTCGGCGGCGTACTCCCGCAGCGGATCGGCGTGCTCCCGGAGCCAGGTTGTCAGTCCGGCGACGTCGGCGAGGTCGTCGGCGACGCCTCCGCTGCCGTCGTGCCGGATGGTGCTGGCCAGGGCGAGCGCGAGCTGCTGTGACATGGGTCTCCTCTGGTACCTGCTTGACTTGCCTGGCTTGATCGAGTGTAGCCTCCCTAACGCTTGGGCTGGAGATAACCATTAGGGGACGTCTTGCTCGTCATCGCGCATCTCAGTGACACGCACCTCGACAGCCATCCCCGGTCGGCTGAACGGACCGCCCGGGTGATGGACTACCTGCACGCCCTGCCGCGACCGGTTGA
>NZ_JAAALO010000010.1 GCF_009908295.1 Micromonospora rubida
CGATAGAGTTACGGCGGTCATGGCGGAGGGGAAACGCCCGGTTACATTCCGAACCCGGAAGCTAAGCCCTCCAGCGCCGATGGTACTGCACTCGGGAGGGTGTGGGAGAGTAGGACACCGCCGGACATCTTTCGGTCAGGGCCACCCCTTCGGGGGTGGCCCTGACGCGTTTCCGTGACCATTTTCAAGCCGGATCAGACCGGGGCCGATCCGGCGTGACCGGCTCCGGGCGGCGAAACCCCGGAACCGGTCTTCGGGGACGATGACTCAGGAACGGGTCTGGACATCCTCGCGGATCCGCCGCATCAGGTCGCCGGCGGCGTCGATCGGGCGCCCCGGCAGCATCGCCATCGCGACGCTGCCGTGGTCCGCCCAGCCGCAGACGGCGAAGTCACCGCCGTCGCCGCTGGTGGCGCCGCACTTCATCACCCCGCCGAGCCGGCCAGCCGGCACCTCGCGCAGCCCGGTGACCTTCCCGGTCTCGTCGGCCATCAGGCCGAAGAGGGTGTCCAGGTCGCGTTCGGGCTGCCACAGCAGGGTGGTGCCGCCGAAGAGCAGCACGGAGCGCTTGTCGTCCGCCGGATCGCGGTACACGACGCCGAGGCTGCGGTCCAGGTCGATGTCGGCGGCGAGTCCGTCGCGCAGGTAGTCGGCGGTGCTGCGGGCCCGGTCGCTGTCGTCGCGTTGCAGGCCGGCGACGGTGGCCGGAGCGGCCAGCCGGGCGTCCTTCTGCTGCGTCACCCGCCAGCCGGCGACGCCCAGCGCCCCGACGCCGGCGAGACCGGCCGCCAGGAGCACGGCGAGGGCGATCCGCCCGCGCCGCGACCGGGGACCGCGCCGCCGGGCCGAGCCCTTCGGGTCCCGGTTGCTGAGCCGGATCGGTTCCTCGGTGAGATCGACCGGCTCGGGCTCGTCAGCGAGCGGACGCTCGGTGAGATGTGCGTCGGACATAGCCGACACCGTACGCGAAGGGCAGGTGGCGCACGTCGGGTCCGCGGAAGCGCTCCGTAGACTTTCAGGGTGACCGACAGCCTGGACGCCCGACGCCCCGACGCCCCGACCCTGCCCGCCCAGTACCAGCCGGGCGAGGTTGAGCAGCGACGGTACGAGCAGTGGGTAGCCGCCGGGCGCTTCCGGGCGTCGGCCCAGAGCGACAAGCCGCCCTTCGCGATCGTCATCCCGCCGCCCAACGTGACCGGCTCGCTGCACATGGGCCACGCGTTCGAGCACACGCTGATGGACGCCCTGACCCGGCGCAAGCGGATGCAGGGCTTCGAGTCGCTCTGGCTGCCGGGCATGGATCACGCCGGCATCGCCACCCAGAACCTCGTCGAGCGGCAGCTCGCCGGAGAGGGCCTGTCCCGGCACGACCTGGGCCGGGAGAAGTTCGTCGAGCGGGTGTGGCAGTGGAAGGCCGAGTCCGGCGGCGCGATCCTGGGCCAGATGCGCCGCCTCGGCGACGCGGTCGACTGGGACCGCGAGCGTTTCACCATGGACGCGGGGCTGTCCCGGGCCGTGCAGACCATGTTCAAGAAGCTCTTCGACGACGGGCTGATCTACCGGGCCAACCGGATCATCAACTGGTGCCCGCGCTGCCTGACCGCGCTGTCCGACATCGAGGTGGAGCACACCGACGACGACGGCGAGCTGATCTCGATCCGGTACGGCGACGAGGTCGTGGTGGCCACCACCCGCGCCGAGACGATGCTCGGCGACACCGCCGTGGCGGTGCACCCCGACGACGAGCGGTACCGACACCTGATCGGCACCGAGGTCGCCCTGCCGCTGACCGACCGGCGCATTCCGATCGTCGCCGACGAGCACGTCGACCCGAGCTTCGGCACCGGCATGGTGAAGGTGACCCCGGCGCACGACCCGAACGACTTCGAGATCGGCCAGCGGCACGACCTGCCCGCCCTGACGATCATGGACGAGCGCGGCATCATCACGGCACCGGGCCCGTTCGAGGGCCTGGACCGGTACGAGGCCCGGCCGGCGATCGTCGCCGCGCTGCGCGAGCAGGGCCTGATCGTGGCCGAGAAGCGGCCGTACGTGCACGCGGTGGGCCACTGCTCGCGGTGCAAGACCACGGTCGAGCCGCGGCTGTCGTTGCAGTGGTTCGTCAACACCGCCCCGCTGGCCAAGGCGGCCGGGGACGCCGTGCGCGACGGCCGGGTGAAGGTCGAGCCGGCCGAGCTGGCCAAGCGCTACTTCGCCTGGGTCGATAACATGCACGACTGGTGCATCTCCCGCCAGCTCTGGTGGGGCCACCGCATCCCGGTCTGGTACGGCCCGGACGGCGAGATCGTCTGCGTCGGCCCGGACGAGGAGCCGCCGACCGGCGAGGGCTGGCACCGGGACGAGGACGTCCTGGACACCTGGTTCTCCAGCGGCCTGTGGCCGTTCTCCACCCTCGGCTGGCCGGAGCAGACCCCGGACCTGGAGAAGTTCTACCCGACCAGCGTCCTGGTCACCGGGTACGACATCCTGTTCTTCTGGGTCGCCCGGATGATGATGTTCGGCCTCTACGCCATGGACGGCCGGCCGCCGTTCGACGTGGTGGCCCTGCACGGCATGGTCCGCGACGAGCACGGCAAGAAGATGTCGAAGTCGTTCGGCAACGTGGTCGACCCGCTGGACTGGATCGACCGGTTCGGCGCGGACGCCACCCGGTTCACCCTCGCCCGGGGCGCCAACCCCGGCCAGGACGTCCCGGTCAGCGAGGACTGGTGTCAGGGTTCCCGCAACTTCTGCAACAAGCTGTGGAACGCCACCCGGTTCGCGCTGATGAACGGTGCCCACACCAACGGCCCGCTGCCGCCGGCCGAGCAGCTCTCCACCGTCGACCGGTGGATCCTGTCCCGGCTGGCGCACGTCACCGCCGAGGTCGACGAGCAGTTCGAGGCGTACGAGTTCGCGAAGGTCTGTGATCTGCTCTACCACTTCGCCTGGGACGACGTCTGCGACTGGTACGTGGAGCTGGGCAAGCCGGTGCTCGCCGAGGGCGGGGCGTCGGCCGACGCCACCCGGCGGGTGCTCGGGCACGTGCTGGACCAGCTCCTGCGGCTGCTGCACCCGGTGATCCCGTTCGTCACCGAGGAGCTGTGGATCGCGCTGACCGGCGGGGAGACGGTGGTGACGGCCGCGTGGCCGACTGCCGACCGTACCGGGATCGACGACGCCGCGGAAGGCGAGGTCGGCACCGTCCAGCGGGTGGTGACCGAGATCCGGCGGTTCCGCTCGGACCAGGGCCTGCGGCCCACCCAGCGGGTGGTCGCCCGGCTCGACGGCCTGGCCGGCGCGGGCATCGCCTCCCACGAGCGGCTGATCCGCTCGCTGGTCCGGCTCGACCCGGTCGGCGACGACTTCCAGGCCAGCGCGACCCTGGCCATGCCCGGCGAGGTGAGCGTCGCGCTGGACACCCGGGGCTCGATCGACGTGGCCGCCGAGCGGGCCCGCCTGACCAAGGACCGCGCCGCAGCCGGGAAGGAGGTCGCGCAGGCCCGCGCGAAGCTGGACAACCCGGCGTTCGTGGGGAAGGCCCCGGAGCCGGTGGTCGCCAAGATCCGCGACCGGCTCGCCACCGCCGAGGCCGACCTGATCCGCATCGATGCCGCTCTGGAGGCGCTGCCCTCGTGACCGACCGTAACGATCACACCCACCGCACCGCTCGCGGCGTCGACGGCGAGTTCGCCGCCGTCGACGCCGAGCTGGCCGCGCGCGGGTTCACCCGCATGCACTTCGAGCTGGACCGGATCGAGACGCTGCTCGACCTGCTCGGCAGCCCACAGCGGGCGTACCCGTCGATCCACCTGACCGGGACCAACGGCAAGACCTCGACCGCCCGGATGATCGACTCGCTGCTGCGGGCGTTCGGGCTGCACACCGGCCGGTACACCAGCCCGCACCTGGAGACCGTCCGGGAGCGGATCAGCCTGGACGGGGAGCCGGTCAGCGAGGAACGCTTCGTGGCCACGTACCGCGAGGTGGTGCCGCTGGCCGACCTGGTCGACCAGCGCTCCGCCGAGCCGTTGACCTACTTCGACCTGACCACCGCGCTGGCGTTCGCCACCTTCGCGGACGCCCCGGTCGACGTCGCGGTGGTCGAGGTGGGGCTCGGCGGGGCCGAGGACTCCACCAACGTGATCCAGGCCGGCGTCGCGGTGCTCACCCCGATCGGGCTGGACCACACCGAGTGGCTGGGCGACACCCTCCAGGACATCGCCCTGCACAAGGCCGGGATCATCCACAAGGGGGCCACGGTCGTCTGCGCGGCGCAGGACGAGGAGGCCGCCCGGCCGATCCTGGAGCGGTGCGCCGAGGTCGGCGCGACGATCGCCCGCGAGGGGTCGGAGTTCGGCGTGCTGCGCCGTTCGGTGGCGGTCGGCGGCCAGGTGCTCAGCATCCAGGGCCTCGGCGGGGTGTACGAGGACATGTTCATCCCGCTGCACGGCGCGCACCAGGCGCAGAACGCGGCGGTGGCGCTCGCCGCCGTGGAGGCGTTCCTCGGGGCGGGGGCGAATCGGCAGCTCGACGTGGAGGCTGTCCGGGAGGGCTTCGCCGACGTCAGCTCGCCCGGCCGGCTGGAGAAGGTGCGTAACGCGCCGACGGTCCTGCTCGACGGGGCGCACAACCCGCACGGGATGGCGGCCACGGTGACCGCCCTCCAGGAGGAGTTCGCGTTCAGCAAGCTGGTCGGCGTGCTCGGGGTGCTCGGCGACAAGGACGCGGTGGGCCTGCTGGAGCTGCTGGAGCCGGTGCTCGACTCGCTCGTGGTCACCCGCAACAGCTCGCCGCGGGCGATGCCGGCCGACGAGCTGGCCGAGCTGGCCCGGGACGTCTTCGGGGAGGACCGGGTGGCGGTGGCCGAGGAGATGCCCGACGCGATCGAGGCGGCGGTGGCCGAGGCCGAGGCCGACGTCCCCGGCGAGCTGTCCGGGGTCGGCGTGCTGATCACCGGGTCGGTGGTGACCGTGGCCGACGCCCGCAGGCTGTTCAAGCGATGACCGCCCCGGATTCAGACCGCCGGGCGGAGGGCGCCGGCGACGGATCGGGTCAGCGGCGCTCCGGGCTGCGCAACCCCGAGGGGGCGGTGCGCGGCCTGGGCGCCGGGACGCTCGGCCTGGAGGCCCTGGTGCTGCTGCTCGCGATCCAGCCGATCCGGGTGGTCGGCGGGGAGCTCAGCGGCGCGGCCGTCGCGGTGATCGTGGCGTTGGCCGTGGCGGCGGTGGTGCTCGCCGGGATGATGCGTCGGCGGTGGGCCTGGTACGCCGGCACGGTGCTCCAGGGGGCGCTGCTGCTTGCCGGGCTGCTGCACTGGTCGCTGCTGGTGGTGGGGATCATCTTCGCCCTGGTCTGGGGGTACGCCCTGCACGTGCGCCGGGTGATCCTCGGCCGCTGAGCCGCTGAGCCGCTGAGCCGCTGCCTGCGGGGCGGGCCCGGTGCGGGACGGGCCCTGCCGCGGCGCGGGACCCGGGGCGGGGCCCGGTGCCAGGGTGCCGTCCCCACTGCTCAGGCGTCGGCGCGGGTGCGCCACTGGGTGAGGGCGATGCCGTGCCCGTCCGGGTCGCGGAAGGCCGCCGCCCAGACCTCCAGCTTGGTACCCCGGTTCACCACCCTCGGGGCGTACGTGAAGCGGACCCCGGAGTCGCGCAGCCGCTCGTACGCGCCCTGGATGTTGTCGACCTCCAGGTTCACGTGGACCAGGCGGCGGCTCATCGGGGCCGCGCCGGTGACCTCGCGCAGCACCAGCCGGGTCGCCCCGGAGGCGAGCACGGCGTTGCCGGCGCCCCGGTCGACCTCCTCGAAGCCGAGGGTGTCCCGGTAGAACTCCAGCGACCGGTCCAGGCCGGTGACCAGCAGGGTGATGCCGACCCCGCTGATCGGGGCCGCCGCGTCGGCGGGCTCGGCCTCCGGGTCGTAACCGAAGATCGCCTCGTCCAGCTCGTGCTGGTCGGGGGCCGGTCGGGGGCGCGGGGCCGGGTCGTCCAGCGGCACGTCGATGGGGTCGATCGGGGCCGCCGCGTCGACGGTCTCGACGGGGTCGGCCGGGGCCGTCGCGTCGATGGTCTCGACGGGGACGGTCGGGTCGAAGCGTTCCTCGGCCGGTGGGCGGGGGGCCGGGGTGGCCCGCCGGGGCAGCGGGCCGGGGGTCGGCTCCACCACCGTCCCCTCCAGCACGACCGGGCCGCCCGGCCGCTGGTGCATCACGACCGGCTCCCGGCCCTCCGGCAGCGGGCCGAGGTCGTCGTCGCGCATCGGGTCGGCCCTGGGCTGGTCACGCAGGTCGTCGCGGAAACCGGACGAGTCGCGCAGGTCGTCGTGGAAACCGGGCAGGTCACGCAGGTCGTCGCGGAAGTCGTCGTCCGGGATGCGGTCGGCCCACGGCGGCGCCTCCTGCTGGATCAGCACCTCGTCGACCGGGTCGGCGCCCGCGTACTCGGGCGGCAGGTCGGCCATGGCCGACGCGGCGGTCTCCGCGTGGGTGGGCACCTCGTCCCAGAGGACGCGGACATGCCGCTGGTCGTCCAGGGCCACCCGGATCGGCAGGGCCTGCCCGATCGAGGGCCACTTCGCCACCGGGACCCGCGGCTCGATGATCTTCTTCGACCGGGGCGGCAGGCCGGGCGCGTCGATGACGAGCTGCAACTCGCAGCGGCCGAACGCGTACGCGTTGGGCGGCTCGGAGGCGCTGTGCACGTGGCCGACGCCGACCACCCAGGTTCGGCCGCCGCCGCGCACGGTGGCCATCGCGATCGCCAGCACCAGCAGGGCCACCCCCAGCGCCACGATCGCCCAGCTGGTCATGCCCAGCCCGAACAGGACCACGAAGGTCGCCACGGTGCCCAGCACCGTCGCGATGAGCTTGCGTACCGGCGCGATGGGTCGGTTCCCGCCATTCGCCACTGTGGACCTCCCATGGGTCAAGGGCCAGGCTAGGCCGGATCGGCGACCCAGGGAATAGCGCAGCCGCCGCGCCGGTGCCCGCACCGGGTCGCTAGGCTGACCGTACCCAGCCGAGCCGTCTTCCGCGCACAGGAGGAACCCAGCGTGTCCAGCAGCAGCCCGGACGAGCGCACTCTCGTCCTGATCAAGCCCGACGCGGTCGGCCGTGGCCTGGTCGGTGAGATCCTCTCCCGCTTCGAGCGCAAGGGCCTGCGGATCGACGCCATGGCATCCCGGACGATGGACGGCGACTTCGCCGACCAGCACTACGCCGAGCACGTCGACAAGGCGTTCTACCCGCCCCTGAAGGGGTTCATGACCAGCGGTCCGCTGGTGGCCCTGGTGCTCTCCGGCGACCAGGTCATCGAGGTGGTGCGCGGCATGATCGGCAGCACCGACGGCCGCCGGGCCGCCGCCGGCACCATCCGCGGCGACTTCTCCCTGTCCAACCGGGAGAACCTGGTGCACGCCTCCGACTCGACCGACAGCTCCAAGCGCGAGATCGCGCTCTGGTTCCCCGAGCTGGGCTGACGGCTTTCCGACGCCGGGCGTGGTGGGGCGGGCCCGGTCGCCGGGTCACCCCGCCAACCGGGTGAGCTTCTCCGGGTTGGCGACCACGTACAGGCCGGTGATCCGGCCGCCGGCGGCGGCCACGGTCAGCGCGTACCGCCGGCTGCCGGGCCAGTACACGACGTACCCGGCCCGGCCGTTGAACTCGACCGGGACCGTGTGCGGCGTCGGCCGCCGGGGCCCGAGGACCCCGGCGAAGAAGCGGGCAACCCGGTCCGCCCCGCGCACCGGGTTGCGGGCCGCCCTGGTCCGGCCGCCCCCGTCGGTCCACGCGGTGACGTCGGTCGTCATCAGGTCCGTCAGCCGGGCCAGGTCGCCGTCGCGGGCCGCGGCGAGGAACGCGTCCAGCAGCCGCCGCTGCTCACCCGGGTCGGCAGTGAAGCGGCGGCGGTCGACGGCGATCCGGGCCGCCGCCCGGTGGTGCAGCTGCCGGCAGTCCGCCGCGGACCGGTCCAGGATCTCGCCGACCTGCGCGTACGGCAGGTCGAAGGCGGTGCGCAGCACGTAGACCGCGCGCTCCGGCGGAGTCAGCCGCTCCAGCAGGTGCAGCAGCGCGAGGGAGAGCGAGTCGCGCAGCTCCGCGTGTTCCGGCGGCCCGAACGGCGAGGGCTCGGTGGGCACCGGCTCCGGCAGCCAGGGCCCGACGTACGTCTCCCGGGCAGCCTGCCGGGCCCGCAGCCGGTCGATGGCGAGCCGGGTGACCACCCGGGACAGGTAGCGGCGGGGCTCGGCCACCGCGGCCCGGTCGACGCCCAGCCACCGCAGGTACGCGTCCTGGAGCACATCCTCGGCGTCGTGCAGGCTGCCGAGCATCCGGTACGCCAGGCCGAGCAGCATCGGCCGGTGCGCGTCGAGCACACCGGCCGCCTGTGCCGCACCGGCCGTCGTCACCCGTCCGTCGGCGGTTGGCGCCGGGTGGCCGCCACGATCCGGTTCCATACGTTGATTGTGGCGATCGCGACCGTCAGGTCCGCCAGCTCCTTCTCCGACCAGACCTTCGCGGCGGCGTCCCAGACCTCGTCGGGCACCCCGTGCTCCCCGAGGCGGGTGAGCGCATCGGTGAGCGCGAGCGCCGTCCGTTCCCGCTCGTCGAAGAAGGGCGTCTCCCGCCAGGCGGCCACGGCGAACAGCCGCCGGCTGGACTCGCCCGCCGCGAGGGCGTCCCGGCTGTGCATGTCCACGCAGAACCCGCAGCCGTTCAGCATCGACGCGCGCAGCTTCACCAGCTCCAGCACCGTGTGGTCGAGGTTCGCGCGGGTGTACCGCTCCAGCCCGGCCACCGCCCGGTACGCCTCCGGCGCCACCGCCTCCAGATCGATCCGACTCATCGTGTTCTCCCATCCTCGTCGATACACCGGGACGACGGGCGGAGCGGGCGTGGATGTGACGGCGGCGGGTGTGACGCCGGTCATGCCGCCGCAGGCCGGGCGGTGAATAGTCGAAGGTGGGCGCCGCTCGCCGGCCTCGCCGGGAGGCCGGCAAGGACGAACCGGTGACGGTGGCCGTCCGCCGGGTGTGAGATGTGGGTGGGGCCCTCCCGGGACGGCGCCCCTGCCCGGCCGCCCTCCGCCACGCAGCGGACGGCCCGGTCACCCGTTCGGCCCGGCGTGACCGCGTCGGCTAACGTGACATCGCCCTGTCCAGCACGACCGCCGGAGGACCAGTGCCGCTGCTTTACACCATCGGCAGGCTCACAGTGGCGCCGGCGCTCCGGTTGGCCTTCCGGCCGACCGTGGAGGGTTTGGAGCACATCCCGGAGACCGGTGGCGCTATCTTCGCCGGCAACCATCTCTCCGTCGCCGACGAGCTGTTCCTCGGCACGGTCGTGCCCCGCCACCTCGCGTTCTGGGCCAAGTCGGAGTACTTCAAGGGCACCGGCCCGAAGGGCGCGCTATCGAAGTTCGTGCTCACCGGGCTGGGAGCCATCCCCGTCGAGCGGGCCGGCGGCCGGGCCGCGTTGTCCGCGTTCGACGCGGCGATTCCGGTGCTGAAGGCCGGTGACCTGGTCGCCGTGTATCCGGAGGGGACCCGCTCGCCCGACGGCCGGCTCTACCGGGGCCGCACCGGGGCCGCCCGACTGGCGGTTGCGGCCGGCGTGCCGATCATCCCGGTGGGCATGGTCGGCACCGACAGGGCCCAGCCGATCGGCACCAGGGTGCCCCGACCGGGCCGGGCGGACATCGTCGTGCGGTTTGGCAAGCCGCTGGACTTCACCGGCCGCCCGGACGACCGGACCTCGCTGCGGGAGATGACCGACGAGGTGATGGGCGAGATCCAGAAGCTCACCGGCCAGGAGTACGTGTCGCGCTACGCCCCGCCCCGCGCGCGACCGGCGGCCGAGGGCGAGCCCCCGGCCTGACCGGCCTGCCCTGACCGGCCCCACCCGGTCGGGTCGGGCCTCAGCCCGTCCGCCTCAGCCCGTCGTGCCCGGGTTCTGGTTGGCCGTGACGATCTGCTCGCGCATGGTGTTCAGCAGTCGGGCGCTGTCATCGACGGAGAGTTGGGTGAACACGCCGGTGGTGAGGCTGCCGTGGTCGACCGAGGTGCAGACCACCACGTCGGTGCCGTCGAGGGCGCCGACGGCACAGCGCTCGAACCGGCCCCGGACACCAGTCTCCACCACCTGCTTGTCCCCGAGCCGGTACGGCTCCGTCAGCCGGGTCATCTCGTCGTCCGCGTCGCTCTCCGGGGTCAGCCGGAACCCGGTGCCGCCGAACACCGCCACCGGCTTGCCCGCCGACGAGGCGTACACGCCGGCGAAGGTGTCCTCGGTCAGCAGATGTGCCTTACGTACATCGTTCTCCAGTTCCTTCGCGGTGGCCTGGCTGCGGGCGTCCTGGCGCAGCGACAGGTCGGAGATCTGCTGCGGCAGCGCGGCGCTCGCCGGGTACTGCTCCCACATCGGCTTCACCCAGTAGGCCGGGCAGCCGCAGCAGCAGGCGATGCTGAGCAGCAGCACCCACGGCCAGCGCCGACGTCGCCGGCGGGGGGACCTCGGCGCGGGCGGCGGCGTCGGCGCTGGCCGCTGCTGTTGTTGCGGCGGCGCGATCGGCGGAGCCGGCGGCGGCACGTGGCGCGGCGGTGCTGGCGGTGACACCTGCCGGGGTGGGGCCTGCCGCGGCATCTGACGGGTCGGCGCCGGTTGCCGGGCCACGGGCGGCGGCGGGCTGACGGGGCGGGCCGCGGGCGACACCGGCCGGGCGCCCTGCGCTGGGGTGGCCGGATGGGCCACCGGCGGCGGGGTCGGGGGTCCGGCGACGGGCGCCGAGCCGGCGACCCGCCCCTGGGGCTGCCGGGTGGCCGGCGGCGTCGGGTACGACAGCGTCGGCGGCAGCGGGGGCAGTTCGGCGGAGTGCAGGTCCCAACTGCCGGTGTCCACGCCGGCCCACGGGTCCACCGGCACCTGGCTCTCCGGGGACGGCAGCGGGCCGTGCCCGGCCGGGGCGGGTGGCGGCGGGGTGGGCTCCGCCGACTCGCCCCAGATCCTCCTGCGTTGCGGCGGCGGTGGGACCGGCGCGGAGCCCGTCCACCGGGGCGCCGGCGGTGCGGCGGCGGGGTCGAGGGTGGTCCGGTCCGGACGCGCGTCGACCTTCGTCGGGTCGGGGGCGGGGGCCGCCGGGGCCGGCCCACCCCCGCGGCGAGCCGGCTCCGGGCCGGTTCGCCGCGGGGTGGCCTCCACCCGGGTGGGGTCGGGCCCGGCCCGTCCCGGGGTGGCCTCGTCCCGTCCCGGGGTGGTTTCGACTCGGGTGGGGTCGGGTCCGGCCCGTCCCGGGGTGGCCTCGACCGTGGTGGGGTCCGGGCCGGTCTGTTCGAGAGTCGCCTCGGCTGCGGTCGGGCCCGGGTCGGTCGGCTGCGGGGCGGTGTCGGCCGGCAGGGGCGGGGTCACCGGTTCGGGCCGCGCCCCGGGGGCCGGCGCGGGATCGACCCGGGTGGGCTCCGGCGGGGCCGACGCCTCGGCCGCCGGTCGGGGATTCCCGACCGGGGTGGTCGCGTCGGGAGCATCGCCGCCCCGGGTGCCGGCGGAGCCGGCCGCGTCGGGGGCGTCCTCCGTCGGGTGGGCTGCGGGCACCTCCGGCCCGGCCGGTGTGCCCTCCGGATCTGTGGCCGGCACGTCCGCAGCGGCGGGAGGCGCGGACGTGCCGCGCGGGCCCGGCACGGCGGGCGGTGGTTCGGGGGAGGGGATCGACTCGCCGGCGGCGGCCGGATCCTGGCCCCGGTCGGTGGCCGGGGTGCCCCCGTCGGCCGGTCGGTCTGCTCCCGGCTGCGGGTGCGGCATCGCGGCAATCTCCTCTCGCGCCGGTCCGAGGTTAGTACCGGCGTGCCACCGACGGCGATCCGCCCACGTCCCGGTGGCGCGTGGCTGGGCCCTGGCAGCCGGACCGGCTGATGCCGGGCCGATCTGCGGAACCGGTCGCGGGATTGTCTGTTTCCTATCCCCTGACCGGGCCGTTAGGTCGTTAGTGTCCGAATACGGCGGCTCGCCGCCGAGGAGGTTCGACCATGCGCGTACGCACCCTGCTCACGCTCCTGGCCGGTCCGGCACTCGCCGGGCTCGCCGCCTGCGGCCAGCCGGGCCCCGCCGCCGCACCGCAGCAGCCCGCCCCCGGGGCGGCCGGGTCCTTCTGCGCCCAGGCCGGCACCGCCGTCCCGTCGCCGCCCACCCCGTCGCCGGGGCGCTCCTACTGGCCGCATCAGAACAGCCTGTTGGACGCCGCCACCATCGTGCAGGAAGCCGGCGAGCAGCGCTGGCCGCAGGTGTACGCCGGGGTCGAACTCGACCTCGAACAGAACCTGCTACAGGTGCGCCGCATCCCCTCCGATCCCGCCGTCGACCAGGCCATGTGCGCCCTCGTGCCGACCGTGACCGTCAGGTTCGTCGACGCCGTCCACTCCGAGCGGCAGCTCGCCGCCTGGCAGGCCAGAGTCGTCGCCGACCGCCCCTACTGGCAGGTCCGCGGCATCGTCCTGAACGAGATCAGCACCGACCCGGGCCTCTGCGTCGTCGTCGCCGTCGACGACCCGGCCCGCCACCGGGCAACGATCACCGCCCGCTACCCGGGCCTGCCGATCCGCGTCGAATACGGCGCCGAGGCCGTGCCTCTCGTTGTCGGGAAGGCCTGATCCCGGCGCGGGGCCGGACGCCGTGGCGGATGCGACGCGGCGGTCGGTGGGTGGACGCGTACCCTTGGGCATCATGAGCGTCCCGTCCACCCCCCCGCGCCCCGCCGCGGCCAACTCCGTCTGGCCTCGGCTGGAGCCGCTGCTGCCCCAGGTGACCAAGCCCATCCAGTACGTCGGTGGCGAGCTGGGCGCGGTGGTCAAGGACTGGGACACGGCGACCGTCCGCTGGGCGCTGATGTACCCGGACGCCTACGAGGTCGGGCTGCCCAACCAGGGCGTGCAGATCCTGTACGAGGTCCTCAACGAGCTGCCCGACGTGCTCGCCGAGCGGACGTACGCGGTCTGGCCCGACCTGGAGAGTCTGATGCGCACGCACGGCGTGCCGCAGTTCACCGTCGACGCCCACCGGGCGGTGCGCGACTTCGACGTGTTCGGCATCTCGTTCTCCACCGAGCTGGGCTACACCAACCTGCTCACCGCGATCGACCTGGCCGGCATCCCGATGCTCGCGGCGGACCGCACCGACGCCGATCCGGTGATCGTGGCCGGGGGGCACGCCGCGTTCAACCCGGAGCCGATCGCCGACTTCGTCGACGCCGCCGTGCTCGGCGACGGCGAGGAGGCGGTCCTGGAGATCACCACGATCGTCCGGGAGTGGAAGTCCGAGGGCTCCCCGGGCGGCCGGGACGAGCTGCTGCTGCGGCTGGCCCGCACCGAGAGCGTCTACGTGCCGCGCTTCTACGACGTGGACTACCTGCCCGACGGGCGGATCCAGCGGGTCGTGCCGAACCGCGCGGACGTGCCGTTCCGGGTGCACAAGCGCACGACGATGGACCTGGACGCCTGGCCGTACCCGAAGAAGCCCCTGGTCCCGCTCGCCGAGACCGTGCACGAGCGGTACGCGGTGGAGATCTTCCGGGGTTGCACGCGGGGCTGCCGGTTCTGCCAGGCCGGCATGATCACCCGGCCGGTCCGGGAGCGGTCGATCACCACGGTGGGGCAGATGGTGCAGCAGGGGCTGGAGTTCTCCGGCTTCCACGAGGTGGGCCTGCTGTCGCTGTCGTCGGCCGACCACTCCGAGATCGGCGACATGTGCTCCGGCCTGGCCGAGCAGTACGCGGGCACCAACGTGTCGCTGTCGCTGCCGTCGACCCGGGTGGACGCGTTCAACATCGACCTGGCCCAGGAGCTGTCCCGCAACGGCCGGCGCACCGGTCTGACCTTCGCCCCCGAGGGCGGGTCGGAGCGGATCCGCAAGGTGATCAACAAGATGGTGTCGGAGGAGGACCTGATCCGCACCGTCGTCACCGCGTACACCAACGGCTGGCGGCAGGTGAAGCTGTACTTCATGTGCGGCCTGCCCACCGAGACCGACGACGACGTGCTCCAGATCGCCCGGATGGCCCACGAGGTCATCAAGGCGGGCCGGGCCGCCACCGGCTCGAAGGACATCCGCTGCACGGTCTCCATCGGCGGGTTCGTGCCGAAGCCGCACACTCCGTTCCAGTGGGCGAAGATGGAGCGGCCGGAGGTCATCGACGGCCGGCTGAGGATGCTCAAGCAGGAGATCAACTCGGATCGGTCGCTCGGCCGGGCGATCGGCTTCCGCTACCACGACGGCGAGCCGTCGCTGATCGAGGGCCTGCTCAGTCGCGGCGACCGCCGGGTCGGCGCGGTGATCCGCCGGGTCTGGGAGAACGGCGGCCGGTTCGACGGCTGGAGCGAGCACTTCTCGTACCAGCGCTGGGTGGACGCCGCCGCCGAGACGCTGCCGGCCTTCGGCGTGGACCTGGACTGGTACACCACCCGGGAGCGCGACGAGCTGGAGGTCCTGCCCTGGGACCACCTGGACTCGGGCCTGGACAAGGACTGGCTCTGGAAGGACTGGCAGGACTCGACGTCCGAGTACGAGCAGGACGACTGCCGGTGGACCCCCTGCTTCGACTGTGGGGTCTGCCCATCCATGGACACCGAGATCCAGATCGGCCCGACGGGCCAGAAGCTGCTCCCGCTCACCCCGCTCAACGGCGCCGGCCTGAAGGTGCCCACCCACACCCACCCCTGACCCACGGCCGGCCCACCACCGTCCGCTGCGTTGATCAGGCAGGTGCCGTCACGGTCACGGCACGTCGGCGACGGCACCTGCACGACCAACCGGTTCTGAGTCCGAGGAGCACGACGATCAGCAGGAAACCACAGCCGGAGGGCGGGCAGGCCCCGATCGTCCAGCGTGTCCGGATCCGGTACGCCAAGCGTGGGCCGCTGCGGTTCACCTCGCACCGCGACTTCGCCCGTGCCTTCGAGCGGGCGTTGCGCCGGGCGGGTGTACCGATCGCCTTCTCGCAGGGCTTCTCCCCGCATCCCAAGATCTCCTACGCCAGCGCGGCCCCGACCGGGGTGGCCAGCGAGGCGGAGTATCTCGAGATCGGGCTCCGCGAGCCGGTCGACCCGGAGCAGCTGCGGGCCGCGCTGGACGCGGCCCTCTCGCCCGGCCTCGACATCATGGACGCTGTCGTCGCCTCCGGCGGTGGTCTTGCCGACCGGATCGAGGCGTCGCACTGGCGGATCGAGTTGCCGGAGGTCGAGCCGGCCGTGCTGGATCGCGCGGTGGCCGCCTTCACCGCCGCCGAGGAGGTCCAGGTCGAGCGGATGACCAAGCAGGGCAGGCGCACCTTCGACGCTCGCGCAGCAGTCATAAGCATCGATGTGGTCGCGTCTCCGCAGACGCCTTCCGGAGCCGCGGCCGTACCGTGTGCGATACTCGAACTGGTCGTCCGGCAGGTCACCCCGTCCGTACGACCCGATGACGTCCTTTCCGGCCTCCGCGTGGTGGCCGACCTGGAGCCGCCGGTCTCCCCAAGGGTGATCCGGCTGGCGCAGGGCACGTTGACCGCGCAGGGTGCGATCGTGGATCCGTTGGACGCGGACCGCGACGGGGCAGCCATCGTATGAGCGTTGACCGTCGGTCAACGCTCGGGCAGGCAGACTTCGGCGGTCGCGCACCTCGCGCGCCCGGCGGAAACACTTTTGCGGCAACCCTGCGTGGCAGCGCTCAACCGCGCCCGGGGCAGCCAGAAACTGGAGAACCTCCATGCTCGAGAACGAGCCCGAGGGCGGCGAACGGACCGGTTCACAGCCGGCCGGCGAGACCGCTGACCGCACCACCGACGTCGCCGGCACCGGCACCGCCGAAGGCGCCGCCCCGGTCGGCGGGCCCACCGCCGCCCAGCCGCCGCCCGACGGGGAACCGGCCGCCGAGGCGCCGGCCACCCCGCCCCGCAAGCGGGCTACCCGGCGGCGGGCCGCCCCGCTGAACCAGCCGGAGCAGACCGACGCGCCGGTGGAGGCGTCCACCTCCGCCGGCTCGACCAGCGGCGAGGCCCTCCAGGCCGAGGTTTTCGCCCCGATCGCCGGTGAGCTGGAGGAGGCCCCGAAGACGCCGCGCCGCCGCCGCAAGGCGACCACCGCGAAGGCGACGGAGGAACCGGTTGTCGCGTCCGCCGCGGAGGAGGCGTCCGCCGAGGTCGTACCCCCGGTGAAGGTGACCCGGACCCGCCGCCGCAAGGCCGCCGCTCCCGCGGTGGAGGCCCCGGCAGAGGCCGGCGCCGAGCCGACCATCACCGAGGCGGAGGCGTCGTCCGCGCCCGTCGCCGCCCAGACCACGCCCACGCCCGCCCAGCCGGTCGACGGCGCGGCGGCCGAGGACGAGGAGACCGCCGAGGCCGCCCGGGCCGCCGAGGCGCAGGCCGGTCGCCCGGCCGCCGCCGGCACCCGGTCCGACGGCGCGGAGAACCGCGCCGGGGATGTCCCGCCCGGCGTGGCCGTGCCCGCTGTGTCGCCGGCCGAGCCCGTCGAGGCGGCCGAGCCGGCCGAGCCGAAGACCCGGCGGCGTCGGGCCGCGCTCTCCGCGCCGACCGTGCTCTTCATGGCCCCCCAGCCGGAGGAGGCGCCGGTCGCCCGGGTCGTGGTGCCCGTCGTGATCGAGGAGGAGCCGGCCGAGGAGCAGCCCGAGCCGACCCGGCGACGTCGCCGCGGTCGCCGCGAGGCCGAGCCCGTCGAGGCGGTGGAGCCCGTCGAGGAAGCCGCCGTCGAGGAGGCCGTCGAGGGCGAGGAAGACGAAGACGAGGATGAGGACGACGACGAGACCGCCGCGGCTCGCCGGCGGCGTCGGCGTGGTCGCCGGGGCCGGGGCCGGGGCAAGGGCGGCGCGGACGACGACGTCGACGAGGACGCCGAGGAGGCCGCCCAGGCCGAGGAGGAGTCCACCGAGGCCGAGGGTGACGAGGACGAGGGCGAGGAGACCGGGGACGGGCTGACCCGCCGCCGCCGTCGCCGTCGTCGTCGGGGCGCCGGGGACAGCGACGGCGGGGCCGACGACGGTGTGCCCACCGTCGTGAAGATCCGTGAGCCGCGCAAGGCCGTCGACGAGGTGCAGGGCGTCTCCGGGTCGACCCGACTGGAGGCGAAGCGGCAGCGCCGCCGCGACGGCCGGGAGCAGCGGCGGACCCGTCCGCCGATCCTCAGTGAGTCGGAGTTCCTGGCCCGCCGGGAGGCGGTCGACCGGGTGATGGCGGTGCGTCAGCGTGGCGACCGCACCCAGATCGCCGTCCTGGAGGACGGCGTGCTGGTCGAGCACTACGTCACCCGCAACTCCTCCGGCACGATGGCCGGCAACGTCTACCTCGGCAAGGTGCAGAACGTCCTGCCGAGCATGGAGGCGGCCTTCGTCGACGTGGGCCGGGGTCGCAATGCCGTGCTGTACGCCGGCGAGGTGAACTGGGACACCACGGGTCTGGAGGGCCGGGCCCGCTCGATCGAGCACGCCCTCAAGTCCGGCGACTCGGTGCTGGTGCAGGTCACCAAGGACCCGATCGGGCACAAGGGCGCCCGGCTGACCAGCCATATCGCCCTGTCCGGCCGGCACCTGGTGTACGTGCCGAACGGCAACGCCTCCGGCATCAGCCGCAAGCTGCCCGACACCGAGCGCAAGCGGCTGCGCGACGTGCTCAAGAAGATGGTCCCCGACGGCGCGGGCGTGATCGTCCGGACCGCCGCCGAGGGGGCGAGTGAGGACGACCTGGCCCGCGACGTCGAGCGGCTCCAGGCCCAGTGGGAGGACATCCAGGCCAAGGCGACCGAGGGCGGCGCCCCGGTGCTGCTCTACGGGGAGCCGGACCTGGTCATCCGGGTCGTGCGGGACCTGTTCAACGAGGACTTCCGCGAGCTGGTGATCGAGGGCGACGAGTCGTACGGGATGGTCGAGTCGTACCTCTCGCACGTCTCACCGGACCTGGTCGACCGGGTGCGCCGGTACGTCGGCACCAGCGACGCGTTCGCCGAGTACCGGATCGACGAGCAGATCCTCAAGGGCCTCGACCGGAAGGTTTTCCTGCCCTCCGGCGGTCACCTGGTGATCGACCGCACCGAGGCGATGACCGTGGTCGACGTCAACACCGGCAAGTACACGGGTGCGGGCGGCAACCTGGAGGAGACGGTCACCCGCAACAACCTGGAGGCGGCGGAGGAGATCGTCCGCCAGCTCCGGCTGCGTGACATCGGCGGCATCGTGGTGATCGACTTCATCGACATGGTGTTGGAGTCGAACCGGGAGCTGGTGCTGCGCCGGCTCACCGAGTGCCTGGGCCGGGACCGCACCAAGCACCAGGTCACCGAGATCACCTCGCTGGGGCTGGTACAGATGACCCGCAAGCGGATCGGCGCGGGGCTGCTGGAGGCGTTCAGCGAGACCTGCGACTGCTGCAAGGGCCGCGGCGTGGTGATCCACACCGAGCCGGTGCCGGAGAAGCCGCGCGCCACGGGTGCGGGGGAGAAGGTCAAGGCGGTCGCCTCGGCCGTCGCCCCTCCCGCCCCTCCCGCCCCTCCCGCCCCTCCCGCCCCGGTCGAGCAGGTCGGTGGGGCATCGCCGCGGCGGCGGGCCCGCAAGAGCGCCGCGCCGGAGCGCGCGGTGGCCGAGGCGCCCGAGGTGGTCGAGGCGCCGGGCGGGAACGCCGTCGTCGAGTACCACGACACCATGGGCTACGACCTGTCCCGGTACGAGGCGGACACGGCCGCCGCGCCGGCCGTAACGGACAGCCAGCAGGGCGAGTCCGCCCGGTTGGCCGGGGCCGACGACCCGGACGCCCTGGGCGACGAGGCCGACGGCGACGCTGAGGGCGGCGCCGGCCGGCGCCGGTCCCGCCGGGGCGGCACCAGGCGGCGTACCCGCCCGTGACCGGCTGACATCCCGCGTCCGACAGGGCCCCTTCCCCGGTACAGCACCGGTGGGCGGGGCCCTGTCGGTCATCCCGGCCCCGGTTAGGATCGGCCACCCTCGGTCAGGAGAAGAAGAATGCGTCGTCTGCTCGCCCTCACCGCCGCGATGGCGGTCCTGTCCGCCGGCGTGGCCTGCTCCGCCGAGCGCTCCGGTTCCGAGCCCCGGCCGAGCGGTTCACAGGCCGGGGCCACCCCGGGGGCGGGGGGAGCAGGCCCGGGCGCGGCCGGCGGGTCGCTCGGGCCGGCCGGCGGGAACGGCCCGGAGGTCTGCGCCGCCGCCCAGCAGGCCAGCGGCGCGGCGGTCCGCACGTACGTGGCGGAGCTGGGCCGGATGATCGGTGCGGTCGGGGCCAACGACAGCGCGACGGCGGAGGCCGCCCGCAAGCGGGCCGAGGCCGCGTTGGCCGGCTGGCGTACCGCGCTGCGGCAGCAGTCCGCCCGGGCCACCGACCCGCAGCTCAAGACGCTGCTGGCCGACCTGGCCAGCGAGGTCGGCACCCTGGGCACCGACGTGGACGCGATCGACGAGGAGGAGCTGGACGAGCTCCAGCAACGCCTCGACCAGCTCTGTGCCCGCTGACGGGGCGGGGCGCCTCCCGCACCTGGGAGAGGGCCGCCGAGCCCGGCTCGGCCCCGGTGCCCGGCGGCGGCCCCGCCGGGAACGGGGAGCCCGGTTTGGGTGTCAGCCCACCGATGGCGTAGGCTATCTTGCGGCGCACCTTGGTGTGCCGTGTTCCCGCGTGCCCGCGCCGCCGTGCCTCTGCTACCCGGCGAGCCGCCGAGGGAACGACCGCCAGCAGCCTCAACGACAGGGAGTCCGCCTCCGATGTACGCGATCGTCAAGACCGGCGGCAAGCAGTACAAGGTCGCCGAGGGCGACGTGATCGAGGTCGAGAAGCTCGCCGGTGCCCCCGGCGACGCGGTGAAGCTCACCGCGGTGCTCCTCGTCGACGGTGACGACCTGGTGACCGACGCGACGAAGCTTGCCGAGGTCGCAGTGTCCGGCGAGATCGCCGCACACACCAAGGGCCCGAAGATCAAGATCCACAAGTTCAAGAACAAGACCGGCTACCACAAGCGCCAGGGTCACCGCCAGCCGCTGACCCAGGTCAAGGTGACCGGCATCTCCAGCGGGAAGTAGGTCGTCCTCAGATGGCTCACAAAAAGGGTGCGTCCAGCTCGCGCAACGGCCGTGATTCCGCGGCCCAGCGGCTCGGCGTGAAGCGCTTCGGTGGTCAGGTCGTCAGCGCGGGTGAGATCCTCATCCGGCAGCGTGGCACCAAGTTCCACCCCGGTGACCTGGTCGGCCGCGGCGGCGACGACACGCTCTTCGCGCTGTCGGCCGGCTCGGTCCTCTTCGGCACCAAGCGCGGTCGCAAGACCGTCAGCATCGTACCGGCGCAGCAGTAGTTCGAAGGCGTTGCGGGCCGCGGACCGGTAGGTCCCGGCCCGCTTCGCTTTTTCTCGTACGCGCGGGGCGCATCCCGCTGGAAGGATTGACGACGTGACGATGTTCGTGGACCGGGTCGTCCTGCACCTGCAGGCCGGTGACGGCGGGCACGGCTGTGTCTCGATCCACCGGGAGAAGTTCAAGCCCTTCGGCGGCCCGGACGGCGGTAACGGCGGGCACGGCGGCAGCGTGACCATGGTCGTCGACCCGCAGGTGCACACCCTGCTCGACTTCCACTACCACCCGCACGTCAAGGCCGACAACGGCAAGGGCGGCGCGGGCTCGAACCGGGACGGCGCGAACGGGCGCCAACTGGTGCTCAAGGTGCCCAACGGCACCGTCGTGCAGACCTTGGACGGCGAGGTGCTGGCCGACCTCGTCGGTGCCGGTGCCACGTTCGAGGTGGCCCGGGGCGGCCGGGGTGGCCGGGGCAACGCCTCCCTGGCCAACTCCCGGCGCAAGGCCCCCGGCTTCGCCGAGCTGGGTGAGCCCGGCGACCAGCTCGACGTGGTCCTGGAGCTCAAGAGCGTCGCCGACGTCGGCCTGGTCGGCTTCCCGTCGGCCGGCAAGTCGTCGCTGATCTCGGTCATCTCGGCGGCCAAGCCGAAGATCGCCGACTACCCGTTCACCACGCTGGTGCCCAACCTGGGCGTGGTCCAGGCCGACAACCACATCTTCACAGTCGCCGACGTGCCCGGCCTGATCCCGGGGGCGGCCACCGGCAAGGGCCTCGGGCTGCAGTTCCTCCGGCACATCGAGCGCTGCGCGGTGCTGGTGCACGTGGTCGACACCGCCACCCTGGAGCCCGGCCGGGACCCGCTGGCCGACATCGACGCCCTCGAGGCCGAGCTCGCCGAGTACGGCGGGCTCGTGGACCGGCCCCGCCTCGTCGCCCTGAACAAGGTCGACGTGCCGGACGGCCGGGACCTCGCCGAGATCGTCCGTGCCGACCTGGAAGCCCGCGGCCTGCGGGTGTTCGAGGTGTCCGCGGCCACCCGCGAGGGTCTCAAGGAGCTGATGTTCGCCATGGCTGAGCTGGTCGAGCAGGGCCGCGCGGCCGCCGTGCCGGCCGAGGCGACCCGGATCATCATCCGGCCGAAGGCGGTCGACGACACCGGCTTCACCGTCGAGGCGGAGTCGGACGGGTCGTTCACCGTCCGGGGCGCCCGGCCGGAGCGCTGGGTGCGGCAGACGACCTTCGACAACGACGAGGCGGTGGGATACCTGGCCGACCGGCTGGCCCGCCTCGGCGTCGAGGACAGGCTGGCCAAGGTCGGGGCGAAACCCGGTGACCTGGTGCGGATCGGCGAGCGCGAGTTCGACTGGCAGCCCACCCTCTACGCGGGCGTCGACTTCGTCCCGGGCAACCGGGGCACCGACGTACGGCTGGAGGAGAAGTCGTCCCGGGCCTCGGCCGCCGACCGGCTCGCCGCGCGTAAGGCCCGCCGGGTGCGGTCGGCCGACGACCTGGGGGCCGACGCGACGGACGACGAGCCGGACGCCGACCTCGACGCCGATCTCGACGAATAGCTCCGGCCGGCGGGCGGCCCGACGACGAACCGCTCGCCGGGTTCCGCCGTCGGGTCGCCCGGCGGAAACCTGGAGGAAACCCGGGCGGCCTACGCTCTGGGGATGCTGATCGAACCGCGGCCCGCCACTGACCCGGAGATCGTGACCCTGGTCATGGCGCAGCAGCGGGAGCTGCGGGAGGCCGACGGTGGGCTGGACGGGCAGGTGACCGTCACCCACGACGACATCCGCTACCTCGTGTTCGTGGACGCGGGCCGGGCCGTCGCCTGCGGCGGCATCCAGGGGCTCGACCCGTGCACCGGCGAGCTGAAGAGGATGTACGTCCGGCCCGCGTACCGAGGGCGGGGGATCGGCCGGCAACTGTTGGCCGCCCTGGAGGGGCTGGCCTTCCAACAGGGGTACGCCGAGATCCGGCTGGAGACCGGCAGTTACCTGCCGGCGGCCATCGGTCTCTACACCTCCTACGGATACGCCCCGATCCCGGTGTTCGGCGAGTACGTGGCCAACCCGTACAGCCGCTGCTTCGCCAAGCGCCTCCCGGTCGCGGCCTGACGCCGCCACCTTCGGTGGTTTGCGGTGCCGACGCTTCGGCCGCCCCGGCCCCCCGCCACCGGTTCGGCCCGCCACCGGGCCGGGGACGCCGCGCCACCCGTCGGGCGTGACGACAAGGGTTCAAGGGTGGAGGGTCAGGGGCGGTCGTACGGTTCGTCGAGCCGGCCGCCCGTGCCGGCCCGCTCGGACAGCAGCAGGCCCAGGGCGAGCATGCCGAAGCCGAGCGCCAGGTGCAGCCAATTGTCCGCGTCGTTGAGCGGGATGAAGTTGACCGCGCTGTGTTCGGCGGAGAACTCGATGGCGAACCCGTAGAGCCAGAGCCCGAGGTAGATCGCGCCGCCGCCGGCCAGGAAGATCCGCGAGCCGCCGATGCTGCGCGCCAGGACCAGCCCCGCCAGGCCGAAGAGCAGGTGCAGGGCGTTGTGCAGGACCGACACCTGGAACAGGCCGAACAGCTTCGCTCCGGAGGTGTGCCCGGCGAAGGTCATGTCGTGGTACCCGATGGTGATGCCGGGAATGAAGCCGAGCACGCCGAGTAGGAGGAACAGCGCGGCCACCGCGGCGGCGGCCTGCTGCACCCGGGGCTTCGGGGTCCTGTGCTGGTCACGTGCCATCGCTGTCACCTCCGTGGATCAGCAGCTCCCGACGATCCTCAATTCTGTGTGTGCGCCCACACATCCCGCAGAGAAATCGGGAATCAGGTGTGGAGGGCCGGTGTCGACCGGGCGTTCCGGCTCGCCCGTAGGGCACCGGGGGAGTTGGCGGCGCGGGCGATGCGGGCACCGGCGTAGGGCACGCCGCCCAGCGCCCGGTGGGCGACGGCGAGCCACGAGCAGACGCCGCGTTCGAGCAGCCACAGCGGGGCGGCCAGCGCCGCCGTGCGGGGGAAGACCCGCGCCCCGCCGGCCCGGCGACGGCCCACCTCCGCGAACGCCACCACGGCCGCCGCCGCGCCGAGCAGCAGGCCGGGGCGGCGGGCCGCCAGCGCGGCGAGCACGGCGGGCAGCACCGCCAGCGAGGTCGCCAACCGCACCGGCTGGGCCAGGTCGTCGTACGCCTGGCGGACCCGCTGCCCGCGGAAGTGCGCGCCGTCCGGTGGGAGCCGGCGGACGTACAGCCCGGGCGGGGTCGCCTCGGTGCCCCCGTACGCCCGCACGGTGCGGACCAGCTCCAGGTTCTCGAAGAGCACGTCCGGGTCGTACCCGCCCATGGCGACGAAGGTGCTCCGGCGCACGGCCAGGGTGCCCGGCCAGTCCGCGCCGAGGGCACGGTTGAGCAGGGTCCGGCCGGTGTCCCACCAGGCATGCCAGGGCACCGGGTCGAAGTGGTTCTGCGGGCGGACCAGGTCGACGCCGCCGAGCAGCCGGTGCGCGGCGCGCAGCCCCGCCTCGTCGTAGCGGACGTCGTCGTCGGCGATCACCACGTGCTCGTGCCGGGCCGCCGCGACCCCGGTGAGCACCCCGACGACCTTGCCGTTGCCGCCGCGCACCGCCGGGTCGGGGGCGAGGTGGCGCACCACGCCCCGCCACGTCGCGGCATGCCGGGCGAAGACCTCGGGGGCGGAGCCGTCGACCACGGTCACGTCGACGAGGCGACCCAGTTCGCGCAGGTAGCCGGTCAGCTCGGCCAGCCCGGCGTCGCCGGACCAGCGCAGCGGCAGGACGTACTCGACGGGGAGCCGGCAGCGGCCCGGGGCGGCGCCCGCCGGGAGCCCCGCCTCCACCCCATCCGCCAGGCCCTCCGACCGGCCCGCCGCAGGCCCGGCATCCGCCCCGCCGGGGACGGCGGCGGCCCGCCGGCCGCCCGGGCTGCCGTCGAAGGGCACCGGTGCCTCCCGTGGTGTCGATCGGCTGGGCCGCACCGGATGCCCGCATTTCGGCTGGCCAAACGTTCGCCTGGGGGCGGCGCGCGGTCGCGGCCTGCCGTGGGTCGGCTGAGCGAACCCTCCAGCATCCCGCACGTCGTCGGTTCCGGGGAGGGGCCGGTGGATCCGCGCTCGGCTGGCCCCTCCCCGGGCGGCGGAAACCTGGTTCGCTGGGTCGCACGGGCCGAGGGGCGGCCCGCCGGTCGGCGAGGACGGGGAGGACCGCATGCGGGAGAACGGGTCGTGGCGCTGGCGGGAGCGTCGGGCGGTCAAGGGGCTGGCTGCCGGCCGGGCGGGTGGCGAGATCGGTGGAACCGACCGACCGCTGCTCGCCCCGCCCCGGCGAAAGGCGCCGCCGCGCTACTTCACGGTGCACCTCGGGTTCGCGGCCGACGGCGCCGACCTGGCCCGCGAGCTGGCAGTCACGTACGCCGAGGGGCTGAGCCTGCTCCGCCCCGAGCTGGCCCTCGGTGCCGCCGCGTTGTCCCCGGCCGACGCCTGGCACCGGGCCGAGCGGCTGTTCTGCGGTGCGGTCGGCCCGGACGGCGAGCGATGTGTCGACGTGGCCGACCATCCCGGCTTCCACCACGGGCCGGGCCCGGGCGGCCTGGGCTGGGGAGACGGTGACTGAGTGAGGGGCCAGGCCATGGTCGTCTGCTGTCTACGAACACGTTCCTCGGCGGGCCGTCTCACCGCACGACAGACGATCATGGACCTCGGGGCGGTCGGGCCCCGGGTCGGCGGCGGTGCGGCATCCCCGAACGGGTGTGCCGTCCCGCCGCCGACGAGGGTCGACCTCGCGCCGACCGGCTCAGTCCAGGTCGAACTCGCCGTCCTGGGCGCCGGCGACGAAGGCGTCCCACTCGGCCTGGGTGAAGACGAGCACCGGGCCGTCCGGCTCGGCGGAGTTGCGCATGCCGATCAGATCGTCGACGAAGGCCACCTCGACCGCGCTGTCCGAGGTGTCGCCCTCGGCCCGTTGCCAGATCGCCCGGGACAGGTCGAAGTCGCCCTTGGGGTGCTGACCCATTGTTGCTTCCTCCATCGCAGAACGTGTTGGGAAACGGGTGTGGTTTCCCATCGGGCAGGATAAGCGGATGCCGAGCCTGAGCCATGTAGAGGCGACCGCGCGTGGCGCGTTGATTACTGTCGAGTCCTACCAGGTGGACCTCGACCTGACCGGGGGCGGCGAGCGGTTCCGCTCGCATACCACGATCCGCTTCCGGGCGTCCCCCGGAGCGGAGACGTTCGTCGAGGTCAACCCCGCGAGGCTGCTGGCCGTGCGCCTGAACGACCGGGGCCTCGACCCCGGGGCCCTCACGGACAACCGGCTTCCGCTGGCCGGGCTGGCCGAGGCCAACACACTCGTCGTCGAGGCCGAGATGGATTACTCGAACACCGGCGAAGGGCTGCACCGGTTCGTCGACCCCGCCGACGGCGAGACGTACCTGTACGCCATGTCCTTCCTGGACAATGCCCAGCGCGTCTTCGCGGCCTTCGACCAGCCCGACCTGAAGGCCCCGGTCACCCTCGCCGTCACCGCCCCTCCGGAGTGGACGGTCGCGACCAACGGCGAACAGGTCGCGAACCCCCGGCCGGGGCGCTGGGAGTTCGCCCCGACGGCCCCGCTGGCGCCCTACCTGGTCACGCTGATCGCCGGGCCGTGGCACGTGCGCCGGGCCGAGCACGACGGCGTCCCGCTGGGCATCTGGTGCCGGCGGTCGCTGGCGGAGCACCTGAACGCCGACGCCGAGGAGATCCTCACCATCACCCGGCAGTGCCTGGACCGGTTCCACGAGCTGTTCGCCGAGCGCTACCCGTTCGGCAAGTACGACCAGGCTTTCGTGCCGGAGTTCAACCTCGGGGCGATGGAGAACCCGGGCCTGGTGACCCTCCGCGACGACCTGATCTTCCGCTCGGTGGTCACCGACACCCAGCGCGAGCAGCGGGCCACCACCATCGCCCACGAGATGGCGCACATGTGGTTCGGTGACCTGGTCACCATGCGCTGGTGGGACGACCTGTGGCTGAACGAGTCGTTCGCCGAGTACCTGGGCACCCGGGTCACCGCCGAGGCGACCCGGTTCGACCGGGCGTGGACCACCTTCGCGCTGCGCCGCAAGGGCTGGGGGTACGCGGCCGACCAGCGCCCCTCCACCCATCCCGTCGCGCCCGAGGAGGTGGCCGACTCGGCCCTGGCGCTGCTCAACTTCGACGGCATCTCGTACGCCAAGGGCGCCAGCGTGCTGCGTCAGCTCGTGGCGTGGGTGGGCGACGAGGCGTTCCTGGCCGGGCTGAACGCGCACTTCGCGGCGCACCGGTTCGGCAACGCCACCCTCGCCGACCTGCTCGGCGCACTCTCCGCCGCCAGCGGCCGGGACCTGTCCGGCTGGGCCGGGCGGTGGCTGCGCCAGGCCCAGGTGAACACTCTGCGGGCCGAGGTCGCCCTCGACGCCGCCGGCCGGTACGCGCAGGCGGTGATCGTGCAGACGGCCCCGGCCACCCACCCGGTGCTGCGCCCGCACCGGATCGGCGTCGCCCGGTACGACGTCGACGGCACGGTCACCCGGGACGAGGTCGACCTCGATCCGGACGCCGACGGGGGCCGGACGGTCCTCGCCGGGCTGGTCGGGCAGTCGGCCGCCCGGCTGCTGCTGCCCAACGCCGGGGACCTCACCTTTGCCAAGATCCGCCTCGACCCCGCCTCGGCGGACGCCGTGCCGATGGTGCTGCCGACCCTGACCGACCCGCTGGCCCGGGCCCTGCTCTGGGGCGAGGCGCTGGACGCCGCAGCCGACGGGGAGCGGCCCGTCGCCGGGCTGGTGGGGCTGATCGACACCGTGCTCCCCGGCGAGACCGAGGTGATCATCATCGAGGACGTGCTGCGGGCGGCCCGGCCGCTGGTCGACCGCTACCTCGACCCGCCGACCCGGGAGGCGGCGCTGCTCCGGCTCGCCGGGGCCTGCGAGCGGATGCTCGCCGCCGCCGGGCCGGGCGGGTCCCGGCAGTTGGCCGCCGCGCGTGCCCTGATCGGCGCGACCACCGACATCGACCTGCTGACCGGCTGGCTGGCCGGCCGGGGCGTGCCCGACGGGCTGGCCGTGGACACCGAGCTGCGCTGGTCGGTGCTCGGCCGGCTGGTGGTGCTCGGCGCGGCCGGGGAGGTGGAGATCTCCGCAGAGGCGGCGGCCGACCTGAGCGCGGCCGGCGCCGAACGGGCCGCCGGCTGCCGGGCCGCGCTGCCCGACCCGGCCGCCAAAGCGGCGGCGTGGGAGACCGTGGTGCGCAACACCGAGCTGTCCGTTCGGCTGGTCGAGGCTGCCGCGGAGGGCTTCTGGCAGCCCGAGCAGGTCGAGCTGACCGCGCCGTACGTGTCGCGGTACTTCGCCGACATGCCGGTGGCGTGGCCCCGGCGTACCCCCGGCGCGGCCGAGTCCGTCGCGCAGCTCGCCTTCCCCCGGTACGCCGTGGCGCAGCCCACCCGGGAACTGGCCGCGGCGTTGCTGGCCCGCGACGACCTTCCCGCCGGCCTGCGGAGGGTGGTCACCGACCTGGACGACGACCTGCGCCGGGCCCTGGTGGCCCGCACGGCCGTGGCCGCCGCCGCTGCCTGACCCGGGCCCTTCCGCCCAAGATGTTCCTACCATCCCGATCCGTTCCCTCCGTCCCGGCCCCGTTTCCGCTCGGCCCGTCCCGGTTCGAGGGCCCGGGCCGGGCCGGTCGGGGCCGGCATACGATCTTTGGATGGAGGAAGACACCCGCCGGGTCGGGATCATGGGCGGCACCTTCGACCCGATCCACCACGGTCACCTGGTGGCGGCCAGCGAGGTGGCGGACCGGTTCGGGCTGGACGAGGTCGTCTTCGTGCCGACCGGGCAGCCGTGGCAGAAGGCGGACCAGCCGGTCACCCCGGCCGAGGACCGCTACCTGATGACGGTGATCGCCACCGCCTCCAATCCCCGGTTCCAGGTCAGCCGGGTGGACATCGACCGGGGCGGGCCCACGTACACGGTCGACACGCTGCGCGACCTGCACGCCCAGTACGGCCCGACCGTGCAGCTCTACTTCATCACCGGGGCGGACGCGCTGGATCGAATCCTGTCCTGGAAGGACCTGGACGAGATCTTCGAACTGGCCCACTTCATCGGGGTCACCCGCCCCGGGTTCGAGCTGTCCGCCAAGCACCTCCCCGCCGACACGGTCAGTCTGGTGCAGGTGCCCGCGATGGCGATCTCGTCGACCGACTGCCGGGACCGGGTGGCCCGGGGGGAGCCGGTGTGGTATCTGGTGCCCGACGGTGTGGTGCAGTACATCGCGAAACGACGGCTCTATCTCGGGTGATCGCGCCGGATACATGCCCTTTCGTCCGGGAAATCGACCAGAACTGACAAGTCGTCTCGTCGCCGGGTGTGAGACGCTTGGAGCGTCGCACGGTTGATCGAAGGAGAACGGTGACAGTTTCCGAACGCGCTCACGAGCTGGCGATGGCCGCCGCCCAGGCCGCGGCCGACAAGAAGGCACAGGACATCGTCATCATCGACGTGGGCGAGCAGCTCGCCATCACCGACGCCTTCCTGGTCGCCTCCGCCCCCAACGAGCGTCAGGTGCTGGCCATCGTCGACGCCATCGAGGAGCGGCTACTCGAGCTGCCGGAGAAGGCCAAGCCGCTCCGGCGCGAGGGCGAGCGGGGCGGCCGGTGGGTCCTGCTCGACTACGTCGACGTCGTGGTGCACGTCCAGCACACCGAGGAGCGCGAGTTCTACGCCCTCGACCGGCTCTGGAAGGACTGCCCGCAGATCCCGTTCGTCGACCGGGACCTGGTCGAGGCCGAGGCCTCCGCCGGGCCTGCCGTCAGCGAATGACCCGACTGATCGTCTGGCGGCACGGCAACACCGACTGGAACGCCACCGATCGGGTGCAGGGACAGACCGACGTACCGCTCAACGACCTCGGCCGGGAGCAGGCGGCCACCGCCGCAAAGCTGCTCGCGGCGCTGCGTCCCGACGCGATCGTGGCGAGCGACCTGAGCCGCGCCGTGGACACCGCCGCCGCCCTGGCCGCGCTCACCGGGCTGCCGGTGCGCGCCGACGCCCGGCTGCGCGAGCGGCACTTCGGCCGGTGGCAGGGGCTCGCGCGCACCGAGGCGGCCGAGCGGTACCCGGACGAGTACTCCCGTTGGCGGGCCGGCGACCCGGATCCGGGGGCGGACATCGAGAGCCTCGACGACCTCGGCAAACGGATCGGCACCGCCCTCCAGGACGCGGCCGACGTGGCGCCCGGCGGCACGATCGTGGTCGCCACCCACGGCGGCGGTGCCCGGCAGGGCTGCGGGCACCTGCTCGGCTGGGACCACACGGTGCTGCGGGCCATCGGGCCGTTGCAGAACTGTCACTGGACCGAGCTGCGGCACAGCGAGTCGCGGGGCTGGCAGCTGCTGGCCCACAATGTCGGCCCGATCACCCTGCCGGCTCCCGCCGAGGCGGTCTGACCACACGGTCCCGGGCGGTCGGGGCCGACATCGGCTACGGTGCCGGCATGCCCGTCGCGGTCGTCACCGACTCCACCGCCTACCTTCCGCCTGAGCTGGCGCAGTCGCACCGGCTCACCGTCGTTCCGCTGACCGTGGTGCTCAACGGCGCGGAAGGGCTGGAGGGCATCGAGACCTTTCCCGAGGACGCCACTCGGGCGTTGGGCGGTCGCCGGGTCTCCGTCAGCACCTCCCGGCCGTCCCCGGAGCAGTTCGTCGGGACGTACCGGGAGCTGCTCGACGCGGGCGCGGACGCGGTGGTGTCGGTGCACCTGTCGGCCGAGCTGTCCGGGACGGTGGAGGCGGCCCGGCTGGCCGCCGCCGAGGTCGGCGACCGGGTCGCGGTCGTCGACAGCCGCTCCACCGGCATGGGCCTCGGCTTCCCGGCGCTCGCGGCGGCCGAGGCAGCCGCCGGGGGCGCCGACCTGTCGGGGGTACGCCGGGCTGCGGTCGACGCCATCGACCGCACCAGCATCTTCTTCTACGTCGACACGCTGGAGTTCCTGCGCCGGGGCGGCCGGATCGGCGTAGCCGAGGCGCTGTTCGGCACCGCGCTGTCGGTGAAGCCGATCATGCACATGCCGGACGGGGCGATCGTGGTCCGGGACAAGGTACGCACCGCGAGCCGGGGGGTGGCCCGCCTGGTCGACCTGGCGGTCGGGGCGGCCGGCGACGCCGACGTGGACCTCGCCGTGCACCACCTCGCCGCCCCGCAGCGCGCCGAGCAGCTCCTCGCCGCGCTCACGGAGCGGCTCGGCGACCGGCTGCGCTCGTCGTACGTGACGGAGGCGGGCGCGGTGGTGGCCGCGCACGCGGGCCCTGGGCTGGCCTGCGTGGTCGTGCACCGGCACCCCGACGCGGCCTGATCCTCGCCGGTCGGTCAAGCCAGCCGGGCGTCGCCGAGACGAGACGGCGCAGGATCAGCAGCCGTGCATTGGCCCGCCTGACGGGCGTGACTCGCCCTACCGTCGAGGCGATCCGCGACGGTAGGTGGGGTCGGTGCTGCGCCGCCACGCGCCAAGCGAGAGATCGCAATCCGATGGAATGATGGGCGCGATGCTCACCGCCCGACGTCTCCGCCACGACCACATCTCGGCCTCGCTCGCCGCCCGCAACGACGACGAGTTGGCGGCCTTCCTCCATGCCGCGCCCACCGGCGCTGTGGGCGTGGGCGGCGATTTCTCGGTGCTCGACGTTGACGGCGTTCCGGTGTTCGCCAAGCGGATCGCGATCACCGACCGGGAGCTGGCCCATCCGCACAGCACGGCGAACCTGTTCGACCTGCCGACCTACTGCCAGTACGGCATGTACCGCCTCGCCGGCCCGGGCTTCGGCGCTTGGCGCGAGCTGGCCGCGAACGAGATCGTCACCGAGGGGGTCCTGGCCGGCGAGGCGGAGTCTTTCCCGTTGCTGTACCACTGGCGGGTGCTACCCGGCCGTCCACCTATCGCGTCCGAGCACCTTGACATCGACGCCGTCGTCGCCCAGTTCGACGGTTCCCCGGCCGTGCGCATCCGCTTCGAGGAACTGGCCGGCGCGGCCTCCAGCCTCGTGTTGTTTCTCGAATACCTCCCCGATCCGCTGCTCGACTGGCTGAACGACCCGGTCGGCAAGGCTGAGACGTTCGAGCGGCAGTTGTTTGAGGTCGCGGCGTTCCTGCGCAGCCGCGAGCTGCTCCATATGGACGGCCACTTCCGCAACATCCGGGCAGAAGGTGATCGGATCTACCTCGTCGATTTCGGGCTGGCCACATCGCCTCGGTTCGAGCTGTCGAACGCCGAGCGTGACTTTGTCGCGCACCACGTCGGCCACGACGCCGACTACGCGGCGATGCGGCTGGTGAACTGGCTGGTCACCACGGTGTGCGGGGTGCCGGTGCCGGTCAGCGGTGGATTTGTTGCCCGCGACAGGTACGTGCGCCGGTGCGCGAACGGCGACATTCCGCAGGGCGTGCCGGCGGCCGTGGCGGGGATCCTTGCCCGGCACGCCCCCGCTGCGGCGCGGATGACCGACTTCTGCTTACGGCTGTTCGACGGCGACATCCACGCGGTGTATCCCGGCCCATAGTTCGGTCCCGCGATCCTGCGGGCGGCGGTTCCCGTGCGAAATCGCGCCGGGTGGCGTGCGGGCTGTAGATCGCGAGTGCTCGGCTGGGGGCTGTTTCCCGAGCGACCCGACCACAACCTCGAAGATCGTGGCTGCAGGCCAGCATCTATGCCACCGATCCGCCGCCCTGCTCCGGTCTGCTCGCGGCCGACGGGCCGGAGGCCGGCTGACCTGCCGTCCTTAGCACACGACGGGCAAGATCAGGCAGTTGTCCACAAGGGGTCTTGTTGTCCACAGGCGAGGGCAGCGGGACCGCATGACGCCCGCCCGCCGGCCTAGCCTCGCGCCGTGTCAGACGACGAGGAGACGGTCGTACGGCGGAGGCTGCGGTGGCTGGCGGCCGGGCCGGCGCCCACCGACGACCTGCCGTCGGTCGGGGCCGGTTCCCCGGCGGGGCCGGCCGGGAACGGGGCTGCCCCGGCGGCGCGGCCCGAGGGCTGGCGGGCTCCGGCGGGTGACCGGTCGGCCGAGTGGCCGACGGTGCTGCCACCGGAGGACCGGTGGGCCCCGGCCGGCGGTCCGGCGGCCGAGCGGCCGGTGCCATGGCCGGGCCGGGCGGGCCCCGGGCCGCGCCGTCGCCGTGACCCCGGGCCCGCGCGTTCACCCGCGCCCCCGCCGGCCGCCGACGGTCCGGGGCCCGAAGCGTCGCCGCCCGTCGGCCCGTTCGATGTAGCTGGTCCGGATCCCGCGTCGTCGGTCGCCGGTGGCCCGGGTTCTTCCGGCGAATCGCCGCCTGGCGACGGTTCCGAGCCCGGCGACGAGCCGACGTCCGGGCTGCGGCTGTCCCGGCTGCCGGGCCCCGGGGCGTTCGACCCCGGGCGGCGGGGGGTACGGGCGCTGGCGGTGGTCGCCGTGCTGGTGGTGCTCGGCGCGGGCTTCTGGGCGTGGCAGTCCCGGCCGCAGGCCGAACCGGTCGGGGCAGCCCCGTCCGTCGCCCCGGGCTCCGGAGGGCCGGAGGAGATCCAGCCGGTGGCCGGCGGGCCGACGCCGGGCGGCGAGCTGGTGGTGGCGGTCGCCGGCAAGGTGCGTCGGCCGGGGCTCGTCCGGCTGCCGGCGGGCTCCCGGGTAGCCGACGCGGTGCAGGCGGCCGGCGGTGCGCTGCCCGGCGTGGACGTGGCGCTGCTGAACCCGGCCCGCAAGGTGACCGACGGGGAGCTGATCCTGGTCGGCGTGGCTGCCCCGGCGGGCCAGCCCGGCGTCGCCCCGGCCGTCCCCGGGCAGCCGGCCGGCGCGGACCCGGGTGCCGGGGGCCTGGTCAACCTGAACACGGCCACTCTGGCGCAGCTCGACGCGCTGCCCGGGGTGGGCCCGGTGCTCGCCCAGCGCATCCTGACCCACCGCGACCAGCACGGTGGATTCCGCTCCGTGGGCGACCTGCGCCAGGTGGATGGCATCGGCGACGCCCGGTACGAGCAGCTCAAGGAACTGGTGACGGTGTGAGCGGCTCGCCGGGGCCGGACGCCGGTCCTGCGGCCGACGGGGGGAGCAACCCCGACCTGCGGCTGGCCGGGCTGGCGGTGGCCGCCTGGCTGGCCGCGCTGGCCGGTCTGCACCTCGGCCCCCGCGCGACGGTGCTGCTCGCGGCCGGTGCCGCCGGGCTGGCGGCGCTCAGCACGGCCCACCTGCTCGGAGCGCTGGGCCGCCCGGTGGCTCCCGTACGCCGGTACGGGTGGATCGCGGTGGCCGTGCTGCTCGGTGTGGTCTGTGGCGCGGCGGCGACCGCCGCCCGGCTCGTCGTCCGGGACGCACCCGCCGTCCGGTCCCTCGTCGACGACCGGGCCACGGTCGACGCCGAGCTGGTCGTCCGGGACGATCCGCGCCCGGTCCGGGGCGTCCCCGGGCGGCCCGCCACCCTGCTGGTCCGGGCCGACCTGGTGGCCCTGACCGGCCCCGACGGGGCGCGGGTCGCCGCCCCGGTGCGGGTGCTGGTGCTCGCCGCCGACCAGGCCTGGCGGGGCCTGCTGCCCGGGCAGCGGCTCACGGCCGAGGGGCGGTTGGGCGCGCCGCGCGGCGGTGACCTGACCGCCGCCGTGCTCACCGTGCCCGGTCCGCCGGTGCCGCGCGGTCCGCCGCCGTGGGCGCAGCGGGCGGCCGGCGTGCTGCGCGCCGGCCTGCAACGGGCCTGCGCGCCGCTGCCCGACGAGCAGGGCGGGCTGCTGCCCGGCCTGGTGGTCGGCGACACGAGCCGGCTGCCGTCCGCAGTCGAGGAGGACTTCCGGGACACCGGCATGACGCATGTCATGCCACGATCAAGGCGTGATTAGCGCAGCGATCTACGTACGGATCTCCTCCGACTCCACCGGGGAGGGCCTGGGCGTCGCCCGCCAGGAAGCGGACTGCCGCGCGCTGGCGGAGCGCCTGGGCTGGACCGTCGCCGAGGTCTACCGGGACAACGACATCAGCGCCTACTCCGGCCGGACCCGGCCCGACTACGAACGTCTCCTGGCCGCCGTGGACGCGGGCACCGTGCGGGGCCTCATCGCCTGGCACCCGGACCGTCTCCACCGCTCCCCGAAGGAACTGGAGCGCTTCATCGACCTGGCGGAGCGCACCGGCCTCCAGATCCAGACCTGCCAGTCCGGGGCCGTAGACCTCAGCTCCCCGTCCGGCCGGATGGTGGCCCGGATGCTGGGTGCCACCGCCCGCTACGAATCGGAGCACAAGGCCGCGCGCATCCGGCGCAAGCTGGCGGAGAACGCCGCCGCTGGCAAGCCGCACGGCGGGCACCGGCCGTACGGCTGGGAGGTGGACCGGCTCACCATCCGGGAGTCGGAGGCCGCCGTCCTCCGGGACGCCGCCCGCCGTGTCCTGGCCGGGGAGCCGTTGCGCTCCATCCTCCGGGACCTGAACGCCCGGGGCCTGCACAACGCCAGCGGGAAGCCCTGGACGCACCCGACGTTCCGCAACGTCCTTCTCCACGCGCGCCACGCCGGACTCCGGGAGTACAACGGCCAGGAGATGGGGCAGGCCGCCTGGCCCGCCATCATCCCGCCGGAGACCTGGCGCGCGGTCCGGCGCATCCTCACCAACCCGGAGCGGGTCACCACCCCTGGCCGCGCGGGACGCCTCCACCTCCTGTCCGGCATCGCCCGGTGCGGCGTGTGCGGGTCCCCGCTCCGGGTCGGGCACAGCAGGGCCACGGAGGCGTACCGGTGCACGGCGTCCGCGTGCGTCAGTCGGCGGCGGGACCGCCTGGAGGAGTACGTGGAGGCCGTGGTCATCGCTCGCCTGAGCCGTCCGGACGCCGCCGCCCTGCTCACCCCGGAGGACGACGGGGGAGAGCGTGAGCGGGCCGTCCAGGCGGCGGAGCTGGTCCGCCAGCGCCTGGACGACGCCGCCGCCAGCTTCGCGTCCGGCATCATCACGGCCCGGCAACTGGCCACCATCACGGGTCAGCTCCGGCCAGAGCTGGCCACCCTGGAGGCCGCCGCCGCTCCGCCCCCGGACCGGGCCGGCGTCCTGGGGGAGCTGGTGAGCGCGGGGGACGTGGCGGCGGCCTGGGAGGCCCTGAGCCCGGACGCGCGCCGCACCGTGGTCCGGCTCCTCCTGGAGATCACCGTGGCCCGGGGCCGGCGCGGCCCCGGGTTCTCCACGGAGGGGATCACGCTCACCTGGCGGTGACTGTCGTACCTGGACGGTACTGTCACGCGGTCCAAGATCCCTGTCAAGCGGGCAGGCCAAGCGAAGGAGACGTGCATGGCGATGACCGAGGAAGAGGAGAACGAGCTGTACAGCGAGGCTAAGAAGGTGATCTTGCAGCGGCTGGCGACCACGGACAGCATGACCGGGGCAGCGATCGTTACCCCCAGGGAGACCCTGGAGTTGGCAGAGGCTTACGTGGTGCTGGACCAGATGGCCCTTTCGGGGCGCATCAACGTTTGCCGGAGCTGACGGGCCCTGAGGTTTCCCAGCGGCGTAGTGGCAGGTGTCAACGCGCCACGAAACAACCAGGGCGTACCGGGAGGGTCCCCCGGTACGCCCTGAGTCGTTCCCGCGCCCAGGTCAGCGACGGGCACCCGTCGTGCCCGCAGCGCTGGCACCCGCCTTCGGCCCAGTGCTGCCGGATGATCCGCTTCGCCAGCCAGGGGACCCAGACCTCCCGGGGGACCTCCTGGGGCAGGCTCACGGGTGCCGTCCGCCGTCCGCCGCGCGCTCGAAAGCGGCCAGTTGGTCCCGGGCGTAGTCGTTCAGCCAGCACCCGTTCCCCCGGCAGAACGGACACGGCCTGCCGTGGCCGTGCCAGTACCCGTGCCGGTGGCGCACCTCCCGCCACCGGGCCAGCACGTCCGTCCCGTGCTCCTCTGCGACCAGGGCGGCCAGGTGCGCTTCCGCCCAGCGCCACTGGCGGCACCCGCCGTGCCCGGTGCACTCCGAACACCGCTTGCCGTCCCGGTGTACTTCCGCGCTCCTCCTGGCCGCCAGGAATAGGTCCGTGCGGCTGGGCGGTCCGTAGTCGATCGCCATCCCCACCTCCAGAGACAGGCAGGTCCGACCACCGATCCCCGATCAGGTGGCCGGACCGCTACCAGTTGCGATTGCCACTACAGCCTCCCCTGCAACGTGGGCACCGTCAAGGTTGCAAGTGGCAACGTGTGCGGGTTGCACGTGCATACGGTCAGCGCGTGAGACTGGTGGCCCTTTCCGATATCGCCGAGATGCTCGGCGGCGTGTCGCGCACCCGGACCACAGAGATCACGAACCGCAGCACCTTCCCGGAGCCCGTGGATACGGTCGCCAGCGGCAAGGTGCGAGTCTGGGACCGCGCGGCCGTGGAGGCCTGGATCAGGACCTACCGGCCCCACCAGGCCCGGGACGCCGCATCCGACGAAGAGAGCTGAGCGGCCAGGAGAGCGCACACGAAACGGCCCGGACCACCAGGTCCGGGCCGTTGTCCGTGAGGGCTCAGGCGGCGGCCTTCACCTTCTTCCTGGCCGTCTTCTCCTGGCCGGTGCCGACGTGGCGGGACAGCGGGGCCAGGGTCTCCGCCGCCTTCGTCCGGACCTCCTGAGCGGCGGCCAGGTAGGAATCCGCCGGAGCGCTGAGCGTGGAGCCCTGGGCGAAGACCTGATGACGCGCGTGGAGCGGCTTCTCCACGTTGGCCCGCATGGTGTCCACCGCCACCAGCTCCGCCAGGGCGGCGTCCATCGCGGTCAGCGCGGCGTCCACGCGCGTCAGGGCGGTCCGCCCCTGGCCGGCGAGGTACGCCAGCCACTCCGCCCGGTTGTCCTCCACCGCCTTCACCACGGCGGCCTGAGTCGCCTCTAGGGCGTCCTCCGTGCCGTCCGCTACCGCCCTTGCGGCGTCCGCCTCCAGCTCCAGGTCCCGGAGGCTCTGGGCCGCCTTCGCGGCGTCCGCCGTCCGGCCGGAGATGGCGGCCTGAGCGGCTTCCCGGCGCAGCTCCCGGGGCGCGTTCTCCGCCCGCTGGCGCGCGTCCCGGGCGGCCCGGTTCAGCTCCCCCGCCTTCAGCGCCAGCGCCTGAAAGGCGGCCAGGGAGGGCTGAACGGCGGGGTGAACGTGGCGACCCGGGACGCTCACGTCAAGGCCAGCGGCCCGGAACCGGACCGGCTCCGACTCCCAGACCTCCGGGGCGTCCTCAGCGACCGTGAGAGCGGTCAGCGGACCGGCTCCGGCGGGGAAGGCCACGGTGAGGCCGTACAGCTCCGTCAGGCCACCGCCCCCGCGCTGAACCAGCGTCTTCGCCCGGTGCTCCCCGGCCACGTTGCGGAGCGGGCACGGGTTGCCCTGGACCTCTTCGCCGGTCAACTGGGCCGCGCGGGTCCGGCCACCGTGCCCGACCACCATGAGCCGGCTGGTGTGGCCCTCCGCCTGGGCCACTTCGTGGCCGTAGGGGGTGGTGGGGACCCGGAACCGGGGCCCGTCCCAGAACTGGTCTCCCGGGTCGCACGTGCACCCCTCCAGCGCGGTCCCCGCCTCCCGGGCGTGGAACATGGCCTGGCCCAGGATGTGTTCCGACTGGCCCGGGGTCACGGCGGTCATGCCGGTCATGTCCACGGTCCAGACGCCCAGCTCCGGGGAGTAGCGAACCCGCTCATCCGTGATCATCAGTTGCTCTCCTTCAGGTTCAGGATCATGGCCCGGCGGCGGGCCGTGGCCGTGTTGGTGATTGGTGGCAAGGCGTCCGCCAGGGCACCCCTCCGGGGGCGGGCCGTGCGCTTCGCCTTCGGCTCCTCCTGGCCGCCCTCCTCGGGCGGGCCGGCGAGCCCGAGGAGGGCGGCGTGCGGTGGCCACCATGGCGGCGGCCAGCTCCTGGGCTACGTTCATCGGTCCTCATCTCCGTTCAACCGGGCGACGGCGGCCAGGGCAGACACCTGGACGCACTCCGGGCACCGGGACTGTCTGTCGGTCAGCGGGCGGACCCGGGGGAGCGGGACCCCCGCTTCCCTCAGCCGGGCGGCGGACTCATCGGCCAGGCGGAGGGCCGCCAGGTCCTCCCCGGGGACCTCCTGGACCCGGCCGGGACCCAGCGGGACCCGGTGGGTCCTACAGCGGTCCCGGGTCCCCTGTCCCCTCAGGACCCGGGAGGACCCGGACCCGGGACCGAACGCGAGGGGGCTCACCGCTGGGTCCCCGGGGTCCAGGCGGGTCCCGTCAGGTCCGGGGTCCCGGGACCCCCGGGTCCTAGTTCGTGCTGGACCACGAACGCCGCCGGGAGCCGGAGCCCGTAGAGCTGGACCCGCTCCCGCTCCAGGGAGAGCAGAAGTCCGACGACTTTTACCGTGTCTTGGATGGACAGCTCCGGGGAGTCCAGGAGGACGTTCGCGCGCCGCATCCAGCCGTTGAAGCGCGCTTCCGACTGGCGGCGGAGGGTGTCCGCCTCCTGGGCGGGGATGCGCTCCAGGGCGGCCTGAACGCGCCGCGCGGCGGTCCTCCGGCTGATGTCCAGGCGCTCAGCGATGGTGTCGATGGAGTGGCCGGCGTTGCTCAGCTCCAGGGCGGTCAGCTCCTGTTCGTGCCGCTGGCCGGCGGTCATTCGGCTCATGTTTGGACCGTATACCCGCAAAGTGCCAGATACTAGTCCAAAGTGCCACTGAGAGAGCACCATAATGACACTTATGTTCGGCGCGGGGCCTTGTGCAAGTTGCACGAAAGACATGAGGGCTGGCCGTCTGGCCGGCTGTAGAGCGGTCCGGTGTGCACACCAGCGGCAACTTCGCTACGTCAAGTGGCCCCGGATGGACAAGCTCATGTGAGCCGGGCGGGCGTCAAACGGGGCGACCTGCACAACGCCCAGAACGCAAGGTGGCCCCGGTCGGACAACGGTTGGTGGCGCTGTCGGTCAGATGGACTTCCCGAACGAGGTGTTTCACCTGGAGAAGAAAATTTCCGACAAGGCGGAGAGCGCTCCTACCAGCCAACACGGGCCCGCCCGGCCCGTCCGCCGCCGCCCAGCCTGAGCGGGCGGAGTTTGTGGGCAGTTTTGTGGGCCCACTGCTCACCCGCGCGACTGGCGGTGATGTGTCCTGTCCACTCGCTACTGTCTCTGCAACGGAGCGACCGGCCTGCATCTCTGGGTCAAGGCGGCGGGTCCCCCGGGGTGCAACCCGGGGGCCGCCTTGACCGGTCGCGTCCGCCACATGTCCGAGGCAAGGACCAACTACAGGAGGAACGACAACACGTGACCACGGTAACGAGAGGGACCGGGCGGCACCAGCCCGGAGAGAGCGGCACGGAGAACGCCCTGATCGGGGCGCTTGTGCTGATCGCGGTGCTGGCCATCGGGGCGCTCGCCTACATCGTCAGGCTCAGCGGTGAGGACGTGGGCAGCGTCGCGCCGGTGGCGATACCGACCATCGGCGCGATCGGCAGCGCGGCGATCGGCGGCATCGTGGTGGTGCTGCGGAGGAGACCTCCCAGGAGGCGCACCTAGCTCCGTGTGCCGGTGCTGGAGTTCATCTCCGGCCCGGCTTCACCAACGTCATCATCAAGACGGGCCTACCCGGGCCGGAGACAGACTTCTTCTCTGGTCCGGGTGGCCTCTCGCCCAGCCCCGCCCAACCAGGCCCAACCAGCCATACATGGCCCTTGGCCTGGGGATTTCGTTGGGCGACCGCCTAGCCCCGCCCAACCAGAGGCGGTCGTACAGGAGGCCCCCGCTACGGCGGGGGCCTCCTCGCTTGGTGGGTCACGCGGTCAGCTTCACGGGCTCCCGTGCGCTCCGTGCGGCCAGGAGGACATCAACCTGGCCGCCCGCTCCAGGACCTCAGCGGTGGACCCAGGTCCTGGACGTGGGTCCTTCGCTGAGGTCCCCCGGGGTCCCTGCCGGGTCCCATGTCCAGGACCTCAGCGGGTCCCGCTCCCCGGCGGGGCCTCTGGGTCCTTAGGTCCAGGACCTCAGCGGGACCCGGGGGGGTCCTCCGGGTCCAAGTCCTTCAGGCGGCCAGGGAGGAGGACCCGGCGGCGGGGACACAGGACCGATGCTGGCCGGACCCGACTGACGGGAATCCGGCGGCCTCCCGGCGGACCCGGAGCGCCATGTTCGCCATGAAGTAGCTGACCCAGACCCCGTTCAGCTCCAGGCGGCACCGGGCGGAGGCCGCCGTGGCGTCCAGCGGGATGCCGCACAGCTCCAGTTCCTCCACCACGGCGGCCACCCCGCGCGGCGTGATCCAGGCCCCGTCCGGCCTCGGCTCTCTCCACTCACCCATGCCTTTACCATACGGGCGGGGGGTATTCCTGTCCGGCCGTCTCAGGCGGCCAGGGGAGGGGTCAGACCCGGCGTGCCAGCTCTTCACGGACGGCGCTCACCGAGCGATCCCGAAATCGTTGAGCCATACTCTGTGCCTCTTCCGGCGTTTCCAGGCATACATAGAAGTCGTCCCCTGGGATCACTCCGTCCCAGATGATCGGCATGGGGTGGGAGTTCCGGTCTTCCATCCAGAGTCCGTAGACGACCTCCGGCACGTGGTCCATCCTCTTCTCGAAGGTGGCCTCTTGGAGTGACAGCGCTTCCAGGAGTTCGCCCGTGGATTCCTCGGCAGGTTGCACCCCGGCCATTCTTAGTCGATCAATCATCGACCAAGCCGCCCAGAGCGGCTTTGACACGGAGATCACGATGGGTTGTTCGGTCAAGGTCTGTCCCCTTCGGACGGTCAGGCTTGAAGCGGCCAGGGTACGACCAGTCGGGGACTGCGCGGCCAGAGGGCTCAGCGGCCCGCCGCCCTCCTGGCCGCCAGGATGGCCGCCCCGTACTGAACCGGGGCCGTGACCGGCTCAGGTGCCGTGTCCGGGTCCGCGTGCCTCCACCGGCAGCAGGGGCACTGGTGGCCGTCATCGGGGATCAGGAAGCGTCCGGCGGCCAGGTAGACAACGGGGACGGGCTTCCCGGCGCGGTCCCTGCCCACGCCGCCCACCCAGAGGGCTCCGGCGGTGGCCCTGGTGGCGTTGGTGCTCACGTCTTCTCCTTCCGGCCCGGGTCTGGCGGGCCTCCTGCAACCCAGACCCAGCGGCCAGGAGGGGGGCTCCCTGGCCGGGTACTTCACGCACTTACCTCCAGAGGAGGAGGTAAGTGCGTGTGCTAAGTGTTTGAGTAGTGCGTAAGTGCGTGTAAGTGTTTTCCCAGGTCAACGCCTACTTTCGGGTAAGTGCCCGGCAAGTGCGGTCAAGTGCAGCACTTGCCGGGCACTTACCCTGGCCGTCCTACTCGTGCGCCTCCGCGTACTCAGCCGCGATCCAGCGCGTCCCCTCCTTCAGGAGGAGCCCCTTCGCCTTCAGTGCCTTCGTGGCGGAGTCGAAGGAGGTGGGGGTCATGGCCGGCTGGTTCCGGTGCTCACGGTGTGCCTTGACCCACTGGATGGCCTGCGCGCGCGTGGCCCCGGTCTCGTCGGAGTGCTCCAGCATGGCCGCCATGACGTCCCGCTGGTTCTCCGTAAGGTTGGCCTGCCAGTCCGGGGCCTCCTCCACCCCCTGCGCCAGGTTGAAGGCGTCGAAGGGCTCCAGGGTGAGCGTGCCCAGCTCCTCCCCGGTCTCCGGGTCGGTCCCCAGGTTCACCTTCTGGAGGGTGATGGGCAGGTGCCAACCGTCCTCCCCGTCCTTCTGCTTCTCCACAGAGACCTTCGCGGCTAGGGCGCTCCGGGGCTTTGCCCGGATGACCTTCAGCTCCGTGTCCTGGGCCCCATCAATGGCGCTGGCCCCACGGGCGTCCCCGCCGTTGCGGCCCGTGTGGTGGACCACCAGGACGCACGCGCCGGTAGCCCGCTTCAGCTCCTCCAGCCGTTCGATGAAGACCCCCATTGCGGTGTTGTCGTTCTCCTCCATGCCCACCGTGTTCCGGGCCTGAGTGTCGATGACCACCAGCACCGGCCCCAGTTCCCGGCACGCCTCCACGAGGGCCGCCCACGCCTGAGGGTCGGACGCCTGGACCGGCTCCGGGAGCGTCAGGAGGTCCGGCGTGGCCCCGTAGACCTTCCGCCAGGCACGCATCCGGAGCGTCATGCCTGAGGCCCCCTCTGCCGCCACGTAGAGCACCCGGCCCCGGGTCACCTCCTGTCCACGCCACGGGAGGCCGGCTCCCACGTGGGCCGCCAGGTCCAGGGCCACGAAGGACTTGAAGCTCCCCGGCTCTCCGATGATCCAGGTCAGGGACTCCAGGTTGACCAGTCCCCGCACCAAGGGCCGGGGGTGGGGCCGACACTCCAGGGCGTCCGGGTCCAGCATCTTCCCGAGGAGCGCGGCCACCCGGTCCGGCCGCGCCTTCTCCTGGCCGCCCGGGGCCTGCTCCGCCCGCCGTACGGCCTTCCAGGGGTCCTGGAGGGGCCGGCGTCCGTCCAGCACCGGGAGGAACTTCTCCGCCCGCCAGGTGGCAGCCTGGTGATCTGGGTCGTACGCGGTGTGCGAGAGCGCGTCCGTGAGGAACCGGAACGCTTCGTCCGCCCTCCAGAAGGTGGGGACGAAGCGGGAGAGCATGACGGCGGCGGTGTTGGCCTTCTCCTCGATCTCCCCGATGCGGGCGGCCTGGAGCGCCAGGAGCGCGGGCCGGACGAAGTCCTGGGCCTGGGCCTGGGTGAAAGCCCGCTCCCCTCCCTGGCTGGCGGAGGAGGCGGTCAGGAACGGGTCCGCCGTGTCCGCCTCTACGCGCTGCGCCGGCACGCTGGCGGACCGCTTCGCCTGGAGGCGGGTCACGATGCCGGCGGTGGACTCATCCTGGCCGCGCCACTCCTCCAGCCCCTCTAGGTCCGGCCCCACCTCCCACCGGTACGCCACCAGTTCCCCGGTGGTCTTCGACCGGCGCACGGTCGGAGAGATCCACACGAAGCCCCGGCCCACACCGTGGGCGTCCCCGGCCTGGAGGTCCAGGCCCGCCAGCGGCACGCCCTTCCGCTCCCCGGTCGGCGTGATGACGTAGTGCGTACCGCCGGACGGGGTGCTCTGCTGACCGAAGGAACGCGGCCAGTGGCCGGCGGCCTTCAGCTCTTGGACGCTGGCGTCCCCGCCGTTGCGCGGGTCCACGTCCAGGAAGTCCGCCGTGGAACCGCCCACGGCGGCCAGGGCCCACCCCGGACGCCAGCGGTCCAGGTTCACCTCGCTGGGGTAGGTCTTCTCCCAGTGCTTCGGGAGGCGGTAGCCCAGGGGGCTATGAGGGTCCGGCTCCGCCGCGAAGACTGGGACGCCGGCCCGGATGAGCTGGCGCGCGATCTCCAGCGCGCGGGCCTGCTCACCAGTCGTGATCATGGCTGGTGAGGTAGAGTCAACGGTGGAACTTGCGTGGGGAGCGGCCTTGCTGGGGAGCGGGCCGCTTTTCTCTGCGCTCATCGGGCCGCACCCCCGAAGATGGCGCGCAGCTTCGCGGTCTGCTCAGGGGTCAGCTCCGGGGCCCGCTCCACCACGGCCTTCACGGCGGCGGCCAGGTGAGCCTTCCGGGCGCGCTCCCGACGCCATTCAGGCGTGGTGCGCTGGGTGAGGGTGCGCGCGGCGCGCTGGGCTCGTGTCTCGACAGACATGGCAAGGCTCCAGGAAAGTTGCTTCCTGGTGGCCCCGCCTGGCTAGGCTCCCCACCCTCTGCGTCCCGGTGCCGTCCGGGCCCATCGCGCGCTTCTACAGCGCGCATCGCTACTCATCAGGACCTATCGACCCCCGGTAGCCAACCGGTTTGTGTCTGGGGCCGTCGTGCGGACCTTGCGCCGGGTGGCGCTGGTTTCTCGCCCGTGCCTCCACTGTAGCGCTTCATCGATTGAAGCGCTACTCAGTTGATCTACATTTACCCAGCTCAGCCCCCATATTCAGTCCAGATCAGGACTGACTGGAGAGTTTGCGCAGGTCACGGCAGGAAGATTTATACCCGCCTTACTTGCGCGGTGACACACCTGAACGCGGTGTCCGGCTCCAACGTCGCGATCGTCGTGGGGGCGGTGCTGCTGCTGGCCCGCTGGTCCCGGGCCGGTCCCCGGGTGGCCGTCGGGCTGTGCGCGTTGGCCCTGGTCGGCTTCGTCATCCTGGTCCGCCCCTCGCCCAGCGTGGTGCGCGCCGCCACCATGGGCGCGATCGGCCTCGCGGCGTTGGCCGCCGGGCGGCCCCGGGCGGCCCTGCCGGCGCTCGCCGCGGCGGTGGCCGGGCTGGTGCTGCTCGACCCGGACCTGGCCGGCGACCCCGGGTTCGCGCTGTCCGTGCTGGCCACCGCCGGCCTGCTGCTGCTCGCCCCGGGGTGGCGGGACGGCCTGCGACGGCGGGGCGTGCCGCCGGGGCTCGCCGAGGCGCTGGCCGTGCCGGCTACCGCCCAGCTCGCCTGCGGCCCGGTGGTGGCCGGGATCTCGGGGACGGTGAGCCTGGTCGCCGTGCCGGCGAATCTGCTGGTGGTGCCGGCGATCGCGCCGGCCACGGTGCTCGGGGTGGCGGCGGCGGTGCTCTCCCCGGTCTGGCCGGCGGGGGCGGAGTTCGCGGCCTGGCTGGCGAGCTGGCCGGCCTGGTGGCTGGTCACGGTGGCCCGGTACGGTGCGCGGCTGCCGGCGGGCGCGCTGCCCTGGCCGGGTGGGATGCCGGGGGCGCTGCTGTTGGCCGGGCTGACCGTGGCGCTGCTGATCGCCACCCGTCGGCCGCTGATACGCCGGCTGGTGGCGGTGGTCGCGGTCGCCGTGATCGCCGGCACCCTGCCCGTACGCCTGGTGGCCGCCGGCTGGCCGCCGCCCGGCTGGGTGGTGGTGGCGTGCGCGGTGGGCCAGGGCGACGCGCTGGTGCTGCCGGCGGGCGCCGGCCGGGCGGTGGTGGTCGACGCCGGGCCGGACCCGGCGGCCGTGGACGGCTGCCTGCGTCGGCTGGGCGTACGGGAGGTCCCGCTGCTGTTGTTCAGCCACCTCCACGTCGACCACATCGGCGGGGTGGCCGGGGTGTTCCGGGGCCGCCGGGTGGCGGCGGTGCGCACGCCGCAGTGGCCCGAGCCCGCCGCCGGGCGGGATCTGGTACGCGCTGCCGCCGCGACGGGCGGGGCGGGGACGGCCGTGGCCACGGCGGGTTGGACGTACCGGGTCGGCGGGCTGGAACTCGTAGTGCTCGGCCCGCCGTACCCCCTGCGGGGGACCCGGTCCGATCCGAACAACAACTCGCTCGTGCTGCGCGCCACGGTGGCCGGGGTGCGGATCCTGCTCGCCGGGGACGCCGAGACCGAGGAGCAGCGGGCGCTGCTCGAGCGGTCGCCACCCGGTGGCGTACGCGCCGACGTGCTCAAGGTCGCCCACCACGGGTCGGCGTATCAGGAGCCGGCGTTCCTGGACGCGGTCCGGCCGAGGGTCGCGTTGGTCCCGGTGGGGGTCGGCAACTCCTACGGGCACCCGAACGCCGCCGTGCTCGCCCGGATCGCCCGGGGCGGGGCGCGGGTGCTGCGTACGGACACCGACGGCGACGTGGCAGTGGTGCTGGGGCGGGACGGAATGGCCGTGGTGAACCGGGGCGTCGCCCCGGGACGACGGCAACGCTGAGGAGTAATGGCTATTGGCGGCATTGGCAGGGGGATTAGCGTAAATGTCTGGATTTGCGCTGAGTGCGGGCTCTGCCTTCGTCGGCCTCAACGAGCAGGCACGATCCCGTGGGCGGCGTGCGAATATGGGCGGCGTGACCGCCGCCGACCTCGCCCCCATTCTGCTCGTCCTCGGCGACGAGGAGCTGCTCGCCACGCGCGCGGTGGCCGAGACCGTGGCCAGGGCCCGCGACGTCGACCCCGAGGTCGACGTCCGGGAGTACCAGGCCGGGGCGCTGACCGTCGGTGAGATCGCCGAGATGCTCAGCCCGTCGCTGTTCGGCGGTCGACGGGTGCTGGTGCTGCGCTCCGGTCAGGACGCCCGCAAGGACCTGGCCGCCGCGCTGCTGGCGTACGCGAAGAACCCGGACCCGGACGTTCAGCTCGTCGTGCTGCACCTCGGGGGGGCCAAGGGCAAGGCGTTCGCGGACGGGCTGCGGGCGGCGGGCGCCACGGTGGTGCCGGCCGCGAAACTCAAGGGGCACCGCGAGCGGGTGGCCTTCGTCCGCGACGAGATCCGCCGGGCCGGCGGCAAATGCACCGACGACGCGGCTGAGGCGCTCATCGCGGCGGTCGGCAACGACATGCGCGAGCTGGCCGCCGCGTGTTCCCAGCTGATCGCCGACACCGACGGGCGGATCGGGGCCGACACCGTGGCCCGCTACTACAAGGGACGGGTCGAGGTGAGCGGCTTCACCGTCGCCGACGCCACCCTGATCGGCGACGTGCCGGCTGCGCTGGAGGCGCTGCGTTGGGCGCTGCACGTCGGCGTCGACCCGGTCCCGATCGCCGATGCCCTCGCCGACGGCGTCCGCACCGTCGCCCGGGTCGCCGCGGCGGGGCGGGGCGACCCGTACCAGCTGGCGGGCACCCTCGGGATGCCGGCCTGGAAGGTCAAGAGCGCCCAGCAGCGGGCCCGGGGCTGGACGCCGGAGGGCCTGGTGCAGGCGATGCGGGCCGCCGCCGAGTGCAACGCGGCGGTCAAGGGCGGCTCGGACGACCGCGCGTACGCGCTGGAGCGGGCGGTGTTCTCGGTGGCGGCGGCCAGGCAGGGCGGCGCCCGGTGAACCGGCCGGTTCGGGTGTCGTGGGCGACGGTCCCCTCCGCCCAGGAGCGGTATCGCCCCCTCTACGCCCGGGCCCTCGGCCTGCGCTTCGTCAACCCCGGCGGGGTGCTCTGCTTCCTCTTCTTCGAGGGTGCCGTCGCGCTGGCCGTCCTGCTCGCCCTGGCCGAGCTGGTGACCTGGTGGGCGGTGCTCGTGCTGCCCGCCGCCGTGGCGGCGATGGTCAAGCTGAACGACATGGTGGCGGAGGCGGTGGTCCGGACGGCCGCGCTCGTGCCGGAGCAGGAGCGGGACCGGTTCCGCCGGCAGATGGAGCCCGTGGTCGGGCGTGCCACGGTCCACGGCGTCGGTGGCCGTCCCGGGGCGGCTGGTCACGCTGCCCGGGGTGCGGCTGGTCACGCGGGCACCGGTCACGCGGGCGGGGGCGCTGGTGGCCGGGGCGCGATCGGTGTCGCCAGTTCGTCCGGTGCTGGCCCGCGCGACGCTCCGGGTTCGGCCTCGCGGGCCATCCCGGGCGTTCTCGTCCATCCCGAGCCGGCGGGACGCGCAGAACGGCCCCGCCACGGGCTCCGCCGTGCGGAGCCCGGCCTCCCGGATCACACCCGCCCGGAGCACACCCCCGGTCCCCGCCCCTGATCCAGGCGCGGGTCGCCGAGCGAGCCCGGGTGCCCCCGATGGTGCGGCGGTTGAGGACGAGTCGGCTGGTCAGCCCGGTCCGGGACATGGGCTGCGAACGTGCCCGCAGCACGGAAACCCCAGAGCGGGCTACGCAGCGCGCCGGAGCCGACGCGCGGGAGGTCGGCGCGGACGCACAGAAAGCCGGAAGCCCCGGTTGGTCCCGGGGCTTCCGGTCAGGTCTGTGGACGTCAGTCAGGCAGCGAGCGAGGTCACGCGCTTGGCGATCGCCGACTTGCGGTTCGCCGCCTGGTTCGAGTGGATCACGCCCTTGCTGACAGCCTTGTCAAGCTTGCGCGAGGCGTCCTGCATGAGGACGGTGGCCTTCTCGGAGTCACCGGCCTCCGCAGCCTCGTGGAACTTGCGGATGGCGGTCTTCAGCGACGACTTGACCGACTTGTTACGCAGCCGGCGCTTCTCGTTCTGCCGGTTGCGCTTGATCTGGGACTTGATGTTCGCCACGCGACAGCCTCGTCTTGATAGCTCGGTATGGTCTGCATTCCGCTGCGACGAGCATGCGTCATCGCTGCGCGAATGGCCAGGTTACCAGGTCCGCCCGGACGAGCCAAAACGGCTCACTTCTGCGGCCCCGAGGTGGTCGGTTCCCGGCCCGCCGCCGCCCAGCCCTGCCGGACGGCGAGCCAGCCCAGCGCCTGCCCGCCGCTCCACCGCTGGTGTGCCCGGATGTGCGGTGACGCGCTCGTCGGCCCGGCTGCGGCCGAGGTGAGCAGGTACCCGGAGAGCGCGGCGAGGGTCACGTCCAGGGCGTCCGGGGGTGCGCCGGCCGCCGCCGGGTGCCCGGCGAAGAGCCCGTCGGCGGCCAGGCCGCTGGCGTGGGCGGTGATCAGCAGGCTGACCAGGTCGAACCAGGCCGGCCCGTGGCAGATCCAGGTCCAGTCGCAGAACCACGCCCGGCCGTTCGGATCGACGAGTACGTTGTCCAGCCGCAGGTCGCCGTGGGCCAGCCCGCCGCGCTCGGCGTACCCGGGCAGGCGCGACTCCAGCGCGACCAGCTCGGGCAGCCGGTCCCGGGCCGAGGGCGGCAGCTCCGGGGCCGGCTCCCGGCCGGCGGCCACCTCGCCCCACCAGAGGATGTCCTCCCGGGCCAGATCGGCGAGCCGGGGCAGGTCGAGCCCCACCAGTTCGGCGGGCGGGTCGGCCAGCGCGGCGGCCACCTCGGCGTACCCGGCGAGGGTCGCGTCGAGGTCCGCCGGGGTCCACGGCAGTGCGGGCGTGCGACCGTCGATCGCGTCCAGGCCGAGCGCGTACCAGCCGGCCGTCGCCACCGTCCAGCGCGGGCGGGGGACCGGCAGGCCGGCGGGGAGCCGGTCCAGGACGGCGGCCTCCCGGGCGTACCAGTCGGCGAGGTGCCGCTGCTCGGTCAGCGAGGCCGCCTTGACGAAGGTCCGCCGCCCGTCGGCGGTCTCCAGCACGGCGGCGAAGCCCCGGGTGAATCCGGCCCCGGCCACCCGGGCCGCCGCCACCGGGCCGCCCAGTCGGGCGGTCACCGCCGCCCGCAGGCCGGCCGGCAGTTCCGCCCAGCCGGGGCGCAGCGCGGTCGCGTCGTACGGCACCGGGGGGAGTGAGATCGGGACCATCCGACCATGCTGCCCCACCCGTGCCCGGTGCACCGCCCGCCGGGCGCCGTTGACCCTGCCCGCCGCCACCTCGCCGACCTCGCCCGCAACGCCGCCCCGCTCACGCAGCCCGTGCCGGCCCCGGCGGAATGTCGTGCCGCCGCGCGATGATGCCGCCGTGGACACCGAGGAATTCTGGGCGCTGGTGGAGGCGTCCGACCGGGCCGCCGGCGACCCGGCCGGACGGCTGACCTGGCTCACGGACCGGCTCGCCGGCCTCCCCGCGACGGAGGTGGTCGACTTTCAGCTTCGGCTGGACGAGGCCCACGCCCGGGCCGACACCACGCGGCTCTGGGACGCCGCGCTGCGGATCTGCGGTGGGCTCTGCTCCGACGACGGGTTCCGCTACTTCCAGGCGTGGTTGGTCGGGTTGGGGCGGCCGGTCTTCGAGCGGGCGGTGGCGGCTCCGGACACCCTGGCCGACGTTCCCCAGGTGTGCCGGCTGGCCGGCCGCCCCACTCGGGAGTGGTCCGACGACGAGTGGCCGGACTGGGAGTCCCTCGATTACGTGGCGGGCGAGGCGTACGAGCGGATCACCGGTGTCGCCGAGGGTCTGGAGGACGCGATGCTCGCGCGCGTCGGCGAGCCGGGCGACGAATCGCCGGACCTCGGCGATGAGCCGGAGGAGTCGGACGATCCGGCGGAGTTCGCCCGGCGGTACCCGCACCTGGCGGCGATGTTCCCGCCCGCGCCCGGCCGCCCGTGACCCGCGGTGCCCGTGGCCTGCCCGCCCGGGTCGGCGCAGGGCCCGCGCGTGCCGTGCGGGACCGCCACGACCCGCGCGACCGCCGTGGCGGCGGCCGGCTCTGTCAGACTGCGGAGCATGAGGACCGACGACTTCTGGCAGTTGATCGACCGGGCCCGGGCCGGCGGGGGCGGCGCGGCCGGGCCGGTCGCCGCCCGGGCCGTCGCGCTGCTGGCCGAGCGCGATGCCGCCGACATCGTCGGGTACGCGCAGCACCAGCGCCGAGTCATGGTGGCGTCCTACCGCGCTGATCTCTGGGGCGCGGCGTACCTGATCAACGGGGGCGCGTCCGACGACGGCTTCGAGTACTTCCGGGGCTGGCTGATCACCCAGGGCCGGGAGGTTTTCGCTCGCGCGGTGGCCGACCCGGACTCGCTGGCGGCGCTGCCGCAGATCCGTCAGGCGGCGCTCACCGGCGAGGAGTTCGAGGCCGAGCAGATGCTCACGGTCGCCGAGGAGGCGTATCGGAAGGCGACCGCCAGCGAGCTGCCGGCGGTCCCGGAGACGCCCTACCCGGAGCTGGGCGAGTTCTGGGACTTCGACGACGAGGAGGAGGCCCAGCGCCGGCTGCCGAAGCTTGCCGCGCTCTTCGTCGAGCCGCCCGAGGAGTGAGCCGCCGGCCCCGCCCCGGGCGGCGGGAGGAGTGATCCGATCGGGCCCGGGGCGACGTGGGATCATAGAGGGGGCCGGCGTCGCGTCGGCCCGCTCACGTCAGCCGACCAGAACGGACCGCTGTGCCACCGACGCTCGATTCCGGCGCGAACGCTCCCGGTGCCACCGACCCGGCGCGCATCCGGAACTTCTGCATCATCGCCCACATCGACCACGGGAAGTCGACCCTGGCTGACCGGATGCTGCAGCTCACCGGCGTGGTCGACCCCCGGCAGATGCGCGCGCAGTACCTCGACCGGATGGACATCGAGCGCGAGCGCGGCATCACCATCAAGAGCCAGGCCGTCCGGATGCCGTGGACGGTCCGCGAGGGCGACCGGGTCGGCGAACAGGCCGTGCTCAACATGATCGACACCCCGGGCCACGTCGACTTCACCTACGAGGTGTCCCGGTCGCTCGCCGCCTGCGAGGGGGCGGTCCTGCTGGTCGACGCCGCCCAGGGCATCGAGGCGCAGACCCTGGCGAACCTCTACCTGGCGCTCGAGAACGACATGCGGATCATCCCGGTGCTCAACAAGATCGACCTGCCGGCCGCCCAGCCCGAGAAGTACGCCGAGGAACTGGCCCACCTGATCGGCTGCGAGCCGTCGGACTGCATCAGGGTCTCCGGCAAGACCGGCGTCGGCGTGCCGTACCTGCTCGACGAGATCGTCCGGCAGCTCGCCCCGCCGGTCGGCGACGCCGACGCGCCCGCCCGGGCGATGATCTTCGACTCGGTGTACGACGTCTACCGGGGCGTGGTCACCTACGTCCGGGTGATCGACGGCCGGATCGGCGCCCGGGACCGGATCAAGATGATGTCCACCGGGGCCGTCCACGAACTGCTGGAGATCGGCGTCATCTCGCCGGAGATGGTGAAGGCCGACGCGCTCGGCGTCGGCGAGGTGGGTTACCTGATCACCGGCGTGAAGGACGTCCGCCAGTCCCGGGTCGGCGACACGGTCACCATCAACGCCAGGCCGGCGACGCAGGCGCTCGGCGGCTACAAGGACCCGAAGCCGATGGTCTACTCCGGCCTCTACCCGATCGACGGATCCGACTACCCCAACCTGCGCGAGGCGCTGGACAAGCTCAAGCTCAACGACGCCGCGCTCGACTACGAGCCGGAGACCTCCGGTGCCCTCGGCTTCGGCTTCCGGTGCGGCTTCCTCGGCCTGCTGCACCTGGAGATCATCCGGGAGCGGCTGGAGCGGGAGTACAACCTCGACCTGATCTCCACCGCGCCGAACGTGGTCTACCGGGCCATCACGGAGGACGGCCAGGAGATCGTCGTGACCAACCCGAGCGAGTACCCCGCCGGCCGGATCGCCGAGGTGTACGAGCCGGTCGTGCGGGCCACCGTGCTCACCCCGAACGACTACGTGGGCGCGGTGATGGAGCTGTGCCAGGGCCGCCGGGGCAACCTGCTCGGGATGGACTACCTCTCGGCCGACCGGGTGGAGCTGCGCTACACGCTGCCCCTCGCGGAGATCATCTTCGACTTCTTCGACCAGCTCAAGAGCCGCACCAAGGGCTACGCCTCGCTGGACTACGAGCCCTCGGGCGAGCAGGCGTCCGACCTGGTCAAGGTGGACATCCTGCTGCACGGCGAGCCGGTGGACGCGTTCAGCGCCATCGTGCACAAGGACAAGGCGTACAACTACGGCGTCACCATCGCGGCGAAGCTGCGCAAGCTGATTCCCCGGCAGCAGTTCGAGGTGCCCATCCAGGCCGCGATCGGCAGCCGGGTGATCGCCCGGGAGACCATCCGGGCCATCCGCAAGGACGTGCTCGCCAAGTGCTACGGCGGTGACATCAGCCGCAAGCGCAAGCTGCTGGAGAAGCAGAAGGAGGGCAAGAAGCGGATGAAGATGGTGGGCCGGGTCGAGGTCCCCCAGGAGGCCTTCATCGCCGCCCTCTCCTCCGACGACGGCGACGGCAAGACCGCCGGCAAGAAGTAGTCCGGGCGTACCGGAAGGATTTTTCCGGGCCCGGCAACGCGCGCCCAGGGGCGGTGGGAGCCCTTCCACCTGGCCTTTTGCCGCCCCTGGGGGTGCGGAGAGGTGGCGGCATCGACGTGCGGCAGCAGATCGGCGGCGAACCCGGTTTGGATTTTCGGGCCCTCGGGAACTTAGCGGTCACGACAGCAACAACACACCGTTGTGACACATCTTTAGGAGGAGGGCGACCGTGGAGCTCACCGTTTGGGGCATCATCACCGCACTCGTTGTTGGTCTCATCGTCGGCGCTCTGGGCCGCCTGGTCGTCCCGGGCCGGCAGAACATGCCGATCTGGCTGCACATGCTGATCGGTGTCGGCGCCGCGCTGCTCGGCACCGTGCTCGCCCGCGCCGTGGGCATCGCCACCGAGACGGCCGGGATCGACTGGACCGAGTTGCTGGTGCAGGTCGTGCTGGCCGCCGTCGCCGTGGCCCTGGTCGCCGGTGTCGGCCGTCGCCGGAGCGTCAGCCACCGGTAACGGCACGCCGTTTTCTCCCGAGGGGCGCCCGACCACAGTGGTCGGGCGCCCCTCGCGTGCGTCCGGCCTTTCCGCGCCGTGCCGAAGGCGAAAAGTGTGCACGAGTGTCTCTCGTGAATGTGCGTTCCGGTGTGCCCGCAGGGTGGGCGATTGCGCCGAGGGGCAGCCGCAGGCAGCCTGAGCTGACCAGATGTCCCGAGTGGCGGTTGCCCCAGGCAATGTCCGGATGACGGGTTTGGGTTTTCGGTGGGCCGGGAACTTAGTTGTCACCACAGCGATCAATACTTATGAAGCCTTCTGAAGGAGAACGACCATGACCGTTACCGGAATCATCACCGCGCTCATCGTCGGTCTGATCGTGGGCGCCCTGGGCCGCCTGGTCGTGCCGGGCCGGCAGAACATGCCGATCTGGCTGCACATGCTCGTCGGTGTGGGCGCGGCCCTGCTCGGCACCGTGCTGGCCAACGCCATCGGCATCTCCACCGACACCGCCGGGGTCGACTGGACCGAGCTGCTGGTGCAGGTCGTCGTCGCCGCCATCGCGGTCGCGATCGTGGCCGGCGTGGGTGGTCGCCGCGGCGTCAGCCACCGGTAACAGCACCGTCCGCGAGCGGGCGCCCGACCTCACCGGTCGGGCGCCCGCGCGCTGCGTTACGCCCACGTGTGGCCGGTGGCCGGGGCTCCCCCCCGGTTTAACCCCCCCGGCGGGCGGGGGGCCCCCCCCCCCCCGGGGGGGGCCCCCGCTCGCTGCGTTACGCCCACTTCTGGCCGATGTTGGGACTGCCCCCGCGCCCCCGCCTGCGGTACCGTCGCCTCGCTTCCGGGCAACCGGCCATCGACCGGCTGCACCTCGGGACCCCACCCCCTGTCGTAAAGGAAATTTTCCTACTAAGGTGCGGCGCAGAAGGTTAGTGCCAGGACGGCGCGAGGGAGATGTGGCGTGAACAGGTGGAAACGGCTGGCCCCGGTCACCGCCGTGGTGGCGTCGGCCGCGATGGTGCTCGCCGGTTGCGGCGGCTCGGGGGACGACGAGGCCGCGGACAACAGCAAGCTGACGGTCTGGATGATGGGCGAGGGCAGCGAGGCGCAGACCAAGTTCCTCGACGGCGTCGAGACCGAGTTCAAGAAGAAGCACCCCGACACCGACGTGGTCGTGCAGTACATTCCCTGGCTCGAGGCGCCGAAGAAGTTCCAGGCGGCGCTCGCCGGCGGTGAGGGACCCGACGTCACCGAGCTCGGCAACACCGAGACCCAGGGCTGGGCCGCCCAGGAGGCGCTCGCCGACGTCACCGGCAAGCTCGGTGGCTGGTCCGAGGGCAAGGACATCCTCCCCGACCTGGTCAAGAACGCCCAGCTCGACGGCAAGCAGTACGGCGTGCCGTGGTACGCCGGCGTCCGCGCGCTGTACTACCGCACCGACTGGTTCGCCGAGGCCGGCGTGAAGCCGCCGACGAGCTGGGACGAGCTGGTCGCCGCCGCGAAGGCCGTCCAGGCGAAGAAGCCGGGCACCTACGGCATCGCGCTGCCGGGCAACTCGGAGCTGCCGTTCTACTCCTTCCTCTGGGGCGCGGGCGGCGAGATCGCCACCAAGCAGGGTGACAGCTGGAAGTCCGGCTACAACACCCCGGAGGCCCAGAAGGCGGTCAAGTTCTGGACCGACATGGTCACCGTGCACAAGGTCGCCCCGCCGGCCGCCGCCGGGTGGAACGAGATCGACGCCCGGACCCAGTTCGCCACCGGCAAGGCCGCGATGGCCTTCGGCGGTAGCTGGCAGGCCGGCGCGATCAAGAAGGACAACCCCGAGATCGAGAAGGTCTGGGGCACCTTCCCCATCCCCGGCCCGGACGGCAAGCCGGCCCCGGCCTTCGCGGGCGGCTCGGACATCGCCCTGTGGAAGGACAGCAAGAAGCAGGACCTCGCCTGGGACTACCTGACCGTGCTGCTGAGCAAGCAGAAGGACAAGGAGTTCGCCAGCAGCCTCGGCTTCTTCCCGGTCTACTCCGACCTGGTCAGCGGCGGCGAGTACGCCAACGACAAGTTCATGGCGGCATTCGCCACGACGATGCAGAACACGAAGCTGACCCCGCTCACCCCGAAGTGGGTCGAGGCCAGCCGCACGAAGACGGTGACCCAGGCCATGAACAGCTCGGTCATCAAGGGTCAGAAGACGGTCGAGAAGGCCACCGCCGAGGCGGCTGCCGAGATGGAAAGCATCCTCAACGCGAAGTGACCACCCTGACCAAGGCGTCGGAGACGTCCGCCGCGCGGGAGAATCCCGCGCGGCGGCGTCGCCGGGTGGACCGCCTGCCCTACCTGCTGCTCCTGCCCTGCCTGGTGGTCATCTGCGTGCTGCTGCTGTGGCCGCTCGGCCAGGTGGTGGCGATGTCCTTCTTCCGGCTGAACAACGTCCGGCAGTTGCGCGGCGACCGGGAATGGCCCTGGGTGGGTTTCGGCAACTACGCCGAGATCCTCGGGGACCCGTTCTTCCTGACGGTGCTGCGCAACACGGTCCTGTTCGCCGTGGCCAACGTGGCCCTGACGATGATCCTGGGCACCCTGGTCGGGCTGCTGCTCAACCGGCTGGGCAAGCGGATGGCCACCTTCGTCGCGAGCTGCGTGATGCTGGCCTGGGCCACCCCGGCGCTGACCGGCACCATCGTGTGGAAGTGGATGTTCGACGACACCTCCGGCCTGGTGACCTGGATGTTCAACGCCCTGCCTGACGGGCTGTCGAACGCGCTGTTCGGGCGCGCCGACTGGACCGGCTACGGCTGGTTCAATTCGCCGCTGCTGTTCTTCTCGATCCTCACCCTCGTGGTGGTCTGGCACTCCTTCCCGTTCATCGCCGTCAGCGTGCTGGCCGGGCTCAAGAGCGTGCCGAGCGAGTTACACGAGGCCGCCCGGGTGGACGGGGCCAGCTCGTGGAAGGTGTTCTGGAGGATCACCTTCCCGCTGCTGCGCCCGGTCTTCGGGATCCTGGTGGTGCTCTCCACCATCTGGGACTTCAAGGTCTTCACCCAGCAGTTCGTGCTGGCCGGCGGCACCCAGGACCGGCCGACGTTCATGCTTTCGATCTACTCGTACGCCGAGGCGTTCTCCCCGCCCCCCAAGTACGGCCTGGGCGCGGCGGTCGCCGTCATCCTCACGCTGATCCTGCTGCTGGTGACCGGCCTCTACGTGCGGATGGTGCTCAAGCAGGAGGAGGAGTCGTGAAGCGCGGCACGATGGTGAGGCGGGTCGCCCTCAACGGCGCGGGCCTGCTGGTGGCGCTCTTCGCGGCGTTCCCGGTCTACTGGATGATCGCGACGTCGCTCAAGCCGAACCGGGAGATCTTCTCGGCCACGCCCCGGCCGGTGCCGGCCCATCCGACGCTGGAGCACTACCGGGAGATCCTTACCGGGAACCTGATCCCCGGCGTGACGTTCGCGGACTTCTTCCTCAACAGCCTCCTGGTGGCGGTCTCGACCGTGGTGCTCAGCGGCCTGGTCGCGCTGCTCGCGGCGACCGCGGTGGCCCGGTTCCGGTTCAAGCTGCGGACCAGCTTCCTGATCATGCTGCTGGTGGTGCAGATGATTCCGCTGGAGGCGCTGGTCATCCCGCTGTTCCTGATGATCCAGCGGCTGGGCCTCTACAACACCCTGCCCAGCCTGATCCTCACCTACCTCGGATTCTCGCTGCCGTTCGCGGTCTGGATGCTGCGCGGCTTCGTGGCCGCGGTGCCCAAGGAACTCGAGGAGGCCGCGGCGATCGACGGGGCGAGCCGGTTTCAGACCTTCCGCCGCATCCTGTTCCCGCTGGTCGCGCCCGGCCTGGTGGCGACCAGCATCTTCTCCTTCATCACCGCCTGGAACGAGCTGATCTTCGCGCTGACGTTCATCAACGATCAGGACCGGTACACCCTGCCGGTGGCGATGACGTTCTTCTTCGGCCGGGACGACACCGCGTGGGGGCCGGTGATGGCCGCCTCGACGCTGTTCGCCCTACCGGTGATCATCTTCTTCCTGCTGGTGCAGCGCCGGATGGTCTCCGGCCTGGTGGCGGGCGCCGTCAAGGGCTGAGGCGCGGGCAGGGGCCGGCCGGGCGCGTGACGTCCGGAGTGGACCCTGCCCGTCGCCCGGCGGCGAGGCCTCGGCCGCTCCGGGAACGGCGGTCGCCGGAGGCCGTTCCGGGGACGGCGGTCGCGGAGGCCGCACCGTAGGCTGGCGCCATGACGGGCAGGCTGGTGGCGGTGAACCTCGGCGTGGTGACCGAGGCGGAGTGGGCGGGCGACGCGAGCGGCCGCAGCGGGATCGACAAGCGACCGGTCGACGGGCCGGTGCTGCTGCGGGCCGATGGCGTCGACGGGGACTTCATCGCGGAACGGGCCCACCACGGCGGCCCCGACCAGACGGTCTACGCGTACGCCGAGGAGGACGCGGCCTGGTGGGCGGCCGAGCTGGGCCGGGACGTCCGGCCGGGTGGCTTCGGCGAGAACCTGACCACGTACGCCGTGGACGTGACCGGGGCGGTGATCGGGGAACAGTGGCTGGTCGGCTCGGCCCTGCTCCAGGTGACCAAGCCGCGCACGCCGTGCACCACGTTCGCCGGGTTCTGGGGCGTGCCCGACCTGATCAAGCGGTTCACCGCGCGGGCCGCGCCCGGGGCGTACCTGCGGGTGCTCCGGGAGGGCGAGGTCGGCGCGGGCGACCCGGTCGAGGTGGTGGACCGGCCGGCGCACGGGGTCACCGTCGGCGAGGTGTTCCGGGCCGGCACCCTGGAGCCGGAGCTGCTGCCCCGGCTGCTCGACGTCCCCGAGCTGCCGGAGTCGGTCCGGGAGAAGGCCCGCCGCCGCCTCGCCGCAGGGCGGCCCTGACCGCGCCGGGCGTGCGGAGGGGCCTCCTGCCGTGTGCGACGCGCGCCGACAGGAGGCCCCTCGCCTATCGCGTCAGCGGAGCCAGGGGATGTTGCGGTCGAGCTGGCCGCGCTCCTTGAGCTCCTTGCGCAGCGGGATCTCGTCGTCGACGTACCCGTTCCAGTTGATGCCCCAGTAGTTCGCGGTGTGGGTGCCCTCGCCGCAGAGCTGGCGCTGCACCGGCGTGCGGTTGGCCCACCACTCGCTCTCCGGGTCGATGTGCAGCTCGTCGAGGGGGCGGATCCACCGGTAGGTGTAGCCGACGAAAAGCATCTTGCGGGTGATGGAGGACAGGTTCGTCGACCGGGAGTGCCACTGGCGGCGGTCGAAGATGAACGCGTCGCCCGGCTTGGCGGTGATCTCCACCGTGCCCTCCGGGTCCGGGTTGTGCACCGTCAGGTCGTCCGGCCGGGGCAGGGAGTTCCACAGGTGGCTGCCCGGGATGACCTTGGTCGCGCCGCGCCCGGTCTCCGACAGGTCGGAGAGCACGTACGCCACCTTCAGCGAGAACATCGGCCGGGGCAGGTTCGGGTCCATCGTCTCCGGGTCGGAGTTCTGCCGGTACCCGTCCTGGTGCCAACCCCAGTACGGCTTCTCCGGCTCCGCCGCCGGCGGGGTGACGTCCAGGTGGTTGTGGTGGGTGTAGATGTTCCACCCGGCCAGGCCCCACATGTACGGGAAGGCGATCGGGTGGGTGAGCAGGTTGCCGAAGAGCTCGTCCCGATCAAGGAAGCCCAGCAGGTGCAGGGTGCCGTCCTTGGTGGTGTTGCCCTTGGTCTGCTCCTCCGCGTAGACGCGGTCGACGGCCTCCTCCAGGGCGGCCCGGTGGTCCTCCGTCAGCACGTTCCGCAGCAGGAGGAACCCCTGCTCGTGAAACTCCTTGCGATCGGTGTCGCTGATCGGTTCGTAGCCGGTCCGGCCGTCGTAATCGAACACCGCGTAGTACCCCTCCCCATGAGGAAACCATTTCTGGCACAGGCAGCCGATGGTACTGCGCCGGTATCGGGGTGGGCGTCGCGCCCGCCCGGCCCCGGACGGTGGCCCGACGATCGGCAGCCGGTCGGGTGCGGAGGGTCACAATCTGGGGCTTGCTCGGGGAAAGTGCCCCCCTATGCCGGATTGTGCGGTGACCGTCGGTGGGAAGATCCGGGGCGGTCAGGAGTCGCCGAAGACCTCCGCGACGACCCGCCGGTCGGCAGCCGGGGCATCGGCCACCCGATCCCAGGTGCCGGCCTCGGCGGTCCACTCCAACCCGCCGAAGCGGACCCGCTTCACCCCGTGGTCGGAGGCGTGTGAGACGAGCCAGTGGGCGTACCGCCAGCCGTCGCGCTGGTCGGTGGCCGGCACGGCGAGCCCGGTCAGCTCGGCCGGCGACACCGTCCCCGGCGGCGCCCAGTCCAGGCTCAGGCCCCGGGTCAGCGCCGCCGCTGCGGCCTCGCCGCGCATCACCGGCGTCGACCCCACGGTGCAGGCCACGGCCCCGGTCGCCTGACCGAGCAGCGCCCGGGTCAACACCTGCGACTCGTCGGCCCACTTCTCGTACGCCTCCGGGTAGGCCGAGCGCTGCACCCTCTGTGCCGCCTCGGTGACCCGCATCTTCTCCCAGCCGCGCACCCGCTTGAGGGCGGCGTAGAACTTGTTGGTCGCGTATCGCGGGTCGCCGATCTGCGCCTCGGTGCCCCAGCCCTGGCTCGGCCGCTGCTGGAACAGCCCCACCGAGTCGCGGTCGCCGCCGTCGAGGTTGCGCAGCCCGGACTCCTGGTACGCCGTGGCGAGAGCCACCACCACGGCGCGCTCCGGCATCTTCCGTTGGGTGCCGATCGCCGCGATGGTGGCGGCGTTGGCCATCTGGTCGGCGTCGAGGCGCACCTGGCCGTCCGCCTGCACGACGCAGGTCCGGCTGGACAGGGGGAGCCGCAGTCGCTCACCCGCCTGGCGGATCACGAGCCAGATCCCGACGACTGCGACGACGGCGACGACGACACCGACTGCGACGACTGCCCGACCTCGCACCCGCACCCCCCGTTCGACGGCTCCGCCAAGAGTACGTCCCCGCCGTCGCTGACCGGCTGGTCCGACCGATTCGCTCCGTTCCGTAGCGAGTCGACCACATTTTGTGCGCGAGGGCGGCGCGTCCCGTCCGGCCTGGTGGCGCGTCCCGTCCGGCGCGAGAGCGGCGCGTCCCGTCCGGCCCGGCGGCGGGGCGCGACGGGCGCGGTGACGGCGGGCTTTCCCGCCGGCCGGGCCGGGAAACGCCTCAGGCGGTCGGCACCCAGCTCGCGTCCCGCTTCTCCCGGAACGCCAGCACCCCCTCGCGCCCCTCCTCGGAGAGGAAGAATCCCGTCGACACGGCGGCCAGCTCGGCGATCTCGGCGCGCAGGTCGGTGGCCGGTGGCCGGCGCAGCAGGGCCTTCACCCCGGCCAGCGCGTGCGGTGCGCCCCGCACCAGCGACGCGCACGCCCGCTCCACCGCCGCGTCCAGCCCGTCGGCCGACACGGCGGAGGTGACCAGGCCGATCTCGGCGGCCCGCCGGCCGTCGAAGGTGTCGCCGGTCAGGTACAGCTCGGCGGCCGCCCGGGGGGCCAGTCGGGGAAGCACGGTCGCTGAGATCACCGCCGGGACCACCCCGATCCGCACCTCGGTGAAGGCGAACGTCGCCTCCTGGGCGCAGAACGCCAGGTCGGCCGCCGCGATCAGGCCCAGCCCGCCGGCCCGCGCCGGCCCGGCCACCCGGGCCACCACCGGCTTCGGGCACTCCCACACCGCCGCGAGCACGTCGCCGAGCATTCCCGCCGGGACCGTCCCGCTGGCGTACGCGGCGGCGGTCTCCTTCAGGTCGGCGCCGGAGCAGAACACCGGGCCGGTGTGGTCGAGCACGACCACCCGGACCGCGTCGTCGGCCACCGCGGCGGACAGCCCGGCCAGCAGCTCGGTCATCAGCGGCGTGGAGAGCGCATTGCGGTTGTGCGGGCTGTTCAGGGTGAGGGTGGTCACCCCGCGGGTCGTGGCGACCCGCACGAGCGCGTCGGAGGAGGTCATGCGGGCACACTAGTGGCCATGCCCGGCGTCCTTCCAGAAGGCGAAGCCGTCCCCGTCGACGGATCGCTGCCCGCCACCGCCACCCGCGCCGTCGGCGCACGCGGCTTCGGCGTGTACGTGCACGTGCCGTTCTGCGCCAGCCGGTGCGGCTACTGCGACTTCAACACGTACACGGCCGACGAGTTGGGCGGCGGGGCCGGCCGCGAGTCGTACGCCGACACGGTGCTGGCCGAGCTGGCCCTCGCCGGCCGGGTCCTCGGCGACACCCCACCGCCGAGGGTCGACACCGTGTTCGTCGGCGGCGGCACCCCCACCCTGCTGCCCGCCGACGACCTGGCCCGGATCCTCGACGGCATCGACCGCACCTGGGGGCTGGCCGCCGACGCCGAGGTGACCACCGAGGCCAACCCGGAGTCGGTGACGCCGGAGTCGCTGAAGACCCTGCGGGCGGCCGGGTACACCCGGATCTCGCTGGGCATGCAGTCCGCCGCGCCGGGAGTGCTGGCCGTGCTCGACCGCCGGCACAGCGCCGGCCGGGCCACCGCCGCCGCGGCCGAGGCCCGCGACGCCGGGTTCGACCACGTCAACCTGGACCTGATCTACGGCACCCCGGGGGAGAGCGCCGAGGACTTCGCGGCCTCCCTCGACCAGGTGGTCGCCGCCGGGGTGGACCACGTCAGCGCGTACGCCCTGATCGTGGAGGACGGCACCCGGCTGGCCGCGCGGATGCGGCGCGGCGAGCTGCCGTACCCCTCCGACGACGTGGCGGCGGACCGCTACCTGGCCGCGGAGGCAGCCCTCGGCGCGGCCGGCTTCTCCTGGTACGAGGTGTCCAACTGGGCCCGCACGCCGGCCGGCCGGTGCCGGCACAACCTGCTCTACTGGACCGGCGCGGACTGGTGGGGCCTGGGCCCGGGGGCGCACAGCCACGTCGGCGGGGTGCGCTGGTGGAACGTCAAGCATCCGAGCGCGTACGCGAAGCGGCTCGCGGCGGGGGAGTCCCCCGGCCTGGCCCGGGAGGTGCTCACGCCCGGCGAGACGCACATGGAGGACGTGATGCTGCGCCTGCGGCTCGCCTCCGGCCTGCCGCTCGACGTGCTGGACGCGCCCGGCCGGGCCGGCGCGGAGCGGGCCGTGGCCGGCGGGCTGCTCGACCCGGCCGGGTACTCGGCCGGCCGGGCCGTGCTCACCCTGCGCGGCCGGCTGCTGGCCGACGCGGTCGTCCGCGATTTGCTGCCCTGACGGGACGCCCTGGCCCGCGCCCCCGTCCGCCTGGCACCGGCCGGCCCGACCGAGGCCGGCCGGTGCGGGTCACTTCACGAGGTTGTAGGTCATCGGGTAGCGGTAGAGCGTGCCCTCGTTGGCCTTGAGGCCGCCGATGATGCCGAAGATGATCGGAATCAGGGCGACCAGCAGCGGGATGAAGAACAGCACCCCGCAGGTGACCACGGCGAGCACGAAGCTGATCACCAGGGCGATCGCCCAGGTGAGCTGGAAGTTCAGCGCCGCGACGGCGTGCGCGCGCACGGTCGGCGACTGCTGGCCCTTGACCACGAGCGCGATCAGCGGGGCGACCCAGCCGAGCAGGCTGCCGCCGACCACCACGCCGAGCGGGCCGCCGAAGTGCGCGATCAGCGCCCAGGTCTTGTCGTCGTTGGTGGGGTAGCCGCCGGTCGGGCCCGGGTACGCCCCGCCGGTCGGATATCCGCCACCCGGGGGGTATGTGCCACCGGGGGCGTAGCCGCCCGGGTGGTAGCCGGCCGGCGGGGGCTGGCTGCCGGGGGGCGGGTAGCCGCCCGACGGCGACTGGTCGCCGGTGGGTGGTGGATAGCCGCCGGGTGGTGGATAGCCGCCCGCCCCGGGAGCCCCGGAAAGTGGTGCGGTGGGTGGCTCGTCCGCCGACGAGCCGTACGGTGCCGACGGCGGGTTGGCCTCGGGCGGGTAGCCGCCCGGGTCGCCCGCTCCGGGAGGACGAGGTGGTTCAGTCATGCACGCCACGGTAGGGGCTGCCGGCAAGGGGGCACCAGAGCGACACTGGTCGGGCCGAGGGGATGATCGGCCAGCGGGGCCGGGGCCCCGCCCCGTCGCCCGGGGGCCGCAGCCGGACCGATGGTCCGTCTGTGATCTTACCGACGGAGGGGCAGCCGACGTAGACTGGCACTCATTACAGTCGAGTGCCAGGCTTCGCCGGCCGGCGCGCAGGCCCGGGGCGTCGCCGCGACGACGGGCACCGACGTGCGACAGGAGGTAAGGGGAGTGGGTCTCGACGACCGCAAGCTCGCCGTGCTCCGCGCCATCGTCGAGGACTACGTCGCCACTCAGGAGCCGGTCGGCAGCAAGGCCCTGGTCGAGCGCCACCAGCTCGGCGTCTCCCCGGCGACCGTTCGCAACGACATGGCGGTGCTGGAGGAGGAGGGGTACATCCGGCAGCCGCACACCAGCGCGGGGCGGGTGCCCACCGACCGGGGCTACCGGCTCTTCGTCGACCGGCTCTCCCGGGTCAAGCCGCTCAGCCCGGCCGAACGTCGGGCCATCGAGCGCTTCCTGGTCGGCGCCGTCGACCTGGACGACGTGGTGCACCGCACGGTCCGGCTGCTGGCCCAGCTCACCCGGCAGGTCGCCGTGGTGCAGTATCCGTCGCTGGCCCGGTCCTCGGTGCGGCACCTGGAGCTGGTGCCGATCTCCACCACCCGGCTGATGCTGGTGATGATCGCCGACACGGGGCGGGTCGAGCAGCGGCTGGTCGAGCTGCCCGCGCCGGTCCCCGCCGACACCGTCACCGACCTGCGCCGGCTGGTCAACGAGAAGCTGGTCGGCAGCCGGCTGTCGGAGACCCCGCCGCTGGTGCAGGCCCTGGTCGAGGAGTCTGCGGCGCACCTGCGCCCGGCCATGACCACGCTGGCCACGGTGCTGCTGGAGACGCTGGTCGAGCGGCACGAGGAGCGCATCGCGCTGGCCGGCACCGCCAACCTGACCCGGGGCGGCCTGCTGGACTTCCAGGGTTCGCTGCGGCCGATCCTGGAGGCGCTGGAGGAGGAGGTGGTGATGCTCAAGCTCATCGGCGAGGCCGAGTCGACCACCACCCGGGTGCTGATCGGCGACGAGAACGAGATCGACAACCTGCGCGCCGCCTCGGTGGTGAGCACCGGGTACGGGCCGGGGGCGACGGCGCTCGGCGGCCTGGGCGTGCTCGGCCCCACCCGGATGGACTACCCCGGCACCATCGCCACGGTGCGGGCCGTGGCACGCTACGTGGGCGAGCTGCTGGCCCAGAACTGACCAGTCAGGGCCGACGGCCGGCTTCAGCCGCCGACCGGCGCAACGCGAGACGAACATGAGGACACGGAACTCAGTGGCCAGGGACTACTACGGCATCCTCGGCGTAGGCCGGGAAGCCTCCGACGACGAGATCAAGCGCGCCTACCGCAAGCTGGCGCGGCAGTTCCACCCGGACGTGAATCCGGACCCGGAGGCACAGGAGAAGTTCAAGGAGATCAACGCCGCGTACGAGGTCCTCTCGGACGATCGGAAACGGCAGATCGTCGACCTGGGCGGTGACCCGCTCGCCCCGGGCGGCGGTGGCGCCGGCCCGGGTGGGCCCGGCGGAGCCGGCCCGTTCGTCGGCTTCCAGGACATCATGGACGCCTTCTTCGGCGGCGCGGCCGGCGGCTCACGCGGGCCACGCCCGCGCACCCGGCCGGGGGCCGACGCGATCCTGCGACTGGAGCTGGACCTGCACGAGACGGCATTCGGCGTCGAGGCGCCGATCACCGTCGACACCGCCGTGCTCTGCACCACCTGCTCCGGCGCGGGCACCGCCGCCGGCACCCACCTGGCCACCTGCGAGGCGTGCGGCGGCCGGGGCGAGGTGCAGTCGGTGCAGCGCACGTTCCTCGGCCAGGTGGTCTCCGCCCGGCCGTGCACGGTCTGCCAGGGGTACGGCACCACGATCCCGCACCCCTGCCCGACCTGCGCCGGCGACGGGCGGGTGCGTACCCGCCGCTCGCTGACCGTGAAGATCCCGGCCGGGGTCGAGGACGGCATGCGGATCCGGCTGGCCCAGCAGGGCGAGGTCGGCCCGGGCGGCGGCACCGCCGGCGACCTGTACGTGGAGATCCACGAGCGCCCGCACGACGTCTACTCCCGCAAGGGCGACGACCTGCACTGCCGGGTGACCGTCCCGATGACCGCCGCGGCGCTCGGCACCCGGCTGACCATCAAGACGCTGGACAGCGAGGAGACGGTCGACGTCAAGGCCGGAACCCAGCCGGGCAGCACCCTGCGGCTGCGCGCCCGGGGGGTGCCGCACCTGCGTGGCACCGGCCGCGGCGACCTCTACGTCCACCTCGACGTGCGGACCCCGACCAAGCTCGACGCCGACCAGGAGAAGATGCTGCGCGACTTCGCCAAGACCCGGGGCGAGGAGGTCGCCGAGCTGTCCAAACAGGGCGGCTTCTTCTCCCGGATGCGCGACGCGTTCAACGGGCACCCCTGACCCCGGTCCTCCGGCCTCGCCGCCCCGGTCCCCGCCGGGGCGGCTAACCTGATCGTCGTGTCCGCGCCGCTGTTCCTGGTCGAGTCGCTGCCCACCGCTGCCCAGCTGACCCTGGACGGCCCCGAGGGGCATCACGCCGCCACCGTGCAGCGGCTGCGGGTGGGTGAGGAACTGCTGCTCGCCGACGGCCGGGGCGGCACCGCGTCCGCCGTGGTCACCGCCGTCGGCCGGGGCAGCCTGGAGCTCGACGTCACCTCCCGGGGGTACGTCGACGCGTCCGTGCCCCGGCTCGTGGTGGTGCAGGGCATCGCCAAGGGCGACCGGGGCGAGCTGGCCGTGCAGGCGATGACCGAGGTCGGGGTGGACGAGATCGTCCCCTGGGCGGCGTCCCGCTCGGTGGTGCAGTGGCGCGGCGACCGGGGCGTACGGGCGCGGGAGAAGTGGGCGGCCACCGCCCGGGAAGCGGCGAAGCAGGCCCGACGGGCGTGGCTGCCGGTGCTGGCCGGGGCCCCCGACGAGTCCACCGCCACCGTGGCCCGGCGGATCGCCGGGTCCGCCGCCGCGTTCGTCCTGCACGAGGAGGCCGACGACCGGCTGACCACCGTGGAGCTGCCCGACGCGGGCGAGATCGTGCTGGTCGTCGGCCCGGAGGGCGGCATAGCCGAGCCCGAGTTGGCCACCTTCGCCGCCGCCGGCGCCCGCCCGGTCCGCCTGGGCCCGTCGGTCCTGCGCACCTCCACGGCCGGAGTGGCCGCCCTCTCGGTCCTCTCCACCCGCCTCCCCCGCTGGTAACCCCGGAACCGCACCCCACACCCCGGGGCCTCACCCCGCACCCCGGGGCCTCACCCCGCACCCCGGGGCCTCACCCCGCACCCCGGGGCCTCAGCTCGCACTTACCCGGAATGAGTGGTCATTCCGCGTGGAATAGCCACTCATTCCGTGAATTTGCGCCAACTGGTGGCCCGGGGTGGGCGGGGGGTGGGTTAGGGGCGGAGGTAGCTGGCGCCGTTGAGGTCGATGATGGTGCCGGAGGTCCACTCCGACTCGGGGGCGGCCAGCCAGTGGATGGCGGCGGCGATCTCGTCGGGGCGGGCCACCCGGTTGAACGGGCTCTGGGCGCGGATCTCCGCGCCCCGCTCGCCGGCCAGGTGCTCCGTGGTCATGTCCGTCTCCACGAAGCCGGGGGCCACCGTGGCCACCGCGATGCCGTACGGGGCGAGGGCCACCGCGAGGGACTGGCCGAGCGCGTTCAGCCCCGCCTTGCTCGCCCCGTACGCCGGCTGGTCCGGCTCGCCCCGGAACGCGCCCCGGGAGGAGACGTTGACGATCCGCCCGCCCCGTTCGCGCATGTGCTGGGCGGCGCACCAGGTCACGTTGGCCGCCCCGGTCAGGTTGGTCTCCAGCGCCTGCCGCCAGCGCCGCTGCCAGTCGGCGTAGGACGCGCCGAAGACCGGGTGCGGGGCGTCCCGCTCGCCGTACACGCCGGCGTTGTTGACCAGCACGTCCAGGCCGCCGAGGCGGGCCGCCGCGTCGTCGACCATCGCCCGTACCGCGTCGGGGTCGGTCAGGTCCGCGCGGACCACGACGTGGCCGTCGCCCGGCAGTTCGGCGCGCAGCCCCTCGGCCAGCTCCGCCGAGTCCCGGTGGTGGATCGCCACCCGGTCCCCGCCCGCCGCGAACCTCGCCGCCACCGCGCGCCCGATGCCGCGCGAGGACCCCGTCACCAGTACCGCTCGTGAAGTCACGCCGCCATCATGCCCGAGCAGGCCGGCACGCCTTACCATGCCCCGATGGGATCCGACTGCTTGTTCTGCCGAATCGTCGCCGGGGAGATCCCGGCCACCATCGTCCGGGAGACCGACACCACCCTGGCGTTCCGGGACATCTCCCCGAAGGCCCCGGTGCACGTGCTGGTCATCCCGAAGGAGCACTACGCCGACGTGGCCACCCTGGGCCAGGGCGACCCGGGGCTGGCCGGGGAACTGCTGGCCGCGGCCGCCGTCGTGGCCGAGGACGAGGGGCTGCTCGGCGACGGCTACCGGCTGATGTTCAACACCGGGGCGTACGGGGGCCAGGAGGTCTTCCACGTCCACGCGCACGTGCTCGGCGGCGCGCCGCTCGGCCCGATGATCTGCCGGTAGGCGGGCGGTGGTGAGCGAGATCGACGGCCGCCTGGAGCGGATGGTGCGGCGGGTCCAGGCCGACGGGCGGGTGCCGGCCGTGTCGGCCGCCCTGCACCGGGCCGACCGGCCGCCGTGGACGTGCGCGGTCGGCGGCACCGGCAACGACGGCGTCCTCGGCCCGGAGACGCGGTTCCGGATCGGCTCGGTGACCAAGACCTTCACCGCCGTGCTGGTCCTCCAGTGCCGCGACGCGGGCCTGCTCGACCTGGACGACCCGGTGGGCCGGCACCTCGACGTCCCGGCGCACGGCGAGCTGACCGTGCGCCGGCTGCTGTCGCACACCTCGGGCCTGCAACGGGAGCCGCACGGCGACGTCTGGGACACCCTGGCCGCCCCCGACGTGGACGCGCTGCTGGCCGACCTGGCCCGGGCCGAGCGGGTGCTGCCGCCGGCCCGCCGCTACCACTACTCCAACCTCGGCATGGCGCTGCTCGGCCAGCTCGTCGCGCGGCTGCGCGGCGGCGCCTGGGCCGAGGTTCTCGGCGAGCGGGTGCTCGCCCCGCTCGGGCTGACCGCCACCGCCGACCGGCCGGGCCCGGCGGCGGCCACCGGGTTCCTGGTCGACGCGTACTCCGACGAGGCGCACCCGGAGCCGCCGACGGACTTCGGCGCGGTCGGCCCGGCCGCCCAGCTCTGGAGCACCGCGGCCGACATGGCCCGGTGGGCGGCGTTCCTGGCCGACCCGGCGGCGCTGGACCCGGCCGGCGCGGTGCTCGCCCCGGCCACCCTCGACGAGATGCGCTGGCCGCTGACCGTCACCGACGAGACGTCCTGGGGCGCGGGCTTCGGGCTGGGGCTGATCCTCGTGCCGCAGGGCGAGCGGGTGGTGCACGTCGGGCACGACGGGGCGATGCCCGGCTTCCTGGCCGCCGTCTACGGCCGGCGCGGCGGTGACGGCACCGCCGGGGCGATGGGCGCGGCGGTGCTCGGCTCGTCCGGGACCGGGGTGCAGGTGATGGACCTGCCGCACCGGCTGCTCGCGGCGTCCGCCGAGCATGACCCGGCCGACGTCGAGCCGTGGCGGCCGGGAGAGCCCGCCCCGGCGCACCTGCGCGGGATGCTGGGCCGCTGGTGGGGCGAGGGCTTCGAGTACGTCTTCGGCTGGCACGACGGGGCCCTGCGGGCCCGGGGCGCGGACGACCCGGCGGGGAAGCCGCCGGCGGTCTTCGCCCCGGTGCCGGACCGGCCGGACGTGTTCCGCACCGTGTCCGGGCGGGAGGTCGGCGAGTTGCTCCGGCTGACCCGGGACGCGGACGGGAGGGTGGTCCGGCTGCACTGGGCCACCTACCGGTTCACCCGGGCCCAGGAGACCTTCGACGGGTACGACTTCCGGCGCTGACCCCGCCCCGGGCGGGGCGGCTCGGCGGCAGGTGGGGCGGGGCGGCGGCCCGGTTAATGGCAGAGGTGCCACCGCGCGGGAAACGATAGGATGGGGGCAACGTCCGACCGCCGCGCCCACCAGGCCTGGCGCCGAGAGTGAGAGCAGGTGGCGCAGGGCCCCTCGGCCCGACCTATGACCGGCACCCCACCTCCCGGCCCGCCCCGGGTGCAGACCAGGATCACCGTCCCCGACTCCAAGATCATGGTCAATCTGCTGGGCGCGGGCGACGAGATCCTGCGACTCGTCGAACGCTCGGTCACCAGCGACGTGCACGTCCGTGGCAACGAGATCACCATCACCGGTGCTCCCGCGGACAACGCCTTCGCCGAGCGCCTCTTCAGCGAGCTGCTCGAACTGATCGAGAAAGGCGAGACCCTGACCACTGACGCCGTACGGCGTACCGTCGGCATGCTCGAGCAGGGCAGTGCCGAGCGGCCCGCCGAGGTCCTGACGCACAACATCCTCTCCCGGCGCGGGCGCACCATCCGCCCCAAGACCCTCGGGCAGAAGACCTACGTCGACGCCATCGACGGGCACACCATCGTCTTCGGCATCGGCCCGGCGGGCACCGGCAAGACGTACCTCGCCATGGCGAAGGCCGTCCAGGCGCTCCAGGCCAAGCAGGTCGACCGGATCATCCTCACCCGGCCGGCGGTCGAGGCGGGGGAGCGGCTCGGCTTCCTGCCCGGCACGCTGAACGAGAAGATCGACCCCTACCTGCGCCCGCTCTACGACGCGCTGCACGACATGCTCGACCCGGAGACCATCCCGAAGCTGATGGCGGCGGGGACGATCGAGGTCGCGCCGCTGGCGTACATGCGCGGGCGTAGCCTCAACAGCGCGTTCATCATCCTCGACGAGGCCCAGAACACCACGCCCGAGCAGATGAAGATGTTCCTCACCCGGCTCGGTTTCGGTTCCAAGATCGTGGTCACCGGCGACGTCACCCAGGTGGACCTTCCCGGCGGGACGACCAGCGGCCTGCGGATCGTCCGGGAGATCCTGGAGAACGTGGAGGATGTGCACTTCGCGCAGCTCTCCAGCTCCGACGTGGTGCGTCACCGGCTGGTCGGGGAGATCGTCGACGCGTACGCCCGCTGGGATGCCGAGCGGGAGAAGCAGCAGGCGCAGGGCGTGCACGCCGTGCCGGGGCCTACCGCCCCGGGCGGTCGGGCCGGCCGGCGCCGCCAGACCTAGGGAACCCAGTTGTCCATCGAGATCGCCAACGAGTCCGGTGCCGAGGTCGACACCGACGCCGTGCTCGCCGTCGCCCGGTACGCCCTCGACGAGATGGGGGTCAACCCCCTCGCCGAGCTGTCCGTGCTGCTGGTCGACATCGACTACATGACCGAGCTGAACCACCGCTGGATGGGTGGCGACGGCCCGACCGACGTGCTCGCCTTCCCCATGGACGAGGGCAGCGTCGACCACGGGCCGGGCGAGGCCAGCGCGTCCGGCGGGGAGCCGGCCCTGCTCGGCGACATCGTGCTCTGCCCGGAGGTGGCGGCCAAGCAGGCCGCGACCGCCGGCCACGCGGCGGCGGACGAGCTGCACCTGCTCACCGTGCACGGGGTCCTGCACCTGCTCGGGTACGACCACGCCGAGCCGGAGGAGGAGCGGGAGATGTTCGAGCTCCAGGCCCGGCTGCTGGCCGGCTGGCGGTCGACCCGGTCCCGGTGATGCCCACCCTGATATCGGCGGCCGGCGCCCCCGCCGGCCTGCCCGACCTGCAACTGCTCGTCTTCGCGGCCGGGCTGGTGGTGCTCGCCGGCCTGATCGCGATGACCGAGGCGGCGCTCGCCGCGGTGTCCCCGGCCCGGGCGGCCGAGCTGGCCCGCGACGGCGCCCGGGGCGCCCGCACCCTCCAGGCGGTCGCCGGCGACGTGGTCCGCCACCTCAACCTGCTGCTGCTGCTCCGGCTGCTGGCCGAGCTGACCGCCACCACGCTGGTCGCGCTGGTGGCGGTCGACACGTTCGGCGCGGGCTGGCGGGCGGCCCTGATCACCGCCGGCGCGATGACCGTGATCAGCTTCGTGGTGGTCGGCGTCGGCCCGCGCACCATCGGCCGGCAGCACGCGTACGCGGTCGGCCGGGCGGTCGCCCCGCTGGTGCGCTGGCTCGGGCGGGCGCTCAACCCGCTCGCCTCGCTGCTGATCCTGATCGGCAATGCGGTCACCCCGGGGCGCGGCTTCCGGGAGGGGCCGTTCGCCACCCAGGTGGAGCTGCGCGAGCTGGTCGACCTGGCCGAGCAGCGCGGCGTCGTGGAGCACGGCGAGCGGCAGATGATCCACTCGGTCTTCGCGCTCGGCGACACCATCGCCCGCGAGGTGATGGTGCCGCGCACCGAGATGGTGTGGATAGAGGAGAGCAAGACCCTCTCCCAGGCGCTGACGCTGTTCCTGCGTTCCGGCTTCTCCCGCATCCCGGTGATCGGGGAGAGCGTCGACGACGTGCTGGGCGTGCTCTACCTGAAGGACCTGATCCGGCGTACCCGGGGCGGCGATCCCGCCGCGGCCCTGCTGCCGGTGGCCGAGCTGATGCGCCCGGCGACCTTCGTCCCGGAGTCCAAGCCGGTCGACGACCTGCTGTCGGAGATGCAGGCGGCCCGCAACCACCTGGTCATCGTCGTCGACGAGTACGGTGGCACCGGCGGCCTGGTCACCATCGAGGACATCCTCGAGGAGATCGTCGGGGAGATCACCGACGAGTACGATGTCGAGCGCCCACCGGTCGAACGGCTGGAGGACGGTTCGGTGCGGGTCACCGCCCGGCTGCCGGTCGAGACCCTCGGCGAGCTGTTCGACGTCGAGCTGCCCGCCGACGAGGTCGAGACGGTCGGCGGCCTGCTCGCCCAGGCCCTGGGCCGGGTTCCGATCCCCGGCGCGGAGGCCGACGTGGCCAAGCTCCGGCTGCACGCCGAGGGCACCACCGGCCGGCGCAACCGGATAGACACCGTGCTGGTCAGCCGGATCGAGCCGACCGGCCATGCCGACACGACCCCGGGGCGCGGCGAGCCCGCCGACTACCGGGGCAACCAGAACCGATCCGAGGAGAGGCAATCCGCCGATGCCTGAGTCACCCGCCGCACCCGCGGCCCTGCCCACCCCGACCGCGCCGGTCGAGCTGACCGCCGAGGACGGCAAGCTGGTCGTCCTGGCCCGCGGCGCGCGGGGCCGGGTGGGCGCCGTGGAGGGAGCGGCGGTACGCGACCAGGACGGCCGCACGTACACGGCGGCGAGCGTCTCGCTGCCCTCGCTCACGCTCACCGCCCTCCAGCTCGCGGTGGCTTCCGCCGTGGCGGCCGGGGCCACCCGACTGGAGGCCGCCGTGGTGGTGACCGAGGCGTCGACCCTGGACGGGGCGGGGCACGCCGCCGTCCGGGATCTGGCCGCCGACGCGCCGGTCCACGTGGCCGCCCCGGACGGCACCGTCCTCGGCACGGTGGTCGAGTGACCGGCCGTCCCGCAGCAGGCCGTCCCGCCGCCGGTCGTCGCGACGGTCGTCCGGCAGCCGGTCGCCGTGACGGCGGGGGCGCTGCGGCCGGTGGCCGCGCGTCCGGCGGCGGCGAGCCGGGGAAGCTCCCGTACCGGGCCGGGTTCGCCTGCTTCGTGGGCCGGCCGAACGCCGGCAAGTCGACGCTGACCAACGCCATCATCGGCACGAAGATCGCGATCACCTCGAACAAGCCGCAGACCACCCGGCACATCATCCGGGCCGTGCTGCACCGGCCGGAGTCGCAGCTCGTCCTGGTCGACACCCCGGGCCTGCACCGCCCCCGCACGCTGCTCGGCGAGCGCCTGAACGACCTGGTCCGCGCCACCTGGAGCGAGGTCGACGTGATCGGCCTGTGCATCCCGGCGAACGAGCCGGTCGGCCGGGGGGACCGGTTCATCACCGGCGAGCTGGCCGAGCTGAAGGCCACCGTGATGGCCGTGGTGACCAAGACCGACCTGGTGGACAAGCGGCGACTGGCCGAGCAGCTTCTCGCGGTCAGCAAGCTGGGCGAGTTCGCCGAGGTGGTGCCGGTCAGCGCGGTGTCCGGTCACCAGGTCGACACCCTGGTCGACGTGATGACCGGCTACCTGCCCGAGTCGCCGCAGCTCTACCCGGACGACATGCTCACCGAGGACCCGGAGCAGGTGCTGATCGCCGAGATGATCCGGGAGGCGGCCCTGGAGGGGGTCCGCGACGAGCTGCCGCACTCCATCGCCGTGGTGGTGGAGGAGATGATCCCCGAGGGTCAGCTCATGAAGATCTACGCCGACGTCTACGTCGAGCGGTCCAGCCAGAAGGCGATCGTGCTCGGCCACCAGGCCAGCCGGCTCAAGCAGGTCGGCATCACCGCCCGCCAGCAGATCGAGGAGCTGCTCGGCACCCGGGTCTACCTGGACCTGCACGTGCGGGTGGCGAAGGAATGGCAGCGCGACCCCAACCAGCTCCGCAAGCTCGGCTTCTGACCCAGATCCGCCCCGCGCGCCGGGTCGTCGGCGTGCGGGGCGGATCTGGGGAGTTTCTGGGCAGTGGCACCGCCCCGCCGTCGGGCTGATCCACCCCCGGCACGCTTCCGGGTCAGGCCGGGTATGGCTTTTTTCACTTTCAGCCCGCGATGGTGGGCGTTTGCCGGCGTTCGGTCGGAGGGTAGGGAACGTTTGCGTCCTGCCCCCTGACATTGAAGCAGGCTGATGCGAAACCGATACCTGGACTTGCTGCGCTTCCTGGCGATCATCCGAGTCGTGGTCTACCACGTGACCGGATGGGGCACGCTGACGCTGCTCTTCCCGGCCATGTCGGTGATGTTCGCGCTTGCCGGATCGCTCATGGCGGCGTCGCTGGACAGGTCCGGGGTGCCGGCGGTGGGCCGGCGGCTGCGCCGCCTGCTGCCGTCGCTGTGGGTGGTGGCCGCGATCTTCGTACCCGCCATGCTGCTCACCGGGCTGCCGCTGACGCCGAGGGTGCTGCTCTGGGCGTTCCCCGTGGCCGACCCGCCGGCCAACTACTGGGGGGCGCTGGCGCTCAGCCCGATCTGGTACCTGCGCGACTACCTCTGGTTCGTGTTCGCCTCGCCTCTCGCGCTCTGGCTGTTCCGCCGGGCGCCGTGGCCCACCCTGCTCGCCCCGTACGCCCTGCTGGCCGCGATCGAGGCCGGCATGCTGCCGAACGCGCCGACGGTGCTGCGGGACTTCGGCCTGTACTTCGGGGCCTGGCTGCTCGGCTTCGCCCACCACGACGGCCTGCTGCGCCGCATGGCCACCCGGGTGCTGGTCCCGACCGCGCTCGCCCTCGGCGCCGCCGGGGCGGCCTGGATCGTCACCCACCCCGGCCCCCGGGGGTACGACCTGAACGACATGCCGCTGGGCAACGCGCTCTGGTCGGCGGCGTTCATCCTGGTGGCGATCGGCCGGGCCCCGGCGTCCGCTGCCTGGGTGGACCGCAACGCGCTGCTCGGCCGCGCGGTGACCGTGCTGAACCGGCGGGCGCTGACCGCCTACCTCTGGCACATGCCGTTCGTGGTGGCGCTCACCCCGCTGGTCGACGTCGTCGGCTGGTCCCACCAGGACCCGGTCGGGCTGGCGATCCGGGTGGCGCTGGTCTTCGCGCTGGTCGGCGTGGTCACCGTGCTGGTCGGCTGGGTGGAGGACGTGGCGGCCCGCCGCCCCCCGGAGCTGCTCCCAGGCAGCCGAACCCCCGGCGGCACCCCGGCCCGCCCCGACGGCACCCTGGCCCGCCCCGGCGGCACCCCGACGGCCCCTGGTTGCGTGCCGGTCAGCCCCGCCCCGGCGGGGCGGGCGGTGGCGCCGGCGCCCCGGGCCCCCGAGGAGTACACCACCAAGCTCAGCGTGCGCTGACCGTCACGTTCCCGCTGCCTGTGGCGACGTCGATCAGCAGCAGCGCGGTCGGGTCGTCCGAAACGCCGAGGTCGGCATCGCCCGACCCGACGCTCGACCGCACCCGGTACCGGCCGGCGGGCACGATCAGGTCCACGTTCCCGCTGTCGGCGTGGGCCCGCGCCGAGGCGGGGGCGGACAGCTCCAGGTCGACGTCGCCCGAGCCGGTCTCGGCGTCGACCTGACCGCGGAGGCCCCGCCCCGTGATGCTGCCCGAGCCGGCCCGCAGGGTGGCCGGGCCGGGCACGTCGTCCACCTCCACGTCGCCGGAACCGGTCTCGGCCCGTACCGGGCCGGTGGCCCCGCCGACGTGGATGTTGCCCGAGCCGAGGCGCAGCTCCACCGCGCTGACCTGGGACAGGTCGATGTCGCCCGAGCCGCCCTCGCCGCGCACCGCCGTCCCCGGGGGCACGGTCACGTCGTACGACACCGAGCAGCGGTGGCCGCAGTCGGAGTCCAGCACCAGCTCGTCGCCGTGCACCTCGTACCGGGTGTCGGGCTGGGCGCCGTGGTAGCGCAGCACCCGCTTGACGCGTACCTGACCGGTCGGACCGGTGCCGCGTACCGTCACGTCGCCCGCCCCCGGACGCACGACGACCCGGGTCACGGCGACGGTCTCGGTGGTGTCGAAGTCGAGCTGGCGCATCGACAAGGTGTCGCACCCGGCGACGAGGATCAGGGCGGCGGCGCCGCCGACGGCGAGGGCGGTGCGGGCAACCGGCCGGCGGGCGGCGACGGCGGCGCGGCGTGGTGCGGCGGCCCGGGCGGGCGCGGCGGTGGGATGCGGAGCCATGCCGGCACGCTACGGCGGGGCCGACCTGGGGCGCATCCGGGATCGCGCGCCGGCTACCCCGAACCGACCCTGATTTCACACCCCGAGGAGAATGACCGGATGCCCGGGTACCGCCGACAGCTCTACCGCGACGACGCGGTGGTGCTGCGCGTGCAGAAGCTCGGCGAGTCCGACCGGATCATCACCCTGCTCACCCGCCGGCACGGCCGGCTCCGCGCGGTGGCCCGGGGGGTCCGCCGCACCACCAGCAAGTTCGGCGCCCGGCTGGAGCCGTTCGGCCACGTCGACGTGCAACTCGCCGGCGACCCGAAGGGCAACACCGGCAGCTCGCTGCACAGCGTCAGCCAGGTCGAGGGGATCGACCTGTACGGCAAGCGGTTCCTCGGCGACTACCCGCGCTACACGGCGGCCAGTGCGATCGCCGAGACGGCCGAGCGGCTCACCCCCGTCGAGCGGGAACCCTCGCTGCGGCTGTTCCAGCTCACCCTCGGCGCGCTGAAGTCCCTCTCCCGGGGCGACCACGCCACCACGCTGGTGCTCGACGCGTACCTGCTGCGCGGGATGACCCTCGCGGGTTGGGCCCCCGCGCTGACCGCGTGCGCGGTCTGCGGCACCCCGGGGCGGCACCGGGCGTTCTCCGTGCCGGCCGGTGGCGCGGTCTGCCCGGACTGCCGGCCCCCCGGGGCGGCCCACCCCGCCCCGGCCACCGTCGACCTGATGTCCGCGCTCACCACCGGCGACTGGGTGCTCGCCGACGCCACCGAGACCGGCGTACGCCGGGAGTGCAGCGGCCTGGTCGCGGCGCACCTGCAGTGGCACCTGGAGCGCGCGTTACGCTCGCTGCCGCTGGTCGACCGGGGCGGTGCGGTCGCCGGCCCGGGGGTGCCGGACGTGAGCAGGGAGAGAGCCGAGTGATCCGATCGATGAGGGCCGGCCGGCGCGAGCCGGTGCCGCCGACTCCGCACCCGTCGGGCGCCCGGCCCCCGGCGCTGCCCCCCGGGGCGGTGCCCCGGCACGTCGCCGTGGTGATGGACGGCAACGGCCGGTGGGCCAAGGAGCGCGGCCTGCCCCGCACCAAGGGCCACGAGGCGGGCGAGTTCAGCCTCTTCGACACCATCGAGGGCGCGATCGAGCTGGGCGTGCCCTACCTCTCGGCGTACGCGTTCTCCACGGAGAACTGGCGGCGCTCGCCCGACGAGGTCCGGTTCCTGATGGGCTTCAACCGGGACGTGATCCGGCGCCGCCGCGACCAGCTCGTCGACCTCGGCGTCCGGGTGGTCTGGTCCGGCCGGCCCGGCCGGCTGTGGAAGAGCGTCATCTCCGAGTTGCAGACCGCCGAGGAGATGTCCCGGGGGAACTCGACGCTGACCCTCCAATTCTGCGTCAACTACGGCGGGCAGGCGGAGATCGCCGACGCCGCCGCCGCGATCGCCCGCGACGTGGCGGCCGGCCGGCTCGACCCGGACAAGGTCAACGAGAAGCTGATCGCGAAGTACCTCTACCACCCGGAGATCCCCGAGGTGGACCTCTTCCTCCGCCCGTCCGGGGAGGAACGGATCTCCAACTTCCTGCTCTGGCAGACCGCGTACGCGGAGCTGGTGTTCCTCGACACCCTCTGGCCGGACTTCGACCGCCGCCACCTCTGGTACGCCTGCGAGCTGTACGCCCAGCGGGACCGGCGCTTCGGCGGGGCGCTGCCCAACCCGGTCGCCCCGTCGAGCTGAGCCCAGGCTTACCGGCGTGCCCGGCTGGGTATCACCCTCCCAGCAGCCACGACGCGGAGGTGAACCCACATGATTCAGAAGCGGATAGGCCAGTGGGCGGTCATGGCGGTCGCCGTGCCGCTGGCCGCAGCCGGAGCTCGCCGGCTCAGCCACACCCTGGAGGCCCGGCGCGGCTCGACCGGCGTGAGCCGGGCGCTCAGCAAGGGCGCCGACCTGCTGCGCCCGCAGAAGGCGAAGCGCCGCCGGTTCTGGTGAGCCGTCCGTCGGCCCCACCCCCGCTTCGGGGGTGGGGCCGACGCCTTCCCACCCGGTCGTCGTGACCGTCAGCGCGTCACGCCTGCACCCGCGTCACGCCTGCACCTCGGAGCGGTCGCCGGCCCACAGCGTGTGGAACGACCCCTCCCGGTCCACCCGCTGGTAGGTGTGCGCGCCGAAGTTGTCCCGCAGCCCCTGGATCAGCGCGGCGGGCAGCCGCTGGGCGCGCAGCCCGTCGAAGTACGCCAGCGACGAGGAGAACGCCGGGGTCGGCACGCCGGCCCGGGCCGCGTCGACCACCACCCGTCGCCAGCTCGGCACGCCGGCGCTGACCGCCTCGGCGAACCACGGCGCCACCAGCAGCGACGGCAGCTCCGGCTGGGCGTCGTACGCCTCCCTGATCCGGTCCAGGAAGCGGGCCCGGATGATGCAGCCGCCCCGCCAGATCGTCGCGGTGCCGCCCAGGTCGATGTCCCAGTCGTACTCCCGGCTGCCGGCGCGGATGTGGTCGAAGCCCTGCGCGTACGCGACGATCTTGCTGGCCAGCAGTGCGCGCCGCACGTCCTCGACGAAGGCGTCCCGGTCCTCGACCTGCCACTTCTCCCCGGCGTCGCCGAACGCCCGGCGGGCGGCCTCGCGCTGGTCGGCGTGCCCGGACAGCGACCGGGCGAAGGTGGCCTCGGCGATGCCGGTGATCGGGATGCCCAGATCCAGCGCGCTCTGCACCGTCCAGCGGCCGGTGCCCTTCTGCTCGGCCTGGTCCAGCACCACGTCGACGAACGCCCGCCCGGTCGCCGCGTCGGTGTGCCCCAGCACCTCGGCGGTGATCTCGATGAGGAACGACTCCAGCTCGCCGGTGTTCCACTCCCGGAAGATGTCCGCGATCTCCGCCGGGCTCGCCGACAGCCCGGCCCGCAGCAGGTCGTACGCCTCCGCGATGAGCTGCATGTCGGCGTACTCGATGCCGTTGTGCACCATCTTCACGAAGTGGCCGGCGCCGTCCGGGCCGATGTGCCGGCAGCACGGCGTGCCGTCGACCTGGGCGGCGATCTTCTCGAACATCGGGCCGAGCTTCGCGTACGACTCGACGGAGCCGCCCGGCATGATGCTCGGCCCGCGCAGCGCGCCCTCCTCGCCGCCCGACACACCGGTGCCGGAGAAGTGCAGCCCGTGCCCGCGCAGCGCCTCCTCCCGTCGCCGGGTGTCGGCGAAGTGGGCGTTGCCGCAGTCGACGACGATGTCGCCCTCCTCCAGCAGCGGGACCAGCTCGTCGATCACCGCGTCGGTCGGGGCGCCGGCCTTCACCATCACGATCACCGCGCGGGGGCGCTCCAGCGACGCCACGAAGTCCGCGAGGGACTCCGACGGCACGAACGTGCCCTCGTCGCCGTGCTCGGCGACCAGGCTGCGGGTGCGCTCCGGGGACCGGTTGTGCACCGCCACCGTGAACCCGTTGCGGGCCAGGTTGCGGGCCAGGTTCCGGCCCATCACCGCCAGCCCGGTCACGCCGATCTGCGCTGTCGCCTGTCGCGTCATCCGTACCCGCCATCCCTCGCGTCGCCTGTGGTGCTGCGACCGTATCCCGGGGGACGGGCGGCGGGGCCCGATGGTGGACGCGGTGTCACGATGTGGTGGCGTCCGGGCCGGCAGCGGCACGTGACCTGGTGGCGTCCGGGCCGGCGGTGGCCCCCCGGCGGGGCGGGTGCCGGTAAATCGGGTGCGGCGGGCGGGGCGGGCGACTACCGTCACGGACATGCGTAACTGACGCCCCTCTTTCGGAAGCCGACCCGCCGTTCTCGCCGCGGGTCCGGTGTTCCGGGCGTCCGCATTCCCACCGCCGCCGCCGCTTTGCGCGGCACCTGTTGTGGCCGGACGCCCGGGCGCTCCCCATCCCGTTCCCGTTCGCCCCGCCGTCGCCCGACGGCAGCGCCGCGCCGCGCAGTCGGCGTCAGCCGCTCGCCGTGCGGTCGGCACCAGCAGTAAGGAGGCCGGGTATGCCCGCCAAGCCCAGTTCCCGCAAGCCCCGCAAGCCGTCCCCGGGTTCGTCGTCGAGTTCGTCCGCGGGTTCGTCCCCGGGATCGTCTCCTCCGGAGGTGACCGCGCCGGATCTCGGCGTCGCGGCTGGCGTCTCCCCGCAGCCGGGGACGGCGTCTCCGCTCCTCTCGCCCACGGGGGATTCGCTCCGCGTGTCGCCGCCGGCGGAGCCCTTGGACGTGTCGCCCATGGTGGAGACGCCGTCCCCGCCGAGGACCGGCCCGCCGGCCGGCGGAGCCAAGTACCCTGCCGGCCGCACCCAGCGCGCCGGCCAGACCCGCCGGTACGCCTTCCGCCGCAGCTGATCCGCGCACCTCGGGGCTGGGCCCGGGCCGAGGTCGGCGCACGTCGGCTCACCTCGGCGCCGTCGGCTCGGTCGGGTCGACCTACCCTTCGTCGGCCCCTATGGAGCTGCCCCGTTTGTGCTGTCAGTGGAGCGGGAGCACAGACGGGGCAGCTCCGTAGGAGCCGAAGGACAGGTCCCTGAAGGGGTGCGGGACGCCATCGTCCGCCCGCCGGGCGGTCAGCCGATCAGTGGGCGGAAAGTGCCCAGCGCGACGCTGACCGCCAGCGCGGCCCCGGCCAGGGCCGCCGCCCCGGCGATCAGCAGGCCGTCGGCGGCCCGGAACCGCTGCCGCCGGGCGACGGTGCGCGGGGTGCCCGCGTCGAAACCGCGGGCGTCCATCGCCACCGCGAGCCGGGTGCCGCGCCGGATCGCCCCCACCAGCAGCGCGAACGCGGTCGAGACGAACAGCCGCATCCGGGCCAGGGGGTTCTGTCCGGCGTCGACCCCACGTGCCCGCCGCGCCATGCTGATCATCTGCCACTCCTGGCCCAGCAACGGCACCAGCCGGAACGCCGCCAGCGCGCCGATCGCGAACCGGGCTGGTGCCTTCGCGTTCTGGATCAGCGCGTCGGCCAGGTCGGTCGGGTCGGTGGTGGCGAAGACGATCACGCCGGGCAGGGCCACGGCCAGCATGCGCAGCGCCAGCCCGAGCGCGGTCACCAGCACCCCGGTGGTGACCAGCACCGGCCCCGCGTCGACCAGCACCCGGCCGGAGCGGTCGGCGGCGAACAGGACCAGGGTGACCACGATGCCGACCGCGCTGAGCAGCACCGGCGCGGCCCGCCGGGCGAGCATCCGGTACCGGATGCCGAACAGCGGCAGCACTGCCAGCTCGACGACGAGGGCGATCGCCGGGGCGACCGGGTCCAGGGTGGCGAGCAGGGTGAACGAGAAGACCAACGCCGCCACGACCTTCGCCACCGGGTTGCGCCGGGCCAGCGGGGCGCCCGGCGTCGCCACCGGTTCGATGCTGATCATGCGGCCTCCACCCCCTCGCCGGACGCGCCGGTCCCGTCGTCGGACGGCTCGCGGGTCACGGTGATCCGCCGGTCGGCCAGGGCCGCGACGAAGTCCGGGTCGTGGGTGACGGTGACCACGCCGTGCCCGGCGTCGCGCAGCTCGGCGAAGAGGTCGACCAGTTCCAGCCAGGTCCGTCGGTCTTGGCCGAAGGTGGGCTCGTCGCAGACCAGCAGCCGGGGCGCGGTGGCCAGGGCGGTCGCCACGCTCAGCCGCCGAGCCTCCCCACCCGAGAGGGTGTACGGGTTCGCGCGGGCCAGCGCCGTCAGGCGCAGTCGATCCAGCAGACCGTCCACGGTGGCTCGGACGGCGGTCTCGGGCTGACCGATACGTCGCGGGCCGAGGGCCAACTCGTCGAAGACCGTTCCGGTGACGAACTGGTGCTCCGGGTCCTGGAAGACCGACCCGATCCGGCTCGCCAGGGCGGGGGCCCGCCAGCGGTACGGGGGAGTCCGGGCATGCCGGCCGGCGAGCTCCCCGGTCGCCGCCACCCGGCCGGTCCCCGGTCGGAGCAGGCCGCCCAGCAGCAGTGCCAGGGTGGACTTGCCGGCACCGTTGGGGCCGAGCACGGCCAGCGCCTCGCCGGCGCGTACCGCGAGGTCGATCGGGGCGAGGCGGGGCGGCAGGGCGACCCGGTCGGCGCTGATCAGCAGGTCTCCCGGAGCCGCGCCGGCGTGCCGGGGCGGCACGGTCCGGCCGGGCACCCAGACTCCCTCGGCGGCGAGGGCGTCGCCGTGGGCGGCGAAGACCGCCTCCGGCGGCCCGTCGGCGCGTACGCCGCCACCGGGCTCCAGCACCACCACCCGGTCGACCAGCGGTAACGCCTCGGCGACCCGGTGCTCGACCAGGATCAGCGTGGTGTCGCCGTCCATCGCGTCGGCCACCGCGCGGCGAACCAGCGCCGCCCCGGCCGGGTCGAGGTTCGCGGTCGGCTCGTCGAGCAGCAGCAGACCCGGCCGCAGGGCGAGCGTCCCGGCCAGGGCGAGCCGTTGCTGCTCCCCGCCGGAGAGGGCGGCGGTCGGCCGGTCCCGGTGGTACGGGAAGCCGACCCGGCGCAGCGCCTCGTCCACCCGGGGCCAGATCTCGTCGGCCGGTACGCCCCGGTTCTCCAGCCCGAACGCCACATCGTCGCCGCAGCGGGCCATGACGAGCTGGGTCTCCGGGTCCTGGAAGACGATGCCGACCCGCTCCCGATCCGCGCGCGGGTCGACCCCGTCGACCTCGACGGCGCCCTCCTGCTCACCCGAGTCCTCGGGCAGGAGCCCGGCCAGCGCGGCCAGCAGCGTGCTCTTGCCCGCCCCCGACGGCCCGAGCAGCAGCACCCGCTCGCCGCGCTCGACGCGCAGGTCCACCCCCCGCACCGCCCAGCCCCGCCGCCCGGCATGCCGCCACCCGAACCCCCGCACCCGAACCCCGCCCACACCCAACCCCTTAACACCGCCCTCAACCCACCCCAGCCTGGGTGATCAAGAGGTTTGCGTCTGGAGAACGGGTTCGGCTGACGCAAACCTCTTGATCAACCTGATCAGACGGGGGCGCGGTAGTCGCGGGCGACGGAGAAGCGGTCCAGGACGCCCGTGCCGGCCAGGGCGCGGGTGAGGGCCCAGCCGCCGGCGCCGCAAAGGACCGTGGCGCTGACGATGGTGAACAGGGCGTACGGGATGCGGTAGCTGGTCAGGTCGTACTCGGCGTTCCAGACGAGGAAGTCGAACAGGGCGGCGCTGAGGCCGGTGAGCGCTCCGGCGAGCAGCGCGGTCGGCAGTCGGAACGAGCGGTACCGGAACGCGGCGAAGGCCAGCTCGGCGCCGATGCCCTGGACGATGCCCTGCGGGATCACCGTGCCGGCCCACTGGCTGCCCAGCAGGGCGGACAGGACGGCGGCGACGGTCTCGCAGTACAGGGCCGCGCCCGGCTTGCGGATCACCAGGCCGCCGACCACGGCCGGCATCAGCCAGACCCCGCAGAGCAGGGTCTGCGCGGGCGGGAAGAACGCGAACGCCCCCTCGGTGGCGCTCCAGACCAGGCCCCAGGCCCAGAAGATGACGCCGAAGGCGACCGCGATCACCGAGGCGACCACGATGTCGATCGTGCGCCAGCGGTGGCTGTCGGTGTGGTTCATGTGATGGCTCCTAGTTCGTGAGTGAACCAGGAGAAGACGCACGCCGCGCCCGGATAAACCGGACGGCGACGCGGCTGGAGGTCGACCGAACTCCCTGCGCTGGCATTACCCAGATCAGGTTCGAGGGTCTGCGGGCGGTGCCCGCACTCTCAGCGCTGTGCGCTCCCCTGTCGGATATGAAGTTGTCTCGGCGACGCTAACACCTCGGAAGATCGCCGGGCAACGTGATCCCACCGCAGCTCACCCTCGATGCGGAAACCGTCATCTCGCCGTACTCCATCGACCCGGCCCGTCGTGCGCGATGGTGTCGCGCCGCCGAACAGCAGCCGTCCGACCACCCGCCGCTGCCGCCGGGCGACCCGGATGTGCTGGCCTGCTGCGCCGCCCACGGACGACCGGTCACGCTGGGCCTGACCCGCGACGTGCCCGCTGGGTAGGCTGCCGATCATGCAGATGGAGGCGCAAGGGCTGACGTTCGAGACCCGCGCCGGCGGGCCGGCCGACGGCGAACCGGTGCTGCTGCTGCACGGCTTCCCGCAGCACGGGGGCGAGTGGGACGAGGTGACGCCGGCGCTGCACGCCGCCGGGCTGCGCACGTACGCGCCGGACCAGCGGGGTTACTCGCCGCTCGCCCGGCCCGGGGCGGTCGAGGCGTACCGGCTCCCCGAGCTGGTCGCCGACGCGGCGGCCCTGCTCGACGCGCTGGGCGTCGAGGCGGCGCACGTGGTGGGGCACGACTGGGGCGCGATCGTGGCCTGGGGGCTCGCCGCGAGCCGCCCCGACCGGGTGCGCACCCTCACCGCCGTGTCCGTCCCGCACCCCGCCGCGATGGCGCACGCGCTGGCCACGGACACCGAGCAGAAGGCCCGCTCGTCGTACATCGCCCTGTTCCGCAAGCCCGGCAAGGCGGAGAAGGTGCTGCTGGCGTTTCGGGCCGCCGCCCTGCGCAAGCTGCTCGGCGGGGTCGGCGACGCCGCCCGGGTGGCCCGGTACGCCGAGCCGATGCGCGAGGCGGGCGCGCTGACCGCCGCGCTGAACTGGTACCGGGCGATGTCGCGGGCCGACCTCGCGGCGGTCGGGCCGGTGTCGGTGCCGACCACGTTCGTGTGGAGCAACAGGGACATCGCGATCGGCCGCACCGCCGCCGAGGCGTGCGCCGCCCACGTCACCGGGGACTACCGCCTCGTAGAGCTGCCCGGCGTCTCGCACTGGATCCCCGACGAGGCGCCCGGCCCGCTCGCCGAGGCGATCCTGGCCCGCACGGGCCCCGCCCGATGACCCCGCCCCGGGTCCGCCGTCCGTCCCGGGTGCGGCGGGCAGCGGCGTCGTGACGGCCCGGCCGCACACCCGCGCGTCGCTCGCCACGCAGCTCCACGACCTGGGGGTACGCCCCGGCGGCATCGTGCTGGTGCACGGTGGCCTGCGGGCGCTCGGGTTCGTCTGCGGCGGCCCGCAGGCGGTGGCCCTCGCCCTGCGCGACGTGCTCGGCCCCGAGGGCACGCTGGTGGTGCCGACCCACACGCCGGAGAACAGCGACCCGGCAGGGTGGAGCAACCCGCCGGTGCCGGCGGACTGGTGGCCGGTGATCCGCGCGGAGACTCCCGGCTTCGATCCGGCGGTCACCGCGAGCCGGTTCATGGGGGCGCTGGCCGAGACCGTCCGGTGCTGGCCGGGGGCCCGGCGCAGCGACCACCCGCACGTCTCGTTCGCCGCGCTCGGGCCCGCCGCCGAGGACATCGTGGCCGGGCACCCGCTGGACGACATGCTCGGCCCCAATTCGCCGCTGGGCCGGCTGTACGACCTGGACGCCGACGTGCTGCTGCTCGGCGTCGACCATGGCTGCAACACGTCGCTGCACCTGGCGGAGTACCGGCAGGCCACTCCGCCGAGGGAGCGGGTGGGCGCGGCGGTGCGCACCCGCGACGGCGGCCAGGACTGGGTGTGGTGGGAGGACGTGGCGGTCGACTCGGCAGACTTCCCCCGGCTCGGGGCGGACCTGGAGGCGACCGGCGCGGTCCGGGTCGGCCCGGTCGGCGACGGGACGGGCAGGTCGATGCGCCAGCGGGCGGTGGTCGACTTCGCGGTGGACTGGCTGGCCCGCAACCGACGGACGGGGAAGAAAACATGACGGTGAGCGCCGAGGACTACCTCGCGGTGGTGACGGAGACGATCGGCCGGGTGTCGGCCAGCCAACGGGAGGCGGTGGGTCGGGCGGCCGACCTGGTCGCCGATGCGTTGCGCGCCGACGGGGTGGTCCACGCGTTCGGCACCGGGCACTCCGAGGCCCTCGCCATGGAGATCGCCGGCCGGGCCGGTGGCCTGGTGCCGACCAACCGGATCGCGCTGCGCGACCTCGTACTGCACGGTGGGGCCCCGGCCGATGTCCTGGGCCCGCTGCTGGAGCGCGACCCGGCGGTGGCCCACCGCCTCTACGAGCTGGCCCCGGTCCGCCCGTCGGACGTCTTCGTGGTCGCCTCCAACTCCGGCGTCAACGGGGCCATCGTGGAGTTCGCCGCACTGGTGAAGGAGCACGGCCACGGCCTCGTCGCGATCACCTCGGCGCAGCACTCGGCACGGATGACGTCCCGCCACCCGTCGGGCCGGAAACTGGCCGACTTCGCCGACGTGGTGCTGGACAACGGGGCCCCGTACGGCGATGCGACCCTGCCGCTGCCCGGCGGTGGCGCGGTCGGCGCGGTCTCCTCCATCACCGCCGCCCTGCTGGCGCAGCAGCTCACGGTCGAGGTGGTGGCCCGGCTGCTCGCGGCGGGGGAGCGGCCCCCGGTCTACCTGTCGGCCAACATTGCCGGCGGCGACGAGCACAACAACGGCCTGGAGGCCCGGTACGCCGGTCGCATCCGCCGGGGGTCCTGACCGCACCGGGCGGGTACGGTCGTGAGTCGGTTTCGCCATCCGCCGGACGGGGCAAAGGCGGTACTGCCGGCGGGGTGGATCCCGCCGGCAGGAACGTTTCCCCGGAGGTAGCGCGTGTCGAAGGAAACTGAGAAGCAACGCTGGCAGCGCAACTTCGCCGACCTGCTCCAGGAGTTGCGGGTCGCGCAGACGGGCGTGCAGATCCTGTTCGCGTTCCTGCTGACCCTGCCGTTCAGCAACGGCTTCGCGCAGACCAGCGAGTTCCAGAGAGACGTCTACATCGTCGCGTTGCTGTCGGCGGCCGGCGCCACCGCCATGATCATCTCTCCGGTCGCCTTCCACCGGGCGCTGTTCCGGCAGGGGCGCAAGCCGGAGCTGGTCCGGTTCGCCCACCGGATGGCCAGCGGCGGGCTCGCCTTCATGCTCGTCTCGATGGTCAGCGCGGTCCTGCTGGTCGCCGACTTCGTGCTGGACCGGGGCATCGCCTTCGTGCTCACCGGGATCACGGCGGCCTGGTTCCTGGCCTTCTGGGTGGTCCTGCCGTTCGCCCGCCGCAGCTGGGGCGACGACGACATCGACGACGACGATGACGATCCGCAGGTGCTCACCGCCGGCTGATCCCGCCGACCAGCGTGGACGCTGGGGAAAATCCGAGGTGCACGCAACGCTACCCCTGGGTAACAGCCGGGGGTAGCGTTGCTTTTGTCGAGCACGTTGACGCATCCGGGCCGAGGTTCGAGGGAGCCGCCGTGACCACGACGCAGAACAGCCGACCCGCGCCCGACCCGGCGGGGAAAGCCCCGGCGGGCGTCCCTCCGCTGCCGACGGAGGCCGGTCAGGTGTCCGAGAAGGAGGCCCGGCAGGTCGCCGAGGCGGCCCGCGAGTCCGTGTGGGACCGGCCGAGCTTCGGCAAGGAGCTGTTCCTCGGCCGGCTCCGGCTCGACCTGATCCACCCCTGGCCGCGTACCGACCCGGCCGAGGAAGCCCGGGCCGAGGAGTTCCTCGGCCGGCTGCGGGCGTACCTGGAGTCCGAGGTGGACGGGGCGGCGATCGAGCGCGACGCCCGCATCCCCGACGAGGTGTTCCACGGGCTGGCCCGCCTCGGCGCGTTCGGCATGAAGATCGATCGGTCCCACGGCGGCCTCGGGCTGAGCAACCTGCACTACTGCCGGGCGCTGATGCTGGCCGGGTCGGTCAGCCCGGCGATCGGCGCGCTGCTGTCGGCCCACCAGTCGATCGGCGTCCCGCAGCCGCTGAAGATGTTCGGCACCGACGAGCAGAAGCAGCGCTTCCTGCCCCGGCTCGCCGCCGGCGAGGTGTCGGCGTTCCTGCTCACCGAGCCGGACGTCGGCTCCGACCCGGCACGGCTGGCCACCACGGCCGAGCCGACCGCCGACGGCGCCGGATACCGGCTCGACGGGGTGAAGCTGTGGGCCACCAACGGCACCGTGGCCACCCTGCTGGTGGTGATGGCCCGGGTGCCGGCCGCCGAGGGGCGGCGCGGCGGGATCACCGCCTTCGTCGTCGACGGCGACGCCGAGGGCATCACGGTGGAGCGGCGCAACGAGTTCACCGGCCTACGCGGCCTGGAGAACAGCCTCACCCGGTTCCACGACGTGTTCGTGCCGAACGAGAACGTCATCGGCGGCGAGGGCAAGGGGCTGAAGATCGCCCTGACCACGCTGAACACCGGGCGGCTGTCGCTGCCGGCGATGTGCGTCGGCGCGGGGAAGTGGTCGCTGAACGTGGCCCGGGACTGGGCCGCCGACCGGGTCCAGTGGGGCCGGCCGGTGGGCGAGCACGAGGCCGTCGCGCAGAAGCTCGCGTTCGTCGCCGCCACCACGTACGGCATGGAGACCATGCTGGACCTGTGCTGCCTGCTCGCCGACGACGACCGCAACGACATCCGGATCGAGGCGGCCCTGGTCAAGCTCTACGCCAGCGAGATGGCCTGGAAGATCGGCGACGAGCTGCTCCAGATCCGGGGCGGGCGCGGCTACGAGACGGCCGACTCCCTGGCCGCCCGGGGCGAGCGCCCGGCCGCGGTCGAGCAGATGCTGCGCGACCTGCGGATCAACCGGATCTTCGAGGGCTCCACCGAGATCATGCACCTGCTCATCGCCCGCGAGGCGGTCGACGCCCACCTCTCGGTCGCCGGGGACATCATCGACCCCGACGCCGGGCTCGGCCGCAAGGCGAAGGCCGGCGCGCGGGCGGGGGCCTTCTACGCGAAGTGGCTCCCCACCCTCGCCGTCGGCCGGGGCCAGGCGCCGAGGGCGTACGCCGAGTTCGGCCCGCTCGCCGGCCACCTGCGCCAGGTCGAGCGGCACAGCCGCAAGCTGGCCCGGTCGACGTTCTACGCGATGTCCCGCTGGCAGGGCAAGATGGAGCGCAAGCAGGCGTTCCTCGGCCGGGTGGTGGACATCGGCGCGGAGCTGTTCGCGATGTCCGCGGTCTGCGTCCGGGCGTACGCGGAGAAGGACACCCGCCCGGAGAACGTCGAGCTGGCGGACCTGTTCTGCCGCCAGGCCCGGCTGCGGGTCGACGCCCTGTTCACCGGCCTGTGGGCGAACACCGACTCCGTCGACGTGGCGGCGGCGAAGCGGATCCTCGACGGCCGGTACGCGGCCCTGGAGGACGGGGTGATCACCCCGCCGGCCGACCTGCCCTGGGTGGCCAACTGGACCCCCGGCCCGTCCACCGCCCAGGACGTCCGCCGCCGCATCCCCCGCCCCGAGTGACGAGGGAGGGCCCCTGCCGACGCCCGTGGCGCGGCAGGGGCCCGTCCGGAGCGAATCGCCCCGGGCCGGCGCCGGCTTACCGGGCGATGGCCCAGGCCAGCACGGCGGCCAGGATCAGCCCGTTGAGCGCCGCCAGCACCAGGTACGCCGCCGGCGGGATCTTGCGGCCCCGGCGGACGAAGCTGACCAGCACGACGGCGTAGACCAGCAGCAGCACGGCGACGACGATCAGGAAGTAGAGCACCGGACCACCCTAGCGGTCGGCCCGGAGCCCGAGTCCGCGCAGCTCCAGCGCGGCGAGTGCCTCGACCGTGGCGTCGTCGCCGCGTCGCCACGCATCGGCCACGTCCGGGGCGATCCGGGTCAGCTTGCCGATCGGCTGACGGGCCAGCGCCCGCAGGGCCAGCAGGTCCCGCCCGGCCGGGACGGCGGCCAGCGCCCTGGCCGAGGCGGCCCGCCGCATCCAACGCAGCCGCAGCGGCAGCCAGCCGACCAGCACCAGGCCGAGCGGGAACACCAGCACCGCGATACTGAGCGCCAGGGCGAGCTGGCCGACCAGTTCCTGCTGGTCCCGGCCCGCCTCGGCCATCGACCGGGCGGCGTCGGCGGCCTTCGAGAACGGGGCGGTCAGCTCGTCGCCGACCAGCGGCACCCGGCGTATCTTGCCGCCGGCGTCGGCCAGGTTGTCGGCGAGGCCGCCGCCGGCACCCTCCAGCTTCTGCCCGGGTACGGCGAGCTTCTGCACGAGGTCGTGCACCCAGAGCGCGAAGCGGATCGCGGCGTACACCCAGACGACGACGAGCAGGTCGGTCAGGAACTGGCGGACGGCGGTCGGGAAGCGATCGGCATAGATCTTCACGCCGGACAGCGTGCCACGGCTCGCCCCGCCCGGCACGGGTCGGAATTGTCAACCGGCGCGGACCCGGCTGCCGGCGTCGCCCGGCGGGCCGGGGTCAGCCTGCGCAGGCCGGGCAGGTGCCGAAGATCTCCAGGGTGTGGCTGACGTCGGCGTACCCGTGCTGCGCCGCCACCCGCTCCGCCCAGACCTCCACGGTCGGCCCGGCCACCTCGACGGTGCTCCCGCAGGCCCGGCAGACCAGGTGGTGGTGGTGGCCCTCGCTGCACCGCCGGTAGAGGTGCTCGCCGCCGGGCGGCCGCATCACGTCGATCTCGCCCGCGTCGGCGAGCCCCTGGAGGGTGCGGTAGACGGTGGTCAGCCCCACCCGCTCGCCGCGCTCGCGGAGCATGGCGTGCAGGTCCTGCGCGCTGTGGAACCCCTCGGCCTCGGCGAGCAGCGCGCTCACCGCCGAGCGCTGCCGGGTGTTCCGGACGGCGGTCCCCTCGGTCACGATGCCTCCCCCGCGTGGCTGACCGCGTCGGCCACGATGTGTGCGACGTGCTCGTCGACCAGCGCGTACGCGATCTCCCTCCCCCGCCGGGAGCCGCGGACCACGCCGGCCCCCCGCAGCACCCGCAGGTGCTGAGAGACCAGCGGCTGCGTCGCCCCGAGCTTCTCCACCAGCTCGTGCACGCACCGTTCACCTTGCGCCAGTTCGCTCACGATCGCCAGCCGGATCGGGGCCGCGAGGGCGCGCAGCAGCTCACCGGCGTCCTCGTACGCCTCGTATCCTGATCCGCCGGTCATCTTGTAACGATAACCAGTCCCAGCGGGCCGCCGGGGCGCAGGATCAACTCAGCACCACCTCGGGCGGCTCGACGACCGCCGTCCCGGTCGTCGTCCGGCGTCGGCGTACCGCCCGCCAGCCGGCTCCGGCGACCGCGACGACGAGGAACGAGGCGATCGCCAGCAGCACCACGGACGCGCCGGGGGCGGTGTCGGCGTTGGCGGCCACCCAGACCCCGGAGCCGGCGGCGAACAGCCCGAGCGCCATCGCCGCGGCCATCGTGCTGCGGAACCCCCGGGTGACCTGCTGGGCGGTGGCCACCGGGACCACCATCAGGGCGCTGATCAGCAGCACCCCGACGGCCCGCATGGCGATCGTCACGGTGACCGCGGTGCCGACCGCGATCAGCATGTTCAGCGCCCGGACGGGCAGCCCGGCGACCCGGGCGTACTCCTCGTCGTGGCAGACCGCGAACAGCGCCGGGCGCAGCGCCAGCATGGTCACCAGGAGCGCCACGCCGAGCACCACGATGGTGGTCAGGTCCTGGGGCGAGATGGTGGTCAGCGATCCGAACAGGTACGCGTTGAGCTTCGCGCTGGTCGCGTCGGAGAGCCCGACCAGCGTCACCCCGCCCGCGATCCCGCCGTAGAACAGCAGGGCCAGCGCGAGGTCGCCCGAGGTGCGCCCGCGCGCCCGGACCAGCTCGATGGTGATCGCGCCGAGCGTCGCCACGATCACGGCCACCAGCACCGGGGAGCGGTTGAGCAGCAGCCCGGCGCCGACGCCGGTGAGCGCCACGTGCCCGACCCCGTCGCCGATCAGGGCCAGCCGGCGCTGCACCAGGTAGATGCCGAGCGCCGGGGCGGCCAGGCCGATGACCAGCGCGCCGATCAGGGCGCGCTGCATGTACGGGTACTGGAAAAGCTCCATGCTCAACTGCTCCACAGCCCTGCGGGCTCGTCGGGTCCGTGCGGGTGCACGTGGTCGTGGTCGGGGTCGGCGTGGTGACCGGCCGGCTCGGGGACCGCGCCGTCGTGGGCGATCCCGCCGTGGTGCACCACCACGGCCCGGGTGATCAGCGGTCGCAGCGGCCCCAGCTCGTGGGCCACCAGCAGCACCGTCCCGCCGCCGTCGACGAAGCCGCGCAGCGCCCCGGCGAACGCCTCCTGGCTGGCGGCGTCGACCCCGGCGGTCGGCTCGTCGAGGACCAGCAGCTCCGGCTCGCCGGCCAGGGCCCGGGCGATCAGGGTGCGCTGCTGCTGGCCGCCGGAGAGGGTGGCGACCGGGTCGCCGGCCCGGTCGGCCAGGCCTACGGCGGTCAGCGCGGCGTCGACCGCCACCCGGTCGGCCCGGCCCGGTGGGCGCAGCACGCCCCGGCGGGCCAGCCGGCCCGAGGCCACCACCTCGCGGACGGTGGCCGGGACGCCGCCGCCGGCGCCGAGGCGCTGCGGGACGTACCCGATCCGCTGCCACTGCCGGAACCGGCGCAGCGGGACGCCGAAGAGCGCGACCGACCCCGCGTGCAGCGGGACCAGCCCGAGCACCGCGCGGATCAGGGTGGACTTGCCGGAGCCGTTGGCGCCGAGCACGGCGACCACCTCGCCGGCGGTGACGGTCAGTGAGACGTCGCGCAGCACCGGGCGGCCGTCGTAGCCGACCGCCCCGCGGGTGACGGTGATGACAGGCGCGTTCACGAGCAGCTCAACGCCGTCCGCAGGGTCACCAGGTTGGTGCGCATCACCGAAAGGTAGTCCCCGCCGTGATCGGCGGACAGTCCTTCCAGCGGGTCGAGGACCGCGGTCTTCGCCCCCACCTCGCGGGCGATCGTCTCGGCGACCTTCGGGCTGACCAGGGTCTCGAAGAAGATCGTGGTGGCCCCGTGCTCCCGGGCCTCCCGGAGGACCTCGGCGAAGCGCTGCGGGGAGGGCTCGTTCTCCGGGGCCAGCCCGGTGAGGCCGACCTGATCGAGCTGGTAGCGCTCGGTCAGGTAACCGAACGCGGTGTGGCTCACCACGAGCTCCCGGCGCTGGCAGGTCCTCAGCCCGGCGGCGAACTCGGCGTCCAGCTTTTCCAGCTCGACGCGCAACGCGCCCGCCCGGGCGGTGTAGTCGGCGGCGCGGTCCGGGTCGGCCCGGCCGAGCCGCTCGGCGAGCCGGTCACCGACGGTGGCCAGCCGGGTCGGGTCGAGCCACAGGTGCGGGTCCTTGCCGCCGTCCTCCTCCTCGGCCTCCCCGCCCCCGTGCCCGGCCTCCCCGCCCTCGTGGTCGTGCCCGCCGGCGTTCCCGGTCAGCAGCGGCTGCACCCCGGCGACGTCGAAGGCCCGGTCGCCGCCGTTCTGCTCGACCGCCTCGTCCACCGCGGGCTGGAAGCCCCTGAGGTAGACGATCAGCTCGGCCTGGTTCACCTCGCCGACCTGGCGGGGGGTGAGCTCCAGGTCGTGCGGCTCGGCACCCGGCTTGGTCAGGTTCGTCACCCGGACCGCGTCGCCGCCGACCCGCTCGGCGACGAACTGGAGCGGGTAGAAGGCGGCGGCCACGTCGACCCGCTGCGGGTCTGCCCCGGCGCCGTCCTCCGCGCAGGCGGTGACGGTGCCGAGGGCTATCAGGGCGGTCGCTGCGGCCAGGGCACGTGCGGTCGAGCGGCGGAGCTTCATGCCTCAACTCTGCGTGATAACGAAATTGATTGTCAAAAACGCATGCTTGCATGCGAGCGGGGTGTCTGCTAATGCCCCGTTCAGGTGGCCCAGTCTCCGAGCGGCGGCGGTCAGAGCAGCTTCGTCAGCGCCGCGATGATCAGCAGGGTGAGCATGACCAACCGGATCACCCGGGTGGCCGGCGCCTGCACCGGCCAGGTGGTCAGCAGCAGCGCGACCAGGGCGGCGGCGAGCGTCAGCAGCAACACCCCGCCGAACACTCCTGGCGTGAACAGCCCCACCAGCACCAGCGCCAGCGTGACCAGGAAGATCGTCGTAGGGTTCGCCCGGGCCAACCGGACCGGCAGGGTGCGCTGCGTACGCTGCATCCCACAGACTCTACGAGGAGGACCCGGTGCTGGTCACCAACCGGTTCGTGGTCGACGAGGACGTCGCCCCCGTCTTCACCGAACGCGCGCACGCCGCCCTGGCCGCGCTCGCCGCCCGCCCCGGCTACCTGCGCGGGGAGTTGCTCCGGGCGCTGGACGACCCGCGCCACTGGTGCCTCGTCACCGAGTGGGAGTCCGTCGGGGCCTACCGGCGGGCGCTGGGCGGGTTCGACGTCAAGGTGCACGCCACGCCGCTGCTGGCCGAGTCGCTCGACGAGCCGTCCGCGTACGAGGCGCTGGCCGTCGCCGCCCCCGGTGGGGCGGTCGAGGTGAACCCCAGTGATCGGGCTGCTGCCCCATACCGCTGACCCGTCGGGCACTACCCTGCACCTATGACCGCACCCGGACCGGCCGGTCCACCCTCGTACCCTGTGGCGCCCGGGCCGGGCGGGCCGCCGGCCCCCGGCGGGCCGCCGACGCACCTGGAGCCGGGGGTGCCCGAGCCCCCGACCGGCCCCGGAGTGGCCCCGCCGTTCGTGGCGCCCCCGACCGAGGGGCGCCGCGCCCGGCTCTGGCTCGGCCTCGGGGCCGGAGCGCTGGCCGTGCTGCTCTGCTGCGGCGGGGGCGGGGCGGCCGTGGTCGGCCTGGCGGTCAGCAACGTGCAGGCGGTGCGGGAGCAGGGCCGCGTGGTGACCGACGACTACTACCAGGGGCTGGTCGAGCGGAAGTACGGCAGGTCGTACGACACGCTCTGCGACGACGCGCGGCGCCGCGAGTCCCGGGCGGAGTTCGAGCGTCGGGTCGCCGCCGAGCCGCAGATCGACTCGTACCGGGTGGGCGAGGTGGACCCCACCACCCTCACCGCCCCGGTCTCCGTCACCTTCAGCGGCGGCAACCGGGGCGACCAGGAGGTCACCCTCGCCACCGACGGGCAGACCGGGGCCCTGAAGGTCTGCGGGGTGAGCTGACCCCCGCCCTGGTGGCCGAGCGGAGGCTCGCGGGGGTGGTCGGCCCCGCCCCCGGTATTCTGCTGGGCTCGGGGCCCGTACGGTCGTACCGTTGTCCCCGAACCGACCGATCCATCCACATCTCGCCCCCGCCGACCGCCAGCCGGCGTAGGAGGAAACATGCCAGCCGACCGTATCGACGCCGTCGTCAGCCTCGCCAAGCGCCGGGGCTTCGTCTTCCCCTCCAGTGAGATCTACGGGGGCACCCGATCGGCGTGGGACTACGGTCCGCTCGGCGTGGAGCTGAAGGAGAACGTCCGCCGGCAGTGGTGGAAGACCATGGTCCAGCAGCGCGACGACGTCGTCGGCCTGGACTCCGCGGTCATCCTTTCCCGCAAGGTCTGGGAGGCCAGCGGCCACATCGCCGAGTTCGTCGACCCGCTGACGGAGTGCCAGTCCTGCCACAAGCGGTTCCGCGCCGACCACCTGGAGGAGGCGTACGCCGAGAAGCACGGCAAGCCGCTGGCCTCGCTGTCGGAGCTGAACTGCCCGAACTGCGGCAACAAGGGCACCTTCACCGAGCCGAAGATGTTCAACGGCCTGATGAAGACCTACCTCGGCCCGGTGGAGAGCGACGAGGGCATGCACTACCTGCGCCCGGAGACCGCCCAGGGCATCTTCGTCAACTACAAGAACGTGGAGACGGTCGCCCGCAAGAAGCCGCCGTTCGGCATCGCGCAGACCGGCAAGTCGTTCCGTAACGAGATCACCCCGGGCAACTTCATCTTCCGCACCCGCGAGTTCGAGCAGATGGAGATGGAGTTCTTCGTCGAGCCGGGCTCCGACGAGCAGTGGCACGAGTACTGGCTCTCCGAGCGCTGGAACTGGTACCTCGACCTCGGCCTGTCCGAGGAGAACCTGCGCTTCTACGAGCACCCCAAGGAGAAGCTCTCCCACTACTCGAAGCGCACCGTCGACATCGAGTACCGGTTCCGGTTCGGCGGCAGCGAGTTCGCCGAGCTGGAGGGCATCGCCAACCGCACGGACTTCGACCTCTCCACGCACAGCAAGCACTCCGGCGTCGACCTGTCGTACTTCGACCAGGGCAAGGGCGAGCGCTGGATGCCGTACGTCATCGAGCCGGCCGCCGGCCTCACCCGCGCGGTGCTGGCGTTCCTGCTGGAGGCGTACGACGAGGACGAGGCCCCGAACACCAAGGGCGGGGTGGACAAGCGCACCGTCATGCGCTTCGACCCCCGGCTGGCCCCGGTCAAGGTGGCGGTCCTGCCGTTGTCCCGCAACGAGGCGCTGTCCCCGAAGGCCAAGGGCCTCGCCGCCGACCTGCGCAAGCGCTGGGTGGTCGAGTTCGACGACTCGCAGGCCATCGGCCGCCGGTACCGCCGCCAGGACGAGATCGGCACCCCGTTCTGCGTGACGGTCGACTTCGACACCCTCGACGACGACGCGGTGACCGTGCGGAACCGGGACACCATGGCCCAGGAGCGGATCTCCCTGGACCAGGTCGAGCGCTACCTGATCGAACGCCTCCCCGGCTGCTGAGCACCGTCGACGGGGCCTCGGCCGGCGCGGGAACGTGCCGGTTGGGGCCCCGTACACTTGTCCGGTGACCGCCCCGATCCTGCCCGCGCAGCGTCCGTTGACCCTCGGGCGGCACGAGGTGTGGCCGCCGGTGGTGCTCGCGCCGATGGCCGGGATCACCAACGTCGGGTTCCGCCGGCTCTGCCGGGAGCAGGGCGGCGGCATCTACGTCTGCGAGATGATTACCACGGTCGCGCTGGTCGAGCGGAACCCGAAGACCCTGCGCATGATCGCCTTCGGCGACGACGAGCAGCCACGCAGCCTCCAGCTCTACGGCACCGATCCGGAGATCACCGCCGCCGCCGTGCGGATCGTGGTGGAGAAGAACCTCGCCGACCACATCGACCTGAACTTCGGCTGCCCGGTCCCCAAGGTCACCCGCAGGGGCGGCGGGTCGGCCCTGCCCTGGCGACGCCGGCTCTTCGCCCGGCTGGTGAAGGCCGCGGTGGACGCCGCCGCACCCGCCGGGGTGCCGGTCACCGTGAAGATGCGCAAGGGCATCGACGACGACCACCTGACGTACGTCGAGGCCGGGCTCGCCGCCCAGGACGCCGGAGTCGTGGCGGTCGCCCTGCACGGTCGTACGGCCGCCCAGCGCTACTCGGGCACCGCCGACTGGGACGCGATCGCCACCCTCAAGCAGGCCCTCGACGTGCCGGTGCTCGGCAACGGCGACATCTGGGAAGCCGACGACGCGCTGCGGATGGTCGCCCACACCGGCGTCGACGGGGTGGTGGTCGGGCGGGGCTGCCTGGGCCGGCCGTGGCTCTTCGCCGACCTGGAGGCCGCGTTCGACGGGCGGCCGGAGCGGCGGCTGCCCACCCTCGGCGAGGTGGCGGCGACCATGCGGCGGCACGCCGAGTTGCTGGTCGACCAGTTCGTGGCGGGGGCGCGGAACCCGGCCCGGGGCGAGCGGGACGGCTGCACCGACTTCCGCAAGCACGTCGCCTGGTACCTCAAGGGCTTTCCCGTCGGCAGCGAGCTGCGCCGGTCCCTCGCCATGATCGACAGCCTGGCTCAGCTCGACGACCTGCTGGGCAAGCTCGACCCGGCCGAGCCGTTCCCGGTGGCGACGCTCGGCCAGCCACGCGGCCGGACGAACTCCCCGGGCAAGGTCTACCTCCCCGAGGGCTGGCTGGCTAGCCGGGACGACGACACCGTGCCCGAGGGCGCGGAACTGGCCGACTCCGGCGGCTGACCCACGACGAAAGGGCCGGTCCCCGGGTGGGGGCCGGCCCTTGTCGTTGTGGTTGTCAGGAGGTGGCGTAGCCGCGGGTGGCGATCCAGTCGGCGAGGTTGTCGACACTGATCTCATAGCTGGCCTGGTCGGGGTTGGCCGAGTCGGCGATCTTGACGATGCCGCCGTTGTCGCGGTAGCCGACGACGCTGATGTAGTGGCCGCCCTCGAACGAGTGGACGCCGCCGTCGGTGTCGGTGGTGGTGCCGGCGATGTTGGCGACGACTGCCCGGCCGTTGTCGACGGTGCGGACGACGTCGGCGCGCAGCTTGTCGGTCTGGCCGTTGTCGGCCTTGCCGGTCTTGATCTCGACGCTGCGGTACGCGTCGGCCTTACCGGTCTCCTTGTTCAGGACAGGGGTGATGTCGTTGATCGAATCAGTCCCGTCCTCGGTGGTACCCATCTCCTTGGCCATGGCGTCGACGCTGATGGCCTTACCCTGCACCGACAGGGCGTTACGGGCGGCGGCGGGGCCGCAGTAGTAGAAGTTCGGCTGGGCCTCGTACCGGACATCGAGCTGCCGCTCGCCGGCAGCCTTACGCTCGGCCTGCACCGACGTGGTGGTGGGGGCCTTCTCGGCCGGGGCCGCCTGGGCGGCGATGGCGGGGGCGGCGATGCCACCGGCGGTGGCGGTGAGGATGCCGGCGGTGAGGGCGGTCCTGCGGATCAGATCGGTACGCATGGTGGCGTGCTCCTCTGGTCGGGGGACACGCGGCAGTATTCGCCAGGGCAGCGAGGTGTGCCGCGAGGGGGGTCAGGTTCGGGGGGACGGGCCCGGCGGTCGGGGGACCTGCTCGGGTGTCCGGGGGGTGTAACGGTCCCGGCCGGCCCCGCATTCCGCGGGGGTCTCGGTTCCGGGGGCTGCCTCGGGCCGGTCTCGCCCGGGTGAACCATGTACAACGCCCCCGACCCCCCACCGATTCCCCCGCCGGGGTAACCGAGCCCACCCCAAACCACCCCAAACCCCTCAGACCGCCCCCCACTCCTCCCCCTGGCCGCGTTGATCAAGAGGTTTGCGTCTGCGGGGCGGCGGATCCTGACGTAAACCTCTTGATCAACGCGGCCAGAGCGGGCGGGGCAGGGTGGGGCGGGATGGGTGGCACGATGGCGGCTCCCCGGTGTGTATTTGCGTGTGATATGGCAAAGGTGAGGTTCGACAGAACCAGCGCGTCAAGAATGCGAGAGGAACGGAGAATTGCGTGATAGTGCGCGTGGAAGCGTTCCCAAAAACCGGTACGGACACGGACAGTCGGGATGACTGTGCCAATTGTCACCGACCGGGCCCAGGTCACGCGATGTTCGCTTAGCCTTCGCCCACCGATCGCCGACGACCTCGGATTACCAGAGGCCGGCCCCGGGGTATGGAGGAACTGAACCTTCGTTAAGTGTCAGTCCCGGCGCGCGTGGGAGGCTCTGGTGGCAGCGCAAGAGATGGTCGATCGCAAGTACGTCTACGACTTCTCCGAGGGCAACAAGGAGCTCAAGGAGCTTCTCGGCGGCAAGGGGGCCAACCTCGCCGAGATGACGAACATCGGCCTGCCCGTACCCCCCGGCTTCACGATCAGCACCGAGGCGTGCAAGGCGTACCTTGCGACCGGCCGGGAGCCGGACGGGCTCGCCGGCCAGATCGAGGCGCACCTGGAGTCGCTGGAGCGCGGGATGGGCCGGCGGCTCGGCGACCCCGACGACCCGCTGCTGGTCTCCGTCCGCTCCGGCGCCAAGTTCTCCATGCCGGGCATGATGGAGACCGTCCTCAACGTCGGCCTCAACGACCACAGTGTCGTCGGGCTCAGCGCGCAGGCGGGCGGCGGGGCGGGCCAGGCCACCTCCGGCGGCGCGAACCGGTTCGCCTGGGACTCCTACCGCCGGCTGATCCAGATGTTCGGCAAGACCGTGTGCGAGGTGCCGGGCGAGGAGTTCGAGCAGGCCCTCGACGACGTCAAGCGCGCCAGGGGCACGCAGAACGACCTCGACCTGGACGCGGACGACCTGCGTGGGCTTGTCGACGCGTACAAGAAGATCTTCGCCAAGCACACCGGACGGGAGTTCCCGCAGGAGCCGCGCGAGCAGCTTGACCTGGCCATCCGCGCGGTCTTCGAGTCGTGGAACGCCGAGCGCGCGGTGCTCTACCGCCGCCAGGAGCGCATCCCGGCCGACCTCGGCACCGCGGTCAACGTGGTGGCCATGGTCTTCGGCAACCTCGGCCCGGACTCGGGCACCGGTGTCGCGTTCACCCGCGACCCGGCCAGCGGCGCGCAGGGCATCTACGGCGACTACCTGGCCAACGCCCAGGGCGAGGACGTGGTCGCCGGCATCCGCAACACCGTGCCGTTGCAGGAGCTGGAACGGCTGGACAAGAAGTCCTACGACGAGCTGCTCGGCATCATGGCCCGGCTTGAGGAGCACTACCGGGACCTGTGCGACATCGAGTTCACCATCGAGCGCGGCAAGCTGTGGATGCTCCAGACCCGGGTCGGCAAGCGCACCGCCGCGGCGGCGTTCGTCATCGCCGGGCAGCTCGTCGACGAGGGGCTGATCGACCTGGACGAGGCGCTGCACCGGGTCAACGGCGCGCAGCTCGCCCAGCTCATGTTCCCCCGGTTCCAGCTCGACCACGAGTTCGAGCCGGTGGCCAAGGGCATCGGGGCGTCGCCGGGCGCGGCGTCCGGCAAGGTGGTCTTCACCTCCGCCCGGGCGGTCGAGCTGGCCGGCGCGGGGGAGGCGGTGATCCTGGTCCGCCGGGAGACCAACCCCGACGACCTGAACGGCATGATCGCCGCCCGGGGCATCCTCACCTCGCGGGGCGGCAAGACCAGCCACGCCGCCGTGGTGGCCCGGGGGATGGGCAAGACCTGCGTCTCCGGCGCCGACGAGATCGACGTCAACGTGCCGGCGAAGAAGTTCACCGTCGGCGGGCGCACCGTCACCGAGGGCGATGTCGTCTCCATCGACGGCACCACCGGCAAGGTGTACCTCGGCGAGGTGCCGGTCATGCCGTCCGAGGTGGTGCAGTACTTCGAGGGCAGCGTCGACCCGGAACACATCGACAACGCGCTGGTCCGGGCCGTACACCGGATCATGACGCACGCCGACGGGCGGCGGCGGCTGGCGGTGCGGACGAACGCCGACACCGCCGCGGACGCCGCCCGGGCCCGGCGCTTCGGCGCGCAGGGCATCGGGCTGTGCCGCACCGAGCACATGTTCCTCGGCGACCGGCGGGAGCTGGTCGAGCGGCTGATCCTGGCCCGCGCCGACACCGAGCGGCAGGACGCGCTGGCCGCGCTGCTGCCGTTGCAGCGCGACGACTTCGTGGAGATCTTCCGCGAGATGGACGGGCTGCCGGTCACCGTCCGGCTGATCGACCCGCCGCTGCACGAGTTCCTCCCCCCGCTGGAGCAGCTCGCCGTGGACGTCGCCGTCGCCCAGGAACGCGGCGAGGACGTCGCCAAGGAGGAGGCGCTGCTCGCCGCCGTCCGGCGGATGCACGAGGAGAACCCCATGCTGGGGCTGCGCGGGGTCCGGCTGGGCCTGGTCATCCCCGGCCTGTTCGCCATGCAGGTCCGGGCGATCACGGAGGCCGCGGTCCAGGTCACCCGCGAGGGCCGGACGGCCTGCCCGGAGATCATGGTCCCGCTGGTCGGCGCGGTCCAGGAGCTGGAGACGGTACGCGCCGAGGCCGAGAAGATCATCGCCGAGGTGGTCGGGGACAGCGGGGTCGAGGTGCTGATCGGCACGATGATCGAGGTGCCCCGGGCGGCGCTGACCGCCGGCCAGATCGCCGAGGCGGCGCAGTTCTTCTCCTTCGGCACCAACGACCTGACCCAGATGGGCTGGGGCTTCTCCCGGGACGACGTCGAGGGCGCGTTCTTCTGGCGCTACCTGGAGCTGGGCATCTTCGGCATCTCGCCGTTCGAGTCGATCGACCGCGACGGCGTGGGCCGGCTGGTGCGGATCGCCGCCGAGGAGGGCCGGGCCGCCCGGCCGGAGCTGAAGCTCGGCGTCTGCGGCGAGCACGGCGGCGACCCGGAGTCGGTCCACTTCTTCCACGAGGTGGGGCTGGACTACGTCTCCTGCTCGCCGTTCCGCGTCCCGGTGGCCCGGCTGGAGGCGGGTCGTGCCGTGGTGGAGAGCGACGGCTCCGACAGCCGTTGACGGCCGGCGTCGCCGACCCTCGCAGCCGATCGGCTACGAGGGTCGGCGTTGACTGATCGGCGCCGGTCCCGGTGGGTGAGCCGCACGCACCCCCACCGGGACCGGCGGGCTCAGATCGGTGGGCGCCGCCAGCCGGTCACGCGGGACGCGTTGGGGGCCCGGCCGGGCAGCGTCGCCATCGGGGTCCGCATGGCCAGCGGCGCGTGCGGGTCCGGCACCGGGACCGGGCCCGGGGCGACCGCCGTGCGCTGCCGGTCGAAGACGGAACCCGTCCGGTCGGCCACCTCACGGGCCTCCGCGTGCAGTGTCTCCAGGTCGGCGCCGGCTGCGGTGATCAGGGTGAGCAGGGCGTGCCGGCCGGCCGGGTAGGTCACCACGCAACCCCGGGCGGTGCGCACCATCGTTTCCTGGAACTCGCCGTGCCGCACCGTGTCGGCGACCCGGTTGCCGAGGCCGAAGCTGGCCGCGGCCAGGGCGGCCAGGTGGGTGGCGTCGGTCGTCGGCAGGTCGCTGGAGATGAGCAGGCCGTCGGTGCCGGCGAGCACCGTGCCGGCGACCTCCGGCCGGCGTCGGCGCAGCCCCCACAACTCCGTTCCCAGCACCGCGTCAGCGTCCACGAGCGTCACTTCCCGTCGTGCATTCAGATGTGCGGATCTTCGGTAACGTTCTGCTCCGGAAACGCTACCCGCCGCCATGGCCGCCCGCGACCCCCGTGACGGTCGGCGATCGGTCGACAACTCTCGACTGATCGGCTGTTGCAAAACCCTCACCTTGCCCGCTGAGCCGAGCGGGCCGCTCCGGCGTAACCTGGGCCCGCGAGTGTGTCGTATCGCCGGTGGAGGGTGGACCGCATGGCCAGCGTCTGGGAAAGTCTGACCGTCGACGCGCGGGATCCGGCCCGGCTCGCCCGCTGGTGGGCCGAGGTCCTGGGCTACCAGGTAATCAACGACCAGCCCGCCGAGGTGGAGATCCGGCAGTCCGCCGACCAACTCCCCGGCATCGTCTTCCTGCCGGTCCCCGACGACCGGCAGGTCAAGAACCGGCTGCACCTCGACCTGCGCCCGGCCGACCAGGAGGCCGAGGTCGAGCGGCTGGTCGACATGGGCGCCCGGCACGTCGACGTCGGCCAGGGCGACGTCGGCTGGACGGTGCTGGCCGACCCGGAGGGCAACGAGTTCTGCGTGCTGCGGCAGCGCGGGTAGCGGGGCGGCGTGAGCGATCTGCCCGGGGGCGGTACCGGCGGCGAGCCGGCCGACGCCGCGCGCTGGGTCGCCGAGCCGCCGAAGGACGCCGGCCACGGCCGTTCGCCGTACGAGCGGGACCGGGCCCGGGTGCTGCACTCGGCGGCGTTCCGCCGGCTCGCCGCGAAGACCCAGGTGCACGTCGCCGGCACCGACGACTTCCTGCGTACCCGGCTGACCCACTCGCTGGAGGTGGCGCAGATCGCCCGGGAGATGGGTGCCCGGCTGGGCTGCGATCCCGACGTGGTGGACACCGCCGGGCTGGCCCACGACCTCGGGCACCCGCCTTTCGGGCACAACGGCGAGGCCGAGCTGGACCGGCTCGCCGCGGCCTGCGGTGGCTTCGAGGGCAACGCCCAGACGCTGCGGGTGCTCACCCGGCTGGAGGCCAAGGTGCTCGGCCCCGACGGCCGCTCCGTCGGGCTCAACCTGACCCGGGCGTCGCTCGACGCCTCCGGCAAGTACCCCTGGCCGCGCCGGCCGGGCGAGCGCAAGTTCGGGGTGTACGCCGACGACCGGCCGGTCTTCGACTGGCTGCGCGCCGGCGCCCCGGCCGGCGGGCGGCGCTGCCTGGAGGCGCAGGTGATGGACTGGGCCGACGACGTGGCGTACTCGGTGCACGACGTCGAGGACGGCATCCACGGCGGACATGTCGCCCTGCGCCCGCTGCTGGCCGACCCCGACGAGCGGGCCGCGCTCTGCGCCGACGTGGCCGCCGAGTACTCGGGGGAGTCCCCGGCCGACCTGGGTGAGGTGCTGGTCGAACTGCTCGCCGACCCGGTGCTCGCCCCGCTCCTCGGGTACGACGGCAGCCACCGCGCCCAGGCCGCGCTGAAGGCCACCACCAGCGTGCTGACGGGCCGCTTCGTCTCGACCGTGCTGGCCGCCACCGGGGAGCGCTGCGGCCCCGGCCCGCTGCGTCGGTACGCCGCCGACCTGGTGGTGCCGCGCCCGGTCCGGGCGCAGTGCGCGCTGCTCAAGGGCATCGCGCTGCGCTACGTGATGCGCCGCCCGGGTTCCCGGAGCCGGTACGAGCGGCAGCGGCAGATCCTCGCGGAGCTGGTCGCGGCCCTGACCCACCGGGCGCCGGAGGCGCTCGACGAGGTCTTCGCCCCGCTGTGGCGGGCTGCCCCGGACGACGCCGTGCGGCTGCGCGTGGTGATCGACCAGGTTGCCTCGCTCACCGACCCGGCCGCGCTGGCCTGGCACGAGCGGCTGCTCGCCGACTGAGCCACCGGGCCGGCCGGACGGCGACGGGCCGCCCGGGGTGGCCGACGGGCCGATCGGCCGACGGGCCGCCGGGCCCGAGCGGTCAGTAGGAAGCCGGGGGGTACTTAGGCTAGCCTAAGAAGCATGACGGAGCGTCCGAAGATGGTCACCACCGCCCGGGTCCTGCGGACCGAGCGGCCCACCCCGCACCTGGTCCGGCTGGTGCTCGGCGGCGAGGAGCTGACCGGCCTGCCGGTGGGCGAGTACACCGACCACTACGTGAAGCTGGTGTTCCCGCCGCCCGGGGTGACCTACCCGGAGCCGGTCGACCTCGCCGCCATCCGCCGGGACCTGCCGGCGGAACAGTGGCCCCGGCTGCGGGCCTACACCCTGCGGGCCTGGGATCCGCTGGCCGGCGAGCTGACCATCGACATCGTGCACCACGGCGAGGCCGGGGTGGGTGGGCCGTGGGCGGCCCGGCTGCTCCCCGGCGACCCGGTGATGTTCGTCGGCCCCGGCGGGGCGTACGCGCCGAGCCCGGCCGCCGACTGGCACCTGCTGGTGGGCGACGAGAGCGCCCTGCCGGCGATCGCCTCCGCCCTGGAGCGGCTGCCGCTCGACGCCCCCGCGAAGGTCTTCGTCGAGGTCGCCGACGCCGCCGACGAGCAGCCGCTGCCCAGCCCGGGCGCGGTGGAGCTGACCTGGCTGCACCGGGGCGACCGGCCGGTCGGTGCGGCGCTGGTGGCGGCCGTGGCGGCGCTGGACTTCCCGCCCGGCGACGTGCACGCCTTCGTGCACGGCGAGGCGACCTTCGTCCGCGAGCTGCGCCGGCTGCTGCGCGTCGAGCGCGCCGTGCCGCGCGAGCGGCTGTCGATCTCCGGCTACTGGCGGCGCGGCATGGACGACGAGGGCTGGCGCTCCAGCAAGGCGGACTGGAACCGTCAGGTCGAGGCGGAGGAGACCATCGTCGCCTGACCGACCCCGCTCCCGCTGATCAATCGGGCCCCGGCCGGGCTTGTTTCATTCGCCGTCATGACATAGACACACGAACATGAGAAACCGCTACCGGGGGGCCGGGCTGCTGGCCCTCGCCGCCCTTGCCGCCCTCGCCGTGGCACCCACTCCCGCCGCCGCCGGCCCTTCCCCGGCCGCCGACCCGTCGGCCGGAGTGGCTCGCGACCTCGCCGGCGAGGCGGCGCCGCTGGCCGCGTTCGACGCGTACACCGTGTTCAACGTGCCGGCCGACGACGGCACCCGGGACCGCAGCATCGAGGACGAGATCGTCCGGCTGGCCGACGGCGCGCCGGCCGGGGGGTACATCCGGGGTGCGATGTTCAGCTGGACCTCGCCGGTGGTCGCCGAGGCGCTGAAGCGGGCGGCGGCCCGGGGCGTGGTGGTCCGGCTGGCGGTCGACCGGGAGGGCGACGGCAACGTCAACCTCGACCCGGCCAACGCGGCCGTGGTGACCCTGCGCGGGGCCGGCCTGGACGACCTGGTCTTCTGCGGCACCTCGTCGGCGTCGGTGGCCGGGTCGAGCGCGTGCGTCGCCAACCACGCCAACTCGATCAACCACAACAAGTTCTTCACCTTCTCCACGTCCGGGACGATGAAGCGGGTGGTCCTGGTCTCCTCGCAGAACCTGACGTTCTCGCAGAACAACCTGTTCAACAACGCCGTGGTCGTGCACGGCGACTACGACCTGTACGACCACTTCACCCGCTACTTCAACGAGCTGCGCGCCGAGCGGAAGAACAACAACTTCTTCTCCGCCGCCGACGGGTACTACAAGTCGCCCACCACAGCGGTGACCGTCTACCACTCGCCGCGGGCCGCCGGCGACACGGTCGACAACGTGCTGAGCTACGTCACCACGTACGAGAGCGGGTGCGCGATCGACGTGGCCCAGGCGATGTTCACCGACGCCCGCCCCGCGGTCGCCACCGAGTTGCTGCGCATCGCCCGGCTCGGCTGCAAGGTCCGGGTGGTCTACGGCGAGATGGGCGACCAGGTGTACGGCATCCTGCGCGGCTCGGCGAACGTGTCGCTGAAGAAGTACTGGGACGCCGAGACGGGCAACGTCGACGGCCGGACGGTCACCGTGCACTCGAAGTACCTGGTGGTGAAGGGCAACTACAACGGCGCGTCGGGGCGGAACATCGTCTTCACCGGCTCGCACAACCTGACCGGCCCGTCGCTCGTGAACCACGACGAGACGTTCCTCAAGATCGAACACCCGACGGTCTCGGCCGGCTACCAAGCCAACTTCACCACCCTCTGGGGCCGGGCGAAGTGCGTCAATCCCGCCAACGGGAGCTGCGTCTACTGACCGGGCGACTCCTCCGGCGCCACCCGGAGCGGGCGTCGTCGTCGGCGCAGGGCAGGATGTGGGGCCGAGGGGGTGTGGTGGATGGCTGGGCGGATCCGGGACGAGGACATCGCGCTGGTCCGGGAACGCACCTCGATCGCGGAGGTCATCTCGGACACGGTGACTCTCAAGTCGGCCGGCGGCGGCAACCTCAAGGGGCTCTGCCCGTTCCACGACGAGAAGAGCCCCTCGTTCAACGTCTCGCCCGCCCGCAACGTCTGGTACTGCTTCGGCTGCGGGGCCGGCGGCGACGCGATCAAGTTCCTGATGGACGCCGACCACCTCAGCTTCGTCGAGTCCGTCGAGCGGCTCGCCGCCCGCGCCGGCCTCCAGCTCCGCTACGTCGAGAACGACCAGGCCACCCCGCGCGCCCGCCCGCAGCAGGGTCAGCGGCAGCGCCTGGTGGCCGCGCACGCCGCCGCCGTCGACTTCTACCGGTCCCAGCTCACCACGGCCGGTGCCCGCCCGGCCCGGGAGTTCCTGGCGCAGCGCGGCTTCGACCGGGCCGCCGCCGAGCGGTACGGCTGCGGCTTCGCCCCGGACGCCTGGGATCTGCTCACCAAGCACCTGCGCCAGCAGGGCTTCAGCCACGACGAGCTGGTCACCGCCGGGCTGTCCCGTCCGTCACGCTCCGGCACGCTGATCGACCGGTTCCGTCGCCGGCTGATGTGGCCGATCCGGGAGATCACCGGCGACGTGATCGGCTTCGGGGCCCGCAAGCTGTTCGACGACGACGACGGCCCGAAGTACCTGAACACCCCCGAGACGCCGATCTACAAGAAGTCGCACGTGCTCTACGGCATCGACCAGGCCAAGCGGGAGATCGCCAAGCAGGGCAAGGTGGTGGTCGTCGAGGGCTACACCGACGTGATGGCCTGCCACCTCGCGGGCGTGCCGACGGCCGTGGCGACCTGCGGCACCGCGTTCGGTTCCGACCACATCGGGGTGCTGCGCCGGCTGCTGCTGGACACCGACGACGTGGCCGGCGAAATCATCTTCACCTTCGACGGGGACGCCGCCGGGCAGAAGGCCGCGCTGCGCGCCTTCGAGGACGACCAGCGCTTCGTCGGGCGTACCTTCATCGCGGTCAGCCCCGACAACATGGACCCCTGCGACCTGCGCCTGGCCAAGGGCGACCTGGCGGTCCGCGACCTGGTCGCCCGCCGCGAGCCGCTGGTCGACTTCGCGCTCCGGCACCTGATCAACCGGTACGACCTGGACACCGTCGACGGCCGGGTCGAGGCGATGCGCCGGGCCGCCCCCCTGGTGGCGAAGCTCAAGGACCGGGAGAAGCGCCCCGAGTACGTGCGCAAGCTCGCCGGTGACCTCGGCATGGAGATCGAGCCGGTGCAGCGGGCCGTGCTCGCCGCCGCCTCGGGCCAGCCCGCCGGGCAGGCGGCGCCCGCAGCGGCCCGTGGGGCCCGGGGCGCGCCCGCCGTGGACAGCCCGCTGTCGCTGGTCGAGCGGGAGGCGCTGAAGCTCGCCGTCCAGGAGCCGGTGCTGGCCGGCCCGATGTTCGACGCGGTCGAGGCGTCGGAGTACCGCCACCCGTTGCACGTGGCCGTGCGGGAGGCGGTCGCGGCGGCCGGCGGTGTCGCCGGCGCCACCGGCGGGGCCGTCTGGGTCGAGGCCGTCCGCGACGCGTGCGCCGACCTTGCCGCCCAGGCCCTGGTCGGCGAGCTGGCCGTCGAGCCGCTGCGGATCGACGGCGAGCCCGACCCGAGGTACGTCTCGGTGACCATGGCGCGGTTGCAGTGGGGCTCGGTGACCGGCCGGATCAGGGACCTCAAGTCCAAGATCCAGCGGATCAACCCGGTCAGCGACAAGGACGAGTACTTCGCGCTGTTCGGGGAGCTGCTCTCGCTGGAGCAGCACGCACGGGCGCTGCGCGAGCAGGCCGCAGGAGGGCTCTGATGGGACTGTTCAACCGCAGGCCGAAGCTGCCCCCGGCGGCCCGCCCGCCGCTCGCCGACGACGAGCGGGTGCTCGCCTGGGCCGCGGTCGGCGACGGCGAGGGCGCGGGCGTGGTGGTCGCCAGCAACCTCGGGCTCTGGCTCCCGGGGCGGGCCCACCGGCTGGGCTGGCACGACATCCTCAAGGCCGGCTGGTCGGGCCGGGAGCTGACCGTCACCCCCGCCGAACAGGTTGCCGAGCGGGCCGGCTACCTGGTGGTGGCCGACTGCCCGGCCGGGACGTACCTGCTGCTCGACCCGGGGGAACTGCCGCACCAGGTGCGCGCGCGGGTGACCAACTCGGTCGCGTACACCCAGCAGCACCCGGTGCCCGGCGGTGCCGGCCGGATCGCCGCCCGCCGGGTGCCCGGCGTGGACGGCCTGACCTGGACGGTCCGCTACGAACCCGGCACCCCGGCCGAAGACGAGCCGGTGGTCGCCGAGACCGACCGCCTGGTCGCCTCCGCCCGCGCCGCCACCACCCCCACCAACCTCTAGCCCGCCCCGCCCCCCGCACGCCGTTTCATGATCGTCTGTCGTTCAGGGAGAACTGGCACGGCGTGTCGTCTCAGTTTTCAGCAGACGATCATGGCGCCGCGCCGGCCGCGCTGCGGGTTGGCGGGGTGGAGCCAGGGGGCTTCTTCCTACGGCTCGCCGGATGCGGCCCAATTGACTGCCCCCTACCGAAAGCGAGTCCCCTCGTGCTCACTGTCCCCCGGCGCCAGGCCGGGCTCACCGCCCTCTACCTCGGCGTCTTCGCGACGATCTGGTTCAGCGTGCCGGCAGCCGGCCAGCCACTGCGAACGCTGCTGATTGTCGCGAGCGTCGTCGCCCTGGGCACGGCGGTGGTCGGCGCCGTGGTCGTCGCGCGCAGCCGCTCCGGGGCGGGTGCCGTCGGGGACCGGGCGTCGGACCGCCGGTACCTGCTCATCGTGGTGGCCGAGTTCGCCGCAGCGGGGCTCGGCGCGGCGCTGCTGGCGGTGCTCGGGCGCTCGGCGTACGCCCCGGTGCTGGTCTGCGCCGTCGTCGGTGCCCACTTCTTCCCGCTCACCCCGCTGCTGCGCGACCCCCGGCTGCGGCTGCTCGGCGTCGCGATGTGCCTGGTGGCGCTCGCCGGCCTGGTCACCGGGCTCGCCTCGGCCGTGGTGCCGGGCCTGGTCGTGGGTGTCGGCGCCGGGCTGCTGCTCTGGGCGTACGCGGTGTGGGCGCTGGCCACCGCGCCCCGGGCGGCCGGCTGACGCCTGGGCCGGGCTGGTGGTGGCGGCCCGCCGGATGGAACGTGTGCTCCACCGTCAGCGGTTAGTGGCCTCCTTCGCTGGGCATGTCCGAGTGGACACCGCGACCATGAGGAGGGGCGATGGCCTCCGACGAGACTTCCGTCCGCGCCGGACGCGACCGGGACGGGGCCCGCAACGCGGGCGCGGCCCGGCCGGGCACCGACAGCCGGACCGACGCCGATGGTCCGGGGACCGGCCGTAACCGGGACCGGCAGGACGCCGACCGGGACCGGCAGGATGCCGACCGGGACCGGCAGGATGCCGACCGCGATCGGCGTGGCTCGGTCCGAGACCGGCCGGTCGGTCCGGACGAGGGGCCGGACAGCCCGATGGAGCTGTCGGGCACCGGCTGGCTGGCGACGCTGAAGCGCACCGTCCGGGAGTTCCAGGACGACAGCCTGACCGACTGGGCGGCGGCGCTGACCTACTACGGGGTGCTGTCGATCTTCCCCGGCGTGCTGGTGCTCATCTCGATCCTCGGCCTGCTCGGACCGAGCGCCACCGAGGGGGTCAGGGACACCGTCAACCAGGCGGTGCCGGAGGGCAACATCCAGCAGATCATCTCGGCCGCGATCGACCAGGCGTCCAACGCCGGCGGGCTGGCCAGCGTCGCCGCCGTCATCGGTCTGCTCGCCGCGTTCTGGTCCGCCTCCGGGTACGTCGCCGCGTTCATGCGCGCCTCCAACAGCATCTACGACGTTCCGGAGGGGCGGCCGATCTGGAAGACCCTGCCGATCCGGGTCGGGGTGACCGCCGTGATCGGCGTCCTGCTGCTGGCCAGCGCGGTGATCGTGGTCTTCACCGGCCGGTTCGCCGAGGAGGCGGGCAGCGCCATCGGGATCGGCTCCACCGCCGTGACGGTGTGGAACATCGCCAAGTGGCCGGTGCTGCTGGTGCTGGTCAGCCTGATGTTCGCGATCCTCTACTGGGCGTCGCCGAACGCCCGGCACGGCGGGTTCCGCTGGATCAGCCCCGGCGGGGTGCTGGCCGTGCTGATCTGGGTGCTGGTCTCCGGGCTGTTCGCCCTGTACGTCGGCAACTTCGGCTCGTACAACGAGACGTACGGGGCGCTGGCCGGTGTGATCATCTTCCTGGTCTGGCTGTGGCTGAGCAACATCGCGATCCTGCTGGGCGCGGAGTTCGACGCCGAGTTGGAGCGCAGCCGGGCGATCGCCGCCGGGCACCCGGCCGAGGTCGAGCCGTACGTCGAGCTGCGCGACGACCGCAAGTTGAAGAAGAAGCGCAACTCCGCCGCCGGCCGCTGACCTCCTTCCACCAGGGCCGCCGCCCGCCGCTTCGGAGCCCGCCGCCCCGTCTCGCCCCGCGAGGCGGGGCGGCTGCGTGACCCGTCGACTTCCTGGATCAACCGCCCGCTTTTGTTCGAACGAACAAAAGTTGGAGTCAAGCTGGCCGAAGCTCTGGACAGGCGGCACGGAAGCCTCCTACTGTGTCGGACACAACACATCGACGTACTTGTTGATGTGGATGATGCCGAGGTGGAGGTGAGTGCCGATGCGGACGGTGGAGCCCCTGCACCTGCGACTGTTGCGGCTGCTCCGCGACGAGGGTGCGGTGTCCCGGGCGGAGCTCGGGGACCGGCTACAGATGCCGCGCCCCAGGTTGCTCGCCGAGCTGGAGCGGCTGGTCGGCCTCGGCTACGTCGCCGAGGCCGGTCTCGCGGCCTCCCGGGGCGGGCGTCGGTCCACGCTGGTGAAGTTGAACCCCCAGCTGCGCTTCGCGGCGGTCGACCTCGGGGCCAGCTCGATCGACCTTGAGGTGGTCAACGGCCGGCTGGAGACGATCGCCGCGTACGTGGAGCCGGCCGACATCCGCAACGGCCCCAAGGTGATCCTGCAACGGGTCAACGAGCTGCTGCACAAGGCGCGGGTCGACGGGGCCTTCGACCGGTTGCACGCGGTCGGCGTCGGGGTGCCGGGGCCGGTGAGCTTCCGCGACGGGGTGCCGGTCTCGCCGCCGATCATGCCCGGCTGGGATCGGTTCCCGGTCCGTGAGCTGCTGACCCGCGAGCACGGCTGCCCGGCGGTGGTCGACAACGACGTCAACATCATGGCGATCGGCGAGCGGCACGGCGGGGTGGCCCACTCGGTGGACGACTTCCTGTTCATCAAGATCGGCACCGGCATAGGGTGCGGGATCCACCTCGGCGGCGACGTCTACCGGGGCACCGACGGCTGCGCCGGCGACATCGGGCACATCCAGGTCGACCCGCACGGGCCGATGTGCTCCTGCGGCAACGCCGGCTGCCTGGAGGCGCTGTTCAGCGGGGCCGCGCTGGCCCGGGAGGCGAACGTCGCCGCCCGCAGCGGGGCGTCCCCGGCCCTGGCCGACCGGCTCGCCAACCGGGGCGTGGTCACCGCCCGGGACGTCGCCGAGGGCGCCGTCGAGGGGGACGTGACCTGCATCCAGCTCATCCGCGAGGGCGGCCGACGGGTCGGCGGCGTGCTGGCCGGCCTGGTCAGCTTCACCAACCCGTCGATGATCGTGATCGGCGGAGGGCTGGCCCAGCTCGGCCACATCCTGCTCGCCGAGATCCGCAGCGTGGTGTACCGCCGCTCGCTGCCGCTGGCCACCGGCAACCTGCCGGTCGTCCTGTCCGAGCTGGGCCCGCGCGCCGGGGTGGCCGGAGCGGCCGTGCTCGCCAGCGACGTGGCCTTCGGGGAGGCGTCATGACCGAGCCAGCCGACGCCGCCACCGGCCCGCTGGCCGAGGCACCCGCCGACGCCGCCGACCCGGCGCACACCGCCACCGGCCCGCTGGTCGAGGCGCCCGCCGACGCCGTTCCCGGCGAGGTGGTGCTGCGCCTCACCGACGTGGTGAAGACCTTCCCCGGCGTACGGGCGCTGGACGGGGTGCAGCTGGAGGTGCGGGCCGGCGAGGTGCACTGCCTGCTCGGGCAGAACGGGGCCGGCAAGTCCACCCTGATCAAGGTCCTCGCCGGGGTGCACCGCCCCGACTCCGGTCAGGTCGAGTGGCGCGGGCAGCCCGCCGAGTTCGCCAACCCGCAGGCCGCCATGCGCGCCGGCATCGCCACCATCTACCAGGAGCTCGACCTCGTCGAGGACCTGTCGGTGGCGGAGAACGCCTTCCTCGGCCACGAGCCGCGCCGGGCGGGCTTCGTGCGTCGCGGCCGGATGGCCAGCCGGACCAGGGAGATCCTCGGCCGGCTCGGCCACGGCGAGATTCCGCCGGGGCGGATGGTCCGGGCGCTGCCGGCGGCCGGCAAGCAGATCGTCAGCATGGCCCGCGCGCTGTCCCACGAGGCCCGGCTGATCATCATGGACGAGCCGAGCGCGGTGCTGGCCCACGACGAGGTGGGCAACCTGTTCCGGATCATCCGCGAGTTGACCGCGCAGGGCATCGCCGTCATCTACATCTCCCACCGGCTGGAGGAGATCCGGGAGATCGGCGACCGGGTCACCGTACTCAAGGACGGCCGGACCACCGCGGCGAACCTGCCGGCGCGCGACACCCCGACCCGCGACCTGGTGGCCCGGATGACCGGCCGCACCATCGAGTACGTCTTCCCGGACCGCCCGGCCGACTCCGGCGCGGGCGCGGAGCTGCTCCGGGTCGACGGCCTGAGCCGGTCCGGCGAGTTCGCCGACGTCTCGCTCAGCGTGCGGGCCGGCGAGATCGTCGGCATCGCCGGGCTGGTCGGCTCCGGCCGGTCCGAGCTGTTGGAGACCATCTACGGGGCACGCCGCGCGCACGCCGGGACGGTCCGGATGGCCGGGCGCGCGTTGCGCCCGGGCAGCGTCGGCGCGGCGGTACGGGCCGGCATGGGAATGGCCCCCGAGGAGCGCAAGAGCCAGGCGCTGCTGCTCGGCGAGCCGATCTACCGCAACGTCACCCTGGCCACCTTCGGCCGGTACGCCCGGCTCGGCTTCACCGACGCCGGGCGGGAGCGGGCCGAGGCGGACCGGATCGCGGGCTCCCTGGAGCTGCGCCCCCGCGACGTGCGGCGGCCGGTGCGCACCCTGTCCGGGGGCAACCAGCAGAAGGTGGTGGTCGGGCGCTGGCTGCTCGGCGACACCCGGCTGCTGCTGCTCGACGAGCCCACCCGCGGGGTGGACGTCGGCGCCCGCGCCGAGCTGTACCAGGTGATCCGCGAACTGGCCGCCCGGGGCGTCGGGGTCCTGCTGGTGTCCAGCGAGGTGCCCGAGGTGCTGGGCCTGGCCGACCGGGTGCTGGTGCTGCGGGAGGGCCGGATGGTGCGCGAGGCGCCCGCCGACGAACTGGACGAGAACACGGTGCTCGACCTCGTCATGGCGGGGTCCCTGATGGAAGGAGCAGCCGCATGAGCGAGCGTTGCCGGCTCTCCTGGTGGCGCGGCGACGGCGGCGAGGGCGCCCGGCGCAACCTGGGCCTGATCGGGGTCCTGGTGGTGCTGATCCTGATCGGCATCGCCACCCGACCCGACCTGTACGGCGACTCCGGCTGGGTGTGGAACAACATCCTCACCATCCTGAAGCTCGCCTCGGTGGTCGGCGTGGTCACCGTCGGCATGACCTTCGTGATCATCGGCGGCGGCATCGACCTGTCGGTCGGCGCGATCGTGGCGCTGGCCGGAGTCTGGTGCACCACGCTCGCCACCCAGGGCTACGGCGCGGGCGGCATGATCTTCACCGCGCTCGTCGTGGGCCTGTGCGTCGGCCTGGTCAACGGCCTGCTCGTCTCGTACGGGAGGCTGGTGCCGTTCATCGCCACCCTGGCCATGATGGTGGCCGCCCGGGGGCTGGCCGCCCAGATCTCCGGCAAGCAGACCCAGGTGTCGGACAACGCGGCGATCAACGGCATCGCCAGCACCGACCTGCTCGGCATCCCGCTGCTGGTCTACATCCTGGCCACGGTCGTGGTCGCCGGCTGGGTGCTGCTGAACCGGACGACGTTCGGCCGGCGCACCGTCGCCGTCGGCGGCAACCCGGAGGCCGCCCGGCTCGCCGGCATCGACGTCCGGCGGCACACCGTGCTGCTCTACGGGCTCTCCGGCCTCTGCTGCGGGATCGCCGCGGTCATGCTGACCGCGCAGGCCACCTCCGCCCAGGCGGAGATGGCCAACCTCTACGAACTGGATGCGATCGCCGCCGCGATCATCGGCGGCACGCTGCTCAGCGGCGGGCGGGGGACGATCGTCGGCTCCCTGCTCGGGGTGGTCATCTTCTCCACCATCACCAACCTGTTCGCCATCAACGGCCTCTCCACCGAGGCGCAGAACATGGTCAAGGGCGGCATCATCGTCGCCGCCGTCCTGGTCCAGCAGTTCCAGTTCCGCAGCCTCGCCCAGTTCCTGAGCCGCAACCGGCTCAGCACCGGCTGATCCACCGCCACCACCCCGCCGACCACCGGGCTCCACCCCGCACCCCTCGGTCGCCGTCGCACCGACGGTGGCCGGGCCCCGCACACCCTCTTTCCCTCCACCACCCCTTCTCCCAGGAGGTCGTCATGACCCAGCACAGTCGGGACCTGTCGCGCCGCCGGCTGCTGTTCGGCGGGGCCGCGCTCGGCGCCGGCGCACTGCTCGCCGGGTGCACCAGCAACGAGGCGGCGCCGACGGCGGCGCAGACCAAGGCGGCCGAGGCCGCCGCCGGCGGCAACAGCGCGCCCGGCAAGAAGGTGACCGTCGGCTTCTCGGCCCCGGCCGCCAACCACGGCTGGATCGCCGCCATCACCGCCAACGCCAAGGCCCAGGCCGGCGTGTACTCGGACGTGGAGTTCACGTCGGTCGAGGCGGGCGCGGACGCGGCGGCCCAGCGGGCGGCGCTGTCCACCCTGCTAGCCCAGAAGCCGGACGTCATCGTGGTGTTGCCGCACGACGGCAAGGAACTCAACGCGTTCGGCCTGGAGGCCATGAAGGCCGGCGTCCCGGTGGTCAACCTGGACCGGGCCTTCCCGGACGCCCGGGCCTACCGGCTCCAGATCAAGGGCGACAACTACGGCATGGGCGTGGCCGCCGCCACCTACATCGCCGAGCAGCTCAAGGCCAAGGGGGTCAGCACCCCGATCATCGGCGAGATCCCCGGCGTCGACTCGCTGGAGCTGACCCAGGAGCGGTCGAAGGGCTTCGCCGACACCCTCGCCTCGTACGGGTTCAAGGTGGCCAACCGGCGGCCGGCGGCGTTCACCGCCGACTCCGGCCAGCAGGCAGCCACCGGCCTGCTCCAGGCCCTGCCCAAGATCGACGCGGTCTGGAACCACGACGACGACCAGGGCATCGGCGTGCTCGCCGCCGTCAACCAGACCGGCCGCAAGGAGTTCTTCATGGTCGGCGGCGCCGGCTCGAAGAAGGCGATGGAGGACATCCTGGCCGACAAGACGGTCCTGAAGGCCACCGTCACCTACAGCCCCTCCATGGCGTCCTCGGCGATCTCGCTGGCCCGGCTCATCGGCCAGGGCAGGGGCATGTCCGACCTGGTGGAGCTCCAGGTGCCCAAGGAGATCGTGCTCGCCTCCGAGACGATCACCAAGGAGAACGCGAGCAACTACCTCAAGCTCGGGTTCTGACACACGGGGGGAGACCCACCTTGTCCACTCACCACAGTCACCTGCGGGTCGGCATGGTCGGCTACGCGTTCATGGGCGCGGCGCACTCACAGGCGTGGCGCACCGTGAACCGGGTGTACGACCTGCCGGCCCGGGTCCGGATGTCGCTGGTCTGTGGCCGGGACACCGCGAAGGTGGCCGCCGCCGCCGACCGGCTCGGCTGGGAGGCGCACACCACGGACTGGCGGCGCCTCGTCGAGTCCGACGAGATCGACGTGGTCGACGTCTGCACGCCGGGCGACAGCCACGCCGAGATCGCGCTCGCCGCCCTGGCCGCAGGCAAGCACGTGCTCTGCGAGAAGCCGCTGGCCAACACGGTGGCCGAGGCCCGGGCGATGGCCGCCGCCGCGGAAACCGCGCGGGCGTCGGGGGTACGGTCCATGTGCGGGTTCAACTACCGCCGGGTCCCCGCCGTGGCCATGATGCGGCGGCTGATCGCCGACGGCCGGCTCGGCACCGTCCGGCACGTCCGGGCGGCATACCTTCAGGACTGGATCGTGGACCCGCAGTTCCCGCTGGTCTGGCGGTTGCAGCGGGACAGGGCGGGCTCCGGCGCGCTGGGCGACATCGGCGCGCACATCATCGACCTGACCCAGTTCGTCACCGGTCAGCGGATCACCGGGGTCAGCGCGGTCACCGAGACGTTCGTCAAGGAGCGTCCGCTGTCGGCGGCGTCGAGCGGCCTGGCCGCGCAGGCCACCATCGGCACCGGCCCGGTCGACGGCCACGGCCCGGCCACCGGCACGGTGACCGTGGACGACGCGGCGGTCTTCGTCGCCCGGCTCGACGGCGGGGCGCTGGCCACGTACGAGGCGAGCCGGTTCGCCACCGGGCGCAAGAACGCGCTCCGGGTGGAGATCAACGGCTCGCTCGGCACCGTGGCCTTCGACCTGGAACGCCTCAACGAGCTGGAGTTCTACGACGCCACCCGGCCGGCCGCCGAGCAGGGCTTCACCCGCATCCTGATGACGGAGGAGGACCACCCGTACATGTCGGCGTGGTGGCCGCCCGGCCACATCATCGGCTACGAGCACTCCTTCACCCACCAGATGCGGGACTTCGTCGAGGCGATCGCCACCGGCGTCGACCCGGCGCCCTCGTTCGCCGACGGGTTGCAGGTCCAGTTGGTGCTGGACGCGGTGATCCGCTCGGCGGAGCTGGGCTCCTCGTGGACGGACGTGGAGCCGACGCTGGAGGCGGTCCCCGCCTGAGCCCGCCCCGGCGGAGGCGGCCCGGGTCGCCACCGCCGAGGCGCACCGGTGACAGCCGTCCGCCGGTGGAGGAACCGCGGTGGCGGCGCGTGCCGTCGCCACCGCCCGAGAGGCTTCCGGACCGACCGGCGAGGGACCCGCCGCGGTTGCGCCCCGCGGCGGGGACGAGGTCGGCTCCGGATGGCGTGCGACGGCGGGCCTCGGCCCGCCGCCGCGCGAGGGCAGGACGGCCGTCCGGTGCGGCCGGACCGGGATTCCCCGGCCGCACCGGAGGCCGCGCACCACGGCACCACGCACAGGCACAGGCACCACGCACCAAGCACCACGCACCACGGACGCGGGGGAGGCAGGGGCGGGACGCCGACCGGCCCTGCCTGCCAGCCCCGCCCGTCCCGCCCGTCCCGCCCGTCCCGGGTGCCGTCCGGTGGCGTCGTCGTGGGTGAGGGCGGCGTGGGGGGAACTTTTGCCGACCCGAGCGAAAGTTCAGGTCGAGTGGTCAGAAGGTATGGACACAGTTGATTCACGGACATTAATGTCCGGGTATCGCGATGGTGTATCCCCCCGCTACGGCATCCGGCGCGACGGCGCGCGCTCCGCCCTGGCAGTCATCCGTCAGGAAGGGACCGCACAACCATGCCCATCAAGGACACAACCACCCACCAACCCCGACGGTGGCCCGCAGCCGCCGCTCTGCTGCTCGTCGCCGCTGCCGGCGCGGTCGGCCTCGGCACCGGCCCGGCCGCCCTCGGCGGCCCCACCCCGGCCGCCGCGCACGTGATCAGCGGCAGCGACTTCCAACAGGTCGAGCTGGCCCGGGGCGTCGCGGAGACCGGCGAGCCGATGTCCCTGGCCGTGCTGCCGGACCGGTCGGTCCTGCACACCGCCCGCAACGGCACGCTGCGCCGCACCGACGCCGCCGGCACCACCACGGTCGTCGGCACCGTGGCCGTCTACAACCACGACGAGGAGGGGTTGCAGGGCGTCGGGGTCGACCCGAACTTCGCCACCAACCGACACATCTACCTCTACTACGCGCCGCCGCTGACCACCCCCGCCGGGGACGCCCCCGCCACCGGCACCGACTTCTCCGCCTGGCAGGGCGTCAACCGGCTGTCCCGGTTCGCCCTGAACACCGACTTCACCGTCAACCAGGCGAGCAGGGTCGACGTCCTGGACGTCCCGGCCGACCGGGGGATGTGCTGCCACGTCGGCGGGGACATCGACTTCGACGCCGCCGGCAACCTCTACCTGTCGACCGGCGACGACACCAACCCGTTCGACTCCGCCGGGTACGCCCCGATCGACGAGCGGACCAACCGCAATCCCGCGTACGACGCGCAGCGTAGCGCCGGCAACACCAACGACCTGCGCGGCAAGATCCTGCGGATCAAGGTCAACACGGACGGGTCGTACTCGATCCCCGCCGGGAACCTGTTCGCGCCCGGCACCGCGAAGACCCGCCCCGAGATCTACGCGATGGGCTTCCGCAACCCGTTCCGGCTCAGCGTCGACAAGGCCACGGGGATCGTCCACCTCGGCGACTACGGGCCGGACGCCGGCACCACCAGCGCCACCCGGGGCCCCAGCGGCCAGGTCGAGTTCGACCGGATCACCGGCCCCGGCAACTACGGCTGGCCGTACTGCACCGGCACCAACACCGCCACCGAGACGTACAACGAGTGGGACTTCGCCGCCGGCACCGGCGGGGCCAAGTACGACTGCGGGGGAGGGCCGACCAACAACTCGTTCCGCAACACCGGCCTGGGCAAGCTGCCGGCCGCGAAGCAGTCCTGGATCCGGTACGGCGGCGACGCCGGCACCCCGCCCGAGTTCGGCGGCGGCTCCGAGTCCCCGATGGGCGGCCCGGTCTACCGGTACAACGCCGCCTCCACCTCGACGACGAAGTTCCCGCAGTCCTTCGACGGGCAGTTCTTCGCCACCGAGTTCGGCCGCGGCTGGATCAAGCCGATCCACGTCAACGCCGACGGCTCGCCCGGCACCATCGACGCCTTCCCGTGGACCGGCAAGCAGGTGATCGACTCGGCCTTCGGCCCGGACGGCGCGTACTACGTGCTCGACTACGGCACCGGCTACTTCAACGGCGACGCCAACTCCGCCCTCTACCGCTTCGACCACATCGGCGGCGGCAACCGGGCCCCCACCGCCCGGGCGGGCGCGGACCGGACGTCCGGGGTGGCCCCGTTGGCCGTGAACTTCTCCTCGGCCGGGTCGACGGACCCCGACGGCGGGGCGCTGACCTACGCGTGGGCGTTCGGCGACGGCACCACCTCCACCGTTGCCAACCCGGCCAAGACGTACACCGCGAACGGGACGTACACCGCCACGCTCACCGTGCGGGACCCCGAGGGGGCCACCGGCAGCGCCGGCGTCACCATCACGGTGGGCAACACCGCCCCGACGGTGGCCGTGAACAGCCCCGGCAACGGGAGGCTCTTCTCCTTCGGCGACACCGTGCCGTTCAGCATCAGCGTCACCGACCCGGAGGACGGCACGATCGACTGCGCGAAGGTCAAGATGACCTACGTGCTCGGCCACGACCAGCACGGCCACCAGATCACCTCGGCGAACGGCTGCTCCGGCTCGATCGCCGTCCCCGTCGACGGCGAGCACGACGACGCGGCGAACATCTTCGCCGTCTTCGACGCCGAGTACACCGACTCGGGCGGGCTGACCACGCACACCCAGCACACCCTCCAGCCCCGGCACCGGCAGGCCGAGCACTTCAGGACCTCGGCCGGCATCGCCACCTTCGACAAGGCCACCGCCGAGGGCGGCAAGACCGTCGGCAACATCGAGAACGGGGACTGGATCGCGTTCGAGCCGTACCAGCTCGGGAACGTGACCTCGTTCAGCGCCCGGGTCTCCTCGGCCGGTGTGGGCGGGACCCTCCAGGTGCGGGCCGGCTCCGCGACCGGGACGGTGCTCGGCTCGGTCGCCGTGCCGGTCACCGGCGCGTGGGACACGTTCACCACGGTCACCGGGGAGGTCTCCGGTGCGCCCGCCGGCACCACCGCCCTGTACCTCACCTTCGCCGGCGGGGCCGGGGCGCTCTACGACGTGGACGCGTTCACCCTGGACACCACCCCCACGCGGACCGGCCCGATCAAGGGCCTGGGCGGCAAGTGTCTGGACGTGCGCAACGGCGCGTCCGCCGACGGGACCCAGGTCCAGGTCTACGGCTGTAACGGCAGTGCGGCCCAGGTGTGGACGGTGACGCCGAACAGCACGGTGCGGGCGTTGGGCAAGTGTCTGGACGTGTCGGGGGCGGGTACGGCCGACGGTACGAGGATTCAGCTGTGGGCGTGTAACGGTTCGGGGGCGCAGAGTTGGTCGGCGCGGGCCGACGGGACGCTGCGCAACGTCGGGTCGGGCAAGTGCCTGGACGTCTCCGGGAACACCTCCACCGACAGCACTCCCGTGCACCTGTGGACCTGCCACACCGGCGCCAACCAGAAGTGGACCCTGCCCTAGGCGCGAGGAAGGCCCCTACCCGACGGCCCCCGTCGGGTAGGGGATCCGGTCGACCCCACCCCGCAGCGCGAAGCCCTCAGGAGAGCGACATGCGCAGACTCCTCCGTCCCGTCCTCGGCGCGGCCACCGCGGCCCTCGCCGTCCTCGCCTGCACCACCCCCGCCACCCCGGCCTCGGCCGTCGACGCCCCGTACGACGTGCTGGTCTTCTCCAGGACCGCAGGCTTCCGGCACGACTCCATCGCGGTCGGCACCCAGGCCGTCCGCGACCTCGGCGCGGCCAACGGCTTCACCGTCACCGCCACCGAGGACGCCACCGCGTTCAGCACCGCCAACCTGGCGAGGTACGAGGCGGTGCTCTTCCTCAACACCACCGGCGACGTGCTCGACGCGACCCAGCAGGCCGCCTTCGAGTCGTACATCGGCTCCGGCGGTGGGTTCGTCGGCGTGCACGCCGCCGCCGACACCGAGTACGACTGGCCGTTCTACGGCAACCTGGTCGGCGCCTGGTTCGCCTCCCACCCGGCCATCCAGCAGGCCACCGTCAAGGTGGAGGACCGGGCGCACGCCGCCACCGCCGCGCTGCCGCAGTCCTGGCCGCGCACCGACGAGTGGTACGACTACCGCACCAACGCCCGCTCGACCGCGCGCGTGCTGGCGACCCTCGACGAGTCTTCGTACTCCGGCGGGTCGATGGGCGGCGACCACCCGCACGCCTGGTGCAAGACGTACAACGGCGGCCGGTCCTTCTACACCGGCGGCGGGCACACCCAGTCGTCGTACGCCGAGCCGGCCTTCCGCTCCCACCTGCTCGGCGGCATCCGGTACGCGGCCGGCCGGGCGAAGGCCGACTGCCGGCCCGAGACCGGCTACAGCCCCCTCTACAACGGCTCCACCGCCGGCTGGTCCCAGGCCGGGCCGGGCAGCTTCACCAACGCCGACGCCACCCTTAACTCCGTCGGCGGGATGGGCCTGTACTGGTACAGCGCCAAGGAGTTCACCAACTACTCGCTCAAGCTGGACTGGAAGCTGGCCGGCGACGACAACTCCGGGGTGTTTGTCGGCTTCCCGCCGTCGACCGACCCGAACTCCGCCGTGAACAACGGCTACGAGGTGCAGATCGACGCCACCGACGCCGCCGAGCGCACCACCGGCGCGGTCTACACCTTCAAGTCCGCCGACCTGGCCGCCCGGGACGCCGCGCTCAACCCGCCGGGGGAGTGGAACACCTACGAACTGCTGGTCGAGGGGGAGCGGCTCCAGGTCCTCCTCAACGGGGTGAAGATCAACGACTTCACCAACACCGACCCGGCCCGCTCGCTCGCCGGCCACGTCGGCATCCAGAACCACGGCACCGGCGACGACGTCGCGTTCCGCAACATCCGGATCAGGGAACTGGGCGGCCCGCCGGGGAACACCACCGTCCAGGCCGAGGCGTACAGCGCCGCGAGCGGCGTCAGCGCGTACCCCAAGGCCGGGGCCAACGGCGGCCAGACCCTGGGGTACGTCGACCCGGGCGACTGGGCCGGCTACCACGGCCTGGACCTGACCGGGGTGACCTCGGTGCGGGCCCGGGTGGTCTCCGGCGGCCCCGGCGGGACCATCCAGTTCCGCACCGGCTCGGCCACCGGCGCCGTGCTCGGCCAGGTCGCGGTGCCCAACACCGGGAGCTGGACGACGTACGCCGACGTCAGCGCCCCGCTGACCGGGGTGCCGGCCGGCAGTCAGAACCTGTACCTCACCTTCGCCGGCACCGGCACGGGCCTGTTCGACGTCGACGACGTGACCCTGATCCGGTCGTCGACCCCGACGAACGGCACCGGCCCGATCAGGGGCCTGGGCGGCAAGTGTCTCGACGTGCGCAACGGCGCGTCCGCCGACGGGACTCAGGTCCAGGTCTACGGCTGTAACGGCAGTGCGGCCCAGGTGTGGACGGTGACGCCGAACAGCACGGTGCGGGCGTTGGGCAAGTGTCTGGACGTGTCGGGGGCGGGTACGGCCGACGGTACGAGGATTCAGCTGTGGGCGTGTAACGGTTCGGGGGCGCAGAGTTGGTCGGCGCGGGCCGACGGGACGCTGCGCAACGTCGGGTCGGGCAAGTGCCTGGACGTCTCCGGGAACACCTCCACCGACAGCACTCCCGTGCACCTGTGGACCTGCCACACCGGCGCCAACCAGAAGTGGACCCTGCCGTAGCCGGGTGAACCGAGGTGGTGGGAGGGGCCCCGGCCATCGGCTGAGGTCCCTCCCCGCGCCAGGAGCGCCGCCGCCCCCGCCCCGGTGGGAATTCACGGCCCGCGCCGAGCTGCCCGCCTCCGAGGAGGAGGCCGGATGACGGGCGGTGGCCCCTTCCTAACCGGTCGGGGCCGCCCTAGAGTGAGGTCGGCGACCGTGCGCGGTGGCCGGTGACCCGGCGGGAGGCGCAACCCGCTGGGCCCAGGCGCTCGCCCGCGCCCACCGGCACCCCGGCACGTCCGCCACGCACCGGCCCGGCCGGTCGCCCTCGCCCCGGTCCCGCACGCGGAATCCCCATCACCCAGGGGAGTAGGACAATGGCGCGACCCATCACACTCTTCACCGGCCAGTGGGCCGATCTTCCGTTCGACGAGGTCTGCCGGCTCGCCTCCGAGTGGGGCTACGACGGGCTGGAGATCGCCTGCTGGGGTGACCATTTCGAGGTCGACAGGGCGCTCGCCGACGACTCGTACGTCGACCGGAAACGGGAGACCCTGGCGAAGCACAACCTGAAGGTCTTCGCCATCTCCAACCACCTGGTCGGCCAGGCAGTCTGCGACCACCCGATCGACGAGCGGCACCAGGACATCCTGCCCGCCCGGATCTGGGGCGACGGCGAGCCCGAGGGGGTCCGCCGGCGGGCCGCCGAGGAGATCAAGGACACCGCCCGGGCGGCGGCGAGGCTGGGCGTGGACACGGTCGTCGGCTTCACCGGCTCGTCGATCTGGCACACCCTGGCGATGTTCCCGCCGGTGCCCCCGGCCATGATCGAGCGCGGCTACGCCGACTTCGCCGACCGGTGGAACCCGATCCTCGACGTCTTCGACGAGGTGGGGGTCCGGTTCGCCCACGAGGTCCACCCCAGCGAGATCGCGTACGACTACTGGACGACCAAGCGGGCCCTGGAGGCGGTCGGGCACCGGCCCGCGTTCGGGCTGAACTGGGACCCGTCGCACTTCGTCTGGCAGGACCTGGACCCGGTGAACTTCATCCTCGACTTCGCCGACCGGATCTACCACGTCGACTGCAAGGACGCGAAGGTACGCACCGGCGACGGCCGGCGCGGCCGGCTCTCCTCCCACCTGCCCTGGGCGGACCTGCGTCGGGGCTGGGACTTCGTCTCCACCGGCCACGGCGACGTGCCATGGGAGGACTGCTTCCGCGCGCTCAACGCCATCGGGTACGCCGGCCCCATCTCCATCGAATGGGAGGACGCCGGGATGGACCGCCTCGTCGGGGCGCCCGAGGCGCTCCAGTTCGTCCGCAGGCTGGCCTTCGACGCCCCGGCCGCCGCGTTCGACGCGGCGTTCAGCAGCAGCCGGGACTGAGCCGTCCACCCGTCGGCCGGGCCGGGCGTCACGGGGCGTCATGGAACGCGGCCGGCGGGGGCGGGGCGTCACAAGTGCGGCGGGCGGCGACATCGCTGATCGGCCGGGCCACGCCCAGCACGCCGGGGCCCGAGCCGCGAAACAGCAGACGGGCCGGTCGCCCGAAGGCGGCCGGCCCGTCGTCGTACGGTCTGTCAGTCGATCAGAGCGCGCTGCCGTTGGTCCCCGTGCCGGACGGCTTGGGGCGGGCGGCGGTGCTCGGGGTCGGCCCCGCCGGGGCGGTGCCGGACGAGCTGTTGCCCGCCTTGGCGCCGACCGTGGACGGCGTGCCGGCGTAGGGCTTGTCGGCGGCGGTCAGGTCCTGCGTGCCGTTGCCGTTGAGCTTCTCACCCAGCTTGGACTGGCTGAGCTTGTCCTTGCCCTCGCTGTAGAGCCGGTTGGCCTGGGCCTGTGCGACCCCGGCCGCCTCCTGGACGGTCGGGTGGTCGAGCACCTTGCGGCCCCGGACGACGAGCTCCTCGTACTTCTCCCGACCGGCACGGGCGCCCAGGACGAATCCCGCAGCCAGCCCGCCAAGAAACATCATCTTTCCGCGCATGGCGGCTCCTTCCGTACCTGACGCGCCATCGTCTCCCCGGGGCGGACCCCGTGGCGATCATCTCGCGCCTGTCTTCTCTGTCGACAGCTAACTACCCATCCTCCTCCGTGCTCATACCTGCTTGTGCCAGGATGGCGAATTGTCTGGTTGCGGGGTGTCGCCGCAGGCTCCCGCCCGCTCGGGCCGGTCCGGTAACCCCCTGGACCAAACCCCCCGTGAGTCCTGTATTCTTGTGCCGTCGCCGGGCACCGGAAGGTTCAGGGCCAGGCGGCAAGCGGTCCCCCGTAGCTCAATTGGCAGAGCAGCCGGCTGTTAACCGGCAGGTTTTTGGTTCGAGTCCAAACGGGGGAGCCAAGTTCAACACCAGCGCCCGCCGGCTTCGCCGGCGGGCGCCTCCGTCTCCCCCGCCCCACCCCCGTCCTGGGCGGTGATGGGGCGGTCTTCGGCGGAGTTGCGCGCCATCGGATCGGCCCCCTCGTGCGGGCTGCGGGCTGTTATCCTCGCGTAGCCCATCGTGCTGGATCATTGATGGTCCGTCCGGTTGGCGGATGGCGCTGTTTCGCGGTGGCCGGTGATCCACCGCACGGGTTACGATCCGGCGCGGTAGCGGGGCGGTAGCTCAGCGGGTTAGAGCAGTCGACTCATAATCGATCGGTCACGGGTTCGAGCCCCGTCCGCCCCACCGACAGAGCCTGAGCTGGGAAAACGTTGAACTGATCGGGCGGTACACGAACCGCGTCGCTCACCCGCCGTCGAGTTGCTCGCGTACCGGAGCGGCGATGCGGGCGAGCGCGACACCGAGTTGGCGTTGCTGAGCAGCGCTGAGTGGTTCGAACACCAGTCGCCTGACCTGTTCGACGTGAGCCGGGGCGCTGTCCTCGACCTTCTGCAGACCGGCGTCAGTCAGGGTCGCGAGGGTGTATCGGCCGTTGTCCGGGTCCGGGTACCGGGTGACCCACCCCTGCCGCTCGAAACGGACCATCAGCTTGGACAGCCGGGGCTGGGTGCTGTTGCACTGCGCGGCGAGGTCGCTGAGCCGCATCGTGTGCGTCTCGGTCATGGACAGCCGGGCCATCACGCTGTACTCGAAGTTCGAGATGCCCTCGTCCCGCTGTAACTGGCGGTCCAGCAGCGTGGGCAGCGCGATGACCACGGTGAGCAGGTCCTGCCACAGCTTCTGCTGCTCGTCATCGAGCCATTGAGGGTAGCCGGTCATGCGCGCAGCTTACTTGACTGGGCAACCTGACGCCGAAAGGCACCTTCGCTGCTGAGGGGCAGTGGCTATCTGGCCGGAATCCTATGACGCCGCACATCTTGACTTTCCTGGGCAAGTCGGAGACGCTCGTTTAAGGTTGCCCAGGCAAGTGCGGGACGCGTGCCTGCGGCGCGGATTCGACACCACAAAACACCATGAGGAGAAGTGCCGTGAAGGCGATTCGATACCACGAGTTCGGCAGCACCGAGGTCCTGCGCCAGGAGGAGGTGGAGCGTCCGGTCCCCGGTGCCGGTCAGGTGCTGGTGAAGGTGGCGGCCACCTCGTTCAACCCCGTCGACGACCACATCCGGCTGGGTGTCCTCGCCGAGATGATTCCCACCCCGCTGCCGATCACCCCCGGCCTCGACGTCGCGGGCACCGTCGCCGAGCTCGGTGACGGAGTCAGCGGGCTGCAGGTGGGCGACCAGGTCATCGCCATGTTTCCGCTGGACGTGCACGGAGGGTCCGCCGAGTACGCGGTCGTGGCGGCCGACCTGGTGACCGCCGCTCCGCGCAGCATCGCGTTGACCGACGCCGCATCACTCCCCCTGGCCGGGCTGGCCGCTCGCCATGCTGCCGTCGAGCTGGCCGGGGTCAAGGCCGGCCAGACCGTGCTGGTCAACGGGGCGGGCGGTGCGGTGGGCAGCATCGTGGTCCAACTCGCGGTCGACGCCGGTGCCAAGGTGACGGCTGTCGACGGCCCTCAGCACGCCGACCGCCTGAACGGCTACGGCGTGGAGAAGGTCGTCGGCCCGCTGGACCTCGACGCGGGCCCGGCGGCCGTCGGCGGCCCCTTCGACGTGGTGGTGAACCACGTTCGCCTGGCTCCCGAGGGTCTGGCGAAGCTGACACCCTTCGTGGCCGACGGCGGCATCATCGTCAGCTCCGCCGGCCCGGTGCCGGCCGACGAGGCACGTTCGGTACGCACGGCGGGCGTATGGGTCGGTCCCGACGCTTCCGGCCTGGCCGACCTCGTCTCCCGCGTGGACAACGGCACACTGAAGCTCCACGTGGTCGATCGCCGGCCGCTGGAGGAGTTGCCGGCCGTGCACCAGGATGCGAGCAACGGCAAGCTGCTGGGCAAGACGGTCATCGTGGTCTCCTGACACCACGCCACGCCACGTCAGCGTCCACCATCGAGGCCCCTCTTCGGTGGGCGCTGACATCCGCGGGGCGTCACGGAATAGCTCGGGCGGCGGGCTGAGTTGGCCAACAGGCGCGTCGGCGTACGGCCGTCAGCGTCACACGGCCCCTGAACAGTGTGAATGCGGTTCGGGTCGCGTCAGCGCGCCGAGACGCCGGTGCGGAAGGCCCGCCGGTAGGCCGCCGGCGAGGTACGCATGATCCGGCCGAAGTGGTGGCGGAAGGTGACTGGTGAGTCGAAGCCGACCAGGCCCGCGATCCGCTCGACCGGCCAGTCCGAGGTCTCGAGCGGGGCGAGGCTGGTCCGGACCCGCTGGACGATCAGCCAGCGGATCGGGCTGCTGCCGGTCGCCCGAGCGAAATGCCGCAGGTACGACCGGGAGGACATCCGAGCCCGGGCGGCCAGCGTCTCGACGGTGATCGGCTGCGCCAGGTGTCCCAGCGCCCAGTCCATGCTGCGGGCCACCCCGTCGTCGTCCTGGGCGATCGGGCCCACCGGCGCCTCGATGAACTGGGCCTGCCCGCCGTCCCGGTGCGGCGCGGTGACCAGCCTGCGGGCGACGGCGTTCGCGACCGTGCTCCCGTGGTCCTGTCGAACGACATGCACGCAGAGGTCGAGCCCCGCGGCACTGCCCGCGCTGGTGAGCACGTCCCCGAGGTCGACGTAGAGCACGTCGGCGTCGACCCGCACGGCCGGGTGGCGGCGGCGCAGCTCGTCGGCGTACTGCCAATGGGTTGTCGCCCGACGGCCATCGAGCAGGCCCGCGGCGGCCAGGGCGAAGGCACCCGAGCAGATGGACATCAGCCGGGCGCCCCGCCGGTGGGCCAGCCGCAGCGCGGCGACGAGATCCGGGGACGGGTCCACAGTGACATCGGGCACCCCGGGCACGATCACTGTTTCGGCAGCGGCGAACGTGTCCAGCCCGTACGGGGTCTCGAGACTGGCCCCGCCGAGGAGCGGCACCGGCCCGGATTGCTCGGCGCAGATGGTGAGGTCGTACCAGGGGCGGCCGAGCTCGGGCCGGGGCAGCCCGAACACCTCGGTGACGATGCCGGTTTCGAAGACCGACATGCCGGGATAGGCCAGCACGGAGACCGTTCGTCGAACCTCGGGCGGCACGGTCATGGCGGGATCTTAGCGAAACATGGCATCAGCGCCACTGTCGTCCGCCCCCCGCCGGCCGGCAGGCTGCTGGGCATGTCGAAAGCCTTTTCCGTGCCGGCGGCCCCGCCCGCGATCGCCATCGCCCATTTCACCGCCCGGCTCTCCGTCGAGACCGATGTCAGCGACGTGCACGCCGACCTGGAGTCCGGGGCCGACATGCTGGTGGTGGACAGCAGGAACGAGAGCGCCTGGCGTCAGGGACACCTGCCCGGCGCGCTGCACCTGCCCACCGCCGATATCGCCAGCCGCGCTTCGGCGCTGGTCCCCGCCGGACGCCGGGTCGTCACGTACTGCTGGGGTCCGGGGTGCAACGGCGCGACCCGGGCCGCCCTGGAGTTCGCCAAACTGGGCTTTGCGGTCAAGGAGATGATCGGCGGGTACGAGTACTGGGTCCGCGAGGGTCTCCCGGTGCTGACCCCGGAGGGCCTGCTCCGACGGCCGGCGGACGACTTGACCGCGCCCAACGCGGCCGAGGCGTGCGGCTGCTGAGATCGCGCCGATCGCCGAGTGGTCGGGCCCGCCGCGCGCGCCACGGCAGGGAGGTCTTCCGGTGCGTCAGAGCATCCGGCGGAAGGCGGCCACCGCGTCCTGCTGCATCCGCCGCGACACAGCCGCCTCGGTCACCAGCGCGGAGCCGTGGAAGGTGGCCGGGTACAGGTGCGCCTCGGTCGGCACGCCGGCCTGGGCCAGCCGCTGGGCATAGTGCATTCCCTCGTCGCGTACCGGATCGAACTGGCAGCTCGATATGAACGCCGGCGGCAGCCCGGCAAGGTCCTCCGCGCGGGCCGGGGCGGCGTACGGCGACACGCTCGGGTCGCCGGGCTTGACGTCGTCCCCGAGGTAGTAGGCCCAGCCCAGCTCGGCGCTGGGGCGATTCCAGATCGGGGTGTCGACGTAGGCGCGCATGGACACGCTGTCGAGCTGGTCGTCGAGCACCGGGACGTCAAGGTACTGCATGGCCAGCCGCGGGCCGCCCCGGTCGCGGGTCAGCAGGGTGAGGCCGGCGGCGATCCCGCCACCGGAGCTGCGGCCGTAGAGGCCCAGGCGGGTGGGGTCCACGCCGAGTTCGTCGGTGTTGCCGGCGAGCCAGCACAGCACCGCGTAACAGTCCTCCAGGGCCGCCGGGAAGGGCTCCTCGGGCGCGAGGCGGTAGTCGACGGCGATCACCACGGCCCCGATGCCGGTGGCGAACGCGGCGGCGTCGGCGTGTTCGAGCGCTAGGTCGCCGAGCACGAAGCCGCCGCCGTGCAGGTGCAGGACGGCCGGCGCCGGCGCCGTCGCCGGCTGCGGGGTGTAGATCCGCACCGGGACGGCGGGGGCGCCGGCCGGGCCGGGCACCGTGCGGTCCAGCACGGTAAGGCCGGTCAGGTCGGGCTGGGGAAGCTGGGCCGCGATGGCCCGCCCGACCTCGCGGGCGGCGGCCGGGTCGCGAAGGTCGAGGATGGGCAGCATCGGGGCCCACGGTGCCAGCTCCGTATCAAAGGGATATGTCATGACAACCTCCACGGCCGGGACCGCTCGGAAGGCTGCCGAGCGGCATTTGTCTTACCGACGAGCGACCGGGCAAGGATCAGACATCTTGGGTGGTACTACTTTCTGGCCTCCCTTGCCGAGTCGGTCTGACGTCGCGGCCGTCGGTCCGGCACCGACCGCTCATGCGGCCGGTGCCTGACCCGGTCAGCTCGCCAGCAGCAGCGCGACGCCGGCCAGCGCGCCCAGCGCGGAGAAGCCGGCCCCGATGCCCAGGGCGAGCCGTGGCGACTGCGAGACCCGCCGGGAGTACCTGATGCGGTTCTCGACGAAGTGGAAGGTCAACCAGGCCGGGGCGATCGACAGTGCGATCACCAGCAGTCCGGTGGACGTCGACAGCGGTCCCCAGTACGTGGCCGCGATCGCGAGCATCGGCCAGTGCCACAGGTACAGCGAGTAAGACAGCGCGCCGATCCAGCGCAGTGGCGCGGTCCCGAGCAGAGTCTCCACCCCGCCCCGGGCCGTGGCGCAGCCGGCCGCGATGACCGCCGCGGTGCCTAGTACCGGCAGGGCGGCGGTGTAGCCGGGGAAGTCCATCATCGGGGTGAAGAACAGGCACGTCACCAGCACCGCTGCCAACCCGGCCCAGCCCAGCACGACAGCGACCGGCTTGGGTAGCCGGGCCCAGGCCCCGACCGACATGGCGACGCCGGCGCCGACGGCCAACTCCCAGATCCGGCTGGTGGTCTGGAAGAACGCCGGGGACTGCGCACCGACGGTGGTGGTTACCGACCAGGCCAGCGAGCAGGCGGCCAGCAGGCCCAGCGCCGTCGCCAGCACCGGCTTCAGCCGGGTGCCGGACACCTTGGCCAGCGCCACCGCCAGCAGGACAAGCAACGGCCAGATCAGGTAGTACTGCTCTTCGACGGCAAGCGACCAGAAATGCTGGACGGGGGACGGCGGCATCGTCGGGTCGGGGTGCGTGAAGCGCTCGGCCAGCCGCCAGTTCAGCAGGTAGGCCACCGCGGCGACGATGTCGCCGCCAATCTGACCCCACCGGCCACGAGGCACCATCAGGAACACGAACACCGCTGTCGTCAGCAGCACCACGTTGACCGCCGGCAGCAGTCTCTTGGCCCGGCGGGCGTAGAAGGCGATCAGCGAGACCCCGCCGGTCCGGTCCTGTTCGGACAGCAGTTGGGCGGTGATGAGGTAGCCCGAGATGACGAAGAAGACGTCGACGCCGGCGAAGCCGCCGGAGAGCGCCGGCACGCCGGCGTGGAACAGCATCACCATCACCACGGCGACCGCGCGGATTCCCCCGATGTCGCCACGGAATCTGGAGCGCGGCCGGTCGGGCGGACTTGGGTGGCTCGGCTCGTCGACGGCCGGCGATGGCGCCGGCCGTTCGGGGCCGGCGGGGTTGGACGGGCGTTAAATGCGCCGGGTCGGCTGGAGCGGACACCATTCTTCCTGAGGGGAATTCAGAAAGCTTGACCTAAATCTATGAGCATGAGGCTGGCTACATTCGTGGCCATCTTTAGCAGGGAATCGTTCTGTTGTCGAGACGCGTGGCGTCGTGAATGCTGTGACATGTCGTGAATGGGATACCTGGCCGGCCCAGCCGGATCGCAGTGGTGGAGCAGTCGACGACCGCTTTCTGTGGAAAGCCGAGATAGTTGCGGCAATGGCCGGATACCTAATTCATTCGAGCTAAATGAATGCATTGCCCTGGCTTTCGGCCTGGCCTGCCTGGCTCAGTCCATCGGCGACCAATCGTGACCCCTGCGACATGAGGTGGTGAAGCGGCTGGCCCAGGAAGCACCTCCCGCATCAGGTGAGTCATCGAAGGGCCCTACCCAGGGCAGCGACGGGCAGTGCGTGGAGGTGCGTGACCGGGTCGCCCTGGTTGACGAACGCGACTCCAAGGCCCCCGCCGCCGGTGGATGCTGAGCTTCGCCCCCGCAACAACCCTGTCTATTGCCGGGTGAGGCCGACGGTGGCGGCAAGGCGGGCTACGTCGGCGGCGGTGGGCCGGCGTGCAGGACGGCCGGGAGTGCGGTGCGGGCGGTGGGGCGGATGCGGGTCTCGGTGGGGGCGATGCTGTCGGCGGTGGCGTCCCACGGCACCGAGCCGCCGCGCCCACAGCTCCGCCCAGACCATGGTCCCCGGCCGACCGGGGACCGCACCCGCGACACCGCAAGGACCCCGGGTGGTATCGGGGGAGACGGGACGCCGGCCGGTCGGGGCTTCCTGCCTGCTGCCTCGCTCACACGTCACCATCAGCGCCTTCCGGGCGTTGACAGTGCAAGGTATTTCAGCCGACTATCCTCAGTCACTATTAATTACGACAAATGCAAGCCACGCCCCTAAGTTGAATATCCGGCCCCAAAGGCGCTGTCGCAGCGTAGCTACAATGCGGCTGGCAACGTCAGGTCGCACTGGGGAGGGCGCGGATGCTGGGAACTGCGAGGAAGCCGTGACAACGATGGGCATCTGGCGTAGAAGTCTGTGGCGCTATCGAGTCACCACTGCGGGAATTGCGCTGACTTCTTTCGGAGCCGCCACGGCTCTGGACAACCCTCCCACAGCAGTCAGTGTCCTAGCAGCAGTTGTTGGCTGCCTCGTGTCCCTACTGGAGATCCGAGCCAATCGCCGCCGGGCTCGGTTGGTGCGGTTCCAGTCTCGGGACGGCGACGACTACCGCGACCTTTCAAGTCAACTGGCAAGTTTCGGGCCGATCGTAGAAAGCGCACACGATGTCGGCGTGGTAATGACAAAAGAGTGCGCGCGACTTCGAAGCCAGGCTGTCCGAGCCGAGCTCGAAAGCTCACCGTACCGCCTGCCTCGCGAGCTCAAGATCTGGTCGTTCGACTTCCTTGGGCGCCGGGCCCGGGTTGCTGCCATGTACAACGGCGACATCCTCGGCCTGGCCTCTGACCTGCCTTCCGGCGATGAGGACGTAGTCGTCAAGCTCAGGCCCGGCCGCTATTTCGACTTCTTCTGCAGCAACCTGCTCGCCCCATTTGATGTGTGGGAAACAGGGCGGAAGTTGCCGCATCTCCGGGGAAGGGAACTAATCCTCGATCAGCGTGGGCAACTGATGACCTTCCGGCGCAGCCGACTCGCGAACACGGTCGGCGTCTCGTCCCTGGCCTTCACCACGGACGGTCAACTGATCCTTGTGGCCCAGGCCAAGGACAATGTGGGAAGCCCCGGCCTCATCGCCCCATCCGGCTCTGGCGCTCTCGAGCCCCGCGACGTACCGCAGGATGGAACCGGGCTGACGATCGGAGAAATCGTCCTCCGCGGTGCTGAGCGGGAGTTGCGGGAGGAATGCCACATCAGCTCGCCCGAAGTCGAGATCAGTGAGATTGTGGGGCACGGCCGGTGGATCAGTCGAGGTGCCATGCCGGAGTTCTGCGCGGTCACTCTTCTTCAACTCACCAGCGACCAGGTACTAGATCGGGCGATCCGGCTCGTCGAGCGACCCTACGTCTCCGAGGTGCTGGCGGTTGACCTAGCGCCAATAGCCAGATGGAACCCGAGAAAGCCGCTGACCATGCTGCCAGAGGCAGCAACGGCCAGTGCATGGAGGTGCGTGACCGGGTCGCCCTGGTCGACTGTCGTTCGGTGCGGTTGTCTATTGCCGGGTGAGGCCGACGGTGGCGGCGAGGCGGGCCGCGCGCTCGATGGCCTCGTCGGCGGCGTCGGCGAAGCCGAGTCAGTCATCGTCACCGTCCGCTGACCGGCCCTGTTTCACCGTCGACGTGGCGTAGCCGGGTGAGAACATCGGCGATTTCCTGGGTCTCCTCGTGGTCCGGCCCGTAGACCAGCGAGAGGTCCTCACGCAGCGGCACCAGCTCGGCAAGCGCCTGTTCGGCATTGCCTTCCGCGAGCAGGAGCCTGCAGATGTTGCGGCGCAGTTCCAGGGCGTCGAAGGACACGTCGCCCTCGGCGGCGCGGACGTGGGTGAGCGCCTGCCGGAACTGGCGTAGCGCGACGGTGGCCTCGCCCAGCTCCGCGCGGCAGTGGGCAGCCTGACGCAGACAAGCCAGCGCATCGTCACTGGTCGGGCCTCCGGTGCGCGCGAACGCCGAGTACAGGGCATCGAACTCTGGCAGGGCCTGGCGGAACCTATCGTAGCGGCTGGCGCGATTTCCCAGCCTCGGTTAAATCGGCCTCGGATAGGGGTCGATCGGCGGCCTGTATTGTCCCAGCTCAGCGCCGGTAGCAGCAGATCTGCCCAGTGAGAGGAGCCATGACACTCCCGTGGCCGTCACGCTGTTCAACGGCGCGGCTGAGGAATCACGGGCCTCGGCTTGGCAGCCAGCAGCGGGTGCACCCGACATCGGGCGTTGATCCAGTCTCGGGTCACCGGGCAGAGCCAGCCGGCCACCTGGATGGCTGTCGCGCGGAGGTCTGCGACCGGCCGGTTGAACATCGGCTCGTGGTGGGCCAAGCGGTTGCGGGCCTCGTGGAGACGACCGACCGCGCTGTGTACTGTTCGGCGGCGTTGACCAGGGAACGCCCGGTAGAGACAGCCGCGCCACAACGTGGCGTCGTACCGGGTGGCCAGCAGGAACCGCCAGAAGCCGAGGTTCAACTCGGCGACCACCCGGCCAGGCGTCTCCTGACGCCCGTCCCGGGTCGCCCGGATGCGCGCCTTCGCGATATCCCGGTGCGCCTCGTCGGTCAGCGCCGCGCCCGGATCGAGATACCAGCTCGGCTCGGCGTACCGCCGCCGTGACCACGCCATCAGTTCCTCATGCAGGGCGTTGCGGAGCAGGATCTCCAGATGGCCCAGTGTCGTACCCAATGCTGCCGAGACCTCGGCGTTCCACTCGTAGAGGGCCATTGCGGCAGCGAGGTCTCCGCCGCTTGCGGCCCGATACGGCGTCAGCCGCTCCGGCGACCACCGCCGCTCCAACGTCGTCAGCTCAGCAACATTCAACCGACGTCACCTTCCCGCTCACCAAGCTGGAGAAACACGCTATGCTTGCCCCGAAGACCCCGGTCAGCCTCTGCCCCTCGTGGGCACGCAGCCGGGGTTTTGACTTGTCCAGGGGCAAGGCCACCTATCTGGGCATCCCCACCAGCACCTCTTCTTGACCGTGGCCGGCCGGTCAACGGGTGGCCCAGTGGCTCGTAGAACCGCTCTGGCTGATGCCACGCGCCCGCAGTTCGTGTCGACATGCCCTGCTCAACGAGCGTGAGCCTGCCCGGCAATGAGCCTGCCTCACAACCGGTACCACCGACCGTCCGTCGAGTTGTAGAACGAGTCGGTGCCGCCGCCCAGTGGCGGGCGGCGGCACCGTTCAGTGTGGCTACTGGCGGGTCAGGCCGATGGTGGCGGCGAGGCGGGCCACGTCGGCGGCGGTGGGTCCGGCGCGGAGCACGGCGGTCAGCGCGGCGTGGGCGGCGGGGCGGAGGCGGGTCTCCGCGGGGGCGATGCCGTCGGCGGTGACCAGGGCGCGGCCGGCGGCGTGGTGGTCGCCGAGGTCGAGGTGGGCGCGGGTGATGTCGATGAGGTGGGCGGCCCGGTGCTCGGCGGGGAGCAGGCGCCAGGCGTCGTCGGCGGTGGCGCGTCGGTGGGCGGTGACGGCCCAGTGGTGGTCGCCGAGGCGCATGGCGGTCAGGGCGCGGGCGAGTTCGACGGTGACGGTGCCGAACCCGATGCCGTCGTGGTCGCCATGGTGCCGCTCGCCGTGGGCGGTGGCGAGGTGGGCCGCCCGCTCGGTGAACTCGGCAGTGGCGGCGGCGGCCCCGCACGCGGCGGCGGCGAGGGCGGCCTCGGTCAGCAGGGTCCCCGTCAGCGCGGGCTCCTCCGGCAGGAAGGCGCGGGCGGGCGCCAGGTCGAGCCGGTGTGCGGCGGTGGCGGCGGCGGCGGCGGCCATCGCCAGCCGCCCCCGCCGCAGCGCCCGGAGCGCCTGGGCGAGGGAGACCGCCGCGAGGGCCGCCCGACGTGGATCACCGGCGGCGGCGGTCATGGCCCGGTCGGCCGCCAGCCAGGCCAGGTCGGCCTCGCCGAGCTTGGCCAGCACCTGGGCGGCGAGCCGGTACACCCGCACCGGCAGGTCGGCGGCGGCCGGGTCGTCCGTCTGGACGTGGTAGGCCCGGCGGCTGTCGCCGAGCAGGTCGGGCAGCATCCGCAACACCTGGGCGTGGTGGCCGTTGCGGTACGCCGTCCAGGCGTACCCGACCTGGCCGTCAAGCTGCCGCAGCGACGACGCCGGCGGGCCGTCGCTGCCGAGCCGGGGTACGTCGTAGCGCGCCAACGCCTCGCGCACCCGCTCCACGGCGCTGCCGGTGTCGGTGTCGGCGGCCGGTCCCCGCTGGGCCTTGCCGGCCAGCAGGACGGTCGGGGCGACGCCGAGGGCCGCGGCGACCGTCTCGATCACCGAAAGCCGATCGAGGGTACGGACGCCGCGCTCGACCTTGTCCACCCAGCTCTTGGACTTGCCGACCCGGTCGGCGAAGACCTGCTGATTCATGCCCCGGTTGATCCGCAGCTCCGCCACCCGCCGCCCGATCGGCAACTCGTTGCCGGTGCGCCTGCCGGGCCCCGTCATCGCTCCTGCTCCGTCGGCGGCTGCATGGCCAACGTGGACTCCCCGCAGCGCGGACACCACCGGGACTTGACCCGGAACGCGAGCAGCCCGAGCAGAAAGCCCGGCACCAGCCCTCCGAACACGGCCGACACGACTTCGGACATCACGATCACTCTCACCTTCTGGCGAGGGTGAGCCGGGCGCTGCCCGCTCGGCTCCTGGTGCGAGGGCTGATGCTCTGCCAGGAAAAGTTAGCGCACTTACTCAGGTGTAGTAAAGAAGCTAATAGCACTTACTTGCGGATCATGAAGACCCGGCCTCTGTTTGCTGCGGCTGGGGAGCCATGGTCGACTTGAGCGCAAGCAGGTGCGCCGACTCGAAGGGGTCATCCATGACCGGCAAGGAACCGCCCAACTACCAGCGCGTCGTGGACGACCTGCGCTGGCGGATCCTCTCTGGTGAGCTGGCCCCCGGCGACAAACTCCCCACCGAGAAGGAACTTCAGCAGCGCTGGGGGTTTTCCACCACGATCATCAAGCACGCCCTCACCCTGCTCCGCGGCGAAGGACTCATCGAGGGCCGACGCGGGTCCGGCAACTACGTCCGCGACCGGACCCAGCTCGTGCGCCGCGCCCACTCCCGGGACCTGCGCAAGCGCATCGGCAGCACGTCACTGTTCGCCCGGGACAGCGAAGCCGTAGGCAAGCGACCGAGCTGGGAGTCAGACAGCAAGAAGATCCCCGCAGCACCCCGCACCGCCGAACGGCTCGGGATCCAGCCCGAGGACGAGGTCATGTACACCAAGTACCGCTACCTGGCTGACGGGATCCCGATCCAGCTCGCCTACTCGTATGAGCCGCTGACCATCACTGGCGGCACGCCGGTCGAGTACCCCGAGCAAGGGCCGATCGTCGGCGTAATCGCCCGCATGGACTTCATCGGCGTGGCCATCGACCGGTTCGTGGAAGAGATCACCACCCGGCCGGCGATGCCCGAAGAGGCTGATGCCCTCGAACTCGACCGGCGCGGTGGCATGTGGGTGATCGCAGTCGAGCGCACCTACTTCGCCGGGCAGACCGCAGTGGAGACCGCCGACATCGTGTTCCCCGGTGACCGTTACCGGCTCGTCTACGAGGTGCCCGTCGACCCCTGGTCGCCACCCGACGAGACCGAGGTGTCCTGAGGGGGCGGTTTGAGAATCTTCTGACTGATCTTTCCTTGTGTCCAGTTGGAGGACCCTCGCTTTCTGACGAGCGGCGTCTCACGCAACACGGTCCGCGACGCCACCGCGTTGCTGGTCAACGAGGGCTTGGTGCACAGGGTGCCGGGGCGCGGCGGCGGCATGATCGTCCAAAGGAAGGTCACCCTGACGTTCCACGCTCATCGTGCCGAGATGCCTGCCCAGCCGACGGCCGAGACAGACGCGTGGCGGTCGGAGGTTGTGGCGCAAGGTTACGAGGCGTCACAGGAGTTCTCCCTGACGATCCAGTCGCTCTCGCCCGACCTCGCCGAACGCCTCCACGCCCCGGCTCCTGGCCGAACGGGGTCACGAGCAGACGGCCTTCTACGACGAGTACGTCTCCCGGATGCCAACGCCCGAGGAAACGAGGCTGCTCGGGTTGCAGCCCGGCACGACGATCCTGCTGCACATCCGCACCGGCTACACCGAGCAGCGCCCCGTGCGGGTGTCCTTCAACGTGTTCGCCGGCGACCGCAACCAGATCGTCACCACCCACGGAGACGTACACATCATCGCCAGATTCCGCCCGGAGGAAGCCCCAGAATGATCGTCACGCCGGCCCGGCTGAGGGATGTCGACGTCATCATGAGCTGGCGGCACGAGCGCGTGTCGTGGCTTGCCGCCCGGGGCGAAGAGCAGTGGTCCATCCCGCTGCCCCGCTCCGCCGTGGCATCGACGATTTCAGCCGGACAGACGTGGATGGTCTGGGAGGGCGACGACCCGATCGCCACCATCACCCTGACCGCGTATGTGGACGTCGACAGCCTGTGGAAGCCAGACCGGGACCCCGAGGCGCTGTGGCACCCCGAGGACGACCCGGCCGACGCGATATACGCAGCAAAGATGATGATCCCGCTTGCCCATGCCGGTGAAAACCTTGGCGGTGAACTGCTGGACTGGGCTGGTGGCCGGGCATACGAGGCGGGGCTGACGTGGCTGCGGCTCGACGCCTGGACCACCAATCACCGGCTGCACAACTACTACCGCCGGCAGGGCTTTCGACACATACGCACCGTCGAATCCCGCGTCTCCGGCGCGTGTTTTCAACGGCCATCCCAGCCCTACCTGAAAGGCCGGCTCAAGACAGAGGCGGCATGACCGTTCCGGAACCGTGCCAGGCCGCACCACACGCATCCGGCAGCCCGAAGTGCTCGGCCAGGGTCATTGCGTTTATCGCGGGTGCGGTCCCTGGTTGGTCCGGGGCCGTGGCCGTGGCCGGGGCGGCGGCAAAGTCGCGGAGTGTCCGGTGCCGCGCAGGATCGGAGCCGTGTACGTGGATAGCCGCCGGTGCGGCGATCACCGCGCAACTCGGCTACTTGGTCCCGCCGCCGGCACCACCCACCGACGCCCGTCCTGCTGCGCTTGTTCCCCGCCCCCGCCCCCGCCGAACCTGCCCGCAGCCGTCCATGTAACGGGACTTACGTTCCACTGTTTGGGATAACTGAGGATCTTGGAAGCAAATGGCCCTTGGAGGGGCCACTTCCATCCAAGGTCTTCCATGCGGCCAGCCGTGGCCCGGGTGGGCGTCGGAAATGGCGCTCGTAGGCGTGGCGTGAGGGTCCGGGGGCTCGTTTCGAGAACTTCGACGATCTTCTGAAACGGCTCTGCCTGCGCTGCTCCCGCCAGCAAGGGCGCGTCTCCGCCAGCCACCCCAGGCCGGGAGGGCCGCCCGGCTTTGCCGAGGCGTGAGGGCCGTGGCCGGGGCGGAGCTGTGGGCGAGGCGGTCGATGCCATGGGGCGGCGCCTATGGAGCTGAGTCGTCCACGTCCTCACGGCCGGTCGGGCCACCGCCGTCGGTTACCCACCGCCGTGTCGGGTCGTCGCTTGCGGTCGCCGGGCACGGCGAGCGTGGCTGATGTCGTATCCGACTCAGCTCCACGGGCGCCGGGAGACATACCTGCCGCAGAGCGGCACCCACGCCAGGAACACGAGAGGCCAGCAGAACCGTAACGCTCCGCGAGCGTTGCACAGGGGGCAGCAGAGCAAAGGGGCCGCTGCGGTGTTGCCCGCCGGTCGGCGACGATGTCAGCGTCGGCGTTCCGCCCCCGCCCCGCCCCCGGGGTGGGGCTTCACGATCGTCTGCTGACGACCCGTGCCGGCGTGTGACGGGAAGCGGCCCGGTTCACATCGACGCCAATCTCTGGCGCGAGCGGCCCTCGCATGGTAGGAATTTGCCAAGTTCGGCGTTGCTCGCGAAGGATTTCACCCACGGAGAGGCCTCGATGAGGATAAGAAGGATCATGGCCGGCCTCACGGCCGCCATCGTCGCTCCGGCTGTGGCGGCCACCCCGACCTGGGCGGCCCCCACGGACGAACAGGTCGTCAGCTACCGCGGCTACCAGGTGTCGGTGCCGGCTAACTGGCAGGTCGTCGACCTGTCCACCGACCCGCACGCGTGCGTCCGGTTCGACCGACTCACGGTCTACCTCGGTCACCCGAGCGCCGAGCCCTGGTGCCCCGCAGGGCTGGTCGGGCGTACGGCAGGACTGATCATCGAGCCGATCGACGCCGTCACCACCGAGCGCCTCAGCGCGGACACCGCCGTCACGGCCAGCGGCCGGGCGACCGTGGATGCCCTGGTGTCCCGCGACGGGACGGCCCAGGTCGCGGTGCGCGACGCGGGCGTACTCGTCACGGCCCTCCACACCCCGGAGACCGAGCCGGCGGTCCGCCGGATCCTGGCCGCCGCCAAGCTCGGCGCGGGTGCCAGGCCGGTGTCCCTGGACGCCGTCCGTGCGGCCTCGACGCCCGCCACGGTGGCGCCGTCGCTGGCGCCCGGCCCGCAGCCGGGCACCTACACCGGCAAGGGCTTCGACACGTGCACCGCCCCGTCGCAGTCGACGATGGACACCTGGCGCAACAGCTCGCCCTACCGCGCCGTCGGCATCTACATCAGCGGCGCGAGCCGATCCTGCACCCAGGCCAACCTGACCGCGACCTGGGTGTCCAACCAGGCCGCCAAGGGCTGGCACCTCATCCCCATCGAGCTCGACCGCCAGGCGCCGTGCGGCACCCGCCTGCCCAAGATGTCGTACGACCCCGCCACGGCGCGGTCCGAGGGTGCGACCCGGGCGACCAGTGCGGTGAACGCGGCCAAGGCGCTGGGCATCCCCGCCGGGAGTGCGATCTACAACGACATCGAGCAGTACCCGGCGGGTGAGTCGTGCAAGGCGGCCGTGCTCTCGTACCTCTCCGGCTGGACCGAACGGCTCCACACGCTCGGCTACCTCTCGGGCATGTACTCCAGCGGTTCCTCCGGGGTCCGGGATCTGTGCAACGCGTACAACGACACCCGGTACACCCGCGTCGACCATCTCTACCTCGGCTGGTGGAACGGCGTGGCGAACACCGACGCCGGCGACTACTGCCCGGACGCGTACTACAGCAACCACCAGCGCATCCACCAGTACACCGGTGACACCAGCGAGACCTGGGGCGGCGTGACGATCTACATCGACCGCGACTATCTCGACGTCTCGACCGGCACCACGGAGCCGCCGCAGGGGTTCACCGTCACCGTCGACAACACCACCACGGGCCGGTTCACCGCGAGCGCGAACTGGAGCGTCTCAGCCTATTCCAGTCAACGGTTCGGCACCGACTACCGGTTCGCCACCCCGACCCCCGCCAGCGACGCCGCCTGGTTCGCCGCGGACCTCCCGGAGACCGGCAGCTACGAGGTCTCGGTCTGGTACCCGGCCGACCCGGGCTACAACGACTCGACCCCGTACGTCGTCGCCACCACCAGCGGCAGCCAGACGGTGAAGGTGAACCAGCGTCTCAACGGGGGACGATGGGTGTCACTCGGCGTGTTCACGCTGGCCGCAGGCGCGGGCAACAAGGTGGGCGTGAGCCGGTGGACCAGCGGCACCGGCTACGTCATCGCCGACGCGGTCCGCATCACCCGCGCCTGACCGGCGGCACGAACGAGCGGCTGTGACGCGACAGCCGATGGTCCGGGCCGATGTGGTCGACCCGGGCCATCGGCTCCGGCCGACCGTACCCATGGCAGGTCAGCTCTTCTCGGGCCGCACCCCAGCGATCGACCGGGCCCGCCGGCTCAGCGCGTCCACGCGCTCGGTGAGTTCGCGTACGGCAGCCTCGTCGTCGCCGTCGACGGCCGTGATGCCGTCGAGCAGCTCGGCGTACTCGGACGTCAGCCGCAGGTACCTCCGGCCGAAGTTCCGGTCGAAGCCGCCGGGCCGGCGGTCCGCCAGGGCGTACCGTTGGTCGAGGTCGATGATCTGTTGGGCCAGCACGGCGGCGGCGGCGCTCAGCGCGCTGCGGTCGTCGGCGTGCTCGTCGCGCCGGCTGCGGCGGGTCGCGGCGAGCCGGCCGGCCCGGCGGCCTCCGATGTAGAGCCCCGTCGCTCCGGCGACGACGCCCACGATCGCCGCGGCCGCGAGCAGGTACCGGGGCAGGGACGGGCTGATCGTGCGGGCCCCGTCGGGAACGGTGCCGCTCTTCACCAGCAGGTCGTAGTTGACGGTGGCGACCTTCAGCGCCTCCAGGGGACGGCCGACGAAGGCGTCGATGCCCCGGCCGACGGTCATCTCCGCCACGGCGGCCCGGCCGAAGTTCTCCTTGTCGCGGCGGGGCAGCAGCGCACAGCCGTAGGTGTCGTAGTCGTCCCCGTCGCGGCTCAGCACCAGCACGACCGTCCCGTCGGCGGCGCGTTCCACCTGGTGGCAGGCACCCCGAAGGTCGGCGCCGGGTTCCAGCAGGATCACCACCAGCCGGCGGTTGCCGATCACCCGTTCCGCCGCTGCCCGGTCCAGGTCGACGCCGGGCGCGGCGTAGACCGACGAGGTGCGGACCTGGCGGGCCACCGGGCCGTCCAGCGCGCCGCCGGTCCACAACGCCCAACCCGCCAGGACCGCGCAGGCCAGCACGGCGAGGCGGAAGGGCGCGTCGACCAGGTCGGCAGGCCGGCGTCGTACGGGTGGTCTCACGACAACCTTTCCCGCAGGTAGAGGTACGGTCGGTAACCGGGAATGCCCAGCGTGCGGGCGGCGTCGTCCAACTCGTCCGCCGCCTCCGTCAGCAACGTCCGGACGTGCCGGTCCGGCAGGCCCTCGCCGAGCGCCTCGCTCGCCGCCCGAAGCCTGACGATGCCCCGGGCCAGCGCCGGATCGCTGCGGGCGTCGGTCAGCAGCGACATCTCGACGGCGAGGGCGGTGAGACCGGCCAACCGCGCCGGGATGCGGTCCCGGCGCGGGCGGTGCCGACGCGGTTCACGCGGGCGCGGGCTGCCCGGGCGGATCCCCGGGCCGGCCGCGGGGCGGCGCAGCGACCGGATCGACAGGATCAGGAACACCGCCACGCAGACCGCGAACACCCACGGCAGCGCCGGCAGCGCCACCCGCAGCGGATCGATCGGACGGTACGGCAGGGGCCGCTCGAACAGGCCCGCGTAGCGGACGTCGGTGACCCGGTCGAGGTAGGTCGCCAACACGTTGCCCTGTGGGTAGTCGTACCGGCTGAGCCGGCTGCCGAACTGACCGTAGAAGCTCGCCCCGGCCAGCTCGGCGAAGTCGTCGTGCCCCGGGCCGTGGTACTCGATCCAGAGGCCGTACAGCACCACGATCGGGGTGCCCGGGAAGAGCCTGGTCAGCGCCGGACCGTACCGGGGCACAGGTGCGCCGTCGCGCTGCGGGGGAAGCGCGACGAAGCGGGCGCCGTCCGGGAAGGCGTTCCTGGCGTTGTCGGCGGGAATCTTGGTGAGCGTGGCCCCGGGCGCGCGGTGCAGCCCGGTGGCCCGCAGATCGGCGGCGACGACGGCCAGCTCACGGTCGGTCGGCTCCCGCCACCGCAGCTCGGCGCGGTCGGGCGGCGTGGGCTGGTCCGTCAGCTTCGCGATGAGCGCCGCCAACGGCACCGTCACGTCGCCGGCGGCGAACTGGTCGCGCCAGCTGGGCAGGTCGTCGGCGGTGGCCTGGTAGATGCTGCCGGTCACCTCGGTGCCGATCACCCGGACGGTCGCGTTCTGCACGTCCCGGACCCGTTCGCGTTCGTCCTCGTCCAGTCCGGGTGGGGCGACCAGGATGCGGACGTCCCGGTTTCCGATGAATTCCCGTATCCGCTGCTCGTCCCACCGCGCGGTCGAACCTGGCAGCCGCACCACGGGGTGGGCGGCCACCAGCGCGGTCATCTCGGCCACAGAGGGCACGCTCGCGTCGCTCAGCTCGCCGGCCGAACCCTCCTCGACCCCGGCCGAGGACGACGGCGACCTGCCGTAGCTGACGTCGACGCTCTGCCGCTGGGCGAGCAGGAAGACCACCAGGACGACCACGGCGATGCCGAGGAACGCCCAGCGCAGCAGCTCGCGGGGGCCTCGGCCCAGGCGGCCGGTCATGCGTGCTCCCGCCACAGCCGGTCGGCCTGCCGGGCGTACCCGGCCGCCGCCCGCGCCGCTGCGGGCCCGCCCCGGCCCGCGGCGATCAGCTCGGCGCGGGCGAGCAACTGCTCGGCCTCGGGCACCCGGGTCGCGGCCGCGTCCCGGCTCACGGCCGCGCTGTCGATCTCCGTGCGGGCGGTGGACCAGGCGGTACGGCGAGCCTGCTCCCGGGCCCGCCACCAGGGCAGCAGGGTCGTCGCGAAGCCCGCACCCAGCAGGAGCACGCCGCCCACCAGCCAGATCGGGAGGGTGTGTGACATGCGCTCCAGCCTTGTGCCGAGGGGGCGGCGTCAGTCGCCGAGACAAGCGGGTACCGCCGATCATGTCAAAACGTTCGGCACGGTGCACTCGTGTGCCTGTCCCGTGACCGACCCCTGCCGCATCCTGGCCGAAGGCCGGGCGCCGGCCAGCGCGACCGATTCTCCCGGCCCAACCGCTGACCTGCCGGGCGCCGGTGGACCAGTGACCCGGCCGGCGGCGGACCTTGGACGCTTCCTGTCGCCCACGAACGTGAACTGTCCACAGTCCCGAAGGAGGACGGGCGGCGGGTAGGTAGGTAGGGGTGCTCATCCGGGGTGCCGCGGTCCGGGGAAGGATCGTGCCGTGAACACCTCGACGCGTACACGTGCTCTGCTCGGTGGGTTGGTCCTCACGGTGTCGACGGTCGCGGTCTGGTGGGCCTGGCTCGGCTGGGACACGGAGTACACGGTCGACCCGGTGACCGACTCGGTCAGCGGCCCGTACGACGTGTGGCAGGTCGCCGGGTGCGTCCTGTCCCTGGCGGTCATCGCGGCCGTCGGCGGCTGGCTGTTCAGCCCCTGGCTGGTGGTGCCGGTCATGACCGTGGCGTTCACCGTCGCCTGGGCGTGGCGGGCGGCGACGAGCGACGACTCGGGCCTGTGGGCGATCGGCGCGGTCCTGATCCTGGTCGGGATGGCGGCCGGCACGACCGTGGTCAGCGCGGTCGCCCACGCGCTGCGTCGGCGGCGCGCCGGCGGCAGCTGATCCGCACCGGTCGCCGCGCCGAACCTGGCGGAGGAGCGCGCCGGCCGGTCAGCCCGGTCTCCCCGGCCACGGCCGTACGGCCGCAGGCCAGGCGAGGACAGGGCCACTGCCGTACGGCCGCAAGCCAGGCGAGGACGGGGCAGCGTCCGCGCCGCCGGCTCGGTAGCGTGTGTGGCCATGCGCAGCGCGGCTGGTCCGGAGTGGTGGACCGCCATCCCGCCGCTTCGCGTCAGCCACCTCGCGGGCGTCGACCCCGAGCTGCTCCGGTTGGCCCTCGACCCGCTGCCGCCGTCCGCGCCGGCCGTGCTCGCGTACCGCCCGGGTCGTGGCCTGAGCCTCGACGGCCTGGTCACCGCCGTGCTCGACGAGCTGGAGGGCGCGGCCAGGGCGTTGCTTCCGCGCTGGCTGCCCGACGCGGACCGGCTCGACGGTAACGGTCCGCTCGGCCGGGCGGCCGTTCGAGGGCTCGCCGCCCGGCTAGCCGCCCGATCCGACCACTTCGGGCCGTTCCTCGCAGACCTGGCCGAGCGGGCCCGACACGACCGGGGCGCGGCGGGCGACGCCGTCCGGGCCCGGGGCGACCGGGAGGCGGCGGGCGACGCCGGCCGGGCCCGTCGCCGCTCGCGTTTCCCCGCCGAGGTACGCGCGGCCGGCCTGTCCCGGGTCCTCGCCGACGCGTACGGCCGGGACGCCGTGGCGTTGCTGATCGAGTCGCCGCAGGTGGCCGGGCCGGAGGACGAGCGAATCCTCGTGGCGGCGGCGGAGTGGCTGGCGCAGCACGGCCGGTGCGCGGTGTGGATCGCCGGCCCGCTCCGACCCGGCATCGACCGGGTACGCCCCGTGCGACTCACCCTCCCGGCGCATCTCACCGAACTGGCCGAGGGCTCCCGTCGGGTGTCCGGCAGCGTCGGCGGCCCGGTCGGTGCGGGCCTGGCATACCCGCCGCTGGCCGGGACGCCCCGATCGGACAGCGCCGCCGAGCAGGCCCTCGAACGGGCCCTCGCCCCGCACGACTGGGCCCGGGGCCGGCGGTGGAACCATGTCCACGAGTGGCACCCGCTGGGTCGGTCGTACCGGCTGGATCTGTTCTGGGCCCTCGAAGGGCTTGCGGTCGAAGTGGATGGCCCGGAGCATCGGGGAGCCATGATGTTCGCCGACGACCGGCGGCGCGACGTCCAGCTCCAGCTCCTCGGGCTCGACGTGCTCCGGTTCACCAACGAGCAGGTGTTGGCCGACGTCCAGGCGGTGGCCCGGAGCATCCGGGAACTGTTGGCCCGACGACGCGCGGCCGGCGCGCACCCCCCACAGGAATGAGGCACCATGTCGAGCGACACCGCTGACCTTCCGAATCTCACCCCCAACCAGATCTACGCGCTCGTCGTGCTGATGGTGGAGGCCAGGGAGCTGAGCAACACCGAGCTGCGGGAGCTGGCCGGTTTCCCCCTCACCGGTGAGCACGGCAAGAAGCTCGTCAAGGCCGGCCTGATCCAGACCGACCGGAGCCACCGCCCGTTCACCCACGAACTCACCGACGAAGGGTGGCGCGTGGTGCGGGAGCTGCACACCGGCGCCCCGCCCAAGGCGGGTGGTTCGGCCAGCCGTTCGCTGTTCACCCTGCTCGGCAACCTGCATCGGGGCCTGGACCGGCTTCGGGTCAGCCACGCCGACCTCTTCAAGCAGACCGCCGCCACCGCGTCCGCGCCGGCGGCCGAGGCCGCGCCCGTACCCGCCGCGCCGGCCGCCGCGTCCGCGCCGGCCGCCGCCCTGGCGACGCCCGCCGACGGCGGCAGCGACGTGGCGGAGCTGATCCGGGTCGCGTACCGGGAGCTGGCCAAGGCCCCCGGCGCCTGGGTCGGCCTGGCCGACCTGCGCGAGCGGCTCGGCGACACCGACCGCGCCGCGGTGGACGCCGCGCTGCGGACCCTGGTCCGGCAGGACGGCGTACGGATCATTCCCGTCGCCAACAGCAAGTCGCTGACCGCCCGGGACCGGGCGGCCGCGGTACGCATCGGCGAGGAGGAGAACCACACCCTGTCGATCGGTGCGGCATGATCGCTGATGACGAGCGCACCGCGCTGGAGGCGCTGACCTTCAACCCCGCGGTCACCCCCGACGACGTCTGGCGTCCCGCCCCGCACGACGTGCCCGAGCTGCACGAGCGGGTGGTCGCCGAGATCCTGCGCGGGGTCGCGCGGGCGCGCACCGACGACACCAGCCGTCCGCTCGGGGTGGCCATGCAGGGCCGGGCCGGCTCCGGAAAGACCCACCTGCTCGGGGCGGTCCGCGAGCGCATCCAGCACGATGGCGGCTACTTCTTTCTGGTCAACATGGTCAGCGGGAAGACATTCTGGGCGAGCGTCGCGCTGGCCATGGTCGAGGGGATGGGTCGGGAGGGCTACGGCTGGGGCACCCAGCTCCGCAAGTTCCTGCGCCGGCTCACCTCGCAGCTCGGCATCCCGGCCGAGATCCGCGACGCGGTGGCCGGCGTCCGGCCGCTCACCCGGGAGGACCTGGACGCCTTCGTCCGCGCCCTGCGCACCCATCACCGGGAGGTGGGCCGGGACTGCCAGGACACCGCCCGGGCGCTGGTGCTGCACGGCTCCCGCGAGTTCGACGACCAGGACGTCGGTTACGCCCACCTGATCAGCGAGCCCGGTGACCCGGCGGCCCGGGCGGCCTGGGGCCTGACCCCCAGGCTGTGCACCCCGCAGCAGATCGTCCAGGACATCTCCCGGCTCATGGCGTTGACGCTGGACCCGACGGTGATCGCGATCGACCAGCTCGACACGCTCTTCGCCCAGACCAGCACCTCGATGTTCGACCCGCGCGCCGAGCTGGACGAGGCGCAGGCGACCGCGTTCGGGCCGATCGCAGACGGCCTGCTGACCCTGCGCGACGTGACCCGCCGGTCGCTGGTCGTCGTGTCCTGCCTGCCCGACACCTGGGAGCTGCTGACCCGCAGCGCGCCCACCTCGGTCGCGGACCGGTTCCGGGTGTCCGTCCTGCCGGACCGCATTCCGACCCCGGAGATCGGGCGGGCCATCGTGGAGAAGCGGTTCACCGCCGCGTTCGGCGCGCTGCGGTTCACGCCGCCCGCGCCGACGTGGCCGATCGGCCCCGAGGCGTTCGCCGACGCACCGAACCTCACCCCGCGGGCCCTGCTGCGCCGGGTGGACCGGCACGTCTCCCGGTGCCGGGACGCCGACGAGGTGCTCCTGCTGGATCGGCTGATCGACGGCGGCGAGCCGCCGGCACCGACCCCGGCGCCGACCGGGGTGGTGGACCTGCGGCCGCTCGACGAGCGGTTCGCCCGGCTGGTCGAGGAGGCCGAGGTGAACCCCGCGCTCGACCACCGGACCGAGGACGAACACCTGCCGCCGCTGCTCGCCGCCGGGCTGGCCGCCTGGATCGCCGAGCAGGCACCGACCGGGGCCACGTACAAGCACGACCCGCCGCCCGGCCGCAAGCCGGCCCTGCACGGCCGGCTGATCGAGGTGCTGGACGAGGCCACCGAGAACGAGGCGCACTGGTGTTTCCGGGCGATCGCCCACCCGAACGCCGTCGCCACCATCGCCCGGGTGAAGGCGGCCTCCACGATGGCGGGGCTGGACCGGCAGTACCCGCAGCGCCGGCTGGTGCTGCTGCGCAACGGCCCCTGGCCGACCGGGAAGCGTACGGCCGAGGTGCTGGCGGCGTTCGACGCGGCCGGCGGGGTGAGCTGCCCCGTGCCGGAGGCGGACCTACGGGTGTTCGCGGCGCTGCGCGAGTTGGGCCGCCGCCCGGACGCGGCCTACCAGGAGTGGCTGGTGGCCCGCCGGCCGGCGAGCGGCACCACCCTGTTCCGCGCGGTCCTCGGCGGCACCGACCCCACGCCGGCCGCACCCGCACCTGGTCCCGGTCCTGGTCCCGCCGAGCCGCCGGGCCTGTCCGGTCCCGGTCCCGGTCCCGCCGAGCCGCCGGGCCTGTCCGGTCCCGGACCCGTCGAGGTGCAGGATCCGCGTTCCGCCGAGGAGCCGGGTTCGGGTGCCGGCGACGGGCCGGCGGCGGGCCATGGCGACGGGCCGGCGGGCGGCGGGGGCGCGGCGATCCGGCTGGGTCACCGCACGGAGGGGCGGGAGCCGTTCCAGGTCGACCTGGAGTCGCTGCGCCGGCACACCGTCGTCTTCGCCGGCTCGGGGTCGGGCAAGACGGTGCTGATCCGGCGGCTCGTCGAGGAGTGTGCCCGGCAGGGCGTGTCCTCGATCGTGCTGGACCCGAACAACGACCTGGCCCGGCTGGGGGACGCGTGGCCGCAGCCGCCGGCCGGCTGGGGGCCGGGCGACGACGAGCGGGCCCGGGACTACCTCGACCACACGGAGGTCGTCGTCTGGACGCCCCGGGTCAACGCCGGGCGGCCGTTGAGCTTCCAGCCGCTGCCGGACTTCAGCCCCGTGCGGGACTCGCCGGACGAGTTCGACCAGGCCATTCGCTCGGCGGTGGAGGCCCTCGCGCCCCGGGCCGGGGTGGACCGACCCACCCGGCTCGCCCAGCAGGGCAAGGCCGTGCTGACGGAGGCGCTGCTGGCGTACGCGAGGACCGGCATGGTGGGCCTGCCCGGCTTCACCGAGTTCCTCGCCGACCTGCCCGACGGGGTGAGCCGGCTGGCCCGGGCCGACAAGCTGGCCCACGAACTGGCCGAGACGCTCAAGGCGGCGATGGTCACCGACCCGTTGTTCGGCGGCACGGGCGCCCCGGCCGACCCCGGCCTGCTGCTCACCCCGACACCCGGCCGGCGGGCCCGGGTGTCGGTGGTCAGCTTCGTCGGGCTCACCTCCGACCAGGAGCGGCAGAGCTTCGTCAACCAGTTGCAGATGGCGCTGTTCGCCTGGGTCAGGCGGCACCCCGCCGGAGACCGGCCGCTGGGCGGCCTGTTCGTCATGGACGAGGCGCAGACCCTCGCCCCGTCGACCGGGAACACCGCCTGCACGGCCAGCTCCATCGCCCTGGCCTCGCAGGCCCGCAAGTACGGCCTCGGGCTGGTCTTCGCCACCCAGGCCCCCAAAGGCCTGCACAACCAGATCTCGGGCAACGCCACCACCCAGTTCTTCGGCCTGCTCAACGCCCCGGCGCAGATCGACGCGGCGCGGCAGCTCGCCGAGGCCAAGGGCGGCCGGCTGCCCGACATCGGGCTGTTGAGCAGCGGCCAGTTCTACGTCGCGAGCGAGGGCTTCCCGTTCGTCAAGGTGGACACCCCGCTGTGCCTGACCCACCACCCCAAGGCGCCGCTGACGCCCGAGGAGGTGGTGCGGCGGGCGGGCTGAGCCGGGCCGCCCCACGCCGCACGACGCCGGGGTCGGCCCGGGTGCCGCCCCAGGCACCCGGACCGACCCCGGACTGCCGGCCCTCGTCCGGCGCGGGTCGTCCCCGCCCGCCGGCCATCTCGTCCGGCGCGGGTCGTCCCCCGGAACGCCGGCCACCTCCGGCCGACGCGCGGGCCGCGTCAGTAGGCCAGTTCCACCGGCCGGCCGAGCAGGTGGGCGCCGTTGTTGCCCAGCCAGCCCTCCGCCGCCGCCGCGTGCTGGGCGAAGGTGTGGATGTCCCGGAAGCGGCGCTGCACCGGGGAGGAATCGCGGGCCGCGCCGCCCCCACTCGCCCGGTAGCAGGCGTCCACGGCGGCGGTGGCGACCTCGGTCACCCAGGGCAGGCTGGCGGAGATCTGCGGGCGCAGCGCCTCGATCGCGGCTGGGTCCTCCGCGTGGGCCGCCCGGAACAGGTCGTCGGCCAGCGACCGCACCAGCGCCCGGGCCGCCCGGACGTGCAGGTCGGCCCGGCCGAGCTGCACCCGGAAGGCCGGCGAGTCGGCCAGCGACTGCCGCGCGTACAGCCGCTGCCGGCCGCCGTCGAGCAGCGTCACGGTGTCGTCCAGGGTGCCCTGGGCGATCCCGACGGCCACCGCGCCCAGGTGCAGGACGAACTGCGCCAGCGGCGCGACGAACCCGGGCCCCGGCACGCACGGGTCCCCGGTGAACAGGTCGAAGCTCTGCTCGACCGGGCAGAACACCGACTCCATCAGCACGTCGTGGCTGCCGGTGCCGCGCAACCCCAGCGTGTGCCAGGTGTCCTGCACCGTCACCGAGCCGGCGGGCAGCAGCATCGAACGGATCTCCACGGGCTGGCCGTTCGGGCCGGGAAGCGGCTGGCCGTCCCCGGTGAGCACGCAGTTGCCGAAGATCCAGTCGGCGTGCCGGGAGCCGCTGGCGAACCCCCACCGCCCGGTGACCTGGAACCCGCCGTCGGCCAGCTCGGCCCGGCCCTGCGGGGCGAAGCCGCCGGCCACCACGACGTCCGGGCCCGACGCGTAGAGCTTGTCGAACCGGTCCCGGGGCAGCAACGCCAGCAGGTGCGGCGTCTCCGCGCCGATCATCACCGTCCAGCCGGTGGAGCCGTCGGCGCGGGCCAACTCCTCCAGCACCGCCAGCCCGGTGTGCGGGTCCGCCTCGTACCCGCCGTGGCTGCGCGGCACGAACATCCGGAAGCAGCCGGCGGCCCGGAGCCCGTCGAGCAGGTCGGCGGGCAACTCCCGCGCGGCCTCGATCTCCTCCGCCCGCCGGCTCAGCTCCGGCGTCAGCTCCCGTACCGCACCTGTCAGTCGGGTCCGGTCCTGTTCGTCCATGGTGGCCTCCTGCTCGCCCCGGGCGTCGCGGCGCCGTCCCGGCGCCGTCGGACTCGCGGCGCCGGCCTGCGGCATCCGCGGCTCAGACGTTGGACGGCCCGGCGTCCCGGCGGAAAGGGACGGCGGTACCGGCCCGCCGGGCGCCCCCTTCCCGGCGGAAGTTCCCGGGTGGACGGGACGGTGCGCACCATGCGGCCGGGACACCGGGACCGGCACGCTCGGTGGGCCGGTGGTGTCGCCCGCCCCCGACCCGCCGGCCCACCGACGACCACGTCCCGCCGGGAGACACCCGTGTCCCACCCGTGGCCGTACCCCGTCCCGGCCGGGCCCCGCGCGACTGTCGCCGGACCGACACCCGCTGCGCAGCGCCGGGGTCTCGGCAACCGACGCCCCGACTGACAGGATCACGCCATGCTGGTCGACCCGGCGCCGCGCGCGCTGATCGCCCCGAACGCCGGTGACTACCCCCGCCGCCCGGTCGCCGCCTGGACGGTGCTGGTCGGCTGCGTGCTGCTGCTCGCCGCCACGACGCTCTGCTGGGCCCTCGCCCACCGCCCGTGGGGGCTGTCCCAGCTCTACTTCCTCGTCGACTACACCGACTGCGCGGTGTACGGCACGACCGGATGGCTGATCCTGCTGCGCCGCAGTCACCCGGTTGCCTGGCTGCTGGCGGTCACCGGAGTCGGCGGGGGTGTCGCCGGCCTGGGCGCCCAGTACCTCGACCTGCTCCGGGTGTACCCGGGGCTGCCCGAGGTCACGCTGCTGACCTCGGCCCGGCACTGGGGCTGGGTGCCGGGGATGCTGTCGCTGATCGTGGTGCTGCCCTGGTTGGTCCGGGAGGGCCGGCTCACGGTGGGTCCCCGGGTGGCGGTGGCGGCCGGCGTCGCGGTGGTCGCCGCGACCGAGCTGTTCCAGTTGACCTTTCCCGGGCTGGGTGGCGCTCCGTCCGGGGCGCCGCTGGCGATCCGCAGCGCCGACTGGGCCGAGTTCGTCGCCCGGGTGCAGCCCGTACTCACGGCCCTGGTGCCGCTGCTCGGGCTCGCCGCCGCCGCCGGGCTGCTGTGGCGGCGTCGGGTCTCGCCGCCCGCCGAACGGGTCGGCCTGGGCTGGCTCGCGGTCGGCACGGTGCTGTTGGCGGTGAGCTTCGCCCCGATAGCGCTGCCCGCCGGCTGGGCGGGCGTGGTGCCGGACTGGCTGCCGCCGGCCGCCATGCTGGCCGCGCAGGCGTTCTTCCCGGCCGCCGTGCTGGCCGTGGTGCTGCGGCAGCGGCTGTGGGGGATCGAGATCGCGGTCCGCCGCACGTTGGTCTGGTTCCTGCTGACCTTCCTGCTGGTCGCCGCGTACGTCGTCGGGGTGACCACGCTGGACGCGCTGCTCCCGGCCAGCCGGGCAATCCCCGGGGTGCTGGTCACCGCCCTGGTCGCGGCCGCCGTGCAGCCGGGCCGGTGGTGGGTGCAGCGGCGGGTGGACCGGCTGATCCACGGCGCGGCGGCGGAGCCGATCGGCGTGGTCCGGGGCGTCGGCGACCGGATCAGCGCGAGCGAGGACCCGACCGACGTGCTGACCGGGGTGGCGCGGAGTCTCACCGAGTCGCTGCGGTTGGGCGCCTGCGGCATCGAGGTGGACGGCCCGGACCCGTGCACCGCCCACTGCGCGTCCGCCGGGCCGGTGGGGGAGCCCCTGGTGCTGCCGCTGCGCCGGGGCGAGCGGGAGGTGGGGCGGCTGACCGCGTGGGCCCGGGCCGGCGAGCGGCTGGACGGGCGTACCCGCTCGGCGTTGGTGGACCTGGTGCCGGTGGTCGCCTCGGCGGCCAGCCTCGCCGCGACCGGCCGGGCGCTGGTCACCTCCCGGGCCAGGCTGGCCGAGGCCCGCGACTCGGAACGCCGCAAGCTGCGCCGGGACCTGCACGACGGGCTCGGTCCCGCCCTGGCCGGGGTGGCGCTCGGCCTCCAGGCGGCCCGCAACCTGCTGGGCACCGACCCGGGCGCGGCCGGACGGCTGCTGGACCGGCTGCGCGACGAGACGGACCAGCGGGTCGAGCAGGTCCGCGACCTGGCCCGCGGGCTGCTGCCGCCGGTCCTCGGCGAGCGCGGCCTGGTCCCCGCCCTGCACGAGCTGGCCCAACGGTACGACGGCTCGGGGCTGACCGTGCTGGTCGAGGCGCTGCCGCTGCCGCTGCCCGAGCCGGTCGCCACCGCCGTGTACGGGATCGTCTCCGAGGCGGTCCGCAACGCCCAGCGGCACTCCGGCGCATCGACCTGCCGGGTGGCCGTCGAGCGGGATCCGGACGGGCTCACCGTCCGGGTGACCGACCCGGGCCGGGGAGTCGCGGTCGGCACGCCGGCCGGGGTCGGCATGCTTTCCATGCGGGAGCGGGCCGAAGGCATCGGCGGGGTGTGCGTGATCGGCCCGGCGCCCGACGGCGGCACCGAGGTCACCGTCCGGGTGCCCGTCGACCGCCTGCCGCTGGTCGACGGCGACCTGCCGCCGGCCGTCCCCGCCCAGCGGGGGTTGGACCCGGCCGACCCCGACCCCGATCCCGGCCCGGAGCTGCCGGCCGCCGTCCCCGCCCCGACCGCCGTCCCCGCCCCGACCGCTGTCCCGTCTGCGGACGCGCGGCAGCCGGCGGGCGTGCCGGCGGAAGCCGGTACGGTGCCGGGGACGCGGACGGGACGAGCCCTGGCGGTGCGGCGATGACGGGTGACGGTGCGGTGGGCGGTGGCGCGGCGGTGGGCGGTGGCGCGGCGGTGGGCGGTGGCGCGGCGGTGATCCGGCTGGCGGTGGTCGACGACCATCCCGTGTTCCGGCTCGGCATGACGGCGCTGCTGGCGTCCACACCGGGGCTGGAGGTGGTCGGCGAGGCTGCCGACGCCGACGAGGCGGTCCGGCTGGCCGACCGGACCCGGCCCGATGTGATCATCATGGACCTGCACCTCGGCGGGCGGTCCGGCGTGGAGGCCACCCGGGAGATCGTCGCCCGGCACCCGGGGATCGGGGTGCTGGTGGTGACGATGCTGGACGACGACGACTCGGTGTTCGCCGCGCTGCGCGCCGGGGCGCGGGGGTACCTGCTCAAGGGCGTCGCGCCGGGCGACGTGGAACGGGCCGTCCGCGCGGTCGCCAACGGCGAGGTGCTGCTCGGCCCGGTGATCGCCAGCCGGGCGATCGGCTTCCTCGCCGGCGGGCGGGCCGGCGGGCCGGCGCCGTTCCCCGAGCTGACCGACCGGGAGCGCGAGGTGCTGGACCTGGTCGCGCAGGGGCTGAGCAACGTGGTGATCGCCCGCCGGCTGACGCTCAGCCCGAAGACCGTCCGTAACCACCTGTCCAACGTGCTCGGCAAGCTCCAGGTCGCCGACCGCAGCCAGGCGATCCAGCGGGCCCGCGAGGCCGGCCTCGGTCAGCCCTGACCGGTACGCTGCGCCCCAAGGGCCTTCCTTTCGCGGCGGGTGCCCGGCGGGCTCCCTATGCTCGGGGCATGGAACTCCGGATCTTCACCGAACCCCAGCAGGGTGCCAGCTACGACCAACTGCTCGCCGTGGCCCGCTGCGCCGAGGACGCCGGCTACGGCGCGTTCTTCCGCTCCGACCACTACCTGAAGATGGGCGCGGTGAGCGGCGACCCGGGCCCGACGGACGCCTGGACCACGCTGGCCGGCCTGGCCCGGGAGACCTCCCGGATCCGGCTCGGCACCCTGATGACGGCGGCCACGTTCCGGCTGCCCGGCCCGCTGGCGATCAGCGTCGCCCAGGTCGACCAGATGAGCGGCGGCCGGGTGGAGCTGGGCATCGGCGCCGGCTGGTTCGCCGACGAGCACACCGCGTACGGCATCCCGTTCCCCTCGATGGGCGAGCGGTTCGACCGGCTGGAGGAGCAGCTCGCCGTCATCACCGGGCTGTGGGAGACGCCGGCCGGCGAGACGTTCGACTTCGCGGGCCGGCACTACCCGGTGACCGGCTCACCGGCCCTGCCCAAGCCGGTGCAGCAGCCGCGCCCGCCGATCCTGCTCGGCGGCATGGGGCCGAAGCGCACGCCCCGCCTCGCGGCCCGCTACGCCGACGAGTTCAACCTGCCGTTCGTGTCCGTCACCGACTCGGTGGCCCAGTTCGACCGGGTCCGGGCCGCCTGCGCCGACATCGGCCGGGACCCGGCCGGGATGCGCTGGTCGAACGCGCTGGCGCTGTGCTGCGGCCGGGACGAGGCGGAGGTGCGACGGCGGGCCGAGGTGATCGGCCGGGACCCGGCGGAGCTGCGCGAGAACGGCCTCGCCGGCACCCCGGCCGAGATCGTCGACCGGATCGGCCGGTACGCGGAGGCCGGCAGCGAGCGGATCTACCTCCAGGCCCTCGACCTGGCCGACCTGGACCAGGTCGAGCTGGTCGCCGCCGAGGTCATGCCGCAGCTCTGAGTCCGGGCACCCGCCCAGGGCCCGCCCGGGCGCGGTCGGGCCGGGCCTCAGCGGGCGCGGGATGCGGGGTGCGCAGGGCCCCGCTGGGCGGGCCTCAGCGGGTGGGGTGCGGGGTACGCAGAATCGTGTCGAGGCGGCCGTCCCGGTCGCTGTCCAGGTAGGTGATGTCCGGGATGCCGTCGCCGTCCAGGTCCACCTGGACCACGTCGGCGATCCCGTCGCCGTCGAGGTCGGTGACGACCTCGGTCGAGCCGTCCAAGTGGTGGGTGACGATCGAGTGCGACTCGCCCGGCGGGTGCGGGGCCGGTCCCGGCGACGGCGCGGGGGTCGGCCCGGGTGCGGGGCCCCGGTCGGGTGTCGGCGCGGGGTACGCCCCGGCCGGCGGCCCGTCCCCGGGGCCCGGACCGACGCCGGTCGCGTCGATCTCCTCCTCGGACGGGTACGCGTCGCCGCGCGGGGCGGGATCCGGGTAGCTGCTCATCGACGTATGGTTCCCCGACGACGCCCGGGGCAACCGCCCCCGCCGGTGCCGCCCCGGGTCGTCGGCCGACGACGCCGAGCGACGGGAGTGCGACGTGGACGCAGGGGAGCGGGAACCACGCGCGGGCGTCGGTGTGCCCGGGGCCGGGCCCGCCGACCGGGTACCGGGCGTGCCGGAGCGCAACTGGGCCGGCAACGTCCGGTACGCCGCCGCCCGGCGGCACCGCCCGTCCGGGGTGGACGAGCTGCGCCGGCTCGTCGCCGGCAGCGACCGGGTCCGGGCGGTCGGCACCGGGCACTCGTTCAACCGGCTCGGCGACACCACCGGCGACCTGGTGTCGCTGGCGGGCCTGCCGCCCACCGTCGAGGTGGACCAGGAGCGCCGCACGGTCACGGTGGCCGCCGCCGTGCGCTACGGCGACCTGGCCACCCGGCTGCACGCCGCCGGGTACGCCCTGCCGACGATGGCGTCGCTGCCGCACATCTCGGTGGCCGGGGCGGTGGCCACCGCCACCCACGGCTCGGGCGTCGGGATCGGCAACCTGGCCACCGCCGTGGCCGCCCTGGAGCTGGTCACCGCCGACGGGGACCTGCTGACCGTGCGCCGGGACGCCGACGGCGACCGGTTCGCCGGGATGGTGGTCGCCCTCGGCGCGCTGGGCGTGGTCACCCGGGTCACCCTGGACGTGCTGCCCACCTTCGAGATACGGCAGTACGTCCGGCTCGGCCTGCCCCGCGTGGCCCTGGACGAGGCGTTCGCCTCGGCGTACAGCGTCAGCCTCTTCACCGACTGGCGCGGCGACCGGATCGGGCAGGTGTGGCGCAAGCAGCTCGCCGCCGCGCCGCCGCCGGAGGCCGACTGGCTGGACACCACGGCGGCGGCCGGGCCGGTGCACCCGGTGCCCGGCATGGCGGCGGGAAGCTGCACGGCCCAGCTCGGCGAGCCCGGCCCCTGGCACGAGCGGCTGCCGCACTTCCGGCTCGGCTTCACCCCGAGCAGCGGCGACGAGCTCCAGTCGGAGTACCACCTGCCCCGGGCGACGGCGGCGGACGCGCTGGCCGCCCTCGACCCGGTGGCGGACCGGATCGCCGCCGTGCTCCAGGTCTGCGAGCTGCGTACGGTCGCCGCCGACGAGCTGTGGCTGAGCCCGCAGTACGGGCGGGACAGCCTCGCCGTGCACTTCACCTGGACCGCCGACGTTGACGCGGTAACCCCGGTGCTGGCCGAGGTGGAGGCGCGGCTGGCCCCGTTCGCGCCCCGACCGCACTGGGGGAAGGTGTTCACGCTCGACCCGGCGGCGGTCGCCGCCGCGTACCCCCGGCACGCGGACTTCCTGGCCCTGCTGCGCACCCTGGACCCGGCAGGCAAGTTCCGCACGGAGTTGCTGGACCGCCACTTCCCCCGCTGACCGGCGGCTCAGTGTCGGCCGGCCGTCGCCTGGCCGCGGAGGGTGCCGCGCTGCACCGCCCGGCTGATGTCGCTGGGCGAGACGATGCCGACCAGGCGCTGGTCGGTCACCACCAGCGCCCGGCCGTCGGCGCACCCGCTGAGCCGGGGGAGCAGGTCGGTGAGCTGCTCGTCCGGGGAGGCCAGCACGAGCTGGTCGGCCCGGCAGGCCACCTCGGCCAGCGTGGTCGCGGCCCGCCGGTCGGCCGCAACGCCACGTACCCGGTCGAGGGTGACCAGTCCGACCGGCCGGCCGTCCTCGGTCAGCGGCAGCGCCGAGTGCCGGTACGCGAAGAGGTAGTGGTCGACGAAGTCCGCCACGGTCATCTCGGCCGACGCGGTCTGCGGCTGCGGGGTCATCACGTCCGCCACCCGTATCCCGCGCAGCGCGCTGCCCGTCCGGGCCTGCCGCTCCTCCAAACCGGCGGCCCCGATCAGGAACCAGCCGATCAGCGCCAGCCAGAGCCCGCCGAAGCCCGCGCCGCGCAGGAACTGCCACAGGCCCAGCCCGATCAGCAGCACGCCGAGGATCCAGCCGGCCCGGGCCGCCACCACGGACGCCCTCGTCCGGTCGCCGGTGGCCTTCCACACGGCGGCGCGCAGCAGCCGGCCCCCGTCCAGCGGGGCGGCCGGCAGCACGTTGAAGACCGCCAGCAGGATGTTGATGCCGGCCAGCCAGGCCAGCGCGCCGAGCCACAGCCCGTGCACATCGGCGAGGACGAGCAGCACCGCGATGCCGCCGAAGACGACGCCGATGATCAGGCTGACCAGCGGCCCGACCCCGGCGATGCGCAGCTCCGCTCCGGGGTCGCGGGCCTCCCCGCGCAGCTCGGCCACCCCGCCGAAGAGCCACAGGGTGATCCCCTCCACCTCGATGCCGTTGCGCTTGGCCACCACGGCGTGCGAGACCTCGTGGGCCAGCAGCCCGACGAAGAAGACCACTGCGGCGCTCAGGCCGGCGAGCACGTACGCCCAGGTCGGCCGGTCCGGGTACGACCGGGGAAACTGGTTGGCCGACAGCCCCCAGGCGATCAGCAGGAAGATGACCAGGACGCTCCAGTTGACCCCGACCGGCACGCCCGCGACCCGGCCGATCCGGAAACTCGCCCTCATGTTCCGGGCATACCCCGCCAAAACCGGAGCATGCCCTGGCCGGTGGCCCGGTTCTCCGGCCGGGTTGACCCCGTCGGGGATAGTGGCAACGTGGCGAGGCTGACCGATGAGCATGACGACCCGTACCTCTGGCTGGAAGACCTCGACGGCCCGGACGCCGCCGGATGGGTGCGGGACCGCAACGCGGAGACCCTGGCCGCGCTGACCGGGGACGAGCGGTTCGCCGCCCTGCGGGCGGAGATCCGGCAGGTGCTCGACTCGGACGACCGCGTCCCCTACCCCGGGTGGCGCGGGGACCACTTCTACTACAACTTCTGGACCGACGCGACGCATCCGCGGGGAATGTGGCGGCGGACCACCCTCGACCAGTACCGCCGGCCCGAGCCCGAGTGGGACGTGCTGCTCGACCTCGACGCGTTGGCCGCCGAGGAGGGCGAGAGCTGGGTCTGGGACGGCGTGACGGTGCTGCGCCCCGGGTACGAGCGCTGCCTGGTCAGCCTGTCCCGGGGCGGCTCCGACGCGTCCGTGGTGCGCGAGTTCGACCTGGTCGGCCGGGCCTTCGTCTCCGACGGCTTCACGCTTCCCGAGGCCAAGAGCACGGTCTGCTGGATCGACGCCGACCACATCTACGTGGCCACCGACTTCGGGCCGGGCTCGCTGACCACCTCCGGCTACCCCCGGGTGGTCAGGCGCTGGCGGCGGGGCACGCCGCTGTCGGCGGCCGAGGTCGTCTTCGAGGGGCAGGCGGACGACGTCAGCGCCTACGCCACGCGCGACCACACGCCCGGGTTCGAGCGCACCTTCCTGGGGCGCAGCCTGGACTTCTACCGCACGGAGAGCTTCCTGCTGACGCGGGAGGATGAGCGGAGACGCATCGACGTGCCGGACGACGCCCGGTGGGATGTGCACCGGGAGTGGCTGGTGATCGGGCTGCGCTCCCCGTGGACGGTCGAGGGCGTCACCCATCCGGCGGGCGCGCTGCTGGCGGCCCGGTTCGACGCGTTCCTCGCCGGCGGGCGGGACCTGACGGTGCTGTTCAGGCCGGACGACCGCACCGCGCTGGGCGGCCACGCGTGGACCCGCAACCACCTCATCCTGCTCACCTTCGCGGACGTCCGGAGCCGGCTGGAGGTGCTGACCCCCGACGCGACGGGCTGGCGGCGGGAGCCGCTGCCGGGCGTGCCGGAGTCCGGCCACAGCGGGGTGGTGGAGACCGACCGCGACACCGGCGACGACTACCTGATCGCGTCCGAGGGGTTCCGGGAGCCGGCGACCCTCCGGCTCGGACGGGTCGGTGGCACGGTCGAGACGCTCAAGCGGGCACCGACGTTCTTCGACGGGAACGGCCTGGCGGAACGGCAGTTCTTCGCCACCTCGGCGGACGGGACGCGGGTGCCGTACTTCGTGGTGGGCGACCCGGACGCGACCGGCGGCCCGACCCTGCTCACCGGGTACGGCGGCTTCGAGGTCTCCCTGACCCCGCACTACAGCGGCATCATCGGCCGGGGGTGGCTGGCCGGGGGCGGCACCTACGTGGTGGCGAACATCCGGGGCGGCGGCGAGTACGGGCCCCCGTGGCACCGGGCCGCGCTCCGGGAGGACCGGCCCAGGGCGTACGAGGACTTCGCGGCGGTGGCGGCCGACCTGGTCGCCCGGGGGATCACCACGCCGGCGCGACTCGGCATCGAGGGCGGTAGCAACGGTGGCCTGCTGATGGGGGTGATGCTGACCCGCTACCCGGAGCTGTTCGGGGCGATCGTCGCGCACGTCCCGCTGCTGGACATGCGGCGCTACCACCGGCTGCTGGCCGGCGCCTCGTGGATGGCCGAGTACGGCGACCCGGAGGAGCCGGCCGACTGGGCCTATCTGCGCCGGTACTCGCCCTACCACAACATCCGCGCCGACCGGCCGTACCCGCCGCTCCTGCTCGTCACCTCGACCCGGGACGACCGGGTGCATCCGGGGCACGCCCGCAAGATGGCGGCCCGGCTGCGCGAGCGCGGCCACGAGGTGGCGTACTACGAGAACGTCGAGGGCGGACACGGCGCGGCGGCGAACAACGCGCAACGCGCCTTCGTCTGGGCGCTGACGCTGGAGTTCCTGTGGCGGAACCTGAGCGGGGAAGCGGGTCCGGCCCTGCCGCGCCAGCGGCCCACCGCCGCCGTGCCGACAGGTTCCAGGCGAGTGGTAGGAGGGTGAGCCAGGGCCTTCGGGGGGAGCCGGCCTCCCTTCGGTCAACTGCAGCCCGGCCGGCTTGTACCGCTCCACCGGCAGGTGCGGCACGTGCTCGTCGGCGACCAGTTGGCGCAGCATCCGGTTCAGATCGCAGGTGTCGTGCCCGACCCACAGGTCCAGCACCGCCCGGAACCTCTGGGCGGGACCGCCGATCAGGTCGCAGCCGTGGCGGTTTCGGGAAGTTCCGAGAAGCAAGTGCCGTCATGCAGCAAGCGGGCGCAGTGGGAGCGAACCTGGGCGTTGCAGCGCCGGGCAACTCAGCTCGGACCGCGCGGCGCTGATTCTGCTTCGCGACGTGCCTGAGTTGCCGTAGGAGGCTGTCAGCCTAAAGGTTGATAATCCTGAATACCTGAACTATTCTTGCGTGAATAACGAGTGGTGGGCGTGGGGTAGTTATTGCGGTGGGGATGACCCTCCTCGGAAGCTTTGCGATAGTTCTTTCGCCATTCTTGATAGGCTGTATCTCTGATTCAGAAATCGACTGGTTTCGATTGGCTGATGTCGGGCAGGCGTACGGTTCGGTTTCTGTTTTAGTTTCCGCGTTGGCTCTGGTTGGGATCGTTGCCACATCCATAATTCAGAGTAGGCAAATGCGGATCGCATTGGAGTATGCGCAGCGCGAACAGCATGCACTGTTGCTTAGGATGGCCATGGAAGGTAACTGTTCAGCCTGAGTGACTTTCGGGTTCGATGTTCGTTGATGGTGGCGTGTCGGTTGATGTGGAGTCGTTGTCGCGTGAGGAGCTTGTCGCTCTGGTCGTGACGCAGGCCGCGTTGATCGAGCAGCTTTAGGGGCAGGTCGCGGAGTTGCGGCACCGGTTGGGGATGAACTCGTCGAATTCGTCGAGGCCGCCGTCGTCTGACGGGCTGGACAGGCCGGTGGCGCGTGGGTCCGGGGCCGGGAGACGGCGACCGGGTAAGCAGCCACGGTCGTCGGGATCGACGTTGAACCTGGTGGCGGATCCGGATCACACGGTGCTCCACCGGCCGGAGGTGTGCGCTAACCTCGGCCCTTCGTTAAGGGCTGTCCAAGGAGTGGACCGGAAACGAAGAAGTGCCTTCTGATCAGGGAAAATAGGGCTTGTCGAGAGTCCTGTTTACCCGCCACGGAAGGCACTTGCTGAGTGAAGGCTACCGCAACACGTCCGAAGATCATGGTGACCGGAGACGGGCGGGGCGTCGTTGGTCACGCTGGTGCCCGGCTGCTCACTGACCTGGCCGACGCGACCGGGTTGACCAGCGCGTTCAGCCACACACTCGCCGGGCTGCGGCAGCGGCAGCGTGGGCACGATCCGGGACGGATCGCGGTAGATCTCGCGGTGATGCTCGCCGACGGCGGTGAGACCATCGCTGACCTGGCAGTCCTGCGCAACCAGCAGGCACTGTTCGGGTCGGTCGCGTCCGACCCGACCGCGTGGCGGCTGTTGTCACGGCTCGACGACACGGTGTTGGTCGAACTGCGATCCGCCCGGGCCCAGGCGCGGGAGGTCGCCTGGGCCCAGCATGCCGAAGCCCACGGCGACCTGCCGCGGCCGGTGGTGGCCGGCCAGCAGGTCGACGGCCTGGTCCTGGACATCGACGCCACCATCGTGATCTGCCATTCCGACAAGGAATCGGCGACCCGGACCTGGAAGAAGACCTTCGGGTTCCACCCCGTTGCTGTGCTTCCTGGACAACACCGGCGAGGCTCTCGCCGGTGTGCTGCGCGAAGGTCGGGCCGGGTCCAACACCACCGCCGACCACATCACCGTGCTCGACCAGGCCCTCGCGCAGATCCCCGACGCCCACCGGCACGGCACCCCAATCTTGCTGCGCAGTGATTCCGCCGGTTCCAGTCACGGCTTCCTCGCCCACATCCGGTCCCTGCGCGGGCAGCACCTCGATATCCGGTTCTCCGTCGGCGCCGCGATCACCGAACCCGTGCGAGAGGCGATCCGGGCCACGACCGGCTGGGTCCCCGCCGTAGACACCGACGGTGACCTGCGTGACCATGCGCAGGTCTGCGAGATCACCGGCCTGTTCGACGCGGCCGGCTGGCCGGAGGGCACCCGCTTTGTGGTCCGCCGGGAACGCCCCCACCCCGGCGCCCAACTGACCTTGTTCGACACCGTCGAGGGCTGGCGGCATCAGGTCGTGGCCACCGACACCCCGCCCGGCAACAGCGGTATCCAGTTTCTGGAGGCCCGGCACCGGGCGCACGCCCGCGTCGAAGACCGCATCCGCACCGGCAAGAACACCGGCTTCGGTCGGTTCCCGTCCCGGGTGTTCGCGATCAACCAGGCCTGGCTGCAACTCGCTCTGACCGGTATCGACCTGCACGCCTGGACCCAGATCCTGCTCCTGGACGGCGATCTCGCCACCGCCGAACCGAAGAAGCTGCGTTACCTGCTCCTGCACGTCGCGGCCCGGATCACCCGCACCGCCCGCAGGACACGGCTCACCATCGCCGCCAACTGGCCCTGGACCGACGCCCTGACCAGCGCATTCAGCAAACTCGCTGGTCTGCCCCGGCCCGCTGGCTGATCCTGCGGCCCACGTCCGACCAGCACCACGGAGGAACCCGGCCCAGCGCCGGGCCTTCGGGATGCCAGCAAACAGCATTAAACAACCGAATCGCCACACATCGAGCAACAGCTATGAATCAACGCTCAAATGAAAGACCGAGGCTAATCGTCCTGCCGGCTTCGGTCTCCACCAGCGTCAACGCACCGATCCAGCTCGGATCATCCAGGTACTCCCAACTGGCTGGGTCGGCCAGCAACACCGGCAGCTGGCCCTTGGCATAGGATTGCCGTACGCCAAGCCCTCCCGACTGTCACCCGCAACCCGCACGCAGCGGGCATCTCCGTTGTCCACCAACATCAGCGAGATGAGGGCCATGAGTACGGGAGGCGAAGCCGACGACGGGCAGGTCATCAGGCAGTGGGCCACCGTCGTGCTCGGCGGGGACGAGCTGACCTGGTTGAAGGAAGCATTGCAGCTCAACGCCGTTAACGACCTCGACGACCGCGAAGACGACGACCTGGATCCACCCGGCTGAAGCTGCGACAACACGAGCAACTCCCATCTGGAGAGGAGGCCCTTCGGGATTCCGCCGCACGCCGCTTCCGCCGCACGCCGCTTCCGCCGGCTGGCGGTGAGCAACAGCGGGGTGAGGACCCCTTGCTGGCGCTCAGGTCGGCGAGGAAGGCGCCCAGCCGGCCGAACCTATCCAGTGACCACTCGTCGAGCGTCCCGTGGAAGGTCGGCCGAGCGCACCGCCCGCGCACGCCATGGATTGAGCCGCGCGGGCGGTGGTGGGTGGAACTACGCGGCGGCTCCCCCGTCGAACACCATGTCGGTGCCGACGGCGAAGCCGGCGTCGGGCGAGGCCAGGTACAGCACCGCTGCGGCGATCTCGTCGAGGGTGCCGACGCGGCCGATCGGCAGCTGTGTTGCCATCCGGTCGGCGCGGTCGGCTGGGCTCTCCCCGGGTAGGAGGGACATCCCGGTGTCCATGGGTCCGGGGCTGATGCTGTTGATCCGGATCCCGTCCCGGATATGGTCCAGGGCGGCGTTGCGGGTCAGCGCACTCACCGCAGCCTTTGTCGCGACGTACGCGCCCAGCCCCGGGCGCCGGGCGTGGGCACCGAGGTTCGAGGCGATGTTGACGATAACGCCGCCGCCGTTAGCTCGCATGTGGGCGATTTCGTGCTTCATGGACAGCAGCGTGCCGGTGAGGTTCACCGCGACGAGGTGATGCCACTGCTCCTCGTCGACATCGCCAACCGGGCCAACCGCAGCCAGGATGCCGGCGCTGTTGACCGCGATGTCGAGCCCGCCGTACCGGCTGGTGGTCTCGGCCACCAGCCGGGCCAGGTCGGCCGAGTGGGTGACATCGGCGGTGACGGCCGAGGCGCGGCCGCCCTCGTCCTCGATGAGCTTGACGGTTTCGTCAAGCGGGCCGAGCGTGCGGCCCGCCACGACGACGGCCGCTCGCTCGCGGGCGAACGCTCGTGCGACGGCCTGGCCGATTCCTGCGCCGCCGCCGGTGACGAGGGCGACCTTGCTGGTGAATCGTGCGGTCAAGGTGTTGACTCCTTCTGGGTGTCGGATCGGTAGTGTTGGTGCGGTTCGCTCTCTAGAGCGCCATCGGCCGGGGCGGCGGGATCCGTCGCCGGCCGAGGTCGTTGTGGTCCGTCAGCCGGACCGGTGGGGGCGGGTGCGCCCGGTCAGTGCAGTGACCGCGGTCAGTGCGGCGAACGCGAACCCGGCGGCGCCGAATGCCCAGGCGTACCCACTGGTGGTCGTGTCCGGTGGGCTGGCACCGGCGGTCTCGAGGTGCGTGGTGCGCGCCGTGGAGAGCGCGGTCAGCAGGGCGAGGCCTGCCGTTGGTCCCAACTCCATCGCCGTGTTCAGCACGCCGCCGGCGAGCCCCGCTTGCCGTGGTCGTACGTCGGACAGCGCGAGCACCGACCCGGCGGAGAAAGACAGCGCGACTCCGGCCGGCAGGAGAACGAGGCCAGGCAGCAGACCGAGGCCGTATCCGGTGTGCGGATCCACACCGGCCAGCAGCAGCAGACCACCGGCCGCCAGCGCGAGCCCTGTGGAGGTAACCCGTTGGGCTCCCCAGCGGGCGATGAGCCGCCCGGACAGCCGCCCGATGACGACGAGAACCACCGCGTACGGGAGGAACGCCATCGAGGTACGCAGCGGCGTCCAGTTTCGGATCTGCTGGAGGTACAGGACCAGTAGGAGGGAGACGACGGCGGTTCCGGCCGCGGACAGGGCGATCACGAGCAGCGCGGTCACCCGCCGGAGATCAGCCAGGAAAGACATCGGCAAGAGCGGATCGGCACTGGACAGTTCGACCGCGACGAACACGCCCAGCAGTACCAGGCCCGCGGCCAGCGGGCCCAGCACCATCGCCGAGGTCCACCCGTGTTCGCCGGTCACCACCAGGCCGAAGCTGAGCAGCGTGATTCCCGAAGTGGCGAGCAACGCGCCCGGCAGGTCGAGCGGGGCCCGCCCGTACTGGGTGTCCGCGGGCAGCAACCGCGGCGTCACCACCGCCGCCACCGCGGCGACCACCAGCGGAACCGCCAACATCCATCGCCACGACAACCAGGTAGCGACGATCCCGGAGAAAAGACTTCCCATCGTCGCACCGAGTACCGACAACCCGCCCCAGGTCGCCATCGCTCGGCCATAGCCGACGGGGTCCGGAAACACCCGTCGCAGCACCGCGACAGCTGCCGGCGCGACGAGGGCGGCGCCCACCCCCTGGGCGAAGCGTGCGACAGTGAGGGCCGCACTTCCGGGAGCAAGTGCGGCCACCATCGAGGCGGCGGCAAAGACAACGAGACCGGCGGTGAACATCCGGCGTCCGCCGCACCGGTCGGTGAGCCGACCACCGAAGAGCAACAGGCCGCTGAAGGACAACCCGTAGGCGGCGCTGAGGAGGACCAGGCTGGACTGACCCAGTCCCCACTCTCGGCCGATCACCGGCAGCGGTACGGAGATAACGGTGATAGTGAAGATCAGCGTCGTCTGCACGGTGCCGAGCAGCGCGAAGGCAGGGCCGACCGCCGGCTTTCCCGGCCCGCCGTCCTGACCTTCGTAACCGCGTCGCGGCCACGGGCCAGGGCGGTGCGCCGCCGCGCCGGGCCTGCCCGGCGGTACGTCGGGGACCGTTGTCGCCATCGTCACTCACCCTCCAGCATTCGAGATTGATCGTTCTAGTTTCGGCGCACGAGGCAACACCGCAAGGTCGAGAAGGAACGTCGACACCGAGCCACCGGGCACGAATGTCGGCTCTGGCGAGCATGCGCGCGATCAGTGGCCCGCTTCGGTGGCCCGTCGTCAGTCGAGCAGGGTCAGAGCCTGCGTGGCGGCGTCCCGCAGCCGCCGCGGCTCCGCCGACATCTTGCCGACCACTCGAATGCCCTGCATCAGCACGAGCAGAAGCCGGGCCAGCGCGCGGGGATCCTTGCCCGGGGCGAGTTCACCCTGGGCCTGCGCCCGGATCAACGCAGAGGCCAGCGCGGTTTCCAGGTAATCCCAGCTTGCCGTCACACGGCGTGCCGCCTGTCGATCATGTGGCGCAACCTCCACGGCTGTGTTGACGATGAAGCAGCCACGACGCCCGCTGTCGTCGCCGGCCTCGCACGCGTATCGCTCGACGAGGGCCCGTACAGCCGGCAGCGCCGGACCCGGCTGCGACAGATCACGCAGCAGGACGGGGTCGACCAGCTCGCCGTACCGGTCGAGCGCCTTGAGATAGAGATCGTGCTTGTTGCCGAACGTCGCGTAGATGCTCGCTCGCGCCACGCCCAGATGCTCGACCAGGTCGGCCATCGAGGTCGCCTCGTACCCCCGCTCCCAGAACAGGTCGAGGGCCGCCCGCAGTGCCGCATCCGGATCAAACTCCTTGGTCCTTGCCACGGCTCAACTCTAACCGTATCTAGATCGACTGGTCAAGAAAGGTCGAGGCGCGTCGCCGCAAGTCGCACCGCTTGGGCCGCCGCTGACGGTCTGGGCTGTGAGGAGGCTCCCGACCCGTTGTGTTACCCCGACCTCTACGACGACCGCAACCGCCAAGCGAGGACTGAGGACGATCTCGAACCACTCGACTTCGACAGCTCATCTGCCCTGGCCAGCGAAACCAGCAAAACGGCCAAAAGGCAACGCGGCGAACACGGCGAGATGACGTGAAGGCCGTAGCCCTTACACCCGGCGTACTCGCTCGGCGACTCGGGGAAGCGGTCCCACATCGTCGCTAGCGCTACAGCACGCCGTTCCTCGTCCCGTATCGGCATCCCGGCTTGCTAACGAGATCACTCAGAGTAACTGTTCAGCCTGAGTGACTTTCGGGTTCGATGTTCGTTGATGGTGGCGTGTCGGTTGATGTGGAGTCGTTGTCGCGTGAGGAGCTTGTCGCTCTGGTCGTGACGCAGGCCGCGTTGATCGAGCAGCTTTAGGGGCAGGTCGCGGAGTTGCGGCACCGGTTGGGGATGAACTCGTCGAATTCGTCGAGGCCGCCGTCGTCTGACGGGCTGGACAGGCCGGTGGCGCGTGGGTCCGGGGCCGGGAGACGGCGACCGGGTAAGCAGCCACGGTCGTCGGGATCGACGTTGAACCTGGTGGCGGATCCGGATCACACGGTGCTCCACCGGCCGGAGGTGTGCGCTAACCCGGACTGCGGTGCGGATCTCGACAATGCGGTGGTGTTCGGCCGTCAACGGCGGCAGGTGTTCGACCTGCCCGAGCCGGGAATGATCGTCACGGAACATCAGATAGTGGCGGTGCGGTGTGGGTGTGGGCATGTCACCGAGGGCTCACCGCCGCCGGGGGTGACTGGTCGGGCTCAGTACGGGCCGGGGGTGAAGGCCGCCGTGGTGTATGCCCGTGGGGCACACTTCCTGCCGTACGCGCGGGTCGCCCGGCTGCTGGGCGACCTGTGCGGGGCGCGGGTGTCGACCGGGTTCGTGCACACGGTGGTGCATGAGGCCGCCCGACGCCTGGACCCGTTCTGCTCCTACCTTGCAGCCCTCCTGCACGTGGAGAAGGTCCTACACGTCGACGAGACTCCCGCGCGGACCGCCGGAGCCGGCAAATATGTGCACGTCGCGTGCACTCCCGGGTTGACGCTGCTGCACACCGGCGGACGGGGTAGGGCCGACGTGGACGCCGGCGGGGTCCTACCCGGCTTCGACGGCGCCCTTGTGCGGGACGGCTACGCCGCCTACCGGCACCTCACCGACGCCGACCACGCCTGGTGCGGCGCCCACCTGCTACGTGACCTTAAAGGTGTGTACGAACCCGACCCGGACGGGCAGAGCTGGGCCGAGGTCATGGCCGACACGATGCTGATGGCGAAAACGATGGTCGAGAAGGCCGTCGCCGACGGCCGGACCGCCCTGGAAGTCGCCGAGATCAGCCACATCCGGGCCTGCTACGCCGGAGCGGTCGCCTACGGACGGCAACAGAATCTACCCAACCGTGACGGCGAGTTATCCAGGGCTGGGAAACTGGCCGAACGTTTCCACACCCACCGGGACATGATCCTGAGATTCGTGATCGACCTGGCCGTTCCGTTCACGAACAACCAGGCCGAGCGTGATCTCCGGCCGGTCAAGTTGCAACAGAAGATCTCCGGCTGCTGGCGAACCCTGCAAGGCCTGGCCGACTTCGCCAGGATCCGCTCCTACCTCTCCACCGCCGCCAAGCAGGATACGGACGCCCTCGGCGTACTCAAACAACTGTTCACCACCGGCCCCTGGCTACCTGAAGCCACCCACTCAAGCTGAACAGATACCTCAGGGGGGCCTCCATCTCAGAGGCCAGATGAGTGTTTCGCAGGAGTGTGACGAGTGGTTCTACCCCGAGGGCGCTGTCCGATGACCCGACAACATGGCGGGTTCAGCCGGTGGAAGAGGGAACCCAGTCGTTGAGATTTCCGCGCTTGACTCAGAGGACGAAGGCCGACCAGGTCGCCGCCTGACGATACCGGCGATGGGCTCGACCGTGGGGGGGACCAGAAGGAGCCTTTCTTCTCCGCCTGAAACGTCGCGTCGATCGCTCAGTCCCACGTGCGGATTCTTGCTGCAGCCGGAGACCGCCATCGAGGCCGCGTCGGGGGCATCGCGCAGCCTTCGAGACGCCTCGGAGGCTGCGCTGGCCGACGCTACTAGTGTTCTGTCTCGTAAATAGGTAGCCGGTTGGTAGGATGTTGGTCGTGAATCGTGCTGCCGCGCCGTTGGTGCTTGATCCGGGTCAGCGTGAGCTGTTGGAGTCGGTGGCGAGGTCGCGGACTGCGGAGCATCGTCTGGTGCGGCGGGCGCAGGTGCTGCTGCATGCGGCTGGCGGGGTGTCCAACACCGAGATCGCTGTGCTGGTCGGGGTGACTCGGATGACGGTGCGGGCGTGGCGGGCGGAGTTCACCGCGCGTGGGCTCGCCGATCTGGGCAAGGTGGCGGCGGGGCGGGGTCGTAAGGCGTCGATCCCGCAGGCGGTGATCGATCAGATCGTGGAGTTGACGTTGCATTCGCGGCCCGAGGGGGCGACGCACTGGTCGTGTCGGTCGATGGCGGCGAAGGTCGGCGTGTCGAAGGCGACCGTGCAGCGGGTGTGGGACGCGCGTGGGCTCAAGCCGCACCTGGTGGAGACGTTCAAGCTGTCGAACGACAAGCGGTTCGAGGAGAAGCTCGTCGACGTCGTCGGGTTGTACCTGAACCCGCCGGACAAGGCGGTGGTCTTGTGCATGGACGAGAAGTCGCAGATCCAGGCCCTCGATCGCACGCAGCCGAGTTTGCCGCTCAAGCCTGGGCGGGCCGGCACGATGACCCACGATTACAAGCGGCACGGCACCACGACTTTGTTCGCGGCGTTGGACGTGTTGACCGGCAAGGTGATCGGCAAGTGCTTCGCCCGGCACCGCCACGACGAGTTCCTGCGGTTCCTGCGCACCATCGATACCACGGTGCCCCGCAAGCTGCAGATCCACATGATCGTCGACAACTACGGCACCCACACCCACCCCAACGTCAAGGCGTGGCTGGCCAAGCATCCCCGCTTCCACCTGCACTTCACCCCGACGAGCTCATCCTGGCTGAACATGGTCGAGCGCTGGTTCGGTGAGCTGACCGACAAGATGATCCGCCGCGGAGTGTTCCACAGCGTCGCCGACCTCGTCGCCGCGATCGAGGACTACCTGCGCGTACACAACGACGACCCGAAACCGTTCCTGTGGACCGCGACCGCCGAGTCGATCCTCGCCAAGGTCCGACGTGGACGCGTCGCCCTCCAGCAAGCGGCTAGTCAAAACTGAGACAGAACACTAGCGAATCAAGTTGCCCTTCGCGGCTCGGACGAAGGTGACCCAGGCTGTAGGGGTGAAGGTCAGAGCAGGGCCGGCCGGGTCCTTGCTGTCGCGGAGCCCGACGACGTCTGGGAGGTTGTCGGCGACCTCGACGCAGTTGCCGCCAGCGTTACTTCGGCTCGACTTGCGCCAGACGGCACTGGTCAGGTCAGGCACGGGAGTACTCCTCTGCGACTTGCTGGATCAGGCTTGTTGACCGGGACTCGTTGAGGACATGGCCCGTCATGTCGACCCAGATGGAATTATAGACAGCCGTCTCGTGCGGCTTGTCGAGGTAGATCGCCCCTGTCGCAGATTCCAGGTAGGCCACCGGCGGCTCCGTTTCCCTGCCGTTGCCGTCCTGTGGGAACTCCAGCATCGAGAAGCCTCCAGCCGTCATCCCGGCGTGTAGCCCGGCAGAAAAATCCATCACCCGGACGGTTACGTTCGGTAGCTCTGCGGCTTTCAAGATTTGGCGAAGCTGCTCTGCCATGATCGCGTTGCCTCCAACGGGGCGGCGCAGCACGGCCTCGTTGATAATCACGCCGAGTTGTGGCGGGGAGAACCGGGTGAGCAGCGCCTGTCGCTCCACCCGGAGCTGGACGGCGCGCTGCTGTGTCTCGTTGTCGCTGGTGTCGATCCCGCCGCTGGGGAGTTTGAGAACCTGCTCGGCGTAGGCACGGGTCTGAAGCAGGCCGGGTATCAGCTCGGCCTCGTACTGCCTGATGCTGGATGCGGCAGCTTCAAGCCCGATGTAGAGCTGGAACCAGCGTGGCAGACCGGAACCGATGTAGTCGTGCCACCAGTTCTTGTTTTCGCGGGTGGCGGTCGGCCACCGCTCGGCGACCTACCGTCCGCTGCTGCCCTGGCAGGTGCGCGAGCAGCGGTTCCGGCCGACCCCGCTCGGCCGGCGCGGGCTCGACCCGCAGGAGGTGGGGGAGTTCCTCGACCGGCTCGCCGGTGACCTGGCCGCCGTCTACGAAGCGCTCGCGCAGAGCCGGCGGGAGACCAGCCGGATCAAGCTCGCGCTGTGTCACCTGCAGTCCGAGCGGGCGCACGTCCGAAACGAACGGGAGTGGGGCCGATGAGCGAACGCTTCGTCATCCACCTGCCGGTGGTCGCCAACGACATCGTCTCCGCCCAGCGGCTCGCCCGGGTGGTGGCGCACTGGACCCACGTCCTGCCGCAGACCGAACCGGGCGGCACCACCGTCTCGGCCGAGGACGACCAGAACGTACCCCACTGGGTCTTCTGCGACCGGCTCCTGTCCGGCGGCCGGCGGTGCCTGCTCCGGCCTGACCACGATGGCGAGTGCTCCCGCCGGCATCCGTGGCGGTGAGCGTCGGCCTACTCGGCGGGCCTGACATTTGTCATGGGGGGAAGGTGACGAGCGGTCGGGGAGCGGACGGCGCGGCGGCCGCAACATTCTCGTATGACCAGTACGCACCCGGCCGTCGAGCTGACCGGCCTCCGCAAGAGCTTCGGACCGGTGACCGCCGTCGACGGTCTCGACCTGACCGTCCACGCCGGTGAGGTGGTGGCGTTCCTCGGCCCCAACGGCGCCGGCAAGACCACCACGATCGACATGCTGCTCGGTCTGGCCCGCCCGGACGCCGGGGAGGTCCGGCTCCTCGGCGGCACCCCCGCCGACGCCGTCCGGTACGGCCGGGTCGCCGCCGTCATGCAGAGCGGCGGCCTGCTCAAGGATCTCACCGTCGCCGAGACTGTCCGGATGACCGCCCACTTCTTCGGCCGGACCCGGCCGGTCGCCGAGGTGCTGGAGCGGGCCGGGATCGCCGACCTGGCCGACCGCCCGGTCGGCAAGTGCTCCGGCGGCCAGCAGCAGCGGCTGCGGTTCGCGCTGGCCCTGCTGCCCGACCCGGACGTGATGGTCCTCGACGAGCCCACCACCGGGATGGACGTCGAGGGTCGACGGGACTTCTGGCAGGCGATCCGGGCCGACGCCCGGTCCGGGCGGACCATCATCTTCGCCACCCACTATCTGGACGAGGCCGACGCGTACGCGGACCGGATCGTGCTGGTCCGGCAGGGCCGGGTGGTCGCCGACGGCACCACCGCCGAGATCAAGAACCTGGCCGCCGGGCGCACCGTGCGGGCCACCCTGCCCGGCGCCGACCAGGCCGGGCTCGCGGCGCTGCCGGGGGCCGAAACCGTCGAGGTACGCGGCGACTCCGTGCTGATCCGCACCGGCGACTCGGACGCCGTCGCGCGGCACCTGCTCACCCGCACCGCCGCCCGGGACGTGGAGATCACCTCCCACAACCTCGAGGACGCCTTCCTCGCATTGACCACCGCCGGGGGCCACCCGACCGCCCCCGCGCCCGCGCTGACCGCCCCCGCGACCATCGGAGCCTGAGATGACCACCTCGACCCTCACCACCCCCGCCATTGCGTCGACGATGGACCGTCGGCCACCCGCCCTCGGCGGCTTCTCCCCGGCGGTGCTGCTGATCGAGATGCGCCGGATACTGCGCAACCGCCGGACCCTGATCTTCACCATGGTGATGCCGGCGGTCTTCTTCCTGCTGTTCGGGCTCCCGCAGCGCGGCGAGCTGCTGCCCAACGGCCGGCAGGTGCTCGCCTGGATCATGGTCAGCCTCGCCGTCTACGGGGCGATGGTCGCCACCACCAGCGCAGGCGCGGCGGTGGCCACCGAACGCGCCCTGGGGTGGAGCCGTCAGCTCCGGCTCACCCCGCTGCGCCCGGCCGCGTACGTCGCGACGAAGGTCGCCACCGCCATGATTCTCGGCCTGGTGGCGGTGGTGGTCGAGTTCGCGGTCGGTGCCGCCGCCGGGGTCCGGCTGCCGGCGTACGTCTGGCTGCTGGCCGGGCTGGCCACCTGGCTCGGCTCGCTGGTCTTCTCCGCGCTGGGGCTGCTCATCGGCTACCTCGGCCCGGCGGAGAACGTCATGCAGTTCATGGGCCCGGTCCTCGCCCTGCTCGCCATGTTCGGCGGCCTGTTCATGCCCCTGGAGATGCTGCCCCACGCGTTGCAGCGGATCGCCGAGTTCACCCCGGTCTGGGGGGTGGGCCAGCTGGCCCGGGCACCGCTGACCGGAGACCCGGTGAGCGTCGGGGTGTTCGCCAACGTGCTCGGCTGGGCGGCGGTCTTCGCCCTCGGCGCCGCCTGGCTGTTCCGCCGCGACACCCAACGGGTCTGAGCACCGGCCCCGGCGAGGACTAGCGTGTACCGGGTGGACCTTCCGCCCGGCCGGCCGTGGCCGGTGACCCTCCGCTGGCGGGTCACCGGCTGGCTGCTTGCCGGGGTCTGGCTCTTCTTCCTCAACATCCCGCTGGTCACCGCCCTGCACCAGGCGCAACCGTGGCGGCGGGCGGTGGGCGTGTCGACCCTGGTCGTCTTCGGCGTGCTCTACGTGCTGATCTTCCAGTGGGCACGAGGCCTGCAGCAGGAGCACCCGATCCCCGCCGGCCGGGCCCGGGCGTACGTGGCGCTGCTGGTCGGCCTCGGCCTGGCCGGCATCCCCGGCACCGAGGGGGACTCGCTGGCCACCCTGGTCTTCGTCGCCGCGGCGGCGGTGTTCATGCTGCCGTTGGTGGACGCCGTGGTGGTGGTCGCGCTGTCCGCGCTGACCCCGCCGGTCGCCGCCGCGCTGGTTCCCGGCTGGGAGACGCAGAGCACGGTCGCCTTCGCGGTGCTGCTCGCCTCCTTCGCCATGTTCGGGGTGAGCCGGCTGGCCCAGCGCAACGGCGAGCTGCGGGCCGCGCAGACCGAGATCGGCCGGCTCGCAGTCGCCGAGGAACGCGTCCGCACCGCCCGCGACCTGCACGACATCCTCGGGCACTCGCTGACCGTGGTGGCGGTCAAGGCGGAGCTGGCCGGACGGCTGCTGGAGCTGGACCCGGCCCGCGCCGCAACCGAGATCGCCGACGTCGAGCGGCTGGCCCGGCAGGCGCTCGCCGACGTGCGGCGCACCGTCGGGGCGTACCGGGAGATCAGTTTGACCGCCGAACTGGCCGGCGCCCGGTCGGCGCTGGCCGCGGCGGGCATCGTCGGTGACCTGCCGGACGACCTGCCGGAGTTGCCGGCGGCGCGGGAGGAGCTGTTCGGCTGGGCGGTCCGGGAGGGAGTGACCAACGTGGTACGGCACAGCGGCGCACGGCGGTGCGTGATCCTGGTCCACCCGGACCGGGTTGAGATCGCCGACGATGGGCACGGGCCGTCCGAGGTGGATGCCGCCGCCGGGCACGGGCTGTTCGGGCTGCGCGAGCGGACCAGCCGGCTCGACGGCACGGTCACCCAGGGCCGGCGTCCGGACGGCTCAGGGTTCCTGCTCCGGGTGTCCGTGCCGGCGGGGGCGGCCCGGTGAGCGCCCCGATCCGGCTGCTGCTCGCTGATGATCAGGCGCTGGTCCGAGGTGCGCTCGCCGCGCTGCTCTCGCTGGAGCCTGACCTCGACGTGGTCGCCGAGGTGGGGCGGGGCGACGAGGTGGTGGATGCGGCCCGACGCGCCGGCCCGGACGTGGCGCTGCTCGACGTGGAAATGCCGGGGCTGGACGGGATCGCCGCCACCGCCGCGCTGCGGGCCGCGCTGCCCAGCTGTCGGGTGCTGGTGGTGACCACGTTCGGCCGTCCCGGCTACCTACGTCGGGCGATGGAGGCCGGCGCGAACGGCTTCGTGGTCAAGGACACCCCGGCCCGGCAGCTCGCCGACGCGGTCCGCCGGGTGCACGCCGGGCTGAGGGTGGTCGACCCGACGCTGGCGGCGGAGACCCTGGCCACCGGGGCGAGCCCGCTGACCGGGCGGGAGACCGAGGTGCTGCGCGCGGCCCGGGGCGGTGGCACGGTCGCCGACCTGGCGGCGGCCCTGCACCTGTCCGAGGGAACGGTACGCAACCACCTGTCGGCGGCGATCGGCAAGACCGGCGCCCGCAACCGCACCACCGCCGTCCACATCGCCGAGCAGAATGGCTGGCTGCTCGGCGACTGACCGGGTTCACGGGGTGGGCAGGGCGTCGACTACCAGCACGCCGGTGCCGGGCGGGACCTCGGCGAGGAGTTGGCGCTGGCCGCTGCGGGTCAGCCGGATGCAGCCGTTGGTGACGTTCTCGCCGAGGGTGTCGTCGTTGTGCCAGCTGTGTACGCCGATGTGCGCGCCGCGCAGCCCGGCCGGCACGGCGTCCGGGTCGTCGGGGATCGCGCCGAGGGCGTAGACGTCCACGCCGCCGTACACCGCCTCGGGCGGGGGCGTGCGGCCGAGGACGAAGGTGCGGCCGAGCGGGGTGGACTGGCCCGGCATGCCGAGGCTGACCGGCCACGACTTCACCGCCCGGCCGTCCCGGTGCCAGGTGAGCCGGTGCTGCCGGCGCTCCACCACGATCTGGTCGCGCAGCGGCACGACGCCACGGTCGTCGCCGGGCGGCAGCCAGGCGAGCCGCCGGTTGGCCGAGGGCAGCAGCACCGCCGTCCAGCCGGTCCGGCGCTCGACGATCGGCATGGTCAACTCGACGCCGTTGATGGTGGGGGCGAGGAAGGCCAGCGGCCGGCCGCCGGGCGCGTCGTACGCGGCGATCTTCCGGCTCGGTCGCAGCCCCTCGGTGAGCGGGGTGGCGTCCAGCGGGCGGGGGTCGGCCGGGAAGCCGGCGGGTGCCGGGTCGTAGTCGACGACCGGCAGGGTGGCGGGTGCGGGGGCCGCCGCCGGGACCGGCTCGTCGGTGGGCGCGGCGGCGCTGGTGGGCGCGGCGTCCCCGGTGGGGGCGGCGGCGGGCGGGAGCGGGCGGACCGGGTCGGGGGTCAGGGCCCGGCCGGCGAGCAACGCGGTGGCCAGCAGCAGCGGTACGCCGAGCGCGGCGGCCAGCCAGCCGAGCACCCACCGGGAGGTCAATCGGGCAAACAGCACAAATGAACTGTAACCACGTGGCCGGGGTGGGGCCCCCTCCTGTGCGAAATGCGCCCGGAGAGGCCCCTCCTGCTCAGCTCAGCTCAGCTTGGCGCCGACGTGGATGGCGATCGCGTCGTGGGCCGCGACGCCCGCGGCGAACCAGCCGCTCGCGTCCACGGTGATCACCGGGCCACTGCACGCCCCACCCGAGAAGTCGCCGTGGATGACGTCGCCGCGCAGACCCACCCCGGCAGCGCCGCCGCCCTGACCGGCCGCCCCTGGTGCTCAGGACACTCCTGAGCCCCGCGATCTTGCAGTTACGGCCCCGACAAATACCGCACCCCACCGCCACCGCCGCCGCCGCCCCGCGCACTTTCACGGAAAGAGTGGCCATCCCGGCCGGAATGACCACTCTTTCCGTGAAAGTGCGAACGGGTGTGGGGTGGGGGGTGTGGGGTGGGCCGGGGCCGGGGCGGTGGGGTGCCGCCCCGGCGTGGGCGTCAGTGGAGGGGCGTGAGGCGGTCGGTGCCCACTCGGTCGCGGAGCACCTCTGGCACCAGCACCGAGCCGTCGGGCTGCTGGAACTGCTCCAGGATCGCCGGGAACAGCCGGCTGGTGGCCAGCGCCGAGCCGTTGAGGGTGTGCACGAACCGGGTCTGCTTGCCGCCCGGCTCCCGGTACCGGATCGCCGCCCGACGGGCCTGGTAGTCGCCGGCCCAGGAGACCGACGACACCTCCTTGTACTTTCCGGTGCTCGGCATCCACACCTCGATGTCGAGGGTCTTCTTCATCGACGCGCTGGCGTCGCCGGCCGACAGCAGGGTGCGCTGGTAGTGCAGGCCCAGCCCTTCGACCAGGCTCTCCGCGTGGCCGAGCATCTCCTCCAGCGCCGCGTCCGCCTGCTCCGGCAGGGTGAACTGGAAGATCTCCACCTTGTTGAACTGGTGGCCCCGCACGGTGCCCCGCTCGTCGGAGTGCGACCCGGCCGACTCGCGTCGGTAGCAGGGGGTGTACGCGAACGTCTTCAGCGGCAGCTTCGGGGTTTCCAGGATCTCGTCCTGATACGTCCCCAGCAGCGCCGTCTCCGCCGTGGGCAGCAGGAACTGCCCGCGCGGGGCGGACTCCCGGTCCAGGCGGTAGACGTCGTCGTAGAACTTGGGGAACTGCCCGGAGGCGAACCCGACGCTGTCCAGCAGCAGGTGCGGCGGGAGGAGGAACTCGTACCCCGCCGCGATGTGCCGGTCGATGAACCAGTTGATCAGCGCCCACTCCAGCCGGGCGCCCTGACCGGTGTAGATCCAGAAGCCGGAGCCGCCGAGCTTGACGCCCCGCTCGTAGTCGACCAGGCCCAGCGACCGGGACAGCTCGACGTGGTCGCGGACCTTCTCGATGGCCGGCGGCTGGCCGAAGGTCTTCACGACCTGGTTGGCCTCCTTACCGCCGGCGACCACGTCGTCGGCGGGCAGGTTGGGCAGCTCGCTCATCTGGTCGCGCAGCCGGGACTGCACCTCGTCGAGCTGGGACTCCAACTCGGAGAGCTGCTTGCGCTCCGCCTCCGGGGCGACGCTCTCCGGCGTGGTGCCGGCCCGCTTCGCCGCCGCGTACGCCCGGGCGTCCGCCTTGCGGCGCTGCCGCTCGGCGTCGATCTCCGTGATGAGGGCGCGACGTTCCTGGTCGAGCCGCTGGATCTCGTCCAGCGCCCGGTTGACCTCGGCGGGATCCAGTCGCTTCGCCAGCGCGGTCGCCACCGCCTCGCGATCCTTCCGGATCAACTCCATGTCGAGCATGCTGCTCCGTACGCCTCCGTCCGGGGGTGGTCAGGTAAGACCCCGATGCTACCGTCGCTGCCGCCTGCCACCGGACCCGCCGCCCGCCGCCCGCCGTTACCCGCAACGGGTGCGTCTGTGGCCGCCCGAGCGACAACAGACGCACCGCAGTCGCGGTGGCCCTTCCGGGCCCTCGGTCAGAGGCGGATCGGCATCAGGATCGAGAACGCGTCGGCGTCGTCGGGTCGGCGCACGGCCAGCGGGGCGATCGGCCCGTCCAGCTCCAGCACGAGCTGGCCCCGGTCGCCCGCGTCCAGGGCGTCGAGCAGGTACCGCCCGTTGACCCCGATCCGCACCGCGCCCGGGTCGCCGCCGGCCAGCGCGTCACCGTCGAGGACCCGCAGCGCGCCCCGGTCGTCCAGGCCCAGCACGGTCACCGGCACGGCCACGCCCTCGTGTTCGCGCACCAGTGCCGGCGCCGCGCCGCTCAGCGCCGCGCGCAGCGCCGGCACGTCCACCGGGATCCGGTACGTCGGAACGCCCGTGACGTGCCCGTGCAGCAGCCGCCGGTAGTCCGGGAAGTCGTACGGCAGCGCGGTGCCGGTGGCCTCCCGGCCGGCGACGATGACGGTGACGGCGGACCCGTCGAGCCGCAGCTCCGCCTCGGCGTCGCTGCCGGCGTCGGCGTCCAGCAGCGCCCGGACCCGGTCGACGAGGTCCACGGGGACGAGCGCCCGTACCGGGGGGCCGTCGACCCGGCCGGACACCCGGGACACCGCCAGCCGGTGCCGGTCGGTGGCGACGAGGCGTACGCCGTCGTCCTCGACCTCGAACAGGACGGCCGACAGCACCGGCAGCTCGGGGTCGGCGCCGATGGCGAAGCGGACGGCGTCGATCGCGGCGGCGAGGTCGACGCGGGACAGGGCAAGAGCGGTGGTCATCGGGTTCTCCTCGGGGTCGATCAGGGCGCGGACGCGGGAGAGCTCACGGCGGGCGTCGGCGAGACCGTCCTCCAGCCGTCGCAGGTGCGCGTCGAGCAGTCGGCCCAGCACGGCCGGCTCGGCGCGGTGCCGGACCGCGGCGGCGATCTCCGCCAGCGGCATTCCGACCCGGCGCAGCCCGGCCACCAGCCGGGCCGGGACCACCTGCTCGTCGGCGTACCAGCGGTAGCCGGTGACCGGGTCGACCAGGGCCGGCACCAGCACCCCGGAGCGGTCGTAGAACCGCAGGGCGCTGATCGTCAGCCCGCTGGCCCGGGCCAGCTCGCCGATGCTGTGCAGTTCGCTCTCCACACCGAGGATCCTGTTGCCTCTACCTGGTCGAGGGTCAAGCCATGGGCTGGACGGGAACGCCGAGCAGCCGCGCCATGCCCTGACAGGCGCGCGGCACCGCGCCCGCGTCCTGGCGCAGCCGCAGCGCCTGGTGCAGGGCCAGCACCAGCCCGGTCAGCTCGAAGACCAACTGCTCCGGGTCGGTGTCGGCGGGCAGGTCCCCGTCGGCGACGGCCCGCAGGGCCTGCCCGTGCAGCTCGCGGTGCCAGCGGTCGGCGTACCCGAGGACGAGGTCGCGGACCGGGCCCGGCCGGTCGTCGAACTCGCTGGCGGCGGCGATGAAGAAGCACCCACCGGGGAAGACAGGACGGGCGAGGTGGCGTACCCAACTGCCGCAGACGGCGGCCAGTCTCGGCAGCCCGGCCGGACGGTCCGCGACCGGTTCCCAGATCTCCCGCCAGAACACGTCGGCGGCGGCCTCGACCACCTGGAGTTGCAGGGTCTCCTTGTTGCCGAACGGGCCGAGCAGCCCGGACTTGCTCATGCCGAGGTCGGTGGCGAGCCGGCCGATGGTCAGCCCGGCGAGGCCCTCGACCGAGGCGACTGCGGCACCGTGCGCCAGGATGGCGGCGCGCGTGCGGGCGGCGTCGGCCAGGGACGAGCGGGGACTCATCGGGACAGTGTATCGACGCGCGCAGCCAATAACATCCGAACGTTCGGTCGCTATAGTGCGGAGAACCCCTCACTCCAGGAGAGTGCCGTGCCCCGAGCCGCCGCCCCCGTCCGCACCGTACTGCGACCGCTGATGCGGCTGGCCTGGCACCCCCGCATCGACGGGGCGTCCAACGTGCCCGCCACCGGTCCGGTCATCCTGGCCAGCAACCACCTGTCCTTCCAGGACAGCGTGCTCATCCCCCTGTCCGCGCCCCGCCCGGTGTCGTTCCTGGCCAAGGCGGAGTACTTCGAGGGCCACGGTGCCGGCGGGCTGCTGCGCCGCCAGTTCTTCGCCGGCCTCGGCGCCATCCCCGTGCGGCGGGGCGTCAACCGCGAGTTCCAGTCCTCGCTCGACGCCGCCCTCGCGGTGCTGGAGGCGGGCGGCGCCTTCGGCATCTACCCGGAGGGCACCCGCTCCCGGGACGGCCGGCTGCACCGGGGGCGCACCGGGGTGGCCTGGCTGGCGATGGCCTCCGGCGCCCCCGTGGTGCCGGTGGCGGTGGCCGGCACGGCCCGGCTGGGGTCGGCGGCGGCCCTGCTGCCCGGCGCCGCCCGGCCGGTGGTCCGGTTCGGCCCGGTGCTGGAGTTCCCCGCGCACCGGGGGAACTCCGGCTCCGCCCCGGCCCGTCGCCGGGTGACCGACCAGATCATGGACGCCATCGGCGCGCTCTCTGGCCAGCAGCGGGCCCACACGTACAACCCGCCGCCCGGCGACGAGCCGGGCTGACGTCAGTGGGGCGGGTCCAGGACCCGGAACGTCAGCCCCGCCCGCACCAACCGGTCGAGCAGGGCGTCGCCCATCGCGGTCACCGGGGTCACCTGCCCGGAGGTGGCCGGCAGGCCCTCGTCCAGGGCCAGGCAGAGCGCGGACTCGGCGAGCATCTTCGCGGTCTCGTCGTACCCGGGGTCGCCGCCGGAGACCTCGGTGAGCACCCGCCGGCCGCCGCCCGAGCCGAGGAACCGCACCCGGAACCAGGACTTCGCCCGCTGCTGCGGGCTCGGCCCCTGCCCGGAGGCGAGCCGGCCGAACAGCCAGCGCCGGGTCGGCGGGAGCTTGACCAGCCCGACGAGGCCGCCCAGCCCGGCCGCGCCGAGCACGATCGTCGGCAGTCGCTTCACGGCGGCGAAGTGCCGGTAGCGGAAGTCCGGGCCGTACTCCGGGCGGGCCGCCGCCGACCGGCGGACCACCTGCGGGTCGATGGTCGGCAGCGGCACGGCCCAGGTGCCCAGCTCCTTCGACCGGCCCACCTTCCCGGGCACCGCCCGGACCCGGCGGCCCTCCGGCCGGGGCTCGACGGCCCGGCGCTCCCGCGCCGCCCGGCCCGCCTCGGCGGTACGCGAGAACGCGGTCAGCGCCGAGTGGTACGTCCCGGCGGAGAACCGCCCGCCGGCCCGGACGAACCCGTCCACGGTGATCGGCACGTCCGCCGGGAGTTGCTTGACGGTGAACCAGACGCCCAGGTCGTGCGGGACGGAGTCGAAGCCGCAGGCGTGCACCAGCCGGGCCCCGGTGCGGACCGCCTCGGCGTGGTGGCGCACGTACATCGTGTCGACGAACTCCGGCTCGCCGGTGATGTCGAGGTAGTCGGTGCCGGCCGCGGCGCACGCGGCGACCAGCGGCTCACCGTGGTGCACGTACGGCCCGACCGTGCTGGCCACCACCCGGGCGCTGTCGGCGACCCGGCGCAGCGACTCCGGATCGGTGACGTCGGCGGTGAGCAGCGGCAGCCCGGCCAGCGCCGGGTCGATGCCGGCCAGCCGGTCCCGGACGGCCGCCAGCTTCGCCGGGTTGCGCCCGGCGAGCGCCCAGCGCAGCCCGTCCGGCGCGTGCCGGGCGAGGTACTCGGCGGTGAGCCCCCCGGTGAACCCGGTGGCCCCGAACAGAACGACGTCGTACGCCCGGTCCTCACGCATCCTGCGAGTGTCCCACCCGGGCCGGCACCCCGCCCGGCTCCGAGGACGGCTCGGACGGCCGGCTCCCCGAGGACAGTTCCCCAAGGACGGACCCGAGGACGGATGGCTCAGGGCACGGCTCAGGGAATGGGTCAGGGCGTGAAGACCGCGCGCAGGCAGCCATCGGCGCGTTCGCGGAACAGGTCGTAGCCGTGTGCGCCCTGCTCCAGGGGTAGGCGGTGGGTGGCCAGGTGACCGGTGTCGATCTCGCCTCGGGCCATCCGGTCCAGCAGCATCGGGATCCACCGCTGCCCGTGCTGCCGGGAGCTGCGTACGGTCAGGCCCTTGTGCATCACCGCGCCGAGCGGGAACGTGTCGACGAACCCGGTGAACGTGCCGAGCACGACGACCGTCCCGCCCTTGCGGCAGGCGTGCACCGCCTCGCGGACCGCGATCGGCCGGTCCGGGACCGCGCCGGCCCGCCCGGCGGCGGCGAACAGGTCGGCCAGCGACCGGGATCCCGTGCCGTCCCAGGCCATCCCGACCGCCTCCACGCAGACGTCCGGGCCCCGCCCGCCGCTGCGTTCGCGCAGCTCGGCCACGACGTCGGTAACCCGGTAGTCGAGGGTCTCCGCGCCGACGTGCCGCTCGGCCGACCGCAGCCGGTCCGGGTACCGGTCGATCACCACCACCCGGGCCGCGCCGCGCAGCAGGGCGGCCTGCGCGGTCATCTGGCCCACCGCCCCGGCCCCCCAGACCGCCACCACGTCGCCGGGGCACACCTCGCCCAGCTCGGCGCCGAGCCAGCCGGTCGGCACCGCGTCGGACGCGAAGACGGCCCGGTCGTCGTCCACCGGGTCGGGCACGGCGAACGCCCCGACGTCGGCGTACGGCACCCGGACATACTCGGCGTGGCTGCCGGCGAAGCCCCCGGCCGAGCGGGGCTGGCCGTAGCAGCCGCCGACGGGCTGCCCCCACGCCTGCTCGGCGACGGCCGTCCCGGTGCTGCCGTTGTCGCAGCAGGCGTACCGGCCCTGCCGGCAGTACCAGCAGCTCCCGCAGGACACGACGGCGCAGACCACCACCCGGTCGCCGACCCGGTGCCGGCGCACCCCGGGGCCCACCTCGACCACGTCGCCGAGGAACTCGTGACCGAGCACGTCGCCGACGGTGAGGCTCGGCCCCCGGCCGCCGAGCAGCGGCAGGTCCGCCCCGCAGGTGGAGCTGCGCCGCACCCGGACGATCGCGTCCGAGGAGTTGCGCAGCTCCGGGTCGGGCACCTCGCGCACCCCGAGGCCGTCCGCGCCGAGCCAGCAGAGCGCCCTCATCCGCGCGCCGGCCCGTCCAGCGGGGAGCGGTCCGGGCGGAGCAGCTCACCGGTCTCGGCGAGCTGCTTGACCTGCCGCAGGGTCTCCCGGATCAGCAGCCCGGGGTCGTCCCCGACCAGGTGGGCGGCCGGCCCGGTGAGCGGGCCGCCGCCGGCCGACCGGGCGGCCAGCTCGGTGCCCCGCCCGCCGGGCGCCGGGCGCAGCGCCACGTCCACCCCGTCGCCGAGGCGGCGTAGCGGCTCGGGTCGTCGCCCGCCCGGCAGCACCCGCTCCGGCGGCCGGTCGACGGTCACCACCTGCCAGCGGTCCCCCCGGTCGGGGCCCGCCGTCCGGGACCGGTTCGCGCGCCCGGGTCCGCGCAGCGCCCGCGCCGCCGTCACCGCGGCCACCGCGCCGGCCGCCATCGCCCCGGCGGTACGGGCCACCGCCCGCGCCCCCCGCGTCCCGCTCCCCATCCGTCCCACCCACCCCTCGTCGTCGCGGCCCTCGTCGGCCGGCGGGCGCCCGGGCACCCACCTTCGAGCTGCTGCGGACCTGGGCGGCGGACAGGCGGCCGGCCCCCGCGTGCCCCCACGGTGGCCGCCGGCCGGGTGAAGCGGGTTCCCCCCGAAGGGGTGAACCGGCCGGGGCGGGGTAACCGCCCGCCGCACGACCTGGGGAAGTGGACGCGTCCGTGGGGGTGGGGCCGGATGCCGCAGCACGACTGGGACGCCACGGCCGTGGCCGCCGCGAGCGCCGGGCCGGGGGCCTACGACGGGGACGCCGGGCCGGGGGCCTACGACGGGGATGCGGTCCCGGGTCCCGCCGCCGGGAGCCCCGGGGCGGGCGGACCGCCGCCGCTGTTGGCGTCCCGGCTGACCCCGACCCCGCTGGCCGAGCCGGTGCTGGTCCGCCCCCGGCTGCTGCGCCGGCTGGACGAGGGGACGGCCGGCCCGGTCACCCTGGTCTCCGGCCCGGCCGGCTGGGGAAAGACCACTCTGCTCGGCTCCTGGGCCCGCACGGTCGAGTCGCCCCCGGCGTGGGTGACGGTCGAGGCGGGCGACACGGGGGCGCGGCTCTGGTCGTACCTGGCGGCGGCGCTGCACGGGGCTACCGGCCGGCGGCCCGACCCGGCGCAGCCGCCCCCGCCCGCCCCGCCCCCGGCCGACGCGCCGCCCCGCCCGGACCAGCTCGAACTGCTGGCCGCCACGCTCGCCGCCCGGGAGCGCCCGGTGCTGCTCGTCCTGGACGACCTGCACCGGATCGCCGACCCGGCGGCGCTGACCGGGCTGGAGTTCCTGCTCCGCCACGCGGGTCAGCGGCTGCGCCTGCTGGTCGGGGCGCGCACCGACCTGCCGCCGGGCCTGCACCGCCTGCGCCTGGCCGGGGAACTGACCACCGTCGGCCCCGACGAGTTGGCCTTCACCGACGACGAGGTGGCGGACCTGCTCACCGCGCACGGCGTGTACCTGCCGGCGGCGGCGGTGCCCCGGCTACGGGAGCGCACCGCCGGCTGGGCGGCCGGGCTGCGGCTCGCCGCGCTGGCCGTGCGGGACCGGCCGGACCCGGTGCGCTGGCTGGAGCAGTTCGGCGGGGACCAGCCGGACGTCGCCGGCTACCTGCGCGAGGAGGTGCTCGACCCGCTCGACGGGGCGGCCCGGGACCGCCTGCGTCGGGGCGCGGTGGCCGACGCGTTCCGCGCCGACCTGGTCGACGCGCTGACCGGCGGCCCCGGTGCCGAGCCGGTGCTCGCCGCGCTGGCCGCGACCGGGGGATTCGTGCGCCGCGACGGCAACCGGCCGCCCTGGTACCGCTGCCACCCCCTGCTGGCCGACCTGCTCCGGGCCGAGCTGGCCGGGCTGCCCGCCGAGGAGCTGCGCGAGCTGCACCTGCGGGCGGCCGGCTGGTATGCCGGGCACGGGCGCCCCGCCGAGGCGCTGCGGCACGACCTCGCCGCCGGCCACTGGGACCGGGCGACCGAGCTGCTGGTCACCCGCTGGCCGGAGCTGGTCCCGTACGACCGGGAGGGCTTCGGCGGGCCGCCGCCGGCCGCGCCGCCGGAGGAGGCGGTCCGGCGGGACCCGGAGCTGGGCCTCGCCGCCGCCGCCGAGCGGGCCCACGCCGGCGATCCGGACGCCGCCGCCGCGCAGCTCCACCGGGCCGCCGCTCACGCCCGGTCGCTGCCCGTGCCGCGCCGGGACCGGTTCCGTCGGCTGGCCACCGCGCTGGAGGTCACCCTGGCCCGGCTGGCCGGCGACCACGACGAGGTACGCCGAGCGGCGCACCGGCTGCTCGCCACGCGTACCCCCGGGGGGTCGGCGGACGACCCGCGCACCGGCGCGGCCGACGACGCCGACGTGCGGGCGACGGCCGGCGCGGCGCTCGGCCTGGCCGCGCTCGCCGACGGCGACCTGCGCGGCGCGGCGGCCGAGTTCGGGCCGGCGCTGGCGGCGGCCCGGGAGGGCGGGCGGCCCCGCACCGAACTGCTCTGCGCGAGCCGGTCGGCCCTGCTGCACGCGGCCCTCGGCGAGCTGCGGGCGGCCGAGCGGACCGCCCGGGCGGCGTTGGCCCTGCCGGCCTGCCAGGGCTGGTCATGCCGGGTCGACTGTGCGCACGGGCACCTGGCGCTGGCCCTGGTGGCGCTGCACCGGGACCAGCCCGACGAGGCGGCGGCGCACCTGGCGCTGGCCGCCCCGGCCGCCGACGGCGACGCCTTGGGCACCCCTGGCACCTCCCGCGACCCCGGCACCTTTAGCGACCCCCGGGCCTCCGGCGATCCCGGCAGCCCTCGTGACCGTGGCGACTTCGACAACGTCGGGGAGCCGTCGGTCGCGGCGCTCGCCGCGCTGTGCCGGGCGGAGCTGCTGAGTGACCGGGGTGACCCGGCCGCCGGCCTGCGCCTGCTCGCGGCGGCGCGGGACCGCCTCGGCGGGGCCGGGGAGGGGGCAGCCCGGGAGGGAGCAGCCGGGGAGGGGGCGGTCGGGGAGCCGTCGGTCGGGGTGCGGGAGCTCGTCGGCTGGCTGCTGGCCGCCGAGGCGGAGCTGCGGGCCGCCCACGGCGACCTGGGCGCCGCCCGGGGGCTGTTCGCCGACGGGCTGCGCCACCCGGGCGGGCCGGCGCCGGCGCTGGCGGTGGCCCTGGCCCGGATCGAGCTGCGCGCCGGGGACGCGCGCGCCGCCGGGTACGCCCTGCCGGACTGGGACGGCCCCGACGCCGCCGCCTGGCCGCTGTCCGTACGCCTCGACGCGGGGGTGCTCGCCGCGCTGCTGGCCCGGCGGGCCGGCGACGAGCGGCGGGCCGGGCGGCTGCTGGAGCGGGCGCTGGAGCTGGCCGAACCGGACGGGTACCGGCGGGTCTTCACCCGGGCCGAGCCGGGGGCGCGGGACCTGCTCGCCGCGCACCTGGACTCCGGTACGGCGTACTGGCCGACGGTCAGCGACCTGGTTCGCGCCCAGGAGTCGGCTGACCGTCCGGACCCGGCGTCGGGGCGGGCGCTGGAGGAGCCGCTCACCGAGCGGGAGCTGACCATCCTGCGGTACCTGCAGAGCATCCTGTCCAACGTGGAGATCGCCGGCGAGCTGTCGCTGTCGGTCAACACGGTCAAGACGCACGTGCGCAACATCTACCGCAAGCTGGACGCCACCCGCCGCCGGGAGGCCGTCCGCCGGGCCCGGGAGTTGCACCTGATCTGAGCCTCGCGGGGCCGGTGTCGTGGGCCTCCGCGAGGCGTGGACTCGGGGTGCGGGTTGCTATGGGCGTCGCGCCAGCCATACCGTCCGGGTCGCCCGGACGATGAGGTCGTCGCGGTCGAGGACGCCGGCCGCGAGCGTGTCCAGGGCGGCCAGGTCGTCGGCACCGATCCGGCCGTCGAGGCCGTGCCGCAGGCGCTGTAGGCAGAGCTGGGCGTAGCGGCCGGTGGCCGGGGGCAGGGGTGCTCGCAGGGCGATGTCGAAGTGCCGCTGCGCCTCGACGGTGAAGCCGGCCTTCGTGAGGTGGGCCGTCCAGTCCTCGCCCATGTGCAATCCCGCCTCGGCGCGGATCTCGGCGACGGCGGCGTTGCCGCGTTCCTCCAGCGCGGCACCGGCGTCGTCGGGCAGGAATCGGGGGAGCGAGTCCAGCTCGGTGGCCACGAGGATGCCGCCGGGGCGCAGCGCCGCGAGGGCCTGGGCGAGGGTACGAACGGGGTCGGCCATGTGGTGCAGCGAGGCCGACGCCCACACCAGGTCGGCGGGCCCGAGGTCCGGCCACGGCTGGTCCAGGTCGGCCTGCACGGTGCGGATCCGGTCCGCGACGCCGGACGCCTGGGCCTTGTGCCGCAGGTGTTCGAGCATCTCGTCGGAGAGGTCCACCGCGATGACCTCGGCGTCCGGCAGGTGTCGGGCCAACGCGAGGGTGCCGGTGCCCGTGCCGGCGCCCACGTCGATGATGCGTGGCCGGTCGGGGACCAGCGAGCCGGCCCAGGCGATCACCTCGTGGTGGAACTCGTGCAGAACGTCGGCGTCGAGGTCGAGCATTTCGCCCAGGTGAGAATGTGCCATGCCGACGACCGTACCCGCCTCTTGCTGAGATGACATAGCATCTTGCGTATGACGCAAGACGGTGAGTTGGACGCCCTGGTTCGGCAGCGGATCCGCGGGCTGCGGGCGGCGCGCGGCTGGTCGCTCGACGACCTGGCAGCTCGCTGCTTTCTGAGTCCGTCGACGCTGAGCCGGATCGAGACCGGCCACCGGCGGATCGCCCTGGACCAGTTGACGCCGATCGCCCGGGCGCTGGGCACCACGCTCGACCAACTGGTGGAGTCGGGCGCCGACGAGGACGTGGTGATCCGCCCCCACCGCGACGAGGCACGCGGCGTCACCACCTGGCTGCTGTCCCGCGAGGGCGCACCGCACGGCGTGACGGTCGCCAAGATGCGGATCACCCGGTCGATCCCCGACGAGGGGCGGGTGCATCCGGGCCGGGACTGGTTCACCGTGCTCTCCGGCACGGTGGTGCTACGCCTCGGCGAGCGGACCATCCTGGTCGAGGCCGGTCAGGCGGCGGAGTTCTCCACGATGGTGCCGCACGCGTTCGGCGCCCATGGCGGTGCGGCCGAGATCCTGTGCATCCTCGACCACGACGGGGAACGCACCCACCTGGCGCCGGCAAGGCCCTGACCGGGCCGACCGGCGCCGCCCACGACGAGGGGCCGACCGGCGCCGCCCACGACGAGGGGACGGCAGGCGGCGCAGCCCGAGGCCACGGGTGGGTCGTCAGGCGGTGGCGGCCTGGTCGACGGCGGCGAGCAGCTCGGGCAGGGCGTGCCCGCCCTCGTACCGGACGTCGTTGAGGAACAGCGTCGGGGTGCCGTTCACCCCGCTGCGGATGCCCCCGACGAAGTCCCGCCGGACCCGGTCGGCGTGGGCGTGTCGCTCCAGCTCGCCGCCCACCTCGTCGGCGGGCAGGCCGAGCTGCGCCACACCGAGCCCCAGGTGCACCGGGTCGAGCTGGTCCTGGTGCTCGTACAGCCAGTCGTGCATCTCCCAGAACCGGTCCCGCCGCCCGGCCGCTTCGGCGACCTCGGCGGCGCTCTCGGCGTACGGATGGACGTTGGCGATCGGGAAGTGTCGATAGATCAGCCGGACCGCGTCGGCCCGCTGGCGCAGCAGCTCGGCGAGGATCGAGTGCACCGCGCCGCAGTGCCCGCACTGGAAGTCGCCGTACTCGACGAGGGTGACCGGCGCGTCCGCCGGCCCTCGGGCGTGGTCGGTCCCGGTCACCGGCACCCGGAGCCGGGCGGTGACCTGCAACGGCGTGGTCATCCGGCCACCACCGTGAGGCGGTTGCGCACGTCGTGGACGCCGGGCGCCGACCAGACCGTCCGCTCCACCGCCTCGCGCTCCGGCACCGAGTGCACCGTGCCCTCCAGCAGCACGGCGTCGCCGCGCACCCGCACGGTGACCTGCTCGCCGTCGACCGCCGCGGCGCGGGCCAGCGCGTCGACGATCCGGTCGGCGAGGTCGCCGGTGTCCGGCCGGACCGCCGGCCGCACGGTGACCCCGTTGCTCAGCCCACGTACGCCGGTCAGCCGGCCGACGACGCGCTCGGTGGCCCGGCGCTGGTACTCCCACTCCACCTCGCCGTGCAGGGTGACCCACCCGTCGGCGACGGTGACCTCGAGCCGCTCCACCGGCACGAACGCGTCCCACTCCAGCGCCCGCCCGACGGCCGTGGCCAGCTCGGTGTCGGTGCGCTCGGCCGAGCCGGGCAACCGGACGGTGAGGTCGTTGGCGACCGCCCGGACCCGGGCGACGTGGTGGGCGGCGCGTTCCGCCACCCACTTCTTCGCGTAGCTGTCCACCCAGCCGGTCAGGGTGACCACGCCCCCGGTGACGGTCACGCCGATCTCGTGCGGCTGGACCCGCGGCTCCCAGGTCAGCTCGTCCAGCACGTCGGACTGGATGTCCTGGTCGGTGCGGGTGGTCGTCGCGGTGGCCATCGCTGCATCCTCCCGAATGTCGACGAACGGTCGGCGGCGCGCGTGGGCCCGCCCGCCGGGCCCGATCCTGCCGCCTGAACGGGTGAACCGGACCCACCCCGGTCGGGTGAGGGTGCCCGCGCGCCGCCGTTCCGGCGTGCGGTGGCGGCCGGGCGTCGACAAGGGCCCACCGAGTCCGGCACCATCTGTGGGCGGCGTGACTGTCGGCGGCGGGGAGTAAGCGATGAGTGAGGTTCGCACGACGGCTCCGGCTGCCGCCCCCGAGCGGTCGGGCCCCGGGCGGTGGGGCCCCGAGCGGTGGGGCCCCGGGCGGGGCCGGGCGGCGGCCGTCCGGCTGGGCCGGCTGGCCCGGCACGAGTGGACCCTCGCGGTGCTCGGCTCGCTGCTGCTCGCCGCCGTGCTGACCTGGCCGACGCTGCGCGACCTGGCCGGCACCATCCCGCAGGACACCGGCGACCCGACGCTCCAGGCGTGGCAGGTCGCGTGGGGCGGGCACGCCCTGCTCACCGACCCGGCGCACGTCTGGCACTCGAACACGTTCTGGCCGGAGCCGTACACCTACGCCTACTCCGACACGCTGCTCGGCTACGCCCCGTTCGGGATGATCGGGCACGGGCCGGTCGCCGCCGTGGTCCGCTACAACCTGCTCTACGTGCTGGTGCACGCGCTGGCCTTCGTCGGGGCGTACGCGCTGTCCCGGCAACTCGGCGCGGGCTGGGCGGGCGCCGCGGTGGCCGGGGCGTCCTTCGCGTACGCGCCGTGGAAGCTGGCCCAGGCCGGGCACCTGCACGTGCTCAGCATCGGCGGGATCGCGCTGGCGCTGGCCATGCTCGCCCGGGGGCACGGCTGGTCGCTGCGGCACGGGTACCGGCCGGACCGGGCCCGGCCGGGCTGGGCGGGGGCCGGCTGGCTGGTCGCCGCCTGGCAGGTCAGCCTCGGCTTCGGCATCGGCCTGCCCTTCGCGTACGTGCTGGGGCTGCTCTGCCTCGGCGCGGCCGGCGGGTACGGCTGGTCGTGGTGGCGGCGGGCCCGGCCGGCGTTTCCGCGCCGGCTGCTGGTGGCGGACCTGGCCGGCGGCGCCTTCTTCGCCGGGGTGACCCTGCTGATGGCCGCGCCCTACTTCGAGGTGGTGTCCCGGCACCCGGCCGGCCGGCGCACGGTCGAACAGATCGCGATGTTCTCCCCGCCGCTGCGCGGCTTCCTCACCGCGCCGCCGGAGTCCTGGCTGTGGGGGGAGCGGCACACCGCCGCCCGGGCCACCCTGAGCTTCGCCGGGGAGATGACGCTGCTGCCCGGGATGGTGCTGATCGGGCTCGCCGTCGCCGGGCTGTTCGTCTCGTCATGGCGGTTGCGGCACCGGCTGGTGCTGGCCGCCGGGGTGCTGGTCAGCGCGGCGCTGGCCGCCGGCACCACGCTGTTCGGCGACGGCGACCCCGGCTACGTCACCCTGGTGGAGCACGTGCCCGGCTGGGACGGCGTGCGCACCCCGGGCCGGCTGGTGCTCTGGACGACGCTGCTGCTGGGCGTCCTCGCCGCCGGGGCACTGACCGTCCACGAGCCGGACCCGGAGCCGGGGCCGCCCGGCGGCCGGTGGCGGCGCTGGGGGCGGGCGGTGCTGGTGCTCCCGATGCTGCTGGTGCTCGCCGAGGGGGTCAACCGCACCCCGCACGTGCCCGCCCCGGTGCAGCCGACGGCGCTGCACGGGCTGCGGGGCCCGGCGCTGGTGCTGCCCAGCGACGGCATCCGGGAGTTCCACGTGATGCTCTGGTCCACCGACGGCTTCCCGAAGGTGGTCAACGGGCTGGCCTCGTTCACCCCGGCCGGCCAGCAGCAGATCCGGGCGGCGAGCGGGGGATTCCCCGACGCCGCGTCGGTGGCGTACCTGCGGGAGGTCGGGGTGCGCACGGTGGTGCTGCTGCCGGCGTACGCGGCCGGCACACCGTGGGCCGACGCGGCGGCCCGGCCGGTGGACGGGCTGGGCATCCGGCGGGAGGCCGTCGGCGACGGGCTCGTCTACCACCTCGACTGAGCTGCGCCGTGGTCCACCGACCGTGTTGGGAGCGCTTCCAAACTCGTCGGGGGAGAGGCTACTGTGAATTCCTTCCTCGGCAGCGGGAGCCACGTATGCCGGCGGGGAGCCCGGGCCGCTCCCCGCACCTCGACGCGTGAGGGCGCGGTTGTCCGTCGACCGCCGCGCGTCGTGCTCGTACCCCATTACCACGGGCATCCCGAGAGGAACCGCAGATGCGGAGAGGTCTCGTCGGCGCGGTCACCACCGTGCTGGCCGCCGCCACGGCAGTCGTGGCAGTTCAGTTCACCGTCGCCCCGTCCGCCCCGGCCGCCGCCGCGGCGGCGGAGCCGTACTCCTGGAAGAACGTCCGGATCGACGGTGGCGGCTTCGTCCCCGGCATCGTGTTCAACCAGACCGAGAAGAACCTGATCTACGCCCGCACCGACATCGGCGGCGCGTACCGCTGGGAGCAGGCCAGCCAGTCCTGGACGCCGCTGCTCGACTGGGTCGGCCCCGACAAGTGGGGCTACAACGGCGTGGTCAGCCTGGCCACCGACCCGGTGCAGACCAACCGGGTGTACGCCGCCGTCGGCATGTACACCAACGACTGGGACCCGAACAAGGGCGCGATCCTGCGCTCGACGGACAAGGGCGCCACCTGGCAGGTCACCGAGCTGCCGTTCAAGAACGGCGGCAACATGCCCGGCCGGGGGATGGGCGAGCGGCTGGCGGTCGACCCGAACAGGAACAGCGTCCTGTACTACGGCGCCGAGGGCGGCAACGGCCTGTGGCGCAGCATCGACTTCGGGGCGACCTGGGCCAGGGTGGCGAACTTCCCCAACGTCGGCAACTACCGGGCCGACCCGAACGACAGCAGCGGCTACCAGAGCCAGAACCAGGGCCTGACCTGGGTCAGCTTCGACAAGAGCACCGGCACGGCCGGCGCCGCCACCCAGACGATCTACGTCGGCGTGGCGGACAAGGAGAACCCGGTCTACCGCAGCACCAACGGCGGCACGACCTGGGAGCGGATCGCCGGCCAGCCCACCGGCCACCTCGCCCACAAGGGCGTGGTGGACCCGGTCGGCGGCTACCTCTACATCGCCACCAGCGACACCGGCGGCCCGTACGACGGGGCCAAGGGCGACGTGTGGAAGTTCAACCGGGCCACCGGCGCGTGGACGCGGATCAGCCCGATCCCGTCGTCCAGCACCGACGCGTACTTCGGCTACTCCGGGCTGACCATCGACCGGCAGAAGCCGAACACCCTCCTGGTGGCCACCCAGATCTCCTGGTGGCCGGACGCCATCTTCTGGCGCAGCACCGACGGGGGCGCGACCTGGACCCGGATCTGGGAGTTCGGCAGCTACCCGAACAAGACCAAGAAGTACACGATGGACGTCAGCTCCGTGCCCTGGCTGACCTTCGGCAGCAACCCGTCCCCGCCGGAGGAGACCCCGAAGCTGGGCTGGATGAACGAGTCGGTGGAGATCGACCCGTTCGACTCCAACCGCTTCCTGTACGGCACCGGCGCGACCATCTACGGCAGCACCGACCTGACCAGGTGGGACACCGGCGGCCAACTCACCATCAAGCCGATGGTCAAAGGGCTGGAGGAGACCGCCGTGCTCGACCTGGTCAGCCCGCCGTCCGGGGCGCCGCTGGTCAGCGCGCTCGGGGACATCGGCGGCTTCCGGCACACCGACCTCGCGGCCGTGCCGCCGATGATGTTCACCCAGCCGAACTTCACCAGCACCACCAGCCTCGACTACGCCGAGACCAACCCGTCGGTGCTGGTGCGGGCCGGCAACTTCACCGACGCGGACCGGCCGGGCGACAGCCACGTCGCGTTCTCCACCGACGGCGGGGGGAACTGGTTCCAGGGCGGCGAGCCGTCCGGGATCAACAACGGCGGCACGGTCGCCGCGTCCGCCGACGGCAGTCAGTTCGTCTGGGCGCCCGGCGACGCCGGTCAGGCCGTGGTCCGCTCGGTCGGCTTCGGCAACTCCTGGGCCGCGGCCACCGGCATCCCGGCCAACGCGGTGGTCGAGTCCGACCGGGTCAACAAGAACAAGTTCTACGGTTTCGGCGGCGGCAGGTTCTACGTCAGCACCAACGGCGGGGCCAGCTTCGCCGCGTCGGCCGCCACCGGCCTGCCGAGCACCGGCAACGTGAAGTTCAAGGCGCTGCCCGGCAGGGAGGGCGACATCTGGCTGGCCGGCGAGGGCGGCCTGTGGCACTCCACCGACTCCGGCGCCACCTTCACCAAGCTCGCCAACGTGTCGTCGGCGGTGAACGTCGGCTTCGGCAGGGCGGCCCCCGGGCAGACGTACCCGGCGCTGTTCACCCTCGGCACGGTCGACGGCCAGCACGGCGTGTTCCGGTCCGACAACGCCGGCGCGAGCTGGGTCCGGATCAACGACGACAAGCACCAGTACGGGAACGCGGGCGAGGCGCTGACCGGCGACCCCCGGGTCTACGGCCGGGTCTACCTGGGCACCAACGGCCGGGGCATCCTCGTCGCCGACCGGCTCGGCGGCCCGACCACCCCGTCGCCGACCACGCCCGCGCCGACCACCCCGGCACCCACCACCCCCGCGCCGACGACGCCCCCGCCCACCACGCCCCCGCCCACCACGCCTCCGCCGTCCCCGACCACGCCGGCACCGGTCGGCGGTTGCACGGCGACGTACAAGGTGACCGGCTCCTGGTCGGGCGGCTTCCAGGGTGAGGTGACCGTCAGGAACAACGGGGCACCGAGCAGTGCCTGGTCGGTGGCCTGGAACTACGCCGACGGGCAGCGGATCACCCAGCTCTGGGGCGGCTCGTTCACCCAGACCGGCACCCAGGTCGTGGTGCGGGACGCCGGCTGGAACGGTGCCCTCGGCACCGGCGCCAGCACCAGTTTCGGCCTCCTCGGCAGCGTCACCGGGGCGAACTCGGTGCCGGTGCTGAGCTGCACCGCAACCGCCGCCCGCTAGCCACGGTTGGCCCAGCCCGGTTCTCGGCTGGTTGGTCGGCCCGCCCCAGTCCGGTTCTCGGCTGGTCGGTCGGCCCGGCCCGGTTCTCGGCTGGTCGGCCCGGTTCTCGGCTGGTCGGTCGGCCCGCCCCAGCCCGGTTCTCGGCTGGTCGGTCGGCCCGGCCCGGTCCTCGGCTGGTCGGCCCGGTGGCGCGGCGGTCTCCCGTCGCGCCACCGGGGCCGGGCGGGTCAGCCGTCGAGGCCGACGGGGGAGTCGGGCCGGTCGACGTCGACGAACTCGACGTCGTCGGCGTCGCGGTAATCCCGGCCGGCGACGGCCCGCGCGGCCGACCCCGCAGCCCAACCGACCGCCGCGCCGACCAGCGCGGCGCCGATCAGCAGCGTCCAGGGCAGGGCCGGGCGGCGGCCGGCGAGCGAGTCGAAGGCCCGCAACGCCCGGCGGCGGGCCTCCTCGGCCGCGGAGCCGACCAGGTCGCCGGCGTCATCGGCGAGGCCCGAACCGTTGCGGCGGGCCGAGCGGGCGGTGTCCCGGACGCTGTCCCCGGCGGAGCTGACGGTGGAGACCAGGTGCTGCCACGCCTGGTCCGCGATCCGCTCGGGCTTGCTGCGGCGTTCCAGCAGATCGGTTCCGAACATCGTTCCTACCTCCTCGGGGTGCCGAAGCTTGCGGCCACTTCGGACTTTCGGCTAGGGCAGGGCTCGGGCGCCCCGCCCACCGGCGTGGTCCGGCGGTCTGTCCGGCGGTCCGCCCGTCCGCCCATCCGGGCAGTGCCCCGCCGGACCCGGCCGCAAACCCGGCTCGGCCGATGGCTGCCCCGTCCGGCGGCGGCCCGCCGGCGGTGGTCAGCGGACGGACACCACCACAGCGCCACGGGCGAAGTCGTCGTCGTCGTCATCGTCGTCGTCACCCGCGCCGCCGAAGCCGCAGGCCAGCATGAGAGCGAGCAACACGCCGACGCCGGCGAGGCCGGCCAGTTTCCGGATCATGAGTGGTCCTTCCGTGGTACCGGGTGACGGACGCCACCGAGCGTAGGTGGGGCGGGCAACGGTGGCGGGTCGCCCGCCGTGACCTCCCTCAACCGGTCCCGCGAGGCGCGCCCGGCGCACAATGTGCGCGCGAAGGTCGGGGGTCACCGTTACCCTGGGTCGGCGACATCGGCTCCCGGGCCGATCGTCCGCTGAGCAGGACCTGAAAAGTCCGGATAAGGGCCAGCCCGCCGTGCCCTGATCCAGGAATTGCTCATCCCGAGGGGTGGCGACCGAGGCCGTCGGAGGAATACTCTCGGTCGCGGCCCGCGTACTGATGAGGCGCCCGTGAATGGGCGAGTGGAGGTGCTCGCGTGAGCCTGTCGATCGTGAAGTCGGTCCTGTCGGGTGGTGTCATCGAGATCGTCCCGCGCGGCGAGATCGACGTCGACACCGCGTACGAGGTGCGCGAAGCCATCGCAGAGGTGCTCGCCAAGGGGCGTCCCGCCCGCATCGAGCTCAACATGCGCCTCGTCACCTTCATCGACTCCGTCGGAATCAGCGCGATGGTGGCCGGTTTCCAGACCGCCGAGGTCAGCAGCGTGAAGCTGGTCGTCACCGAGCCGAGCCGGTTCGTGCACCGGCAGCTCTGGGTGACCGGGCTGCTCGGCCTGTTCGGCGCCCCGGAGCCCTACTACGCCGGCGCCGCCGCCGCCGCACCCGCCCCCGAGGCGCTGCCGGGCGCCTGACGGCCACCCGGTTGGCCGGGGGCGATACGCCGCCGGGTCGGTTCGCCCTGGATGGGCGGGGGTCCTTCCCTCCGGAGGCCGGGTGGGGGACGATCGGGGTGTGCTTCGGCGAGACACCTTCCAGTACTCGGTCCAGGCCCGCTGCCCACGGGCCGAGGCGGTGGCGCTGCTCGGCGACCTGGCCCGGCAGGGTGAGCTGCATCCGCTGATCACGCGGGTGCGCCGGCTGCCGCCCCGACCGGGCGCCCGGGCCAGTTACGCCATCACCGACCGGCTCGCCGCCGGGCCGCTGCGCTTCCCGGTGACGTACGAGGCGGATGTGCTGGTCGTCACCGACGACGAGATCGTCACGGTGGCCCGGCAGCGGCCGGCCACCACCGTGCGCAACCGCACCCGGCTGCGTGACGAGCCGGGCGGGGTAATCCGGATCGACGTGGAGATCACTCTCGCCGCCCCGGCGCCGCTGTTCCGGTACGCCTTCCGGCAGGCCCGCTCGGCGCACCTCGGGCTGGCCCGGAGGCTGGGCGAGGTGCTGGACCGCGCCGGGGACGGCCCGGCCCGGACGGACTGAGCGGCGCGGCCGGGCCAGCCGCAGCCCGGTCCCACGGCTTGTGCGCGTGGCGTCCGGTGGCCCCGGGTGGAGGGTAGGGCCACCGGACGCGCGCGGTCAGTACACCGACAGGTGCACGTGGTTGGTGTGGTCGCTGGACGGGTCCCCGTTGCCCCCGCTGTACGACTTCCAGCCGCTGCTGGGCAGCCAGATCTGCTTGAACCAGATCACGTACAGGACGGCGAGGTTGTCGGCGTTGCGGATGAAGTACGCCGACAGGTTGTTGCCGTAGGTGCGGTCCCCGCCGGAGGCCACCCCGCCGAAGCCGCCCTTCTGGGCGGCGAAGTCGCACGCCCGCCCCTTGGGATGCTCGCCGGAGCCGCTGGGCCGGTGGCAGGAGACGTACCGGGTGAAGCCGGCCGCCTTGGCCTGTTGGAGCGCGTGCAGCGTCCGTGGGGTGATGCAGCCGCTGGCCGGGGTCGGGTCGTTCACGCTGCACGACTCCGACGGCCAGGAACCGTCGGAGTTGCGCTTCGCCGGGGTGGCGTTCGCGCTGGAGGTGCCCCGGTTGGACCCGCCGCCGCTGACGCTGGCCTTCTCGTTGGCCACGGTCAGGGCCTGCTCGGCCTGATCCTTGCGTTTTGCCATCACGGTGACCTGCTTGCGCTGCTCGCGGATCTCCCCGTCGAGGGCCAGCCGGGTATTGGCGGCCTGGTCCCGGGTCTCCAGCAGGTCGCGCAGCGCCCGGTCCTCGTTGGTGGCGACCGCGTCCAGCGCGGCGACCCGGTCCAGGAAGCCACCAGGGCTGGTGCTGTTGAGCAGCGCGGACACCGGGCTGAGCCGGCCCGATTTGTACGCCACACCGGCGATCTCGTCGACCTTGGCGCCGCGTACGGTCAGCTCCGCCTCGACCGTCTTGAGCTGGCTGCCGAGCTGCTGCTGCCGCTTGACCGAGCGGGCCAGGGCGCTCTTGGCGTCCAGGTAGCCCTTGCTGGCAGCCTCGAGCTGGGCACGCAGGGCCGGGGTGCCGCCCTCCTCGTCCTGGCCGGGCGCGGCGGCGCGCAGGCCGGTGGGCGGGGCCGCGCCGGCCAGGGCCACCGGCCCGAACCCGAGGCCGACGGCGAGCGTCAGCGCCAGCATCGCCGCCATCCGGGCGGCGGTCCTTCGTACAGGTGCCACTACTGGCATACGCATGTCCTTCCGTCAGCCGCCGACCGGGTTAGCTGACGGGTTCGGGACGGAAGATCCCTACCGCTCATGCGGATGCACCCCACGAACATGGTTCCCCGGCTCGCCAGGAGGCGATTAGGCGGCGGTCACCGCAGGCGCCGGAGGGCGCCGCCCGGCGGAGACCGGATGAGAGCCTACCGGTGCGGATGGGTCGCCCGCTGCATCCGTGACGGACGGTGCGTGGACCAATGCGCTTAAAACCGGCATGAAGGCACAATACACCACCTGATTGATGGGCGCGGGTATCACCAGCCGGTCGGTCCGCAGGGGCCCGCCGAGGCCCCGGGCTCCACCTGCAACGTGGCGTGCTCGATGTGAAAGTCCTCGTGCAGGGCGGTGCGGGCCGCGGTCAGCACCGCGCCCACCTCGGCATCCGACGCCATGGTCAGGTGGGCCGAGGCGACCTCCATGCCGGAGGTCAGCGTCCAGACGTGCAGGTCGTGCACCTCGACCACGCCGGGCACCGCCGCCAGCCGGTCGTGCACCGCGGTCACCTGGAGATGTTCCGGCGCGGCCTGCACCAGGATGCGCACGGCGGCCTGCCCGAGCCGCCAGGTGCGGGGCAGGATGAACACGCCGATCGCGACGGCCACCAGTGGGTCCGCCCACCACCAGTCGGTGACGGTGATCAGCACGGCGGCGCCGATCACCCCGACCGACCCGAGCAGGTCGCCCAGCACCTCCAGGTACGCCCCGCGCATGTTGAGGCTCTCCTTCGCCCCACTGCGCAGCAGGGCGAACGCGGCCACGTTGGCGAGCAGGCCCAGCGTCGCCACCACGAGCATCGGGCCGGCGGTCACCTCGGGCGGGTCGCCGAACCGGCGGAGCGCCTCGACGAGGACGTAGACCGCGACGCCGCTGAGCAGGACGGCGTTGCCGAGCGCGGCGAGCACCTCCAGCCGGTAGAGCCCGAAGGTGCGCTGGGGGTCGGTGGTGGCCCGCCGGGTGGCGGTGATCGCGGCCAGCGCCATGCCGATGCCGAGCACGTCGGTGAACATGTGCCCGGCGTCGGAGAGCAGCGCCAGCGAGCCGGTGCCGAAGGCGGCCACCGCCTCGACGATCATCAGGGCGGCGAGCAGCGCGAAGGCCGCCCAGAGCCGCCCGGAGTGGCGGTTCGCGGCGTTCGCCACCGCGCCGTGGTGGTCATGACCTGCGCCCACGCCAACACCCTCCGTCCCCGATCCGGCCCCGGCCCCGGCCCAATGTATGCTCACATCGCTATGTGTGCAAGTAAAAGTCCGGCGTCCGACCGAGACGGGGGTGCCGGCCGGTCAGCCGGTCGGTTCGATCGTGGTCAGCCGCTGGGTGGCCCGGGACAGCGCCACGTACAGCGTCCGCACGCCGGATCCCGGATCGGCCCGGATCTCGGCCGGGGCGACCAGCGCGACCCCGTCGTACTCCATGCCCTTGGCCTGGAGGCTGGTCACCACCTGCAGGCGCGGCGCGGCCAGGCCGGCGAGCCAGCCGGCGACCTCGTCCCGGCGTGGCACCGGCGTGATCACCCCGACGGTCCCCTCCACGTCGGCGAGCAGCGCGGCGACCGCCGCGACGGTGGCCCGTTCCAGCTCGGCCGGCGGCACGGTCAGCGCGACCGGCTCCACGCCGGTGGACCGCACCGCGCTGGGCAGCCTGAGGTCCGGGTAGAGCCGGCGGATCTCCGCCGCCGCCACCGCGAAGATCTCCGCTGAGTTGCGGTAGTTGGTGGTCAGCTCGAACTGGTGCCGGCGTCGCCGCCCCAGCGCCTGGTCCCGGGCCCGGGTCAGCTCCTCCTCCGCGCCCGTCCACGCGGTCTGCGCCGGGTCGCCCACCACCGTCCAGGACGCCAGCCGGCCGCGCCGGCCGACCATCCGCCACTGCATCGGGGAGACGTCCTGCGCCTCGTCGACCACCACGTGCGCGTAGTCGCGGTAGTCCTCCGGGCGCTCCCGGGCCGCCTCCCGGGCCGCCCGCTGCCGGTCGGCCTGCGTGCTCAGCTCCCGCACGCCCCCGGCGAGCTGGAACGGGTCCCGCTTGGCCCGCTTCGGCTGCATCGGCTTGCCCAGCAGCGCGTCCAGCTCGTCCAACAGGGCGATGTCGGCGATCGTGAGCCCCTCGTCGTCCAGCGTCCGGTACGCCTCGTCGAGCAGGCCGATCTCCGCCCGGGACAAAATTCCCCCGGCGTACCGGCGCAGCCGGTCCGGGCGGGCCAGCCAGCCCAGCACGTGCCGGGGATGCAGCCGGGGCCACCACGCCTTGAGGAACTCGCGGAAATCGGACCGCTCGGCGATCTCGGCCTCGAACGCGGGCTGCTCCGGCAGTTGGCGGATGCTCAGTCGCCGGGCCTGGGCCCACAGCGCGGCGAACACCCCGTCGAATCCGGCCCGACGCGCCTCGTTGCGGCGGGCCCCCCGGGACAGCGCCCGGTCCCGGATGCCGTCCAACTCCCGGCGGTCCAGCCGGAGCAGCGCGCCCCGGTAGAGCAGGCGCAGCTCGCCCGGCCCGCCCGGCACCGCGTCCCGCGCCGCCTGCTCCAGCACCCGTCGCATCCGCAGCGATCCCTTCACCGCCGCCACCTCGGGCGGGTCGGTGCGGGTCGCGTCCATCCCCGGGAACAGCGAGCCGAGCGAGTGCAGCGTCGCGGTCTCCTCGCCCAGCGACGGCAGCACCGAGGCGATGTACTCCACGAACACCGCCGACGGGCCGACCACCAGGATGCCGCCGCCGGCGTACCGGCTGCGGTCGGAGTACAACAGGTACGCCGCCCGGTGCAGGGCGACCGCCGTCTTGCCCGTCCCAGGGCCGCCGGAGACGATCGTCACCCCGGAGCCGGGGGAGCGGATCGCCTCGTCCTGTTCGCGCTGGATGGTGGCGATGATGTCCCGCATGCCCCGGCCGGTGGCCCGCGACAGGGTGGCCAGCAGCGCCCCGTCGCCCACCACCGCCATGTCCGGCGGGGCAGCCGCCGGGTCCAGCAGGTCGTCCTCGATCCGGGTCACCCGCTCGGCCGTGGACCCGATGGTGCGCCGCCGCACCACGTCCATCGGCTGTGCCGGGGTGGCCTGGTAGAACGCGGCGGCGGCCGGGGCCCGCCAGTCCACCACCAGGGTCTCCGCGTCCTCGCCGCGCACCCCGAGCCGCCCGACGTGCAGCACCTGCCGGTTGCGCAGGTCCAGCCGGCCGAAGACCAGCCCCTCGTGCTCGGCGTCGAGCCGGTGCCGGCGCTGGGCGGCGTGGAAGACCATCGCGTCCCGCTCGACCAGCGCGCCGAAGTTGCCCACCCGGGCCAGTTGGTAGCCGTCCTTCTCGGCCTGGGCGGCCGAGCGGCGCAGTTCGCTGAGGCGGGCGTACACCCGGTCGAGATGCCGCTGCTCGACGGCGATCTCCTGCTCCAGGGTGGTCCGGTCGGTCACGCGCAGCTCCTCGCAGACGGCGGCGGACGGCCGCGCCGGGGCGCAGGCCGCGCGCCGGGCTAACCGGAGAGGGTACGGCCACCGGCCGACCGGGACGCGGGGCCATGCCGTCGCCGCGATCCAGCCCACGTCCAGGAGCGACCCAGCCCACGTCGTGGCGCGACCCAGCCCACGTCCCGGACCCGCCGCTCACACCTGTGACGCGGCTCCGGTCAGGCCGGGGAAGCCGGGTGTGGCGCGTCCGCCAGCACCCGGTGCAGCACGCCGGCCACGGCGGCGTTCACCTGGCCCGGCCGCTCCATCATCAGCATGTGCCCGGCACCAGGGCAGACGGTCAGCTCGGTCGCCGGCAGCGCCGCCGCGATCGACTCGGCGCACGGCGGCGGGGTGAGCCGGTCCCGGTCGCCGACCAGCGCCGCCGCCGGGAGGTGGGCCAGCGCGGCGAGGGTGTCCAGCCGGTGCTGCGTCCCGATCGAGGCCCGGAAGCCGCCGATCGAGCGCAGCGAGGCGCGGGCCACCGCCGAGGTGACCAGCCGGATGTCGGTGGGCTCGCAGCGGTCGCCGAAGAGCATCCAGCGGATGCTGGGCCGCAGGGCCCGCAGCAGCGCCCGGGGCGGGCGCCACGCGCCGCAGCGGGCCAGCACCCCGGCCCCGGCGGTCTCGGCCAGCCGGATCAGCCGGGCGATGCGCGGGGAGAGGCCGTAGGCGGTGTGGGTGTGCCCCTCGGCCGTGGTCGAGACGAAGACCAGCCCGGCCGTGCGGGCTGCGAAGTGCCGGGGGTGGCGGTGCGCGTACTCCATGATCGTCATGCCGCCCATCGAGTGCCCGACCAGCACCACCGGCCCGGTCGGGGCGACCGCGTCGAGCACGGCGACCAGGTCGTCGCCGAGCTGGGCGAGGGTGGCGGTGCGCAGCGCCATGCAGCTCGACCGGCCGTGCCCCCGGGCGTCGTAGGTCACCACCCGGACCCGGCCGCCGAACCGCTCGCGGACCCCGGCGAGCTGCCGGTGCCAGCTCCGCCCGTCCAGCGTCCAGCCGTGCAGCAGAAGCGCGGTGACCTCGGCGTCCGCCGGCCCGGACACCTCGACGTGCAGCCGTACGTCGTCGGCAAGCCGCACCTCGGTCTGCTCCGACATCGCCGCCTCCCCTCGGGCCGCCATGAGAACTTCACCACCTGGTGACCCGGCGGTAACACCGGCTACCCGTCATGACACCACGCCAACCCTGCAAGGGGAAGGAAGAGCACCTTGGCCGCCGCCGCCCGGTGTCCGGGAGGTGACGGTGGGCGGGGTGGGAGGTGACGCCTTCGGTGGGTGGGAGGCGGGGACGACGAACCGCCCGCCGGGTAGACCGGCGGGCGGTTCGGGGTGTCGCGGTTGGCGGGCTCAGCCGCCGAAGACGCCGGCCTCGGCGAGGCGCTTCTCGGTGGCGTCCCAGCCGTGGTCCGGGTGGGTGGCCGCGAGGTTGTTCAGCTCGGCCCGGATCTTGGCTGCGTGGCCGGCGGCGGCCAGCACCCGGATCTCCTCGACGAAGGCCTCGGAGTCGGTGCGCAGGTGCGCGGTCTTGCCGTTGGTCAGGTTGCGCACGTAGGCGTGCTTGCCGCCGTTGAGCGGGATGAGGTACTTGAACTCGCCCAGCACGCTGAGGGCGCCACCCTGGCCAGCCTGGCCGGCCCGGACTGACGCGCGCGCGGTCTTAGAGGTGTTGCTCGCCACGGAGGTACTCCTTGAGACGTACGGGAGGACGGTAACGTCCGGGGGCTGTGGCGGGTGACGCTCGGGATGAGCCTCGGCCCGCCGAAGTTGTGCGCGGCAACAAGCCGCCGAGAGAACTTTACACGACCGCGATGCCTGGCTGGTCACCCTGCCTGTCTGAAGGACACAACCACGGACGCCGGCCCGGCATTCCGCCGGGTCGACCCGCCCGCCCGCCCGACCAGGGACGGCCGCTCCAGGCACCTCGGACGGGTGGATCCGAGCGCCCGCCCCCGGCGAATTCCCCGATTCCCTGGCGCACCATCCGTCCCACCAGTCATCATGTGTTCCAACAGCCACTCGGGTGGTCGAGGTCGTAGGGGAAGACGCACCTCGCTCTCCGGGAGGTCACCGTGCCAACGCGTGGCGTCGTATACGTCCACTCGACCCCGCTCGCCGTGTGCTCGCACGTCGAGTGGGCGATCGCGCGCGTCCTCGCCGCGCCGGTCAACCTGCAGTGGACGGCTCAGCCCGTCGATCCAGGCGCCCGCCGCGCCGAGTGCGGGTGGACCGGTCGCCCGGGGACGGGTGCCGAGCTGGCTGCTGCCCTCCGGCAGTGGCCCATGATCCGTTTCGAGGTGACCGAGGAACCGAGCGCGGGCGTCGACGGCGAGCGCTTCATGTACGTCCCGGGCCGGGGACTGTTCCGGGCCACCGTCGGTGTGGCCGGCGACATCCAGCTGGGCGAGGACCGGCTGCGCGCCGTCATGGCCGCCGCCCGGGCCCCGGAGGCCCTGGCGCACGCCCTGGACAAGGCGCTCGGCACCGCGTGGGACGCCGAGCTCGAGCCCTACCGGTACGCCGGCGACGGCGCACCGGTGACCCGGCTCACCCGGGTCGGCTGAACCGCGCCCGCCGCGCCTCCCGGCAGGAGTGGCGCTGCCCCCGACACGCCCGACGGGATGATGTTTGACCAGGTCAAGTTGCCCTGATAAGGGGTGAACTGGTGGGATGGTCCGCGTGTCGATTACCCCGCGACGTGCCGGCGTCGCGCTCGCCGCCCTGACCGCCGTGCTCGTCACCGGATGCTCGGGGGAGTCGGACCGGCCCCGTCCCACGCCGTCGGCCAGCACGGCCACGGCGGAACCGACCACGTCCGGGGGCCCGCCCGCCGTCGCCGACCCGGCCGCCCGGGCCGTCGCCCTGGTCGGCACCCTCGCCGACGAGGACCTGGTCGGCCAGGTGCTGATGCCGTACGCGTACGGCAGCTCGGCGACGAAGGTCTCGGACGGCTCCGCCGCCGGCAACCGGTCCCTCGCCGGGGTGGCCACCCCGGCGGAGATGGTCGCGAAGTACCGGCTGGGCGGGCTGATCCTGGTCGGCTTCAGCGCCGACGACCCGACCGCCGGCAACCAGTCCACCACCAACGTCGACAACCCGAAGCAGGTCCGCGAGCTGACCACCGGCCTGCGCGAGGCCGCCGGAAAGCTCCCCGCCGGCACCGCGCCCTTCCTGGTCGGCACCGACCAGGAGCACGGCATCGTCACCCGGATCACCGACGGCGTCACCCTGTTGCCCAGCCCGATGGCCGCCGGGGCGGCCGGCGACCCGGCGCTGACCGAGGCGGCCTGGCGGGCCGCCGGGGCCGAGCTGGCCGCGATGGGGATCAACATGGACTTCGCCCCGGTCGCCGACGTGCTTGCCACCCGCAGCACGGTGATCGGCTCCCGGTCCTTCGGCGCCGACCCGAAGCGGGCCTCGGCGCAGGTCGCCGGCGCGGTCAGGGGGTTGCAGAGCGCCGGGGTGGCGGCCAGCGTCAAGCACTTCCCCGGGCACGGCCTGAGCGCCACCGACTCGCACAAGGAGGTCCCGGTGATCATCCAGAGCCGCAAGGTGCTCGACGGCACCGCGTTCCCGCCGTTCACCGCCGGGATCGACGCCGGCGCCCTCGCGGTGATGTCCGCCCACCTCGACGTCACCGCCATCGACCCGGGCACCCCGGCCACCTTCTCGCGGAAGGTCCTCACCGACGTGCTGCGCGGCCAGCTCGGGTTCGAGGGCGTCGTGGTCACCGACGGGATGAACATGCCGCCGGCCAAGCGCTGGGCGCCGGGGGAGGCGGCGGTGCGGGCGCTCAAGGCCGGCAACGACCTGATCCTGATGCCCCCGAACGTCACCCAGGCGTACGACGGGCTGCTCGCCGCGCTGCGCGACGGCTCGCTGCCCCGGGCCCGGCTGGTCGAGGCGGCCACCCGGGTGTTGACCATGAAGTTCACCCTGGCCGACACGCCCGCCCCGGCGATGTCCACGCTGAACAGCCCCGAGCACCGGCAGGCCGCGGACGCACTGGCGGCCGGCGCGGTGACCGTGCTGCGCGGCTCCTGCGCGACCGGGGTGCGCGGCCCGGTCACCGTCACCTCCTCCGGGGGGCGGGACAAGACCCGGGCCCTGCTGACCGACGCGCTCACCGCCGCGGGGGTGAAGGTGGTCCCGAGCGGCGGCACGAGGGTGCACCTCGTCGGGTACGGCGACGGCTCGGCCGACCTCAGCGCCGACGCCGCGGTGACCGTGGCGATGGACACCCCGTACCTGCTGGCGAAGGCGAAGTCGCCGACGCTGCTGGCCACGTACTCCTCCGGCCGGGCGTCGATGACCGCGCTGGCCAACGTGCTCGCCGGCAAGGCCCGCCCGGCCGGCCGGTCCCCCGTGCCGGTCTCCGGTCTGCCCGCCACGGCCTGCGGCAACTGACCCGGTGGGCGCGGCACCCGGGGTCGCGCGCGGGGGCCTTCCGGGCCGGGCTCCGGCTGATAGCGTTCGGCTGTCCGACGGCGCAGACGAGACGGAGGCCAGTCCCGTGACGCGACCGGAGCCGGCACTGTCCGTGGTGGTCCCGATGTTCAACGAGGAGAGCGTGCTGCCGCTGTTCGCCCGGCGGCTGCGCGCGGTCCTCGACGCGCTCGACGAGCCGTACGAGGTGCTGGCGGTCGACGACGGCAGCACCGACGGCACCGCCGCCGGCCTGGCCGGGCTGCGCGCCCGCTGGCCGCAACTGCGGGTGCTGCGGCTGCGCCGCAACAGCGGCCACCAGGCCGCCCTGGTCGCCGGGGTGCTGCGGGCCCGGGGTCGGCACGTGGTCAGCATCGACGCCGACCTTCAGGACCCGCCGGAGACCATCGCCGAGATGCTGCGCCGGGCCCGCGCCGACGGCCTGGACATCGTCTACGGGGTCCGCGCCGACCGCAGCCGGGACACCCGGTTCAAACGGTGGACCGCCGCCGGCTACTACCGGCTGATGCGCCGGCTGGTCGGCAAGCAGGTGCCCGCCCAGGCCGGCGACTTCCGGCTGCTCAGCCGGGCGGCCGTGGAGGCGCTGCGCGAGCTGCCCGAGCGCAGCCCGGTGCTGCGGCTGGTGGTGCCGTGGCTCGGCTTTCCCAGCGGCGAGGTCGCCTACGAGCGCGAGGAGCGCGCCGCCGGCCGGACGAAGTACCCGCTGTCCAGGATGGCCGGGCTGGCCGCGGAGAGCGTCACCAGCTTCTCCGCCGCGCCGCTGCGGGTGGCCACCTGGCTCGGGCTGGCCGGGGTGGCGGTCTGCGGGATGCTGGTGGTGGTGGCGGTCGTCGCCTGGCTGGCCGGGGGCACGGTCACCGGCTGGCCCTCGCTGTACGTGGCGATCCTGTTCCTCGGCGCGGTGCAGCTGCTCTGCCTCGGCCTGCTCGGCGAGTACGTGGCCCGGATCTACACCGCGGTGCAGGCCCGCCCGGCGTACTTCGTGGCCACCGACACCGACACCGACACCGACACCGACACCGACACCGACACCGACACCGTTCCGGCCCCGGAGGCCGGCCCGGCCCCGGCCGGCCCCGTCGGGCCGGCCGAGCTGGCCGACAGCCTCCGGTGACCGCACTGGCCACCGGAGACCCGTCCGGCTCTGACCCGTCCGGCTCTGACCCGTCCGGCTCTGACCCGTCCGGCTCTGACCCGTCCGGCCCGGCCGGGCTCGCGGCCCCGGCGGCCCGTCCGGCCGTCCTGCGGTACGCGCCCCCCGTCGCCGGCTACGCCGTGGTCGCGGCCGTCCTGCTCGGCACCGGCACCCCGGTTGCCGACCTCGCCCGGTGGACCGGATACCTGCTGCTGGCCGTGCTGCTGCCCGGCACTCTGGTGTTCCGGGCGCTGCGCCGCCGTCCGCACACCCTGGTCGAGGACCTGGCGTTCGGCGCGGCCGTCGGCCTGGTCCTGGAGCTGGCCGGCTGGGCGGTGTTCACCGCCGCCGGGGTGCCCCACCTGCTGTGGCTCTGGCCGCTGGCGGTGCTCGCGCCGTTCGCGGCGGTGCCCCGGCTGCGCCGGCACTGGCGGGTGTCCGGGTACGCCCCGGTGCCGACCGGGTGGGCGTGGGCGCTGGCCGGGGTGGTCGCCGGGTTCACCCTCTACCTGTACGAGTCGTTCCTGCGGGTCAACCCGGTGCTGCCCTCCGACGAGGGGCAGGCGCAGTACATCGACCTGGCGTTCCAGCTCTCGCTGGCCGGCGCGGCCACCCACCAGGCCCCGCTGGACGTGCCGCAGGTCGCCGGGGAGCCCCTGCACTACCACTGGTTCGGCTTCGCCCACTTCGCGGCGGCCAGCCTGGTCAGCGGCGTGGACCTGCCGACGGTCTTCTTCCGGCTCGGCGTGCCGACGCTCTGCGCGCTGGCCGCCGTGCTGGTCGCGGTGGTCGGCTGGCGGGTAACCGGCCGGCCGTACGCCGGGGTGGTCGCCGCCGGGCTGATGTTCACCGTCGGCGAGTTCGGCTACGAGAACGGGGTACGCCAGCTCTTCGGCACCCAGGCCACCTTCATCGTCTGGGGCAGCCCGTCGATGACGTACAGCTGGGTGTTGCTGCTGCCGCTGATCGCCGCGCTGGGTGAGCTGGTCGGCCGGGTCCGGGGCTCGACGGTGCCGGCGCTGGGGCGCGGCGCGTGGCTGCTCGCCGCGCTGTTCCTGGCCGCCTCGACCGGGGCGAAGGCCAGCTCGGTGCCGGTGGTGCTGGCCGCGCTGGCGTTCGTCGCGGCGGTGTCGTTGGCGTTCCGCCGCAGGCTGCCCCGGGCGGTGCTGGCGGCGGCCGGGCTGGCGCTGGCCGCGCAGCTCTTCGCCACGGCGGTGCTGTTCGCGTTCGAGAGCCACGGGGTGAGCGTGGACCCGTTCTCGGGGCTGCGCCCGTACGTCCTGCCGGGGCGGCCGGCGGGGACGACGGCGCTGCTGTGGGTGTTGGTCTTCGTCGCGTTCCTGCTGAACCTCCAGCTCCGGCTGGCCGGGGTCGTGGCGCTGCTGCGGCTGCGCCGCTGGCGGCTGGAGCCCGTGCAGGTGTTCCTGCTCGGCGGGGCACTCGCCGGCCCGGCGATCTACCTGCTGGTGGGGCACCCGGGCAGCAGCAACCAGTACTTCACCCGGGCCGGGTTCGCGTTCGGGGTGATCCTGTCCGCGTGGGGTTGGGTGGAACTGCTGGACCGTGCCGCCCTCGGCGCCCGGGGCCGGGCGCTGCTCGGGGCGGGGGCAGCCGGGTTCGCCGTACTGCTCACCGCCGTCCAGTTGCGCTACCCGGCCACGCCGCCGGCCACCCAGTCGTACGCGTCGGTGTTGCCGCTGCTGACCTGGGCGGGCGCGCTGCTGGCGGTGGCGCTGCTGGCACAGCTCTGCTGGCCGGCACTGGTCGGGCGCTGGCCGGGGCTGGCCGGTCGGGGCCCGGCGGTGCTGCTCACCGCCGCCCTGGTCGCGGGCGCGCCGGGGCTGGTGCTGGACGCCGCCGCCGCAAACCGGTTTCCCAACGGTGGGGCGTACCCGGTGGAGCGGATGCCGGCCTCCCGGGTGGCGGCGGCCCGCTGGGTGCACGAGCACAGCGACCCGCGCGACGTGGTGGCCACCAACGTGCACTGCCGGGCGGTGGTCAGCGGCTGGTGCGACGCCCGGTCGTTCTGGCTGAGCGGGTACACCGAGCGGTCGGTGCTGGTGGAGGGGTGGGCGTTCGCGCCCCGGATGGTCGGCCTGCCCGGCGGCCCGTACGCGCCGTTCTGGGAGCAGGAGCGGCTGGCGGCCAACGACGCGGCCTTCACCGCCCCCACGGCCGCCGGCCTGGCGGAGCTGCGTGACTCCTACGGCGTCCGCTGGCTCGTCGTCGACCGCGAGGTCGCCCCGGAGTCCCCGACCCTGGAGACCCTCGCCGACCTCCGCTACACCAACGCCCGAATGGCCGTCTACCACCTACGCTGACCCCCACCCGGCCCGCCGCCGGGCCGCGCCGGGCCGCGCAAGGCCGCGCAAGGCCGCGCAAATTCTGGGAATTCGTGGTCATGCAGCGCCGCAAGGCCACTCTTTCCCAGAATTTGCGTGGGGCGTGGGGCGTGGGGCGTGGGGCGTGGGGCGTGGGGCGTGGGGCGTGGGGCGTGGGGCGTGGGGCGTGGGGCGTGGGGCGTGGGGCGGCGGGCGTGGGGCGTGGGGCGTGGGGCGGCGGGGTGTGGGGTGTGGGATGGGATGGGTGAAGGGCCCGTCGGGGACGCGAAGCGTCACCGGCGGGCCCTTCAGGCGCGTCAGCGCAGGGCGAGCTTGCTGGCCAGGGCCGAGCCGTTCGACTCGAACGCGGTCAGCAGGGCCGTGGGCCGGCCCGAGGCGACCGGGACCACGACGGTCACCGGGCGGCCGGCGGTCAGCTTGACCGTCTTGTCACCGATGGCGGTGGTGCCGTTCCAGGCGTACAGGTACGCCGTGCCGGCCCGGTCGGCCCGCAGGGTGACGAGCACCCCGCCGGCCACCCGGCGCTGGTCGGTCAGCCGCAGTGCCTTCTCGGGCAGCTTGGCCACGGCGGCCGGGGCCACCCCGTCCACCGCCGACTGGGCGATGGTCTGCGGGCTGTGCACGCTGCGGGCGGAGGTGTCCGGGAACACCGGGGTGCTGGGCTGCTGCTGCGCCGGGGTGTAACCGGGCAGGGGGGCCAGGCCGTAGCGGTACGGGTCGGCCCGGACGCCGTTGAAGGTGGACCAGCCCAGCCGGGACTGGGAGCTGAGGTCCTGGGTGTCCGAGTCGTAGACCAGCACGTTGAAGCCCATCCGGGCTGGGTCCACCGCGTCGGGCAGCACCGCGAACGGGATGCTCGCCTCGATGGTGTAGCCCGTGTACGGGCTGGTGACCTTGCTGACCACGGTCATCCCCGGCGCGGTGGTGGCGCCTGGTCCCTGCCGGTTGTCGGCGTCGCGCTGCCAGCACGGCGGGTTGCCGTTGGCCGGGTCGTCGGTGATCGGGAAGATGCCGGCCTTGAACACGGTGGAGGTGTCCGCCGAGTTCCCCTTCGGGTCGACGATGATCTCCACGCTGTCGGTGCGGCGCTGCCGCTTGCAGTCCTCCGGGACGACCTTTGTGCCGAGCACGTCGTCGGTGACCTGCACGTACACCTTCAGCGCGTCGGCGGTCCAGGCGATACGGCCCTTCGCCGAGGCGTCCTGCGGGGTAGTGGCCTGACCCTCCCAGATGCGGGAGAGGTCCAGCTCGGCGCCGGGGTACTCGCCGGGCGAGGCCACGCCGTCGACGGCGTGGTCGGGACCGGCCTGCGGCACCTCGGTGGTCGGCACGATCTCCAGTGCGCCGGTCTCCACGGTGCTGCCGGCGGCGCTGGTGGTGGTGATGGTGATGCCGTAGTCGCCGCCCGTGCCGCCCTCGTTGGCGGTCGGCAGGCTGGCGTCGGCGGCGACGGTGAAGGTGACCGCCCCGGTCGCGCCGGGGGCCAGGTCGGTGTAGCTCTTCGTCGTGGCGTCGGCGGCGAAGCCGGCGGGCAGGCCGAGGGTGACGGTGCCGCTCTGGGCGGCCTCGCCGTGGTTGCGCAGGTCGACCCGGACCGACCGGCTCTGGCCGGAGCCGACGGTGAGCACCGGCTTGATCAGGGTGTCGAGCTGCGGGTACCCGCCCTCGCCGGCCCACTGCCGGAACACGCCGACCTCCTCCAGCGGCTCCAGGGTGCCGCGCACGTCGGCGACGACCCGGACGGCCCGGTCGGTGCGGCCGACGCCCTGGCGGGTGGTCAGGGTCGCGCCGATGAGCTGCTGCTGATTGGTGTCACTGTTCGCCGGCACGGTGACGGTGAACGTCCTGGTCCGCTCCTTGCCGGCCGGTACGGCGCTGTTCAGCGTCCCGGAGCCCTTGGCGGTCCAGCCCTGCGGCAGCCGCAGGTCGATCCGCGGCGCGGCCAGTGCCCGGTCCCGGGGCGCTCGCACGTGCGCGGTGACCTTGACGGTCTCGCCGGGGGCGAGGTCGAACCGGTCGGTGGTGAGGTACAGCTCGGAGCCCTTGGGCAGGCCGCCGGCCGCGTTCGGCAGCACGGAGCCGCGGAGGATCGCCTCGGGGGAGGTGTCCGCCGGGTCGTACGGGACGCGGCTGTCGACCAGGGTGTAGAAGTCGCAGCGGATCTTGGCCGGGTCGGTGGAGGCGTCGGCGCTGTTGGCCCAGCCCTGGGTGACGTACTCCCGGCGGGCGTCGACCTCGATCGCGGCCCAGGTCTTGCCGGTGCTGCTCGGGGTGCCCTCCCAGACGCCGAAGACCTGGTCGGTCGGCACGGTGGGGACGAAGCTGGTGGCGCACTGCGGCCCGGCGGCCGAGGTTCCGGTGCCTCCGGAGCGCATGAACTTCGCCGCCCGGAACGGCTTCAGCTTCTCCTTGCTGATCTGCTCGGGGAACGCGGCCGGGTCGGCGGCGGCCTGGAACGCCTCGGCGGCGAACCGAGCGGCCTGCTGGTGGTTGCCGTGGTTGCCCGGGGTCGGCGACGGGTTCATCGTCATGATGATCTCGGGCCGGGTCTGCCGGATCACCCGGACGATCTGCGCCAGGGTGTCGTCGTGCCCCCAGATCTGCTCGGACAGCGGGGCGGAGGCGGTGTACCAGAAGTCGACGCGGTCGAGGTTGTAGAGGTTCTTCACGCCGGCCTTGCCGATCGCGGTGCGCTCCTCGCGCTCCCGGATGATGCCGAGCGGCGGGCCCTCCTCGAGGCCGACGGCGTTGCCGCCGCCCTCGCCCCGGGTGATGGTGACGACGCCGGCCTTGGCGCCGTAGCGCTCCTTCCACTGGCCGAGGGTGGCGAGGCTGCCCGCCTCGTCGTCGGGGTGGGCGCTGACGAAGAGGACGTCCAGGTCGACGGCGTCGGTGGCGGCGCCGCCGGCGGGGGAGGCGAGAGCGGCGGTGGGCACCCCGGACAGGGCCAGGGCGAGCGCCGTGGGTAGCAGGAACGCCTTGATTCGCATGCAGATCCTTCCGGAACCACGATGTCCGGGCACGAGCACCGTCGTCGGACATGGAGCGTCGACGCGGGAGTCGTGATCGGACGGCGAGTGGGGGACGGGCCGGTGGGCGCCGACGGGCGCATGGTCACCGGGTACAGCAGCGGCACGGTGGTCCGTACACACTGGAAGGCCTTCGCCCGGTGACGCTAAGGACCGGCGCGGCGGCCAGTCAATGCTTTGCAAGGTCTTTCTTTCTTTTCGGAAGAAAGAAAGTGCGCCCGGATTGCCCATATCGGTGCCCAGGTGGCCGCATGCGCCCAACCCGGCTGCGGTGCCAAAGAGGGACCTTTCCCCTGTTCGCGGAGGGGTTCGCCAAGGCCCGAGACGGTTTCGTTACTTGACTCTATAGTTCGTTCGCCGTAGGAAGGAAGTGTGACTGACGTGGTGACGCCACCAACGAGCCCGGTGAGCCGGGAGCGGTCGAAGGAGATCAAGCGGTTGTCCGTGATCTCCACCGCCCGCCAGGTTCGGCTGCTCTCGCGGGCCGAGCTGACCGAGCTCACCGGCCTGAGCCCCGCCACGCTCACCCCGCTCGTGCGCGAGCTGATCGCCGAGGGGTACCTCATCGAGCGGGGGCCCGGGGCGTCCCGCTCCGGCCGCCCCCGGGCGATGCTGGAGTTCAACCCGCGCGCCGAACTGGTCGCCGCCGTCTCCCTGGAGCCGTCCCGGATCAGCTGCGAGATCGCCGACAGCGACGGCACCGTGGTCGCCCACCGGGCCGTCCGACTCGCCGGCGACATCATCGACACGATCTGCCGCTCGGTGCCCGAGCTGGCCGGCGACGGCCTGCCGGCGCTGCGCGGGGTGGCCATCGCCGCGCCCGGCGTCTCCTCCGGCGGCGCGGTCCGGCTGGCTCCCTCGGTCGGCCTCGTCGAGGGCCGGCCGATAGGGGAGTCGGTGCAGCGGCACCTCGGGGTGCCGGTGGTGGTGGACAACGACGTCAACCTGATGGCGGCCGGCGAGCACGCGGCCGGTGCCGGCAGCGACGTCGCCGACCTGCTGCTGCTGCACGTCGCCGACGGCATCGGCGCCGGCCTGGTGCTCGACGGCCAGGTCCGCCGGGGCGCGGGTGGGGCCGCCGGCGAGGTCGGTTTTCTGCCGCTCGACCCGGCCGACCGGGGCCACGACGGGATCGGCCCGTTCGAGGCCCGCTGGTCGGAGAACGCCATCGCCGAGCGGGTGGTGGCGCTGGCCCCCGGGCGCCGGCCGGACGCGCCGGTGGCCGCCCTGGTCGCGCTGGCCCGCGCCGACGAGCGGGCCGCCGCGTACCTGGACGAGGTGCTGACCGCCTGGTCCCGGCTGATCGTCTCCTGCGTCTGCGTCATCGACCCCGGTCGGGTGCTGCTCAGCGGGGCCGCCGCCCAGCTCGACGACCGGGCCGTCGACCGGCTCCAGTCGTTGGTCGACACCGCCGCGCCGAGCGTCACCGAGGTCCGCCGCGCGGTGCTCGGCGACCGGGCCGTGCTGCACGGCGCGGTCAGCTACGCGCTCTCCGCCGCCGCGGCCGGCCTGCCGATCCTGCTCTCCAGCCCCTGACCCACGAGAGCCCCTGACCCACGAGTTTCCCCTTATTCCCCTCGGAGGTACCCCATGAGACGTCGTCTTCTCCTCGTCGGTGCGCTCGCCACCGTCCTCGTCGCCGGCACCGCCTGTGGCGGCGGCGGTGACGACGACGCGGCCGGCGGCGCGTCCGGCGGCGCGAGCGCCGAGAAGCTCACCATCTACACGGCCCGCGACAAGAAGGTCTCGACCTTCGTGGTGGACCAGTTCACCGCGAAGTACCCCGAGTACAAGGGCAAGGTCGAGATCCTCAACCTGGGCGCGCAGGAGATCCTGGAGCGGGTCCGGGCGGAGAAGGCCAACCCGCAGGCCGACGTCTGGTGGGGCGGCACCCAGCAGGGGCTCTCCGCCGGCGCGTCCGAGGACCTGCTGACCGGCTGGCAGCCGGCGTTCGCCAGCAAGATGGACGCCAAGTACAAGGACGCCGAGGGCCGCTGGTTCGGGGAGATCCTGCTGCCCGAGGTCATCATGTACAACAACAAGGCGCTCACCCCGGAGCAGGCCCCGAAGGACTGGGACGACCTGCTGAAGCCGGAGTGGAAGGACAAGATCATCATTCGGGACGTGGCCGCGTCCGGCACCATGCGGTCGATCTACTCGGCGATGATCATGCGGCAGTCCCCGGACGGCAGCAACCCGCAGCCCGGCTACGACTGGCTGAAGAAGCTCGACGCCAACACCGGCTCGTACGCGGCCAACCCGGCCGACCTGTACCTGAAGCTCTCCCGCCAGCAGGGCACGCTCAGCGCCTGGAACCTCCAGGACGTCCTGCTCCAGGCCAACCAGTCGAACATGCCGTTCGGCTACGTGATGCCGGCCTCCGGCGCCCCGGTGCTGGTCGACGGCATCGCCGCGGTCAAGGGCGGCAACACCACCGGCGCGCAGAAGTTCATGGAGTTCCTCTTCGACGACAAGCTCCGCGCCAACCTGGCCAAGGACTACTTCCAGATCCCGGCCGTGGAGATCGCCGAGAAGCCGGAGTGGCTGGCCCAGCTCAACCTCAAGCCGCTGGACGTCAACTGGGACGTGATCGGCAAGAACGAGACCGAGTGGATCAACCACTGGAACAGCCAGATCAAGAACAAGGGCTGACCAGCGCGGGCGCCGGTGGCGGGAAGGTTCCCGCCCCCGGCGCCGCCCGCTCGCGGGGCACCCGGACGGGAGCCCTTCCCCGCCGGGGGCGTCACGTGCCCGCCCCCCGGGCACCCGTCACCCGTCACCCGACCGGCCCCGATCCGGTACCGCAGAAGGAGAAGACATCATGATCGATGTCACGCTGGAGTCGGTGAGCAAGCGCTTCGCGCGCGGCGGCGACACCGCAGCCGTGGACGACGTCGACATCACCATCGCCGCCGGGGAGTTCTTCACCCTGCTCGGCCCGAGCGGCTGCGGCAAGACCACCACCCTGCGCATGGTGGCCGGGTTCTACTTCCCCACCTCGGGCCGGATCCGGTTCGGCACGGAGGACGTCACCCGGCGCCCGCCGAACAAGCGCGACACCGGCATGGTGTTCCAGAACTACGCGCTCTTCCCGCACATGAGCGTCGCGCAGAACGTCGCGTACGGGCTGAAGATCCGCAAGGTCAACCGGGCCGAGTCGAGGCGGCGGGTCGAGGAGGCGCTCGGCCAGGTGCACCTCGCCGGGTACGGCGACCGACGCATCGACGAGCTGTCCGGCGGCCAGCAGCAGCGGGTGGCGCTGGCCCGCGCACTGGTCATCCGGCCGAAGACCCTGCTGCTGGACGAGCCGCTGTCCAACCTCGACGCCAAGCTGCGCGAGGAGACCCGGACGGAGATCCGCCGGATCCAGAAGGAAGCCGGCACCACCGGCATCTACGTCACCCACGACCAGGCCGAGGCGATGGCCATGTCGGACCGGATCGCGGTCATGCAGTCCGGCCGGGTGCAGCAGATCGGCGCCCCGCAGGAGATCTACCACCGCCCGGCCACCAGCTTCGTGGCCCGGTTCATCGGCCGCAGCAACGTGCTCACCCTGCCGGTGCTCGCCGCCACCCGGGAGACCGTCACGGTGGGGCTGCCCGGCGGCGGCGAGATCGTCGTCCCCGGGCCCGCCGACCACGGCCTGAGCCAGGGGGAGACCGCCCTGGTGTCCGTGCGCCCCGAGCACATCGGCCTCACCTCGACCACCGACCCGGGGGCGCTGCCCGGCCGGGTCGTCGACCTGGAGTTCACCGGCATGGCCACCAACCTGGTCGTCGACACCGCCGGTGAACAGGTGCAGGTGGCCGCCGTCGAGGTGCCCGCCGGGATCGCCGTCGGCGACCAGGTCGGGCTGCGGCTCAACCGTGAGCGGATGTGGGTGGTGCGCCCGTGAGCACCATCCCCGCGACCCCCACCCCGGCCACCGTCGCGCCGGTGACGAAGGACCCGACGCCGCCACCGGGCCCGCGCCGCCGGCTCGCCGCCCGGTTCGTCGGTGGCACCGGCTCCCGCTGGTTCCCGTACGTGCTGGTGTTCCCGCTCGTGCTGGTCCTGTTCGGGTACGTGGTGCAGCCCATGTTCGCCACCTTCGCCGAGAGCGTCGGCGTGGACGGGGTGGAGAACTACGGCAGCTTCCTCACCAGCGACGGGGTGGCCCGGTCCTCCCTGTTCACCTCGCTGATCATCTCCGCGGCCAGCGTGCTGCTCTGCGGGATCGTCGGCGTGGCGATGGCGTTCCTGCTCAAGCGCTTCTCGTTCCCCGGGCGCAAGCTGATCGAGGCGATCATCCTGGTGCCGGCGGCCCTGCCGCCGCTGATCGGGGCGATCTCCTTCCAGCTCCTCTACAGCGAGACCGGCATCCTGCCGCGCGGCCTCCAGCAGCTCTTCGGCACGGAGAACCCGGTGCTGCCGTTCAGCGGCATCGCCGGGGTGCTGGTGGTGCACACGTTCACCATGTACCCGTACTTCTACCTGTCCGCCTCGGCGGCGCTCGGCGGGATGGACCCGTCGGTGGAGGAGGCGGCGTACAACCTGGGGGCCAGCCGGGTCCGGGTCTGGCGCACGGTGCTGCTGCCGATGCTCACCCCGGCGCTGGTCTCCGCGTCGCTGCTGGTGTTCATGACCTCGCTGGCGTCGTACACCGCCCCGCTGCTGTTCGGGGTGGACCAGACGATGACCATGCAGATCTACATCAACCGCACCAACGGCGACCTGCCGATGGCCTCCACGTACGCCTCCGTGCTCGGCGTCGTCTCGGTGCTGTTCCTGCTCGGCATGCGCTGGTACGAGGGGCGGCGCAGCTACCGCTCCCAGTCCAAGGGGGTCGCCGCGCACCGGCGCGAGATCACCAACCCGTTGGGCAAGTGGCTCGCCCTGGCCGCGTCGCTGCTGGCCACGGCCGTGCTGCTGGCCCCGGTGGCGACCATCGCCCTGGTGGCGTTCTCCGCGGACGGCTCGTGGACCACCGAGGTGATCCCGGCGCAGTACACGATGCAGAACTTCGTCACGATCTTCTCCGAGCCCCGGGCGTTCCAGCCGATCTTGAACTCGCTCCAGATGAGCCTGATCGCGACCGTCGCCTGCGTCGTGGTCGGCGTGCTCATCGCGTACGCGGTGCGCCGGCTGAACTTCCGCGGCCGGGGGCTGCTGGACGTGGCGGTCATGCTGGCCTGGGCGCTGCCCGGCACGGTGGTGGCGATCAACCTGATCTCGGCGTTCAGCACCGGCAACGCGTTCAGCTTCGGCCAGGTGCTGATCGGCACCTTCTGGATCATGCCGCTGGCGTACTTCGTGCGGTTCCTGCCGCTGGTGTTCCGGTCCAGCTCGGCCGCCCTGGCGCAGCTCGACCCGTCGCTGGAGGAGGCCGCCCGCAACCTCGGCGCGTCCTGGTGGCGGGCGTTCGGCACGGTCACCCTGCGGCTGATGCTGCCGGGCGTGCTGGCCGGCGCGCTGCTCGCCTTCGTGCACGGCGTCGGCGAGTTCGTCGCCTCGGTGCTCATCTACACCTCGGAGACCGCACCGATCTCGGTGGAGATCAACAACCGGATGTACTCGTTCGAGGTCGGCACCGCCGCCGCGTACGGCATGCTCCAGGTGGTTTTGATCTTCGTGGTGATGGTGGTCTCCGGTCGGCTGGAGGGCGGCGGACGATCGACCCGGGAGGCGGCGAAGTGGACGGCGTGACCGGCGTGATCCCCGACGGCGACCACGTGGCCGCCTGGCTCGCCCACGGCGGGCTGGTCCCGGTCGCCCGGGTCCCCGGCGGGGAACTCGCGGCGGTCGCCGGGGCGGCGGACTTCGCGGTGCTGCCCGTCGGCGCGGTCGAGTGGCACGGCCCGCACCTGCCGCTGGGCACCGACCTGATCCTCGCCGAGGGCTTCGCCGCCGAGAGCGCGACCCGCTCCGGCGCGCTCCCGGCCGGGGACGACGCGGCCTCGTCCGGCGGCGGGACCCCGGACGAGGCCGCGACCCCGGCCGGTGGCCGACCGGCGGCGGGCCCGCGCGGGGTGCTCTTCCCCGCCGTCCCGTACGCCGCCTGTCCCGGCCAGACCCGGCCCTGGCCCGGCACCGTGGCGATCCGGCCCGAGATCGCGGTCGGCTACCTGGCCGACGTGATCGAGGGCATCGTCGCGGCCGGCTTCCCCCGGCTGCTCATCGTCAACGGGCACGACGCCAACATGTCCACCGTCCGGGCCGCCATGGAGTGGGTCTCCGGGCGGCGCACCGCCAGCCTGCTGCTGGTCAACTGGTTCCAGCTCGTCACCCCCGCCGAGACCGCCGAGCTGTACGGCCCGCTGGTCTCGCGCGGGCACGGCGGGGCGTACGAGACCTCCGGGGTGCTCGGGTTCGACCCCGGCGCGGTCCGGCTCGGCGCGGTCGACGACCTGCCGCCGAAGCCGAAGCTGCCGGTGACCCACCCGTACGTGCTGGTGGAGTCCCGGCCCGACCCGTGGCAGGGCTGGTCCGGGCACATCTCGCTGGCCGACGAGCCCGCCGGCCGGCGGGTGCGGGAGCTGGCCGGGACACGGCTGCGCGAGATCGTCGCCGCCTGGGTGGCCGCCCCGCCGCCCGCCCCGCCCACCGCCGACCCGCTGCCGGAGCCGGCCGGTGACCCCGCGCCGAGCACGGCTGCCACCCCGGCGCCGTCGCCGGCCCGCGAACCGACCGAGGGGGGATCATGACCGTCGACCGGGGACTCGACATCGTCGACTTCCACCTGCACTTCCGCATCGGCGTGGATTCGACCATCCAGGCGTGTGAGCACGCCGCCGGGATGCACCCCGGCGGGGAGCACGAGCGGGCCGTCCGGGCCGCCGGCTCCGCCCCGTACGCCCGGCAGTGGCGGCAGGCGTGGGCCTTCCCCGACCCGGAGCCCCCGGCCGAGCGCTGGCAGGACGAGGCGGACCGGTGGGCCGAGGAGCTGCGCCGGGTGGACGTCCGCCGGGCCGTCTTCGTCACCGGCGGCGGCAACGACACCGTCGCCGACGTCGTCGACCGGCACCCGAACCTGCTGCTCGGCTTCGCCCACCACGACCCGTACGGTCCCGACGCGGCCGGCGAGCTGGACCGCGCGGTGACCGAGCGCGGCCTGCGCGGGCTGAAGCTGTTCGCCCCGCTGCTGCGCGGGCCCCTCGACCACGCCGACCTGGACCCGCTCTGGTCCACCGCCCAGCGGCTCGGCGTGCCGGTGTTGATCCACATCGGGCACTACGGCAGCGCCGGCGGCCTGTCCCACGGCCGGTACGGCGGCCCGGACGAGCTGGCCCGGATGGCCCGCCGCTTCCCCGAGCTGGCCGTGGTGGTGCCGCACTTCGGCGTCCAGCACGTGCAGGACCTGCTCTTCGCCGCCTGGGGCTGCCCGAACATCCACGTCGACACGTCCGGGTCGAACCAGTGGGTGCGCTGGATGCCGTACAAGCTCACGCTGGAGGAGCTGTTCCGGCGCTGCTACGAGACCATCGGCCCGCACCGGATCGTGTACGGCAGCGACTCGTCGTGGTTCCCGCGCGGGTACGTCACCCGCTACCTCGACGACCAGCTGCGGATCTGCCGGGAACTGGGCCTGCCCGACGACCACCTGGGCGCGATCTTCGCCGGGAACGCCGAGCGCCTGCTCGGCGTGCACGAGTAGACCGGCTGACGTCCGGGCGCGGCGAACAGCGCCGCACCCGGCCTGGAAGGAAGCAGAGACTCCTGATGAGCACACCCGCGCTGACCACCTACCAGCGGCACCACCTGCGGCCGACATACGACCACCACGTCGGGTACCTCTACCCGGCGATGGTGCGGGCCAGCCAGGCGCACGTGGTCATGCTGACCGAGCAGGGGCTGATCCCCGCCGCGCGGGGCGCCCGGCTGCTGCGCGGGCTGGCGGAGCTGCGCGCCGACACCGGCCCCGCGCCCGCCTTCGACGGCAGCTTCGAGGACACGTACTACCTCATGGAGAAGCGGATCGCCGAGGCGTGCGGCATCCCCACGTCCGAGCTGGACGTGCAGATGGCGCGCAGCCGCAACGACCTCGACGCCGGGGTGTTCCGGATGCTGCTGCGCGACCAGCTCCTCGGGGTGCTCGACCGGGTGCTCGCCGCCGGGGCGACCGCCCTGGCCTCCGCCGACCGGTACGCCGACGTGGTCATCACCGGCTACACCCACCGCCGGCCGGCCCAGCCGACCACCATCGGCCACGCCCTCGCCGGGTACGCCGAGGCCCTGGCCGGTGAGGCCGTCGCGTACGCCGACCTGATCGACCAGATCAACACCTCGCCGCTGGGCTCCTGCGCGTTCGCCGGCACCGACCTGGACATCGCCCCCGCCCGGGTGGCCGAGCTGCTCGGCTTCGGCGGCCTGGTCACCAACTCGTACGAGGCGGTGGCCGGCGCCGACCACCTGGTCCGGGTCGGCACCCTCAACGCGCAGGCCCTGGCCACCGGGGCGCGGCTGGCCCGCACCCTGATGGACTGGCTGACCTGGCGCTGGGTGACCACCCCGGGCGACTTCACCCAGGGCAGCAGCATCATGCCGCAGAAGCGCAACCCGGTGGTGCTGGAGCACCTGGTGTCGATGGCCGGGGCGACCGCCGCCGACGCCGCGAGCGTGCTCAACAACGTCGGCGCGGCCTGGTGGGAGGACTCCAACAACGCCACCACCGACGTGCAGGTGCGGCTGTGGGACAGCAACGACCGCGCCGACCGGTTCTTCGCCCTGCTCGGCGGCTTCCTCGCCGAGATCGAGCCGCTGGAGCCGCCGTCGCGGGAGGAGATCGTCGCCTCCGGGGCCACCACCACGGCAGCCGCGGACGCGCTGACCCGGCACGGGGTGCCGTTCCGGGCCGCCCACTCGGTGGTCGGCCGGCTGGTCCGGGGCGGCGCCCCGGACACCTGGACCCCCGAGGGCGTCCGGGCGGCGGCCGAGGGCATCACCGACCGGCTCGACGACGACGCGATCGGCGACCTGATCGCCGCCGCCGTCCGCCCCGAGCTGGTGCTCGACCGGGCCCAGGTCGACGGCCCCGGCGCGTACGCCGTCCGGGCCCAGGTGACCGTGCTGCGCGGCACCTTCGACACCGTCGCCGGCCGGCTGGCCGCCGTGCGGGACCGGCTGGCCAGGGCCGACGAGGCGCTGGACGCCGTGGCCGCCGAGCGAGCGTCCCGATGAGCGCGGGCGTCGCGGACCCGACCGACGGGACCGAACTGTGAGCGTGCGGCTGGCCGGGCGGGTCGCCCAGCCCGCGCCGGTGGCCGGTGACGCGCCCGTGCTGCTCGGCATCGACTTCGGCGGCACCAAGATGGCCGTCGGGGTGGCCGACGGCGAGGGCCGGCTGCTGGCCTGCGAGCGTGTGCCGACGCACGCCGAACAGGGTGCCCCGCAGGCCCTGGACCGCGCGCTGGACCTGGCCGCGAAGCTGGTGGGGGAGGTCGGCGGCCCGGTCGCGGCGGCCGGGATCGCCTCGCCCGGGGTGGTCCGGCCCGATGGCATCGACCTGGCCCCGAACGTGCCCGGCTGGGACCGGCTCCGGCTGGCCGACGCGGTACGCGACCGGTTCGGCGTGCCGGCGGTGGCGGTCGACAACGACCTGAACGCCGCCGCCCTCGCCGAGCTGCGCTTCGGCGCGCTCCGCGACGCCGACCCCGGCCTGGTCGTCGGCCTCGGCACCGGGGTCGCGGCGGCGCTCACCGTGCGCGGGTCGGTGCTGGCCGGTCACCACGGAGCGGCCGGCGAGATCGGGTACGCCGTGGCGGGCGGCCCGTGGCCCGGCACCATGCTGGAGCTGGACTTCTCCGGCCGGGCGCTGGACCGGCTCGCCGACGAACTCGGGGTGCCGGGGACGGCCGCCGGGCTGGCCGCCGCCGCTGAGCGGCCCGGCCCGGCCCGGGACGCGCTGACGGCGCGGGTCGACGAGTTGGCCCGCCACCTGGTCACCTGCTGCCTGCTGCTCGACCCGCAGCGGGTGGTGCTGGTGGGCGGGGTGGCCGGCAGCGAGCTGATCCGTGGCCTGCTGGTCGAGCGGCTGGCCGCCGTGCTGCCGTACCGGCCCGACGTGGTGCTGTCCGGGTTCGCCGACGACGCCGCGCTGCTCGGCGCGGTCGTCCTGGCCCGCGAGGCGGTCCCGGCCCCCCGCTGACCCGTTCACGGGTTTCCGGGTGCGGTTGTTGTTGCCACGGCCGCGACAACTGCACCCGGAACCGCCGGTCGTTCAGCCGGTCGGCCGCAGGGTGCTCGTGGCGAGCTGGTACGCCGGGAACATCGCCTCGAACTCGTCGGTGTCCATCCCGCCGAGGGTCAGCAGCACGGCCCCGCCCGAGGAGGTGCTCGCGACCAGCGCCCGCTGCCGGTTCGGGCCCCCGCTCAGCCCGTCCTGCTGGAGGTAGGTGGCCTCCACCAGGTCCAGCGGGCCGCGCCGCACCCGCCGGTACTCGATCTCGCTGATCCGGCCGTACTCGGCCAGGAACTCCTCCAGCGAGGCCCGCGCGCCGAGGGGCGCCGCGTCGACCGCCCAGACCCGCAGGAACCCCACGTTGTCGGCCGGCTTCGCGTCGACCTCGCAGCGCAGCCGCGACCCGCCCAGCGTCACCCCGGACGCGTCGTCCACCGGCTCGGCGACCCACCGGGCCGGCAGCGAGAACGTGATCGGCAGCTCGCAGGGGGTGCCCTTCGCCCCGACGGTGACGCCCGCCTCGGCCGGGGCCACGTCGTCGTACCAGGGCGGGCCGGACACGAAGGGCGACGGTGCGGGGCCGACCCCGGCCCGGGCCGCCGACGGCCGGGTCCCGTCCTCGGCGCAGCCCGCCGCCGTCGCGATGGTGAGCACAGCCAGTACGGCCGCCCCGATACGTCGAAACACCGTTTTACGTCCCCCGTGGTCGTCCGCGCCGCCCGGTCCACCCCGGACAGCCGATGGATGTTAGCGGGTCGGGCGGCACGCTCAGCCGCCCGTCGGGGGTCGTGTCGGGTCGGCCGTCGGCGTCAGTCGGCCGTCGGGCGGTGGGCGCGCAGCATCAGCGACACCCCGGGCAGGGAACGCACCGGCAGGTACCGCTCGGCGGTGACGATGGTCCGCAGGCCCAGGTTGACCACCGGGTTCAGGTCGTCCAGGTCGCTGCCGGTGGACTTCCGCCGCCGCCAGGCCGCCACCGGGCGGAGCAGCACGTTCCAGCTCCACAGCTCGTCGACCACCAGGCCGGCCTTCTCCACCACGGCACGCAGCGACGCCCGGTCGTACCGCCGGACGTGGCCGACCGCCACGTCGTGCGCCGACCAGAGCGCCATGTCGGCCGGTACGGCGATCAGGGCGACGCCGCCGGGGCGCAGGGTGCGGCGGATCTCGGCGGTGGCGAGGTGGTCCTCGTCGAAGTGTTCGAGGATGTCGAACGCGGTCACCAGGCCCAGGCTCGCCGAGGGCAGCGGCAGGTGCCGGGCGTCGGCCCGGATCACGTCGAGCCCGCGCTCGCGGGCCACCCCGGCGCCCTCCACGCTGTATTCCAGGGCCACCGGCCGCCAGCCGTGCGCCCGCAGCACCCGGGTGTTGCCGCCGCCGGCCGCGCCGACGTCCAGCGCCCGCCCGGGGGAGTGGCCTGCGGCGGCGAGCCGGCGCAGCGCCCGGGCCAGCAGGGCCCGCCGCTCCCGGTACCACCAGTGGGTGTCCTCCAGGGCGGCGAGCTTGCGGATCTCGGTCGCTTCCACGGCGTGCTCCTCGCAGGGTCTCGGCGGATCCCACCCTAGCGGCCCGCCCCCTCCGCTCCGCCCGCCCCGCCCGGGTGTGCGGAAGCACCCGGGGTCGGGCGGCGGACCAGGGCCGCCTGTCGGGTCTCCTCGGACCTGGCTGTTGGCGGGCGTGACCAGGCGTTCCAGGTGTGCCACAGCCGTACGCGGGTACCCGACGGGCCATCCCGAGGGAGGCGGCAGTGACGAACGAGGCCCCGGACTACTTCCAGCCGGAACACGGCATGGTGCTCACCCACCTGTTGATCGTGCGGGACGTGGAACGTTCACGTGAGTTCTACCGGACGGTGCTCGGCGCGACGGTGGTACGGGAACGCCAGCCCGCCATCCTCCGGCTGCACAACAGCTACCTCGTCATCAACGACGAGGGTGGCCCGACCGACGACAAGCCGACCGTCGTCGCTCAGGCGCCGACGGACCCGAACCTGCTCCACAGCGCGCTCAACGTCCGGGTGACCGACGTGCACGCGGTCTACGAGCTGTGGCGCTCGCGGGGCGGACAGTTCCTCACCGAGCCGAAGGACCACGGGGTGGAAATCCGGTGCTACCTGCGCGATCCCGACAACTATCTCATTGAGCTCGGCCAGGGCACCGGAATCCTCGCCGAGAAAGCTCCCGGCTAGGTCCGGTGCGGATTCGGGACCGGTCTTCGTCGTGGGTCGCGTCGCGGCAGGGCGATTGCGAAGTCGGCGGGAGCGCTTCGATCGGGAGGTCTGGGGGTCCCGGCGTGGGCGCCGCTCCACGGCAGCGACCGCCTCGCCCTCAGCTCCACCCCTGCCACGGTCCCCGGGCCAACCGGGGACCGCACCCGCGCCTACGCAATGCCCCTGGGGCGCCCCAGGGCCCCGGCAAAGTCGTGGGTCTCCGGCTGGCAGGTCTCAGGGGGATGCGCGTGCTGCCGACACCATCGACCCCTGCCGGGTCGGCCCCCGCCGGGTCGACCTTCGCCGGGGCGGCCGTCCGCCGGGTTGGCCTACCCTCCGTTGGTCCCTATGGAGCTGCCCCGTTTGTGCTACCGGTGGAGTGGGAGCGTAGGCGGGGCAGCTCCATAGGGACCGGAGGACAGGTCCCCGACCGGGCGCGGGGCGCATTCGTCAGGCCGGCGCCCGACTGCCCGGGGTGCGGGGCGGCGTGGGGTGGCCGGCCTTCCCGGAGCATTCGCGGGAGAGGCCCCCCCGCGACATTGCCGGAGCCCGGGGGCACCCCCTGCGGAGATGATCTACGTCAGCTACAGCCACTTCACGAAAAGGTCGAGCCGCTCCGCCGCTGTCCTGGCCTGTTGCTGCAGTAAGCCCGGCCGACTCCTCAGCGACCGCCGCCTTCGCTTCCGCGCTGGACACTCCTCGTCATGGAGTCATGAGCGGGTGATCCGGGTGGCGGATCTTGGAGTTGACGGTCAATCCCGCTTCGGGTTGAGCGCTGCGGTTTCGCCATTTTCTCCAACCATGAAAACCATTGATTCAGTACGGGTGGATGCTCGGTCGCCAAGGTCGGGGCGAGGGCTGACTACTGTCTGGGGAGTGATCACCGAGGAGTTGGCCCGTAACGTCGAGGGAGTCTGGGGTGATGACGGCATCCGATGGCTGGCGGACCTGCCTGCCATCCTGCGGGAATTGGCCAACGACTGGGACCTCACGGTCGGATCGCCGTACGAGCTCTCCTACCACTACGTCACCGCAGTCACCCGCGGGGACGGGACGCCAGCTGTCCTCAAGCTGGGTGTGCCGACCGGCACGTCGCTGGCCGAGGAGGCGCCAGCGCTCGCAGCGTTCGCCGGCCGCGGGGCGGTCCGGTTGCTGCGGGCGGACCTCGACCGTGGCGCGTTGCTGTTGGAACGCGTCACCCCCGGTTGGCGTGCCCGTGACCTGGTGCCTGATCGGGATGGCGAGGCGACCTCCGCAGCGGTTGGTGTGATGCGGCGTTTGCACGTGCCGCCACCGCCCGGCTGCACGCTGCCCGAGGCCGTGGCCCAGGCTGCGGCGTTCGACAACTACGCGGCCCTTCACGGGGATGCCGGGCCGCTGCCACTGGACCTCGTCGTGCGCGCCGGGGCTCTGATGCGTGAGCTGTGCGCGTCGGCAACCGAGCGTGTCGTTCTGCACGGCGACCTGCACCACGACAACATCCTGCGCGCGGCCCGCGAGCCGTGGCTTGCCATCGACCCGCACGGCATCGTTGGCGATCCCGGCTACGAGGTCGGCGCGCTGCTGTTCAACCCCGATCCGGCCGATCGCGACGAGGCGTTGGCCGCGCTGGTCCCGTCGCGGGTGGAACAGCTTGCCGACGAGCTGGCGATGCCGGTGGACCGGGTGGTGGCATGGGGATTCGTCAAGGCGGTCATGTCCGATGTGTGGTCGGCCGAGGACTGGACCCCCGCCGCGGACCGGTCTCCGATCAGCCGCGCTCTCGACGTCGCTGGCTTGTTGCTCCCTCGCCTGGCGTAGGGCGGCGATGACCCGGGTCCGGCGGCCGGGCGAAATCGGGGTGCGGGAGGTGGGGGCGGGGTGGGAGTGTGCCGGGCATGGCAGAAGCACAGGGTTTCGCGTACGCCCAGCGGGCGGACGGTTCAGTGGTGATCACGCACCACGGCCGGGTGGCCGGCACGCTGCGGGGCGGCCGGGCGGCGGAGTTCCTCGCCGAGGTCGACGAAGACCCGCAACTGGTGATGGCCCGGTGGACCGGCAACTACCGCCGGGGCAACGAACGCGCCGCGCGGCAGCACCCCCGCAATCGCGCCTGACCCGGGATCGAGCTGAAGCCCAGCCTGCCCCCCGAGCCGCAGTCCACGCCGTCCCGCTCCTGGCCCGGGCCAGGAGCGGGACGGTCGCCGGCGTCGTCGCGGTCAGGTAGTACCCGCACTCGATGCCGGCCCTGTCGTCCGGACAGGTCCGCCTTCAGGGCCCCGGAAGTCTCAGGGCCGGGTGAAGACGAGAGCCACGTTGTGCCCGCCGAAGCCGAACGCGTTGTTCAACGCGGCGGGGATCTCCATGTGCCGTGCCTTGTGGGCGACCACGTCCAGATCGAGGCCGGCCTCCGGGTCGTCCAGGTTGATCGTCGGGGGGATGACACTGTCGCGGATGGCCAGGATGGTGGCGATCGACTCCAATGCGCCGGCCGCGCCGAGCAGGTGGCCGGTCATCGACTTGGTGGCGGTGATCACCGGGTGGTCGCCGAGCGCCGCGCGAAGCGCCCCGATCTCCAGCATGTCGCCGACCGGGGTCGAGGTGGCGTGCGCGTTGACATGCACGATGTCGGTCTTCGCGATGCCGGCGTCCGCGACCGCCTTCGTGATCGCCCGGATCGCGCCCTCGCCCTCCGCGTGCGGCTGCACGATGTCGTACGCGTCGGAGGTGATCCCGGCGCCGGCCAGCCGCGCGTACACCCGGGCGCCCCGGGCTGCGGCGTGCTCGGCACGCTCCAGGACCAGCACGCCCGCGCCCTCGCCGAGGACGAAGCCGTCCCGCCCGGTGTCCCACGGCCGGGAGGCCCGCTCGGGCTCATCGTTGCGGGTGGACATCGCCCGCATCGAGGCGAACCCGGCGATCGGCAGCGGGTGGATGACCGCCTCGGTGCCGCCGGCCACCACCACGTCGGCCCGGCCGGAGCGGATGATGTCCAGCCCGAGGGAGATGGCCTCCGCGCCGGTCGCGCAGGCGCTGGCCACCGCGTGCACCCCGGCCTTCGCGCCCACCTCCAGCCCCACCCAGGCGGCGGGGCCGTTCGGCATCAGCATCGGCACGGTGTGCGGGGACACCCGGCGCGGCCCGGACGCCTCCAGGATGTCGTCCTGGGCGAGCAGGGTGGTGGCCCCGCCGATGCCGGAGCCGACGCTGACCGCCAGCCGCTCCGGGTCCAACCCGGAGTCGGCCAGGCCCGCGTCCGCCCAGGCCTGTCTGGCCGCGATGATCGCGATGGCCTCGGAGCGGTCGAGCCGGCGCAGCTTGACCCGGTCCAGCACCTCGGACGGGTCGACGGCGAGGTGCGCGGCGATCCGGACCGGGAGTTGCGCGGCCCACTCCTGGGTGAGCGGACCCACCCCGGAGCGGCCGGCGAGCATGGCGTCCCAGGTCGACGCGACGTCCCCGCCCAGCGGGGTGGTCGCGCCGAGCCCGGTGACGACGACGTCGGAGCGAGCCATGATCAGGCCTGCGCCTCGATGTAGCTGACGGCGTCGCCCACGGTCTTCAGGTTCTGCACCTCGTTGTCGGGGATCTTGACGCCGAACTTCTCCTCGGCGGCGACCACGACCTCCACCATGGAGAGCGAGTCGACGTCGAGGTCGTCGGTGAAGGACTTGCCCTCGGCCACGTCGTCCGGGTTCACCCCGGCAACCTCTTCGAGGATCTCGGCGAGGCCGGCGGTGATCTCGTCACGGGTCATGGTTGGTGCGTTCCTTTCGATGGTTGGACTCGCCGCGCGGCGCGTGCCGGCGGCGGGCGAACGGCCCCGGAAGGGGCCGGACGTCAGGGGCAGCGGACGACCTGACCGGCGTAGGTCAGGCCGCCGCCGAAGCCGAAGAGCAGGACCGGGGCGCCGGAGGGCACCTCCCGGCGCTCGACGAGCTTGGACAGCGCCAGCGGTACGCTCGCCGCCGAGGTGTTGCCCGACTCGATGAGGTCCTTCGCGATGATCGCGTTGGGGATGCCGAGCCGCTTGGCGATGCCGTCGATGATCCGGGTGTTGGCCTGGTGCGGCACGAACGCGGCCAGCTCCGACGGGGCGACCCCGGCCCGCTCACAGGCCTGCAGGGCCAGCGGGGCCAGTGCGGTGGTGGCCCAGCGGAACACCGTCTGGCCCTCCTGCTTGACGTACGGCCGCCAGCCCTCGATGCGTACCGCGTCGCCCTTCTCCGGGACCGAGCCCCAGACCACCGGGCCCACCCCGGCCGGCTCGCCCTCGGCCGTGGCGGTGACCACCGCGGCGCCGGCGCCGTCGGCGAAGATGATGCAGGTGGAGCGGTCGGTCCAGTCGGTGAAGTCGGACAGCTTCTCGGCCCCGATGACGATCGCGTTGCGCGACGCCCCGGCCCGGATCGCGTGGTCGACCGTGCCCAGCGCGTAGGCGAAGCCCGAGCACGCGGTGTTGAGGTCGAACGCGCCCGGCGCGGTGATGCCGAGCTTCGCGGCGACCCGGCAGGCCACGTTCGGGCTGCGGTCGATCGAGGTGCAGGTCGCCACCACGACGAGGTCGATGTCGGCGGCGGTGAGCCCGGAGTTGGCCAGGGCCTTGTCGGCGGCGGCCGCCGCCATGTCGGCCACCGTCTCGTCGCCGGCGATCCGTCGGCTGGCGATCCCGACCCGGTCCCGGATCCACTCGTCGTTGGTCTCGACGATCTGGGCGAGGTCGTCGTTGGTGACGATCCGGGACGGCTGGTAGTGCCCCAGCGCGAGAATCCGGCTGCCAGTCATCAGTGTTGACCCCCGATTCGGGCGAGCGGTTGGCCCGGCGCGACCGGGTCGTCGTGGTGAGCGAGCCACTCGGTGAGCAGGCCGCTGTCGTGCGCGGTCACCTCGACCTGGCCCTGCCGGGTGGCGACTCGCCCGATCACCTGACCGGTGTGCAGCGACTCGCCCTCGGCCAGCCCTTCGGCCGGCGCGAAGGTGCCCACCGAGGGGGACACGACGACCCGGAACCGCATGGCCGGCTCGTGGCTCGGGGCCATCCCGTGCCGGGCGATCAGGTCCCGCGCGGCGGGCAGGTCGTCCGGCGTGTTGAGGGTGACGATCTCGGGCACGCCCGACTCCTTGAGCTCCCGCTTGATCAGGCCGGCGAGGGTGCCGGCCGGCGGCAGCTCGATCACCCCGGTGACGCCGAGGTCGGCGAGGGCGCGCATGCACAGGTCCCAGCGCACCGGCGAGGTGACCTGGCGGACCAGCCGCTGCACCATCTCCCGGCCGTGGCCAACTGCGGCGCCGTCGAGGTCGGACAGCAGGATCCGGGCCGGATCGGCCGGGGTGATCCCGGCGGCCACCGCGCCCAGCGCGGCCTCCGCCGGGGCCATGTACGGGGTGTGGAACGCGCCGGCCACCTTCAGCCGGACCACCCGGGCCTTCGCGGGCGGCTCGGCGGCGAGCTTGTCCAGCGCGGCGAGCGAGCCGGCGGCGACGATCTGGCCGGCGCCGTTGCGGTTGGCCGGCTGCAACCCGTGTCTGTCGAGGGCGGCGAGCACCTCCTCGGTGTTCCCGCCCAGCACCGCGGCCATGCCCGTCGGCTCCAGCGCGCACGCCGCGGCCATCTCCCGGCCACGCACCCCGGCGAGGGTGATCGCGGTCTCGGCGGGGAAGACCCCGGCGAGCGCCGCCGCGCCCAGCTCGCCGACGCTGTGCCCGACCGTGAGTGCGACGTCGTGCATCGGCAGGTGCTCGGCCGCGAGCAGCGCCGCCGCGACCAGCAGCGGCTGGGTGCGGGCCGTGTCCTTGATCTCGTCGGCGTCGGCCGCCGTGCCGAGGTGGACCAGGTCGACGCCGGCCAGCGCCGACCACCACCGCAGCCGTGCCTCGGCGCCGGTCAGGTCGAGCCAGGGTGTCAGGAAGCCGGGTTTCTGGGAACCCTGTCCGGGTGAGAGTACGGCGAGCACGGATATGACTCTTCCGGATACTCGCCGGTCACGGTGCTAGCGACCGACACCAAACCGCACTAGAACCTTTGGAGGAACCCTACAGAAATCGGTAACGGTGATCATAGTTATGCGGTCTTTTGCCGGCCCGTGCCGCTTAACGGCTGATTCGCCGTCAAGGGCACCACCGGGTCGAGCCGGCCCACGGTCAGGGCCACCTGGAGAGCGAACGCGTCCCGGGGGAGCAGCGGCGAGAACCCGGTCACCTCGGCGATCCGGCGCAGCCGGTAACGCACCGTGTTCGGGTGCACGAACAGCGCCCGGGCGGCGCTCTCCAGCGTCCCACCGGCGGCGAAGAACGCGTCCATGGTCTCCAGCAGCTCGCCGCTGGCGCGGGCCAGCGGCGCGTACACGTCGTGGCGCAGCCGACGGCGGGCCTCGGCGTCGCCGGCCAGGGCCCGCTCGGGCAGCAGGTCGGCCGCCGGCACCGGGCGCGGCGCGGTCGGCCAGGCCGGGGCCGCCCGGAACCCGGCCAGCGCGGCACGGGCCGAGTCCGTCGCCTCGTCCAGGCTCGGCACCGCCGGGCCCACCACCACCGGGCCGTCGCCGAACGCGGGCAGCAGCTTCCCGGCGGCGCCGAGCGGGTCGGCCGCCCCACCGAGCACGATCACCAGCCGGTCGCCGTGCACCCCGCCGATCATCTCCACCCCGATCCGCCGGGCCAGCCGGTACGCGGTGTGCAGCACGGCGGCCACCTCGCCGCCGGGGGAACGGCCCACCGCGACCGCGACCGGCGGGGCGTCCGACCAGCCCAGCGCGGCGGCGCGGCTGGCCAGCACGTCCGGGGAGTCCCCGCGCAGCAGGGCGTCCACCAGCAGGGCCTGCAACCGGGCGTCCCAGGAGCCGCGCGACTCGGCGGCCCGCGCGTACGCCCGGGCGGCGGAGAAGGCGATCTCCCGGGAGAACCGCAGCACCGCCTCCCGCAGCCGCTGCTCCTCGCCCTCGGCGGCCAGGGTGCCGACCTGCTCCTCGACCACCTCGATGGTCACCTTGACCAACGCCACCGTCTGCTGGAGGCTGATCGAGCGGGCCAGCGCCTGCGGCGCGGTGGCGAAGACCTCGTCGGAGACCTCCTGGGTGCTGTCGGCGGAGCCGCCGCCCTCGCGCAGCCACTGCACCAGCGACCGGGCGCCGGCCTGGGCCACCAGCATCACCCAGGAACGCTGGTCGGCCGGGAGCGCCCGGAACCAGGGCAGCGTCTCGTCCATCCGGGCCACGCTGGCGGTGGCCAGCGCCCCCGCCGCCCGCTCGATCCGGCGCAGCGTGGCCGACAGCTCGATCCCGCCCGGCTCGCTCACCCCCCCAGCCTTCCAGAAGGCGGAGGTCCCCGGTCAACGGCACCGGCGGCGCGGGCGCTCACCCCCTCGGCGGCGGGGCCGACGGCGCCCCGGCGGGCGGGGCCGGCAGGGCCAGCTCCTGCGCCAGGATCGCGGCCTGGACGCGGCTGCGCAGGCCGAGCTTGGCCAGGATCCGGCTGACGTGGGTCTTGGCGGTGCTCTCCGCCATCGCCAGCCGGTCGGCGAGCTGCTGGTTGGACAGGCCCAGCCCGAGGCAGGCCAGCACGTCCCGCTCCCGGACGGTCAGGCCGGCCACCGCCTCCCGGACGGCGGCCGACGCCCCCGGCGCGGTTGCCGCGAACGCGCTGATCAGCCGCCGGGTCACCGCCGGGGCGATGAACCCCTCGCCCCGGGCCACCGTCCGGACGGCGGCGACCAGGGTGTCCGCGTCGGTGTCCTTGAGCAGGAAGCCGGCCGCCCCGGCCCGCAGCGCGCCGAACACGTACTCGTCGAGGTCGAAGGTGGTCAGCACCAGCACGTCGGCGAGCCGGCCGGCGACGATCTCCCGGGTGGCGGAGATGCCGTCCAGGCGGGGCATCCGCACGTCCAGCACGGCGACGTCGGGGCGCAGCTCGGCGCAGAGGCGCACCGCCTCCTCCCCGTCGGCGGCCTCGCCGACCAACGCGATCCCCGGCGTGCCGGCCAGGATCAACGCCAGCCCGGCCCGCACCGCCGCCTGGTCGTCGGCGAGGACCACCCGCACCGGGCCGTCCGCGTCGTCGTCCCGCCCGCCAGGGCCGCTCACGCCGGCTCCCCGGTGGGCAGCGCCGCCCGCACCCGCCAGCGCCCGTCGGCCGGGCCGGCGGCGAACTCGCCACCCAGCAGCACCGCGCGCTCGCGCATCCCGATCAGGCCGGCGCCCGCCCCGGCCAGCCCCCCGCCACCCGCCCGGACCGGGTTCGTCACGGTCACCGCCACCTCCGTCGGTCGGTACGTCACGATCAGCTCCGCCTCGCCAGCGCCGTGCTTCAGCGCGTTGGTCAACGACTCCTGCACGATCCGGTACGCCGCCAGGTCCACCCCCACCGGCAGCGGACGCGGCCCGCCGGTCACCTCGACCCGCACCGCCAGCCCGGCGGCCCGCATCCGGTCCACCAGCAGGTCCAGCTCGTCGAGGCGGACCCGCGTCGCCTCCTCGGCCGGGTCCGCCGCCCCCGGCGTCGGCTCCCGCAGCAGCCCGATGAGCTGGCGCATCTCCGCCATGCCCTGCACGCTGCTCTCCCGGATCACCCGCAGCGCCGAGTTCACCTGCGCCCGGTCCAGCCCCGGCACGGAGAGCGCGGCGGTGGCGTGGATGGCCACCGCGCTGAGGTGGTTGGCCACCACGTCGTGCAGCTCCCGGGCCATCCGGGACCGTTCGGCGCGGACCGCCTCCCGCCGGTCCAGCTCGGCGAGCCGGGCGGTCTGCTCGGCCCGGGCCCGCTCGGCTGCGGCCTGGTCCCGGTACTGCCGCACGCTGATCCCCGACAGCACCGGCAGGACCGCGACCAGCACCACCGGCACGGCGAGCGCCACCCCCCGCCAGTTACCGGTCAGCAGCGTCCCGGCGCCGGCGGCGAGCAGGCTCAGCGCCACGGCGACCCGCAACAGCCACCGCCGCAGCCGGGGCGGGCCGTACAGGCAGGAGTCGTAGAGCACCTGGGTGTAGATCAGCGCGGTGCCGAGGGTGGTGCCGAGGGCGACGTCGACGACCAGCGCCGCCGTGCCGAGGGCCAGGCCGGTGCGGGTGGCCACCCGGCGCAGGCCGACCGCCACCGAGACGGCCAGCAGCGACGGCAGGAAGGCCGCCGTCGGCACGTCGGCGCGCGGGGTGATCGCCAGGTGCGTGCCGAGGCTGAGCAGCGCCAACCCGCCCGTCAGGGAGGCGCCGGCCAGCATCAGGTCCCGGCCGGGGGTCCCGGAGCCGAGCCAGGGTGGCGGTCGCATGGCCCGATCCCACCACACCCGCAGCCGCGCCGGCTCCGCCCACGGCACGAGGCCGTGGTCCGCCGAAGGAGGTATGGCTCAGCCGTACACCGGGGTCATGACGGCGGCCAGGCGCAGGTGCCCGGCGGCCTCGTCGGGGTGCCCCTGCCGGCTCCTGCGCGCCTGACCGGGTCCATCCTTCGGCGGACCCGGATCTCACCGTCCGCGCCGACGTCGGGGCCCGCGGCGGGCGGCATGCTGGACTCCGACGAACGGGGAGGTCGGCGTGCTGGTCGCGGTCATCATCGGGTGCGAGATCGGGTTCTGGGTGGTGCTCGCGGCGGGGCTGGTGGCCCGCTACCCGCTGCGGAGACCGCGCCTCGGCGCGGCGCTGCTGATCTGCGTACCCCTGGTCGACCTGGTGCTGCTCGCGGCGACCGCGCTGGACCTGCGGCGCGGCGCCACCGCAAACGTCACCCACGGCCTGGCCGCCGCCTACCTGGGCTTCTCGGTGGCCTTCGGACGCTCGATGGTCCGCTGGGCCGACCAGCGCTTCGCACACTGGTTCGCCGGCGGCCCGCCCCCGGTCCGGCCGCCCAAGCACGGCTGGGCGCGCACCCGCTACGAGTGGCGGGAGTGGGGCAAGGGGCTGCTGGGCTGGGCCGTCGCCTGCGCGCTGCTCGGCGCCGCGATCCTCTACGTGGACGACGCCGAGCGCACCCATGAGCTGTGGAACTGGATCCAGAAACTCACCCTCGCCATCGCGATCTGGCTGGTCGCCTTCCCGGTCTGGGAGACGATCTTGCCGCGTCGCCCCAAGCGCTGAGGTGGGGTACGCGCCGGACGACGCGTCGGCCCGCCCCAGTACGGTGACAGGGCACGCGGGCCGCAACCGGCCAGGCGCGACGGCGAGCTTGAGGAGACCGGGGATGGCGCACGGGGAGGCCGAGTACGGCTGCGCCCAGGGGGAGACCCGCCGGCCGGGCCACCACGACCCCCAGCCGACGGCCGAGCACCACCGCCGGCTCGCCGGCCCGGTCCACCCCGTCGAGCCGACCTCCGGCCGGGCCGCCGAGCGGGCCGAGGACGACGCGGTGCCCCGCCAGCGCACCCCCGAGCCAACCGCCGGCGAGCTGGCCCGCGCGGCGGCCTGTTGCAGCGACCTGCCCGGCTGGGCCGGCGCGCACCGGCACGGCCCGGTCCGCCCCCGGCACCGGGCGGTCCGCCAGGAACGCCCGCCGCGCCGCTGGTGCTGACAGCGGCCTGACGGCCTGCCGCCGGCCCGCCCCGTGGGCCGGCTCCGCCACCCGCGGCGACCCCGCAGCGGCTAGCGTGAGCAGGGTGAAGGCGATCGCGATCGACGAGTACGGCCCCGCCGACCGGCTCGCCGTGCGGGAGCTGCCCGACCCGCCGGTCGGGCCCGACACGGTGCTGGTGCGGGTGCGCGCGGCCAGTGTCAACCCGGTCGACTGGAAGATCCGCGAGGGGCACCTCGACGCGGCCATCCCCGCCCACTTCCCGCTGGTGCCCGGCTGGGACGCGGCCGGCGTGGTGGCCGCGGTGGGCCCGGCGGTGGTCGGGTTCGCCGTGGGCGACGAGGTGATCGGGTACGTCCGCCGCGACGACCTCCAGTACGGCACGTACGCGGAGCTGGTGCCGGCCCCGGAGCGGACGGTGGCGGACAAGCCGGTCCGCGCGTCCTGGGCGGAGGCGGCCGGGTTGCCGCTGGCCGGGCTCACCGCGTACCAGGCTCTCCAGCTCACCCGCACCGGGGCGGGGGACACCGTGCTGGTGCACGGCGCGGCCGGCGGGGTCGGGCACCTCGCCGTCCAGATCGCCCGTGCGCTCGGCGCCGGCAAGGTGATCGGCACGGCGGGCGAGGCCAACCACGACTTCGTCCGGTCGCTCGGCGCGGAGCCGGTCAGCTACGGCGACGGGCTGCTCGACCGGGTCCGCGCGGTCGCGCCCGACGGGGTGGACGTGGCCCTGGACCTGTTCGGCGGGGCGGCGCTGGACGTCTCGGCCGAGCTGCTGAACCGCCCCGCCCGGCTGGTCTCCACCGCCGACCCGGAACACGTAACCCGCCTCGGCGGCAGCTACCTGTTCGTCAGGCCGTCCACGGCGGACCTGAGCGTCCTGGCCGGGCTTGTCGACGCCGGTCGGCTCACCGTCCACGTGGCACGGTCGTTCCCGCTCGACCAGGCAGCCGAGGCGCAGCGCCTGGTCGAGCAGGGGCACGTCCGGGGCAAGGTGGTCCTGGAGATCTGACCCGCCGACCGCCAGGCCGGGCGGCTCAGCCTGCTCGGCGGGCATGGTTCAGCGGGTGTGGCTCAGCGGGTGCGGCTCAGCGGGTGCGGCGGCGGATCAGCAGCGCGATCCCGGCCAGCCCGAGGGTGATCACCAGCATCACCCCGACGTTGAGCAGCAGCAGCCGCTGCAACTCGTCGAGGGCCTCGTCGAGGTCCTGGCCCGGGTTCAGCGACTCGTCCGGGAGCACCCGCTCGCCGCCACCGCCGCCGCCGACCGTGTCGACCTGCTGCTCCAGCGGCACCCCGGCCGTGCGCAGGGCCTCCGACATGTTCAGCCGGCCGAGGAACCAGCCGGCCTTGGCCTTGGGGGACGGGCCCGGCTGCTTGGCCGGCCGGTGCACCCGTGGGCCGCCCTTGGCCAGCGGGTAGAGGTCGTACGTCTGGGTGGCGATCTCCCCGGCGAACACCACGACCGTGTACTTCGGGCCGAGGTCCTTCGCGGCCGGGCCGGACGGCGAGCCGGTGCGACCCAGCCAACTCACCTGGTCGATGACCGCGACCACCGCGGCGGGGTGGGTGGCGGCCCGCAGCCGCAGCGGCTCGGCGAGCCGGTCGCCGGTGATGTCCACACCGGCCGGCTGCGGCTTCGGGGCGGCCGGCACCGCGACGCGCGCCGGGCCGGCGGTCCGCGCCGGGCCGCCCGCGTGGGCCGGTCCCGTGAGGACCGCCGCCAGCAGCATCCCTGCGGCCAACGCGATCAGCCGCCTCACCTGTCGGACCATCGCCGCCTCCTCGCCCCGTTTCGATTTGGATGGCTTCACTGCGGGTCACGCGTTGGTCGGTCGATGGCGGTGACCATGCCCCCCGGGCGGGTGCCCACCTCTAAGACTGTGCGGAACGTCGATCAGTTGCAGCTACTGGATCGGGAATTGGAACTATCTGCGATCCTGGGCCGACTAACCAGTAAGCCGTTGATTAGCGGGCGGATAGTACCTTTCCGGAGGGGTTCATGGGGGGCACGTTCCCACGCGTGGCACGTACCTGGGTAGTGGTTCTCGGCGTGGCGCTCGGTGTGTCGCTGGCGATTCCGGCATCGCCGGCTTCGGCGCACAATTCGCTGACCGGCAGCAACCCGGAGAACGGCGCGCGGGTGGCCGCCGCGCCGCAGCGGATCGAGCTTCGCTTCCTGGCGAAGCCGGACCCGGGTACGACGAAGATCACATTGACCGGTCCGGACAACGTGGCAGCGCTCGGGGGCGAGCCCACCTTCTCCGGCAGCCGGGTGAGCGTCCCGTTCGCGCCCGGCGCCGCCGGCCTCTACGTCGTCGGGTACCAGGTCGCCTCGGGCGACGGCCACCCGATCAAGGGCGAGGTGCGGTTCACCCTCACCACCGGCACCCCGGCCCAGCCCCCCTCGTCGTCCCCCGCCGCGAGCGCCACCCCGACGGCCGTGCCGTCGTCACCGGCCGCCGCGGCGAGCCCGCCGGCGGCTGCCCCGGCCGCCGCCGAACGCTCGGACGACGACGACGGCGGTGCCGGCTGGCTCTGGGCGCTCGGTGGGCTCGTCGTCCTCGCGGCCCTCGCCGCCGGCCTCCTGCTGCGCCGCCGCTCGCCCCGCCCCTGACCCGGCGCACCCGGGCACCGACGGCGAAGGGGCCCGCCGGGTCACCGGCGGGCCCCTTCGCGTGTCAGGTCAGGGCAGGCGGAGACGCGCGGCGCGCAGCCGGGCGAGGGTGCGCTCGCGGCCGAGGACCTCCAGCGACTCGAACAGCGGCAGGCCCACGGTGCGGCCGGTGACCGCGACCCGGATCGGGGCCTGAGCCTTGCCGAGCTTGAGACCGCGCTCCGCGCCGACCGCCTCCAGCGTCGCCTTCAGCGAGCCGGCGTCCCACGACTCCAGCGCCTCGAACGCGACCACCGCCGCGTCCAGCAGCTCGGCCGCGCCCTCCTTCATCGCCTTGGCCCAGGCGGCCTCGTCGATCAGCGGCGAGGCCAGGAAGAGGAAGTCGACGTTCGGCACGATCTCGCTGAGCACGGCGATCCGGGTCTGGGCCAGGGGGGCGACCGCGGCGAACGCGTCCGCGTCGAACTCCTCCGGCTGCCACGGCGGCGGGGCGATGGTGTCGGTGCCGGTCAGCCACGGTTGGCAGGCCGCGATGAACTCGTCCACCGGCAGCGCCCGGATGTAGTCGCCGTTGAACGCGCGCAGCTTCTTCTCGTCGAAGAACGCGGGGGAGGGGTTGACCTCCGCCAGCCGGAACTCCTCCTCGATCACCGACCAGGGCACGATCTCCCGGTCGCCGGACGGCGCCCAGCCCAGCAGCATCAGGTAGTTGCGCATCGCGGCGGCGAGGTAGCCCTCGTCCCGGAACGCCTCCAGGGCGACCTTGTCCCGCCGCTTGGACAGCTTCTGCCGCTTCTCGTTGACCACCACCGGCACGTGCGCCCAGATCGGCGGGGTGACCCCGAGGGCGTCCCAGAGAAGCTGCTGCTTCGGGGTGTTGGGCAGGTGCTCCTCGGCCCGGATCACGTGGGTGATCCCCATGGTCATGTCGTCGACGACGTTGGCCAGCAGGAACACCGGCGAGCCGTCACCCCGGGCGATGACGAAGTCCTCGATCAGCTTGTTCTCGAAGGTCGGCTCGCCGCGGATCAGGTCGACCACCACGGTCTCGCCGGAATCGGGGGTCCGGAAGCGCAGCGCCCGTCCCTCGCCCGGCGTGAGGCCCCGGTCCCGGCAGAAGCCGTCGTAGCCCTGGTACTGCGAGCCGGTGCGGGCCTGCACGGCGTCGCGGGTGCAGTCGCAGTAGTACGCCTGGCCGGCCTCGAAGAGGCGCTGGGCGGCGGCGCGGTGCTCCCCGGCGTACGACGACTGGAAGTACGGGCCCTCGTAGCTGCCCCGGGCGATGCCGATCCAGTCCAGCGCCGAGAGGATGCCCTCGGTCCACTCCGGCTTGTTGCGGGCGGCGTCGGTGTCCTCGATGCGGAGCACGAACACCCCGCCCTGCTGCTTGGCGTAGATCCAGTTCTGCAGGGCCGAGCGGGCACCGCCGACGTGGAACATACCGGTCGGGGAAGGGGCGAAGCGCACACGTACCGTCACGTCCCCCAGCCTACGGCCGCCGGCCAGCGCTTTCCGCGAGGGGGCCAGGGCCTCTCCCCGGCGTCTTCCCCGAGCGGCCCGGGCCCTCTCCGGACGGGTCAGGCCACCGAGCGGATCTTGACGACCAGGACGCTGCCGAGCAGGGTGACCGCAGCGGTGGCCGCGTACAGGGTGGGGTAGCCGCCCAGGTGCACCACGAGCGGGGCGGACAGCGCCGGGCCGAGCACCTGCGGCGCGGAGTTGGCGATGTTGATCACCCCGAGGTCCTTGGCCCGGTCGGTGGCCGTCGGCAGCACCTCGGTGATCAGCGCCGCGTCGACGGACAGGTAGACGCCGTAGCCCGCGCCGAGCAGCAGCGCGGCGACCACGGCCATCGACCAGACCGGCGCGATGGCCAGCAGCGTCGCGGCCACCGCCATCACCACGCCAGAGGTGATCACGAAGATCTTCCGTCGCCCGGACCGGTCGGACAGCCGACCGGCGACCACGGCGGTGAGGATCATCCCGAGGGTGTAGAGCAGGATCAGGATCAGCAGCCCGCCCTCGGGATCGGGGTGGCGCACCCCGTCGGTGAGGAAGTACAGCAGGTACAACGTGCCCAGCGCGTTGCCGAGCTGGACCAGGAACCGGGTGATCCAGGCCCAGGCGAAGTCGGGGTGCCGGCGCGGGCTGATCCACATCGAGGCGAGCAGCGTGCGCAGCCGCAGCGCCGGGCGGTGCTCCCGGGGCAGCGGGTCGTCGGCGGTGAGCAGCGCGAACGGCAGCGACAGCAGCAGCACGGCCAGTGCGACCGCGGCGTACCCGGCGGCGTTGCCGGTCACCAGGGCGGTCACCAGCACCGCGCCGAGCACCAGGCCGAGCGACTGCGGGATGCCGATCCAGCCGGAGACGCCACCGCGCTGCGCCACCGGCACCCGGTCCGGGATGCCGGCGGTGAGGCTGGCCAGCATCGCGTTGAAGCAGACCTGGGCGGCCACCCAGCCGACCGCCACCCCGGCGATCGTGTTCTGCCGGGCCAGCAGCAACAGGGCGAGCGCGCCGAGGACCGCGCCGCCGGCCGTCCAGACGTGCCGGCGGCCCAGCTCCCGGCCGCCCAGCCGCAGGCAGGTCCGGTCCGACAGCGCCCCGGCGAGCGGGTTGGCCAGCACGGCGGCGAGCGCGCCGAGGCCGGTGACCACGGCGAACATGGCCTCCTTGTCGCCCGGCGCGATCCGCTCGATCTGCTGGGGCAGCAGCACCTGGATGGGGGTGAAGAAGGCCATCCACACCCCGAGGTTCGCCGCGAAGATCAGCGAGATCCAGCCCCGCCGCACCGGCGCGACCGGCTCGGCGAGCGCCGCCGGCAGCGCGGCCGGCGGCGGGTCGACGGTGGTCACGGCCCTACTTCGCGTTCGGTGTCGCGGGGCCCGCCGGCCGGGTGACGGCGTCGCGGAACCAGGCGTACGAGGACTTGGGCGTGCGGGCCCCGGTGGCGAAGTCGACGTGCACCAGGCCGAAGCGCTTGGTGAAGCCCTCCGCCCACTCCCAGTTGTCCAGTAGCGACCAGACGAAGTACCCGGTCACGTCCACGCCGTCGTCGATCGCCGCCCGCACGGCGCGCAGGTGCCCGTCCAGGTAGGTGATCCGCTCCGGGTCGTGGACCCGGCCGTCGGCGTCCGGCGCGTCGTCGTAGGCGCAGCCGCTCTCGGTGATCTGGATCGGCGGCAGCCGGTCGCCGTACCGGTCGCGCAGGCCGGTGAGCAGCTCGCGCAGCCCTTCGGGCGCGACCGGCCAGTCGAACGAGGTGCGCGGATAGCCGGTCAGCTCGACCAGCTCGAACGGCAGCGGCGAGTCCGCGTCGGCGGCCCGTACGCCGGTCGGGTTGTAGTAGTTGACGCCGAGCACGTCGATCGGCGCGGCGATCACCGCGAGGTCGTCGGCGTGGACGGTCCCCGGGTCGAGGTCGAGGGCGTCGGGGTAGCCGAGGCCGAGCAGGGGGTCGGTGAACAGCCGGTTGTGCAGCGCGTCGTACGCGTCGGCGGCGGCCCGGTCGGCGTCGGTGTCGCCGGCCACCCGCACGGGCGAGTAGTTGTTGGTGATGGCCACCGGGCTCGTGGTGCGGGCGCGCAGCGCGGCGACGGCGAGGCCGTGCCCGAGGAGCTGGTGGTGGGCCACCGGGAACGCGTCGAACAGCAGCGTCCGGCCGGGGGCGTGCTGGCCGGTGCCGTAGCCGAGGCTCATCTGCACGAACGGCTCGTTGAGGGTGATCCACAGCTTGACCCGGTCGCCGAGCCGGGCGGCCACCAGGTCGGCGTACTCCGCGAACCGGGCGGCGGTGTCCCGGTTCAGCCAGCCGCCCGCGTCCTCCAGCGGCTGCGGCAGGTCCCAGTGGTACAGGGTGGCCACCGGGTCGATGCCGGCGGCGGCCAGGTCGTCGACGAGCCGGTCGTAGAAGTCCAGGCCGGCGGCGTTGGCCGGGCCGGTGCCGCCGGGCTGGACCCGGGGCCAGGCGACCGAGAACCGGTACGCCGACACGCCGAGCCCGGCCATCAGCGCGACGTCCTCGCCGGGCCGGTGCCAGTGGTCGCAGGCGACGTCGCCGGTGCTGCCGTCGGCGACCAGCCCCGGGGTGTGCGCGAAGGTGTCCCAGATGGACGGACCGCGTCCGGCGGCCGTCGTCGCCCCCTCGATCTGGTAGGCGGAGGTGGCGACGCCCCAGCGGAATCCGGCCGGGAACTCGGGCAGCGGCTCGGTGGTCATGCACCCTCCAGGCGAGTCGAGAACCGACGGCGTTCGCGGTCGACGGGTACGCCGGCAGCGCGACCCGCAGGACGCCCGCGAAACGCGAAACGTGCTCGGACTCTAGGCCCCCGACCGTCGTTCGCGCCATAGGCGGCCGGCGATCGGCGCGCAAGGGTTTTCGGCGTGTCTTTTCCGAAGAAGTCCTAGTAAGTCCGTTTTCATGCATAGAGTGCGGAATATCGCGGATGTCCTCAGTGGGGGAAAGAACCAAAATGATCCTCGTGGAACGCAGTACGCACGTGGCGGCGCCGGTGGAAGCGGTCTGGGAAGTCGTCCAGCGGGCCGAGCAGTTGCCGGCCTGGCTGGCGGGGGTCCGCGCGGCCGAGGTGCTCTCGGGGGAGGGCTTCGGTCGCCGGCAGCTGGTCCAGGCCGGGCGCGGGTCGGCCCACGAGGCCGAGGTGATCGCCTACCAGGAGCCGAACCTGATCGGCTGGCGGGAGCGCGCCAAGGGCGCCGGGGCCCGGGCCGAGGCCCGGACCGAGATCTACGTCCAGCTCACCGGGGACGAGGAGAAGGGCGGGACCGTCGTGCGGCTCATCGTCGTACGCTGGCCGGCCGGCCCGGTCAAGGCCGCCCTGCTCCGGCTCGGGTTGCGTCGGGTCGGCGCCGACCTGGAGGACTCGCTGGCCCGGCTCACCGATCTGGCCGCCGTCGGCTGAGGGCCGCGTCCTGAGGCGTCACCCGCGACGGCGGTGGTCCGGCGTCCCCGCCAGGGGCGTCCGGGCCACCGCCGAGTTGCGAAAACGGAAGGGCCCGGCGCGGTGATCACCGCGCCGGGCCCTGTGCTCGCCGGCCCTAGCTGTCGCCGCCGGTCTCGCCCACCGGCGCCGCGTTCACGTCGTCGATCGCGTACTTCTTGGCCGCCTCGGCCGGAACCGTGGCCGGCACCGTGCCGCGCAGCGCGAGCTGCCGCAGCGTCGCGACCACCACCGACTCGGCGTCGACGTGGAAGTGCCGGCGCAGCGCGTGCCGGGTGTCGGACATGCCGAACCCGTCCGTGCCGAGCGAGGTGTAGTCGCCCGGCACCCAGCGGGCGATCAGGTCCGGCACCGCGCGCATCCAGTCGCTGACCGCGACCTTCGGCCCGTCGGCGTCGGCCAGCTTCTGCTGGATGTACGGCACCCGCTGCTCCGCGCCCGGGTTGAGCAGGTTGTGCTCCTCGCACTGCACCGCGTCGCGGCGCAGCTCGGCCCAGGAGGTCACCGACCAGACGTCGGCGGCCACCCCCCAGTCCTGGGCGAGCAACTGCTGGGCCTTGAGCGCCCACTGCATGCCGGTGCCGGAGGCCAGGACGTTGGCCTTCGGGCCGTCGACCTGCGGGGCGGGGGAGTAGCGGTAGATGCCCTTGAGCAGGCCCTCGACGTCCACGTCCGCCGGCTCCGCCGGCTGGTGGATCGGCTCGTTGTAGATCGTCAGGTAGTAGAAGATGTTCTCCGGCTGCTCCCCGTACATCCGGTGCAGGCCGTTCTCCACGATGTGCGCCAGCTCGAACGCGAACGCCGCGTCGTAGGCGACCACCGCCGGGTTGGTGGCGGCGAGCAGCAGCGAGTGGCCGTCCTCGTGCTGGAGGCCCTCGCCGTTGAGCGTGGTCCGCCCGGCGGTCGCGCCGAGCACGAAGCCCCGCGCCATCTGGTCGGCCGCCGCCCAGAAGCCGTCGCCGGTGCGCTGGAAGCCGAACATCGAGTAGAAGATGTACAGCGGGATCATCGGCTCGCCGTGGGTGGCGTACGCGGTGCCGGCGGCGGTGAACGAGGCCACCGAGCCGGCCTCGTTGATGCCCTCGTGCAGGATCTGCCCGGTCGTCGACTCCTTGTACGACAGGAACAGCTCCCGGTCGACCGAGGTGTACCGCTGGCCGTGCGGCGAGTAGATCTTCTGCGTCGGGAAGAGCGAGTCCATGCCGAAGGTGCGGGCCTCGTCCGGGATGATCGGCACCCAGCGCTTGCCGAACTCCTTGTCCTTCATGATGTCCTTGAGCAGGCGGACGAAGGCCATCGTGGTGGCCACCTTCTGCTTGCCGGAGCCGCGCTTGACGTCGGCGAACCGCTCGCTGCCCGGGATCGCCAGGGCCTTGCCGGCGGTCCGCCGGGACGGCAGGTAACCGCCGAGCTGCTGCCGCCGCTCCTTCAGGTACGCGATCTCGTCGGACTTGTCGCCCGGCTGGTAGTACGGCGGGAGGTAGGGGTTCTCCTCCAGCGTCTTGTCCGAGATGTCCAGGTAGAGGCGGTCGCGGAAGAGCTTCAGGTCCTCCAGCGTCAGCTTCTTCATCTGGTGGGTCGCGTTGCGGCCCTCGAAGTGCGAGCCGAGCGTCCAGCCCTTGATCGTCTTGGCCAGGATCACCGTCGGCTGGCCGGTGTGCTCCGTCGCCGCCTTGTAGGCCGCGTAGAGCTTGCGGTAGTCGTGGCCGCCCCGCTTGAGGTTCCAGATCTCGTCGTCGCTGAACCCCTCGACCATCTTCCGGGTCCGCTGGTCGCGGCCGAAGAAGTGCTCCCGCACGTACGCCCCGGACTCCGCCTTGTAGGTCTGGTAGTCGCCGTCGGGCGTGGTGTTCATCAGGTTGACCAGCGCGCCGTCGGTGTCGGCGGCGAGCAGCGGGTCCCACTCGCGGCCCCAGACCACCTTGATGACGTTCCAGCCGGCGCCCCGGAAGAACGCCTCCAGCTCCTGCATGATCTTGCCGTTGCCCCGGACCGGCCCGTCGAGCCGCTGGAGGTTGCAGTTGATCACGAAGGTGAGGTTGTCCAGCTCCTCGCGGGCGGCCACGCCGATCGCGCCGAGCGACTCCACCTCGTCCATCTCGCCGTCGCCGAGGAACGCCCAGACGTGCTGCTGCGAGGTGTCCTTGATGCCCCGGTGGTGCAGGTACCGGTTGAACCGGGCCTGGTAGATCGCGTTCATCGGGCCGAGGCCCATGGAGACCGTCGGGAACTCCCAGAAGTCCGGCATCAGCCGCGGGTGCGGGTACGACGGCAGGCCGCCGCCCGGGTGGGACAGCTCCTGGCGGAACCCGTCGAGCTGGTGCTCGCTCAGCCGCCCCTCCAGGTACGCGCGCGCGTACATGCCGGGGGAGGCGTGGCCCTGGTAGAAGATGTGGTCGCCGCCGCCCGGGTGGTCCTTGCCCCGGAAGAAGTGGTTGAAGCCCACCTCGTAGAGCGACGCCGAGCTGGCGAAGGTGGAGATGTGCCCGCCGACGCCGATCTCGGGGCGCTGCGCGCGGTGCACCAGCATCGCCGCGTTCCACCGGATGTACGCCCGGATTCGCCGCTCGATGTGCTCGTCACCCGGGAACCACGGCTCGCGCTCCGGCGGGATGGTGTTGATGTAGTCGGTGGTGGTCAGGGACGGCACCCCGACCTGACGCTCGCGCGCCCGCTCCAGCAGACGCAGCATGACGTACCGGGCGCGCTTGGTTCCGCGCTCGTCGATCACTCCGTCGAGCGACTCGACCCATTCGCCGGTCTCTTCGGGGTCGATGTCCGGAAGCTGGCTCGGCAGACCGGCGGTGATCACCGGGCGCTTGCGTTCCGTGGCCACAGGCGTTCCCTCGGTTGTGTGTGGGACAGGTCTCTAGATGCCATCCTGCCTCCTCCCGGCGGTGATCGTCACGCCTGCCCTCCCCAGACGCGATGCTGAACACAGGTACCCGTCGGTAACATTCGGTTCGCCGCTCCACCCGAACCCGGGCCGGCCCCGGCCGGAACGGCCCGGCCCGCGTCCCGGGATTGCCCCCCGACCGACGCGTTGGGCGGGTTGCCCACGCCCCCTACCGTCGGGACATGACGATGCTGCGGGCGGTGGCGGGCGCACTCGTACTGGTCGGCGGGCTCATCCTCCTGCTGGCGCTGATCGGGCTCGCCGGCGGCGAGCTCGACGCGGCCCTGGCCGGGGTGCTCGGCCTGGCCCTGCTGGCGGTGGGCCTGGTGCTGTTCGGCCGGGCGGGTCACCGGCGCGGCGGGTACCGCCGCCCCGCCGCGGGCGAGCCGGCCGGCCTGTACGGCTCCGGCACGTACGGCGCGGGTGCCGGCGCGGACCACTCGGTCGGCGGCCACTGGGGCGACTCGGGCGACTCGGGGCCGGGGGACTCCGGCGGCGGTTGGTCGGGCGGCGGTGACCACTCCGGCTCCGGCTGGTCGGGCGGGGACTCGGGCGGTTGGTCGGGCGGCGGCGACAGCGGGGGCGGCGGAGGCTGATGACCGCCGTCCTTCGGTGGCTGCCGGCGGGCCCGCCGCGGCTCGGGCAGAATGCGCCGTATGCGCACCGAGGTGATCACCGTCCAGACCGGGTCCCGGCCGACCGTCCGGGACATCACCGCCGAGGCTGAGCGGTTCGTCTCCGGCCAGGGCGACGGCCTGCTGCACGTCTTCGTGCCGCACGCCACCGCCGGCCTGGCGTTGATCGAGACCGGCTCGGGCTCCGACGACGACCTGCTGCGGGCGCTGGACGACCTGCTGCCCACCGACGACCGCTGGCGGCACCGGCACGGCTCGCGGGGGCACGGGCGGGACCACGTCCTGCCCGCCTTCGTCCCGCCGTACGCGACCCTGCCGGTGGTCGACGGGCGGCTGGCGCTGGGAACCTGGCAGTCGATCTGCCTGGTCGACACGAACGGCGACAACCCCACCCGCAAGGTCCGCCTCTCGTTCCTGCCGGGCTGACCCGTGGGCCCGTCCCGCGCACCGGCTCAGGCGCCGACCGGGTGATGTCAGACTCCCGACTGCTCTCGGGCTCACCGGCACCGAGCTGGCCACCCCGCGCGAGCTGGTGTGGAAGGTCTCCGACGGCGGTTGCCCGCAGCGGTGCGCGGAGGACTGAGCCGCCCCGGGCGGATCGTGTCCGAGTGGGCGAGCGGGCGTCGAGTCGGTAATGCTGTCCGACGTGACCACCGCGCAAGATCTCGACGACAGGTTCCGGGAGACCCTCGCCAAACTGGTCGCCGCGCCCCGGCGACGTGACCCGGCCGAGCCCGTCCGCGACGGCACGGCGCTGACCGGGGCGCAACTGCTGGACCTCTTCGACGCCCAGGTCACCAGCCGGCAACTCGACCTCGCCGGGCGGTGGCTGCGCAGCTTCGGCGAGGGCTTCTACACCATCGGGTCGGCCGGCCACGAGGGCAACGCGGCGGTCGCCGCCGCCCTGCGGCCCGGCGACCCCGCCCTGCTGCACTACCGCTCGGGCGCGTTCTACTGCCTCCGGGTCGCCCTGGCCGCCGGCCGGACCGCCTTTCCCGACTCAGCCGTCCCCGACCCGACCGGGAACACCGGTGAGGGCGGCCCGGCCGACCACGCCGGCCCCGGCCGCCCAGGCCCCGAAGCCGCAGGCCCCGCCGCCGCAGACCCCGGCGTCCCAGACGCCGCCGCCGAGGACGCCGCCGCCGAGGACACCGCCGACACCGACGCCGACGGCCCCGACGCCGGCCTGGCCGGCCCGGCCAGTCCGATCAGCCCGGCCACCGGGGTTCACCCGGCCGGCGCGGTCCGCCCGAGCGGCGCGGCCGGCCCGTCGGCCGACCCCGTGGCGCGGGGCGACGCCGCCGAGGGGGCCGGCCCGGCCGGGGAGATCGGCCCGGAGGACGCGTACGCCGAAGCGGCCCGGGACGTGCTGCGCGGCATGGTCGCCTCCGCCCGGGAGCCGATCGCCGGGGGCCGGCACAAGGTCTTCGGCCGGGCCGACCTCGCCGTCGTCCCCACCACCTCCACCATCGCCTCGCACCTGCCCCGGGCGGTCGGCGCGGGCCTGGCCCTGGAGCGGCTGCGCCGGCGTGACCCGGCCGGGCGGCCGACCGGTGCGGACCCGGTCGGCGACGTCGGGCAGCCACCCCGCTCGCCTTGGCCGCCGGACGCCATCGTGGTCTGCTCGTTCGGGGACGCCTCGGTCAACCACGCCAGCGCCACCGCCGCGTTCAACACCGCGGGCTGGTACGACCACACCGGGCTGCGCATCCCGGTGCTCTTCGTCTGCGAGGACAACGGCCTCGGCATCAGCGTCCGTTCGCCCAGGGGCTGGGTGGAGGCGACGCTGCGGGCCAAGCCGGGCATCCGCTACTTCGCCGCCGACGGAACCGACCCGGTGCAGTCGTACGAGGCGGCGGTGGAGGCGGCCGGCTGGGTGCGCCGGCACCGGCGGCCGGCCGTGCTGCACCTGTCCACCGTACGGCTGATGGGACACGCCGGGGCCGACGCGGAGGCCGCGTACCGCCGCCCCGGGGAGCTGACCACGGACCTGGCGCGGGATCCGCTGCTGGCCACCGCGCGGCTGCTGGTCTCCGCCGGCGTGGCCACCGCCGAGGAGTTGCTGACCCGCTACGACGAGCGCGGCTGGCAGGTACGCCGGATCGCCGAGGAGGTGCTCGGCGAGCCGAAACTCGCCTCCGCGGCCGAGGTGGTCGCCGAGATCGCGCCCCGGCGGCCGGCCCGGGTGGCCCGCGCGGTGGCCGACGCGGCGACCCGGGCCGCCGGGCCCGGCGCGGTCGCCCGGGCCGAGGCGTTCGGCGGTCGGCTGCCCGAGTCGGCCGGCCCGCTCACCCTGGCCCAGAGCATCAACGCCGCCCTCGCCGACGGCATGCTCGACCACCCCGGGATGGTCCTCTTCGGCGAGGACATCGCCGCCAAGGGCGGGGTGTACGGGGTGACCAAGGGGCTGCGCGACCGGTTCGGCGCGGCCCGGGTCTTCGACACCCTGCTCGACGAGACCTCGATCCTCGGGCTCGGGCTGGGCGCCGGGCTGGCCGGGCTGCTGCCGGTGCCAGAGATCCAGTACCTGGCGTACCTGCACAACGCCGAGGACCAGCTCCGCGGCGAGGCGGCCACCATGCGGTTCTTCTCCTCGGGCGCGTTCCGCAACCCGATGGTGGTCCGGGTGCCCGGGCTGGCGTACCAGGAGGGCTTCGGCGGGCACTTCCACAACGACAACTCCCTCGCCGTGCTCCGCGACGTGCCGGGGCTGGTGGTCGCCGTGCCGGCCCGCCCGGACGACGCCGGGCCGATGCTGCGCGCCTGCCTGGCGAGCGCGGCGGTGGACGGCAGCGTGTGCGTCTTCGTCGAGCCGATCGCGCTCTACCACACCCGCGACCTGTACGCCGAGGGCGACGGCGAGTGGCTGGCCGACTATCCGGAGCCGGAGGAGTGGGCGGCCGGGCACGCCCCGGTCGGGCGGGCCCGGGTGTACGGCGTGGGCTCGGCCGAGGACGTCACCATCATCACCTTCGGTAACGGCGTGCGGATGTCGTTGCGCGCCGCCGCCGCCCTCGCCGACGAGGGGGTCGGCATCCGGGTGGTGGACCTGCGCTGGATCGCGCCGCTGCCGGTCGCGGACATCGTCCGGGAGGCCTCCGTGACCGGCCGGGTGCTGGTCGTGGACGAGACGCGCCGGTCCGGCGGGGTCGGGGAGGGGGTGCTCGCGGCGTTGGTGGACGGGGGGTATGTCGGGGCGGCGCTCCGGGTGGCGGCAATTGACTCGTTTGTACCATTAGGCCCGGCAGCGCACCAGGTGCTGGTCTCCGAGAAGGCCATCACCCAGGGTGCCCGTACGCTGCTGGCACGGTAAATTCCGATCCACCCGGTGCGCCACTTGCGCGGGGAGCCACGAGTGTGTGGACTTTGCCTGACGGCATCGCAACGATGCCGCGAGCAGGGACGAGATGAGGAGGCACGCGACAGTGAGCGCGACCGCTGGTCAGGCCGCCGACGGGGTACGCAGCCTGGCGGACCGGTTCGGGATCGAGCCGGGGATGGTCGTCATGGAGATGGGGTACGACGAAGACGTCGACCAGGATCTCCGGGACGCCCTGACCGACCGCTGTGGAGATTTGGCCGACGAGGACACCGACGAGGTGGTCGACGCGGTGCTGGTGTGGTACCGCGACGGTGACGGTGATCTCTTCGAACTCCTCGTCGACGCCCTCGGCCCGCTGGCCGACAACGGCGTCGTGTGGCTGCTGACGCCCAAGGCCGGGCGGGAGGGTCACGTCGAGCCGAGCGAGGTCGCGGAGTCCGCGCCCACCGCTGGCCTCCAGCAGACCTCCACGGTCAACGCCGGCCGAGACTGGAGCGGCGCCCGCCTGGTGCTGCGCCGGGGCGCGAAGGCCAAGAAGTAGCAGCAGCGGCCCCGCCCGGGGCAAGATCGGGCAGCAGCCCTCCGCCACCACACCCGCAGCCCCGGCCGCCGGGTGTGGTGGCAGGCTGGTGCCACCCTGACTCGACCTGAGGAGCTTGCATGCCGATCGAGGTTGGCGCCGACGCGCCGGACTTCGTGCTCAAGGACCAGAACAACCAGGAGGTCCGGCTGTCGGACTTCCGTGGCAAGCGCACCGTGCTGCTGGTCTTCTACCCGCTCGCCTTCACCGGCATCTGCCAGGGCGAGCTCTGCGAGGTGCGGGACAACCTCAACGAGTACGTCAACGACGACGTGCAGGTGCTCACCGTCAGCGTGGACTCGGTCTACAGCCACAAGATCTGGGCCGACAAGGAGGGCTACCAGTTCCCGCTGCTGGCCGACTTCTGGCCGCACGGCGCGGTGGCCCAGGCGTACGGCGTGTTCAACGACGTCGCCGGCATCGCCAACCGGGGCACCTTCGTGATCGACAAGGCCGGCGTCGTCCGGTTCGCCGAGATGAACATGCCGGGCGAGGCGCGCGACCAGCAGGGTTGGCGCAAGGCCCTCGCCGAGGCCGTCGCCGCCTGATCCCACCCAGGCACACCGGCGCGTCGGGCCGGGGCCGGCAGGGTAGGATTGCCGGACTCCGGCCCGCCACGCGGGCGTTCGGGGCGCGTAGCTCAGTGGGAGAGCACTCGCCTTACAAGCGAGGGGTCGCAGGTTCGAAACCTGCCGCGCCCACACTCTGACCAGCACGAGAACGGGCCGCCGGGTGACCGGCGGCCCGCTGTCGTCTCAGTTCGTCGCGTTCCAGCTGCTGTGTCTGCCGGCCCCAACATCAGGGTTCGTCGCGTGCCGCCTCTGCGACTGGCGGGTCCGCTGAGCGCGGAGCCACTCGCTGGCAGTGGCACTCACGTCAGTTCGGCGATCACTGCGCGGACCATCCGGCGGCCGTGCTCGGCCATGCGGGGAAAGGTGTGCCGGTAGTGGTCGATGCCCGTCAGCGACGGTGCGAGGGCCCAGCCGCAGGCGCGGTGCCAGGTGGCGTCGTCGTACTCGACTGCCTTCCGGTACGCGTCCCGGGCCGCGCCGGTGAAGGTCCACAGCGCCGGTGCCACGTCTGGTGCCGGGTCGCCGACACCGAGTGCCCCGAAGTCGACGACCGCGGCCAGCCGGCCGGCGTCGGTGATCAGGTTGCCCGGCTGCAGGTCGCCGTGGATCCATACGGGGTCTCGGTCCCAGTCGGGAGCGGCGAGGCAGGCGTCCCAGGCGGCCTCGGCCGCGGCCACGTCGAAGCCGTCGTCATGCTCGGCGAGGCGAGGCAGCACACGGCGGACGTTCGCGTCGACGTGGCGCAGGGCGGCCCCGCGGGAACCCGGTGGCTTGACCGGGCCTCCGGCAGGATCCACCCGGCGCAGGGCGTGGACGAAGGCCGCCACGTCGCGGGCCAGGGGTACGTCGTCGCAGCCGAGGCGGGGCGGTGTATCGCCCGGAACCCACGGCACCACCGTCCACCGCCACGGATAGCCCGCGCCCGGCTCGCCGATGTGCAGCGGAACGGGAATCCGCACCGGCAGGTGAGGCGCCAACACGGGCAGCCATCGAGCATCAGAATCGGCTTGGTCGACCGCCGAGGCAATCTTGGGCGTACGGGCGACGAGGTCGTTGCCGATCCGGAACAGTACGTGGTCGGTGCCCTCCAACTCGTCGGCCAAGTTTGTAACGGGAAGGTCGGCCCACTGCGGACACTGGGCCGCCACCAGGCGGCGCATCTGACCGACGGTGGCTCGGACCTCGTTATCGTGGATGGGCACGACCGGCACGGTAATGCGGTGAGGTGGCGCGGTGCCAACCGATTAGAGCCTGTGTCGAAGTCGGCCTGTCTCGGCTCGGCTCGCGCGCTGTCGGCTCGGCGTGGATGAGAGCGGGGTGGGGTTCGCCGGGGGCCGGCCCGCTCCGGGCCGTTCGGGCTTGCTCCCTGCGCGGACGGATCCTGGCCCCCCCGCGTGGGTCTAGGCCCACACGAGCGCACACGAGCGCGTTGGGTCGCGTTGAATCGGGGAGCAAGATCGTGCTCGATCAGGGGCAGTGGGGCCTCGTTGCGGGGAGGAGGCCCCACTTTCCGGGATCGAGCACGATCTTGCATGCCTGGTCGGTCGCCGACGGTCCCTGGGAGGCCGCTCGGCCCCGGAACGCTGCGGAACTGGTGGATCTCCCCTCATCGTCAGGGCAGCGGCGGTCTCGGTTGGTGGCGTGCGCGCTTGTCTCCGCCGGAGACGTGGCAGTGCGTCTCCCGCACTTCTACAGGGCACTACTCCGGCACTGCACTTTGCCTACGCTCGCAGCGTTGGGCGTCAGCCCCATCGCCGCTTGGCCGCTCTCGTAGCTCGTTGTGAATCGTCTCAGTTCTCGTCTTGTTCACTGACGTTCAGGGCGGGCCGGGAGCGGCGGTAAATGTCGATCTTTCCTGGTGATGGATGCCGGCGGACCTCGGTGGACGGAGCGTCACGGAACTTACAAGCGAGGGGTCGCAGGTTCGAAACCTGCCGCGCCCACAAACCCCCCTCCACCTCCGGAGACACGGGCAGAGGGGCACAACTCGAAAGAGCCTGATCGGTCGGACAGGACTCGCTTACTTAGTTCACCGATCATCGAAACAACGCCTTCCGACTCCTTCCCGAGAAGCCTCGGGGCGCGGAAACGGCCCACCGCAGCCAGCACCACCGTGCCGCGCTGCCGCTCCGCCCCCTGAATCGGCAGCGGACGAACGGCACGCGAGTGCTGTGTGGAGGTGACGGCCATGGGGTCGCGTCCACGGAAGTGGTGTACGACTTGCCCGTGATGGGCGTGTTGCGTAGATGAGAGACGGCCACCGCGCGATCCTTCGAGACGGCAAAGTCCGAGTGAAGGAGAGTGATGCGCGATGGCCGC
>NZ_JAAALO010000011.1 GCF_009908295.1 Micromonospora rubida
GGCGCGCGACATCTTGCGGCCCGCTCCGTGCGCCACGGAATGGTTGGCATCCGGCCTGTCGGTTCCGCCTGAAAACTGGCTCAGGCACACATTTTGTGAGTTGTGCTCGCGGGTAGTTCGGGTTGGGGACTGCGTGATTTCGGCTCTGGCTCACTTTCGGTGGTGACATTCGGTAGTAGGCAGAGATGCCCCGGGATTGCCCTCATGTGCTGGCGTTTCTCTGAGCTGGTCAGCTTCGGGGAAGAATCTACAACTGCGGCTCGCCGAGTGGCTGGACACGCCCGCAGCCTGCCTGACCTGCAATATCGAACTGTTGCCGTCGGAACTACTTTCTGTGACCACCGAAAGCGAGCCAGAGCCGAAATCATCGACACACTCCCTCTGTATGCACGGGGACTCGGCGTAAGCGCGACATCTACTTGTACATCGACGGGTCAGGATGAGTTCCGCGCGCACGGCGTGGAACTGCGAGAACGCGGATGGATTCGGGGCTTGCGCTCGGACGAGTTTTTGACAAAGTGCCAGTTGTAGAAGTATACGCTCCAGGCTTCGGACTACGGATCAGAAGGTTAGGGGTTCGAGTCCCTTCGGACGCACAAGATCAAAAGGTGCCTGGCCTGTGGAAACGTGGGTCAGGCGCCTTCATCATTTTTCGTCCCTTGTGGACGTTGGGGTGCTCGGTGGGTGCTCGTCCGACGAGCGTGTCCTACGTCTCGTCCTGTCCGCTGGGGTCCCATCGGGCCTCGTCGTCGTCGGCGGCGTGCCGGCTGCCCGGCACGCGGCGATCCTTCGCCGCGACGCCGGGCAGCCGGGCGTTTGATTCAGGCGATGCGGAGTGCCTCGGTGGGTTGCATGCGGGCCGCGCGGAGCGCGGGGAGCAGTCCGGCGATGGCGCCGATGGCTATGGCCGCACCGAGCCCTCCTGCCCAGGCGAGCGGCGGAACTACTGTGGCCCAGCCTTTGACACCGGCGTAGATCGCTGTGGCCGTTGTGCCCATCGCCACTCCAGCGGCGCCGCCGAGCGCGGCGAGCAGGATCGCCTCGGACAGGAACTGGAGGCGGATGTGGCCCTTGGTAGCGCCGAGCGCGCGCCGCAGTCCGATCTCAGATCGGCGCTCGAGGACGGAGATGACCATGGTGTTGGCGACTCCGATACCGCCGACGAGCAGGGCCACCGCTCCGAGCCCGAGGAACAGGCCGTTGAGCGCGGACTGGGCCGCGGCGCGGGCCACGAGAGCGGCTGAGGGCCGGCTGACGCTGACCTCACTGGCGTTTTCCGGGTTGGCCGTCGCGGCCAGCACGCTGTAGACGTCATTGACATGCTCGGTCTGGGCCCGCACGTAGATGGTGGAGGGATGGCCGTCGAAGTGCAGGTATTTCTGCGCGGCCGGGTAGCCGACCAGGACCGATTCGTCGAGTTCGGGGGTTAGTGCCACGGGATTGAGGATCCCCGCGACGTAGAACCACTGCCCGCCGACCCAGATACGTTCGTCTAGGTGGATCTGGGCGATGCCCAGTCGGGCGGCGGCGACCGAGCCGAGTACGGCGACCGGTTGCTCGGCGGTGGCGGCGTTGAGGTATCTGCCCTGGGCGATGGTCGTGCGTACTGCGGCGGGCAGGTCCAGGCTCGCGGCGTTGACCGTGAGTGAGTTGGTGTTGATGCTCGGGATGTACGGGCTGCGGTAGGCGTTGGCCTTGGTGCTACCGGTGCTCTGGGCCGTTTCGACCGGGCCGATCCGGGCGATCATCGCCGGAGCGTCGAGGGGCAGCGTGGCGTCGCCGCCGCCCAGGCTCTGGCCCGGGGTGACCTTGAGCAGATTGGTACCCAGTTTGTCGATCTCGGCTAGCAGCCCGGCCTGGGACGAGGCGGACAACCCCATCACCGCGACCATCGCCGCGACGCCGATGGCGATGCCCAGCGCTGACAGTACGGCCCGCATCCGCCTGTTGCGCAGCCCCACGCTGGCGGTCCGGGCCAGGTCGGCCGGATGCAGCCGCCCAGGAGCGGGAGCCGTGGTTGTCATGGCAGGTGCCTTTCGGTGGACAGCGGCTGCTCCGCCGAGCTGACGTCGGCGACGATCTGGCCGTCGAGGACCTCGATGCGGCGCGGCAGCCGTGCGGCCAGTTCACGATCATGGGTGATCATGATGATGGTGGTGCCCTCGGCGTTGAGCTCCGTGAGCAGCTTGAAGATCGCCACTCCGGAGACACTGTCGAGGTTGCCGGTGGGTTCGTCGGCCAGCACGATCGCCGGGTTGCCGACCAGGGCCCGGGCGATCGCGACCCGCTGTCGTTCACCTCCCGACAGTTCCGGCGGACGGTGATCGACCCGATGACTCAGCCCGACCCGGGCCAGTGCCTCGGCCGCGGCCGCCAGCCGTGCACCCTGCCTGACACATGAGTACAGCAGCCCGTCGGCGACGTTCTCCAGGGCGGTGGCGTGTTGGGCCAGGAAGAACTGCTGGAACACGAACCCGATCCGGGTGGCCCGCAGTCCCGCCAAAGCCCGGTCCGACATCTTGGCGACGTCGTCGCCGACGATCCGGACCGTCCCCGACGTGGGACGGTCCAGGGTGCCCATCACCTGTAACAGGGTCGACTTTCCCGAGCCCGATGGGCCCACGATCGCCACCAGCTCGCCCCGGTGAATGGTGAAGCTGGCCTTGTCCAGCGCCACCACCGGCGTCGCTCCGGGGTAAATCTTGGTCACCTCGTCCAGTTGCAGGACCGGCCAACCAGTGTGTCGGCCACCACCGGCCGCCCTTGTCTGCGTGGCCACTGTCGGGCTGTCCAGGCCGGTCATGAGGCCGGCACCACGATGTTCTGGCCCGCCGTTAGGCCGTCACCCGTGACCTCGACCTTCCCGACGCTGGTGTCGAACAACCCCGTTGTCACCGGGATCAGGCGATGCGCACCAGCGGCCTCAACCACCTCGACCGCGTACCCTCCGCCGGCCATCGCCAGCAGCGCGTTAACCGGCACTGACAGCACGTCCTCCACCGTCTCGGAAATGATGGACACCAGTACCGGTGCCTGGTCGAGCTGTCCGGTCTCCTCCGGCTTCGACGGCGTGACATACACGTCAACGGTGGTTTTGCTGTCCCTCTTCGTCGCCACCTTCCCGACCGACGAGACCACACCGGGCGTGGTCCTGCCGGTGGGCAGTGAGATGGTGACCTTGTCACCGACCTTGACGTCTGACTGCTGGCTTGCGTTCAGCAAGACGGCCACCTGCCGCTGGGTCGAGGAGGCCTGCAGGACCGCGGCGCCGGGCGCTGCCGAACCACCGCGTACCGCGGTCACCTTGGTGATCCTGATCTCCTTGGCCGGCACGAACACCGCCTGCCCGAGCGGCAGTCGTCCGGTCTCGCCGAGGCCCACGTCGTCTTGCAGTTCCTTGAGGGCGTTGTAGGTCTGCCGGCCGAAGTAGTCCGAACCCGGGGCGATCTCGTCCTTGGTGGCGTATCCGAGGGCGACGAGCGTGGCGTTCAACTGCCGAACGTCAGCACCCTCCGTGCCCCAGTCCAAGTCCCGATAGGCCGGCACGCCGCCCTGCAGCAGGATCACCGGCTTCCCGTCGACCAGGTAGAGCGCCTTGCCCTGACCGACCACGTCGCCAACGTTCGGCAGCCTGGTGACCGTGCCACTGGCCTTGTTGACCACCTGGTAGTCACCCCCGTAGCCCAGCGTCCCGTTCTCCTGGGTACGGGCGGACAGGGTTCCCTTGGTCACCTGCGCCAACCCGGTCGAGGCGGTGCTTTCGGTCGACGTGTTCTTCGTCCGGCCGCCGAACGGGTCGGTGACGACGATCACGATCCCCGTAGCGACCGCGACCAGGGCCACCACGACAACCGTCGTCACCCATCCACGCCGCCCACGGCGTCCGGGGCGCGGACGTCGGCCCTTCCCACCGGCCGGGCTGACGTCCGCGTCTTCCACCGAGATCTGCGTCGTACTCACGACCCGCCGCCCGGCTTCTTGGGGGTCTGGTTCCGCATGCTCTCCGGCTGGTACTTCGCGCAGGCGGTCTCTGCCGCCTTGAACTGCGGAAAGTTGGGGTCGGTGTCGAGTTTGAAACCGCCGTCCGCAGCGGGGTCCGGAAAGCTCGGCACACCGTTTTCCCGCATGCACTGGGCGTACTTGAGCTTGTCCGACGAGGACCACTGATTCTGGGTGCCCGCCTGCGGATCACCAACCGGCATGAGCTGCTTACAGGCGTTCATCGCCTTCTTGAACGCTTCAGAGTTGACGTCGATCCCGTCTCCCATGCCCTTTCCGGGCTGGGGGTCCGGAAAGCTTGGAAGGCCGTTCTCACGCATGCACGTGGCAAAGCCCACACTGTCGGGTGCCGAACCGGCCCCGGAAGCCCCGGTCGTCGCCGTGTTGCCCGAATCGCCGCTGCTGGAGCAGGCCGCGGCGGCCAGCGCGACGATCGTCAGCAGGACGGCCGTCGCATTGGCCCGGTGCAACCGCCGCTTCCGGTCCGGAATCCGGCCGGCGGTGCCCAACATGTCGTCTTCCATCACGTTGGCGAGTACCGGCTTCGGTGCGTGGGTGGCCGTCGTTGTGGCCTTGGTCGTGGTCATGGCGAACAGACTGGTGGTAGGGGCGTTGCCCGGGCATGAACGGAAGCGTTAACGCCCCTGTTGCGGCCGACCTGCTATGACTTGGACCCATGCGAGTGCTGGTGGCGGAGGACGAGCGGGATCTGGCCGATCTGGTGGCCGTGGGGCTGCGCCGGCACGCCATGGCGGTCGACGTGGCCTATGACGGCGCCGCCGCGGCGGAACGGCTGGCCGTCAACGACTACGACGTGCTGGTGCTGGACCGGGACCTGCCCGAGGTGCACGGCGATGTGATCTGCCGGGACCTGGTGCGGGCCGGGGCCCGTACCCGCATCCTGATGCTGACCGCGGCCGCGTCGGTGCCTGAGCGGGTTGCCGGCTTGGGTTTGGGCGCCGACGACTACCTACCCAAACCCTTCGACTACACCGAATTGGTGGCGCGGGTGCAGGCCTTGGGGCGGCGCAGCGAGGCGTTGCAGCCGCCAATGCTGGAGCGGCACGGCATCGTGCTGGACACCTACCGTCTGCAGGCGTCCCGCGACGGCCGCTTTCTGCGGCTGTCGCTGAAGGAATACGCCGTACTGGAGGTATTGATGCGGGCGAACGGGGCAGTCGTGAGCACCGAGACGCTGCTGGAGTCGGCGTGGGACGAACACGTCGACTCGTTCTCCAGTGTGGTGCGCGTCATCGTCAGCCGGCTGCGTGCCAAGCTCGGCGACCCGCCCTGCATTCGGACCGTGCCAGGCGCCGGATACCTGCTGTGACCGGTCGTACCTGGCAACCTCTGGCGCGGCGGCTCGGCACGATGCGGATGCGCCTCACCGTCCTGTATACCGGCCTGTTCCTGGTCACCATGACGATCGCGCTCACCGTGGTGAACCTGCTGATCAGCAACATGCTGAAACGTCAGGTCGTCGGCACGAAGTCTCGCGCGCTTCCCTGGATGCCTCTGGACGCCGCACCTGGTTCGGGAAACTACTACGCGAAGGACGTAAGCCGTCTGCCTGACGCGGTGCTGCATTACCAATGGACTGTCACGACCATCACGATCGCCGTGCTCACAGTCGTCTCGGTGGCAGCAGGGTGGTGGCTGGCCGGACGACTGCTGCGCCCACTGCGGCACATCACCGCCACCGCGCACCGGCTCTCCCTGTCCAACCTGCACGAGCGGATCGCCCTGACCGGTCCCCACGACGAGCTCAGAGACCTCGCCGACACCTTCGACGCGATGCTGGAACGGCTGGAACGATCAGTGGACAGCCAGCGGCGTTTCATCGCCAACGCCGCCCACGAACTGCGCACCCCACTAGCCACCCAGCGGGCAGCGATCCAGATCGGGCTGGACGACCGGCTACCGGACCACCTCACCGAGGTACGGCAGAAACTGCTGACCGCCAACCAGCGCACCGAACGGCTGATCGACTCGCTACTGCTCCTCGCCCAGGCCGAACACGGCCTGGACACCACCCAACCGGTGGCCCTCGACCTGCTGACCCGCCAAGCGGCCGACGAGATGGTCCCGGACGGCATCATCGTCACCCTGGATACCCAGCCGGCCACTGTCCCAGGCGACCCGGTGCTGCTCCACAGGCTCCTGACCAACCTTTTCCAGAACGCGGTGAAGTACAACCACCCCGACGGAACCGTCCACGTCAACCTCACCGAGACCGGCACCCTGACCGTCCGCAATACCGGCCCCGACGTACCAGCGGAACGGATCACCGAACTGTTCCTACCGTTCCGCAGACTCCATACCCGCACCCGAGCCACTGACGGCGCCGGCCTCGGGCTGTCCATCGTCGCCTCGATCGCCCAAGCCCACCACGCCACCCTCGACGCCCGGCCCAATCCCGGCGGCGGACTTGAATTGACCGTACGGTTCCCCGCCCTCGCCGGAACAGGAGCGGCTCAGGCGCGTGTCAGGCCGCATTTGTAGGCGTAGACGACGGCCCGTACACGATCGCGCAGGCCCATCTCGGACAGCACTCGGCTGACGTGCGTCGTGAGGGCGCCATCCATGCCGGCGCAGCCCCACGGCCACCAGATCGGCCAGATCCCGCTCGTCCTCCGCCACCAGCACTCGCATGGGTCCAAGTCATAGCAGGTCGGCCGCAACAGGGGCGTTAACGCTTCCGTTCATGCCCGGGCAACGCCCCTACCACCAGTCTGTTCGCCATGACCACGACCAAGGCCACAACGACGGCCACCCAAACACCGAAGCCGGTACTCGCCAACGTGATGGAGGACGAAAAGGAAGGCACCGTCGGTCGCCGCGCCGGCCGGAAGGTAGTCGCGGCGGTAGCGGTGGCTGCTGGCGCGCTGGCATGGCTGGTCGCCGGCTCGCCCGCCGCGGAGGCGGCGCGACATGCCGAGCCTACGGTCGACTGGCAGCCCTGCCCCACCTACTCCGACGAGGTGCTTCGGTCCCGCGACGTCCCCGACGAACGGATACCGGAGTTCCGCGCCCTGCTGAACCGGATGGACTGTGGCACGGTCGGCGTCCCGTTGGACTACCGCCAGCCGCAAGGCCGGCAGATCACCGTCGCGATCACGCGGCTCAGGGCGGCGTACCAGACGCGTCGGTTGGGCAGCATCGCGGTCAACCCGGGCGGGCCGGGCGCCGGCGGATACCTCACGCCCCTCGACTTCATGATGACGAACCAGGAAAGCGCGCGACTGGGCGACCGGTACGACCTGATCGGCTTCGATCCGCGCGGGACCGGCTACAGCACCAAGGTCAGGTGCACGAACGCGGGACCGGGCGGGCCACCGACGTCAGGGCCCCTGACCGAGGCGGCGGCCAGGGCCAACTACGACGCCGAGGTGGCCGGCAACGCTGCGTGCGGGCAGTCCGATCCCGACATCCTCGGTCAGCTCACCACGGTGAACGTTGCCCGCGACCTCGAACGCGTCCGGGTCGCTTTGAGGGAGCGGAAGCTCAACTTCCTCGGCGTGTCCTGGGGCACCTGGCTCGGCGCGGTGTATCGCAGCAACTTCCCCGGCAGCGTGGGGCGCATGTTTCTGGACAGTGTGGCGTCTCCGGAGTTCAGCGTGGACTCGTTCGACGACGGCCGCGCCGCAGCCGTCGAGCGCCGATTCTCGCGCCTCGCGGCATGGATCGCGTCGCGCCACGACACGTATGGCTTCGGTACCTCCGCCGGGCAGGTACGGGCCGCGATTTTAGAGCTCGTTCGCGCCTACGACACAAACCCGAAGCAGTACACCGACCTGAGCCGGCCCGCGGACGGTGCAATGGTCGCGCGACTGGCCGGCCAGGACTCACGGGACTGGACGCGGGTCAGCCAGGCGCTTGCCGAGTTGCGGGGCTGGACTGGCACCACCGCACCGCCCACGGTCAGGGAGATCTTCAGTGCACGCCCGCGCATGATCCCACCGGGCGCACCGGAGGTTTTCAACCCAACGATGCAAAAGGCAACCGTCTGCAACGAGGACCCCGCTCGGTTTGACTTCGCCACCGCCTGGGCCGAGTACCAGCAGCGCCTCGAACAGAACCCGGTGACCGGTCGGGCCACCGTGTTCTCCGCCGGGTGCGCCGGCTGGCCGCTGCCGGGCCGGGAAGTCCAGCTACGACCCGCCGCGGGGTCGCTGGTGCTGGCCGGACACCGCTACGAAGCCGGATCCCCGTACGAGTGGACGCCGCAGATGCGCGCCGCCGTCGGTGGCACGATGTTCACCGTCGACGACGATGTGCACGGATCGGTCCTGAGAGTGCCGGACTGCGCTGCCGAAATGGTGTCGTACTTCGCCACGGGCCGAATCGATCAGGGCTGCGACGGTGTCCCGGTGCCGTAGAACCGGCCGCCACTGCACTCGACGGGCTAGCAGACCCGATTCCACGATCCTGGTAAACCCGGTTGGCTGCCGCCTGCTCGCCGGGATGGCACCGCATGTGCCGCCCCGGTGACCGGCGCGCCTACCGGTACCTGACCGAGGGCGCCGATCATCAGGCGTAGCCGGCCGCACCGGAACCGGTCCACAAGCAGCCGGCACCTGGCCCCGGCTCACGGTGCACGAGCGACGCCTGCCGCTGGGTGTTCTACGGCACCTCACGCTCCGGCGCCGGCAAGTGGTGCTCGATGCGCCTGTGCGGCAACCGCGCCAAGCAGGAGGCCTGGCGCGGCCGCCGTCGTACGACGGATAGCCGCCGCGGGTGCGAAACGCGGATGCTCGTCGCACGACCGCCCTCTTGTAGAGACAACGCAGGGCGGCGATAAGGTGCTCTGCTGCGCTTCGACCTCCGCGGGCATTCCGCCGCGCCACAACGTGCGTCTTGACGTATTCCGCCAAGTGCTCAATCTCCGACGGTGTGGGCTCGTCCAGTCTCCGCTGCCCCCAGTGCTCCACGACACGCTTCCAGTAGGAGCCGTAGGCGCGGCGCGTACCTACAGTGACCGCAGCCGCCACTACAGGGACGTATTCGGCGAAGGCCGGCGACGGAGGACGAGCCACCGCAGCTTCCAGAAGATCAGCAGGCGAGATACCCATCCGGGCAAGGAGCAGCCGAGCTGCGTCCAGTTCAGCACGATTCGCCGCAGCATCACTCATGCTCGCCCCCGAACACCGCATCGTGAGCCTGCGCAATCATCTCGTCGAGCTTTGCCGGCGGGTGAACCACCAGGCGTCTGCTGGCTGGTTCAGCCACGATGAACACGCGGTCGCCGGCGGCAAGGCCGCACCACTGACGGACCACCGCCGGCAGCCGGACGTGACCTTCCTTTGTCACCTTGAAGACGCCTTGCTGATCAGCAGACACCACAATCAGCCCACGGCGCTCCCTGATACTCAATCGCAGACCGGGAACCCACTGGAGCACCTTCATCGCCGACCGATCAGCGATTCGACCGTGCGCATTGAGCGTGACCAGGCCGTAAACAGCCACGCGACTGCGGGTGACGGCAAGGCTCGGAAGCGGTAGCGGTGGCCGCTTCATCGCCGCGGCAGGTGAGCGAGGAACACCGCGTGCGCCGCTCGGCTGACCAGGCACAACAACAGCGGGGATGACCGATGAGCTGGCGCGCGACGTCGCAGCTCTCGCACCCAGCCTGCCACTACGAGCAGTGCTGGGCTCCGTCTTGGAGGGATTTTGGCGGTGGTCAAGCATACTTGACCACCGCTACGTCATACGTTGCACAGATAAAACATGCTTGTGTCCGAGGATCGACACGAACCGATACCCAACACGGGTTGCGCCTTATCGGCGCTATTCCACTCGCCTGAAAATCAGGCTACCTGAAGGGTCCCGGGCTGACCGCCCGGGATCCGGTCGGCACGAGAGGCTCCTCAGCGTGACGCGGCGAGAGATTCATCGTTCACCTTGGCCTGGCGCGGAATGGCTCAGTGAGCTGCGGAGGTCGTCGACTGCGGGCTTCAACCGCGCGCGCTCTTCATCGTCAGCGGCGATGGTCTCGAGTGAAGCTCATTTCCGCGCAGGCGGCCAGCTTCATGGGTTGATCAAAGGACTGGCGTCGGCGGATCTCGGCGACGGGCAACGCGATCATCTCCGTGTCAGCGTGGGATTGCTGGGCGGTGGCGGTGAGGATGGTCAGGACGGCGAGGGCGAGCATGGCCAGGGTGACGTGGCAGCAGGATCCGGTCGAAGCCAAGCGGATTGTCCGGATCCCACGGATCGCCGAGCCGGCGCTCGAGTTCATCGGCGCCGGGCCCGGCCTGGTGACCAGCAAGGATCGCTGACAATCGACTCACCCTTCGCAGACGGCGTCGCGGCTTACTCGGCGAAGAGTCCGTGGGCGGGATATCGCGTTCCTATAGGTTCCCGCCGGCTGACGCTATAGGCGAGTTATAGAGAGGCCGCGCACCGTCGCGGCCATGGAGACCGCAGCCGGGGCTGTTCCACCTATCGCAGCGCGAGCGCCCGAGGTCGACGAGCGGGAATTCCGTCGGACGATGGGCCGGTTCTGCACCGGCGTAACCGTCGTCACCGCCCTTGACGAGGAGCCCGTCGGTTTCACCTGCCAGTCGTTCACGTCGCTGTCCCTCGACCCGCCACTGGTCATGGTGTCCAGCTCGAACCGCGGCCGCAGCCTGCCGCGCATCGTGCGGGCCGGCTCGTTCGGGACCAACATCCTCAGCGCACGGCAGGAAGCGTTGGGGCGTCGCTTCGCGACCTCCCGGCCGGACAAGTTCGCCGGGGTGAGTTGGCAGGCGTCGCCGGTCACCGGCACACCGCGTATTAACGGCGCCCTCGCGTGGATCGACTCGGTCGTCCGGGACGTGATACCGGGCGGCGACCATACGATCCTGATCGGCCAGGTAGTCGCGGTCCACCACACTCCCGACGCGGGCGAGCCGCTGCTCTTCTTCGACGGCGAGTTCTGCGATCTCGCGGCTGGGCAGCCAGGCCGAGGTCGGTGACCCTGCGGCTCAGCTCCGCAGGTAGGCCAGCACCGCGAGCACCCGCCGGTGGCCGTCCATCGCGGCCGGCAGGTCAAGTTTGCTGAAGATGTTGCCGATGTGCTTGTTGACCGCCGCGTCCGTGACGTGCAGCCGCTTGCCGATGGTGTCGTTGGAGCGGCCCTCCGCCATCAGCGCGAGGACCTCGAGCTCGCGGGCGGTCAGCCGCTGCCTCGGATCCGGCCGCCGACTGATCAGCTGGCGGACCACCTCGGGATCGACGACCGTCTCCCCGGCCGAGACCTGTTCCACCGCAGCGTTGAACTCCACGACCGCGCCGACCCGGTCCTTCAGGAGGTAGCCGACGCCCTCGCCGTTGTCGGAATCCAGCAACTGTGCCGCGTACGACTGGTCTACGTACTGGCTGAGGACCAACACGGGCAGGCCGGGGTTGGACCGACGGAGCTGTACGGCGGCTCGCAGCCCGTCGTTGGCGTTGCCCGGCGGCATCCGGACGTCGGTGATGATGATGTCCGGGCGCCGGGCCTGGACGGCGTCGGCCAGCGCGTCGGCGTCCGCCACCGCGTCGATAACCTCGTGCCCAAATCGGCCGAGGATGCTCACCAGGCCCTCCCGAAAGAGAGCGGAGTCCTCGGCAAGTGTCACCCGAAGGGGCATGGAATCTCCATCAGTACGAGAGTCGGACCGCCCGGCGGGCTGGACACCCGCATGCGCCCATCCAGCACGGCCAGGCGGTCCGCGAGCCCAGTCAGCCCGGTCCCGGCGGAGGCATCCGCGCCGCCCACACCATTGTCCCTGACCTCCAAGACCAGAATGTCGGCGTGGTGCCGCCCGATCAGCTCGACCCGATCGGCCCGGCTGTGCTTGGCCACATTGGCCAGCGCCTCGGTGACGGCATAGTAAGCAGCGGTTTCGACAGGCTGCGGCAGCCGTCCGGCGAGCCGCAGGTCGAGCGAGACCGGCACCGAGAACCGGCTGGCCACCTCCTCGAGCGCGGCTACCAGCCCGTTGTCGGCGAGCACCTGCGGGTTCAGCCCGCGGACCAAGTGGCGCAGGTCGGCCAACGCCAGGGCGAGCTGCTCCTGCGCCGACCCGATCTCGCGGTGGAGCGAGGAGTTCTCGGGCACGTCCAGGGTCATCAGGCCCAGCATCACGCTGAGCGAGACGAGCCGCTGCTGAGCGCCGTCGTGCAGGTCGCGCTCGATGCGCGCCCGCTCGGCCTCGAACGCGTCGAGCAGCCGCGCTCGTGACTCGGTGATCTCTTTCAGGTTCGGGTCGACTTCGTCGTCCCGAGGCGCGAGGACAATCCGGCACAGTGTCGCGCGGGCACCCGCCCAGGCGGTCAACGAATAGGGTGCGGCGAGCAGCAGCAGTACGCCCAGCACGGCCCAGGGCCAGGCGTACGGATCGTCGATCGGCGCGCCGATGCACAGTGCCGGCACCACAAAGGCCAAGCCGAGTACGGCGACGTCGACCCACCAGAGCGCGGTCAGCGAGATCACCATCAGGATCAGTTCGCGCCAGGTCGCCGACTCCTTCAGCCGGGTACGCAACCATGCGCGCAGCCCCGACTCCTCCGGTGGCCGGTGCGGATCCTGGATTCCGTCCAGGTCCACCAGCCGCAGCCGCTGCCGCTCCAGGCGCGCGAAGGGCAGTCCCATCAGCGCGGCGGCCAACAACAGCACGACCCCGACGATCACGACGACGGTGAGAATGCCGACGGTGACCACCGCGACGAACAGGCACATCGTGAGGGCGCCGGCGAGTACGCCCGAGAGCAGGTAGAGCAGGGCTCGCCAGGGCCAGGCCGAGGCAAGGAATCCGACTGGATGCAGGGCCATCGCCTGCCAGGCGGTCCGGCTTCGCATCTCGCCGCCTCTTCGCACCCCGCCATGGTAGGCCAATGACCGATCCTGGCGCGGTAGTGCGGGCTCTACCAAAAAGACTATTTCCTGGATCAGTGCATGCCACACAGTCCATACGATCGAATCAAGGCATGACTGCGACAAAACATTCGTCTGTGACGACGGCGGTCGAGCTTCGTGCCGTGCACAAGGTCTATCAGCGAGGCACCCAGGAGGTTCAGGCGCTGGACGGCGTGTCCATCGGCTTCCCGACGGGCACCTTCACCGCGATCATGGGCCCCTCCGGCTCCGGTAAGTCCACGCTCCTGCAGTGTGCTGCCGGCTTGGACGAGCCCAGCGCGGGGCAGATCTTCGTCGCCGGGGCGGACATCAGCGGGATGGACGAGCGTCAGAGAACAGCACTACGGCGGGACCGGATCGGCTTTGTGTTCCAGGCCTTCAACCTGGTGGCGTCTCTGACCGCGGCGCAGAACGTGGAGCTGCCGCTGCGCTTCGCCGGCCGCCGCCCCGACCGTGCCGAAGTGACACGGGCCCTGTCCGCGGTCGGCCTCGGCGAACGCACCGGGCACCGGCCGAGCGAGCTCTCCGGCGGTCAGCAGCAGCGGGTCGCACTGGCTCGCGCGCTGATCACCCGGCCCGACGTGCTGGTCGCCGATGAGCCGACCGGCGCGCTCGACACCAAGACCTCGCGCGAGGTGTTGTCGCTGCTGCGACTGCTGGTCGACCAGCAGTCGCAGACCACCCTCATGGTCACCCACGATCCCGTCGCCGCTTCGTACGCCGACGTGGTTATCTTCCTCAAGGACGGCCGGATCGCCGACCGCCTGGAGCTCGATCCGACCGACGGGTCGAAGCCCAGCCGGATCGCCGCCCAGATGGCTCGGCTGGAGGCATGATGCTGGCCGCAGCCAACATTCGCGAACACTGGCGGGCTTTCCTCGCCACCTTCCTCGCCGTCGTCGTCGGCGTCGGCCTGATCGCCGTCACCTTCATCCTCTACGACTCGGGCCGGCCGCGGCCCCAGCCCCGAGTGGCCGACGCCCCGGTTCTGGTGGTGTCGAACCAGGCGGTGGACCAGACCGGTGCTGTCCGGGACCGCGTGCCGTGGAGCGAGAGCGAAGCCGCTGACCTGGTCCGGCAGTTCGACGGGATCGACGGCGTCGAGGCGACGATCATCGACCGCAACTTCTATGCGCAGGCCTTCGCCAACGACGAGCCAGTGGCCGACGAGGCCGCGATGGAGGCCGGACACGGCTGGTCCAGCGCCCGGCTGGCGACGTACCGGCTGACCGCTGGCCGAGCGCCGCAGGCAGACAACGAGGTGGTGGTCGGCACTGATCTCGGAGTGCCCGCCGGATCTGCTCTCCCGATCGGCCTCACGGACGGCATGCACACCTACACGGTGAGCGGGACGACCGATGGCCACGGCTTCTACTTCACCGACGCCGAGGCCGCCCGACGGGACACCGGGGTAACCACGATCGGGCTGCTGGTGCCGCGAGGATCCCCCGTCTCAGACATCGCCGACCGGGCCGGCAGCATTGTCGGCGACGCCGGCTCCGCGCTGACCGGTGACGCCCGAGGTGTCGTGGAGCCCGGCTACATCACGCACAAACGGTTCCTGGGCGCTCAGTTGATCGGCGCGATGGCGGTCATGGCCCTGTTCACCACGATCTTCGTGGTCGCCGCCACCCTGGCCCTCGCCACGACGCAGCGCCGCCGCGAGATCGGGCTGCTGCGAACGATCGGCGCCGACCCGCGCCAGATCCGCCGCATGGTGCTAGGTGAGGCGGCCATCGTCGGTCTGCTCGGCTCGGTGGTCGGCTGTCTGGCCGGCATATTCGCCGCGCCCGCCATGCTGGCGTCACTCGATCGGCTCGACGTCACGCCGCCCGACTCCCGGATCATCATCTCGGCGTGGCCGTTGCTGGCCTCCACCGCGGTCGGCACCGGGGTGGCTGTGCTGGGCGCATGGGTGGCCAGCCGCTCGGCCGCCCGGGTGGCACCGATCGAGGCACTGCTCGACGCCGCGACGGAGCAGCGTCCGATGAGCAGGGGCCGCTGGATCGCCGGGCTGGCCATCCTCGGACTTGGTGTGGTGCTGGCCTTCATGACCGCGGTCGGTGATGCGGACGGCCGCCTCAACCTGGCGATTGGTACATCGGTGTGTCTGATCGCCGCCGCAGCGCTGCTGGCGCCGATCGTCATCAGGCCGGTGGTACGCCTGGCGACGGCGCCGTTCGCCCGCCGGTCGTCCGGCGCGGGCGCGATGCTTGTCCGGGCCGAGCTGCTCAACGCGACCCGGCGAGCCGCCTCCACGGCCGCCCCGGTCATCGTCGCGGTCGGCTTCGCCGTCCTGATAAGTGGGCTGGTCGACACCATGCGGATGGCCTACCCCGCCGAGACCACCAAGCAACTGGCCGGGCAGGTGCTCATCGACCCCGGCAACGCGCCCGGTCTGAGTGACGCGGCAGTCACGCAGAACCCGGTCGGCCGGGCCGCCCTGCCGACCCGCCTGTTCGTAGCCCGGCCGGACGCTGGCGACACCGTGATCGACGGGGTCGGATCGCGAGACCCTCGCTGGTCGCGGCCGGGCGAGGCGGTCCTGGACACAACCATGGCGAAGTTCCTGAAGGTCCAGGCTGGCGCGACGGTCACCGTACGGTTCGCCGACGGCCTCATCACCCCGTTGCGGGTCGCTCAGGTGCTGCCGCCCGACCAGGCTCGTGGTTCGTTCGTACTCTCCCGGGACACGGTACGTGAGCATGACCCTACGGCCCTGACCGACAATATCTTCATGGCCGCCGACCAGGCGCCGGCTCACCTCAGCGCGGGAGCCCGGTTGCAGAACGCCGAGCAGTTCGCGCTGGAGGAGTACAACACCGACGCGAAACTGACGGACAACCTGGCCATGATGCTCACGGTGGTCGCGGTCGGCTACAGCGGCCTGGCAGTAGCCAACAGCATGGCTATGGCGGGATACGGGCGACGCACCGACTTCGCGGTGATGAAGTCAGCCGGCGGCACCCGGCGGCAGCTGCTCGACCTCGCCGTCAGCGAGACCGGGCTGCTGGTGCTCATCGGCTCGGTGCTGGGTCTGCTCGCCACCCTGCCAGCGCTGGCCGGCGTCGCCTCGGGCCTGAGCGCTGAGACAGGGACCCAGGTAACTGTGCACCTCAACGGGGGCACCCTTACCTGGGCCGTCCTCGGCAGCCTGGTTATGGCGACGGCCGCGAGCGCCTTCGTGACCTGGAACGTGATGCGCCCGCGCAATAGGTAAGCGAGGCCCTTCTGCTGGAGCCCGAGGGATGCGCACCCCCGTCGCCGCCCTCGGGCTCCTTCGTGCGCAACCGCCTCTCGACCCGGGCAACCTATAGAAACGATGTAGCAACTACCGGTCTACTCGGCCTCGCCCAGACACGGGAAGGCGAAAATATGATCACCGGCAGATCGCGATCTTCCGACCGATGGCTGCGGTCGTCGCCCGGCCCGGCGGTTCCTGCGCGTCGCCTGGTTTGTCTGCCGCATGCAGGCGGGACAGCTCAGGCCTACCGCACCTGGCAGGACGGCGTGCCAGACGACACCGGCGTCTACGCGGTGCAGTATCCCGGCCGGCAGGACCGGCTCCGGGAGCCACCGGCGACCTCCATCGAGCAGTTGGCCGGGCCAATCGCCGACGCGCTCGACCCGCTCACCGGATCGCCGATGGTCCTGTTCGGACACAGCCTGGGTGCGATCGTCGCGTACGAGGTGACACTGGAACTCGAGCGACGGCATGGTCCCGTGATCGACCTGCTGATCGTCTCCGGTTCCCGCGCCCCTCACGAACGGGAGACCGACGACAAGCACCTGCTCTCCGACCGTGAGCTGGCAGCCGAGATCGAGCGAGTTGACGAATCGTTCGGCGAGTTGGCCCAGGATCCCGAGCTGCTCGGCCTGCTGGTCGTGACACACGAGATCCGTGGCCGGCTCCTTCCCCCGGACCTGGCCGACCTGGCTCAGGGCATACGCCAGACGGTGGCGCGTGAGCTACTCCCACTTCGGTGGAGAGAGGACTCCACCAAGTTCGGGCGGGGATGCCGACACACGGCCGACATCGGCACCACGCCAGGCGAGTAATAGCTTCGACCCCTCCTCCGCGCCGACGGGTGCGGTGAGTGGCCGAGTCCAACAAACCACTACATCGTTGTCCATCCATACCGAGGGCTGACCGTAAGCCTCGGTGTGGGAGGTCCTGATGCAGTACGCGCCGGAACTCGACGGCCCTGACCTGCTCGGCTGGTGGATGCGGCAGCCGCCCCGGCGGGGCCGCCCCCGGACGCGGTACCAGGCAACATCAAAGCCGCTGGGTATCCCGTTCGCGTTCTACGGCCGGATGTCGACGCGGGAGTTCCAGGACCGGTTGTCGTCGGCGCGGTGGCAACGCGACTTCGCCGAGGACGTGATCGACGGCCGGGGCGTAATCGTCGCCGAGTTCTTCGACGTCGGCGAGTCCCGTCAGGTGCCCTGGACGCGTCGCCCGCAAGCCGCACGACTACTGGCAGCTCTCGCGGACCCTGGCCGGGGGTTCGACGCGGTGGTCGTGGGAGAGTTCGAGCGAGCGTTCTACGGCAACCAGTTCCGCGACCTCGCGCCGCTGTTCAACCTGTACGGCGTGCAGCTGTGGCTGCCCGAACTCAACGGACCGGTCGACGCCAGCAACGAGTTCCACCTGTCGCTGCTGGCCCTGCTCGGTGTGCACTCGAAACGAGAGGTCCAGCGCTCGCGGTTTCGGGCCAAGGCGGCGATGCGCGCCCAGGTGGTCGAGCAAGGCCGTCATCTCGGCGGCCGCCCGCCCTACGGGTACCGGCTGGTCGCGGCAGGACCGCACCCGAACCGGGCCCACGCCAGGTGGGGACGCATGGCTCACCGGCTGGAACCTGACCCGTCCACCGCACCGCATGTGCAGTGGATGTTCGCCCAGCGCCTCGCCGGCCGCAGCGTCGCCGGAATCGCCCGCGACCTCAACGATCGGCACGTGCCCTGCCCGTCCCGCGTCGATCCCGGCCGCAACCCGCACCGCAGCGGCACGGGATGGACGCTACGCACGGTGGCGGCGATCCTCGCCAACCCTCGCTACACCGGCCGGCAGGTCTGGAACCGGCAGCACACCGACCGCGGCCCACTCGACGCCGCCGATGATCTCCTCGGCCAGTCGGAGGCACGCCGCTGGAACCTGATGCAGCAATGGGTGATTTCCCGGGACATCGCGCATCCGCCGCTGGTCAGCGAGCACGACTTCGTCGCCGCCCAACAGGCCAACGCCCTGCCCGCACCGGCCGACGGCGCGAGCGGGCGCTACCTGCTCACCGGGCTGATCCGCTGCCAGGAATGCGGACGGATCCTCGACGCCCACTGGGTCAACAAGCACGCCGCCTACCGCTGCCGCCACGGCCACCGCACCGCAGCAACAGGTGACGCGCCCCGGCCGCGCAACGTCTACATCCACGAAGCCAAAGCGATCACACAACTCGCCGAATGGATCGGCATCCCGGCCGCCGACCCCCACACGGTCACCGACGCGCTACTCGAACACGAGCTCCACGTCACCTGCGCGATCGGCGGGACACTGACCATCACAAAGATCTCCGAGGCGGCCACCGCGCATCGACTACCCGCGATCCCGCACCAGCGCAGGACAGCAGAAACCCCCACCGAGACGCTTCATCTACCGTGAAGACCACCCGTGGGGGTTAACGTGTCCGAGGGGGGACTTGAACCCCCACGCCCTTTACGGGCACTAGCACCTCAAGCTAGCGCGTCTGCCATTCCGCCACCCGGACCTACTCGTTCAGCCTACCCTGTCGGCCTGGGCGGCTTCGCCACCCGTTCACCGACCCGGAGGGCCGCACGGGGCATTACTGTACACGGCGGCGGTGGATCATGCACATCACCTTCCCACCGGCCCGTTTGCGCAGCTCAGGGGGCTGAAAGAACCGACTGGGGTAGGCCGACTCGATCATGGCCGGCAGGGCGGGTGGCGTCGAACCCCCCTCTCCGGGCAGCATGACTGACGTGTCACAGCCCTCTCCCTTGGCCGCCCTCCAGCATCGGACGCTGGCCCAACGCGCCGCCGGCGACATCGCCGGCGCGCGTCGGCTACTGGCCGACGCGCTCGGACCGATCCGGGCCAGCTACGGCGAGGACCATCCGGAGGTGCTGCGCTGCGCACACCTCCTGGCCCGCCTGCACCGCGAGGCCGACGACCCTGCCGCCGCGCGGCGCGTACTGGAGGAGTGCCTCGCGGCCGGCGAGCGCCGATGGCATCCCGCCGACCCGCTGATGCTCGCGCTCTCCCTCGACCTCGCCTCGGTCTCCGAGGAACTGGGCAACCGGCACGAGGCCCGCCGCCACTACTCGCGCATCGCCAGCGCCGGGCCCGCCGTGCTCGGCGCGGACCATCCGGCGGTACGCGAGGCGCGGCAATACCTCGGCGCCGCCGCGCCCGGGGCGGCCCCCGTTCCTCAGCCCAACCCCTCCGCCGCCCCGCACCACCCGACGGCCCCCCAGCCCAGTCAGCCGGCCCCCCAGCACGGCCCGCCCATCCCCCCGCTTGGCCCCCCGAAGCTCGACGGTCAGACCATTTCCCTCGCACCGGTGCCGGTACTACCGCCGCAGAGGCAGGCGCAGGCCGCGCCCCGCCCGGGTGCCGCGCCGCCCCCGCCTCCGGTGTCCGCCCCGCCCCGGCAGTCGCCAACTCCACCGGCGGTCCCGGTGACGCAGCATCATTTTCCGCCGCCGCCCGAGATTCCGGTGCCGCCCCAGCAGTTCCCGCCGCCCATCCCACCTCCGCCTCGTGCTCCGGCCCCACCGCCAGCCCGGGCCCAGGCACCGGCGCCGGCACCGCGTCGTCCCGAGTCGCCCCCTGTACCTGGGACGCAGGGGCACGCGCCCGGGCCCCGGCTTTCCGCTCCCCCGCCCACCACGCCGGCTGGCATGCCGACCCAGCAGGCGGGCTCCTCGTGGGCCCCGTCCCAGGTCGCCGCGCCGCAGGCATCCCGACCCCCGGCTCCCCCACCGCCGGCCCCCAGCGCCCACCCCGGGCCGCCGCGTCAGGCCCTCCCCCCACCGCCGGCCGCGCCGTATCCGCACACCGGACCGGTCACACCACCCCAGCCGCCGACTCCGCTCGGATCGGCCTCCCCGGGGGTGCCGCACCCCCCGTCGAGCGGCACCCAGCCCACGTCCGCCCCGCCGCCACCCGCACCGGCCATGCCGCAGGCAGTGCCCGCGCCGCGCCCACCCGTCGGCCCGCCACCGCAGCCGGCATCGCCGCCAGTCCCGGCGCCGGGTTGGGACAAGCCGACCATTCAGGTACGGCAGATCGACGCGTTGCTGCGGGAGGAGGCCGCCCGCGCGGCCGGTACGCGGGCCGGGCCGGTCAGCGGCGGCCCGGCGGCTGCGGCGAGCGGTGCTCCGTCAGTGACCGACGCCCCGGTCAGCGCACCGGCCGCGAGCGGTCCCCCTGCCATCCCGGTCAACAAACCCCCCACGGCCGCACGACCGGCCAGTGGGCCACCCGTGGGCGGCATACCGGGCAGCGTGCCGCCCCCGGCCGGGCCACCAGTGGGCGTCGCACCGTTTACAACTCCGCCCGTGAGCGGAGCACCGATCAGCGGTACGCCATACAGCGCACCGCCCGTGAGCGGTACGCCATACAGCGCACCGCCCGTGAGCGGCACGCCATTCAGCGCGCCGCCGGTCAGCGCGCCGCAGTACAACGCACCGCCGATCAGCGCCACCCCCTCCAGCGCACCGCCATACAGCGCACCGCCAGTAAGCAGCCCGCCGGTCAGTGCCACGCCCTTCAGCGCGCCCCCGGTCAGCGGTCCGCCGGTGAGCGGGGCACCGGTGCCGCCCTGGGGAATGACGGCGCCGCCATGGAGCAGCGTCGCCCCGCCGCAGCCGCTGGCTTCGGCCGTCGACCCCGACGCGGCCCCGCACCCACGAGACGGGTCCGACCGTCCCGCCGAGGAGTTGGGCGCGCCGTACGCCGGCGGGGAGCCGGTGACCGGCACCGCGCCCACACCCCCGCCGCCGCAGTCACCCGACCCGGAGCCGTCGGTGCCGCGGCCCGACGCGTCCGCCGCCGCGCGGCCCCCGGTCCCACCGCCGCCGCCCCCGATCCCCCCGCCTCCGCTCCCGGTGCCACCGCCTCCGCCTCGGGACCACCGCTCCGACGCGATTGAGCGGGGACCGGCCGTGCTGGACTGGGCGGAGCAGCAGTCGGCCCAGCACAGGCCGGCCGAACACGGCCAGGGCCAGGGCCAGGGGCAGACCTGGCACGAGCGGGACGGGTGGCGGGCCGCCGACGACTACCCCTCGCCGCCGGATGCCTGGCAGACGACGTACCAGGAGGAGAAGCGGACCGGGCGCGGCCGGACGGTGGTCCTGGTCGCGGTGGCGGTGCTGGTGGTCCTGGCCATCGTGGTCGGCGTCGCGGTGCTGGTGTTCGGCCGCGACAAGGCGGCTCCCCCGGGCGCGGCACCGGCGTCGGCGTCGGCGTCGGCCGGTCCGAAGGTGAGCGGCCCTCCGCCGGGTGACCTGAAGCTGCGCGACGATAGCAGCACGATCAGCCTCACCTGGACGGATCCGTCCTCCGGCGCGGTCCCGTTCATGGTGGCCGGCGGGCGGGCCGGGCAGAAGCTGGGCGTGCTGGCCACCGTGGACCCGGGGCAGACCGGCTACACGGTCAACGGCCTCAACTCGCGGGTGGACTACTGCTTCACCGTGCTGGCGGTCTACTCGACCGACGCCTTCGCCACGTCCGGGCAGGTCTGCACCGAGCGGAAGCCGGCCCCGACGCCGAGCTGACCGGTCGTCCACACCGCACACGCTGGGTGTCCACAGCCGGACCGTGCGGGTTCCCCCTGTCTCAGGGTGGCCATATGATGGCACCCGGCTCAGGGGAGGGTCGCCGGTCTCCGGCGCGCCGCCCGGCATGACGACATGGGGAGGCAGCCGCTTGTGGCCACCATCGACGACGCTGTGAGCACCGGGCGGGAGGTCCCCGCTCGTCGTTCCCGCTGGCGTGGTGGCCTGGTCACCGTCGGCACGGTGGGTGCGCTGCTGGCCGCGATGGGGCTCACCGTCCTCGGGCTGGGCGCCGCCGACAACGCGGTGGCCAACTACGACGCCAGCAGCTGGCTGTGGAGCGCGGCGCGCAGCGAGATGGCCCGGGTCAACGGCATCACCGCTCGGGTAGACACCCGGGTGGAGATCCCCGATGCCCGTCGGCACCCGATGCAGGTCATCCAGACCGACCGGCTGCTGGTCCTGCGTGACCTGAACACGGGACAGGTCAGCTCGCTGGACCTGGCCACCCTCCAGATCACCGCCACCACCCGGACCACCCCCGGCCTGGGCGTCAACGTCGCGCTGCACAAGGACGCCGCGTTCGTGGTGGACGCCGTGCAGGGCATCGTCCGACAGCTCGACCCGCGCTCGCTGGCACCGGTCGGCGAGCCGGTGCGCTATCCACCGGGCATCACCGGCGGGGCGTTCGACGGGGAGGGTCGGCTCTGGATCGCCGTCCCGGCGGAGGGCACCGTCTCCGCGGTCACGGCGGCGGAGCTGCCGTCCGAGCCGGGCTCGGCCGCGCCGGCCGGTGCCGGCGTCAGCCCGAAGAAGGTCGAGACGTACGAGGTCGCCGAGCCCAGCCACGAGCTGGTCGTCTCCACGCTGGACGACGGGGTGGCGGTGCTCGACCGCACGTCGGGCGAGCTGGTGCGGGTGCAGGGCGGCAAGGTCAGCCGGACGCCGCCGCTGACGATCGCCGGGCCGGGTGCCCTGCCGGCGCGGACCAGCGGGCCGAAGGTGCCGGTGACGGTGTCCGGTGACCGGACGGTGCACGTGGTCGGCGCAGGCGGCGAGGAGCGCGCGTTCACCGTGCCGGGCCGGGGCGCCGAACTCAGCCCGGCGGTGGCCTGGGCGGGCCGCTACTACTGCGCCGACGAGACCACCGGCACCGTGTACTCCTTCGACGCCAACGGGCAGCTCGTCGACACGATCGGCGGCAAGGGCTCGACGGGCCCACTGGAGCTGGAGGTGCGGGAGAACCGCCTGTTCATCAACGCGCCGGACTCGTCGACGGCCCGGGTGGTCGACGACAAGCACCAGGTCCGCGAGGTCAACAAGTACGCCAACGACGTGCTCGGCGGCGACCCGCCGCCGGTGCCCCCGCCGCCGCCCCCGCCGAAGAAGCCGAAGGTGGGCAAGCCGAGCGCGCCGCGCAGCGTCACCGCGTCGGCCGGCAACGCGCAGGCCCGGGTGAGCTGGCAGCCGGCCGCCGCGAACGGCGCGGAGATCATCCGGTACGTGGTGGAGGGCGACGGCCAGCGCCGGGAGGTGGGGGCCAACCAGCGGTCGGTGGAGATCACCGGTCTGACCAACGGCGAGACGTACCGGTTCTCGGTGCACGCGGTGAACGCCAAGGGCGACGGCCCGGCCCGGGCCAGCAACCCGGTCACCCCGACTGCGGCCGTGCCGGACCCGCCGGCCAGCGTCACGGCCGAGGCCCGGCCGGACGGCACGGTGCTGGTCAAGTGGCCGGCCGCCAACGGTCAGGGCAACACCATCGCGAAGTACGCGGTGACGGCGGCCTCGGCCGGCGCGAACGCCCCGGTGGGCGAGTCGGCGAAGACGGAGCTGGTGGTGCCGGCCGGCGAGCTGGAGTACGGCACGCAGTACGCGTTCACCGTCGTCGCGGTCAACGACCGGGGCGCCGGGTCGACGGCGTCCCCGGTGAGCAACAGCGTGGTGCCGTTCGCGGCGCCCGGCCAGCCGGTTGACCTGCGGGCGTCGACGGTGGCGGACCAGCCGGGCACCGTCGCGGTGCAGTGGTCCCCGGCGCCGGCCAACGGCCGGCCGGTGACGAGGTACCTGGTGGACGTGGGCGGCCGGGCCAGCGAGGTGACCGACACCCGGGCCACCGTGAACGGCCTGGGCGACGGGCAGAACGTCACCGTGAAGGTGAAGGCCGTCAACGAGGCCGGCCCGGGCCCGGAGGCCACCGCCACCGCCCGTACGGTCGCCCAGCCCCGGATCACCGTCACCGGCTCGTCGGCGACGGCCACGGCGGTCACGGTCACCTTCACCGTGGACGCCGGGGGCGGGAAGGCGAACTGCACGGTCAGCGTCCCGGGCGAGGCGCCGGTGCAGGCGGGGAACTGCGCCAGCGCGACCGTGTCCGGCCTGACGCCGGGGACGGCGTACACGGCGACGGTGACGGCGAGCAACGCCGCCGGCAAGGACACCGTGACGCGGGCCCAGGGCACCGACGCGCTGTACGGGATCGCGACCTGCAACAACGGTCCCGACGGCGATCAGCGGACGTACTGCGACAAGGAGGTCGACGGCCGCAACGGCAACGAGGTCTTCCGGGTGACCCGGCAGGACAACGACCAGCAGGCCGGCTGGGCCAAGCCGGGCCGGCGGCTGAAGGCGTACTGCCGCAAGCAGGGCGAGAACGTCGACTCCTGGATCTACAACAATCAGAAGCAGAGCACCTGGTGGGTGCAGGTCGAGTTCGGCGGGAAGAACTACATCCCGTGGGCCTGGCTCAACCTCGAGGGCGGGGACAACATCAACGTCCTGCCCACCTGCTGACCGCGCCACCAGGCAAGGAGCACCACCGTGACCACCAACGAACCGCTCACCCAGCCGGAGGTGCAGGGCTTCGCCGCCCTCGCCGCCCGGCTGGCGGAGAACGTCAACTCGGTGGTGCTGGGCAAGCCGCAGGTGGTCCGGCTCGCGCTGACGGCGCTGTTCGCGCAGGGGCACGTGCTGCTGGAGGACGTGCCGGGGGTCGGCAAGACCACCCTGGCCCGGGCGATCGCCGCCACCGTCAAGGGGCGGTGGCGGCGCATCCAGTTCACCCCGGACCTGCTGCCCTCGGACGTGTCCGGGGTGACCATCTTCAACCAGGCCACCCGGGGCTTCGAGTTCCACCCGGGGCCGGTGTTCGCCAACATCGTCATCGCCGACGAGATCAACCGGGCGTCGCCGAAGACCCAGTCGGCGCTGCTGGAGGTCATGGAGGAGCGCACGGTCACCGTGGACGGGGTCCGGCACCCGGTGCCGCAGCCGTTCCTGGTGGTGGCGACGCAGAACCCGGTGGAGATGGACGGCACGTACCGGCTGCCGGAGGCGCAGCTCGACCGGTTCCTGGTGAAGCTCTCCGTCGGCTATCCCGACGAGGCGGTCGAGGTGGAGGTGCTGCGCGGGGCGACGGTCCGCTCCCCCGAGGCGCTGTCGGCGATCGCCGACACCGACACCGTCGGGGAGATGGTGCAGATGGCCCGGCGGGTGCACATCGCCGAGCCGCTGTACGCGTACGCGGTCCGGCTGGCCGCCGCGACCCGCAGCCACCCGCAGGTGCGGGTGGGGGTGAGCCCCCGGGGGGTGATCGCGCTGACCCGGGCGGCGTGCTCGTACGCGCTGATCGACGGGCGGGGCTGGATCATGCCGGAGGACCTCAAGGCGTTGGTCGAGCCGGTGTTCGCGCACCGGCTGCTGCTCACCTCGGACGCGCAGGTGCGCGGGGTGACCCCCGCCGAGGTGCTGCGTCAGGCGGTCGCCTCGGTGCCGGTGCCGCTGCCGTCGGGGCAGGTCGCCCCGGCCCGGGTTCAGGGCTGAGGCGGGCCGTACGGACGTGGGGATCACCGCCCGGGGCGCCGGGCTGCTCGTGGCCGCCGTGGCGCTGCTCGTCGCCGGGTTCCGGTTCGCGTACCCGGAGTTGACGCTGCTCGGCGCGGCGGGGGCCGTCGCGGTGGGGTACGCCCTGCTGGTGGCGCTGTGGCGGCCCCGGCTGGAGGTGACCCGGCACGCCGACCCGGACCGGGTGGCCCGGGGCGAGCCGGCGCGGATGGTGCTGACGGTGCGCAACGCCGGGCGGCTGCGGGCGGCGAACCTGCTGGCCGAGGACCGCTGCGGCGAGCGGACGGTGCCGGTGCCGGTGCTGCGGTTGCGCCCCGGTCGGGACACCACGATCAGCTATGACGTGCCGACCGACCGGCGGGGCGTGGTGCCGGTCGGGCCGCTGCGGGTGACCCGGCGCGACCCGCTGGGGCTGGTGGCGCTGGCCCGCCCGTACTCGGGCACGGTGCCGGTGTGGGTGCACCCGCGCATCCATCCGCTGACGGCGGTGCCGAGGGGGGCGGGGCGCAGCCTGGACGGCCGGGTGGACGGGGTGCCGCACGGGTCGATCACGTTCGACTCGTTGCGGGAGTACGTGGTCGGCGACGAGTTGCGCCGGGTGCACTGGCGCACCAGCGCCCGGGTGGGTGAGCTGATGGTGCGGGAGAACGTGGACACCAGCCTGCCCCGGATCGTGGTGCTGCTGGACGACCGGGCCGCCGCCCACCCCGACCCGGAGTCGTTCGAGTCGGCCTGCGAGGCGGCGGCGTCGGTGGTCGCGGCGGCGCTGCGCGCCGACCTGCCGGTGACGCTGCTGCTGGTGGCCCCGGAGCAGCCCACCGACGACGGGCAGCCGGCGTCGGCCGGGGACCGGTGGTCCTCCCGGCTGGTGGGCCGGCTGCGGGCCCGTACCGCCGCGCCGCCGGCCGCCACGGTGCCGAGCCGGGCGGCCGAGGCCGCGCCCCCACCGCTGGACCGGCTCGCCGCGGTCCGGCTGGACCCGGGGGACGCCGGTGCGGCGCTGCGCGCGGCGACGGCCCGGCTGCGTCAGCAGCGCCTCGGCGACACGCTGGTCTTCCTCACCGGGCCGGGCGGCCGGGGCGACCTGGGGCACCTCGGCGTGCTGCGCGGGGCGTACCCGTCGGTGGTGGTGGGGGTGTTCGGGGCGGCGGAGCCGACGCCGGCCGGCGCGACCGGGATGGTGGTCGTCGACGCGGTCGACGGGGCCGCGTTCGCGGCCGAGTGGGACGGGGTCCGCCGGTGGTGAGGGTGTTGCGGGTGCTGCGGGCGGTGCCGCTTCCGCTCGCGCTGATCGCGATGGTCGCGCTTGGCGGGGTGGCGCTGGACCGGGTGTACGCCGGGGGCCTGCTGCCCCGGTTGGTGATCGGCGCGGCGGCGGGTTCGGTGCTGGTCAGCGTGGCCGCCCGGCGGCTGCCGTCCTGGTTGGTCGCCCCACTGTCGGTGGCCGGCCTGGCGGGGTTCACGGCATGGTCGCTGAGGCTGTCCGCCGACGCGGCCGGGCTGTCGGGCTCGCTGGCCGAGGTGACGGTGGACGCGGCGCGCAACGGCATTCCCCGGCTGCTGACCGCGATGATCCCGGTCGAGCCGGCCCCGGACACGGTGCTGGTGCCGCTGGTCGCGGCGTGGCTGGCCGGGCTGGCGGCGGCGGAGGTGGTGCTGCGGGCCGGCCGGGTGCTGCTGGGCTTTCTCCCACCGGCGCTGCTCTACGCCGGCGCGCTGTACGTGGTCGGGCCGAACGCGGACCCGGCGATCTGGCCGACGGTGGCGTTCGCTGCGGTCGCCGCGGTCGGGCTGGCCGTGCCGTCCCGAGGGCCGGGCCCGTCGGGGCCGGACCCGACCGCCGGGCTGGCTCCCGGGGTGCGGGCGGCGGTGCGGGTACGCCTCGCCGCCACCACCGCCGCCGGGCTGGTCGTGGTGGTGGGCCTGGCCGCCCTGCTCGGCCCGATGGTGGCGGGCCGGATCGACGACCGGCCGGTGGACCCGCGCCGGTACGTGGAGCCGCCGCAGGTGGAGTCCCTGGACGAGAACCCGCTGATCCGCATCTCCGGCTGGGCGTTGAACCCGCGGCAGAAGCTGCTGGACGTGACGACACGCCGCCCCGGCGCCCCGGCCGACGACCCGGGCCCGGTGCCGACCCCCGCCGGGTCGCCCGGCCCGGCGAGCGGCACCCGGCCGGGCGGGGGTGCCTCGCCGAGCGGGGACGCCGCACCGGGCGGCGGTGACAGGCCGGGCGACGGGACCGGGCCGGGCAGCGGCGCCGAGGGCCGGTCGGTGCGGATCCGGCTCGCGGTGCTCAGCGACTACGACGGGGTGACCTGGCGGGTCGGGGCGACGTACCGCAACGCCGGGCGGATCCTGCCGGCGGCCGAGCCCGCCCCGGGGGCCACGGTGGAGACGGTTCGGCAGGAGATCACCGTGGCGGACCTGAGCGGGCGACTGTTGCCCGCGGTGGCCACCCCGCGCGAGGTCAGCGGCGCCCGGGTGGCGTACGACCCGCAGACCGGGACGCTGATCCGGCCGGAGGGGCTGACGCCGGGGCTGCGGTACACGGTCACCTCGGCGGCGGAGCGGCCGGACGACAACCTGCTCGGCACGGCGGACGTGCCGGCCGGGGACGAGGTGGCCCGGGTGCTGCGGGTGGCCGACGGGGTGCCGGACCCGGTGCGCAGGCTCGCGACCCAGCTCGCCGAGGACAACGGCGCACCGTACGCGCGGGCGGCGGCGATCGAGCAGTTCCTCGCCGAGCACTACCGGATGGTGGCGGACGCGCCGAGCGGGCACGCGTACCCGAACCTGAACTTCTTCCTCTTCGGGCCACGCAACGCGGGCGGCCAGCGGGGCACCTCCGAGCAGTTCGCGGCGGCGTTCGCCCTGCTGGGCCGGTTGACCGGGCTGCCGACCCGGGTGGTGGTGGGCTTCCGTGCCACCGGCGACGGGCCGGTCCGGGCCGGCGACGCGTACGCCTGGCCGGAGGTGCTCTTCTCCGGCCTCGGCTGGGTGCCGTTCGACCCGCTGCCCCGCCCGGACGACGAGCCGCGCCCGGTGGAGGAGGACTTCCGCCCGACGCCGGAGGATCCGCCCCCGTCGGAGGTGCCGGAGCCGACGGTCGAGCCGACCGCGGCGCCGGAGCCGGTGGCCGGGCCGGGCGGGCCGACCGACTCCGGTGGGCCGTCAACGGCGCTGCTGGTGGGCTTCGGGGCGGGCGGCACGCTGCTACTGGTCGTGGCCGGGCTGCTCACGCTCCTGCTGATGCGCCGGGCGCGGACCCGGGCGCGGCTGGAGCGGGGCGACCCCGGCCAGCGGATCGCCGGCGCCTGGCGGGAGGTCACCGACGCGCTGCGGCTGGCCGGCCGGCCGGTCGGCGGCGACCTCTCCGCCTCCGAGGTCGCCGCCCATGCCGGCCGGGCCGTCGCCGACGCCGGTCCCCCGTTCATCCCGGCCACCGGCGCCGCCCCCGCCTTCGTCCCGGCCGCCGGGCCATCGAAAACCGGGACAGCCGCCGGGGATCTCGGCGCGCGGCTGGAGGAGCTGGCCGGTCTGCTCAACCGGACGGCCTTCGCCCCGGGCACGGCCACCGCCGAGCAGGCCACCCGGGCCGTCGCGACCGCCAACGACTACGTGGCCGCGCTGCGCGCCGGCCGTCCCTGGTGGGGCCGCCTCCTCTGGTCGGTCCGACCCGGTCCCCTGCGTTGGCCCCGCTGAGCGCTCGATGCCCAGCGCTGGGATCGGGCCGGTGCAGAAATCCGGCCAAACCCACTCCCCCTTCCCGGACGGGGTCGGAACCCAGGGCCTCGGCAAGGTCGTGAGGGTCTCCGGCTTGGCAGGTCCCAGGGGATACGTGCGCTACCGGCATCGTCGGCCCCTGCCGGGTCGGTCTTCGCCGGGTCGGCCTCGTCGGCGAGCCGGTCGAGGATGGTGTGCGCGGCCGGGGTGCGCGCCGTCGGGTCGGTCCACCCTCCGTCGCCCCTTTGGAGCTGCCCCGTTTGTGCTACCGATGGAGCGGGCGCGTAAACGGGGCAGCTCCAAAGGGAGCCGACAGACAGGTCCCCGACCGGATGCGGCGGGGGGCAATCGTCCGGCCGCCACCCGGACTGCCCGATGCGCGGGGCGGCAGGGGGCGCCGTGACGGCGACCTTCCGGAGCAATCCCGGAGGGTGGATGAACTTCGGGCGGGATCGGACGCCCCGCGACTTTGCCGGGCCCTTGGTCGGAACCTGCTTGGTGCTCGGCGCTGTGGCGCTCGCGGTCAGCAGTTGCTCGTACGCGGGGAGTGTGAACGCCCCGTCAGGGATTAGTCACCACAGCGGCGTGCCGGTGATGTTCCACGTAGCGGCACCCTTGCCATCGTTGTTGATGTCGTAGGTAACCTTCGCGTCGGCTGACCAGTAGCCCTGCCAGCTGTAGCCAATCCACGGCATCCAGCAGACCTCACTGGGCAGGTTGGCTGGCCGCGGGCCGTTGACGTAAGCCTTCAGGTCACAGGTCCACCGAGAAATCACGTGGTCCGCGCTGGTTTTGGTGTCCCGCCGTTCGATGGTCACTTCGATGGTGTAGGCATCGAACCGGACACCGGGCACGGGAGGGACGATGTCCTCGAAGTCCCAATAGGTCAATGACCTAGCGTCGGCCTTGCCGTCATCGAACGACCGGAAGCAAAGCATCACGTGGTGGCGTCAGTCTCTTGCGCACATCAGCTCCTCGTGTTCGCGTTGGGGTCGATCGGCACAGGCCGGGGCATCGGCAGGACCAGCCCCGGCCTGATCACGGTGGCGGCGGGCCAGTGGGTTCCCGCCGGAACCGGTCGGGCCTGGACGGTCCTGGACACCGGCGCAGGGCGGGGTGGCCCGGTACGAAGACACTAATTCCCGTATCGACGGGCCGCGTCATCTCGGTGACTGACCCTCTTCCGCAACCACAGCGGCAACCGCCCAGGGTGCCTACCACCCTGGTTGCAGGCGTCTGCTCCACCGGCCGGCCGGGACAGCTGACCATCCGGATCACCGACGACGGGCCGGGCGCCGCCGCCGGGCAGGTGGGCGGCCACGGTCTCGTCGGGATGGACGAGCGGGCCCGGCTCTACGGCGGAAGCGTGCACGCCGGCACCGCCCCGCAATCGGGCTAACCGGCCTGGTCGGACCAGCCCTGACTCGTACGCGAAGACCACCGCCTGCGCCCGGCTGGCCAGGTCGAGCTTGGCCATGGTCCGGTTCAGGTGGGTCTTGACGGTCGCCTCGGCGATAACCAGCCGCTCGGCGATCTCCGCGTTGGTCAGGCCCGCGGCGACCAGTCGCAGCACCTCCCGCTCCCGTTCGGTGAGGATGTCGAGCGCCGGCAGCGCGTGGGGCGGTGACGCGGCGGAGCCGGCGAAGGCCTCGACCGGCCCAGTGCTGCGGGACATGAGCCTCCTGCCCTTCCGGTTTGACGCCGAAGATCGGCAGGCCTGAGCGTACGGTTACCGGCCTCGCCGGGGTCGAGCCGGCTGACCCGCCCACCATGGCCTGCCGCCGGAGCGGCGGCGGGGCTAGGAACGGAGGCGGCGGACGAGCTTGCGCAGGCCGGACTGCCAGCCGTCCGGGTCCTCCACCCGGCGCCGGGCGTAGGCGGCGACCTCGGGGTGCGGAAGGATGAGAAAGCGCTCCTCGGCGAGGCCGGCGACCACCGAGTCGGCGACCTGGTCCGCGGTGAGCACGGCGCCGGACGCGGCGATGACCCGCGCGCCCAGGTGGCCGGCGGCCAGCCCGTCGGCGAGCATCGGGGTGTCCACCCCCTGCGGGCACAGCGCGCTGATCCGGACGCCCTGGTCCCGGTAGGTGATGGAGAGCCACTCGGCGAAGCCGACGGCGGCGTGCTTGGTCGTGGCGTACGGGGCGTCGCCGACGGAGGTCAGCACGCCCGCCGCCGAGCAGGTGTGCAGCAGGTAGCCGCCGCCCCGGGCCAGCATCGCCGGCAGCACCGCGCGGGCGGCGTAGACGTGGGAGAGCACGTTCACCCGCCAGGCCCGGTCCCAGCCGGCGTCGTCGACCTCCATCCCGCCGCCGGAGGTGACGCCCGCGTTCGCGCAGAACAGGTCGATCCGCCCGTACCGCCGCTCGGTGTCGGCGACCAGCGCGCGGACCTGCTCCTCGTCGGTGACGTCGAGCTGCACGGCGTGGGCGACCGGGCCGACGCCCTCGGCGGCGGCGCGGGCCCCGGCGGCGTCGAGGTCGGCCACCACCACGGCGGCCGCGCCCTCGGCGGCGAACCGGCGGGCCAGGGCGGAGCCGATGCCGCCGGCCCCGCCGGTGATCACCACGATCCGGTCGGTCAGGTTCACCGCGGCTCACCCCCGCCCAGGCGCGCGATCAGGTCACCCAGCGCCGCCGCCCCGCCACCGGCCAGCTCGGGGGTGGGCAGCAGAGCCAGCACCGGTACGTCCACCCCGGCGTCGGCGTAGCGGCGCACCTGGTCGCGGCAGTGCTCGGGCGAGCCGTGCAGCACCAGCGCGTCGACCACCTCGTCGGGCACGGCGGCGCCCGCGCCGCGCCGGTCGCCGGCCGCCCAGGCCCGCCACATCGGGCCGAGCGTCTCCTCCCGGCCCAGCCAGCGGTGGAACTCCGCGTACGCGGGCACGGTGAGGTAGCTGGTGATCAGCCGGCGGCCGAGGGCGCGGGCGTGCGTGGCGTCCTCGGTGGGGCAGACGAAGATCCGGGCCACCACCTCGAACCCGTCCCGCCGCTCCCCCAGCGCGCCGAGGGCGGTCGGCACGTCGTCGGCGGCGAGCCAGTTGAGGATCACCCCGTCGGCCTCGGCGCCGGCCAGCCGCAGCATTCCCGGGCGCAGGGCGGCCAGCAGTAGCGGCGGCGGCACGGCCGGCGGCCGTTCCAAAGTGAACCGGCGCACCGCGAAGGTGTCGTACGCGCCGTCGACGGTCTGCCCGCCCAGGGCTGCCCGCAGGAAGCGCAGCACGTCCCGGGTGCGCTTGAACGGCTCGTCGAAGGGCACGGCGTTCCAGTCCCGCACCAGCACCGGCGAGGACGCGCCGAGGCCCAGGGCGAACCGGCCGGGGGCCGCCTCGGCGAGCGCGGCGGCGTGCATCGCGAGCAGGCCCGGCCCTCGGGTGAAGACCGGGGCGATGGCGGTGCCGAGCCGCAGCTCGGGCTGCCACGCGGCGGCGAGCGCCAGCGGGGTGAAGGCGTCGGACCCGGCCACCTCGGACGACCAGAGGTCGGTGAACCCCGCCCGGTGCAGGGCCGCGTAGACGGCGGCGTGGTCGGCCAGCGCAATGCCGCCCAGCGGCACGGTCATGCCCCATCGGTTCGTCATCGGTCGATCCTGCCCGCTGCCCGGGCGTCCCGGCAAGACGACGCCGGGCCCGAGGTTACGGGCGACGCGCGGTCCGGCCCGGCGGCGGCTCAGCGCGCGAAGGCGAGCCGGCGCATCCCGGCGCCGTCGAGCACGGCCCGTTCCCGGTCGGTGAGCGGCACCCGGCCGGTGGCCCTGCCGACCAGCGCCAGCCGGTCCCAGCCCAGCTCCGCCGGTACGTCCCGACCGCCGGTCAGTAGTGCCGTGGTGACCTCGGCCGCCGCCGGGGTCAGCCACGGCTCGCGGCCCAGGGCGGCGGCCAGGTCGAGGCCGTGCACGCCGACCTCCACCACCCGGGTGACCAGGAACTCGGCCAGGGCCATGGCGTCGCCGTGCCGGGTGCGGACCACCCAGCCGGGCGGCTGGCGACCCACCGCGTCGTCGGCGGACTGCCAGGCTCGGTCGAACTCGGCCGCGACCGCTGCGGGGTCGGGCAGTTCGCGGGCCTCCCGGCGGGCGCTGTCGATCCGCGCCCGGTCCACCTCGGGGGCGAACTTGGTCGCGCCGAAGTAGCCGGCGGCGTCCACCTCGGCGGCACCGGGGGCCGGCGCGGCGAGCATGCCGGTGAGGCGCCCGGCTCCGGTGCTGACGTGGGCGATCAGCTCCCGTACGGCCCAGGGCGGGCATCCGGTGGGCCGGTCCAGGTCGGCGGGGCTCAGGCCGCGCAGGACGGCGCCCAGCGTCGCGCACTCGGCGCGGAACGCCGCCCGTACCGTCGGAATGGTCACCACCCCGTCACCCTCTCATTGGCCGTTTCGCGCCGTGCCCGGCGGGTACGCGCGGCCCGGACGAGGAGAGGGGCGCCAAGAGATGGCCGGCATCATGCTGCGCAGCACCGCGTTCACCGATCATGACCAGTTGCCGGGACGCTTCGCCCGCGACGGCGGGAACGTCTCGCCGCCGTTGCAGTGGGCCGACGTCCCGGGCTCGGCGCGGGAGCTGGTGCTGCTCGTCGAGGACCCGGACGCGGGGCGGGAGCCGTTCGTGCACTGGCTGGTCACCGGCATCACGCCGGACTCCGGCGGGGTGGCCGAGGGCGCGGTGCCCGACGGCGGGCGGGAGTGGCCGAACGGGTTCGGCGCGTCCGGCTGGGGTGGCCCGCACCCGCCGCAGGGTGAGGACGCGCACCGCTACTTCTTCCGGCTGTACGCGCTCGACCAACCGCTGGAGCTGCCCGCCGCGCCCGCCGTGGAGGAGTTGCGCCGGGCGCTGGACGGCCGGGAGATCGCCAGCGGCACCATGGTCGGCACCTACCGCCGCTGATCCGCGCGGGTCAGCCCTTGATCCGGGGGACGAGCCGGTGCACCACGGCGAGCAACAGCGCCGCGACGATCGCCATCGTGCCGGCGATGCCGGCGGCGCTGCCCGCGTAGCCGACGAAGAGCGACCGGCGGCCCATCTGGTCGGGATCCACCCGGGGCAGGTCGACCAGCCAGGACAGGGCCAGCGCGGAGCTGACCACGGCCAGGGCGCCGGTCACGCCGAGCACGACGGCGGCGACGCGGTGGGCGTCGGCCGGCTCCACCTGGGCCTGTTCCCGCTGGGTGACCAGCAGCATCAGCCCGGCCAGCGCCGCCCAGGCCCCGACCACCAGGAACGCCGCGATGGCATCGCTCGGGCGGTGCCAGCCCGCGGAGAGGGTGGCCACCCCGGCGACGGCCGCGTACCCGGCGCCGACGAACGCGCCGAGCACCCGCACGGTACGCGGGAGCACCAGGATCAGCGCCAGGGCCACCGACGCGGCCACGGCGGTGTGCCCGCTGGGCAGGCTGTTGCCGGCGACGGCCCGATCGGGGTCGATGCCGTACTCGGGACGGGCCAGGAAGTGCTTGAGCAGTTGGGTGGTCACGTTCGCCCCGGCGATCAGCAGGGTGGCCGTGATGGCCAGCGCGACCCGACGCCGGATCAGCGCGATGAAGCCGATCACCGCGGTCGCCACCAGCAGCGACAGGGCCGACATGGTGTTGAGGATGCGGTCCACCGGGGTGGCGATGGTATCCTGGCCGATCCGGTTGCCGGTCAGCGCCACCGTGTCGACCCACTGGCCGAGCTCGGTGTGCAGAGCACCGCGCCACACCACGACGAATGCGGCTGTCTGGGCCAGGGCCAGTACGACCAACCAGACCGCCGTCCAACCTCTCGCCGTCGCACGCACCCGCACACCGTAGCGGCACGCCCGGGAGCTCCTCCCGGTGGCCCGCCGACTTTGGGGCGGACCGACAGGAGGTTGCCGGTGACCGCCACGTCCGGGCCCGGAGGGCCGTCCACCCGCGATCCGCGACCCGCCGACCGGCCGGAGGCGCTCGCGGACCTGCTCGGCGGCCAAGGTCGGGGCCGGACGTAAAGGGAGAGGCCGCCACGGGGGGAGCGGCCTCTCCGGTGACGTACGTTACTCCGTCGACGACCGTCACGTGATCCCTCGACGGCCCCTTTTTCCGGCGCCTTTTCGCGGCAAGTTCGGTTTCGGGCGGTGGGGCGGGCCGGCCCGTTCGCTGCGTCGACCGTACGGCCGGCCCGTCCCGGCCTGACCGTGGGAGTCAGGCCGCCCGCCGACCGGCCTCGTGGTTCCCCCTGGCCGGCCGGGCTCCGGGTGGGCGGGCCGCGCCGCCCACCCGGAGGATCTGGATCACCCGTTCGGGAACAGGTTCCCGTAGTCGGCGTACGCCATGGCGACGTCGGCCTGGGCCCAGAACCGGTGGTAGTTGAACGTCGGCTCCGCGCCGCCGTTCAGGTACGCCTGCACCTTTGGCCAGTCGGGGTCGTTCTTGTAGAACGACCGGATGTCCAGGAAGCTCTTACCGGCGGCGATGGCGTCGCCGTTGGGCATCTTCCCGGTCCAGCCCGGCGGGACGTAGAGACCCTGGCCGTCGGCGGCGTTGTAGACGTCGTCGAAGCGCTTGTAGTCGCCGCGCTTCTCCGGCATCGAGACGCCCTTGGCGTCGCTGGCCGCGTACAGCGCGTCGAGCAGGCCCTTGGCGGTGGTCTTGGCCGCCGCGTTGCCGGACTTCGCGGCGTACGCGATCAGGGTCCGGGCGTACGCCGCGGCGACGCCGACGTCCTGGCCCTTGACGGTGACCTCGACGTGCAGGTTGGTGTTGGGCTGCGGGCTGGCCGGGTTCCAGTTGGTCGGCTGGCCGGTCCACTTCATGTCCGACGGGATCGACCAGTTGGCGCCCACCGTGGTGTTGGCGATCGCCCACGGCACCCACTTGTCCAGCAGGGCCTTGGCCTTGGTGTTGCCGGTCTGCAGGTACAGCTCGGCGATCCGCTGCATCGACCACGCCTGCATGCCGAACCACTGGTTCGACGGCGGGTCGTTGTAGACCGGGTCGACGTCGTAGAACATGCCGTAGAAGGTGGCGGTGCCGGCCGGCGGGGTGCCGTAGTTGCCGTCCCAGCTGTTGGTGGCGCCGCCGGCGATGCCACCCTCGGCGGACTGGAGCCAGGTGTAGAACTCCAGCTGCCGGTCGAGGCTCTTCTGCCAGTCCGCGACGGCGGTCGGGGACTGCGGCTTGAGTTCGGCGACGTTGGTCAGCGCCCAGGCCGCGAACGGGTTCTGGTAGCCGAAGTGGTTGTGGCTGGAGCCGATCCGCCACGACCAGTTCTGGTTTGCCTCGTACGCGCCGCCCCAGGCGTAGTACCAGGACATCAGGTAGTGCGCCGAGTCCTTGCCGGTGCCGGCCGGGCAGGCGCTGGCGCCGACGCAGTTGCCGATCTTCTTGAAGTACTTGTCGAACATCGCGTACCGCAGGTAGTCACCCATCTTCGCGGCCTTCGCCACGGTGGCGGCGACGTCGGCCTGCTTGCCCTGCGCCTTGGCCCAGGTCAGGGCCCAGTACGCGGCCTGCACGGCGCGGGCGTCCGCGTCGGGGGCGTTGGTGTACTTCCACTGCTTGGCGGGGGCGTTGGCCTCCTTGACGAACAGGTCGAGGTAGCCGTACTGGCCACCGTGCTTGAACGTGTCGCAGGACGGCTGCGGCACGGTCTCCCACACCGACTCCTGGGTGCCCCGCTGGAAGGTGTTGATGTACGCCGGCCTGGTGGTGCCGTCGCCGCAGCGGCCGTAGCCGTAGGTGTTGTCGACGTCCAGCAGCCAGTGCATGCCGTAGATGTCGCCGGTGCCGTAGGTGCTCTGCAGCTCCGAGCGCAGCGGGTCCGCACCGACCGGGATGTTCGGCTGGAGCTGCGACGGGTACTGGTTGGGCAGCGGCCACTCCGCGGCGTACTGCGGGGTGCCCGCGGCGCCGGCGGTCGCCTGGTCGGCGTGCGACGGGATGATGTACTTCTCCATCACCGTCCAGGAGTTGTTGAACGGGGCCCAGTTCTGGGTGACCCGGCCGTACTGGGCCTCCAGCCACAGCCAGAAGCTGAACGCCTCGGACGTGGTCTCGTGGCCGTGGTCGGGCGCCTCGACGATCAGCGTCTCGATCGAGTGGTAGGGCACGCCCTCGGCGCTGAAGTAGCCCGAGTTCTTGATCTTGCCGTACTGGTCGAGGAAGCGCTTGATGTAGGTGTTGTCCCCGCCGGGGGTGTCGTCGTCGATCTCCGTGGCGGTGACGGCCAGGGGCGCGACGCCGGTGCCGGAGGCGGTGATGGTGGCGGTGCCCCCGACGGTGTCGGCGTCCTGCGCCGCGGCCACGGTGACGGTGACGCCGGTGTTCCAGTTGGCGGGCGTCAGGGTGACCGAGGCCGGCGTGACGGTGATGTCGGCGTCGCCGGTGCGGGCGAGCGTCACCGGCACGTTGGCCGTCGGCGCCGCGCTGAGCTTGAGGTTGAACGTGGCGGTGCCGCCCTCGTTCACGCTGACCGCGGACGGGGTGGCCACCAGCTTCGGGCCGGAGGCAGCGGTGACGGTGAACGCCTTCTCGTCGACGGCGACGCCGTTGGCGTTGTCGTAGGCCTTGGCCTGGACGGTGTAGCTGCCGGCCGGCAGGTCCTCCAGGGTGTAGCCGTACGGGGCGGTGGTGTCGGTGTTGACCAGCAGGCCGTTGCGGTAGAACTCGACCTTGCTGATCGTCCCGTCCGGGTCGCTGGCGGTGGCGGTCAGCGGCACGTCCGCCGGGGCCTCGAACGGGCCGGCCGGCACGCCGAGGGACACCGTCGGCGGCTGGTTGGCGGGGGTGCCGTTGCAGGTGACACCGTTGAGGGTGAACGCGGTGGGCTTCGGGTTGCTGCCGGAGTAGCTGCCGTTGAAGCCGATGGTGGTCGACGCCCCGGTGCCGAGGCTGCCGTTGTACGACTCGTTGGTCGCGGTCACCTCGCTGCCGGTCTGGCTGTACTTCGCCGACCAGCCCTGGGTCACCCGCTGGCTGCTGTTGGGGAACGTCCACTTGAGCGCCCAGCCGTTGATGGCGTCGCCCAGGTTCTTGATGGTGACGTTGGCGGTGAAGCCGCTGCCCCAGTCGTTGGTGGCGTAGACCACGTCGCAGGCCGGGGCGGCCTGCGCGGCGCCGGCCGGCAGGGCGACCCCGCCGACGGCCAACGTGGCGGCGGCGAGCATCGCCGTCCGGCGACGTCTTGCCATGAGTCTCATGTGCGCGGTGTCTCCTCGGACCAGGCCGGGGCGCGGGGCCCCGGCGGGAGCGCCTCCACATGCGCGTGGCACGGGGGGACGGAGGTGCTCGGGATGGTGGTCGATCCGGCCCGGCCGGGTTCGGGACGGGAGCGTCGGCGCTGGCAGACAGCGGCCGTCCGTCCCTCTCGGGTGCCGTCCGGAAACCGGATGCCCTCGGCGACCCGCGCTCACGCGAGCTGGCTCCTCGTCGCGGTAGGCCGACAGTCTGGCATGGAAGCGCTCCCACGACAAGGAGCCGCCCAAAAGAAGCAGGTAGATGTTTCGATCTCATTTTGGGTCTTTCACAAACCCGTGACGGGCGTTACAGTCGCTGCATCATCCGATGGGAGCGCTTCCATCGATGGAGATCCATAGAAGATGTCGACCGGGATCGTCGCTCCCGCGACGCTCCCGGGACACTGCCCGAAGGCTGACGGCGGGCCAGCCCGGACGCCGCCGCCAGCCACCACCCACCGGCAATGGAGGGAGGTGGAACCAGAGCCACTCGCGTGGCCCGGCTCCCGCGCGACACGCACGGCAGGACGCCAATTCCACTCGTGCGTGTTTGCATCGAAGGTGGGGACGGGGGTTGCCCTCCCCCGTCCCCACACTAAACCTCCTGCCACGATGGGAAAAGAGGCCGACGGGCCAGGCGTGCCACGCCGCCCCGCCGGCCTCGTTCGCTATCGGCACGCCGGCTGCGCCCGCGTGCCCTCGACCGCCGCCCGGCAGCGCCTCACCTGCGCGTCCGCGCAACCGGCCGCGCGCCGAACCATTCCGCACAGCAGAGCCGACCCGGCATGATCGCGGTCGGCCGCCCCCGCCTGCCCTATGCTGGGAGCGCTCCCGGCCGGTTGCGGCGGGCACCCACCCCAAGGAGAAGGCTCCATGTCGATGCTCACCCGGCGGCGGCTGCTCAGCCGCGCCGCACTTTCCGCCACCGCCGGAACCACCGATGCCGGCCCGCGCGCCGGCGCCCTCGCGGCCACCGGCGGTCTGGCCACCAGCTGCGGAACCGGGGCGGACCCCGACACCGACCCGACCGACCGGCCCCGGGGCGCGCTGCGCTTCCCGACCGGCTTCGGCTGGGGCGCGGCCACCTCGGCGTACCAGGTCGAGGGCGCCGCCAAGGAGGACGGCCGGGGCGAGTCCGTCTGGGACACCTTCAGCCGCACCCCCGGCCGCACCCGCAACGGCGACACCGGCGACGTGGCCGCCGACCACTACCACCGCTACGCCGACGACCTCGACCTGATGCGCGACCTGGGGCTGCGCAGCTACCGGTTCTCCATCTCCTGGCCGCGCATCCAGGCCGACGGCGCCGGCGCGGTCAACCAGCGCGGCCTCGACTTCTACCGCCGGCTGGTCGACGGGCTGCACGAGCGGGGCATCTCGCCGATGGCCACCCTGTTCCACTGGGACCTCCCGCAGGCGTTGCAGGACGCCGGCGGCTGGGAGAACCGGGACACCGCGTACCGGTTCGCCGAGTACGCCGAGGCGGTCTTCCGGGGCCTCGGCGACCAGGTGCCGGTCTGGCTGACCATCAACGAGCCGAAGACCGTGGTGCAGAACGGCTACCTGACCGGCCACCACGCTCCCGGCTTCCAGGACCCGCAGGCGGCGTACCTGGTCGCCCACCACCTCCAGCTCGCCCACGGGCTGGCCGTGCGGGCGCTGCGCGCCACCGGCAGCGCCGGCCGGATCGGCCCCGCGCTCAACCTGCACCCCTGCTACCCCGCCGACGACAGCCCCGAGGCCGCCCGCGCCGCGCGCCTCTACGACGGGTACGAGAACCGCCTCTACCTCGACTCGATCCTCAAGGGCAGCTACCCGGCCGACGTGCTCGACGACCTCGGCGCCGACAGCCGGCTGGCCCGGGGCGTCGCCGACGGCGACCTGGAGATCATCTCCTCGCCGATCGACCTGCTCGCGGTGCAGTACTACACGCCGTACTACGTCACGGGCGACGGCGCGACGGTCACGCGCTGGCCCACCTCGCAGGCGGACTGGCAGCAGATCTACCCGGACGGCATGTACGACATCCTGACCCGGGTCACCCGCGACTACGGCCCGGTCCCGCTGACCGTCACCGAGAACGGCCTGCCGCAGGCGGACACGCTCTCCCCCGACGGCACGGTCGACGACGCCGGGCGGATCAGCTTCCTGCGCGACCACATCGCCGCCGCGCACCGGGCCGTCTCCGACGGGGTGCCGCTGGAGAGCTACCACGTCTGGTCGCTGCTCGACAACTTCGAGTGGGCCGAGGGGTACGACCAGCGCTGGGGCCTGATCTACGTGGACTACCCCACCCAGCGCCGGGTGCCCAAGCGCAGCGCGCACTGGTACCGCGAGGTGATCCGAGCCAACGGCCTGTAGTCCGACGGCGAGCCCCCCGGGCGGGCGCGGCACGGCCGCGCCCGCCCGGGGGGCGTCCGGTGGTCGGGTCGTCCCGGCCCCGTCGGGCGGGGCCGGGACGACAGGGTCAGCGGGGCAGCGCCTGCTGGAGTTCGGCCCGCAGCGCCGGGGTGAGCATCTCGCCGGTCTGCTTGGCCAGCCGGGCCATTTCGTAGCCGACCACGCCGATGTCTGCGTCCCCGGCCGCCAGGGTGGCCAGGATCGAGCCGTCGCGGACCTGCATCACCAGGAAGTACCCGCGGCCCATCTCCACCACCGTCTGCTTGACGATGTCGTCGTCGAACATCTGCGCCGCCCCGGCGGCGATGCTCATCAGGCCCGAGGTGACTGCGGCGAGCTTGTCGGCGTTGTCGCGGGGCAGGTGGTCGGAGATCGCCACCAGCAGCCCGTCGGACGAGACCACGATCGCGTGCGCCACACCCGGCACCCGCTGCGCGAACCCGCTCACCAGCCAGCTCAGGTCCCGGGCCTCCTGGCTCAACGTCATCACTGTTGTCCCCCTTCGGTGCTCCCGCCAGCCGGCGGCAAGATGATCTCGGTGGTCTCCTCAGCCTCCGCCCGCCGCACCCCGCTGTAAAGCCGGGACAGCATGCCGCCGACGGCTTCCGGGTCCGGGTCGTGCCGTGGAGCTGGCTCCTGTGGCCGGGCGGACCGCGTCACGGCGGACAGCTGCGCCATCGGCACCCGCACCGGCAGGCCCCGCTCGTTGGTGCCCCCGGTGACCGGGACCGCCGGGGGCGCCGGGGCCGCCGGGGCGACGCCCGGGGTCGGGCCCTCCCGCGACCACCAGCCGCCCCCGCCGTCCGTGGGCACCCCGGCGGCCGGGGCAAGCACGTCATCCGCCCGCACCGGCACCGGCCGGGACTGCCGCGGCGCGGTGCGGCGCGGCCGGCGGCCGGCCACCGGTAGCTCGCCCGGGGCCGCCGGGCCGCCGTCGCCGGCCCGGCCCGCGACGGTGCCGCCCGGCCCTGCGGACCCGGCGAGCCCCGACGGGCCGGCAACGGCGAAGCTGGCCCGCACGGACCCCGGGGCGCCGTTCCGCGCGGCAACGGCCCCGCCCGGGCGGTCCGTCGAGGCCAGCGGGGTGGTCAGCATCCGCCGCGACGGCGGCGGTTCGAGCTGGACCGGCGGGGCGGCGGTGAGCAGGGCCGCCGGGATCCGGACCAGGGCCACCAGGCCGTCCTCGCGGGGGTGCAGGCGCACCTGCACCGCGTGCCGGGCGGCCAGGTGACTCACCACGAACAGGCCCATCCGCTCGGACGCCGCGACGTCGGCGGCCGGCGGGGACGCCAGCACCTCGTTCGCCTCGGCCAGCGCGGCCGGGCTCATCCCCAGCCCCCGGTCGGTCAGCTCCACCAGGGCGCCGAGGCCCTCTGGGCGGGCGGCGACCAGCACGACGGTGTCCGGCCGGGAGAACGCGGTGGCGTTCTCCAGCAGCTCGGCGAACAGGTGCACCAGGTCGCCGATGACGTGCCCGACGACGTGCAGGTCTGCCACATGCGCGCGGTGTACCCGCTGGTAGTGCTCGATCTCGGCGCTCGCGGCCAGCAGCACGGCGGCGAGGCTCACCGGACGGTTCCACCGCCGGGTCGACTCGCTGCCGGCGAGCACCAACAGGCTCTCGTCGTTGCGCCGCAACCGGGCGGCGAGGTGGTCGAGCCGGAACAGGTTCTCCAACTGGTCCGGGTCGCTCTCGTCGCGTTCCAGGCCGTCGAGGAGTTCGAGCTGCCGCTCCACCAGCACCTGGCTGCGCCGGGCCAGGTTGACGAACATCAGGTTGACGTTGCGACGCATGGTCGCCTGCTCCACCGCGACGCTGACCGCGCTGCGGTGCACCGCGACGAACGCCTCGGCCAGCTCGCCGATCTCGTCCAGCGAGCGAACCACCGCCGGCGGCACCTCGATGTCGGACACCCCGCTGTTGACCTGCCGCAGCTGGTCCAGGGCTTCGGGCAGGTCGATCTGGGCGATCCGCAGCGCCTGGCCGCGAAGCAACCGCATCGAGCGGGCGACGGACCGCCCGACCAGCACCGAGATCAGCAGGGCGACCAGCAGCACCGTGCCGATCCCGCCGACCACCAGCAGGGTGGTCCGCAACTGCCCGGATCTGGCGTCATCGGCCCGGATCACCGCGTCGCCGAGGACGCCGACCTCCAGCTGTCGCAGCCGATCCTGGCGCAGCCCGCTGGCCGCCCACCACTGCGACGCGTCCAGCACCAGGGGCGTGGCGCCGCCGCTGGGCAGGCTCTGCTCCTCCAGCTTCGTGGCGGCGGCGAGGTCCGGCTCCGCCGACGCCGCGTCGTACCGGCGGATCTGGTCGGCGGTGGCGGCCACCCGGAACGCGCCGAGGGCGGTGAGCTGCTGGGCCCGCAGGTCGGTCAGCTCGACCTGATCCGCCACTCCGTACCGGCCGGCGCGGGCGGCGGCGTAGAGCTCGGCGCGGACCCGGGAGGACAGCTCCTTGACCCGGGCGAGCTGGACGTAGCGCAGCACGCTGTCGTTGAGCACCCGCTGGCCGTCCCCCGGCGACGGCTGGGCGAGCAGGGTCAGCAGCGCGTCGATCGCCCGGTGGTAGTTGCCGAGGATGGTGTCGCTGGCCAGCACCGCCGGGGGCACGGTCGCCCGGATGTAGACCACCTGGTCGTACGCCTCCAGCGCCTGCGAGTAGGCGACCTGCCAGGCGGCGTCGGCGTCGGCCAGCGGGCCGGCCGCCCGCCGCAGCTCCCGCACGGCGGCGTCGCTGGCGGCGTGCAACGGCCGCAGGGCGGCGATCGCGGCGTCCCGGTCGGCCCGGCCGCCGACCCGGCGCAGTTCGGCCAGCTCACCGGCGGTGCGGTCGCGTTCCTGCTGGAGCTGGTGCACCGCGGCGGTGATCTCCCGGCCGATGTCGACCTGCCGGGCGAAGTCGCTCAGCACGGTGGTCTGCCCGACCAGCCCCCGGGTCTGCACCCCGGCCAGCACCAGGAACGCCACCGAGGGGATGACGAGCACCGTGACGAGCTTGGTCCCCATCCGCCAGTCCCGCAGTCGGAACGGCGAGCGGCGGCGGTGCGGCACCACGCGGACGTCGAACCGGCGCCGACTGTGGTTGGACACCCCACTGTCGGCCGGATCGGGACCTACGCCCACACATGCCTCCTAGGCCCTCGCGTCCGCCGCATCGGGGAGCGGGGTCCATCCAACCAGGCAGGCCCGCGCTGTCAACGGGCTCACCTGAACAGAAGATCAGGAAGGATACCGAGGGCCGCGCGGACCTGACGGGGTCGGCGAGGGTGCCTCATCCGTCCGGCCGATGTCGCGAAGCGCCACCGGCTCGTCCAGCCGGCCCAGCGCCACCCGGGCCGCGCCGGTCGCGCCGATCTCCGGGTCGGGCCGGTAGCGCACCCGGCGGGGCGCCAGGACGGCCGCGAACGACTCCCGCCACCACCCGGACGCGGCCAGCGCGCCGCCGCCCAGCACCACCTCGACCGGCCCGTCCACGGTGGACTCCAGCTCGGTCAGGTCGGCGGCGACCAGCCGGCAGATCCCGGACATCAGTCCGGCGAGGATGTCGACCGCGCCGGTGTCGAGGCTCAGCCCGCGCAGCTCGCCGGCGCCGGCCGGGGCGTGCCCGGGCGGCCGGTCGCCGCCGAAGCGCGGGTTGGCCGACACCCCGCCGCCCGGGGCGATCCGGGCCAGCGCGGCGTCCAGCTCGGCGCCCTCGGGCAGCCGCAGCTCCCGCCCGGCCCAGGCGAACAGGTTGCCCCCGCTGGAGTAGGCCGCCCCGGTGACCACGTGGTCGTAGTCGACCCGGTACCGCCACAGCCCGGCGGGCAGCGGCGGCGGCTCCGTGCCGGCCGGCACGGCCTGGACCAGCCGGACGGCCGCGGACGTGCCGACGGTCACCGCCGCCCGGCCGGGGCCCACCGCGCCGGAGCCGACGTTCGAGGCTGCCCCGTCCCCCACCGGCGCGGCCCAGGCCGCGTCGGCGAGCTGCGGCCAGCGGCGGGCGTGCTCCCGCCGCAGCCGGCCCCGCCAGCCGTCGGGGGCCAGCTCGGGCAGCTCCCCCGGGCCCGCGCCGGCCAGCTCGCACGCCTCGGCGTCCCAGGTCAGCGTGCCCAGGTCGAGCAGCCCGGTGCCGGAGGCCTCGGACACCGACATCGGGGCCGCGTCGAGCAGTGCGCCGAGCACGAACTCGGCCAGGCCGACGAAGCGGGCCGGCGGGGTCGAGGTGCGCTCCCGCAGCCAGGGCAGCCGGACCGACCAGTAGCAGCGGTGCCACCAGGTGCCGGTGCGCCGGTGGTAGGCGGCCTCGTCTGCCGGGCCGGTCGCGCCGGCCGGGGGCTCCGGGCGGGTGTCCAGCCAGGTGAGCACCGGGCCGAGCGGCTCGCCGGCCCGGTCCACCGGCAACACCGAGTGCCACTGGGCGGAGACGGCGACCAGCCCGACGTCGGGCAGGTGACCGCCGGCGGCCAGCTCGTCCAGGCACTCGGCGAGGCAGGCCAGGTAGGTGGGGCCGTCCAGGGTGCCGGCGCCGTCGTCGTCGACGGTAAGGCGCACCTTGCGGCGGGCGAGGGCGCCGGGCCGCGGGGTCGCGCCGGTGTCCAGCACGAGGCCCCGCACCGAGGAGGTGCCCAGGTCGAGGGCGAGGATGTCCATCGTCGATCACCGTACCCGCCGGCCGGCGTGGCGGCCCGCCGGTCCGCGTCACCGCAGGTGACCGCCGGCTGGTCCCGTACCCCGGGATCGGGTTCCGGGCGGGCGGCGGCGCGCGTAGGGTGATCGCATGCCCGCGCACCCGACCTGCTGGTGGCCCGCCGACCCGGCGGCCCACCCCCGCGCGTAGCTTCCCACGCGGCCGCCCGACAAGGCGGTCGCCGGTTCTCTCCCCCGGCCCAGGGCCGCCCCGACGGCGACGCCCGGCCACCAGGAGAAACCCCGATGACCAGCCCGCACGACCTGCTCGCCGCCGTCGCCCGCGGCGTCGACCCCGGCCCCTTCGCGCTCGTGCGCCGCGAGGGCGCCGACCATCTTGAGCTTTTCACCGGCACGGTACGCCCCGTCGACCGGCTCGCCGACGTCCCGCTGCCCGACGGGCCGCCCGGCCCCCGCACCCTGGCGCTGGTGCCCTACCGGCAGGTCACCGAGCGCGGGTTCGACTGCGTGGACGACGGCACCCCGCTGGAGTGCCTGGAGATCGCCGGGCACGCCCGGTTGCCCCTGGCCGACGCGCTCGCCGCCCTGCCCGACGCCCCGGTGGCCACCGCCGACGCCGGGTTCGACATCGCCGATGCCGAGTACGCCGACATCGTCGCCCGGGTGCTCGCCGAGGAGATCGGCCGGGGCGAGGGGGCGAACTTCGTCATCCACCGCACCCTGCGGGCCGCCGTGCAGGGCTCCCCGCTGGTCGCCGCCCTGGCCGCGCTGCGCCGGTTGCTGCTGCGCGAGCGCGGCGCGTACTGGACGTTCGTGGTGCACACCGGGACGCGGATCCTGGTCGGGGCCAGCCCGGAGCGGCACGTCAGCGTCGACGACGGGCTGGTCATGATGAACCCGATCAGCGGCACCTTCCGGCACGGCGGGACGGCGGACCGGGCGGCGCTGCTGCGCTTCCTCACCGACCCGAAGGAGGTCGACGAGCTGTACATGGTGCTCGACGAGGAGCTGAAGATGATGGCCCGCGTCGCCGAGCGCGGCGGGCAGGTCGTCGGCCCGTACCTCAAGGAGATGTCCCACCTGGCGCACACCGAGTACCTGCTAGCCGGGCGGGGCCGCCTGGACGTGCGGGACGTGCTGCGGGAGACGATGTTCGCCCCCACCGTCACCGGCAGCCCGATGGAGAACGCCTGCCGGGTGATCGCCCGGCACGAGACGACCGGGCGGCGCTACTACGCCGGGGTGCTGGCCCTGCTGGGCCGCGACGACGCCGGCCGGCAGACCCTGGACGCGCCGATCCTGATCCGGACCGCCGAGATCTCCCCCGCCGGCGAGCTGCGGGTGCCGGTCGGGGCGACCCTGGTGCGTCACTCCACGCCCTCCGGCGAGGTGGCCGAGACCCACGCCAAGGCCGCCGGGGTGCTGGCCGCCCTCGGCCTGCGCCCCGACGCCCCCGACCCGGGTCCCGGCCCGGTCGAGCGGCTCGCCGACGACCCGGAGGTACGGGCGGCGCTGGCCGCCCGCAACGCCCCGCTGGCCCGGTTCTGGCTGGATCAGCGGCCCACGGGGGCAGTGGCGCTGCCCGGGCTGACCGGCCGCCGGGCGCTGATCGTGGACGGCGAGGACACCTTCACCGGCATGCTCGCCCACCAGCTACGCGCCCTCGGGCTGGCCGTCGAGCTGACCCCGTGGCACGCCGCCGGCCCCACCGCCGGGTACGACCTGGTGGTGGCCGGGCCCGGCCCGGGCGACCCCCGGGCGGTGGAGCAGCCGAAGATGGCCGCCCTGCGCGGACTGCTCGCCGGGCGGCTCGCCGCCGCCGCCCCCACCCTGGCGGTGTGCCTGAGCCACCAACTCCTGGCCGGGCTGCTCGGCCTGCCGCTGCACCGGCGGGACGCGCCCTACCAGGGGTTGCAGCGGGACGTGATGGTCTTCGGAGCCAGCCGGCGGGTCGGGTTCTACTCCACCTTCACCGCCCTCGCCGACGCCGACCGGGTGGCCACCCCGTACGGGGCGGTGGAGCTGTCCCGCGACCCGGACGACCGCGCGGTGCACGCGCTGCGCGGGCCCGGCTTCGCCGGGGTGCAGTTCCACCCCGAGTCGGTGCTCAGCCGCGACGGGCTCGCGGTCCTGGCCGACGTGCTCGCCCACCTGCTATCGGTGCCGTCGGGCCGCTCGCCGGCCGGGCTGGGGCATGGGCCGACGCAACGGGGGTAGTGACCCGACGACCGGCGGCGTGGGCGGGCCGAGAGCCCCGTCCGCTTCGCGGTGGTCGGTGGGATCCCGCCGGCCGGTCAGTCGTTCAGCTTGTCGCGCAGGTCGTTGACCCGCTTTTCCACCCGGTCGACGGCCTTCTCGTTGTTGACGAACGTGCTGATCCCGGCCGCCAGGGCGAGCCCGAGCAGCACCGCGAGGGCGCTGAGCACCAGCCCGCCGATCGCCACGCCGCGTCCGGTCACCCCGGGCCGGGCCGCCATCTTCAACCCGACGATGCCGAGGATCACCCCGATCACGCCGAGCAGCAGACCGACCGAGGCCAGGATGGCGGTCAGCACGCTGAGCAGCCCGGCGACCCCGAACACCAGGGCGAAGGTCGCCGCGGCGCTGGTCTTGGCCCGGCCGCCGGCCGGCGACGGCTGGCGGCCGGTGGATCCGGCACCCCGGGCCGGCTCGTTTGACGCGGTCATCCCACACCTCGCATTCGTCGCGTCGATCCGTCCCGCCGCATCCCCGCTGTGTCGCCGCCCATGCCTCGCGAACGGCCCGCTTCCGCCCACGTACCATGCCCGGCCGCGCGCACCCGACGCCGGCCGGTCGGCGCACGAAGTTCGCCGACCGGGGGTAGGGACGCCGGCGACCGGTGGCCGGAAGCGGGTACGAGAGCCCCGTCCGGCCACCGGTCGCCGAACGGGAGGCGTCAGCCGGCGGCGCCGAACGAGGGGTCAGCCGGCGGCCAGGCCCTTCTTCAGCGCCGCGCCGATCCGCACCGCCCGCTTCGCGGTCAGCGCCGTCGCGCCGAGCGCCACGGCGTCCGGGGCCACCTCGCCGTTGTTGCTGGTGTGCGAGGCACCGTACGGGTTGCCGGCGATGAACTGGCTCGGGTCGGTGTAGCCGGGGGTGACCACGACACCGCCCCAGTGGTAGAAGGTCGTGAACAGCGACAGCAGCGTGGACTCCTGCCCGCCGTGCGTGGTCGCCGTCGAGGTGAACGCGGCGTACGCCTTGTCCGCCAGCGCCCCGTTCGCCCACAGCGGCCCGGTGGTGTCGATGAACTGCTTGAGCTGCGCGGCGATCATGCCGTACCGGGTCGGCGAGCCGAAGATCACCACGTCGGCCCAGGACAGGTCGTCGGGCTCGGCCTCCATGACCTCCTGGGTCTCCAGGCGGTGCGCCTGCCACCCCGAGTTGGAGCGGATCGCCTCGTCCGGCGCCAGCTCACGCACCTTGCGCAGGCGGACCTCCGCACCGGCCTCCCCGGCGGCCTCGGCAGCCGCGACCGCCATCTGGTATGTGATGCCGGTCGCGCTGTAGTAGATCACCGCGACCTTGATCTGGCCGTCCATCAGATGTTCCTCTCCTCGGTTCAGGTCAGCTCCGGCGCCTACCCGTTCCCCGCGACCGCAAACCCCGGGTCGGTGCCGCCGCCGGGCCGCGCGCTGGCATGCTCGACGCATGCTGATCAGGGAGGCCACCGCCGCCGACTGGCCCGGGATCTGGCCGTTCCTGCGCCGGATCGTGGCCGCCGGTGAGACGTACACCTGGCCCCGGGACGTCGACGAGGCGACCGCCCGGCGGCTGTGGCTGCCCGGCCCGCCGGCCCGCGCGGTCGTCGCCGTCGACGACGCCGCCGACGGGACGGTGCTGGGGACGGCGAAGCTGGCCCCCAACCAGCTCGGCCCCGGCGACCACGTGGCCAACGCGAGCTTCATGGTCTCCCCGGCCGCCGCCGGGCGCGGGGTGGGCCGGGCGCTGGGCGCGCACGTGCTGGACCTGGCCCGGGCCGAGGGCTACCGGGCGATGCAGTTCAACGCGGTGGTGGCCAGCAACGAGCGGGCGGTGGCGCTGTGGCGGTCCCTCGGCTTCGCGGTGGTCGGCCGGATCCCCGAGGGCTTCCGGCATCCGAGCCGGGGGTACGTCGACCTGCTCGTCATGCACCGCCAGCTCTGACCGTCGCCGGCCGGCCCTACCCCGGCCCCGGCGAAGTCGTGAAAGTCGGGCTCGGCAGGCCCCGGGGATGCGCGCGCTGCCGACATCATCGGACCCGTGCCGGGGCGGCCTACCCTCGTTCGGCCCCTGTGGAGCTGCCCCGTTTGTGCTACCGATGGAGCGGGCGCATGGACGGGGCAGCTCCATAGGGGCCGAAGGACAGGTCCCCGACCGGATCCGGGCCGCAATCGTCGGGCCGCCACCCGACTGCCCGGTGTGCGGGGCGGCCTGGGGCGGCGTAGCAGCGACCCGGGGCATCCACGCGAGAGGGGACATAGCTTAGGACGGGCAGACCGAGGCCCCGGCCAGGCTCTCGGAGACCACCGCCATCCGTGCGGCGAACAGGTCGCGTTGCACCTGCGCCAGCTCACCCCGGCGTCGACATCATCGAGCCCGGCAGCGGCATGGGCCGCAGCCACGCCGAAAGGTGACCGACAGTGATCGTCCGCTCAAGATTTGCGCAAGTTCCACGGTCGGCGGGCCCGGGCGGACCCGGCGAGCGCCATCCTGAGCGGACCGGCGCCGGCGGCCAGGGGGCCGTCGCCCCGCGCCGGGCGACCTGAACGGGGGATCGCGCTCCGCCGGCGACAGACCGGCGTAGCGCGATCAGGGGGGACCGCCGCCCACTCCGACCGGGTCGGGGTCAAGCCCGCGCTGGACGGGGGCCGTCGCCGCGGAACCACCTCCGGCCGGGTCCGCGCGGGGCGCGGTCAGCGGACCAGGGCGTCCAGCAGCCGGTCCAGTTCCGCCGCCGGGTCGGCGGTCAGCCCGGTGTGCACCGGGCTGGTCTGGATCATCGTGCTGCGCGGCGCGGCGAGCCAGCGGAACCGCTCCCCGTGCTTCATCCGCCCCGACGGCCCGTCCCCGGCACACGTCCGGTCCCAGGAGCTTAGCGCCGTCGCGACCTCGGCCAGGTCCACGTCCGGCGCGAGGGCCCGGACCCGGTCGGCGTCCAGGTGGGTACGCGCGGCGAGGAAGTCCCGCCCCTGGCAGTACAGGATCACCCCGACGTTGATCTGCTCGCCGCGCTCGACCCGGGGCACCAGCCGGATCATCGCGTACTCGAAGGGCTCTCTCACGCGGCGCTCCCCTGGGGCAGCCAATCGGCGGTGCGCGCGACCCGGCGGGTGAGGTGGTCGACGTACGCGGCGCGGGCCGCGTCGGCGGAGTCGAAGTCCAGCCCGGCCAGCCAGGCGTCGGGGACCAGGGCCAGCACCTCGGCCAGCAGCCCGGGGGTGACCCGGGGCGCCAGGTCCGCGTCGGCCTCGGCCAGCCGGCTCGCGTACGGGGCCAGCACGTGGTCGTCGGCCCGGTACGCCCGGTGCACCGCCTTTTCGGCGCGCGGCCAGTTGTGGTGGAAGTACAGGCAGGCCCCGTGGTCGATCAGCCACAGCTCGCGGTGCCAGATCAGCAGGTTGGGGTTGCGCCAGCTCCGGTCGACGTTCTCGGTGAACGCGTCGAACCACAGCACCCGGGACGCCAGCGTCGGGTCGACCAGGTGCGCCACCGGGTCGTAGCCGAGCGCGCCGGGCAGGAAGTCCATCCCGAGGTTCGGCCCCCCGCTGCCGCGCAGCAGCTCCTGCACCTCCTGGTCGGGCTCGGCCCGGCCGATCACCGGGTCGATGTCGAGAACGACCAGCCGGGGCACCGCCAGCCCGAGCCGGCGGGCCAGCTCGGCGCAGATCACCTCGGCGACCAGCGCCTTCGGCCCCTGCCCCGCGCCCCGGAACTTCGCCACGTACGTGCCGAGGTCGTCGGCCTCGACCACACCGGGCAGCGAGCCGCCCTCGCGCAGTGGGGTGACATACCGGATTCCGGTGACCTGACGGAGCACGAACCCACCCTAACCGGGCCGACACGGGAGCGGCCATCCGGGCACGCCCCCGGCTCACCGCGTACCACCCGCTCCAGCGGCCGGGCTGGTCACCACCGCCGACGGCCGGCTGGCCGGGCGCGGGGCCCGGCGGGTGTCGGTGCCCGGTCCTATGCTGTCCGTCGACCCGGACGGAAGGCGGCTGACCACGTGGCAACGAGCGGCGCGAGGACACGGACGGCGGCACCGGCCGGAAAGGCGGAGCTGACCGGCGCGGAGGCGCTCGCGCTGCGGACGGCCAGCCTGCTGCTGCGCCCCCATCCCACCGCCCGCCCCACCGACGTGGCCGGCGTGGTCGAGTGGTTCGGCGCGATGCAGGCGCAGGACGTGGCGAGCGGCATGTGGTCGCTCGGGCTGCGGCTGCCCGGCTGGACACAGGCCGACGTACAGGCGGCGCTGGAGCGTCGGGAGGCGCTGCGCACCTGGCCGATGCGCGGCACCGTGCACCTGGTGCCGTCCCGGGACGCCCGCTGGATGCTGGAGGTGACCGGGGCGCGCATCCTGGCCGCCGCCGGCCCCCGGCGGGCGTTGCTCGGTCTCAGCCTGGAAGACGTAGACCGGGCCGCCGACGTGCTCGGCGAGGCGCTGGCCGGCGGCGTCCGGATGACCCGCTCGGAATGCCTGGGCACGCTCAACGCGGCCGGCGTCGAGGCCACCGGGCAGCGCGGCTACCACCTGCTCTGGTACGCGGCCCAGCGCGGCGTCACCTGCATCGCCCCGCACGTCGGCACCGAGCAGACCTTCGCCCTGCTCGACGAGTGGGTGCCCGACCCGCACCGCCCCGACCGCGACGAGGCGCTGGGCATCCTGGCGCTGCGCTACTTCCGCAGCCACGGCCCCACCACCCGGCAGGACTTCGCCGGCTGGACGGGCCTGACCGCCGCCGACGCCAAGCGGGGCATCGCCGCCGCCGGGCCGGCACTGACCACCGTGACGGTCGACGGGGTCGAGGCGGTGGTCGACCCGGCCCTGCTCGACGCGCCCCGGGAGCCGGTCGACGACGTGCACACCCTGCCCGGCTTCGACGAATACCTGCTGGGCTACAAGGACCGGGCGCTGATGCTCGACGCGGCGCACAAGCAGGCGATCATCCCCGGCGCCAACGGGGTCTTCCAGTCCACGGTGGTGCGCGGCGGCCGGGTGGCCGGCACCTGGAAGCGGACGCTGACCAAGACGAAGGTGAAGGTCGCGGTGCGCCCGCTGGTCGACCTCGACGCCGCCACCCGGGCCCGGGTCGACGCGGCGCTGGAGGCGTACGCGGCGTTCGTCGGGCTGCCCCTGGCCGTCGACTGGGCCGCCGAAGCCTGACCCTCCGGTGTGGTTATCGCCGGGTCAGGCCGATGGTGGCGGCGAGGCGGGCCACGTCGGCGGCGATGGGGCCGGCGCGGAGCACGGCGGTGAGTGCGGTGTGGGCGGCGGGGCGGGTGCGGGTTTCGGCGGGGGCGATGGTGTCGGCGGTGATGAGGGCGCGGCCGGCGGCGTGGGGGTCGCCGAGGTCGAGGTGGGCGTGGGTGATGTCGATGAGGTGGGCGGCGCGGTGTTCGGCGGGGAGCCGGTGCCAGGTGTCGCCGCTGGTGGCCCGTTGGTGGGTGGTGACGGCCCGGTGGTGGTCGCCGAGGCGCATGGCGGTCAGGGCGCGGGCGAGTTCGACGGCGGTGGACCCGAAGCCGGTGCCGTCGTTGTCGTGATGGCGGTGCTCGCCGTGGGCGGTGGCGAGGTGGGCCGCGCGTTCGGTGAGTTCGCCGGCGGTGGTGTCGTCTCCGCAGGTGGCGGCGGCGAGGGCGGCGGCGACGGTTTCGATCACCGAGAGCCGGTCGAGGGTGCGGACGCCTCGCTCGACCTTGTCGACCCAGCTCTTCGACTTGCCGATCCGGTCGGCGAAGACCTGCTGACTCATTCCCCGGCGGTCCCGCAACTCCGCCATCCGCAGCCCGATCGGCAGTTCGTTGCCGGTGCGCCGGCCCGGCCCGGTCATCGCTCCCCCTCAGCCGGCGGCATGGCGTCGGTGGACTCCCCGCAGCACGGACACCACCGGGACTTGACCCGAAACGCGAGGAGCCCGAGCAGGAACCCCGGCACCAGCCCACCAAACACGATCGACACGACTTCGGAGATCACGAGGACCCTCGCTTTCTGACGAGGCAGAGGAGCGGTTCATGGGCGGCGTGCCGGTTCGCGATGTCATGACCAGCATGGGCCTCGGTGCGGCAAGCACCCATCCGCTTGGGAGGAGCGGGCCGGAACAAGACCAAGGCCCAAGCCCAACTCGACTACTTGGCCGCGCCGCCGCCGACATCACCCCACCGAAGCCTGTCCTGCCACACTGTCCCCCACCCCCACCCCCGCCCCCGCCCCCGCCCCCGCCCCCGCCCCCGCCCAACCTGCCCGCAGCCGTCCACGCAACGGTACTTGCGTTCCACTGCTTGGGATCGCTGAAGATCTTGGAGGGAAATGGCCCCTGGGGGGGCCAGATTCTTCCAAGATCTTGCATGGGGTCAGCCGTGGCCCGGGTGGGCGTCGGAAATGACGCTCGTAGGCGTGACGCGCGGTGTGAGGGGCCGGGGTCTCGGTTCGAGAACGATCTTCTGAAACGGCTCTGCCTGCGCTACTCCTGCCAGCAAGGGCGCGTCTCCGTTAGCCACCCCAGGCCGGGTGAGCCGCCCGGCTCTGCCCCGGGCCCTGGCATAGAGGCTGAGATCCGCGAGTTCATGGGGTGAGAGTTCCGGGCCGCGCCTCGGGTTCAGCCGTTGGACCGCTCTTCGAGCACTCGCTCAGGTCCACCGTGGAGGGCCTGACGAACACGAGGGCCGAGGCGGTGAGGGCGACAGTCCGATCATCGTCTTGGGCCAGTTGCCGCAGGATCCCCTGGGCGATGGTCGCCGGCATCTCGGCGAGTGCCTGGGTCAGGCGTATCCGCACCGCAGAGTCCGCAGGGTGTGCGGCGAGCTCGTCGACCAGCGCACTCATGATCCGGTCCGCCCACCCGGGGTCCAGGGACAATGCGCCCAGGATCTCGGCCGCCTCGACGTCGTTCGTGCCCTCGACCACCATGCCAACGAGTGTCGGCACGGCTGAGGTCGCGCCACGCGTACCCAGTGCCAGAGCGGCATGCCTGCGCACCGTCGTATCCGAGTCCCCGAGTGCGTCCGCGAGCACCGCGGTCGCCTCGTCGCCGGGCATCTCGGCGATCGCCAGGACCGCGCGCCGCCGGACCTCGACGTTCTCCGAGTACACGCCGGATGCCACGCTGGTCACAGCGTCCCCGCCCGCCCGCGCGAGGGCCCACCGCAGGGCGCCGGCGACGGTCGGGTCGGATTCGGCGAGGACCGCCCCAGCCAGCAGCTCGGTGGGAACCGGCACGTCCTCGGCCGGGGCCAGGACGGTCTGCTGTCGGCGCGCGGCACTGGGCGAGTCGAGCCCGTGCAGGAGCTCGACGATGCGCAGGACGCCCTGCCAGCCGGAGGGCGCCGAGGCATCGACCGTACGGAGTCGTTCGAGTAGCTCCCGCTCGCGCTTCAGTCGGTCTTCGGTCCGTCGGATGAGGTCGCCGACCAGTGCGGACGGCGCGAAGGCGGGATCCTCCAGGGCGCGTCCGATCTGTCGCAGCGAGAGTCCCAGGGACCGCAGACTCTCCACGTGGAAGATCCGGCGGATGTCCTCGGCGGAGTACTCGCGGTAGCCACCCACGGTACGGCCCGTTGGTCGCACCAGCCCGAGGGAGTCGTAGTGCCTGAGCATCCGGGTGCTCACCCCCGAGCGGCGGGCCACCTCGCCGATCAGCACGCCGTTCCCTCGCCCCGCTCCGGGCCGAGGGCGACGATCCGTTTCGCCTCGTCGACGGCGGGGTCGGAACCGGCATCCGGGTCGCGTAGGAGCCGCTGCGTGGCGCGGGCATGCGCACACACCGTCGGGTCGCCACTCGCCATTGCCGTCCCCAGGGCCGGCTCGATCACGTCTCCGAGTGCGACGAGTGCTCGGCTGAGACTCCGTTGCACATGCCGGTCGCCGCGACCGAGTTGAGCGGCCAGCTCCGCCGCCAGCCCTTCCCGTTCCCCGGCGGGCACGAGGACGACGGCAGCACGCCACGCGCTTCGCGCGACCTCGTCATCGGCGTCCCGCAGCAACGACCGCGTGATCGCGGGCCACGCGCTCCCGTCCCCGATCTTGGACAGCGTATGCAACGCCTGGCTTCGGGCCTGAGCACACTCGGAACGCAGCTCCGCGCGGAGTCTGGGCACCGTGATCTCCGACGGGAGACGGGTCAACGCCCAGGTGAGCATGTCGCGCACGAAGAAATCCGGCTCGACCACGCACCGCTCCACGAGCACATCGACGAGGCCGGGATCGGCGTGCGTGCCAACCGCCAGAGCCGCCCGGAGCCGCACCGACGGGTTTCCGGCACCCAACGCGTCGAGCAGGCGCGCGTCCTGTGAATTCCGGTGTGTCGAGTCGACGGGGACCACCTCCTGCACCCAGTGAAGACCCTGTCACGGTGTCAACGTCAAGTACGGGAGGCCCGGGGCGAGCAGAGACTCGGCCCGGAACGCCCAGCAGGACATCCGTTCCCCCAGGCGTTGGTGGCGGCTCCGCCGAATGAGGGGTGGGCAACTGCCGTAGCGGTAGTCAGGAAGGGCCCCCTGCCAGATAGCAGGGGACCCTTCCTTGCGCAAATCGTTGCCGCGCTGGTGCCCTGTCCGGGCTACCGCGCTGCCGCGCTAGACGCGGGTGATGCGGATGGCGTCGGCGATCACGAGACCGGTGCTACCGGACCACCGGCTGATGCCCACCTTGTTGGCGTCCCCGGCGGCCAGGGTGAAGTTGCCCAGCGAGCGCCATCCACCACCGTTGGCCGACTGGTTCACGTTGACCGTCTGGTTGCCGCTGCTGGTCACCACGACGTAGGGCGTGGTGGCGTTGTAACCGGCGACGGCCGGGTACCAAACCTCCACCCGGTAGGTGGCGGTGGCCGGGATGTTGACCTTGTACCAGGCGGCGTCGCTCGCCGCGACCGGGTCGGCGAACCGGTAGTCGGCACCGTAGCGCTGCGACGAGTACGACGAGGTGCCCCAGTTGGCGCTCGCGGTGAACCGGCCGGCGGTGGTGTTGTCCACGATCGTCGACCAGGTCGGCGGGGGCGTGGTGGTGCCGGTGACGAGCTGCATGTAGTAGGTCCAGTTCCAGTTCGGACCCGGGTCGGTGTGGGTGGCGCCCGGCACCTGGTTGTGACCGATGATGTTGCTGCGGGTCTTCGGGATGCCGTACTTGTCGCACAGGTACCGCGTCAGCGCGGCCGACGACCGGTACATCGCGTCGGTGTACCACGAGGCGTTGTCGACGTAGCCCTCGTGCTCGATACCGATCGACTGGGTGTTGTAGGTCCAGTTGCCCGCGTGCCAGGCGACGTCCTTGTCGCGCACCATCTGGGTCACCGCGCCGTCGGAGGAGCGGAGCAGGTAGTGCGCGCTGGTGCCGGCGGCTGCGTTCTGGAACCAGTTTATCGAGCCGGCGTAGCTGCCCTGCATGGTGTGGATGACGACGTAGTTGATCGGGTACGACGACTCGCGGCTGGAGGCCGTGTAGTTGGACGAGTTCGCCGCCACCCAGGCCGCCGGGCCGTAGTCGGTGCTCAGGGTGCCCATGTCGGCGGCGCCCACCGGCGCCACGTCGGCGTAGTCACCCCGCTGGGGCGCGACCGGACGGCCGTCCACGGCAACCTCGCCGGTGGCCGTGGACGCCCTGAAGCCGCTGCCGAGCAGGTCGTACACGGCGTCGGCGTACAGCCGGGCGGTGGCCTTGTCCGACGAGCCGCCGTAGCGGGCGATCAGGCCGTACCACTGGTTGACGTCGTCGCGCTGCACCGCGGTGAGCCCGGCCTGATCGGCGTACGAGCGGAGCACCGCCGCCGCGCCCGCGACGTTCGCCGCGTCACGGGTACGCAGCTCGGTGCGGTCCAGTCGGGCACGGCGCGCGGCCTCGTCGAGGGTCCGCACCTTCGGGTTGCTGGTCAGGTGCATCACGCCGTACCCGCCGGAGGCGCTGGGCTCGCCGTTGTGGCCGTCCAGCCGGGTCTCCGCGTACCCGAGCGCGGCGAGCAGGTCGCGCGGCACGTCGGAGCGGGCCGCAGCCCGGTCGAAGGCGCCAGCGAGCGTCTCCGCGCCTTGCTGCGGCGCGGCCAGGGCTGGCTGGCCGGTCAGGCCGATCATCAGGATCATCGCGCCGCCGAGCAGTTGGCTCACCCGACGTGGGGGTCTCCGAACAGTCACCGTCACTCCTCGTCGCCTACAAAGGGCGACTGTGATCATGCCGCCCGGGTTGCCGCACCATACAGCGCGACGTCCGTCTATGTCGAGACCTTGCATCGGACTCGCCGGTCATGAAGAATTCCTTCACCCGGCGGACATCGGGACACCATCGGTGTGCCGCCCGGACCTGCCGGTGAGTCAGACCAGCCCGGCCACCCACCCCACCGTCCCCACCGTCCGCCCGGCCTTCCACGGGATCAAACGGGGCCGCCGCTGACCGGTGCGGGCGGGCCGTCGGCCCGGCCGGCATGATGGCCGGATGATCGCGCGCTTCAAGGACCTCTGCATGGACGCCAACGACCCCCTCCGGTTGGCCGGCTTCTGGGCCGGTGTGCTCGACGGCGAGGTGGTCGACACCGGCGACGGGGACGCCCGGATCGACCCCCGGAGCGGCCCCGGCGCCGAGTCGATCTGGGTCAACCGGGTGCCCGAGCCGCGCGCCGCCAAGACCCGGGTGCACCTCTACCTGCGGCTGGCCGGGCCGGAGCCGACGGAGCTGTTGGCGGCCGGTGCCCGGCTGGTCCGCGAGCCGGACGTGGAGGTGAGCTGGTGGGTGCTGGCCGACCCGGAGGGCAACCAGTTCTGTGCCTTCGCCCCCGGGGAGGGCTCCCGGCCGGGGACGTTCGAGCTGGTGGTGGACAGCGCCGACCCGGTCGCCCAGGCAACCTGGTGGGCGGGGATCGTCGGCGGCCGGGCGGAGACCACCGAGGAGGGCGCAGCCGCCGTCCTTGGCGCGGCGGGCTTCCCCTGGGACCGCTGGGTCTTCGACCCGGTGCCGGAGCGTAAGCGGGTGAAGAACCGGGTGCACTGGGACGTCGACCTGACCGGCCCCGACGCCACCCGGCTGATCGCCGCCGGCGCGACGCTGTTGCGCGAGCCCGACGCCGACACCGGCTGGTGGGTGCTGGCCGACCCGGAGGGCAACGAGTTCTGCGCCTTCGCGCCGCGCCCCAACCCCTGAGCTGCTCAGCGCCCGCCCGGCGGCAGGAGCGATCCGACCCGGGGCGCCGGCCCGGAGCCGTGCAACCAGCAGCGCCACGTCATAGGCGATGAACGCTACGGTTGGCGTGCCGATGTCGCGGTGGGCAACTCGTAGGTCACGCCGGTAAGGCGTTCGGAGAGCTGCCACAGGCGACCGGCTGTGCCGGTGTCGCGGATGGCGCGCTCACGAGTACGACGTGTGGGCTCACCACGCAGCTGCAGCAGCCCGTCGGGAACGATGTAGCTGCCCCCGGGCAGGTCCGACACGGTCGCCGCGTACAGGGAGGTCTTCGCCCCTTCCGGGGTGGGTCGGAAGGCCACGCGCACGAGCAGGCGCGCGACGGTCGCGTAGAGCCGTCCTCTGTCGCTGTTGGCGCCGCCGGTGAGCACGTTGGTACGAGTGAGTCCCGGCGCGACGGCCATGCTGCGCAGCTTCAGCCCGGCGGCGTCCGCCCGGCGCTGGAGTTCTATTGCGAAGTAGAGGCCGGCCCGTTTGGACTGCACGTAGGCGAACGCCGTCCAGTAGCTGCGCTCGGCGTTGAGGTTGCCCAAATCGAAGCGGGCAAAGCGCTGCCCCTCGCTGCTGACGGTGACCACCCGTGGATCGGGCGCGGCAAGCAAATGAGGCAGAAGCAGGCCGGTCAAGGCGAAGGTGCCCAGGTGGTTGATGCCGAACTGCGACTCGAACCCGTCCGCGGTCAGCGCGAAGGGCACCATCGCCACCCCGGCGTTGTTAATCAACAGATCGAGCCGATCGCGGTCCCACCCGGCGGCGAACTCTCGGATGGAGGTCAGGCTGCCCAGGTCCACCCGGCGAAGTTCCAGGCGAGCGCCGGGCACCTCGCCCTGCATACGGGTGAGCGCGGCCTGGCCACGTTCGGGGTCACGGCAGGCCAGCACGACGTGCGCGCCACGGCGGGCCAGTTCACGGGCCGTAACGTAGCCGATGCCGCTGTTGGCTCCGGTCACCACCGCGACTCGCCCGGACTGGTCGGGGATGGTGCGGAGGGTCCAAGAGGGAGAGTTTTGCATGATCTTCCGCCTCACGGGAGCAGGATGACGGTATCGCAACTTGGAGTTGCGATACCGTCATCGTGTCAGCCCTCTCGCGATATCGCAACTTGGAGTTGCAATGAAGTCTGATCATTCCACCGCCCGGCCGGTCGGACGTGGCGCAAAAGTACGCACCGCAGTCCACGCCGCCACGCTCGCCGAGCTCTTGGACAAGGGCTACGCCGCGTTGAGCGTGGAGAACATCGCCCAGCGCGCCGGCGTCCACAAGACGACGGTGTACCGGCGTTGGAAGGATCGCGAGAGCCTGCTCACGGACGCCCTGGCCGAACACGTGGCGATGGACATCCCCGTTCCCGACACCGGAGCGATCGAGACCGACCTGAGGGCGCTGGCGCGCTCGCTCGTCCAGAAGTTCACCAGTCCGACCGGGCAGGCCATCCTCGCTGCCATGTTCACCGGGGCAGCCCATCTTCCGGAGATCGCCGCAGCCAGGCGTCACGTGTTCGACGACCGGCTCGCGAGAGCCGAGTCGGTCGTGACGCGCGCCATCGAGCGAGGCGAACTCGCCACGGATACTGATCCCGCCGAGCTGTTCAAGACCCTTGCCGCGCCGATCTACCTGCGCCTGCTCATCACCGCCGATCCGGTGGACGAGGCGACCGCCGACCAGGCCGTGCGAGTCACGCTTGCCGCCGCGCGCGCCGGCGCTCTGCGGCCGGCGCATGACGGCGAGTCGGCTACGGGCTGAGGACGCTGATGCCGAGCCTGCGTGTGCCGGTCCCGGTGCGGGGGCGGTGCGCGCCCGGTGGCAGGAGCGATCCGACACGGGCCCGGCGATGCTACCCAGCGTCCGCCGGTTCGACTAGCGTTTCCCCAGCGTTCTCCCAACCCGGCCGCCAGGCGTCGCCGTCGAAGTCGACATGCCTCCGGCCCGGGCCCTGCCTGCCCGATCGGTGGGTAATCGAGCGATCCCCTCGCTGCCGGTCCACCGGTTGGGCAGGATCGTTGACGACGAGGAGGTGCCGTCGTGCAGGACACCCGCGCTCTCGCCCTGACGTTCGAGGTGAGCGGCCTGCCACCGGTGAAGACCGAAGCCCTGTCCATCTTCGCCGCCGGGCACCGGCAGGCGACGAGGGTCCGGGCCCTGCTCCTGGCGGCCTGCTCGGCGGCCCAGCGCACCGGCTGGACCCCGCTGGACGGGGCGGTGGAGGTGGAGGTGACCCTGCGCTGCCCGCCGGGGCACCGCACCTCCGACGCCAGCACCCTGCTCGGCGGGGTCTGCGCGGTGCTGCAGGACAAGAAGCGGGTCGCCACGATCGGCCTGACCCACCTCGGGGTCCTCGCCGACGTCGCGCTCTACACCGACGACCGACAGATCCGCCGGCTGTCGTACCTGGAGGAGCCGGCGGAAAAATTCTCCTACCAGGTACGGGTGGCCGCCGTGCCGGCCATGGTTTGACCGACGCCCGCGGTGGGGTACCGCGACGCCGACGAAGGGAGCGCCGATGTCGGAGCCACATGTCACGCTCGACCCGAGCGGGCTCGACCCCGTGCAGCAGAAGTTGCGGGGCCCGCTGGAGGATCAGCTGACCTCAGCCCTTCAGGCGGCCACCGAGCGGATCCGGGTCAGCTACGCGGGCGAGCCGGTCGAGCAGGTCTGTCAGCGGCTGCTGGACGAGACCCGGTCCGGGCTGCACCCGGACATCGCCGCCGGCTTCCAGCCGGACATGGACGAGTTCTGCCGGGTGGCGGTGGCGATCGTCCGGGGCGAGATCTCCTGACCCACGGTCGCCGGCCCACGCCGACCCACAACCCGGCGGCTCGACCCGCCGGGTCGGCTCGGGTCAGGACCGGGTCCGCAACTCCCCGGCCCTGACCACCAGCCGTCGTCCGGGATGGCAGCGGAATTCGCGGTGCCGGCGCTGCACCCCCGGGGAGCGGGTCCGTCCCGGGGGTTCACGAAGGCCGGACGAGGGCTCAGAAGTGCCGGAGCAGCTCCGGGAAGGCGGCTAGCCGGAGCACCCCGGCGTCCGTCGGGTCGAGGTCGTCGTGCTCCAGCACCCAGGTGTTGTCGTTCGGGATGAACACCGCCCGCATCCCGGCCGCCCGCGCCGGCAGGATGTCGGACCTCGGCGAGTTGCCGATCATCCAGGCCCCGGCCGGGTCGAAGCCGTGCTCCCCGACCAGCCACCGGTAGGTCTCGGCATTCTTCTCCCGGACGATGTGCGCGGCGTGGAAGTGGTGCAGCAGCCCGGACGCGTCCAGCTTGCGCTGCTGCTCATCGCGGTCGCCCTTGGTGAGCAGCAGTAGCCGGTGCCGCCCGGCCAGCGCGTCGAGCGTCTCGGCGACCCCGGGCATCAGCTCGACCCGGTGCGCGACGAGCGCCTCGGCCAGCAGGTCGATCTCCCGGCGCTCGGCGTCGGTGGCGGGGCGCTCGCGCAGCCGCTCCAGGCACTCACCCAGGCTGCGCAGGAAGACCTTGCTGCCGTACCCGTGGGCGACGGCGTTGGCCCGCTCCACGTCGTCGAGCACCTTCCGGATCTCGACCCGGTCGAGCGTGGGGTGGTCCAGCCAGTCGAGGAAGTCGTCGATCACCCGCTCGAACAGCACGTTGTTCTCCCACAACGTGTCGTCGGCGTCGAAGACCATCACCTGCGCGTCCCGGCGCTGCCCCATCGCGTGTCCCATCGTTCGTCCCTCCCACTCGGCCCGGGACACCGTAGTGCCGGCGCGGGAACGGGGCATGCGGATTTACGCCGGGCAGAACGGGTACCGCCAGGGGACGGGCCCGCGACGAGAGGAGCAGCCGCGATGACGGCGACGACGAGCGTCATGCTCAAGGCGTACCCGGCCGAGATCAACCTGGACCGCGACCGGCTGGCACTGACGATCGACGCCCTGACCTCGTGGGCCCAGGCGTGCACCGCCTGCGAGCAGGCGTGCCGGGGCCTGCTCGCCACGATCGGCTGACCGACGCCGCCTGCCACAGATCGGCTGGACCGGTCGGGGCAGACCGGCGGCCGCGGCTCATTCAGCCGGGAAACCCGATCTCGATGTCAAGACCGCCGGTGGCCCGGGCCCGGGCGTCGATGGTCGCCCCGTGCGACTCGGCGATCGCGCGGACAATGGCCAGACCGAGCCCGTGCCCGTGTCCGTCGGGGTGCCTGATCCGGCGGTTGCCGACCTGCCGGAACGGCTGGAACAGCGCGTCGACCTCGCCGGGCGGCACCACCGGGCCGGAGTTGCTGACCCGGATGGCGCCCCCGGTCGCGGTGGTCTTCGTGCTGATCTCAACCCACCCGCCCGGCGCGTTGTGCCGCACGGCGTTGTCGACCAGGTTGACAACCAGGCGCTCGATCAGGTCGGGGTCGCCGGTCGCCGGTGCCCGACCGAGGGCGGTGTGCATCCGGATGCCCCGCCGGCCGGCGTCCTGATGGCGGGCGGCGACCACCTCGGCGGCGGTGTCGGCGACGTCGAGCTGGGTGTGCGGTTGGAGGCCCTGTTCGCCGTGCGCCAGGGTGAGCAGCGCCTCGATGAGCCGTTCCTGTTGGTCGTTGAGCGCGAGGACCTCGTGGCACGCCGACCGCAGCGTCTCGGCGGGAGCGTCCGGGTCGGCGAGTGCCACCTGGAGCACCGTCCGCTCGGCGGTGAGCGGGGTACGCAGTTCGTGCGAGGCGTTGGCGACGAAGTGCCGCTGCGACTCGAACGCGGCCTGCAACCGCTGGAACAGGTCATCGAGCGTCTCGGCCAGGTCGGTGAACTCGTCGTGCAGACCGGTCCGGCCGAGCCGGCGGTGCAGGTCGCTGGCGGAGATCTCCCGGGCGGTGGCGGTGATGGTGCGCAGCGGGCGCAGGAACCGGCCGGCGACGAACCAGCCGAGCAGCAGGGAGACCACCACCATGCCGGCGATGGCCCACGCCGAGGTGGTGAATTGCCGGTCCAGGTGACCGCCGTCGCCGGGGACGCCGACGGGATCCGCGACCGGCCCCACCGGGGAAGCCTGCTTGTTGCCCAGCAGCGGGATCGCGAGCAGCACGACGCCGGAGATCAGGAAGGGCACGGCGTAGAGCAGCGTGAGCTGGACATGCAGGCTCCGCCGGGGAAGCCGGACGTGCATCACGGTTCGCCGACCCGGTAGCCGCCCTCGCGAACGGTGTGGACGATCGGAGGGTCGCCCAGCTTGGTCCGTAGCCGGCGGATGGTGGTCTTCACCGCCGTGGTGAACGGGTCCGCCGCCTCGTCCCAGACCCGTTCGAGCAGATCCTCCGCCGACACGAGCCGGCCGTGCGCGGCGAGCAGGCATTCCAGGACGGCGAACTCCTTCGGGCTGAGGTCCAACCGGCGTCCTTCGCGGGTCGCAACCCGGCGGCCGGGGTCGAGCGTGAGCTCCCCGTACTCCAGGATCGGTGGCACGGCTATGCCCGGCCGCCGGCCGAGCGCCCGCACCCGCGCGACCAGCTCGGCGAAGTCGAAGGGCTTGGCGAGGTAGTCGTCGGCGCCGAGGCCCAGGCCGTCGACCCGCTGTTTCACCGACGAGGCCGCGGTCAGCATCAGCACCCGGGTCGCCGAGTGCTCGTCCACGATCCGCCGGCACACCTCGTCGCCAGGCACGCCCGGCAGGTCGCGGTCGAGCACCACCACGTCGTAGCGGGTCACGGCCAGGTGATCGAGGGCCGCGTCGCCGTCGAGGACCACGTCGACCGCCATGCCCTCACGGCGTAACCCGACACCCACCGTACGGGCCAGCACCTCGAAATCCTCGACCACGAGCACGCGCATGATCCCCACCATGCCACCGCGCGGGTGTCAGAACGGTGTCATTCGGCGGCACCGTCATGACACCGGCGTCCGCGTAGAACTGAAACCTGCAAACCGCGTCAGCAGGACGGAAGGGTCACGGATGGAAATCGTTCTCGAAACCGACCAGCTCGGCAAGAGGTACGGCAGAGCCTGGGCGCTGCGGGACTGCTCGCTGCGCCTTCCGGCCGGGAGGGTGGCCGCGCTGGTCGGCCCCAACGGAGCGGGCAAGAGCACCCTGTTGCACCTGGCGGTCGGTCTGCTGCGGCCGGACGCCGGCGCCGTGCGGGTCTTCGGCCGCACGCCGTACGACGACATCGCCGTCCTGTCCGAGGTCGGCTTCGTGGCCCAGGACACGCCGCTGTACCGGGACTTCACGGCGGACGAGCTGTTCACCATGGGCACCAAGCTGAACCGGCGCTTCGACACGGCGCTGGCGCACCGCCGGCTGGCGCAGATCGGCATCCCGCGCGACAAGCCGGTCGGCAAGCTGTCCGGCGGTCAGCGGGCCCAGGTCGCCCTCGCCCTGGCGATGGCCAAGCGCCCACGGCTGCTGCTGCTCGACGAGCCGGTCGCCAGCATCGACCCGCTGGCCCGGCGCGAGTTCCTCCAGGCGCTGATGGGCGTCGTCGCCGAGACGGGCACCACGGTGCTGCTGTCCTCGCACATCCTGGCGGACCTCGAACGCACCTGCGACCACCTCATCGTGCTGCACGCCTCGCAGGTGAGGCTCGTCGGCGACGTCAGCGCCCTGCTCACCGAGCACCGGCGGCTGGTCGGCCCCCGGGACGGCGGCTCGCCGCCCGCCGGGGTCGCGCAGGTCGTGCGGGCCGAGCACACCGATCGGCAGTCCACGCTGCTGGTCCGCACGAACGCTCCGCTGCGAGATCCGGCATGGAAGGCGTACGACGTGACTCTGGAAGACCTCATCCTCGCCTACCTCGGCGACGGCGGCTCCCGGCCGCACGCCGCGTGGGAGGTGGCGGCATGATCTGGCTCGCCTGGCGGCAGCACCGCAAGCAAGCACTGTTCACCGCGATCGGCCTCGCGCTCCTCGCCGTGTTGATGGTCCCCACCGGTCTGGCCATGCGGCACACCTTCGCCGACCTGGGCCTGGACGACTGTGTCGGAGCGCTGGGTACCGCCTCGGTGATCCCGGCTGACGCCGACGCCTGCGGCAGGGCATCCATCCAGTTCAACGGTCAGTACAGCGTGCTGACCATGATCGGTGTGCTCTTCCTCGTCCTGCCGCTGCTGGTCGGGCTGTTCTGGGGTGCGCCGCTGGTCGCCCGCGAGATCGAGCAGGGCACCCACCGTATGGTCTGGACCCAGGGCGTCAGCCGGGGACGCTGGGCACTGGTCAAGTTCGGGGTCGCCGGCACCGTCGCGCTCGTCGCCTCGGTGGTCTACGGACTGGGCGTCTCGTGGTGGCTGACCCCGATGAGCCAGGCCGGGCAGCACGGCCGCTTCAACATTTTCTTCTTCGACATGCAGGGCACGGCCCCGATCGGCTACACGATCTTCGCAGTCACGCTCGGCATCTTCGCCGGCACCATCTGGCCCAAGGTGCTGCCGGCGATGTCCGCCACGCTCGTCGGGTTCCTCGGGCTGCGCATCGCGCTGACGACGCTCGCCCGGCCGCACTACCTGCCCGCCCGCGTCCTGACCTTCCCGGTCAAGGACGCCGCCGAGCAGACCAACCCGGCCGCCGGCGACTGGATCCTGTCCTACGGCATCCGCGACGCCTCCGGCAAGATGGTCACGGCCAACGCGCAGATTGCCTGCGCGCCCGACGCCACCGGACCGGGAGCCGCGTGCGGCGCCGACCTCGGCATCACCTCGGGCGCCTACAACTGGCAGCTCTACCAGCCCGGAACCCGGTTCTGGCTGTTCCAGGCCATCGAGACCGGCATCTTCGTCGCCGTCGCCGCCCTGCTGCTCCTCCTCGCCGTCCGCCGCATCCGCCGCGTCGCGTGACCGCGACGCCGTCGGTGCAGTCGGTCATGCCACCGCCTCCGCCCGACCATGGGCCGGGTCAGCGGCGCAGGGTGAGGATCAGGTCGGCGACCAGGGCCGTCCAGCCGGTCTGGTGCCACGCGCCGAGGCCCGCCCCGTTGTCGCCGTGGAAGTACTCGGGGAAGCAGATGAGGTCCCGCCAGTCCGGGTGGGTCTGGAAGAGCTGGGCGGCCCCGTAGATCGGCCGGCGGCCCCAGTCGTCCCGGGTGAACAGCGAGATCAGCCGGGCGGAGAGGTCGTCGGCGATCTCGTCGAGGGTGTGCTTCACCCCCGACCTGGTCGGGTACTCCACCTGAAGGTCGTCGCCGAAGAACGCGGCGTAGTCGCGCAGCGCGCTGATCAGCAGGAAGTTGGTCGGCATCCAGATCGGGCCGCGCCAGTTGGAGTTGCCGCCGAACAGGCCGCTGGTCGACTCGGCCGGCTCGTAGCCGACGCTGAACTCCTGCCCGCCGAGGGTGACGGTGAACGGCTTGTCCAGGTGCGCGCGGCTGAGCGTACGCAGGCCGTACTCGGAGAGGAACTCGTCGGTGTCCAGCATCCGGGCCAACAGCCGGACCACCTGCTCCGGGCCGACCATGGACAGCAGCCGCTGCTGGCTGCCGTCCGGGCCGATCCGGCGGGCGCCGATCACGTCGGCGTACTCGGGGCGGTTGGTGAGGAACCAGCGCAGCCGGGCACCCAGCTCGGGCAGCCGGCGCAGGGTCCGCGCGGTGAGCCGGGTGGTCGCCGCCAGCGGCAGCAACCCGACCACCGAGCGGACCTTCAGCGGCACCTGGCTGCCGTCGGCCAGCCGCAGCACGTCGTAGAAGAAGGCGTCCTCGTCGTCCCACAGCCCCTGCTCGTACGCGGCGGCGGCGATGTAGGCGAAGTGTTCGAAGAACTTGGTGGCGGTGTCGGCCCAGGTCGGATCGTGTTCGGTCAGGATGATGGCGATGTCGAGCAGGTTGAGCGCGTACATGCCCATCCAGCCGGTGCCGTCGGACTGCTCCAGCGTCCCGGCCACCGGCAGCGCCGCCGAACGGTCGAACGGGCCGACGTTGTCCAGCCCGAGGAAGCCGCCCTCGAAGACGTTGTTGCCGCCGGTGTCCTTGCGGTTGACCCACCAGGTGAAGTTGAGCAGCAGCTTGTGCATCACCCGGGCGAGGAACTCGTGGTCGCGGGAGCCGTCGATCTCGAACACCTTCAGTGCCGCCCAGGCGTGCACCGGCGGGTTGACGTCGCCGAACGCCCACTCGTACGCGGGGATCTGTCCGTTGGGGTGCAGGTACCACTCCCGCAGCAGGAGCAGGAGCTGCGACTTGGCGAAGCCCGGGTCGACCCGGGCGATGCTCACGCAGTGGAACGCCAGGTCCCAGGCCGCGTACCAGGGGTATTCCCAGGGGTCCGGCATGGAGATCACGTCGAAGCTGGTCATGTGCCACCAGTGGCTGTTGCGGCCGTGCCGGCGGCCGGCCGGCGGGGGCGCCGAGCCGGGGTCGCCGGCCAGCCACCGCTTGACGTCGAAGTGGTAGAACTGCTTGCCCCACATCAGCCCGGCGATGGCCTGCCGGGCGACCAGCGCCTCGTCCTCGGTCGCGGCGGCCGGGATGACGCCGTCGAAGAACCGGTTCGCCTCGGCCCGCCGGGCCCACACCACCGCGTCGAAGCCGTCGCCCAGGTCGGCCCGGGGCGGCGGCGTCCCGCCGGGCGGACCGGCGGTGCGGGTCAGCCGCAGCCGGATCTGCCGGCGCCCGCCGGCGGGCACGTCGAGCACGTAGTGCAGCGCGCCCTTGGTCCCCACCCGGTCCGGGTTGACCGTCGCCGCGCCGTCGACCACGTGGTCGTTGATCCCGTCCTTCGGGTACGGCGAGCGGCCGGGCAGCCCCCAGAGCCGCTCGGCGTTGGTGTCGTTGTCGCACAGCAGCGGGACGGGGTCGCCGTCGCCCTCCAGCAGGATCTGGCCGAGCACCCAGTGCTCGCCGACCAGCCGAGCCCCGCCGCCCGAGCCGGAGCCGTGGCCGGAGCCGGAACCCGAGTCCGAGCCCGAGCCCGAGCCCGAGCCCGAGCCGACGATCCGGGGCACCCGGTCGCCGCCGGGTAGCCCCCACGCCCAGGTGTTGCGGAACCACAGCGACGGCAGCACGTGCAGCCGCTCGTCGGTGTCCCCCCGGTTGGCCACGGTCACCACGACGCACATGTCGCTCGGGGACGCCTTGGCGTAGTCGACGGTCACCGCCCAGTACCGGTCGTCGTCGAAGACGCCGGTGTCGACCAGCTCGTACTCGGTGTCGTCGCGACCGCGCAGGGCGTTGACGGCGACCAGTTCGTCGTACGGGAAGGAGGCCTGGGGGTAGTGGTAGCGCCAGCGCATCCAGGAGTGGGTCGGCGTCGAATCCAGATACCACCAATAGTCTTTTGCATCTTCGCCGTGGTTGCCGCCGTCCCCGCCCAGGCCGAACATCCGCTCCTTGAGGATCGGGTCCCGGCCGTTCCACAGGGCGAGGGCGAAGCAGAACGTCTGCCGGTCGTCGCAGACGCCCGCCATGCCGTCCTCGTTCCACCGGTAGGCTCTGGACCGCGCGTGGTCGTGGGGAAAGTAGTCCCACGCCGTGCCGTGCTCGCTGTAGTCCTCCCGTACCGTCCCCCACGCCCGCTCGGACAGATAGGGACCCCATGCGCGCCAGTCCTGCTCCCCCGAGTCGGCCTGGGCGAGCCGGAGCCGCTCGGCGTCGGGTGCGGACGCGGGACCAGTGGGCACGTCGATGATCACGTGCCTATCTTCGACGCCGCCGGGGTACTTCACCACAGCGGCCATTCTCGTCGTGGCGTGTTACACCTCGCCGCTGCTGGAGGAAAGTTGATCGACATTCATTTCGGCCCCCAGGTGTGCGGGGAGCTGACCGGCGGGGCCACCAGGGAATGGCTGGTCCCGGACGGCCTGGGCGGATACGCGATGGGCACCGTGAGCGGGCTGCGCACCCGCCGCTACCACGGGCTGCTGGTGGTCCCCGGCCAGACACCGGCGTCCCGCCGGATGGGACTGGTCAGCCTGGACCCGGCGGTCGTCCTCCCCTCCGGGGCGCGGCTGCGCCTCGGCGCGCACGAGTGGTCCTCCGGCGACGTCGACCCGCGCGGCTTCGAGCTGCTGGAACGCTTCGACCTGGCCGACGGCCTGCCGCGCTGGCGGTGGCGCATCGGCGACGTGGTGATCGAGCGCGAGCTGGCCATGGCGTACGGGCGCTCGTGCGTGGCCGTGGTGCACCGGCTGGTCGCCGGCGGGCCGGTCCGGCTGGAGCTGTCGGCGGCCTGCACCTGGCGGGACGCGCACGGCGAGCGGCACGCGGACGGCCCGACGCCCCGGGTCGAGCCGGTGGACGGCGGCGCGGTGGTGGAGGGCGCGTTCCGGCTCGCCGGGCCGGGCTGGGCCCCGGAGGGCCAGTGGTGGGTCGGGGTGCACCACCGCGAGGAGGAGGCGCGGGGCCTGCACCCCGACGAGGACGTGTGGCACGCCGGGCGGTTCTCCGGCGCCCTGGAACGCCCCGGCGACACGGTGTCGGTGCTGGCCTGGGCCGGCGACCTGGCCGCCGAGCCGCCCCCGGCGGAGGAGATCGTCGCGGCGGCCCGGCGGCGCAACCGGCGGGTGGTGGCGCAGGCCGCGCCGGCCGACGCGGTCGAGGCCACCCTCGCGTTGGCCGCCGACGCGTTCGTGGTGCGCACCGCCGCCGGCCCCGACGTGGTCGCCGGCTACCCGTGGTTCGGCGCCTGGTCGCGGGACACGATGACCTCCTACGAGGGGCTCTTCCTGAGCACCAACCGGGCCGACGAGGGGCGGGAGCTGCTGCGGTCGTACGCGGCGACGCTGTCGGAGGGGATGCTCGCCAACACCGCCGACACCGGGCGGGTGGAGTACAACACGGTCGACGCGACGCTGTGGTTCCTGCACGCGGTGAGCCGGCACGTCACCGTCAGCGGGGACACCGACCTCGGCGACGAGCTGCTGCCCGCGCTGCGCGGGATCGTCGACGCGCACCTGGCCGGCACCCGGTACGGCATCGCCGTCGACCCGGCCGACGGGCTGATCACCCAGGGCGGCACCCCGGGCACGGCGCTGACCTGGATGGATGCCCGGGTACACGGGGTGCCGGTCACCCCGCGCACCGGCAAGCCGGTGGAGGTCAACGCGCTGTGGGTCAACGGCCTCGCGGGGCTGGCCGAGCTGACCGAGCTGGCCGGCTCCGACGCCGCCGAGCTGTGGCGGCTGCACGCCCGGGCCACCGCGTCGTTCGCCGCCCGGTTCCCCTCGCCGGTCGGCTGGCTGCACGACGTGGTGGACGCGCCCGCGCCCGCGTACCCACTGGGTGGGGCGCCGTTCCACGACGACGACCTGCTGCGGCCGAACCAGCTGCTGGCCTGGTCGCTGCCGTACGCGCCGCTGGAGCCGGACGAGTCGACCCTGCGCCGGGTGGCCGCCGGGCTGCTCACCCCGCTCGGTCCGCGCAGCCTCTCCCCCGGCTGCCCCGGCTACGTCGGCCGGCACCGGGGCGGCCCGGCCGAGCGGGACGGCGGCTACCACCAGGGCACGGTGTGGCCGTGGCTGCTCGGGCCGTACGTGGACGCCGCCCGGCGGGCGAAGATGGACGTCGACGGGTTGTTCACGGGCGTCGACGCGCACCTGACCGAGTACGGGCTGGGTTCGGTCAGCGAGACCGCCGACGGGGCGGCCCCGCACGGCGCGACCGGCTGCCCGTTCCAGGCGTGGTCGGTGGCCGAGGTGCTGCGCGCCCGGCGGGTCCGTCGGTAGCGCTCCGCATCCCGGCAACGGTGACGTCTCCGCGGTCGGCCGCCGGCGCACCCGGATCGCCATCCCGAGGGGGAACCCGCTGACGAAACCGGCCCATCCGGCCCGCTGACTGCTTTCCCCGACCTGTCGTCCGATAGGTCCACGCCGATCCGCTGGCTATGGTGTACGTCGACCAGCGGTGAGGAGAACGGTGCAGCAGGTAGTGATCGCCGGCCGATACCGCCTGCTCGACCTCGTGGGTCGCGGCGGGATGGGCCGGGTGTGGCGGGCGAGCGACGAGGTACTGCACCGCGACGTCGCGGTCAAGCAGGTCGTCCCGCCGGCCTGGTTGTCCGACGACGAGCGCGACGAGCTACGCCTGCGCACCCTGCGGGAGGGCCGGACGGCGGCCCGGCTCAACCATCCCAACGTGGTCCGGGTGTACGACGTGGTGCCGGTGGGCGACGACCCGTGGTTGATCATGGAGTACGTCCCGTCCCGGTCGTTGCAGAACGTGCTGGACACGTCCGGGCCGGTGTCGCCCCGGCAGGCCGCGGCGATCGGGCTGGCGCTGCTCGCCGCGCTGCGCGCCGCACACCGCGCCGGGGTGCTGCACCGCGACGTGAAGCCGGCCAACGTGCTGATCGCCCACGACGGGCGGGTGATGCTCACCGACTTCGGGCTGGCCGTGTTCGACGGCGGGGACGGGGTGATGACCCGGCCGGGGCTGGTGCTCGGCTCGCCCCAGTTCGTCGCACCGGAGCGGGCCGCCGAGGGGCGTTCCAGCGTGGAGGCGGACCTGTGGTCGCTCGGGGCGACCCTGCACGCGTCCGTCGAGGGCCGGTCCCCGTACGCCCGCAGCACCGCGATGGCGACGCTGAGCGCCCTGGCCACCCGGCCGCCCGATCCGGCGCCGCACGCCGGCCCGCTGCGCCCGGTCCTGGCCGGCCTGCTGCGCCGCGACCCACGCGACCGCACCGACCACGACGAGACGCAGCGTCGGCTGGCCTCGGCCACCACCGTGAACGGGGAGCCGTGCCCCCTGGCCCTCGCCGCGCCGGCCACGGTGATGCCACCCGACGTCCCCGACCCGGGTGCCGCCCCACGGCCGTCCAGCCCGGCCAGCCCTGGCCGCCCGGCCGGAACCAGCCCGGCCGGAACCGGCACGGGTAGAACCGGCACGGGTAGAACCGGCACGGGTAGAACCGGCACGGGTGGACGGCGCTGGCCGCTGGCCGTGGCGGCCGGGGCGTTCGCCGTGCTCGCCGCGATATCCACCGCGATCGCGCTCGGTCAACGCGAGCCCGACCGGGGCTCGGCACCGGGGACCGAGGCCGGGCGGCCGGGAGCCGAACCGGACCGGACCGGAGCCGAGCCCGGAGCAGGACTGCCCGGGGCGGGACTGCCCGGGGCGGGGCTGCCCGGAGGGCGCGTACCGCCGCCGCCCTTCCCCTGCCTGCGGCCCTACCCCGCCGGCGAGCCCGCCCCCACCGTCTCCCCCGCCCGGGGCGAGCGGCTCCGGCTGCCGTCCGGCTGGCACTGGTACGCCGACCCGACCGGGTTCCGGCTCGCCGTGCCGCCGGGCTGGCGGCACTACCGGGTGGGAGGCGCGGTCTGCTTCCAGGACCCGACGGCCCGGCGGGTGCTGACCGTCGCACCGACCAGCGATCCCGACGCCGCCCCACTGGCCCAGCTACGGGTGAACGAGCGGCGCGCGCTGGACGCCGACGCCCTGCGCGGGTACGCGATGATCCGGCTCGAGACGGTGGCCGGCCGGGGATCGGAGTGGGAGGCCGCCTGGGACGCCCCGTACGGGGGCCGGCTGCACGCGGTGCAGCTGATCCCGCGCGACGCCCAGGCGTGGTCGCTCGCCTGGAGCGCCCCCGACGTGGACTGGCCGATCGGCGCGACCGAACGGGACACGGTACGGGTCAGCTTCCGGCCCGGCGACCCGGGCTGAGATACGGTGCCCAACGACCCGGCACGCGCTGACCGTCACCCGACAATGTCCCCTGTGGACCGCCCGGGTTGTTGCCCCCGGGCGGCTGCTCTGCCAGAGTGGCGTAGTTTGTGGATCAAGATCCCTGGGGAGGGCGAGGCGTCATGATGGGACCGTCCCACGCGTTGTCGGGCGCGGCGGTGTGGCTGACCGGCTCCTGGGCGCTCGACCAGTTCGCCGACTACCACCAGTCGCCGCTGGCGCTGGCGGTCGGCACCGCGGTCTGCGCCGGCGGGGCGCTCTTCCCCGACCTCGACCTGTCCGGCAAGGTGACCCGCAACCAGGGCGGCGCCACGGTGGCCCGCACCTTCGGGGTGGTCAGCCTCTTCGTCGCCGAGGTGACGGAGAAGATCTCGCTCGGCGTCTACTACGCCACCAAGCTGAGCAAGGACCCGCGCCGCAACAACGGCCACCGCACGCTGACCCACACCATCCCGTTCACCGTGCTGGTCGGCTGGGGCACCACCGCGCTGTGCGCCTCGTACGGCAAGTGGGCCGTGGTCGGCATCCTGTTCTTCATGTTCGGGCTGGCCCTGCGCGGGCTGTTCGACCGGTGGGCGGAGCGCGCGGGCTGGGTCATCGTGACCCTGACCTCGGCCGCCGCCGCCTGGTTCACCTTCGTCAACCTGCCCGGCGACCGGGGGTACCCGCTGATCGGGCTGGCCGTCGGGGTGGGCTGCTTCGTGCACATCCTCGGCGACATGATCACCCGCGCCGGAGTGCCGATCCTCTGGCCGATCCCGATCAAGCGCCGGATGTGGACGATGATCGGTCTGCCGAACAGCATCGCCCTGCGCACCGGCAGCAAGGCCGAGGTCATCGTGCTGCGCGGCGTGCTGACCGCGGTCGCCGTGCTGGCCACCGTGGGCCTGGTCGCCCCCTCCGTGCTGCGGAAGTTCAACATCGAGATCTGACCGCACCCCGGTCAGCGCCGCCAGACCGGCCGCCCCACCTGAGCGGCGGGTCGGCCGAGGACGGCGCCGCCGGCCGGCACCGTCCTCGGTCGAAGGGGCGTCAGCCTCCGACGCCCGACGCGGGCTCGGCGGCCTCCAGCAGCGGCCCGCGCACGGACCTGCCGATGCGGTGGGCCTCGGCCAGGATGTGGGTGCGCCAGCGTCGCCACAGCGGGGTGAGCCGGGAGGTGACCAGGACGACGTCGACGGCGTCGTCGGACAGGACGGTGCGGATGCCGATGGCGTGGTGGGTCGGGTGCGCCGGGTCGGCGGGCAACTGTTGGAGCAGCGTCTCGTCGTAGTCGAACAGTTCGGCGGGCGGGAACCCGGCCGGCAGCACGCCGCCGCAGCCGAACACGGCGACCCGGGCGCCCGGCGGCAGGGTGTCGCGCAGGTGGGCCAGCTCCGCCGTCACGTCCAGGCCACGGACCCGGTTGGCCCCCCGGCGGATGGTGGGCAGTTCCAGCCTGACGTGCCAGTCGCGGGTGTCCTCAAGCTGGGGCAGGTGCTTGGAGTACCAGGCCCACAGCAGTTCTGTCAGGGGCTCGGGATGCTTGTGCAGGAACGTGAGCATGTTGCTGCGGTTGTCGCTGAGGTCCGGCTCCGACGGGCGTGAGTGCGGCGTGTCCACCGCCCAGCCCTCGCGGCTGACCTCGAACGCCAGGCCGTGCCGGTACAGGCGGAAGCCCAGCTCCGTGTCCTCGGCGCCCCAGGAACGGAAGATCTCGTCGAAGCCGCCCACGGCCCAGAACTCCTCGGCCGGCACGGAACAGTTGCACGTCCAGAACAGTTGCCAGGGCAGCGCCGTGCGGGCGAGGTAGAAGCGGGCGGTCGCGAAGAGGGAGTGCCGGGAGTCCTGGAACTCCGGGTCGGCGCCGTGGTCGCGTACGACCTCCTCGGGGGTGTGTGTCTGGAGGATCCCCTCCAGACCGGGGGTCGGGTGGTCGGGGCGGAAGCCGTAGGTGTAGCCGATCACCGCCCGCGCCGGTCCGGGCTCCCGGTGTGCGGCCAGGTGCCCGGCGACGAAGTCGGGGCCGGGCAGGATTCCGCTGTCCACGAAGGCCAGGATCTCGCCACGGGCGAGGCGGGCGCCCGCGTTGCGGGCGGCGGCGGCCCGGAAGCCCAGGTCCTCCTGGAAGTGGTACCGCAGGCGGAGCCGGTCGGTGAAGTCCTCCACCGTCTGGCGGGTGTCGTCGGTCGACCCGTCGTCAGCGACGATGACCTCGAAGGCGTCCGACGATATCCGCTGGTCAGCCAGGGCCGTCAGCGTACCGCGCAACAGACGGGAGCGGTTGTAGGTGGGAATGATGACGGAGAGCATTGGCACTACGGCGCCAGAGGGCATTGCGGCGACTCCGTGAGGTCGGGGCGTAACAACGTAGCCGTCGACGAATGACGAAAACATCATCTATGAGGGTTGTTCGTCTTCTCCTGGCGACCAGAACTGGAGAGACCCCGCCGGGCGGGCATCCGCTGTGCGGTCCACGTGGAGGTGACAGCGACCGCAGCCCTCAACCCTGGGGCCGGCACGGCCAGTCGCCACGCGGGACGCGGTGTTGGGCGACCGAACTCAACGGGGCTGCGACCAGCACGGTGGCCGCGTCGATCCGTCCCGCCCCGCCGCGAGCCGCACGCCTGTCTGCAGGAATCGGGTAGGCCTAGCCATACCCGCGTTACGCCTACTAATGCCAGTGACCGCCACGCGAAGCACATGATCTTGTGGATCTTGCATTTCGGCAGGCAGGAGAAAGGTGCAGTCGTGACGAGGAAAACGAAAGGCGTGCTGGCTTTCCTGGCCATTTCCTTCGGGGCGTCCTGGGTCTGGTTGATCGGCGCTCGATTGGGCCTGGGGCTCTCACTGGTCAACCCGCTTGTTCAGCTTCCCTTTGGTTTCGCCCCGGCTGTCGCCGCCATAGTTGTACGCCGTTGGGTGACAAGGGAGGGGTTCCACGACGCAGGGCTTGCGCTCCGTTTACGAAGGGGATGGTCCTCCTATCTGATCGCTTGGCTCGCTCCACTGGCCTTGGTCGGGGCAACCGTCGGGCTGGCGGCGACGCTCGGTTTGTGGAGTCCGGACGCATCAAGCCTGGACGACGCCGTTCCTGGCCTTCCGGGGTGGGCGTTCGTTCTCCTGCTGATGGCCGCCATTCCGCTGCTCACGCCCCTCTACTGGGGTGAGGAGTTCGGCTGGACCAGCTACCTGAGGCTTCGCATCTTCGTGGACCGCCCACTTCTGTCGGTTACCGCGACGGGGCTCATCTGGGCAGTGTGGCACTATCCCCTCGCCTTCTTCGGTTACCTCGAGTTCACCAACATCTTCCTTGGCCTACTGGTGTGGACGGTGGGCTTCCTGTTGCAAGAGGTCATCCTTGCCTGGCTCAGGTCGCGCAGCGACAGTGTCTGGCCGCCGAGCTTGGCCCACGCTGGCAACAACATGGTCCTGTCTCTTCTCACGGGCGCACTGCTGACCGAGGGCGGGGGCCTCGACGAAATCACCGTCATGCTCCTGGTGGCGGTGCCGATGGCGGCCGTGTGCGCCTGGATTCTTCTCGGCAGGCGACTCACCGCCCCGAGATCCGTCAGCGGCACAGTGACGACGGAGAGCGGAGAGCGGCCAGAACTCGCCAGGAGGTAGCGGAGCCGGTGCAGATGGCCGGGACCAGATCCTGCCAAGTCCATTCATCCGTCCTGTCCGCGCCGACGCCTGACGGGGGCGGCCGGCGCGTTCAGCGGAGCTGCTCGTCCGCCCAGCGGGCGAGCAGCTCCAGCACCGGCCGGCGGCCGGCGAACATCTCGGCCTCGCCGCGCAGGTCGTAGGTCTGCGCGGTGCCGCCGCCGGCTCGGCCGAGCATCAGCGGGGCCAGCCAGAAGTACTTCGCCACCCCGGTGAGTCGCACCGCGCGGGCGACCTCGGCCCGGTCGAGGGCGCCGCGCAGGCCGTCGGCGTACCGGTCGACGACCGTGGCCGCCACCTCGTCGAGCAGGGCGACGTCGACCAGACCGTCGAGGAAGGTGTCCAGCACCAGATTGGCGGCGTCCTCACCGACCGCCCCGGGGCCGACGAACGACCAGTCCAGCAGCACCGGGCCGGCGTCGCCGAACACCAGGTTCATCGGCCAGCAGTCGTGGTGGCACAGGGTGCGCGGCAGCCCGTCGGCGGCGGCCAACAGCGCGTGCCGGTGTTCCCAGAGCCGGCGCAGTGCGGCGCGCAGCGGCGCGGGCCACGCGGCCACGGCGACCGGGTGGTCCCACGGCACCGGCTCGACGACCGGCCGGGTCAGGGTGTAGTCGCGCAGCCAGTCCCGGGCCAGCCAGTCGTAATCGGGCGGCCGGCCGAGCCAGGCGGCGTGCCCGGCACCGAGCCGGGCCGCGACGTCGCCGAGGTCGGCGACCGTGCCGGCGGTGCCGGGCCGCCCGGCGACGTCGGCCAGCCAGAGCGCCACGCCGCCGTCCGGGCGCTCGTCGACCGCCAGCGTCTCGGGCGCGGCCAGCCCGGCGCCGGCGTACGCCCGGACGGCCAGACCGTCCCGGTACGCCTCGACCTCGCGCCGCCAGTAGTTCCAGTGCCCGGGGTCGGCGCTGCCGGCCCAGTGCGCCGGGCCCTCGCGGCCCGGCGAGGTGATCAGCTTCAGTACGGCCGGGCGGCCGTGGCGGCGGGTCCGCCAGATGCCGCCGGTCACCGCGTTGAACGGGTTGTGGGTCAACTCCTCGGCCAACTCGCCGTGGGGCACCAGGTCGATCGGGGGACGCGACACCGCCCGACCCTACGTCCACCCACCGTCCGACAACCCGCGCCCACCGTGCGTTGATCAAGAGGTCTGCGCCAGGATTCGGGCCGCCGGATGACGCGAACCTCTTGATCACCGGGGCAGGGGCGGGGGCGGGGTTTAGGCGCCTACGCGTTGGGGTGGGACGGTCAGGCCGTACAGGGCCATCAGTTCGGGGGTGTCGACGCGGCTGCCGTCGGCCACCGAGTCGCAGGCGATGTCCACGATCTGGTCCTTGTGCGCCAGCAGGTAGGGCCGGGCGCCGACGTCGGCGCTGGCCAGGGTGGCGATGCCGGCCCAGTGCCGGCGGCCGAAGAGCATCGGGTACCCGCGCAGCCCGCTGTAGGTGGCGCAGGCCAGCACGTCGGGGTACGGCAGCGCGGCCACCCGCCGCACCGCCGCAGGGGTGAGCCCCGGCATGTCGACCGGCACGACCACCACCGCCTCGACCGCCTCGTCGGTCAGCGCGGCCAGGCCCGCTCGGATCGACGAGCCGACCCCGGTCCCCCACGCGCGGTTGACCACCACCGTGGCCCGGGTCAGGTCGGCGGTCTGCCGGACCTGGTCCGCCGCCGCGCCCAGCACCACCACGAGCTGCTCGCAGCCAGCCTTGGTCATCGTTTCGATCATCCGGTCCACCAGGGGTTGCCCACCCTGGTGGAGCAATGCCTCCGGGCCGCCGAGGCGGCGTCCCCCGCCCGCCGCGATGATCATTCCTGCGATTCGCACACCGGGTGCAACGAGCGCCCGTCAGATCAGTGTCGGGGCGAAACGGGTATTTGCTACACATCGCCCCGATGGCCGACTCAGCGGCGGTACGCGTCGGCCAGCGCCGCGAAGGCCGCCTTGGGCTCCCACGGCAGGTCGGGGTACGGGTCACCGAGCCGGTCCTCGAACACCTTCACCAGGCCGTACGAGGCCCGGTCCACGTCGCGCAGCGGGTCGTCGCGGTGCGGCAGGTTGTACGTCGCGAAGGTGCACCAGAATGCGGTGTCCACCCCCTCTGCGGCGAAGACGTCGAGCAGTTCTCGCAGGTACGTGGCCTGCTCGTCCTCGTCGCGGGCGTACTCGCCGGTCAGCCGGACGCCGTTGGCGCCGTCCCACTCGACGATGAAACTGCCACGGGCGCCGAGCCCGGCGGCCCCCCGGTGGGTCGTGCAGCCGAACTCGGTGACCGCGACCGGCTTGCCCTGGGCGACGAGGGCTCGGATGCCGTCGACGTACCGGTCGGCGACCTCGGCCGAACGGTAGGCGTCGGCCGAGACGTAGTCGAAGGGCGTCCAGTCGACGCGCTCGGACGGCAGCGAGGCGTACGTGACCTTCCCGCCGAACCGGGCTCGGACGACCCGGACGGCCTCGCCGAGGAAGGCGTTCAGCCGGGCGGGCACCTCCGGCAGCACCTCGCGCAGGAGGTCCGGCCGGGCCAGCACGTCCAGCCGCTCGGCGAAGTTGTCACCGGGCAGGAACCCCTTCGTGAACAGCATCAGCTCGGCCCCGGTGACGAGGACGACCTCCCCGCCCTGCTCCCGCAGCCGCTCGGCGCGCTCGGCGCAGTCGGCCAGGACGTCGAGCAGCTCGTCGGTGGTCAGGTCGCAGGTGAACGGGGAGAACCACACCTCCAGCCCGACGTCGGCGGCGTGTCGGGCGGCGATCTCCAACCGCTCGGGGATGCCGCCGGTGACCCGGACCGCCGTGCAGTGCAGGTCCTCCCGAATCACGCGCATCTCCCGCCGTACGACGTCCGGGTCGAACGGCTCACGGGTGCTCTCGCCGGCGTTGACGAAGCCGGTGTCGTACGTGATGCCCCTGCCGCGCACAGTTGCCCTCCTTCATTAGGGTACGCAACGTACCTTAAGGCGGTGGTGACGAGCGGCGCAAGAAGGGAGCTGGGGTACGATCCGTACCCGTCATGGCAGGCGACGGGGCGGAACGGACCGGGGCGACGCGGCGGCGCGGGGCAGCCCTGGAACAAGCAATCCTGCGCGCCGCCGCCGACGAGCTGCTGGAGTCCGGCTACACCGGCCTCACCATGGACCGGGTCGCCCGGCGGGCCGGCACCAACAAGAACACGATCTACCGGCGCTGGCCGAACCGGGCCGCGCTCGGCGTCGCCGCGTACCGGCAGCTCGCCGTGGCCGACCTAAAGCCGCCGGACACCGGCGAGCTGCGCGGCGACGCGTTGGAACTGCTGCGCCGGGCCAACTGCCACTGGACCTCCCCGCTGGGCGAGGTGCTGCGCGGCCTGCTGTCCGCTGTCGGCGAGGAGCCGGAGCTGCTGGCCCAGTTGCAGGAGCAGGCCGGCGCCGCCGGGACGGCCGGCTGGCTAGCGGTCCTCGACCGCGCCGTCGCCCGGGGGCAGGCGCCACCTGAGGCCCGACACCCCCGGGTCGCCACGGTGGCCCTCGCACTGCTGCGCAACGAGATCATCACGCGCGGGGTCTCCAGCGCGCCGGACGACGTGCTCGTCGAGATCGTCGACGAGGTGTACCTGCCGCTGCTGCGCGGGCACGCCCACACGGAAACCGCCTGACCGACGCACGTCCACCAAGCCCACCGGAGTCGGTCGCCGCAGGGCGGACCGACGGGGCGGGCTGTTCGGCGATGGGCGCAGGATGATGACGGCTACGGCTGCCAGGACGGCCCCACAGGCGGCTTGCTCGACGACCATCCACGACGGCAGGGGCACGAAGAGCAGCACGGCGATGACGGCGACAATGACGATCGCGACGACGATGCGTAGGCGCAACAGCGCCCGAGTGTCGCCGCGAGCCGCGCGGCTCGCGAACACGAAGCTCAGCAACGAGGTTGCGGCCACGATGATGCCGCGCACCTGGGCCTGGGGGTTGACCAGGCCCGGGGCCACGGCGGAGAAGGTGATGATCGCGGCGACGGTGAGCGTGCTGAGGCTTACGTAGACGCCGACGAGCCACTTGACGGTGCGGAATTCGGTAGCGCTGGGAGTACGCAATCTTGCGATTGACGAACTGGCGGAAGTCACGGTGGTTCCTTCCTGCGGCATCAGGGTTTAGTCACCTTGTCGAAGAGTTGGACCACTTCGGCGATGTAGTGTTCGACGTCGAATTGCGGGTGCGCGGTGAAGTGCAAAGATGCAGCGTCAACGACGGCGCGGGCGGCCATCGCCACGACGTGGGGGTCGAACTCGCCGAACTCGCCATGCTGCTGTCCCGACGCCAGCAGCTGTCGCAGTGCCAGCACTCCGTCCGGAACCTCGATGTCGGAGCCGGCGTTTTCGAGGATGCGGTGTACGGCTCGGACGTGCGCGGTGTTGTCCGCGATGAAGTGCAGGTCGGACGACAGGTAGACGCGGAGCCTGTCGCGGTAGGACTCTGCGGCGGTGATGCGCTCGGTCATGTACGCCGCACCGTTGTCGTAAAGGAGGCGCACGACCGCCTCGTTGACGGCCTCCTTGGTCTTGAAGTGATACAGGACGGTTCCTTTGCTCGATGCCGCCGCCCTGGCGATGCGCTCGATCGATGCCGTGGCGTAGCCCTCGCTGTTGATCACTGAGATGGCTGCGGCGACGATGTCCTGCCGACGGGCGCGTTGCGTCCGGGTGAGGGCATCCTCCGCACCAATTTTTGACTGCATGGTCAGAGATTAGACCATGCGGTCAGATTTTGTGAAGATCCTGCCTCGGCGAGGCCTCTGAAGCTCGTTCCGAGCTACATCCACCGAGGCTGATGCCGCGCGCATCATGATCTGCAGCCACGCGGTGGAGTCGCCTTGAGGACGGCGGGGCAGGGCTGGCCTCAGGCCGACGGTCAGGCGTCGGCGTAGCAGTCGACGACGGACAGGTCCAGCGGGAACCGGACCGGAGTGTCGCCGAACAGCAGGGCTGTCGCCCGCTCGCCGCTGGCGCGCACCATCTCGGCCACCGCGTCGGCCTGCGCCGCCGGGCAGTGCACGATCACCTCGTCGTGCTGAAAGAAGACCAGCTCGGCGTCGGTGCCGGCGAGCGCCGTCCGCAGGGTGGCCAGCAGGGTGGAGGCCCACTCGGCGGCGGTGGCCTGGATGACGAAGTTGCGGGTGAACCGGCCCCGGGAACGGGCCGCCCGGGCCCGGGGGCCCTGCGGGTCGGCCGCCGCGTCCGGGTCGACCCCGGCGTCGTCGCCGTCGGCGAAACCGGCCGTGCCGGGCGGGCACGTCCGGCCCAGCCAGGACCGGACCAGCCCGCCTGCCTCGCCGGTGCGGGCCGCCGCCTCGACGTACGCGAAGGCGGTCGGGTAGTTGCGCCGCAGCACCGCGAGGGCGGGGACGGCCATCCCGCCGGTCTGCCCGTACATCGCACCGAGCAGGGCTACCTTGGCCCGGGCGCGGTCGCCGCCGAAGGAGTCCCGGGCGAGGGCGGCGTAGAGGTCGCCGGCCCCGCCCGCGGCGGCGAGCCGGGCGTCGTTGGAGACCGCGGCGAGCACCCTCGGCTCGAGCTGGCCGGCGTCGGCGACGACGAGCCGCCAGCCCGGGTCGGCCACCACCGCCCGCCGGATCACCTTCGGGATCTGCAACGCGCCGCCGCCCCGGGTGGCCCAGCGGCCGGAGACCACCCCGCCGGGGACGTACTCCGGATGGAACCGGCCGCCGCGCACCCAGGCATCTCGCCAGGCCCAGCCGTGCGCCGTCCAGATCCGGTAGAGCTCCTTGTGCTCCAGCACCAGCGGCACCGCCGGGTGGTCGACCCCGCGCAGCACCCAGGCCCGGGTGTTGGGCAGCTCCACCCCGGCCCGGGCGAACGCCTTGAGCAGCTCGGCCGGGGAGTCGGCGTGCACCCGGCGCAGCCCGAACGCCGCGGCGATCCCGGCCGCCAACTCGGCCAGCCTGCGGGGCGGGCCGCCGACCGGGGACGGCTCGCCGAGCAGCTCGGTGAGAAGCTCGTCGTGCACCTCGGCACGCCAGGGCAGCCCGACCGCGCCCATCTCGCCCGCGATCAGGGCGCCGGCCGACTCGGCGGCCACCAGTAGGCGGAACCGGCCGGGGTGCTCGGTGGCGGCGGTCCGGGCGAGCTGGTCGGCGTACACCCGGGTCAGGGCCTCGACGCCCGGGCCTGGCGGGCCGGGCAGCGCGTCGAAGAGCGCGCCCTGCCCGTGGCCCGGCGGCTCGGCCGCGCGGGGCGGCGGGTCCGGCGGCACCGGCGCGCCGGTCAGCCGGGCCCAGGCGGCGGCGAACGAGCGGGGCTCGCCCCAGCGGCCGGCGTGCCCGAGCAACAGCGACTCGGTCAGCTCGACGTCGTGGCAGCGGTCGAGCCGGACCCCGGCGCGCAGCAACACCGGGTAGACGGCCGCGCCGCAGGCCCAGACCCAGCGCGGATGCTCCGCGGCCTCCCGGGTGGCCACGGCGGCGGCGAGGTCGGCCACCGAATCGGCCGGGGCCGTGGGCCGACCGACGGGGTCGAGGGGTTGCAGCACTCCCCCGCCCCGGTCGTCCGACACCACCGCGACCAGCACGGACGTGATTCTGCCTCGCCCCTACGACATTCCCCCCACCCCACCCACCCGCCCGCCGCGCCGGGCCGGGCCCGACGCCGCCGACGCCCCCGACGCCGCCGGCCGGCCCGCGCTTTCACGGAAAGAGTGGCCATTCCGTATCGAATGGCCACTCTTTCCGTGAATTTGCGCGCGCAGAGCGGGGTGGGGGTAGGTGGGGGTGGGGGTGGGGGGTTATTTGCCTACGCCGGCGGTTAGGCCGGACTGCACCTGTCGTTGGAACACGATGTACACGATGAGCACCGGGAGCATCGCCATGGTCACCCCGGCGAACAAGCCGGACCAGTCGGACTTGTAGCCCTGGTTGACCGACAGCTCGATCAGGCCCTGCGAGATCACCTGGTTCTTCGGCTCTCCCGCCACCGACTGCATCAGCAGCGTCGGCAGGTACCACTGGTTCCACTGGCCCAGCACGTTGAAGATGCCGATGCTGATCAGGCCGGGCTTGGACATCGGCAGCATGACGCTGAAGAACAGCCGGCTGTGCGAGGCTCCGTCCACCATCGCCGCCTCGGCGATCGAGTTCGGCAGCGTCCGGAAGAACGAGTGCATGAAGAAGACCGTGAACGACAGCGACCAGGCCACGTACACGAAGATCAGCATGAGGTGCTTGTTCGGGCCCAGCAGCGGGAAGGCGAGCCCCGTGTTGTAGACGCCCTTGAACAGCGGCACCGCGGCGAGGTAGATCGGCAGCGTCAGGCCCGACAGGAACATGTAGTAGATCAGCCGGTTGCCGGGGAACTCGTAGCGGGACAGCACGTACGCGGCCATCGAGCCGAGCAGCATGGTCAGGAAGACGCTGCCGACCAGCACCAGCAGCGTGTTCAGGAAGAACGCCCCGAGGTGCCCCTCCCCCCAGGCCCGGGTGAAGTTGTCCCAGTGCAGCTTGTCGGGGATCAGCGACAGCGGCTTGCGGATGACCTCGGAGTCGTCCTTGAACGCCGACATCACCACCCACAGCAGCGGGTAGATCACCATGACGGCCCAGACCACCAGGAACACGTGCGAGAAGCCGTTGAAGAAGCGGCCGCCCAGCTCGCGGCTGCGGCCGAGGAGCCCGTCCGGCGCGGGGGTCGGCGGGGTGCGCCGCTCGGGGCGGGTCCGGTCACCGGACGGGTGGATCACCGTGCTCATCGTCCAGCCTCCTCAGTACTCGATCCGCTCACGGCGGGTGATCCGGAGCTGGAGCGCGGCCAGCAGGATCGTGAAGATGGCCAGCGACACACCCATCGCGCAGGCGTAGCCGAACTGACCCTTCTGGAACGCGGTGAAGTTGAGCACCGACGCGAAGATCTCGCTGGCGTGGTTGGGCCCGCCCTGGCTGGGCGTCATGACGAAGACCAGGGCGTACATGTCCAGCGCGATGAATCCCAGGTAGACCCAGGCCACGGAGATGGTGTCCCGCAGCAGCGGCAGGGTGATCCGGAAGAACGTGTGGAACCGGCTCGCGCCGTCGAGGATGGCCGCCTCGTAGATGTCCTTCGGGATCGACTGCATCGCCGCGGAGAAGAGCACCATGTAGAAGCCGGCGCCGCTCCACACCGCGATCAGCAGCAGCCACCAGAGCACCGCGGGCACGCCGAGGAAGGGCTCGGGGTCGGCGGTGAAGGCGATCGGGTTGTCAGCGTCCACCAGCCCGATCTTCATCAGCAGGCCGTTGACCAGGCCCTGACCGTCGGACCGGTAGATCTGCTGCCACATCACGGCGATGACCACGAGTGACAGGACCTGCGGGAAGAAGAAGATGACCTTGTAGAATCCGGAGCCGAAGATGCCCCGGATGCCGGCCCTGTCCTCGCGTCCGCCCACGTTGAGCAGGAACGCGAGGAACAGGGCCAGCGCGATCGTGAACAGCGGCACGGTCACCAGGAAGAACACGTTGTGCCAGAACGCCTTCCTGATCAGCTCGTCGGAGAACAGCCGGATGTAGTTGTCCAGCCCGACGAAGTCCTGCTTGTCGGAGTAGCCTCCCCAACTGGTCAGCGAGTATCCGGCTGCCTGGGCGAAGGGCCACACCACGTAGAAGAGGTACAGCGCGACGGGGAGGGCAAGGAAGCCCGTGACGAAGCGCGCGACACCGTGCCGCATTCCACTCACTCTCTCGTTCGGATCAGTGGTCCGTGACCGCCATCAGGCGCGGGTCTGCTTCTTGATCGACGAGTCCTTGGCGACCTTGTCGGCGGCCGCCTGCATCTTGTCGACGAACTGCTGCGCGCTGAGCCGGCCGGCCATCAGCTCCTCGGAGAGGTTCTGGCTCTCCTTGTCCAGGTCGGCGTAGAAGTCCTGGAACTTGACCTTGATCAGGTCCTTGGGCGCGTTCTTCATCAGCTCGTTGGCGGTGGCCAGCGCCGAGTCCTGCACCCCGTCGCCGGAGCCCTTGGTGGAAGCGAGCGACTTGGTCAGCTCCGCGAACTTGGTGGAGCCGGACTTGGACAGCACGGCCCGCAGGAACTCCTTCGCCGCCGCCTTGTTCGGGGCCTTGCTCGGCACCACCAGGCCCTCGCCGGCACCGGCGAAGACGTCCTTGGGCGCCTTGTCGGCGGCGCCCAGGCTCCAGTAGTCGGACACCTTCATCTCGAAGCCCGGCGGGATGGTCGCCGCCATCTCGTTCTTCAGCCAGGTGCCGACCTGGATGAACGCCGCCTTGCCGTCGAGCCACGCCTGCTGCGACTGGGTGTGGTCGAGGTTGCCCGGCAGGAGCAGCTTGTCCTTGACCAGCTTCTCCCACGCCTGCAGGGCCGGCAGCACCCCGTCTGCCTTCCAGGCGTTCTCCTTGAGGTTGTCGATGTCGATGACGACCTGCCGGCCGGCGGACTTCCAGATCGTCGCCATCAGCGCCCAGCGTGGGTAGTAGCCGTGCTTGGCGTCGTGCACGTACGGGGCGATGCCCTTGGCCTTGATCTTCGGAGCGAGGGCGAAGAACTCGTCGAACGTCTTCGGCGGCTCCCAACCCTCCTTGGTGAACAGCGCGCCGTTGTACCAGTTGCCCCAGACGGTGTAGGCGACGTTCACCACGTAGAACTTGCCCTGGAAGGTGCCGTCGTCGACGGTGCCCGGCAGCAGCGAGTCGGCCACGGTGCCCTCGCCGTCCCAGGCCGCGGCGGTGAGCAGGTCGTCCAGCGGCTCGATCGCGCCCTCGTTGACCAGGGTGCTGATGTCCATCATGTCCGCGCCCGAGTTCATCACGAGGTCGCTCGGCTGCGTCGCCATCTTCGGCTGTTCTTCGGTCTTGATCTTCTGGGTGGAGCTCATGTTGACCGTGACGCCGGCGTGCTTGGCGTTGAAGACGACCTTGTCTTCCTTGGCCCACTGGTCGCCCAGCCCGCCGTTGAAGACGACCACCTTGACGGCGCTGCCGTCCTTCACGCCGAACGGGTTGTCCTTGCTCTTGGCGGACCCGGAGTCGTCGGACTTGCTCGGCTCGCTGCCGGCGCAGGCGCTGAGCAGACCGGCGGCGGGGGTGACGAGCAGGCCCGCGGCGGCGGCGCGGCGCAGCAGGGTCCGGCGATTCAGGTCGGCCGGGTGCTCGGGGGTAACCGACATCGTTGTCTCTCCTTGTGGTGTCGAATCAGGCGGTTCGCCGGAGACGCCCGGCGTACCGCGACTCAAGGGCGAGGTTGTGCTCGTCCCCACCGGGGACGTTGGCGGAGAGGTAGATAGGGGGTACCTCTCCGGCCTGGTGGAACCGTCGTACGACCTCGGCGGTCAGCAGCTGCGCCAGCAGCGCGGCGGTGACCGAGGAGACCGCACAGACCGCGCCGCCGCCCTCGAGCGGCAGCAGTGCGTCGCCGTACGGCGCGCCGTTGTCCAGCACGACGTCGGCGAGGTCGGCGAGCCGGTGCCCCGACGGGTGCCGAGGGGCGACCCGCGCGGTGTGCTCGACGGAGGTGACCGCGATCAGCGGATGGCCGTTGTCCCTGACCAGCGTCGCCAGCTCGACCACCGAGCCGTTGATGCCGGACTGGGACGCGACCAGGAAGACGTCCCGCGGGTGCGGGGCGGCCAGGGCGTAGAGCTGGTGGGCGACGGCCGGGTCGCGTTCCAGCAACGGATCGGCGAGCACGTCGCGGGAGGCGTCGCCGTGCAGCACCAGGTCGTGCAGGGTGATCCGGTTGGTCGGGACCAGCCCGCCGGCCCGGGCCACCAGCTCGGCGGCGAACACCTCGGAGTGGCCGGCGCCGAACGCCTGGAGCACCCCGCCGGCGCGCAGGCTGGCGGCGATCAGGTCGGCGGCCCGGCCGACCGCCTCGGTCTGCGAGTCGACGAGCCGGTCGAGTACGGGGCGGACGGCGGCGGCGTACCCCTGTGCGCTGATCATGCGGCTGCACCCTTCGCGGCCTTGTGCCCGTCGACGGCCTGGGCGGTGCGCCGGAAGGCCGCGTGGGCGCGGGCGTGGGTGCGCTGCGCCACCGCGATGTAGAGCAGGTCGAGCACGACGAGCTGCGGGTGCCGGGCGGACAGCGCGTCCGGCCGGAAGGTGGTGGCCTGGCTGGCGGTGAGCAGCACGATGTCCGCCAGTTCGGCCAGCGGGGAGCGGGGGAAGCCGGTGAGAGCGACGGTGGTCGTGCCCCGGCTGCCCGCCTCGGCGAGCATCTCGATGGTCTCCCGGGTCTGCCCGGTGTGCGAGATGCCCAGTGCCACGTCGCCGGGGCCCAGCAGTGCGGCGCTGGCCAGCCCCTCGTGCACGTCGCTCCAGGCCCAGGCGGCCACCCCGATGCGGTGCAGGCTGAACTGCATCTCCGCGCCGACCAGGGCGCTGCCGGAGGCGCCGAAGATGTTGACCCGGCTGGCGCCGGCGATGGCCACCGCCGCCCGCTCGACCTCGGTCAGGTCGAGCAGCGCCGCGGTGTCGTGCATGGCCCGGGTGTCGGCCGCCATGATCTGGCCGAGCACCCGCTCCAGGGGGTCGCCGGGCTGGATCTCCCGACCGATGTCGACGGTCCAGCCGGCGGAGCGGGCCCGGCCGGTCTCGGCGGCGATGCCGAGCCGCAGGTCCGCGTACCCCTCGAAGCCCATCGCCCGGCAGAACCGGGTGATGGTGGCCGGTGAGGTGCCGCTGCGCTCGGCCAGCTCGACGATGGTGGCTCGGGCCGCGGACTCCGGGTCGCTGAGCACGTGCTCGGCGACCCGGCGCAGGGCGCCGGTCAGCTCACCCGCGCCGGCCCGGACCCGGGCGAGCACGCCGTCGGTGGGGAGCGAGCCCCGCCGGTCGGCCGTGTCGGCGTCGACCACGGCGGCCCCCTCGGGGGTCTCCAACTCGTGATCCACCATGCGACGCCTTTCGGAAAAGATTCTTAACTGTTAGTGGTAAAATTTCTTACTAAAGGCCCCCCGGTGTCAAGGCCGTGGGCGAAGTTTTCAAACCGTTACCTGGACCGCGGCCATCGACCGGGCCCGGGGTCTTGCCTCCGGCAGCCGGGCCGACCAGCATGAATCCGCCCGCACCACAGTCCAGGGAGGATCAACGATGTCCGACACCGTCGTGGTCGGTCTCGACGTCGGGGGTACGTCCACCCGGGCGGTCGCCCTCACCCTGGCCGGCGAGCGCCTCGGCACCGGGCGGGGTGGCGGGGGCAACCCGACCAGCCACGGCGCCGAGCGGGCCGCCGGGGAGCTGCTGACCGCCCTGCGCGGGGCGCTGTCCGGGGTGGACCCGACCCGGGTCCGGGCCGGCACCATCGGGCTGGCCGGCGCGGGCCGGCTGCTCGCCGACCCGGCAGGAAAGGTCGCCTTCGACCGGGCCTGGCGGGACGCCGGGCTGCGCTGCCCCTACTCCGTGCACGGCGACGCCCTGGTGGCGTACGCCTCGGGCACCGCCAGCCCGGACGGCACGGTGCTCATCGCCGGCACCGGCGCGATCGCCGCGCAGATTCGCGATCTGCGGCTGGATCGGGTGGCCGACGGGCACGGCTGGCTGCTCGGCGACGCGGGCTCGGGCTTCTGGTTGGGCCGTGAGGCGGTCCGCCGGCTCCTGGGCGCCCTGGACGCCGGCCGGGAGCCCGGTCCGCTGGGCCGCCGGGTGCTCGGCGAGCTGCTGGGCGGGGACGGGGTCTCCGCCCGTTCCCGGGACACGGTGGACACGGTGGTCCAGATCGTCACCCGCCGGCCACCGGTGGAGCTGGCCCGGCTCGCGCCGCTGGTGGTCGCCGCCGCCCTCGCCGGCGACCCGGTCGCCACCGGGCTGCTCGACGAGGCCGCCGGGCAACTGGCGGCAAGCGCCGAGCGGATCCGTCCGCCTGGCGCTGTCGACCCGGTGGTCCTCGGCGGCGGCCTACTCACCGGCAACACCCCGCTGGCTGCGGCGGTCCGGGCGGAGCTGGGCCGGCGATGGCCGGACGCGCCGCTGCGCACCGCCGGCGACGGGGCCGCGGCGGCGGCCTGGCTCGCCGCCCGCGACCTGCCCGAGGTCACCGACCCGGCGGCCCTTCATCCGCTGCTGGTGCCGCCGCCGGCCTGACCCCGCACCCGCCGGCCCGCCACCGTCCCAGGGCGGACGGGACACGGTCACCCCGGGGCGTCAGCCGACCGTGGGTTCGTCGAGGATCCTGGCGGCGTTGTGGAGGTTCGTGCGCAGCAGCGTCGACACCTGCTGGACCACCGTCCGATGCCGCTGGATGAGCTGCTCCTCACGCTCGGCGATCACGCTCCGGAGCACGCCGGAGAGGTTGACCTCGTCGCGGCAGCCGCGGTCCGCCAGCGCGACGGCGACCTCCGGGGCGGACGGAGCTGCCGAAGCTCCATCGGGTCGGGATGCCCAACGCGGGTCGCCCTGCGCCTGGTCGGGATCCGCGTAACGATGCCCCGATCGCTGCATGCAACCGCTCCAACTCGCGATCACCGATCGGTAGCGGTCGTCCGTCCGCGCCTGGTCGGCCGCGCGCGACTCGAGCGCCTGGATGCCCCGCTCCGGGACGACGGTCGGGTCAACGGTGCTGAAATCGACCGAGGGGGCACGCTCGTGCAGCCTGCGCCGCGCCTGCCCGTCGCAGCCCTCCGACGGCACCGCCCGGCCGGAGACCCGGGACGACGTACCGCTGAAGACCGGAAGTTGGCTCTCCGGCACCGCGATCGGCCGCGCCTCCCGGCGGGCGGCGGCGGCCATCTCCTCGGCGAATCCCGGCGGCCCGCCGTACCCGTACTTCTGCACATCCTGCGCACCGAGCCAATACAGCAGGGTGGCGTGTCGCGGATATCTCGACGGCCGCCCCGCACTTTCGGGGAATGTCAGGCCGAAATCAGCCATGCAGTCACGCAGCAACCGGATGTTCGCCTGGTGCACGGTCAGGTTCTCGGCCGGGGTCAGTTCATAACCGTCGAGCGGGAGGACCAACTCGGCCGCCCCACCGGGGCTCTGCCCCAACCGGGGCACCGGGACGGGGCGCGGCGGCGCGGAGGTCGCCTCGCATCCCACGGCGCCGAGCGCCGCCGAAAGTACCAGGCCGGTCACAAGAGACCGGGTTCGCGAAGCCCGCACGAGACGCTCCTGTCAGTAACGAATGTGAACGCGCCAGCCTCCCGCATCGCGGCGCGACGAAACCGCGATGCGGGAGAGGTCGGCCTATCGCCAGACCACCGCCGGCCCGTACGCGACGTTGCTGTGCTTGTACTTGGCCTGCACCTTGTAGGCGTGGGCGTCATCGACACCGGCCGTGTAGTCCTGGGACCATTCCGATTCGCCGTCGCGGCTGCCGCACGCGTAGATCGCCTTGTCGGACTGGTTCACCCAGATCAGCGAGACTAGGTCCATGCCGTAGTTGTACATCTTCGCCCAGGCGTACCACTTCCCGCCGTACGTCCCCTGGTTGACCCGGATGTAGGTGGACCCGCCGACGTTCGCCGTCGTTCCCGGGACCACCGAGATGTTCGACGCCAGCGACGGCTCGCTCAGCCAGTTGCCGCACCAGACCGGAGCGGCGGATGCCTGAGTGGATGGCACCGTCACGGCAAGGGTCACCGCCATGGCCGTCCCGACACCGACCCCGATAGTCTTCCTGACGAAATTCCCAGCCATCGTTGATCCCTTCACACTCGGTCGACAGTCGGATTTCTGTCCGACTCCGCGCACCCGGCCGCCCCGGCCCCGACAGTTCTCCCTTCCCTCGCCGGTGGACGGGCTTTCCGTACCTCGATGATGGCAATGGCGGGCAGTTTCGGGCCGATTGTTGGTCACCCATGGACAAGCCTGGACGACCCACGGAAGGGTGAAGGAGTGATCGACAATTCCGACCCCTCGGGTCCAGTGACGGAGCAGGACTTGTTGACGGAGCTCAACCGCCTGCGGGTGCGCGCCGCCCGGTCCCGGGGCAAGGCCCGGCTCTCGCTCCAGGACCTGGAGGCGGCCACCGGCGTGCCCAAGAGCAGCCTGTCCAACTACCTCAACGGCCGCAGCTTGATGCCGATGGACGTGCTCGACCGGTTGCTGCTCGCCCTCGGCGTGCCCCCGGCCGAGGCCGGGGCGTGGGCCACCCGGTGGGAGCGGATCACCGGCGACCGGCTCGGGACGGCGCGCTCCATCCTCGGCCCGCAGATCTCCGCCGCGCGGGGCGCAGACCCGGCGCCGCCGACCGGCGCCGACTCACCGGCGCCCGACCGTCCGGGACCGGCGCTGCCGGCTCCCGCCCAACTCCCACTCGCCACCGGCGCCTTCACCGGGCGACAGGATGCCCTGGCGGAACTCGACGAACTGCTCACCGACGTCGACCTGAGGCCGAGAGCCCCGATCATCGGGGTCGTCACCGGAGACGCGGGCGTCGGCAAGACGACCTTGGTCATCCACTGGGCACAGCGGGCGCGCGAGCGCTTCCCGGACGGGCAGCTCCATGTCAACCTGCGGGGCTTCGACCCGGCGAGGACGCCCGTCCCGCCCGCGGCGGCGCTCCGCGATCTCCTGGACGCATTCGATGTGCCACGGCACCGGATCCCCACCGGCCTGGACGCGCAGATCAACCTGTTCCGCACCCTACTGACCGGCCGCCGAATGCTCCTGGTGCTGGACAACGCCCGGGACACCGACCATGTCCGCCCGCTACTGCCCGGCTCCGCCGGCTGCCTGGTGCTGGTGACCAGCCGCGGCCAGCTACCCGGTCTGGTCGCCGTGGAGGGCGCCCGGCCGGTCACCCTGCCCCTGCTGCGCGCGGAGGAGTCGAGGACGCTGCTCACCCACCGACTCGGCGAACGCCGTGTGGCGGCGGAGCCCAGCGCGGTCGACGAACTCGTCGACCGGTGCGCCGGCCTGCCGCTGGCCCTCGCCGTCGTCGCCGCCAGGGCCGCCACCCACCCTCACTTCCCGCTGGCCGCAGTGGCCGACGAATTGCGAAACGCCCCACGACGGCTGGATCCACTGGGCGGGGCAGATCCGGGCATCGACGTGCGGGCGGTCCTCGCCTGCTCCTACCGGCGGGTCAGCGCGCCGGCCGCCCGACTGTTCCGGCTGTTCGGGCTGGTCCCCGGGCCCGACATCGGGATCGCCGCCGTGGCCAGCCTCGCCGGGGTGCCGGTGGCCCAGGTCCGGCCGCCGCTGGCCGAGCTGGTGCAGGGCCACCTGGTCACCGAGCACCGGCCGGGCCGATTCACCTGCCACGACCTGCTGCGCGCGTACGCCGGGGAACTGGTTGACGCGGACCCGGAGCCCGACCGGCGAGCGGCGACCCGCCGGGTGCTCGACCACTACCTGCACGCCGCGCACGGCGCCGAGCGGCCGTTGCAGCCGCCCCGGGGTCCGATCGCGCTCGCCGAGCCGGCACCCGGGGTGACCCCGGAACGTCTCGACGACCGGGCCGCCGCGCTGGTCTGGTTCGCCGCGGAGCACCGGGTGCTCGTGGCCGCCGTCGAGCACGCGGCCGACACCGGCCACGACGGGCACGCCTGGCAGCTCGCCGCCGCCTGCGTCAGCTTCTTCGACCTGCGTGGGCACTGGCACGACTGGACCGGCACCCAGGAGATCGCCCTGAACGCCGCCCGTCGGCTCGGCGACCGGGCCGCCGAGGCCCACGCACACCGCTTCCTCGGCGGCGCCGCGACCCGGCTCGGCCGGTTCGTGGACGCCCACACCCACCAGTCGCGGGCGCTGGAGCTGTTCGGTGAGCTGGGCGACCGGCTCAACCAGGCGTTCACGCACCGCAGCCTGGGCTGGATCGCCGAGCGGTCGGGCCAGCACGCCACCGCGCTGCGACACGACCTGCTGGCCCTGGAGTTGTTCCGGCGCACCGGCGACCGCGGCGGGGAGGCGCGGACCCTCAACTCGGTCGGCTGGTGCCACGCCCAGCTCGGGGACCACCGGCAGGCGATCGCGGACTGCGAGCGGGCGCTGGCCCTGCTCGACGAGCAGGGCGACCTGGACGGCGTCGCCATGACGCTGGACAGCCTCGGCTACGTCCACCGGCTGCTCGGCGAGCACGCCCGGGCCGTCGAGCTGTATCGCCGGGCCCGGGAGATCTTCGTGGCGCTCGGGGACCGGCACGGCGAGGCCGAGGCCGGGGCGAACCTCGGCGACACCCTGCGCGAGGCCGGCGACCCCGAGCAGGCCGCCGCCGCGTGGCGGCACGCGCTGGCCATCCTCGACGACGTCGACGACCCGAAGGCCGCCGGGGTCCGGGCCAGCCTCGACGAGCTGGTCTGCGCCGAACTGGATCCGGACGGCCCCCGAACCGGCCGCCGACGACGGCAGTCCGGGTGAGCCGGCCGGCGGGGGCGGCCGGGACCATGTCAGCCGGGCCGACCCCCGCCGCGCGTTCGGTGGGACCGCCGCGCCAGAACCGCTCGCGGCGGCTACCGGTCGGCTACTTGAGCTGGCCGGCGGTGAGGCCGGACTGCACCTGACGCTGGAAGATCAGGTACACCACCAGCACCGGGATCACCGCGATGGTGAGGCCGGCGAAGAGCTGGGCGTAGTCGCCGGCGTACCCCTGGCTGATCGACAGGGCGGCCAGGCCCTGGGCGAGCATCCACTTCGACTCGTCGCCCTGGAGCAGCACCTGTGGCAGCAGGAACTGGTTCCAGTGGCTGAGGAAGTTGAAGATGGCGACGCTGATCAGTCCCGGTCTGGCCATCGGCAGCATCACCCGGAAGAACAGCCGGAAGTGGCCGCACCCGTCGACCAGCGCCGCCTCCGCGACCGAGGTGGGCAGGGTGCGGAAGAACGCGGTGAGGAAGAAGACCGTGAACGGCAGCGAGTACGCCGCGTAGACCAGGACCAGCCCGGTCCAGGTGCCGAACAGCCCGGCGCTGCGGACCACGAAGAACAGCGGCACCAGGGCCAGGAAGACCGGGAACATCAGCCCGCCGACGAACAGGTAGTAGGCGAGCTGGCGGCCCCGGAACTCGTACCGGGCGAAGACGTACGCGGCGGTGGCCCCCATCAGCATGGTGAGGGCCACCGAGCCGGTGACCACCACGGCGCTGTTGAGGAAGTACCGGCCGATGTGCGCCCCGGTCCAGGCCCGGGCCCAGTTGTCGAATTGCAGCGCGCCGGGCAGGCCCCACGGGTCGGCGATGATCTCGGCGTTGGTCTTGAACGAGCTGACGAGCATCCACAGCAGCGGCAGCACCGTCAGCGCGCCCCAGAGCAGCAGGAAGCCGTGCGAGAGGAAGTTCACGACCCCCCGCTCGCGGCGCACCGGCCGGGGTTTCCGGGCGTCCCGGGCATCCCGGTCACCGTCGACGACCACGCCGACGGGCCTGTCCAGAGCGGTCATGACAGCTCGATCCGTTCCCGCCGGCTGACCCGCAGCGCCAGCACGGCCACCGACAGGGTCAGGAAGAACATCACCACGCCGATCGCCGACGCGTAGCCGAACTTGGTCTCGCTGCCGAACGCCGTGTCGTACATCCGCACCCCGATCACGTCCGAGGAGAAGTTGGGGCCGCCGTTGGTCATGAGCTGCACCAGGATGAACCCGTCCAGGGCCGCGACGGCCAGGTAGATCCAGGCGACCTGCACGGTGTCCCAGAGCAGCGGGATGGTGATCCGGACCAGGGTGGCCCACCGGGACGCCCCGTCGAGCAGCACCGCCTCGTAGATCTCCCTCGGGATCGCCGACATGGCGGCCCCGAAGAGCACCACGTAGAACCCGACGTTGGACCACACCATCACCGCCAGCACGCACCAGAAGGCGAAGTCCGGGTCGCCCAGCCAGGCCGGCCCGGACACCCCCACCGTCCCGAGGATGCCGTTGATCAGGCCGCTCGTGGGGTGGTAGGCCTCCTTCCACAGCGCCGCGATGATCACCACGGACAGCACCTGCGGGAAGAAGTAGACGGTGCGGTAGAACGCGCCGCCGCGTACCCCGGTGACCCCGGCCCGGCCCCGGCGCCCACCCATGCTGAGCATGGTGGCGAAGAACAACCCGAACGCGATGGTGAACACGGGCACCAGGGCGAGCAGGATCGCGTTGTTCTTCAGCGCGTTCCACACGTAGTCGTCGTGCCACAGGGCCTTGAAGTTGGCCAGCCCCACCGGGTTGGCCTCGGCCGAGTAGCCGAGCCAGTCGGTGGTGGAGATCTGGAACGCCTGCAGGTACGGCGACACGACGAAGACGACGTAGAGCAGCAGGGGCGGCACCAGGAAGGTGACGATCAGCGGGATTTTGCCGTGCTTCACGCCGACCGCTTGTACTTCTTGATCGAGGTGTCGGCGGCGATCGAGTCGGCGCCCTTCTGGCACTGGTCGAGGAACTCCGCCGGGCTGATCCGCCCGCTGAAGAACTCACCGCAGGCGGCGTCGACCAGGTTGCGCTCCAGCTTGCGGTAGTAGTTGTTGTAGACCCAGTTGAAGCCGTTGGCGCCGGACGCCTCCAGGGCCTTGACCACGGTGGTCAGCCCGTACGGCAGCTCGACGCCCTCAGCGGCACCGGCGATCACGGTGAGGCTGGAGACCTTCTTCGTGAAGTCCTGTGCGCCCTGCTTCGACAGCATGGTGCGGAAGAACTCCAGGCCACCGGCGGCGTTCTTCGCCTTGGCCGGCACCATGAACGGCTCGCCGGCGGTGCCCCGGACCGCCTCGAACGGCAGCTTGTCGCCGGCGCCCAGGCTCGGGGTGGGCGCGACGGTCATGTTGAACCCGGCCGGGGTGACCGCCTTCTGCTCGTTCTCCAGCCAGGAGCCGCAGGAGATGAACGCGGCCTTGCCCTGGCACCACGCGGTCTGCGACTGGACGTGGTCCAGGCCGGGCGAGCCGTCGAGGATGAACTTGTCCTTGACGATCTGGTGCCAGGCGTCGGCCGCGGCCTTCATCGCGTCGGACTTCCAGGCGTTCGGCTCCAGGTTGTCGATCGCCATGGCGACCGAGGGGCCACCGAACTTGATCGCGGTGGAGATCACCGGCCAGCTCATGTAGCGGGGGTGCTTACCCGCGTACGTCCAGGGGGCGATGCCCGCGGCCTTGATCTTCTTGCACAGGGCGATGTGCTCGTCCCAGGTCTTCGCGTACTCCCAGCCCCGGTCGGCGAAGAGCTTGGTGGAGTGCCAGATGCCGTAGACGGTGTAGGTGTAGTTCATCACCAGGAACTTGCCGTCGTACGAGCCGACCTCGACCGCGCCCGGCAGCAGGGTGTCCTTGACAGTCTTGCCGGGGATGTCGAGGCTCGGCGCGGCGAGCAGCTCGCCCAGGTCGGCGAGGGCGTTCTGGGAGACCAGGCCGTTGAAGTCGATCTGCCCGGCGCCGGAGTTGTTCACCACGTCCGGCGGGGTGCCGTCGACGAAGCGCGGCTGGAGGGTCTTGCTGATCTCCGTGGTGGCCGAGTGCTTGATCTTGGCCTTCGGGTGGTTCGCCGTGTACATCGCCTCGTGGGCCTTGGCGTAGTCCTCGCCGAAGCCGCCGCTGAAGATGACGACCTCCAGCGGGGCGTCCTCGGCGACCCCGAGCGGGTTCTGCGCGGACTTGGTGCCCTTGTACACCTCGGCGTCGGCGGAGTCGTCGCCGCCGGAGGTGGCGCAGCCGGCGAGCAGGCCGGCGGCGGGGGTGGCCAGCAGGCCGGCGGCGGCGCTGCGCCGCAGGATGTCACGCCTGTCCATCGTTGCTCCTCGGATCGTCCCGGGTGGATCGTTGTTTCTCTTCACGTCACTGAAGTCAACTGAAGAATTTCTACGGCAGGAGCCCGTCGACTTCAAGCCCTGGCCGCCGAACCGTTATCACCACCGGGCCACCAGGGCTGGCATAGCCTGAGCCCATGCGCCGTCTCCGGCAGCTCGCCGAGCGCACGCCGGCCGGGCGCGAGCGCTACGTCGACCTGCTCCGGGCGGTCGCGATCGGGATGGTCGTCGCCGGTCACTGGGGCGTCACCGTGATCGGCCGGGACGCCGCCGGCCACCCCACCGGGCACTCGGCGCTCAACGACCTGCCGTGGGCGTACCCGCTGACCTGGGTCGCCCAGGTGCTTCCGGTGTTCTTCCTGGTCGGCGGGTACGCCAACGCCGCCTCGCTGACCGCGCACCGGGGCCAGGGCGGCGACGCCACCGGCTGGCTGCTCGACCGCAGCGCCCGGCTGGTGCCGCCGACCACCGTCCTGCTGGTGGTCCTGGCCGTCGGCGCGGCGGGCGCCCACCTGCGGGGCGCCGACCCCGCCCAGGTCCGCCAGGTGGTCTGGTTCGCCACCATCCCGCTGTGGTTCCTCGTGCCCTACCTGGCCGTCGTGGCCCTCACCCCGCCGATGTACGCGCTGCACCGCCGCTTCGGACTGGCCGTGCCGGTGGCGCTGGTCGGGCTGGTGGCCCTCGGCGACCTGGGTCGGCTGACCGGCCCGGCGGCGCTGGCCACCGGCAACCAGTTGGCCGGCTGGCTCGCCGTGCACCAGGTCGGCTTCGCCTGGTACGACGCCCACGCCCGCCCGACCGGGGACCCGGGACGCGACGGCGCCCGGCACCCCCTGCCCACCTCGCGGCGGGCGGCGACGGCCCTGCTGGTCGGCGGGTTCGGCACGCTGCTGCTGCTCACCACGATCGGGCCGTACCCGGTCTCCATGCTGCACGTGCCCGGCCAGCGGATGGAGAACGACGGCCCGCCCAGCCTGGCGCTGCTCGCCCTGTTCACCGCCCAGCTCGGGCTGATCCTGCTGCTGCGCGACCCGGCGCGGCGGTGGCTGCGCCGGCCGGGCCCGTGGCAGGCGGTGATCGCGGTCAACTCCGTGGTGCTGACCATCTTCCTCTGGCATCTCACCGCCGCCCTGCTGCTGATCGGGCTGCTGGACGCGGTCGGCCTGCTGCCCACCCCGGCGGCGGGGACCGCGGCCTGGTACGCCTGGCGGGTGCCGTGGCTGCTGCTGCTCGCCCTGGTGCTGGCCGGCCTGGTCGCCATCTTCGGGCCCGTCGAGGCACGGGCCGGCCGGCGCCACCCCGCCGGGGGGCGGTCGACGGGTCGCCGGCCGGCCCGGACCGCGCTGGTGGTCGCCGGGTACGTCTCCGTGCTCGGCGGGCTGCTGGTCAACACCGTCACCTCGAAGAGTGCGCCCGCGCCGCTGGGGCTGCCCACCCCGGCGCTGGTCGGGTACCTGGCCGGGGCGGGGCTGCTGCGGCTGTTCAGGTCTGGGTGGGGAACCCGAGGTTGACCCCGCCGTGCCGGGGATCGGGCCACCGGCTGGTGACCACCTTGCCGCGGGTGAAGAACGCCACCCCGTCGGCGCCGTGGGCGTGCAGGTCGCCGAAGAGGGACGCCTTCCAGCCGCCGAACGAGTAGTACGCCATCGGCACCGGGATCGGCACGTTGATGCCGACCATGCCGACCTCCACCTCGTGCTGGTAGCGCCGGGCCGCGCCGCCGTCGTTGGTGAAGATCGCCGTGCCGTTGCCGTACGGGTTGGCGTTGACCAGGTCCACCGCCTCGTCGTACGAGCCGACCCGCAGGACGCCGAGCACCGGGCCGAAGATCTCGTCGGTGTAGATCGACATGTCCGGGGTGACCCGGTCGAACAGGGTCGGGCCGAGCCAGAACCCGGCCGGGTCCCCGTCCGGGGCGACGTTCCGCCCGTCCAGCACCGGGACCGCCCCGGCGGCCACCCCCGCCTCGACGTACCCGCGCACCCGGGCCGCGTGCGCGGCGGTCACCAGGGGGCCCATGTCGCAGCCCCGCCGGCCGTCGCCGGTGCGCAGCCGGGCCATCCGCTCGGCGATCCGCGCCACCAGGGCGTCGGCGACCGGCTCCACCGCGACCAGCGCGGAGATCGCCATGCACCGCTCCCCCGCCGAGCCGAACCCGGCGTTGACCGCCGCGTCGGCGGCCAGGTCCAGGTCGGCGTCCGGGAGCACCACCATGTGGTTCTTCGCCCCGCCGAGGGCCTGCACCCGCTTGCCGGCGGCGGTGCCGCGCTGGTGCACGTGCCGGGCGACCGGGGTGGAGCCGACGAACGACACCGCCCGCACGTCGGGGTGGTCGAGCAGGGCGTCGACCGCCTCGGCGTCGCCGTTGACCACGTTGAGCACCCCGTCGGGCAGGCCGGCCTCGGCGAACCACTCCGCCAGCAGCAGCGCCGCGCCCGGGTCCTTCTCGCTCGGCTTGAGCACCACCGCGTTCCCGCAGGCCACCGCGACCGGGACGAACCACAGCGGCACCATCACCGGGAAGTTGAACGGGGAGATCACCGCGACCACCCCGAGCGGCTGGCGCAGGCTGTACGAGTCGACCTCGGTGGAGACGTTCTCGCTGAACCCGCCGCGCAGCGCCGAGGGGATGCCGCAGGCGTACTCGATGACCTCCAGGCCGCGCTGCACCTCGCCGGCGGCGTCGGCGAGCACCTTGCCGTGCTCGGCGGTGATCACCTCGGCGAGCCGGTCCCGGCGGGCGTTCACCAGCTCGCGGAAGGCGAACAGCACCGCCGTCCGCTTCGCCAGGGAGGCGTCCCGCCAGCTCCGCGCGGCCCGCCCGGCGGCCCGCACCGCGACCGCGACGTCCGCGGCGCAGGCCAGCGCCACCTGCCCGGTACGCCGGCCGGTGGCCGGGTCGAAGACGTCGCCGCGCCGGGTGGACGTGCCGTCGACCCGCCCGCCGTCGACGAAGTGCCCGATCACCGGCCCGTCCCCCGCCGCGCTCACGCCGCCGCCCCGGGCGCCGCCGCCGAGGCGCGGTTCACGCCGCAGCCTCCGGTGCCGCCGCCGAGGCGCGGATCGCGTCGACGAGGATGGCCAGCCCCTCGCGGGCCTCGTCCTCGGTGAGGGTCAGCGGCGGGCCCATCCGCAGCACGTTGCCGTACAGGCCGCCCTTGCCGACCAGCAGGCCGCCGGCCCGGCACGCCTCGAACACCCGGGCGGTCAGCGTCGCGTCGGGCTCGACGCCGCCGGGATGGACGAACTCGACGCCGAGCATCAGGCCCTTGCCGCGCACCTCGGCGACGCAGTCGAGGCCGCCAACGGCGGCGCGCAGGCCGTCGGCGAGGATCGCCCCGGTACGGGCGGCGTTGGCCTGGAGGTCGTGGTCGAGCAGGTAGTCCAGGACGGCGTTGCCGGCGGCCGTGGAGACCGGGTTGCCGCCGAAGGTGGAGAAGCTGATCGCCGGCACCGACTCCATGATCTCGGCCCGGCCGACCACCCCGGCCAGGGCGAAGCCGTTGCCGATGCCCTTGGCGAAGGTGAGCAGGTCCGGGGTGACGTCGTGCGCCTGGTACCCCCAGAAGTGCTCGCCGGTGCGCCCCCAACCGGTCTGCACCTCGTCGGAGATCAGCAGGATGCCGTGGGCGTCGAGTTCCTTCTTCCAGGCGGCGAACAGGCCGTCCGGGCCGTGCACGAAGCCGCCGACGCCCTGGACCGGCTCGGCGATCAGGCAGGCCACGTCGCCGGCCGTCTGGGTGGCGAGCACCTCGCGCAGGTCCTCCAGCGCCGCGTCGACCCGGTCGGCCGGGTCGAGCCGGGACAGCAGGCCGCGCAGCCGCTCGCCGGAGTGCAGCCAGGCCACCTGGAGGGGGTTGAGCGCGCTGGCCGACCAGCTCCGGTTCCCGGTGACGCCCATCGCCGCGTACGACCGGCCGTGGTAGCTGTTGCGCACCGCGAGGATCTGGTGCGAGCGGCGGTGGTTGGTGGCGGCCAGCAGGGCGGCCTCGTTGGCCTCGGTGCCGGAGTTGGTGAAGAACACCCGGGCGTCGGGGATGCCGGAGAGCCGGGCGACCTTCTCGGCCAGCTCGACCTGCTGGCGGATCAGGTAGAGCGTGGAGCTGTGCACGACGCCCGTGCGGAGCTGCCGCTCGACGGCCTCCCGGATCTCCGGGATGTCGTAGCCGATCATGTTGGTCAGCACGCCACCGAAGAAGTCCAGGTAGCTGCGTCCCCGCGCGTCGGTGACCCGGCGACCGGAGCCGGCGACCAGCTCGATCGGCTCGGCGTAGTAGAGCGGCATCCAGGACGGCAGCACGGCCCGATGCCGGGCCAGCAGGTCGTCGGTCATTGGTCGCACCCTCCAGGCGTTGGCGGTCACCGCACGCTCCCACCTGGACGGCGCGGGGACAACTGCCACTGTGTAGCGCACCGCCGGCCGTCGCCTGACACCACGTCAACCGACGGCCACGATTTCCGACGCACTCCGGGCAGAAAGACGGCGTTTCCGGTTGCCGAAGCCGGCCGACACGACTCTTTCCGCAGCGGGCCGGTCGGCGCGCCGGCCTGATCGCGAGGCCCGGGGCGGGCGGGTGCCGGTACGATCCGGCGGGTGCCGATCATCCCGGACGACCTGTCGACGCCGCGTCCCCGGCACGCCGACGCCCACGTGGCGCTGCCGAGCGGCGGGGCGGGCACGACCCCACAGGAGATCGCCGACGGCGTGCGGTCCTGGGTGACGTCGCCGCCGCTGCGGGAGCTGGTGGCGCGCTTCGGCGGGGAGTGGCCGGCCGGGGACCTGGCGACGGTGCTGGCGTGGCTGGACGACTTCTCCGCCCGGCACTGGGACTTCCGGGGCGGCCGGGAGCGCCCCGAGGCCCGGGAGCCGGCCCTCGACCCGCGCACCGCCGGGCTGGTGCTCGCCGCGGCGTCCGCGCTCGGCCTGGTCCGCCCGGTCCCGCCGGCCCGCCCCGGGTACGCCCACCTGGTCGTCCTCGGCGGGCTGGCGCACGCCTGCCTGCGCCGGGTCGGGTACGCCGAGCACCTGCTGCGTTCCGGCACGCGGGTGGCCGGCGAGGTCGCCGTGCTGGGCAGCTTCCGTCCGCTGTCCGACGCCGAGCTGCGGGCGCTGGCCGAGGCGGGCGTGGGAGGCGTGACGGGCGGGGACACCGAGGTGGACGCCCTCGACGCGGCGGTCCGGCTGGCGTTCCGGGTGACCGGGCCGACCGCGTCCGACGGGGCGGACGCCGGACACCCGCACCACTCCTGGTCCTCGCGGACCTACCGGCCGGCGGGGCTGCCCCCGGTGCGGGTGCTCGCCGCCCCGTCCAGCGAGCCGGACCGGCGGAGGGCGCACACGGCCGACACCCAGCGGTTCTGGGCCGAGCACGTGCGGCTCTCGCCGGGCGATCCGGTGCTGGTGGTCACCGCGCCGATCTACGTGCCGTTCCAGCACTGCGACGCGCTGCGCACCCTCGCCGTGCCGTACGGGTGCGCGATCGAGACCGTCGGCGTCGACCCGGAGGTGCCCGACCTGGCCCGGCTGCCCGAGCCGGCGCTCACCCCGGGCCGCCACCTTCAGGAGATCCGCTCGGCGATCCGGTCGATGCGCGCCCTGCACGCGAGCCTCGCCGCCGGCTGAGGCGGCGCGGGCCGACGCCCGACGGGAATGTCGGACGCCGACCCGGACCGGGTGCGCGGTCAGTTCACGTAGACGATCGGGCTGCCCGCCTGGGTGGTGTCCCGGATCGGCGAGTACGTGGCGCTGAAGTACGCGGTCGAGAAGCAGGTGCCCGGCCCCGAGGACTTGGTGAAGGGCTGGTTGACGAAGGCGATCGAGGTGGTGGCGTTGGACGCCGTCCCCTTCACGGTGTTGCCGTTGGCCTTGTAGACGCAGGTGATGTTGCCGAGCAGGGTGCGCAGCGAGACGGTGCTCTGGATCGGCCCGGTGAGGGTGACCGCGCCTGCGCTGGTGACGGAGACGGAGTACGGCAGGTTGTCGACGATCACACTGTTCACCCCGAGCGTGCCGACCACATTCGTGGTGCAGCTGGTGAAGCTCTGCACGGTGAGGCTCTCGGTGGCGGTCCCCGGCGCGGCCGGGTTGGTCAGCACCTTGGCGCTGAAGCTGGACGCGGCGCACTTCACGCCGGTGGTGCCGGTGGCGGTGGAGTAGAAGTTGGCGGTGGTGGTGGCCTTCAGGCTGGCCTGCAGGACGTCTCCGACCGCCGCGGCGGTGCCGGCCGCGCTGCCGGTGGTGAGCACCGTGTTGGCGAGGGAGTCGGTCGGGGCTGCGGCGGCGGGGGCCGCCGCGACGAGGGAGCCGAGCAGCGCGACGGCGGCGAGGCCGACGAGGGCGCGTCCGTACCTGGGCATGGTGGATCCTTTCGACGGTGGTGCGACGGTGGCGGCCGACCGGGGTCAACGTGCCCGGCATGGACCGGGCGCGACCGGACGGCCGCTCGGGGACGGCCGCGGCGGGACGGTCGCGGCCGGTGGGCCCGTCGCCGGGGACGGCCGGCGACGGGGTGGGCGCCGCCGGGGCGGCGCGATGTGCGCGGATCAGTGGCCGGGCGACCGGTGAACCACCGGGCGGCCCGAGTCCTTCCGGTCGGTCAGCGGGCGGTGCGGGCTGGCGCACTGCGGCGCAGCCGCGTCACCTGCGCCCTTCCGGCCTTGGGGGCGAGGGTGCGGTCAGCGATAATGGCGAACATCGAGCCCTCCTTCGGCGCTGCTCGGTGCGACCATCAACAAAGATGACCATGAGTGACACGACCGGAACTCAACGTGGTGAAGTTATAAACCCCGGAGGGTCGCAAAGTCAATCGTTGATTCACGGAGGTCGATGCCAATGTCGCTGGCGCCCCACCCCGCGGCCGGGGCGACCCCCCTGCCCGGAGCCCGCCCCGGCCGCGACCCCGAACGGGCGATCAAACGCGGCCCACGCCGCCTGTCCGCCGAGGTGGTGGCGGCGACCCAGCGCGACCGACTGTTCGACGGACTCGTCCACGAGGTCGCGGCGAGGGGCTACGACAACGCCCGGGTCACCGACATCTGCCGCGCGGCCGGGGTGACCCGCCCCGCCTTCTACGCCCTCTTCGCCGGCAAGGAGGACGCCTTCCTGGCCACCTACCGGCACGGCACCGCCGTCCTGCTGCGCCTGATGGATGACGCCTACGCGGCGGCCGGGCCGGACTGGACGGACGCCACCCGGGCCACCCTGCGGACCCTGCTGGAGGTGCTGGCCAGCGTGCCCGCGTTCGCCCGGATGGCGCTGGTGGAGATCGACGCCGCCGGCCCGGCCGCCCGAGGCGAGCGGGACCTGCTGCTGGCGGAGTTCCACCGGTTCTTCCACCCGCCCCGCCCCCGGTCCCCGCTGCCCGAACAGGACGACGAACTGCTGGTCACCGCCGTGGTCGGCGGCATCCACACCACCGTCCGCCAGCGGGTCGCCCAGGGGCGCACGGCGGAGCTTCCCCAGCTCCTGCCGGCACTGACGTACGCCATGACGGCACCGTTCCTCGGCCCGGCCGCCGGCGGGCGGGCCGCCCGGACCGCCGACGCGGACGCCACCCCCGGCGTCACGGCCCCCTGCGCGGCCGACCCGGCCCGGCCGCCCAGGCGGGGAGCCTGACCGACCCGCCGGCCACGATCAGAAACCGCTGCGGTTTCTCACTATTGGCCGCATTTCGCAGATCCGCCAATTCCACCGGTCGTTAATCTTGACCCACCCCTTACTCGGCGGTAACTTCGCGGTGCAGCGACCCGAACAGCACAACGCGCAACCAATTCAGATCATCCCCCATGATCCGCGGCGCGTTCATCGCATTGTCGCGGACGAATCGATCTCGAAGAGGAGCCGTCATGTCGGACGACACCGTACCCATCGAACCGGTCCCACCCCAGAGCGGCGTGCGCTGGCGCCGGTTCGCGGCCAGCCTGGCCGTCGTCGGCGCCGGCGCCGCAGGAATGGTGGTGCTCACCGCCCAGGGGGTGCTCAGCGCCCAGTTCGCGATCTCCGGAATGCCCTTCGTGGTCACCGCCGACAAGCTCAGCGGGACCGGGTTCGAGCAGTTCGCCACCCTCGACCAGATGATCGAGGACAGCCCCAACCAGGGCGACACGGGCGGCCAGGTCGTCGTGATCGTCTCGGCGATCGACAAGGCCGAGCTGACCAACCTGTGCCAGAGCATCAACCTCGGCGGCATGTACATGAAGCTCACCGCCGGCGGCGACGGCAAGCCGGTCAGCGCCCGCACCCTGGTCGTGGACTCGGACGAGCTCTCCGGCAACGCCTCGTTCAAATCCATCGACATCGGGCAGGACGCCAGCACGCTGGACCAGGTGCCCGGCGTGCGGGGCAACCCGGGGGTCTTCGGCCAGCAGGCCGACACGGTGACCATCACCGACCTGCGGCAGAACAACTACGCCACCACGGCGGCGGTCTTCACCCTGCCGAACCTGCGGATGCGGTTCACCTCCGAAGGATGCTGAGATGACCGACGGTGGCGGGGCACGCGCGGCCAGGGCGTGGCGTGGTGGCGGGGCGCGCGCGGCCGGGGCGACGCGCGGTGGTGAGACGCGGGGCGGCCGGTGGCGGGCCTGGCGGCGCAGCCGCCCCTTCTGGGGCGGGCTGCTGGTCGCCCTCGGCGGCGCCGAGATCCTGCTGACCCTGCGCGCTCCGCTGCCGGTGATCCTGCACATCGGGCCGCAGGGGCTGGCCGGCTACCTCGGGCCGGTCATCCTGCTGCTCTGCGGCGTGCTGCTGGTGGCCCACCCACCCCAGCGGGTCTTCTACGCGCTGGTCTCCCTGGTGCTCGCCCTGGTCTCCTGGCTGACCTCCAACCTGGGCGGGTTCTTCGTCGGGATGTTGCTCGCGCTGGTCGGCGGTTGCCTGGCGTTCGCCTGGACCCCGGCCAGGACGCCCCGCCCCGGCACCGCCCCGGCGACCCGCCCCGCCGCGACGACCGCAGTGGACCCGATGGACCCGGAGGACGACCCGGAGACTTCCGCAGGCCCAGAGGCTTCCGCAGGCCCGGAGACTTCCGCAGGTCCCGAGCCCGTCCCCGTGACCGACGGGCGGCACCGGTGGGGAGTCGACCAGACGTAGCCGCGCGGGTGGGCGCACCGGACGGCCTGGCCTGCGGGGGCCGGTGCGGGCCGGCACCTTCGGCCAGGGAACGCGCGCCAGCCGGGTGCGCGGCCCCGGCGCCCACCCCCACGACGCGGTGAGCAGGCACTACGCGAGCGAGCCGGCCGGGGATGGCTTTCCCGGTGCTGCGGACCCCCGGGCCGCCCGGTGCGTAACCTGTGCCCTGATCGGGTGGCCCTGCGGACAGACCGGCCCACCCGGGACGGGAGAAAAGCATGACCGACGTGCCCACACCAGGACCGGAGCCGTTCGTCCTGGGCCTGGTGGTTCATCCGCGCAACGACGTCAGCGAGTCGGTCGCGACGGTGACGCGGGCCGCCGCGCAGCACGGCTCCCCCGTCGTGGCGCGCCCGGGCGACGCCGCCCGGCTGGGCGACGGCGTGCTGGCCATGGACGACCAGGAGTTCGTCGAGCGCGTCGACGCCGTGATCAGCCTCGGCGGGGACGGCACCATGCTCGGCGCCATGCGCCTGATGGCGGGGCGGCAGACTCCCGTGCTCGGCGTCAACCACGGCAACCTCGGGTTCCTCATCGAGGTCTCCCCGGCGCAACTGCCCGCGGCACTCGACGAGATGGTCAACGGCCGGTTCAGCCTCGAACCACACAGCTGCCTGGAAGTCGACGGCGATACCGACTCCCTCGGGCCGGCGACCGCGTTCAACGACATCGTGCTCACCGGCGAGCGTCCAGGGGCGGCGGTGACCCTGGACCTGGAGATCAACGACGTCCGCCACGGCTACTACCGTTGCGACGCGGTGATCGCGTGCACACCCACCGGCTCCACCGCCTACAACTACGCCGCGGGAGGACCGGTCATCTCCCCGTCGATCCCCGCGATCGGGCTGACGCCGGTCGCGCCCATGTCGGGCATCAGCCGCACCATCGTCCTCGGCGGCGAGGAAACCGTCACGCTCCGCAACCCATCCGAGCGGGAGACCCTGCGGATGTCCCTCGACGGCGCGGCCGTCAGCCGGATCGGGCCCAAGGGCCACGTGATCCTGCGGCTACGACCGAACGTCGTCAACGTGGTCCGGTTCGACGCCGCCGCCCTCGGGCGACGCAACCGCGTCAAGCTCAGCCTCCTCGACCTGCCACTGCGCCCCGACCAACTGCTCGAACTCGTGCCCGAGCACCTGCGGGAGCGCGCCCGGCGGCTGCGGCAGTCGCGGGACGAGGCGGCCTCGTCGGACTAGATTCTGTCGCAATCCTGGGCCCTCTTTCGCGAACGCCCCGGGAGATCGCCGCCCCCTGCCGCCCCGCACGCCGGCCAGTCGAGCGGCGGCCGGCCAACTGCGCCCCGCGCCCGGTCGGGGACCTGCCATCCGGCTCCTATGGAGCTGCCCCGTCTACGCTCCCGCTCAATCGGTAGCACAAACGGGGCAGCTCCATAGGAGCCGAAGGAGGATAGGCCGACCCGGTGAAGGCCGATGATGTCGGCAGCACGCGCATCCCTAACCGGCGGCGGTGTCCCGGACCGCCTCGGCGAAGACCTCGGAGCGGTGCTCGAAGTTGCGGAACCGCCCGTAGCTGGGCGCGGCCGGGGAGAGCAGCACCACCCCGTCGGCCGGGGTCAGCTCCCGGGCCCGGCGCACGGCGGCGACCAGGTCCTCGACCATCTCGGTACGCACCTTCGGCAGCCCGGCGAGGGCGCCGACGATCCGCTCCCCGCTGTCCGGGATGCCGAGCACGGTCAGCTCCCGCTCGGTCAGGTGCTCGCGCAGCGGCGTGTAGTCCAGCCCCCGGTCGGTGCCCCCGACGATCACCGTCAACGGCCGCCCCTCGTACGCGTCGATCGCGTGCATCGCCGCGTAAGGGCTGGTGGCCAGGGTGTCGTCGACGAAGGTCAGCCCGGACGGGTCGGCGATCTCGGTGAGCCGGTGGGCCAGCCCCTGGAACCCGGCGACCGCGACGGCGAGGGTGTCCTTCCGGGCCACCACGTCCACGCCGAGGGCGTCGAGCACGGCGAGGGCGACGCACAGGTTGCCCTCGTTGTGCCGGCCCACCAGGGGCAGCACGGCGCGGGGGAACAGCGGCCGGTCGGCGAGGTGGAACCAGGGCGTGCCGTCCGGGCCGGTGGCCACGTGGGTGGTGTCCGGGGAGCCGGCGCGCACGGCCGGCCGGTCGCCCAGCTCGGCGACGAGCCGCGGGTCGGCGACGTTGACCACCACGGTCTCCGGCCCGTACGCCAGCAGGTTGAGCTTGTCCCGGTAGTACTCCCGCTCGCCGCCGTGCGCGTCCAGGTGCTCGGGGAAGAGCGCGGTGACCGCCGCGACCCGGGGCGAGTCGGTCAGGTCGGTGCACTGGTAGCTGGACAGCTCCAGCACGTAAAGGTCGGCCTCGGGCAGGTCCAGCAGCGGCACCCCGATGTTGCCACCGAAGACGTTCGGTCGGTCGACCGCCGCGAGCAGGTGGCTGATCAGGCTGGACGTGGTGGACTTGCCCTTGCTGCCGGTCACCCCGACGGTGCGCCGGGCATGGTCGGCCATCCACAGCGCGCTGCCCTGGGTGACGGTGACGCCCCGGCGGCGCAGCTCGACCATCCACGGGTGGGTGTTCGGCACCCCCGGGGAGCGGACCACCACGTCGGCGGCGGCCAGCCGGGCGAGGCCCTCGTCGCCGGTGACCAGCGGGGCCGCCTCGGCCAGCGGGCCGTCCCACGGCAGGGCGAGGAAGTTGGCGCTGTCGTCCACGGCGACCAGGCCGGCCGGGCCGTGCGCGGCGATCGCGGTCACCGCCGCCCGGCCCTCCCGGCCGGTGCCCCAGACGGCGACGGTACGTCCGCGCAGGTCAGACAGGCGCACGAGTGATCTCCTCAGGGCTGGGGTCGGTCGGCGGCCCGGTCCGGCGCAGCCGGGCACGGCCGGACGAACCAGGGCCTAGTATGGCGTGTGCCCAACGAGCAGCTCCGGCGGATGGACGCCTTCACCTTCCCGTCCTACTCGATCGACCTCTCCACGGGAGAGGCGTTGTTCGACTACGCCCTCACCGGCCCCGACGGCGAGCAGCGGTTCACCGAGGTGATCACCCTGCCGCTGCCGGCCGAGCCGCCCTCGGACGAGACGGTGGCCACCCTGGGCCGGGTCCTGGAGCTGCTGCACATCGTCGCCGGGGTCAGCTACTACAAGGCCGCCGCCCCGCCCCGGCTGGTGCTGCCGGCGCCGCTCGGCCCGGCCGCCGCCGAGCTGGTCACCGCCGTCTACGCCAGGGGCCTCGCCGAGTACGCGTACCGCAACCAGCTCCCGCACGTGCTGGAGCTGGCCCCGGAGATCCCGCCGGGGTCGGTGTCGCCCGCCCGCGAGTACGACAACTCCGACCTGCGCCCGCTGTCGGCCGTCGGCGGCGGCAAGGACTCCATCGTCAGCCTGGAGGCGCTGCGCCGGGCCGGCCTCGACCCGGTGCCGTTCTCGGTGAACCCGAACCACGTCATCGTCTCGGTCAACGAGGCGTCCGGGCTGGCCCCGCTGGCCGCCCGGCGGCGGCTCGACCCGGTGCTGTTCGACCTCAACGCGGCCGGCGCGCGCAACGGCCACATCCCGGTCACCGCGATCAACTCGCTGATCGCGGTCGCCACGGCGGTGCTCAACGGGCTCGGCCCGGTGGTGATGTCCAACGAGCGGTCCGCGTCCGACCCGAACCTGGTCTGGAACGGGCACGAGATCAACCACCAGTGGTCCAAGGGGGTCGAGGCGGAGGGGCTGCTGCGGGCGGCGCTGGCCGAGCACGCGGGGCTCACCGAGCCGTACTTCTCGCTGCTGCGCTCGCTGTCCGAGCTGCACATCGCCCGGCTGTTCGCCGCGATCGACCGGTACGACGACGTGGTGACGAGCTGCAACGCCGCGTTCAAGCTGCGCGACGCCAGCGAGCGGTGGTGCCGCGACTGCCCGAAGTGCCGGTTCGTCTTCCTGGCCATGGCGCCGTTCATGCCGCGCGAGCGGATCATCCACATCTTCGGCGGCGACCTGCTGGCCGACGAGGCCCAGATCCCCGGCTACCGGGAGCTGCTGGGCGTGGACGGCCACAAGCCGTTCGAGTGCGTCGGCGAGGTCGAGGAGTCAGTGGTGGCGCTCAGCCTGCTGGCCGAGCAGGACCAGTGGCGCGAGGCCCCGGTCGTCCGCGCCCTGGTCGACGCGGTCCCCGAGACCGCCTGGTCGGCGGCAGCCAACTCGGACGTCTTCACCCCGGGCGGCCCCAACCACATCCCCGCCCCCTACGCCAAGTCCCTGACCACCCAAACCTGACCCACCCCCACCGGCCCGGCCCCACGCAGCCCGTCGACCCCCGGGCAGCCCCGGCAGCCCGGGCAGGGGGAGAGGGGACGGGATCGGGGAGGGGGTGGGGTGGGTCAGGGGGTGCGGACGGCGTCCAGGGCCAGCAGGGCGACGTGCAGGGAGATGCACGCCTCCACGGAGTCGAGGTCGACGGCGAGGATCCGGGCGATGCGGGCCAGGCGCTCGTAGAAGGCGGGCCGGGAAAGGTGTGCCGCGGCGGCGCCGGCCGACTTGTTCCGGCCCTGCTCCAGGTAGGCCCGCAGAGTGCCGAGCAACTGCTCCCGGGGGTGCCGGGCGTCGTACGCCAGCAGGGCACCCAGCTCGCGCTCGACGAAGGTCTGGAGGCGCGGCTCGTCCCGCAGCAGGTGCAGCAGGCCGGCCAGCCCGACATGCGGCAGCCGGAAGATCGGCAGGTCCCTGCGGTCCCGGCGGGCCGCGTCGGCGACCTGCCGCGCCTCGACCAACGACCGGCGGGCCTCCCGCAGGCTGCCCACTCCGGACCCGGCGGCGACGATCACCGCAGCCGACCCGGCGGTCCGGAGCAGCGACGGCAGCGCGCCGGGGCGGGCGGGGACGGTGTCGGGCGGGCGGGGCGGGGCGGCGTCCATCCGGTTGCGGCGCAGCGCGGCGGCGAAGGCGGCCAGCGACCGCTCCTCGGCCGCCGCGTCGGGCAGGGCGAGCAGTACACCGACGGCCTGGTCGTCGATGGCGCTGCTCAGCCCGGTCAGCTTCGCCTCGCGCAGGGTCTGCCCGACCGCCTCGGACAGGTCCCGCAGTCGGGCCGGCCCGGCCTCCGGGTCGACCGGGCCGGCCTCGCCCGGGATGCCGACCTCGACGGCCGGCTCGTCGGCCCGGTACCGCACCACCACGCCGACCAGATGCCGGCGTTCCAGCGCGACGCCGAGCGCCCGGGCCCGCAGGGCCACCTCGTCGACGGGGCGGGAGTGGTCCAGCAGGGCGGTGAGCAGGGTCCGGTGGATCTGCCGCTCCAGCCCCTCCGCGTCGCGGCGGATCAGCCGGCCCAGCGCGAGGGCGGAGGCGGCCCGCTCGACGAGGATGGTCAACCGGGTCGGCGGTGCGCCCGGCCCGATCCGACCCGGCTCCGGGTCCGGCATCCCGTCGGGGATCGGTGCGGGGGTGGTCAGCTCGCTGCCGGCCGGCCAGCGCAGCAACAGCCGGCCCCAGTCCTGCCCCCGGGCCCCGACGGTGGTCACCAGCCAGCCGCTGTCCTGGTCGTACGCGGTGCGCCCGGCCGGGCTGATCCGCCGAGAGTGCTGCTCCCAGCCGTCCAGCAGCAGCTCGGCGCTCTCCCCCGCCGGGTCGTACGCGAGCACCTGCCGGGACAGGTTCTCCAGCACCACCGGGCAGCCGGACAGCTCGGCGGCCTGCCGGACCACCTCCGCCGGGCCGGCGCCCTCGACCGACAGTTCGGTGAACCGCTGGTGGATCTCCTCGGTCGCCCGCAGCTCGGTGAGCTGGGCGTCGACGATCAGCGCGTGCACGGCCTCGGTCACCCGGACGAACGGGGTGGCCCGGCGCAGCTCCACCAGCGGCAGGCCGCGCCGCTCGGCGGCGGCGGCCATCACCCGGGGCACGCCGCTGACGTACCGGCGACCCAGCTCGACCACCAGACCGGAGACGCCGACGTCGGCCAGTGCGCCGATGAACACGCGCAGGCCGGCGTCGTCGGCGGGCAGCCCGATGCCCGTGGTGAGCACCAGTTCGCCGCCGCGCAGCAGGGTGGCGATGTCCGGCACCTCGGCCACGTGCACCCAGCGCACCGGCCGGTCCAGGCCGGACTCCCCGGCGACCAGGCGGGGCGTGCCATGGCGGACCGGGTCGAGCGCGAGGACCTCACGGACGGTAGGGAACACGGGCGACACGCTACCGTCCGTGACGTCGATTCCGCACGGGCCGCCGGTCCGGCCGTACCCCCCGACATCGATCTTGTGCAGTACGGTGCCTTTCGACCACGACCAATCGGAAGGAGCGGCATGGACGGGACAACTGTCAGCCGGCGCGGGTTCGGCAAGCTGGTGGGCGCCGCCGCAGGGGCGGGGGCGCTGGGGGCGCTCGGGTTGGGCGCGACGGCGGCCCAGGCGGTGGCGGACACCTGGACCGCCACCGGCACCACGGTCGCCGCGCTGAGCGCGTTCGACAACGCGATGAAGTCGTTCATGCAGGCCAGACACATTTCCGCCGGGCAGCTCGCGGTCACCTACCAGGGGCGGCTGGTGCTCGCCCGGGGGTACGGCGACAACTCCCCCCAGCTCATCCAGCCGACCTCGCTGTTCCGGGTGGCCAGCCTCTCCAAGTCGCTGACCGCCGCCGCGCTGGTCCGGCTGGCCCAGGACGGCAAGCTGGGCCTCGACGACCCGATCACGAAGTTCCTCCAGTTCACCCCGCCGGCCGGCCAGGCGACCGATTCCCGGCTGCCCCAGGTCACCCTCCGGCGGCTGCTCCAGCACACCGGCGGTTGGAACCGGGACCTGACCGCGTTCGACCCCCTGTTCAAGGACCGGGTCATCGCCAGCTCGCTCGGGGTGCCGCTGGAGCTGACGCACGCCGACGTCATCCGGTACATGTCCGGCCAGCCGCTGTCGCACGCCCCCGGCTCGACGGTCTCCTACAGCAACTACGGCTACCTGCTGGCCGGCCGGATCGTGGAGAAGGTCAGCGGCCTGCCCTACGAGACGTACGTGCGGCAGAAGCTGCTCGCGCCGCTGGGCATCACCCGGATGGCGACCGGGTGGACGATCAACCGGCACAGCGGCGAGGTCGGCTACGAGTCCCAGTACACGGGCACGACCGTGCTGGACAACTCCGGCACGGTCGTCAACGCCCCGTACGGCACGTTCAGCATGCGGCTGCACGACGCCAACGGCGGCTGGCTCGCCTCGGCGGTCGACCTGGTCCGCTGGGCCCGCGCGTTCGAAAGCGGCAGCCCGGTACTCAACAGCACCTCGACCGGGCAGGTCTTCGCCACGCCCGCCGGGCTCGGGGTGAACCCGGACGGCTGGTACTACGGGATGGGCTGGGCGGTCCGCCCGGTCACCGGCGGCACCGGACGCAACATCTGGCACACCGGCAGCTTCGCCGGTACGTACAGCCTGCTGGTCCGCACGTACCACGGGCTGAGCTGGGCGGCGGTGTTCAACCGGCGCGACGATTCCTCCGGGCTGAGCTACGCCCCGATCGACTCCGCGCTCTGGACGGCGTCGAACGCCGTGACGAGCTGGCCGACCCACAACTTCTGGTCGACGTACTTCACCGCCTGACCCGGCCGCCGGCGGTGGGCGGAACTCCGCCCGCCGCCGGCGCGGGGACGGGGACGCCCGCCCGGCGGCCCGGGACGGGGACGGGCGCGGCTCAGGGCTGGTCGTCGCGGCCCAGCTCCCAGCAGGCCACGGCGGTGGCGGCGGCCACGTTGAGCGAGTCCACCCCCCGCCGCATCGGGATCACCACCCGCACGTCGCTGGCGTCCATCGCGGCCCGGGTCAGCCCGGCCCCCTCCGCGCCGAGCAGCAGCGCCGAGCGGGCCCGGGCGGCGGCGTCGAGGCGCTGGATCGGCACCGCGTCCGGCGCGGGGGTCAGCGCCAGCACCGCGAAGCCGGCCGCCCGCACGTCGGCGAGCGCGTCCGGCCAGGGCGCCAGCCGGGCGTACGGCACGGCGAAGACCTCCCCCATGCTGACCCGGACGCTGCGCCGGTAGAGCGGGTCGGCGCAGGACGGGGAGAGCAGCACGGCGTCCACCCCCAGCGCGGCCACGGCCCGGAAGATCGCGCCCAGGTTGGTGTGGTTGTTGACGTCCTCCAGGATCACCACCCGCCGGGCGTCGGCGAGCACCTCGGCCGCGTCCGGCAGCGGTTTGCGGTGGAACGAGGCGAGCACCCCCCGGTGCACGTGGAAGCCGGTGGCCCGCTCCAGCACGTCCGGGGTGGCCGCGTATACGGGGGCGTCGCCGGTGTCGAGGTCGGCGAGCTGGTCGACGCGCTTGGCGTCGACCAGGAACGACCGGGCGGGGTAGCCGGCCCGCAGCGCCCGGCGCAGCACCAGCTCCCCCTCGGCGATGAACAGGCCGTGCGGCGGCTCCCACCGGGTGCGCAGCTCCACGTCGGTCAGGGCGCGGTAGTCGGCGATCCGGTCGTCGTCGGGGTCGGTGATCTGGTGGACGGGCACCCGGCGATTCTGCCGGACCGCGCCGCCGCCGCCGCGCGCCGGTCGCCGGTCGGCGTTTTCCCCGGGTACGACGGGGAACGCGCCCGCGGACAGCGGACGCTACCGGAGGGACCTGACGGGTGAGCGCGAACCAGGCGGGCGGGCCGACACCGGACGGACAGGGCGGCCTGCCGAAGAGCGCCACCGTCGCCGACCACATCGTGGCCCGGCTGTCCCGGTGGGGAGTACACCGGTACTTCGGCTACCCCGGCGACGGCATCAACGGCATGACCTCGGCGCTGCAGCGCGCCGCCGGGCGGGCGGAGTTCGTCCAGGTGCGGCACGAGGAGACCGCCGGTTTCGCCGCCTCGGCGCACGTGAAGTACGGCGGCGGCCCGCTCGGCTGTGCCCTGGTCACCAGCGGCCCCGGGGCGGTCCACCTGCTCAACGGCCTGTACGACGCGAAGCTGGACCACCAGCCGGTGGTGGCCCTGGTCGGGAACACCGCGCTGACCGCCGAGGGCGGCAGCTACTACCAGGAGATCGACCTGCTCGCCCTCTACAAGGATGTCGCCTCGGCGTTCCTGGCCCAGCTCGACGACCCGTCCCAGGTGCGGCATTTGGTGGACCGGGCCTGCCGGACGGCGCTGGCCCGGCGTACCGTCACCGCGCTGGTGCTCCCCCTGGACGTGCAGGACCGCCCGGCGGTGCCGGACCCGCCGCACGCGCACGGCTACTACCACACCAGCGCCGTGCCGAGCAGCGCCACCACCGTGCCGCCGGAGGCGGACGTGCGCCGGGCCGCCGAGGTGCTGCGCGGCGGCGAGCGGGTGGCGATGCTGGTCGGCCAGGGCGCGCTGGGCGCCGAGGCCGAGGTGCGCCGGGTCGCCGACCGGCTCGGCGCCGGGGTGGCCGTCGCCCTGCTCGGGTTCGCCGCCGTCGACCACCGCGAGCCGTGGGTGACCGGGGCGATCGGGCTGCTCGGCACCCGGCCGAGCTGGCAGCTCATGCGCGACTGCGACCGGCTGCTGATCGTGGGCAGCAACATGCCGTACTCGGAGTTCTACCCGCCCGAGGGGCAGGCCCGGGCCGTGCAGGTCGACGTGGACGGCACCCGGATGGGGCTGCGCTACCCCACCGAGGTCAACCTCACCGGCGACGCCGGGCCGACGCTGCGGGCGCTGCTGCGCGAGCTGGGCCCCGGCCCGGCCCCGACCGCCTGGCGGCAGAAGATCGCCGACGCGACCTCCACCTGGCGGCGGGCCCAGCGGGAGATCGCCGGCCAGTCCGCCGACCCGGTGAACCCGCAGTCGCTGTTCACGGCGCTGGACGACCAGCTACCCGGGGACGTGATGCTCTCGGTGGACTGCGGCACCAGCACCGCCTGGTACGCCCGGCACGTGCGGGTCCGCCCCGGGATGCTGGCCAGCCTGTCGGGCACCCTGCTGTCCATGGGCGGCGGCATGCCGTACGGGATCGCGGCGAAGTTCGCCCACCCGGACCGGCCGCTGGTGGCGCTGCTCGGCGACGGGGCGATGCAGATGAACGGGGTCAACGAGCTGATCACCGTGGCGAAGTACTGGCGGAGCTGGTCGGACCCCCGGTTCGTGGTGCTGGTGCTGAACAACCGGGACCTCGCCTTCGTCAGCTGGGAGCAGCGCTCCACCGAGGGCACGCCGATGTTCCCGGCCAGCCAGGACCTGCCCGACGTCGACTACCACCGGTGGGCGGAGGTGCTCGGCCTGCGCGGCGTCCTGGTCGACTCCCCCGACCAGGTGCCCGACGTGTGGCAGCGCGCCCTGACCGCCGACCGGCCGACGGTGATCAACGCGGTGGTGGACCCGGCGGAGCTGATGCTGCCCCCGCACTTCACCGCCGAGCAGGCACGCAAGACGGCGGCGGCGATGCTGCGCGGTGACGCCGACCGGGCGGGGATCATCCGGCGCGGCGTGCCCAGCACCGTCGCCACCTGGCGTCCCCGCCGCCGCGACGGCTGAACCAGCCCCGCCGCCGCCGCTACGCGCCCTCAGCCGCGACGGCTGAACCAGGCCCGCCGCCGCCGCTGGCGCGTCCTCAGCCGCGGCGGTTGAACCAGCGCAGTGGGTTCGCCGAGTCGTCCTGCTGCTGGCGGGGTGGGGTGGGACGGGACGGCTCCGGGGCGGGGCGGTGCACCTCGCCGGCCAGCGCCCGGCTGGGCGGGGTGAACTCGCGCACCGGCTGGCCGTCGACGGCCGTGCGGATGGTCCGGGCCACCGCGTCGATCACCTTCGCCTGCACGGCCGAGCCGACCGAGTCGCCCGGTTCGTCCGGGTTGGCGGCGATGCCGGCCACGGCGACCTGCGGGGTGAAACCGACGAACGTCTCGGTGGCGTTCTTCTCCGAGCTGCCGGTCTTGCCGGCGACCTGCCGGCCGACGATCCGGTCCACCGAGGTCGCGGTGCCGCCGTCGCACTGGCCGAACGTGGTCTGCTGGCCGACCGGGCAGCGCGCCGCGTCGGTGGCGGCCCGGGCCACGTCGGCGTCGAGCACCTTGCGGCAGGACGGCTCGCCGACCGGCACCCGGTCGCCGTCGGCGGCGGTCACCGAGACCACCGGCAGCGGGGCGCAGTACGTCCCCTCGGCGGCCACGGTCGCGTACGCGTTCGCGAGGTCGAGGGGGGTGGTGGCGGCCACGCCGAGGGTGAACGAGCCCCAGTTGGCCGCGTTGTCCTTCGCGAAGGCGGCGTCCGAGTCGGCCCGGAAGGTGATGCCGAGGCGCTGGGCCATCTCCACCACCTTCGCCGGGCCGACCTGCTCGGCCAGCCAGACGAAGTACGTGTTCACCGAGCGGCCGAAGCCGTCCCACATGGTGCGGTAGCCGTCCATCCACTGCGGGTTGGCGTTCGCCGGGCACCACGTGCCGTCGCAGCTTGCCTCGCCCTCGGCGGCGTACCGGGTGGGCAGCCGGCTGGGCGCGTCGAAGCCGGTGGCGAGCTGCTTGCCGTTCTCCAGGGCGGCGAGCATGGTGAACAGCTTGAACGTCGACCCGGCCTGGTACCCGTCGACGCCGCCGCCGCCGGAGATCAGCGGGTTGACGGTGTTGGGGTGGTTGGCCCGCCCGGCCGGGTTCGCGTCGAGGCTGTAGTGCCGGTTGACCGCCATGGCGAGCACCCGGCCGGTGCCGGGCTGCACGGCCGCGATCGGCAGGGCGCGCTTGTTGTCGTACCCGTACACGGCGGTGGCCTGCTGCTGCGCCGTGGCCTGGATCTTCGGGTCCAGCGAGGTGACCACGGTGTAGCCGCCCCGGCGCAGCGCCTGCTCGCGCTCGGCGACGGTCTCGCCGAACGCGGGCTGGGTGAGCCACCACTCGCGCAGGTAGTCGCAGAAGAAGCCCCAGTCGTCGTGGCCCTGCGCCACGGCGGTGCAGCCGTTGGGCTGCCGGGTAGGGCTCAGCGCCAGCTTCTCCGCCTTGGCCGCCGAGGCCTGCTCGGCGCTGATCGCGCCGGTGCCTGCCATCGCGTCGAGGACGTACCCGCGCCGGGACAGCGCCGCGTCGGCGTCGCCGTCGATCGGGCTGTACGCGTCCGGCGACTGGACCAGGCCGGCGAGCAGGGCCGCCTCGGGCAGGGTCAGCTCGGCCGGGGACTTGGCGAAGTAGCGCTGGCTGGCCGCCGCGATGCCGTACGCGCCGGAGCCGAAGTACGCGATGTTGAGATAGCCGTTGAGGATCTCGTCCTTGCTGAGCCGCTGCTCCAGCGCCGTGGCGTACCGGATCTCCTGGAGCTTGCGCCCGACGGTCTGCTCGGTGGCGGCCTGCCGCTCCTCGGCGGTGCGGTCCGGGTCGGTCTTGAGCACGTTGCGGACGTACTGCATGGTCAGCGTGGAGCCGCCCTGCTCGGTGCCGCCGCCGGTGACGTTGGCGACCAGGGCGCGGGCGAGGCCGCGCAGGTCGGTGCCCCCGTGCGAGTAGAACCGCCGGTCCTCGGCCGCCACGACGGCCTGGCGCAGCACCGGGGCGATCTCGGCCAGCGGCACATCGGTGCGGTTCACGTCGTAGAACGTGGTGATCAGCGTCTTACCGTCGTTGGCGTAGAGGTACGACCGCTGCGGGGTGATCGGGGTGCGCAGCGCCTCGGGCAGCACGGCGTACGACCCGATCGCCGACTTCGCGGCGAAGCCGAGCAGCAGGTTGCCCGGCAGCGCCGCGACCGCCAGGACGAGGCCGGCGAGCACGCCGGCGAGCAGCACGGTGAACAGCCGCGACAGCGGCGACCGGGGTGGCGGCATGGAGCCAAGGATTGCCACGAAAGCCGCGATCCGGCCAGCCCCGGGGGCGATTGTCAGGTAATTCACCGCGTCCTGCCAGGCGCTTCCCCACCTGGTCGGCACGTTGCGGGACGAACCTCGCGGGTGGCCGGCGGGAAACCGGTCAGCCGGCGGCGAGCGGGCCCCCGCCGGGACCCGGGGTCGCGCCGCCGCCCGGGGAGGGTGCGGTGGCGGTGGCGACGCTGGCGCTGGCCGCGTCCCGGGCGATCGCGGCGGGGACCAGGCGGCCGGAGCGGTACCCGATGCCGATGCCGGCGATCAGCACGAAGATCGCCCCGAATGCCTGCAGGGACCCGATCAGCGCGCCGCCGATGCCGACCAGCGGGGCGGCGATCATCAGCATCGCGCCGTCGCCCATGCTGAACATGCCGGAGCGGGCCACCGCCCAGCCGGTGAGGAACCAGCCCACCGTGTAGCAGGTGGCCCCGACCAGCACGAGCGTGCGGGCCGTGGTGCCGAAGACCGGGGCCTGCTCGGTCAGCCCGGCGAACGGCAGCATGAGCACGGTGCCGGCGATGCTGACCAGCAGCCCCGCGGCGGCCACTCGGCGGCTGCGGGTGGCGGCGAGCAGGCCGGTCAGGGCCAGCAGGGCGAGCAGCCCGAGCCAGACGGCGGCGACCCAGCCGACCAGGTAGAGCTGCCCCCCGTCGGCCGGGTACGGGTCGTTGCCCACCCCGCCGTCGCTGGCCATCGCGACCACGCCGTACAGCACCGCGTACGCCGGAAGCAGCCAGACGGCGGCGCGGCCGAAGCGGCGCAGCGACCAGGCCCAGGTGGCGTCGGTCGCGGGACGGGCGGGCGTCGGCTCGCCGACGAACGGCAGCACCCCGAATCCGCCCCCGGTGCGGCGGGAGCCGATCGGCCCGGCCGGGTCGTGCGCGCCGGGCACCGGGGTGCTGGAGAAGAGCCTGTCGGCGGGATCCTTCATGCGTCACCTCGCTGCGCTGGTCGGCGGAGCGGGACGCGCTGATCGCTGCGCCGGGCGGCGGGACGCGCCGCGGCGCCCCGGCTCCTGGTCACCACCCGTCCTTCGGACCGATCGTGTCAGGTGCCGGAGCGCCGCATGAGGGTTATTCGCATTCTGCCCCGGGTTCCGCCCGGGCGGTCGTCAGCCCCGCTCGCGCTGGTCGGCCGGGTCGCTCAGCAGGCTGCCCGGGGACACCGGCTCGGGGGCCGGCAGCCCCTGCGGACCCTGGCCGCCGGTGGCCTGCGCCTCGGCGACGCGTACCTCGTCGTGGATCTGCTGGGCGGCGGCGGCCGCGGCCCGGGCTGCCTCGGCGGCCTCCCGCTCCACCGCGCTCGCCCCGTCAGCGGCCTCCGGCGACGGCGCGTCGCCGATCATCTGGCTCAGCCCGCCGAGCGCGCCGCCCATCCCCTCCAGGGCCTTGGTCAGCTCGGCCGGGATGATCCAGACCTTGTTCGCCGTGCCGTTGGCGATCTGCGGCAGGGCCTGGAGGTACTGGTAGGCGAGCACCTTCTGGCTCGGGTTCGCCTGGTGGATCGCGTCGAAGACCGTCCGAATGGCCTTCGCCTGGCCCTCGGCCTGAAGGATCCGGGCCTGCCGGTCACCGTCGGCGCGCAGCACCGCGGACTGCTTCTCGCCCTCCGCGGTGAGGATCTGCGACTGCTTGTGGCCCTCGGCGTTCAGGATCGCCGCCCGGCGGTCCCGCTCGGCGCGCATCTGCTTCTCCATCGAGTCGCGGATGCTGGCCGGCGGCTCGATCGCCTTGATCTCCACCCGGGTGACCTTGATGCCCCACCGGCCGGTGGTCTCGTCCAGCACGCCGGAGAGGTGCCGGTTGATCTCCTCGCGGCTGGTCAGCGCCCGCTCCAGGTCCAGCGAGCCGATCACGTTACGCAGGGTGGTGACGGTGAGCTGCTCGATGGCCTGGAGGAAGTTCGAGATCTCGTACGTGGCCCGGGCCGAGTCGACGACCTTGAAGTAGAGCACCGTGTCGATCGACACCACCAGGTTGTCCGAGGTGATCACAGGCTGCGGCGGGAAGCTGACCACCTGCTCCCGCATGTCGACCTTGGTGCGGACCGCGTCGACGAAGGGAACCAGCAGATTCAAACCCGGGTTCAAGGTGCGCTTGTACTTGCCGAGCCGCTCGACCACGTCCTGGCGCTGCTGCGGCACGATCCGCACGGCCTTGACCAGGGTCACCATGACGATCAACGCCACGGCGACCAACAGCACCGTCACAAATTCCATGCCCTTCACCCTCTCGCTTCGGGCAGCTCACCCGAGGTGGAAACGTCGTCATCCCAGACCAGGACCGTCGCGCCCTGGACCTTTATCACCCGCACCCGCCGACCGGGGACGAAGCTCTGCGTCGCATCGAACGACCGGGCGCTCCACAGCTCCCCGTCGATCTTGACGAGGCCCTGGTCGGCGTCGACCGACTCCAGCACCAGGGCGGTGGCCCCCTCGATCGCCTCCACCCCGAACGGCTGCTCGCCGCTGTCCTGGGCGGAGCGGGCGTGCCGGCGGATCGCCGGCCGGGCCACCGCCACGGTGAGCGCCGAGACCACCGCGAACACCAGCGCCTGGACGGCGGTCGGCGCACCCAGGGCCGCGGCCCCGGCGGCGGCGAACGCGCCGACCGAGAACATGATCAGGAACAGCGTCGTCGTGAAGATCTCGGCGACCGCCAACACCACACCCAGTACGACCCAGAACACCGCGTCCACCCCCCAAGAGTGACACGTCGCAGCACGCGCGGCCCTTCGACAAGATCGGTAAGCTCGGCGGCAGCCGTTCCATGAGGCGCCGCCGGCGCCCGAAAGTCAGTGGAGGAACCGTGTCGCTGCCACCCGAGACCGCCCGAGGGGTCGACGCCGCCGTCGCCCGGGCGCAGTCCGCCGGGCGTACCCCGTCGCTCGTGCTCGGCGTGGTGCGCGACGGCGAGTTGGCCCACGTCGCCGCCGCCGGTGAGCACCCCCGGCCGGACGCCGACCGGCAGTACCGGCTCGGCTCGATCACCAAGACGATGACCGCGGTGCTGGTCATGCAGCAGCGCGACGCCGGGACGCTGGCCCTGCACGACCCCCTCGACGCGCACCTGCCCGGCACCGGGGTCGGCGCGCTCACCCTGCGCCAGCTCCTCGGCCACGCCAGCGGCCTCCAGCGCGAGCCCGACGGCCCCTGGTGGGAGCGGGTCGAGGTCGGCGACCTGGCGTCCGTGCTGGCCGGCGTGGGCGAACACAAGATCGCCTACCCGCCGCACCGGGCCTACCACTACTCCAACCTGGCGTACGGGCTGCTCGGCGGGGTGCTGGAGGCGGTCACCGGGACGGGCTGGTTCGACCTGCTCCGGCAGCGGATCCTGGAGCCGCTGGGCATGACCCGCACCACGTACCAGGCCACCGAGCCGTTCGCCCGGGGGTACGTGGTGCACCCGTGGCACGACACGCTGCGGGAGGAGCCGCGCACCGACACCGGGGCGATGGCCCCCGCCGGGCAGCTCTGGTCGACGATCACCGACCTCGGCCGGTGGGCCGCGTTCCTGGCCGACCCCGATTCGACCGTCCTCGCCCCGGCGACGCTCACCGAGATGTGCGCGCCCGTGGTGATCAGCGACCTCGACTCGTGGACCGGCGGGCACGGCCTCGGCATCGAGCTGAACCGGGTCGGCGACCGGGTGTACGTCGGCCACGGCGGGTCGATGCCCGGGTACGTCGCCGGGCTGGCCGTGCACCGCCCCACCCGCACCGCCGTGGTCGGCTTCGCCAACTCGTACGGCCTGCGGGTCGGCCACGTCGGCGGCCTCGGCCGGGAGGTGCTGACCACCGTACTGGACGCGCTGCCGGACCCGGTCGCGCCGTGGCTCCCGACCGACGCCCCGCCCCCGGCCGAGCTGGCCGAGCTGACCGGCCGCTGGTGGTGGATGGGCGCGGAGTTCGAGCTCAGCGCCGACGCCGCCGCCGGCGAACTGCGGGCCGGCCCGGTCGGCAACCCGGTCATGCGGTTCACCCGGGAGGGCCCGGACCGCTGGCGGGGCCTCTCCGGCCCGCAGGACGGCGAGATCCTCACCGTGCTCCGCAACCCCACGGGCCGCCCCGTAGCCCTCGACCTGGCCACCTTCGTCCTGACCCGCACTCCCGACGAACAACCCTGACCCCCACCCCCACCCCGCGCCGTCCCACCCCCACCCCCGACACCACCCCAACGCCATCCCGACGCCGCCCTGGTGCCGGCCTGGTGCCGGCAAATTCACGGAAAGCGTGGCCATTCGCCGAGGAATGGCCACGCTTTCCGTGAATTTGCGCGGCCGGGATGGGGGGTGGGGGGTGGGGGTGGGTGGGGTGGGTCAGGACGGGGGTGTGGTGACGAAGTCGATCAGGCGTTCCATGGCGTTGATCAGTGGGGTCTCCACGTCGGCGAAGCTGTTTACCCGGGACAGGATGTGCCGCCACATGTCGGGCGGATCCGCCACCCCGAGGGCCGCGCAGACCCCTTCCTTCCACGGCCGCCCCGGCGGCACCACCGGCCACGCGGCGATGCCCAGCGCGGCCGGCTTGACGGCCTGCCACACGTCGACGTAGGGGTGGCCGGTGACCAGCACGTACGGGGAGTTCACCCGGGCCACGATCCGGCTCTCCTTCGAACCGGGCACCAGGTGGTCGACCAGCACGCCGAGCCGCCGGGACGGGCCGGGGGCGAAGTCGCGCACCTGCGCGGAAAGCTCGTCGATGCCGTCCAGCGGCTCCACCACCACGCCCTCGACGCGCAGGTCGTCGCCCCAGATCCGCTCGACCAGGGCGGCGTCGTGCACGCCCTCGACCCAGATCCGGCTGGCCTTGGCCACCTGCGCCCGCACGTCGTCGACCGCGATCGAGCCGGACGCGGTGCGCCGGCGGGCCGCCGGCACGGGCGAGCGGGCCGGACGGCACAGCGTGACCGGCCGCCCGTCGAGCAGGAACGCCGCCGGCAGCAGCGGGAAGTTGCGCCGCCGGCCGTGCCGGTCCTCCAGCACCACCGCGCCGGACTCGAAGCCGACCACCGCGCCGCAGAACCCGGACTCGGCGTCCTCGACCACGAGATCGGGCTCGGCGTCCACCTCGGGGGTCGCCTTCCGCCGCCGCCAGTCCCCCGCCAACACGTCCTCGCCGTACCGCCCAACCATCCCGCCACGCTAACCCCCGCCCGCCCCGGGGCGCGTCAGCCGCGCCGATCATGAAATCGGGGCACCCCACAAAAGCGGCACGAACGGAATATCCGGTCACCACGAGTCCATGATCGACGCTAACCGAGGCGGGGCACGCGGCAGTCGAGACAGGGGCGGCGCGCACCACGTACCCTCTCTTGCATGTCCTCCCCCGCAGCGGGCGCGGTCACTCTCGCGCCCCGCCGGTCGAGCCGGTTCGTCGCCTGGGTGCGCGCGTGGCGCGCTGGCCTCGTGCCGTACGACGAGGTCGCCGAGGAGATCGCCGGCGACGAGGAGCATCTCGTCTCGGACGCCCCCGGCACCTGGACCGACGTCCCACTGCGGGACGCGCTGCCCACCCTGGCGAAGCTCTCCCCCGACGAGATCCGCCTGGTGCTGCCCGCGCCCGGCGACCCGCGAGGGCTGCCCGGGCCGGGCGACTTCGCAGGCACCGCGCTGGTCGCCGGCGAGGCGGTGGTGGCCGGCGGGATCGGGCTGATCCCGCAGGTGCGCACGCACACCTCCGGCTCGGGGATGACCTTCGAGACGGTGCTCTGGCGGTGTTACCCGCTGCCCGCCGACGCCCCGGCCGCCTCGCTGGCCTCGCCCGGCGCCGCCGAGGCAGAGGCGGAACTGGCGAGCGCGCTCGCCGAGACCACCGCGGCCCTGACCCGGCTCGACGTGGCCCAGTGGCGGCCCGAGCTCGCCGGCGCGCTGGCCGCGCTGCGCCGCCCCGACGGGACCACCGACCTGCCGCCGGGCTTCGACCCCCGGGCGCGGCGGCTGTTCGCCCGCGCCGCCGTGCTGGACCGGGTGCTGGCGCTGGCCGGGCACAGCGCGCCGGGCGGCGCGATCAACAACCACGAGGCCCAGCAGCGCGACGCCGCGCTCCGGCCGCTCACCACCGCCTGCCGGCAGGCCCTGGTCGCGGCCTGCAACGCCCCGCTGCGCCCCTGACGCCCGCCGGCCCTGAGCGCCCGCGTCGGCCCTGAGCGCCCCCGCCGGCCCTGAGCGCCCGCGTCGGCCCTGAGCGCCCCCGCCGGCCCTGAGCGCCCCTGGAGCCCGCCGGGGCCCGGCCGCTGACCGTCGCCGGTCGGCTGCAGGTCGGCGGCCCGGGGTTGGGTCAGATCTCGTCCATCAGGTCGGCCACGGAGTTGACGATCCGCGACGGGCGGTACGGGTACCGCTCGGCCTCGGCCCGGGTGCTGATCCCGGTCAGCACCAGGATCGTCTCCAGCCCGGCCTCCAGGCCGCACAGTACGTCGGTGTCCATCCGGTCGCCGATCATGGCAGTCGTCTCGGAGTGCGCGTCGATGGTGTTCAGCGCCGAACGCATCATCATCGGGTTGGGCTTGCCGACGAAGTACGGCGCCACCCCGGTCGCCTTCGAGACCATCGCCGCGACCGAGCCGGCGGCCGGCAGCGCGCCTTCGGCCGACGGGCCGGTGACGTCGGGGTTGGTGCAGATGAACCGCGCCCCCTCGTTGATCAGCCGGACTGCCTTGGTGATCGCCTCGAAGCTGTACGTCCGGGTCTCGCCCAGCACCACGTAGTCGGGGGCGAAGTCGGTGAGCACGTAGCCGACCGCGTGCAGCGCCGTGGTCAGCCCGGCCTCCCCGATCGCGTACGCGGTGCCGCCCGGCCGCTGGTCGGCCAGGAACTGGGCGGTCGCCAGCGCCGCCGTCCAGATGGCGTGCTCGGGCACCTCGAAGCCCATCCGGGTCAGCCGGGCCTGCAGGTCACGCGGGGTGTAGATGGAGTTGTTGGTCAGCACCAGGAACGGCTTGCCGGAGGAGCGCAGCTTGTTGATGAACTCCGGCGCCCCGGGCACCGGCTGGCCCTCGTGCACCAGCACGCCGTCCATGTCGGTCAGCCAGCTCTGCACCGGCTTACGTTCGTGCATTCGTCGTCCCAGGGGTCTCGGGGCGGGGCCGTCGGACGGTGACCCGCACGGGTGTCGGAGTCGGCGGGCGGCGGTCAGGGCCGGCGGGCCGGCACGCAGCACACCGTCGGGCAGGTGTCCCACAGCGGCAGCTCGCCGAGGCGGCGGCGCAGCCGCTCCCCGCCCGGTTCGGTGCGCTCTGCGACCAGCTCGCGCACCATGGCCACGAAGCGCGGGTCGGTGCCCGGGGTGCCGGCCCGGGCGAAGTCCAGCCCGAGCTGCCTGGCCGTCTCCAGCGCCTCGGTGTCGAGGTCCCACACCACCTCCAGGTGGTCGGAGACGAACCCGATCGGGCTGACCACCACGGCGGTGGTGGTGCCGGCCTCAGCGAGGGCGGCCAGGTGGTCGTTGACGTCCGGCTCCAGCCACGGCACCTGGGGCGGCCCGGAACGGCTCTGCCACACCAGGTCGTACGGCAGGTCGGGCGCGGCGGCGGCGTGCACCAGCCGGGCGACCTCCGCGAGTTGGGCGGTGTACCGGCCGCCGTGCGGGCCGGCGTTCGCGGCGGCCGAGACGGGGACGGAGTGGGCGGTGAACACCAGCCGGGTGCTGGCCCGCTTCGCCGGGTCGAGCTGGCCCAGCGCCGCCCTGACCGCGTCGGCGTGCGGCTCGACGAAGCCCGGGTGGTCCCAGAACTGGCGCAGCTTCTCGATCACCGGGGCGTCCGGGCCGACGGCCGCGCGGGCCTTCGCGATGTCCTCCTGGTACTGGCGGCAGGAGGAGTAGCCGCCGTACGCGCTGGTCACGAGCGCCAGGGCGGTGGTGATCCCGTCGTCGCGCATCCGGGCCACGGTGTCGGCGAGCATCGGGTCCCAGTTCCGGTTTCCCCAGTACACCGGCAGGTCGACGCCGTGGGCGGCGAAGTCCGCCCGGATGGCGGCGAGCAGGTCGCGGCACTGCTGGTTGATCGGGGAGACCCCGCCGAAGTGCTGGTAGTGCTCGACGACCTCCGCCAGCCGCTCCGGGGGCACGCCGCGCCCCCGGGTCACGTTCTGGAGGAAGGGCAGCACATCCTCGGGCCGCTCCGGGCCGCCGAAGGAGACCAGCACCAACGCGTCGTACGCCATGGGCCTATTCTTCCCCGCCCTCGACGGCGGCCTGGCGACGCCCCCTGGTCCGGGGGCGGAGGGGCGGGCCACCGCGCCGGCGGGGCCCGCCCGCGACGTCAGGCGCCGATGGCGTGGTAGCCGCCGTCGACGTGGACGATCTCGCCGGTGGTGGCCGGGAACCAGTCCGACATCAGCGCCAGGCAGGCCCGGGCGGCCGGCTCCTGGTCGGTGAGGCTCCAGCCCAGCGGGGCACGCTCGGCCCAGGCGGTCTCGAACTGCTCGAAGCCGGGAATCGACTTCGCCGCGATGGTGCGCAGCGGGCCGGCGGCGACCAGGTTGCTGCGGATGCCCTGCTTGCCCAGGTGCATCGCCAGGTAGCGGGAGGCGGACTCCAGCCCGGCCTTGGCCACGCCCATCCAGTCGTAGACCGGCCACGCCTTGGTGGCGTCGAAGGTCAACCCGACCACGGCGCCGCCCGGCTGCATGAGCGGCAGCGCCGCCATGGCCAGGGACTTGTAGGAGTACGTGGAGACGTGCAGCGCGGTGGCCACGTCCTCCCACGGCGCGTCGAGGAAGCCTCCGCCGAGGCAGCTCTGCGGGGCGAAGCCGATCGAGTGCACCACCCCGTCGAGGCCGTCGACGTGCTCGCGGACCTTGTCGGCCAGGCCGGCGAGGTGCTCGGCGTCGGTCACGTCCAGCTCGATGACCGGGGCCGGCTCGGGCAGCCGACGGGCGATCCGCTCGACGAGGGAGAGCCGGCCGTAGCCGGTGAGCACGACCTGCGCGCCGTTCTCCTGGGCGAGCTTCGCCACGGAGAAGGCGATCGAGGCGTCGGTGATGACGCCGGTGACCAGCAGCCGCTTACCGGCCAGCAGTCCGGACATGTGGGAGTTCCTCCGTTGAGTCGGTGCGATGAGCAGCGTCAGTGGCCCATGCCCAGGCCGCCGTCGACCGGGATCACGGCGCCGGAGATGTAGCCTGCGGCGTCCGAGGCCAGCCAGGCGACCACCTCGGCGACCTCGTCGGGAGTGGCGAACCGGCCGGCGGGGATGGACTTGAGGTACTCGGTCCGGCGGTCCTCGGGCAGCGCCGCGGTCATGTCGGTGTCGATGAAGCCGGGCGCGACGACGTTGGCGGTGATGTTGCGTCCGCCCAGCTCCCGGGTGATCGAGCGGGCCACGCCGACCATGCCGGCCTTGCTCGCCGCGTAGTTGACCTGACCGGGGCCGCCGTACAGGCCGACGACCGAGGAGATGAAGATCATCCGACCCCACCGGGCCCGGAGCATCTTCGTCGAGGCGCGCTTGGCGCAGCGGAACGCGCCGGTGAGGTTGGTGTCCACCACCCGGGTGAACTGCTCCTCCGACATCCGCATGATCAGCGTGTCGTCGGTGATGCCGGCGTTGGCCACCAGCACCTCGACCGGGCCCAACTCGGCCTCGATGGTGCCGAAGGCCGCGTCGACGGAGGCGGAGTCGGTCACGTCGCACCGCACCCCGAACAGCCCCTCCGGGGCGTCGCCGCTGCGGTGGGTCACCGCCACCCGGTCGCCCTGCTTGGCGAAGGCCTGCGCGATGGCCAGGCCGATCCCCCGGTTGCCGCCGGTCACCAGCACGGTTCGGGCCACGGGTCCCCCTGTAGTTCGATGATCTCCCAGTCGGTCGGAGCCTAGGCGTTACCGGCAGGTAAGCGCTAACGCCGCCCGGGTAACCCCCCAGGCCCGGCCAAGCCGTGAGGGTCTCTGGCTCGGCAGGCACCAGAGGATGTGCGCGCTGCCGACATCACCGGCCCGTGCCGGGACGGCCTTCGCCGGGACGGCCTAGCCTCCGTTGGCCCTATGGAGCTGCCCCGTTTGTGCTCCCGCTCCACCGACAGCACAAACGGGGCAGCTCCATAGGGGCCGAAGGGCAGGTCCCCGACCGGGTGCGGGGCGCAATCGTCAGGCCGTCGTCCTCGCGCTGCTACTGCGTCCCCGGCGGGTCGCGGACCGCCCGGCGGGCCCGCAGGAGCCACTCAGCCGACCCGTCGGCCGAGTGCCGTCCGGCGACCATCCCGGTGTACGATGATCCACGTTTGCGGGCCGTGCGGTCCGCGTTCCGGGCCCCGCCGACCGCAGGAGGTGATCGCTGTGCGAGATAGCGATCCTCCCAGTCGTGGCCGGGCCGAACGTCAGCCCCGCTGAGCCACGACTCAGCAGGTGAGCTGACCCAGCTCCGCTCCCCGCCTCCGCCCGGTCACCGGCCCCGCGCCGGATGACCGAGCCGCGCCGGGAGCCGCCCGGTCACGACTTCGTGTGCGCGTCCTGATCCACCCCCCTGCGGTCCGCCCCCGCATGCGCGGACCGTCCAGTCGCCACCCGGAGCCTTCCCATGAGCCGCTACGTCGCCCCGCTGGGCTTCACCCTCGCCGCCGTCTGGGTGGCCGTCGTCTTCGTCCTCACCTCCGCCGGCCACTGACCGGCCCCGGCCCACGCCGACCCGTGAAGGTCGACGCGGGCCAGGTCGGTCAGATCAGCCGGGAGGACCACAGCAGGCTCGTGGCGCCCGCGCAGAGGGCCAGCAGCAGCGCGATCCCGGCGTACCACTGGGTGACCTCGCGGGGTTCCGTGCGGAACCCGATCGAGCTGCCCATGTCCTGGTAGACCTGCTTGAGTTCGCTGACCGAGGCCGCCTCGTAGAAGTACCCGTCGGTGGTCTCCGCCAGGTCGGCCAGCGCCAGCCGGTCCACCGGCACCCGCTGGAGCTGCCCGCCGATGTCGACCTGGCCGGCGTCCGTGCCGAAGGCGATGGTGGAGACCGGCACGTTGGCCGCCTGGGCGGCGGCTGCGGCCTCCTCCACCGACCGGCCGGAGGTGCGGAAACCGTCGGAGAGCAGCACGATCCGGGCCGGCGGGATGCCCGCCGCGCCGTCGGCCGGCACCGACCTGATCGCCTCCAGGCAGGTGAACACCGCCTCACCGGTCGCCGTCGCCTCGGCCAGCACCAGCCCGTCGATCGCGGTGGTCACCGCGCCCCGGTCCTTGCCGGGCGGCACCAGCACGTTCGCCGACTTGGCGAACGAGACCAGGCCGAGGTTGTAGCTCTCCGGAAGCTCGCCGACGAACTGCTTCGCCGCCTCCTGTGCCGCCTCCAGCCGGTTCGGCGCGACGTCGTCGGCCTGCATGGACAGCGAAACGTCGATGGCCAGCATGACGGTGGCCCGCTCCAGCGGCTCCCTGGTGTCGAGCGCCGGCCGGGCCAGCGCGGTGGACAGCACCAGCAGGCAGAGCAGGAACGCCACCGCCGGCACGTGCCGCCGCCAGCCCAGCCCCTTCGGGGCCAGGGTACGCAGCAGGTCCACGTTGGTGAACCGCATCGCGTACGCCCGGCGGTGCAGCTGCCGCCACACGTACAGCGCGGCGAGGGCGAGCACCGGCAGCACGGCCAGCAGCCACCACGGTTGCAGAAAACGAATCATCGTGTCGTCCCCCGGGTGCGGGCGTGCCGCTGCGCGGCGACGAAGCGCACCATGTCGAGCAGCCAGTCGGTGTCGGTCCGCAGTCGCAGGTGGGCCGCCCCGGCGGCGCGGAGCTGGGCGGAGATCTCCGCGCGCTGGGCTGCGGCGGCCTCGGCGTACCGGCGGCGCAGCCGCGGGTCGGCGGTCTGCACCTCGTGCAGCTCCCCGGTCTCCGGGTCCACCACCGGCAGCACCCCCACGTCGGGCAGCTCCAGCTCGCGCGGGTCGACCACCTCGATCGCCAGCACGTCGTGCCGGACCCGCAGCTTACGCATCGGCCGCGCCCACTGCGGCGGCGGCGCGAGGAAGTCGGAGATGACCACCGCGAGCCCGCGCCGACGGGGCGGCCGGTTCAGCATGTCGACCAGCGCGCCCAGGTCGCTGCGCCCCGGCCGGATCTCGGTGCCGGCGATCGCCCGCAGCAGCCCCTGCGCCTCCTTCCGCCCGGACCGGGCGGGCAGCCGGACCAGCCGGCCGGTGCCGGGCGGCGGCGTGTCCCGGCGGCGTCCGGCCAGGGCTGCCGGCGCGGCGCCGCTGCCGACCACCGCCCCGATCCGGTTGCCGCCGCGCACGGTCAGGTGGGTCAGCGCGGCGGCGGCGGCCACCACCACGTCCCGCTTCAGCCACTGACCGGTGCCGAAGTCCAGGCTCGCGGACAGGTCCACCGCGAGCCACGTCTCCAGCTCCCGGTCGGCGACCGTGCGCCGCACGTGCGGCGTCGTCGTACGCGCGGTCACCGGCCAGTCCATCCGGCGTACGTCGTCGCCCGGGCGGTACTCGCGCGACTCCCCCGCCTCGCTGCCGGGGCCGGGCAGCAGTCCGGCGTAGTCGCCCTGGAGCAGGCCGTCGAGCTTGCGGGTGACCATCAGCTGGAGCCGGGACAGCAGCGCGTCGCTGCGGGGGGCGGCGGCGGGTGAGGGCGACCACCGCGTACTCCCGGAGGGGGTGGGTGAGGTCACGGCCGCTGCCCGGGCCACCCGGCGGCGGCCGGCGGCGGGCCGTTCGGGGTGGCCTGCTGGCGCGGGGCCACCGACGGCAGCGGGATGGTCGACATCACCCGGTGCACCACGTGGTCGGCCGGCACGTCGTCGGCGAGCGCGTCGTAGCTGAGCACCAGCCGGTGGCGCAGGATGTCCGGCGCGATGTCCTGCACGTCCTGCGGGAGGGCGTAGTCCCGGCCGCGCAGCAGCGCCAGCGCCCGGGTGGCCCGGACCAGGCCGAGCGAGGCGCGCGGGCTGGCGCCGTACTGGATCAGTTGCGCGACGTCGGGCATGCCGTGCTCGGCGGGGGCACGGGTGGCCAGCACCAGCCGGACCGCGTAGTCGACCAGCGCGTTGTGCACGAAGACCTGGTCGGCCTTGCGCTGCAACGCGATCAGGTCCTCGGTGTCGAAGACCCGCGTCGGCTGCGGCGGGGTCACCCCCATCCGGTACACGATCTCCCGCTCCTCGGCGTCGGTCGGATACCCAACGACGATCTTCATCAGGAAGCGGTCCCGCTGCGCCTCCGGCAGCGGGTAGACGCCCTCCTGCTCGATCGGGTTCTGGGTGGCCATCACGAGGAACGGCTCCGGCACCCGGTGGGTCTGGCCGCCGATGGACACCTGCCGCTCACTCATCACCTCCAGCAGGGCCGACTGCACCTTGGCCGGGGCCCGGTTGATCTCGTCGGCGAGCAGGAAGTTGACGAAGACCGGGCCCATCTCGACGTCGAACTTCTCGCTGGACTGCCGGTAGATCCGGGTGCCCATGATGTCCGCGGGGACCAGGTCCGGGGTGAACTGCACCCGGGCGAAGGATCCGCCGACCACCTTGGCGAGGGTCTCCACGGCGAGGGTCTTCGCCACCCCGGGCACCCCCTCCAGCAGGCAGTGCCCCCGGGCGAGCAGAGCCACGAACATCCGCTCGACCATCCGGTCCTGGCCGACGATCACCCGCTTGATCTCGAACAGCGCCCGCTCCAGCAGCGTCGCGTCCTGGGCCGGGGTGGTCGTCGGCGGCGCCGACGTCGGGGGGTTGTCCGGCGCGCTGCCGTTCGGCGTCGGGGTGTCGGGCGTGGTCGGCTGGGCCACCGGTCCTCCACAGCATTGATCGGTTGTCGCGACGTGGTGCGTGTCAAGACTCGCATGCCCGGCTGAGTGCCGAGGCGGGGAGAAGCCGTTTTTCGCCACGCCGTCCCACCGTCCCGAATCGCCGATCAGGGTTTACACCAGAGGGCCCGGCCTGTGTACCATTCACCCCGTCGCCGGGCGGCTCCCCCCGTGGCCGCCCGGCGCTCAATCTTCTCGCCGCGTGCCTAGACTGGCCCGGATGAGCGCCCCTCTCCCCGCCGACGCGGCACCGATCTGCTCGGCCCGGGGCTGTCGCGTGCCCGCCGAGTGGGCGCTGCGCTGGAACAATCCGCGCCTGCACACCGCCGAGCGGCGCAAGACCTGGCTCGCCTGCGCCGACCACCGGTCCTCCCTCGGCGACTTCCTCGACGCACGCGGCTTCCTTCGAGAGGTCACGCCACTGGCCGAATCGCCTACGCTCGACTGGTGAGCGCGCAGAGCGGACCCTCCCGGTGACCGGCGACCCTGTCGGCGGCCCACCCCCACCCGGCCCGCCGGCCGTCCCACCCGACCCGCACCCCGCCCCGCCGGCGCCGGCCTGGTCGGCGGCGTTCCCGCCGGGCCCGCTGGAGCCGTGGCCGGACACCGTGCGGTGGCAGCCGGTGTCCGGCGACCTGATCTGGGTGGAGCTGCTGCGCCTGGCGGCGGTGCTCGGGGTGCTGTTGCTGGGTCTCGCCGTCGGCTGGGCGTTGAGCGGGCACTGGCTGTTCGGCGCCGCCCTCGGCGCGGTCGTGCTGGCCGGCGCGTGGCGGGTCGTCACCATCGTGCGCGCGGTGCACGCCTGGGGGTACGCCGAGCGCGAGAACGACCTGCTGGTGCGGCACGGGCTGCTGGTCCGCCGGTTGTCCATCGTGCCGTACTCGCGGATGCAGTTCGTCGACGTCAGCGCCGGCCCGCTGGAGCGCGCGTTCGACGTGGCCACGGTGCAGTTGCACACCGCCGCCGCGGCCAGCGACGCCCGGGTGCCGGGGCTGCGCCCGGCGGAGGCGTCCCGGCTGCGCGACCGGCTCACCGCGCTCGGCGAGGACCGCGCGGAGGGCCTGTGAGCCAGGGCCAGCACAACACCGATCCCCACTTCCCGCAGTTCCCGGCCCTCGCGCCCTCCGCACCGCCCGCCGGCCCGCCGGACGGCCCCGAGACGGCCATCGCCCCGCCCGGCGGGCCTGGGCAGCAGCTCCCTGACCGGCAGGCCTGGGGTGGAGAGCCCCGGCAGCGGCTGCACCCGCTGAGTCCCGCGCTGCACGGCGCCAAGTCGCTGTTCGTGGTCATCGCCGGGCTGTCCTGGTCGACTCTGTCCCGGGTCGGCTTCGGCTGGTTCGCGGCGATGGTGACCGTGCTGGCCCTCGGCGCGACAGTGCTCGCGGTGGTCAGCTGGTACAACACCGGCTACCACGTGGTCGGCCGCGAGCTGCGGGTGTACGAGGGCCTGCTCTGGCGGCGCACCCGGGCCATCCCGCTGGAGCGCCTCCAGGCCGTCGAGGTGGTCCGCCCGCTGCTCGCCCAGCTCACCGGGCTGGCCGAGCTGCGGCTGGAGGTGGTCGGCGGCGGGAAGACCGAGGCGCCGCTGGCGTACCTGGGGGTGGCCGAGGCCGCCGCCCTGCGGCAGCGGCTGCTCGCGCTCGCCGGCCCCGGGACCGCCCCCGGCCCCCAGCCGGCGACCACGGCGACGGCCGGGCCGGGAATCGGACACGCGGCCTCGCCGGTCCCGCCGGGGCGGGCGCTGCACGACGTGGCCAACCGGGACCTGCTGGTCAGCCAGCTGCTCACCCCGCAGGCACTCCTGCTCCCCCTCGGCGTGGCCTTCGTCGTGGCCCAGTTCCTCTCCGAGGACTCCTGGTCGTTCATCGCGGTGGCGAGCACGCTCACCGCGATGGCCGGCGTGCTGCTGCAACCGGTACGCCGAGTCCTCGACGACTGGAACTTCCGGCTGGCCCGGGACGAGGGCACCCTACGGATCCGCAACGGCCTGCTGGAGACTCGGGCGCAGACCGTGCCGCTGAACCGGGTGCAGACGGTCGGGGTCACCTGGCCGCTGCTCTGGCGCGCAAAGGGCTGGCTGCGGCTGCGGCTGGAGGTGGCCGGCTACGCGGCCGGCGAACCGGACGACCGGAACCGGCCCGACCGGCTGCTGCCGGTGGGCGACGCGCACACCGGGGAACGGATCGTGACGGAGGTGCTGCCGGGGGTGCGGCTGAGCGGGCTGGCGACGAGCCTCCCGCCGACCCGGGCCCGGTGGCTGCGCCCGCTGGGCCGCCGGGCCGTCGGCGCCGGGCTCGACGAACGGGTCTTCGCCGCCCGGTCCGGGCTGGTCACCCGGCAGCTCACCGTCGTGCCGTACGCGCGGATCCAGAGCGTGCGGGTGACCCAGGGCCCGGCGCAGCGGCGGCTGCGGCTGGCGACCGTGCACGCGGACACCGCGGGCGGCGCGGGCGCCGCCGCCCTCGACCGCGACCTCGCCGAGGCGTGGTGGCTGGCGGCGGAGCTGACCGCGCGGGCGCACGCCGCCCGCCACCCCGGCTGAGCCGGCTCGGCTGAGCCGGGACGCCGCGCGGCCGGGACGCCGGCCGCGACGGGTCCGGCGGCGGCCCGCGCAGGGGCCTCAGCGGGCGGCCGGGACCGCCGGCGGGTCGCCTGCGGTGACGGGACCGGCCGGCTCCGGGCCGCCGTGGGGGCCGTCGGCCGGCTCCGGGCCGCCCTGAGGGCCGTCGGCCGGCTCCGGCGCGACCGATGCCCGGCGCGACCGGCGGGCCGCCCACCAGCGCTCGGCCAGGCCGACCACGAGGAAGGTCATCCCCACGTACGCCCAGCCGACCAGCACGTCGATGACGTAGTGCTCGCCGGAGTAGACCAGGGTGAAGGTCATCGCCAGCGGGTACGCCAGCAGCAGCGGCCACCACCGGCGGCGGGTCGCCCGCAGGAAGAACAGCACCACGAACAGCGCCCACGCGGTGTGCAGCGACGGCATCGCGGCCACCGGGTTGGAGGCGATCTGCCCGGCGTTGAGCAGGTTGCCCGCGCCGTGCATGCCGAACGCCTTCCAGCCCCGGGTGGAGATCCGGGCCACCTCGGTGAGCAGGCCGTTCTGGGCCGCCCACCAGGGCGGGGCGGCCGGGTAGAGGAAGTACGTGACCAGCCCCGCCGCGCAGAGGAACCCGAAGCGCCGCATGTACGCGGCCCACCGGCGCCGGTTGCGCATCCAGAGCACCGCGGCGGCGGCGAGGGTCACCACGAAGTGGGAGAAGTAGACCCAGCTGGCGATCACGTCCCACCAGCGCACCTCGGGCCGGTAGAAGTGTTCCTGCAACCAGACGGTCGGCACCTCGCCGCCGGTCGCCCAGCCGAACATGAACCGGTCGGCGACGATCAGCTCCATCGCGTGCGGGGTGGCGCCGTTGTCGGCGAACCCCCGGGACAGGTTGTAGGCCGCGAGGAGCAGCACCACCGGCACCCAGTCCCGGGCGAACAGCAGGTGGGTGCGCCACGGGCGGTGCGAGTTCCAGGCGACGGTGCCGGCCCAGATCCAGAGGAACGCGTACGCCGGGTCGGTGGGCAGGCCGATGCCGAGCCAGCCGACCACGAAGGCGACGGCCCAGACCGACATGGCGATCGCCCGGCGGCGACCGCCGTCGGGTGGGGCGGGCGGCGCGGGCGGTCCGGCGGGGGCGGGGGGCTGGGGGTCAGTCACGACGGCCATCGTCGTCTAGGTTAACGGCGGCACCGCGACCCGCCGACGGCGACCACCTAGGGTGGGCGCATGCAGGAGAAGTCGGAGCAATCCTTCGCGTCGGGCCTGTCGGCCCGGGTCGAGCTGACCGTGACCGACGCCGACACCGCGCGGGCCGTCGGCTCCGGCGACGTGCCGGTGCTGGGCACCCCCCGGGTGCTCGCCCTGGTCGAGGCGGCCACGATCGCGGCCATCGCCGACGGCATGCCGCCCGGCCGGACCACGGTCGGGCTCCGGGTCGAGCTGGACCACCTGGCCCCCACCCCGGTCGGCCGCACGGTGGCGGCGCACGCCCGGCTCGCCGCGGTCGACGGGCGACGGCTGCGGTTCGAGGTGAGCGTCACCGACGGCGCGGAGACGGTCGCCCGGGGGCTGGTGGACCGGGTGCTGGTCGACCGGCAGCGCTTCGTCGAGCGGGCCGGCGGGGCCCGGCCCGGCTCTCCGGCCGGCGGGGCCGACGCGCCGGATGGCGGTCGCCCCGGTGACCGCGCGGCGTCAGCCGCCTCGTGACGCTGCGGTTCGTCGAGGTCGCCGACCGGGTGCACGTGCTGCGGGAGCCGCTGCTCGACGTCAACGTCACGCTGGTCGTCGGCGACGGCGCGGCGCTGGTGGTGGACACCCTCTCCACCGCCGGGCAGGCCGCCGAGCTGGCCGCCGCCGCCCGGGCGGTCACCCCGTGCCCGTGGACTGTGGTGAACACCCACCACCACTTCGACCACTGCTTCGGCAACGCCACGCTCGCCGCCGACCCGACCCGCCCGGTGTACGCGCACGAGGTCGCCGCCGCGGCGCTGCGCGAGCGCCCCGACGAGCTGCGCCGGGCGGCGTACGAGGAGATGCGCGGCGAGCGGCCGGGGCTGGCCGCCGAGCTGGCCGGCACGGCGCTGCTGGCCCCGACGCACGTCGTACGCACGGAGACGGTGCTGGACGTCGGGGGCCGGCGGGTGCTGCTGCGCCATCCGGGGCCCGGGCACACCGACGCCGACCTGGTGGTGCACGTGCCGGACGCGGACGTGCTGGTCGCCGGGGACCTCGTCGAGCAGGGCGGCCCGCCGGCGTTCGAGGAGTCGTACCCGTTGCGGTGGCCGGACGCGGTGGCCGAGCTGCTGCGGCTGACCACCCCGGGCACGGTCGTCGTGCCGGGGCACGGCGAGCTGGTCGACGCGGATTTCGTCCGGGCCCAGCACGGCGAGCTGGTCGAGCTGGCCCGGCTGATCCGGGCCGGCCACACCGGGGGCGTCCCGCCGGAGCGGGTGGCCGCCGAGGCCCCCTTCGGGGCCCGTGCCGCCCTGCTCGCGGCCCGCCGGGGCTACGCCGAACTCGACGGCACCGGCTGACCCGGCCGGGTCAGTCGGGCCAGAGCCGGCCGGGGTCGGTCAGCCGGCGAAGCGGCGGAGCACCTCGGCGCGGCTGGGCATGGCCACCGCGCCGCCCGGGGACTCGCAGACCAGGCCGGCGACCCGCAGGGCGAACGCGACCCGTCGGTGCCAGTCGGCCGGGTCGGTCGGCTCGCCGTCGACCAGCAGGTCGGCGACGAGCGCCCCCATCACCGAGTCGCCGGCGCCGGTGGCGTCCACCGCGCGCACCCTGGGCGCGGGCACGCGTACCGGATCGGCGCCTGCGGCGGCGACCACCGCACCGGCCGGGCCGAGGGTGACCACCACGGTCGCCGCCCCCAGTTCGCGCAGGTACGCCGCGACCCCCTCGACCGGCTCGCCGGGGTAGAGCAGCTCGGCGTCGGCGGTGCTCAGCTTGACCAGGTGGGCGGAGGCGGCGAACTCGGCCACCGTGTCGCGCAGCCCGGCCAGCGCGGCCGGCCCGTCGAGCAGCCGGGGCCGCACGTTCGGGTCGAAGACCCGCAGCCCGGGGGCGATCCCCCAGGCCCGGCGCGCGGCGGCCAGCACCGGCGGCTGGCGCAGCACGATCGACCCGCAGTAGACGACGTCGGCGCCCGCGACCAGGTCGGTGTCGAGGTTGTCGGGACCGAGCAGTCCGTAGGAGGGCGGCTCGCCGTAGAACCGGAAGTCGGGCTCGGGACCGGCGAAGGTGGCCACCGCCAGCGTGGTCGGGACGGGGGCGGTGACCGCCCCGGCCAGGCCGACGCCCGCCCCGGTCAGGAAGTCGCGGATCCGCCCGGCCAGGACGTCGTCGCCGAGCGACCCGACGAACTGCACCGCGCCGCCGAGCCGGGCGACGGCGACCGCCACGTCATGACGAGCGCTGAAGCCACCGTATTGGCCTACTGGCGGGCGTGCGAGGCGAGGGACTGGGAGACCGCCGCCTGGATCACCTGCCCCTGACACATCGAGCGACAGCTATTGCGCACCGTCGGCGTCCCGTGGTGGGATGGCGCTTGCCGGGCGGTGCGGGGGCTGCCGTGCCGCCGGCGCCGGGTTCACATCCACGCGAGGGCAGCGGTCCGCGAGTCGGACCGCCGACGGCGCACGTACGCCGGCCATCCGCCGGGGCACGTCCGCCTCGACCGCCGTATCCGCGTCGCAGCGGGGCGGGCGGCGCTGCCGCCCCGCACGTTGCCCGCGGGGCGCCCGCGTCCCGCGAGTCAGGAGAACCCCGTGACCCGTTCCCGTACGGCCGCGCTGCTCACCGCGGTCGCCACCCTCGCCGCAGGCGCCGTCGCCCTGGTGGCCGGCCCCGACCCCGCCGCCGCCCACGGCACCCCGATGACCCCCGGCAGCCGGACCTACCTGTGCTGGAAGGACGGCCTCAGCCCCACCGGCGAGATCAAGCCGATCAACCCGGCCTGCACGGCGGCGGTCGCCCAGAGCGGGGCGAACTCGCTGTACAACTGGTTCAGCGTGCTGCGCTCCGATGCCGGCGGCCGGACCGTCGGCTTCATCCCCGACGGCAAGCTGTGCAGCGGCGGCAACCCCGGCTACACCGGGTACGACCTGGCCCGCACCGACTGGCCGCTGACCCACCTGACCGCCGGGGCCCAGCACAACTTCAAGTACAGCAACTGGGCCCACCACCCGGGCACCTTCTACTTCTACGTGACGAAGGACAGTTGGAGCCCGACCCGGCCGCTGGCCTGGGGCGACCTGGAGGAGCAGCCCTTCCTCACGGTGACCAACCCGCCGCAGAACGGCGGCGTGGGCACCAACGAGGGGCACTACTACTTCAGCGGCAACCTGCCGTCGAACAAGAGCGGCCGGCACATCATCTACTCGCGCTGGGTCCGCTCGGACAGCCAGGAGAACTTCTTCGCCTGCTCCGACGTGGCCTTCGACGGGGGAAACGGCGAGGTCACCGGGGTGGGCAACGGCGGCTCGCCCAACCCGACCACCCCGCCGCCGAGCCCGACGACTCCCCCGCCGAGCCCCACCAGCCCCCCGCCGAGCCCGACCACCCCGCCGCCGCACAGCGGGGACTGCATGGCGGTCTACAAGGTGGTCAACGCCTGGTCCGGCGGGTTCCAGGGCGAGGTCACGATCATGAACCACGGCGCGACGCCGTTCGCCGGCTGGAAGGCGACCCTGGTCTGGCCCAGCGGTCAGACGGTCACCAGCCTGTGGAGCGGCTCGTACACCACGTCCGGATCGACCACGACGGTGACCAACGCCGCCTGGAACGGCACGGTCGCCCCGGAGGGGACGACCGCGTTCGGCTTCCTCGCGAACAGCCCCGGGGCGAACGCCCTGCCCACGGTGAGCTGCGCCCGGGCGTGACCCCGCCCGGGTGAGCGGAGCCCCCTGCCACGCGGCGGCAGGGGGCGTCCGCGCCTACTCAGCGGACCATGGAGCCGACCACCGGCTTGGTCAGCAGCGCGGACTGGTTGCGCTGGATGCCCGGGTCGAGCGTCTTCGCCACGAAGATCGCGTGCCAGATGCAGAAGATCAACACCGTCCACACCTTGCGGGAGTGGTCGGCCTCCTCCCGCTTGTGCTCCTCCAGCAGCCGCATCGCGTACGACAGGTCGATCAGCTCGCCCGCGCCCGAGTTGGAGATCACCCAGCGGGCCCACTCGTACATCTCGCCGCGCAGCCACACCCGGGTCGGGGTGGGGAAGCCGAGCTTCTTGCGGTTGACGATGGCCGGGGGCACCACGCCCTGGAGGGCCTGGCGCATGGCGTACTTGGTGGCGTCGGAGCGCGGCGGGAGCCTCAGGTCCACCGGGATGGTGGCCGCCACGTCGAACACCGCCCGGTCCAGGAACGGCACCCGGACCTCCAGCGAGTGCGCCATCGAGATCCGGTCGGCCTTGACCAGGATGTCGCCGCGCAGCCAGGTGTACAGGTCGACGTACTGCATCTTGGTGACGTCGTCGAGCTCCGTGCACTCGGCGTAGATCGGGGCGGTGACGTCGGTGTAGCGCACCGAGGGGTCGTAGCGGCGCATCAGGTGCTGCTTCTCCTCCTCGGTAAACATCCGGGCGTTGCCGTAGTAGCGCTGCTCGATCGGGGTGGTGCCGCGCTCCAGGAAGCTCTTGCCCTTCACCCCCTGCGGGATGGCCTTGGAGACCGCGCGCAGGCCCTTCTGCACCCCGCCGGGCAGGCCGTTGACCGTGCCGAGGGAGAGCGGCTCCCGGTAGATGGTGTAACCGCCGAAGAACTCGTCGGCGCCCTCGCCGGAGAGGACCACGGTGACGTGCTCGGCGGCCTTCTTCGCCACGAAGTACAGCGGCACCAGCGCCGGGTCGGCGACCGGGTCGTCCAGGTGCCAGACGATCTTCGGCAGCGCGTCGATCATGTCCTGCGGCCCGATCTTGGTGGGCATGATGGTCACGTCGAGGTGCCGGGCCGACTCCTGGGCCACGTCGATCTCCGAGTACCCGGGAACGTCGTAGCCGACGGTGAAGGTGAGGATGTTCGGGTTGAACTCGCGGGCCAGGGCGACCACGGCGGTGGAGTCGATGCCGCTGGACAGGAACGAGCCGACCGGCACGTCCGAGCGCATGTGCACCCGGACGCTCTCGCGCAGCGTCTCCCGGATCTCGTGGTAGAGCCGCTGCTCGTCGCTGACCGGGGCCGGCCGGAACACCGGCCGGTACCACCGGCGCACGTCGATCCGGCCGCCCGGGGTCCAGGTCAGGTACTCCCCCGAGCCGATCCGGTTGATCCCCCGGTGCAGGGTGCCGGGCTCCGGGACGTACTGGAGGGTCAGGTAGTGGCTCAGGTTCGCCGGGTCGATCCCGGCGTCCCCGGCGTACGCGGACTGCGCGAACGGCAGCAGCGCCTTCTTCTCCGACGCGAGGTAGAGCCCGTCGGCGGTCTCCAGGTAGTGCAGCGGCTTGATGCCGAAGTAGTCGCGGGCGCCGAACGCGCGGCGCTCCTGCCGGTCCCAGATCACGAACGCGAACATGCCGCGCAGCCGGGTGAGCACCTGCTCGCCCCAGAAGTGGTAGCCGGCGACGATCACCTCGCCGTCGCCGGCGGTGGCGAACTGGGCCCCGTAGGTGCGCACCAGCTCGTCGCGTAGCTCGATGTAGTTGTAGATCTCGCCGTTGAAGGTCAGCAGGTAACGCCCGCCCGCGTACGGCAGCGGCTCGTGGCTGGACGCCACGTCGATGATCGCGAGCCGCTTGTGCCCGAACACCCCGTCCGCGTACTGGCCGGTCGCGTCGCCGACCACCTCGACACCTGTCTCGTCCGGTCCGCGGTGGTGCAGGCACTCCAACGCCCCCGCGATGTGGTCGCGGTGGGCGGCGGCGTTGCCGTTCGCGCTGAAGAAGGCCAGGAGTCCGCACATGCCGGTCATCTTTCCACGCGGCCGGGGCGGACGTCGCAGGCACCGCAGGCTCTCCACATCCGCGCGCGCGGGGTACCGTCTGGGCCAGCGACGTGGCGGAGGGAGCGGATCATGAGCGAGAAGCAAGCGGGCGACCAGCCTGCGGACGGCACCGAGTCACACGACCCGGATTTCCCGGAGGCGTTCCTGTCGTTCATGCGCGAGGGCTGGCGGGACACCGCCCTTCCGGTCGGCCCCCGGGTGGAGGTCCCGAACCACGCCAAGCGGCGGGCCGCGCTCTCCGCGGCCTTCCCGGGCGAGACGCTGGTGATCCCCACCGGCGGCGAGAAGGTACGCGCCAACGACACCGACTACCCGTTCCGGCCGGGCAGCGACTTCGCGTACCTGACCGGCGACCACGACCCGGACGGCGTGCTGGTCCTGCGCCCCAACGGCTCGGGGCACGACGCCACCCTGTACATGCGGCCCCGCTCCTCGCGGGACAACGACGAGTTCTTCCGCAGCCGGCACGGCGAGCTGTGGGTGGGCCGGCGGCACACCCTGGCCGAGAAGTCGACCGAGCTGGGCCTGCCCACCGCCGACCTGACCGAGCTGGACGCGGCGCTGGCCGAGCTGGCGCCGGGGCGTACCCGGGTGCTGCGCGGCTTCGACGCCGGGGTGGACTCGGCCGTGCGCCCGTACGACGGGCCGCGCGAGGAGGGGCAGCCCGCCCGGGACCGGGAGCTGGCGATCGCGATCTCCGAGGCCAAGCTGGTCAAGGACGAGTGGGAGATCGCCCAGCTCCAGGACGCGATCGACGCCACGGTGCGGGGCTTCGAGGACGTGGCCCGGGTGCTGCCCGCCGACCGGGCGGTCTCCGAGCGGCTGCTGGAGGGAATCTTCGCGCTGCGCGCCCGGCACGACGGCAACGACGTCGGCTACAGCTCGATCGTCGGGGCCGGCGAGCACGGCACGATCCTGCACTGGGTGCACAACCACGGCGTCACCCGGCCGGGCGAGCTGCTGCTGATGGACATGGGTGTGGAGAACCGCAACCTCTACACCGCCGACGTGACCCGGGTGCTCCCGGTCGACGGCCGGTTCACCCCGTTGCAGCGGCAGGTCTACGACATCGTGTACGCCTCCCAGCAGGCCGGCATCGACTTCATCCGGCCGGGGGTGCAGTTCAAGGACGTCCAGCTGACGTGCATGCGGGTGCTGGCTGAGGGCCTGGACGACCTGGGCCTGCTGCCGGTGAGCGTGGACGAGGCGATGGACGAGAAGTCGACGATCTACCGCCGGTGGACGCTGCACGGCTTCGGGCACATGCTCGGCATCGACGTGCACGACTGCGCGAACGCCCGCAAGGAGATGTACCGCGACGGCGCGCTCGGCGAGGGCTACGTGCTCACCGTCGAGCCGGGGCTGTACTTCCAGCCGGAGGACGAGCTGGTCCCCGAGGAGCTGCGCGGCATCGGCATCCGGATCGAGGACGACGTGCTGGTGACCGCGACCGGCACGGTCAACCTCTCGGCCGGGCTGCCGCGCCGGGCCGACGAGGTGGAGACCTGGCTGGCCGAGCAGCGCGAGGCGGGTCCGCGCCTGCCCGGCTGATCCTCAGGTACGACCCACGGCGGGCCCCGCCCCCGGTACGCGACGTTTCGACCGTCGACGCACCGGTGGCGGGGCCCGCTGTTGTTTCCGCCCTGCGGCACCTTCCCGCACGACTTCGCCCGACTGCGGACTCCCGCCCGATCCGAGCACAATGCGGGGGTTTTTCGGATAAGTCCTCCTCGCGAAGAACCTTCTCATACGGTGGGGATCAGAAGGCTGCAACCGATTTGTAGCTGGTCGCGCCCCTTCGGGCGGTGCGGCCCCGTCTGATAGCAGGAAAGGGCGGAAGGTTCTGATGTCCAACGACGAAACGACTCCCGCCGGCGGGGTGCACGCCACCCCGCCGGCGAAACGGCGGCGGGCGCTCTGGGTCGCCACCGGCGTGGCCGGCCTGACCGGCGTCGTCGGTCTGGCGGCGCTCGGCGGATTGGCCGCCCGCAACGACAAGTCCGACGACGCGAACCGACTGTCGGACCAGCACTCGGCCACCGCGAAGCAGAACGTCAGCGACGCCGGCCGGGCCGACGAGGAACGCGGCAAGGAGAACGACGGCCAGGATCCCGGCAAGCAGGACGACTGGGACGATGCCGAGTGGTCCGGCCAGGACGACTGGTCCGGCAAGGACGCCTGGTCCGGCAAGGACCGGGGCGGTCGGGGTGAGCGTGACGAGGAGGGCCGGGTTCGTGAGGTGCCCTGCGACGACGACGCGCTGGTCGAAGCGGTCGTACGGGCCAACAACGAACTGGGCGGCACCCTGAAGCTCGCCCGGGACTGCAAGTACGAACTCAGCGACCACGACCGCAAGAACGGCTCAGCCCTGCCCACGATCCGCCAACGGATCACCATCAAGGGCGACAAGTCCATCATCAAGCGCGACTCCAGCAACGCCTTCCGCATCTTCACCGTCGGCGAAGGCGGCGAACTCACCCTCAAGGGCATCACCCTCAAGGACGGCAACGCCGCCCGCGAGAAGAAGAAGGACCAAGAACCCTGGCCCACCCCACCCAAGACCGACACCTCAGCAGTCGGTGAGGCAGCCAGGCCGGGCCCGGCCGCCGCACCGGTGGCCGCCGCGTCGACCCCCGAGACCACGCCGGTCGCGCCGGTCGTGCCGGTCGCGCCGGGGATGCCGGGTGAATCGGGTGGAGACACGCCTGACACCTATGACGAGGGTGCCGACGGCGGCGCGATCCTGGTCAAGCCCGGAGGCAGCGCCTTCCTCGAAGACAGCAACCTGTTCAACAACAACGCCAGCGGCAACGGCGGCGCCATCGCCAACTTCGGCCGCACCT
>NZ_JAAALO010000012.1 GCF_009908295.1 Micromonospora rubida
GATCCGCAACCGACTGATCCTCACCGCCCGCTGGGTCCTCCGCGACCACCAACCCCGACCCGACGGCCACTGCCCGATCTGCCGGACAGCAGACTGCCCGGTGGCCACCGCCGCCCGCAACGTCCTCGACGCCGCCGAGGAAGTACAGCAGCGGAGTACAGCAACCGAGCCGACCACACCCGACCGGGACGACCCCCAGCAGACCGGATGACCTCGGACGACACCCAATCCGACCGCCTCGCCGAGAGTTCACACCGAAGAGGTCGCTGGTTCGATACCAGCATCGCCCACGCAGGTCAAAGGCCACTTCCCGGAAACGGGGGGCCTGCCTCGCTAAGCTCTACAGACCCAAAACGGGAGGTGGCCTTTCTGCTGTCGGTGCAGCAGCGAAGTAGAGCAACTGTGTGGACAGCCCAACGCCACGACCCGTCCAGTTCATCGCCCGCCAATCACTTCTTCACACCGGAGAAGTCACTGGTTCGATTCTGGCGAGGTCCAGGCAGCGGCACGCGCATTAAAGACCAGTGCGGCTGCGATAAATGCGGGCACGGAGGACGCTGCCAGCCCGAGCTGACCCATTTCAACCCATGCTGGATATATTCGACCGAATGCGGCCGGCAACGCTTCATCAATCCCTGTTGGTTCGTCAGATAGCCATAGCCATCCCCCGGCCCCGCAACAGCAAAGCACGCTTAGCAGGCTCGTCGTGAGGGTGGCTACTCGAGCACTCTGTTGACCCGTCCTGACCCACAACGCGACGCCAGCCAATGCAGGCGCGAAGAGAAGTGCATACCACAGGGTAAGCCGCACTTGGAAATGGAAGTAGGACGCCTTGAGTGCGACCGAACCGCTGTCCATCGGGGCGCTGGAACGAGTCGCTGCATCGTTTACAGCAGCGTTGATCTCTCCTTGAGAATATGCGGCGGAAATCGCCGCGAATATTAGCAACGACGCCTGAAGAATCAACAATGCGCTTGCGATGTTGACTCCCAGCGGGAGACGCCGAGGCGGCAGCCCGCCAGCTGAGTTCGTGCTAGTGGGAACCACGAGGTGATGCTAGATGGCGATCAACGCTTAACGCTCGCCAGGGTAACCTCGCAATCCACGGGAGACCATGACGGTGGGGACTCGCCACACAGCAGCTCGGTGTCTTCCAAGCTGCTCATCGACCGATGACAGGGGCCGTAGCTGAGCTGACAGGTACGGGATGGCAACCGATGGCAGCAGGAGATGCGCCGCAGTCGCGTTCCACCGAAGCAGTCAGCCCTGTTGTTGTCGACAGCAACGGTGACAGCAACAAGGCCGAACAGCGCGAGCCGAAGCCAGCCGGCGGCGGATCAACGCCCGACGTCAGAGACGTACGCGGACGTGCCCGGACGGAGCGCCCAGAACTTTGCAAGCGAGGTGGCAGGCAACGAAGCAGCAGGAAGGCAGCGCGAGCGTCGACACAGGTCGACCATGAACCTGAACCGACGGCGTTCGGCACCTGCTCAGCAACGCGAAGCAGCACCAGTCGACAGCGGCCGACAGCTTCAGACCGCATCCCCCCGACGGGGGTCGGTGTTGGGTGTTCGTCTGGGCGACAGCCCGAACAGTGCTCCCAAGAGGCGTCGCCTCCGGCGCGTGGTGAGGTTCGGCGCGGATACTGGCGGGGTGGTGGAGAAGCAGGCGACGGAGTTGACCCGGTGGACCGTTCACGGCGAGCGGGTGGTGGACGACTCCCGCCGAGCGCGGCTGAGCATCGCCGAGGTGGAGTTGCCGGACGGGGTTCGCTTCGAGCAGTACGTGATCCGGGCTCCCCGATCGGCCATGGTCGCCGTACTCGACGATCGGGAGCGCCTGCTGTTGATGCGGCGGCACCGGTTCGTGTTCGACCGGTGGGTGTGGGAGCTGCCCGGCGGCTACGTCGACGGCGACGAGCAGCCGGCGCAGTGCGCGGTGCGGGAGGTCGAGGAGGAGACCGGCTGGCGGCCCCAGGGGGTCGAGCCGTTGCTGTCCTTCCAACCATGGGTCGGCACTGCGGACGCCGAGAATCTGCTGTTCCTGGCCCGGCAGGCCGAGCACGTCGGCACGCCCGTGGACGTGAACGAGGCTGAGCAGGTGGCCTGGATTCCGCTCGACGAGGCGTACGGGCTGGTGTCCCGGGGTGAGATTGTCGGTGCCGGCACGGTGATTGCCGTGCTGGAGCTGGTGGCGCGGAGGGCTCGGGGGGAGTTGTAGGGGTCAGCGTCGTGGGGGGGGGCTTTTCGGCCCCGTGGACGCCGCCGTCGCCGAAGCCCTCTGGCACCGCCGCCACACTCCCAGGGCGAGGCGGTGACCGGTGGGAGCCCTCTACACCTCGGCAGCATTTCGGTAGTACGCCAAGGCGCAGGTGGCCTACGCGGACATCCTGCTGACCAAGCACTCCGAGTCGGCCCTGAGCCTGTGCCGGTGCGGCCGACCCCACCCCTGCGACGACCGCCAGCACTGGCTACGGATGCGGGCCCACTTCGGGCGGTTCCTCGTCGACGGGCGGTACAGCAGCGAAGTACAGCAACCCCACCCACCGAACCCGACCCCGAGCGACCCCAGCACGCCGGATGACCTCGGACGACACCCAATCCGACCGCCTCGCCGAGAGTTCACACCGAAGAGGTCGCTGGTTCGATACCAGCATTGCCCACCTCTATATAGCAAGGTCAGAGGCCGATCGGAGAAGGTTCCGATCGGCCTCTGATCTTCTCAGCCGAAGATCATGAGTCGCCCATGAGTCGCTGCTGCCTTCGGGTAGTGGAGGAATCGGAACTCCTGCGGAGCAGGGCAGGAAAAGCCCGCGCGCTACGTCGTCGACGTGTTGTACCGATCGAGCGTCGCTTTGGAGGTCGAGGCATCCCGGAAAATCAGCTCCCACGGGCCAGTGTTGACGTCCATGTCCTTGCCGAACCCGATCCACTTTCCGGCCATCCGTCGGCCCGTGGGCTCGGCCAGGAGTTGGATCGCGCCGTGATAGCGGGCGCCTCGGTAGTAGCCGGCCGAGTCGGTCTGTTCCACCCAGGTGCCAGTGACAACGGCACCGTCCACGGTCAGGTCGAGTGACAGAGATGATGCCGCCGAGCCGGGCAGGCTGCGCGCGGTCAGCCGGTCGCCGTGTTGAAGCATGACCAGGAAGTGCTGCCCGGCGAAGGAGTCTCCCCGGCCGCTGGAGTAAAACTGGTAGCGGCTGAGCCATACGCCCTCGTACGACCGGTGGGCCGTGGCTGGCCTGGACGTGGGCGTCGGTGTGGCCAGGCTGGACATGGGAGATGTCAGGTCGTGTCCACCGTGCTGGTCATCGGCGATCTGCCCTTCGGGCACTGCGGCGAAGCCGAGCAGTGAGATGGGTAGGCCGGTGGCGACCTCCAGCGCGCGGGCGTAGACGGGTCGCGGCGCGGTGATCGCGCCGGACTCCCATCGCTGGACGAGCCTCTTGTTGGCGTCGTTGGGTTCGCCGACGCGGTGGCCGGCGGCCTGCAGCGCGCGAGCGAAGTCGTCCTGGCTCATGCGCATCCCGGTACGGACTGCGCGTAGGGCGGTGTTCGGGACCGTCATGAACGTCACCATAGCGGTATGTCGCCGAAATGTCGCCGGCAATGTGACCGAGTTGTCGTGTCTTGTGTCGTCGCGGGCGGTGACATCTCAGCGTCAGTGTGGACAGCATGCGGCGGTCGAGCTTGCCGCCGCGCTTCTGCTGACGGAGGTGGGGATGCAGGGTGATGGCGATGGCCCGGCGAGAAGACGAATCCGGCGGTGCCGGGGCGGCGGTGGCGTCGTGGGCGGCAGTGAGCCGGTGGGGCGGCGGGTGGCGTACTGGCGGGGGCGGCGGAAGCTGTCTCAGCAGGTGTTCGCCGACCGTTTGGGCAAGTCGAAGAGCTGGGTGGACAAGGTCGAGCGCGGTGTCCGCTCTCTGGACAAGGTGTCGACCCTCCAGGAGGTCGCCACGGTCCTGCGTATCGACACGGCGGTGCTGCTCGGTCGGGATGTCCAGCCCGCCGAGGTGATCGAGCGGAGCGCAGAGGTCGAGCGGATGCGGGCGGCGCTGTCCCGGTACGAGATTCCCCTCGGCCGACCGGCAGGCAGCCGGCCGGTGCGGCCAATCGACGAGATGGCCCGCCAGGTCGCGCACGCCTGGACGACCTTTCAGCACGCCCAATATCCCCGCGTGGTCGACCTGCTGCCGGAGTTGCTGGCCGACGTGGAGCGCGCTCACGCCGCTGACCCGGTGGCGGGTCGGGTGCCGCTGGTGGGGGCGTACCGGATTACCGCGTCGCTGTTGGTCAAGCTGGGTGCCCCGGACCTGGCGTGGCTTGCTGTCGATCGGGCGATGATCGCTGCCACGGGTGACCGGGTGTTGGTGGCCGCCGCAGCGGTGCAGCTCGGTGAGGTGCTGCGCGCGTCGGGGCAGGTGCGGGTGGCGAAGTCGGCGATGCTGGCCGCCGCCTACCGGATCGCCCCGCCGGTGATCGAGGTCGGGCTGCCTCCGGAGTTGTCCCTGTGCGGGACGCTGCTCCTCCAGGCGGCGTTGGCCGCCGCCCGTCAGGGTGACGACGCGGCGGTTGCCGAGCTGCTCGGCGAGGCCGCCGCCCTGGCCGCCCGGGTCGGCGACGGGCACGACCACCACCACACCGGGTTCGGGCCGACGGCCGTGGAGTTGGCCCGGGTCACCGCAGCGGTGGAGTTGGGCGACGGAGGCGACGCCGTGGCCTGGCACGAGAAGGCGACCACCCGGGACGGCTGGCGGTGGCTATCCGCCGAGTACCGCGCCGCGCACCTGGTCGACGCCGCCCGCGCCTACCTCCAGACCGGCGATCCGATCAGCGCCGGCCGGGCACTGATGGAGGCCGACCGCGTTGCGCCGGCCGAGATTCGCCACCGGCCGGCCGGACGGGACGTGCTCGCCCAGGTAACCCGGGACCCGCGCGCCCCGACGACGCTTATCCATCTCGCCGCGACCCTCGGGGTGGGCTGAGGATGACCGCGCCGTTCCTGTCCCTGGCCCAGATCCGCAACCGGCTGATCCTCACCGCCCGCTGGGTCCTCCGCGACCATCAACCCGGACCCGACGGCCGCTGCCCGATCTGCCGGACGGCAAACTGCCCGGTGGCCGCCGCCGCCCGTGACGTCCTGCGCGCGGCCAAGGAAGTGCAGCTGTGGAGTACAGCAACCGAGCCGACCGCACCCGACCGGGACGACCCACAGCAGGGCGGATGACCTCGGACGACACCCGATCCGACCGTGTCCGGCGAACAACCAGGTTGATCACGATAGGTCGCGTCGGGTAGGAACACGGCATGCTACGTGGCGACAAGATCGGGCTGCGGGCCCGACACGAAACCGACGTTCCCGTCCTGCAATCTGAGCTCTACGACGACGTCGCGATCCGGTCAAAGGCCGACCCCCGTCCATGGCGTCCGATCGCACCCGGCTCCGCCGCGTCGCCATACACGGTTTCCGACCCCACCGACGATGCCGCGTGCTTCTCGGTGGTTCAGCTCGCCGATGACGAACTGGCGGGCGAGGCGTTGTTGTGGGGCATCGACCTGCATAACAGAATGGCTCACATCGGAATCTCGCTGCGGCCGGCCTTCCGCAGCCGTGGGCTGGGCACCGACGTCATCCGGGTGCTGTGCCACTACGGCCTCGTGGTGCGCGGTCTGCATCGGTTGCAGATCGAGACGCTGGCCGACAATGCCGCGATGATACGAGCAGCCACCCAGGCAGGGTTCGTGCCCGAAGGCACCCTGCGCCGGGCAGCATGGGTGAATGGGGACTTCGCTGATGAGGTCATTCTCGGGCTACTCGCCACCGAGTGGGACGCGAACTGACCGCAACCGCCATACACGCCCAACTGTCGGCGCTGAACCGGCTGCTGCACGAGGAAGGCCGGGATGACGACCACGGCGGACAAGCGAGGAGGCTGCGAAAGATGATATTTAGTCGCCGGACCGGCCCCAGAAGTAGATCTCGTCGGGTCGGCCGGTGGCGTCGTGCAGGACCGCGCACCGGCCGAACCAGCTTTGTTCGGCCAACCCGACTATGGCCTCCACGTGCTCGCGGGTCAACACCTCGGTTCCCGCGCAGCGCCGGGCCTCGCGGGTGGTCACCGGCTGCACCGTGCCGTAGTCCGGCTTCTCGCTCTCGGTGACCACCCGGATCATGTCCAGGATGGAGTGCGTGCCGGATTCCTGGACCCACTCGTCGCCGTAGAGCTCGTCGAGCGTCTGCGGGCGGTCGCGGTAGTCGCTCGCCGCAGTGCCAATCTCACCACGGGCCCACCAGTAGTCCCCGTCCGCGAACACCCGCGCCCGCAGGTCGTCTAGGGCGCCCTGTAGGTCGGGCTGATAGGTGACGAAGTAGCTCCAGCCGGAGGCGCCCATGTCTGCCCCTTCCACGATCGATGGCAGGCGGAGGCTAACGGACCCCACCGACAGCCATGGCCGACGCCGAGTGGCGGCGCCGCATCCATCCGGTCGAGATCCCGGACAGCCGGCCGCCTGTTCCCAGACGGGAGATCAAACGGTTGGGTCGCCGTGGTGGTCGAGTTTGTCGCGGAGCGTGCCGGCGAAGCCTTCGGCCATGTCGAGCTGGTCGCGTAGTGCGCTGACGCGGGCGACGGCGGCGGTGTGGAACATGCCGAGCCGGTCGAGCAGTTCGTGACGGTCGGTGCCGGTGCCGGTGGCGGCGTGGCGGGCGTCGAGGGCGTCGAGGACGTCGAGGAGGTCGCGCATCTCGTCGAGGGTGAAGCCGAGGGGTTTCATCCGTCTGACCACGGCGAGCCGGTCGAGGTCGGGTTCGGTGTAGAGGCGGAAGCCGCCCTCGCTGCGCGCGGAGGGGACGATCAGGCCGACTTCCTCGTAGTGGCGGATGGTGCGGATGCTCAGCCCGACCCGGTCGGCGGCCTCCCCGATCTGCATCAACCGGCCGGAGACTGGGCCGGGCACCGGGCCGGAGGCGTGCTCCGGCCCGGTGCTGCGGCTGGTGGCGGCCATCAGTGGCCGACGCCGAGCTGACCGGCGAGGGTGTCGTGGATTCGGGCGCTGGGCTTGTTCAGCTCGATGATCTCGACGGTCTTGCCCCGGGCGGCGTACCTGGTGCTGATCGCATCCAGGGCGGCGACGGAGGAGGCGTCCCAGACGTGGGCGTGGGTCATGTCGATGACCACGCGGTCGGGGTCGTTCGCGAAGTCGAACTGACCGACGAGGTCGTTGCTGGAGGCGAAGAACAGCTCACCACGCACGGAGTAGACCCGGGTCGTGCCGTCCGGGTCGAGGACGCTGGTGACCTCGACCAGATGGGCGACCCGGCGGGCGAAGATCACCATGGCGGTGAGCACGCCGACGACAACACCGACGGCGAGGTTGCGGGTGGCCAGGGTGGTCGCGACGGTGGCCAGCATGACGACGGTCTCGCCGTACGGCATCCGCCTGAGCGTCCCCGGCGTGACGGAGTGCCAGTCGAACGTCGACACCGCAACGATGACCATCACGGCGACCAGGGCGGCCATCGGGATGACCGCGACCACGTCACCGAGCGCGACGACCAGGACGAGCAGGAACACGCCGGCCAGGAAGGTCGACAATCGGGTACGGGCACCGGACGCCTTCACGTTGATCATCGTCTGGCCGATCATCGCGCAGCCGCCCATGCCGCCGAAGAAACCAGTGACGATGTTGGCGACGCCCTGGCCCCAGGACTCGCGGGTCTTGTTGGAGTGGGTGTCGGTGAGGTCGTCGACGAGCTTGGCGGTCATCAGTGATTCCATCAGCCCGACCAGCGCTATCCCCAACGCGTAAGGGGCGATCAGGCCGAGAGTGCCGAGGGTCCAGGGAACCTGCGGCACGCCGAGGGTGGGCAGGCTGTCCGGCAGAGCGCCTTCGTCGCCGACAGTCGGCACGGCCACGCCGGCGACCACCGTGACGACGGTCAGCACGACGATCGCGACCAGCGGTGCGGGAATCGCGCGGGTGAGCCGGGGCAGCCCCACCATGATCGCCAACGCGACCGCGACGAGCGGATAGACCAGCCACGGCACGCCGATCAGGTGCGGGATCTGCGCGGCGAAGATGAGAATGGCCAGGGCGTTGACGAAGCCGACCATGACGCTGCGCGGGATGAACCGCATCAGCTTCGCCACGCCCAGCACCGCGAGAAGGACCTGGATCACCCCACCGAGGATCACCGCCGCGATCAGGTGGTCCAGGCCGTGCTCCTTCACCAGTGGGGCGACGACGAGGGCGACAGCGCCCGTGGCGGCGGAGATCATCGCTGGACGTCCGCCGCAGATCGCGATGACCACAGCCATGGTGAACGAGGTGAACAGGCCGACGCGGGGGTCGACCCCGGCCAGGATCGAGAAGGAGATCGCCTCGGGGATCAGCGCGAGTGCGACGACCAGGCCGGCGAGGACCTCGGTGCGGAACACCTTCGGTGACAGCCAGGACGGACGGGACAGACGCGGCCGGGTGACCGGAGAAAACGCAGAAGACATGCGGTCATTTCCACTCAGGCGCGCTCAGCGAGGGCGCGAACCACCGTCCCCGTGGTCGGGGCGGGCGGCTACGGAACGGTCGGGCTGCTCGCCGTACCTCGGCGACCTCGGCGGAGGCTACCCTTCCGTAAGGGGAGAGTCGGGTGGGAAGTGCCGGCCATCACGTCGGCCGCCGGCGGGGCAGGGCCTCGCGCCCCGCGACGAGGGGCTGGGGTTACGAGCACGGTCCGACTACCCTCGCCGCCGTGAAGGCAACGGAGATCGAAGCACCCATCGTCGGCGTCACCGTCTATCCGGACCGGGCCCGGGTCACCCGCCGGGGCAGCACCCGGTTGGCCGCCGGTGAGCACCGGGTACGCATCGCGCCGTTGCCGCTGGGCCTGCGGCGGGACTCGCTACGGGTCGGCGGCCGGGGCGCGGCCACCGTGCTCGGTGTGGACGTGACGACGTGGCGGCAGGCGCGCAGCACCGACGGACAGGTCCGCGAACTGGAGCAGCGGAGCCGGGAGCTTGCCGACGAGCTGGCCGAGGCCAACGACACGGACGAGATCGAGGAGCAGCGGGGGCAGTTCCTCGCCCGGCTGGCCGAGCGGGCCGGCGGCACGTACGCGCGGGCGCTGGCCTCCGGCGACGCCGGCCCGACCGACGTGGCCACCTTCGCCGACTCGATGGCCGGCCAGCTCGCCGACTCCCAGACCCGCCGGCGCGGGCTGGCCCGGCGGCGCACCGAGCTGACCGAGGAACTGGCCGCTGTCGAGCGGCAGCTGGACGCCGCGAACGGCAAGCGCGAGCCGGACCGGCTGGCCGCCGAGGTGACCGTGTCGGTGGACGCCGACGACGCCGAGCTGGACCTGGAGCTGACCTACCTGGTCGACGGGGCCTACTGGCAGCCCTCCTACGACCTGCGGCTGGTCGACGACACCATGAACGTCACCTGGTTCGGCCTGGTCAGCCAGAACACCGGCGAGGACTGGCCGGAGTGCGTACTCCAGCTCTCGACCGCCCGCCCGGCGGCGGCGGCCGGCGTACCCGAGCTGTCGCCCTGGTATCTCGACCGGGTCCGGCCGGTGCCGCCGCCCATGCCCAAGCCAGCGGCCAGCTTCGACGCGCGGCCGGCACCCTCGCCGCCCGGCGCGGCGCCGGCCATCACGGGCGGTGCGGCCCGGTCCGGCGCACCGCGCCCCAGCGTGCGGGAGAGCGTCGCCGCGGTCGAGCAGGGGGTCACCGCGGCCACCTACCGGCCGGCCCGCCCGGTCGCCGTGCCGGCGGACGGCAGCGCGCACCGGGCCACCATCGCCGTGCTGGACCTGCCGGCCCGGCTGGACCACGTGACCGTGCCGGTCCGCGCGGCCGAGGCGCACCTGCGCGCGACGGTACGCAACACCTCGGCACACACGCTGCTCCCCGGCGCGGCGGCGGTCTTCCACGGCGCCGACTTCGTCGCGGCCACCCGGCTGCCGGTGTGGGCGCCCGGTGAGGAGACCGAACTGGCGCTCGGGGTGGACGACCGGGTGCGGGTGGAGCGGAAGCTGGGCCGGCGGGCCGACACCCGGGCCACGCTCGGCTCGACCCGGCGGCGGGACGTGGAGTACCGGATCAGCGTGGCCAACCACACGCCCCGGCCGGCGAGCGTGGAGGTGCGCGACCAACTGCCGGTGTCCCGCGACGAGGCGGTGGTCGTGCGGGAACCCACCCTCGTCCCGCCGCCGGCCGAGCGCACCGAGCTGGGCGAGCTGACCTGGCGGCTGCGGCTCGCGCCGGGGGAGAGCGGCGAGATCACCATGGGCTTCCGGGTCGAACTCGCCAAGGGGGTCGAGCTGGCCGGCTGGCGGGAGTGACCGGGTGAGGAGGGCCCCGCAGTGATGTGCTGCGTGGCTTGGCCGCGGCGGTGGTGCCGGCGGTACGGACGCGGGGATCGCGGTGTGCGGCTCAGCGCGGGCGGGCAGCCGCCGCCGGTGCGCCGTGGGTGAGGGCCTGACACGTAGGGGTGGCCCGGCCCGTGTAGTCGGCGGCGTGGCCCTCGAACAGGATGGTTCCGCCGTGCCTGCCGGGCCCGGGGCCGAGGTCGATCAGCCAGTCGGCCTGGCGGATGACATCGAGGTTGTGCTCGATGACGACGACCGTGTGACCCTGATCGACCAGGCCGTCGAGGACGTGCAGCAGCGTGTCGATGTCGTTCAGGTGCAGCCCGGTGGTGGGCTCGTCGAGCACGTACGTGGTGGGCTGCTCGGTCTGGCGGAGTTCCTTGGCGATCTTCGCCCGCTGGCACTCCCCACCGGAGAGGGTGCTCAAGGACTGTCCCAGGCGCAGGTAACCCAGGCCGACGGCACCGAGCTGACGTAGGGCGTGGGAGATGCCCGGGTCGGGCAGTCGCGCCATGGCCTGGTCGACGGTGAGGTCGTCGACGTCGGCGATCGACAGCCCGTTCACGGTGTGGGCGAGGACCTTCGGGCTGAAGCGGCGGCCGTGGCAGGTCTCGCAGACGATCTCCTGGCCGTCCATGAACGCGAGGTCGGTGTGGATGACGCCGAGCCCGGCGCAGTCGGGGCAGGCGCCGTCGGAGTTGGCGCTGAACAGGCCGGCCGGCACGTGGTTGTGCCGGGCGAACAGCTTGCGGATCGCGGGGGCGATGCCGGTGTAGGTGATCGGGGTGGATCGGCGGTTGGTGCTGACCGGTTTCTGATCGATCACCGTCGCCTGGTGCTGGGCCGCCAGCTCGTCGGCGAGGCTGGACTTGCCGGAGCCGGCGACGCCGGTGAGGACCGTCATCACGCCGGTCGGGATTCGCACGGTGACGTTCCGCAGGTTGTTGCGGCTGGCGTCGGCGACGGTGAGGCTCCCCGTGGCGGAACGTGGGGTGGGCTTCGCCGGCCGGTGCTGGGCCAGGGCTCGCCCGGTCGGTGTGTCGGCCTCGCGGAGCCGGGCGAAGGTGCCCTGGAACACGAGCTGCCCGCCGGCGGCACCAGCGCCGGGGCCGACCTCGATGACCTGGTCCGCGTGGGCCATCACGGCGGGGTCGTGCTCGACGACGAGGACGTTGTTCCCGCTGTCACGGAGCCGCTTCATAAGCTTGATGACGGATTCCACGTCGGTGGGGTGCAGTCCCACGGTCGGTTCGTCGACGACGTAGGTCATCTCGGTGAGGCTGGAGCCGAGGTGCTTGACCGTCTTGATCCGTTGCGACTCTCCCCCGGAGAGGGTGGTCGTCGCCCGGGAGAGCGTGAGGTAGCCGAGCCCGATCGTGCTCATCGCCTCCAGCCGGGCGGTCAGGGCCGCCACCACGGGCGCGACGCGGACGGACGTGATCGTCTGGACGAGGCGCACGAGTTCGTTGATCTCCAGGCGGGACATCTCGCCGATGGTGTGGTCGAGCACGGTGGCCGTTCGCGCGGCCTCGTTGAGTCGGTCGCCGGCGCACTCGGGGCAGGTCCGCGCCCGGGTGAACTGGCGGATGACGCCCTGCTTGCGTTCTGACAGGTTGTCCGAGGTGTGCAGGTAGATCCGCTCGAACCGCTCGACGATCCCCTCGTACCCCCTGGGGGGCTTGCGGCCCAGCCCGGCCGCCGCCTGCCCGCCGCGCAGCAGCGCTTCCCGTTCCAAGGGGGACCATTGCCGCAGCGGGGTGTCGGCGTCGAAGACGCCGATGTCGGCGTACTGGGCGTACCAGTAGTTGCCTTTGCCGAACCCGGGTAGCCGGATCGCACCCTGCGCGAGGGACATGTCCAGGTCCAGGAAGCGCTCGACCGCGCTGACGACCACCTCGCCGAGCCCGGAGCAGGTCGGACACATGCCGGCCGGATCGTTGAAGGAGAAGCGGTTCGACTCGCCCACGTGGGGCTGACCGAGGCGGGAGAACAGGAGCCGCAGGTAGGTCCAGGCGTCGGTGATCGTGCCGACGGTCGAGCGGGTGTTGCCGCCGATCCGGCGCTGGTCGATGACGATCACCGGAGTCAGGCCCTGGATGTGCTCCACGTCCGGGCGGGTCCACTTCGGCAGCCGGTTCCTGGCGAAGGGCGGGAAGGTCTCGTTGAGCTGGTACCCCGCCTCCGCCGCGATCGTGTCGAACACCAGCGAGGACTTCCCCGAGCCGGATACGCCGACGAGGACGACCAACTGGTTGCGGGGGATGTCGAGATCCACGTCGCGCAGGTTGTTCGTGCGGGCCCCGCGAATGCTGACGTTTCGCTGCTTCATGACCACGACGCTACGAGCAGATGTGGTCACATCTTGGCCGCAACCGCAGGGAGAATGGGGTGATGGCGGACGTCACGGAACGCGCACTGGCCCTGTTGTCGATCCTGCAGACCGGCCGGTCGTTCAGCGGCGACGAACTGGCCCGGCGGCTGAGCGTCAGCCCCCGCACCCTGCGCCGCGACGTCGACCGGCTACGAAGGTACGGCTACCCCGTCGAGACCCACCCGGGGCCGGGCGGCTACTACCAGCTCACGGCCGGTCGCACGATGCCCCCGCTCGTCCTCGACGACGACGAGGCGGTCGCGACCCTGCTCGGGCTCGCCTCGCTCGCGGCCACCGGGGCAGCCGGGAACGGGGGACTCGACGACGCCGCGACCCGCGCCTACGGAAAGCTGGACCAGTTCCTCCCCGCTCGACTGCGTCCCCGCGTGGCCTCCGTCCGCGCCAGTCTGGAGACGGGTGCCCGACCGGCTCCGAGCGTGTCCACCCGCCAGCTCAGCCTCATCGCCGAGGCCATCGCGCAGCACGAGACGATCTCGTTCAGCTACGCCGACGCCCGGGGCGAGCGAACGGATCGACGCGTGGAGCCGTACCGGCAGGTCCATCACCTGCTGCGCTGGTACCTGTTGGGCTGGGACACCGGGCGTGCGGACTGGCGCGTGTTCCGCCTGGACCGCGTCACCGACCCGGTACGAACCGGCACCCACCACGTGCCACGGCCGCTGCCTGCCGAGTCGGCCCTGGCATACCTGCGACAGGGACTCGACCGGGGCGGGCAACCGGTCAGGCTCCTGGTGAAGGCCCCGGCCACCCGCGTCGTCGACGCCCTGAGACACCAGGATGCCGAGATCCGTCCCGTGGACGACCAGCAGACCGAGGTCCTCCTCAACCTGGACTCGTGGCAGTGGCTGGTGCTGAACCTCGCCTTCCTCGACGCGGACTTCCGGATCGACGAGGGCGAACAGTTCACCGCCGCCTGCCGAGCGTTCGGTGAACGCCTCAAGACCGCGACGTCAGCGGTCACCCCCGCTGACCAGGCGTTGTGAAGATCGTTTGATCCGGCGTCGGTGATCGGTGGACGGCGAGGTCTCCGGCAGCGGCCTGCTCATCGGGGGGCGGCGAGCGCGCGGAGGCCCGTCAGGTCGAGGACCGCGATCCGGCGGTACCCGGTGCGGATCAGTCCATCTGCCCGCAGGGTCCGCAACGCCCGCTGGGTCGTGTCCGTCGCCGCTCCGACCAGGGTCGCGAGTTCGGTGTGGCTCAGCTCGACCCCGATGACGAGTTCGTCGTCGTCGGCCCGGCCGCAGTGCGCCGCGATGTCGGCGAGCACCCGGGCGAGCCTGACGTGCACCGGGTAGGCGGCGAAGTCCACCCGGCGGGTGTTCGCCCACCGGAGCCGCTCGCCCACGGTGGCCGTGACCTGGGCGGCCACCGTGGGGTGGCCGCCCAGGTAGGCGAGGAAGTCCGCCTGTCTGATGACGGTGGACACCACGTCGCCGCACGCGGTCGCGGTCGCGGTGCGGCCATGACCGGTCATGGCCGCCAACTCGCCGACGAGGTCGCCGGGCAGGCGGATCGCCAGCAGCCGCTCCGTCCCGTCCACGGCCGCGGTGACCTTGACGAAGCCGCGCCGGATCACCTCGACGTGGGTGTCCCGCGCCCCCTCGGTCAGCAGGCGTCGGCCGGCGGACACCGTGCGGGTGACGCCGAGGGCCAGCAGTTCCCGGCGCGTGGTGGGGGCGAGTTGGTCCATGAACGACCCAACGGACCAGGCTGCGTCGTCGTCCGGCGGTGCGGCAGACATGCGATGTCCTCCTGAGGCCTGGCGAAAGAGTGATCCCGTCCTTTCCCGGAATACCGCTCGCCTGGCGGGGATGCAATACCCGCATCGGACAGTCCGGCACGTCGAGGGGAGGGGACGTGGAATCACACCTAGGGCGGTCCTGCCGCTGACAGCTGTCGCACATCAGCCCGCCGGTCCCGGGACGCCCCCGATGACCGGCGGGCCGGCTGGCTGCGCCCGTGGGCCGGCCGTCCGTCAGATGAGGGCGGGTGACGCAGGCCGGGTGGCACGGATCGGAGGAGAGATGGCGAGGACCGTCCGACCGCCCGGTCGAGCGGGCGGACCGGGGCGCGACGGCCGGCGGGCGGCTGCCGGGCCGGGGTCACGGCCGGCGGGCGGTGAGGCGGTGAGCCCCGACGATCCGGCAGGCCCCGAACCTGCCCGGGCGCCGGGGGAGCTCTCGCCCCGGCAGCGGGACAGCCTCCGGCGGCTCCTGGAGCGGGAACTCGCCGGGGCGTGGCACGCCGCGCGGGCGTCGGGGGCTCCCCCGCCGGCCCTCGCGGCCCTGGTGACCGACCGGGCCTGGACGCTCTGGCTACTGGGGGGCCTCACCGATGACGCGCAGCACCTCGTCGACGACGCGCCGGACGGCGTCGGCGTCGTCGAGCAGGGCTGAGACCCACTCGTCGGGGCGCGGTGCGCCGTCGGGCGTCCGGTCGATCTCCTCGCTCCCGGTGCCCGTGTCCGGGCCGAAAACTGTGCCGAGGACCCCTACCACCGTGGCGACCGGGTCCGCTCCGGACCGCAGCCCTCGGCTGATCGCCGCCACGGCGGCGGACGCGAGGTCGGCGAGTTGGGCCTCGGCGCGCTCCTGCGGGCCGACGGGCAGCAGCGGGCGGGGGTCCGCCACCCCGTCGCCCGCTGCGGCGAGGACCGGGGGGCGCTTGCTGCCGAGCGGCCGTTCCACGTAGTCGGCGTACCAGCGCGGTCGCCGCCGCATGGCGGCCAGCACCTGGTCGACCTCCCGGGACACCGTCGGGCCGTCGCTGCCCGTCAGGTCGCCGGTCACCGACTCCCGCCGCTGCGCCCAGCTGTCCAACGGCCAGAGTTGGGTGCCGGCGGTGGTGGCCACGCCGACCCAGGTGAGGATCTGCACGGCGAGGTCGGTCAGCCAGGGGTCCTCGCCGAGTTCGGCGGCGAGCCAGCCCGGCACCCGGGGGCGTTGCAGCGCACCCCGCCGGCCGCGCCGGCGGCGGTGACCGTCGACGGTGGCGGCGGTGAGCCGGGCGGCCACCCAGCGCTCCACGTCGATGATCGGCACCCTGGCGTTGGCGATCAGGTCGGTGACGACGGCCTCCACGTCGTCGTGGTGGCGGTCGAGGCAGTCGTCGGCGAGCATCTGGACCGCGCTCGCGCAGGCCCAGTGGCCCCGCCGGCGTTCGACCGGCCGGGTCACCCGGTGGAAGACGATCGGCCAGACGATGTCGTACGCGGCGCTGACGAGCCGGGCGCGGGCCGCGGGCGGCGCGGACGCCGCGCGGGCCGCCAGGTCCCCCCGGCGGGCCAGGTCGCGCAGTTCCCTCACCTCGGACCGGGGGCGGGACGGCAGCGGCGCGCGAGTTGTCCTGCCCACCACCGCCGCGTTGTCGGTGGCGGCGCGCGGGGACGGCAGCGAGGCCGTGTCATTCGCGTACGTCATGACGCTCCTCCCGGAACAGGTGCCGAGCTACGGGGGTTGCCATCTGCAATTTGCAGACGGAAAGGGGTTCGTCGGTGATCGATTACAATGTGTCGGATGCGCGCGCCGGAAGTTGTCCCCGGCCGGTGAAGAGGCGGTTCGCGGCCCATGGACGACGCTTCCGGTCCGGGTGGGTGCCGGTGCGGCGGAACGCCTGTGGCACCCGCCGGGTGGCACCACGATCTGCTCGCTGGAATACGACGTGATGCGCCCAATACTCGTGCCACTCGCCGATCGGCACTGGCCAGACGATTGCCAATGTGCTGGTCAGATAATGGTCGTGAAGTGGACAGCCGGAGCCGGACGGGCCGCGCCGCCGGTTGCGAACCGGTAGCCTCCCCACCGTCCTGACGGACCATCCGCAGAGAGGAGACGGCCCTGCGCCCCGGGAGCGAACCCCGCCCCTCGTACGAGGACGGGCTCCGGCAGGAACTGCTGGAGCTGCGTCGGGGGCCCGGTCTGCAGAGCAGCCCCCTGCTCCGTCGCCTGGGGCCGCGACTGGCCGACCTGTGTGGCATCTCGCCGGCGGAGCCGGACCCGGTGGTACGCGCGAAGGTGCGGGCCACCCTGCTGGCCCTCTCCGCCGACCTGCCCACCGATCTGCGTCGGGCCCTCGTGCTGGCGTACGCGCTCGATCCCGAGCACTCCTACCTGCGGCTGGACCGGCGGACGGACCAGCTCGCGCGCGAGCTGTCGTGCCAGCAGCGCACGGCACGCCGCCGGATCGACGAGGCGGTGGCCCGGCTGGTGCGCGCCGCCGTCGCGGACGCCCCGTCCGACACGGGCCCGTCCTGGCACCTGCACGGCATGCACGCGCTGCTGCGGCTCGACACGCCGTCACCCGAGCTCTACGAGACGCGGGACGTCGTGGCGATCCGGCCGATCGGGGAGATCACCGTGCAGTTCAGCCTGCCCCGGCGACCGGGCGACGACCGCCCGGAGCACGACGTCGCCGTCGACGTCCTCTACGGAGCCCGGATCCGGGAGGTGACCCGGCACAACGACGGGCAGTTCTTCCGGCTCGTGCTCACCCTGCCCCGGGTCCTGGCAGCCGGGGAGCGGCACGAGCTGTGCCTGCACTACCGCGTTCCGGCAGGTCAGCCGATCCGGGAGCACTACGTCTTCCAGCCGCTCGCGCCGTGCGCCCGTTGCACCGTACGGCTGCGGTTCCCGCCCGGCGGCGGCCCCGCGCTGGTCTGGCGCCTGGACGGCGTGCCGCCGCGTTCCGTGGACGACCGTGCGCCGGGCGGGGACCGGCTCAGCCCGGACGCCATCGGCGAGGTGTGGTCGGCCTTCGAGGGCCTGCAACAGGGGTACGCGTACGGCGTGGCCTGGGCCGCCGCCGGCCCGGACGGCTGACGGGGCGTCCGGGCGGCGACGACGTGCGGGCGGGACGGCGGCGCGGTCCGTCAGGTAGGGACGTGGAGAGCTTTCCCACCCGGTCGCGGGCAGGCGGGTCCCGTGCCCGAAACGTGGTCCGGCGACCCACGGCGACGCCGCCCGGCCCGGCCGAGGGGGCGACCCCCCGGTGAACCCCTTCGCGCTGTTCGAGGACGACACGGACGAGCCGGACGAGATCGACTTCGTCACCGACACGCACCGGCGCCGGTTCGTGGCCCTGCTGATCGACACCTCACGCTCGATGGCCGCCACCCAGAGCAACGGGGTGGTGGCCATCGACGCGCTCAACCGGGAGCTGGCCCGCTGGCTGCCGACAGTGCGCGCCGAGGGCCGCGGTCCGCTCCGGGACGTCGAGTTCGTGGTCGTCACCTTCGGCGCGGGTGGGGTGGGCGTGGTGTCCGGCGACGGCACGCCGTCGGCCGAGGACGGCGGGGCCTTCGTGCCCGCGTCGCGGCTGGAGTTGGCGCCGCTGGTGGCGGGAGGCGCGACGCCCATGGTGGAGGCGGTGGAGCTGGCGCTGACCCTCGTGGAGCAACGGCGGCGGCACGTGCAGACGGTCCACGCCCAGCAGACCGGCGGCCCACGGCTGATCCTGGTCAGCGACGGGGCGCCGACCGACGCCGAGGGCAACCCGACGGACGACTGGCGGCCGCTCGCCCGACGGCTGGAACAGTGGCGCTCGACGGGGCGGATGCGGCTGTTCGCGTTCGGTGTGCCGGGCGTCGACGACGAGGTGATGCGGGCACTCGCCACCCCCAGCGGCTACTTCCCCCTGGCGGACCTCGACCTGAGGAAGCTGCTCGACCTGATCCTCGTGGCCACGTCCGAACACGTCGACTTCGAGCAGGTGCGCAGCCAGGTGTACGGGGACGAGTTCTGGTGACGGCGCGGTGGTCGGTCCTGGCCGGCAGCGTCGCGGGCGGGGCGCACGCCCGCGCCGGGGTGAGCGGGCAGGACGCGTACGCGGTGCGGGAGGTCGACGGCGTCCTGCTGCTGGTCGTCGCCGACGGAGCCGGCGGGCGTCGCTGCGCCGCAGTCGGCGCGTCGTTGGTCGTGGCGTTGGCGACGCAGGTGCTCGTCGCCCTCGTCCGGGACCGGCCACCGGGGACCGCCGTCGCCTGGTCCGCCCTGCTGGACGCCGCGCGGGACCAGCTCTTCCGGCGGTTCCGGCGGGCGGCGCGGGCCCTGGCGCGGGCCGCCGGCGGGTTCCGCCCCGAGGACCTCGCCACGACGGTGACCGTGGTGGTCGCCCACCCGCCGTGGGTCGGCGTGCTCGCCGTCGGCGACGGGGTGGTCGTGGTCCGCACCGACGGTGGCGACCTCGCCCTGCTGGCCGCCCCGCCGGACGCCGCCGGTCGGCCACCCGGCGCGACGGCGCTGCTGCCGACGGCGCGGGCCGAGGCGGACACCCGCCGGCTGGTCGCGCGGCTGCCCGACCTGACCGGGCTCGCCGTGTGCACCGACGGCCTGGACAGCCTCCTCGTCGAGTACGACGGGACCCGGCCCAGCCGGCCGGGCGCCGCCGCCTTCGGGCAGCTCTTCGCGCTGGTCGAGGCGGCCGACCCGGACCCGACGGCGCTGACCCGGCTGCTCTGCGGCCGGCGGGTCGGCGCGCTCACCGACGACGACCGCACCCTCGTGCTGGCGGTGCCCCGATGAGCCTCGACGTGTGGCTGATCGCCCCGGACGGACGCCGGTCGGCCGCCAGCCTGGGCGCACCGGTCGGGTCGGCCGGCTCCCAGGGGCGGGTCTTCGGGCTGCGGGACCGGCCGGACACGGTGGTGAAGGTGCTGCACCGCGCGGACCGGGTGCACCTGGCCGACCGGCTGCGGGTCATGCTCGCCGACCCGGCCGGATGGGTCGGTGGGTCCGGGCAGCCGCTGGTGGCCTGGCCGAGCGCCGCGGTGCACCGGCGCGACGACGGCCGGCTGCTCGGCTACGCCGCGCCCCGGCTCGCCCACCCGCGCTTCGCCCCGCTGCCGACCCTGTTCAACCCGGCCGTCCGGGCCCGGATGCTGCCCGGCGCGACGTGGTCCTGGTGGCTGACCGTGGCGGAGGAGCTGGCACGTGTCGTCCACGTCGTGCACCAGCGCGGGCACGTGGTCGGTGACCTCGCACCGGCGAACGTCTTCGTCTCCGCGTCCGGGGGCGTCTGCCTCATCGACGCGGACGGCTGGCAGCTGCGCGACCCGGTGACCGGGTCGGACCTGACGTGCCCGTTCTCCCGGCCGGAGTACACGGCGCCCGAGCACCTGGACGAGCCGTCGCGCCGGCGGGAACCGGCCAGTGACCACTGGGCCCTGGCCGTGCTGGTGGCTCAGCTCGCCTGCCTCGGCTTCCATCCCTTCGGTGGCGTGCCCCGGGAGGCCGCCGGGCCGGTCGAGGAGGTCGACAACGTCCGGCTCCGCCGGTGCCGGCTGCTCGGCGCCGACGTCCGGGTGCCCGCCGCCGCCCTCCCGCCGGAGGCCCTGCCCGGGGTGCTGCGCCGCAGGCTCGGCGATGCCCTCGACGCCGGGCACACCACGCCCGCCGCCCGCCCCGGCCCGCAGTCCTGGGCGGCGGCCCTCGCGTACGCCAGGGACAGCCTGGTGCCCTGCCCCGCCGTGGCGACCCACGTGTACCCGCGCGAGGGCCGGCACTGCCCCTGGTGCCGGATGGTCGGGGCCGGAGCATCCGACCCGTTCCCCGGAGGTGGACGATGACGACGACGATCGAGATCAGCCGGGTCGCCGACCGTACCGCCGTGCTCGGTCCCGGTCTGCGCGCGGTCGTCTGGGTCCGGGGCTGCCCGCTGCGGTGCGCGGGGTGCGTCGCGCCCGAGGACCTCCCCTTCACCGGCGGGACCACCCGCACCGTCGACGACCTGGCCGGCTGGCTCGGCGGCCTGCCGCCGGAGATCACCGGTGTGACGTTCTCCGGTGGCGAGCCGATGGCGCAGGCGGCGGGGCTCGGCGCGCTGGTGGACCGGATCCGGGCCGGCCGCGACTGGTCGGTGATGTCGTTCAGCGGATACCCGATCGAGCACCTGCGCCGGCACGGCGACTCGGCCCAGCGGCGGCTGCTGGGGCAGCTCGACATCCTCGTGGACGGTCCCTACGTGGCGGCCCGGCACGCCGACCTGAGGTGGCGCGGCTCCGCGAACCAGCGGCTGCACTTCCTCACCGACCGGCACGCGCCGCCGGACCGGGACGGCTCGGCGGGGATCGAGCTGCACCTGACCGGCGACGGCGTCGAGTGGATCGGTGTTCCGCCGGTGGCCGACTTCCGCGCCGGGTTCGAGGCCGCCATGGCGGCCCGGGGAGTCGTGCTCGCGCCGCCCGGTGACGCTGCGCCACCGCCGGACGATTCCGCGCCGCCTGGCGGTTCCGCGCCGCCTGGCGATTCCGCGCTGCCCGGCGGTTCCGCGCTGCCCGACGATTCCGCGCTGCCCGACGAGAGAGGCCGATGATGTCCGGAAGCCCGAAGTACACGACCGTCGCGCTCGACGCCGCCCGCCAGGCCCAGGTGGAGGCCGCCCGCCGGCGGCGCGAGGAGGAACGTCGGCGACGCCGGGAGGAGGCCCGCCGGCGGCGGCTCGACGCCGGCATCGCAGCCGCGACCGCGCGCAGGGACGCCCTGACGGCGCGGCTGCGCCACCTCGCCGACACGGCCCGGGCGCTGCCCCAGGGCACCGAGGTGACCGCGGAGGTCGCCCGGCTCGCCGCGCTGCCCCAGCCCGCAGACGAGGCCGGCCTCGCCCGAGCCGGCGGGGAGCTGCGCCGCGCGGAGCGCCGCGCGGACGCGTTGACCGCCGCCGTGGCGGGGGAGCTGACCCGCCGGGAGCACGGCCGCGCCCTGGACCTCATCCTCGAACCGCTCGGTGAGCTGGTCGACCGCGAACGCCTCGACCCGGCCGGGCACCGGTCCGTCGCGGCGCTGCGGGCCGAGGCGCAGGACCGCACCGGGGACGCCCGGCGATTCGCCGAGACCCACCAGCGGCTCGGCGCGGCCGTCGGGGCGCACCTGGAGACGGTCCGCGACCGGCAGGGCCAGCTGCTGCGGCTGGCCACGGAGACCGACGAACTCGCCGGCCGGCTGGCCGTCGTGCTGACCGACGCCGAGGCGGCGGGCGTCGCGGTGACCGGGGCGGCCGAGCTGCGCGCAGAGGTGGCCGACCTGCGCGGGGAACGGGACGCCGGGAACCTGAGCCGCTGGGAGCACCGGGCGGACGGGCTGCGCCGCCGCGTCGAGGCGGTGACGGCCGACGTCGACGCCCGCCTCGACCAGCTGGAGCGGATGGCGGTCATCGTGGAGGCGGCCAGCGCCGCGCTGCCCGCCGCCGGCCTGCGGGTGGTGCCGGGCAGCCTGGCGGAGCGGGACGCGACGGTGGTCTTCCTCGCCCAGCGCGCCGACGGGTCGGCCATCGAGCTCACCGTGCACGCCGATGACGGCCGGGGGGACCGGCTGGAGTACCGCAGCGACGGGATCGACACGGTGGTGGAGACCTCGCCGGACGGCGGGACCTCCCGTTGCGACCTGACCGAGGAACTGCTCGAACGCTTCCACGTCGAGCTCGACCGGCAGGGCGTGACCGCCGACGGCCTGCACTGGGAGGGCAAACCCGGCCAGCCCCGGCCGCCCGCCCGCCAGGCCCGGGAGCGCGCCGGCCACGACGACCGGAGCCGGCAGTGAGCGACGGCTCGACAGACCGGCCCACGGCCCGGCCGGCCGCGGCCTGGCTGGAGCGGGTCACCGCGGAGATCGCCCGGGGCCGGCACGTGATCATCCACGGCAACGTCCGCGACCTGGTCCGGTGGGACCGGTCGTTCCAGCCGTTGCGCAACGCGGTCACCGGGCTGCTGTCGGTCTTCGGCTACCAGCTGACCGGCTACTACGACCTGATCGACGGGTTGAGCTTCGCGGGCCCGGACGACGAGCGGGAGTTCCAGCGGCTGACCGCCGCAGGCGGCGAGCGCCCCGCCGCGCCCGAGCCGGCAGCGTCGACCGACCGGGCCGGCGCGGTCCGGAACCGGTTCGCCGCAGCCCTGCGGGACGCCCCGGCGCCGACGTTGAGCAACCCGTACGACGCGCTGGCCGCGATCCGTACGGTGCTGCGGCAGGGCGCCACCTCGTCGGCGTTCATCGTCGACCTGGTCGATCTCATGCTCGCGCCGCCCGATCGCGGCGGGGACGCCGAGCGCCGCCTGTTGGGCACCATGGCCAAGGCGATGACCGAAGCGGCCCAGACCGGCCCGGTGCGTAACCTGCTCGTGCTGGTCGCCGACGACCTGGGCACCCTGCCGGCCTGGCTCTACCGGGACCGGCCGTACGTCCAGGTGGTCGAGGCGGCGCTGCCGACCTTCGACGAGCGGCACGTGTACCTGCACCAGCAGGCCCGCCACTTCCACCAGGCGGCCGACGCCCGGCGGCCCTCCGACGACCTGAGGGTGCTGGCCAACCTCAGCGAGGGCATGGCGATCACCGAACTGGACGGCCTGTGGCGGATGAGCAAGCTCCAGCGCGTCCCGCTGGACGAGCCCCGGACGCTGATGAAACGCACCCTCTTCGGCCCCCGGCGGGACCCCTGGCGGCAGGTCCGGGACCGGCTCACCCGGTTCGCCCCCATGGTCGAGGGCCGGGTCATCGGCCAGCCCGTCGCGGTCGAACGGGTCCGCCGGGCGCTGACGGCGGCCACCGTCGGCATCGACTTCGTGGCCGACCCGCACAGCTCCGAGTCGCGCCCCAAGGGGATCTTCTTCTTCGTCGGGCCCACCGGTGTCGGCAAGACGGAGCTCGCCCGGGCGCTGAGCGAGTTCGTCTTCGACGACGAGACCGCGCTGGCCCGGTTCGACATGTCGACGTTCGCCGAGTCGCACTCCGCGGAGCGGCTGACCGGAGCGCCACCCGGGTACGTCGGCCACGAACGCGGCGGGGAGCTCACGAACCGGGTGAGCCAGCGCCCGTTCAGCGTGCTGCTCTTCGACGAGATCGAGAAGGCGCACGCCTCGGTGTTCGACAAGTTCCTCCAGGTGCTCGACGACGGTCGGCTCACGGACGCGCTGGGCAACACCGCCTACTTCTCCGAGACGATCATCATCTTCACGTCGAACCTGGGGGCCGCCGAGACGTACGGCTGGCCCGACGGCGGTGAACTGCCCGACTACGACACGGTCACCACGCACTTCGAACGCGCCGTCCGCGAGCACTTCACCACCGGGCTCGGGCGGCCCGAGCTGCTCGGCCGGCTGGGCGGCGGGATCACCGTCTTCGACATCCTGCGACCGGAGTTCGTCGATCGCATCGTCCGCAAGCTGCTGGCGCAGCTCACCGCCAGCGCCGGCCGCCAGGGCGTGCGACTGACCGTCGACGAAGAGGCCGTCGTGCTGCGGGTGCAGGAGGTGATGCGCCGGCCGGAGGCGCTGCGGCTCGGGGTGCGCAGCATCCGCGACGCCCTGGACCGCCTGGTGCGGGACCCTCTGGTGGGGCACGTCTTCGACCATCCCGGGCAGGTCTCCCTGCACCTGTCGGTCGGGCCGCGCGGCACGGTGATCCGGGACGCCTGACGTCACTCGGTCAGCGGCGCCCAGAGCTGGGCGATGACCTCGGCGCCGCGCCGGCAGGCCGCGCCGACGACGCCGGTCAGGCCGTCCGCGAGCAGGCCGGCGACCAACACGCCGGCCAGGGCGACGAGGACCGTCAGCCGCGCGGCACGGTGGGCCGGTGGGAGTTGCTGCCGTCCGCCGTCAGTCAAGGCTTCCCCATTCCCGTGCCAGGATCCAACTCGCCGGCCCGAAACCGCCCTCCCGGCCGGGGTGTCGACCGGAGACCAGGAAGAAGCGCACCTCGCCGAAGTCGCGCTCGGCTGCCAGGACGAGGTTGCTCAGCCCGTTGTCCACCAGCCACGTCCGCACCCCGTCCGGTTCCACCGGGCCGGCCGACAGCTTCCCGAGCAGGTCCGCCTTGGACACGACGAACGCCAGCCGCCGGCGGCGGGTGCGGACCCCGTACTCCTGCAACCGCTGCACGGTGGCGTTGTACGCGTCCTCCGGGTCGTGCGCCGCCGGGTTCGCCGCGGCGAAGACGTCCGGCGCGCCCTCGGCGTACTCGTCGCGCACCCGCCGCACCGAGAACGGGTCGAGGACGTAGACCAGCGAGCGGGCGTGGTCGAGGTAGGACAGCCGGGCGTTCTGCTCCCGGTCGACGAGGTTCTCGCCCGCCGCGTCGAAGAGGTGCACCAGCGCGACCCGCGATCGGAGGGCCAGCCGGAGCGTGACGGCGACGGGCGGGCCGCCGGCATCCGTCTTCGCCGGTGAGCCGCCGTCCCGCATGAGCCGGGCGTACATCTCGTGCCGCTGCCGGTCGCGCTCGTCGGGGAGGGACACCTCGCCGCCGGCGTCCTCCCCGCCGTGGTGCAGCCCCACCAGCGCCGACATGATCAGCTGGGTCTTGCCGGCCGACGCGGGACCGAACACGGGCATCCGGACGTCGGTGACCACCCCGGCACCCGGCAGCAGGGCCTCCCCGCAGCTCGGGCAGCGGGCCTCCAGCCGGTGGCTGGAGGCGGCACGCAGGACGGTGGTCGGCAGCAGCCAGCCGCAGCCGCAGCGCCGCCACAGCACGCCGAGCCGGCCGGGCCGCAGGTCCCGGTGCAGGTCGTCGCCCGCCAGCCGGTCACCGGTCGGGTGCGGCCCGAGGCACCGGTACGCGGGCACGGCCGCCAGCTCGTAGCAGTGCCGGCAACTGGCCCGGGAGTGCCGCACCGCCTGCCAGCCCGCGTCCGCCCCGCGCAGCAGCCAGACCACGGCCCCGCCGACCAGCCAGGCCGCCGCCGTGACACCAGCCGCGACCAGCGCGACGCCCAGGACCCCGGCGGCGGCGCCCAGCGACACGCCGAGCTGGACGGCGACGACCGGTACGTACAGCGGCCACCAGACCAGGTGGGCCCGCGCCCAGGGCAGCGGCCGGGTCCAGACCTGACCGGTGATCGCGAGGGTCCGCTCCGCCACGGCGCGGACGTCGAGCAGCACCTGGGCGGCGAAGTACTGTGGCCAGGCCCGATCGCGGCGGACGAAGGCCGGCGCGACCCGCCCCGGCAGGGCCTGGCGGACCTGCTCGGGGGTGCGAACCCGGGCCCAGGACGCCCGGCCGAGCAGGACGACGCCGGCGAGCCCGAGCGCGAGGGCCAGGCCGACGACCAGGGCGGCGCCCATCGCGACGATGGCCAGCGGCGCGGAGACGAAGACCAGGCAGGCCACGCAGGCCGCCAGGTAGATGAGGAGCCAGATGTACAGCATCGGTCACCGGCGCCCGAACGGGTGGGTCAGCCGGTAGCGGCGGCGCCGGTGGCGGTACGCCTCGACGTGTCGCTGCCAGCCGTCCCGCCAGTCGCTGCCGAGTTGGCCGAAGTGTCGGCCGGCGCGCTCGATCTGCTCGTCTTGGGCCCGGGTCAGCCAGTGACCGAGGGCTTGTTCGAGCAGCGTCACCTGCGGGGGCGCGAGCTGGCCCGCGCCCGCGAGCAGGTAGTAGGACAGGGCGGCGGGCGCCACGGCGTCCTCGTGGTGCAGCGTCTCGGCCAGCCGGGTGACGAGGGGCAGCAGCAGGGCCGGGTGCCGGTCGAGCACCGCGTCGAGGGCCTGGAAGGCGACCGCCCGGGCCAGCGCCGACGCGACGTCGGCCTGCCGCATCTCCACGAGGCGGGGCGAGCACCCGCGCAGGTGCCGCAGCAGCGTCGCGGTGCGCTCACCGCCCGGGACCCGGCGCAGCTCGGCGACGATGGTTGTCAGCGTGTCGTCGTCCTCCAGTTCCCCGCGCACCTGCGGGGTGGCCGTCATCAACCCGCAGGCGAGCAGCGCCCGGCAGAGGTCGAGCAGCCGTGGGGTCGGCACCGCGCTGCCGGTGACCTGCGCGACGAGCCGGCGGTACACCCGCTCGGGCGGTCGGGCGCCATCCGGCGCGAGGTCCCGCATCAGCTCCAGCTCGGCGGTCGTGGGCGGGGCCTGGCTCCACAGCGCACCCGCCGTCCAGGTAAACCACCCGGGCTCGTGCCGGGTCTCGCGGAGATGGCGCTCGACGAGGGCGGCCCGGTTCTCGCCGTGTCGCACCGTCGCGCCCAGCACCGCCTCCGCCAGTTGCGGCAGCAACATGCTGACGTGGGGGAGCAGCGTCTCCCGCCAGGTGTCGCCGATCTCGGCCTGCGCCGCTCCGCCGAGCAGGGCGCGTTCGCCCAGCACAGCGATGAGCCGGTCGCGCAGCCTGGCGGCGCACGGCCAGTCGCGAGGACGGATCTCCCGGGGATGATCCGCCCAGTACCCGACGAACGGCTCGGCGGCGTCCTGGATGTCGTCCCACCGCACGTCGACGCGGAACCGGGCGGCCACCCGCAGCAGGGCGGCGAACCGCAGCGGCGGCACCCCTGAGGCGAGGGCCTCGGTGAGGATCTGCCGAGCGTGCTCGTCGTGGTCCGCGTTCCACTCGCCGGCCGGCAGCGCGGGCAGCGGCCGATCCGTCACCACGCCCCGGGTCCGGGCGGCCGCAACCTCGCTGATCATGAGAGCGAGCCGGACCTCGGCGGCCCGGCCGGGCACGAGGCCGTCGCAGCCGACCTCGTCGAGCAGCACCAGCACCTCCTGCGGCCACCGCTCGGGGGTCTCGGCGAACAGGTCGGCGACGTCGACGCCGTACGCGCGGCGCATCCGCGCCGGCCCGGTGCGCAACCAGCCCACGATGGCCTCGGCGTGCCGGGGGTCCGGCCTCCGGTGCAGGATGGCGGCCAGCCCGAGCGCGGCGGCGGCCTCCTCCGACGGCTCGCCGCCGACGGTCATCCCGGACTCCGTGGCGACGTGCAGGGCGTCCACCACGTCCCGGGGGTCCTCGGCCAGGAACAGGTCCACCCAGCGGCGGGCGGCGGCGGTCGGCGCCACCGGGGTGTGCGCGTGTCGGCACAGGTCGAACACCGCGTAGCCGAGCTCGTTGTCGACCCGGCCGGCCGAGCCGGCGAACTCCGGCAGCACCGCGACGATCGGCAGCGCGGAACGCGCCGGGTCGGTCGAGAACACCTTGAACCCCAACTCCAGTGCCCGCTCACGCGGCACGAGGAGGGTGCCCGCGACGATCCACGACACGACCGACGCCGTGTCGTCGCCGACGAAGAGCACCCGCCGCCGGCCGGGCTGCCCGGCCTCGGCGAGGGCGGAGACCAGGGCGAGCAGCGTCACCGGCCCGTTCGGCTGGGCGAGCACGAAGTCCCGCGCGTGGGCGGGGGAGAGGGCGGCACCCATCCCGCCGGTGAGTTCCACCGGCGCGCTGCGGGTCGTCGGTGCCGGCTCTGTCGACCAGAACGCCGCGCGGAACAGCTGCGCCGGCCGCAGGTCGTCGTAGCTGGCGGCGTCGGTGGTGACGACGGCGTGGGTGAGCTGGTTGCCCTCCCGGGTGCCGTTGGCCTCGCGGCCCAGGTAGACCCCCGCTGCCGTGGCCAGGAGACCACCGGACCGGATGTGCGCGAACGAGGGCGGGTACTGCGCGACGGGCCGCCGGTCGGCCATCCACGACGACGGCGGCTCGTAGAGCAGGTTGTTGCGGACCAGGTCCTGTCCGGCGGCGGCCTCGTCGGAGGACCGGGCCTGGAACTGCAGCCCGGCGACGCCCTTGAGCCCCTGCCCGGGGCGGCAGTCGGTGTAGACCAGGGTCTCGAACCGCCCCGTCATCGGGCGGCCCTGCTGCGCGGCACCACGTTGAACTTGCTGAGCAGCCACAGCAGCGGCTCGTCGACCCGGAACGGCCGGACCCCGCGCGCGTCGACCTCGTTCTTGTCGTAGTCCGGCTCGGCCCCGAGCGCCGAGACGGTGAAGTAGCGGAAGTTGCGGTAGTTGAGGGTGAGGTGGGCGTCGATGTCGTCGGCCCCCCATTCGTGCAGCAGCGCGCGGACGTGCTCGTGGGTGACCCGTCCGGCCTGCTCGTCGTAGCAGGGACCGGGCGCCGGACGGCGGACCAGGGGGTGGTCCGGGCCCAGCACGTCGAAGAAGGCGTCGATCTTCGCGAACGCCACGGCCACCGGGATCGGGATGTTCCGCCGGCCGCCGAGGCGGTGGCTGATCCGGAGGTTCTCGGTCACCCGGTTGACCACGTCGATGGTGCTGGCGTGCTTCTCGACCGCCGAGTCCGGCAGGTCGATCAGGTCCCGGGCCTGCGGGATCATGAACGGGTCGAGCAGCAGGATGAGGGCGTCGGCCGCGCCGAGGTAGCGCAGGTTGTCGACCGTCTCCTGGTCGATCAGGTCCTCCCCGGCGGTGTCGAAGAAGGACAGGAAGGTCGTCTCGTAGCCGGTGATCCCCCGGTTCTGCCGCCAGGCGAACACGATCGGCTCGCGTCGGCCGAACTCCGCCTGGTTGGTGCGCTGGTAGAGCCCGCCGTCGGGGAAGAGCGCGCCGGCCGGGTCGAGGAAGTCCTTGCCGCCGCCGGTCTCGGCCCGGAACTGGCTGTCGCCGACGAGGCGGACGTCGGCGCCGAAGCGCTGCCCCATGCCGTGTCGCAACTGGTACGACAGCACCTTGAGGTAGACGCTCTTGCCGGTGTGCCGCGCGCCCGCCATCGCGATGAGCGGGCTGCGCCCCTCGCCGAACGTCGCCGGCAGCCGGCTGTGGCAGGTCGGGCAGACCTTCACGGCGGACTCGGCGCCGCAGTCCGGGCAGGCCGCGGCGGTCACCGCCCGCAGGGCGCGACGCGGCCCCGCGAACGACGGCAGCACCATCTCCTTGATGCCGATCGCCTGCTCGCGGGCCACGTCCCAATGCGGCTTGCAGGGCTCCTTGCCCGGTGCCCGGCGCCCCGTGCAGCGGAACCACGGCGCCCGTAGGTCGATCTTGGCGTAGCAGTACGGGCAGGAGGGGGTGGTCATCTCAGGACACCTTCATCTCGTGGATCGGGTCGGTGACCCGGACCCCGGTCGGCCGGATCACGAAGCAACGCAGCCAGTACGGCCTGGCCAGGCCGGAGGGCATCGTGAAGGGCATCCGCCACGGCGCGTCCGGTTGGAGGCAGAGACCGGTCACCCGGGCCACCACGGTGCCCTGCTCCGGCCGTACCGGCATGGCCAGGCCCGGCGCGGCCACGAGGAGCAGCTCCACCCCCTCGCACGGCCGGTCGACGTCGACGCTCAGCAGCCGCTTGCGGCTGAAGGGCCCGCCGGCGCGCTGGAGGTGGTACCCGACCGCCACGGGGACGCGGTCGACCGGGACGGACTCGGGGACGGAGAACGTCTCCCCGGCCGGGCCGCGCTCGACCGACCGGACGGAGATTCGGCCGCCGCCGGAGGAGACCGGGACGCGGCAGCCCGACTCGGTGAACTGGCCACGGGTCAGCCGCCGGACCACCGGCGGGCCGTGCGGTGGCGTGAAGGTGACCTCCGCCAGATGCACCGAGGGCGGCCACACCCAGGCGATGTTGACCTCGTCGCCGGTGCGGCGGGCGACGAGCTGCTGGACCGGTTCGGCCACCCCGAGCAGGACCGGCTCGCCCACCACGGCGGTACCGGTCGCCGCGTCGACCGTGAACGGCACGTACACGAACCGACCACTCGGGACGGTCACCTCCAGCAGGGTCTCCGCCCCCTGCTCCAGCCGGTCGCTGACCAGCGCCTCGCCGTACCCCTCCAGCTCGTCGCGGCGGATCCGCTCGCCCGCCGCCCACGACGGGGCCAGCTCGGACCGGCGGACCGACACCGTGCCGCCGGAGGGGGTGAGCCAGGCGAGGTGGGCCGTCGCGGTCTGCGTGTCGACCGCGGTGACGTGGGCCCGCAGCCGCTCCACGTGCGGTGGGGCCGTGTCGCGCAGCGCCGCGCGGGCCACCACGAGCGGCGAGGCGACCTCCTCGCCGTGTTCGTCGCGGTAGACCGCGACGATGCCGTAGTACCGGTCGGTCCTGCCGTCGCCGGTGTCGTCCGAGAGCCCGGTGCGGCCCGCGGCCACCGGCTCCCCGTCCTGCGGGGAGGCCGGCGGCCGGCCGAGGGTGCGTCGCACCCGCACGCCCTCCGCGGCCGGGTGCGCCCGCCAGGCGCAGGAGATCTCGTCGGGGCGCACCCACACCCGCACGGCCACCACGGGCGGCACCACCAGGATCCGCACCGTCGCCGGTCGTGACCAGTCCCCGCCGACGCTGGCGAAGACGCCGTAGTGCAGGGGCCGGGCGGGCGGCGGGGAACCGTCCGTCGCATCCGTCAGGGAGCCCTCCACGACCGTCTCGCCGTCGGCCGAGGAGCGGGGCGGCCGGTCGGCGCGGACCACCCGGTAACGCACCTCCACCGCCGGGGTGGGCGGTGCCGTCCAGGTCAGGCGGACACCGGTGTCCACCGCCCGCGCGGACAGGTCGCGCGGGGGCGGCGGCGCGAGCGCGCCGAGCCGGTCGGCGAGACCGTCGTCGTCACCGGCGATGCGCAGCGCCGAGCGCAGCAGCCGGGCCGCCTCCTCCTCGCGCTCCGTCCGGGCCGCCTCGTCGGCCGCCCGCCGCAGCGAATCGACCTCGCTCAGCAGGGCATCGACCTGGCTCTGCAGCTCCTCGCGGTGCGGGTCGTCGGCCGACAGCACCGCCAGGGCCTGCCGGGCCGCGAGGAGCCGCCCGTCGGCGACCAGGTCACGGATCCTGTCCGCCGGGCCGGCCTCGGGGTCCGCGTCGACCGGCAGGCTGGCGACCACCGACTGGGCGTCGCCCTGCTCCAGTCCGGCGTCGGTGGCGATCGGCACCAGCATGCCGTCCGCGATTCCCCTGGCCCGTCCGGCCCGGAGCCGCTCGACGACCTGGAACACCGCGAGCGCCCGCAGGTCCACGCCGTCGCCCACGGCCCGCTCCAGCAGACCCAGTGCCTCCTTGCGGGTACGGACCGCAGTGGCGTCGGCCAACCGGTTCGCCTCCTGCGCGCGGGCGCGCACCGTGGCCGCGTCGAGCGCCACCGCCTCCGGACCGAGCAACCGGAACGGTGCGCCGTCGGGGTGCACCACCTGGACGACGGTGGGCACGCCGAGCAGGTCCTGGAGCCGGACCAGGGCGCGGTACGCCGTGCGTTCCATGCCGGAGCCGGCGGGCAGCTCGACCGGATCCACCACCGCCAGGCCGGCGCGCCGGACCGCCTCGTCGATCTGGCCCGGGTCCAGGCCCGGCCAGTGCCCGGCGATCTCCTTGAGCTGGCCCCGGGTGATCCGGCCCAGCGCGCCGTACGCCCGGGCGAGGTCCCGGGCGAAGCGCTCGGACTCGGCGCGGGATCCCCGGTCGTGATCCTCGGCCCGCTCCCGCCACCACCGTGGCTCGAACATGTCCGCGCCGTGCTGGGCGCGCAGTTGCTCGTCCCGGCTGAACAGCTGCGCGCAGACCCGGGCCCCCGCGTCGACGCCGCCCGAACGCTGGTTCCACAGCCGCCGGATCGCCGTCAGGTGGTCTCGGAGCTGGGCCGGGGACATGTCCGGGGTGACCGCGTAGTGCCGGGCCAGGTCCGTGGGCGACAGCCCGCCGGGCTGGTCCCGCAGCGGCATGATCACGTCCTGTAGGTACCTGCGCTGGTCGAACGCCATCAGCTCAGCCCCGCACCGTGAGCGCCGCGACGACCTCCCGGGCCTGGTGCACCTCGTCCTCGCTGAGGACGCTGACCTGGACCTCGATGGTGAGTTCCTGCCCGGAGCCCGGCTCGACCGCGTGCAGTCTCAGCTCTCCCCCCACGCTCACGCCCATGCTGATGGCGACGGGCGAGTGCCTCGGCAGCGGCGGCAGGCCGCCGATGACCCCCGCGCCCCGGTCCACCGGCTTGTTCGCCGCCAGGTCGGGGCTCTCGGCGGCGCCGGCCTGCTCGTAGATCTCGATCCGCACGGCGGTCTGGCCGTCTTCGATGGTGCGGGCGTCCAACTCGCGGCCCTCGATGGGCAGCGCCTCGTTCGCGTGGATGAGGTGCTCGACGTACATCTTCTCCGGCTGCGACCGCCAGTCGGGCGCCGAGGTGTCCTGCAACTTCACGCCGAAGGACTTCGGCAGGACGGTGACGATCCGCCTGTTGGCGCTGGCGGTCAGCGACTCCTCGTCCATCCCGAGCGCCAGCGCCAGCGCCGACGCCCGCTGCTGCTTCTCCTCGGCGGTCGGCGCCGCGCCCTGCCCGTCCCACGCCCACAGCGCCCGGCTGAGGGCGAACCGGGCCGCGCCCTTGGCCACCGCCAGGTCGGGGTCGTGCAGGCGGGCCGTCCAGCCCCACTTCTCGGCCAGCCGCCGGGCCACCGCCGGCATCTTGCTGGAGCCACCGACCAGCAACACCTCGTCGACGGCCGCCGCCGGATCGGCGATCCCCAGCTTGTCGCCCAGCGTGTGCAGGGTGCGCTCGGTGTACTCGACGGTCCGGTCGAGCAGGTCCCGCGTGACGTCCTCGAACGTCTCCCGGGTGACCTCCACCGACGTGGACGCGCCCGCGTAGCGCATCGGGACCCGGCGTGACGTCACGGTCGACAGTTGCCGCTTGACCTCCTCCGCGGTCAGCGCGAGGTCCTGCATGAACTCCTCGTCCAGGGTCGGATCGTCGGCCGGCCCGGCGTGGCCCACGAACTCGTCGACCAGGTACTGGACCAGGCGCGCGTCCCAGTCGGCGCCACCGAGCTGCTGGTCGCCGTCGGTGCAGAGCACCTCGACGGCGTCCGCGTCGATCCGGATGACCGTGGTGTCGAAGGTGCCGCCGCCCAGGTCGTACACCAGGACCGTCCGGGTGGCCTCGCCGTCGAGGTCGTACTGCAGGGCGGCGGCGACCGGCTCGGGCACGACCTCGACGACGTCCAGTCCGGCGATCCTGCCGGCGTTGCGGGTGGCGTCCCGCTCCAGCAGGCCGAAGTACGCCGGCACCGTGATCACCACCTGGCGCACCGGGCGCTTCGTGTAGTACTCGGCGTCCTGGGCGAGCTGCTTGAGGATCAGCGCGGAGATCGACTCAGGGGTGTACGTGGTGCCGTCGAACTCCCACTGCGCCTCCCTGCCCATGCTCCGCTTGACCCGTTCGACCACCCGGGACGGGTAGAGCCGGGACACGCGTTTGGCGGCCTCGCCCACCACCACCTCGCCGGCGCCCTCCTCGAAGTAGACGACCGACGGGGTGGTCTCGTCGTTCGTGATGACGTTGCGGACGACGGCGGGCCGGCCGGTCTCGTCGATGTACGACACGACCGAGTACGTCGTACCCAGGTCGATGCCGAAGAAGGTCAGGTTCTCGTCCGACATGGTGCTCCTGTCCGCTGTTCCGCTGGGCTGTCACGGGTTGGGCGTGGGCTGGGTGGCGCTCGCGGGCCCCGGCCCGGTGCCGGCCGGTACGGGAGCCGGGTCGGGGAGCCAGCGGTGGACCCTGACCGCGGCGGGCACGACCGTGCGCCCGGCCTCGACGTCGTGGTAGCCGTCCAGGACGACCTCGGCGACGGTTCCCTCCTGGCCGGGGTCGACGGCCGGCACCGTCCCGGCGGCCCGCTGCGTCGACGGATCGAACGCGGCGCCGGGCACCGGGACCAGCACGGTGACACCGCCCCGTTCGAGGGTCAGCTCAAGGCTGGCGGCATAGCTGCGCAGCATGTCCGCCGCCGCGGCGGTGTCGAACCCGGCGGGCAGTCCCGCGGCGGTGCGCAGCAGGTCGTGGCGCAGCCGCTGGAGGTCGGTCAGCAACGGGCGGAGCAGGAGCAGCCGCTCGCCGGCCCGCAGGCGCTGGTTCTCCTCGTGCAGCCGGTCGATGACCTGCTCGCGGGCCGCCGCGCGGTGGTGTTCGCGGGCGACCTCGGCCCGGAGCCCGGCCAGTTCGTCGCCCAGCCGCTGCGCCAGTTCGTCCAGCCGGTCCGGGCCCGTGGCGGGTTCCGGGGCGACCGCCTGCGGGCCCGCCCCGACGGCGGGTTCCTCCTCGGCGGGACCCTGCGGTTCCTCGTGCACCCCGTGCTCCCTCCCTGGTCCCTTCCGCCGCTGCGGCGGGCGTCTCGGTCATGTCTGACGGACCGCGTCGCCCGCGCCGGGCGGTCCCGTCCGTCAGGCACAGGCGACGGACGGCACGGGCGGAGGACGAACAGTGGGCAGTGTTCGACGTACGGCCGCGGGTTTCCTGGCGGCGCTCGCGGCGCTGGCCGCCGTGGGCCTGCCCGGCGGCCCGGCGGCGGCGGCCCCGGCGACCGGCGACGAGGTGTACTCGGCGCTCGGCGTCAACCGGGTGGCGGGCGACTACGTGGTGCTGGTGGACGTGTCCCGGTCGATGCGCGAGGGCCGGCGGTACGAGCGGGTGAAGGCGTCGCTGCGGTCGTTCCTCGCCGCGCTCGCGCCGGACGACCGGATCGCCCTGGTGACCTTCGCGGACGCGGCGAGGGTGGTCCACGACGGCCCGGCCGGCCGTTCTCCCGACCAGGTCGTCGGCAAGCTGCCGCCCACCGCCGACGGGCAGCACACCGACATCGGCGCGGCGATCGAGACGAGCCTGCGGCTGCTGAACCGCCAGGGCAGGCCGCAGATCGCCACGGTCGTCCTGCTCACCGACGGGCGGCACGAACCGCCGGCCGGCAGCGCGTACCCGTTCGAGCAGGGGTACGCGTGGAACCAGCTGGCCGGGGCCGGCCGGTCGCTGCGGAGGACCTCCCTGAACGCGTACGCCGTGCCGCTGGCGGGGTCGACCGGCGCGCCGCTGCTGGCCAGGGTCTACCCGGGTGCCCGGATTCTCGCGCCCGCGTCGATCGACCGGCTGGGCGAGCAACTGGAGCAGCCCAAGTCCGCAGCCCGCGCGGCGAAGGCCCGCAGCGTGCTCGGCGACGACGTGACCCACGGCATCGAGGTGACCTGGCCCGCCGCCACCGGCCAAATCGCCGCCGGCCGGACCCGGCTGGAGGTCCGGCTCCGGTCGACCGCCACGAGAATCCCGTTGGTGGTCGATCACCTCGCCGTGCGCAGTGACCGGCCGGACGTCCGGGTCACGGTGCCGGCCGGCCCGGTCGAGCTGCCCGCCGGCGGCACCGCGACCGTGCCGGTGACCGTCGAGTGGGACGCCGGCCCCCGCCGGGTGGCCCCACTGTCCCAGGTCACGGCGAACACGACGCTGACCCTCAGCGGCGACGTGGGTTCACCGTGGGCGGGCGTGCTGACCGGTGACCTCGGGCTGACCTTCGCGCCGCGACTGGACGACGGGGCGGCCCCGGTGTCCCTCTCCGCCGAGCGCGGCAGCCTCAGGTGGTGGGCCGCCGGCGGCGTCCTGCTGCTGGCCCTGGCCGGGGTCGGGTGGTGGATGCGCCGGCGGCGGCTGGCCCCGTCCCTCGCCGGGACGCTGCGGGTACGGCCACCCGGCGGGGAGGAGCACGAGCTGCCGCTGGCGGGCCGTCGGGCCGCGCTCACCGCCGGATCGGCGGGGCTGCCCGGGTACGGCGAGGTGACCGCGTCCCGTAGCTCCGCCGCGTCCTCCGAGATCCGCCTGGTGATCCGCTACTCCCCGGACGGCTCGGCCGCCGGCCGGCAGGCCGGCACCTGCGGCCCGGGCGAGACCGTGGAGCTGGGCGGTGCGGCGTTCACCTGGCGGCACCCCGCACCCGTGCGACGCGGCGGGGTCGCGAGGGTCTCGGGGGCGGCACGGTGACCGGGCCGGACGACCAGCGCGAGGACGCGGTCGACGAGTTGCGGGAAGCCGACCTGCTCGCCCACGGCGAACTGGTCCCGACCGGGGACCGAACCCCGGACGGGGGGCCGGCCACCGCCCCGATCCCGGTGCGCTGCGGGCGGCCCCTGCTGTACCCCGTGCCCGTCCGGGACCTGCCGGTGTACCTGCGCCGCCGGGCCGAGGCGACGGGTGGGTCGTACGTCGGGGCGCTGTTCGCCTTCGACCTGGACGCCCTGCCGAGGGGGCAGCGGTACACGGCCGCGTGCTTCGAGGTGACGCTGGCCGACGTGCGGGCGCTGGCCGCGCGGCTGGACGGCGACGGCGGCGCGCTCGGCCTGACCTATCCGGCTGGTGACGCAGGCGGCGCGCTCGGCCCGACCTACCCGACCTATCCGGCCGGCGAGGCCGAGCCGGCGTCGGCGACCGCGGCGCACGTCGTGGCGGCGACCCGGACCCGTCCGGGCTGGCTGCGCCGGCTGGCGAGCCGGGCGGCGACGCCCCGGGCCCACGTCTTCGGAATCCACCGCCACGAGTTCGGCTGGACGTACGAGGACCCGCGCGGCGAGCTGCTGGTGCCCCGCGCCCACGGCATGCACGCGCTGCTGGAGCTGCCGGCCGGGACGACGCGGGTCGCCGGGACCCTCGACGTCCGGGTGCGGGTCGCCGGTGGCCGGGAGCGGTACAGCGCCGGCCTGCGCGAGTCGGTGAGGTTCGACGAGACGCTCTCCCCGGGCTGCCCCGTGGACGGCGCGGCGGTCCGGCTGTGCATGGCCGCCGACGTGTCCGGCTACAGCAGACGCAGCACCGCCGCCGCCGAGCAGGTCCAGCGGGACCTGGTCGCGCTGCTGTCACTGGCCCGGCGGGCGGCCGGGGTGTCGGACTCCGACGTCACCCCCCAACCGCAGGGCGACGGCCAGTTCACCGTGCTGCCGGTCGGCATCGACGAGGCCGTGGTGATCTCCCGTCTGGTGCGCGGCCTGGAGCGGCACCTGCGGGAGCTGAACGCCGGCCGGGAACCGGCGGACCGGCTGCGGCTGCGGGTCGCGCTGCACCGGGGACTGGTCAAGGCGGCGGCCAACGGCTGGGTCGGCGTGGCGGCCGTCGCGGTGCACCGCATCCTCGACAGCCCGCCCCTGCGGGAGGCGTTGGCCGCGCGACCGGCGGTCGACTTCGTCCTCGGGCTGCCCGACGTGCTGTTCCAGGACGTCATCGCGCACGCGACCCGACCACCCCTGCCGGCGGACTTCGCCCCGGTCACGGTGGACCTGCCGGCCAAGGACTTCGTCGAACACGGCTGGCTGTACGTCGGCCCGGGAGAGACCGGATGAGCACCCTGTACGCCCTGCTGGTCGGCATCGACAGGTACCGCTCACCGGCGGTGCCCGACCTGCGCGGGTGCCGCACCGACATCGACGATGCCCTGGCCTACCTACAGACCCGCACGGCCCCCGGCGTCGACCTCGACGCGCTCGTGCTGTCGGATGGGCAGGCCACCCGGGAGGCGGTGATCGGGGCGCTGCGGTCCCATCTCGGTCGGGCCCGCTCCGGGGACACCGCCCTGTTCTGGTTCAGCGGCCACGGGTCGCAGGCCTCCGCCCCGCAGTGGTGGTACGCCGAACCGTCCCACCTGGTGCAGACCCTGGTCTGCGCGGACAGCCGCCACGGCGGCGTGCCCGACCTGCTGGACAAGGAGCTGTCGATCCTGCTCGACGAGGTGGCCCGCCGGGCGGGACACGTGGCCGTGGTGCTCGACAGCTGCCATTCCGCGGGCGCCACCCGGGAGCTTGAGGACCGGGAACCGGGCGCGCGGGCCCGCGCGGTGGAGCCGATGCCGGCGCCGCCGGCGCGGGAGCTGCTGCTGCCGGAGCTGGCGGTCGACGAGCGCCCGTCGCCGCCCGCGCCGGACCACGTCGTCCTGGCCGCCAGCCGGTCCCACGAGGCGGCCCAGGAGATGGACCTGGGCGGCCGGCGGCGAGGGCTGTTCAGCTGGGCGCTGCTGCGCGCCCTCGGCCGGCTCGGGCCGACGGCGACGTACCGGGACCTGCTGATCGCCGCCCAGGTCGAGGTGGAGCAGAACGCGTACCAGCAGGTGCCGCAGCTCGTTCCGCCCGGTCGCGGCATCGCCGACCGGCCGTTCCTCGGTGGACGCCTCGCGCCGCCGCAGTCCGGCCTGGTGCTGCGGTACGCCCGCGACGGGTGGGAGGTCAACGCCGGAAGCTGCCACGGTCTGCTCCCGCCCCCCGACGCCACGGCGGGCGCGGTCCGCGTCGCCGTCGTCGGCGGGTCGCCGGTGCGGGAGGCCGAGGTCGTCCAGGTGCTCGCCGAGCGGAGCCTGGTGGAGCCGGTCAGGTGGCGGCCCGAGCCGGACAGGCAGTACCGGGTGGTGCTCAGCCGGGTGCCGTTGCCCGCCACCACCGTGGCGGTGGGCGGCGCGGACCAGGACCGCGCCACCGCCGCCGCCGTGCTCGCCGCGCTCGGCACGGCCGGGCCGGACGGCGGGCCGTCGGCGTACCTGCGCCCGGTCGACCCGGCGGGCACCGACACGGTCCCGGAGCTGCGGGTACGGACGCCGCGCCCGGGCGTGGCCCGGGTGGAGGACCGGCAGGGCGTCCGGTTGACCGGCGACCTGACCGTCGTCGTCGGCGGCGGGGCGCGGCGGGCCGTCCGGGAGTTGGAGCACATCGCCCGGTGGCGGCAACTGCGCGACCTCACCAACCCGGTGACCGGTTTGGCGGGCGCGGTGGCCGTCGAGGTGGTCGCGGCCCGACCGGGGGAGACGATCGCGCCGCTCACCCGTGCGCCCGTCGAGGCGGACGCCGACGGCGTGGTGAGGCTCCGCTACGAGCCCGGCCCGGCCGGGTGGGTGCCGCCCAAATTCTTCGTCCGGCTGCACAACCGCAGCGACCGCCGGCTGTTCTGCGTCCTGCTGGACCTGACCGAGCGGTTCCGGGTCCACGCCGACCTGTTTCCGGGCGACCACGTCGTCCCGGGCGGGCGCACGGCGGCCCTGCGGGGACGCCGGGTGGTGGCGTCCCTGCCGGCCGGCTCCGTGCCCGAACCGGGGAGGCGGGCGCGGGACTGGCTGAAGCTGGTGGTGGCGGAGGAGCAGTTCAGCCCGGAGCCGTTCGAGATGCCGGCGCTGGGCGACCCGCGCGGCGGGTCTCGGGGGCCGTTCGCCGTCCGGGGCTTCCTCGACCGGGTCGGTCGCGCCGTCCAGCACCGCGACCTGGTGGCGTCCGCCGAGGACGGCGCGTACGACTGGGCGACCGTCACCGTCCCCCTCGTGATCGAGGTTCCCGGGCCCGGGAACTGAGCCGGGGCGCCGTCCGGCTCAGATCCCGTGGTACCCCATGGCGGCTCAGATCCCGTGGTACACCATGGCGGCTCAGATCCCGTGGTACACCATGGCGCTGCGGTACCCAGGGTCCGCGAGGGCCGGGCCGGTGACGTCCATGGGGGCCGGTGCCAGCCCGGCCGGCGTCCTGCGGTCCGGTGACGCCAGCCACCGGCGCACCGAGCGGACGGCGGCGGCCGGCCGCAGCCCGCCGCGGACCAGCCCGGTGTGCAGGACGGCCAGCATCAGCGTGGCGACCGGGCGGGGCACCGGCCGGGCCCAGCCCACCACCCCGGTGAAGCCGGCCGCCAGGAACGCCTCGGCGAGCGGCCCGGACCCGCTGCCGGTGGGCGGCAGGACGACCAGGCCGCCCTCGGTCGCGGTGCGCGTCGTCCGCCCGGTGATCGCGGCGATGTCCAGGTCGGTCGACCCGGCCAGCTCCAGCGTCCCGGTGGCGCTGACGCCGCAGGTCAGGTGCAGCATCGACGCGTCGAGGCGGCGCCGCACCTCTTCCGGCGTGCCGGGGCCGTCGCTGCCTCCGTCGGCGCGGCCCAGGACGACCGCCCGGGGGTAGAGGCGGCGGCACAGGCGCACGAGGCTCGCCTCGTCGTGGCCGCCCCGGGGGTCCACCACGAGCACCGGGGCCTCGGTGACCCGGAGCGGGACACGGCCGGCCAGCTCGCCCGCCTGCCGGGCGGAGGTGACGTGGGAGATCACCGCGTCGTCGTCGGGCAGGGGCTCGGTGCCGACGACCACGACCCGGGGCGGCAGGGCCCCGTCGGGGCGGCCGTCGCGGAACCTGCCGTCGTCGGTGTGCAGCAGCAGGCGCGTCCCGTCCGGCCGAGGCCAGGCCAGCGCCTGGACCCGGACGCCGCGCAGCGCCTGCGCCACCGGGGCGAACCGGTCGTGGAGGGCGTCGCAGACCCGCCCCTCGGGGTTGCGCCCGTCGAGGAGCCTCGCCAGGTCGACGGCGAGCGGAACGGCGCCGGACGGGTCGGCGGGGAGGGCGTCCGCGGCGGCCGACAACGCCACGGCGGCGGCCCCGGCGTCGTCGTCGGCGTCCCCCCACCCGTCGTCGGCGTCGTCGCGACCGCGCAGGTACAGCGCCACGGCCAGCACGATCCGGTCGGCGGCGGTGGCGGTGGCGCCCGCCGCGTGGGTGACGGAGGTGGCCAGTCCCACCAGGTCGTCGACCAGCCCGGCCGGTGGCGGCGGCGCGTCCGGGCGCAGCAGGGCCGCGAGGGCGGCGTGCGGGTCGCCGCCGCCCGCCACCCGCTCCCGCAGGGCGCGCCGCAGCGCCGCCGGGTCGACGGGTGCCGCCGACGGCCTGACGCGGTCGCCGGCGCCGGGGACGGGCTCCGGCCCGTGCAGGAGGACGGGCTCCGGCCCGTGCAGGACCGTGACGGGGAAGTCCAGCGTGTCCACGGTGGCCGTCGACCGCCCGCCGAGGAGGTTCGGCAGCCGCGGCATCGTGCCGGCGTTCACCCCGTCCGCAGTCCGTCGCTGCACCTCCTGCAGCGTGGCCATCGCCCGCATCATCGGCTCGAAGTCGATGCCGGTGCCGGCGTCGAGCCCGACGAACAGGTCCCGTACCGTCTCGGCACACGTCAGCATGGCCTGCGTCCCCTCGGCCATCTCGGTGCTGAGCAGGTGACCGGCCAGCACCTGCTGAAAACAGTCGATGGCCCGGTCAGCCTCGGTGAGGTCGGGCCGGTGTCCCGTTCCCGCCAGCAGCGTCGACATGTCGAGCGACTGGAACCCACGGACCACCGAGGTCAGGTGGAGCTGGCCCAGGGTCAGCCGCGCGATGAACGTGAACATGGGTGGCAGGTTGGTCGCTGCGAGTGCCTCCTCCAGCAGCCCGATCGCCCGCGGCCGGTCGCTCTCCGGCCCGCCGTGCGCGATCTGCCGCGTGCCGAGGAACCATCCCAGGTGGCCGGCGGCCTGTGCCCGCATCGGGTCGCCGGGCCGGAGATGGCCGTACGCCTCGGCCAGGCAGTCGATCGCCTCGTCGAGCGCGGGCAGGGCGGCCGGCCGGCCGGGGCCGGCACGCCAGTACCGGTCGGCGAGGATCTGGAAGAGCTCGAGCAGCGGGCGCGTGCGGGCGGCTCCGGTCAGCCGGGTCAGCCGGGCCCTCAGCTCCTTCTCGGTGTCCTCGTGCACGGTCTCCCTCTCCTGCTCGGGGCCACCAGCCGGCGGCTCACCATCCCCAGTGGACGAAGCCGGCCCAGGCGGCGACATGGGCGAGCTCCTCGTGGTGCAACTGCTGGCGTAGCCGCGCCGGCATACCGTCCGGGAGCGACCGTTCGGGGTCGAGCATCCAGATCTGCGCCCGCCGCAGCGCCTCCCACGCGGGTAGCCCCTCGGCCATCACGTGGTGGTGGAACATGTACATCAGCACCGAGGTGGCCCGGTCGGGGATCGCCCACTGGGTCGAGAGCACCGACCGGACCCCGCCGGCGAGGAACGCGGTGCCCAGGCTGTACGCCTCGTCGTACCCGTTGATCGCCAGGCCGGTGCGGCAGGCGGCGAGCACGACCAGGCCGATGTCGCGGTCCGGCGACCGTGCCGTCAGCTCGACCAGCTCCTCGGCGGTCAACCGCCCGCCGCCGTCCAGCAGGAGGTAGGAGGTGGCGGACTCCGGGTCGGTGTTGATGACGCCGTGGCAGGCGAGGTGCAGCATGGCGCCGGAGCCCGGGCTGGTGCTGGTCAGCCAGTCCCGGACCTCGTCGACGCCGCCGGGCCCGGATCTGCTCGTCGAGCCGTCCACCCGTCGGCCGACGTACTTCCCGCCGGGGTAGAAGGACCGGTGGATGGCGTACGCCTCGGCCCGGGCAGCGGCCAGGTCCGGCGCCACCCGGCCGGTGTCCGGGTCCCCCACCACCAGGCCGACCGGTGCGGACGGCACGGGGGCGAGGGCGGCCGAGTGGCACAGCATGCGCGCGGAGGCGGCCTGCGAGAACGCGACCAGTTGCACCGCGTAGGTGCCGTCCGACCGGCGGGCCGCCTGCCACGGGAACCGGGCGAGTTCCCCCATCGGCACCAGGACCACCCGTGGCGGCCGGCCGGCGTCGGGACGGGCGAGCGTGGGCAGGTACCGCTCCACCAGTGGGCCGATCGCCGCCCGCCAGGCCCAGTCGCACATCGAGTCGAGGCTGGCGGCGAAGTCGGTCGGGTCGTCGAGGGCGGTCAGGTCCCGGCCCGGGTCCGCGACGGCCGCGTCCCGCCGGGCCAGGGCCCTGAGATACCGCTCGACGTCGAGGTCGTCGCGGACGTGCAGGTTGGCGAGGGGGATGTAGCCGGCCGGTCCCCGCTGCGGCGCGATGACCGCGAAGCCCGGCACCGGCCCGTCCCCCGGCACCAGGTAGACGAGTGCGTCGGCGTCGAGGGCGGCCAGGGCGGCGCGGATCTCGTCGAGCCCCGGCACGTCGAGCGGTGCCCCGCCGCCACCCGGGGCGGCGAGCACGGTCAGCACCTCGTGGCGCAGGCCGGTCGGGAGGCTCTCCGCTGAGCCGGTCGCCGCGGCTTCCCGCCAGCGGCCCGCGAGGTCGGGCCGGCCGGCGTCGTCGAGGCGACGGGGGATGTTACGGACCTCGGTGGCCGCGTGGAGGGCGAGCCCCCGGCCGGCGTCGAGGGCCCGGATGGCGTCGGCCGGGTCGTTGAAGATGAGGCATTGCCGGGCGACGTCGACCGCGTCCCGTGCCGCCCGCCGCGCGGCACGGTTCGCGGCCGGCAGGTCGGACTGGAGCAGCACCTTCCAGGCGTGTTCCTGGAGCCCCTCCAGGGCCACCCTGTGCGGGTCCGGCGCGGCCCCGCGCCGCCGCCGGGTGTGCGACAGCATCTCGTTGATGGCCCCCCACATCGGGTGCGCCGGCCCGCCGGCCAGCGTTCGTGCCTGTTCGAGCAGCCCGTCCGCCTCCTCGACGTCCCCGGTGGAGCTGGTGAGTTCGCCGTGGTGGTACAGGGCGACCGCGAGCCCCAACAGATGGAGCGGGCGCTTGGGGCTGTCGGGGCCGACGAGGGCCACCGCCGTGCGGAGATGCTCGATGCCCTGCTCGACGCGGGCCGGATCGGCCCCCCAGCCGGAGTTGACGGCCGCCCCGCCGACGCCCCCGTGGTACGACGCTTGGCCCTCCGCGCCGAGTCCCGGCCGCAGCGTCACGCTGGCCATGGCGGCGAGTTGCTCGTCGGTGAGGGCGTCCGGGCCGTCGCCGTACAGTCCGGCGAGCGGGCCGGCGACGATCGCCATCTCCTCGAAGGCGCTCCGCAGCGGGTCGTCCGGTGGCAGGTGCTCGACGGACTGCCGGAGCCGGTCGATGGACGGCCGCAGGTCCTCGTTGCGATGGTTTGCCCCGATGACGTCCACGAGACCGGCGAAGGTGTCCGCGAGGTGCGACATGGCGGGGTTGCCGGCCAGCCGGTCCCGGATCCGGCGCGCCTCGTCCGGGAAGCGCCGCAGCGCGGCCTCGTCGCCGCTCTCGACAGCCTGCAGGTACGTGAGCATGCTCCGGACCGAGCCGATCAGCGGCGCGGTCGCCGGGTTGTCGTCACCGCCGACCTCGTCGAGGAGGGAGCCCAGTTCCGCGAGCATCGCCCGGTCGTCCGCCACCTCCCCGTCGACGCCGGCCTGCAGCAGCGCCACGGAGCGGGCGCCCGCGCGCACCTGTGGCCACTCCGCCGTGTCGGGCGGGTTTCGTTCGGCGATCTCCAGCAGGGCGGCGATCTGCCGGATCCGGTCCCGGTCTGCCAGCGACATGGAGCGCAGGAGCGCGGGCAGCAGGTCGGCCGCCAGGACGCCCCGGACGGCCAGCCCGGCGGGGAGCCGGTGCAGGTCGGCGACCGCCGCGTCCAGGTCGCCCCGCCCGAAGGCCGCCCGGCTGATGGCGACACACCGTTCGGTGACGCCGGCCGCCTCGTCCACGCGTTCCCCCTCGCCCCGCTCCGCCCCGACGACTGGACCTGACGGACGGCAGGCAACGGCGGGCTCCCGGACGGATACGAATCCGTCCGGGAGCCCGCTTGGTGATCCAACTGTGGTGGCGCGAATTCAGCGGTCGCCGACCGGCTGCCGGCCGGTCAGGAGAACTTGATCGAACCCGCCCGGTTGCCCCACCCGTCGCCGATGTTGCCGAGCACGGGCGCCTGGTCGATCCAGGTCGACGACGCCCCGGTGAAGTTGATGCCGTCGAAGAGCTTCACGTCGCACTGGTGATAGGTGTGCACCGAGCTGATCTTGTTGTTCAGGTCGCCCGCCGCAGTGCTGCGCAGGTCGTCCCACTGCAACTCGGCGTCGTAGGCCGGCGTGCACTCCTGGTTCTGGACCCAGGCCAGCACCGTACCGGTGTAGTTCGCCCCGGTGTAGGTGCGGGCGATGACCAGACTGGCCTGGGCGCCGACCGCGCGCAGCGCCCGGTCCTCGCTGCTCGCGCAGGTCACCGCCCCGCTGTCGAGGTTGACCGCGCAGTTGCGCTGCGGCGCTGCGGCGGCGGGCGCGGCGAACGTGCCGAGCAGGCCCAGGGTGCCGAGGGCTGTGCCGGCCATGGTGGCCATTCGTGCCTTCATGGTCTTCTCCTTCGTCTCGAAAACGGGTGCGGACCGTCGATGACGTCCCGTGTCCATTGCTAGTCGCCGGCCCGGTTGATCGGGACGCCCAAGGGCCTGGGTCAATCAACTCCGGACAATGCGTGGCTGGGCTGGACGGCGTGGGTAACGATGAGTCGGAGTTGCTCGAAGTGCTGAGTGAAGGGGAGTTGAGTGGCTCGTCAGGAGAGACCCGTCGATCCGACTGCCGGCCCGGTGCAGGCCCTCGCCTACGAGTTGCGCAAGCTCCGCGCGGAGGCGGGCAACCCCACCTACCGTCAGCTCGCCAGATCCGCCGGCTACGGCGCGACGACGCTGTCGGAGGCGGCCGGCGGAGCCCGCCTGCCGACCCTGGAGGTACTGCTGGCCTACGTCGGCGCGTGTGGGGGCGACCCCGACGAGTGGCGGCGGCGCTGGCACGAGACGGCGGAGCGGATGCGCCCGGCGGAGCCCGTTCGGCAGGTCGCCGGGGAAGGGGGCGGCGACTCGGAGCGGGGCGGCGGCGTGGGCCCGGCGGGCCGCGACCTGCCGGCGGTTGCGCCGTCCGGTGTGCGGCGGCCCCGGAGAGCGTTGCCCCGGCCGCCGCGCCCGCGGTGGGTCGTACCCGTCGTCGCGGTCGCCGCCGCGATCGTCACCGTCGTGGCCGTCGGCACGGTGGTCAAGCTGCCGGACGGCGGTCCGACGGCACCCGGCACGGCGCGCTGTCCCTCCGTGCCGGACGGGACCGCCTTCACCGCGGTGACCTACGGGGGCGGCGCCCACGTGCGCGACGGGGCGGGCCGGGACGAAGCCGTGCTGACCACCATCCCGCCGGACTGCACGGTCGGCTTCACCGGCTTCTGTGTCGGTGAGAAGGTCTACGACAACACCGGCGGCATGCCGGACGTGCGCTGGTTCAAGGTGGCCGGCGGCGGGGTCGTCTCCTCCGCGGTCGTGCACGGCAACCCACCGCGTGACCTGCGGGCGTCGGACTGTCGCAACGGCCGTCCGACCTCGACCAGCCTCGAACTGTCCGTCGTCACCGGGGCGGGCCGCTCCGGGATCGTGACGTTGCGGGCCACCGGCAGGGACCTGTACGTCGTGGGCTTCGCCACCTCCGTGGGAGATCCGGGGGCGTCCGGCGAGCGCACCTGGCGGCAGGTCAGGCTGGTCGACGTGCGGGAGCCTACCGTCGGGGCGAGCGTCCGGCTCGACGCGCTGCCGGGCCTCTCTTCCCGTGGGCCGGTCGTCCTGGTCGCTGCCGCCTGCCTCGGCGGGGACAGCCCGACCGGTCTGGTGCGGGCCAGTCAGGTTCGGCCGGATGGCCCGCGCGAGCCGGTGCCGGTGACGCTCGACCAGCGGCAGCAGGCCGAGGCGGCCGGGTCCGCCTGCCGCTATCCCAGCCGCGGGTGAGGGGCGGGCCCGGCGCGCGGGAACGTCCCGCGCGCCGCTGCGCCGGTCACTGATTCGCGAGCCGTCGGCCGGGGCGTGCGGCGGCCGGGCGTCAACGGGCTGTCACCGGTGGCCCACAGTTCCCGGCGCACCGTGACGCTGGGGTGACGCCCGGCCCCGCAGACTCCATTCGCACAGGGCCGGCGAAGGAGACCTCATGATCGGTTTGCGGCGGGTGCCCGGAGGCACGGGATGACGGGCGTACGCACGGTGCTCGCGATGCGCACCAGGGAAGGCTGCGAGCAGCGGTTCGAGGCCGAGTGGCTCTCGGCCGCCGAGCAGATCCGCATGCTCGACGGGTGCCTGCGTCAGGACCTGGTCCGCGACGCCGAGGACCCGCGCAGCTATCTGATCATCAGCGACTGGGCGGACCGGGAGCGGTTGGACGCGTTCGGCCGCAGCGAGCAACGGGACCGGCTGCTGCGCGTGGTCCGTGAGCTTCGCGAGTCGGCGCAGCGGCACACGTACCAGGTCCTGCACGTCCTGCGGAACGAGCCCGAGGAGTCGCGATGACCGAGCAGCCCGTCCCCGCGTCGGAGCTCTACACCGACGAGTTCGCCGCCGACCCGTACCCCAGCTACGCCCGGTTGCGGGCGGACCGGCCCGTCTGCCCGGTCAGCTCGCCGCGGTTCGACTCGTACCTGATCAGCACGTTCGACGACGCCCGGAAGGCGCTGACCGACCCGAGGTTGTCCAAGGACCTCTACGGGCCCGGCCAGCACTACCTGCGGATCTTCGGGCCGAACTCGGAGGGGTTGAACAAGAACATGCTCAACTCGGATCCGCCGGAGCACACCAGGCTGCGCCGGATCGTGTCGCAGGCGTTCGCGCCGCGCCGGATCGAGGCGCTGCGCCCCCGCGTGGCGGAGTTCGTGGACACGCTGCTCGACCGGATCGTCCCGCAGGGCGGGTGCGACCTGATGCGGGACTTCGCCATCCCGCTGCCGATGCTGGTGATCAGTGACCTGCTCGGGATCCCGGAGTCCGACCACGAGCGGGTCCTCGACTGGACGCAGGTGATCAGGACGTCCGGGTCCGCCAACCGCAGCCCCGAGAAGGACCGGGCCGCCGTGCAGGAGGCCCAGCTACGCCTGTACCACTACCTCACCGACCTGGTGCAGGACAAGCGCGCGCACCCCGCCGACGACATGATCGGCGCGCTGGTCGACGCCTGCGACCGCGACGGGGAGCTGTCCGAGCAGGAACTGGTGACCACCACCTTCCTGCTGTTGTTCGCCGGGCACCAGACCACCGCGGACTTCATCGGCAACGCGACGGTGGCCCTGCTCACCCACCCCGACCAGCTCGAACTGCTGCGGGCCAGGCCGGAGCTGCTGCCGTCGGCGATCGAGGAACTGCTGCGGTTCGACGGCCCGCTGCCGGTGGCCAGCCCCAGGGTCGCCACCGAGGACATCGAGTACCAGGGCGTGTGCATCCCGCGCGGGTCGGTCGTCGGCGTGGCGATCAACTCGGCGAACCACGACCCGGAGCACTTCGCCGACCCGGACCGGCTGGACGTCCGCCGCGAGCGCGCCCCGCACATCGGGTTCGGCTACGGCGTGCACTACTGCCTGGGCGTCTCGCTGGCCCGGATGGAGGCGCAGATCGGCATGGGGGCGCTGCTGCGCCGGCTACCCGGGCTGCGGCTCGGGGTGCCGGTCGCCGAGCTGCGCCGACTGCCGGCGGCGTCGCCGTTCCGCGGCCTGCTGGAGCTGCCGGTCCGGTTCGCCGCCTGACCCGCCCGGTGGCCCTACCCGCCCGAATCATGTTCGTCCGGCCGGGCTCGCCCGGTTCACGACCACCCACCTGAGGAGCAGCCATGATCTACCGGTCCGTGATCGTCTGCCACATCGTCCCCGGCAGTGAGGGCATCGTCGGCGACGTCTTCGGCTACTACGACAAGACGACCCGACCGCAGGATCTCGGCGTGATCGGCCGGACCCTGCTGTCGCTGGACGACCTGTACATCCACGTGATCGAGCGCAACGTGGACCCGAAGGCGTCGCTGGGCAAGGCCCGGGGACTGCCCGCGTTCCAGCAGATCGCCGAGGCCATCGCCCCGTACGTCACGCCGTATCCGAAGAACTGGCAGAACCCGTCCGACTCCGTCGCCAAGGAGTTCTACAGCTGGGCCCCGGCCGAGGGCTCGGTGCCCGCGTCGGAGTCGGACGACGGGAACATGACCGTCATCGTCGCCCGGATCAAGCCCGGGGCGGAGCCCAACGTCGCCCGCGTGTTCGCCGAGTCCGACGAGGGGTCGCTGCCGGTCGAGCTGGGCGTCACCGGGCGCTGGCTGTACTCCATCGACGACGTCTACCTGCACCTGCTGGAGCGCACCGACGCGGCGTTCGCCCAGGCCATGCGGGAGAGCCACGCCAAGCCGGCCTTCGCCAAGATCATGGAGGACCTGAACACGTTCATCACCCCGTACAACCCGGAGACCTGGCGCGGCCCGGAGGACGCGGTGGCCAAGGAGTTCTACCGCTGGCGCGCCGAGGACTGAGGTCCACCCGCGCCGCCGCGCCGGGCCCCACCTCCAGCGCCGGCGATCGCGGACCCGACAGCTATCTCCTCCTCGTCCACCTACGCTCAGCTGACCACCGTCGACCGTGGAGCGGATGGTGAGGCGTGGTGGGACAGCCCTCTTCCGCCGCCGGGGCCGAGCGCGGTCTGCGCTGGCTGCACCTGCTGGTGCTGCTCGCCCTCGTGGCCGTGGGGGTGGGCGCCGGCGACGTGGTGTTCGTCGTCCACAACCTCGGGCACTGGGGTGAGGTGCAGGCGTGCGCCGCCCTGCACGACCTGCCGACCGACGGCGGGCAGGTCGCCCGCCTGGTGGGCCGCGGTGCCGAGTACGACCGCTGCGCCACCGGGTTCGAGGCCACCCGCCAGGCGGCGCAGCTCGCCGGTGGGACGGCGATGCTGGTGCTGGCGGGGCTGGTCGTGTTCCTCGACGGCCTGTCGGTGCGGCTGGGGCTGTCCCGCCGGGGGCGGCGCCGACCCCCCGACGGGGACGCGGTGGCGCGGATCGGGCAGCGGTTCGAATTCTGGTGCGACGAGTTGGGGCTGCGTGGCCGGGGCCGCCCGAGGGTGGTCGTCGCGCCGGTCGGGGCAGCCGACGCTCAGGCGTACACGACCGCCGTCCCGTACGGCCGGGCCGTCGTCGTGGTGCCCGTCGCCCACGCGTACGGACGCCGGGACGTCCTCGACCTGGTGGTGCTGCACGAGCTGGCCCACGTCCGGGCCAGGGAGGTGTCGTGGGCGTCGGCGACGTGGTGGGCGGGGTGGCTCGTCGTGCCGGCGCTCCTGTCGGCCATGGCCCCGGTGCTGGTCGCGCCGGCCGCCGTGACCGGCCCCTACGCCGTCTCGCTGTCGATCGCGGCCGGGGCGGCGACCGCGATGCTGATCCTGCGCGCCGCCGTGCTGCGCCGCCGCGAGCACGCCGCCGACCGGTTCGCCGTCGACCGGGGGGACCTGCGGGACGCGCTGGTCGCCGCCGCCGACGACGACGGGGAAATCGCCGGCCGTCCGGCGCGGTGGAGGCCGGGTCGGCTGTTCGCGACCCATCCGGACCCGTCCGGCCGGGTCGCGGCGCTGGAGCGTGACGACCGGTGGGAGGGCGGCTTCGCCGTCGCGGCCGTCGTCGGGCTGGCGGTGATGTCCGCCCTGCAGAGCGCCCGCCGCGTGCTGCTGCACACCCCGGACGCGACCCTCCCGCTCGGCGTGGACAAGGAGGACCTCGCCGTGGCGGTCGCCGCGCTCGTCTGGGCGGCGGCGACCGTGTCGATCTGGATCCGCCATCCCGCGTCCACCCGACGCCGCTGGTGGGCCCGGGTGCTCGGCGCCGCCGTCGGTCTGGCGGCCGGGTGCGCCCTGCCCAGCGTCGGGACGACCGCGTCGATCTACGCCACGTTCACGGCCGGTTTCGGGCCGGCCGCGCTCGCCTGGCTGGTACCGGCGCTCGTCGGCGTCGCCGCGCTCGCCGCCGGGCTGGCCGACGCGGTGGCGGCTCTGCCCAGCGGTGCCCGCCGCGTCGTGGCGGCGCTCCTGTCGGTGCTCGGCGCGGCGGTGCTGCTGACCTCGGTCGCGCTCACCGCCACGCTGCTGCTGTACGGGCACTGGGCGTGGCGCAGCGTGGCCATCGACCGGGTCCTGTGGAGCACGCCGGGACGCTTCCAGAGCTGGGCGGCCGTGGCGCTGGTGGCGGCCTGCGTCCTGCCGGTCGTCGCGAGGTCCACGGCCCCGACCCGCCCGCCCACCGCCCCGCCGGCCGGGGAGATCCCGGGTGGGCAGGTGCCGGGCGGGGTGGTGCCGGGCGGGGGGAGCGGCCGAGAGGGCCGGTGGTCGGTGTGGCGGCTCGCCCTGCTGGCGGCGGTCGCCGGGATCGTGGCGGGACTCGTCGGCACGGCCGCCGCCGCGCCGCTCGCCGACCGCGTCGTCGGCGACGACGCCGCGTTCTTCCTGCTGTCCACCGGCTGGTGGGCGTGCGCGGCGGCGGGGTGGGCGGTGGCGCTGGCGATCCTGCTGTCGCTCGGCGCGCGCGGCCCAGACGGCGGGGTGGCCGTCGCCTGGCTGGCCGGCGCGGGCGTCACGGCCGTGAGCGGCGTCGTCCGGTACGCCGGGGAGGTGCTCGCCGGCCGCGCCCCGGCCCACCCGCTCGCCTTCGTGCAGCGGCCGTGGTGGCTGCTGACGGCCCTGGTGCTCTTCTCGGCCCCGGCCGCGGTGCTGGTCCGGGACGTCGTGGCGGCGCGGCGGGAGCGGGTCGGACGCCCGCCGGTGCCTCGCCGGGCCTGGCCGGTACCCGTGGCGACCCTCGCCGGAGCCGTCGCGGTGACCTGCGTCGTGGCGCTCGGCTGGAGCATGCCGGTCACCGGCCGGCAGGGCGACCTGGCCCGGCTCCTGGCGGCGCGCGTAAAACCCGCCGCGGCGGACGGCGCCCGGGGCCGTCCCGCTGGCACCGCCCCCGGCCGGCCGCTCACCCGGCAGGGGGCGGACGCCGTGCTGGCCGAGGCGCGACGCGGCCTGCCGTCGGCCTGGCCGCCGACCCGCACGGTGGCGTGGACCGGCGCGGACGACCCGGCGACCGTACGGCCGAGTTCGTGTGCGGACCGGTTCGCCGCCGTCCGGCAGGCCGAGGAGCGGCGCGAAGCGGCGACCGTCCGCGAGGTCAGGCTGGAGGTGCCGGCCGGCGTCCTGCCACCGCTGGGCGCCACGCTGAACCTGCGGCTGACGTCGTACCCGTCGGCCGACGCGGGGGAGCAGGTCGTCGCCGAGGCCAGGGACACCGTGGCGGCCTGCCCCCGCTGGTCGGTGCCGGCCCCGCTCGCCGACGACGGGGTGTCCCGCCGGTGGGCCGTCGCCATGCCGGCGCCGGACCTGCCGTACGACGCCTGCCGGACCAGGATCACCGAGTCCTCGTCCGTCGGCGGTCTTCCCGCGGTGACCGGCGGGGCGATGGTCGTGGTGGGGATCGGCCACAACGTGGCGGTGGCGGAGATCGCGTACGGGCGGCCCTTCCGGGACCAGTTGGAGCAGAAGGAGCAGGGCCTGCTCGACGACCTCGCGGTCGTGGCGGCCCGGCTGATCGTGAACGCCCTCGACTCCTGAGGGCATCCGGATGCGTACGGACGGCCACCCGGCCCGGCCGCTCGGCCGATCCCCGAAAGCGGGCTGTGACTGGTCTGCTACACAGGTTCCAGGTACCTCCGCCGGCTTCCCGCTCCACAGCGGACGAAACGATCGGTGACGCGCCATGGTGGATTCGACGGCCCGGTCCGAGTCGGGCCTGCTGCACCTCAGCGATCTCGCCCGGGAGGTGATCGAGGCCGCCGCGCCGGAGGAGGCCGGCCTGCTGCCCGAGGTGTCCGCAGCCTGGCTCGCCGGTGACCTCGCTGCCGGGCCCGGCCGGAGGGGGCGTCGGCGGGGCGCGGCGATCGGCCTCGGCCTGGACGCGCCGCTGCTGGTCACGGTCGTCTACCCGGTGCTGGCGGCGGCACTCACCTCACTCGTCGTCCCGGCCGCCGAACGGGGCTGGCGGCGGCTGTCCGACCGGTGGCGACGCCCCCGGCGGCGCACCGACGTCGTGATCCCCCGCGAACTCGTCGAGCAGGCCGAGACGGTCCGCGACGCGATCCTGGCCAGCGCACCGGGCGCGGGAGTGTCCCGCCGCCGGGCCGCCGTGCTCGCCGAGGCCGCGTACGCCGCGCTGATCCGGCGGCAGTTCGGCGGTGACCGGTGACCGGGCGTCCCGCCGGCCGGGCGCTGAGCCGGCGTCACGCCCTCCGGCTGGCAGGTGCCGGTCTGGCCGGGATGCTCGTCGGATGCGGCGACGACGCCGCGCGGCCCGTCGGGGACGCGCCCCTGCCGACCGCCGGGTCCGGCGCGTCGCCGGGTGCCGCCGGCGCCCTGATCGACCGGCTCGCCGGCTACCGCAGCGCGTTCCGCTTCACCCCGACCAACACCATGGCGTACGACGACGAGGCGGCCGCAGCCAGGGCCAGGGTCGCGATGCGGATCGAGATGGCCGCGTTCCTCGCCTGGGCCCGGGACAACGGCCACCCCGACATCCGGCCGGCCCTGCCCCGTGCCGTCGTCGGCGAGGAGTACCTGCTGGATCCGCTGATGGGCAACGACGAGAGCCTCGACACGATGCCGCTGACCGGAGCCCGGCAGCCCTTCGGCCGGCTGATCCCCGACGACGAGACGGTCAAGAGCTACCCGTCCACCCGGCAGGCCGGGTTCGCGCTCACCATGCTGAAGACGGTGCTGTCCCGGGCCGAGTACGCCCGGCTCGTCACCGACTCCCCGCTGGTGCGGGCGGCCGGCGGCAAGAGCATCGTCACCATCTACCCGTTCTCCGCGCCGGAGCCGAAGGGCGGCGACTCCTACCTGGCCCTGCTCCCCGGCGTCCGGGACGCCTTCCGGGTGGACCCGGCGCTGCGCTGGCTGGTCGCCAACCCGGGTCAGGCCATGTCCGGGGAGAACCAGCGCCGGCTGGTCGAGGGCGGCGGGACGCTGTACACGGCCGAGGGGTACCGGGTCGTGTACATCGACAGCGCCCGGGCCGAGGACGTGCCCGCCATGGTCGCCGGCGCGCTGTACGAGGCGCTGCGGACGGTCCGGGACGGCTGACCCGGCCCTGGTCGCCGGAGTGCGCGTCGGCCTAGGCGCAGCGCCCGCCGGGCACGATGCGACCGTTCGGTGTGAGGGGGCGGCGCCCTGCCGAAATCCGACCGAGGTGTCCGATCGGGGGCAGCTACCAGGGCGTATCGATGACTACCATCAGTGGCATCGCTCGTCCCGGGCCGGCTCGACGGCCGTCTACCTCGGGGAGGTGTGCGCGATGCCGGCGGAACCCGCCCGCAGCCCTTCGCTGAGCCTCACCCGGTCGAGGCTCATCGCCGCGCTGGACGTCCGGCCCCGCTCCCTCGGCCTGGTGGTCGCCCCCGCCGGGTCCGGCAAGACCACTCTGCTCGCCCAGTACGCGGCCACCGGTCGCGGCCCGGTGGGCTGGCTGCGCGTCGTGCCGTCCGACGCGGAACCGGCGCGGGCGCTGGAGCGCGTGGAGGCGACACTGCCCGACGTCGATGCCGGCCTGCTCGTCGTCGACGACCTGCACCTGGTCGAGGGAACGCCCGGGGAGTCCGTGCTGCTGGACCGGGCCCTCGCCCTGGCCCGCGAGGGCGTTCGGGTGCTGGTCGGCACCCGCCGCATGCCGCCGCTCATCCTGACCCGGCACGAGTTCTCCGACAGCGTCGTCGTCGACGCCGAACAGCTACGGTTCCGCACCTGGGAGGTGGAGCGGCTGTTGCGCGACGTCTATCGGGAGCCGCTGCCGGCCGACGACGTGGCGGCCCTGGCCCGGCGGCTCGGCGGCTGGGCGGCTGGCCTGAAGCTCTACTACCTGTCCACCCGCAGCCAGCCGCTGGCCGACCGGCGCCGCGCGGTGGCCTCGCTGGGCGTGCGCTCGGCGCTGTCCCGGGACTACCTCGCCCGTACGGTGCTGGCGGAGCTCGCCCCCGACCTGCGCCGGTTCCTCGTCCGCACCTGCGTGTTCGAGGTGCTCACTGCACAGCGGTGCGACCGGCTGCTCGGCGGCGGCGACGGGCAGGCCGCGCTGGAGGAACTGGAGCGCCGGCAGGCGTTCACCGTCTCCCACGACGGCGGCCGGACCTTCGCGTACCACGAGGTGCTGCGCGCCCACCTGATCGCCGCCCTCGCCGAGGAGTTGGGGGAGCGCGAGGCGCGGGCCTGGCACGCCCACGCGGGGCGGCTGCTCGCCGCGGAGAGGGCCGCGCTGGAGGCGGCCCGGTGCTTCGCCCGCGCCCAGCAGTGGCCCGAGGTGCACCGGCTGCTCGACACCGCCGGCGGCGACGTCGCCGTGCGGGGCCTCGACCCGTGGTCGGACGTGCTGCCCGCCTGGTTCATCGCCGAGGACCCGTGGCTGGTGCTCGCCGACGCCCGGCACCGGATCAACGAGGGCCAGTTGGCGGCGGCGGTGCCGCTGCTGCGCCGGGCCGAGGAGATGTTCGGCGGCGAGCCGGCCCGGTCACAATGCCGGTCCCTGCGAGCCGACGTGACGACCTGGCTGCCCGACGGCCCGCACTGGCGCGGACACTGGTCCGGCTGGCTGCGCACGGCCACCCGGCGGCACCCGATGGTGGTCGTCGGCGAGGCGGAACGGCTGACCGGGGCGGCCGACCCGCTGGTGCGGGCGGGCGCGTTGCTGCTGGCCGGGCACGCCGGAGAGGCGGCGCGCGTGCTGGACCGGTGGGTGCCGTCCGACGTCGGGCTGGTCGGGCTGGCCTGCCGGCTGCTGCGCGCCGCCGTCGCGCTGGCCGGCGGGGACCCGCAGGCACCCGTCGCGGTCGTCGCCGTCGGCCTGGACGCCGACCGGTCCGGACTGCCCTGGCTGGCCCGCCTCGCCCGGGCGGTGCCCGCGCTGTCCGGGGCGGAGGCCGACCTCAAGGAGGCCGCCTCCGTCGTCGAGGAGTGCGACCGGCTCGAGGACCGGTGGGGCGCCCTGCTCGCGGCCGGCTGCGCCGCGCTGGCCCGCTCCCTGCACGGCGGGCCGGACGCGGAGGAGGCCGGCCGGTTGCTCGACCGGGCCCGGGACGTGGACAGCGGGGTGCTCGCAGCCTGGGCGCAGTCCCTGCTCGCGCTCGCAGCCGTGCGCGCCCGGCTGCCCGACGCCGAGGTCGAGGTGCGCCGCGCGGAGAGCACCGCCCGGGCCGCCGGGGTGCCGGGGGCGCGGGTGCTCGCCCTCGCCGCTGGCGTGCCCGCCGGGCCCGGCCGCGCGGTGGGCCTGTCCGCCGTCCACACCGCCGCCGAGCACGCCGGGCTGCCCCGGGCGGTGGTGACGGCCTGGGTCACCCCCGAGCGCGGCACCGCGCCGGACATCGCCCCGCTGACCGTACGGTGCTTCGGCGGCTTCCGGATCTGCCTCGACGGCGAGCCGCTGAACTGGTCGCCGCTGCGCCCCCGGGCCCGGGCCGTGGCCCGGATCCTCGCCATGCACGCCGGCCGGGCCGTGCACCGCGACCGGCTCCTGGACGCGCTGTGGCCGGACACCGATCCGGTCACCGCCACCCGCACCCTGCACGTCGCCCTGTCCAGCCTGCGCCGGTTCCTCGACACCCACCTGCCCGCCGGCGACGGGTGGAGCCTGCTGCACCGCGACGGCGACGCGTACCTGCTGGCGCTGCCCCCGGGAAGCTCGTGCGACGTCACCGAGTTCCGGCTCGCGCTGGAGCGGGCATCCCGCCCCGGGGCGACCGGGGACCCGCGCGCGCTCGACGACCTGCGGGTGGCCGTGGCCGCGTACACCGGAGAGCTGCTGCCGGAGGACGGCCCGGCGGAGTGGGTGGTGGCCGAGCGGGAGACGCTGCGCAGGCAGGCCGCGGACGCGGCGGCGCAACTCGCCGAGGCCGCCCTGCGCGCCGGCGCCGAGGGGGCGGTCGCGACGGCGGCCCGATGCGTCGAGATCGATCCGTGTCACGACGCCGGCTGGCGGCTGCTGATCGCGGCGCACGACCGGGCCGGCAACGCCGCCGCGGCCGAGCACGCCCGCCGCCGGTACGCCGACGTGCTCGTCTCCCTCGGCCTCGACCCGGCACCCGCCGAGACCGCGCCACCGGGGCCCACGGTCAACGTCGCCCAAAGAACTCCGCCTCCCCGATCGCCACGGCCGGATCCAAGCCGGGCCCGTACGTCGAGCGGACCACCAGCCTGATCCGCACCACGTTCGACGCCTCGACGGGGAAGTGCTGCTCCCCGGGTTCGTCGCGCAGCTCGATGTCGGTCTTCTTCTGCTTCCCGCCGGCGTCGACGGTGACCACGGTGAGCCCGCGCGGCCGACCGGCTTCGAGGAACGCCTGCCGCCGGGGGCCGACGCCCGGGGTGATGATGACGGTGAGCAGCCGCACCGGCTCGGTGAACCGGCCCTCCACCCAGGCGTCGGCGGGCGTGCCGACCGGCGCCCAGTAGCGGTTGTTCGCCCCGTCGGTGAGCCGGGCGGCGCCAGCGCCGACCCGCTCCGACGACGCGCTCATCGCCGCCGGGACGAGCGACGTCGGGTCCTCGGTGCGGTCGCGCACCGCCTCCACGGCCCGCCGCACCAGGGGCGGCCCGGCCACCGCCAGCACGCCGACGAGGCAGAGCCCGAGCACGAGCAGCAGCAGCCGGCGGGCCGCCCCGGCGGCCCGGCGGTCCTTCGGGGCGGAGCGGCGGGGCCCCCGGCGGCGCAACCGGTTCCACAGCCGGCTGCACCGGCCCCGCAGCCGTTCCCACCAGGTGGCGCGCTCCGGCTCCGGCGCGACCGGGGCGGTCAGCGGTTCCCCGCAGAACCGGCAGATCCGGCGGCCGGGCGGGTTGATCCGGCCGCAGTGGGGGCAGATCGGCTCCGGCGGCCGGGGTGCCGGGTCGACCGGGTCGACCGGTCTCGGCGCCTCCCGGGTGGTGCTCGGCAACCCGGGCTGCAGTGCCTGGGGCGTGCCGTCGCGCGCACGCACCGGTTCATCCCCGCCCGGCTCGTCCCTGCCCGGCTTGTCTCCGCCCGGCTTGTCCCTGCCCGGCCCGTTCCCACCCGGGGCGGGCTCGGCCGGGCCGAACGGCCGCACGACGGGAGACGGGCCGCTGGCGGTGGACGGGCTGCCGGCGGCGGACGGGCCGGGGGCCGGTGGGGCCGGGACGGCGGGATTCGTCGGCGCGTCGGTGGCCCGGTCGGTCTCCGGCCGGCCCCGGGTGACGGCGGGCCCGGCGGCGGGCCGTGCGATGCCCTCGTCCCACAGGTACTCGCCGCAGGCGGCGCAGAACTGCCTGCCGTCGGGGTTGGAGGCGCCGCAGCTCGCACAGGTGATCATGACTCGATCTCCAGCGTCAGCCGGACGTGGGCCGGCACGGCGGACGCGACGACCCGCCGCACCAGCGCCTCGTCGGCCGCTGCGGCGACCCGGACCCGCACCTCCGGCACCTCGTCCGGCGGGGGCCCGCCGGTCGGCGTCGCCGAGCAGGTCACCCCGCCGTTGTCGGTGACCTCCACCCGCGCCCCGGTGGCCACCCGCACCGCCAGCTCGACGCCCCGGGCCGTCCCGCGCCACCGGTGCGCCTGCACCGCGTGCCGGACCACCTCCCGGCGCACGTCCAGCGCCCGGTCCCCGTCGACCGGCGCGGCCACCCAGCCGGCCAGCCAGTCAAGGAAGTCCGGCGGGGCCAGGTCCAGGTCGAAGTACGCGTCCAGGCAGTCGAGTGTCAGCAGGACCGGCGCCAGCACCTCGTCCAGCCCGCCGGTGAACCGCTGCGCGAAATCGTCCTCCAGGTACACCGCGGGCAGCTCCTGCCCGATCGGGTGAGGGCTCGCCAGCCCCGGCACCGCACCCCGCATCATCCCCTCCTGACCTCGGTGACGCGCCCGCTCATCCGGTGACCCGCACCTGGTGGGCGTACGAGAACGCGATGGCGTTGACGTCCAGCTCGATGCGCTGCACGGCCTCGCCACGTTCCCCGGTCGTCGGATCGGCCCCGAACAACCGGACCTCCTCCACCAGGTCCACCCCGTCGACCCGCTGCAACACGGCGTGCAGCTCACCCGACTGGATCGGCCGGCCGAAGGGCCACCCGTCGCCGTCGGGCCCGCCCCGCACCGGGTCGAGGTAGTCGTACAGGGCGCGCAGCGCCCGACGGCGCAGCTCGGCGGCGGACGTGCTCACCCGCGGCCGGGCGCGGACCCGGGCGACCACCGTCACCCCCTGGTAGAACGGCGGCTCCACCAGCACCCGCGCGCCCACGCAGCGGCGCGCGTCGAGGAAGGCCCGGATCCGGTCCAGGACCTCGTCGCGGGGCCGCAGCGCGGCGAACCGGGCCGCGTCGTCCTCGGCGTCGCCGTGCTCGCCCAGCGCCGGCACCACCAGCACCCGCACCGCCGCCGAGCCGTCGCCCGCCGGCACGCACTTCACCCGCAGCACCTCCGGCGCCGCCTCCCGGGCCAACTGCTCGTAGTCCTCGGCGGTGACCGCCCGTTCCCGGGTACGCAGGCTCAGCGGCCCCCGCACCGACGTCTCGGCCAGCGACTCGCCGTCGACGCCGCCGGTGGCCGCCGCCCGGTTGGTCACCGTGGACACGAACGGCACCGGGTCCCGCAGCACACTCAGCGCGCGGGCGGCCACGTTGCCCTGCCTCCCGCCGCCCGTGCGGTAGGCCGGGATCCGGACCACCGCGCCCTTCGGCGGCACCGCCCCGTACCGGCGTACCGTGCCGTCGGCCTGCCGGACGGCCGGGCCGAAGCCGATCTCCCCGCTGGACCGGTCGACGCACACGTGCCGGTCCTCCGGCCCGGAGTCGGCGAAGCTCGCCACCTCGCGCCAGGTCTGCCAGCCCTCGGCGGCGCCCACCTCGATGCCGATCGCGCCGTCTGCGGCCACGATCGGCGCCCGCTGCACCGTGAACCGCTGCCCCGGCACCCCCTCGGACGCGCCCAGGGTCTCCCCGCCGATCAGCTCGGCGTGGCAGGCGCTCACCGTGCCGCCGATGGTGACCGCCTCCGCCCGGCCCAGCCGGGGCGGGGCGTGGAAGAACGGCTGCCCGGCGACAGGCTCGCGCAGCCGGCAGCGCAGCCAGCCGGCGCGGTGGCGGGCCTCCACCGACGCCGCGTGCCGCGCCGGGACGTGCAGCACCACCTCGCCGGCCCGGTTCAGCGCGCCCGTGGTGTCCCGCTCCACCGGGCACTCCTCCCAGCCGCCCTCGGTCCACGCCTCCCACACCAGCGGCGGGTTCGTCGGGTCCACCCCGCGCCCGGCGACAACCCAGTCCATGGTGAGCAGCACGGCGCAGCCCGGCACCGCCCCGTCCAGGCCGAACAGCACCGCGTCGCCGGCCACCGGCGGGTCCGCGAACGCCGGGATCCGGTCCGCGCCGCCCAGGTCCCCGGTCCGGTCCGTCGCCCGCCCCCCGGCCGGCACGGTCAGCACCCGGGCCAGCCGGCACGGCGGCACGGCCAGCTCGTGCAGCGTCTCGAAGGTCACCGGCTCCGCGCTCTCCGCGCGCACTGTCGCCACGTGCGTGCCGGCCGGGACGACGACCGGGGCGTCGCGGGGCGCGGACAGCCAGAACGTCACGTCCGTCGACGCCACCGCCGGCGGGAACGGGGCGATGCCGAGCAGGTCCAGGAACTTCACGTAGTGCCGGTCCGGCACCCGGTTGAGCCGGTACAACAGCTGGTCCACCATGTACGCGAACGTCTCGATCAGGGTCACCCCCGGGTCGGACACGTTGTGGTCGGTCCACTCCGGGCAGCGCCGCTGCACCAGGCGCTTCGCGTCGTCCACCAGGTCCTGGAAGCGGCGGTCGTCGAGGTGGGGGGCGGGCAGGGCCATCACTCGGCTCCCGGGTCGTGCGCGGGGATGACGTAGAACGGGAAGACCAGGTTGCGCGGGTCGTTGTCCTGGCGCAGCCGGTACCGGATGTCGATGTAGAGGGTGCCCCGGGCCGCGTCGGCGAAGTCGACCAGCACGTCGTCCAGCTCGACGCGCGGCTCCCACCGCTCCAGCGCCAGGCGCACCTGGTACGCCACCTGGCCGGCCGTGGACGGGTCGGCCGGGGCGAACGCCAGCTCGTGGATCGCGCACCCGAACTCGGGGCGGCCCGGCCGCTCGCCCGGTGCCGTGCCGAGGATCAGCCGGATGCTCTCCACCACCTCCCGGTCCCCCCGGACCAGGGCGATCCCGCCGGTGGGGTCGGTGCGCAGCGGGAACGCCCAACCGGCGCCGACGAAATCCGTGGCCATCGGAGTCACCCGCCGATCAGCACGGTCGGGCAGCCGGCGATGATCGGCGCCCCGCAGCCGGTCAGGTCGCCGAGGCGGGCGGCGGGCCGGCCGCCGATGAGCACCGTCGGGCAGCCGGGCGGCAGCAGCGGCGACGGGGGATGCGGCGGGGTGCCCGGGAAGGAACAGGCGTGCATCGTGCCCACGGTGGCGGCGGGCTGCCCGCCGATGAGGACGGTGGGCGCCCCGGGGCCGCCGACCATGCCCGGATGCGCGGTGGGGTCACCGACGCGAGCTGCTGGTGGCACGGCGCTCTCCCTTCACTCACGTACCGTTAGTTGATCCGGACGACGCCGCCGCGGACGGTGACCGGGCCGCTGGCGGTCAGCTCCGCGCCGCCCTGCCCGGTGACCTTCACCGTCGCGCCCTCCACGGACGCGCCGGCCGTGCCCTTCACCCGCACCTGCCCCTGGCCCTCGATGCCGACGTCGCCCTTCGAGGTGACGGTGACCTTCTGCCCGGCCAGCTCCAGGGGGCCGGAGCCGGCGTCGAAGCTGATCCCGTCCTTGGCCCGGACGCTCACCTTGCCGTCGCTGACGATCTCGATCTGCCGGCCGGTCCTGTCGAGCCGCAGGGTGAACTTCCGGTCCCCGGTGGCCAGCAGGATCCCGTCGGGCCCGCTGCCGGCCTCCAGCAGCTCCAGCCGGTGGCCGGTGCGGGAGACCAGGGCCCGCGCCGCGATCCGGCCGCTGCTGCCGTCCACCAGATCGGTGTCCAGCTTCGGCGGCGCGTCGGTGCCGTTGTGCAGCCCGCCGAGGACGTACGCGGCGTCGAGGCTGCCGCCGGTGAACCCGACCAGCACCTCGTCGCCGACCTCCGGCAGCAGCACCGCCCCCCGGCCAGCGCCCGCGCCGGGCTGCACCACCCGCGCCCAGCCGGTGGTGTACCTCTCGTCCAGCCACGGCAGGGTGAGCCGGACCCGGCCCAGCTTCTTCGGGTCCTTCACGTCGCTGACCACCGCCGGGACCAGGCCGTCGCCGGCCCGGTCGGCCGCCGCCGCGCCGGCGGTCAGCCCGTACAGGGAGCGGTCGGAGCGGCCGGAGACGGTGAACGCCGTGGTGTAGCCGGCCTGCTCACTGAACACGTGCCGGGTGCTGGTCAGCACGTACTTTCCCTGGAACGGCTCGCCGATGTTCGCCAGCGCCACCGCCGCGCCCGCCCGCAGCCGGGCGTTGCCCTTCGCCACCCCCTCGATCTCCGCGCAGCCGCCGCCGAGGTCGCCGGCGAGGGCCCCGGCCACCGCCCGTACCGCCGCGTCCGAGCCCAGGGTGGGGTCGGCGACCAGGTACGGCGGGCTGCCCACCTTTTTTCCCAGCTCGGCCGGGTCGGCGCCGATGCCGTCCGCGCCCGGCACCTTCGGGGTGGCGGTCGCGCTGACCGCCCGCTTCGTCGCCGGGTCCCAGCCCCGGGCGGCCACCTCGGGCACCTGCGCGGTGGCGGTCACCCCGGCGCGCAGCGCGATCAGGTTCCGGTTGACCTCCAGCACCAGCGGGTCCTGGGTGGCCCGCGCGGACGGGTCGGGCGCGCCCGCCGGCGGCTCCGGCATCCGCAGGTGCAGCGCGCCGTCGAGCACCATCACCTGCGCGCCGACCAGTGCCGCGAGCCGGTGCAGGAACGCCCAGTCGCTGACATTGTCCTGGCTGAGCTGCCCCTCCGGCTCGCCGCCGATGCCGGTCACCGGGTCGATCCGGCCCGCCTTCAGCCCGGCCCGCTGCGCCACCTTCCGCACGATGTCCGGCACGCTCATCCCCGGGTACGCGGCCACCCGCCGGCCGCGCAGCAGCCGGTGGGCCAGGTCCAGGCCGCGGACCTCGGTGAACGTGCCGGTGGCGTCCAGCTCGCACTCCACGGCGGTGACCTCGCCGGTGAGCAGCGGCGCGGGGCCGCCCGGGTCGGAGGTCTGCACGGTCAACTTCACCGGGGCGCCGATGGTGAAGCCGCCCTTGGCCAGCACCGTCCGGCCCGGGTCCCGGTACCGCAGCACGAACCGGTCGGGCAGGTTGCGGCTGTCGTCGACCGCCGCGTACGTCAGCAGCGCGGCGATCTCCGCGGGCAGCGGGCTGCCGCCCACCTCGACGAGGAGCGCGTTGGCGAACTGCTCATTCGCCACGGGCACCGTCCGTCAGCTCCTCGAGGGCGGGCACCAGCAGGACGGTGCCGGGCCGCAGGCGCATCGGGTCGTCGATGTCGTTGGCCTCGGCGATCTGCCGCCACAGCCCCGCCCGCCCGTACGCGTGGTGGGCCACCGAGTGCAGGGTGTCCCCGGCGACCACCACGTGGACGTCCCGGGCCGCGAGCGCACCCGAGGTCGGGTTCTGGCCGGGCTGCTCCCCGGAGATCTCCTCCAGGGCGACCGTGCACAGCGCCCGCACCGGCGTGCCGCCCGGGGTGAACAGGGTGTACTTCGCGTTGACGCTGGCCACGAACGCCGGGAAGCCGACCATTCCGCCCCAGTGGAACACCACCCATGGCGGGGAGCCCTTCTTCTGCTGCCGGCTCGCATCGGTCGGCACGCAGCAGGCGAACAGCTCCTCCACCCGCTTCACCACCGAGCTGTCCATGGTGGCGGTGGCGTCGAAGAACATCTCCAGGGTCAGCTTGGCCGGATCCGAGCCGGTGAACTCCGGCACGCCGCTCTTCTTCGCGTTGCGCTGCGCGTCCCGCTTCCACTTGGCGGTCTTCGTCAGCGCCAGCTCCTTCGGGTTGAACTGGAACGGGATCTGGCCCAGCTTCGGGCCCGGCGCGGCGGTGCCGCCGTTGCGGGGCGGCTCGTGCAGTTGCAGGTAGGCGTGGGTGAGCTGCGGCGGCGCGCCGCCACCCCGCCCGGCGGGGCTGCCGGCGGCGGTGAAGGTGACCGGGGAGGCGCTCACGGGTCACCCCCCGGTCCCGGGGCCGAAGAAGCCGTGGTGCGCCAGTTCGAGGGTCTCGACGGCCACCTTCGGGCTGTCCGGGCTGAGCTGTGGCCCTGTCCACTTGACGGGGATGACGTCGAGCAGCCCCCAGCGGGCGATCACCGTGCCCTCCAGGGTGCGGGCCTCGATGGTGGCGGTCTTGCGGGTGATCCCGCTCGCCATGCCCGAGAACCAGCGCATCAGCTTCGTGCTGTCGGCGGTGACCGGGCGGGACAGCTTGACGTTGGAGAACTTCATCCGGGTCGGTAGCTGCCACACGTGCCCGTTGTTGCCGCCCTCCTCGCGCTGCTCGACGACGACCTCGCAGCCCAGCCCGTCGCAGGTGTTGAACGCGCCGAGATCCTGGTCGTCGATCCTGACGACGAAGGCGATCGCGACGGCGACCTCGTCCTTGGCCATTCGTCCCTCCTGGTCCTGGCGTGTGTCCCCTGGTCTGCGGCGTGGGCTCCCGGCCCCGGTCAGCCCGGCCCGCCGAGTGCCCCGTGCCGCTCCCGGTCGAGGCGCAGCTCGGTCTTGAGCCGGCGTAGCAGCGGGTCGTACAGCTTTTTCAGCAGCTCCTCCGGTTCGGCCCCGCCGCCCGGCGCGGCACCCGGCGCCGCCGGTCGACCGGCCGCCGCCCCGCCACTGTCGGGCGGCGGGGCCGCCGCGGGCGGCGCGGGCGCGTCGACCAGGGGCGGCGGGGCGGCGTCGTCGGCCGGCTCGGCCCGCTGCACGACCGGACCCGACAGCTCACCCATGGTGTACGCGGACAGCGGCGGCCCGGGCGGCGCGGTGTCCCGCCCCTGGGGCCGGCGGGCCGACGGCGTTCCGGGAATCGCGCCCACCCACCGCTGGACGGGCGGAAGCCCGCCACCGGCCTCCGCGCTGGTCGAACGGGCTGCGCCGGTCGACGCCGCCGTGCCCGGCGCGATGCCCGGCACCGTGCCCGGCGCGGTACTCGGGTCCGGGGCGGCCGGGGGCGGGTACAGGTCCACGGGGACGGCCCGCTCCGGGTCGGCTGTGGTGCCGGCCCGCCCGCCATCGGCCGGTGGCTCGTCCCGCTGCCAGGTCACCCGCTGCACGGCCGGCCGGTCGGGCAACGGCGCGACGGGCCCGGCCCCGGTCAGCAGCGCGGGCGGGCGGTCACCGACGAGTCGGGCCACGACCAGGGGCAGGGGAGGGGACGGGCTCCCGCCCGCGTCCACCCCTTCGGGGCCGGCCGGCCCGGCCGCCGCGCCGCCGTCTCCGCCGACGAGGCCGGCGACTTCCGGTCCGCCGTCGGTGACGGCCTCCCAGCCGGCCGCGCCGCCACCGACCGGGCTCGGTCCTCCGTCGTACGGGTCGACGGTGCCGGCCGACGCCCCGCTGTGGGGGACCGGTCCGGTGCCGGCCGACGCCTCGGTGTGGGGGACCGGTCCGGTGCCGGCCGACGCCTCGGTGAGGGAGACCGGTCCGGTGCCGGCCGACGGCCCCTCGGCGCGGGGGCCGGTCGGGGTGCCCGACGTCGCCAGGCGCGCCACCACCGGCAGGTCGGGGCCGCCGGAGCCCGCCCCCGGGCCGCCGGCCGGCTCCACCGCCTGAGCGCCCGCCGCCGGCCCGCCCGCTGAGGAGGCGCCGCCCGAGGGCACCGACGCGGGCGGCCCGCCCAGCAGCGGGGCCATGCCCGCCGCCCCCGCCGGCACGTCTCCGCCGGCCGTCGTCTCCCCACTGGGCGGCGTGTCCCCACTGGCCGTCGTCTCCCCACTGGGCGGCGTGTCCCCACTGGGCGGCGTCTCTCCACCGGCCGTCGTCTCTCCGGCGGGTGGGACGAATGTCTGGACGGGTGCTGGTCCGCCCGTACCCGGGTCCGCCGCGCCGCCGGCCCAACGGGCGGGTGGGGCGTCGCCGCGCGGCGTACCGGCGAGTGGCAGGCCCTCGACGGGCGGCGGAGGACCGCCGACGAGGTTCTCGCCCCCGTCGGCGGTCCCCGCCTCGGCCTGCGGCCCCACGGGGGAGGGGCCGAGACCGATGGGAAAGGCTTCCGTGTCGAGCCGGGAGACGGTGACGGCCCTGGAGCCCACGAGCGTGGTCGAGTCGCTCGCCGGCGCCACGCCGCCCGTGTCGCCTGCGTCTCCCGCGTCGCCCGCATTTCCCGCGTCACTCGCGTCGGCCGGTCGGCCGGTGGCCCCGGGTTCGGTGACCGGCCCGCTCCCGCCGGCCGGCGACCGCTGGACCGGCGGCGCGGCGGCCGGTGGGAGCGGGCTGCCCGCCTGGCCCTCTCCGGCGGCGGAGCGTCGCACCTGCTCGGGACCCTGCCCGGCCGTGGAGCGTTGCACTGACGGGGGAGCGGCGTCGCCGGTCGGGCGGGGCACCGGGGGGAGCACGGGGGACACGATCGGCTCGCCCAGCCCGAGCCGGCGGGGTGGCCTCGGGCCGTCCCCGACGAGTCGCTGCACGGGCAGGTCCGGTGCGGACGGCCCGGCGCTGCCCGGCGTGAGGGTCCCCGTGCTGCCCGGTGTGAGGGGCCCGGCAGCCGCCGCCGACCCGAGGGTGGGTGTCTCGGGCGAGGCGGCGTCGGGTCGGGCGGCCCTCGGCGTCGGGTCGACCGGGCGGTCGACGGCGGGCAGGAGCAGTTCCTCCGGCGGCGGCGGCGCGGTCAGCAGCCGGCTGACCGTCACCGGCTCCACGGGCACCGCCCGGCCCTGGGCCGGCACGGCCAGCGGATGTTCCGGCACCGGTGTGGTTCCCGGCGGGCCGGCGGCCTGCCGTTGCAGGGACGGTGCCGGCGGGCGGCTGTCCGCCGACGGCGTCGCGAGCGGCAGCGGCTCGGGGTGGTCGCCGTGCGTCCGGCCGACGGGTTCCGGAACGGACCGGTGCGGCTCGCTCACCGGCACGGCCGTCTCGTGCAGTACCCCCGCCGGCTCGGCGGCACCGACGAGGTGACCGAGGGGCGCCAGGTACGACGGGTCGCGCCACGCGGCCAGCGACCCCGTGAACGTGTCGGGCAGGTTCAGCCGTGGCTCGTCCGGGGTGACCCGCTGGAGCGGCGGGAGGCTCTGCCACGCAGGCGGTTCGCTCCGGGTTCGCGCCGGGGAACTGTCGGTGGGCGGGGCGGGGACGTCCGCGGTGGACCGCTGTGCGGTCTCCTGCGTACGCCGGCGCCACGGCCACATCGGGTCACCGTCCCTGGCTGATGCGGGTGTTGATGCTGGCGATTTCCGCCACGTAGCGCAGGCGCTCGCCGTGTTCGAGGTCGAGGATCTCGTCCAGCGACCAGTGGAAGTGGTAGGCGACGTACGCGACCTCGGAGTAGATGCGGTCGGCCGCGTACGTCACGATTCCCCCAGGCGCCCACCGGCGAGGTCGACGGCGAAGCGGTGCTCGCACTCCGGGCACACCACGCTCGCTCGGGTGTGCCCCTCGCTGTTGATCCGCCGGTACATGTCCTGGAGGAACGCCAGGTCGGAGGCGAACAGGTCCTCCACCACTCCCGGATGCACGTCCAGCACCGTGCCGATCCGGGTGACCACCCGGCTGAGCAGCACCACCGTGAGGTACGGCGGGTTCTCCCGCACCCGGTCGTCGCGCAGCGGCACCAGCTCGTCGCGGGCGGTCGCCAGCCGCATCACCCCGTCCCGGTGCACCGTGCCCGAGCCGTCGACGTAGCCGCGCGGCAGCTCGAACGGGAACTCCGTGCGCAGCGTCTCGCGGCGCGGGGCGACGGCGGGCGGCTCGGCCGGTTCCGTGCCGGGCAACGGGACCAGGGACGACGTGCGGCGCATGGGGCTACTCGACCTCCATCGACTCGTACGTCACCACGAGCTTCTCGGTGAGCACGCTGGTGTCGCCGGCCTTGAGTGAGCTGATCTCCAGGCTCTTCGCCCACGCGTTGGTGAGCTTGTACCGCTTGATCGGCATGCCCTCGTAGTCGAAGACGATGATCGCGCCGCCCTTGCGGGCGTCGCTCATCTTTCCGAAGCGGCAGTCCTTGACCCACCGCTCGAAGCTGTTGTCCGAGGTCAGGCCCCGGGTCAGCGTGACCTCGCCGGCCTTCGGCGCGCCCGGCGCCTTGCGTACGACGAACTTGCCGTCGGCGGTGTTCGACTTGTACTCGATGACGTCCTGCTCCATCTTCAGGCCGCTGACCTCGGTGATCTGGCGGATGATGATGGAGTCCACCTCCAGGCCGAACGAGTGGCCGACGGCGGAGTCGAAATCGGGGAGCGGCACGACTGCCTCCTGACGCTACGGGGACTACTCGTTGACCAGGCTGGTGCCGCCGGACATCTGCGCCAGCTGGAAGATGACGAACTCGGCGGGCTTCACCGGGGCCACGCCGATCTGGCAGACCACCTGGCCGGCGTCGATGCCCTCGGCGGGGTTGGTCTCCCGGTCGCACTTGACGTAGAACGCCTCGTCGGGGGTGAGCCCGAACAGCGCGCCCCGCCGCCACTCGTTGACCAGGAACGCGCTGATGGTGCGGCGGATGCGGGCCCACAGGGCGTCGTCGTTCGGCTCGAACACCACCCACTGGGTGCCGTTGAGGATCGACTCCTCCAGGTAGTTGAAGAGCCGCCGCACGTTGAGGTACCGCCACGCCGGGTCGGACGACAGGGTGCGCGCGCCCCACACGAGGATGCCCCGGCCGGGGAACGAGCGGATGCAGTTGACGCCGATCGGGTTGAGTAGTTCCTGCTCCGCGCGGGTCAGCTGGGTCTCCAGGGCGACCGCGCCCCGGATCGTCTCGTTCGCGGGGGCCTTGTGCACGCCCCGCGCGCCGTCGCTGCGCGCCCAGACCCCGGCCAGGTGACCCGACGGCGGCATGAACCGGTTGGTGCCGGTCACCGGGTCGAACACCTTGATCCACGGGTAGTAGAGCGTGGCGTACTTCGAGTCGTAGCCGGCCTGGTCGGTGCGCCACTCCTTGACCTGCTGCGGGGACAGCCCCGGCGGCGGGTCCAGGATGGCCATCCGGTCGCCCATCAGCTCGCAGTGCGCGATCATCGCCGACTGCACCGTCTTCACCGACTCCAGGTCGATCGCGCCGCGCTGGTAGGCCCCCATCAGGTCGGGCACCGCGACCATGGTCACCTCGTCGACCGCCTCCAGGCCGCCGAACCCGGTGCGCTCCGCCGCGTCGCCCACGTACTCGTCGGCGGACACGGACTCCGGTGCGCCGACCGCAGGCGGGGCGCTCAGCGCCACCTCGCCGCCGCGGGGACGGGCCAGTTGGCCGGTCGGTGCGGCCTCCTCGATGGTGATCAGCTTGGACCGCTCGCGGACCACCGTCACCACGTTGTCCTTGCTGCGCTTGGTGGTCACCGACTCGAACGTCTCGACCACCTGGCCGCCGCGCTTGACGACGAGGTTGAAGCGGTCCTCGCCCGCGCCCTCCGGCGGGTCGGCCACCTCGACCGTCACGTCGTCCGGCATGCCCTCGGGCAGGGCGCGGGCCACCACCCGGTACGTGCCGAGGATCGCGGTCGGCTCGGGCGCCGCCGGCAGGGCCTCGTCGCTGGCCCGGTCGCCACCGACCCGCACGATGTACGCCGCCCCGCCGCCCTGCATGAAGTACCCGTACACGGCGTGGCCGAGGTAGCAGTCCGGGGCGAACTCGCCGAAGGTCTGCGAGTACTGGCTCCAGTTCGTCACCAGGGTCGGGGTGTTGAACGGCCCCTGCGCGGCGAAGCCGACGAACGCGGCGACCGCCGTGCCGACGCCCTCGATCGGGCGGGAGCCGGCCACCTCCTCGACGTACACGCCCGGCGCCAGGTAGTTGGGCATCCCGCCTCCTCGTCCCTCGGGGATCGAGTCGAGCGTCCCGCGTACGGGCGACGGGTTAAACGTCCGGTGGGCCGATTGATCGGGAACCCCTGGCTGCCCTTTGGCGCACCGACCTAAGGAGGGGCACTTGTTAACGCTTCCTGTCGTAGAAGGGCCCCTGTCAACAGTCGGGTGGAGTGGCCGGCCCGCATGGCCCAGGGTGGCTCTGCGGTAGCCGGCAGCGGCCAGCACCGTCGATCCGGGTGTCACACCAGATTCGGGTACGTGTCGACTGGTCGTCCTCGGCGGAAAGGGTGGCCTCGCCGAAGTCGAGCGTGTCGACGTGACCGAGAGAGTCCCGTAGCGCGGCGACCTGGTTCTCCTGCCTTCCGCTCGTGAGCCTGAGGAACAGGTCGGACGGGCAGGTTGCGGACCTGCCGACGCGGGATCCGGGCAGGTGGCCGCCTTCAGCCGGCCACCTGCCCGTGCGGGTGAACCTTCGTCTGGCTGCCACGCAAGAGGAGGTTCGACCTGAAACCTGGGTTCCACAGAGGCAGAAGTCAAGAACTGGGGTGCCACAGTGTCTTGAGTTTGTTGAAGTCGCCGTGATCAGATGGACATGCCACGCAAGAGAAGGACCTGAGCATGCCCGTGACCTCTGATTACGCGAGGATCGCCCACGAGATCGAGACGTCGATCAGGTCGGGAGCCCGCGAGCCGCACAGCAAGCTGCCCACGCTGCTTGAGCTGAAGCAGGCGTACGGCGTCAGCGAGACGACGATCAAGTTCGCCCTCGTCTGGCTGGAGTCTCGCCACCTGATCTACCGTCATCAGGGAAAAGGAATCTACGTGGCTGCTGGTGACGCTTGGCTGATAGACCCCAAGGCGTAGGCGGCGTCAGAGATTAAGCTTGCCCTGTGGTCCGTCGACGACAGTGCGGATCGGTCTTACTCCTGCCGCGTGGGCGATTGGGTGGTGCCGCCAGTTCAATTGCCCCTGGAGATTCACCGGGTTAATCCGGCTGCCGGTTTTGGTTGGCCTGCTGGACGATGTTCTCCCAGCTTCGCCGTTGCTCCTCAAGCACGGGCTCCCGGATTGCCTGCGCGGCGACAAGCTGCCCGGGGTTTGGGACCTTCACTCCTTGTGCGTGGCGCCACTGCACCTCCGCATCCGTTTCGAATTCGATCTCGATCAGGTACTCCGAGATCATCTTCGGCGCTCCTTCGACCTCCCTCGCATAATAGAGTCGCTCGTAGGCGAGCGAGGTGTCGGGATGCGCCCCGCTGGTGTACCCGGCAAACAATGCTTGCCAGGTGGTATTGCGATATTCCGCGACGAGGAAGAGTGTGCGGCGCTGTGGTCGACTGGCGTTCGCCGAGAACTCCACCAACTCCTCGACTGAATGGCCCAGAGCACGCCCGATTGGGGACGCCATTATAGTGCCCGGCGGGGAGTGCATTAGGCCCTGTGTGATGTCGCGGCGCTCCTCAAGGACATCGTCCGGCTCCGTGAGCGCTGCCATGGCCTGCTGGTGCTCAGCATCGAGAAATTCATTGAAGAAATCCACTGCGTTGTCCAGATTCATGTCATCCTGCCTCTCTCTCCACAAACAGCCACTCGTCTGCCCCGATACGCGCTCGATCCTTGATCGAATGTTCACCGGAAGCGATCTCGTACTCGTAGATCACCTCTGCGGCTCTTCGAATTGGAGGGTTAAGCATGATTTTTAGAATTTCCTGAAGTCTTTTCGTTGCCTCGGCGTCTCCGGCCTGGTACCACGGTTGATGAGTGATCCTCTGTTTGAGCAACTCACTGACCAGTTCCCCGAAGCGCACCGTGACCGTGAGGTTCAACGCCACATCCTCGGCTGCCCTCTGGTGAGTACGTGCAAACAACTTGATTCGGTTCGCTATGGCGGTTTCCACTTCGCTCATGACCACCTGGTTGTAGTGGTCGCTTGTGGTCACCAGATTGCGAGCCTCCTCGAAGCCGGACCCGCCGAACATGTCCGCGATGCCGTGTGCGCGGTTGAGGTTCATGTTGGTGACAAATCCTGGGCTGTCCTGCGTGACGCCCCGAGGTCCGCCGCCCGTCTTCAGGCGCAGATCGATTCCCTTAACACGCAGTGACATGCTTCGAAGGGCGTCCGACTCGACCACCTCGAAGCTCTTACCCGCCAGGGTCGTGTATGTGGTAATCCGCTTCGTTCCGTCATCTCTGATCTTGATGTTGGTCGGGAAGAAGTCGGAATGTTCCGTAGGCCGTGGCGTTGGCAGATTTAGCTGCCCGTACGGAAGGATGTCGACCTTGTAGGATGTTGGACCCAGCTTCTGCAGCCCCTTGGCCAGGCGATCCTTGTAGCCTTGTTCCGCCTCAAGTGAAGGCACCCGGGCCAGACCTTCTGTCTTGAGTCGGTCGGGTACTGGAATGCCGAGTTCCTGCAAGATTGTGCGCTTCGCCGCACTTCCCGAATTCTGGAAGACGTATTCGTAGAAGGGAGTCGTGTTTGCCCTTTTATTGTTTGAGTCGAAGTACGTTACGAGCGGGCGGATAAACTCCGGTGAAGTCGCTTTTGAGCGGGCCTCCCCGTCAGTGTTCCTAATGTCGTCCTTCGTCCAGAGGGCTGGAGAACCCTCATCGGTTCCCTGGCGAACCTTGCTGATGTAGGTCTTCCACCAGAATTCGTGCACGGTGCCGACAAATCTGTCCACGTGTGCCGGCATCGCCGCTTTTATCTCGTCGAGCTTCTCTTTGTTGGACTCATCACCCGATACCACGACCTGTTCGCTGTCGACTCCCGGGCTGTTGACGGCTCGGAAATGGATTACGGTCTTTTCTTGCTCTACCGTGTCGGTGATCAGTGTGAGTTGCTTCAGTTCGTACTTCTTGCGGATCGCGGGCAGTTGCTTCTTGATCTCGGGTACGGCGATGCCAGGCTTCACGAGTGACACGGCTGCGCGTAGCGCCAAGGCGCTGCGATCACCGCGTGGGCCGCCTCGATCGCTTGCTTCCTTCTGCCGCTTATTGCGGACCTTGGCCCACAACTTCTTGCCGATGGCGGCGATCTTGTCGGCGACCCAGTGGACGGCCTTCATGACGGGCGCGCTCAGCGACTTGAAGAACTTCTGGACTTTCTGCGCGATCCCACCGACGCCGAGCACCGCCGCGAGCACCCCGATGAGCACGGGCACCGACCGCGCGAGGGCCTTCTCAATCAGCCCCGGCACCCCACCCGTCCCGCCGCCCGCGATGGCGATGATGGCGTCGAGGACGGAGTTGACGAACTCCAGGATCTGCGCGCCCTGGGTCACGATGAACGTGACGAAGTCGATGATCATCTTGACCGCGCGGACGAAGGCCGACGCGGGGTTGAGCAGCGAGATGATCCAGGTGATGCCGGCCATCAGCACGGTCGGGATCAGGTACTCGCTGATCTTCGAGAAAAGGTTGGCCTTGAGGTCGCCGACCTTGTCCTGGATCTCCTCCCACAACCCGCCGAGGCCCTGCGCCTGCACCTTCTGGACGATGGGCACGGACTTCTCGACCGCGCCCATCGCCGGCTCGGGCACCCCACGCTTGATGATCAGGCCCCGGATGGACGCCCAGGTCAGCCCCAGCAGGGAGCCGACCATCATGACGATGCCGCGCAGGTCGAACTTCGCCGGCAGCTCCAGCCCCGCGCCGGCCATCGCCCCGGTGAGCCAGCCGACGAGGCCCTTCTTCAGGTGCTCGCCGATGTTGGCCATGAACTGCTTCAGGCCCGCACCGACCGCGCTGACCAGGTTGCCGAGGAAGCCGATCGGGTCCTTGATGATCGCCATGACCGCCTGTGCGGCCTTGGCGAGGACGCCCATCAGCATGTCCTTGAGCTGCATGATCGTCTTGATGACCCCGGCGACGGCGTCGACGGCCTTGGCGACGAGGCCCTTGTTCTTCTCCTTCTCGGCCGCGATCTCCTCGTCGACCGATTTGAGCGCCTCGTTGTACTTCGTCGCGAGGGTCTGCACCAGCTCGGTGCCCTTGCTGTTCACCGACTCGGTCAGCTCGTCGAACTTCCCGGCGAACTCCCCGGCCGCCTCCTTGCCGATCGCCTGCAACTCCGGCGCGAGACCCTTCACCGCCGCCTGCAACTCGGTGCGGCCGGTGGCGATGCGCTGCTTGGCCCGGGTCAGCTCCGCGCCGATCACATCGGCCACCCCGGAGATGACCTGCTGCATCCGGTCGACGTAGCCCTTGCGGGCGGTGACGAAGATCTGGTTGGCCTCCTCGGGCAGCCCGGCGAACTTGTCCTTGATCCACCGGCCCTTGCCGAGCAGCCCCGAGTACCGCTTGTCCTTGTAGGCGTCCATCAGCCGGGTGTGTTCGGCGGTGAACGCGTCCCGGGCCGCCTTCTCGCCCGTGCTGAACCTCTCGTCGACCTTCTTGTCCAGGCCGGACAGGACTTCCTCGACGTCTTTCTTCGTGGCGTCGAAGACCTTCTGCAACGTCGCGGTGACCTGAGCCCGCTTGGTCTCGTCGGCGGACTTCGCCTGCTCCTTGCCCGCCCCGACCGCCTGCCCCGCCTGCTTGCGGTCCCCGGCGAGGGCGGTCATCGCCGTCGCCCCGGCGGCTCCCGCAGCCGCCTTCGCGCCGGTCAGGGTCTGCGCCTCGGCGGCGCGCACCTGGCCCGGGGCGGTGGCTGCGTGCTGCTCGACGGCGTCTTTCTCCTTCAGCGCCCCGGTGAACTCCGGCTCGTTGGACTTCGCGAGCTGCTCCTCGGTGACCTGCGCCTCGGCCATCTGCTGGTCGACCTGCTTCGGCCCGCCGGAGAGGTCCGTCGCCGCAGGCGGTGCCTTGTCCGGCACGGCCTTCGCCGGGTCCGGCGTTCCCGGGGTGGCGGGAGGCTTTTCCGCCACCAGGGGCGTGACCTGCTTGTCCTTGGCCTGTGACGTGTCCGGTGGGGCCTTCGTCGTGGTCTCGATCGCGTTGGCCGAGGCCTTCTTGCCGTCGCCGACCTGGCCCTGCACCTGGCCCTTGACCGCGTCCGCCTTGCCCGAGTCGCCGAACTTATCGGCCTCGTCCAGGTTCTTCGGCGCCTGCGCCGCGATCGCCTCGTTGACCGCGCGCACGAACGCGGCCTTGTCGAACTCGCCGGGCTTGGCGGCATTCATCTTCTCCGCGTTCGCCGCCTTGCCCTGGGCCTCCTTGTCGTCCTGCGGCGCCTTCGCCGCGCCCTGCGCCTTCGACGCCTCAGAGGTTGCCGGCGGGTGCGCGCCGAGCACCTGCTGCTTGCCCCGCACGTCCGCCTTCAGCGCGGCGAACTTCGGGTCGGCCTGCGGCCCGGGACGGTGGACGGGACCCGCGTCGGTCGCCAGCCGCTGCACCGCCGCGGCCTCGACCGGACCGACGGAGGCGGAAGGACCGACGGAGGCGGTGGGACCGGCGGAGGCCGAGGGGCCGGCGGTCGCGGCAGCCGGCGCGGCGGCCGAGCGCTGGGCGGACACCGACGCGGCCGGGCCACGCCCGCCACCGCCGGCACCGGGCCGCTTCGCAGCGGGGGTACGCGTCGACGCCGCGCGCCGCTGGGCGACCAGCGCGGACACCGCCCGGTTGCCCGCCCCCGACTGCAACCGCTGCACGGCCGCCCGGCTCAACGGCCGGGCGCTCGGCTCGCGTACCCCCGTGGTGGTGGGCTCGGGGTCGGCGACCGCGCGTGACGGCGGAGCGGGAGCGCGGCGGGCCTCGCCCCGCTCCTCGGCCGGTGCCTTCACCTCACACCTCCCGGTCGGGCGGCTCACCAGTGGCCCAACGAGCCGCCGTCGCGTGAGGACGCGCTGGTCGGAGGGGTTCAGCGGGTGCGGTGCTACTGCTCGGCGGACTCCTCTTCCTCTTCGCCCGCCTGCTGTCGCTGCACGTACGTCTGCGCCGACTCGTCCTCCTCGGACATCTCCTCGGCGCGCTGCACCTGCGGGTGGTCGTGCCCGTCGTGGTCGACGGCCCGCTGGACGGGGGCGGCCGGGGCCGGCGCGGCGGCGGGAGTGGCCGGGGCGGACATCAGCCGGTCGGCGTTGGCGACAGCCTCGCGCTCGAACCGGTCGGACGGGTCGCTGACCTTCACCCCGCCGCCCTGGTCGGTGCCGTCGACGGGGCCGCTGCGCTGCTGCACCACGTGGGTCAGCTCGTGGGCGAGCATGTGCTGCCCGGCCGATGACGCCGGGTCGTAGCTGTCGCGCTGGAACACGATGTTCGACCCGACGGTGTAGGCCTGCGCGTTGACCGACTTCGCCGACTCGTGCGCGGCCCCGTCGGCGTGCACGCGTACGTCGCCGAAGTCCTGCCCGCCGAACCGGGCCTCCATGTCGGCCCGCACGTCGGGGGCGAGCGGCGCCCCGCCGCCGGAGTTCACCACCGAGTGCACCGGGGAACGATCCGGCTCCAGCAGCTCCCCGACGGCCTGGTTGCCGACCGCCCGTTGCAGGCCGAGCAGCCCGGACGCGCCGAGCACGTCGGATCGGCCGGTGGTGGCGGCGGCGTACATGAGGTGGTCGGTGTCGCGCTCGGGGCCGGACGGCCGGTCACCGGCGGGGCGTGCCGCCGCGTCCGAGTCGAACTCGCGTTGTCCGCGCATGGCGGGCCTCCTCGCCGGGCCGACCCGGCGCGATGACGGCAGGGTCTCCCGTATCGACCGTCTCGTGTCGGGCCGCCCCGGCGCAGGGCGATCCGGGGCAGCCGTAGAGGCAGCCCGGGTTGCCCACCCGGGCAGTCCGCAGCGCCCTGGCGACCCACGTCGACGCACTCACGGACACCGATCGCGGCCGACCGTCCAGATGCGGTCGCGGGGCCGGCCGCGCCTTGCCGGACGGACCTAACATCGGCGGTCCGGGCAGCTGTCTACGTTGGACGGGGGGCTCATGGTCCTACGCCGATCGGGGCGTCGCATGTTGTCGCGGCGACCGCGCCCGGGCGCCCGCGAACCGGGTCGCCGGTCCTGGATGCAGGGCTGGGGGGTCAAGGCGGCCGTCATCTCGGCGGTCGTCCCGCTCGTCGTCGCCGCGCTGTGGGCGAAGGGCGCCGGGCTGGTGGATCGCTGGGTCAGTCCCGCCCCGAGCGTCTCCGGGTCCGTGACGCCCGTGGCGGCCGCCGGTGGTCAGGCCCCGGTGCCGTCGGCCAGCCCCTCGCCGGTCGGCCCGGCTCCGGACGGCTCGCCGTCGGGCGTTCCGCCGCTGCCTCCCGAGCCGACCTGGGACCCGACCGGCCCCCCGTCCGACGGACCCACGTCGAGGCCCGACCCGACGTCGAAGCCGAAACCGCCCCCGCCGAGCGACGAGGCGGCTGTCTCCGCGCGGGTGCGGCGGAGCGGAACGCTGGTCATGGCCGACTACACGGCGTACGACCTGGACTCGACGGCCGCCGACTGGAACCCGACCAAGGACGACTGGGGCTCCAGCCGCGACGTCGGGTACGCCTCGTGGTGGCCCGACGCCAGCAACGACGCCGTCGTCAGCCGTGAGGACCCGAGGTACGCGGCGTCGCTGCCGGGCACCGGCCCCTGGCAGCGCGCCGACTGCGTCCGGGCGGGGTACGGGCAGCCGTCCGCCCGCCCCGTCGGGGATCGGCTGCTGGAGCGCCGGGGCATCTGCGTGGTCACCTCGGCGGGGCGCTACGCGCTGCTGGTGGTGAGCCGGGCGGTCGAGAAGCAGCTCACCGTCCGGGTCACCGTCTGGGAGTGACGTTCCCGCGCCCGGCGACGATCTCCCGTCGCCGGGTGGCGGCCTCACACGGCCAGCCGCAGGTAGGGGCCGAACTCGCTCTCCAGAGTGAGCCGGCCGAGCTTGCGGTACTCCCGGCCGACGGCGCCGATCAGCTCGGCCATCCCCACCGGCCGGCCCGCCCCGGCGGCCAGGTACCCGGCGGTCACCGCAGCCGACCGGATGTGCCCGCCGGCCAGCTCGAACGCCTCGGCCAGGAAACCCAGGTCCACGTCGGGGGCGCGGGGCACCCGGTCGCCGAGGCAGCGGTCCCACAGCGCCTTCCGGGCCGCCTCGTCGGGCACCGGGAAGTCGACCACCACGTCGAGGCGGCGGGTGAACGCCTCGTCCAGGTTGGCCCGCAGGTTCGTGGCCAGCACCGCCAGCCCGTCGAAGGTCTCCATCCGTTGCAGCAGGTACGCGCTCTCGATGTTGGCGTACCGGTCGTGGGCGTCGCGGACCTCGGAGCGCTTGCCGAAGATCGCGTCCGCCTCGTCGAAGAGCAGCACCCCGTTCACCCCGGCCGCCTCGCCGAAGATCCGCTCCAGGTTCTTCTCGGTCTCGCCGACGTACTTGTCCACCACCGTGGCCAGGTTGACCGTGTACAGGTCCAGCCCGAGGCTGCCCGCCACCACCTCGGCTGACATCGTCTTGCCGGTGCCCGAGTCCCCAGCGAACAGCGCGGCCACCCCGTGCCCGCGCCCGCCGCCGGGGCGCATCCGCCACTCGCGCAGCACCCGGTCCCGGTGCCGGGCCCGGCCGGCCAGCTCGTGCAGCAGCGACAGCGTCGCCGGCGGCAGCACCAGGTCGTCCCAGCCGACCTCCGGGACGATCCGCCGGGCCAGCCGCTCCAGCCCGGCCGCGTTCTGGGTACGCGCGCCCGCGCGCAGGTGCGCCGCGTCGACCGGCTCGCCCGTGGCGGCGGCGAGCTGGACGGCCACCGAGGCGGCCCGCCGGATCGCCGGGGCGCCGAGGACGAAGTGCGCGGTGGCGGCGGCCGGGTCGAGCCCGTCGGCCAGCCGGCCGGGCAGGGCGGCCCGCCACACGGCCGCCCGTTCGGCGGCGCTCAACGGCACCACGTCGACCTGCACCGGCGCGCTGGCCGTCCACGCCGGGTCCCACGGCTGCGTCCCGTACGCCAGCACCGGAACCTCACCGGCGGTGAGCCGGGACCAGACCGCCCACGGCTCGTCGCCCCGCACCGGCCCGACGACCAGTCCCGCCCCGGTGAGCAGGGCCTCCCGGACCAGCACGGTGGCCAGCTCCGCCGCCTGCGGGTCGGCCGCGAGCCGGGGCAGGTCGACGGCGAGCGCGCCGCGCCGGGTGCGGCCGAGGGCGGCCACCGCGAGGGCCGTCGCGCTGCCGCCCGGCTTCTCCCGCAGGTACGCCAGCCGCGCCCCGGACCGGCCGAGCTGCTCGGCGCCGGGCGGCGGCGGCCCGGCCGCGTCGACCGGCTCGGCGAACCCGACCAGCGACGGCTCGGGGGCGTCGGCGCCGAGCAGCCAGCCACTTACCCGGTCGGGCACCCACAGCCCCCGGCTGAGCACCGGCCGGTCGGGGGAGTCCACGCGCAGCAGGGCCAGGTCGATCAGCGGCGCCCCGGCGGTGAGCCGGAGCCGGGCCGGGGCGGCGGCCTCGGGCAGCCCGCACAGCCGCAGCGCCAGCCCGACCGAGGGGCGTCGACGGGTCACGTCGTCGTTGAGGTACCCGTAGAACAGCTCGAACCGGCTGTCCACGTCCGGGGCGAGGGCCACCAGCAGCAGCGCCTCGTCCAGCGGGGTCAGCCCCGCTGCCCGGGCCAGTGCCGCCAGCCGATCCGACCCGGGCTCCCACCCGGGTCCCTCGGGACCGGTCGGCGTCTCCGCCGGCATCCCGGCCGGCGTCGGCCCAGCCCCGGCTGCCGGCCCCGATCCGGCCGACGCCCTTGCCGAGGCGTCGGCCGGATCGCCCGGCCACGGGTGGAAAGGCACCCGGCCGGCGGCGAGGGCGGCGTCGACCGCCTCGTCCGACAGGTACAACCCCCGGAAGGGGTCGTCGGGCTGCGGGTCGGCCTCCCGGCGGGCCGCCACCGCAGCGCGTACCGCCAGCTCCACCCGCTGGAGGCGGCGCAGCAGTGCCGGCGAGCCCTCAGCCACGGCTCAGCTTCCCGCCCGGGCCGGGCGGTGCCGGACCCGGTCGGAGGCGGCGTCACGGGCGAGGTCGCCGACCTCGGCGGCCATCCCCTCGCGGGCCGGCGGGCCGGCCTCGACCACCCGGCCGCTGTCCACCGGCGTGCTGATCACCACGTCGAGCGAGGGCTTCAGCTCCCCGCCGAGCGCGGTCCACACGTCGGCGAACGCCCGGTCCTCCGGCGGCGGCAGCGCCACGGTCATCGGCACCGGCATGCCGATCGCGGCCACCGAGCCGGTCAGCACCGCCGGCGGCAGCGCGTCGAGGCGCAGGAAGCACAGCAGCAGCGACGAGAGCAGCCGGTGCTCGTCCTCGGGGCGCTGGGTCCACGCGGTGACCAGGTAGGACAGCTTGATGTAGCGGGGCGGGGCGACCCGCCGGGCCACCTGGCCGCGCTCGTCGTACTCGTTGATCAGGCCCCGGGACCGGCGGCGCAGGTCCTCCCGAATGTCGTAGAGGTAGACGTTGACGGTGGGGGCGTTGCGTCGGGCCGCCCACTCCTTCGTCGGCGCCTCCAGCACGATGTCCACGCCGGACCCGGGCAGGGCCTCGTCGCGGACCAGCCGGCGCAGCGCGTCGTCGACCTCGTGGATCACCCGCTCACCACCTGCCCCGGAAGGGCGGGTCGAGCCCGCGCGGCACCACCAGGAACGGCTCGGCAGCGCGTACCGACCCGAAGGCGCGGCCTCCCGAGACCCGCGCGGCTGTGAGGTCGCGCGGGCCCAGCTCGTCCTTGCGCAGCACCAGCACCTGGGTACGGAAGCTGCCGTCCGCGGCGACGGTCACCGTGTCCGGGGTGGCGGTGATTCCCGGCTGCCAGCGCAGCCGTACCGTCGCCCCGGGCGGGAAGCCGGTGCCCACGGCGGCGGTCACGAACCCGGGCGGCCCGATCGCCGGGTCGACGCGCAGCTGCGGCGCGATCACCTGCACCGGCGCCTGCGCCGTGCGGGTCGCCGACACCTCCCGCACGGTCGCGGTGAGCCGCCCGGCGACCGCCGCGACGACCGCCGCCCGCGCGGGCAGCACGACCCTGACCACCTGCTGCCCGCCGGGGCCGAGCGTGCCGAGCAGGCAGAGCCGGCGGCCCACCCCGCAGCGCGGGTCGGCGCTGACCGGCGGCAGCAGCGGGGCGGGCGGGGTGACGTCCAGCCAGACGTTGTCGGCCGGCAGGCGGCCGGCGTTACGCACGGTGAAGGTGACGGGAATCGGGTCGCCGCCCAGGTAGGCCGGCTGGTTGCCGACCGAGACGGTGAGGGCGAGGTCCGGCGACGGCAGGCGCTGGAACGCCGGCTCCGACCCGACCTGCCGGACGACCGTCGCCGGTGGGCCGCCCGCGCCGGGCAGGACGACGATGTCCGGCGGCTCCTCGGACCCCTGGAGGGTCACCGCGATCCGCCGGCCGTCCGGGGACCACGCCGGGTCCGCCACCGAACGGCCGTCCCGGTCTCCGGCGGCGAGCGGGTGCCGGGCGGCGGAGCCGTCGGGCGCGACCACGCACAGGTCGGCGACACGGCTGCTGTCGGCGAAGGCGATCCCGGCCCCGTCCGGGGACCACGCCGGCGCGCGGTCCGTCTCGCGGGCCGGGCAACCGTCGCCGATCCGGGCGCTGAGGTCGGTCTGGTCGGTGACGGTCAGGGTGCCGGTGCCGGTGCCGGTGCCGTCGAGCCGGGCGAGCCAGATCCGGGTGCCGGTGAGCTGCGGGTCGGACACGATGATCAGCGCAGTGTCGGCGCCGGTGCGGCCGGCCCGGTCGGTGGCCCGGCAGGTCACCACGGTCTGCCCGATCGGGAACTGCGAGCCCGACGGCGGCTCGCAGCGCACGGGCAGCGGGCGGTCCGCCGCGTCCACGGCCGTGGCCTGGTAGGTCACCTGGGCGCCGGCCGGCCCGGTCGGGGCGACCTGAACGTCGTCGACCCGGACCAGAGGCAGGCCGGGCTGGGCGACCCGGACGATCAGCTCCTGCACGGCGTCCGACCCGGCCTCCGGGGGGTCGAGGTCGAAGCGCAGCGTGCAGCGCAGCACGGACCCGGGGACCGCCCCGGGCGCGACGGAGACCGTCTCGGTGAACCTGGCCGGCGTGCCGGCGTCCACCCTCGCCGGGTCCGGGTCGAAGGCGACGGAGAGGCCGTCGTCGCAGATGGCGCTCGGCCTGACGGTGACCTTCAGCTTCCCGATGGCCTCGATGATGGCCGTGATCATCTGCCCCGGGTCGCTGTTGGCCGTGAGCAGGCCGCCGGTGGCCTCGGCCAGCCGGCCGGCCGCGCCGTCGAAGTTCAGCCCGCGCTCGAAGTCCGCGCCGGCGATGGGCACCCCGATCAGGGCGATCCCGGCGGCCCGGAGCGCGCTGGTGAGGTCCCCCTCGTCGATCGCGCCCTCCTCGGGCGGCGGGAGGGTCTTGTCCACGCTGTCGGTGTCGCTGATCAGCACGACGATCCGGCTGCTGTCCGGGCGGAACCCGATCCGGTCGTTGCCGGCGAGCTGCCGCAACGCGTAGAACCAGTTCTCCGTGCCGTACGGGCTCTGCGCGATGAGCTTTTGCACGGCGTCGTTCACGGCCGTGTCGTCGGCGGTCAGCGACTGGCGGGGCAGGTACATGTCCGGGTCGTACTCCCCCTCGCCGCCGCGCCCGCTGAACGTGGCCAGGCCGAACCGCGCGTCCGGCTGGCTCGCCCGCACGTTCCCGATCACCTCGGGCAGCCGGCTCCTGAGCTGGCTGATCACGCTGTCCCCGCCCTCCCCGGGCTGGGACATCGAGGCGGTGTCGTCGACGAGGAAGACGATGTCCGGTCGGGGCGGGATCGGCGGGGTGGGCAGCGACTGCTCCACGGTGAACGAGGTGCCCGGCAGCGCCGGCCGGTCCACCCTGGGCACCGCCAGGTCGCTGCGGCGGGGGGTGGCCAGCCGGGAGAACGCGAGCCGCAGGCCGTCCGGCGACCAGGACGGCTCGGCGTCGCGGCCGATCAGGTGCGGGGGCATCGGCACCTCGGCGAGCAGCCTCCCGTCGGCGACCGCGACGACCAGGACCCGCGAGGGGGCGTCGTTGTCCGACGGCTGCCGGGTGAACGCGACCGCCTCGCCGGTCGGGGACCAGGTCGGGTCGGTGTCCCGGTCCCCCTCGGCGGTGCCCGGCGGGGCGAGGGCGCGCGGGTCGGCGCCCGAGGCGTCGGCGACGACGACCCGGGCCCCGCCGCCGGGCTGGTCGGCGCTGTAGGCGAGCCGGGTGCCGTCGGGGCTGAACGCCGGCCCGGTCTCCGACAGACCGGGCCGGGCGGTGTGGTCGCGGCGGTCCCCGCCGGTGGCGTCGGCGGTCCACACGTCGCTGGTGTCGGCCAGCTCGGTGGCGGTCCAGATCAGGTCGCCGCCCCGCCAGGCAGGCTCGTGCTCGGGCAGCGGGCCGGTGGCGACCGGGGTCACCCGGCCAGCCCGGCCGACGTACACGTCCCCGGCGGGGTCGTCGCGGACGGAGGTGAAAGCGATCCGGGTGCCGTCGGGGGCCCAGGCCGGCTCCGCGGCGTCCCGGGGGCCCGGCACCGCGCGGGTCACCGGGCCGCCGCCGGGGGCCACGGTGGCCACCGTACGGAAGGCCGGGTCGCCGACCGGCGCGAACCGGGTGGTGGTGAAGGCGATCCGGCCGCCGTCCGGGGACCACGCGGGCTGCCCCTCGGCGGCCGGGCCGTCGGTCACCCGGACCGCGGCACCGCCCCCGGCCGGCAGCACCCAGACGTCCCCGGCGGGGTCGCCCCGGGTGCTGCCGAAGGCGATCCGGGCCCCGTCCGGCGACCAGGTCGGCCAGCTGTCCTCGGCCGGATGGTCGGTGAGCCGACGCAGCCCGGTGCCGTCGACCCGGACCACCCAGATGTCGGCGTTGCCGGCCCGGTCGCTGGTGAACGCGACCTGCCGGCCGTCGGGGGACAGCGCGGGGTGGGCGACCGTGCCGGGGCCGCCGACCAGTCGCACCGGCGACTCTCCCGGGCGGCGCAGATAAAGCCCCCCGCCCCGGTCGGCGCCGCCGGGGTCGGCCCGCCGCCCGACCCAGACCAGCCGGCCGGCGCGCGCGTCGACGTCCCGCTCGGCGTCGCCGCGCTCGCCCTCGGCCAGCAGCGGACGGGGCCCGGCGGTGGCGCCCGCGCTCACCACCAGGGTCGGGCGCTCCTGGCTGCGGTAGCCCAGCCGGTAGCCCACCTCGGCGGCCGGCGGGGCCGGCGCCGGGGCGGGCGGCGTGGGGGCGGGTGGCGCGGGTGGCGCGGGTGGCGCGGGCGCGACGAGGGTCGGCCCGGCTACCAGCCCGAGCACCATGACACCCCAGCGGCGGTTGCCCCAGCGCACGACACCTCCCCGTGGTCACCTCTGTCCCCACCGTGGCGATCCCCGGCGGGGCTGGTAGCGGCGGTCGGTGCCGGCCTGCGGGCAGTGCGGCCTGCCCGTTGGGGCAGCGCGGCTCAGATCAGGCCGTTGCGCAGCGCGTACGCCACCGCGTGGCAGCGGTTGCGCAGGTGCAGCCGATTCGTCACGTCGTGCAGGATGTTTTTGATGGTCCGCTGCGAGTAGGAGAGCTTCGCGGCGATCTCGGCGGTGTCGAAGCCGTCGGCGACCAGGCGCAGCACCTCCACCTCCCGGTCGGCCAGCCCGGCGAAGGTCAGCCCGCGCGGCCCGAGCACCTCCCGTTGCAGCGCACCGACCTGCTGGAGCAGCCGGCCGAGCAGGTCCGGCGGGACGGCGCCCTCGCCCGCCGCGGCGGCCCGGACCACCGCGACGAGGCGGTCCGCGCTGGCCTCCGACCGGCGGACGATCCCCGCGACGCCGTGCTCCACGGCGGCGACCAGCCCGGCGTCGTCGACCTGGGTCACCACCAGCACCAGCGCGGGCGTGCCCCGGCTGCGCGTCGCGCGCAGGGTCCGCAGGGACGACTCGTCGATGCCGTCGGTGATGATCACCGCCACCTCGGCCCGGTCGGCCTCGGCGTCGTCGAGCAGCAGCACCTCCGGCCGGGGCCGAAGCTGACTGACCACCCCGGCGCGCGAGATGACATCGGTGGAGGACAGGTGGACTGGTACGCGTCGCATGAGCACCCCCGAGTGCGCTCGGTCGAACGATCGGTGACGCCGAGTATCGCTCGCCGCACCAATCGTGCAGTCAACGTGGGCTCAACGGCCCTCCCGCGTTGCCCCAAGGTCTTCCTCCACGGCGGATTGAACGGGCGGGCATCCACCTAGAGTCGCGCCATGACCACCGACGCGAACCTGGACACCGACCTCGTCGAGGTCAGCCCGGGCAGCGAGGCGAGCTGCCGGCTGGAGATTCGCAACGCCGGCCAGATCGTCGAGTCGTACGTGCTCGAGGTGCTGGGCGACGCCGCCGGTTGGGCCCACGCCGACCCGCCCACCGTCTCGGTCTACCCCGGCTCGGCCGAGACGGTCGCGATCCGCTTCCAGCCGCCCCGGTCGCCGCAGGTGGTGGCCGGCGAGCGGCCCTTCGGGGTGCGGGTCACCCCGGCCGAGAACCCGGACGGCCAGGTCGTGCCGGAGGCCACGGTGCGGGTGCTGCCGTTCGCCGAGATCGCCCCCGAGATCCTGCCGCGCACCTCGCGGGGGCGCTGGGGCGGCCGGCACGAGCTGTCGGTGTCCAACCTGGGCAACGCGCCGCTCGGGCTGGCGTTGGCCGGCGGTGACCCGGACAACCGGCTCCGTGTCACGGTCCGCCCGCCGCAGCTCTCGGTGGCCCCCGGCGAGGCGGCCTTCGTCCAGGTGCGGGTCCGCGCGCGCCGGCTGCGGTGGCGCGGCCACCCGGTGACGCTGCCCTTCCAGGTCGCGGTCTCCTCGGAGGAGACGCCCCCGGCCACCCTGGACGCGGCGACCGTGCAGGAGCCGTTGCTGCCGCAGGGGGTGGGTCGGATCATCGCCGCGCTGGTGGTCCTCGCGCTGCTCGGCGCCGGCCTGTGGTACGCGCTGCTCCGGCCGTCGGTGAAGTCCCTGGCCGAGGAGGTCGCCCAGGAGCAGGTGGCCCCGGTGGCGCAGCAGGCCAGCGCCGCCGACAGCCGGGCCAAGCAGGCCGACGACAAGGCCCAGCGGGCGCTCGGCGGCGCGTCAGCCAGCCCTCGCCCGTCGGGGCCGACCCCGAGCAACCCGCCGCTGCCGCCGTCGGCGACGCCCAGCGCGCTCGTGCCGGGTATCCCGGCGGGCGGGCAGTCCTTCAGCCGTCGGCTCGCGGTCACCGCCCCGAAGGGCGCCACCCGCACCGACCAGTACACCGTGGCGTCCCGGCGGGTGTTCGTGCTGACCGACATCTTCCTGCAGAACCCGCAGGGCGACGAGGGGCGGCTGGAACTGGTGGTGGACGGGACGACGGTGCTCACGGTGGCGCTGAACAACTTCCGGGACCTCGACTACCACATGGTCTCGCCGATCGAGGTCCGCGCCGGCCGGGTGATCAGCCTACGAGCCACCTGCCGGAAGGCGGGCACCACGCTCGACGGGGCCGGTGGCGGCGGCGGCCAGTGCCGCGACTACGCCCTGCTCAACGGCTACACCCGCAGCGGGAGCACCCCGGCGGCCTGACGACCCCGGCCGGCCACCCGACCCCGGCCGGCCACCCGACCGGGGCCGGCGGGTGCCCGGCCGGGCACGATTCCGGCGGGGTTCCAGTGCGCTGACCGAGGGCGGGCCGTCGACGGTGGCCGGCGGGGCCGCCGAATCCGGACCCGGCGGACGCCTGCTCGACCTGCCCCGGGGCTGACCCGCTACGGGGTGATCTACGCCTGACTGAGGTCGAGGATGCTCCATCGGGCCGGCATGACGGCGGCGGCGGGCTTGGGCTCGGTGGTCGCCAGGTGCGCCTGGTGGGCGATCGCGGCGCGGGCAGCGTGGCCGAGGGCGATGTCGCCGCCAGCGGCGCGGGCGAGGACGCCGGCCTGGCGGGCGTCGTCGACGCCGGGCTCGGCTCCCAGAGGCAGCACGGTGACGGCGGGCGTGGTGGTCAGGAGGGTGAGCAGGGCGGCGCCGACCTCACCGCTGGTGGCGGCGTGGGCGGTGGTGAGGCAGACGGCCGGTACACCGACCTGGCGATCTTCGTCGGCGACCTCGGCGATCAGCTCGCCGACGGCTACCTGGCCATCGACGTACGCGGCGAGCACGGTGGCGTCCAGGACCACGGCGATCGGGCCGCCGCTCACGCGGCCTCGTCGAGCATCCGGCGCCCCTCGGCGAGGGCCGCGTCGGGGATGGGAGTGGCCAGGCGGTCACGCCAGCGGGCCTTGCCGGCGTCGGTGACCTCGATGCCGGCGCGGCGCAGCACCTCGTCGAGCTGGGCGCCGGCCATCTGCGCGCGGACCGCTGAGGTGATCGCGGCGCTGACGTTGGGCTGGCCGTCGAGCCACTGGGCGACGTCGTCGGGGACGCTGATGGAGCGTTTCGCGGTCATGGGTCGAGCCTACCGCGCCGGTAGCACCGACGGTGCTACCACGCCGATAGTGGGCCTCGAATCCGGCCAGGGGCACCGTCGCTGATCCGGTACGTGGGCGCCGCCCCCGAGCACTGTTCCCGCTGGTGGTCGCGTAGCGGCTCCAACCTCGGTCTGTCATGAGTGATTGATCTTGATGTTGTGGGTGCGGCTGGCGGTGTTTCTGCTGGTAGGTACGGTTTGGGCCCGACGTGTGGCCGGGTTCCTCGGAGCTGTTGTAGGTGCGGGGCTCGATCAGGCGGGTTCCGGCCGGGAAGCCGCTGGTGTCGGCCAGGCCGGTGAGTTCGCAGATTTCGGCGCCGTCACGCAGGCCGCGCTCACTCTCGACGGCGGTGACGCGGCCGGGACATCGACTGACCGGCCCTCGATCTTCCAGAATGGAGTGATGACAGTCGACGCGACTCCCCAGCGACACCCGCTCCTGCCCGTCCTCGCCGGTTCCCGAGCCGTCCTCGTCGGCCGGGACACCCCCGACCCCGACGCCGACTACGGCTTCGGCCACGGCTACGAGTCGGCGGTGGAGGCGACCAGGGCGTTGGCCCGTACCCTCGTCTCCCCGAACATCGGTACGCCCCTCCTCGAAGCGCACACCGAACAGCTCGTGCGCGGGGAGTCCCCCGAGGCGGTGATCGAGGCCGTGCGCCGGGCCGCCGCAGCGGCGTCGGACACGTTGCTGTTCTCCTACGCCGCGACCGGCCCGGAACACTGGGAGACCCCCGAGGGCGCGGAGCGGTGGACCGAGGAGCCGGACAGTCGGCGGTCCGTGCTCGGGAGGGTCGCCGACCTGATGCGGGACAGCGCGGCCACCCGACTCGTCGTCCTGCTGGACTGCGGTTCCGCGCAGATCGCCGCGCGGCACTTCACCCGGCCGGACCCACCGGCCGGTCACCGGCACGGCGCACAGTTGTCGCTGCTGGGCGCTGGCCGGGTGATGCTGTTCGGGAGCGAGATCGACCCGTTCACGAGCACCCTCACCAAAGCGCTTCAGGCAGGGGTCGACGGCGGTCCCGAGGCCCTGAATCTGGTGGCGCTCGGCGACGCGGTGCGGGCCAAGTTCACCGAGCTGCGGTACCTGGTCGAGAACGAGTACATTCCGGGAGCGAAAGAGCTACTTGTCCACGGCGGCCACGAGGTGGCACTCGGCATCAATCGGGCCTTTCCGCCCGATGACCGCGACGTCGCCCTGCGGTACCCGCCGCGCTATCCCGGCGCCTTCTTCGCCCACCCCGACGCCGTGAGCGAATCCGAAGGCTACTGACCCTGTCAGCGGGAATTCCGGCTCAGCGCTCGGCGACTCCACCGGTCGACGCCGCCGCGTTCGCGGGTCGAAGCCGGCTCATTCGGGCTGCCCCGGCGATCAGGCCCAGGCTGCCGGTAAGCGTGAGCGCGATGACGCTGGCCGCCAGCGGGTTGGCGATCTGGTTGGCCAGCGGGTACATGTAGTCGGCGGCGAACAGCACGTTGGCGCTGCCCGGGTCCGGGATCGTGCTCAGCACGTTGTCCAGGGTGTTCACCCCGCAGGCGATGAGGGCCGGCAGGCCGAGCAGCAGGCTCAGCCACCGGATCGGCCGTGGGGTCCGGGCGACCCGGTGAGCCGTCCAGGTCATCCCCTGCCACACCACGATCAGCCCGATGACGAACCCGGCGACCGCGCCGGCGAGCACGCCGCGGGGCTCGATCGGATAGGCGCTGATCGTCATGCCGGTCTGGTTGTCGTATTCGGAGACGCGTAACAGCACCCCGTGCCGGTACGCCCAGAACACCTCGTTCGGGCTGTTTCCGCCGGCCCGGCTGTTGACGCCACCCGGGCTCAGGGCGCCGGTCCGCCAGCCCGCGCTCGTCAGGTGCTGGTAGGCATCGGCCAGGACGGTCGGTGTCTCGGCGACCTGCTCGTAGACCCGGCTCTGGCCCATCGGCGCCGGCCGCCCGCCGTCCCAGCCCTCCTCGGCGAAATCCTGGAACTCGCCGTACGTCCGGTAGGCGTAGGCCATGTTGAGCGGGTTGTCGTCCGGGAGTTCGTAGACGAGCGAGGCCGGACGGCCGACCAGGTCGTCGCTGAAGGCGGCAAGGTTGGGGTCTTCGGGGTTGGCGAGTCCCCAGACTGCCAGGGCGCCGGCCCCGCTGAGCACCACGGCCGCCCAGATCGCTACGAGGCCGGCCGCGAGCCTACCGATCCAGGTGGGCGGCACGAACCGGTACCGGAGGCCGTTCACCAACAGGTGGACCGCCTCGTCGCGCGATGGCCGGACCTGTCCCGGCTCGGCGGCGTCGAGCAGGGTGGTGAGGATTTCCGGCCCGCGTTCGCGCCGGTAGAAGCCGGGGTACGCCCAGAGTAGACGGCGGTAGGAGCGCTCCAGGTCAGGCATGCTGAACTCCCCCGATGAAGCCGAACGCCTCGCGCAGCCGGGAGGCGGCCACCTTTGCGTTCGACTGGAGCCGCTCCACTGCGGCTTCGAGCGCCGCGCGGCCGTCGTCGGACAGGGTGTAGTAGCGGCGCAGTCGGCCGCCCACGGCCTCTTCCCGGTCGAGGACAATCAGGCCCTCCGTGCTGAGCCGGTCCAGCGCCGCGTACAGCGTCCCGGCCTTGAGCTTGACCCGCCCGCCGGACAACTGCTCGACGGCCTGAATGATCCCGTAGCCGTGTAGCGGGGTGGCGCGCACCAGCGCGGTCAGGATGAAGAACGTCGGCTCCTGCATCGTCATGGCCTTAACCGTAGACCGCCTCTATATGCAGGTGACTTGTATATCGATCGGTCCGTACGCGGTACGGTATCCATCGTTAGGATGAGGGCACTATGCCGAACGAGCGCAAGGGCAAGATCGACCCCGCCCGCAGCCTGGCCATCCTCTGGCGCACCCGGGAGCCGACCAGCCGCAGCGCCGGGCCGGGGCTCAGCGTCGACCGGATCGTCCGGGCGGCGATCGAGGTCGCCGACGCCGAGGGGATCGACGCGCTCACCATGCGCCGGGTCAGCGAGGCGCTGGGCGTCGGGACGATGTCGGTCTACACGTACGTGCCGGGCAAGGCCGAGCTGCTCGACGTCATGGTCGACACGCTCTACGGCGAGATGAGGCGCCCGGCTGACGTCCCCGGCGGCTGGCAGGCCCGGCTCGAACAGATCGCCCGGGAGAACCTGGAGCTCTACCGCGCCCACCCGTGGCTGCTGCGCGCCGAGACCAGCCGGCCCGTGCTCGGCCCGAACCTGTTCGCCAAGTACGACTACGAGTTGGGGGCCGTGGCCGGCATCGGCCTCGACGACGTGGAGATGGACGCCGTGCTCACCCTGGTCCTCGGGCACGTCAAGAGCGCGGCGCGGGCCGCGCTGGACGTGGTCGACCTGGAGCGCGAGACCGGCATGACGGACGGCCAGTGGTGGCAGTCGCACGCCCCCTGGCTGGAGAGGTTCATGAAGTCGGGCAGCTACCCGACGGCCTCCCGGGTGGGCTCGGCGGCCGGGGAGGCGCACGGCGCGGCGTACGGGCCGGAGTACGCGTTCGAGTTCGGCCTCCAGCGGGTGCTCGACGGCGTCGCGGTGATCGTCGCCAAGCGTTCGGCGTCGGCCGAACCAAACCGCTCGGGCCCCGACGACGCCGGATAGCGGCGCCGGCTGTCGTCCACTTTGTCGGTCCGGTCGGATACCGGACATGGTGCGGCCGGCCGCCCGGCTGCTCTGCCATCCTGGATCTTCCCCGCCGGTGTCCATCCGCGCCGGCCGGACCCGTCCGGCGAGCCGGAGGCGGCGCGCGGCGGGGCGGACGGGGGCGCGGATGACCGTACGTGTGGAAGCCGGCCGCAGGGCCGAGACGTCGACCACGACGCTGACCCGGGGCGCGGCCCAGCCGGACCGGGGCGGCCCGGCGCGCTGGCGGGACCCGCTCCGCACGACCCCCGCGCGGATCGTCGTCCACGGGCTCCTCCTCGCGGCCCTGCTCGTCGCCACAGCCGTGGTCGCCCTGCGCGCGGGCGGGCCGGCGACCACGCTGGGCGAACGGTCCGCCGCGACCGCCGCGCGGACCGGCACGAGCGCCCGCCAGATCTACGTCGGCCTGGCCGACGCCGACGTCGCCGCCAGCGCAGTCTTCCTGCTGCCGCCCGGCGAGGACCGGGCGGCCGGCCTGAAGGCCGACTACCAGCGGAAGATCCACGAGGTCGAGCACGCGCTGAACGCCTCGATGGGCGCGGCGGTCGACGACCCGGACCGGCTGGCGAAGCTGGCCGCGATCGCCGCCCGGTTGCAGGTCTACCAGCGCATCATCGCCGACGCGCTGACGGTGGCCGAGGGGCCGGGAACCGCAGCCAACCAGGGGGTGCTCGCCTCCGCGTACGCGCGGGAGGCTTCCCACTACCTGTCCCACCAGCTGCTGACCGCCGCCCAGACCCTGTGGGACTACGACACCAGGCTGCTGCGGGAGGCCCGGGTCGACGCCCGGTGGTGGGTGGCGGCCTCCCTGCTGATGCCGCTGCTGACGCTGGCGGCGCTCGGGGCCGTCCAGTGGTGGCTGTGGCGGCGCACCCGCCGCCGGCTCAACGCCGGCCTGCTCGTCGCCTCGGCGGGCGTCGTGGCCGTCCTGGCCCTGGCCGTCGCCTCGTGGTCGCATTGGCCGGCGGCCGACAGCCGGTTCCCCGAGCTGGCGCGGGCCGTGGACGCACAGAGCGCCACCCAGCAGCGGCTCGGCACGTTGCTGGCCGGCCGCGCGGACGTCTACCTGGGGCTCGGCGCCAGCGTCGACCCGGTGGGCCACCACGAGGACTTCGACAGCCGGCAGCTCTGCGGCGGCCCGGACGGGGTGGACTGCGCCACCCTGACCGCCGTGTGGACCGCCCGGCAGAGCCAGGAGCCGGACGCGTTCCGCCGGGCCATGGACGCGGTGCTGGACGCGGGGCCCGCCGGAAAGTCCTTCGACGCGGCGACCACCGCCCTCACCAACCGGCTCGACGAGGGAGACAAGGTGGTCGCCGGGCACGTCGAGCGCCTGCCGGCGACGCCGCGCCAGTTCGGTGGGCTCGCCGCGTGGGTCACGTTGCTCGCCGGCGCCGCAGTCGTCGTCGGGTTGCGGCAACGCCTGGCCGAGTACCGGTGAGACGGACGGGGGACCGATGACGACACAGGTGGCGAGGCGCTGGGCGGCCCGCCCCGGCGGCGGGCCGGTGGCCGCCCGGGCCGCGCTGGCCGGCGTACTGCTGCTGGCGGTGGCGGCGTGCACGGCGGTCCCGCCGGACTCCGCCGCCGTGCCCACCCCCGGGCCCCCGGACGTGCGGCAGATCGCCGCCGGCGGTGAGCCGGCCAACGCCTTCTGCACGGTGCGCAGCAGCTTCGCCCCGAGCGGCGTCCCGCCGCGGGTGATCCGCGACCGGGGGCCGGGGCAGGGCCTGGTCGCGGGCGTCGACCCGTCGGACGCCACGATGAGCCACTGGAACGCCGAGACGCAGCAGTTCGAGGGCTTCAACATCGATTTGTTGCTGGCGGTGGCCCGGGCCATCTGGCCGGGGGAGGAGCCGCGCAAGCGGATCACCTTCAAAGTGGTGCCGCCCGGGCAGGGCGCCTTCGAGATGCTGGCGCCGGACCACCCGGACCGGGTCGACCTCATCGCCACCTCGCTGACGGCGAGCTGCGAGCGGGCGAAGCAGGTCATCTTCTCCAACGACTACCTCGACTCCGGGCAGACCGCGCTGGTCCGACGCGTCGACGGCCGGCCGGAGTACGCGGGCATCGAGCAGCTGGGCGGCCGTCGGGTCTGCGCGGCGGCGCGGACCACCTCGCTCGCGGCGATCGCCGCCTACCGCACGGCCGACGGCACCCTCCCGGTGCCGGTGCAGGCCGCCCATCCGATCGACTGCCTGGTCATGCTGCGTCAGGGGCAGGTCGACGCGGTCAGCACGGACGAGAACATCCTGCTGGGCTTCACCCGGATGACGCCCGACACCGTGCTCGTCACCGAGCCGCCCCGGGACAACGCCCGGTTCTGCCGCTACCACGACGGCCGGCGGCCGTGCACCTGGTTCACCGATGAGCCGCACGCGTTCGCGTTCGCCCGGGACAACCCGGACAGCCTCGAGCTGGCCCGGTTCGTCAACCACGTCCTGGAGTCCATCCGCGCCTCCGGGGTGTGGGCGGCGGCCCACCGGCAGTGGCTCGCCGACCACCCCGACCGGGGGCAGCCGACACCGGGATCGCCGGTCACGTCGTGGCCGCCCGGGTGAGGGGCGGGGCGTGATGCCGGACGGCGATCGGCTCGACGCGGTGCGGGCCGCGCACGGCCTGGCCGCCGAGTGGCTGCTGGAGGCGCAGGCGCTGATCACCGGGGAGTTCCGCGCCCCGGTCACCGGCGTCACCGCCGGGACGGAGACCGCGGCCTGGGACGAGCTGCACGTGCTCGGCTGCCTGTCGCTGGCCCTCGACCCGATGGACGACGGCCCCGACCCGGCGGCGCGGCGGAACGACCGCCTCGCCCGGCTGCTCACCGACCCGATCGAGGTCGCGTTCACCTCGGCCACGGGGGAGGCGCCCCGGATCGAGCGGTTGTGCCTCGACGAGATCGTCGCGGCGGCCCGGGAGCACCGGGCCACGATCCGCCGGCTCGTCGACGCGTACCGGGCGGCCGTGCGGTTCGTGGAGGCGGACCTCGACCGGCTGCGCAGGGACGTCGCGGACCCTCGGCTCCGGGCCGGGGCGGCCGACCGGGGCGCGACGGCGCCGGACGTACCCGCCGTCCGGCTCGCCGGGCTGGAGCGGGAGGCCGCGGCGGACCCGGTGGGCTGCGCCCGTCCCGGCCCCTGGCGCGACGCGCTGGCCGGCCTCGCGGACGACCTCGCCGCCGTACGCCGGGCGCTCGCCCCGGCCACCGACGACCCGGACCGGTTGACGTCCGGGGAGCGGCGGCTGCGCTCGTCGGTGGAACGCCTGCGGGGGCTCGCGGCCGAGGCGGCCCGGGAGGGGCTGGGCGACGGCGGCGATCCGGTGGCCGCCCTCGACGTCGACGGGCTGCTCGCCCGGGCAGCCGCGGCCCGCACCGCGTCGCCCAACGGCTCGGCGGGCCCCGTCGGCCCCGTCGGCCCCGTCGGCTCGGTGGGCCCGGCGGGCCCGCCCGGCGAGCTGGAGGCCGCCCTCGACGGGGCCGCCGACCAGGTCGACGCCGCCCGGCGGCGGCTACGCGGCCGCTGCCACCTGGAACTCGGCGGGCGGCTGGAGGCGTACCGGCAGCGCGCCGCCGACGAGGGCCGGGCCGAGCACCCGGACCTGGAGCAGAGCTACCGCGAGGCGCGGGACAGGCTGCGCCCCGACCGCTTCGCCGTGACCGCCGCGAGCCGGGCGGTCCGCGCCTACCAGCAGGCCGTGAACGAGGTGACCCGATGACGCCGACGAACCGCCCCTGCGCGGAACGCAACTGCCCCGGGGCGGTGGACCAGGACGGCTTCTGCCGGCTGTGGGGCCACCCGTGCGACGGCGGCCCGCCGGGCGCGGACCCGCAACCGTCGTCGTCGGTGGTCCCGCAACCGTCGTCGGTAGTCCGGCCGTCGCCGTCGTCGGTGGTGCCGCCGCCGTCGTCCCGCGTCCCACGGCCCGTCCCGGTGCAGTCCCGAGAGCCGTGGCGTCCCCGGGCCCGGCCGTGGGAGAGCCCGGCGCTCATCCCGCCGGCCCGGGCCCGGGACCCGCTGGAGGCGGTGCTGTCCCAGGCCGTCGTGCCCGAGCACTCCCGCTACTGCCCGCAGACGACGTGCCGGCGCAGGGTGCCCCGGGTCAGCGGGTACTGCCCGAACTGCGGCTCCCGCTACTCGTTCACCCCGCCGCTGGCCAAGGGCGACGTGCGGGCCGGCCGGTACCGGATCGAGGGCTGCCTGGGGCACGGCGGCGTGGGCTGGGTGTTCCTCGCCCGCGACGAGGACATGGACGGCAGTTGGCGGGTGCTGAAGGGGCAGCGCAACCCCGAGGACCGGGAGGCCGCGGCGGCGTTCGTCGGGGAACGGCAGGCGCTGATCGCGCTCAACCACCCCCGCATCGTGACGATCACCCACGCGCTGCGCCCCGAGTCCGACTCCGACGTCGGGTACCTGGTGATGGAGTACGTCAACGGCGGCACCCTGGAGGACGCCCGCCGCACCATCGGCCCGGACGGCGGCCCGTCGGCCGTGGACGTGCCGCAGGCGCTGGGGTACGGGGTGCAGATCCTCGACGCCTTCGAGTACCTGCACGACCAGGGCTGGTTGTACTGCGACCTGAAGCCCGAGAACGTCATGCTGATCGGCGGGTACGGCCCGGACGGCCCGCTCAAGCTCGTCGACTTCGGCGCGGCCCGGCGGATCGACAACACCGTCAGCCCGCCCTGGGGCACGGCCGGCTTCGAGGCCCCCGAGGTGCAGCGGCTCGGCCCGGCGGGGCCGAGCGTGCGCTCCGACGTCTACACGGTCGGCCGTACCCTCGCCGCGCTGACCCTGGCGGTCAGCTCGGCCGACCTGCGTCCCCTGCCGGTGGGGCAGGACCTGCTGCGGCTGCCGCTGCCGGCCCCGCTCGACCCGTTCGCGCGGCTGCTGGCCCGCGCCACCGCCGTCGAACCCGAGGAGCGGTTCGGCTCCGCCGCCGAGATGCGCGAGCAGGTCAGGGGGGTGCGCCGGCAGGTGCGCTCGGCCGCCGACGGCATTCCCCGGCCCACCCGGTCCACCCTGTTCAGCCCGGCGGCGTGCGCGTTCGCCCTGCACGCCGACGTCGACGCCCTCGACGTGGTGGAGATCGTGCTCGGTCTGCCGATGCCGCTGGTCGACGGCAACGACCCGGCGGCCGGTTTCCTCGCCTCGCTCGGCCCGGCCGAGCCCGCCGAGCTGATCGCCCTGCTCGGCGCCGCGCCCGAGCACACCGCCGAGGTCACGTACCGGATGGTGCGGGCGTACCTCGCGGCCGGCCGGGCGGACGAGGCGGGGCCGCTGCTCGCCGGCATCCCCGACGACCGGCGGGACTGGTCACTGTGGTGGCACCAGGGCCTGGTCGCCCTGGTGGACACCGACGGCGCCGCCGCCCGGGACCGGTTCAGGCGGGTGTACGGGTGGCTGCCCGGCGAGGTGTCCGCGCGCCTGGCGTACGCGGTGGCCTGCGAGGTCGCCGGCGACCATCCGACGGCCGCCGCGCACTACCGGGGGGTGTGGGAGACCGACCAGGGCGTGGTCGCCGCCGCCTTCGGGCTGGCCCGCTGCCTGTTCGTCATCGAGGGCCCGCGCGCCGCCGCCGCCGTCCTGCTCGCCGTGCCGGAGTCCTCCCGCGCCTCGACGGTGGCGGCGACCTGCGCGGTACGGATGCTGCTGGAGGCGCCGGAGGACGGCCACCGGCTCGACGCCGCGCTCGACGCCGCAGCCGTCGTGGAGAAGCTGCCCGCGTTCGCCGAACGCGACCTGGTCGAGGCGCACATCCTGCGGATCGCCCTCGGCAGCGACCTGGCCGACGGGCGGTACGCCGACCGGCGACTGTTCGGCCACCGGCTCGACCCGGACACCCTGCGCCGCGCCTTCGAACGCACCTGCCGGTCCCTGGCCGGGCACACCGGCGACCGGCGGGAGCGGATCGCGCTGGTGGACCTCGCCAACACGCACCGGCCGGTGACCTGGTGGTGATCCCCGGCAGGCCCGCCGAGCCGGGGGCCGGCCCGCCGCCGGCCGGCGGCGAACCGGGGGCCGCACTGCCCCCGGCCGGCGGACCCGACGAAAGGAGCCCCGCGTGACGGCACCGGACGGGCTGCGGCTCGACCTGACCGCCCACCACAGCGAGTACCTGCCGACCGACGGCGGGACCGTCGACATCGTCGCCGCGGTGCGGGCCGGACCGGCCGGGGGCGACACGCGTCACGACGGGCTCGCCGAGGTGATCCTGCTCGACTGCTCCGGCTCGATGGGCGCGCCGCAGGCCAAGATGCGGGCCGCCCGCGCGGCCACCCTCGCGGCCGTCGACGCGCTGCCCGACGGGGTGGCGTTCGCCGTGGTGGAGGGCACCAGCGGAGCCGCGATGATCTACCCCGGTGAGCGGCGGCTCGCGGTCTCGGACGAGAGCACCCGGGCCGCGGCCCGGCGGGCGGTACGCAGGGCGTCGCCGCACGGCGGCACCGCCATCGGCAAGTGGCTGCTGCTGGCCCGGGAACTGCTCGGAACCCGGCCCGACGCGATCGGGCACGCCATTCTGCTGACCGACGGCCGCAACGAGTCCCAGCGGCCCGCCGAGCTGAGGGCGGCGGTGGACGCCTGCGCGGGCCGGTTCACCGTGGACTGCCGGGCCATCGGCTCGGCGGACGGGGTGCACGACTGGGACGGCCCGGAGCTGCTCGGCATCGCCGACGCGCTGGGCGCCAACCCCGTCGTGCCGGTGGAGGACCTCGACGGCCTCGCCGCCGAGTTCGCGGCGGTGCTGGACCGCGCGCTGGCCCGCCGGACCGCCGACGCCCGGCTGCGGGTGCGTACCAGCGCGCTGGCCCGGATCCGCTTCGTCAAGCAGGTGTACCCGACCATCGCCGACCTCACCGGCCGGGGCGTGGCCGCCGGCGACCTCACCACCGACTTCCCCGTCGGGGCGTGGAGCCCGGCAGACCGGCGCGACTACCACGTCGCACTGGAGGTGGACCCGATGACCCCGCAGGCACGGCGGCGGATCGGCTGGCTGGGCGTGTGGGTCGACGCGGCCCCGGGCACCGCCGAGGTGCCCGTCGACGTGGAGTGGACCGACGAGATCGAGCTGTTCTCCCGGGTGCACGAGACCGTCGCCCACTACACCCACCAGCAGGGGTACGCCGAACAGGTGCGGCTGGCGCTGACGGCGGCCGGCGTCGGCCGGCTCACCGACGCGGAGCAGCACCTCGGGCGGGCCGTGGCGCTCGCCCACGCCGGCGGCCACGAGGACAAGCTGCGGCAGCTCGACCGGATCGTGGACGTGCGGGACGCAGCCGTCGGCGACGTACGCCTCAAGCCCCACGTCGACCTGCGGCGCTGGCAGTACTCCGCGGCGGTCGCGCCGCAGACGTCCTCCTGGGTGTCCGGCGGGGCGGGGGACGCGCCGGGCCGGTCCGGCCCCCGGCCGCACCCGGCCCCCGAGCAGCGGGTGCCGCCGTGGGAGCACTGCGGCGAACTGCACACCCGCCCGTACTGCGGTGGGTGCGGCGCCTACCACGAGTCGCCGGGCGGACCGGCCCGGGTGGGCGTGTGACCTGGGACTACTCCGACAAGGTGGCCAGCGTTGTCAGCGGGCTGCTGGCGCTGACCGCCGCGATCCTGGCGGTCCGCCGCCACCTGAGCGGCCGGCGCGGGCGCGGCTGGTGGGCCGCTTTGAACCCGCTGTGGAGGGCCCAGTCGGAGGGGGCGATCGTCCACCCGCACCGGATCGCCGGCGGGTACGTCCGCCCCCTGTCGGAGGTGTACGTCGCCCGCCGGGTCGTCTCCCGGCTCGACCCCGCCGCCGGCCCCGTCACCGTCGATTCGCTGCTCACCGGCGCCGGGCACGTGCTGCTGATCGGCGAGCCGGGCAGCGGGAAGTCGGCGCTGGTCCGGCAGGCGTACGCGAGCTCGGCGCGGTGGTGGCTCGCCGGGCGGGGGCGGTTGCGCCAAACCCCTGCCGGCCCGGTGGTGGTGGGCCTGCCGGCGACCGCGCTGGTGCACCAGCCGCTGCCCGCCGCGCTCGCCGAGGCGTACCGCGACCTGGTGCCCGGCCTGGACTTCGCGCGGGAGCCCGCGCCGGGTCGGACGTGGCTGGTCTGCGTCGACGGGGTCGACGCGGTGGCGGACCCGGACGACCGGGCGGAGGTGCTCAACCGCCTCGCCGCGCTGGCCCGCGCCGCGCCGGGGGCCGGGCCGTGGCGGGTCCTGGTGACGACCCGCCAGCTCGCGGAGAACGAGCTGGCGGTCCTGGGCCCCGGGTACGCCGCGTACCACCTGGCGCCGTTCACCGACCCGGACGTCGGGCGGTTCGCGCACCGCTGGTTCCCGAACGCGGTGGCCGCGCGGCGCTTTCTGAGCTGGGTCGACCACCAGCGGGCCCGCCCCGCGCTGCGCAACCCCCTCACCGCCACCATCGCCGCCGCGGTCTGGCAGGCCGGGCTGGCCGGCCCGGACCCGGTGGCCGAACCGGCGGTGCTGCTGGACCGGTTCGTCGGCGCCCTGCTCGGCGGCGGGCGGGCCAGCTTCGACGCGACGTGCGACGCGCTGCGCCGGGCGGTGCGGGGCGGGCCGGTCGCCGACTGGCTGACCGAACGCCACACCGAGCTGGTCGAGGTGGCGGCGGCCGCCGTGGTGACCGGCGTCGACCCGGTCGCGGCGGTGGTCGACTGGTCGGCGGGGCAGGCGCCGTACCAGCCGGACCGGGTGCTGCCGGACTGGGACCGGCACGTGCGCCTGGTCCTGCTCGCCACCGGCCTGTTCTCCGACGCCGGGGCCGGCCGCGCTCCGACCGCCCGGTCAGGTGCGGCGGGCAGGCCGGCCCCGGCGTCCGCAGCGCTGGCCGCGACCTGGCCCGGCCTGGTCGAGCACCTGGCGGCGGGCCCGCTCGCCCGGGACTGGAGCGCGCAGCGCTGGATCACGGCGATGACCAGCACCCCCCAGCGGGGAGTCGGGCTGTGGGCGATGAGTCGGGCCACGGTCGCGCCGGGGTTCCTCCGGGACGTGGCGCGGGACCCGGCCGGGGCGGTCGCCGCCGGGCACTACCTGGCTGCGGGCGGCGCCGCCGGCCCGGTGGTCCGCTCGGACGTGCTGGCGGCGCTGCTGACCCACTGGTCGCCCCGCCCGGGCCCGGCGGTCGACGTCGCCGGCCCGCCGCCGGTGCGCGACGTGCGGCAGGAGTGCTTCGCGCTGCTCACCACGCTGACCGCCGCCACGGTGAACCGGGAACTGCTCCGCGAGGTCGCCGTCGACCCGCGGCGGCCCACCGTCGTCCGGCAAGCCGCCGCGCTCTTCTTCGCGACCCGGCGGCGTCAGCAGTCGGCCAGTGCCGCGTGAGCCGGCGCCGGTGGTTCGTGCCGGCCAGGTCGGTGACCTCCGCCGTCGGGGCGGGGCGTGGGCTAGCGTCACGGCATGGCTCATCTGCTGGTCACCGGCGGCGCCGGCTTCATCGGGGCGAACTTCGTCCGGCGGGCCCTGGCGGCCGACCCGGGCGGCCGACTGACGGTGCTCGACGCGCTCACCTACGCCGGCAACCGGGCCAACCTCGCCGAGGTCGCCGACCGGATCAGGTTCGTGCCCGGCGACGTCTGCGACGCCGAGCTGGTCGACGGCCTGGTGCGCGACTGCGACGTCGTGGTCCACTTCGCCGCCGAGTCCCACGTGGACAACTCGCTGCACGATCCGCGCCCGTTCCTACGCAGCAACGTGGAGGGGACGTTCGTGCTGCTGGAGGCGGTGCGCCGGCACGACCGCCGGCTGCATCACATCTCCACCGACGAGGTGTTCGGCAGCCTGCCGCTGCACGGCTCGGAACGGTTCACCGAGGACAGCCGGTACGACCCGTCGAGCCCGTACTCGGCCACCAAGGCGGCGGCCGACATGCTGGTGCGGGCCTGGGTCCGGGCGTACGGGGTGCGGGCCACCCTCTCGTACTGCGCGAACAACTACGGGCCGTACCAGAACGTGGAGAAGTTCCTGCCCCGGCAGATCACCAACGTCCTGCTCGGGAGGCGGCCGAAGCTCTACGGCACTGGCGAGAACGTCCGCGAGTGGACCCACGTCGACGACCACAACGACGCGGTCCTGCGGATCGTCGCGGACGGTCGGCCGGGGGAGACGTACCTGATCGGCTCGGGCGCGCAGTGGAGCAACCGGGCCCTGCTGGAGCTGACGCTGTCGCTGCTCGGGCGGCCGGTCGACGACTACGACACGGTGCCCGACCGGCCGGGCCACGACCTGCGGTACGCCGTCGACAGCGGCCGGATCCGGCGCGAGCTGGGCTGGCGCCCCCGGCACCCGGACCTCCCCGAGGGGCTGGCCCGGACGATCGACTGGTACCGGTGTAACGAGTGGTGGTGGAGGCCGCAGAAGGACGCCACCGAGGCCCGGTACCTGGCCATCGGCCGCTAGCCCTCGACGCATCGACCCGGTTTGGCGTATTGAACCGGGCGGGCGGGACGCGGATGCTGTAAAGCATCCATTGTCACCGATGTATGGAGGCTCGAATGCGTCGCTTCCCCCTGCTCGCCCTCCTGCTCGTCGTCCCCCTGGCTGCACCACCGGCGGTCGCCCGGGCCGCCGCTCCAGCCGCCGCTCCGGTCGCCGCCGCGTCGATCGCCATGGCCGCCACCGCTCCGGCCGGCACCGCGTGGGCCGTGGACCCGGCCACCGGCCGGACCACCGTCGCGGTGGACGACACGGTGAGCGAGAGCCAACTGGCCGCGCTGCGCACCCGGCTGGCCGGCACCGACGCCGTGGTCCGCCGGGAGCCCGGCCGGCTCAGCACCCTGATCGCCGGCGGGCAGGCCATCTACGCCGGCGGCGGCGGGGGCCGCTGCTCGCTGGGCGCCAACGTCCGCAGCGGCAGCACGTACTACTTCCTCACCGCCGGCCACTGCACGTCGACCGCCACCACCTGGTACGCCGATAGCGCCAACACGACGGCCCTCGGGTCCCGCACCGGCACCAGCTTCCCCGGCAACGACTACGGGATCGTCCGCTACACCTCGTCGACGATCCCGCACCCGAGCGCCGTCTACACGTACCCCGGGATGCTGACCGTCACCGGCACCGCAACGCCGGTCATCGGCTTGGCCGTCTGCCGCAGCGGCTCCACCACGGGCGTGCGGTGCGGCACGATCACCGCCCTCAACACCACGGTCAACTACGCCGAGGGCTCGGTCCACGGGCTGATCCGCACCAACATCTGCGCCGAGCCCGGGGACAGCGGCGGCCCGCTCTACGTCGCCGCCACCGGCCGGATCCTCGGCATCCTCTCGGGCGGCAGCGGCAACTGCACCAGCGGCGGCACCACCTACTACCAGCCGATCAGCGAGATCCTGGCCGCGTACGGGGTGACGATCCCGTGAGCCGGCGGGCCGGGCGGTCGCATGCGGTGCGGCGGGGTTCCCCCCGCAGGCAGCCGCAACGTGCAGCCGCCCGGCCCATGCCGCCGGCCCATGCCACCGGCGGCACCGCCCCCGGCGTCCCATCCGCCTCCTTCGGCAGGTCGGTGGTGGTGTAGACCGGCCCGTACACGGCGGTCAGCGGCTCGATCAGGTCGGCGATCGGCAGGAACCGGAACCTGCCCGGCGCGGCGGCGAGCAGGTCGGTGATGCCGGGCGTGGGCAGCCCGCCGGAGAAGAACATCGCGTCGAGCGTGCCGGCCCGCATCCGGGCGGCGGTGTCCGGCAGCGAGAGCCGGGCCCGGCGGACGTCCCGCTCCGGGTCGATCCCGGCCGATGAGCAGCCGACCGGCGATGACGTCGGTGCCCGACCGGGGAGAGCCCGTGGAGACCCGCCGGCCCCGCAGGTCGGACAGGCCGGTGATCTTCGCGTCGGCGCGTACCCGCGGGGTGCTGGGGTGGGGTCGGGCCCGAGCAGGGCGCGCAGCGCGCCACCGGCGCACCGCCGGGCCGCTCGACGGGGCCAGCCCGGACACAACGAGCCCGGACACGACGGGGCCAGCGACGGCGGCAGCGGCGGGTTCAGGCGCGGCAGGGCGCGGTCAGGTTCCGGGCCAGCGCCACGGCGCCGTGCAGCGAGGAGAGCCCGCCCAGGGCGGCGGCCCGCACGACCGGCGCCGCTCGACCGGGCCGGGCCAACCGGGCCACCTCCCGCTCGACCAGCCCGACGAAGCCCGGCAGCCCGGCGGCGAACCCGCCGCCCAGCACCGCCACCGACGGGTCGACCAACTCGCCGAGGCTGACCACGGCCGCCGCGAGCGCCGTACCGCTCGGCCGGACCGCGTCGTGGGCCCACGGCCGGTCGCCCGCCAGCCCGTCGCGCAGCTCGGCGAAGCTCACCGCGGCTCCCCGCCCGGCGGCGGCCCGGCGCAGCGTGGCCGGCCCGGAGGCGATCGCCTGGAGGCAACCGTGCCGGCCGCAGTCGCAGCGCGGCCCGTCGACGGCGACGACCATGTGCCCGACCTCGGGCGAGCCCCGGCCGGCCCCGGGCAGCGGGCGTCCGCCGAGCACCACGCCCCCGCCCACCCCGGTGCCCACCCCGAGGTAGACGACGTCGTCCGCGCCGATGTGCCGGGCCTCGGCGAGCGCCGCGAGGTCACCGTCGTCGGCCCAGGCGGTCCGGCTGCCGGGAAAGAGCCGGCGCAGCGCCTTGTCGAGCCGCAGCCCGGCCCAGCTCGGCCGGCCCGGCCAGACCGTCACCCGGCCGGTCGGGTCGGTGGTGCCGGGCATCGCCACCCCGACGGCCGCCAGCCGCCAACCGGACTCCGCGCGCAGCGCGTCGACCGCGTCCGCCAGTGCCGCCACGTCCGCCTCGGCGCCGCCGCCGGGCCAGGTCAGCGTCCGCTCGTACGCCCGCGACGCGGCGGCCCCGAGCTGCCCGTACGCCCCCGGGCCGACGTCCGGCGCGGACGCGCCCCGCTCGGTCCCTGGCGCGGACGCGCCCCGCTCGGTCCCCGGCGCGGACGCGGCCCGCTCGGCCCGCAGCGCGACCTTGGTGCCCCCGATGTCGACCCCGAGCACGGCGGTGTCGGTCCGCTCCGGCACCGGCGGTCAGCCCCGCAGCACGTGCAGCACCGCGACCGCGGCTGCCGCCAGCCCGAACACGGCCGGCATCGCCGCCACCGCGATCGGGTCCCGGGCGCGGAGGTGGAAGATCACCGCGCCGATCATCTGGAGGGTGAGCCCGATCGCCGCCGCGATCCCGGCCGGCGACCAGTACAGGCCGAGGATCAGGCCGACGACCGCAGCCAGCTCCAGATAGCCGATCACCTTGGTGAGCCCGGGGGAGACGCCGAGGTGGGCCATCCGCTCGCGCATCTGCGCCTGGCCGGTGAGCTTGGGGAAGGCCAGCGCGGCGAAGACAGTGGCCAGGATGACGCTGAGGACGATGATGGGAATCTGCACGTTTTCTTCCTTTTCAGAGGGGTCGGAGCCCGGCCGACCCTATCGGCCGGACGGCCGGATGGGCCGGTACGCGCGGCGGCGGGCCGACCCGGACGGCGTCCTCAGTCGAGGGTGGCGACCAGCGCGCGGGCGGCCAGCCGGTAGCCCAGCGAGCCCAGCCCGACGATGATCCCGCTGGCCAGCGGGGCGAGCACCGAGTCGTGCCGGAAGCTCTCCCGGGCCCACACGTTGGACAGGTGGACCTCCATCCACGGCCGCGGATAGTTGGCCAGCGCGTCGCGCAGGCTCCAGCCCGCGATCATCAGGGCACCCGGGTTCACGATCGCGCCCACCGTGTCGTAGTGCTCCTGCACGGTACGGACCAGGGCGCCCTCGCAGTCGTGCTGCACCGCGACCACCCCCCAGCCCCGCGCCGCGACCTCCTCGCCGACGGCCCGCTCGATGTCGGCGAGGGTGTCGGTGCCGTAGATCTCCGGCTCGCGCCGGCCGAGGATGCCGAGGTTCGGACCGTTCAACAGCAGCACGTCGGGCACAGCTCACCTCGCGGGGAACGCCCGGGTACGGCCACCTCGCGCGGCTGGCCACCGCCGGGCCGGTGACAGATTCCCCGCAGTCTTACTACGTCGCCGGCCCCGCCCGCTCCGACGGCCGTCGGCCCGCCGTCGAACTAAGGGGTGGGTAGGGGCTGTTAGGGGAGGTGAGCGTCCTGCCGGGTCGGTTAGCGTCCACCGCGAGCCGATGACGCTGCCCGATCCACGGCGGCGTCCCCGCTCGACCGGCCGACCGGCGCAGGCCCGCCGAGGCGGGCGAGCCCGGGTCCGCGGGGATGCGCGAAGCCGCCGCGGGACGGTCGGGAACCGCTGGTCCTCCTGGATTGGGAAGTGGGAAGTCATGAGTGGTCAGCCGTCGACGGTGCCGGAGTTCCCCGAGTGGCCGCAGTTCGGTGACGAGGAACGAGCCGGCCTGGTCCGCGCCCTGGAACAGGGTCAGTGGTGGCGGATGGGCGGGAGCGAGGTCGACACCTTCGAGGCGGAGTTCGGCGCGTACCACGGCACGCCGCACGCGCTCGCCGTCACCAACGGCACCCACGCCCTGGAGGTCGCCCTGGAGGTGCTCGGCGTCAAGGCCGGCACCGAGGTGATCGTCCCCGCCTTCACCTTCATCTCGTCGTCGCTCGCCGCGCAGCGCCTCGGCGCGGTCGCGGTGCCGGTCGACGTCGACCTGGACACCTACTGCGTCGACCCGGCCGCCGTCGCCGCCGCGATCACCGACCGCACCAAGGTCATCATGCCGGTGCACATGGCCGGCCAGTTCGCCGACATGGACGCGCTCGACAAGGTCGCCGCCGACGCCGGGGTGGCGCTGCTCCAGGACGCCGCGCACGCCCACGGCGCCCAGTGGCAGGGCAAGCGGGCCGGAGCGCTCGGCTCGGTGGCCGCGTTCAGCTTCCAGAACGGCAAGCTGATGACCGCCGGTGAGGGCGGCGCGGTGCTCTTCCCCGACGAGGAGACCCGCGAGCGGGCCTTCCTCGTGCACAGCTGCGGCCGGCCCCGCACCGACCGGGACTACCTGCACCGCACCACCGGCTCCAACTACCGGATGAGCGAGTTCACCGCCGCCGTGCTGCGCGCCCAGCTCGCCCGCCTCGACGGCCAGATCGAGGTGCGCGAGCAGCGCTGGCCGCTGCTGGCCAGCCTGCTCGCCGAGATCCCCGGCGTGCTGCCGCAGGGCATCGACCCGCGCACCGACCGCAACCCGCACTACATGGCCATGTTCCGGATCCCGGGGATCACCCTGGAACGCCGCCGCGCCGTGGTCGACGCGCTCATCGCCCGGGGCGTACCGGCGTTCGTGGCGTTCCGGGCCATCTACCGGTGCGAGGGCTTCTGGGAGGCCGGCGCCCCCGACGAGAGCATCGAGGCGATCGCCGCCCGCTGCCCCAACGTCGAGCAGATCCACTCCGACTGCGTCTGGCTGCACCACCGCACCCTGCTCGGCACCGAGCAGCAGATGCACGACATCGCCGCCGTGCTGGCCGACATCCTCGCCGAATGACCGGGCTGCCCCCGGCCGCCGCGCCCGACCGTCCGGTCCGGGTCGCGGTGGCCGGCCTCGGCTGGGCCGGACGGGAGATCTGGCTGCCCCGGCTCGCCGCGCACCCGGCCTTCGAGGTGGCCGCCCTGGTCGACCCGCAGCCGGCCGTCCGGGACGCCGCCCGCGACACCCACGCGGTGCCCTTCGCGTACGCCGACGTCGACGACCTGCCCATCGGCGCGGTCGACCTGGTCGTGGTGGCCGTCCCCAACCACCTGCACGCCACCATCGCCGCCCGGCTGCTGCGCCGGGGCGTACCGGTGTTCCTGGAGAAGCCGGTCTGCCTCACCTCCGCCGAGGCGGAGTTGCTCGCCGACGCGGAGCGCGGCGGCGGCGCGGTGCTGCTGGCCGGCAGCGCCGCCCGGTGGCGGGCCGACGTCCGGGCGCTGGCGGAGGCGGCCGGTGGCCTGGGCCCCGTCCGGCACGTCGACGTGGCCTGGGTACGCGCCCGGGGGGTGCCCGACGCGGGCGGCTGGTTCACCCGCCGCGACCTCTCCGGCGGCGGCGCGCTGGTCGACCTCGGCTGGCACCTGCTCGACACCGTCCTGCCGATGCTCGGCCCGGACACCCGGGTCAGCCACGCCATCGGCAGCGTCTCCGACGACTTCGTCAACGACAGCGCCGCGCACGCCGCCTGGCGCAGCGAGGCCGGGACCGGCGGCCGGTCGCGCGGCGACGTCGAGGACACCGCCCGGGGGTTCCTGCTCACCGACGGCGGCGCGTCGGTCGCCCTGCACGCCTGCTGGGCGTCGCACGAGGCCCTCGACCGCACCACCATCACCGTGCAGGGCGCCACCGGGTCGGCCACCCTGCGCTGCACGTTCGGGTTCAGCCCGAACCGGGAGCCCACGGCGACGCTGACCCGCACCCGCGACGGCGAGACCGTCCCGCTGCCGCTGCCCGCCGAACCGATCGGCACCGAGTACGACCGCCAGCTCGACGCCCTGCCCGGGCTGCTCGCCGACCCGGCCAGCCGGGGAGCGGCCGCCGCCGAGGCACGGCGGACCATCGACATCATCGAACGGATCTACCGCTCCGCCCGGCACACAGAGCCGGAGCGGGAGCACGCGCTGGCGGGCCATCGCGACCGGTGAGAACCACCGGCGACCTCACTCGCTCCGGGGAGCAGCCATGAGCCAACCACCGTCCACCGTCGACGTGTCCCTCGCACCGGTCGACGTGTCTCTCGCGCCGCCGCCCTCCCAGGGCCCGATCCGCGCGGTCGTGTTCGACCTCGACGGCGTCATCGTCGACAGCTCGGCCGTCATGCGCGAGGCGTTCAGCATCGCGTACGCGGAGGTGGTGGGCGGCGGGCCCGCTCCGTTCGAGGAGTACAACCGGCACATGGGCCGGTACTTCCCGGACATCATGCGGCTGATGGGGCTGCCCCTGGCGATGGAGGAGCCCTTCGTCCGGGAGAGCTACCGGATGGCCCACCTGGTGCCGCTGTTCCCCGGCGTCCGGGAGACCCTGGAGGAACTGCGTGCCCGGGGCATCCGGATGGCCATCGCCACCGGCAAGAGCGGCCCCCGGGCGCGCTCCCTGCTCGACACGCTCGGCGTGCTGGGCCTGTTCGACCAGGTGATCGGCTCCGACGAGGTGGCCCGCCCGAAGCCCGCCCCGGACATCGTGCTCCAGGCGCTCGGTCACCTCGACGTGCTGCCGGCCCAGGCCATGATGGTCGGCGACGCGGTGATCGACCTGCTCAGCGGCCGGGACGCCGGGGCCACCACGGTCGCCACCACCTGGCACGGCGGGGACGTGGCAGCCCTGCTGGCCGCCGAGCCGGACGTGGTCGCGCACGCCCCGGGTGACCTGCTGGCGTACTGCCCGGCGGCCCTGGTCCCCTGACCCGCGCGGTTGCGGCGGGGGCGTATGTCGAAGCGCCGGACACGCACGGCCACGTCTCCGGCGCGAGGTAGGCCGACTTCGGCCAGCCCTAGGTCAGCGCTACGGCCAGGTCGGCTGCGGTCTCAGTTGCCACCCGGGTCGATGACGCTGAACCCGCTCAGCCCGTCGGAGTTCCTCCGCGCCCGGGGCCTGGTCATCCGCGGCGTCCCGGAGACCAGCACCTTGCCGTATGCGGCCCGCATGCCCGCCGCGAAGGCCCGGTGGAGCTCCCCCGTGTCCGAGGTCAACACCAGGCACGAGTCGTAGGACTGCTCCGGGTCGAACCCCGCGATCTCGAAGAAGTGCAGGTGTAGGTCCTCACGCTGCAACGCCACGTACGGGTTGGGTTTGCGCTGCTGGTAGGTGGTGCGAAAACCGAGCACCCGGTAGAAGGCGGCGATCTCCTCGATGGAAGCGCAGGGCAACAGAGGAACGGTTACTTCGTTGGCCATCCGTACTTGATAGTCGCCGTGAATAGACGCGCGTACATGGAAATGGCCGATCGTCGTACGCAGTCGACCGAACGTACGAGGTGGCCCAAGTCGGGCTGATGGCCGGGGCCCCGGCAACGTCGCGGCGTCCGATTCCCGCCCGAGGTTCATCCACCCTCCGGGGGATTCCTGTTCCGCTCCTTGAGGATGATCCGAGATCCTGGCCAGGGCCAGGGCCAGGGCCAGGGCCAGGGCCAGGGCCTTGGTCACGGTCTCGCCGGTCCTGCGCTGTCTCTGTCTCTGCTCCCGCGAATGCTCCGGGAGGTCGCCGCCACGCTGCCCCATGCCGCCCCGCGCATCGGGCAGTCCGGGTGGCGGCCGGACGGTTGCCTCCCGCATCCGGTCGGGGACCTGCCTGTCGGCCCCTTTGGAGCTGCCCCGTTTACGCGCCCGCTCCATCGGTAGCGCAAACGGGGCAGCTCCAAAGGGAGCCGACGGAGGGTGGACCGACCCGACGGCGTGCACCCCGACCCGACGGAGGGCGGACCGGCCGCGCACCCCGGCCGCGCGCACCAACCTCGACCGGCTCGCCGACGGGGCCGACCCGGCGAAGGCCGACCCGGCAGGGGCCGACGATGTCGGTAGCGCACGTATCCCCTGGGACCTGCCAAGCCGGAGACCCTCACGATCTTGCCGAGGCCCTGACTCGGCATCACCTGACGGCTTTGCCGGGGCCCTGGGCTGATGGCCGCTGCCCTCTGGGCCGGCGTCGATCACTGGTTCGGTGGAGGTGGCACTTCCGGTACGGCGTCGAGCACCGACCTGCGCCTGCCCACGCCTCTACCAGGCCGACCCCGTCGGCCGGGGTGAACGGGTGCGGCCTGGGGCGATGGAGCCAGCGCACAGTGCTCACCAGTCAGCAGGGACCGGCTCGCTGTACGCCGCTCGCGTCCAGGTCTACGGGCCTGCCGCCTCCGGTGCGGCGGGCCGGCCGTCCGCCAGGTACTCGGCGAAGATTCCGTCGAGGACGCGCTGTGCGGTCGCGGCCTGCTCGTCGGCCCTCTCCAAGGCGCGAGCACAGGTGACGAGCGTCTTCCAGAGGGCCCAGCCGCGCCCCCGCGCCCAGGTCTCCTCGCCCGGAGACAGCCGCTCCCGGAACGCCTGTTGACCGTCGACGGTCAGTAACGTCCAGGCGACCGCCAGGTCGCAGGCCGGATCGCCGACGCCACAGGTCCCGAAGTCGATGACAGCGGTTAGCCTCCCGTCGTCGAGCAGGAGATTTCCCTGGGCGACGTCACCGTGGAACCAGGTTTCCGTTCCGTCCCAGAGCGCATTCAGTGCCGTCTTCCAGATCTCGGCGGCCAGGTCCACGCCGACGTGGCCATCCAACGCCGCGAGTGCGCGTCGGAATTCCCCGTCGTAGGTGCGCAGCGAGCCGCCCCGGTACCAGTTGTGCTGCCCGGGGCGGGGGCCGCCGGCGGGATCGATTTTTTGCAGGGCCGACAGGAAGTCGGCCAGGTCGGCGGCGAACCGGACGGGGTCGGCGATGCGGTCCGGGCTCGCGGGCTCACCGTCCAGCCACGAGTAGATCGACCATGAGAAGGGATAGCCCGCGCCGGGGGCACCCTTCGCCACCGGGGTGGGGACGGGCAGTGGGAGTCGGGGGGCGAGCGCCGGAAGCCACCTGTGCTCCTTGTCGACCGCCAGGGCGTACTCGGATGCGCTGGGCATACGCACCGACATCCCGGAGCCGAGGTGGAAGGTCCAGTTGTCCCAGCCGCCGTCGGCCACGGGCCTGACCGGGAGGGCCGCCCACTGGGGGAACTGCTCGGCGACGAGCCGACTGACCAGTTCCGGCTCGACCGGAATGCGCTGGGGCACGGGACCGAGATGCGGTGTGTCGCTCATCGAGACGTCCTTGTCTGACAAGCTACCTCAGGGCCTGGAGTGGGATCAGGAAATAGCCGCCTGAGCACACCCGACCGGCGTCCCGGCGGTCAAGGAGTTTTAGCCTCGGACCAGTCTCCTCGACGGGTGCGATCTCTCTGGGAATCGCTGCCCGTAACGGACTGGTCGACGAAGGTCAGATGCGGTGAATCTTGGAAGAAAAGTGCCCCCAGCGGGGCCGTTTCCTTCCAAGGTCTTTGAAGGCCGGCGACAGGCAGGGGCGGGGCGGTCGACCTATGGGGTTGACCAGGGGCCACGCACAACCCAATGGGTCAACGCGGTGTCCTGCCTTGTTGCAAGGCGGTGCGGACGGCCGATTCGGCCACGTCCGTCACCAGTTCCGGGCCCGTCGGGCCGTCCAGGACGAAGGACAGGCCCGCCGTCGCCTTCTTGTCCCGCCGCATCAGCGCGATCAGCTCGTCGTGGTCGACCCCGGCCGGCAGCGCGGTGTCGAGGCCGTAGCCGGCCACCACGTCGTGGTGCTCGGCCACCCGGTCGGACCCGATCCGGCCGAGGACGCCGGCCAGCCGGCCCGCGAAGACCGTGCCGACGCCGACCGCCTCGCCGTGCCGGAGCGCGAAGTCGGTGGCCCGCTCCAGCGCGTGCCCCAGCGTGTGGCCGTAGTTGAGGATGTGCCGCAGCCCCGAGTCGCGCTCGTCGGCGGCCACCACCCGGGCCTTCAGTGCCACGCAGGCGGCGATCTGTTCGGCGACTGGCCGGCCGCGTAGGTCGCCCGCGCCGATGAAATGGGCCCGGGCGATCTCACCGTAGCCGTTGCGCAGTTCCCGCTCCGGCAGCGTCGTCAGGTGCTCGGTGTCGCAGAGCACGGCGCGTGGCTGCCAGTACACCCCGACCAGGTTCTTGCCCTCGGGCAGGTTCACCGCCGTCTTCCCGCCGACGCTGGCGTCGACCTGGGCGAGCAGCGAGGTCGGCAGGTGGATCACCGCGATCCCCCGGTGGTAGAGGCCGGCGGCCAGCCCGACCACGTCCGTGGTGGTGCCGCCGCCGCAGGAGACCACCGCGTCGGCGCGGGTCAGCCCGAACTCGGCGAACGCCCGGCAGAGCTGCTCCACCGTGGCCAGGTTCTTGTCGTGCTCGCCGTCGCGCGCCGGCACCACGCGGTGCGGCACGCCCGGGTCGGGCGTCCACTGTGCCGGCCGGGCCGAGACCACCACGACCCGCCGCGCGCCGACCCGCGCCACCTCCGCCGGCAGCCGGTGGCGCACCCCGGGGCCGATCAGCACCGGGTACGCGCGTTCGCCGAGCGGCACGTCGATCCGGGTCGGCGCGGCGGCGGCGTCGGAAGCGGGACGGTCGATCCGGGTCGGCGTGGCGGGGCCGGTGTCGGCGGGAGCGGGCCGGTCGGTGTGGGTCGGGCGCATGCGGCTGCTGTCTCCTCTACGGGCCGGCGGGCGGGGTGGGCGGGGGGCGGGGCGGGCGGGCGTCGGCGGGGTCGCCGCAACCGTGGCGGCCACCGGGCGGCTGCCACCAGGGCCTCCCGCTCCGCCACCACCGGCACCACCCCGACCGTGGTCCCGGATCATCGACAGCCGCAGTGCCAGCGCGGCCAGCGCGTCGACGTCCGGCCCGATGCCCCACCGCTCGTGGGCGAGCTGGGCGTGCTGCGCCAGCAGGAAACCGGGCGGCGTCAGCACCGACTGGTCCCGGCCGAGCACGTCCGTCACCCGGTCCAGGTACCGCCGCCAGGCGGTGGCCACCTCCCCGGTCAGCGGCAGGTCACCGGCCGCCAGGACGATCTTCTCCGCCCCGGCGTCCGCCTGCGCGGCCAGGTCCCGCCGCTGCGTGCCGGTGAGCAGCCGGCCACGGTCCTGCCAGTGCAGGAACAGGAAGGTCAGCCGGTCGGCCTGCGGCACCAGCCCGGTCAGGTGCCGCAGGTGCGCCACGGCCAGCGGCAGTTCGACCCCGGCCAGCCAGGGAACGTCCCCGCCGAGCAGGGCCAGGGCGACGTCGCTGCCCGCGTGCGCGAGCGGGCCGCCCCGGGCGGCGTCGCGCACCGCGTACGGGTCGGTGGGGCGGGCCGCCGGGTCGTTCGCGGGCAGCCGCCGTCGAACCTCGTCGAGCCCGGCGCCGGTCGCGTGGAAGCCGAGGCGCAGCCGCGGCCCGGCCCGGTCGAAGAACCAGTCGGCCCGAGGGTCGGCCCGGCGGGTGGCGGTGACCAGTTCGGCGACCACCGTCCCGAGCAGCTCGGCCACCCGCGCGTCCGGGCACCCGCCGGCCGGCACGGCCAGGTGGGTGAACAACCACGAGCGTTCCAACGACGGCACCTCGACTGACGGCGGACGGAACACGGGCACGACGGTCTGCGGGGGTCGCCCCATCATCGGCCCGCGGCGCGTCCCGCCAGCGGATCGGCCCTGGAACTGGGGACGACTTAGGGGGTGACAGGGGTAGGTGGTCGGCAGGGCGCTCGGAAGACTTGGGCCGTTACGGCGAGCGAGGTCTACGCCGCGGATGAGGAATCTCGCCGACGGACGGAATGTGGTGACATGCTTCGGAGCGACCTGGTCCAGCCGTTGCCCGATCTGCTGAGGGCCCACGCCGAGAGGTTCGGGGACAAGGTCGCGTTCCGCGACGACCGCCGCGCGGTCGGGTACGCCGATCTGGCGGCACGAACCCGTCGGCTCGCCGGACACCTGGCGGCGGCCGGGGTCGAGCGCGGCGAGCGGGTGGCCTTCTGCCTCGGCAACCGGGTGGAGACGGTGGAGACGTGGCTCGCCGTCACCCGGGCCGCCGCGGTGGGCGTACCGCTGAACCCGCGCAGCACCGACGCGGAGCTGGCCCACCTGCTCGACGACTCCGGCGCGGTGCTGGTGGTCGTCGCCCCGGAGCACCTCGACCAGCTCGTGCGGCTGCGCGCGGACCGCCCCGACCTGCGGGTCTGGGTTGTCGGGGACGACCCGGCGCCCGACGGCGTCGCCGCCTGGCGGGACCTGGCCGACGCCGAGCCCTCCGTCGACGCCCGGGACGACCTGGGCCTCGACGAGGTCGCCTGGATGCTCTACACCTCGGGCACCTCCGGCCGGCCCAAGGGCGTGCTGTCCACCCAGCGCACCTGCCTGTGGTCGGTCGCCTCCTGCTACGTACCGATTCCCGGCCTCACCCCCGACGACCGGGTGGTGTGGCCGCTGCCGCTGTTCCACAGCCTCTCCCACATCGGCTGCGTGCTGAGCGTGACCGCCGTCGGGGCCACCGCCCGGCTCGTCGACGGGTTCTCCGCCGACGACGTGCTGCGCGCCGTCGACTCCGACGCGGCGACCGTGCTGGCCGGGGTGCCGGCCATGTACCACCACCTGGTCGCCGCCGCCCGGGACACCGGTTTCCGGGCCCCGGCCCTGCGGATGTGCCTGGTCGGCGGGGCGATCACCACGGGCGCGTTGCGCCGGGCGTTCGACGAGGTGTTCGACGCGCCGCTGCTCGACGCGTACGGCAGCACCGAGACCTGCGGTTCGATCGCCATCACCCGGCCGGACTCGCCCCGGGTCGAGGGCTCCTGCGGGCGCCCCGTGCCCGGCGTCGAGGTGCGCCTGGTCAGCCCACAGACCGGCGTGGACGTCCCGGTCGACGCCGAGGGCGAGGTGTGGGTACGCGGGCCGAGCGTGATGCTCGGGTACCACGGCCTGCCCGACGTGACCGCCGCCGCGCTGCGCGACGGCTGGTACCGCACCGGTGACCTGGCCCGCCGGGACGCCGACGGCAACCTGTTCGTCACCGGCCGGCACCAGGAGCTGATCATCCGGGGCGGGGAGAAGATCCACCCGTCCGAGGTGGAGGAAGCGCTGCGCTCGGTGCCCGGCGTCGCCGACGTGGCCGTCACCGGTCGGCCGCACGAGGTGCTCGGCGAGGTGCCGGTGGCGTTCGTCGTCCCCGGGCCGGAGGGCTTCGACCCCGCCGCCGGGTACGCGGCCTGCCGGGAGCGGCTCTCCTACTACAAGGTGCCCGACGAGCTGTACGAGATCGGCCAGGTGCCGCGCACCGCCTCCGGAAAGGTCACCCGGCGGCTGCTGCTGGACCGGCCGGCCCGGTTGCGCGCCGTCAACGGCAGCCACCACGACCCGCTGAGCACCGTGACCTGGCGACCGCTGGACCTGACCGCCGTGCCGCCGGCCGCTCCCGCCGCGACGGCGGACCGGGCCGCGGAGCCGACTGCGAACCCGGCTGCGGACCCGGCCGGCCCCGCTCCGGCACGCCGCTGGGCGGTCGTCGGCTCGGGCGGCGAGGCACTGGTCGAGCCGCTGCGTGCGGCGTCGTCGGGGGACCGGTTCGACGCGTACCCCGACCTCGCCGCCCTGCTCCGGGACCCGGACGTGCCGGACGTGACGCTGCTGCTCACCGACGCCGCCCCGGTGGACCTCGCCGACCCCGGCGCCCCAGTGGGCCTCGCCGACCGGCTGCGCGCCCGGTCCGATGCCGACCGGTCCGATGCCGGCCGGTCCGACGCCGACCGGCTCGACGACGACCGGTCCGACGCCGCCCGGCTGGTGCTGCTGACCACCGGCGCCGTGGATGCGTCCACCCCGGAGCTGGCCGACGACCCGGACCTCGTCCCGGCCGCCGCCGTCGCCTGGGCGGTGGGCCGCTGCCTCCAGGCCGCATACCCGGACCGGGTCGTGCTGGTCGACGCCGACGCCGACCCCCACTCGCTGGCCCTGCTGCCCGCCGCCGTGGACGCCGGTGCCGCGCAGGTGGCCCTCCGCGCCGGCACCGCCCGGCACCCGGTCCTCGGGCCGGTCGCCGCGCGGACCCCCGCGCGGCCGGCGCGGGTCGTCGACCCGGCCGCCCCGGCCCTGATCGCCGGGGCCGACACCGCGACCGGCGCGGCGCTGGCCCGGCACCTGGTCGGCGCGCACGGCGCCGGCCGGCTCCGGCTGCTGCCCGCCGGCTTCCCGGCCGGCGTAGCCCCGGCCGGCGCCGACCTGGCCGGCGTAGCCCCGGCCGGCGCCGACCTGGCCGGCCTGGTCGCGGAGCTGACCGCCGCCGGCGCGGCGGTCACCGTGCAGCGCCCCTCCGGCGCCGGCAGGCACCGGGCCGACGCCGCCGCGCCCCCCGTCGGTGACGAGCCGGTGGGCGCGGTCTTCCTCTGCCCGGCCGACGCCGACCTCGCGGACCCCGCCGGGGCCGCGCGGCTGGTCGCCCTCGCCGAGGCGCTGGACGCCCACGCCCGGCACGCCGCCGTCACCGCGTTCACCGTCCTCGTCCCCGCGGCCTCGCTGCTCGGCGAAGCCGACCGGGAGCGGGCGGCGGCCACCGTCGGCGCCCTGCACACCCTGGTCTCCCGCCGCCGCGCGGCGGGCCTGCCCGCCCGGCTGGTCGGCACGGCGGGCCTGCCCGCCCGGCTGGCCGCTTCGGCGGCCGACCCGGACCGCGCGGCGGGCGCCACCGCCCGGACCGACCTCGCCGCGTTCGACGTCGCGCACGACGGCGACGACCTCGTCCTGCTCGCCCACCCGGCCGCCGCCGCGCACCCGGCCTGGCGGGGCCCCGCCGGGACCGACCCGACCGCCGAGCGGGACGCCGCCGAGCTGCGCCGCCGGGTGGCCGCGCTGACCACCGTGGAGGGCGACCGGCTCCTGCTCGACCTGGTCCGCGCCGCCACCGCCGAGGTCGCCGGTCTGCCCGGGCCGGGCGCGGTCCGGGCGGGCCGGGCCTTCAAGGAACTCGGCTTCACCTCCGTCGGCGCGGTCGCGCTGCGCGACCGGCTGGCCCGCGCCACCGGGGTACGGCTCTCCGCCACCGCCGCCTTCGACCACCCGAGCCCGGACGCCCTCGCCCGGCACCTCGCCGCCCGGCTGCGCGGCGCCACCCCGGCCACCACCGCCCCGGGCGGCCCGGCGGGCGGGACCGCGTCGGACGACCCGGTCGTCGTCGTCGCCATGGCCTGCCGGCTGCCCGGCGGGGTCGCCTCCCCCGAGGAGCTGTGGGACCTCGTCGCCCAGGGCCGGGAGGGGCTCACCGGGTTTCCCGCCGACCGGGGCTGGGACCTCGCCCACCTGTTCTCCGACGACCCCGACCGGCCCGGCACCTCGTACGTGCGGGTCGGCGGGTTCCTGCCCGACGCGGCGGACTTCGACGCCGCCCTGTTCGCGATCAGCCCCCGCGAGGCGCTGGCGATGGACCCGCAGCAGCGGCTGCTGCTGGAGACCTCCTGGGAGCTGTTCGAGCGGGCCGGCATCGACCCCACCTCGCTGCGCGGCAGCGCCACCGGGGTCTTCGCCGGCGTCATGCACCACGACTACGCCGCCAACCTGCGCCAGGCCCCACCCGGCACCGAGGGGTACCTCGGCGTGGGCACCGCCGGCAGCGTGGTCACCGGTCGGGTCGCGTACGCGCTCGGGCTGGAGGGCCCCGCCGTCACCGTTGACACCGCCTGCTCGTCGTCACTGGTGTCGCTGCACCTGGCCGCTCAGGCGTTGCGCGCCGGGGACTGCTCCCTCGCGGTGGCCGGCGGCGTGGCGGTGATGGGCACCCCGCAGGCGTTCGTCGAGTTCAGCCGGCAGCGCGGGCTAGCCCCCGACGGCCGGTGCAAGGCGTTCGCCGAGGGCGCCGACGGCACCGGCTGGGCCGAGGGCGTCGCCGTGCTGCTGCTGGAACGCCTCTCCGACGCCCGCCGCAACGGGCACCCCGTCCTCGCCGTGCTGCGCGGCAGCGCGATCAACTCCGACGGCGCGTCCAACGGGCTCACCGCCCCCAACGGGCCCGCCCAGGAGCGGGTGATCCGCCGGGCGCTGGCCGCCGCCGGGCTCACCGCCGCCGACGTGGACGCCGTCGAGGCGCACGGCACCGGCACCCGGCTCGGCGACCCGATCGAGGCGCAGGCGCTGCTCGCCACGTACGGTGCGGGCCGGGGCGACGCCGCCCCGCTGCGGCTGGGCTCGCTGAAGTCCAACCTCGGTCACACCCAGGCCGCCGCCGGGGCCGCCGGGGTGATCAAGATGGTGCTGGCCATGCGGTACGGGACGCTGCCGGCCACCCTGCACGTGGATGCCCCGACCTCCGAGGTGGACTGGTCCGCCGGCGCGGTCGAGCTGCTTACCGAGGCCCGCCCCTGGCCGGCGGTGGACCGGCCCCGGCGGGCCGGCATCTCCTCGTTCGGCATCAGCGGCACCAACGCCCACGTCATCGTCGAGGCACCCCCCGCCGACCCGGAGCCCGCACCGGCCAACCGTTCGGCCGGGGAGCCCGCGTCCGCCGGGCACCGGGCCGGGGAGACTGCGCCGGGCGACGCAGCGCCTCGCCGTACCCCGGTGCCGTGGCTGCTCTCCGGCGCCACCGGCGAGGCGCTGCGCGACCAGGCGGCCCGCCTGCTGGGCTGGCTCGACGGCCCCGGCGCGGACGCCGACCCGGTCGACGTCGGGCACGCCCTGGCCACCACCCGCGCCGCCCTGGAACACCGGGCCGTGGTGCTGGCCGGCGACCCGGCCGCCACCCGGTCCGGGCTGACCGCGCTGACCCGGGGCGACGCGGACCCCGACACCGCCGGCGTGCTGACCGGCCGGGTCGTAGACGGCCAGCTCGGCCTGCTCTTCGGCGGGCAGGGCGGCCAGCGCCCCGGCATGGGCCGGGGGCTGCGCGCGGCGTACCCGGTCTTCGCCGACGCGTTCGACGCGGCCTGCGCCGAACTCGACCGCGCCCTCGCCGGCCACGCCCCGCACCCCGTCGCGGACGTCACCCTCGCCGAGGCCGGCGGGGAGCTGGCCGGCCTGCTCGACCAGACCCTGTACACCCAGCCGGCCCTGTTCGCGTTCGAGGTGGCGCTGTACCGGCTGCTGGAGTCGTGGGGCGTGCGCCCCGACGCGGTGCTCGGCCACTCCGTCGGCGAGCTGGCCGCCGCGCACGTGGCCGGGGTGTTCTCCCTCGCCGACGCGGCGGCGCTGGTCGCCGCCCGGGCCCGGCTGATGCAGCAGCTCCCCGACGGGGGCGCGATGGTCGCCGTCGAGGCCGGCGAGGCCGAGGTGGCCCCCCACCTCACCGACCGGGTCGGGCTGGCCGCCGTCAACGGGCCGACCAGCGTGGTCCTCTCCGGTGACGCCGACGCCGTGCTGGCCGTCGCGGCCACCCTGCGCGCCGCCGGCCGGCGGACCAGCCGGCTTCGGGTGTCGCACGCGTTCCACTCGCCGCGCATGGAGCCGATGCTCGACGCGTTCCGTGCGGTGGCCGGCGGCCTCACCTACCGCACCCCGCACCTGCCGGTGGTGTCCAACCTGACCGGCGAGCCGATCGACCCGGCCCGGCTCTGCTCGCCCGGCTACTGGGTGTCGCACGTGCGCGGCACCGTCCGCTTCCTCGACGGGATGCGCGCCCTGCGCCGGCAGGGGATCAGCACGTTCCTTGAGGTCGGACCCGGCGGTGTGCTCACCGCGATGGCCCAGGACTGCCTCGCCGCCGACGCCGACGAGCTGGCCTTCGTCCCCGCCGTGCGGACCGTCGACGGCGAGCCGGACGCGCTGCTGGCCGCCGTGGCGAGGCTGCACGTGCGCGGCGCCGCCGTGGACCCGGCCGCCCTCGCCGGCCCCGGCCCGCGCCGCCGGGTCGAGCTGCCCACGTACGCCTTCCAGCGCCGGCACTACTGGCTGCCCTACTCGGCGGTGGCCGGCGGCCCGGCCGACGTCGGGCTGACCGACGCCGGGCACCCGCTGCTCGGCACGGTGCTGCCGGTCGCCGGCACCGGGCAGGTCGTCTGCACCGGCCGGATCGCCGCGGCCACCCACCCGTGGCTGGCCGCGCCCGCCGACGGCGTACCGCTGCTGCCCGCCACCGCCCTGCTGGACCTGCTCACCCACCTCGGCGAACTCCTCGACCTGCCCACCGTGGCGCGGCTGCGGGTCCCCGAGCCGGTGCCGCTGCCCGCCGAGCTGACCGTCGACGTGCAGGTCATCGTCGACGGGCCGGACGAGCACCTGCGCCGGGTGGCGCGCTGCCACGTGCGGGCCGGCGACGGCCAGCCGTGGCGGGAGGTCGCCGAGGCGGTGCTCGCCCCGGCAGACCCCGCCGCCGGCCCGGTCACCGCCGTGCCGGCGTGGCCGCCCACCGGGGCCCGCCCCGTGGACCTGGACGCCCCGGAGCGCCGGGCCCTCGCCGGCGAGCTGGCCCGGGCCGCGTGGGTCGCCGCCGACCGGCTCTTCGTCGACGTACGCCTGCCCGAGGACGCCCGGGACTCCGACGCCGACCGGTACGGCGTGCACCCGCTGGTGCTGGACGCGGCCCTGCGGCTGCTCCCGCTCGCCGACTTCGCCACCGCCGGAGCCGGAACCGGAACCGGAACCGACGCGGACGCCACCGACGCCGGTCCCGCCGCGCGGCCGATGGCCGTCGACTGGGCCGGGGTGCGCCTGCACGCCACCGGAGCCCACGCGCTGCGGGTCTGCCTCGCACCCGCCGGGGCGGACGCGGTCACCCTCAGCGCCGTCGACGACTCCGGGACGGCGGTGCTCGACGTGGACCGGGTGGTGCTGCGCGTCGTCACGCCGCCGCCCGCCGACGGCCCGCCCCCGCCGGCCGCCCCCGCCGGCCTGTACGCCGTCGACCGGCTGCCCGCCGCCGCCCCGGCCACGCCCGTGCCCGCCTGGACCCTCGCCGACGGCAGCCCTCCGGACGGGCCGCTGCCGCCGGTGCTGGTGCTGCGGGTCGGCGACGGCGACCCGGGACGGCCGGTGCCCGACCGGGCGCACGCCGTCGGCCTCGACACCCTCGCCGTGCTGCGGAGCTGGCTGGACGACCCGCGCGCCGAGACCACCCGGCTCGCCCTCGCCGTGCGCGACGGCGACCCGGTGCACGCCCCGGTCGCCGGGCTGGTCCGGGTCGCCCAGGCCGAGCACCCCGACCGGTTCCTGCTGCTCAGCCTCGACGCGGGCGACGACGCGGCCGTCCGGGTGGCCCTGTCCGCAGGCCCCGACGAGCCCGAGGTGACCGTCCGCGACGGGCGGGCCCTGCTGCCCCGGCTCCGCCCCGTCGAGCACCCCGCCGCCGGGCCCCTGCCGGCGCTGGCCGGCGGCACCGTGCTGGTCACCGGCGGCACCGGCGGGGTCGGCCGGCACGTCGCCACCCACCTCGCCACCGTGCACGGCGTCACCGAGCTGGTGCTGCTCAGCCGCGCCGGCCGGTACGCCGACTGGATGGCCGCGCTCACCGACGCCGGGGTGACCGTCCGGGTGGTCGCCGCCGACGTCGCCGACCGGGCCGCGCTCGCCGAGGTGGTCGCCCCGCTCGCCGACCGCCTCGTGGCCGTCGTGCACGCCGCCGGGGTCACCGACGATGCCCTGCTCACCGGCCTCGACGCGGCCCGCTGGGAGCGGGCCCTGCGGTCCAAGGTGCACGGCGCGTGGCACCTGCACGAGCTGACCGCCGGCCTCGACCTGGCCGCGTTCGTGCTGTTCTCCTCGGCGTCGGCCACCTTCGGCAGCCCCGGCCAGGGCAACTACGCCGCAGGCAACGCGTTCCTCGACGCGCTTGCCGGGCACCGCCGCGCCCACGGCCTGCCCGCCACCGCCCTGGCCTGGGGCCTGTGGGCCGAGGAGGCCGGGATGGCCGGCCGGCTCACCCCCGCCGACCTGGCCCGCCTCGCCCGGGGCGGCACCCGCCCCCTGGACACCGCCGCCGGACTGGCCCTGTTCGACGCCGCCCTGCACTCCGACCGGCCGGCGCTGGTGCCGATCGGGCTGGACCTGGCCGCCGTCCGGGCCTCCGGGGAGGTGCCCGCCCTGCTGCGGGCGCTGCTGCCCCCGCCGCCCCGCCGGGCCGTCAACGCCGACCCCGCGCCCGCGTCCGCCGCCGGGTTCGCCGACCGGCTGGCCGGGCTCGGCGAGCCGGAGCGGGCCGCCCTGCTGCTGGACCTGGTCCGGGCCCGCAGCGCCACCGTCGTCGGGCACGCCGGCCCGGAGCAGGTCGAGCCGCGCCGCCCGTTCAGGGAACTCGGCTTCGACTCGCTGATGGCCGTGGAGCTGAGCAACCGGCTCTCCGCCGTCACCGGCGTCCGGCTCGCCCCGCACGCCGTGTTCAACCATCCCACCCCGGAACTGCTCGCCGCGCACCTGCACGCCCGGCTGCTCGGCACCGCCGCCACCGAGGTCGCCGACGCGAGCACCGTCGCCCTCGACGAACCCGTCGCGATCGTCGCCATGGCCTGCCGGTTCCCCGGCGGCATCGGCTCACCGGAGGAGCTGTGGCGGCTGCTCGACGGCGGCGGGGACGTCATCGGCGACCTGCCCACCGACCGGGGCTGGCCCGACCTGTACGACCCCGTCCACGGCACCCCCGGGCGGACGTACGTGCGCTCCGGCGGGTTCCTCACCGGCATCGCCGACTTCGACGCCGCGTTCTTCGGCATCAGCCCCCGCGAGGCCCTCGCCATGGACCCGCAGCACCGGCTGCTGCTGGAGACCTCCTGGGAGGCGCTGGAGGGCGCCGGCATCGACCCGGGGACGCTGCGCGGCAGCCGCACCGGCGTGTTCGCCGGCACCCACGGCCAGGACTACGCCGACCGGATCGCCCCGGGCGCCGTCGCCGACGACGGGGAGACCGTCGCCGACGAGGGCCACCTGCTCACCGGCACCGCCGGCAGCGTGCTGTCCGGCCGGGTCGCGTACGCCCTCGGGCTGGAGGGGCCGGCGGTCACCGTCGACACGGCCTGCTCGGCGTCCCTGGTGGCGCTGCACCTGGCCGCCCAGGCGCTGCGCCAGGGCGACTGCGACCTGGCCCTGGCCGGTGGCGTGTCGGTGCTGTCCAGCCCGGCCGGGCTGACCGGGTTCAGCCGCCAGCGCGGCCTCGCCGCCGACGGCCGGTGCAAGCCGTTCGCCGAGGACGCCGACGGGTTCGGCATGTCCGAGGGCGTCGGGATGCTGGTGGTGGAGCGCCTGTCCGACGCCCGCCGCCGGGGCCACCCCGTCCTCGCGCTGGTCCGCGGCACCGCGGTCAACTCCGACGGCGCGTCCAACGGGCTGACCGCCCCGAACGGGCCGTCCCAGGAGCGGGTGATCCGGGCCGCGCTGGGCGCCGCCGGGCTCACCCCCGCCGACGTGGACGCCGTCGAGGCGCACGGCACCGGCACCGCGCTCGGCGACCCGATCGAGGCCGAGGCGATCCTCGCCACGTACGGCCGGCGTCCCGCCGGCGTCCCGCCGCTGCTGCTTGGGTCGGTGAAGTCCAATCTCGGCCACACCCAGGCCGCGGCCGGTGTCGCCGGGGTGCTCAAGATGGTCCTCGCCATGCGGCACGGGCGGCTGCCCCGCACCCTGCACGCCGAGCGGCGCACCTCCCGCGTCGACTGGGACTACTCCGGGTCGGTGGAGCTGCTCACCGAGGCCCGCCCGTGGCCCCGCGCCGACCGGCCCGCCCGGGCCGGGGTGTCCTCGTTCGGCATCAGCGGCACCAACGCCCACGTCGTCATCGAGGCCGTGCCCGCGCCGGAGCCGATCGGAGCGCCGGAGCCCACCGCCGACCTGCCCGGGGCGCTGCCGTGGCTGCTGTCCGCGCGTACCCCCGAGGCGCTGGCCGGGCAGGCCCGCCGGCTGCGGGACCACCTGGCCGGACGGCCCGACCAGCGCCCGCTCGACGTGGCCTGGTCGCTGGCCGCCACCCGGGCCGCGTTCGACTCCCGGGCGGTGCTCGTCGGCGGCGACCCGGACCGGATCGCCGCCGCCCTCGACGCGCTCGCCGACGGCCGGCCCGCCCCCGAACTGGTCGGCGGCGAGGCCGGGACCACCGGCAGGGTCGTCTTCGTCTTCCCCGGCCAGGGCTCCCAGTGGCTCGGCATGGGGCTGGAACTGCTCGACCAGGCCCCCGTGTTCGCCGAGCGGATGGCCGCCTGCGACGCGGCACTGCGGCCGTACCTGAACTGGTCGCTGCTGGACGTGCTGCGCCAGGCCCCCGACGCGCCGAGCCTCGACCAGGTCGACGTGGTGCAGCCGGCCCTGTTCGCGATGATGGTGTCGCTGGCCGAGCTGTGGCGCTCGTACGGCGTGCGACCCGACGCCGTGGTCGGCCACTCGCAGGGCGAGATCGCCGCCGCCTGCGTCGCCGGGGTGCTCTCGCTGCCCGACGCCGCCCGGGTGGTGGCACTGCGCAGCCGCGCGATCCGGGCCCTGGCCGGGCACGGGACGATGGCCTCCGTGGCGTTGCCCGCCGACGTGGTCCGCGAGCGGGCCGCCCGGTACGGCGACCGGGTCGCGGTGGCCGCCGTCAACGGCCCGGCCGCCGTGGTGGTCTCCGGCGAGGAGGCCGCCGTGGAGGGGCTCCTCGCCGAGCTGGCCGCCGAGCAGGCCCGGGTCCGCCGGATCGCCGTGGACTACGCCTCCCACTCCGCCCAGGTGGAACGGATCCGCGACGAGCTGGCCGAGCTGCTGGCCGGCATCGCCCCCGGCCCGGCCGCCGTGCCGCTGTTCTCCACCACCGACCTGCGCTGGCTCGACGGCGAGGAGATGGGCCCCGACTACTGGTACCGCAACCTGCGCCAGCCGGTCGAGCTGCACCGGGCGGTGCTGGAGCTGGCCGCCCAGGGCCACGACACGTACGTCGAGTGCAGCCCCCACCCGGTGCTCACCGTGGGCATCTCCGAGACCCTCGCCGACGGCGACGGCCCGGCCGTGGTGGTCGGCTCGGTGCAGCGCGACCAGGGCGACCGGGGCCGGTTCCTGCTCTCGGTGGCCCAGCTCCACGTGCGCGGCGTCGGCGTGGACTGGCAGCCCGCCCTGGCCGGCGGCCGGCGCGTCGACCTGCCCACGTACGCGTTCGCCCACCGCCGCTACTGGCCCCGGCCGAGCGCCGGCCCCGGCGACGTCGGCGCAGCCGGCCTGGACGCCGCCGGGCACCCGCTGATCGGCGCGTCCGTGGCGCTGGCCGAGGCGAAGGGGCACCTGTTCACCGGCCGGCTCTCGACCGCCGCCCAGCCCTGGCTGGCCGACCACCGGGTGCTGGACGCGGTGCTGGTGCCCGGCACCGGCCTGGTGGAACTCTGCCTGCGGGCCGGCGACGAGGTCGGCTGCCCCGTCCTCGACGAACTGGTCATCGAGGCCCCGCTGGCCCTGCCGGCAGACGGCGCCACCCAGGTCCAGGTGGCCCTCGGCCCGGCCGACGACGACGGCCGCCGCCCGGCCACCCTGCACTCCCGGCCCGCCGACGGGCCGGCCGACGCCCCGTGGACCCGGCACGCCAGCGCCACCCTGTCCGCCGACCGGTCCGCCGGGTCGGACGCGGCGGGGGAGCTCACCGAGTGGCCGCCGCCGCACGCCCGCCCCGTCGACCTGTCCGGCTTCTACGCCGGGCTCGCCGCCGACGGGTACGCGTACGGGCCGGCGTTCCAGGGGTTGCGCGCCGTGTGGACCAGCGGCGACGAGGTGTACGCCGAGGTGGAGCTGCCCGCCGGCCAGCGCGCCGACGCCGACCGGTACGGCCTGCACCCGGCCCTGCTCGACGCCGCCCTGCACGCCGCGCACTTCGGCGGGCTCGCCGAGGCCGGGGCGGGGCAGCTGCTGCTGCCGTTCGCCTGGAACGGCGTCACCCTGCACGCCTCCGGCGCCACCGCGCTGCGGGTCCGCCTCACCCAGGTCGCCCCGTACGCCGTCGCGCTGACCGTCGCCGACCCGACGGGCGCCCCGGTCGCCGACGTGGACGCCCTGACGATGCGGCCGATCGCCGCCGGCGAGCTGACCCGCACCGACGACCGGGCCACCCGGGACGCCCTGTTCCGCCTCGACTGGACCCCCCTGCCGCCCGCCGACGACGCCCCGCCGATCACCGCCGTGGCACTAACCGCCGACACTCCCGGCACCGCCGGCTCCACCGGCTTCGCCGGGCCGGTCGGCCTCGACGGCTTCGCCGGGTATCCCGGGCTGGACGCCCTCGCCGCCGCCGTCGACGCGGGCCTCGACCTGCCCTCGGCGGTGCTCGCGCCGCTGCCCTCGGCACCCGCCGCGCCCGCGCCGGAGGCGGCCCGGCACGCCACCGTCCGGGCCCTCGACCTGGTCCGCCGCTGGCTCACCGAGCCGCGCTGGGCGGCGGCCCGGCTGGTGCTGGTCAGCCGAGGCGCGGTCGCCGTGCACAGCACCGCCGAACTGGTCGATCCGGCCGCCGCAGCGGCGTGGGGCCTGGTCCGCTCGGCCCAGTCGGAGCACCCCGACCGGCTGGTGATCGTCGACGTCGACCGGGACGGGCTCGGGGCCGACCAGCTCGCCGCCGTGCTCGCGGCCGGCGAGCCGCAGGCGGCGCTGCGCGGCGGCGTCGGGTACGTCCCCCGGCTGGCGCGCGCCGGCTCGGCGGGCGAACTCACCCCGCCCGCCGCGCCCGCCTGGCGGCTGGACGCGCCGGTGCGCGGCAGCCTGGAGAACCTCACCCTGGTCCCGACCGACGCCGCCGACGCCGTCCTCGGCCCGCTCGACGTGCGGGTCCGCGTCCGCGCCGCCGGCCTGAACTTCCGCGACGTGCTCAACGCGCTCGGGCTCTATCCCGGTGACGCCGGGCCGCTCGGCGGCGAGGGCGCGGGCGAGGTGGTAGAGGTGGGCGCCGAGGTCACCGACCTGCGCCCCGGCGACGCCGTGTTCGGGGTGTTCGTCGGCTGCTTCGGGCCGCTCGCCGTCACCGACCGCCGGCTGCTCGCCCCGATGCCGGCCGGCTGGTCGTACGTGCAGGCCGCCTCCGTTCCGGTGGTGTTCCTGACCGCGTACCACGGGCTGGTGAACCTGGCCGGGCTCAGTCGCGGCGAGTCCGTGCTGGTGCACGCCGCCGCCGGCGGGGTCGGCATGGCCGCCGTGCAGCTCGCCCGCCACCTCGGCGCCGAGGTGTACGCCACCGCCAGCCCCGCCAAGTGGGACGCGCTGCGCGCGCTCGGCCTCGACGACGACCACCTGGCATCGTCGCGCACCCTCGACTTCGAGGCCCGGTTCCGCGCCGCCACCGGCGGCCGGGGCGTCGACGTGGTGCTGGACTCGCTGGCCCGCGAGTTCGTCGACGCGTCGCTGCGGCTGCTGCCGCGCGGCGGCCGGTTCGTCGAGATGGGCAAGACCGACATCCGCGACCCGCAGACGGTCGCGTCCGACCACCCGGGCGTCGACTACACGGCGTTCGACCTGACCCTGTCCGACCCCGACGAACTCCAGCGGATGCTCGTCGACCTGCTGGGGCTCTTCGAGCGGGGCGCGCTCGCCCCGCTGCCCACCCAGGTCTGGGACGTGCGCCAGGCGCCGGAGGCGTTCCGGTACGTCAGCCAGGCGCGGCACGTCGGCAAGGTGGTGCTCACCACGCCCCGCCCGTGGGACCCCGACGGCACCGTGCTGCTCACCGGCGGCACCGGCACCCTGGGCCAGCTCGTCGCCCGCCGGCTCGTCGAGACCCACGGCGCGCGGCGGCTGCTGCTGGTCAGCCGGCGCGGCGCAGACGCCCCGGGCGCGGCCGACGCGGCCGACGAGCTGCGCGCGCTGGGCGCCGACGTCACCCTCGCCGCCGCCGACGTGGCCGACCGGGACAGCCTGGCCCGGGTGCTGGGCGCGGTGCCGCCCCGGCATCCGCTGACCGCCGTCGTGCACCTCGCCGGGGTGCTCGACGACGGGGTGGTCACCGCCCTCACCCCGGAACGCGTCGACACCGTCTTCGCGCCCAAGCTCGATGCGGCCTGGCACCTGCACGAACTCACCCGGGACCTCGACCTGGCCGGGTTCGTGCTGTTCTCCTCCGGGGCCGGGGTGTTCGGCGTGCCCGGCCAGGGCAACTACGCCGCCGCCAACGCGTTCCTCGATGCCCTCGCGCAGACCCGACGCGCCGTCGGCCTGCCCGGCCGGTCGCTGGCCTGGGGGCTGTGGGAACAGGCCAGCGAGATGACCGCGAAGCTGGACCGCGTCGACCCCCGGATCACCGCCCGCGACGGGCAGCTCGCCATCCCCTCGGACCTGGGGATGGCCCTGTTCGACGCGGCACTGCGGACGGCCGAGCCGGTGCTGGTGCCGACCCGCATCGACGTCGCCGCCCTCACCGAGCGGGTCTCCCGACCCCCGGCCCTGCTGCGCGGGCTGGTGCGGCGGGAGCGGCGCAGCGCCCGGTCGGCCACCCCGGCGACCGGCGGGCGGACCCTCGCCGACGAGCTGGCGACGCTGGCCGCCGACGACCGGCCCGGCCTGCTCGTCGACCTGGTACGTGAGCAGGCGGCGAGCGTGCTGGGGCACGGCAGCCGGGCGGCCGTCGCCCCCAACCGGGCGTTCAGCCAGATCGGCTTCGACTCGCTGACCGCCGTCGAGCTGCGCAACCGGCTCGGCGAGGCGACCGGCCTGCGGCTGCCCGCCACGCTGATCTTCGACTATCCCGACCCGACCGCGCTGGCCGGCTACCTGCTCGCCCAGCTCGTCCCGGACAGCGGCCCGGCGCTGCCGCCGGTCCTCACCGATCTGGAGAACCTGGAACGGTCGCTGGCCGAGGCGACCCTGGAGGCGGACCTGCACGCCCAGATCGGCTCCCGGCTGGAGGTGCTGATGGCCAAGTGGCGGACCATGCGCACCGGGCCGGGTGGCGACCCCGGCACCGGCCCCGACCTGGACATCGACGGCGCCAGCGACGACGAGATCTTCGACCTCATCGACTCCGAGCTCGGACTCTGACGACCTGCCGGCGGCCCGTCCGCCGGTCGGCCGGAGCCTCCGCCCCGACACCCGACCCCCACGCGAGGAACCGATACCGATGCTGATGACCGACGTCCTGATCGTGGGCTACGGCCCGGTGGGCGAGATGCTCACGATCCTGCTGGCGCAGCGAGGTCTCACCGTCACAGCCGTCGAACGGTGGGAGACCCCGTACAACTTCCCGCGCGCCGTCTCCTACGACGGCGAGGCGAGCCGGATCCTGGCCGCCGCCGGGGTCGCCGACCGCCTCGGCCCGGTCGTCGAGTCGTCCGGGGAGTACACCTTCAAGAACGGCTTCGGCCGGACCCTGCTGCACGTCAAGGTCGCCGGCGACGGGCCGATGGGCTGGCCCGACTCGGTCTCCTTCTACCAGCCCGGCCTGGAGGCGGTGCTCGCCGAGCGGGGCACGGAGCTGCCCGGGGTCACCGTGCTGCGCCCGTACGTGGTGACGGCGCTGACCGAGCACGACGACCGGGTCGAGGTCACCGTCGACGGGCCGGACGGCCCGCAGGTCCGGGCGGCCCGCTGGGTGGTGGGCTGCGACGGCGCCAACAGCTTCGTCCGGGAACACCTCGGCAGCACCGTGACCGACCTCGGCTTCACCCACGACTGGCTGGTCTGCGACGTGGTGCCGAACGAGGCCCGCGAGTTCAAGCCCAACAACCTCCAGGTCTGCGACCCGGCCCGGCCCCGCACCGCCGTGTCCGCCGGCCCCGGACACCGGCGGTGGGAGTTCATGCGGGTGCCCGGCGAGAGCCGGGAGGAGTTCGAGAGCGTCGACAGCGTCTGGCGGCTGCTCGGGCTCTTCGACATCACCCCGGACAACGCCGCCCTGGAGCGGTACGGCGTCTACACCACCCAGGCGTGCTCCGCCGACCGGTGGCGCTCCGGCCGGATCATCCTCGCCGGCGACGCGGCGCACGTGATGCCCCCGTTCATGGGGCAGGGGATGAGCTCCGGGTTCCGCGACGCCCTCAACCTCGCCTGGAAGCTGGACCTGGTGCACCGGGGCCTGGCCGACGAGGCGCTGCTCGACACGTACCAGCAGGAGCGCTGCGCGCACGTGCAGCACGCCATCCGGATGTCGATGGACTCCGGGACGGTGATCTGCGAGACGGACCGCACCGCCGCGGCGGGCCGGGACTCGGTCATGCTGGCCGAGCTGCGCCGCCGGACCACCCGCGCCCGGACCCGGTCCCTGCTGGAGGCCCTGGTCAGCGGCGTGCTGCACCGGCCGGACGGTTCCCCCGGCCCCGGTGCCGGCGAGCCGATGCCGCAGGGCCACGTCGGGGTCGACGGCCGCACCGGGCTCTTCGACGACGTCATCGGCACCGGCTTCGCCCTGATCTGCGCCGAGGATCCCGCGGAACTGCTCGACGCGGACGCCCGGGCGTTCCTGGACTCCCTCGGCGCCCGGCGGGTGCGCGTCGTCCCCGCCGGAGCCCTCGCCCTCGCCCCCGCCGCCGCCGGGACGACGGTCGAGGACCTCGACGACGTCTACCTGTCCCACCTGAAGCGGCACGACGCGGCGGCGGTGCTCGTCCGGCCCGACTTCTACGTCTTCGGCACGGCGGCCGACCCGGCCGCCGTGCCCGCTCTCGTCGACGACCTGCGTCAGCAGGTCGGGCGCGGCTGACCAGCAGCCGACCCATCCGGAAGGAGCACCATGCTCGACAACCTGAAGATCGCGGCGAGGGTCATCCGCACCGTCTTCACCGCCGACCCCGTCACCCGGGTCCGGCGCTTCTACGAGATCCAGGCCCCCGACGTGGAGTTCGCGGCCCGCCGCACCCACTACATGAACGTCGGCTACTGGGAGGACGGTGTCACGGACATCGACGACGCCGCCGAGGCGCTGGCCGGCAAGCTCGCCGACGCCGCCGGCCTGAAGCCGGACGACACCATCCTCGACGTCGGGTTCGGCTACGCCGACCAGGACTTCAGCTGGCTGCGTTCGGGCCGCGTCGGCAAGGTCGTCGGACTCAACATCACCCCGCACCACCTCGAGGCGGCCCAGCGGCGGGCGCAGGAGGAGGGGCTCGCCGACCGGACCGACTTCCGATTGGGCAGCGCCACCGAGCTGCCGTTCCCCGACGCCACCTTCGACAAGGTGATCGCCCTGGAGTCGGCCTTCCACTTCTACCCGCGCAGCGCGTTCTTCGCCGAGGCGCTGCGGGTGCTCAAGCCGGGCGGCGTCCTCGCCACCGCCGACATCATCCCGGTCAGCGAGAACGTGGTCCGGGCCGCCATCCAGTCGGGCCCGCTGAGCTTCGTCAAGTTCAGCATCCCCAAGGAGAACTGGCACGACCGCGAGACGTACGCCCAGCAGCTCGCCGACGCCGGCTTCGACCGGCCCGAGGTGCAGTCCATCAAGGACCACACCTGGGAGGGCTGGCGGCGCTACATGGCCGACCGGACTAACGACCCGGACTTCCGCGCCGCCGTCAAGCCGGCCGTGCGCAAGAGCATGGCCTCGCATTGGAAGAACCAGGACCTGATGAAGCGCGAGCTGGCCAACCTCGACTACGTGATCGCGGTCGCCCACAAGCGCTGACCCCCACCGGGCGGAGGGCCCGCCGACCGGTCGCCGGCCGACGGGCCCTCGCCGAACTGAGCAGCATGGGGGCTGACGCATGATGTCGTACAGCACCGGCTGGTTGGATCTGTGCTGCGGCACTGGTCGAGCGCTGATCCAGGCCGCCGGGGAGCTGCGCCTGGCAGGGCTGACCGAGCGGACACAACCCCTGCAGCCGGATCAGCTGCACTGGCCGCCGTGAGGTCCGCCTCCCATACAGCTACCTCCGCGCCGACGATCGCGCTGGCGCCAACTACACCGGACAGCCTGCCGTGCACTCCTACTACGCCGATGACCACTGACCACACCGACGACGTCCGCACATGCCGCTGACAACGCATCGGAGACGACCGGATCTGCCGAGATGAGGGCGTAGTCGGAGAGGTTGTGCCTACCGGAGTGCCTATCTGCCGGTGACGCCAAGGGCGTGCCGTAGGTAGGCCAGCCGGAACCGGAGAGCTCGAAGCAGCTTGCCGCATCTGTGGGCGAGCGCCGTTCTGTGACAGGCGATTCGCTTGATCGAGCCTGCGCAGCGAAGGCGATTGCGCGGTCTCTTGGCGATCGAGGAGGATTCCCGTCATGGCGAACCCTGGGCAGAGACCGGACGGCACTCCACCCGCGACGTCCGGCGGGTCCCGGCCGACAGCACTCATCACGGGGGTTGGCCGCACGACCGGTATCGGCGCTGGCATCGCAAGCCAGCTGGCGGCCTCAGGATGGGATATCGCCTTCACCTTCTGGACCGCGTACGACGAGCGCATGAGCTGGGGCATCGAAGCCGCGGCCACCGACGCAATCGCGCAAGCACTCACCGCGCGCGGCGCAGCCGTCTCCGCCATAGAAGCGGACCTCACCGACACCACGGCACCCACTGCGATCTATGACGAGGCCGAGCGCAAGCTCGGCCCAGTTACCGCCTTGGTGATGTGCCACTGCGAGTCGGTCGACTCTGGACTACTCGACACCACCGTGGAGAGTTTCGACCGACACTTCGCCGTTAACGCGCGGGCGACATGGTTGCTGATTCGTGAGCACGGGCGGCGCTTCCGCGGCCGGCACGGCGACGGTCGCATCATCGCCCTCACCAGTGATCATACTGTGGGAAACCTGCCGTACGGCGCCAGCAAGGGCGCACTCGACCGCATCACCCTGGCTGCGGCCCACGAGTTCGCACACCTCGGCATTAGCTCGAACGTCATCAATCCCGGCCCTGTGGACACGGGCTGGATGACAGAGGCGGGAAGGGCCGGCTGCATCCGGCAGACACCACTCGGCCGCCTCAGCACCCCACAGGACACCGCATATCTGGTTGATTTCTTGTGCTCGCCACAAGGTCAGTGGATCAACGGTCAACTGCTGTTCAGCAACGGCGGATTTGCCTGACCGCCCCAGGGGACTTCTTAACACCACACTCTCATGCCGCATCCTGCGCGTCGCCGGTCGGCCGTAGCGAGCCCAGCCTGCGTGAGCGTCCGGATGTGCCGCTTGAGTGTGCCGGTCTGTCGAGTTGAGTGCGCCGGAGGCTCGTACCCGTGCGTGACGGCATAGCTGGGCGGCTACCGCCGCTGCCACGACCAGTAGGGTCGGCGGCATGTTCAGTGATCAACTCAGGACGCCGAATGATGGCGCCACCTGCCCGGCGGCGGGTCAGGAGTAGGAGAAGCCGCATGGCTTGGGAGATCATTACGGTGTGTCTCGATCCGGTGGACCGCCGCGAGATCGACGTCGCCCTGGCCGCGGCGATGCGGCCGTACGACCGGGATGCCCCGCAGGACCCGGACGATGAGTGGGGTGGGCGGTGGGACCGCCTCCGGATCGGTTGGTCCGCGAGGATCCCCGTCGTGGGCGGGTATGAGGACGATCTGCGGCTGGTGCGCGGCGACTCGTCCGAGGACACGGGCCCGGGTTACTGCGACGGTGGGCCGCGGGCGCTGCTCGATCTGGGGGCTGTCCGCACTGCGGCCGCCGAGGCGGCCGGTCGGGAGTGGGACGAGTGGCAGCAGATGACGGCCGCCTTTCCACCGGCGCGCCCCCTTGTCCACTTCGTTGAGAGTTCGGCGGAACCCCACGACTACTTCGGGCGCGAGGCATGGCAGGCCTATCACTCGCAACCGCTTCTCGCGGCCGTGGCGAACAGATACGGCTTTACCACCGCGCCGTTCCAGCGGATCCCTAACTGGGGTGACGATCCCGTCGTCTCGTTCGGCCTGGCTCGGGTCGATTTCATGGCTCTGCGCGCTCGCGAGGCGCTGGCGACCGACGGCCTGCTGACGCTCTCAGGTGAGTGGCTCGACCCCGATCTAATGGGCAGCAGCGCACCGGGCCTTGCTGGCCAGCTCGACAACCTACGACTTCGCCGTGACTACCTGCACTTCACGGACCTCTATCTGATGGAGCTGCCACCCGACGCGGTGCTACTGCACGTGCATATTCACTGCTGATCCAGGACGAACGTCAGCCGCTGTGAATCGTCTGCGACGGCCGTCGGGGCGGCGGGGCGGCGGGGCGGCGGGGCGGAACATGCCACCCGGTGGGCGCATGGTGCGGAGCTCGGTCGGCATGTCCAGCCGGGGCGGCGTGGCGACTCCCTGACACCGGCAACATCGCCGATCTCGAATTTCCCCCTACCGACAATGCGTCCGCTCACTGCGCAGACGCTCGTTTTCCATGGTCAGATGCACGCATCTGCCGCGACCCGACCGCGCGCTCGGTCGGAACCGCTTCGCTGTCCGTGAGCGTTCACCGCGGTCTTTTCATGCGTGGGTTCCGGCTGACTTGGCCTGTGGGGGGCCAGTCGACTGTTCCTGCGCGGCTTCAGTTCCGACTCCCGCGTTATGACGGAAGGCGAGCAGGTCGACCGCGTGTGGCAACCGGATCGGCGGAGTCGCTTCCCGCATGGCGAGAAGGCCGATCATTGGCCCTCGGCAGATCGCTGCATCGATCGAGTGCCGGGTGTTCGACGACAGCGATTCCCAGGTCAGCGCGGCCGCACACATCATGCAAGGCTCGCCAGCGCGTCCAGCGTCAGCGACCGAACGGGGTGCGCCGCAATCTGGGCAGCGGTAGTCGAACATGCGCTGATGATGGCCTCGCGGATGTCCGCCCGCAACGGCATACCTCGCCGCAGCACACTTGCGGTTTCATCGGGAAGTCTGTCGACGAAGACCCCCTCATGATCACACGCGCTCTTCTACCGCTGACATCGGGCTCGGACGCCGCTCGGAAACCCAGCTGCTCGGGTAGCCGGATGACACCGATACTGGGTCTGGACCGGTGGCAGAGCCGGGTTATTGCCCCACCGGGGGTTCAAATCCCCTCCGGTCCACTCACAACCCGTAATCAGGGCGAATGCGTTCCGTCACTGTGGCATTGTGCGAACCGCTTGGTCCGGCAACCGCTGCGTAGGAAACTTGGCGCGGCCCCCTGCGGCGCTGTGCCAGTATCTTTCCGTGATGACGCAGGTCGACGAGCAGTTTCGCCTGGCTTTACTCGCCTGGCGGACTGAACCCTACGATGGTGACGCGGTCGACGAACGACTGTTGCGGATCGTCCGACCAGACACGCAGGCCGCCGTGGATCTGGCTCGCCGTCATCTTTCCGCTGAGGAGACCGACGTTCGTGGCGTCGCGTGCCAGTTGCTTGCCGTCGCGGCCCAGGTGGGCGACGAGCATGTGCGTGTGAACGTTGCCGATCTGGTGATCGACGCATATAAGCACGAGCATGACTCTGACGTTCTCGTCGGCATCGTCCGGGCGCTCGGTGGCGCGAAGGACGCGCGTGGCCTGCCCGTACTGACGGCGTTGGCAGCCCATCCCGACGCCGAGGTGCGAGGCCAGGTCGCGGGCGATTTGCCGATGGTCATGGGCGACCCGCCCGAGGTATCCGGTGTAGCGGCCTTGATCGCCCTGAGTGCCGACTCGGAACCTCAAGTCCGTGACTGGGCGACGTTCGGGCTGGGTACCCAGACCGACGCCGATTCCGAAGCCGTACGGCGGGCACTGTGGGCGCGGACCAGCGACTCTTACCTCGACGCTCGAGACGAGGCCGTGGTGGCGCTGGCCCGCCGCCTGGACGCCGACGTGCGTCCACTTGTCGCCGAGTTGCTGGCGCAGCCGACCGTGGGCACCCTGATCTTCGAGGCAGCAGCGCACCTCAAAGACCCATCGCTGTTACCGCTATTACGACAATTCGACACCACCGACGACCATGTGCGCGCCGCGATCGAAGCGTGCGAACAAGGACCTTCAGTGACCTGACCAGCCGTCGGACGTACCAGACAAGTCGGTCTGACAGGCCCTGCCCGGGCATTGTGAGTTCCTCGACTTCGCCGGCGAGATCAGCGCGCCGCTACCAGAGAGGGCGAGGCGGGCTGCCCGTTTCGGCATGTGGCCCGTCGCGGACGCGGTTCGTCGGCCCCCCGCCCGGGGTGCCCGGCGTCCGCCGTGACCTGGCTACCTGTACCGGCAGCGGATCACCCGCGACGGCCAGAAACCGATTTCGCATTCTGCCGCGCCCGCCCCGCCGGTACCCGGATCTGCCGCGGACAGCGCGTTCGCGATGGTTGCGCTCAGTGCTATCGCCGCTGTCGGCGGCCCTGGGTGTTGGCGTTCTGGGTGAGGTCGGGGCGTAGCTGGGTGCGGGTGCGCATCAAGATCCGTCCGAGCATGTTCTTGCCGGTGCCGCTCCGGCCGCGTCCCCAGTAGTGGTCAGTGCTGGTGTCCTCGATGATCTCCTCGTTGCCGGTGTCCAACAGGATGACGCGGATGTCGGCGTGGGCGGTGAACTTGGCCGTCACGGCCCGGCGCATCACGTCGTCTTTGACCCGTTCCCAGTCGCGGCGCAGTGGCCGGGACCGGTCGCGGCCCAGCTCGGCGGCCCGCAGCGGGGTCGCCGTCCGCCGGATGAGTTCGGCGTGGCGGGTACCGGGGAACTTCTGGGCCTGGAAATAGTGCTCGGATGTCGTCCACCAGTGGCCGTCGAGGTCGAAGCCGTGGCCGGAGAAGTTGGAGAAGCAGCCGTACGGAACCTCGCCGGCACCGTAGAAGTAGATCGTCATCTGGGCCTCGGAGCGGGGGTCGGGGATCTGCACCGTGTCACAGGCATCGACAGAGCGGCAACCGAGTGCGCTGGCCACCCATCCGGAACTGCCGCTGGTCGGGGGTTCAGTCTGAGGAGCTGTCTCTGGAATGATGTTGCCGTGGCTGACCAGCGCGCCAGTGTCGAACTGCTAGGCAACGACGCCTTGGAGCGGTCGGCGGTGGTGGCCAACTGCGCCATGAACCGCGAGCGGCAGCTGACCGGGGTGAACAGCTACACGCGGGAGCTGGGGTTCAACCCTCTCGACGTTCTCGCCGCCGGCCTTGTCGGCGCCGGCCGGGCCGAGCCTTCGGCAGCCGCCGGCTGGTTGGATCTGTGCTGCGGCACTGGTCGGGCGCTGATCCAGGCCGCCGGGGAGCTGCGCCTGGCAGGGCTGACCGAGCGGACACTCCTCGTCGGGGTCGACCTGGTCGACGCCTTCGATCCCGTACCGGCACCACCCCTGAACCTGGAGCTGATCTGCGCCTCCGTCGCCAACTGGGCACCAACGCGGACATTCGATCTGATCACCTGTCTGCACGGACTGCACTACGTCGGAGACAAGCTCGCCGTGCTGACCCGGGCGGCCGGCTGGCTGACTCCCACCGGCCGGCTCGTGGCTGACCTGGACCTGGCCAGCATCAGGCTTCCTGACGGGCGACCCGCTGGGCGGCACCTCACCGCCCGACTCCGCGCCGCCGGGTTCTCCTACGATCCCCGTCGCCGGCGGATCAGCTGCACCGGCCGCCGTGAGGTCCGCCTCCCGTACCGTTACCTCGGCGCAGACGATCGCGCTGGCGCCAACTACACCGGACAGCCCGCCGTGCACTCCCACTACGCCGAAGACCACTGACCACACCGACGACGTCCGCGCATGCCGCTGACAGCGCATCGGAGACGACCGGATTTGCCGAGTTGAGTCGCCAACCTGGCCGACTTCCCATGCCACTTTATCGGGTGGCATGTCGAAGGTGGATACGAGGATAATCCGACCGTGACGAATCCGGCTGTCGACTGGTCACCCGCAGATCATCCAGAGGCCATCGCGGTCTCGGAGATCCAGTGGTGGGAGCGTGCTGCAGAGCTTGCCTTGTTGCGCATGCACGATTCCGACGACCACCGCATCTCGTGGTTCAGCTCGCGTCAGATCGACGCTCGCCAGCTCATCCTTGCTCTCCGGCAGCTTCTTGCCGCAGTCCCGCTTGTAGATGGCCGGTTGCAGGAGCTCGGGCTCGATCAGGCTCTGAACGCTCTCAGGCAGGCAAAGCAAGAGTACGAGCGAGCCCTGCCGGGGCTGACCGAGGTGCGAAACGCTCTGATGCACTTCGAGGCGTGGGCGCTCGGGGCTGGCCATGGCCCGCAGAAGCGGTGCGTCGCCGGCGGCGCTCCAGCCCGTGAGGTCGCCAGCAAGTTCTGGGGTTTCGCGTACGACCCCGCCATCGAGACCATCTCTCTCGGCCCGTACACCATCTCGGTAGATGCCGTTGCCGGCGCTGTCGCTCGACTCGCGGATGCCGTGTATGCGGCTGCCCGCACAGTCGACCGCCGCAATGCGGTCGATCTGGGTGCCGACGCCAAGAATGCCCTGAGGGCAGAGGGAGTCTCGACGGACGAAGTACCGTCCTTTCCAAGGTTGATCGTGCGAAGTGACAACAGGCTCTGGCTGTCGCTGATCTTGGACGGACACGACGAGGAAGCCGAACATCGTGCGCTGGCGGACCGCGTTGTTAGAGCTCTCCACGCGGCCAATATCAGACTCATCTGCCCCGAGCTGCCCAACGAGCGGGATGTAGCTGGCCCGTTGGCTCGTGGCGGGGCGCTCTTTTGCAAAAGGGCTCCCCGCTAAGCCGGTGCAAAGTTCCTGCGCGTCGCGCTCCAACCCCGCAGCCGTCGACTCCAGTCCGATGTTGCGCAACAAGAAGGACGTAATCTTGGACTTCGTTGACCGCGTCTCTGCGTCCGACGAGATCGGCGAGGGGCGGCGCGCCTTCGTCGGCGCCAAGCGCGCTGCCGAACTCGACGCCATCATCATCGTCGATGAAAACTCCCAGCCTCGAGGCGACCAGGACTTTCATCGAACACGCATTCCGCATCGGTGCCGACCCCACCGCCGACACCAAGATCCTCCCGCCTGTGTAGCGCTTTCCGCAGCCGGCGGCCACGGCGAGCAGAAGCAACGTGCGCCGACCCGCCTCGGTGTGTTCTTCGAGCGATTCTTCAGGCTGAGTGGTGCCGAATGACTAATTCGCGAGTCGGTATTCGAACGATTACGAATACCTTCATACCTCGTAGCGGAGCAAGGGGATGACGGCTCCAGTGGTTCCCGATGTCACATTTATGGATGAGCGGCAGCAACGGATCTACACCGCGCTAGCGGAGAGACGTTCTGACATCGCCAGCATTTATCGGGTGGCCTTGCTCTTGCTCTCGAGGCCAGCCGAGGTCGGCGATGAGCGAACGCGAATCTCGCACATCTGTCATTCGATGCGCGAAGTTATGAACCGGGTGCTGGGCGCAATGGGGACCACGGCGAGCCCCCGACTCAAACCATCGAGCGGAGAGCAGGTCCAGGAGCTACCGGACTTGCTGGCGAGGTTTCCGGGCTTGGCTCTTGATGCCGACGGCGAATCCATCCCCGTTTCACGCGCCGTTGCAGAAGTCTTCGACAAGCTGATCAAGACGGCAGTGCAAGAGAAGCGGCGCAGTCGAGACGACGTCGCCTCTTTGCTCACGGACGACGGCAACAGTGAGCACCTCGTAGTCAAGCGCTGGGTGGGTTCCCGCAGCTTCTTCGTAAGATGGGCTCACCTTCAGGATTACGAACCCGAGTCGTCGAAGTTGCCGAGCGACAAACTTATGCGTACGCACGTGGCAGCTTTCGATGAGCTCTTCGACGCAGTCATTACCGCTTTCTTCACGCTTCGCCATTCGATAGATGACCTGCTAGCCGAGATCAACTCCCTGGGGGAGGTCGGCAATGTAATTAGTTGCAAGACGCCGAGCAAAGCCGACGTTCAAGCGGTGCTCCTGAAGATACCGACGTTCCAACTGCGCAGGGTGTTCTACGAAGGTCTTGAGAATCCTCGGTGGGTCCGGCCTTTGTTCGAGGCTGGTGCGTTCGCGAACCCCCCTGAGCCAGAGAACACCGACGACGGCTATATCCGCGACGTGTACTGGCCTGAGATCTCATATCTGACTCGGGTTGCGCCAGAGGCGCCGACCGACGTGGTCGATGTCCTGCTCTCCCTCGCGAGCAGCAACAATGCGTGGGTGCGGCGCGCGACCTTTGAGGTCGGGTCGAAGATTCCCGCTGCGGAAGGAGCCCGCCTCAAGCCGCTCCTTCAAGCGTGGACGACGACGCCCGAAGGATTCGGGTGGCGAACGGACCCGGAGGAGCTTGTGTCGTTTGCGATCACGCTTCTTCAAGGCAGTGAGACCAAGACGGGTCGTTGGTTGGCGAACAACCTTTTCGCACCGAGACCCTCTGTCTCTGACGATCCCTTCAAGCAGAAGCCAGTTCTTGCACTGGACGACTACTGGTACCAGGAGGAGTTGCCACGCCTGGTGCCAGCGCTCGGTGCGGACGCACTCAAGGCAGTTGCGGGCTGGCTCGCCAACTTTGCGAAGTTCTCCGGCCACGCCGGGGACGAGCGCGACTTCAGCGGCATGGTTCGCCCGTCAATTCGGGCACGCGACAATTCCTACCCAAGTCCCGAGCACGCCCTGGTCGATGCGGTCAGAGATCTGGCGATGCCGGCCGTGCTGGAGGACCCGGAGGCGACCGTAAAGGTGCTCCTCAGCTCGGGCGTACAACTGCTCCACAAGATAGCGATGTTCGCTGTTGCCGAGGCGATCCGCCAACGTGTCGACGCAGGCGCCAACGCACGGTACCTGCTTGGTGTCGCCGAACGGCTCCTCGGCCCTCTTGGTCAGGATGGTGTGAGACACCCCGTGTGAACGCGGGGTTGCTGACCCGGGGGCGGCGGGATCGGAGATCCTTGTGTACGTGTCCACACCTTCCAGGAACCAGTCCGGCTCGTCGTCCGGGGCGCCCGGGGCGGATCCCGCGCCGCGCCCGTCGCGGCGGGTGTTCACCCCGGAGT
>NZ_JAAALO010000013.1:0-129830 GCF_009908295.1 Micromonospora rubida
GGTCAGGTGGTCGCCGTGCAGGTCGGCGTGGGCGCGGTGTTGGTGCCGGTCGAGGAGCCGAGGAAGCCGAAGGCGGTCTTCGCCCCGGCGGGAAGCGTCCCGTTGTACGCGACGTTGCGGGCGGTCACCGTGGGCCCGCTGCTGGTCACGGTGGCGTTCCACGACGAGCTGACCTGCTGGCCGTTGGCGTACGTCCAGGTCACCGTCCAGCTCTTGATCGCCGACGTGCCGGCGGTCACCTCGACCTCGCCCTGGAACCCGCCGGCCCAGGAGTTGGTGACGCGGTAGGTCGCCGTGCACCGACCCGTCGCCGGGGGCGTGGTGGGCGGGGGCGTCGTCGGGGTGGTCGTCGGCGGCGGCGTGGTGGGCGGGGTGGTGGTCGGCGGCGTGGTCGGGCCGCCACCGCCGAAGTCCACGTCGCTGCACAGGTAGTACGACTGGTCCAGGTGGCTGGCCTGCCAGATGGTGTAGACGATGTGCCGGCCGGTGCGGCCCGGCGCGTTCGCCGGCACCTGGATCGACACGCCCTGCGCCTCCGGCGTCCACTGCGACGCCGGGGTGTTGCCGATCTGGCCGGCCAGTTCCAGGTCACTCCAGGCCAGCGGCTTGGTGAGCGCGTTGAAGCCCTGCTTCGTCACGTACACCCGAATGTAGTCGGCGCCGTGGCTGGCCTGGTCGTAGAACTTGATCCGGAAGTTGTTGGTCACCGGTGCGGTCTTCCACGCGCCGACGGTGTCGAGCGCGTTGTACCGGCCGCTGGAGGAGCGGCCGGCGCTGCACAGTTGGCCGTCCGGGATGGCGGCCTGGTGGTTGCCGGCGACGCCCTCGCGGAACAGGCCGTTCCAGTTCCACATGGCGTTCGGGTCGGCCTGCCAGGCCTGCCAGCACATCGGGTCCAGGGTGGCCATGTTCGGGTTCTGGAAGTCGCTGCCCCAGCGCTGCCAGCAGCCGTAGTTGCGGGAAGCGGGGTCGACGACCGAGCCGTGGGCGGACACGGAGTTCGCCAGGGCGGTGGTGAGCAGCAGCGCGACGACCGCGCCGACGGCGAGCAGCCAGGCAGCCAGGCGCGGCGTGGAACGCCTGCGGACGGGGGTGGACATGGGGAGCCTCCGGGTGAGAGGTCGGACTGCGACGACGCCCGGACGGCGGGAGTTGCCCCTCCCGTGCCGGCTCGTGCTGATCCCGCAGCGGCTCCTGCCTGCGCAGATTTCCACACCAATTCGCCTATGTCAATGGATGGCGCTTTCCCGGCGCATCGGGGTGTGCGGGATGCCGTCCTCGACGTACTCGGGCCCGCTGACGGCGAAGCCGTGCCGGGCGTAGAAGCCGGTCAGGTGGGACTGCGCCTCCAGCACGCACGGCCGGTCGCCCACCACGGCCAGGGCCTCGGCCATCAGCCGCCCGGCGTACCCGCCGCGCCGGGCGTCCGAAGCCACCACCACGCGGCCGATCCGCGCCACGCCGTCGGGGTCGGCCAGAATTCGCAGGTACGCCAGGACGGCGCCGTCGCGGGCCAGCCAGAGATGCCGGGTGCCCGGCTCGACGTCCCGGCCGTCCAGTTCCGGGTACGGACACGCCTGCTCCACCACGAACACGTCGATGCGGAGTCGGAGCAGGTCGTGGAAGGTGCGGGCGTCCAGCTCGGCGAAGGAGGCGAGTCGGGCCTCGACGGTCTGCGGCGGCATCCGGCGATGGTAGGCGCCCGCGCCAGCCGGGGCGGGGTGGCCCCTCCCGGCGGCCGGTGTCCTCCGGTGTCAGTGAAGGCGGGCGGTCTCTGTCACCGGTCAGTGAACGCGGGCGGTCTCTGTCACCGGTCAGCGGGGGCGGGCGCCGACGGCGTCGCGGATCTCCGCGCCCCGGTCGCCCTCCTCCTGCCGGGCGCAGTGGGCGCAGCAGAAGAAGCGCCCCGAGACCTCGACCCCGTGGCCGACGATCTTGACCTGGCAGTGCTCGCAGATCGGTGCCAGCCGGTGCGCCGCGCATTCGAAGCAGTCGAAGGTGTGCACGTCGCCGCTGACCGTGCGCACCTCGAACGCCATCCAGTAGTCGTTGCCGCAGACCTCACACGTCGCCATGGCCGGACCCCCCGAGAAAAGGAACATCTGCCCCACAGCGTGCGGCAGCGGCCCGATCCGGATGGCCGGAACGGCCGAAGCCGACCGTCGCGGCGGCGTGTCGGGCCGGCGTGTCGGGCGTTGTGCCTGGTGGAAGCCTCGGAGCGAGCCCGCCGACCGGGTGGACGGGCAGGGCAGCCTGCTGCTGCTCTGACCCGTCCCGACCGGCCTGCGGCATCCGTGCCTCAGCCCCGCGCCGGCTCCAGCCGGACGGAGATCGAGTTCACGCAGTGCCGGGCGTCCTTCGGGGTGAACCCCTCGCCCCGGAAGACGTGGCCGAGGTGACTGTCGCAGCGCGCGCAGCGGATCTCCGTACGCCGCATGCCGTGGCTGTTGTCCTCGATCTCCCGCACCGCGCCCGGGATCGCGTCGTCGAAGCTCGGCCAGCCGCAGTGCGAGTCGAACTTCGTGTCACTGGGGTACAGCTGCGCCCCGCAGGCGCGGCAGTGGTAGACGCCGGGCGTCTTCGTGTCCACGTACTCGCCGGTCCATGCGGGCTCGGTGCCGGCCTCGCGCAGCACCCGGAACTCCTCCGGGCTCAGCCGGACCCGCCACTCGTCCTCGGTTCGGGGCAGTTCGTTCTCGTCAAGACTCACCCGACAACGGTACGTCGGGTGTCGGTGCCGTGGCATATGGTCTCGGGATGGGCGGCACCACGAAGGCAACGGCCACCGAGATCGAGGTGGCCGGCCACATGGTTCGACTGACCAGCCCGGACCGAGTGATCTTCCCGGAGCGGGGCTTCACCAAGGCGCATGTCTTCGGCTACTACGCCGCCGTGGGCGAGGGCATCCTGCGCGCCCTGCGGGACCGCCCGACCACGCTGCAACGCTTCCCCGACGGCATCGCCGGTGAGAGCTTCTTCCAGAAGCGGGTGCCCACCCGGGGCGTGCCGCCGTGGGTGCGCACCGCCCGGATCAGCTTCCCCAGCGGCCGGACGGCCGACGAGCTCTGCCCGGCCAACCTCGCCCATGTGGCCTGGGCCGCCCAGATGGGCACCGTCGTGTTCCACCCGTGGCCGGTGCGCGCCGACCACGTCGACCACCCCGACGAGCTGCGGATCGACCTCGACCCGCAGCCGGGCACCGACTTCGCCGACGCGGCGACGGCCGCCGCCGAGGTGCGGGCCCTGCTCGACGAGCTGGGCGCGACCGGCTGGCCGAAGACCTCCGGCGGCCGGGGCGTGCACGTCTACCTGCGGATTGCGCCCCGGTGGACGTTCACCGAGGTGCGGCGGGCCACCATCGCGCTGGCCCGGGAGCTGGAGCGCCGCCGCCCCGACCTGGTCACCACCGCCTGGTGGAAGGAACAGCGGGGCGAGCGGGTCTTCGTCGACTACAACCAGATGGCCCGGGACCGCACGATCGCCTGCGCGTACTCGCTGCGGGCCAACGCCCGGGCCACCGTGTCCACCCCGGTCACCTGGGACGAGCTGCCCGACGTGGACCCGGACGAGTTCCACCTGGGCAGCGTCCCGGCCCGACTGGCCGAGCGGGGCGACCCGCACGCCGGCATCGACGACGCCCCGTGGGACATCACCCCGCTGCTGGAGTGGGCCGACCGGGACGCCGCCGCGGGCCAGGGCGACATGCCGTACCCGCCGGACCACCCCAAGATGCCGGGCGAGCCGAAGCGGGTCCAGCCCTCAAAGGACCGTGACCGCCCGCGCTGACCGCCCGCGCTGAGCAGACGGGCCGCTCGCGTCGCCGGGCGGTCGCTCGGCGCTCGTGTCGCCCGGCCGTCGCCGGCTCAGCGGCGCGGGCCCATCATCGCCGCCACGGCCTCCGTGGCCGTCCGCAGGTCCACGCCCGTCGCAGCCCGGTACGCCCTGACCGCCTTGACCTTCTCGCCCCGGGCCAGGTGCTCGCGGACTCCGGGCGGCATCGGACACTCGTCCACCACCCCGAGGTGGTTCATCACCAGTTGCAGGCGCCGCTCGATCTCGGCCAGCCGTCGTGGCGTGTTCCGGTCCTGCCGCGGGGCGGCGAGCTGGGCGACCAGCAGCAGCACGACGACGATGGTCAGCACGGTGAGGATGATGTCCATGACCGCCATCCAAGCATGTCGACACCCCGACCGGCGGCCACGGACGGGGTGGGACGGGCCACCCGTCGCGTGGCCGCCATAACGGTCGGATAACGGGCGCGAACCTTTCCGGACCCGCAGCGAGTCATTGTGATCGTCGGCCCGCTGGGCCCAGGAAGGCGGCGCGATGGCGATGGTGTGGAGGCGGGCCCGGGCGGCCCGGGGGCTGCTGCTCGCCGCGGTGGTGGCGGCCCTGGTGGCGATCGCCCTCGTCACCGGGTTGGCCGACTACAACCGGCGGGCCGTCGACGCGGGGCAGCGGGCGGTGTTCGCCGCGTCCCCCGCGCAGGAGCGGAGCCTGCTGGTCAGTGGCTCCGGTGGCGCGGACCGGGCCGCCTACGCCGCCCGGGACCGGGCCGTCCGGGCCCGTTTCGTCGACGGGCTCGGCGGGGCGTCCGTGGCGGTGAGCGGGGCCCGCTACGGCACCGGACGCGAGCTGACCGGCGACCTCGGGGCGGCCCGGGTCGGCACCGATCCGGTCTTCGCCGAGCTGACCACCCTGGAGGACCTGACCGGCCACGCCGAACTGGTCGCCGGGCGGCAGCCCGAGCGCGGGGCCGAGCCGTTGCAGGCGCTGCTGCCCGAACGGGTCGCCGGCCTGCTCGGCCTGACCGTCGGCGAGCGGGTGCCGCTGCGGGACCGGGCCACCGAACGGACCAGCCAGGTGGAGGTGGTCGGGATCTTCCGGCCCCGGGAACCGGCCGGTTCGTACTGGCGGCTCGCGCCGGGCGCCGTCGCCGCCGGCTCCGCCACGTCGTACGGGCCGTTCCTGCTCGACCCGGCCGACTTCGACCGGACCTTCCCCGCCACCACGTCGGCATCCTGGCTGGTCGAACCCGACCTGGTCGCCGTCGAGCCGAGCCGGCTGGGGGCCGTGAAGCGGGCCGTCGCCACCGAGGTCGCGGAGCTGCCCGAGGCGACCGGGCTCGGCTCGTCCGCCCGGAGCGTCACCACGATGGACCGGCTGATCGACCGGCTCAGTCGCGCCGACCTGGTGGGCCGTTCCTCGCTGCTCACCCCGCTGCTGCTCATCCTGGTTCTCGGCGGCTACGCGCTGGTGCTGGTGGCCGCCCTGCTCAACGAGGATCGTCGCGCGCAGACGGCGCTGCTACGCGCCCGGGGCGCGGCCCGGCGACAGATCGCCGGTCTGGCCGCCCGGGAGGCGGCCCTGGTGGTCCTCCCGGCCGCGCTGCTCGGGCCGCCGCTCGCCGCCGAGGCCCTGCGCCACGTCGGCCGGGACCAGACGTGGTCCGACCCGTCGGTTGCGGGCAGCACGCTCACCTGGGCGGTCGCCGCCGCCACTGCCGCCGGTTGCCTGGTGGCCATGGTGCTGCCGGCGATGCGCCGGGCCGGCACGTACGTCGCCGACCTGGCGGCCCGGTCCCGGCCGAGCCGGGCCGCCACGGCCCAGCGGGCCAGCGCCGACCTGGCCCTGGTCGGCCTGGCCGTGCTCGCCTGGGTCCAGCTGCGGCAGTACTCCTCCCCGCTGGCCGGCGCGGGCGGTCGGCTCGGCATCGACCCGCTGCTGGTGGCGGCGCCGACGCTGGGCGTGCTGGCCGGTGCCGTGCTCGCGTTGCGCCTGCTACCGCCGGCCACCCGGTTCGCCGAGCGGTTCGTGGACGCCCGCCCCTGGACCGCCACGATGCTGGGCATGTGGCAGGCCGGCCGGCGTCCGCACGCCGGCCCGGTGCTGCTCCTCGCGCTCGCCGTGGGCGGCAGCACCCTGGCCTGGTCGCTGGTCACCACCGGGGAACGGTCGCACGTCGACCAGGCCGACCACAGCGTCGGCGCCGACCTGCGGCTGGTCGAGCGCTCCGGGGCCGCACCGGCCGATCGGGCGGGCCGGCTGGTCGGGGCACCCGGCGTCGACCGGGCGCTGCCCGCCTGGCGCGACGACATCCGGGTGGGGCGCGAGGACCTGCCGGTCAGCGTGCTGAGCATCGACGCGGCGGCGGCGCCGGGCGTGGTCCGGCTCAACGACCGGCTCCTCGACGAGCCGGGCCGGGCACTGTTCGACCGTCAGGTACGCGGCCGGGTCGCGCCCACCGGCGTCGAGCTGCCCGCCGGCACCCGACGGCTCACCGGCACCGTCCGTACCCCGGTCACCGGCGCCCTGCGCCCGCACCGGGTCGCGGTGTCCGTGCTGCTCACCACCGCCGACGGCACCGCCTGGACGCTGCCGCTGGCCACCGGGGGCAGCGACGGTCGGCCGGTCCCGGCGGCGGTGGAGCTGCCCGACACCGGTGGCCGGGCCTACCGGCTGGCCGGCTTCGAGGCCACCGGCGGCCCGCTGTCGGGCTCCAACTACGGGCTGGAGGTGACCGGGCTGCGCGCGGTGGATGCCGCCGGGACGACGAGCCCGGTGCGGCTCACCGGCGACTGGGTGACCCTGGTGGACGAGCCGAAGCAGGCGGAGCCCGTCCGGCTCGACGACGACGGCGGGCTGCGCACCGGCCGGTGGGGCGCGATCATCGAGGGCGGCCGGTTCGCGTCGCAGCCGTCCAGCCGCTTCGCCGTCGTGCCGGCCGGGGACAATCCGCCGGTGCCGGCGTTGATCACCCCGCAGGTGGCCCGGGCGCTGAGCGTCGGCCGGGGCGACACGATGCAGGTCAGCCTCTCCGGGGCCACCCTGTCGGTCCAGGTGGTGGGCGAGGTCGAGGCGGTGCCGGCCACCGGATCGGCCGCCGGCATGCTGCTGGACCTGCCCGCCGCGGTCGACTGGCTGATCCGCGCCAAGGGGGCGGTCCGGCCGGTCTCGGAGTGGTGGGTGCGCACCGACCCCGGCGGGTATCCGGAGGCGGCACGGGCGGTCGCCGACCTGCCCGGGGTCACCGTGCTGGACCGGCGGGCGACGGCGGCGGAGGCCGACCGCGACCCGTACTGGCTCGGCACCCGCACCGGCCTGCTCGCGGCGGCGCTGGGCTCCCTCCTGCTCGCCCTGGTCGGGCTGGGCGTGGACGTCTGGGCCACCGCGCGTCGGCGGATCGGGGAGCTGACCGTCCTGCACACGCTGGGCGCCACGCCACGGCTGCTGGCCCGCGCCCTGCTCGCCGAACAGGCCTTCCTGGCCGGGATCGGCGTCGCCGTCGGGCTGCTGGTCGGCGCCGGGGTGAGCGCCACCATGGCCCCGCTCGTGGTGCTCACCCGGGCGGCGGACCGACCGGTGCCGGAGGCGGCCTTCGCGCTGCCCTGGCTGCCGGTCGTCGGCACCGCCCTCGGCCTGCTGTTGGCGGCGCTCGCGTTCAGCACGGCGATCGCCACGGGCATCCGCCAGCGGCTGGCGGCGGCGCAACTGCGGCTCGGCGGTGACCAGTGAGGAGCGTCGGCAGGATCGCCGGCCGGCGGGGATCAGTCAACGGCGTCGGCGCGGTCGCGGTCCGGCGCGGGCCGGTGGGCCGCGGCGGCGCGGCCACGGATCGGGGGAGAGCAGTGAGTGCAGTGACCGTGCGTCCCGGGGCGGGCAGCCGATGATCGGGGCCGCCCGCCGGGTGCGGGCCTTCGGCGGGCAGTTCCTGCTGCTGGGCGTGCTGGCCCTGGTGGCCGTGCTGCTGGTCACCGGGATTCCCCGCGTCGCCGACCGACTCGTGCAGCAGGGCCTTCGGGAGTACGTGGCCGGCCGCCCGGCCGCCGAGCGGGACCTGACCCGGAGCACCGAGGAGGTGCCGGTCGAGGAGGGCCAGGGGTCGATCAGCGCGACGCGGGGCCGCGACCTCGACGCGTTCGAGGCTGCCATGCCGCCCCCGGTCCGGGCCGCCGTCCAGAGCCGCTGGTACGTCGCGGAGACCGCGTTCGGCGGGCTGACCGGGCCGGACCTGGCGGCGAAGAATCTCTTCGTCAAATCCCGGCTGCGCGTGATGCCCGGCGTCGCGGAGGCGGCCACCCTGGTCGAGGGACGCTGGCCGGCCGAGGCGACCGGGCCGGGCCGGCCGGTCGAGGTCGCGCTGGGCGCCGACACGGCGCGGAAGGTGAACCTGCGGGCCGGCAGCCGCCTGGGCTGGGCTGAGAACAAGGGGGACGCACCGCTGTCGCTGCTCGTGGTCGGGGTCTTCGAGCCGACCCGACCGGCGGACGGGATCTGGGACACGCTGCCGCCGGTCCTGCGGGTGACCGAACCGGCCGGCGACGGGCAGCCGTACGAGATTGTGGTGGTGACCGGCGGCGCCGGCCTGGACGCGGTGGCCGCCACCGGCGGGCCGGTCCGGTTCTCCTGGCGGTACCGGCTGGGCGGCGACGGCATGGACGTCGCCGACGTGCGCGGCGTCATCGACGGCGTGCGGCGGCTGGTCCGCGACTCCCCGCCAGGGCTGAGCGTCACCCAGGCGATGGACGTCCCGTTGCAGCAGTTCCTCGACGCCGTCTCCGCCGCGCGGACGCTGCTCGCGGTGATCTCCGCGGGGGTGCTCGCCACGCTGGCCGGGTTGATCGGGCTCGCCGCCCGGCTCGCGGCCCGCCGCCGGGAGACCGAGTTCGCCCTGCTGGTCGCCCGGGGCGGCGCACCGGCCGGTGGCGCGCTGCGCAGCCTCGCCGAGTCGCTGCTGGTCGTCCCGCCGGCCGCGGCGATGGGCTGGCTGCTCGGCCGGCTGCTGCCCGGCTCCGGCGGCGGGGCGGTCTGGGTGGCCCTGGTCACGGCAGCCCTGGCCACCCTGGCCCTGCCGCTGGCCACGCTGGCCGTCTCGGCGGTCTCGGCAGCCCCGGGCGGCCGGCGCGACCTGGTGACCGCCCGCCCGGGTGGCCGCCGGCTGACCGTGGAACTGCTGGTCGTGGTGCTGGCCGTGCTGGCCGTCGTGCTGCTGCGGCGCCGGGGCCTGACCCCGGGGTCGGTCGATCCGCTGCTGATCTCCGTGCCGGTGCTGCTGGCCGTCGCGGCGGCGGTGCTCACGCTGCGGATCTATCCCTGGCCGCTGCGGCTGCTGAGCCGGGTCGCCGCCCGGTTGCGGGGCAGCGTGACGTTCCTCGGCGCCGCCCGGGCGAGCCGGTCGGCCGCCACCGCGCCGGTGGTCGTCGTGGTGGTGGCGATCGCCACGGCGGCGTTCTGCGCCGTCGTGGCCACCGGCATCGAGGCCGGTCGGGACCGGACGGCGACGCTGGCCGTGCCGGCGTCCGCGCTGGTCGACGGCGAGCGGCTCGCCCCCGACACCGGTGCCGCGCTCCGGGCCCTGCCCGGCGTCCGGCAAGCCACCCCGGTCGTGCGGGACACCGCGCTGCGGATCGCCCAGCCGCGCGGCGCCGACGCGGGGCTCGCCGCCGTCACCGTGCTGCTGGTCGACGGGCCCGGGCTCGCCGAGGCGGCCCGGGACGCCGGGCTGGCGGTGTCGGTGCCCCCGCAACTTCGGGGCGGCCCAGCCCAGGGGCCGGCACCCGCGCTGGTCTCCCCGGCGCTCGCCGCCGACCTGGCCCGCAAGGGTCTAGACGGCTCGGCCCTGGTGTCCGTGCAGGGACGCGGCTACCTGTTCCGGGTGGCCGGCACGGCGGACGGCTTCCCGCTCGTCCCGTCCGCCACCGACCGGTTCGTGGTGCTGCCCTGGCAGGCGCTGCCCGGCGCGGACCCGACCGGCCCGGTGCCGACGGCCTTCCTGGTCTCCGGCGACGGGTTCGACGTGGAGGCGCTGCGGCAGGCGGGCGACGAGGGGCAGCGTCGCTACCAGACCGGCGGCACCGTCGTCGCGGGGGAGCGACCGCGCGGCGCCGAGGTGACCACCTGGCGGGGCGCCCGCGACTCCCTCGGCGAGGGCGGCGCGAACGGACTGCTGTTCTTCGGTTTCGCCGCCGGGGCGGGCGGCGGGGCCGTCCTCGGCCTGCTGGCGATCGCCTTCGCGGTGCTCGCCGGGGCGCGGGCCCGGGGGCAGGTGCTGTCCCGGCTGCGCACCCTCGGCCTGTCCCGCCGCCAGTGGCGCGCGTTGCTGCTGGTCGAGCTGACGCCGCTGGTCGCCGCCGCGCTGCTCACCGGCGCGGTGACGGGCGCGCTGCTGCCCCTGCTGCTCACCCCGGTGCTCGGGCTGGCCGCGTTCACCGGGGGCACACCGGTCCGGGTCGCGTTCTCACCCGGGCTGGTCGCCGCCGTGCTAGTGGTCGGCGCGGTGGCGCTGGCCCTCGCGGTGACCGTGGAGACGCTGAACAACCGCCGGCTGCGCCTCGGTGAGGTGCTGCGGCTCGGAGAGGAGAGCTGAGATGACAGCCACCGTGGAGGCGTCCGCCGTACCGGACCTGGCCGCCCTGCAGCAGCGGGCCGCGCAACGCGCGGCCGAGCGGGCCGGCGGACAGGACCGGCTGCGCGGGCACATCGTCTGCGACGGCCTGGTGCGGATCTTCAAGTCCGACGGCATCGAGGTGGTCGCGTTGCAGGGCCTCGACCTGGTCATCGACCGGGGCGAGCTGGTCGCGATCGTCGGGGCGTCCGGGTCGGGCAAGTCGACCCTGTTGAACATCCTGTCCGGGCTGGACACCCCGACCGCCGGCATCGCCCGGGTCGCCGAGTACGACCTGCTCGCCCTCTCCGCGCGCCGCAGGCTCAGCTACCGGCGGGAGATGGCCGGCTTCGTCTGGCAGCAGACCGGGCGCAACCTGCTGCCCTACCTGACCGCCTTGGAGAACGTCGAGCTGCCGATGAAGCTGGCCGGGCGGCGCGGGCGGCGGGTCCGCCGGGACCGGGCCCGGGAGCTGCTCGACACGGTCGGCGTGGGCCACCTCGCCGACCGGCGGCCGGGGCAGCTCAGCGGCGGGGAGCAGCAGCGCTGCGCGATCGCGGTGGCGGTGGCCAACGACCCGGAGGTGCTCTTCGCCGACGAGCCGACCGGCGAGCTGGACGAGGCCACCGGCGCCGAGGTCTTCGCCGCGCTGCGGCAGATCAACGCGGAGCTGGGGGTGACGGTGGTGGTGGTGACCCACGACCACGCCGTGGCCACCCAGGTCCGCCGGACCGTCGCGATCCGCGACGGCCGGACCTCCTCCGAGGTACGCCGCACCGCCCGGATCGGCGCGGACGGCGCCACCGAGCTGGTCAGCGAGGAGTACGCGGTGCTCGACCGCGCCGGCCGGATGCAGCTTCCGGCGTCCTTCGTGGACACGCTGGCCCTGCGCGACCGGGTACGACTCAGCCTGGAACCCGACCACATCGAGGTGCGGCCGGGCGACCGGGCCGACGCCGAACGGAGTGACGCATGACCGAGCAGCCGTTTTCACGTCCGACGGCCACCGTCACCACCATCGAGGAGGTGGTGCGGGTGACCGGTTTGAGCCGTACTTTCGGCCGGGGCGAGCGTGCCGTGCACGCCGTCCGGGACGTCTCGTTCACCGCCGGCAAGGGCGAGCTGGTCGCCGTGCAGGGGCGGTCGGGTGCCGGCAAGACCACCCTGCTGAACCTGGTCGGCGGCCTGGACCGGCCGGACTCCGGGCAGGTCCGGGTGGCCGGGCACGACCTCGGCGCGGCCGGCGAGCGGGAGTTGCTGCGGCTGCGCCGGGGCACCATCGGCTTCGTCTTCCAGACCTTCGGGCTGATTCCGATCCTCTCCGCCGCCGAGAACGTCGGGGTGCCGCTGCGGCTGGCGAAGGTGCCCGCCGCCGAGCGGGAGGAGCGGGTGTCGGTGCTGCTGGAGCTGGTCGGGTTGGGCGGGCACGCCGCGCAGCGCCCGTACGAGCTCTCCGGCGGGCAGCAGCAGCGGGTGGCGCTGGCCCGGGCCCTGGCCAACGAGCCGGACCTGCTGATCGCCGACGAGCCCACCGGCCAGCTCGACTCGGAGACCGGCCGGTCGATCATGGATCTGCTCCGGGCGGTGGTGCACGCGCGCGGGATGACCGCGCTGGTCGCCACGCACGACCCGGCCCTCATCGAGCTGGCCGACCGCACCCTGACCCTCCGCGACGGCCACCTCCTCCCCACCTGACCCAACTCCACCCCCCGGCCCTCACCCTCACCCTCGCCCTCGCCCTCGCCCTCACGATCTTGCGCTTGCGGCCCTCAGGATGGGTGTTTCGCCCCATGTGTCGGGGCCGCAAGTGCAAGATCGCGGCGGGAGGGGGCGGGGTCAGTGGGCAGTGGGGCTGGGCGGGAGCGAGCCGGTCAGCGGGACCAGCAGGCAGCCGAGCAGGGCGAGGAACAGCCCCGCACCGGGACCGGAGGACACCACGCCGTGCTCCGGGGCGTACGGGTCGGTGGCCGTGAGGAGCCAGCCCACCCCCGTGAGGCTGCCGCAGCTCAGCGCGTTGCCGAGCAGGAACCCCCGGCTGGCCTGCCGCCAGGCGGACCGCGCGGGGAGAGCCAGCGACGCCACCGAGGCGAGGCCGCCGCCCAGCGCCAGGGGCAGCACGACGAACGACAGCTCGAAGCCGAGTCGCAGCGTCACCTGGTCCGGGTGGACCGTGCGCCAGAAGGGCAGCACCATCGCGGCGCCCACCGCGCCCCAGCCCCCGAGGAGCAGGACCCCGCCCACAGGGCGGTAGTCGAGGCTGGCCGGAGACGCATGAAGGTCAATGTATCGGGTGGGGCGTCCGGTCGCGGTCCGCCGACGGTGGACCGTCAGAGGGCGAGCTTCATGCCCTCGTGGCTGGCGACGAAGCCGAGGTTGCGGTAGAAGCGGTGGGCGTCCGCGCGGGTCTTGTCCGTGGTGAGCTGCACCAGCGCACAGCCGCGCCGCTCGGCCTGGTCGATCGCCCAGCGCATCATCTCCCGCCCCAGCCCCTGTCCGCGGCGGTCCGCGCGCACCCGCACCGCCTCGATGAGCGATCGCTCGGCCCCGTGCCGGCCGAGCCCGGGGATGTAGGTGATCTGCATGCAGCCCACCAGTGCTCCGTCGTCGTCGGCCACCACGAGGTGGTTGCGGGGGTCGGCGGAGATGTCCGCGAACGCGCTCTCGTACGCCTCGTCGACCTCGGTGAAGTCGCGGGCCTTGCCCAGCACGTCGTCGGCCAGCAGGGCGATGATGGCCGGCAGGTCGGCCCGGACCGCCTCCCGGAAGATCACGGTATGCATGTCGTCAGCCTGGCACAGCGACCCGGGGCGATGCCCCGGCGGCCTGGTTGCCGGCAGGGGCAGCATGAGGAAAGCCGACGTGCGATGGATGCGGGCGCTGCTGAAGGAGCGACAGGATGACCTTGCCGTAGTCGGACTGCTTGCGAGCCGTCAGCGGGCCGGGCAGCGCAGCCCCTCCCGGGGCACCGTCAGCGAGATCAGGTACGCGTCCACCGCATCGGTCACGCAGCTCGTCTGCGGGTACGCCGTGTGCCCCTCGCCCTCCCAGGTCAGCACCCGGCCCACGCCCAGCATCGAGGCCAGCTTCGGGGTCTGCTCGTACGGCGTCGCCGGGTCGCCGGTCGTGCCCACCACCACGATGGGCGGCGCGCCGACGGCCTTGCCGGTCGGGTACGGGTCCCGCCCACCCGGCCACTCGACGCAGCCGAGCATGCCCACGGCCAACGCCGGGCCGAACAGCGGGTACTTCTCCCGCCACTGCGACTGGAGCTCACGGACCCGCTGCAGGGTCGGCTTCTCCGACTCGTCGGTGCAGTTGACCGCGAGGTTGGCGTCGAACAGGTTCGAGTAGCGCCCGTCGTCCTCCCGCCCCGCGTACGCGTCGGCCAGCTGGAACACCTCGGTCGGGTCGCCGCCGTCGAGCCGGTCGATCGCCTGGGCCAACTCCTGCCAGCCCGACTCGGTGTAGAGCGAGGAGATGACCGCGTAGAAGACCCAGCCCGCGGTGGCCTCCCGGCCGTCCGCCGCCTTAACCGGGGAGGCCTTGGCCTTGTCGATCGCCGAGGTCACCGCGGCCCGGGCGTCCGGGGCGAGAGGGCAGCGCCCGGTGTTGGCCGTGCACCACCGGGTGAAGTTGTCGAACGCTCGCTCGAAGCCCTTCGCCTGGCTCTCCGAGCCGGCCACCAGATCCTGCGTCGGGTCCACCGCCCCGTCGAGCACCAGGGCCCGGACCCGGGACGGGTAGAGCTGGGCGTACGTCGCCCCGAGCAGGGTGCCGTAGGAGTAGCCGAGGTAGGTCAGCTTGTCGTCGCCGACCGCCGCGCGCACCGCGTCCATGTCCCGGGCGGCCTGCTCGGTGCCGTAGAGCGGGAGCTGGTCGCCGTACTTGTCGCCACAGCCGCGCCCGATCCGCTGGTTCAGCGCGACGAACCCGTCGAAGGACGCCTGGGACTCCGGGTCCGGGTCGTAGCCGAAGCTGGCGTCCAGGTCGGCGTCGGGGATGCACTTCACCGGGCTGGACCGGGCCACCCCACGCGGGTCGAACCCGACGATGTCGAACCGCTCGGTGACCGACGGGGGCAGCCCCCCGAACGCCGAGCCGAAGGAGAGGTAGACGGCCGTGTCCACTCCGGAGCCACCGGGGCCGCCCGGGTTGATCACGAGCGAGCCGATCCGGTCCCGCTGCTTCGTGGACCGGGCCCGCAGCAGGGCGATCTCGAAGGTCTCCCCGGTGCCCGGGCCGGCCGTGGCGCCGGTGCCGGAGCCCCAGTTGCGCGGCACGGCGATCCGCGTGCACTCGTACCGCATGTCGGGTGCGCCCCGGCCCACCAACTCGTCGGCCACCTCCGGGCAGGCCCGCCAGGTCGGCGCGACACCCGTCGGCGCGGCCTCGCCCTCGGTCTCGGTGCGCGGTGCGAACGCCGGCATCGTGCAGCCGGCGGCGACCACCGCCGCCGAGACGAGCCCGGCGAGGGTCAGCCGGACTCGGCGGATCCGGTCGGGAAAGCGGGTCACCGGCGCGCCTCTCGTGGTCGGGTCGACGGCTCAGGCTACGCCCGGCCCGGGACGGCCTCGGCGGTTGCCGCCGGATCGCCGCGCAGGACCTGGTCCACGTCGTACCTGATCGGGCGGTCGAGCTGGTCGTAGCCGCAGGACCGGGGGTCGCGGTCGGGCCGCCAGCGGACGAACCGGGCGGTGTGCCGGAGCCGGTCACCCTCCATCGCGTCGTAGCCCACCTCGGCCACCAGCTCCGGGCGCAGCGGCTCCCACTCCAGGTTCTTCGCCCCCGTCCACCGGCTCACCCCGCCGGGGATGCGCTGGCCGCGCTCGTGGTCGCCATGCGCCCAGGGGTGCTCGTCGCCGACCTCCCGGTAGGGGGCCAGCTCGTCCAGCAGCTCCGCGCGACGGGCCGCCGTGAACGAGGAGCTGACCCCGATGTGGTGCAGGACGCCGGCCTCGTCGTAGAGGCCGAGCAGCAGCGAGCCGACCACCGGCCCGGTCTTGTGCCAGCGGAATCCGGCCACCACCACGTCGGCCGTGCGGGCGTGCTTGACCTTGAACATCAACCGCTTGCCCGGCTCGTACGGCAGGTCGGCCGGCTTGACGATGAGCCCGTCGAGCCCCGCGCCCTCGAACACGTCGAACCAGCGGCGGGCCGTCTCCGGATCTGTGGTGACCTGGGTGACGTGCACCGGCGGGCGGACCCCGGCCAGGGCCTGCTCCAGCCGGGCCCGGCGCTGCGGATACGGCTGGTCGGTCAGCAGCTCGTCGTCGAGGGCGAGCAGGTCGAAGGCGACGAAGTCGGCCGGGGTGGTCTCGGCCAGCAGCCTCACCCGGGACGCGGCGGGGTGGATGCGCTGGGCGAGCAGCTCGAAGTCGAGCCGGGGCTGGCCGTCCGGGCCGTCGCGCCGGATCACGATCAGCTCGCCGTCGACGGCGCAGCGCTCGGGGAGCTGCCGCAGCGCCTGCTCGACCACCTCGGGGAAGTAGCGGGTCATCGTCTTGCCGCCCCGGCTGGCCAGCTCCACCTCGTCGCCGTCGCGGAACACGATGCAGCGGAAGCCGTCCCACTTCGGCTCGTACGTCGTGCCGGGGTCGGTGGGCAGCCGCGACACGGCCTTGGCCAGCATCGGTTCGACCGGCGGGTTGATCGGCAGGTCCACGGCGACAGTCAACCAGACGCCACCGACAGTCGTGAGGCGGATCACCGGGGGTGAGGGGGTGGCCTGTCCCGGCCCGTCCCGATCGTGCCCCGGGGACCGGATGGTGTTTTCGCAGCTCGGAGCTAGTTTCGCCGGATGCGGGAGTGGATCTGCGGGTGCTGCGGACGCTGGCGGGTCAGCGTCGAGCTGATCCACGGCCGGTACCGCTACCGCCTGGTGCGCCGCTACCCGGCCCGGTTCGGCGGCGGCAAGGACGTGCTCGGCGAGGTCGGCACGGTCGTCGAGCTGGACGACCTGCTGCGCCGCCATACCCCGCTCACCCTCGCCGACCTGCACGAGACCGAGGCGGCCTGACCCGCCCCACGCCGCTCCCCACCGGGCTCCGCTCCGTTGCGCCGCGCGGCCCTGCCGGGTTGCCCCACGCCGTCCTGGGTGCACCGGCTCGCCGTCGTGCCGGCGACGCACCGCGTCGTAGAGGCGCGGTGCCCACGGGCGCGGGACCACACCGATCCGGTGAAGCTGTGCGGCGCGTCGGTGGCCGAAGGAACGGACACCAGTCGTCGTGGTGGTGCGGGCCGCCGGGGTCGCCGACGAGGATCATCGAGCGGTAGGTTCCGACGACAGGGGAGGGACCATGCGCTTCGATGCAGTCACGGAGATCGACGCCGACGCCGAGCGGGTCTGGAGGGTGCAGTCCGACATCGACAGGTGGCCGGAGTGGACCGCCTCGGTGTCCCGCGCCCGGCGGCTGGAACCGGGGCCGTTGGCGGTCGGCTCGACCGCGCGGCTGGAGCAGCCGCGGCTGCGTCCCGCGGTGTGGCGGGTCGTCGAGGTCGAGGCCCCGTACCGCTTCGTCTGGGTGTCGAACGCCCCGGGCGTCCGAAGCCGGGGCGACCACCGGATCGTCCCGCTGCCGGACGGCCGGGCCCGGGTCGAGCTGACGCTGGAGCAGTCCGGCCCGCTCGCCGCCGTCGTGGGTTGGCTCTACGGCGGACTGACCCGCCGGTACCTCCGGCTGGAGGCCGACGGCCTCAGGCGTCGCTGTGAGCGGCCTTGACCAGCCGCTTCTCCAGCACGGCGAGGGAGATCCCGTTGGCGTCCGGCCGGTTGCCGACGATCTCGTAGCCGTGCCGCCGGTACAGCCGCAGGTTCCGTTCGCTGGCGGCCCCGGTGAACAGCACGAAGCGGGATACCCGATCGGCGCAGGCCGCCTCCACCGCCCGCAGCAGCAGGGGCCCGATCCCCCGGCCCTGCTGGTCCGGGGCCACGGCCAGCCGACCGACGTGGGCGGTGTCGTCGGCGACCCGCGCCCGGACCGAGCCGATCAGCCGGTGCCCGGCCCGGGCGACCAGCACCGTCTCCGGGCCGGCCAGCGCGGCCAGGATCTCTTCGAGAGTCTCGGTGAGCGGCGGCAGCAACGGGTCGGCGTATTGCTGGGCCTCGGTCACGTAGGCGGCCCGCTGCACGGTGAGGATCTCGCCTGCGTCGGCGAGGGAGGCCGGGGCGATCAGTGGTGGCGTGGTCACGGCCCCAGCTCACCACACCGCCGGTGCGCGGCGCGCAGGGCCGTACCCTGGCGGTGTCGCGGACCCCAGGAGAGGCGGCGATCGTGCCCGAGCTGACCTACCCGCACGTCGGAGCCACCGACGCCGGCGAGCTGCCCGCGGGCTGGCGGCACGTCCGGCACCGGGTGCGGCTGCCGGACGGCTGCTTCGCCACGGCCGGCGCGGCGGTGCTCGGCTGGCGGCTGCACCGGGCCGCCGGGATCCGGATCGACGCCGACGCGCCCCGGGCCGCGCCCGGGGTCACCGTCGTCTCCCGGTTGGGCGTCGGCCCGCTGCGGCTGGCCGCGCCGTGCGCGGTGGTGTGGGCCGCCGACGACACCCACCGGGCCGGCTTCGGGTACGGCACGCTGCCCGGCCATCCGGCCCGGGGCGAGGAGGCGTTCGTGGTGAGCCGGGACGACACCGGCGCCGTCTGGTTCGAGGTGCGCGCGTTCAGCCGGCCGGACCGCTGGTTCATGCGCGCGGCCGGGCCGGCGGGCCGGGCCTTCCAACGCGGGTACGCCTGGTGGCTCGGCCGGACCCTGCGCCGGCTCTGCGCCCGGCCCTGACCCGGATCTGCCGCTCGCCCGTCCCTGCACCCGGCCCCGGCCTCCGCGTCAGGGCTGGGCGTTTCCGGCCCTGACCCGCCCGCCGGACGCGCAGCACGCGCCGACCGGGGCGGCGGGCCGGGGGAGGGTTCAGTACCGGGCGAAGGAGCGGATCGGCATCCTCGGCCCGTACCTCGGGGCGTGCACGCCCTCGGCGGTGAGCAGCAGGCAGACCCGGCCGCGGTGGCCCCGGAACGGCTCCAGCAGCGCGAGCATCCGGGCGTCGTCGCCGCGCGGCTCCCCGGCCAGGGCCCAGGCCACCGTGTTCGGCACGTGGTAGTCGCCGACGCTGACCGCGTCCGGGTCCCCGAACGAGATCCGCACCACCTCGGCGGCGGTCCACGGGCCGATCCCCGGGATCGCGGTGAGGCGGCGGGTGGCCTCGGCGGAGTCGACACAGCGTTCCAGCCGGTCGGCCTCGGCAGCGGCCCGGCGCAGCGTGTCGGCCCGCTTCTGCTCCACCCCGAACGGGTGGAAGACCCAGTACGGCGCGGCGGCCACCGCCGCCGGCTCCGGGGGCAGCAGCAGCGGCTGCAACGGCCCCGGCGCCGGCTCGCCGAAGTGGCGCACGGTCGCCGAGTACGCCCGGTACGCCTCCGTGCCGGTGACCTTCTGCTCCAGGATCGCCCGCAGCACGCGCGGGAAGAGCTGGCCGGTGGCTGGCATCCGCAGCCCGGCGTGCCGCGCGGCCAGCCGGGCCACCAGCGGGTGCGCGTTGGCCAGCTCGGCGAAGCCGGTGAGGTCGTCGCGCAGCCCGGCGACCGCCTCGGCCCGCTGGACCGCCCAGTCGGCGCCGGGGCCGTACCCCTCGGCGATCAGGTCACCGCCGCCGCTCGGGCGCAGCGCCAGGGTTGCCGGGCCGGCGGGGGTGCGGGTGGCCCACCAGAACGTGCCGGCGGCGATCCGGGCACACGGGTCGTACGTGCTGAACGTGAGCGACCGGACCGACGCGGCCAGCCGGTAGCCGGCCGGCGGGCGCAGCGTCCGGCGGGCGGCGGGTTCGGTCACCCCGACACTCTGCCACGACACCCGGCCGGGACGGACCCCACCGCAGGCCCGCGGGCCTCCGGGTGTCCGACGACACCAGCCCGTCCCCTCTTGAAGCCCGGTCGCCCGGTGGTGCGGAGCCACCGGATCAGCGGCGGACGGAGAAGATTCCCGGCGGCGGCGGGGTGGAGTCGGTGGCATCGGCGTCGCGCACCACGGCGGCCCCGCCGGCGAACCGGTCGAGCTCGTCCCCGGCCACCACCCGGCCGGGGAACCAGTCCCCGGCCGCCCGGCGGGTCAGCTCCGGCACGGGCGGCTCGACCCGGCCCGCGACCAGCACCAGGTTGCCGTAGCGCCGGCCGCGCAGCACCGCCGCGTCGCCGATCAGGCAGGCCCGGGGCAGCACCGCGCGGACCGTGGCGACCTGGGCGCGGGCGTGCCGCAGCGGCGGGCCGTCGGCGATGTTGGCCAGGTACCAGCCGCCGGGGTGCAGCACCCGGGCCACCTCCGCCGCGTATTCCACGCTGGTCAGGTGGGCCGGGGTGCGGGCGCCCGCGAAGACGTCCGCGACCACCACGTCGTAGCTGCCGTCCCTGGCGGATTCCAGGGTGGCCCGGGCGTCGGCGACGCGGACCTTCAGCCGGGGGTCGGCCGGCCAGGGCAGCTCCCGGCGGACCAGGTCGACCAGGGCGGCGTCCACCTCGGCCACCCGCTGGGTCGAGCCGGGGCGGGTGGTTTGCACGTACCGGGGCAGGGTCAGCGCGCCGCCGCCCAGGTGCAGCACCCGCAGCGGCGCACCCGCCGGTGCGACCAGGTCGAGGGCGGCGGCCAGCCGCCGGACGTACTCGAACTCCAGGTGGGTGGGGTCGGCGAGGTCCACGTGGGACTGCGGGGCGCCGTCGAGCAGCAGGGTGAACGAGCGCGGCCGGTCCGCGTTCGGGACCAGTTCGGCCTCGCCGGTGTCCACCCGCGCGACGATGCGGTCCGCACCCCGGCGGCGGCCCATCAGCGGCGCCCCGTCCGGATGGGGACTTGGCGGCGGCTCCGCAGCCGGGTGGTGAGGCGGCCCATCAGCGGAGGGGGCCGCGGCCCCGGGCCGCGGCGGTCAGCGCCCGGTGCAGCAGGCGGGCGTCGCCGAGCAGCGCCCGCAGGCGGCGCTCCAAACCGGCGATCGGGATCAGGTTCTGCGGGGCCCTCGGGTCCTTGTACGGGGTGGACGCGAACCGGGGGAGGGTGACCAGCGACAGGTCGGCCAGCGCGATCGCCTCGGCCTCGGCCAGCTCGGCCGAGCACTCCACCCGGACGATGCCGGCCCACGGCGCGCCGCTGGAGATCGGCAGCCGTAGGTACCAGGAGTATCCGCCCCAGGCGGTGACGAGCCGGAACACGGGGGAGCGCTGGCCGGCCCGCAGCTTGGTCACCACGGCGGTCAGCCGGGCGTCGAGGTACTGGCTGTGCTGGGTCTTGACGTAGCCGAGGGTGCGGGGGAGCTGCCGGCGGCTGCGCAGCGGGCCGTCGACCACCAGCAGGTCCCCGTCGATCCGGGCCGCCCCGGAGACCTCCACCTCCAGCGCGGTCAGCGGTCCCTGCACGGCGGCCTGGAGCTTGTTCAGCTCGCCGGTGCCGCTCACCCGGTGCACCGGGTAGCGGACCGTCCCGGCCCGCACCTCCCGGGCCGACGGGCTGGCGGTGAACAGCCCCCGCCGCACCTGCGTCCCGGCGAGCCGCGCCGCGCCGCGCTCCAGGTCGCAGCGGACCACCCCGGCGGCGTACGAGGCGGCCACGCCGGGGAACGACGCCCCGTCGGACTCGGCCGTCCACACGCTGGCGTCGATCCGGCGGACCCCGTCGACCAGCAGCACCACGTCCGGCGCCTGGACCCCGGGCCGGACGTCGATGGCCCGCCAGTCCACCGCGGGCAGCTCCACCTCGGCGTCAACCTGCTGGCGGCTCGGCGCGGCCGGCCCGCCCGGCACCGCCTCGAAGGACGCGCCGTAGCCCGGGTCCCAGGCGTCGACGAACAGCTCCGGGGCCGGGCCCTGGGCCGCCGTCCCGCCCGGTCCCGTTCCGGCCGTCCCCGTCCCGCCCGGTCCCGTCCCGCCCGGTCCCGTCCCGCCCGGTCCCGTCCCGCCCGGTCCCGTCCCGCCCGGTCCCGTCCCGCCCGGTCCCGTCGGCCCCGTCACAGGCCGGTCCGTTCCACGCGGGCGGAGCGGGCGTCCTTGCGGACCTCGTACCGGACCGGGATGCGCTCGGCGAGGGCCGGCACGTGGGTGACCACCCCGACCATCCGGTCCCCCCGGGCGGCCAGGCTCTCCAGGGTGGCCGCCACCGTGTCCAGGGTGGCCGCGTCCAGGGTGCCGAATCCCTCGTCCAGCACGATCGACTCCAGGCTCGCCGCCGTGGTGGACATCCCGGCGAGCTGCTCCGACAGCGCCAGCGCCAGGGCCAGCGACGCCTGGAACGTCTCCCCACCGGACAGCGTGCGCACCCCGCGCCGCAGCCCCGCGTCGTGGTGGTCGATCACGAAGAACTCGCCCTTGTCGTGCACCAGGTCGTACTGGCCGCCGGACAGCTCGCGCAGGATCCCCGACGCGCCGTCGACCAGCAGGTCCAGCGCCTCGGCCAGCAGCCAGCGCTCGAAGTTGTTGGCCCGCAGGTGCCCGGCGAGGGCCCGGGCCACCCGGGCCTGCTGCTCGTGGCCGGCCCGCTGCCCGCGCAGCTCGGCGGCCTGCTCGCGGCGCTCCACCAGCCGTCGGTGGGCCGCCTCGGCGCGCTCCACCGCGACGGTGGCCGCCCGCACCGGATCGTCCCCGGCGGCCAGCCCGGCGGCGGCGAAGACCCCGCCGATCCGCTCCTCCACGGCCGCGGCGGCGGCCTCCGCCCCGGCGACCGCCTCGGCCAGCCCCACCCGGTCCGCCCGACGCCGCAGCGCCTCCGCGTCGGCCCACCCGGTCAGCGTCGTCCAGGCCCCGGCCACGTCGTCGCGGTCGGCGGCCGGCGGGCCGAACCGGGCCAGCCCGTCCCGGGTCGCGTCGAAGTCCCGCCACGCGGCGCGCAGCCGCTCCTCGGCTGCCTCCAGCGCGGCCCGGGCCCGCCGGGCGGCGTCCCGGCCGCCCCGCACCCCGCCCGCGGCCTCGTCCAGCTCCCGGCGCAGCCGGGTGTGCTCGGCCAGGTCGTGTCGCAGCGCCTCCGGGGCTGCGGCCCCGGTGAGCTGGTCGTCCAGCTCGGTCAGCCGGCCCCGGAGCTGGTCGTGCTGGGCCCGGGCGCGCAGCAGCACCCGCTCCAGGTCCCGGGCCGCCGCGTCGCGCTCCTGCACCGCCTGCTGCGCCTGCTGGGTCGCCGCCCGGGCCGCCTTCCCGGCGGCAGTGGCCCTGGCCACCGCCGACCCGGCCGGCACCGCCGGCACCCGGGGCACGACCTGCTCGCAGACCGGGCAGGCCGCCCCGTCGACCAGGTGCGCCCGCAGCGCCACCGCCTGGTCGGTGGCCTTCGCCTCCTCGTGCGCCCGGAACGCGGCGTCCAGCTCGACCTCGGCCCGCCCGGCCGCCGCCCGCGCCGCGGCCAGCGCGGCCACCGCCGCGTCGTGCTCGCGCTGCGCCCCGGTCACGGCCGTGGCCACCGACCCGACCTCGCCGGCCAGCCGGTCCCGGTCGGCGTGCGCCTTGAGCAGCAGCCGCAGGGCGCTCTCGTCGCCCGCGCCCGCCAGCTCCCCGCGCAGCTTCTCCTCGCGCTCCTCGGCCAGCGCCACCCCGGCCGCAGCCTCGTCGGCGCCGGACCGCGCGGCGGCCACCGCCCGGGCCACCTCGGCCACCCCGTCGGGCGCCCGCACCGCGCCGAGCCCGGCCAGCTCGGCGTCGAGGGCGGCCAGCGCCGCGTGCGCGTCCCGCGCCGCCGCCCGGGCCCGCTCCCGCTCCGGTACGGCCGCCGCGACCGCTTCGGCCAGCTCCTGCGCCCGGCCGACCTGGGCCTGCGCGTCGGCCAGCGCCGCGTCGTCGACGTCGGCGAGCCCGCCGAGCATCCGGTCGACCGCCTCCAGCTTCGCCTCGGCCTGACCGGCCCGCTCGGTGGCCCGCTTCTGCACGTTCTCGTAGACGCCGAGGCCGAGCAGGTTGACCAGGATCTGCTGCCGGGTCGCCGGCCGGGCGTGCAGGAAGTCGGCGAACTGCCCCTGCGGCAGCACCACGCAGCTGGTGAACTGCTCGTACGGCAGCCCGACCGCCTCCAGCACCGCCCGGTCCATCTCGGCCGGGGTGCCGGCCACCACCTCGCCGAGGTCCTCCGGGCTGAGCCCGGTGTCCAGCTTGGTGACGTCGAACCCGGCCGGCATGAGCTGCAACCCGGCGTTGGCCGTCTTGACGTTGCCCCGGCCGTCCCGGCGGACCACCCGGGTCGCCACGTAGCGGTCCCCGGCCGACTCGAAGACCAGCCGGACCCGGGCCTCGGTGGCCGACGGGGCGAGCGCGTTGGCCAGCCCCCGCGTCCCGCCCCACCGGGGCACCGTGCCGTAGAGGGCGAAGCAGATCGCGTCCAGCACCGTCGACTTGCCGGAGCCGGTCGGGCCGACCAGGGCGAAGAAGTCGGCGTCGGTGAAGTCCACGGTCGTCTCGTCGCGGAAGACGGTGAAGCCCGCCATGTCCAGCCGCATCGGGCGCATCAGCGATCCGCCTCCTCGAACAGCTCGTCGAACAGCTCCCGGACGTCGGAGTCGGCGTGCCCCTTGCTGTCCAGGTAGTCGGCGAACAGATCACGGGGCGACCGACCGGCCCGCTGGGCGGTGCGCGTCCCGCTGCCGGGGGCCGGCACCAGCTCCGGGTCGATCCGGATCTCCAAGGCCTGGGGGAGCAGCTCCTGCACCTCCTCGCGCAGCCCCGCCCGGGGCTGCTCCCGGACGAACACCCGCAGCCAACCCTCCGGCGGGGCGGCCTCGGCGAGCTGGGCCAGGGTGCCGCGCACCGTGCGCAGCGGCACGGCCGCCGTGACCGGCACCTCGCGGATGCGCGCCGCGCTCGTCGCCGTCACCTCGACCATGGTGACCGACGGGACGTTCTCCTGCTCGCCGAAGTCCACGGCGAGAGGGCTGCCGCTGTAGCGGATGGGGCAGGGGCCGGACACCCGCTGCGACCGGTGCAGGTGGCCCAGCGCCACGTAGTGCGCGGTGCCCGGGAACACCGTCGCCGGTACGGCGTACCCGAGGACGGTGTGCGCGTCCCGCTCGCCGCCGCCGGTGGTCGCCCCGACCACGGTGAGGTGGGCGGTGACCAGGTGCACCCGGTCCGGCTCGGCGAAGCCCTCGGTCAGCCGGCCGAGCACCCGGCCGAGGTGGTCGGCGTACGTCTGGGTGGCCTCGGCGGCGGTCAGCTCGTACATCTCCACGGCGCGGATGGCGTACCGCTGGGACAGGAACGGCAGGGCGGCCACCCGCCACCGCTCGCCGCCCGCGGTGACCCCGTCGATCACGTGCTCGTCCGGGTTTTCCCGGACCCCGCCGCGCAGGGTGATGCCGGCCGCCTCGGCCCACGGCCGCAGCGCGTCGAGGGCCTGGCCGTTGTCGTGGTTGCCGCCGATGGCCACCACGTCCGCGCCGGTGCGGCGCAGCGCGGTCAGCGCCCGGGTGACCAGCCGGGTCGCCTCCGGGGTGGGGGCGGCCGTCTCGTACAGGTCCCCGGCGACGATCACCAGGTCCGGCTGCTCCTGCCGGGCGACGTCGATCACCCCGGCGAGGACCTGCTTGTGCTCCTCGGCCCGGGACTGCCCCTTGAGCACCTTGCCGACGTGCCAGTCCGAGGTGTGCAGGATCTTCACGGGTTCAGCTCCCTAGAACGGGATGTCGTCGTCGGCGCCGCCGCCCGAGCCGACCACCGCGAACGGGTCGGCCGCTCCGGTGATTGACCGTAGCGTCTCCGAGGGTGCCCGGCCGGCCTCGGAGACGCGGGTGGCCCACGCCGGGAACGGGAACTCCAGGCAGAGCGGGACCGGGATGTCCGGCTGGTTGACGAACATGGTGCCCGGCTTGGCCAGCAGCGCCCGCTGCCGCTGGGCGGGCGGGAGGAAGCCGTACTCCGGGCGGGACGCCTCGGCCGGGTCGAGCCGGCCGACCACCCGGATCGCCGAGTTGGTGACGATCCGGCGTTCCACCTCGCTCGCCGTCTGCTGCGCCCCGATCAGGATCACCCCGAGCGAGCGGCCCCGCTCGGCGATGTCCAGCAGCACCTCCTTGATCGGGGAGGAGCCCTCCCGGGGCGCGTACTTGTTCAGCTCGTCGAGGACGACGAAGAGCAGCGGCTTGGCCGTGCCGGCCTTCTCCTTGCGCTCGAACTCGCTCTTGAGCGTCACGCCGACCACGAACCGTTGCGCCCGGTCGGGCAGGTTGTGCAGGTCGACGACGGTGACCTGGGCGCTCTCGGTGGTGTTGATCGAGTGCGGGCGGCGGGTGGCCAGGTCGCCCCGGATCAGCCGGCCCAGGTCCTTCTTGCTGCCGATCAGCCGCCGGGCGAACGCGTTGACCGTGCCCAGGCCGACCGCGCTGCCCGCCCAGTCGCCCCGGGTCTCGTCGTCGTTGAGCTGCTCGACGATGTGGTCGACCAGGTCGGTGTACGAGCCGAGCCGGACCCCGTCGACGCTCACCCCGCCGTCGGCGGGCTGGGCGTAGCGGGCCAGGTGGGCGGCGACCGAGTGGACCACCATCGTGTACTGCTGGCGCTCGTCGTCGGCGTCGGCGAAGACGTACGGCAGGAGGCGGTCGGCGCAGAACTCGCTCAGCGTCCAGTAGAAGCTGTCCACCCCGGTCAGCCGGCTGCTCACGTCCGGCGTGCCGGAGGAGTCGCCGGCCCGGGGCGGAGCGTAGACCCGCACGTCGGGGAAGGCCCCGGCGTCCAGCCCGAGCCTCGCGTAACCGGCCCGGGTGGCGTCGTCGAGGCGGGTGTTGGGGTGGTCGAGGAACAGCAGGTCCTCGCCCTTGACGTTGAAGATCAGCGCCTTGGCGTTGACGGCGTCGCCGCCGAGCACCCCGGAGCGGAAGACCGAGTAGAGCAGGAAGGTGGCGAAGCTGGTCTTGGTGGCCACCCCGGAGATGCCGGAGATGGAGACGTGCGCGCCCCGGCTGCCGTCGAGGAAGTCGGCGTTGAGGTAGACCGGCACCCCGTCGCGGCCCATCCCCATCGGGATCCGTCGTTCCATCCGGTCGAAGTGCAGCGCCCGGTCCCGGGCCTCGCCCTCGGCCCGGTGCACCACCGCGCCCGGGGTCGGCGGCACGTAGAGCTCCGGGTCGACCCGGGTGGTGGTGATCTCGGCCGCCTCCTGCACCATCGCCGGCAGGGTGCCGTCGGCGATGGCGAAGACGTCCGAGTCGAACTGGGCGCCCTCGTGCCGGGCCCGCACCTGGGTCACCACCCCGGCGATGGTCACCGGCTCCCGGTCGGGCAGCTCCCGGCGGGTCACCACCACGTCGTCGAGCTGGAGGTAGCTGCCGGGGGCCACGGCCGTCCAGAACGTCAGCGGGGTGGCGTCGGCGGTGCCGAGCACCCGACCGACCCCCTCGCCGGGGCCGTCGAACTCGTCGTCGGTCATCCGCGCGCTCCGGTCAGCTGGTCGTCTCGGTCAGGGCCCACGGGGTGCATCCTGCCCGAGGGATGCGACAGGTTGCCACGCGACGCGGCGGACGCCACCCGCCGCGCCCGACATCATGGCGCAGCGCGTCCGTCCAGGCACGGACGGTGGCGAGCGGGCCGTCCGCCGCCGGGTTGGCCGCGATACCTGCCGCTGCCAGTTGCGCTGTCCACGCGTCCACGCGTCGACTGTGGGAGCAGGCAGGTGGGCCAGGCCCCGGAGCGGCATCCACCGCATGGGGGTAAGCGCGGTAGCTGCGGCTTGATCGATGGATTGCGGCGAAGATCCTGTTCATGTTGTGGGTCCTGGCCGTTGTGGGTGGGCGGGTGAGGTGGGACAGGGGGCCGGCCGTCCGGCGGTCCGAGCGGCTGGGGTGTCGGGCGGGTGGTGCCACCTCGCCTCCTTTGCTCTGCTGCCGCCACCGCAACACCAGCACCGCCGTGCAACGACCAGCACCGCCGTGCAGCACCAGCACCGGCACCGGCGTCGCGTAGCCGCTTCGCGTCGGGTGCCGGCACGAGAGGCCGGCACGAGAGGTCGGCAGAATCGTCACGCTCCGCGAGCGTTGCACCGGGGGCAGCAGAGCAAAGGGGGCGCTGTGGGGTTGCCCGCCGGTCAGCGACGACATCAGCGGCGGTGTTCCCACCCCGCCCCCTGGGGTGGGATTTCACGATCGTCTGCTGATTTTGGGGAACTCGCCCGGCGTGTCGTCTCACAAATCAGCAGACGATCACGCCACGACAGGCTGCCCTGCACCCCGACGCCACCCGTGCACATCGTCGCCACCAGAGGGGGCGTCGATGACTCCGACACAGGCCCTGAGGGGGCCGGAGGGTGAACCCGCCCGACCGGGCCCACCCCCGCCCAGCGTGGCCGCCGACCCGTCAACCAGCGCCCGGGCTGAGGCACCACGCCGCCCGGGCTGAGGCACCACGCCGCCCGGGCTGAGGCACCACGCCGCCCGGGCACCGGGGACACCGCCGGGGCTACGCGCCGGGCTGCGCGCCCGGGGCGGGTGCCCCGTCCCGGGCGTACCGGAGCATCAGCGTGCCGTCCGTGGCGGCCAGCACGTGCCGCAGCGGCAGCTCCCGGTGCGGGCCGGGGTCCCCGGCGGTGATCCGGCCCGGGCCCGCACCGGCGAGCAGCGGCGCGACGGTGAGGCAGACCTCGTCGACCAGGTCGGCGGCGGTGAGCGCGCCGAACAGGTGCGGCCCGCCCTCGCAGAGGAGCTGGCCGAGGCCCCGCCGGCGCAGCTCGGCGAGACCGGCGGCCAGGTCCACCCGGTCGGTCCCGCAGCGCACCAACTCGGCCACCTCGGCCAGGCCGGGGGGCGCCTCGGCGGCGGCATGGGTGAGCACGACCGGCCGCACCGGCGCGTCGGCGAACGCGGTCTGCGCCGGGTCCAGGTCCAGTGAGCCGGAGACCACGACCAGGGTCGGGTACTCGGCCAGCCCCTGCGCGCGACGCCAGGCCCGGCGGGGCCCGCTGAGCCGTACCGCGTTGTAGCCCTCGTGCCGCAGGGTGCCGGCGGCCACCAGCAGGCCGTCGCAGAGCATCCGCAGCAGGCCGAACACCCGCTTGTCCGGCTCGCCGGAGAGTCCGGCGGAGTAGCCGTCCACGGTGACCGCGCCGTCGACGCTGGTCACGAAGTTCACCCGCAGGTGGGGACCGGCGGCCCGGCCGTAGAGGGCGGTCAGCTCCGTGTCGTCCAGCGGCGTCGGCGACGGGGCCGGCCACAGCCGGGAGATCGGGCTTCCGGCGCTCATTCGCCGGCCGGACCGGTGACCGGAGGGGTGGGCTCGGGGGTGCGGTGCTGGCAGTCGCACCATTTCCGGCCCGGGCAGGCGTCGTGCCGCCGCTCCCGGCAGGCTCGGCAGATCATGCCGGCAGCCTATGCCGGGGAAGGACCGGGCAGCGCCTGGCCCGGCAGATCCTCCCACCGTCCCAGTAGGTGGACGAAGGGGCGGCACCGACAACCGGGCAGGGCGTGCCGGCGACCCGGCGGTGGGGGTTCGATACACGGCGGTAACGATATGGGAACGCTCCCATAGGGTTATTGACACCTCTGAGGCTCGCCGGCAATCTCATGGGAGCGCTCCCGGCATGTGTCGCGGATCTCCTTCCCGAGCACGCCGGGTGTCCTCCGCGGGCCCAGTCCCCCGGCGGCGCGCGAGTGCACAGCACCCCCACCACACGACACAGCCTCACCACTGAAAGAGGGGTCTCGGATGAGCGTCCCAATCCGTCGTCGGCGGCTCGCGGCCATCGCGCTCGCGTCCGTCGCGGTGATCGCCACCGCCTCCGCCTGCGGCGACGACTCGTCGGAAACGAGCAGCGGCGACGGCCCGGTCACCCTGATCGTCGACGTCTTCGGCGACCAGGGCTTCGGCTACGACGAGCTCTACAAGCAGTACGAAGCGGAGCACCCGAACGTCAAGATCCAGGAGCGCGGCAAGGGCCTCGGCCTCGGTGACTACAACACCCGGCTGACCCAGCAGATCACGGCGGGCTCCGGCGCGGGCGACGTGGTCGCGCTCGAAGAGGGCACGATCGTGCAGTTCTACGCGCAGTCCGACAAGTTCGTGAACCTGGCCGACCACGGCGCGAACGACCTCAAGGCCAACTTCCTGCCGTGGAAGTGGGAGCAGGGCACCACCCCGGACGGCAAGGTCCTCGGCCTCGGCACCGACGTCGGCTCGATGGCGCTGTGCTACCGCAGCGACCTGTTCAAGGCCGCCGGCCTGCCGACCGACCGCGAGCAGGTCGCCACCCTCTGGCCGACCTGGGACGAGTTCATCGCCACCGGCCAGAAGTTCGCCGCCGCCGACAAGAAGCACAAGTTCGTCGACTCGGCGACCAACTTCTACAACGTCGTGCTGATGCAGATCGCCGGCTCCGGCACCGGCTACACCTACTACGACAAGAGCAACAAGCTGGTCGTCGGCGAGAACGCGGACGTCAGGACCGCGTACGACCTGACCACCAAGATGATCTCCGCCGGCCTGTCGAACAACCTCCAGTCGTTCTCGAACGAGTGGAACGCCGGCTTCAAGAACGGCACCTTCGCCACCATCGCCTGCCCCGCCTGGATGACCGGTGTCATCAAGGGCCAGGCCGGTGACGCGGCGGCCGGCAAGTGGGACGTCGCCAAGGCCCCGGGCAACGGCGGCAACTGGGGCGGCTCCTTCCTGGGTGTGCCGAAGTCCAGCAAGCACGCCAAGGAGGCCGCCGAGCTGGCGAAGTTCCTGACCAGCGCCAAGGGCCAGACCGAGGCGTTCAAGAAGGTCGGCAACCTGCCCTCGTCGCCGCAGGCCCTGACCGACCCGGCCGTGGCCGACTCGGTCAACGAGTACTTCAGCAAGGCCCCGGTCGGCAAGATCTTCGCCGCCGGCGCGACCGACCTGAAGCCGGTCTACCTCGGTCCGAAGAACAACGCGGTCCGCACGGCCGTGGAGAACACCCTGCGCGCCGTCGAGCAGGGCAAGTCCGCCGGCGAGCAGTGGCAGTCGGCGCTCAAGAACGGCGCGGCCGCCGGTAAGTGACCGGCCGAACCGACCCGGGTGGCGTCGACAGTGCGACTGTCGGCGCCGCCCGCGGTGTCCGGTAAGCCCCGGCGCCGCCCGCGCGGCCGGCCGGTAAGCCCCCGGCGTCGCCCGCGCGACGGGTCACGCCGACCGACGAGAAGGACCGTCGATGAGCTTGGACCTCCACACCGCAGCGCCCCCCGGCGGGGGTGGTGACCCCGCCCGCCCGGCCCGTGCCGCGCACCGTCGCCCGGCCTCCCTCACCCGGCTGGACCTGAAGTACTCCCCGTACCTGTACGTCCTGCCGTTCTTCGCGATCTTCGCCGTCTTCAGCGCGTACCCGATCGGCTACACCATCTGGATCGCGCTCACCGACCGGTCGCCGCTGAACGCCACGATCAGCTTCGTCGGCCTGGACAACTTCGTCGAGCTGTTGACCGAGGACCCGCAGTTCTGGAACGCGGTGGTCAACACGTTCGGCATGTTCCTGCTCTCCACCGTGCCGCAGCTGCTGCTGGCGCTGGTGCTGGCCAACGCGCTGAACCGGAAGCTACGCGCGCAGACGTTCTTCCGGATGGCCATCGCGATGCCGATCATCACCTCCACCGCCGTGGTGGCGCTGATCTTCTCGATGCTCTACGCGAAGGAATTCGGCCTGGTCAACTGGCTGCTCGACCTGGTCGGCCTCGGCCCGATCGACTGGCGGGCGAACCGCCTCGCCTCCTGGTTCGCCATCTCGACCATGGTCGACTGGCGCTGGGTCGGCTACAACGCCCTGATCTACCTGGCCGCCATGCAGTCGATCAGCAAGGACATGTACGAGGCCGCGGCGCTGGACGGCGCTTCCCGCCGCCGCCAGTTCTGGTCGATCACCATCCCGCAGCTCCGCCCGACGATCATCTTCACGCTGATCGTCTCGACCATCGGCGGGTTGCAGCTCTTCACCGAGCCGCTGCTGTTCACCAGCGGCTCCGGGGGGATCTCCGGCGGCTCCGAGGGGCAGTTCCAGACGATCACCATGTACCTGCTCGACGTGATGAACACCCGGTTCCGCTGGGGGTACGCCGGCGCCGTGGCGCTCGTGCTGTTCCTGCTCATCGCGCTGGTGTCGCTGGTGAACTACCTGCTCGCCCGTCGCATCAGTTCCGACAAGTGAGGGTTGCGCCAGATGACGACCACGACGCTCCGCCCACCCGTACGCCGGACCCCGAAGGCGCCGCGCGACACCCACAAGGCCGACCGGCTCTGGAAGGCCACCCCGCTGACCTGGGTCGGGCTGGTCCTCGGCGTGATCCTCTCCCTGTTCCCGTTCTACTGGATGATCGTCATCGCGTCCCGGACGAACGACGCCGCCAACTCCTGGCCCCCGCCGTTCCTGCCCGGCGGCAAGCTCGGCGAGAACATCGCGCGGGTGCTGGAGAACGGTGACGCCAACATCGTCAAGGGGCTGATGAACTCGTTCCTGGTCTCCGGGACGATCACCATCGCCACGGTCTTCTTCGGCTCCCTGGCCGGCTTCGCGTTCGCCAAGCTGCGCTTCCGCGGCAAGAACGCGATGCTGCTGGTCATCCTCGCCTCGATGATGGTGCCGATCCAGCTCGGCGTGCTGCCGCTGTACATCCTGATGGCGAAGCTCGAATGGCTGAACACCATGCCGTCGGTCACCGTGCCGTTCCTCATCGGCGGCTTCGGCATCTTCATGATGCGCCAGTACGCCGAGCAGGCCGTCCCGAACGAGCTGATCGAGGCGGCCCGGGTGGACGGCTGTTCGACCTGGCGGGTCTACTGGCACGTCGTCGTCCCCGCGCTGCGGCCGGCGGCGGCCGTGCTCGGCCTGCTCACGTTCATGGAGCAGTGGAACCAGTTCTTCTGGCCGTTCGTGGTGCTCGCCGACCCCGCCAACCCGACCGTGCAGATCTCGCTGCGCAGCCTCAACACGGCGTACTTCGCCGACAACTCGCAGATCTTCGCGGGTACGTTGATCGCCACGCTCCCGCTGTTCATCGTGTTCGTCCTGTTCGGCCGCCAGATCATCGGCGGGATCATGGAAGGTGCCGTCAAATCGTGAACGATCCGATCCGTCCGCCCGCCGTCGGCGTCCTCGACCACGGCCCGGCGCCGATCTTCCCGCCCGGCTTCCTGTGGGGGGCCGCGACCGCCGCCTACCAGATCGAGGGCGCGGCCACCGAGGGCGGACGCGCCCCGTCGATCTGGGACACCTTCAGCCACACCCAGGGGCGGACCGTCGCCGGGCACACCGGCGACGTCGCCTGCGACCACTACCACCGGATGCCCGACGACGTGCGCCTGATGGCCGACCTCGGCCTGAAGTCGTACCGGTTCTCGGTGTCCTGGCCCCGGGTGCAGCCCGGCGGCTCGGGGGCGGCCAACCCCGAGGGGCTGGACTTCTACCGGCGGCTGGTCGACGAGCTGCTGGGCCACGGCATCGAGCCCTGGCTGACCCTCTACCACTGGGACCTGCCCCAGCCGCTGGAGGACGCCGGCGGCTGGCCGGCCCGGGACACCGCGGCCCGGTTCGCCGACTACACGGGGCTCGTCGCGGACGCGCTCGGCGACCGGGTGCGCTACTGGACCACGCTCAACGAGCCGTGGTGCTCGGCGTTCCTCGGGTACGGCTCGGGCGCGCACGCGCCCGGGCGCACCGACGGGGCGGACGCGGTCCGGGCCGGGCACCACCTGATGCTCGGGCACGGCCTGGCCGTCCAGGCGCTGCGGGCGGCCCGCCCCGACGCCCAGCTCGGCATCACGGTGAACCTCTACCCGGTCGACCCCGCCAGCGCCGCGCCCGCCGACGTGGAAGCGGCCCGGCGGATCGACGGGCTGGCCAACCGGTTCTTCCTCGACCCGGTGCTGCGCGGCGCGTACCCCGACGACCTGCGGGCGGACCTGGCGGCGGTCACCGACTTCGGGCACGTGCGAGACGGCGACCTGGAGACCATCTCGACCCCGCTCGACCTGGTCGGGATCAACTACTACAGCCGCCACGTGGTGGCCGCCCCGGTCGAGGGGGAGCCGCCGCAGGACTACTGGCGGGCGTCGACCTGCTGGCCGGGCAGCGAGGACGTCCGGTTCGTCACCCGGGGAGTGCCGGTGACCGACATGGACTGGGAGATCGACGCCCCCGGGCTGCTGGAGACCCTGGAGCGGGTGCACCGCGAGTACACCGACCTGCCGCTCTACGTGACCGAGAACGGGTCGGCGTTCGTCGACGCGGTGGTCGACGGTCGGGTCGACGACGCCGACCGGTTGGCGTACTTCGACTCCCACCTGCGGGCGGCGCACGCCGCGATCGCCGCCGGGGTGCCCCTACGGGGCTACTTCGCCTGGTCGCTGTTGGATAATTTCGAGTGGTCCTGGGGGTACACCAAGCGCTTCGGCATGGTGTACGTGGACTACGACAGCCAGACCCGCATTCCCAAGTCAAGCGCCAGGTGGTACGCCGAGGTGATCCGACGCAACGGTCTGGCCGCACAATAGGCGGGGCCAGCCAGTGACGGGCGGACCCGGCGCACCCCCCCGACGGCGGGGGCGCGTCGGGTCGTCCGATGTCGGAGGAGCAGAAATGACAACGCAGCGCACGCGGTCGCTCGGACGTCCGACCCTGGACGCGGTGGCCGCCCGCGCCGGCGTCGGGCGCGGCACGGTCTCCCGGGTGGTGAACGGCTCGCCCCAGGTGAGCCCCGAGGCCCGGGCCGCGGTGCAGCAGGCCATCGCGGAACTGGGGTACGTGCCCAACCGGGCGGCCCGGGCACTGGTCACCCAGCGGACCGACTCGGTGGCGCTGGTCGTCTCCGAGTCCGGTGACCGGGTCTTCACCGAGCCCTTCTTCGCCGGAATCGTCCGGGGGGTCAGCTCCGGCCTGCTGGAGACGCCCCTGCAGCTCTGGCTGGCCATGGTGCAGTCCCCGATCGAGCGGGAGCGGGTCGAGCACCACCTGACCAACCAGCACGTCGACGGCGTACTGCTGCTCTCCCTGCACGACGCCGACCCGCTGCCGACCCTGCTGGAGGAGCGCGGCCTGCCGACCGTGCTCGGCGGCCGGCCGGCCCGGATGCTGCAACCGGGGGCGCAGCCGGCGCACTACGTCGACGTGGACAACGTCGGCGGCGCCCGGCACGCCGTGGAGTACCTCTTCGCCTGTGGGCGGCGGCGGATCGCCACCATCGCCGGCACCCAGGACATGGGCGCCGGCGTGGCCCGCCTGACCGGTTACCGGGAGGCGGTCCAGGCCACCGGGGCCGGGCTCAACCCCGACCTGATCTCGTACGGCGACTTCAGCGAGGGCAGCGGGGCGGCCTGCATGCGCCGGCTGCTGGAGGTCTGCCCCGACCTCGACGCGGTCTTCGTCGCCTCCGACCTGATGGCCTTCGGCGCGCTGCGGACGCTGCGCGAGGCCGGCCGGCGGGTGCCGGAGGACGTGGCGGTGGTCGGCTTCGACGACGCCCCGGTGGCCCGGCAGGCCGACCCGCCGCTGACCACGGTCTTCCAGCCGGTCGAGGAGATGGGCCGGCAGATGGCCCGCCTGCTGGTGGCCCGCATCCGCGGCGACGACCTGCCGGCCAACCACATCCTCCTCGACACCCACATGGTGCGCCGCGCCTCGGCCTGACCCCCTCGCGCCTCGCCGCCCACCGTCCCCGGGCGACGGTGGTGGGGGTTCAGAGCCAGCGGCGGAGTTCGCGCTTGGCCAGGGACGAGCGGTGGACCTCGTCGGGGCCGTCGGCCAGGCGCAGGGTGCGGGCCTGGGCCCAGAGGGCGGCGAGCGGGGTGTCCTGGCTGACGCCCGCGCCGCCGTGCCCCTGGATGGCCTTGTCGATCACCCACTCCGCCATCGTCGGGGTGGCGATCTTGATGGCCTGGATCTCGGTGTGCGCGCCCTTGTTGCCGACGGTGTCCATCAGCCAGGCGGTCTTGAGCACCAGCAGCCGGGCCTGCTCGATGCGAACCCGGGACTCGGCGATCCACTCCCGGACCACGCCCTGCTCGGCCAGCGGCCGGCCGAACGCGATCCGCTGGTTGGCCCGGCGGCACAGCAGCTCCAGGGCCCGTTCGGCCATGCCGATCAGCCGCATGCAGTGGTGGATGCGGCCCGGGCCGAGCCGGGCCTGGGCGATGGCGAAGCCGGTGCCCTCGGCCCCGACCAGGTTCTCCGCCGGCACCCGGACGCCCGTGAAGTCGACCTCCGCGTGCCCGCCGTGCGACGCGTCGCTGTAGCCGAACACCGTCATCCCGCGCCGCACGGTCACCCCCGGGGTGCCCCGGGGCACCAGGATCATGCTCTGCTGGCGGTGCCGGTCGGCGTCGGGGTCGGTCTTGCCCATCACGATGAGGAGCTCGCAGCGCGGGTCCATCGCCCCGGACGACCACCACTTGCGGCCGTCGACCACGTACTCCTCGCCGTCGCGGGTGATCCGGGTGGCGATGTTGGTGGCGTCGGAAGAGGCCACCTCCGGCTCGGTCATGCAGAACGCCGAGCGGATCTCGCCGTCGAGCAGCGGCTTCAGCCAGCGCTCCCGCTGCGCCTCGGAGCCGAACTCCGCCAGCAGCTCCATGTTGCCGGTGTCCGGGGCGGCGCAGTTGACCGCCTCCGGGGCCAGGTGCGGGCTGCGCCCGGTCAGCTCCGCCAGCGGCGCGTACTGGAGGTTGGTCAGCCCGGCGCCGTAGCGCGGGTCGGGGAGGAAGAGGTTCCACAGGTCGCGCCGACGCGCCTCGGCCTTCAGCTCCTCCAGCACGGGCGACCGCGACCACGGGTCGCCGGCCGCCGCGACCTGCTCGGCGTGCACCGCCTCGGCCGGGTAGACGCACTCGTCGAGGAACGCGGTCAGCCGCGCGCGCAGCTTCTCGGTGCGGGCGTCGAACTGGAAGTCCATCACTTCTCCCTGACTGCGCGCAGCCCGTGCTCGACCAGCGGCGCCACCAACTCGCCGATCCGGTCGAAGCCCCCGCCGAGCGTCTGCCCGAGGGTGTGCCGGTAGTGGATGCCCTCGCAGATCACCGCGAGCTTGAAGCAGCCCAGGGCGATGTGCCAGTGCAGCGGGCCGACGTCGACGTCGCTGCGGCCGGCGTACCGGTCGATCAGCTCGGCCCCCGAGGGGAAGCCGGCGCGCGGGCCGAGCCCGTCGGCGATCGGATTGCCGACGGCCGCGTCGCTGTCGCCGAGCACGGACCAGTACGTCAGCAGGAGCCCGAGGTCGGCCAGCGGGTCGCCGAGGGTGGCCATCTCCCAGTCCAGCACGGCCCGCACCGACACCGGGCCGGGTGCGGTCGGGCCGGTTCCGACGGTGGCGAGGAGATTGTCCAGCCGGTAGTCGCCGTGCACGATCCGGCCCGCGTTCGCGCCGCCCTCGGGGACGGAGCCGGCGAGCGCGTCGCGCAGCTCGTCGACGCCCGGCAGCGGACGGCTGCGGGACTGGTCGAGCTGGCCGGCCCAGCGCCGGACCTGCCGGCCCAGGAAGCCCTCGGGGCGGCCGAAGTCGGCCAGCCCTACCGAGGCGGGCTCGACCGCGTGCAGGGCGGCCAGGGTGTCCATCATCGCCGTCGCCAGGTCGCGCCGCTGCCCGTCGGTCAGCGGGTCGGTCTGCGACCGGCCGCGGAACACCTCGCCGTCGACCTTCTCCATCAGGTAGAAGGGCGCGCCGATCACGTCGGTGTCGGGGCAGAACAGCAGCGCCTCGGGGACCGGCACGGCGGTCGGGGCGAGCGCGGAGATGATCCGGTGTTCCCGGGCCATGTCGTGCGCGGTGGCCAGCACGTGCCCGAGCGGGGGCCGGCGCAGCACCACCTCGTGCCCGCCGGAGCGGAGCAGGTAGGTCAGGTTGGACTTGCCGCCGGCGATCAGCCGGGCCCGCAACGGCGCGGCGGCCAGCTCGGGGCGACGCGCGCCCAGGTAGGCGGCGAGCCGGTCGAGGTCAAGCCCTCTCGGAGCACCCGCGCCGGCACCGCCGCCCGTGTCGGCTACGGCCGAATCGGTCATCCGAATAGTTGATGGCACCTCAGCCGTCCTGTCAAGGCGGGTTTTTCCCCGGGGACATCCCACGGCAACGGGGGTGAAATGGTCAACCGGCAGGCTGTGCCCAGCCTGCCGGCCGTCAGGGGTCGGCCCGTCCAACGGAGGGACGACCATGTTGCTGAGAGTTCGGGTGACCCTGCCGGACCGTCCCGGCACCCTCGGCCAGGTGGCCCGCACACTCGGGGTCTCCGGTGCCGACATCGTCCAGGTCGTCGTCCTGGAGCGGCTCGGCGGGCGGGCGGTCGACGACTTCACCGTGGTCTGGCCGGGGGCCGCCCGGGTGGAGCGGCTGCTGGCCGGCCTGGCCGCCATCCCGGGGGTCCGGGTCGACGGCGTCTGGCGGGCGATCGGCGCGCCGACCACCACCGGGCAGGACGCCGAGCTGCTGGCCCAGGTCGCAGGCAACCCGGCCGACGGGCTGGCCACCCTGGTCGACGCCGGGCCCGGGCTGCTCGCCGCGGACTGGGCGGTGGCGGCGGTGGTCCCGCTGGACTGGGCGTCGCGCACGGGCGCTGCCGGCGGCGACGCCACCGTGGCGTACGCGAGCTGGCGGACGCCCGTTCCGCCCGCGCTGCCCGAGGTCACCCCGTTGCGGGCCCGCGCGCTGACCGGCACCGACGGCACTCACTACGCGATCGCGCCGTTCGGCCGGGCCGGCCTGGTGCTCGTGGTGGCCCGGGACCAGACCGGGATGCTGACCCCCGCCGCGTTCCACTCCACCGAGGTGGACCGCCTCGCCCAACTGGTCCGGGCCAGCGCGGTGATCCTCGGCGACCGGCTGGACCTGGTGGCTGCCCCGCCGGTGGTGGCCGGCGGTTGAGCGACCGGCCCGCGCCCGTGGCGGTGGTCACGGCCTGTGGTGAGGGTCATGCGGCGGTTCCCCGGTCGTCACCGCCGGGCAACGGCCCGGCAACAGCGGCCCGGCATCGTCGTGGACGGGGAAGGGAGACAATCATGGCGCTGTGGCGGATTCGTGCCACCGTGGACGACCGGCCGGGTTACCTGTCGGTGCTCACGGCGAGCCTCGCGTTGCGCGGGGTCAACATCCTCACCGTGCAGGTGCACACCACCGAGGTGGGCGCGGTCGACGACTTCCTCGTCGACGCACCCGACTCGCTCGACGAGGCGGAGCTGGTCGCCGCCGTGGAACGGGGCCGGGGGCGGGACTGCTGGGTGGCGCGCAGCGAGGCGCGGGGCCTCGCCGACCAGCCCACCCGGGTGCTCGGCCTGGCCACCCGGCTGGTCCGGGACCCGGACGCGACGGGGGAGGTGCTGCGCACCCTGCTCGGCGCCGACGAGGTCACCTGGCGACCCACCCCGGTCCGCGGCGGTGTCACCGGCACCACGATGGCGCTGCCCGACCCGACCGGTGGGTCGTACGAGCTGAGCCGGGTCGCGCCGATCTTCACCCCGGCCGAGTACGCCCGGGCCCAGGCGCTCGCCGAACTCGCGGCGACCGCGGCCCGCCGGACCGCCGACCAGGTCACCCTGGTCCTGCCCGACGGCGCCGAGCTGGTCGTCCGTCCGTCCGGCGCCGACGACCTGGCCGGCGTGCTGGAGCTGCACGAGCGCTGCTCGGCGCGGACCCGGCAGCGCCGGTACCTCAGCGGGGCGGCACTTCCCGCGCCGGCCCGGCTGCGCCGGCTGCTGGAGCCGACCCAGGGCCTGACCCTCGTCGCGACCGCGACCGCGACCGGCTCCGGCGCGACCGCGACCGGCTCCGGCGCGACCACGACCGGCTCCGGCGGTGCGGTGATCGGCTCCGGCGGGGCGGCGGAGCCGGTCGTCGCGATGGCGAACCTGCTCGCCGAGGGGGACGAGGCCGAGGTGGCGCTGCTGGTCCGCGACGACTGGCAGCGGCGAGGGCTCGGCACGGCCCTGCTGCGCCGGCTGGTGGGCCACGCCGAGCGGGCCGGTCTCGTGGCCCTGCAACTGCACGTCCAGGCGGAGAACGTGCCGATGCTGCGCACGCTGGCCCGACTCGCCCGCCCGACGGCGGCGGAGCGGGACGGCTCCGTGGTCACCGTCACCGTGCCGCTCGCCGCCGCCCCGGTGCCGGTGCCCCCGGTGCTGCCCGCCCAGCGTCGCTGACCGGCCAGCGCCCGGGGCCAGCGTCCCGGGGCCAGCGTCCCGGGGTCAGCGTCCCGGGGCCAGCGTCCCGGGGTGAGCTGTCGGCGGGCGGGCCCCTGCCGCGCCCCGGAGGCGGTCGGCAGGGGCCCTGCCGCAGCTCAGGTGGCGGGGTAGCTGTTGTAGTCGGGGAAGTTGCCGTACAGGCGGTCGTCGCCGCCGACCGTGACGGCCTGCACCAGCAGGTCCCCGCCGACGAAGGCGCCCTTCCAGGAGGCGCCCCGGCCGCCGAACGACTCGTCCCGGTCGCCGCGCGAGCGCGGCTTGTTGATGCCGACCTTGAACGCCTGGAGGTCGACCGCGAGCTTGCCGGCCAGCTCCTCGTCGTCGCAGGCGAGGCTGGCGACCAGCGCGCCGTTGGAGGCGTTCATCGCGGCCAGCAGCTCGTCGGTGGTGTCCACCACCACGATCGTGTCGACCGGCCCGAACGGCTCGGCGTGCATCAGCCGGGACCGGCCGGGCGGGGCGAGCAGCACCGCCGGGGCCACGTACGCCGAGGTGTCCTGGCCGGCGAGGAACGGCGCCCCGGTCAGCTTGCCCCGGTGCAGCGGGACCGCGCCGCCGCGGACCGCCTCGTCGACCTTGCGGCGCAGCTCCTCGGCCTTGGCCCCGCTGATCAGGGGGCCGAAGTCCAGCTCGGGCAGCGGGTCGCCGGCCCGCCAGTCCTCGTCCACCGCGAGTGGATGGCCGAACCGGATCGAGCGGACCACCGGCAGGTACATGTCGAGGAACTCGTCGACCAGGTCGCGCTGGACCACGAACCGGGGGTACGCGGTGCAGCGCTGCTTGCCGTACTCGAAGCCCTTCCTCAGGTGCCCGGCGAGCAGGTCCCACCGGGAGAAGTCCCAGATCCCCCAGGCGTTGAGGCCCTCCTGCTCGATGAAGTGCCGCTTGTCGGAGTCGAGCAGCGCGGCGGCGACCTTCCCGCCGTTGGACCGCCCGCCGACGAACGCCACCGCGCCGATCTCCGGGGCGCGCACCAGCACCTCGGACAGCTCCTCGCCGCCGCCGGAGACCAGGGTGGCGGGGAGCCCGGCGCGGCGCATCAGCGCGTGCGCGACGGTGAGGCACACCGCGCCGCCCTGGGAGGGGGTCTTCGCGATCACCGCGTTGCCGGCGAGCAGCTGCACCAGCTCGGCGTGCACCAGCACGCTCATCGGGTAGTTCCAGCTGGCGATGTTGCTGACCGGGCCGGGCAGCGGCTCCCGGCCGTCGGCCAGCATGCGGTCGATCTCACCGGCGTACCAGCGGACCCCGTCGAGGGCCCGGTCCACGTCGGCGCAGGCCAGCCGCCACGGCTTGCCGATCTCCCAGACGAGCAGCAGGGCGAGCAGGTCGCGGTGGGCGGTGAGGGCGTCCAGGGCGTCGGTGACCCGGGACTTCCGCTCGGCCAGGGGGGTCTGTGTCCAGTCGCGGTGCGCGACGGCGGCGAAGGCGACCGCGGCGCGGGCGGCGTCGGCGTCCAGCCGGGGCAGGTTGACCAGGACCGTGTTGTCGACCGGGGTGCGAACGGGGTGCGGCACACCGCCCGCCCGCCAGTCGCCCTCGACGAGGTTGCGCAGGGTGGTCACGCCGTCCGCCTCGGGCCCGAAGGCCTCGGGCGCGGCGGCCACGGCGCGGGCGAGGGTGTCGGTCCAGGCGGTTCCGTCGGCGAGTCGTAGAGCCATCGGGTCTCCTCAGGGTGCACCGGGGGAGCGGCGGCGTCGATGGCACCGCTGGTGGCCGTACTGTCCCGTGCCGATGTGCAAACGGCAACAGTACGTTCGTATCCCAGGACGCGAGTCGCCGCGTGAGCCGCCCGCTCCGCACCCGCCGATCGGTCGTCCCAGTCCGCGGGTCTTCCCAACGGCGCGATCCGCTCGATACATTGTCGAGCATCCATGGGAGCGCTCCCGCGCCTCCTTGGCCCCCCACCACCACCCGCCGTCGGCGGCGCCGACCCGAGCCCGACGCCCGTTCCGCGTCCGGTCGGCGCCGCCGTGGCACCATCCGTCAGGAGCCCGCACATGCGTCACCCGATCCGGCCCTCCCGGCCGCCGTCGCCCGCCGGGGACCCGCCGCGGCCCGCCCGCCGCAGTCGCCCCTGGCTGCGTCGACTGCTCGCTTCCGCCGCCGCCCTGGTCGGCGGCCTCGCCGTGGGGGTCGCCGCGCCCCAGGCCGCCCCCGTCGCCGCCGCGCCCGCCTTCAACTACGCCGAGGCGTTGCAGAAGTCGCTGTTCTTCTACGAGGCCCAGCAGTCCGGGAGGAAGCCGGCCTGGAACCGGGTCTCCTGGCGCGGCGACTCCGCGCTCACCGACGGCTCCGACGTCGGCGTGGACCTCACCGGCGGCTGGTACGACGCCGGCGACCACGTGAAGTTCGGCTTCCCGATGGCGTTCAGCACCACCATGCTGGCCTGGGGCGCGGTCGAGTACCGCGCCGGGTACGTCGCCTCCGGGCAACTCAGCTACCTGCTCGACAACCTGCGCTTCGTCAACGACTACCTCGTCCGGGCGCACCCCGCGCCGAACGTCCTCTACGGGCAGGTCGGCAAGGGCGACGACGACCACAAGTGGTGGGGCCCGGCCGAGGTCATGCCGATGGCGCGGCCCGCGTACAAGATCGACTCTAGCTGCGGCGGCGCGGACCTGGCGGGGGAGACGGCGGCCGCGCTGGCCGCGTCGTCGATGGTGTTCCGGCCCACCGACGCCGCCTACGCCGACAAGCTGCTCGGGCACGCCAAGCAGCTCTACACGTTCGCCGACACGGTGCGTAAGAGTTACCACGAGTGCATCACCGACGCGACCAGCTTCTACCGCTCGTGGAGCGGCTACCAGGACGAGCTGGTCTGGGGCGCGATCTGGCTGCACCGGGCCACCGGCGACGCCAGCTACCTCGCCAAGGCCGAGAGCGAGTACGACAAGCTCGGCACCGAGAACCAGACCACCACCCGGTCCTACAAGTGGACCATCGCCTGGGACAACAAGCAGTTCGGGGCGTACGTGCTGCTGGCCAACCTGACCGGCAAGCAGAAGTACGTCGACGACGCCAACCGCTGGCTGGACTGGTGGACCGTCGGGGTGAACGGGTCAAAGGTCAACTACTCGCCCGGCGGGATGGCGGTGCTCGACTCCTGGGGCGCGCTGCGGTACGCCGCGAACACCTCGTTCGCCGCGCTGGTCTACAGCGACAGGACCACCGACGCCACCCGCAGGGCGCGCTACCACGACTTCGCCGTACGGCAGATCAACTACGCGCTCGGCGACAACCCGCGCAGCTCCAGCTACGTGATCGGGTTCGGGGCCAACCCGCCGCGCAACCCGCACCACCGCACCGCGCACGGCTCCTGGTGGGACAGCCAGACCGTGCCGACCGAGACCCGGCACACCCTCTACGGCGCGCTGGTCGGCGGCCCGTCGACGGCCAACGACGCGTATACCGACAGCCGGTCCGACTACGTGATGAACGAGGTCGCCACCGACTACAACGCCGGCTTCACCTCCGCGCTGGCCCGGCTCTCCTCCGAGTACGGCGGCAGCCCGCTCGCCGGCTTCCCGGGCACCGCGACGCCCGACCTCGACGAGCTGACCGTGGAGACCACGGTGATGCAGGCCGAGCCCCGCGCCACCGGGCTGAAGGCGATCATCTACAACAAGTCGGCGTTCCCGGCCCGGGCGCTGACCAACGGCAGGTTCCGCTACTACTTCCGCCCCGACGGCACCGGCCCGGTGCAGGTCACCCCCGGCTACACCCAGGGCTGCCCGTCGCCGGCCACGGCCAAGCAGTACAGCGGCGACATCTGGTACGTCGAGGTGGACTGCACCGGGCACACCATCGCCCCGGCCGGCCAGTCGCAGCACCGGATGGAGGTCCAGTTCAAGGTCGGTGTGCCGGAGGGCGGCACCTGGGACCCGACCAACGACCCGTCGTACCAGGCGACCGCCGGGCCGAACCGCAAGGTGCCGCTGTACGCCGGAACCGCCCGGGTCTGGGGCGAGGAGCCGACGTCGACGCCCACCGACACCACCCCGCCCACCGCGCCCGGCGCCCCGGTCGCGTCCGCGCTCACCCCCACCTCGGTCACGCTGACCTGGCCCGCGTCCACCGACACCGGGGGCAGCGGCCTGGCCGGCTACGAGATCACCCAGGAGACCGTCGGCAGTGACGCGCTGGTGCTGCACCGCAGCACCACCAACAGCCTGACCGTCCCGTCGCTCGCCCCGGCCCGGAACTACCGGTTCTGGGTGAACGCCCGCGACGGCGCCGGCAACCGCTCGACGTCCTCGCCGACGGTCGCGGTGGCGACCCCGGCCGGGGGTGGCCCCGACACCACCCCGCCTACCGCGCCCGGCACCCCGACCGCGTCGGCCGTCGGCCCGACCGGGCTCACCCTCACCTGGGGGCCGTCCACGGACGACGTCGGGGTCACCGGCTACCGCGTCTACCAGAAGACGTGGCCGGTGGACACCGCTCTCGCCACGGTCACCGGCACCACGTATGCGGTCACCGGGCTGGCCCCCGCCACCGCGTACGGGTTCTACGTCGTCGCGCTGGACGCCGCCGGCAACCCGTCGACCCCGTCGCCCGCCGTCACGGTGACCACCGGGACGCCCACGCCCACCGGTTCCTGCAGGGTCGGGTACGCGACCAGCGACTGGAGCACCGGGTTCACCGCCAACATCACGATCACCAACACCGGCACGACGGCGCTCACCGGCTGGACCCTGGCGTTCGCCTTCCCCAACGCCGGGCAGCAGGCTGGCCAGGCATGGTCGGCGAACGTCACCCAGACCGGCACCGCCGTGACCGCCTCGAACCTGTCCTACAACGGGGCGCTCGCACCGGGGGCCTCCACCAGCTTCGGCTTCAACGGCACCCACCCCGGCACCAACCCGAAGCCCACCGCGTTCACCCTGAACGGCTCCCCCTGCACGATCGCCTGACGCCACTCCCGCCCCATTGAGACCTTGGACGGTTACCGTCCCCACGGGACGGTAACCGTCCAAGATTCATGTTGCGGGGCGCCAGCCCGCCGCCAGGAGGGCGCGGCGGAGGGTGGATGCGACCTCGTCGGGGCGGGCGCGGACGAGCCAGGCGGGGAAGCGCAGGATCCGGTCGCCCGCCGTCCACACGTCGTTCTGCCGCCGCATGTCGGCCGCCCACTCGCGTACGTCCATGTGGTGCGAGCCGTCGATCTCCACGTGCACCCCCCACTCCCGCCAGTACGCGTCCAGCCAGCGGGCCCGCCCGCTCGCGTCGGTGCGCCGGTGCTGGAGACTCGGGCGGGGCAGGCCGTGCCGCCGGCACAGCCCCAGAAAGCTGATCTCCGACAGGGCCTCCGCGCCCCCGGCGATGTCGTCGACGGTCCGGCGGACGAGGTGACGCCGGTGTGCCCGGGGGAGCGCGTCGATCACCGCCCGGATCTCCTCCGGCGACACCCGCCGCTGCTGACAGCCGGCGGCCAGCATCGCCCGGGCCTCGTCGACGGTGCGCGCCCAGCCGGCGGCGTCGACCAGGGCACGGGCCGTCGTCGTCCGGGGTGGCCGGGCGAGCTGGAGATGTGCCTGCGGCAGCACCGACGTGCGGTGCACCACCACCGCCGCCATGTCGACCGGCAGCCGCCGCAGCACCGTCCGGCCGGCCCGACGGGTCGCCGGCACCAGGACGTGCAGCGGCTCCCGTCGCAGCCCCCTGACACCGGCCTCGGCCGCCGCGGTGGCCCCGGCCAGCACCGAGCGGGGACCGGTGGCGAGCACCGCCACCCACAGTTGCTGGTCCCGGGTCAGCAGGCCGTTGCCGGTGAGCAGGACGCCCCGGCAGACCGAGCGCCACCGGCCGGATCGGACCCGCCTCCGGACGACGCCGGGGCCGAGTAGGCCCGTCGCCTGGGCGGTGGTGAGGACGCCGGACTGCGCGAACGCCAGCCAGCCAAGCGGGTCCTCGCCGTCGTCGGGAATCGTGAGCACCATCCCGTGACCCTGCCCGCCCCACGCCGACCACGTCCGCCCCGTCCGGCCCTGCGGGGTGTTCCCGTCCAAATCTTGGACACCTGCCGTCGTCAGGGAACAGCAGGTGTCCAAGAACCGGCGTGTTCCCGGAGGCGGCGCGACGGGTCCTGCCGCCACCGGGGTTTGGTCGGGCGCTCCGTCGCGCCAGCGACCGGCCTCGGCCGTCGGCTACCGGCGCAGGTGTCGGCTACCGGCGCAGGTGTCGGCTACCGGCCCCGGTGGCGGGACCGGTGGCGGGACGAACGGCGGCCGGACGTCAGTCGGCCAGGTCGTCGGCGAGGAGGTCCATCAGCAGGCCGTCGTGCCAGCGGCCGTCCTCGCCGCGCTCGTAGCGGCGCAGCACCCCGACCGGGCGGAAGCCCACCTTCGCGTACGCGCGGATCGCGGGGGTGTTGGCCGCCGCCGGGTCGATGGTGAGCCGGTGGTGGCCGTGCTCGTCGATCAGGTGCCGGGCCAGGGTGCGGACGGCGTCCCCGCCCAGCCCGCTGCCGCGTACCCCCGGGTCGAGGAAGAGGTCGAGGCTGGCGTGCCGGTAGTCGGGGTCGCTCTCGGCGTACCACTGGATGGCGCCGACGACCCGGCCGTCGTGCTCGATCGCGTACACGGTCAGCACGTCGTCGGCCAGGTCGGCGCGCACGGCCCCGGTCAGGTCGTCGCCGCCGCGCCACCAGCGCCGCACCTCGGGCGTGGACCGGATCGCCGCGAGGAGCGGCACGTCGGCGTCCGTCGCCGGTCGAAGCGTGACCGCCCTGCCCTGTAGCTTCACCGGCTCAACCCCGTAGCTCGCCGTGCTCGACGCAGGCCGCGGCCCAACCCACCGGCAGCACCTGCACCTTCATCCGCCGCCGGCAGTGCGCGCAGAACCGGGGTGGCTCCAGCTCCCGCGCCGCCCGGCACGCCGGGTGGCCCCCGGCGTCCGCCGGCTCCCCGCACCGGTCGCACCACACCCGCGTCGTGGTCATCGGCGTCGGCGTCACAGCGTCGCGGAGAGCGCCTTGACCGGCATCTTCAGGTCGTCCAGCAGCGCCAGGTCGTCGGTCGCCGGCCGGCCCAGCGTGGTCAGGTAGTTGCCGACGATGACCGCGTTGATGCCGCCGAGCAGGCCTTCCCGGGTGCCCAGGTCACCGAGGGTGAGCTCCCGGCCGCCCGCGTACCGCAGGATGGTGCGCGGCATGGCCAGCCGGAACGCGGCGATGGCGCGCAGCGCGTCCTTGCCCTCGACCACCGGACGGTCGCCCAGCGGGGTGCCCGGGCGCGGGTTGAGGAAGTTCAGCGGGACCTCGTGCGGGTCCAGCGAGGCGAGCTGCGCGGCGAACTCCGCGCGCTGCTCCACCGTCTCGCCGAGGCCGAGGATGCCGCCGCAGCAGACCTCCATGCCGGACTCGCGGACCATCCTCAGCGTCTCCCACCGCTCCTCCCAGGAGTGGGTGGTGACGACGTTCGGGAAGTAGGAGCGGCAGGTCTCCAGGTTGTGGTTGTAGCGGTGCACGCCCATGTCGACCAGCTCGTCGACCTGCTCCTGGCTCAGCATGCCGAGCGACGCGGCGATCTGGATGTCGACCTCCGCCCTGATCGCGGCGACGCCCTCGCGCAGCTGCTTCATCAGCCGGGCGTCGGGGCCGCGCACGGCGGCCACGATGCAGAACTCGGTCGCCCCGGTCGCCGCGGTCTGCTTCGCCGCCTTCACCAGGGAGGGGATGTCCAGCAGGACCGAGCGGACCGGCGAGGTGAACAGCCCGGACTGCGAGCAGAAGTGGCAGTCCTCCGGGCAGCCGCCGGTCTTCAGCGAGACGATGCCCTCGACCTCGACCTCCGGCCCGCACCAGCGCATCCGCACCTCGTGCGCGAGCTGTAGGGCGGCGGGGAGGTGCTCGTCGGGCAGGTTCAGCACGGCGAGGACACCGGCCTCGTCGAGGCCGACGCCGTTCTCCAGCACCTGTTTCCGGGCCTGGTCGAGGATCTCTGGCATGGCTCGTACCCTACAAGGCCACCCCGGCCCGGAGAAGCGCCCGATCCCGCCCGCCCGGATGGCCCGACCAGCCCCTGCCCGTTCCCGGGTCCCCCGGCACCCGCCCCCGTACATGCTCCGGATCCACCCCGCGCGGGACCACCGGCGGTCCCGCGTGCCGGGCCGCGCCACGCCGGGCCGCGGGCCACGGGTGGTAACTTCGCCCGGGCGTGAGCGGCCGTGGCGGACGGCCGGGGTCGACGGACGTGGGGAGCGTGGCGTGGCGGACTGGCTGGCGGCGCTGCACCGCCGTGCCGAGCTGCGGGCGAAGGCGGGACTGACCCGCAGGCTGCGCCCCCGGTCCGCCGGCGAAGCCGTGGTCGACCTCGCCGGCAACGACTACCTCGGCCTGGCCACCCACCCGGAGGTCACCGCCGCGGCCGGGCGGGCCCTCGCGGCGTACGGGCTGGGGGCGACCGGCTCCCGGCTGGTACGCGGGTCCACCGACGTGCACCACGGGCTGGAGGCCGCCCTCGCGGACTGGCTCGGCACCGACGGCAGCCTGGTCTTCTCCTCCGGCTACCTGGCCAACCTCGGCGCGGTCCGGGCGCTGGCGCAGCCGCGTACCCTGCTCGTCTCGGACGCCCACAACCACGCCTCGCTGATCGACGGCTGCCGGATCTCCGGCGCGGAGACCGTGGTCACCCCGCACGCCGACCCGGCGGCGGTGGCCGCCGCGCTGGCCGCCGCGCCCGGCCGCCCGGCCGTGGTGGTCACCGAGTCGGTCTTCTCCGTCGACGGCGACCTCGCCCCGCTGGCGGAGCTGCACGCCGTGGCCCGTCGGCACGGCGCCCTGCTGCTGGTCGACGACGCGCACGCGCTCGGCGTCACCGGCCCGGCCGGCGCGGGCGGGGTGGCCGCCGCCGGGCTCGCCGGCGAGCCGGACGTGGTGGTCACCGCGACCCTGTCCAAGGCGCTGGGCGGCGCGGGGGGCGTGGTCGCCGGGCCGGCCGAGTTCGTGCGGCACCTGGTGGAGACCGGCCGGACCTTCATCTTCGACACCGCCCTGCCGCCGGCCGTGGCCGCCGGGGTCCGCGCCGCGCTGGACCTGGCCCGCGCCGGCGACGACCTGCGCGCCGAGCTGGCCGAGCGGGCCGCGGAGACCGTACGCCGGCTGCGTGCCGCCGGGCTGACCGTCTCCGCGCCGGACGCCGCCGTGGTGTCGGTGACCGCCCCGGGCCCGGAGGCGGCGACCGCCTGGGCCGCCGGCTGCGCCGACCGGGGGGTGGCCGTCGGCTGCTTCCGCCCGCCGTCCACCCCGGACAGCCGGTCCCGGCTGCGGCTGACGATCAGCGCCGGGGTGCCCCGGGCGGACTTCGAGCGGGCCCTCGACGTGATCGTGGAGTGCGCCCCGTGACGGGTAGAGGTGACGTCGTGAGCGGGGCGTGGACCGGGCCGGTGCTGGTCACCGGCACCGACACCGAGGTCGGCAAGACGGTGGTGACCGCAGCGGTGACGGCCGCCGCGCAGGCCGCCGGCCTGCGGGTCGCCGTGGTCAAGCCCGGTCAGACGGGCACGGCCACCGGCGACCCGGGCGACATCGACTCGGTGACCCGGCTGGCTGCCCCGCTCACCGGCCGGACCCTGGCCAGCTACCCCGACCCGCTCGCCCCGCTCGCCGCCGCCCGGGTGGCCCGGTTGGAGCCGCTGGAGCTGTACGACGTCGTCGACGCCGTCCGCGAGGAGGCCGACAAGCACGACCTGGTGCTGATCGAGGGGGCGGGTGGGCTGCTCGTACCGATGGGGCTGCGCCCCTCGGGGGAGCCCTGGACGGTGGCGGACCTGGCGGTGGCGCTCGGCGCCCCCGCCGTGGTGGTGGCCCGCGCCGGGCTGGGCACCCTCAACCACACCGCGCTGACCCTTGAGGCGCTCCAGCGGCGCGCGGTGCCGGCCGGAGTGGTGATCGGCGCCTGGCCGGCGACGCCGGAGCTGGTGCACTGGGCGAACCTGACCGACCTGGTGCCCAACCTGTTCGGCGCGCTTCCGGCGGGCGCCGGGGCGATGGACCCGGGGGTGTTCCGCCGGTCCGCCCCGGGCTGGCTCACCCCGGCGCTGTACGGGGTGCTCGACGACTGGCGGGCCTGGGCCGAGGACAGCAGCTGACCACCGTTTGACCGGCACGCACGCCGGCCGGGCAACCACCTGACTTTCGTCGGTGCCGGGGCCCGACCACCGTCGGTAGCCTGGCCGACGTGCGGTGGGAGCGGTGGGAGTGGTGGCGTGGCGGCGTCCGGGGCGGGTTGCTGCGGGACGGGCTGCTCTGGGCGGTGGTCGCGGCGCCGATCGGCTTCGCCCTGCTCACGCCGCCGTACGACGGGAACTCCGTCCCGCTCGGGCTCGGCGCCCTGCTGCTGCTCGCCGCCGCCGTCCGGCTGGGCCACCGCCGACCGCTGACCGCGCTGGTGCTGGTGGTGCTCGGTTCCCTGCTCGACGGCAACTTCGTCTTCGCCATCCCGGTGTTCAGCTACCTGGCCGGCCGGCGCAGCCCCGGGACGGCCCCCGCCACGGCCGTGTTCGGGGTGATCGCCGTCGGGGGCACCATCCTGAACCTGGCACTGCTCGGCACCGACGCCACCACCTGGTTCCTGCTCGCCTCGGTGCTGTCCTTCGCCGGGGTGTTCCCCTGGCTGGCCGGCCGGTACTGGCGGCAGCAGCGGGAGCTGGTGGTGGCGGGGGACCGGCACGCCGAGGCGGTGGCCCGGGAGCGGCGCGGCGAGGCCGAGCGGATCCGGCTGCGGGAGCGGGCCCGGATCGCCCAGGAGATGCACGACTCCCTCGGCCACGAGCTGAGCCTGATCGCGCTGCGCGCCGCCGCCCTCGAACTCGCCGGCGACCTGCCGGCCCGGCACCGGACGGCGGCCGGTGAACTGCGCGTCAGCGTCGCCGGGGCCACCGAGAGGCTGCACGAGATCATCGGGGTGCTCCGGGAGGAGGTCGGCGGCCCGGCGTCCACCCTGCCGGCCGGGGAGAACGTCGCGGAGCTGGTCGACCGGGCCCGGGAGGCGGGAATGGCGGTGCGGCTGGACGGCGACCCGCTCGACCTGCCCGCGTTGGCCGGGCACGCGGCGCACCGGGTGGTCCGGGAGGCGCTGACCAACGCCGCCCGGTACGCCCCCGGCGCCCCGGTCACCGTCACCCTGGCCCGCCTCGGTGGCCGGGTCGAGGTCGGCGTGGCCAACGCCCCGCCGCCGGCCGGCCCGCTGCCCGGTCCGCCGTCCAGCGGCTCGGGCCTGCTCGCCCTCCGGGAGCGGGTACGCCTGGCCGGCGGCACGCTGACCGCCGGCCCGGGGGCGGCGGGCGGCTTCACCGTGCTGGCCCGCCTCCCACTCACGCCCACCCCGCCGCTCGACCCCCCACCGGCACAGCCGGTCGAGGGACAGCCTGTCGACGGACAGCCGGTGGAGGCGGAGCGGCGGCTGCGCGAGGCCCGTCGCCGGGTCCGGCGCAGCCTGGCCGCGGCGCTCGGCGCCCCGCTGGTCCTCGGGCTGGTGCTGACCCTGGTCTACTACCCGTTCGCCACGGCGGGCGCGGTCCTCGACGCCGTGACCTTCGACCGGCTGCCGCTGGGCGCCGCCCGGCAGGAGCTGACCGGCCTGCCGCGCCGCCAGGCGGAGCCGCCGGCCGGGGCGCGCTCCGGCTGCGAGTACTACACCGACGGCAACTTCCCGCTCGCGCAGGCCACCTGGCGGCTCTGCTTCTCGGACGGGCGACTCGTGGGCAAGGAGCGGATCGACCGATGACGGACCGATGGGACGACGGGCCGGGGGACGCCCGGCCGGTGCGGGTGGTGCTCGCCGACGACGAGGCGTTGATCCGGGCCGGGATCCGGGCGATCCTCGGCGCGGACCCGGGCATCGAGGTGGTCGGCGAGGCCGGTGACGGCGTGGCGGCCGTCGACCTGGTCCGGGCGCACCGGCCGGACGTGGCGCTGCTGGACATTCGAATGCCCCGCCTGGACGGGCTGGCCGCCGCCGCCGAGATCCGCCGGCTGGCACCGGGCACGGCAACGGTCATGCTCACCACGTTCGGCGAGGACGACCACGTGGCCCGGGCGCTCGGGCACGGCGCGAGCGGCTTCCTGCTCAAGGCCGGCGACCCGCGGGAGCTGATCGCCGGGGTGCGGGCGGTGGCCGGCGGCGGGGCGTACCTGTCGCCTCGGATCGCCCGGCGGGTGATCGAACTGAACGGCGCCCGGCTGGCCCGCCGCCCGGCGGCGCGGGACCGCACCGCCGGGCTGACCGACCGGGAGCGGGAGGTGCTGGCCCTGGTCGGCGCGGGCCTGTCCAACGCCGAGATCGCCCGCCGCCTGCACCTGGTCGAGGGCACCGTGAAGAGCTATCTGACCAGCATCTTCACCCGCCTGGAGGTGCGCAACCGGGTGCAGGCGGCGATCCTCGCCCACGAGGCCGGCCTCGTCGGGACGTGATCGTCAGGCGTCGCGGTGGCGCAGGGCGACCCGGCCGGCGGCCAGCGCGGCGGCGGCCCAGCCGGCGAGCAGCAGCAGCCCCACCACCGGCGGGTACGGGTCGGCGTCCCCGGCGAGGAAGTGGCCCCCGGCGACGCCCGGGAAGCCGTCGGCGATCCGGGTCAGCACGGCGATGCCCGGCTCCTGGAGCGACAGCGGCACGACCATCAGCACCGCGATCAGGACGATCACCGTCAGCACCGCGCTGCGCAGCACCGCGCCGAGGCCGAGCGCCAGCACCCCGACCAGCGCCAGGTAGGCCGCCGACGCCAGCACGTCGCGGACCGTGCCGCCGAGCGGGGCGTGGCCCCACTCGCCGAGCACCGCGCCGGCCACCAGCGCGCCGACCCCGCCGAGCAGCAGCCCCGACCCGAAGGTCACCGCCCCGGTCACCGCGGCCTTCGCCAGCAGTACGCGACCGCGCGACGGCGTGCAGCGCAGGGTGGTCCGCAGCGTGCCGGTGCCGAACTCGGCGGTGACCGCGAGCAGGCCGATGGCCAGCACGGCGTACTGGGTGAGTTCCAGGGAGCCGATGACGACGCTGCCGAGGGTGACCATCCCCCGGTCGTCGGCCGGGTCGTCGTTGGTGTTGTCGTTGGCGGCGTAGATGGCGAGCTGGCCGGCGGCGGCGGCCGTCAGCAGCACCGCCGACAGCAGCGTCCACCAGGTGGACCGCACCGACCACAGCTTGGTCCACTCGGCGGCGACCGCCCCGGCGAGCGGGCCGGCGGTCGGTGCGGTGCGGGTGGCGGGCTGGGCGTTCATCGGGCCTCGATCCGGTGGTGGGTGGTGGGGGAGTCGGCCGGGGCGGCGGCGTACTCGACGCTGCCGTCGGTCAACGCCATGAACGCCTGCTCCAGCGACGCGGCCACCGGGGTCAGCTCGTGCAGGGCCACCCCCAGCTCGTACGCGAGGTCGCCGACCCGGTCGACGGTCAGCCCGGTGACGGTCAGCCCGTGCGGTCCGTCGGCCTCGACGACGCCCCCGTCGCCGGCCAGCCGCCGGGCCAGTTCCGCCAGGCCGGCGGGCTGCGGGCCGCGTACCCGCACCGAGGCGGCGGCGGAGCCGCCCGCGATCACCTCGGCGGTGGGCGCGTCGGCGATGAGCCGGCCCCGGCCGATCACCACGAGGTGGTCGGCGGTCTGCTGCATCTCGCTCATCAGGTGGCTGGAGACCAGCACCGTCCGGCCCTGCGCGGCGAGCGAGCGGGTGAGCTGTCGGATCCAGCGCACCCCGTCCGGGTCGAGGCCGTTGACCGGCTCGTCGAACAGCAGGACCGGTGGGTCGCCGAGCAGCGCCCCGGCGATGCCGAGCCGCTGGCCCATGCCGAGGGAGAGGGTCCGGCCGGGCTTCGCGGCGGCCCGGTCGTCCAGGCCGACCAGGGCCAGCACCTCGTCGACCCGGCGGCGGTCGATGCCGTTGCTGCGCGCGGTGGCCAGCAGGTGGGCCCGCCCGGGCCGGGCCGGGTGGATCGCCCCGGCGTCCAGCAGCGCGCCGACGGTGTGCAGCGGGTGCCGCAGCTCCCGGTACGGCCGGCCGTCGACCAGGGCGCGGCCGGCGGTGGGCCGGTCCAGGCCGAGGATCATTCGCATGGTGGTGGACTTGCCCGCGCCGTTCGGGCCGAGGAACCCGGTGACCCGTCCGGGTGCGATGTCGACGGTCAGGTCGTCGACGGCGGTCGTCGGGCCGAACCGTTTCGTCAGGCCACGTAGTGTGATCATGGGTCGACGGTAGGGATCAGGGTGGCCCGCCCGCTGCTGCCGATCGGCGACGAACCACCCCCACCTTCGTCAGGTCCACCCGCCCACCCGACCTCGACGAGGTCCGCCCGCCCCGCCCCGCCCCGCCCCGCCCCGGTGTCCGGCCCGCCGACGCTTCGCCTACCTGGCGACTGGCCGGCATCCAGTTCAGTCCGCTCGACTCAACCTGAGGTCAGGGGCGGGCGATCACGAAGGCGTCCGGCATCCGGAAGGTCAGGTTGTCCGGGTACCAGGGCGGGCGGACGACGCGTACCCCGTCGAGCAGCGGCGCGGCCTCGGAGACCACCACGGCGGCCTCCAGCCGGGCCAGCTGGGCGCCGACGCAGCGGTGCGCCCCCGCCCCGAACGCCAGGTGCCGGCGGGAGCCGCGCTGCCCCGGGCGGAACTCGCCCGGGGCGGGCACCACGTCCGGGTCCCGGCCGGCGCGGGCCAGCCAGAGCACCACACCGGTCCCCGCCGGCACCGCCGTCCCGCCCAGCGTGGCGTCCACGGCGGCCACCCGCCGCCAGGTGACGATGGGCGGCTCCAGCCGCAGCCCCTCCTCGACCACGTCGGCGACCGCGACGCTGCCGTCGTGCAGCCCGGCGCGCACCGTCGGCTCGCCGGTCAGCCGGTGCAGCAGCAGGGTGAGGAACTGCGAGGTGGTCTCCTGGCCGGCGACCAGCAGGAAGAACAACGCCCCGACGACCACGTCGGGCGAGTGCCCGGCGGCCCGCAGCCGGGCGGCGAGGCCGCCCCCGGTGGCGGCGAAGCCGCGCAGCACGGTGTGGAAGCGGCCCACCTCGGCGGCGAGCGCCCGCTGCCGCGCCTCGTCGAGCGGGGCCCAGAACAGCTCCAGCGCCGCGCGGGCGAACTCCTTCACCGCGCTGACGGGGGCGTCCGGCAGCTCGACCAGCCGGGCCAGCACCAGCAGCGGCAGGTCCGCGGCGAAATCGGCGTGCAGGTCGACCGGTACGCCGGCGTCGAGCGCCGCGCGCAGCTTGGCCACCCGCTCGCGGACCAGCCCGGTCAGCCAGGGCCGCTGCGCGGCGACCCGGGTCGGGTGCAGCGCGTCGGCGACGATGCCACGGATTTGCGGGTGGCTCGCCCCGCCGTTGTTCGCCAGGGTCGGCGGCAGCCTGAACCGGTGCCCGGCGAGCAGCCGCAGGGCGGCCACCGGCAGCGGGGTGACCGCGTCCAGGGCGTTGTCGGGCCGGAAGGTCACCGGGTCGGCGAGCACCTGCCGGACCAGCGCGTGCCGCGTCACCACCAGGTGTACGACGCCGACGTGGTCGACGGCCGTCGCCACGTCCGGCCACCGCCCGCCGAGGGCGTCCCCCCATCCCCGGAACAGCACGGCGTCAACCTAGCGGGCGGCTCCCGGCGGGGCCGGGTCCAGCTCCCACACGGTGGTGCGCTTCACCCGCACGCTCTCCAGCGCCTCCGGCACCGGCACGTCGTAGGCGGCCAGCTCGCGGAACCGCTCCCGGGGCAGGAACGCCCGGCCCGGGTCGCCGACCAGCACCAGGGCGCCGGCCCGGGCGGCCCGGAGCAGGAAGCGCAGCATCCGCCGGGCCATCGCCTCGCTGTAGAAGACGTCCCCGGCGAGCACCACCTCGGCGTCGGCGGCGTCGCCGTCGAGGATGTCGCCCAGCTCGGCGTCGACGCGTACCCCGTTGGCGCTGGCGTTGAGGGCGACCGCGGCCACCGCGCGCTCGTCGACCTCGACGGCGCGCACGGCCGCCGCGCCCGCACGGGCGGCGGCGATGGCGACCAGGCCGGAGCCGGACGCGAGGTCGAGCACCCGGCGGCCGGCCACCAGCTCGGGGTGGTCGGTGACGTACCGGGCGAGGCCCTGCCCGCCGGCCCAGGCGAACGCCCAGAACGGCGGCGGTTGGGAGCTGCGGAACTCGCCCTCGGTGAGCTCCCACAGCCCGATCGGCTCGTCGGCCTGGTGCAGGCGGACCTCGGGGACGAAGGTCACCGGGGTGAGCCGCGCGTGCAGCTTCACGAAGGCCGTGGAGAGTTCGGACACGCGCCGATTCTCCCCGGTCGCCCCGACCGCCGCCGGTCGGGGCCGGCAGCCGCGCGGCGGTCATCGGAAGCCCCGCCGAGGCGGGGGCAGCGGCCGGGCCATAAATCTACAGCAATCTATTTTACAAAAACTCGTCACTTGTAAAACATCTTGACCCGTGCCACAGTCGGGGCGTATCCGGAGATCGGAGGTCGCCGATGGCCGCGCGTGCCGAATCGACAGTCCCGCCCGCAGCGCCAGCCCCCTCCGGCGCCTGGCGCGACCCGCGCAGGCGGCTCTGGCCGCTCGCCCTGCTGGTGCCGGCGCTGCCCTTCCTGGCTTGGCTGACCTGGCGGGGCGGGGTGGGATCGTGGGCCTGGTGGCTCACCCCGGTGGCGGTCTTCGGCATGATCCCCGTGGTCGACCTGCTGATCGGCGACGACCGGCGCAACCCGCCGGAGGAGGCGGTGCCGGCCCTGGCCCGGGACGGCTACTACCGCTGGCTCACCTACCTCTACCTTCCCGCCCAGTACGCCGGACTGGTTCTCGGCTGCGCGCTCTGGGTGTCGGGCGACCTGCATCCGTTGGGCGCGGCCGGGCTGGTCGCCACCCTCGGCGTGGTCGACGGCATCGCCATCAACACCGCGCACGAGTTGGGTCACAAGCGGGAGCGGCTGGAGCGCTGGCTGTCCAAGGTGGCCCTCGCCCCGACCGGGTACGGGCACTTCTACGTCGAACACAACCGGGGCCACCACGTCCGGGTCGCGACCCCGCCGGACCCGGCCAGCTCCCGGCTCGGGGAGAGCTTCTACGCGTTCTGGCCGCGTACCGTCTGGGGCAGCCTGCGGTCGGCCTGGCGGCTGGAGACGGCCCGGTTCCGCATCCGGGGCCGCAGCCCGTGGACGTACCGCAACGACATCCTCAACGCCTGGGCGATGACCGCCGTCCTGTTCGCCGTCCTGGTCGCCGCGTTCGGGTCGGGCGTGCTGCCCTTCCTGCTGCTCCAGGGCGTCCTCGGGTTCTCCCTGCTGGAGGTGGTCAACTACCTGGAGCACTACGGCCTGGCCCGGCAGCAGACCCGGGCCGGCCGGTACGAGAAGGTCGACCCCCGGCACAGCTGGAACAGTGACCGGACGGTCACCAACGTCTTCCTCTTCCAGCTTCAGCGGCACAGCGACCACCACGCCAACCCGCTGCGCCGCTACCAGACGCTGCGCAGCTTCGGCTCCTCGCCGCAGCTTCCCGCCGGGTACGCCACCATGGTCGTCGCCGCCCTGGTGCCGCCCGTGTGGCGGCGGGTGATGGACCGCCGGGTGCTCGCCCACTACGGCGGCGAACTGGACCTGGCCAACGTTCACCCACCGGCCAGGGCCCGGCTACGGAAGCGCCTGGGCCAGCCGGCTCCCGGCCTTCCCGATGCTCCCGGCGCCCCCGGCGTTCCTGGCGCTCCCGATGCTCCTGGCGCTCCCGATGCCCCTGATGCTTCCGGCGCTCCTGGCGACCTCGGGCCCGCGCCGACCTCCCGCTGACCGCCGCGTGGCGCCGCCCGGGCGGGCTGCGCCCAGTCGGGTCCGAAGGCCTCCTGGTACGACCGGTGACCGCCACGGGACGGGCCCGGTAGCCCCGGGCGACGCGGCCGGTCGGTCCGGTGGTCTCGTCGGCGGTCGGGCACTGGCCGTCGGGCAGCGGCGTACGGTCGTTCTCGGCGGTCGGGCTGCGGCGTATGTTCAGTCTCGGCCGTCGGGCTGCGGGCGGTGCGGTCAGCGCACGCGGTCGGGCTGCGGGCGGTGCGGTCAGCGCACGCGGTCGGGCTGCGGGCGGTGCGGTCAGCGCACGCGGTCGGGCTGCGGCGTACGGTCAGTCTCGACCGTCGGGCAGCGGGCGGTGCGGTCAGCGCACGCGGTCGGGCTGCGGCGTACGGTCAGTCTCGACCGTCGGGCAGCGGGCGTGTGGTCAGCCCACGCCGTCGGGCTGCGGTTGGGGCTGCTCGGCCCGGCGGGAACGCTCCTGCGCCGGGGCGGACCAGTCGAGCTGGGCCGGGTCCAGCCCCAGCTCGCGGGAGGTCACCAGCCGGATCCACTCGGCGAACTGGCGGCGGGAGATCACCCGCTCGTGGACCGCGAGCTGAACGGCGAGGCCGTCCATCACGGCGTTGATCCGCCAGGCGGCGCCGGCCGGGTCGGCGCACTCGAAGATGCCCTCGCGCACCCCGTCGCTGATCACCGCCGCGAGATCCTCCCGCCAGCGCAGATCCAGCCGGCGGGAGAGCTTCTCCAACTCCGGGGCCCGCAGTGACTCCGACCAGCCGTCGATCCACATCGGCCAGGAGGTCGACCGGCCCGTCGGGGTGTAGAGCTTGAGCATCCTGCGGAGCTTGACCAGGGGGGAGCCGGACGACCGGACCACAGCGTCGAGCCGGGCGAGGTCCTGTTCCACCGCGTACTCGAAGGCCTGGGCGAGGAGCCGTTCCTTGGTGGCGAAGTGGTAGAACACGAGTGCCTGGCTGACCCCGGCGGCCTGCGCCACGTCGGCCGTGCGGGTGTTGGCCAGCCCTCGTTCCGTGATCACGTCACAGGCCGTGCGCAACAGGGCATCCAGGCGGATCTCGGCGGCACGTCTCGTCACGCCGCTACCGTAACCTATCCGTTCGTACACAAACAGTTACCGCTGCGGTTGATTCACACCAAGAGAGTCGGAAATCGGACAGTTTTCCCCTCTTGCCAGGCATGCCCCAAGTGCTCCCACCCAGGCTCCTAGGAAGCTCCCACGCCGAGACCACCGCCTCACCCCCGCGCTGCCCCTGATGGGCCGGGGTGGCGAGCGCAAATTCCGGGAATTAGTGGCCTTGCAGCTGGCCGAGGCCACTAATTCCCGGAATTTGCGCGGGGGCGTTCGGGTGGGGCGTTCGGGTGGGGTGGGGTGGGGTGTGGGGGGTTGGGGGCGTGGGGGTGGGCGGGGGGTGCGGGGCGCGCCGGGTGGCCCCCGAGTTGGCAACCGTTCCCGGACTCGGCTAAAGTTCTCATCCGTCACCGGTTAACGCCGGAGACAAGCGGACGTAGCGCAGCTGGTAGCGCATCACCTTGCCAAGGTGAGGGTCGCGGGTTCGAATCCCGTCGTCCGCTCGGAGCTGCCGCCATGCATGTCGGAGGCAACCTCGGTGGAGTGGCCGAGAGGCGAGGCAACGGCCTGCAAAGCCGTGTACACGGGTTCAAATCCCGTCTCCACCTCGGCAAGTTGACGAGGGCGATTGGCGCAGTGGGAGCGCGCTTCCTTGACACGGAAGAGGTCACTGGTTCAAACCCAGTATCGCCCACCAGTAGTTGACAGGCTGTGCGACCCGTTACCGGAGTTTCGGTAGCGGGTCGTTTGCTGTTCGGGTCGGTACGCGGGGGCGTGGCCCCAGGGCTCGCGGTCGTTTCCTGGGGATGAGCGCCTCCGGGCGTCCCGCTTCCGCTCCAGTGGAGCGTTTCTGGCCGCCGACGGTTGTCGCCGTGCTGTCGGTGGAGCGGGCGCGTAGACGGGGCAGCTCCACAGGGGCCGAAGGGCATGTCCCCGACCCGGGAATGGGGCGGCGACCTCCCGGGGCATTCGCGGGAGAGGGGACACAGCGCAAGACCGAGGCCCTGCCCCCGGATCTCGGGTCAGCCTCAAGGAGCGGAGCGGGATTCCCAGAGGGTGGATGAACTTCGGGCGGGATCGGACGCTCCGCGACTGTGCCGGGGCCCAGGGCCAGGAGAAACCGTGCCGGCCGGGAGAAACCGTGCCGGCCGGGAGAAACCGTGCCGGCCGGGAGCGCGGCCGTTCAGCCGGATACCGGCAGCGGTTGAACGGTCGCTGTGGATAACGGTTCCATATAGCTGGCGATGTGCCGCAGTGTGCCGCGATATCCATCTGGCGGCATCGCGGAGCCGCGATGCGGGGTAGCAACTCGCGCGTCACGGAGGTCTGCGATGCACGACGGCAACATGAGCGCGTCAGGTGGCCGGACCGTGGACCTGCTCCGTGCGCGCCCGCCACTGCGTCGAACACTGGTCGGGGCGCTGGCCGCGACGATGGCGCTCGTCGTCCTGGTGAGCGGGACGGGGGATCTGCCACGGCCGCTCGAAGGCCAGAATGCGGCGTCGCGTACGGGAGCCGAGTCGGCCCGGGGCGACGGTGGCGGCGCGGCGGACGCAGCCGCGCCGGAGCAGCGGTGGGACGGCCCGTCGAAGGCCGGCGCGGCCGCGCAGCAGCGGGTGAACCGGAAGATCCCCGCCTCCCAACGATCGCGCTATCCGCAGCACTCGCTGCCGCAGCAGTCAACCGCCCCGGCCAACACCGCCTCGCTGGGGCAGCCGTCGAAGGCGCCGGTGCGTGGCTACCAGCCGACCAGCAGCCGGGAGTTGGCGCAGCAGCGCGACGCCTACCAGCAGGTGTACGACAACGCCGACGGCACCCAGACCACCGTGTTCTCCACCGCGCCGATCAACTATCGGACCCCCGGCGGCGGTTGGGCGCCGATCGACCCGAAGCTGACCGCCGACACCGCTTCGGGCTGGCGCAACGCGGCCGACGCGGTGGGGGTCCGGCTCGCCGCACGGGCCGACGCCCCGGCCCTGGCCCGCTTCGCCCTCCCCGACGGCAAGGCCGTGTCGTACGGGTTGGCCGGCGCCGCGCCGGTGTCCGGACGGGCCGACGGGTCGCTGGTCGTCTACCGCGGGGTGCTGCCCCACGTGGACCTGGAACTGGAGTCGCGCCCCGGGGCACTGAAGGAGACCCTGGTGCTGCGCTCGGCGAATGCGCCGCGGGTGTACGACTTCCCGCTGCGCCTCGAAGGGCTCACCGCGGCGGTGCACGACGGCGCGGTGCGGCTCTCCGACGCCGCCGGCACGGTGCGGGCCGTCTTCCCGCCGGGCTACGTCGTCGACGCCGCACCCGTTCCGGTGACCTCGACGGCCGTCAGGTACCAGCTGCTCGGCGTCGGTGGCAGGCCGACGCTGCGGGTTTCCGTGGACGACGGGTGGCTGCGCGACCAGGCCCGGGTCTACCCGGTGCGGCTGGACCCGACGGTGGAGCTGCCGGTGGCGGAGGGCGCCGCTGATTCGGCCATGTACGTGCACGGCTCCGGCTCCGCCGCGGGCGGCACCGAGCTGCGGGTCGGCACGGTGAGTGGCACCAACGCCGCGTCGTACGTCAAGTTCGGTGGTCTGGTGGACCGGCTGCGCTACCACACGATCTTCGGCGCGCAGCTACAGGTGGTCAACTACGACTCCGACTCCTGCCAGGCGCGGGAGGTGACCGTGCACCCGGTGACGGCCGGGTGGTCGGCCGGCGGCGGCTACTCCTATCCCGGCCCGGCGGTCGGCGCGGCGTTGGCCGGCGAGTCGTTCGCGCACGGCTACGTCGCGTTCGGTCAGAGCCAATCGGCCTGCCCGGCCGCGGCCGAGGCGTTCGACCTGGGCGGCGCCGGTGCCGAGCTGGTGCAGCGGTGGGTCAACGGGGAGCAGGCCAACAACGGCCTGTCGCTGCGTGCCTCGGCCGATCCGCTCAGCGGGAAGCGGTTCGCCGGCAACGGAACGGCGAACCCGCCGAGGTTGTACGTGACGCACAGCCCGTACAACGCCTCGTACCAGATCCCGAAGCCGGTGCCCAACCCGCCGGTGTTGCAGAACCAGGACGGCCGGGTCGCCGTGACGGTGACCAACCTCAGCGCCGAGGCCTGGGCGGTGGGCAGCTACTACCTGGCCTACCGCGCCTACAACGCCCTGACCGGCGCGGCGGTCTCCCAGCAGCGCGCGGCCAACCTGACCGCCCCGGTGGCCCGTGGTGCCCAGGTGACCCTCGACGCGACCATCAAGGCCATGCCGCCGGGCAGGTACTTTCTCGACTTCACCATGGTTCGTACCGGCGGCGTGGTCTTCACCGACCACCAGGTGCCGCCCGCCCGGATGGTGCTCGAGGTCATCGACATCCCACCGGTCGTGCAGGAGCTCTACCCGCCGAACGGTTACCCCGCACCGACCCTGTCCCCGCAGCTGTGGGCGCGCGCGGTGGACATCGACGCGCCCCCGGGATCGTCGCTCACCTACAAGTTCGAGGTGTGCGAGCAGACGGCGTCGGGTGGCACCACCGGCTGCTTCGACTCGGGTTTCCAGGCGAAGACCGCCTGGACGGTGCCGGCCGGCCGGCTGTCCTGGAGCAAGGCCTACCAGTGGCGGGTGATCGTCAAGGACGGCGGCAACGAGGTGTCGTCGCCGGGCTCGACGCTGCTCACCTCCGTGCCGCAGCCGGAGATCACCTCGCGGATCGCGGGCGCGACGACTGCGGCGCGTGAGCGCGAGTTCGACGCGCAGACCGGCAACGTCTCCACCACCGCGATGGACGCCACGGTCACCACGGTCGGTCCGGAGCTGAATCTGGTCCGCACCTACAACAGCCTCGACCCGCGGCGCGACGGCGCGTTCGGGGCCGGCTGGTCGACCCGGTACGACATGCGTCTCGTCGCCGACGCGGACGGCTCCGGCAACGTGCTGGTCACCTACCCGGACGGGCAGCAGGTGCGCTTCGGCAGGAACCCGGACGGCACCTTCGCCGCGCCGTCCGGCCGCACCGCGTCGCTGACCTGGAACGGCACCGTCTGGACGCTGGTGGACAAGGCGAAGATGGCCTACCAGTTCTCCGCCGCCGGCCGGCTGACGAAGATCACCGATGCCGCCCTGCGGTCGATCGTGCTGACCTACAGCACCGCCGACGGGAAGCTGGCCCGGGCCCGGGTCTCCAACAGCCAGACCAACACCGCCGGCCGGTCGTTGGCCTTCACCTGGTCCGGCGCGCACGTGGTCAGCGTCGCCGCGGACCCGGTCAACGGCACGGCGCCGACGTGGACCTACACCTACAGCGGTGACCTGCTCACCTCGGTCTGCGCCCCGGGCAACGTCTGCACCCGGTACGGCCACGCCGCCGGGTCGCACTACCGCACCGGGGTGCTCGACGCGAAGCCGGAGTCGTACTGGCGCCTGGGTGAGGCGCAGGGCACCGCCGCCGGCAGCGAGGTCGCGGTCAACCTCGGCAAGGACGCCGGCACCCACGCGAGCGTCACCCTCGGCGCGGCCGGCGCGCTGACCGGCACCGGCAACACCGCGGCCGGCTTCAACGGCACCTCCTCCGTGGTCGAACTGCCCAAGGGGGCGGTGAAGAAGCCCCGCGACGGCGCGGTCGAGCTCTGGTTCAAGAACAGCGTCACCGGCAGCGGCGGCCCGCTGCTGGGCTACCAGGACAAGGCGCTCGGCGCCGAGTCCACCACCGGGGTGCCGGTGCTGTACGTGGGCACCGACGGCAGGCTTCGCGGCCAGTTCGGCGGCCCCACGATCGCGCCGCTGACCTCGACCGCCGCCGTCAACGACGGGCGCTGGCACCACGTCGTGCTGTCGGCCATGGGCGACGTGCAGACGCTCTACCTCGACGGTGCCAAGGCGGCCGAGCGCACCGGCGCCACGGTCGAGCATTCGCTGCTGACCTTCAACCAGCTCGGCGCGGCGTACGCGACCTCGCCGGCCTCCTGGCCGGCCTGGGGCACCACGGCGCGGCGGTACTTCACCGGCGCGATCGACGAGGTGGCCGTCTACTCCCACCCGCTGGGCCAGGCGGCGGTCACGGAGCACTACCGGTACGCCGCCGGCGCCAACCAGTTGACCACGGTGACCCTGCCCAGCGGCAAGGTCGCGGCGCAGTTCACGTACGACACCGCGGCCGACCGGGTCACCAGGCACACCGACCGGCAGGGCGGCACGTGGAGCATCGGCGCGCCGCTGGTGTACGGCGGCGACACCGACCTGCGCCGCAGCGTGCAGGTGCTGGACCCGGCCAACCGGCCGCACCTGTACGAGTACGACGCGCTCACCGGGCAACTGCTGCGCTCGGGCACCCCGCTCGGCCTGGAGACCCGCGAGGAGGACCGGCCCGGCTCGCCCACACCGTCGCCGTCGCCGTCGCCGCCGACCAAGGTGTGCTCCACCCCCGACCCGGGCGACCCGGCGTTCTGCACGATCATCCCGGGTGACGCGGGCGGTCCGGTGTTCGTGCGGCACCCGCTGGACGGGATGGCGATCCGCACGTTCGAGTACGACGATCGCGGCAACCAGAACGTGGTCACGAACGAGAACGGCGACGCCGTACGGATGACCTACGACGAGCGCGGCAACGTCACGTCGAAGCGGACCTGCCGCACCACGAGCGTCTGCAGCACCACCTACACGACCTATCCGGCGACCGTGACGGACCCGCTCGACCCGCGTAACGACCGGCCGACCGAGTCGCGGGACGGACGCTCGGCCAGCGCCACCGACAACACCTACCGCACCACCTACACCCACACCTCGGCCGGTGAGCTGGCGACGCAGGTCAACCCGGACGGCAGCACGGTCAGCCACACGTACACCACCGGCGGCGAGGCCGCGTACGGCGGCGGCAACGTGCCGGCCGGACTGCCGCTGAGCAGCACCGACGCGCGCGGCAAGGTCACTCGCTACGCCTACTACCAGAACGGCGACCTGTACCGGGCCACGCAGCCGTCGGGCGCGGTCACCAGCTACACCTACGACGCGCTCGGTCGCACGCTCACCACCACGGAGACCTCGAACGCCTACCCGGCCGGGGTGGTCACCAGCTCCGCCTACGACGCGCTGTCGCGGCTGGTCGGCACCACCGGGCCGGTCACGACCGACAAGGTGACCGGCCAGGCGCACCAGAAGCGTTCCACGACCGTCTACGACGTGGACGGCAACGTGACGCGCATCGACGTCGACGACGTGCGCGGCGACGACGAGACCCGCACCACCACGTGGGAGTACGACCAGCACAACCGGCCGACCAAGGTCACGGATGCGGAGGGCAACGAGACCGTCAAGAACTACGACCGGTTCGGCAACGAGACCACGGTCGTGGACGCCAACGGCAACCGGTACGACTACGCCTACACCGCGCGCAACGCGTTGGCCGAGGTCCGGCTGCGGGCGTACGCCGGTGACGGGGGCCCCAGCACCGGCGACTACCTGGTGCTGCACACCTACTCGTACGACTACGCCGGGCGGATGGTCAGCGACACCGACGCGATGGGTCGGCGGTTGGAGTACCAGTACCAGGGCGACGACCAGCTGCACCGCATCGTGCTGAAGAACTTCCGCAACCCCGACGGCACCACGCGCGACTACGTCGTGGAGGAGAACACCTACGACGGCGCCGGCAACCTCACCCGGCAGGCAGCGGCCAACGGCACCTCGGTCACCCAGCAGACGTTCACCCGGACGGGCCAGGTCGCCAGCGTCGTGGTCAACCCCGGTGGCGCCGCGCTGACCACGTCGTACACGTACGACGCGATGGGCAACGCCACCCGGGTGATGCGCACCGGCCGGGCGTCCAACGTGCCGTGGACCATGTCCACCGCCCCGGAGCAGGTCGACTACGCCTACGACGACAGCGGCAACCCGATCCGCCAGACGGTCACCGCCGGCTCGGTCGCCCGGGTCACCACCAGCGCCTACGACCAGCGCGGCCTGCTGACCGCCAGCACCGACCCGGCGGGGCGGACCACCAGCTACGACTACGACGAGTTGGGCCGCCAGGTCAGGGCGACGGTTCCGGCGGTGGCCGCCGAGGAGAACGGCGGCGCGCCGACCACGGTCGCGCCGACCACGGTCACCGGCTACAACACCTTCGACGAGACGGTGCACGTGGCCGACGCCCGGGGCAACGTCAGCAGCTATGCCTACAACCGGTTGGGCCGCCAGGTCGGCCGCGCCGCCCCGACGTACTGGCCGCCGGCGGGGGTGAGCGCGCTGCAACCGACCACGACGGCCCGCTACGACGCCGGGGGCAACGTGGTCGAGACCGTCGACGCCCGGGGCAACGCCACCCGGTACCGGTACGACCAGCTCGGACGGCTGGTCAGCCGGGACGAGCCGACCGGCGTCACGGATCGGGCCGTGACCCGGTACAGCTACACCCGTACCGGCCAGATGCTGTCGGCGACCGGCCCCACCGGAGACCGGACCGAGGCGACCTACGACGACCTCGACCGGCAGCTCACCACGACGGTGTTGGAGCGGTATCCCACGGCCCGCACCCTCACCACGCGGTACCGCTACGACGACGCCGGCAACATCACGTCGATGGCGTCGCCCGGCGGCGCCACCACCTCCAACGTGTACGACACGCTCGGTCAGGTCACCCGCGTGGTCGACCCCGCCGGGGTGTCCACCAGCTACGGGTACGACTACGCCGGCCGGCAGGTGCGCGCCAGCGACGGGTTGGGCCGCACCGAGCGGGTCGACTACGACCCGCTGGGGCTGATCACCGCCGAGTCGGACGTGGCACCGGACGGGTCGGTCCTGCGTACCCAGACCTACGGCTACGACGCCGTGGGCAACATGGTCTCGGCGACCAGCCCGGGCGGCGTGACCACGACCTACGAGTACGACGCGCTCGACCGGCCGACCCGGCAGGTGGAGCCCGTCACCGCCACCACCTCGGTCACCACCAGCTTCGGTTACGACGCGGCCGGCAACCGCACCCGCTACACCGACGGGCGCGGCAACCGCACCATTTCCACCTTCAACAGCTGGGGGCTGTTGGAGTCGCAGGTCGAGCCGGCCACCACCGCGCACCCGAACGCGACCGACCGCACCTGGACGGTGGCGTACAACATCGCCGGGCAGCCGGGCCGGCTCACCGCGCCGGGCGGGGTGACCCGGATCCGCAGCTACGACGCGGCGGGCCGGTTGACCGGTGAGACCGGCGGCGGCGCCGGCACCCCCGAGCGCACCCTCGGCTACGACCTGACCGGCCGGCTGACCCGGGCCACCGCGCCGGTCGGCACGGACACGTTCAGCTACGACGACCGCGGCAACCTGCTCACGTCGACCGGCCGGGCCGGCACCGCCACCTTCGGCTACGACGCCGACGGCCAGCTGACCAGCCGGGCCGACGCCGCCGGGGCGTCCGCCTACACCTACAACCGGGGCCAGCTCACCGCGATCCGCGACGGCATCGCCGACGTGACCCAGAGCTACACCTACGACGCCGCCGGGCAGGTGACCGGCATCGACTACGGCTCCGGGCGCGTCCGCGCCTTCACCTACGACGATCTGGCGCGCGTCACCAGCGACGTCACCCGCAACTCGGCCGGGCAGTCGGTCAGTTCGATCGGCTACACCTACAACCTCGAGGACAAGCTGGTCGGCAAGAAGACGACCGGAACGGTCGGGGCGGGTAACCACACCTACGCCTACGACCTGGCCGGGCGCCTGGTCTCGTGGACCGGCCCGCAGGGCGCGGTGGCATACGCCTGGGACGCGTCCGGCAACCGGACCCGGGCGGGCGCGAAGACCGCCACGTACGACGAGCGCAACCGCCTGGTGTCCGACTCGGACTACACGTACACCTACACCGCGCGGGGCACGCTCGCCTCGCGGACCAGCTCCGGCCTGACCGAGACGTACGCGTTCGACGCGTTCGACCGGCTCACCGCCGCCGGCTCGGTGGGCTACACGTACGACGCGTTGGACCGGGTGGCGACTCGCGGCGGGGTCTCGTTCGGCTACGCGGGCACGGCGGACGACGTCGTCACCGACGGCGCGGGTCGCTACTCCCGGGGGCCGGCCGGCGAGGTCGTCGCTGTCGGAACCGGTGACCAGGAGCTGCTGGCCGTCACCGACGGGCACGGCGACGTGGTGGCCGGCATCGACCCGGCCGACACCGCCCTGACCGACGTCACCGACTCGAAGGCGTACGACCCCTTCGGCGAGGTCGTCGCCACCGAGGGTGACACGGGTGACCTGGGCTTCCAGGGCGACTGGACCGACCCGGCCACCGGCCAGGTCGACATGGGCGCGCGCTGGTACGAGCCGGGCACCGGGGCGTTCGTCTCCCGCGACACGGTCGGATACCGCAGCGGCGACGCGATCCTGGCCAACCGGTACACCTACGCGGCGGGCGATCCACTGGCGCACACCGACCCGGACGGGCACTGGCCGTCCTGCGGTTGGTGCAAGTCGGTGATCAACAAGGTCAAGAAGACCGCCTCCAGCGTCTGGTCCGGGGTGAAGAAGGCCGCCAGCTCCGCCTGGTCGGGGGTGAAGCGGGTGGCCAGCGCGGTCTGGTCCGGGGTGAAGTCCGTGGCCAGTTGGGTCGGCTCGGCGATCAAGAGGGCGGCCAACGCGATCTCCAGCGCGGCGAAGGCGCTCTACAACAAGGCCCGGGCGGCCGTCAGCTGGGTCAGCGGGAAGATCAGATCCGCGGCCACCTGGGTGGCCGGCAAGGTGTCCCGCGCGATCAAGGCGGTGAGCAAGGCCACCGCCGGCGCGGTGAACTGGGCCAAGCAGAAGGCCGCGCAGGCGCGGCAGGCGATCTACGTGGCGAAGCAGAGGATCACCGAGACCGCGCGACGGGCCATCGAGTACGCGGTCCAGCACAACCCGATCAGGGCTTTGGCCGCCGTGCTGAAGCCGGTGATCTCCACCATCAAGACGGTGGTGTCGGTCGCGGCGCACATCCCGGCCGCGGTGGTCGCCGTCGTCCGGGACGTCGTCGTCGACACGGTCCAGGCCACCAAGGTCATCTACGAGGCGGCTGTCGAGGCGGCCGGCGTGGTCGTCGAGGCGGTGTCGAAGGCGACCGAGGCGGTGGTGGACTTCGCCCAGGCGGCGGCGCCGTACGTGCAGAGCGCGTTGAGCGTCGTCGCCGACGCCGTCGGCGTCACCGACCTGGTCAGCTGCGTGACCAAGGGCGACCTCGAGGCGTGTGCCTGGACTGCGGCGACGATCGCCGGCTACGCCCTCGGTGGCGCCGGCGGCGGCGCGGTGCGCGCGGCGCGGGTGGGGAGCCTGGCCGTCAGGCACGCCGACGAGATCGCCGACGTCGCCCGGGGCGGATCGAAGCTGGTCAAGGACGCCAAGCACAGCATGGACAACGTCGCCGACGTGGCCTCCTGCGCCACCGGCAACAGCTTCAGCGGCGAAACCCTGGTCCGGATGGCCGATGGCTCGACCAAGCCGATCAGCAAGATCAAGGTTGGCGAGAAGGTGCTCGCCACCGACCCCACCACCGGCCGCACCGGCGCCTTCGCGGTCAACGCCGTCATCGTCGGCGAGGGTCAGAAGGAGCTCGTCGAGGTCGAGGTGGACACCGACGGCGCGGCGGGCACGGCGAGCGGCACGGTCACCGCGACGCAGGGTCACCCGTTCTGGTCGCCGGAGGGCCGGCGCTGGGTCGAGGCCGGTGACCTGGCGCCCGGCGACCAGCTGCGGACGTCCACCGGCGGCACGGCGACCGCGCTGGCCACCAGGGAGTGGACCGAACGCAAGCGGGTGTACAACCTCTCCGTCGACACGCTGCACACGTTCTTCGTGATCGTCGGCGGCCTGGACATGTTGGTGCACAACACCGACCCGGCCTGCCCGGTCCACGGCCCGGCCAACCTGTCCGCCGTGCTCGACAAGGCACCCAGCCCGTGCACCTGCCCGGGGGGCAGGGGCGACATCGTGAACGACGGCACCGACATCATCAGCGGCACCCTGGAGCGTCGGGACCGGTTCAGCAACGCGGTCGACGCGGTGGAAACCGCCCAGGGCGTCGGCGACAACTTCGTCCCCGGCGAGACCGTCCTCGACCCTCTCCTCTCCGTGACCCTGAGCGTCGGCGCACTCGGTCACACGGGACGGCTGGTTGTCAGGACGCTCGCCGGCCGGAGACCTCGGTGATCTCGCGCATCGCCTTCAATCCGACAAGGAGTCAAATGTCCACAAAATACAGCCCCAGATCGCTCGGGGTGCGGCTGTTGGCGGTGCTGGGGCTGCTGCTGGCGGCGTCCGCGGTGGCGGTCGTCCGGCCGGCGCCGGCGTCGGCGGACGCGGCCGGGCTGGGCGGCGACTACGTCGCGCTGCCCAGCAACGCCGCGCTGCTCGACACCCGTTTCGGCATCGGCGGGCACACCGGCGCCGTCGGGACCGGCGGCGTGGTGACGTTCCCGGTCCTGGGTGTCGACGGCATTCCGTCCTCCGGGGTCAGCGCGGTCCTGGTCCGGCTGCTGGCTCCGGGCGGCACCGGCAACACCTACCTGCAGGCATATCCCGACGGCACCACCCCGAACGGGATCTCGATGGTCAACATCCAGCCCGGGGAGCAGATCTCCAACACCGCGGTCGTCCGCCCCGGCGGCAACGGCCGGATCGCCGTGCGCAACTTCGCCGGCGACTCGCACATCATCGCCACCGCGCAGGGCTACTTCCGCTCCACCGCCGGCGGCGGGGGCGGCGGGTTCGTCCCCGTCGCGCAGGACAAGCTGGTCGACACCCGGGACGGCACGGGGACGGCCCTGGCGAAGATCCCCGCGCAGGGCACCCGCACGGTGACGCTGACCGGTGCCGTGATCCCGAGCACCGCGACCGCCGTGCTGGCCGACGTCGTCGCGGTCAACGTGACCGTGTCCGGCTGGCTCGGTGTGACGCCGGCCGGTGGCGGCGCCCCGGGGCACTCGGCGCTCAACTTCGAGGCGACCGGGAACCACTCGCACGTCGTCTCGCTGCCGCTCTCCGCGGCCGGCCAGGTCACGTTCACCAACAGGAGCGGTGGCGCCGTCGACCTGATCGTCGCGCCGTACGGCTACATCACCGGCAGCGCCGGCGAGGGGGCCGGCTTCCGGCACCTTCCGGCGACCCGGCTGTACGACAGCGGAACCCCGGTCGCGGCCGGCGGCGTGGTCGACGTGCAGGTGGCCGGCAGGCTCGGGCTGCCGACCCGGGGGGTGGCCGGGGTGGTGCTCAGTGTGATCGCCTCCGCCCCGAGCGCCGCCGGCGGCGTCAAGGTGTGGCCGACCGGCGGCGCCGAGCCCAACGTCAGCCAGGTGCACGCACGCGCCTCCCGCGACACGGCCGCCCTGGTGATCGTCCGACCCGGCACCAACGGCCACGTCCGGCTCAAGAACAACACGGGCGGAACCGTCCGCCTCGTGGTGGACATTCAGGGGTTCTTCACCGATCCGATTCCGTCGGCGCCGGTGGAGTCGTACGCGGCGTCGGTGGGTGCGCAGGCCGGCCCGGCGGCGGGCGCGTCGTTGGGGATGGTGGAGTACGCGTACACGGACAACATCGGCCGGGTGCTGATCGGCCACCAGCCCGATGTGGACAACTTCGGCACGGTGCAGTGGACCGTGGTGTCGGGTAGCGAGGCGTTCTCGGGTCGACCGTCGCTGGGTGTGTCGGGCGACGGCCGGGTGCAGGTGGCGGCCCGTTACTCGGACTCGGACGTGTGGGCGCGCACGCAGACCGCGGTGGGTTCGGCGACGTGGGCCCCCTGGGCTGACTTCGGCGGTTCGATGGCCGCGGCCCCGGCGCTGGCGCTGCTGCCGTCCGGGACGATGGCGGTCTTCGCCGTGGACGTCGACGGCAAGCTGTGGGTCTACCAGCAGACCGGCACCGTTCCGGGCTGGCAGGCTCTGATCGACCGGGACTTCGTCGGCACCCCGGTCGTCGCGCAGACCCGCACCGGTGTGCGGTTGTTCCTTCGTACCGTGTCCGGCACGGTGGAGACGGCCGAGTACGTCGACGGCACCCTGTCCGGGTGGACGAACCTGGGTGGGACCGGCACCGGCGTGCCGGCGGTGGTGGTGTACCCGGGGTACCGGATGCGGGTGTTCGTGCGGTCCCTGAACGGGACGATCGCGACGAAGTACCAGGACGCGGCGGGGACGTTCCCGGCGGCCTGGACGTCGCTGGGGTCGTACGTGTCGGCGGGCGCGCCGGCGGCGGTGCTGGATCCCGTGCTGGGTCGTACGGCGGTGGTCACGCGTAGCCCGTCGGGCGAGGTGATGCTGTCGTGGGAGACGACGCAGGGTTCGGGGGCGTTCGGCGGTTGGTCGGCGGCGATTCCGGATCTGTTCGAGTCGACGGCGACGGATCCGACGATCGTGCCGGTGAACAACAGCGCGGGACAGACCTGGCTGATCCTGTTCCGCAACGCGAACAACGCGAGCCGGGTCTACGAGCGGCAGCCGGTGGCGGGCCTGGCCGCGGCGACCGGTCGGGACCGGGCGACCTCGGTGGGGATCGCGGGTCTCGGCGCGTCGGTCGCGCGTGGCGTCTTCGCCGCGCGCACCCTTCCGGCCCCGCCGGCGTAGCGCACCCACCGGGTGGGCGCGGCGTCGTCGCGCCCACCCGGTCGGCGTGGGCCGGAGTACGGGTCCGAGTACGGGATGTGCGGCGTCGCCGATGTCCCACCGGTACTGGTTAGCGTCACCCCGACGCCGTGACACGGCGGCGCGGAAGGGGCGCACATGCGATTCACAGCGGGCTCCGGAGTCCCACGATCGGTGGTCGGCTGCGGCATCGGTGACAGGAAGTGGGATCTGCTCGCCGTCAGCGAGGCCGGCACCACCAACTCCTCGTATTGAACAGTCGACCATATATCGGGTCGTCGCCGGCACCGTCCACCTGTGACGGGCGACGACCCGCATCGTCGGCATGATCGAAAGGATTGCCATGAATCCGTCACGATGGCGTGCCGGGCTGGCCGCCGCGCAGGTCGCGGCGCTGGCCGCGACCCTGCTGGCGATGGCCCAGCCGGCACCCGCGCGGGCCGCCGACACCGTGAGCTGCGTCGCCCAGACGTCGGTCTTCGGAGCGGACGCCGGCGGCACGATCTGGCGCTACGCCCTCAACGCGCCCGGCAGCGGGAACTCCACCTTCTCGGCCCCCTACTCCGGCGGTACGGGCTGGCAGACCTTCGGCCGGGTCATCGGCGGCCCGGGTGGCCGGGTCTACGGCATCAACGCCAGTGGCCTGTACCGCTACCGCTGGACCAGCAGCGGCTGGGAGATGACCAACGGCGTCGGCGGTCAGCTGATCAGCACCAGCTTCACCCAATATGCCACCGCCGGGTTCCGGGACAAGATCACCGTCGACGAGCGGGGCGACTTCTACCTCGTCGACGGCGAGGGAAGGCTGCGCGTCCACCGGTACGACGAGGCGGCGGGCAAGTGGATCTTCTCCGGCCGGCTGCTCGACACCGGCTGGGGTCGTTTCGACCTTGTCGTCGCCGCCGGCCCGGGTGTGCTGTACGCCCGGGACGCCACCGACGGCAGGCTCTTCCGCTACCGCTACGAGCCGGACAGCCAGCGTTGGCTCGAGTACCAGGAGGCCGTCGGCACCGGCTGGGACGTGTTCGGCAGGGGCATCTTCTCGGCCGGCGGCGACACCCTGTTCGGCCTCGACAACGGCGGGATCCTGTCGCAGTACCGCTTCCGCGAGGACGATCGCACCTGGGCGATCCACCGGCGGACCGTCGGCAACGGCTGGAACATCTTCAGCAACGTGGCCGCCATCACCGACGCCTGCACGCTGACCGCGTCGCACGTGCCGGCCCGGCCGGCGGTGCCGGTGGTCCCGCACGCGCCCGCGGCCGTGACGCAGGCCACCTCCAACAGCATCGAGCTCGCCCACTCCGACAACATCGGCCGGCTGTTGCACGGGCGGATGAATCCGGACAACTTCAGCTCGCTGCAGCTCACCGCGGTCTCCGGCAGCGAGGGGTTCAGCGGGGTGCCGGCGCTGTCCGAGACCACGCAGAACCTGGTGCGGGTCACGGCTCGCAACATCAACAGCGATGTCTGGACCCGCACCCAGTCCGTCGCCGGCAGCCCCGGCTGGGTCGCCTGGACCAACCTGGGTGGCCGGATGGCCTCCGGTCCCGCCGTGGTGCGACTGTCCGACGATCGTGAGGTGGTGTTCGCGGTGGACGCGGGCGGCTCCCTGTGGGCCCGCTGGCAGGACCCGGCGCACCCGGACCTGCTGGCCTGGCGCAAGCTCGGCGGCACCGGCCTGACCGGCACCCCGCTGGCGGTGCCGCTGGACGACGCGAGCGCTCTGGTCGTCGTCGCGGACAGCACCGGCACGCTGCGGGCGGCCCGGTACGCGGGCGGAACGCTGCAGGCGTGGGCCAGCCTCGGCGGCAGCGGCTTCACCGGCACCCCGGCCGTGGTGGTGCTGCCCGGCTACCGGATGCGGATCTTCGCCCGGAACGGCGCGGGCCGGATCATGGCCACGGAACGCCGCGTCGACGGCACCTTCACCGGGGCGTGGACGCCGGTCGGCGGCTCCGGCCCCGTTGCGGCGGGTGCGCCGAGCGCGGTGCTGAGCCCGGCCACCGGCCGGATCGGGGTCTTCGTGCGCGGCTCCGACGGCTACATCCACTACGCAGCCGAGACGACGCAGGGCAGCGGCGCCTGGAGCGACTGGATCCCGGCCCAGGACGCGTTCGAGACCTACGCCGCCGATCCGACGGCATTTAGCTTCATCAACGCCAACGGTCCGAATCTGGCCTACCTGACCCGGACCGCCGGCGGCACGCTGCGGCTGTACACCGTCCAGGAGCCGCTCGCCCGGGTGGGCGACGCCGGTCGGGCCCGTGGGGCCACCGGTTCCGTCCCGCGCCCGGTCTTCCTCCGGCACGTACTTCCCGATCCGCCTGCCCCCCGCTGATCGGCGGCCGGAGAGGGGGCGTGGGCGCCCCCTCTCCGGCGCACGGGGGTCATCGACCGAAGAAGCTCTCGTACATCGGCGAGCGGTAACCCGACAGCCGTCGCGGGTCCGCCGCTGACCCGGTGTCCGGCCGGTGTCCGGCCGGCGATTCCCCCTCGGCCGTGGTGGCCGCCACCATCGCGCGGGCGGCGACGGCCCGCAGATAGCGGTCGCCGATCCGGCTGGCGAGGTCGCGGGCCGAGACGGCGTCGTCGAGCGCCCGCCGAGGCCACCCACCGGCCAGCCGCGTGGCGCACCGAGCCAGCGCGGCCTCGCACTGGGTGGGCAGATCGCCGGTGGCGGCGGTGCGGGCGATGGCCTCGGTCAGCGTCCGCTCGGCTGCGTCATGGTCGCCGGCCCGGCACTCGAGCTGGCCCAACATGGCCAGAGCGGCGCCCTCCAGGCCGGTGGCACCGATGCGGCGGGCGATGAGCAGCGCCTCGCGAGCGCCGGCGAGCGCCTGCTCCGGCTGCCCGGCATCGAACTGCGCGTCGGCCATGTTGCTCAGGCTGCCGCCGACGTGAAGCGGTGTCCCGTGCTGTCGCCGCAGCGTCAGGGCCTGTTCGTGGCGGCGCAGCGCCCGGACCGGGTCGCCGGTGAGGTAGTGCAGGTTGCCCAGCGCGTCGAGGCAGGCCGACAGGCGCAGGTGATCCTGGAGACCCTCGGCCACCTTCGCGCCGGCGAGCAGATCCGCCTCGGCGCCGGCCGGGTCACCGTCGGCCTGCCGCAGCTTCGCCCGGTAGTAGAGGGTCACCGCGTACTCGGTGTGCAGCGCGAGCGCGGCGGTCAGGGCCAGGCCGCGATCGATCAGCGCGAGCGCCTCGGCGGGGTAGCCGCTGCGCCAGAACAGCGCGTAGCTCAGCCACGCCAGGCGCACCGCCAGGCGGGCCGGCTCGCCGCCGGTCTCGCTGGCCCGGGCCACCGCCGCCGCGATGTTGAGATGCTCGGTGTCCAGCCAGCCGCTGACCTGCACCGCGGTCTCCGGCCAGGTCTGCCACGGCCCGACGGCGTCGGGCAGCGGGTCGGTGGGGGTCCAACCGGCGTTGGCCAGGGCGGTGGCGCGCTCGGCCGCCACGATGTAGGTCTCGACCAGCCGCCGTAGCGCGGCGGCGCGATCGGCCCCGCTCTCGTGCGCCCGCGCCTGTTCGTACGCGAGCAGGCGCAGCAGGTCGTGCATCTCGTACCGGCCGGGCTGCCGGGGCTCCAACAGCCGTTGGTCGGCGAGGGTCTCCACCACCGCGTGCGCCTCCTCGGGCCCCCGGCCGAGCAGGGCCGCGACCGCGCCGACGCTGATCACGGCCAGCGGCACGGCGCCGATGAGCCGGAACGCGCGGGCGCACAGCCGCTCGTGTGCGTCCCCCTCGGACAGCGCCTCGTACGCCAGGCGCAGGGTGCGCCGGACGCCGAGGTCGTCGTAGGACAACTCGTCGAGGCGTCGGGCGGGGTCGGCGAGCCGGTCGGCGAACGCCGCCAGCGGCCAGCCGGGCCGGCTCGCCAGCCGGGCCGCGGCGACCCGCAGCGCCAGCGGCAGGTTGCCGCACAGCAGGGCCAGGCGGTGCGCGGAGGCGGGGTCGGCGGCGATCCGTTCGCCCGCACCGGCTCGGCCCAGCAGGTCGACCGCGTCAGGAACGGGCAGCACGTCGATCGGCAGGTGCCGCCCGCGGGGCAGGGTGGCCAGGTGTCGGCGGCTGGTGATGACGGCGGCGCTGGGCGGGCCCGCCGGCAGCAGCGCCGCGACCTGGGCCGCGGTGTGCGCGTTGTCGAGGATCACCAGGATCCGCCGGCCGGCGACGTACCGGCGGTAGACGGCGGTCGCCTCGGCCTCGTCGACGGGCGCCGCGCCGCCGGGTACGCCGAGCGCCCGCAGCAGGCGGCCGAGGGCGTCGATCGGGGGCGCGGCGGGTGCCGCGCCGCGCAGGTCCAGGTAGAGCACGCCGTCGGGGAAGTGTTCGGCGCTCAGGTGGGCCAGGTGCACCGCGAGCGCGGACTTGCCGACCCCGCCCGGACCGTGCAGCGCGATGACAGCCCCGGTGCCGGCCTCCAACTCCGCCCGTCCGGCCGCGATCTCGGTCGTGCGCCCGACGAAGGGCTCCACCGCCGGCGGCAGGTCGTGGACGGTCGAGCTGGTCGCCCGGGGCGGAGCCATCACCGGGCCGCTCGGATCGCGGCTGTGCAGGATGTCCTCGTGCAGCCGCCGCAACCGCGGCCCCGGGTCCAGCCCGGTCTGCTCGGCCAGCGTCCGCCGGGCAGCGCGAAACGCGTCGAGGGCACCGTTGATGTCGCCGAGGCGATACAGGCCCAGCATCAGCTGCTCCCAGGCGCGCTGGCGCTGGGGATGACGCTCGAGCAGGGCGCGCAGCCGCCGCACCGTCTCGGCCGGGGTGCCGAGCTGCAACGTCGCCTCCGCCAGGTCCTCCTCGGCCAGCAGGTGTCGCTCGGTCAGCGCGGCGACCCGACCCGCTGTCAGCGGGGACAGCGGCACGTCGGCCAGCGGGTCACCGCGCCACATGTCGACCGCCACGGTCAGCTCGGCCTGTGCCATCGCGGCGTCTCCGACGGCCAGGCAGGACCGTCCCCGGGAGACGGCGGCATCGAACCGATCCACGTCGCGCTCCTGCTGGCGCACCCGCAGCAGGTAACCGCCCGCGTCGGCGACGATCCGCGGTGGCGTGTCGGGGGCGTCCAACAGGCGGCGTAGGCCGAGCACGTAGGTGCGTAGGTTGGCCAGGGCGGAGGCCGGCGGCTCGTCGCCCCACAGTGCCCCGATCAGCTGCGCCGCCCCGACGACCTCGTTGGGCATCAGCAGCAGGGTGGCCAGCAGTTGTCGCTGTTTTCCGGAGCCGAGCGGCACCGCCCGGTCGGCGGCGCTCTCGACGGTCAACGGGCCGAGCAGGTTGAACCGCATGTGACACGATCACCTTTCGCGCCTGTGGCCGTTGCGCAGCGGTCTCGGCGGCGGTGCGCGGCATACCGTCCACCTCTGGATCACCGTACCGTCCTTCCGCCGCCCACGGGTTGCTGCCAGCGCACGCCCGGGCGACGGCCCGCCGTACCACCCGAAGGTGCCGTAGCGGCCGGGTATGGGGAGAGCCAGATTGAAGTACCGTCTGCACTGTGATCGATGAGACCTTCCATCCGGCCTGGCACAGACGCTGATCCGGTGTCCGACATGGCCGGTCAGGGGAGCGGCGACGCGTCCGAGCCCGTTTCGGCGCAGCTGCGCCGGCTACGCGAGCAACTCGGCCTCACCCAGCGGGACCTGGCGGTGTCCGCGAACGTCAGCATCGCGGCGATCCGCGACCTGGAGCAGGGGCGCACCCGGGTGCCCCGCGCCGCCACCCTGCACGCGCTCGCCCGCTACCTCAGCGCGGCGGGGGCGGACGACGCCGCCATGCTGATGCAGGTGGCTCCGGCGGCGCGGTCCCGGCGGGCGCACCCCCCACCACCGGCCGGTGCCCGGCCTCTGACCGTGGCGGTGCTCGGCCCGCTGATCCTTCGGCGCGGCGGCATCGAGCTGCGGCTCGGTTCGGCGAGACACCGCTGTCTACTGGCCCGGCTGGCCCTGGCCGGGGGCGAGGTGGTGGGGCGCGACGAGTTGATGGGTTTGCTGTGGGGCGAGGATCGCCCGCCGTCCGCGCTGAACCTGCTGCACAGCTACGTCGGCCGGCTGCGCCGCCTGTGGGGGGCGGAGGGGGCAGGCGTCCTGGTCGCTGCCGGCAGCGGATACCGGCTGGCGCTCGACGCCGACCATCTTGACCTGCTGCGCTTCCGTGAGCTGGCCGAGGCCGGCCACACCGCCGACGACCCCGCGCGGGCGCTGGGGCAGCTGCTCGCGGCGGCCCGGTTGTGGCGCGGCGAAACCGACGTGGAGCAGTTGCGGGGAACCCCGCTGGTCGCCGCCCTGTTCGAGCAGTACGCGACGCTGCTGTGCCAGGCCGCCGCGCTCGGCCGCCAACTGGGCGAGCAGGAGCAGGTGTTGCCGCTGCTGCGAGAGCTGGCGGAGCGGCTGGAGCTGTACGAGCCGCTGCACGCTGAACTGATCATGGCGGCGGCGGCGTCCGGACGGCAGGCCGAGGCGCTGGCCGCGTACGACCGGGTCCGCCGGGCACTGATCGAACAGCTTGGCGTCGATCCGGGGCCGCAGCTCCGCTACGCGTACGAGGCGGTGCTCCGGCAGCAGTGGCCGCCGGCCGTCACCCCGTCGCCCCGGGGGACCCCGATCCGGCAGGTGCCGGCGGGGCCGTCCGATTTCGTCGGCCGCGAGCGGGAACTGGATCGGATCGGCGCGGCGCTGGCCCGTTCCGGCCCGGCGTCGATGCGGGTGGTGCTGATCAGCGGTTCGGCCGGGGTCGGCAAGACAGCGCTGGCCCTGACCCTGGCGCATCGGCTGCGGGGCGAGTACCCGGACGGTCAGCTGTACGCCGACCTGCGCAGCGGCACCAGCGGGCCGGCGACGCCGATGGAGGTGCTGGGACGCTTCCTGCGCGCGCTCGGGGTGCCGGCCGGCCGGATAGGGCCGGACGAGGAGGAGGCGTCGGCGCTGCTGCGCAGCGCCCTGGCCGATCGCCGGATGCTGCTGGTGTTGGACAACGCCCGCGATGCGGCGCAGGTGCGGGCGCTCCTGCCGGGCCCGGGCGGCAGTGACGCGCTGGTGACGAGCCGGCGCAGGCTGCCCGACCTGTCGCCCTGGCTGATCGTCGACCTGGCGACCCTGTCCGCTGCGGACGCCGTCCGGCTGATGGATTCGACCGTGGGCGCGGGCCGGGTGTCGGCCGATCCGGAGTCCGCCCGGGAGCTGGCGGCCGCCTGCGGCCAGTTGCCCCTGGCGCTGCGCATCGCCGCCGGAAGGCTGGCCAGCCGACCGGCCTGGACCACGGCGGAGCTGGCCCACCGGCTGCGCGACGAGAACCACCGGCTGACCCAGCTGAGTGCGGGCGACACCAGCGTGCTGGCCAGCTTCCAGCTCAGCTACCAGGACCTGAGCGAGTCGGTCCGTCGGGCGTTCCGGCTGTGTGCGCTGCATCCCGGGGACGACTTCGGCGTCGAAGCCACCGCGGAGCTGCTCGGCGTGGGCCAGGTGGAGGCAGACCTGGTGCTGGGCGAGCTGCTGGACGCCAACATGCTGTTGCAGTACACCGCCGAGCGGTTCCGCTTCCACGACCTCCTCGGGCTGTACGCGGCGCGGCTGCTGGGCGAGGAGGACCCGGTCGACGCCGACGCCGCCCGGAACCGGCTGCACTCCTGGTCGCTGCGGACGGCCACGGAAGCGGTCGAACTGCTCAACCCGGGCATGGTGCGGCTGGTCGCCAGTTCCGGCGGCGGACCCTTCGCCGACCAGGAGGCGGCGCTGCGCTGGTTGGACGCGGAGGCCGGGGCGCTGCTGGCGCTGGTCGAGCGGGCGGCGGACGGCGCTCGGCCGCAGTTGAGCTGGCTGCTCGCCGACCAGCTACGCGGGTACTTCCTGATCCGCCGACACGTCGACCGCTGGCTGCGTACCGCCGAAGCCGGGCTGCGGGCCGCCACCGCGGCGGCCGACCGGGCCGGCCGGGCGGCGATGCTGCTCAGCCGTGGTCAGGCGATGTGGGCGTTGGGCCGGCACGCGCAGGCGCTGGCCGACTACCGGGCCGGCGAGCGGCTGTCCCAGGGCTCGGACTGGCCGGCTGCGGCCCCGTACCTGTGGCACAACATCGGCGTGGTGCGGGCCGAGCAGGGGCGCCTGGACGAGGCGGAACGCGGGTACCGGGAGGCGCTGCGGCTGTGCGGCGACCGTACCGAACTGGCGGCGGTGCGGGCGCTGGCGCTCAACGGGCTCGGCGCCATGTACGCCGATCAGGGCCAGCTGGCGGAGGCGGCGGAGTGCCTGCGCGACGCCCTGCGGATCAACGCGGCCGCCGGTCGGACGGCGTCGGTGCTGTCCACCCGGGGCAACCTGGGCATGGTGTTGCGCCAGCTCGGTCAGGAACGCGCGGCCGAGAAGCACCTGACGGCTGCGCTGGCCGGCTACCGGCGGCGGTCCAACATGCACGGAGAGCTGTCCACCCTGGACGAGCTGAGCCAGCTCCACGCGCAGCGCGGTGACGCGGCGCGGGCACTGAGCGCCGCCCAGCAGGGGTACGACCTCGCGGTGATCGTCCGGGACCAGCGGGCGCAGGCGGCGCTGTTGTGCACGCTGGGGGAGGCGCGTCGGGCCGGCGGCGACCCCGCCGGGGCGCTGCGCTTCCTGCGACAGGCGCTGGACATGGCACGCCAGAACGGCTATCCCTACTTCGCCGCGCGCGCACAGGTGGGGCTGGCCGTCGTACACCTGGGCCTGGGAGCGCACGGGCTCGCCCGAGGCTGCGCGGCGGAGGCCCGTGAGCTGGCGACGACGCACGACTTCCGGATGGTCGAGGCGGATGCGCTGGCGGCGCTCGCCCGCTGCCTGGCCGCCACGGACGCCGACGAGGCGCCGGCGACGGTCGAGGCGGCCGTCGCCGCGTACCGTGCGGCCGGCGCGCAGGTGCTGGCCGACCGCCTCCGGGACCTGCTGGCGGCAGGCCGCTGACCGTCGTCCTGGCCCGCCGGATCGGCGGAACGTCTCTCGGCGGCGCAGCCGGGCACGGCCGGGCCTGTGAGGGGCCTGTACTGACCTTGTACGGAGTTTGTATCTACCCGCGGCGATGTCGCGATAGCTTCTGCCTGCCCACCTGAGCTGGGCGGATGTTCGGGTGGCTGTCGTCCGATGGGGAGCAGAAGCGATGGGTCCTGCACCGGTGGCAACGATCGACGTCGTGGCGCAGCCCGCCGTGCTGGCGCAGAGGCGGATCGAGGACGTGCTCGAGCGTGTCCGCAGCGAGATCGAATGGGTGGATGTCACCCTGCTGCGGGATGGGCTGTCTCCCCGGCTCGGCGGGATCGACGGCCCGTACGTCCGGCACCTGACCGGGCTGATGGAGGAACTGCCGCCGCTGGTGGTGCACCGGGACACGATGCGCGTGATGGACGGGTTGCACCGGCTGGCCGCGGCGCGCGGCCTCGGTCAGCGGCAGGTGCCCGTGATGTACTTCGAGGGAACCGGCGAAGAGGCCTTCGTCGTCGCGGTGCGGCTCAACGCGGTCCACGGCAAGACGCTGCGCGCGGGGGACCGCGCGGCGGCGGTACGGCGCATCCTCGGCACGTACCCCCACTGTTCGGACCGCTGGATCGCCTCGGTGTGCGGGGTCGCGCCGCGCACGGTCGCCACGTTGCGGCAGGAATCGGCCGACGGCCGCCAGCAGTTGGACACCCGGATCGGCCGCGACGGCCGACGCCACCCGATCTCCGCCCAGGAGGGGCGCCGCGCGGCCGAGCAGATCATGCGCGAGGAGCCGGGGGCGAGCCTGCGTGTGGTGGCCCGCCGCGCCGGCGTGTCCGTCGGCACCGCGCTGGACGTACAGCGGCGCATGCTGGCCGCAGGCCCCGAGGGGGTCCGGCGCACCGACGCCGGGGCGCGGCAGTGGGTCGCGGGGGACGCCGGGCAGCCCGCCGTGCCGAGGATTCGCGAGCAGTTGGAATGGTTGACCCGGGAGCCGGCACTGCGCTACACGGATCAGGGCCGGGCGCTGCTGAGAATGGTGTCAGCCACGCTGGCCTTCCTCGACCGCTCCGGCCCGACGGCGGACGCGCTGCCGGCGCACTGCCGGCGCTCGCTGGACGCGGTGGCGCGGGCCTGCGCCGGCGGCTGGCTCGACTTCGCCGACCAGCTCGGCGACGAGGAGGCCCCGCCGCAGGCAGCCTGAACGTCGCCGAGCGAACGCCGTCGTCCACGCCGCGATGATCCATCGGAGGGCGGGGCCAGTCGCCACCTACAGCGGCGGGGTGACGTCCCGGCGCTCCTCGACCCGGCGGTACTCCACCGGCTCCGTGGTGGTGACCACCTCGCGGCGGCGGCCCCAGACCAGCGTGGTCATGACGAGGCCGAGCACGCCGGCGGCCATCAGGATCCAGCCGACGACGTCCAGGTTGACGCCGCCGAGGTTGGCGTCGAGCGCGAACGTGAGGATCGCGCCGACCGCGATCAGGAAGATGCTTGTGCCGATACCCACGACAGCCTCCTTCGGGGGATGCAGTGTGCTGTCGATGGAAGGAAGTACCCCGTGGGCGAACCGGGTAATCGGCCCACTCGGAGGTGGGCCGCGCACGCTCCCCCCGGCGGTGTCTTGCGGTGGCAGCCGGCCGCCGGTGGGCCGGTGCCGTCGGCGATCTTGTCGTCGGGTACAGTTCACCCCGTCGCCGAGAGTGTTCGGCGACACGCGGACGTAGCGCAGCTGGTAGCGCATCACCTTGCCAAGGTGAGGGTCGCGGGTTCGAATCCCGTCGTCCGCTCGCGATCCGCCCCGTCGGGGCCGACCGCCGCCGGCCCCGACATGTCCGGGCCGGCTGCCCGCGGGCGATTGGCGCAGTGGGAGCGCGCTTCCTTGACACGGAAGAGGTCACTGGTTCAAACCCAGTATCGCCCACCAGAACGCACGGTCCTTATTCCTCTCTCTCGGCCACCGGCCGGCCGCACCCGTCACAAGGGCGGCCACGCCCAGGTCGGCGTGGGGCGGGACGGTGTCGGGGAGTCCTCGTAGACTCGCCCGATGACTTCCCCCAGCGACACGCTCACCGAGACTCCGCTGGGCGTGCTCCGCCGGGTCTTCGGCTACGACGCCTTCCGCGGCGAGCAGCAGGAGATCATCGACCACGTGGTCGGCGGCGGCGACGCCCTGGTCCTGATGCCGACCGGCGGCGGCAAGTCGCTGTGCTACCAGATCCCCGCGCTGGTGCGCGACGGCGTCGCGGTGGTCGTCTCCCCGCTGATCGCCCTCATGCAGGACCAGGTCGACGCACTCACCGCCGTCGGGGTGCGGGCCGGCTTCCTCAACTCGACCCTCGACTTCGACGCCCGGCGGCGGGTCGAGGCGGCGTTCCTCGCCGGCGAGCTGGACCTGCTCTACCTCGCCCCGGAGGCGCTGGGCAGCCGCGCCACCGTCGGGCTGCTGGAGCGCGGCCGGATCGGGCTGTTCGCCATCGACGAGGCGCACTGCGTGGCGCAGTGGGGCCACGACTTCCGCCCCGACTACCTGGCGCTGTCGATGCTGCACGAGCGCTGGCCCGCCGTGCCCCGGATCGCGCTGACCGCCACGGCCACCGCCGCGACCGCCGCCGAGATCGCCATCCGGCTCGACCTCACCGGGGCCCGGCACTTCGTGGCCAGCTTCGACCGGCCCAACATCCAGTACCGGATCGCCCCCAAGCGCGAGCCCCGCAAGCAGCTGCTCGACCTGCTCCGGACCGAGCACCCCGGCGACGCCGGCATCGTCTACTGCCTGTCCCGGGCCTCGGTCGACAAGACGGCCGACTTCCTGGTCGCCAACGGCGTCTCCGCGCTGCCGTACCACGCGGGCCTGGACGCGGCCACCCGGGCGGCGAACCAGAAGCGGTTCCTGCGCGAGGACGGCCTCGTCATGGTCGCCACCATCGCCTTCGGGATGGGCATCGACAAGCCGGACGTGCGGTTCGTCGCCCACCTCGACCTGCCCCGCTCGGTGGAGGGCTACTACCAGGAGACCGGCCGCGCCGGCCGGGACGGCCTGCCGTCGACCGCCTGGCTGGCGTACGGGCTCCAGGACGTGGTGCAGCAGCGCAAGATGATCGACTCCTCGGAGGGCGACCTCGCCCACCGGCGGGTGCTCGCCGCCCACCTCGACGCGATGCTGGCCCTCTGCGAGACCGTGGAGTGTCGCCGGGTGCGGCTGCTGAGCTACTTCGGCCAGGACAGCGGGCCGTGCGGCAACTGCGACACCTGCCTGGAGCCGCCCGAGTCCTGGGACGGCACGGTCGCCGCGCAGAAGCTGCTGTCGACGGTGCTGCGGCTGCACCGGGAACGCAACCAGAAGTTCGGCGCGGGGCAGTGCATCGACATCCTGCTCGGCCGGCGCACCGAGAAGGTGACCCAGCACCGCCACGACACGCTGACCGTGTTCGGCATCGGCGAGGAGCTGAGCGAGGCCGAGTGGCGGGGAGTCGTCCGGCAACTGCTCGCCCAGGGCCTGCTCGCCGTCGAGGGCGACTACGGCACCCTGGTCCTCACCGACACCAGCGCCGAGGTGCTGGGCCGGCGCCGGCCGGTGCCGATGCGCCGCGAGGCGGCCCGGCCGGCGCGGACCAGGTCGTCGAAGACCCGCCCCGGCGTGGCAGCCGTGGTCGAGCTGTCCCCGGCGGCCGAGCCGGTGTTCGAGCGGCTGCGCGCCTGGCGGGCGGCGACCGCCAAGGAGCAGGGGGTGCCCGCGTACGTGGTGTTCCACGACGCGACGCTGCGCCAGATCGCCGCCGAACCACCGTCGACGCTGGCCGACCTGGCCCGGTTCAGCGGGGTGGGGGAGGCCAAGCTCGCCCGGTACGGCGAGCAGCTCCTCGCCGCCCTGGCCGGCTGACCCGACCCGCCCGCCCTGGGCCGGGCGCACGCTGGGCTCCGTGGCCCCGGCGCGACCAGACGCGGTCGAGCTGGACGATGACGACGGCGTGTGTTGTCGTCAGTCCGCTGGTCGTGTCTTCAGCGCCTCCCGCGGTCGAGGGCGGCGACCTCGCGCACGGCCTCGGCGATGGCCGGGAAGTCCTTCTTGAGGATCGCGCCGTGGTTGCTGGCGACCTTCGCGCCGATCCGGATGTTCGGGTTACGGGCGGTCACCGCATCGAGGCTGGTGCGTATCCGTTCCTGCTCGTCACCGCGGCTTCCGAGGGACGTCCCCGAGGCGACCACGTACCGCACCGGGACGGTGATGGTGTCCAGCACGGGGCCCAGCTCGCGCTCGCGGGAGAGCCTGCCGAGCTCGATGTTGCTGTTCGCCTGCTGTTCGGCGGTCATCCGCGGGGCCAGGCCCGTCGGGCGCAGCAGCGGCAGGAACCAGCTCATCCGCCGGAACAGCGTCCGGATCCGCTGCTCCATGGCCTCGTCGAGCCAGTCGTACGGGAACGCGCCGTCGACCAGGACCGCGCCCAAGGCCCGCTCCGGATTCCGGCTGGCCCAGTGCGCCCCGACGACCGCCCCGTAGGACCAGCCCACCACCAGCGCCCGGTCCACGCCCCTGGCCGCGAGAACGGCATCGACATCCCGGACGGCTGCCTCGAAGGAGTAGTCCGCCGAACGCTTCGACTTGCCGCGGGCCCGCTCGTCGTAGGTGATGTGCCGCCACCCCGTCCCCAGCTCAGCCATGACCCGCCGCCAGTACCCCTGGGTGGCGAACTGGCCGTTGAGGTAGACAACAGGGGTGCCGGGACCGCCGGTGTCGGTGACGGCCAGGGCCGTGTCGTCAACCGGCATCATGCCGGTCCACTTCGACATGGCCGAGGAAGTGCTGTTCTTCGTCATGAGTTCCACCTGTTCGTGTTAGGCGTCTTGGGCGACTTCTCCGGGCCCTGCACGTGGCTCGCGGGCCCCTCGGGACGGACGGCCGCGTCGTCGGCGACGACCGACAGGGTCTCGATCGCGGGTAGTCCCGGCCGGGTTGTCCCGGTTCTGCTCCTTCAGAGGCTGTGGGCGGTGATGTCGCCGTGGGAGGTGGTGGCGCGGATGTCGAGTTCGGCGGTGCCATCGTTCTTGAGGGCGTTGCTGATGCGGCCGTAACCGGTGCCGGCGTCCAGGGCGGCCGAGATGCCGGCGGCGGCCGAGACCGAGATGTCGCCGGACTGGGTGTGGAGCACGACCGTGCCGCGCACGGCCTCGGTGATCCGGATGTCGCCCCTTGCGGTGCTGATCTCCGCGGGGCCGTTGAGCCGATCGACCTCGACGTCGCCGTCGATCGCAGTGAGTCGGACGCTCGCGGCCTCGTCGATCTTGATCTGGCGGTACGCGCCTTCGACGGCGACGTCGCCGAGGCGTCCGACGCCGCGGAACTCGGTGCTGGCGGCCTTGGCCTCGATGTGGGAGCCGGCGGGCAGTTGGACGGTGACCTCCAAGGATCCGGAGGGGCCGAAGAGCTGGTTGTCGGGGGCCGAGGTGGTGATCCGCAGGACGCCGTCGGCGTAGGCGACGGTGGTCTGCTCAGCGGCCCTGGTGTCGCGGCTCTTGGCGGGGTCGGCGGGCCGGACCTCGACGGTGGTGTCGGCGCGGTCGGCGGCGATGACCTGGATGCGTCCGGCCGGGACGTCCAGGACGGCGGAGACCGGGGCGGGGGTGTCGAACTTCTGCATCGTGCTCTCCCGTGCTCGCTCGTTGTTTCTGATACCGGAAACGCTACGTTGCTTTCCAGAACGAGGCAACATCTTCGTTGCGCAGAACCAGCATATTGCCGGGTCAAAGCACTAAAGCTGTTGCAATGATCCTGATAACAACGCAACGACGACCGCGCTGATCATTGCAATGAATGAGAAGTGAACGCTATAGTTGGGGGATCAGGGACCGCCATGAGGGATCACCGAGGAGATCGCGATGCCGGGAGGCAGACTCACCCAGCAGGAACGCCAGCAGATCGCGCTGGGGCTGGCCGACAGCCTCCCCTACGCCGAGATCGCCCGACGCCTCGACCGTCCGACGTCGACGATCACGCGTGAGGTGATGCGCAACGGCGGCCCCACCGCCTACCGCGCCGACCTGGCCCACCGCGCCGCCGAACGCCGCGCCCGCCGGCGCAGGCCCCCCTCGGGACGAGGGGCGGAGTCGGTCCCCCAGCCACACGGGCGCGACGCCGAGGCTGTGGCCGAATACGAGGAGACGTTCACCACCGTCCTCATGGCTTCGGGCCTGGCCAAGATGGCGGCCCGGGTGCTGACCTGCCTGTTCACCACCGACGAGGGCAGCCTCACCGCGTCCCAACTCGCCCAGCGCCTCCAGGTCAGCCCGGCGTCCATCTCCAAGGCGATCGCCTTCCTGGAGAGCCAGAGCCTCGTCCGCCGAGAACGCGACGAACGCCGCCGCGACCGCTACGTCGTCGACGACGAACTCTTCTACCAGGCGACGATCGCCAGCGCCCGAGCCAACGACCAGCTCGTCGAAACCGCCCGCCAAGGCGTCGCCATCCTCGGCTCCCAAACCCGCGCCGCCACCCGCCTGGAGAACATCGCCCGCTTCCTCGACTTCATCAGCGAGAGCATCACCCGTGCCGCCGAGCAGGCCCGTGAACTCCTCCACACCGAACCCGAGACAACCTCAAACGACACCGCCCAGCCAGGTCCGGACCACGGATAGGCAACCGGCTGGCTCCGCGCCGCGCGACCCGGCGGGCCCGGTCGGCTTCTGCCGTCGGCAGATCCGCTGCCGGTGAACATCGTCGACGCCGCGCCCCGGCGGCGGCAGGCTGGGCCGATGAGACTTCTGGTGCTGGGCGGGACGGGCTTCGTGGGCGGCGCGACGGTCGGCGAGGCGGTACGGCGCGGCTGGTCGGTGACGGTCTTCAACCGAGGGGTCAGCGGCGGCATGCTGCCGGCGGGCGTGCGCCGGTTGCGGGGTGACCGGACGGTGCCCGACGGCCTGGCCGCGCTGGCCGGCGGCGAGTGGGACCTGGTGGTCGACACCTGGGACGGCGCGCCGCGCGCGGTGCGGGACGCGGCCCGGGCGCTGCACGGCTCGGTGGGCTGGTACGGCTACGTCTCCAGCGGCTCCGTCTACGCGCCGCCGTTCTCGCTCGGTGCGGCCGAGGACGCGCCCGTCGTGGCCGCCGAGCCGGACGCCACCGGCGGCGGGTACCCGGAGCTGAAGGCCGGCGGCGAGCGGGCCGCGGTGGAGGTGTTCGGCGACCGGGCGCTGCTGGCCCGGGCCGGGTTGATCCTCGGGCCGGGCGAGGACATCGGGCGGCTGCCCTGGTGGCTGACCCGGATCGCCCGGGGCGGCGACGTGCTCGCCCCCGGCCCCACCGACCTGCCGGTGCAGTACGTCGACGTCCGTGACCTGGCGATCTGGCTGCTGGACCGGGGCGTGGCGGGCGACGGCGGGGCGTACAACGTGGTGTCGCGGACCGGGCACGCGACCATGGGTGAGCTGCTCGACGCCTGCGTCGCGGCCACCGGGTCGGCGGCCCGGCTGCGCTGGACCACGCCGGAGCCGATCCTCGCCGCCGGCGTGGAGCCCTGGAACGACCTGCCGATCTGGGTCCCCGTCGGGCACGAGTACCGCATGCTGCACGAGCGGGCCGTCGAGCGGGCGTACGCGACGGGGCTGACCTGCCGGCCGGCGGCCGAGACCATCGCCGACACCTGGGCCTGGCTGTGCGAGGTGGGGACGGTGCCGCCGCGCGCCGGCCGCCCGCCCCGGCAGGCCGTGGGCCTGGACCCGCAGCGGGAGGCGGCCCTGCTCGCCGCCGCCCGCTGATCGGTACATGCGAGCTCTCATCTCGCGGCTTCTTGAGGAATCTCCTCTGGCCTCGGAGAATGTGATAGCCGGCGTTCGCCGAGGGGAGAGGTCGGGCGATGAATAGCATTGGTTGGACCGTGCTCATCGTGTTACTGCTTACCGCTTTCGCTCTGTTCCGGGTCCGGAGGGCGTCGGCACGTCGACGTGACGAGGCGGTGGAAGGCCGACTAGCCATCAAGCGACTGGCGGATGAAAGAAAGAAGCGCGACCGTGGGACGATCCGGGGCGCGGGCAGTGAGGGAGACCGCAACCTGCCCTATCAGGCTTGGCTCGGCTCGGACACGAGCAGCGGCACCTGAACGGTGTTGATTTTCAAGCGACCCTCCGGAAATTTCGCCGACCCGTTACCAGGCCGTTGTCCGACGGTGAACAGCGGCGGCCGGGCGGCTCAGGCCCGGGCTACCGGCAGGTCGAGCACCTCGTCGACGCTGCGGCGCGGCGTCGGGGAGCCCGGCTGGCCGTACCCGATGCGCATCACCATCTGCGGGGTGCCGAACCGGCCCAGGGACAGCCGCAGCGCCTCCCGTGCCCCCGGCACCTCGATCGGCTGGGAGAGCATCGACACGCCCAGCCCGGCGTCGGTGGCGGTGAGCAGCACCCGTTGCAGGGCCTGGCCGGCGATCACCTGGTCGGTGGTGGTGTTGCCCGTCGCGCCGAGCACGGCGACCAGCGGCTCCGGCTCGAAGTCCCGCCCCGGGGCCCGGTCGCGCCCACCGAAGCCGCGGCTGGGCAGCAGGTCCTGCGGTTCGCCCAGCGGGCCGCCGGCGGCGGCCGGGATTCCGTCGGGGGCGGGCGCGGTGCGTACCCAGTCGGCCAGTTCGGCGCGGTAGGCGGGGTCGCGCTCCAGGACCCGGTTGGCGCTGCGGGCGATCTCGGCGAACGCGTTGACGGCGCTGACCCCGATCACCAGTTCCAGCCAGCCCTGCTCGGCGCGGGCCGCCTCGCCGAGCCGCCAGCGGGCGTCGGCGGGCACCGGGTCGGGCCAGAACGGGGTGCGGTGGCTGAACCGGTGCGGGATGGCCGCGTACAGGCTCCGCTCCGCCGGGGTCGGGTGGCGTGGCACGTCGGGGGTGAGCCGGGCGAGCACGTCGGTCTCCGTCGGGTACGGACGCAGCCGGACCTTCGCCGGGGTGCCCGCCACGGCCAGCGACAGCCGCAGGTTGAACAGGGCCGCCCCGCAGGCGATCCGGGCACCCCAGCCGCTCGGGTCGGTGGCCGGCAGCCGGCGCTCGCGGTCCACCGCCACCTCGATTCCGCCGTCGCGCAGGCGGAACCGCCATGGCTGGGTGTTGTGCAGCGACGGCGCCCGGACGGCGTCCGCCGCGGCGGCCCTGAGCTGCTCGACGGTGAAGTCGGTCTCCATGGTGGTGCTCCTTCCCGTGGCAGTTCCTGCCGCCCCGTTTCGGTCCACCTCCACGGTGCGTGATAGGGGCGGTGTGCGGGCAGGGCCGGATGTCCCCTCTGCCCCGGGACCCCCTGCCCAGGCGGCCCCCGGTCGGCGTCGGGACCTTCGGCCCGTGCGAGGGGCGGCGCGAGGGGGTAGAAATGGGGGATGATCCGGGTGTTCCTTCTCGACGACCACGAGGTCGTCCGTCGTGGCCTTGCCGACCTGCTCACCAGCAGCGGCGACATCGAGGTGGTGGGTGAGTCGGGCTCCGCCCAGGAGGCGGCCCGTCGCATCCCCTCGCTGCGGCCCGACGTGGCGATCCTCGACGCCCGGCTGCCAGACGGCAACGGCATCGACGTGTGCCGGGACGTCCGCGCCGTGGACTCGTCGATCAAAGGGCTGATCCTCACCTCGTACGAGGACGACGAGGCGCTGTTCGCGGCGATCATGGCCGGCGCGTCCGGCTACGTGCTCAAGCAGATCCGCGGCACCGACCTGGTCGACGCGGTGCACCGGGTGGCCGCCGGGCAGTCGCTGCTCGACCCGGCGATCACGACCCGGGTGCTGGATCGCATTCGCAGCGGCGTGGAGCAGCCCAACGAGCTGAAGGCCCTCACCGAGCAGGAGCGCCGCATCCTGGAGTACGTCGCCGAGGGGCTGACCAATCGGGAGATCGCCGGCAAGATGTTCCTGGCCGAGAAGACGGTGAAGAACTACGTCTCCAGCGTGCTGGCCAAGCTGGGCCTGGAGCGCCGTACCCAGGCCGCCGTCCTGGCCACCCGCCTCCTGGGCCCCCGCCACTAGCTAGGGCCCCGGAGCGGCATCCACCGCATGGGGGTAAGTGCGGTAGCTGCGGCTTGATCGATGGATTGCGGCGAAGATCCTGTTCATGTTGTGGGTCCTGGCCGTTGTGGGTGGGCGGGTGAGGTGGGACAGGGGGCCGGCCGTCCGGCGGTCCGAGCGGCTGGGGTGTCGGGCGGGTGGTGCCACCTCGCCTCCTTTGCTCTGCTGCCGCCACCGCAACACCAGCACCGCCGTGCAACGACCAGCACCGCCGTGCAGCACCAGCACCGGCACCGGCGTCGCGTAGCCGCTTCGCGTCGGGTGCCGGCACGAGAGGCCGGCACGAGAGGTCGGCAGAATCGTCACGCTCCGCGAGCGTTGCACCGGGGGCAGCAGAGCAAAGGGGGCGCTGTGGGGTTGCCCGCCGGTCAGCGACGACATCAGCGGCGGTGTTCCCACCCCGCCCCCTGGGGTGGGATTTCACGATCGTCTGCTGATTTTGGGGAACTCGCCCGGCGTGTCGTCTCACAAATCAGCAGACGATCACGCCACGACAGGCTGCCCTGCACCCCGACGCCACCGTGCACATCGTCGCCACCAAAGGGTGGCTGCGTCGACACACGCCAGGCACGCCCGGGGTGAGTGTCGTCAGGTCAGGCCAGCGGCCAGCGGCCAGCGGCCGTAGGCGGTCAGGGACCGGGCGACGGCTGGGCGGTGGTCCGGCTGCGCCGGATGACGACGGTCATCGCGGCGAGGTGCTCCGTCACGCACTGGCAAGGAAGGCGTGGGCCAGTGTGTGGCCGAGCAGTTGACCGGCTTCCTCGGCGGTTCTGCGCCCGACAAGAACTTCCTCGTTGGCGGCGCGGCCGAGGCCGTGGATCATCGCGTACACCCACTCGGGTGGGAGGTCGGTGCGGAGTTCACCCCGGTCGGCGGCGTCGGTCAACCACACCAGTAGCGGCTCGTCGGCCGCAGGGCGGCGCAGCGGCGCGTCGGTAGCCGCGCCACGACGGTTGTCGAGGAAGCGGTAGCGTTCGCCGACTCGGATGATCCCGGGGCCAAGACGGTGGAAGACCGTCGCGGCCGTGGCCCCCGGTGTGATCGCGGTCGTGACGACGGCCCTCTCCTCGTCGACGACGAGGTGGATGAGCGCCTGAATGAGGTGCTCCCGCGTAGGAAAGTGCCGGTAGACGGTGATTCGCGCCACGCCGGAGGCCTCGGCGATCTGCCGCATGCTCGCCTCGGGGTCGGCCGCGAGCAACCGGATGGCCGCGGCGATCACGGCGTCCCGGTTGCGTCGAGCGTCCTGCCGCATCCCATGGTCGGCCACGTTGAGCTCAGTAGCGTCACCCACCCAATAAATGATACAACCTGTCGCAACTGATACAGCGTGTTTCACTTGGAGGGCTGCGTGGGCGTGATCGAGGCAGTAGACCCGGGCCTGTCGAGGCGGAAGCGACGGTTGACCCTCGTCGCGGTGGCGTTGGGCGTGGTGATGGTCAGCCTGGACGGAACCGTCGTCCACATAGCCAACCCGACGATCGCCCGCGAACTCGGCTCGTCGATGACCGGTCTGCAGTGGGTGACCAACGGCTACCTTCTCGCCCTGGCGGTGACGTTGATCGTCGGCGGCAAGCTCGGCGACAGGTTCGGCCGGCGCCGGATCTTCGTGATCGGAGTCGTCGGTTTCGCCCTCGCCTCTCTCGGGTGCGGTCTGTCGCTGTCGACCCCGGCACTGATCGCCTTCCGGGTGTTGCAGGGATTCGCCGGGGCGTTGCTGGTGCCGAACACCCTTGCGATCCTGAGGTCGGCGTTCCCGCCGGCCGAGCTGGGCCGTGCCATCGGAACGTGGGGTGCGGCATCGGCGTTCGCCGCAGCCGCCGGACCGATCGTCGGTGGGCTGCTGGTGGAGTACCTGTCCTGGCCGGCGATCTTCCTGCTGAACGTGCCGATCGGAATGCTCGCCGCCGTGCTCGCGGTTCGCTGGATCGACGAGAGCCGCGCCCCGGGCCGCGCTGACCGCTTCGACATCGTCGGTGCCAGCATGCTGGCTGCGGCGTTGTTCGTGCTGGTCTGGGCGCTGACCGGCGCGCACGGCCGAGGGTGGGGGTACGGGGCCGCGAGCGTGGCCACGGCCCTGATTCTTCTCCTGGGGTTCGTGGCTCGACAGCGCAGCGCTCCCGCTCCGCTCCTTCCGCTGTCGCTGTTTCGTTCCCGCGCTCTGTCGGTCGGTGTCGTCCTGCTCGTAACGGGCAACCTCGCGCTGTACGGGGTGCTGTTCTCCATCGGCCTCTATCTGCAGAACGTGCACGGCTACACGCCGCTGGAGACCGGTGTTCGCCTGCTGCCGCTGATGGCGGTGTTCATGGTCAGCTCGCCGCTGGGGGGACGCCTGACCGAGAGGCTCGGGGCGCGCTGGCCGTTGGTGCTCGGGATGGCGCTGCTCGCGGCCAGCTTCTTCGGGCTGGTCGGCCTGTCGGCGGACTCCCCCTACAGCCAGCAGTGGCCATGGTTGATCCTGCTGGGGTCCGGCATGGGAATCGTCGTGGTCGCCGGGACCGAGACCGTCATCGGGACGGCGCCCGCCCGACACAGCGGGGTGGCGGGCGGTTTGCAAACCACCGCGAACCAGCTCGGTGGTGTGCTCGGCACCACGGTTTTCGGGACGGTGATCGCGACGATCGTCGCACGGACGCTACAGTCCGAACTGCATCGCGCAGATGTCCCTGACGCGATCGCCGAACAGGTCGTCGCGCACACCGGCCTGGCCGAGCAGGGAATCGCTCCACTCGCCGCGCGGACGAACGAGCTGGCCGCGGCGGCGATCACGACGGCAACGGAACGCGCGTTCATGTCCGGCATGCACGCGGTCATGTGGATCGGCGCCGGCATCGCGCTCCTCAGCGCACTGCTGGCGCTGCTGATCCCAGCACCCCGCTCGGGCAGGAACGGCGGCACCTGAGCCGATCGAGGTCGACTGGCGGGAACCGCGGCACCTGAGCCGACCGAGGTCGACTGGCGGGGACGCGGCCGATGGCTTTCGGCCGCCACGTCCACCTGCCCGACTGCCCGAGCGCGGCGGGCGGGGCGGGCGGGGCGGGCGGGGCGACCGCCGAGCGCCCCGGGGACAGCGCCGGCAGGGCGTCAGTCGACGACCGCGCCATGGGCCTCGGCCAGTACGACCGCACCCGTCAGGTCCAGCTTGGTGTTGCGCAGTCGTGCCGCCCCCAGGTCGACGCCCGCCAGGTTCGCGCCGCGGAGGTCCGCCTCGTGGAGGTTGGCGTTGCGCAGGGTCGCGCCCGAGAGGTCACAACCCCGTAGGCAGGCGTGGCTCAGGTCCGCTTCCGACAGGTCGGCATCCTGTAGCGGCACGCCGGTGAGGTCCTGCCTGGCGAGTTCGGCGCCACGCATGACGACCCCTCGCCACTGGCCGCCGGTCACCGAGATCGGACGCAGCTTGCATTCGACGAAGGTGCTGCCGCTGAGCTTGCAGCCGGTGAGGGTGGCGGTGAACAGTGAGGTGCGCCGGAACTCGCAGGTCACGAAGGCTGATGCGGTGTGGGTGGAGGCGTTCAGCCGGCAGTTGGCGAAGACGCACGACTCGAACTGCGCCCCGGTGCTGGTCGACTCGGTGAGGTCGACCTCACGGAAGACGCACCTGCGGTAGCGATGCCCCGACAGGTCGCGGCCGTACCAGTCCAGACCGACGAACTCTTCCTCGGTCCACGTCTCCGCATGGCGCATCGGTGGCTCCTCCGCTGGCGGCAGTCCGGATAAGTGATACAGACCGTATCACTTCATCGCGACGCCATCGGAGGCGTCGCGACAGCCGGCGCGATCGCGGAGCCGAGGGGCACGGGCCGAGGGGCAGGTCACGGGCCGAGGGGCGGGGGTCAGTCGCGGAGCGGGACCGACCAGCGCAGTTCCGTGCCGTGCGGGATCGCCGGGCGTACCTCGAAGTCGCCGGCGTGGCGCTCGGCGCGCTCGCGGAGGTTGACCAGGCCGCCCCGGGCGGCGGCCGGGTCGCAGCCCCGGCCGTCGTCGGTGACGGTGACCGTGACCCAGCCGCCGTCGACCCGGACCGCCACCGCGACGCGGCTGGCCTCGGCGTGGCGGACCGCGTTGGACAGCGCCTCGCGCAGCACGGCGGTCAGGTCGGGCCGGATCGGCTCGGGGACGGCGCTGTCGATCGGCCCGGTCAGCTCCAGCGTCGGCCGGAAGCCCAGCGACCCGGCGGCCACGTCGACCGCCTCGCGGATCTCGGTGCGCAGCGCCGCGCTCATCGGGGTACGCAGCTCGAAGATGGTCCGCCGGATGTCCCGGATGGTGGCGTCCAGGTCGTCGACGGCCGCGTTGATCCGCTTGGCCACCTCGGGGCGGGCGTTCATCGCGCCGCTCTGCAACTGCAGGCCGGTGGCGAACAGCCGCTGGATCACCACGTCGTGCAGGTCACGGGCGATACGCTCGCGGTCCTCCAGGACCACCAGCAGCTCCCGCTCCTCCTGCCCCCGGGCCCGCTCCATGGCCAGCGCGGCCTGCCCGGCGAAGCTGCCCAGCAGCGCCACGTCGTCGTCGGTGGCCCCGCCCCGGTCCGGCCCGTACGCGATCACCAGGACGCCGTGCAGGGTGTCGGCGGCGGCCAGCGGGGACACCACCGCCGGCCCGGCGGTCACCGGGGCCGGCCAGGGGGCCGCCTCGGCCAGGTTCTCCACCAGCTCGTGCCGCCGCCCGGTGACCGACCCGGCGAAGGCGGTCTCGGCGGCCGGCAGCACCGCCCCGACCAGCTCCCGGGCCCGCTCGTCGGCGCCGTCGACCACCTCCACGGTGAACTCGCCGGCGTCCTCGTCGTAGAGCAGCACCACGGCCAGCTCCGCCTCGGCGACCTCCCGGGACCGGCGGGCCACCAGGGTCAGCGCGTCGGTGCGCCGCACCTCGCCGAGCAGCACCGAGGTGATCTCGGCGGTGGCGGCCAGCCAGCGCTCCCGCCGGTGGGCCAGCGCGTACAGCCGGGCGTTCTCGATCGCCACGCCGGCCGCGGCGGCCAGCGCCACCACGATCTCCTCGTCGTCCTCGGTGAACTCGGCGGCGCCCTGCTTCTCGGCCAGGTAGAGGTTGCCGAACACCTGGTCGCGGATGCGCACCGGCACGCCGAGGAAGCTGTGCATCGGCGGGTGGTTCGGTGGGAAGCCGTACGACTGCGGGTGCTTGGTGATGTCCGGCATCCGCACCGGGTGCGGGTCGTCGATGAGCAGCCCGAGCACGCCCCGGCCGTGCGGCAGCTCGCCGATGCTCGCGTGCAGCTCGGGGTCGATGCCGTGCACGACGAAGTCGTGCAGCAGCCGGTCGGAGCCGATCACCCCGAGCGCGCCGTACCGGGCGCCGGCCAGATCGCAGGCGGACTGCACGATCCGTTGCAGGGTGCTGCGCAGGTCCAGGTCGGTGCCGATGCCGACCACCGCGTCGAGCAGCGCGCGCAGCCGTTCCCGGCTGGTGACCACCTCGCCCACCCGGTCCAGCATTTCCTGGAGCAGCTCGTCGAGCCGGACCCGCGACAGCGGGCTCAGCCCCAGCGACGGGGTGACGTGATCGTGCATCGGGTTCGGTGTGCTGCTGGCCACCGACCGATGCTATCGCCCGTGGCCTCGCGGCTCATGGCCCCGGTGGCCGGGCGGGGCCTGGCCCTCACGCGTCCGTGGAGCGCACCGCGGAGGTGTCCACGACCTGCTCGGTGGGCAGCCGCGGGGTGTGCGGCGGGCCGGCGTGCGCCGGGTCCGCGATCCCCATCCGGAGCACCAGGTACGGGTACGCCATCCCGGCGAGCACCTGGCGCAGGGCCTGCCGGGTGCCCTCCACCTCCACCACGCCGGACAGCGGCACCATCGACACGCCCAGCCGGGTGGCGGTCAGCCACGCCGCGGAGAGCGCCTCACCGGCCCGAAGCCAGCTGTCCCGCTCGTCCTCGTCGCCGAAGAGCAGCCCGTACACCGCCGTCCGGTCGTGGCCCTGGCCGACCGGCAGGCTGCCGGGACGGCCGAAGTCCCGACCCGGCACGGTGGTCTGCGGCGCCTGGTCGGGCAGCACCTCGGGGGGCAGACCGGTGCCGGTGCCCGTACGGCTCGTCCAGTAGGCCAGCTCATCGCGCAGCTGCGGGTCCTCCGCCTCGACCGACCCGGCGCGCGACGCAGCGGCGGCCAGCTCCATCACCTGGTCGGCGTTGAGGATCTGCAACTGGGCGCCCTCGGCGGCGGCTGCCTTCGTGATGTCGTCGACAACCGGGGTCGGCACGGGCTCGTCGCTGACCGGCCGCCGGTCGGTGTGCCGGACCTGCATGCACTGCACCGTGTGCATGGCGTCCGGGTCCGCCCCGGCGCGCTTGAGGCCGGTGACCCGGGCCAACAGCTCCGGATCGGTCGGGTCGGAGATCCGCTCGACCACGAAGGCCCAGCCCTCGGCCGCCAGTGCCACCCGGGCGTGGTGCAGGGCCGCGCCGCAGCTCAGCGCGACCAGCCGGCCCTCCGGGTCGGCGGCGCTCAGCTGGCGTTCCCGCACGACGCGCAGCTCCAGGGCGTCGGGCAGGACCCGCCAGCGCCACGGCTGCGTGTTGTGCACCGAGGGGGCGTGACCGGCCATCGCGGCGGCCTCCGCGAGGGCGGTGGTCAACGCACGGTCCGGCGTCTCGTGGCTCATCGTCACGACCTTTCGTCTCTGCCCATCGTGCCCCAGCCCGGCGGTGCTCCGGGCGGGGTTGCCGCTCCATCCTGCGGCACGGGCTGCCCGGACGCACGGGACGCGGGCCTCGTCCCGTGCGGGCGCTTCGCCTCCGCCGATCATGGCAGGTCGGACGGATGATTCGTCCGTTGGCATCCTCGCCGGTACCCGTCGTTGAGAGGATCCGCAGGTGGGCACCGAGGCGCGGGAGTGCGTGCCGGAGCAGCCGGTGCGGCGGCACTGGGCGCGGGGGCGCGAGTGGGGGCCGCTGACCGCGCTGACCGTGGGCGTGCTGGCCGGGGCGGGGCTGTGGCTCGCCGGCCGACGCACCGCGGCGGACTGGCTGTGGGCGGCGGCGACGGTGGCCGCGCTGGCCCCGGCCGCCTGGGCCGTGGGCACGTGGAGATCCGCCGCCTGGTCGACGGGATCGGCGGGCACCTGGCGCAGGAGGAGGACTACTTCTCGCTGCGCGACTGACGGCGCTCGCGGATCACCGCGACCGGGCAGTAGGCGTGCTGGATGAGCTGTTGGCCGACTGAGCCGAGCAGCATGCCGCGCAGCCCGCCCCGGCCCCGGGTGCCGACCACCACGAGCTGGGCGTCCCGGCTCGCCTCGATCAGCGCGCGGGCCGGGCGGCCGGTCACCACGTCGACGGTCACCTCGACCTCGGGGAACGTCCTGCGCCACTCGGCCAGCGGCTCACCCAGCGCCGCCCGCTCCGCCGCCACCGCGTCGTCGGGGGCGGGGCCGCCGTCCGCCGTCGGCTCCCAGGCCCGCACCACGTGCAGCGGTACGTGCCGTTGGGCCGCCCGCTCGACGGCGAACCCGAGGGCCAGCAGCGACGTCGGCGACCCGTCGACCCCGACCACCACCCGCCCGGCGCGGCCTGCGGCGGCGGCGTCACGGACCACCACCACCGGGCAGTGGGCGTGTGCGGTCACCGACACGGCGGTGGAACCGACGAGCAGCCCGCCGAATCCGCCGTGACCCCGGCTGCCGAGCACGAGCAGGCCGGCCTCGGCGGAGCGTTCCTCCAGCACGAGCGCCGGGGGCCCGTCGAACACCTCGCCGTGCACCGTCACCCCGGGCCGCGCGGCGGTGGCGTCGGCGGCGGCCTTGCGGACCAGCTCCTCCACCTGCCGCCGGGCGGTCTCGTCGGGCCAGATGCCGGGGGCCACCCCGGGGCCGATCCACCCGGCCACGGTCACCCACTCGAAGACGTACGCCAGGCGGACCGGCCGTCCGGTGCGCTCCGCCTCGTCCAGCGCCCAGTTCAGGGCGACGGTGGCGTCGGCGGAACCGTCGTAGCCGACCAGGATCTCGTCACTCATCGGGTCCGCCTTTCGTTCGCGACTGCGGGGCTCGCAAGCTCACTCCTCGCGCTCACCGGGTCCGCCTTTCGTTGCCTCGGGGGCCGTCTCCCGGATCCAGCGCCACTCGGCGACCCGCGGGTCGTCCTCGCCGAAGCGGCGGGTGTGGTCGCGGCAGGCCTGCCGGGCGTCCACCATCTCCTGGCGCAGGCGCGCGGCCCGGGAGGCCAGGCCCGGCGTCCGGTCGATCACGTCGATCACCAGGTGGAACCGGTCCAGGTCGTTGAGCATCACCATGTCGAACGGCGTGGTGGTGGTGCCCTCCTCCTTGTACCCGCGCACGTGCAGGTTGTCGTGGTTAGCCCGGCGGTAGGTGAGCCGGTGGATCAGCCACGGGTAGCCGTGGTACGCGAAGATGATCGGCTTGTCGCGGGTGAAGATGGTGTCGAACTCGTTGTCCGGCAGGCCGTGCGGGTGCTCCGACGGCGGCTGGAGGCGCATCAGGTCGACCACGTTGACCACCCGCACCTTCAACCCGGGCAGGTGCTGGCGGAGCAGCTCGGCGGCGGCCAGGGTCTCCAGCGTCGGCACGTCCCCGGCGCAGCCGAGCACCACGTCCGGTTCGTCGCCGTCGTCGGTGCTGGCCCAGTCCCAGATGCCCAGGCCGCGCCGGCAGTGCTGGACCGCCTCGTCCATGGTCAGCCAGTTGGGCGCGGGCTGCTTGCCGGCCACCACCACGTTGATGTAGTGCCGGCTGCGCAGGCAGTGGTCCATCGTGGACAGCAGGGTGTTGCCGTCCGGCGGCAGGTAGACCCGGACCACCTCGGCCTTCTTGTTCATCACGTGGTCGATGAAGCCCGGGTCCTGGTGGGAGAACCCGTTGTGGTCCTGCCGCCAGACGTGGCTGGAGAGCAGGTAGTTCAGCGAGGCCACCGGCTGCCGCCACGGGATGGCCCGGGTCACCTTCAGCCACTTGGCGTGCTGGTTGACCATCGAGTCGACGATGTGGATGAACGCCTCGTAGCTGGTGAAGATGCCGTGCCGGCCGGTCAGCAGGTAGCCCTCCAGCCAGCCCTGGCACAGGTGCTCGGAGAGCACCTCCATCACCCGGCCGTCGGGGGAGAGGTGGTCGTCGTCGGCCGTGGTCTCGCCGACGAACGCCCGGTCGGTGACCTCGAAGGCCGCGCCGAGCCGGTTGGAGGCCACCTCGTCGGGGCCGAACAGGCGGAACGTCTGCGGGTTGGCGGCGATCACGTCGCGGACCCAGTTGCCGAGCACGCCGGTGGCCCCGGCCGTCGGCTCGCCGGGCCGCTCGACGTCGACCGCGTACTCCCGGAAGTCCGGCAGGGTCAGGTCGCGCAGCACCGTACCGCCGTTGGTGACCGGGTTGGCGCTCATCCGCAGGTCGCCCTTCGGGGGGAGCGCGGCCAGCTCGGCGACCGGTGCGCCGGTGGCGTCGAACAGCTCCTCCGGCCGGTAGCTGCGCAGCCAGCGCTCCAGCTCGGCCAGGTGCTCCGGGTTGTCACGCACCTCGGCGATCGGCACCTGGTGGGCGTGGAACGTCCCCTGCACCTGCTTGCCGTCGACCTTGTCCGGGCCGGTCCAGCCCTTCGGCGTACGCAGGATGATCATCGGCCAGCGGGGGCGCTCGACCGCGCCGCCGGAGCGGGCCCGGCGTTGGATGTCGGCGATCTCGTCGACCGCCCGGTCCAGGGTCGAGGCGAGGAGCTGGTGCACGGTCGCCGGGTCGTCACCGGCGACGACGTACGGCTGGTAGCCGAAGCCGCGCATCATGTTCAGCAGGTCGTCGGTGGGGATCCGGTCCAGCACCGCCGGGTTGGCGATCTTGTAGCCGTTCAGGTGCAGGATGGGCAGCACCGCCCCGTCCCGGGCCGGGTTGAGGAAGACGTTGGACAGCCAGCTCCCCGCGAGCGGGCCGGTCTCCGCCTCGCCGTCGCCGATCACGCAGGCGACCAGCAGGTCCGGGTTGTCGAACGCGGCACCGTACGCGTGGCTCAGCGCGTATCCCAGCTCGCCGCCCTCGTGGATCGAACCCGGCACCTCCGGTGCGACGTGGCTCGGGATGCCACCGGGGAAGGAGAACTGGCGGAACAGCCGCTGCATGCCCGCCTCGTCGCGGGTGACCGAGTGGTACAGCTCGCTGTAGGTGCCCTCCAGCCAGGTGTTCGCCACCAGGGCGGGGCCGCCGTGCCCGGGGCCGGTGATGAAGATCGTCGGCAGCTTCCGGTCGACGATGACCCGGTTGAGGTGGGCGTAGAGCAGGTTCAAGCCGGGGCTGGTGCCCCAGTGGCCGAGCAGCCGCGGCTTGACGTGCTCGGGCCGCAACGGCTCCCGCAGCAGCGGGTTGTCCAGCAGGTAGATCTGCCCGACGGTCAGGTAGTTGGCCGCCCGCCAGTACGCGTCCAGCCGGCGCAGCTCGTCATCGGTCAGGGGACTGTGCAGGTCTACAGCGGTGTCCATGCTGCGTTACCCTCTCGCGAATCGGGGATTTTCGCATCCGGTGTCCCGGCTACCCGGCGCATTCAGCCTCGTCGCCCAACCGGGGAGCGGGCAGGGCCGTTGGTCCCGGGACCTGCGGGCGTCATGCCCCGTCCGGCGTGGTGGGAACGAGTCCACGGACGACGATGACCGGGGCGGGGGAGTGGTATAGCAGCGACTGGCTGACCGCGCCGAGCATCCCGCGCAGCGGTTCGTCCCCCCTGCCGGCCACGATCGCGAGCTGCGCCGAGCGGGACCGGTCGACCAGGACGTTCCCGGGGTCGCCGAGGACGCTGTGGCACTCGACCGGCACCGAGGGGTGCCGCCGTCCGTACCGGGCCACCGCCTCGACCAGTTCGGCGCGGGCGTCCTCGGCGGACCCGGCCGGGTCGCCGCCCCCGACCGTTCGCGCCGGCTCGGTGACCTGGACGGCGAGCAGCGGGGCCGACCGGCGGGCGGCGCAGTCGAAGGCGAACCCCAGCGCCGCCCGGGAGCTCGCCGACCCGTCGACGCCGACCAGCACCGGGCCCGGCGGCGGCGGCTCGGGGCGCACCACGAGCACCGGGCAGCCGGCCTGGGCGGCGAGCTGCACCGCCAGCGCGTCGGCGGGGATGCAGTCCTCGCAGCGGGACATTCCACCGTCACCGACGGCGACCAGGAACGCCGACTCGGAGCGACGGATCAGCGCGCCCAGCGGGGAGCCCTCGACGATCTCCCCGCTCACGGGCAGCGCCGGTTCCACCTCGCCGGCTGCGGCGGCGGCCCGTTCGAGCAGGTCCTCGGCCTCGGTGCGTGGGCCGGCCTCGGAGGGGGCCTCCAGGGCCGCCGCCCAGTTGAAAGCGTGCAGCAGGCTGAGCGGGCGGTTGCGGCTCGCGGCCTCGCGGGCCGCCAGCCGGACGACCTGGAGGGTGTCGTCCGACGAACCGATCGCGGCCACCACCGGCGCGTCGGCGGTTGCGGCCATCCGGCCTCACCTCCCCGCGCCACGATGCCTCTGTGACCGAGCGTAGTGGCGTGGATGAGCGCGCGGGGCCGGATCGGTGGGGTCACCGGGGGCGCGAGCTCATGGCCGTCTGTGTCGTAGTGATGGTCCTGATCGTCGGCGTGCTGGTATCTCTCCCCGAGCCATCTGAGCCGCGGAGCCTGAAGCCGTCGCCTCCCGTATGGGGGGCGTTGGTCAGCCCGGGGTGTCCTCGTCCGCTGGCGGCTGGGGCTGGCGGTACTTCTTGATCCACGCCTCGACGTCCTCGGCCAACCAGACCTTCATGCCGCGCAGTTCCCGGTACGGCCTGGGGAAGGTGGGCCGGTTCACGATCTGCTGAAACCGGGACCGGGAGACGCCCAGACGTTGGGCGATCTCGTAAGGGCCCATCAGGTCGCCCGGTCCAGCAGCCATGGTCTGAACGTATGCACGGTCTGATCTCCCCGAACGGCGATCCCGGATTGGGGGTCCCCAATTTGACACCTGGGCAACTGGCGGTGTGTGAGTACCCCCGCCCTGGTGGAGCTGGGCTCGGCGGGGCGGGGTGCCGCAGAAACCGGACCCCGTGGGAGGCACCGATGGCGCTGCAAGACGCCCGACACCTCGAACTCGTGAAGCTGCGCCAGGACTTTCGGTGGGACTCCTGCGTCTCGTGGATCTGGAGGGGTCGGGACCGGCTTGACCTCGCCCGGGCGGCAGGCACGTCCGGTGCGGCCGGATCGGTCGTACGCCGGGCCAGGGCGCGGTGACTGCGCGTCGGCTGCCCCTGTTGATCCTGGATGCCTGGCGTGCCCTCGACTGGCATAAGCACCGGCGGTGTGCCGCTTGTCGCCCGAGCGGCGGGTGTCCCCTGGTCGAGGTGGCCAAGGCCCGGATCAGGGCATGGCGACGCTACTGCCCTCGCCGATGATCGAACTCAAGGCCGGCGACGTCCTTCACGTAACCGCCGCGTGCAGCGTGCAGTTCACCAAGCCGATCATGTTCCGCCTGATCAAAGTTCGGCACGACCTGGTCACCTACGACCACTGGATCTGGCTCGACGGCTACCAGCTCGACGCCAAAGGCGAGGCCGTGGCCCGCCGGGAGATCTTCGTCCAGCCGGCGGGGGTGACGGTCCAACGATGAACCGCCCCGGCGCAACCAGGGCGGTCCAGATCGAACGTGAGGGCCTGGCAGGGCGCGGGGGTGCACCGAGTGTCAACTTTTGTTGACACACTGGCGCTGTCAATGTAAGTTGACGACATGAGTCAGGCAACGGAACTCGCGGCGGCAGCCGGCAGCACCGATCCCCGGGTCGGTCTGCGCGCCGTGCGCGCCCTGCGCCGGCTCCTCGAACGGCTGGAGGTGGTCCAGGTGGACAACGCCCGACGGCAGGGCTGGTCCTGGCAGGAGATCGCCGACGTCCTAGAGGTCAGCCGGCAGGCGGTCCACAAGAAGCACGCCGGGCGACCGGCGACCCCGAGCTCTTGGGAGGCGTGATGTTCGAACGGTTCACCGACCGGGCCCGCGAGGTGGTTCGCGCGGCCCGCGACGAGACGCGGGCCGCGGGCCAGCGCCAGATCGACACCGAGCACCTGCTGCTCGCCGTCCTCGCCGACGCCGACAGCCTCGCGGCACGGTTGCTGCGCGACGTCGGCATCCGCGCCGACGACCTACGCTCCGCCGTCGCCCGGCACACCGCCGACGGCGGGGCTGGGCTCGCCGAGGTCGACGTCGCCGCGCTTCGCGAGATCGGCATCGACCTCTCCGCCGTCGTCGCCCGGGTCGAGGAGTCCTTCGGCCCCGACGCGCTGCGCGAGGCCACCCCCGGCCCACGCCGCCGCTGGCTCCGCCGGCAGCAGCCCGGCGGAGTGTTCTCGCCACGGGCGAAAAAGGTGCTGGAGCTGGCGGTGCGGGAGGCGCTCGGGCTGAAGCACCGGCACATCGGCACCGAGCACATCCTGCTCGGCCTGCTCCGCGAGGCCGGCGGGACGGCCGCCCTGGTGCTCACCGAGGCCGGTCTCGACCTGGCCGACCTGCGTCGCCGGGTGGAGAACGCCCTGCGGATGGCGGCCTAAAAAGGGAGGGAGGAGCCTTCTCGGCCGCCAGGTGGGCAGAAGCGGCACCTCCCTCCCGCAAACCTGATTTCGGTGCGCGCAACCTCACCGGTTGCCGGGTCGCCGCCCGGTCGGAGTTGCTGCACACTAGCGCCGTGGATGCTGAGCAGGACATGCGTTCGACCCCCACCGACGGCGGGTTGCGCTCCGCGGTGGTGGTCAACCCGGTGAAGGTGACCGATCTCGACGAGCTACGCGAGACCGTCGACGCCGCCCTCACCGCCGCCGGCTGGCCCGAGCCGCTGTGGTTCGAGACCACCCCCGACGACCCGGGCCGAGGTCAGACCGAGGAGGCCGTCAAGGCGGGCGTCGACGTGGTCTTCGCCTGCGGCGGGGACGGCACCGTGATGTCCTGCGTCAGCGGCCTGGTCGGCACCGACGTGGCCCTGGCCGTCCTGCCCCAGGGCACCGGCAACCTGCTCGCCGCCAACCTCGGCCTCTCCACCGACCTGGCCGCCGGGCTGGAGGTGGCCGTCGAGCGGGGGCGCCGGCAGCTCGACGTCGGCGAGGTCGAGGACAACTACTTCACCGTCATGGCCGGGATGGGCTTCGACGCGCAGATGCTCGACGCCACCTCGGAGACCACCAAGGCCCGCATCGGCTGGCCCGCGTACGTCGTGGGGGCCGCCCGGCACCTGCGGGACCGGCCGATGAAGGTCTCCATCCGCATCGACGACCGGCCGCGGTTGCGCCGCCGGGCCCGCTCGGTGCTGGTCGCCAACGTCGGCCGGCTCCAGGGCGGGGTCACCCTGCTCCCCGGCGCCGAACCGGACGACGGCTGGCTCGACGTCGCCGTGCTCACCCCGCGCACGCTGCGGCACTGGCTGGCCATGGGCTGGGCGCTGGCCCGCCGCCAGGGCAGCGTGCCCCGGATGGAGGTCTTCCGCGCCCGCCGGGTGGAGATCACCAGCAACCGGGCCCAGCCGCGCGAGCTCGACGGCGACCTTATCTCCCCCGGGCGGCGGCTCGTGGCCGAGATCCGTCCCCGCGCCCTGTGGCTCTGCGTGCCGCAGCCCGAGGAGACGCCCGACCTGGCCGTCGACGCCTCCGCAGCCGGAGAGCGGGGCGAGGAGCTGGTCGAGGAGGCCCGACGTGAGTAGCACCAGGATGGTGCCGGAGACCCGGCTCATGACCGACGAGGAGCTGTCGGCCGACGACGCCTGGCACACCCTGCGCCGGCAGGGCGGCTGGTGCCTGCTGCGGGACGCGTTCGTCCGGTTCCGCTACGGCGACGGGTTCAGCCACTCCCGGGCGTTCGCGTTGCAGCTCTGTCTCGCCGTGGTGCCGTTCCTGATCGCCCTCACCGGCCTGATCACCGACCTCGGCGCCGGCGCGGGCGGCGAGGTGGTCGCCGACACCGTCCTCGCCCTGACCCCCGGGCAGAGCGATGCGATGGTGGCGGATCTGCTGGTCGACAGCGAGCGCACCGAGGACGCCGGCGAGTTGGCACTGACCCTCGGCCTACTCACCGGCCTCTTCGCGCTCACCACCACCATGGCGCAGATCGAGCGGGGCGCGAACCGGATCTACGGCGTCGAGCGGGACCGCCCGGCGTTGTGGAAGTACCTGCGCGCCGCCGTGCTCGCGGTCGTCGCCGGCGTCCCGGCGCTGACCGGCTTCCTGATCCTCGTCGGCGGCGGGGCGATGGGCGACTCGGTGCGGCGGCACTACGACTGGGGCGAGTTCGCCCACGGCGCGTGGGAGTTGGTCCGCTGGCCGTTGAGCCTCGGGCTGACCGTGCTCGCCGTGGCCATGCTGTTCCGGCACGCCCCCCGGCGCAAGCAGCCCGGCCTGTCCTGGCTGTTCTTCGGCGCCGGCATCGCCACCGCGCTGTGGTGGCTGGCCAGCCTGCTGCTCGCCGTGTACGTGCAGGTCAGCGAAGGGTTCGGGCAGACGTACGGGGCGCTCACCGGGATGATGGCGCTGCTGCTCTGGGCCAACCTCACCGGGATGGCGCTGTTCGGCGGGCTGGCCTTCGCCGCCCAGTTGGAGGCGATGCGGATCGGCGTACGGGAGCCGGCCCAACCGGACCGGTGGCAGCCCGAGGCCGAGCGCGAGGAGATCCACGACACCGGCGAGATGACCTCGCTCTGACCCCGTCGGCGACACCCCACGGTGTACGCGACCCGCGAACCGGGTAAACCGCCTCGCCAGGACAGACAAGGGAGGTGCGGGATGACCGCGGTCAAAGAGGCGGTGCGGCGACCACTCGGCCATTTCGCTGAGCGGAGCATCGCCGGGCTGGTGGCCGTCGGCGGCGCGGGGGTCGCCTTCGGCCTGCTGCTGATGCTCGTACGCTTCCACTGGAGCCCGCTGAACGACGCCGACCACGAGGTCGCGGAGTGGTTCAACGGGCTCGTCGCGCCGCACGGCGCCCTGGTGACCGTGCTCCAGGCGGTCACCGATCTCGGCGGGCGGCCGGTGCTGATCTGGCTGGTCAGCGTCGCCGTGATCGGGCTGCTGATCCGGCGCCAGGCCCGGCTGGCCGTCTACCTGATCATCACCGGGGTCGGCGGGCTGATCCTCGACCCGTCGCTGAAGGCCGTGGTCGGTCGGCTCCGCCCGGTGGTGGACGTGCCGATCGCCAGCGCCCCCGGCAACAGCTTCCCCAGCGGCCACGCCCTCGGCTCGTTCGTCGCGTACGGTGCGCTGCTGCTGGTGTTCCTGCCGGCCATGGCGCCCCGCTGGCGCAAGCCGGCGATCGCCATCGCCGCCGCGCTGGTGGCGCTGGTCGGGCTGACCCGGATCGCGCTGGGCGTGCACTACGTCTCGGACGTGATCGGCGGCTGGCTGCTCGGCGCGGCCTGGTTGGGCATCACCGCGTACGCCTTCCGGCTGTGGCGGCGCGAGCGCGGCCGGCCGGTGCCGCCGCTGACCGAGGGCCTGGAGCCCGAGGCGGGGCACGACATCGCCCCCGCCCCGGCCGAGGAGCACGTGCTGGACCACCCCCGCTCCACCGTCGCCGAGCTGCTGGTCGGCTGGGTGCTGGTGTTCGGCGCGCTGTACGCCTTCGGCACGTTCGTCAGCTACCACGCCAAGGACACCTTCTTCGGCACCCTGGACACCGAGATCCCGCGCTGGTTCGCCGAGCGGCACACCGACACGCTGACCGACGTGAGCTGGTGGTGGAGCAAGCTCGGCGACACCCACGCGATCCTGATCGTCTCGCTGGTGTTCTGCCCGCTGGTGCTCGCCGTGTGGCGACGCTGGCGACCGGTGCTCTTCGTGGCGCTGGCGATGTTCGGCGAGCTGACCCTCTTCCTCGCCTCCGCCCACGTCGTCGACCGGCCCCGCCCGCCGGTGGAGAACCTGGACGGGCAGATGCCGACCTCGTCGTTTCCGTCCGGGCACATCGCCGCCACCATCTGCCTCTGGCTCGCCATCGCGGTCATCGTGTTCCCCCGCACCGACCGCTGGTGGCGGTGGATCTTCGTGGCCCTGGCCGTGATCATGCCGGTCGGCGTGGCCACCTCTCGGATGTACCGGGGCATGCACCACCCCACCGACTTCATGGGCGCGATCCTGCTCAGCGCCCTGTGGATCGGCCTGCTCTACTGGGCGATCCGCCCCAACGCCGACCTGGCCGAGGGCAACCAGCCGGCCATCAACTCCGAGCAGGTCGACGAGCTGGACGACGAGCTGGCCAAGGCCGGCCGGCCGGACTGACCCGCGCCATGCTGCGGCTGATGACCTGGAACATCAAGACCGGCGGCCGGGACCGGACCGGTCCCGGCCGGCTGGACCGGGTGGCCCGGGTCGTCGCCGCGCAGCGGCCGGACCTGCTGGCCGTGCAGGAGCTGCGCGGCTTCGACTCCGGCGACGTGCTGGCCGGCTTCGCCGCCGAGGTGGGCATGTGGCCGTACCTGGCCCGGTCCTGCCTCGGCCAGCCGGTGGCCGTGCTGGTCCGTCCGCCGCTGCGGGTCCGCGCGGCGGGCCCGGTCCGCCGGCCGTTCCACCACGCCGCCGTACGGGTCACCGTGGCCACCGACGCCGGGCCGTTCACCGTGCTCGCCGCCCACCTCGACCCGTACACCGGGCTGCGGAGGCGGGTCGAGGCCGGCTGGCTGGCCGCCGCCGTCCGCCGGGCACCCGGGGAGCTGGCGCTGCTGGCCGGGGACCTGAACACCCTCGACCCGGGCACCGACCACACCGCCCGGGTCGCCCGGCTGTCGTCCGCGTACCGCCGCCGTCACCTGCGCCGGGACGGTCGCACGGTGGAGACCCGGGCGGTGGCCCGACTCGCCGCCGCCGACCTGGTCGACCTGCACGCCGCGCTCGCGCCCGGCGACGAAGGGCTGACCGCGCCCACGCGACACGGCGGCGGTGCCGAGTTCTCCGGCATGCGGCTGGACTACCTGTTCGCCACCCCGACGCTGGCCCGGCTGGTCCGGTCCTGCGAGGTGCGGCGCGGCGGTGAGACCGAGTACGCCTCCGACCACTATCCGGTGCTCGCCGAGCTCGACCTGAACCCGGCCTGACCAGCACGCGCCCCGGCCCCGGCCCTCGGCCCCCGGCCCGGCGTGCCCTTCCGGAACGATCACTATCGCCGGAGCCTTCTACGTCGTGCCGTCGCCTTCTCGCTGCCGGCGCTCTCGACGCTCGGCCCGTGAACGCCGCCCCGACCGGGCAACTGAAACCGCATGCGCTGCTCGCCGTGATCGCCCGGGGCGTGGCCCCGGCCGTGGTGCTGCCCGTGCAGCTGCCCGGGGAACCGCTGGCCGCCTCCACCGGTCGCCGCACCGTCAACCTCCCCTACGGGCTGCTGCTCCGTCCGGCCACCCACCCACCCCGCCCCCTCTCCACCCCCCGTACCCCGTCGATCTTGCACTTCGGGCCCCGGCGGCTCCGTACCCCGTCGATCTTGCACTTCGGGCCCCGGCGGCTCCGTACCCCGTCGATCTTGCACTTCTGGCCCGCTGGCCCCGGATTCCGTCGATCATGCACTTCTGGCCCGCTGGCCCCGGATTCCGTCGATCATGCACTTCGGGCCCCGACCAAAGGGGCAAAAACCCCATTGCCGGGGCCGGAAGTGCAAGATCGCGGTGAGCGGTGAGCGGTGAGCGGTGAGCGGTGAGCGGTGAGCGGTGAGCGGTGAGCGGTGAGCGGGGTGTGGGGTGCGGGGGGTGAGCGGGGTGAGCGGTGAGCGGGGTGGGGGTGGGAGTGGGGTTAGAGGAGGAGGTTGAGGAGGACGGTCAGGGCGATCGAGGCCAGGACCGAGAAGAGGATCATCAGGAGGCAGCCGAGGCCACCGCCGAGCGGGCGGATCTCCGTGTTGCCGATGCGCATGGCGGTCCTTGTCCTAGTGCGAGGCGAGCAGGGCGCGTACCGCTGCGGCGACCTCGGACGGGGCGGTGGTGGCGACCCAGACGTCGCGGAGCAGGATCGGGGCCTGCAACGGCGCCTCGCGCAGGGTGTCGACCAGCCAGCGGCCGAACTGTGCTAGCTGGGTGCGGGCGGCCGGGTCGCTGGTCGGCCCGGCCAGCACCAGCGCCCGGACCCGCCCGGGGTGGGGAGAGCCGCACCGGCGGGACCGCAGCGGACGGGCTCCTCGGCCGGACCGTGGCCGTCACAGCTCGCGGAGCCGGGGCAGCAGCTCCTCTCGGGCCCAGTCCAGGAACATCGGCTGGGTGTCGCCGCCGATCTGGACGAGCGCGACGTGGGTGAAGCCGGCGTCGACGAACTTCTTGAACGCCTCCACGTGCCGGTCGACGTCCGGGCCGCAGGAGATCCCCTCGGCGACGTCCTCCTCGCTGACGAACTGGGTCGCGGCGGCGAACGAGTCCGGCCCGGGCAGGTCGGCGTTGACCTTCCAGCCCATCCCGAACCAGCGGAACTGGTCGTGCGCGATCTTGCGGCACTCCGCCTCGTCCGGGCCGTAGCAGATTGCCACCTGGCCGTACCGGGGCTGGCCCGCGCCGCCCGCCTCGTCGTACATCTGAATGATGTGCGGGTCGGGTTCGGTGGCGACGATCCCGTCCGCGTAGTCGGCCGCGAGCGTCGCCGACTGCCGGCCGGACGCGGCGACGGCCATCGGCACCGGCTGGCCGGGCCGGTCCCAGACGTACGCGTCGGGCACGTCGTAGTGGTTACCGGAGAAGGTCAGTGTTTCGCCGTTGAGCAGCGGCCGGATGATCTGCAACGCCTCCTCGAACATCTCGTGCCGCTGCTGCACGTGCGGCCAGCCGCCGACGACGTGCTCGTTGAGGTTCTCCCCGGCACCCAGGCCGAGGGTGAACCGGCCGTCCGACAGAACCCCGATCGTGCTGGCCTTCTGCGCCACGACGGCGGGGTGGTAGCGGCGGATCGGGCAGGTCACGAAGGACATCAGCTCGGCCCGGCTGGTGGCGTGGGCGACCGCGCCGAGCACCGACCAGGCGTACGGGGCGTGGCCCTGGGAGTCCAGCCAGGGGTAGTAGTGGTCGGAGATCACGAGCTGGTCGAAGCCGGCGGCCTCGGCGCGCACCGCGTGGTCCACCAGTTCTTTGGGGCCGGCCTGCTCGCACATCAGGGTGTAACCGACGTTGACCATCGCGGCATCTCCTTTGCTCTCCCGATCGTCCCCGGATACCCCGACCGCCGGTCACCAACCCTCGAATCCTCTTCGCCCCCACCCCGCCCCGCCCCCACCCCGCCCCCGCCCACCCCGCCCCCGCCCACCCCGCCCCCGCCCACCCCGCCTGTGCCCGCGCTTTCTGAGAAAGAGTGGTCATTCCGGCGAGGATGGCCACTCTTTCCGTGAACGAGTGGGGTGCACGGAGGGCGAGGCTTAACCGGTTCAGGTGGATGGTGCAGCCTTTCCCGGTGGGGGCGGTGGTCTCCGGGGCGGGGGTGGGGTGTCTTGCGAGGGGTGCCGCTGGTTGTTCGGCCGGGCCCGGGTAGGTGTCGCAGGCGTGCGGGCCGCCAACGGGACTTGACCGTCGATCGGCCATTCACTGAACCGGTTGCTCCGGGCGGGTCATCGGCCTACGCTGATCCCTGCGCCGTCGGGAGCCGGACGGGCGGCTGACGGGCCAGTCGCCTTCCTGTCGTCACCACCACCGCACCCCCGCTTGGGCACGGGGGTGACCCTCCCTGAGGAAGGCCATGAGAAAACGTCTCTCCGTCGCGGGCATCGCCCTGCTGACGGTCCTCGCCGCCGTGTTCGCCTTCGGGCAGCCGGCGCACGCCGCCGCCGGCTTCTCGGTCGCCAACGGCAAGCTGTACGACGCCAACGGCAACGAGTTCGTCATGCGCGGCGTCAACCACGCCCACACCTGGTACCAGCAGCAGACCAGCTCCTTCGCCAACATCAAGGCGCTCGGCGCGAACACCGTGCGGGTGGTGCTGGCCAGCGGCGACCGCTGGGCCAAGAACGACGCCGCCGACGTCGCCAACGTCATCTCGCTGTGCAAGGCCAACAAGCTGATCTGCGTGTTGGAGGTGCACGACACCACCGGGTACGGCGAGCAGAGCGGCGCGATCACCCTGGACCGGGCGGTCGACTACTGGCTGAGCATCTCCAGCGCCCTCGCCGGCCAGGAGAAGTACGTCATCGTCAACATCGGCAACGAGCCGTACGGCAACCAGGGCTACGGCACGTGGGCGACCGACTCGGCCAACGCGATCAAGCGGCTGCGCACCGCCGGCCTGACCCACACCATCATGGTCGACGCCCCGAACTGGGGCCAGGACTGGTCGTTCACCATGCGCGACAACGCCGCGTCGGTCTTCGCGGCCGACCCGCAGAAGAACACCGTCTTCTCGATCCACATGTACGGCGTCTTCGACACCGCTGCGGAGATCAGCGACTACCTCGGCCGGTTCCGCACCGCGAAGCTGCCGATCGTGGTCGGCGAGTTCGGCTTCGACCACTCCGACGGCAACCCGGACGAGGACACCATCCTGTCGTACACGCAGGCCAACGGGATCGGCTACCTCGGCTGGTCGTGGAGCGGCAACGGCGGCGGCGTCGAGTACCTCGACATGGCCACCAACTTCAACCCGGCGGCCCTGACCACCTGGGGTCAGCGGATCTTCAACGGTGCCAACGGGATCAGGGCGACCGCGAAGGAGGCCTCGGTGTACGGCGGGGTCACCCCGACCACTCCGCCCCCGACCACTCCGCCCCCGACCACCCCGCCGCCCACCACGCCCCCGCCGACCGGCGGCTGCGCGGCGACGTACACGATCGTCAACCAGTGGCAGGGCGGCTTCCAGGGCGAGGTCAAGGTGACCGCCGGCTCCGCCGCGATCACCGGCTGGACGACGAGGTGGACGTACGCCAACGGCCAGACCGTCACCCAGTCCTGGAATGCCACGGTGACCAGCAGCGGGGCGGCCGTGACCGCCCGCAACGTGGCCTACAACGGCAGGCTCGGCGCCGGGGCCAGCACCAGCTTCGGCTTCCTCGGCAGCGTGGGCGGCACCAACGCCGTCCCCGCCGTCACCTGCACCGCGAGCTGACCGACCGAAGCCACCGGTGGCCGGGTCCGCACGGGCCCGGCCACCTCCCGTCCGGTACGCGGGCGGCGGCGAATCCCCCGCCAGGTCCTCCGGGTACGTCGACCGTCACCTCGGCGGCGGGGTGGGGCGCCCGGGCTCAGCCGGCCGGTCCGTCGAGGCGGGCGGCCCTGATCCGCGTGGGGCGCCCGGGCTCAGCCGGCCGGTCCGTCGAGGCGGGCGGCCCGCATCCGCAGGTAGTGCTGCTCCGGCAGGCTTGTCGTCCGGTCGGCGGCGGCCCGGTAGTGGGCCACGGCGCTTGGCGTGTCGCCGGCCAGCTCGTACAGGTGAGCCCGGGCCGCGTGCAGCCGGTGGTGCCCGGTCAGCCGGGGGTCGGCGTCCAGGACGGCGAGGGCGTCGAGCCCGACGGCCGGGCCGTGCACCATCGCGGTGGCCACCGCCCTGTTCAGCGCGACCACCGGGTTGCCGGACAGGCGCTCCAGCACCCCGTACAGGGCGAGGATCTGCGGCCAGTCGGTCGCCTCGGCGCTGGGTGCCTCGTCGTGCAGCGCGGCGACGGCGGCCTGGAGCTGGTACGGGCCGACCGGCCCCCGCGCCATCGCCCGGGTGACCAGCGCGACCCCCTCGGCGATCGCCGACGGGTCCCATCGACCACGGTCCTGGTCGGCCAGGGAGATCAACTCGCCGGACGGGCCGGTCCGGGCGGCGGCGCGGGCGTCGGTGAGCAGCATCAGCGCGAGCAGCCCGGCGACCTCGCCGTCGTCGGGCAGCAGTGCGTGCACCGCCCGGGTGAGCCGGACGGACTCCTCGGACAGGTCGGCCCGGCGCAGGTCCGGGCCGATGCTCGCGCTGTGCCCCTCGGTGAAGATCAGGTAGAGCACGTGCAGCACGGTGGCGAGGCGCTGCTCCCGCTCCGCCGGGTCCGGCAGCCGGAACGGAATCCCGGAGTCGCGGATGCGCTGCTTCGCCCGGCTGATCCGCTGCGCCATGGTGGCCTCGGGTACGAGGAACGCGCGGGCGATCTCGGCGGTGCTCAAACCGCCCACCGCCCGCAGGGTCAGCGCGATCGCCGACCCCGTCGACAGGGTGGGGTGGCAGCACAGGAAGAGCAGGACCAGGGTGTCGTCCCGGTCCGCGGTCGACGGCTCGTCGGCGGCCGGCGTGGCGTGGCGGTGGCCAGGCTCCCGCCGGGCCGCGCGGTCCTCCCGGTCGCGCCGGGCCGCCTCGGCGCGCACCAGTTCGATCATCCGGCGGTACGCGACCTGCACGAGCCAGCCCCGGGGGTGTTCCGGCAACCCCTCGGCCGGCCACTGCGTCGCCGCAGCGAGTAGTGCCTCCTGGACGGCGTCCTCGGCGGTGGCGAAGTCGCCGAACCGGCGGGCGAGCACGCCGAGGACCTGCGGCGCCAGCTCGCGCAGCAGGTCCTCGACGGTCCGGTCCGGTGCGGTCAGGCGTCACATCTCCTGCGGCGGGCCCGACATGATCGGGTGCACCTCGATCGGCATGTTCACCGGCCGGCCGCCGGGGCCGGGGGCGGTGGAGATGTGCGCGGCGATCTCCACCGCCCGTTCGGGGGTCTCACAGTCGACGATCCAGTAGCCGGCGAGGAACTCCTTGGTCTCGGCGAACGGCCCCTCGGTGATCACCGGCGCCCCGCCCGCGCCCGCCCGGACGATCCGGGCCTGCTGCGGGCCGGCCAGCCCCTGGCCGTCGACCAGCTCACCGTCGGCGGCGAGCTTGCCGTTGGTGTCCACCATGAACCCGATGTGCGCCTGGATCTCCTCCGGCGTCCAGGTGTCGATCGACGGGAAGTCGGTGTTCTGGGCGCTGAACTGCATCAACAGCATGTACTTCATGGTTCGCTCCTCATGCCTGCGCACCGATTCTCGGTGCTCGCACCCCGAGGTAGAAGCCGCCACTCCGGTTCTCGACAACGGCGGCGGAGATTTCCGCGAAGATCTTCCCGCCGGGACGTCCCCTGCTGGCCGGCGCGATACACCGGAGCTCTGCCGCGGCTGGGAGCCAAAGCGCAGCAGCGCCCTTCGCCTCCACCCGCCCGGGGCTTTCGGCCCTGCGGTCCAGCCTCTCCTGACAGCATGGTTAGGAGGGATTTCCCGTGCGGGACATGGACGGATGAGCCCGCCGCGGGGGCCGGGGAATGGAGAATGACCATGAGCGAGCAGCGCTTCGCCGGACGGGTCGCGGTCGTGACCGGAGCCGGATCGGGTATCGGGCAGGCGGTCGCCCGGCAGCTTGCGGTGGAGGGAGCCACGGTCGTCGGCTGTGACGTCGATGCCGAGGGTCTCGCCGCGACCGCCGAGCTGGTGGAGGAGGGCGGCCAACCCGGGACGATGATCGTCGCCGACATCACGGTGCAGGCCGACGTCGACCGGATCGTCGCCGCGCTGCCGGACCAACGCGTCGACCTGTTGGCCAACGTGGCGGGGGTCATGGACCACTTCCTCCCCGTCACGGAACTGGACGACGCCACCTGGGACCGTGTCCTGGCGGTCAACCTCACCGGTCCCATGCGGCTGTGCCGGGCCATGCTGCCGCTGATGACGGCGCGGGGCCGGGGTGCGATCGTCAACGTCGCATCCATCGGTGGCCTCACCGGAGCGGTCGCCGGCAGCGCGTACGTCTCCTCGAAGCACGCGCTGGTCGGCCTGACCCGCTCGATCGCCAACCTGTACGCCGAGGACGGCGTCCGGGCCAACGCGGTCTGCCCCGGCGGCGTCCAGACCAACATCGGCCGCAGCTCCGCGCCGAAGGTTCCGTGGGCGTACGAGCGTCTGGAGCGGTCGTTCGGACGGGTCACCCGGACGGCCACGCCCGCCGAGGTGTCCACGCTGGTCTGCTGGCTGGGCTCCGACGAGGCGATCAACGTCAACGGGGCCGTCGTCGCCTCCGACGGAGGCTGGACCTCCTGAGTCGGCGCGGCAACCGCCCCCGAGCGGCCGGTGGTGGGCCACGGACGCCTCGCGAGGCCGGGCTGCCGATATCAAAGCGGCGGGCGTCAGCCGATCGCGTCGACCTCCAGTAGCAGGGTCTGCGCGGGGTGCAGGGCGGGAAGCTGGAGGCCGACCGACCCCAGCACCGCGCCGAACAGGGTGACCCCGTCGGGCAGCCAGCCGGGCTCGGTGAGCTGCAACACGGCCGGCTCCGGCACGCCGGCCACCGGACGCACCGCGTACCGGCGGGCCCGGTCCAGCCCCGGCAGCCGCACCGGGCCCGGGATCTGGGCGACCGAGGTGGCCAGCCGCGCCACGGCGTACACCGCCCGGGATTTGTCGGTGGCGACGACGCCGTGGGCCCAGACGGCCGGGTCCGGGTGGTCGACCCGGACCACCCGCCCGGAGTGCAGCAGCGGGCGGATCCGCTTGTACAGCGCCACCCAGGCGGTCAGCTCGGCTCGCTCCTGGTAGCCCACCGCGCCGATGTCCCACTCGATCCCGAAGTGGCCGAAGAGCGCGGTGGCGGCCCGGAACCCCAGGTCGTGCACCCGGCCGGTGGTGTGCGAGCGCTCCGGCCCGACGTGGCTGCCGACCAGCTCCGGCGGGAGCAGCAGCCCGGTCCAGCGCTGGATGGCCAGCCGCTCCAGGGCGTCGTTGCAGTCGCTGGCCCAGACCCGGTCGGTGCGGCGCAGGATCTCCAGGTCCACCCGCGCGCCGCCGGACGAGCAGCTCTCGATCTCCACTCCCGGGTGGCGGCGGCGCAGCTCGTCGAGCAGCCGGTAGACGGCGAGGGTCTGCGCGTGCACCCCCGGCCGCCCGGCGTGGCCGGCCTCGGTGAGGTCCCGATTGTGGTCCCACTTCAGGTACGCGATGCCGTCGTGCGCGGTGAGCAGCGCGTCGAGCAGCCCGAGCAGGTGGTCGTACGCGTCGGTGCGGGCCAGGTCGAGGACCTGCTGGTGCCGCCACTGCGGCGGCAGCCGGCCGGGCGCGGCCAGCACCCAGTCCGGGTGGGCGCGGAACAGGTCGGAGTCCGGGTTGATCATCTCCGGCTCGACCCAGAGGCCGAACTGCATGCCGTGGCCGCGCACGTGGTCGATCAGCGGTTGCAGCCCGTTCGGCCAGACGGTCTCGTCGACGTGCCAGTCGCCGAGCCCGGCCCAGTCGTGCCGGCGGCCCCGGAACCACCCGTCGTCGAGCACGAACCGTTCCACCCCGACCCGCGCCGCGTGGTCGGCGAGGGCCCGCAACCGGTCCAGGTCGTGGTCGAAGTAGACCGCCTCCCACACGTTGAGGGTCACCGGACGCGGGGAGCGGGGATGCCCCGGCCGGGCCCGCAGGTGGGCGTGCAGCACGTCGCTGAGCCCGTCCAGCCCGGCGTCGGACCACGCCGCGTAGAGCAGGGGAGTGGTGTACGACCCGCCGGGGGCGAGCAGCACCTCGCCGGGGGCGAGCAGTTCCCCGCCGCCGAGCGTCGACTCGCCGGTGGGCCGCCGCTCGGCGACGGTGACGTGGTCGCCGCTCCACGCGGTGTGCACCGCCCACACCTCGCCGTGGCGGAACCCGAACCCGGCCGTCCCGGCGGCCAGCAGCAGCGTCGCGTCGTGCCCGGTCCGGCCGTGCCGGCCCTCCCGGACCCACGCGCCCATCGGCCACGGGTGCCGCTGCGGGCTGCGTTCCCGGCACCACCGGCCGGTGAGGTCGAGCAGTTCGACCGCGACCGCCGGCACCGGCAGCACCGGGGTCAGTTCCCGCAGCTCGTACGGGGAGTCGCCGTCGTTGCGCAGCGCATGCCGCAGCAGCACCAGCCCGGTCGGGTCCAGCTCGACGGTGACGGTCAGCGCCAGCGCGGCGGCCGGGTCCGTCGCCGTCACGGTGACCCGGGCGGAGCCGGTCGGGTCGTCGTCGGTCACGTCGAGGGCGTCGAGCCGGAACGCGGTGGACCAGGCGGCGCCGTCGCGGTGCCCGGCCAGCCCGGGCCGGCCGCTCCAGCCGGCGCTGGCCTCGGGCAGCAGGGACAGCACGGTCGGCGCGTCGAAGCTGCTCGGCACCACCGGCGCGACGCCGGCGTCGACGAGCGCGGACAGGTCGTCGGCGGCGAGCGGGCCGAGCTCGGCGCCCCAGTGGGCGACCCGGGGCAGCCCCGGCCCTCGCGCGTCGAGCACCAGGCTGGTCCGCGCCCGGCGCAGGTGGACGATCGTCATCCCGTGGACGCTCCCAGCGTGAGCCCCCGGCTCTCGGTAAAGATCGATCAACATGAAATCGTAGGCAGCTTAAGTTACCCGCCCGTTCGGCGCTGTCAACCCTGACGAACTCGGGGTCGTGGCGTCGAAGACAGCGACGGTGAATTCGCTCAACTTCGCGGCGTTCGCTCAGCTCCCGGGCCCACTGGGTCGCACGGCCCGTCGTGGTCGGCCCGGCGGGCGCAGCGCCGGCGGCCCGGCATGATCCGGTCGCAGAACACCCAGTGCCGTACGTGCTGGGCGTCCTCGGCGGAGACGGTGGTGCCGCCTGCCTCGACCTGCGGCAACGACGTCAGTGAACGGGCCAGCGCGTACGCGAGGCGAAGCGCCCCGGCCAGGTCCGCGACCGCCACCGGCAGGTGGATCACGTGGCGGGGCGCGGGATCGTCCGCCCCGGTGAACGCCTCGACGGCGGCCCGGGGCAGCGGCGCGAAAACGCCGGCCGGGGGGTGCGCCGGTCCCGGGGTCACGACTGGCACCGTCGGGCCTGGGCGCTCTGCCAGTCGCGCAGCGCCCGCTTGATCCGGGTGTTCTCCTCGCTGAGCCGGGTCAGGTCCTGGTTCAGCGCGGCCAGTTCCAGCGCGACCCGGTGCAGGAAGCGGCGTACCTCCCGGGGGTCGAGTCCCCGGCGGCCGAAGCCGGCGGCGGGGAACTGGCGGTCGCGCACGTGTCTCGGGTGCAGCCGCAGCGGTGGTGTGCCGCCGTAGACGGTTCCTCGGGTCATCGGTCGCCTCCATGGTTGGTGGATGGGGCGGCCCTGGCGGAGGGGGAGTTCCGGGCAGGGCCGCCCCGCCCGGCGACCGCAGCCTCAATCGGCGAGTACGGCTCACCGGGCTGCCGGTGGGTGGTGCTGATTTCCGGACAGGTCAGGGTCGCGGGGACCCGCCTCTCCGTGATAGGTATTCATCAAGTCGGTCGGAGCCGGAATGCACGCGGAAAGCGGCTCCATGTTGAGACCCGACGAGAACCGGTATGCGTCTGCCACACGCGAAGCCGTCTCTCGTCACCTTCTCGGCTGTTGGCACAGCCGCGGTTGCCGTGCTTGCGCCGGGTGTCCCCGGGGCCGGTGATCACCCTCACCCGAAGACCACATTTCCAGTGGGCTCGAACTGGAGCAATGGTTCCTTCGCGGGCCTCGCCAACTTTTTCGAGAGGTGGATCATGCCGCACAAGCCGTTCGTTCGGACGCTGCGCGCACAATGGCTCGGCCAGCAGTTGAGGGCGCTGCGCGAGGCGCGGGGCATGACGTTGAAGCTCGTTTCGGAGCACCTGCAACGCGACATGTCGGCGCTGGGCCGCTACGAGCGGGCGGACTGGCCCATCCGCAAGGGCGACGTCACCGCCCTGCTCGACCTGTACGGCTTCCACAACGCCGCCGAGCGGGCCCGGCTCCTCGCCCTGGCCGAGGAGGTGTGGCGCACCGACCGCTGGGACGAAGACTACGGCGACGTGGTCGACTCGTCCTTCATCCAGTATCCCTGGCTGGAAGACCGAGCCGACAGCATCTGTTCCTACAACGCTCTCCTGCTGCCTGGTCTACTCCAGACGCGGAGCTACGCAGAGGCCGTCATTCGCAACGCTGCAGAACCGGGGGTCCCCGAGCCGACGATAGAGCGGTGGGTAGAACTCCGAATTGAGCGGCAGCGAGTGCTCGACGGACCCACCCGGATCGCGGCGGTCCTCGACGAGGCTGTCCTGCGCCGTCCCGTCGGCGGCCAGACGACGATGGCGGACCAGCTTCGCCAGCTCACTCAGCTAATCCGTCGCAGGAACATCGACGTGCGGGTGCTCCCTGCCGAAGTCGCTCTGCATGCCGGTATGGACGGCACCTTTACCCTCTTCACGCTTCCCTCTCCCTACCCTGAGGTCGCCTATCTGGAGAATCTGGGTGGGCGGCTCTACGTGGAAGCGCCGAAATCGCAGCGGTTCGTAGACGCGTACGATCGGCTTGTGAAAGCCGCACTCGGCGAAGCCGAGTCGGCAGAGATGATCGCCATGATCGCGGAGGACATGTCATGAATGAGACCCTGCCGCCGGTTGCGTGGCACATCAGCACCAAGAGCAACGACAACGGTGGGAGTTGCGTGGAGGCGGGGCCGGTGCTCGACGGGTCCGGCCGCGTGGCTGTCCGGCACAGCAAGGCGCGGGACGCGGGGACGATCGTCTACACAGCCGACGAGTGGGCGGCCTTCGTCGGCGGCGTCAAGGACGGCGAGTTCCACCTCGCCGCCGGTGGCAGCCGGACGCACTGACGCGACATCAGCTCCAGGCGTGCGGCCAGGCCCTGCCGGGTCTGGCCGGGCGCATGGACGGGGCAGCTCCATAGCGCTCGAAAGGAACCCTGCCGCCGGGCGACACGCCGGGACCCTCACAGGCACTTCACAGCGCGAGTGGTTACGGTCACCTGCGTGAGCTGCGACGCTCCAGCGTGGAGCGCGCACCCGTATGCGGGAGTGGCGATGGTCTTCAAGAAGATGTTGAGCGCGTTCGGCGTGGGCGGTCCGACTGTGGACACCGTCCTGACCAACCCGAACACCCGGCCGGGCCTCGCCCTTGAGGGCAGGGTCAACCTGGTCGGCGGCGACGCGTCGGCGGCCATCGAGCAGATCGTCGTCGGCCTGGTCACCCGGGTCGAGATGGAGAGCGGCGACAGCGAGTACGCCGGCGTGATGGAGTTCCACCGGCTGCCGGTCGCCGGGGCCTTCGAGCTGGCCCCGAAGCAGCAACTCTCGCTCCCGTTCCAGCTTCCGATGCCGTGGGAGACCCCGATCACCGACGTGTACGGCCAGCGCCTGCACGGCATGACGATGGGGCTGCGTACCGAGGTGGCGGTGGCCCGGGCGGTCGACAAGAGTGACCTCGACCAGGTCAACGTCCACCCGCTGCCGGTGCAGGAGCGCATCCTGGACGCCTTCGCCCGGCTCGGCTTCCGGTTCAAGGGCGCCGACCTGGAGCGTGGCCACATCCGTGGCACGCAGCAGACGCTGCCGTTCTACCAGGAGATCGAGTTCTTCGCCGCGCCGCAGTACGCGCAGGCCATCAACGAGGTCGAGCTGACCTTCGTGACCAGCTCGCAGGGCATCGACGTGGTGCTGGAGTGCGACAAGCGGGGCGGCTTCCTCAGCGCCGGCCACGACGTCTTCGGCCGGTACCGCGTCGCGCACACCGACGCCGACCGGGTCGACTGGGCGCAGGTCGTCGACGGCTGGCTCCGGGAGACCACCTCCCACTACGGCGGCCTGCGCGCCCAGGGCTTCGGTGCGCCTTCCGGCTACGGGGCCCCGCACGGCTACCCGATGCAGCACGGGCACGGCGGCCACGGGCACGGCGGCCACGGGCACGGCGGCCACGGCCGGGGCGTGGGGATGGGCGGCGTCGTCGCCGGCGTGGCGCTCGGCGCCGTCGGCGGGATGGTCGCCGGCGAGATGATCGAGGACGCGGTCGAGGGCGACTTCGCCGAGGACTGGGGCTTCGGCGGCGACGAGGAGTGACATGAAGGACGACGGTGGCCCTCCGGAGAATCCCGGAGGGCCACCGTACTGCTCGGATCTGATCCGTGCGGTCAGTGTCGGCTCTTGCGCTCCGCACCGCTGCGGAAGCTGCTGCCGGCCTTGGCCAGACCCCGGCTACCGAGGTAACCGATGGACAGCAGCGTGATGAAGAACCAGGCCTGCGGGGCGCGGAAGATGTCCACCCCGACCGAGTTCTTGCCGACCAGGTACGACGCGGCCAGCACGCCGATCACCGAGGCGACGTAGATCCAGAACTCCGTCGTCAGGAAGGCCTGCTTGGTCTCCGTACCCGGCGCCTGCATCGGCTCGCGGTGCCCGTCGTGCATCATCGGCATCTGCCGCGTGGGCGCTTCGTTCATCGCGCGGTTCGGCGCTTCCCGGGTCCGGTTCGTCGGCCTGGTGGATGCAGCCTGCGTGCTCATCTTGATCCTCCTCAGGATGCGATGAGTCCTACCTGCGCTCCCTCGCCCCGCTACCGCGTTTCGGCCACGGCAGGGTTCTCGTGCTCGGCGGGGGCACCCCCGACTACCCGGGGGTTCGGCGAGGTAACACCCGCCGCCCCCGAATGACGGCGTCAGCGCGGGCCTGCCGTGGGGTTTGGTCGGCGGGCACCCGGGCACGCAGGACGATCCGACAGATCTGCGAGGTGATGGACGTGCGTGAGGACGACATGGTGCGGGAGTCCGCCCGCAAGGCCGAGCAACGGATCGCCGGCGGGGTGTACGGCCCGGGGGCCCTCGACGAGGTCACCGTGCCGCAGACCGACGAGACGCGGGTCCTCCAGGAGGAGGATCCGGGTGACCCGGCGGACGTCCCGATCGACCCGGAGGTGCTGCGCGACGGAGGCCCGACCCGGGGCCAGGGCGCGGTGACCACCACCGGCGGCACCGCCGGCCCGGCGAGCGTCCGCCGGGTGGCCCGGCAGCCGGAGCAGCACCCGGGAAAGGTAGCGCCGACCACCACCGGCGACGCCACCACGGGCGGCCTGAGCACCCCCACAGGCGGTCCAACGAGCGACCAGTCAAGCAGCGCCAGCCAGATCGGCGACTTCACCGACGAGTGAATCCCGCACTTTCACGGAATGAGTGGCTGTTCGGCGTCGCAAGGCCACTGATTCCGTGAAAGTGCGCCGCGTCCCGGGTGGGGGTGGGGGGTGGGGGGTGGGTGGGTTAGGGGGTGGTGCGGAGGATGCCCAGGCGTTGGGTGGCGCGGGTGAGGGCGACGTACAGGTCGCTGTGCCCGCGCGGGGACTCGGCCACGATCCGCTCCGGGTCGACCACCAGGACGGAGTCGAACTCCAGCCCCTTGGCCTGCCCGACGGTCAGCACCACCACCCGGCTCTCCAGCTCCGGGTGCTCGCCGACGGCAGCCTCCGGCAGCACCGCGACCAGGGCGGTGCCCAACTCGTCGACCCGGCCGGCGGGGACGATCACCCCGAGCCGCCCGTCGGCCAGCTCGGCCGCCTCGGCGACCGCCGCCCCGGTCAGTTCCGCGGCCAGCCGGTCCTCGGCGACCCGGCGGTCCCACGGCGGCACCCCGCTCTCCCGTACGGAGCGCGGCGGGCGCAGCTGCGGGTCGATCTTCGTCAGCACCTCGGCGGCCACCGCCATGATCTCGGCCGGGGTGCGGTAGCTGACGGTCAGCTCCTCCAGCCGCCATCGCTGTGCCACGTACGGCTCCAGCGCGTCCGCCCAGGACGGCGTGCCGGCGAGCGCGCCGGTCTGCGCCACGTCCCCGACGATCGTCATCGATCGGCTCGGGCAGCGGCGCATCAGCAGCCGCCACGCCATCGGCGACAACTCCTGCGCCTCGTCGACGATGACGTGCCCGAACGCCCAGCCCCGGTCGGCGGCGGCGCGCTGGGCGGTGGTCAGCCCGTCGGACTCCTCCTGGCGCTCCAGCAACCGGTCGGCGTCCAGCAGGTCGGTGACGCCGAGGATCTCGCCGCCCTCGGCCTCGTCCTCCACGTCGATGGAGCGGGAGCCCCGGGCGATCTCCAGGACGCCCTCGGCGTACTCGCGTTGGAAGGCACGGATGCGTTGCCGGCGGGCGGCGGCGGTCCGGTCGTCCTCGCCGAGCAGCTCGGCGGCCTCGTCGAGCAGCGGCACGTCGGCCGGCGTCCAGCCCCCCGGCTCGCGGTGCAGCAGGGCCCGCTCGGCGTCGGTCAGCTCGGGCGCGGCGGCGGCGATGCGGGCGGGGTCGGCGTACAGGTCGGCGAGCAGGCGCTGCGGGGTGAGCACCGGCCAGAGTCGGTCCAGCGCGGCCCGCACCTCGGGCTCCTCGCGCAGCTCGCGGCGGATCTCCGCGACGTCCGCCTCGTCGAGCAGGTTCTCCCCGCCCAGCGGGTCCGTGCCGATCCGCTCGGCCACCTGGTCGGCGAGGGCGTGCACGATCTCGACGTCGAAGACCGCGCGGGTCAGGTTGTGCGGCCGGCCGGTGCGGCGGGCGCGGTCCCGGGCCACCCGGACGGTCTCCGGGTCCAGCCGCAGCACCTCCCGCTCGACCTCGATCTCCAGCGGTTCGTCGGGCACCCACTGCCGGTCCCGCACGGCCTCGGCGAGCACCTGCACCATCTCCGCGCGGCCCTTGATCGCCGCGGCCTCCGCCGGCTCCGTCCGGCGGGCGCTGACCCCGGGAAAGAGGTCCCCGGGGGTACGCAGCAGCACGCCCGTCTCGGCCAGCGCCGGGAGCACCTGCGAGATGTAGCGCAGGAACGTCTCGTTCGGGCCGACCAGCAGCACGCCACGGCTGGAGAGCGCACCCCGGTGGGTGTAGAGCAGGTACGCCGCGCGGTGCAGGGCGACCGCGGTCTTGCCGGTGCCCGGGCCGCCCTGGACCACCAGCGTGCCGGGCAGGTCGGCGCGGATGATCCGGTCCTGTTCGGCCTGGATGGTCTCGACGATGTCGCGCATCCGGCCGGTCCGGCCGGCGGTGAGCGCGGCGAGGAGCGATGCCTCCCCGGTCAGCTCCTCGTGGGCGGTGGGGGAGGCGGCGGCCAGGTCGAGCACCTCGTCGTTGAGGGCGGTCACCTTCCGTTGCCGGGTCCGCAGGTGCCGCCGCCGCCGTACGCCCTGCGGGTTGGCGGCGGTGGCCAGGTAGAAGGACCGGGCGGCGGGGGCCCGCCAGTCCATCAGCAGCGGGTCGTAGTCGCCGCTGGTGTCGAAGATGCCGATCCGGCCGATGTAGTGGCGCGCGTCGTCATCGGTGTCGAGCCGACCGAAGCAGAGCCCGTTCTCGACGGCGGAGAACTGCTCGACCTGTTCGGCGTACATCTGCACGGAGCTGTCCCGCTGGGACCGGGCCTGGAGGGTGCCGCCGGTGGTGTGCAGTTCCTCGGCGAGTCGCCGGGCGGCCTGTTCCCGCATGCCGTCCAGCCGGCCGTAGAGCATGGAGACGTACTCCTGCTCGGGGCCGATCTCGTCGTCGTGCCGTAGCTCGTCGGGACCCGCCGAGTGCCTTGACAAGCCGTCTCCCTAGTGATTAGGATTGCAATCGGAACGGCGATTATCAGCCGTTCCTTTTTTGTGCCTGAACTGCAAAAGATACCGTGCGACGGCCTCTCCCACCAAGCGGTCGGGCGGGACACCGCCGCCGGGGGGCGGAGTCGCGCGCGATGTTGCTGGGTGCCGGTCAGCGGGTCGTCTTCATCGGGGACAGCATTACCGACTGCGGCCGGCGGGACGCCGCCGCCCCCTACGGCGTCGGATACCCGAGCCTGGTCCGCGCGTTCGTCGACGCCCGGCACCCGGAGCGCGAGCTGACGTGGGTCAACCGGGGGATCAGCGGCAACACCGTCCGGGACCTGGCGGCCCGTTGGGACGCCGACGCGATCGGCGAGCGCCCCGACTGGCTCTCCGTGATGATCGGGATCAACGACATCTGGCGCGCGTTCAGCCCGGGCCGGGAGGCCGAGGCGGTGCCGATCGACGAGTACGAGCGCACCCTCCGCACGCTGCTGCGCCGGGCCGTGGACGCCACCGGGTGCCGGCTGGTCCTCGCCGACCCGTTCCTCATCGAGGCCGACGTCGACGAGCCGCAGCGCGCCGAGACCGACCGGTACGCCGCCGTGGTGGCCGCCCTCGCCAAGGACTTCGAGGCGGTGCACGTGGCCACCCAGGCCGCCTTCGACCGGGTGCTGCGGCACAGCCCGTCGAGCCGCTGGGCCGACGACCGGGTGCACCCGGGGCTGCCCGGCCACGCGGTCATCGCGGACGCCTTCCTGACCGCGCTGGCCGCCTGAGGCCCACCCGCCCCGCCCGGCGACGTGTCGGGCCCGGCGCCCGGTCGGCCGGCCGCGCATCCCGGTCAGCGGCGGTTCGTGCAGACCTGGCTGGTCCGGCCGACGGTCTCCACGGACCACACCACCGCGACGGTGAAGCAGTAGTCGTCGGCCCGGTCCAGGCCGTAGACCAGCAAGCTCGTGCTGCCCGGCGGGAGGGTCTCGAAGGCGCGAGGCTCTTGCCCGGACTGGCCCTTGGCGAGCACCACCGGCCCGTTCGCGCCGGCTGGGTACGTCCAGCGCAGCGCGATGTTGTCCCGGTTGTCCCGCACGGTGAACCCGCCCGGCGGGGTGCCGGGTGAGGCGGCGGCCCGGGGGCTGGCCGGCGCTCCGCCGGACGGTGCGGCGCCGGACGGGCCGTCGCCCGGGGCGACGGAGCCCGGCGGGGCGGTGACCGAGGGCGACGGGCCGGGTGCCGGGCCGCCGACCCGGGCGACCCCGGCGATCACCGCCGCCGTGCCGAGCACCACCACGGTCACCCCGCCGAGCACCACGAGCGGGGTGAGCCGGCGCGGCGGGGGCGCGGGCGGGCGGGGGACCAGCACCGGGAGCAGCCGGGACCGGTCCTCCCGGGTCACGGGCGGGCGCACGGCCCGCACCCCGGCCGGCTCGTCGGCGGCACCGGCCAGGCCGACGACCGTCGGGGGCAGCGAGCTCGCGGCCGGCCATCCCGGCTCGTCCGGCCACCGGCCGTCGTCCTCCGGGTACGGCCCCCGTGCGTCGCCGTCCCGGGGCCACCGGCCGTCGTCCTCCGGGTACGGCCGGACGTCCCGTGCGTCGCCGTCCCGGGGCCACCGGTCGTCGTCGACGGCGCGGGCCGGGGCGCCGGGTGCGGCGTGTTCCCTGACCCACGGATCGTCGTCGGCCGGGGGGCCGGGGGCCTCGCCGGGCCAGCCGTCGTCAAGCCCTGGGTGCGCGGGGGCCCCTGCGTCGCCGTGGTGGGCCGCCCCGTCCGGGGGCGTCCGGGGGGCGGGCACGGCCGGCGGGTGCGGGTCGTCCTCCGGCGGCCACGCCGTCTGGTACGCCGGTGGCCCCTCGGCGGCCGGCGAAACGCGGGCCGCCGGGACCACGGGTGCCTCCGCCGGCTCCTCCCGGTCGGCCGGTGGCGTCCGCGCGCAGACGTGGTCGGGGTTGGCAGCGGCCCGGGCCAGGCCCGCCACCTGCACGGCGAGCGGGTCGTCCACGGCGAGGTGCTGCCGACACAGCTCCCGGGCCAGGGCCAGGTGGTCGTGCGCCTCGGCGAACTCCCCGCAGTCGCGCTGCATCGCCCCGAGCCGGGCCAGCATCTTGATGCCGCTGGGGTGGCCGTCCCCGTACACCTCCCGGTGCAGCTCCCAGGCGTCCTGCAGCCGCTCCCGGGCCACCCCGCACTGGCCGCGGGCGTACTCGACGGTGGCCAGGTCGGCGTGGGCGGCCAGCACCCGCAGCGACTCCGGGCCGTCGGAGGCGGTCAGCTCGATGATGACGTCGGAGTAGAGCCGGGCGGCGCGGGCGTAGCTGCCGACCCGGTGCAGCACCGCAGCGAGGGTCGCCGCCGCCGAGACCGTACGCGGGTCGGAGGGGCTGTACAGCCGGCTCGTGGCCGCGTACGCGAAGGCGGCCCAGCCGCGCGCCGAGTGGGGCTCGCCCAGCGCGACCAGCACCCGGGCCTGGAGCCCGGCGGCGTCGGCCAGCTCGGGGGAGGCGTGGTCGGGGCGCGGATCGGCGTCGCTCAGCGCGTCGGAGAGCAGCTGTTGCGCGCCGGCCAGGTCGCCGGCGGACACCAGGTGGTGCGCCTGGCGGGTCAAATCACCGAAGGCGGAGGACACGCCCCATCGTGGCCGTCCCGCGACAATATGTACAACCCCCCGACTATCGCGATTCGGTCATCATCCGGTCAGGTGGTCGGAGAGCGTCTCGCTGATCCGGCGAAGCTGGTCGACCTGGGCGGGGCTGAGCGCGTCGAAGAGGTGCCGGCGCACCCCCTCGACGTGGCCGGGCGCGGCGGCGGCGAGCGTGGCGTGCCCGGCGTCGGTGAGCGCGGCGACCTGCCCGCGCCGGTCGGTCGGGCAGTCCTCCCGGCGGATCCAGCCGGACGCCTCCAGCCGCGCGGCGGCGTGCGAAAGCCGGCTGCGCGAGGAGCCGGTCGCGTCGGCCAGGTCGCCCATCCGCAGCCGCCGGTCGGGCGCCTCCGAGAGCCGGACCAGGATCTCGTAGTACGCGTGCGGCATGCCCGCGTCGCGTTGCAGCTCGCGGTCGAGCGTGTCCATCAGCGCCCGGGAGGCGGCGAGGTACGCCCGCCAGGTTCGTTGCTCGTCAGGGTCCAGCCAGCGGGTCATGGACCCCAGCATAACCGAACTTGTTGAATGCTCAACTAAATCGCGCTAGCCTGGGCGGCATGGGAATCCATCGCCTCAACCACGCCGTCCTCTACGTCTCCGACCTGGCCCGCAGCGTCGCCTTCTACCGCGACGTGCTGGGCTTCCGGGTCATCCCGATGACCCCCGACGGGTTCCGGGGCGCGGCCTTCCTCCAGGCCGCCGGCTCCACCAACGACCACGACCTCGGCCTGTTCGAGCTCGGCCGGGCCGCCGGCCGCTCCACCGCGGGCCGGGCCACCGTCGGCCTCTACCACCTGGCCTGGGAGGTCGACACCCTCGACGAGCTGGCCGGCACCGCCGAGCGGCTGGCCGCCGCCGGGGCCCTGGTGGGCAGCTCCGATCACGGCACCACCAAGAGCCTCTACGGGCAGGACCCGGACGGGCTGGAGTTCGAGATCGTCTGGCTGATCCCGGCCGACCGGCTCGACGACGACGCCCTGGCCGCCCGCAAGCGGATCGGCCGGCTCGACCTGGACCGCGAGCGGCAGCGCTACGGCGGTCAGACCCGCGGTGGGGTGGGCATCTCCGTCCCGGCCTGACCGCCGGGGTGGGGAGCCGCGCCCCGGGCCGGTGGGGTAGAACGACAACATGCCGACCGACACCGCACTGCGCGAGCTGCTCGCCCGACAGCTCGAAGCCTGGTTGCCCGCAGCGCTGCACCGCGCCCGGCGGGCCACCCTCGCCCTGGCGTACGCCGGGACCGACGCGGGGGGCGCGGACGCCGCGCTGCGGGCGGTGGCGGACCTCGCCGACCGGCTGCGCGGGTTCCGGCTGACCATCCTGGTGCTGGCCGACGGCGACCAGGCGCTGCCGGCCCGGCTGGGCGCGATCGAGGCGACCCTGCCCGCCGAGGTGGCCGTGCACGTCATGCCCGGCGACCCGGGGCGGCTGCCGGTGGCGCTCAAGGCGGCCGGGGCGGTGGGCGCCCCGCTGCTGACCGTGGCCCACGGCGCGGACCCGACGCCGGCCCTGCTGGCCGCCGCGCGGGCCGGCCGCCCGGCCGACCTGCTGCTGGTCACCGGCCCCGGTGCGCCCCTGCGGCCGGCGCTGGACGCGGCCGGCTTCCCGCTGGTCACCGAGGTCGACCTGGTCGCGGCGACCGCCCCGGTGGCCGGCTCGCCGGCGTCCGGCGGGTCCGACGGGTGGCGGGTGGCGTTCGCGACCTCGTCGGACCGCAGCCTCCAGGCGTTCAAGGACGCGCTCTGGGCGGTCGCCGCCGGGGCGTGCCTCCGCGACCCGGCCGACCCGCGCGGGCGGCCCCTCGACGTCGTCGCGGAGCCGGACCCGGGCCCGCTGGCCCGGGAACTGCTCGCCGAGCTCGACCGCCACGGCCCGGGTACGGTCACCGAGCTGCGCCGGCACGCCCTCACCGCCACGCCCTACCGGGCGACCGACGCGACCCGGGCGGTGACCGGCCTGCTCGACTCGGGGGCGGTGACCCGCGACCCGGAGCACGGCCGGCTCGGCGGGGACGTGGTGATCACCGCCGTCCCGGGCGGCGAGTCAGCTGCTTGAGCACGATGGACGCCCCGGTGAACGTGACCAGGCCGGCGACCGGGGCTGCACCTGTTCGGGATCGTCCGCGACCGCGACCCGCCGCCGGGTGACAACTCGGCCCACTGCGGCCAGAACAGCGAGTGGGGGGGCGGCGGGATAGCCCGCCCCCCCCCCCAAAACCCGACGCAGGGCCCCGGCAGGGACAACG
>NZ_JAAALO010000013.1:129840-138396 GCF_009908295.1 Micromonospora rubida
TCGGGCCCCCGGGCGCCCCAACCTGTGGGGGGGGCGGGGGCTTTTGCGCGGCCCCCCCACTCGAATCCGGGAGTCAGGCCCGGGACTTGTCCTGCTTCCACGACAGCGGACCGGGCAGGTCGACGCGGTGCGCCTTGGCCCGCGAGTTCCAGGACCATCGGCCGATCTTGATGCTCCACGAGGAGAAGCCGTTCTCGGTGAAGTTCAGGATGATCGGGCCGTACTTCTTGCGCTTACGGAACATGAGGCCCATCGCGGGGCTCCCTTCGTCACCAATCGTCTGCCGTGTCGAGATCGAACATGCCCGAAACGACGATTCGCGAAACCTCTCCGGATCCCCACTGGACCGCACGGCCGTGCGGAGCGACAATCTCTACTCAACGGATGGGTGTTTCGGGGTGACCAGTGCTGGTAGAAGCGATGAGCGTTGGGTCAGGAGACGCTGATCTCAACGTGTGGAAGGGCGTTGACCGACGGCGCGGGACGACCGTCACCGCGTCCCGTGCGCCCGTCCGCTCACCGCGGGACGGCGTTCCGCCGCGTCCCGCCCGCCGAGGCGCGCTCCACCGATCGTGGACCCACCTCCTCCGTGGACAGATCAAGGAGACAACCGTGCCACCATCCCCGCGTCCGCTGCCGCCCGCCGCCGCCTCACCCACCGTGGACCGGCCCGCCGGCACCGTAGAGCTGTGCCCCGTCGACATCAACCTGCTCCGCGCCCTGCTGCGCCGGCAGGCGGCCACGGTCACCGTGGTCACCGCGCCGGGGCCCTCCGCCCGCCGGGGGTGCCCGCCGTTGCCGCCGGCCGGGTTCACCGCCACCTCGTTCACCTCGGTGTCGCTGGAGCCGCCGCTGGTGTCGTTCTGCCTCGCCCGGGCGTCGTCGAGCTGGCCGACCGTCGAACGCGCGGAGCACGTGGCCGTGCATCTGCTCGCGGCCGGGCAGCAGCAGGTGGCCCGCGCCTTCGCCACCAGCGGCACCGACCGCTTCGCCGAGCACCGGGGATGGACGGCCGGCCCGTTCGGGGTGCCGCTGGTCGACGGGGCGCTCGCGGTGCTGCTCTGCCGGGTGGTGCACCGGGTGACCGCTGGCGACCACACCATCGTCATCGCCGAGCCGCTGGCTCTCGGGTCGGGGGAGGACGGCAACCCGTTGGTGCACCACCGGGCGGGCTTCACCACCACCGTCGACCCGTGGGACATCTCCGGCTGAACGCGCCGACCCGTACCGAGGGGTCAGGCGCCCGGGCCGACCCGCCGCCTGCCCGGCCCGCGTCGCTGCCGCTCCCGGGTGGCGGTCAGCGGGGTTCCCAGGCGTCCGGGCGGGCGATGAGCCGCCGTACGTGGGCCGGCAGCCGGCCGCTGGTCAGCTCGGCCAGGCTCACCTCGTCGACCACCTGCCGGACCGATGCCCGGACGGCCACCCAGAGCCGGGGCAGGTTCTCCGCCGCCCCCTCGTAGCTGGTCTCCTCGGGGCGCATCCCGCGCACCCCGGCCAGCGGGCCGTCGACCGCCCGCAGGATCGCCCCGATGGTGACCTCCTTCGGCGGCCGGGCCAGCGTGTAACCGCCCTCGGCGCCCCGCTGGGCCCGAACCAGCCCGGCCCGGCGCAGGTCGGCCAGGACCGCCTCCAGGAACTTGCGCGGCATGTCCTGTTCCGCCGCGATGGCCTGGGTGGACAGCAGGGAGGGGTACGCGGTGGCGAGGCTCAGCGCCGCCCGTACCGCGTAGTCACCGCGCGCGGAGATCTGCACCCCCTCATCATGCCCGCCCCGCCCGGCCGGTCGGGTCGGTGGGCGGCCGGGGCCGGACGATCCGACCCGCCGCCGCCCCGTCCCGCCCCCCGCCGTGGCCCGCCGGGCGCTCCCGCCCGCCCGCCGCCGCATGCTCCCGGCTGTTGGGCGAAGACCCGCCCGACCCGCCCGACCCGTCCGGTACGTCCGGTCGCCGGCCGTCGGCCGCGCGGGTGGCCGGCGGCTGCTCCCGGCCGTTGTGGTGCGACGCCTGCTGCCGGTCCTGCGGGGGCGGCGCCGGCTCGCGGTCCTCGCGGCCGGGCTGGGGCGGACCGGCGGGCGATGGCCGGCCCCGGGCCGCCCGGAACGCGCCGGGGCTCACCCCCGCCTCGCGGGTGAAGAACCGGCCGAAGTTGGTCGGCTCCGGGAAGCCGAGCCGGTGGCCGATCCGGGCGATCGGCTCGTCGCTGGCGGCGAGCAGCCGGCTGGCCTGGAGGGCCACCCGCTCGTCGATCACCTGCTTCGCGCTGCGCCCGGTCACCGCGAGGCAGGCCCGGGTGAGGGTACGCACCGAGCAGCCGATCCGGGCCGCATAGTCCTCCACCCGGCGGGTGTGCTGGTAGCCGCGCTCGACCTCCTGGCAGAGCCGCCGGAACGTGGCGCTCTCGACGCGCCGCCCGGCCTGCGCCGGGTCCGTCGGGCCGGCGGCCAGCAGCGTGAGCCGCAGCACCAGCACGGCGAGCTGGTGACGGAGCAGTGCGCGGGCCGCGGGCACGTCCGGTTGCCGCCGCAGGTCCACCACGAGCTGGGTGACCTCGTTGAGCACCGCGTCCTCGTCCTCACCGGCGAGCTGTTGGTGCGCCGGCACGTCGGCGTCGCCGTCGAGGCCCGGGTTCCGCAGCAGGGCGGCGGGCGTCCAGCGCAGCACCACGGCGTCGAGCTGCCTCCCGGTGCAGCGCAGCGCCTGGCCGGGGCGTACCCGCAGCAGGGTTCCGGGGCGGCAGGGCAGCGGCCAGAAGTCCAGCTCGGCGGTGCCGTGGCCGCCGGTGACCAGGACCATGAGGTCCGCGTCGAGCAGGACGGGGCGCCGCCACTCGGGGTCCGGGGTGAGGTCGGCGAGGGTGAGGGCGGCGATGCCGGCGGACCGGGCGGCGGCATCGTCGCAGGGCGTCGGGGCGAAACGGGCCGTCGTCGGGGCGGAACGGTTCGACGCCAGGTCGGGGCGGGTCGACGCCTGGTCGGTGGGGAGTGCCGGGGAGGGCTGACCGGAGGGGACCATCGCTGCGACGGTAACCCGCGTCCGAGCAGGCCGCATCCCGACACTGCCCGGGTCACCCCGTCCCACGCCGGCCCGGCGGCTTGTCGGGGCACGGCGACCCGACTAGGTTACCGATCGGTAGCGCCGGGTCCGGCGGACCACCGGCGGCCCCCGAGCGGCGATGGGATGGGCATGACGGATCTGTTCTCGGTCGAAGGCAAGACGGTCCTGGTCACGGGCGGCTCACGGGGCATCGGGCTGATGATCGCCCGGGGCTTCGTGCGGGCCGGCGCGGACGTGATCATCTCTTCTCGCAAGGCGGACGTCTGCGAGGCGGTCGCCGAGGAACTCTCCGCCGAGGGGCGCTGCGCGGCGATCCCCGCCGACCTGGGCCACGACGCGGGGGCCGAGGGCCTGGCCGCGGCCGTCGGGGAGCGGGTGGACCGGCTCGACGTGCTGGTCAACAACGCCGGGGCCACCTGGGGAGCGCCGCTGGAGTCGTACCCGGAGAGCGCGTTCGACAAGCTCTGGGCGGTCAACGTCAAGGCCGTCTTCCGGCTCACCACCGCACTGCTGCCGGCGCTGCGCGCGGCGGCCACCGACGACGACCCGGCCCGGGTGATCAACATCGGCTCGATCGACGGCATCCGGGTGCCGTCCATGGAGGTGTACGCGTACTCGGCCACCAAGGCGGCCGTGCACATGCTCACCCGTGGCCTCGCCCACCAGCTCGCCGGCGAGCGGATCACCGTGAACGCGATCGCGCCGGGGCCGTTCGAGAGCAGGATGATGGCCTTCGCGCTGGAGGACCCGGCGGCCCGGTCGGCGATCGAGCAGCAGGTCCCGCTCGGCCGGATCGGGCGCCCCGAGGACATGGCCGGAACCGCGATCTACCTGTCGTCGCGGGCGGGGGCGTACCTGACCGGAGCGGTCATCCCCGTCGACGGCGGGATCACGACGCGCGGCTGAGCGCGTACCCACAGCAGCGGCCGGGGCCGCGCGGACTCGGCAGATCCGCGCGGCCCCGGCCGGCGTCGTGTCAGCGACCGGCGAGGAGCCGGTTCACCGCCGTGTCGACGTCCAGGTGCTCGGCCTCCCGACCGCGCGGGACGACGACGTAGGTCCGCCGCAGGAAGCGCACCAGGACGCTGCGCGGCACCTCGAACAGGGCGTTGCCGTCCGGTGACGACAGCGCCAGCGCGACGAAGTCGCCGCGCGGGGTGGCCCACGGCCAGACCCGCACGTCGCCGATGCCGGCCGGCTCGTCCAGGCCGGTGACCAGCAGCTCGCGGGCGAACGACCAGCTCACCGCCTCGCCGCCGGCGGATTCGGCATGGAACAGGACATGGACGGCATACGGATCAGCAGGGTCGTAGCGCAGGCTGGCACGCACCGGCAATGCGGTGGCGTCAGGCGCGACGAGCCTTAGCGACGTCTCGACCTCTACGGTCGTCGGTCGGATGACACTCATGGACGTTCTCCCCCCGGCACCGCTGCGGAACGCGCGTGTCCCGCTTTTCCCATACTCAGGTGCTACTCCTGGCTACGCTCCGCCATACGCTGACTTCACCCAGTGGTGGGAAGGGGGTCGGAAACGCCGCTAGAATGTGAAAATTCTTGTACGATATCCGGTTCTGCCCAGTGCGTGATCCCGCCCGGCATCGGGGTGGTTCAGACGTCGACTTACTCCGGTAACGTCCAGTGGTCCGATGGAGTGACGGGCCGGAGCGACACTGGAGGGCGAAATGGCTACGAACCGATCCTCAGTGGATGCGCCGGCTTGGTCCGGCCCCCCGAAAGGAGGGGTCCGAGCAGCCGAAAGGCGGGGGTACGCAGTGCCGAAGGATCAGCGCGACCGGCGCGGCCGGGGTGGCCCCGACGGCCCGGAAGCCCGGGGCGGGACGGCGCTCGCCGAGCGGCGTCGCGGGCGCTTCCGGCGGCGGGTGGGCACCACCCTCGACCTGATCCGCGCCAACCCCACCGGCCGGGTCACCCTCAAGATATTCATCTCCATCGCCGGCGCCCTCGTCGTCACCATCGGTATCGCCCTGATCCCGCTGCCCGGCCCCGGCTGGCTGCTGGTGATCGCCGGGCTGGGCATCTGGGCCGTGGAGTTCCACTGGGCCCGCCGGCTGCTCGGCTTCACCCGCCGGCACGTGCAGGGCTGGACCCGATGGGTCACCAGCCGGTCGCTGGCGGTGCGGTTCGTGCTCGGGTCCGTGGGCCTGCTCTTCGTCGCCGTGGTGGTCTGGCTCTCGCTCAAGTACAGCCTCGGCATCGACCTGCTGGCCGGGCTGCTGCACTACCTCGCGACGCACTGACCCCAGATTCGCGGTCTGGTCCCTCGATCGGGTAGAGTCATCGTCGCTGAGGGCGATTAGCTCAGTGGGAGAGCGCTTCGTTCACACCGAAGAGGTCGCTGGTTCGATACCAGCATCGCCCACCTTGAATGTATGCAGGTAAAGGCCAGTTCCGGGGTATCCCGGGGCTGGCCTTTCTGCTGTCCCGTCGGAGATCATGAGTCGCTGGTGAGTCAGCACGGTGAGCCGCGTCCAGCGGTTGACGCCGGGTGGATAAGTCGTTGACCTCCCTTGATCACCTATCCGTCACCCCTCACACGCTGTGCGAATCCGCGAGGGGTGCGCCGTGGGAATCCCACGGATACGGTCGATGGCTCACATGTAATCCCAGGCCACACGTGGGGAGGTCTGATCCATGCACAGCGCTGCGCCGGATCCCGGAAGGAGCCTGTTGACAGATCTGGGTGACATCGTCGGGGATCTGCTGGGGGAGCCAGCCCGAGCCTCAGCCCGTCCACATCGGCCGGTGGAGCGGCCGCCCCGACCACCGCACCACCACCCAAGGCCGCGTCACCATCGACCGCAGCGCCAGCACCCACCACCCGTGCTGGCCGCGAACCGGCCGGGAAGCATGTATCCGGCGGAGGCTCGACCCGCCAGCGAGATTGCACGGCCTCGACGGCGGCGACACCGGGGAGTGGACCGCCGACCGGGCTTTGGGGTTCGTCGACGGACTGCACGTCCGGTCGCGAAGTCGGCGACATCTCCGCAGCGTGCCGTGAGCCGGCGGCGGTCCAGTCGGCGGAGGGTACAGCGCCGGATGGCCCGGGAAGCCCGACGGTCACCTGCACGCCGCGGCGCGGCGCAGTAAACGGCGGTGACGATCTGGGTTCTGGTCGCTTTGGTGATGGTCAGCTTCGCTGTGGCTGCCCTCCACCGGCACGTTCATCCGGCCGTTCCATAGCGACAGAGAAGGGCTGGCCCTCACCGACTGGCCCTTCTCGCTGTCGACACCTCGTTGGCTAAGGGCGCTACTGGAGAGCGACGGAGAGTACCGTCGATGACGGCAGGCTCGCCGGTTGTAGCGGTCGGCGGGCCGCCACCCAGACCGCTACCTGAGAGCAGCCATGACCGACCTGTCCTTCGCGGACCGCCTGCGACAGATCCGCGCCGACAAAAACCTCTCACTGCGCGCATTGGCCAAGATTGCCCATTATGGGAAGTCGTACCTGCACGAACTGGAGACAGGGGCGAAGACCCCCACCCCGCAGGTCGCCCAACGGCTCGACAAGATCCTTGAGACCGATGGGGACCTCGCCGCCCTAGCCGCTGGCCAGCGGGGACTGCGCCGCCGCGAGTTCGTCGCCGCCGCCGGCCTGGCAGCCACACTGCCCCACACCCTCCTCGCCCACGGCCGCCGCGTCGGAGCGGCCACACCTGGCCGACTCGCCGCCCGCACCGCCCGCCTGCGCCGCCTGGACAACCACCTCGGCGGCGCCGACACCCACCGGCTGTACGCGGCCGAAGTCGACGCCACCACGCGCCTTGTCCAGGACGGCGCCTACGACGAGCCCACCGGGCGGCAGTTGCTCGCAGTGCTCGGCGAGCAGGCGCAGCTGGCCGGGTGGGCCGCGTTCGACGCCGGCAACCATCGCGACGCCGACCGGCTGTACCGCCTCAGCCTCGCTGCGGCCCGCGACGCCGAAGATGCCTCGCTCACAGCCAACGGGATGGCGTTCCTGGCCTACCAGCAACTCGCCCTTGGCGGTCAGGCCACCGACACCGCGGCCGCTGCCTGCGACACCGCCGCCGCCGCCACACCCGGCGTTCGCGCCCTCCTGCACCTGCGCACGGCGTGGGCGTACGCCGTCGCCGGAGATGCCGGGGCGACCGACCGGCACCTCGGGATCGGAACGACCTGCCTCACCGGGCACGACGACCGCCCGGACCCCGACTGGGTGTACTGGGTGGACCACACCGAGGGCGAGATCATGACGGGCCGCTGCTGGAGCGTCCTGCACCGGCCCGTCCGCGCGATCCCCGTCCTCGACCGGGCTCTGGCCGGCTTCGACGACACGTGCGTCAGGGACAAGGCGCTGTATCTGTCGTGGCTGGCAGACGCCTACCTCGACGCCAACGAGGTCGAGCAGGCATGCTCAACTGCCGCCCTGGCTGTGCGGCTGGCCGGCGACATCGGGTCGATCCGGCCCGGCCAGCGCCTGGACGCCGTCGTCGCCCGGCTGGACCCGTACGCTCACCTGCCGTGCGTCATCGAGCTCCGCGAGCTCGCCACGGAGGTGTCTAAGCGTCCGCCACTAACTGGGCCAGCCACGCCAGGCACTCGGTAGAGCCCCGCACGATCGGCACCGCCGTTACCTGCGGGTTACTCCACGGGTGCTCATCGAGCAGATATCGCTCCAACTCTGGATATCGGGCAGTGCTGGTGAACAGCAGCACCTGCCACTCCTCGCCGGTGCCCTGCTCCCCGAGATGCCAGAAGACGCTCGTCACCGGCCCGACCACCTGGGCGTTAGCGGCTAGCCTGCCCGCCACCGCTCCCTCCGCGAGTCGCACGCCCGCCTCACGGCTGTCCGTAGCGGTCGACACCTGCACGTAGTCACTCACGCCGATGACCCTACTCGCAGGTGTCCGCGGACGGCGCGGACAGCGAGCGGACGATCATCTCCTGTGCCGGAACAAGGTCATCGGTAAGGCTGGCGTGAGGGCGCTGCGCGGTAGTCCTTCTCGCTGCCGTCGCCACCCTCCCAGCGGACAAGGAGGCACCGTGGCGATCTGGTCCGAGCTGCGCGCGATTGTGCGGTGGCTACTGCAGCGGCCCGACCCGCTCCCGCCGCCCGGCACCGGCCGGGCCATCCAAGCAGTCGAGCAGGCCGCCGCCCGGCAGCGCATCCTCGACCAGGCCCACCGGACGGGCGGCGCCGGGTGAGCGCCGACAGCATCCCGGGCTCGTGGTGGCGGCGGGATCTGAAGCTGCACCGGGAAGCGCGACGGCCGCTGCCCGGTGTGCCGCGCCCCCGAGCGTTGCTGGCCGTGGGCCGACGCCAACTCGGCGCGGGTCGTCGCCCAAACGATGGCGGGCCGGTGAGCGTGTCCCGTGGATGATCTGCCCATAGGTCGCCGGGTGGCGTTCTGGCGGGGGCGGCGGAAGCTGTCGCAGCAGGTGTTCGCCGACCGGCTCGGCAAGTCGAAGAGCTGGGTGGACAAGGTCGAGCGGGGAGTCCGGTCCCTCGACAAGGTGTCCACCC
>NZ_JAAALO010000014.1 GCF_009908295.1 Micromonospora rubida
CGATAGAGTTACGGCGGTCATGGCGGAGGGGAAACGCCCGGTTACATTCCGAACCCGGAAGCTAAGCCCTCCAGCGCCGATGGTACTGCACTCGGGAGGGTGTGGGAGAGTAGGACACCGCCGGACACCTTTCGAAAAGGGCCATCCCCTAGGGGATGGCCCTTTTCGTGTCTACCGCCGATCGGGCGGGGCCGGGTCAGCCGGCACGACGGAGACGACCGAGCATCCCGTTGAGGTCCTGGACGAAGAGCTCGTGGCGGAAGTAGTGCCCGCCGGGCACCTCGCGCCACTCGTGCGGGATCCCCGCCTGACCGAGAGCCGCCCGGAACTCGCGCTGGCCGGCCAGCACCTGGGTCTCGTTCACCGTGTCGAACCAGTTCACCGGGTCGGGTGAGGTGCCGGCGGCGAGGAAGATCCGCTTGTTGTGGTAGCTCCCGATGCGCTGCACCGGGTTGTCGGCGTTGACCCGCGCCTCGTTCCACAGCGGGGCACCGTAGACGGTGCCGCCACCCAGCTCGACCGCGGCCGAGCTCACGTTGGCCCAGTGCACGACGAGGCCGAAGTCCCGGCGCAGGCTGGCCGGCCCGGAGTGGGAGCTGACCGAGCAGAAGTGGCCGTAGTACTTCGCGGCGTACTTCAGGGCGCCGAACCCGCCCATCGAGAAGCCGGCGACGGCGCGGCCGTTGTACTCGGGGAAGGTGCGGAAGTTCTGCTCGATCCACGGCAGCAACTGCGCGATGTGGAAGGTCTCCCAGTTGCGGGGCCCGGTGTTGCTGCTGACCGGGTTGGAGTACCACCCGGTCGCGGCGTCCGGCATGACGACGATGATCTCCCGGCCGGCGGTGAGGTTGACGATGTTCTCGTACATGTGGAAGGCCCGGAAGTCGGAGTTTCCGCCGTGCAGCAGGTACAGCACCGGGTAGCGCTTGTTGCTGGTGTGGTAGCCGTCGGGCAACAGGACGTTGACCCCGGGATCCCACGCGATCGCGTCAGTGGCGAAGCGGTAGTACTGGAGGCGTCCGCCGTTCTCGTTGCGGTCGACGATGCGCAGGCCGTGCCCGTCGCCGGCGGCCTGAGCGGCCAGCGGCGCGCTGAGGGCACCGGCCAGCGCGCCGGCGGCAGCGACTCCCGCCGCTCCGGCCAGGAGCCGCCGGCGGCTGAGGGGCCGAACGCCGTCAGGGGTGAAGTCCATCGAATCTCCTCGGGGAAGCTGCCTATGTGTGGAGTGTCCATGACGGCCCTCCGGGAAGCGGGGAAGGTGGGGCGGGGCCGCTGTCCCGGAGGCGAGGACGAGCGGCGAGCAGTGCGAAGACGTCTGTCGATAGATGGATGAAACTTACGGCCACTCGACGATGCAGTCAAGGAAGAAACTTTCGTGCGGGTGGAGGTCTGGAGATCGTCTCCCACCTGCGGGAATGGCGGGCGACGGAGTGCCCTACCCCGTCCGGCCGCGACGTAAGGTATTGACAGCGATCGAAGTAATTGGCTTCACTTCCGCCAGTGGCGCCGTCCAGGAGCCCGCCCGCCGAGGTGACACATGGCCCGATCCCGCGGCTTGCACGGCTGGCGGTGGAGCGACCAGATCGCCCCGGCTCCGACCTTCCCCGCCCGAGCCTCCCCTGACAGGAGCCGCCATGCCCCGGCACCCGAGAACCCTCCGTCGCTGCCTCGTCGCGCTGGTCACCCTGGCCTCGGCCGTCCTGACCGGCGTCGCGTCGGCGCCCCCGGCCGCGCTGGCCGCGCCCAACTTCAAGGCGCCGTTCCCGTGCGGGCAGCGGTGGACCTACGACCACCACAGCGCCGAGGTGCGCCAGGCGCTCGACTTCGTGCGGGCCGACGGCGGCACCACCGGGGGCACGCCGCAGGTCGCCTCCGCCGCAGGGGTGGCCCGCCGCTACGCGCAGCCCAGCGGCGCCGGCAACTACGTGGTCATCGACCACGGCGGCGGCTGGACCACCTACTACTTCCACCTCAGCGCCTACTCGGTGCCCGACGGGGCGTACGTCGAGCAGGGCCAGCAGATCGGCGTTACCGGCAGCACCGGCAACTCCTCCGGCCCGCACGTGCACTACGAGCAGCTCTACAACGGGGTGGGGCAGTCGATCGTCATCAACGGTGTCTCGCTCGCGCCCTACCCGGGCCAGTACCACCAGAAGTACCTCGTCAGCGACAACTGCGGCGGTGGTGGGGGTGGTCGGTATCTGGCGGGTTCGCCGACGGATTTCAATGATGACGGCAAGGACGACATCGTCGCGTTCAACCAGGGAACCCTCAACGACGTGTACGTCGCCACCTCAACCGGGTCGTCGTTCGCGGGCACCTCCGTGAAGTGGAACGACTTCTTCGGCCTCAACGGCGAAACCCTGTCCACCGGAGACTTCAACGGCGACGGCAAAGACGACATCATCGCCTTCACCCACGGAACCCTCGCCGACGTCTACGTCGCCACCTCCACCGGCACCACCTTCAACCCCGCCACCAAATGGCACGACTGGTTCGCCCCCGGAGCCGAAGTCGCCGCCATCGGCGACGTCAACGGCGACAACAAAGACGACATCATCGCCTTCACCCACGACAACGCCGCCGACGTCTACGTCGCCCTCTCCACCGGAACCGGATTCACCGGCACCGCCAACAAATGGCACGAGTACTTCTCCATCCCCGGCGAATACCCCGCCATCGGCGACGTCAACGGCGACGGCAAAGACGACATCATCACCTTCACCCAAGGCCCCAACACCAACTCCGACGTCATCATCGCCCTCTCCAACGGCACCAACTTCGGCCCACCACAAAAATGGCACGACCTCTTCGCCGTCGGCAACGAACAACCCCGAATCGGCGACATCAACGGCGACGGCAAAGACGACATCATCACCTTCACCTGCAACACCGACGCCGACGTCTACGCCGCCACCTCCACCGGCACCGAATTCACCGGCACCACCATCAAATGGCACGACCACTTCTGCACACCCGGCGAATTCCCCTACCTCGGAGACTTCAACGGCGACGGCAAAGACGACATCATCGTCTTCACCAAAAACACCACCAACGACGTCCACGTCGCACTGTCCACCGGCACCACCTTCACCCCCACCACCAAATGGCACGACTTCTTCGGCCTCCCCGGAGAAACCACCCTCTGAACTCGCCCCCACCTGAGCTGCCTCGCCGTCTTTCCCCGGGGAGGCATCGAGCGCGCCCGGCCGGACCGGCCGGGCGGGAAGGACCTGACATGGCATTGGACCGTCGTGCATTCCTCGGCAGGGTCGCCGCGGTCGCCACGGCCTCGGCCGTCGCGCCGGCCCTGGCCTTCCCCGGCCCGGCCCAGGCCGCCACCTGGAAGAAGCGCCTCACCGGCGCCGACCTGGACACCAACGGCCGGTGGCAGGTCGCCGGCACGGACCTGGGCATCCCGTACGTGCTGGAGAACGGCTCGATCGGGTACCTCTTCGGCGACACCTTCAACACCCCGTGGCCCGAGGGGCCGCCGCTGCCCAACGACTGGCGGTCCCCGGTGATGCTGCGTTCCGGCGTCCACCCCGGTGCGCCCGGAGGAGTCGTCTTCGACAGCGCCGCGCGGGTGGCCGGCAACGGCCGGGCCCCCGAGATCATGCACAACGGGCACCACGGGATCGGGATCGACGGACTGTGGGAGGTGAGCGTCATCCCCAACGACGGGATCAGCTTCCCCGAGACCGGCCGCCAACTGATCTCCTACATGAGCATCGAGAACTGGGACTCCGCCGGTCCCGCCGGCCCGCACTGGCGTTCGCGCTACGCCGGCCTGGCCTATTCCGACAACGACAACGACTTCGTCCGTACTTCGCTGAAGTGGTGGAACAACGGCAACAACACCGACCCGTTCCAGATGTGGACGATGCAGCGCGACGGGGACTGGGTCTACGTCTTCTCCGTCCGCGCCGGTCGCCAGGACGGCCCGATGATGCTGCGCCGGGTCCGCTGGGACCGGCTGTTCTACCCCGAGTCGTACGAGGGCTGGGGCTGGAACGGCAGCAACTGGGGCTGGGGCAGGCCCTGCACCCCGATCCTCAACGGCCGGTTCGGTGAACCGTCGGTACGCAGGCTGCACGACGGAACCTGGGTCATGTCCTACGTCAACTGCGTGACCGGCTGCGTCGTCACCCGCACCGCCGGCGGGCCGGACCAGGTGTGGACCGCCGAGAAGATCCAGGTGTTCCCGTGGCAGGAGCCCGCGCTGTACGGCGGCTTCATCCACCCCTGGTCCGGCAGGAACGCCAACGAGCTCCACCTGATGGTCTCGAAGTGGACCAGGGGGCTCGACAACCGCAGCACCGCCTACCACGTCAGCCAGTTCGTCGGATCCCTCTGAACCATCCGAGGTCGCCGGGCGGCGACGGGGTGCCGTCGTCCGCCCGGCGTCGCTCGACGCGGGACCGGGCCGGGGTGGTCGGTCAGGAGGCCCCCTCCGGCTCGGCGAGGGACCGCAGCGCCGGCCGGAGGCGGATCTGCTCGACCGCGCGGTGGTAGCCGGCGAGCATCAGGAACGAGTCGTCGCCGGCCCCGACCTGGCACATCGACCGAATCCAACCCGTCGAGCCGGTCAGCAGGCCCAGCAGCGACTCGGTGCCCAACGAGCCCCGGCGCGTCCCGCTCGCCGCGTCCCACAGGGTGACGCCGATGCCGTCCCCGGCTGCGGCGAGGAGCACCTCGCCGTCCATTTCCACAGTGCAGAGCGCGTACCGGGGGGCCTCGTCGTCGAAGGAGCCGAGGTGCTCGCCGCTGTCGGGGTCCCACAGGACCACGGTGCCGTCGCCGGCCGCCGAGGCGAGCCGGGTCACGCCGTCGACGGTGACCGCGCAGACGGCATTGACGCCGCCCTGCTGCGCGCCCAGGTGGCGGACCAGTCGCCCGTCGACCGGGTCCCACAGCCGGACGGTGCCGTCGGCGTACCCGGCGGCGAGCAGGATCCGACCGTCCACCGGCACGGCGCACAGCGCCCGGACGACCCACCGCGCCTGCGGGCCGACGACCCGCACCTGGCGGCCCGTCGCCGGCTTCCAGATCCGGATTCGGCCGTCGTCCCCGCCGGAGGCGAGCAGGACGGTGTCGCCGACCGGCACGGCGCACAGGGCGTTCACCGGGCCCAGGTGGCCGGCGAGGGCGTGCACCGCCTGGCCGGTCTCGGGGTCCCACAGGTGCACGGCGTCGCCGTAGCCGGCGGAGGCGAGCAGCACCCCCTGCGGCGTCTCGATCGCGCAGGCGGCCCGCACCACGCCGGGGGTGAGGCGGTCGAGGAACTGGCGGAGCCTGTCGGGGGTCGGGTCCGGCAGCAGGCCCGACAGGTCGGCGAGCACGCCGCCGGAGCCCATCGTCCGCAGGTGCTCACCGGCGCCCGGGTCGCCGATCCCGACAACGTGCCCGATGCCGCCGTACGCGGCCCGCACGCGACCGCCCACCGTCACCGGCGTCACGCAGGCGTGCCACGGCCTGGTCCACGCCAGGGCCGTGCCCGCGACGAGGGTGCTTCCCGCGACGAGGCCGCCCAGCAGCACGCCGGGCCACCGGTGCGCCGACTGCACGCCCGGCACCACCTCGGCGGCGGCGAGGTACCAGGCCGCCGGCACCACGAACCGCGCCGCGAGCCGGGCCACGCCGAGGACGTCCGGCGGGAACGGCTCCGCCCGCAGCGCGTGCCCACCGCCGCGCAGCAGCGAGAACAGCAGGGCCAGCGCCACCAGGATCCCACCGACGACCGTCGCCGGACCGGGCTCGTCGGTGAACGCGGCCAGCAGGACGAACGCGACGGCGGTCGAGAGGAACCCGCGGATCCACGGCGCGGCCCGGGAGAAGGCGACCCGGGACAGGCCCAGGGTCAGCGCCGAGCCGAGCGCCGTCACCACCGCGACCAGCGCCAGCGGCCAGAATCCGTCGACCCGCAGGGCGTCCGGTTGTGACCATCGCACCGCGATCAGCACCAGCAGCGTCGCGGCGACCGGCAGGATGAGTCGCACCATCGGATGACCTCACAGTCCGCGTTCCCGGCCCGGCCGGGGATCGATGAGCTTTGAGCGAATGCCGGTCCGATTGTGCCGAACGGACGCCACCGTGCGGCGGCGGGCCGGTCACACTACGCGAAGCGGGACGGGTCTCCCGCGCCGACGCGGACGACCTCGGGTTCGCCGTCGGAGAAGTCGACCACCGTGGTCGGTTCGGTGCCGCAGTCACCGGAGTCGACGACCGCGTCGACGACGTGGTCGAGGCGTTCCTTGATCTCCCAGCCCTGGGTCATCGGTTCGGCGTCGCCGGGCAGCAGCAGCGTGCTGGACAGCAGGGGCTCGCCCAGCTCGGTGAGCAGCGCCTGGGTGACGGTGTGCGCGGGGATGCGGACGCCGACGGTCTTCTTCTTCGGGTGCAGCAGCCGGCGGGGCACCTCCTTCGTGGCGGGCAGGATGAAGGTGTAGCTGCCGGGGGTGGCCGCCTTCACGGCGCGGAACACGGCGTTGCCGAGGTGGACGAACTGGCCGAGCTGCGCGAAGTCCCGGCACACCAGGGTGAAGTGGTGGCCGCTGTCGAGGTGGCGGATCTCCCGGATCCGGTCCATGCCCTCCTTGTTGCCCAGCCGGCAGCCCAGGGCGAAGCACGAGTCGGTCGGGTAGGCGATCAACCCGTCCCCCCGGACGACGTCGACCACCTGGCGGATCGTCCGGGGTTGCGGGTTGTCGGGGTGCACGTCGTAGTACTTCGCCATGGCGGAAGCTTAGGCCGACGCTCGGCTGTGTCGTATTCCTGACAGTGTCCGATCCCCTTGCGGGTAGGCCTCCATCGTTGTTCCATGGTGCTTCGACCGCCCCGCGCCGGTGGGTACGACGGCGTGCTGCGCCGCCCCCCGATGCCCGGTCCCGTGCTGACCACCGTGCTCGTGTTCGCGCTCCTGGCGCTGCTGTTCGCGCTGGCGACGGTGCATCGGCTGCTGGCCGAGGACGGCTCCCTGGGCGCCGCCGTGTTCTTCGCCAGCATGGCCGTCACCTGCGCCTTCGTGGCGTTCAGCCTGTCCGGCCGCCGCCCCTGGGCGGCCTACCCCGCGTACGTGTCGTCCGGGCTGTTCGCCGTGGCCTCGCTCGGGATGTTCGGCGCGATCACCATCGTCGGGGTCGGCCTGCTGGCCTGGGTGCTGTGGGCCCTGAACTCCCGGTCCGCCCGGGAGTGGCTCAGCGGCCGTCACCGGCTGCGCTGACCACCGCGCCCGCCTCGTCCGGGCGGGCCGCCTCGACGACCGCCACCAGGTCGTCGAGGGTGTCCAGCCGGTGGCCGGGCTCGGTCAGCTCGACCTCCACGCCGTACTCCAGCTCGATCGCGTCGACCAGGCGCAGCAGGCCGAGGGAGTCGACGCCGAGGGCGACCAGCGACCCGCCGCCGAGCACGTCGGCGGCCGGCACGTCACCCCCGGTGGCCTCGCTGACCAGTGCGGCGACCTGCGCGCGCAGCTCGGTGGTGCCCATCAGAGTTCCTTTCCGGACTGTCGGACGATCTCGGCGATCTCCGCGATCGTGGGGGTGTCGAAGAAGGCGTCGAGCGGCACCTCGACGCCGAGCCGTTGCTGGATCCGGCCGCTGATCCGGGTGATGGTCAGCGAGTGCCCGCCCAGGTCGAACAGGTCCTCGTGCACGCCGATGTCGGGGATCTTCAGCACGTCCTGCCAGATCTCGCGCAGCGTCTCCACCACCGGGTCGCCGGCCTCCCCGGGCGGGGCGGGGTTCGCCGCGACCGGGTCGGCGCGGGGCGCCGGGGCGGGCAGCGCCGCCCGGTCGACCTTGCCGTTGGGGCTCAGCGGGAGCCGGTCCAGCAGCATCCAGTCGGTGGGCAGCACGGCCGTCGGCAGGCTCAGCGCCAGGTGCCGGCGCAGGTCCGCCGGGTCCGCGACCGCGCCGGCCCGGGCCACCACGTACGCCACCAGGCGGGCCTCGCCGTCGGCGTCCTGGTGCAGCGTCGCGGTCGCCTCGGCCAGCGCCGGGTGCTCCAGCAGTCGGGCGTCGACCTCGCCCAGCTCGACCCGGTGCCCCCGGATCTTGACCTGGTCGTCGGCCCGGCCGAGGAAGTCGAGCCGGCCGTCCGGCAGCCACCGGCAGCGGTCGCCGGTGCGGTAGAGCCGCCCGTCGCCGAACGGGTCCGGCGCGAATCGCTCGGCGGTCAGGTCGTCGCGCCCGAGGTAGCCGTCGGCCAGCCCCGCACCCGCGAGGTACAGCTCGCCGGGCACCCCGACCGGCACCGGCCGCAGCGCCTCGTCCAGCAGGTACGCCCGCACGTTCGGCAGCGGGCGGCCGATGGTCACCTCGGCCGGGTCGGCGGGGACGTCGGCGGTGCTGGCGTAGATCGTCGCCTCGGTCGGGCCGTACCCGTTGACCAGCCGGGTGGTGCGGGCCCGCAGCGCCCGGGCCAGGGCGACCGGCAGGGCCTCCCCGCCGGCGAGGGCGACCAGCGGGCCCGCCGCGTCCAGGCCCGCCTCCAGCAGCACCCGCCACCCGGACGGGGTGGCCTGGGCGTGGGTCACCCCGGCGTCACGGACCAGCCGCAGCACCCCGGCGCCGTCCAGCGCGCTCACCGCCGAGGCGACGACCACCCGGCCGCCGGTGACCAGCGGCAGGAACACCTCCACCGCGGAGATGTCGAACGACGGAGAGGTCAGGTGCAGCCATCGGTGCCCGGGCCGGCTGTCCAGCAGGTCCCGCATCCCCAGCAGCAGGTTGGTCAGCGCGCCGTGACGCACCGCGACGCCCTTCGGCCGGCCCGTGGAGCCGGAGGTGTACAGCACGTACGCCAGGTCTGCGGCGGCCGGCGCGTCGGTGTCCCGGGTCGGGACCGGGCCTGCGAGGCCACGCTCCGGGTCCGGGCCGGCGAGCAGATCCACCCCGTCCAGGGTGAGTTCGGGCCGGGCGTCCTGCGTTCCGCCGGACGCGGTCACCACCAGCGCCGGGTCGGCGTCGGCGAGCACCAGGTCCCGCCGGGCCGGCGGGTGGCCGGGGTCGACCGGCAGGTACGCGGCCCGGCGGCGCAACACCGCCAGCATCGTCACCACCGTCCGCCAGGACCGGTCCAGCTCGACCGCGACCAGCGACCCGGGGCCGACGCCGCGCTCGCGCAGCAGCGCCGCGAGCCGGGCGCTGGCGGCGTCGAGCCGGGCGTAGCTGAGCGTGACGTCGCCGTCGACGACGGCCACCGCGTCCGGGTCCGCGGCGACCCGGGCCGCGAACAGCTCGGGCACGGTGTCGCCGGGGTACGCCCGCGCGGTGTTGTTCCAGCCCTCGGTGACCCGGTGCAGCTCGTCGGCGGGCAGCACCGGCAGGTCGCCGACCTGCCGCCCGGGGTCGGCGACCACGGCGGCGAGCAGGGTGCGCAGGTGAGCGCCGATCCGGGTGACCGCGTCGGTGTCGATGGCGGCGGGGCTGTGCTGGAGGCTCACCGTGATCCCGGTCGGGCCGTCCACGATCTGCACGTGCAGCGCGTTGCGGGCTGCGCCGCCGAACAACGTCCAGTCCACGCCGGTGGCCACCCCGGGGAAGGCCGGCTCGGCGCCGCGCCGCCGGTAGCCGACCGAGACTCCGGTCAGCGCGGGCGCGGGGCGCAGCCCCGACACGGCGTGGGCGAGGGGCACCGCGCGGAACCGGTACAGCTCGCGCAGCCGGGCCCGCACGGCGTGGGCGTGGTCGGCGAAGGTGCCGGCGGCCGGGTCGGCGGCGAAGGGCAGTTCGTTGACGAACAACCCGACCCGGTCGGCCTGCGCGGCCGTGCGGGTGGACAGCGTGACGCCGACCGGGACGCCCCGGTTGCCGTACCGGGCCAGCAGGGCGTGCACCGCGGCGAGCAGCAGCTCGAACCGGGTCACCCCGAGCGCCCCGGCGGCCCGGCCCACGCCGTCGGCCAGGTCGGCGGGCAGGTCGACGTCCACCGCGGCACCCGGTTCCGCGCCCGTGGGCAGCCGGCGCAGGCCGGGCAGCACCACGTCGCCCGGGCCGGACCAGTGCCGAGCCCAGTACGCGCGGGCCGCCGGCAGGTCGACCGCGACGCGTTCCCGCTCGGCGGCCGCGTCTCCGGCGTACCCGTCGCAGCGGGGCGCGGCCCGCGCCGGGAGGTCGGCGAGCGCGGCGGCGTACGCGTCGGCCAGGTCCCGGGCCAGCACGTCCTTGGACATCCCGTCGAACACCAGGTGGTGGACGGTGACCAGCAGCAGGTGCCGGCCGTCGGCGGCGGTGAGCAGCGTGAACCGGCACAGCGGGCCGACCCGCAGGTCGTGGGGGCGGGCCAGCTCGTGCGCGACCCGGGCGTCGGTCCACTCGCCGAAGGTGACCGCCGGCCGCACGTCGGCCGGCGCGAGCCCGGGGGTGCCGTCGGCCTCGGTGACCACCCGGGTGCCGAGGACGGGGTGCCGGTCGGTCACCGCCGCGCACGCCTCGACGAGGGCCCGGCGGTCCAGGTCGGCGGCGAACCGGACGCCGAGCGCCATGTGGTACGCCGTGCCGGCGACCCCGGCCTGCTCGGTGAACCAGACGGCGTGCTGCGCGGATGTCGCCTCGGCGGTGCCCACATGCTCTCCCATGAATCGCGTTCCCAGTGCTGGTGGTCAGTTGTCGAACAGGCCGGTGAGCTGCCGCTTGAGCACCTTGCCGCCCTCGTTGCGGGGCAGCCCGTCGAGCAACAGCAACCGGGCGGGAAGCTGGTGGCCGGCGAGCCGGTCGGCGAGGAAGCCGCGCAGCGCCGGCAGGGTCAGCCCGTCGGCGACGGCCTGCGGCCGGGGCACCACGGCGGCGGCGACCGCCGACCCGAGCACCGGGTGCGGCACGCCGACCACGGCGGCCTCGGCGACCAGGGGGTGCTCGTGCAGCGCCGCCTCCACCTCGAGGGAGGAGATCTTGAACGCGCCGGACTTGATGACGTCCTGGTGCCGGTCGGTGAGGTAGAGGAAGCCGTCGGCGTCGATCCGCCCGACGTCGCCCATCCGCACCCACCCGTCGCGGAAGGTCGCCCGGTTGGCGTCCTCGTCGCGGTAGTAGGCGCGGGGGTACGGGGCCCGCAGCCACACGTCGCCGGTCGTCCCGGGTGGCAGCGGGACGCCGTCGGCGTCGGCGACGCGTAGCTGCCCGCCGACCGGCCGGCCCACCGCGTCCCGACGCGCCGGGTCGTAGATCATCGTGGTCTGGGCCGGTGCCGCCTCGGTCGAGGTGTAGTAGTTGACGATCGTGGCCTGCGGGAACGCCTCGGCGAGCCGGGCCGCCACCGCCGGCGGCAGCGCCGCCGCGGTCGACCCGATCAGGTGTACGCCGGCCAGGTCCCGGCCCCGCAGCGCCCCCGAGTCGAGCAGCTCGATCGCCATCGACGGGACGACGAACAGCGTCCCCGTGCCCGGGGTCTCGACCAGCCGGGCGAACCGGGCCGGGGTGAACGTGGGCAGGGTCAGCGCGCCGGCCTTCGCGGTCAGCGCGTTGAACAGCATGGTCTGCCCGGCGTTGGTGCCGATGGCGAACGCGTGCAGGAAACGCTGCGAGTGGGCCAGCGCCAGCCGGCGCGGGTTTGTCGACGTGCCGACGGTCAGGTTGGCGTGGCTGGCCCCGACGCCCTTCGGGCGGCCCGTGGTGCCGGAGGTGTAGAGGATCTGCGCGAGGTCACCGGGGCGTACCGTCGGCAGGTCGGCGTCGGTCGCGGGCCCGGCGGCCAGGTCACCGGCCCGCCACACCGGCAGCCCGGCGGGGGCGTGCGGCGCGGCGGTGTCGTCGCCGTGCACGACGGCGGCGGCCGCGCAGTGGGTCAGCGCGTGGCCGAGCTGCCCGGCGGCCAGCCGGTCGGACAGCGGCACGGCGACCCCGCCGGCCCGCAGCACCCCGCAGTACGCCACGGCGAACCGGGTCCAGTCGCGGGCGCCGAACACCAGCCCGACCCGGTCGCCGGGGCGCAGCCCCCGCCGGCCCAGCTCGGCGGCGACGGCGGTCGCGCCGGCGGACCACTGGGCGAAGGTCAGCGCGGCCACCCCGGCCACCTCGACCGCGACCCGGTCCGGGTGCAGGGCGGTGCGCCAGGCCAGCAGTTCCGGCACCGTCCGGGCGGCCGGTGTGCCGCTCGTCGTCGCGGTCACCGCCGCCCACCCCCGGTCCCGGCGACCTGCACTCGGACCTTTTCGACGCCGTCGGTGGCGGCGTAGGCCCCCGGCGCGGTGACGCCGACGGAGGCCCGGGCCTGGCGTTCCTCGATGCCGACGACGTCGTCCGGCGGCGCGTCGGGCACCTCGTCGTCGAACCGGGACAGCACCGGCGTGGCCAGCGCGGTCAGCGCGGTCAGCGCGATGCACACCCCGAACACGACGTACAGCAGGCCGTGGCCCCGGCCGGGGCCGACGCCGATCACCACCCCGACCGTGCCGGCCAGCGCGCCGCCGGGCAACAGCAGCGGCTCGGTCACCTTCGCGGCGAGCGGGGCGATGATCCCCCAGCCCAGCGGCATGGTCGACCAGGCGATCATCTGGTTGAGCGCGAACACCCGGCCGTGGAAGCGCGGCGGCACCTTGGTCTGGATGATCGTGTTGTAGACGCCGTTGACGACGCCCAGCGACAGGTACATGCCGAACGCGCCCGCGCCGACCAGCAGCGGGTCCGGCCGCAGCCCGGTCAGCACGGCGGCCACCGCGATGCCCAGGGTGCCCAGCAGCACCGCCCGCATCCGGCGGCGGCTCGGGCCGCCCCAGACCAGCATCACCAGGCCGCCCACGGCCGCGCCGACGCCGCCGGTCAGCGCGATCCGCGCCACCTGGTCCAGGTCGGCGAAGCCGAGCACCAGCGGGGAGAGCAGGTACAGCGCCGGGAACAGGAACAGGTTCAGGGCGGCGAAGAAGGTCAGCATGGCGCGGAACTCCCGGCGGCGCAGCGCGTAGCGCAGCCCGGCGGCCATCTCCTCGCCGAGCCCCTCCCGGCGTTGCAGGGCCAGGGTCCGGGGGAACCGGACGAGCCCCAGCACCCCCATCGCGAACACGTACGACGCCACGTCGATGAGCAGGATGCCGCGCAGCCCGACCGCGTCCAGCAGGGCGACCGCGACCAGCGGGACGGTGAACTGGGTCAGGCCCATCGCGGTCTGGGTCACCCCGTTGGCGTGGCCGAGGAAGCGCTTGGGCACCAGCTGCGGCACCGCCGAGACGAACGCGAGGCGTTGGAAGGCCAGCGCCACCGACAGCCAGGCCACCAGCGGGTAGAAGTGCCACACCTGCGCCCGGTCGGCCAGCACCAGGGCGGCCAGCACCGCGTTCGCGCCTCCGGCGGCGAGGCCCGCCGTCAGCAGCACCCGCCGCCGGCTGGTCCGGTCGATCAGCGCGCCGGCCAGTGGGGCGACGAGCAGGCCGGGCAGCAGGCCGAGCACCGCGAACAGGGCGAACCTGGCCAGCGACCCGGTCTCCAGGTAGATCCACAGGGGGATCGCGAAGTTGGTCAGCGCGGTGCCCATGCCGGAGACGACCTGGCCGGCCGCGACCAGCCCGAAGCGGCGCATGCTGGGCTCCGGCGCATTCGCCGGGCCGGCGGTCGGGGCGTCCGGCGTGCCGGGGGGCCCGGCCGGCTGGCGGGAGACGGCGACCAGTTGCCACCCGCGCTCCGGCCCGCCGGCCGGTTCGACCGCCCCGGGCGGCACGAGCCCTCGGGCGTCCGGGGCGGGTGAGTCTCGGACGGGTGCGCTCGGGTCGACGGTTTCGGGCCGACCGGCGGCCGCGGTCGCGTCGGAGGGCGGCGCGGGCGGGACGGGCGAATCGACCTGCCGGTGCGCGGTCGTGACGATCTCGGCCAGCTCGCCGGCCCGGTACTTCAGGAAGTAGTGCCCGCCCTCGTCGATCACCGCGAGCGCGGTGCGGTCGGCGAGGAAGTGCCACTCCCGGAACCGCTCGCTGTGGTAGTCGGTGCCGCGGTCCCGCTCGCCGACCACCGAGACCACCGGCGCCCGCAGCGGGGTGACCCGCTGACGCATCAGCTCGGTGAAGTACTCCTCGGAGACCCGGGCGTCGTGGCGCATCGCCCGGATCAGGAACGCCACCTCGTCGGGGTCGAGGGAACCGACGGAGGTGCCCTGCGCCTGCAACCAGGTCCGGTAGATCCGGTCGCTGCGCATCCGCTCGGCCAGGCGCAGCCGCAGCAGCGGCCCGAGCAGCCCGCCGGCCGGCCGGCCGAACGGGAACACCGCGCCGAGGTAGACCGCCTCCAGTTCCCGGCCGGCGGCCTCCAGCAGCCGGGCCACCTCCACGGCGAGGGCCCCGCCGGGGCCGCAGTGCCCGTACAGGACCAGCGGGCCCTCCACCCGGGACAGGATCTCGGCGGCGACGTCGGCGGCGACCTCCTCGATCGGCGCCGGATCGTCGGCCAGCCCGATGTCGTGGCCCGGCATCGCCACCGACAGCAGCCGGTACCCGGCCGGCAGCGCGTCGGCCAGCGGCTGGTAGACCACGGCACTGCCGCCGCCGTACGGGATGCAGACCAGCGTGGCGACCCGCTCGGCGGCGCCCACCGGCGGGGTCAGCTCGTGCAGCAGCCCGCCCGGCCCGGCCCCGCCGCCGGTGGCCAGGGCGGCCAGCTCGCGGACCGTCCGGTGCCGGAACAGGTCCATCACGCTGACCGTGCCCGTCGCGCCGCCGTCCACGGTCGGCAGCTCCCGGCGCAGCCGGGCCACCACCTGGGTGGCCAACAGCGAGTGCCCGCCGAGGTCGAAGAAGTCGTCGGTGGCTCCCACCTCGGCCACCCCGAGTACGGCCTGCCAGATCCCGGCGATCAGCGTCTCCACGGGCCCGACCGGCGGCACCCGCTCCCCGGCCGGGACCTCGTGGGTCGGCTCAGGCAGGGCCCGCCGGTCGATCTTGCCGTGCTCCTGCAACGGCAGCCGGTCCAGCATCACCCAGCGGCCGGGCACCATGTGCTCGGGCAGCCGGTCGGCCAGGACCCGGCGCAGCCCGGCCACGTCCGGCGGCTGCGCCCCGGGCGTCGGCTCCAGGTACGCCACCAGCCGGTCGTCGCGCAGCAGCACCGCCGCCTGGTGCACCCCCGGGCAGTCCCGCAGCGCGGCCTCGACCTCGCCCAGCTCCACCCGGTAGCCACGGATCTTCACCTGGTGGTCGCGGCGACCGAGGAACACCAACTGCCCGTCGGCACGCCACCGGCCCAGGTCCCCGGTGCGGTAGAGGCGCGCGCCCGGCGGGCCGTACGGGTCGGGCACGAACCGCTCGGCGGTCAGGCCGGGCCGGTTGAGGTAGCCGCGGGCGAGGCGGTCCCCGCCCAGGTACAGCTCGCCGGGCACCCCGACGGGCACCGGCCGCATCCGCTCGTCGAGCAGGTACACCCGGGCGTGCGGCAGCGGCCGGCCCGTCGGCACCGGGCCGGTGGCGGGCCCGTCGGCGCTCACCTCGTACGTGGCGACGCCGACGGTGGCCTCGGTGGGGCCGTAGTGGTTGAACACCCGGGCCCCGCCGGCGGCGGCGAGCGGCACGATCCGCTCCAGGTCGGACGCCTCGCCACCGAGGATCAGCGCGCGGGCCGGCAGCAGGTCGCCCGGCCCGGTGTCGGCGGCCAGCGCCGCGAGGTGCGACGGGGTGATCTTCAGGTAGTCGATCCGGTGGGCGCGCAGTTGCTCGGCAAGCTCCGCCCCGGTGCACCGGCGCTGCACCAGGTGCACGGCCCCGCCGGTGGCCAGCGCCAGGTAGAAGACGGTGACGGCGAAGTCGAACGACATGGACTGCATCAGCGCGTACCGGGCGGCCGGGACGACGGCGATCCGGTCGGCCACCCCGTCGAGGTAGCGCAGCACCTGCCGGTGCGCCACCGCCACCCCCTTCGGGGTGCCGGTGGAGCCGGAGGTGTAGATGACGTACGCCAGGTTCCCGCCGGTCGCGCCGGTGGGCGGCGGCGTGTCGGGCCCGGCGGCGACCTCGGCGGCCACGGCGCCCAGGCAGGTCGCCTCGACCCCTTCGGGCAGCCGGTCGCGCAGCTCGGTGCTGGTGAGCACCACCGCCGGCCGGGCGTCGGCGAGCATCAGGCCCAGCCGGGCCGGCGGCTGCTCCGGGTCCAGTGGCAGGTACGCCCCGCCGGCCCGCAGCACGCCGAGCAGCGCCACGGCCAGCTCGACCGACTGCTCCAGCAGCACCCCGACCAGCGTGTCGGGGCCGACGCCGCGCCCGCGCAGCCAGTGCGCCAGCCGGTTGGCCCGCCGGTCCAGCTCCCGGTAGGTGATCGCGTCCGTGCCGCACACCACGGCGGGGGCGTCGGGGGTCGCGGCGACGTGCGGGGCGATCAGATCGGCGAGGGTGACCGCCGCCCCGGTGACCCCCGGGCCGCCGGCCCCGGCCCCATCGGCCCCGGCCCCATCGGCCCCGGCCCCATCGGCCCCGGCCCCATCGGCCCCGGCCCCATCGGCCCCGGGCTCGGTGCGGCCGGCCTCGTCCTGGTCGGGTCGGGCCAGCGCCAGCACCCGGTCCCGCTCGGCGGGACCGAGCAGGTCCAGGTCGACCACCGGCAGGTCCGGCTGCGCGACCGCCGCGCGCAGCAGCGTGTCGAGGCTCGCGGCCAGCCTGGCGACCGTGTCCGCGTCGAACAGGTCGGTGTTGTAGACGAACATCCCGCGCAGCCCGTCGGCGGTCTCACTCACGTACAGCGACAGGTCGAAGCGGGCGGCGGCGGCGTCCGCGCCCAGGCTCTCGGTGCTCAGCCCCGCCGGCCACCGGCCGCCGGTGCGGGCGTAGTTCTGCAGGGTGAACAGCACCTGGAACACCGGGGAGCGGCTGACGTCCCGGGGCACGTTCAGCTCCCGGACCAGCCGCTCGAACGGGATCTCCTGGTGGGCCAGGCCCTTCACCACGGTGCCGCGGGTGCGCCGCAGCAGCGCCGCGAAGCTGGGCTCCGTGCCGGGTGAGTCGGCGCCCGCGCCCACCGGGGAGAGGTCGGCCCGCAGCGCGAGGGTGTTGACGAACAGGCCGATCAGGTTCTCCAGCTCCGGCACCACCCGGCCGGCGACGGGGGAGCCGATCGCGAAGTCCCGCTGGCCGCTGTGCCGGAACAGCACGGCCTGCAGGCCGGTGAGCAGGGTCATGTAGAGGGTGGCCCGGTGCGCCCGGCTCAGCCGGCTCAGCCCGTCGGTCAGGTCGGCGTCGACGGTGAACCGGTGGGTGCCGCCGGCGTACGACTGCACGGCCGGTCGGGGCCGGTCGGTGGGCAGCTCCAGCGGCGGCACGCCGGCCAGCGCTCCGGCCCAGTAGGCGAACCCGTCCCCGGTCGCCGGCCCGTCGAGGCGGATCCGCTGCCAGGCGGCGTAGTCGACGTACCCCGTCGTCGGGGCCGTCGGCGCCGGGCCGCCGTCGCGCAGCGCGGCGTAGCCGGCCGCGACCTCGCCCAGCAGCAGGTCCAGCGACCAGCCGTCGCTGACGATGTGGTGCATGTCCAGGTGCAGGACGTGGTCGTCCGCGCCCAGGCGGATCACCGTCGCCCGCAGCAGGGGAGCGGCGGTGAGGTCGAACGGGGTACGCACGGACGCGGCCACCAGCTCGCGGGCCTCCGCCAGCGATCCCGCGTCGGTGCTGGTGACCGGCACCCGCACCTCGGGCCGCACCTCCACCACGGGCTCGCCGTCGACGTTCTCGGTGAAGCGCATGCGCAGGCTGTCGTGCCGGGCGGCGGCGCCGTCCAGGGCGGCGCGCAGCAGCTCGACCTCCAGGGACCCGCGCAGCCGGGTCGTCGACCAGACGAGGTACGCGGTGGTGCCGGGCGTCAGCTGCTCGGTGAACCAGATCCGTTCCTGGCCGAACGACAGCGATGGTCCCGCAGCGACGTCGGGCGGCGTCGCGGGGGGCGGGAGGGTGACGGCCCGCGTCGGTAGGTCGAGATTCGTCACGCGGAAGCCTTAACACCGGTGTCGGACAGGAGCCCGTAGTCTGCATGCTGCGAACGGAGCATCGCGTCGTCTGATCGGTCCACGGTGGAGAATCCGATCGACCGACCCCGGGCGGTACGGCCCGTCGTACGGTCGGGGATGCGATTTGCCGATGCCGTGGTGCCCGCCGAGTGGGCCGACGAGACCCTGGTTCACGCGCCCTTTCACGGTGCCGGCGCCGGCACGGCGCCGCTGACCTGGGCCCAGCAGGTGACCTGGCGGGCGAACGCCCGCCACGGCTCCAACCACCGCTTCCTCAACCTGCGTCGCACGGTGCCGGTCTCCGCCCGGGCCGGCGTCGACACCGAGCGCGCCACCCGGGCGCTCGGTGCGCTGGTCGCCCGACACGGGTCGCTGCGCACCCGGGTGCGCACGGTCGACGACGAGCCCCGCCAGGAGGCCGCCGCGACCGGGCACCTGCCGCTGCTGGTGCTCGCCGGCACCGGTGACGGCGCGCGGGACGCCCGGGAGGCCGCGGACCGCCTCGGCGGCGTCGCGTTCGACCATGCGCGGGAGTGGCCGGTGCGGGTCGCCCTGGTCACCGTGGACGGCCGGGTACGGCAGGTCGTGCTGGTCTTCAGCCACTCGACCGTCGACGCCCACGCCGCAGAGGTGGTCCTGCGGGACCTGCGGCTGCTCCTGCTGCGCGGGCGGGTCGACACCCCGCCCGGCCCCCAGTCGGTGGACGTGGCCCGGCTCCAGCACGGCGCCGAGGGGCGCCGCTCCGAGCGGGCCGTGGCGTACTGGCTGCGGGAGTTCGCGCGGCTGCCCGCCGAGCCGCTGCCGTCGGGCGGCCCCGGGCTCACCCCCCAGCTGCGCCGGGGAGTGCTGGTCTCCTCGGCCGTCGACCTGGCGGCCCGGGCGCTCGCCGCCCGGCACCGGGTCAGCACCTCGGCGGTGCTGCTCGCCGGGGTGACGGCGCTGGCCGCCGCCCGGTCCGGGCGGGACCGCTGCGGCCTGTTCCCGATGGCGCACAACCGGTTCCCCGTCAGGTACGCGAACGCGGTCGCCAACCTCGGGCAGATCGGGTTCGGCGTCCTGGACGTGGCGGACCGCCCCGCGTTCCCGTTGCTGCTGTCCCGCGTCTGGCAGGCGTCGCTGAACGGCCTGCGGAACGCCTTCTACGACCCCTCGGCGCTGCGCCGGGGATTCGCCGACGCCGACCGCGACTACGCGACCGCATTCCTGCCGCACTACTATTTCAACGACGTCCGGCTGCCCGTCGGCGCTGCGGCTGCCGCACCGGAGGTGACCCGGCGCGACCTGCGGGCCGCCATGGCGCGCACCGGCTTCTCCTGGACCAGGGGGCTGGACCGGGCGTCCTGGCACCTGCTGACCCACGTGGTCGACGAGCCGGGCGGGGTGGGGGTGACCCTCACCGTAGACACCCGTCACGTCGCGGTCGACACGGTCGAACCGTTCCTGCGCGAGCTGGAGGAACTGCTGGTGGAAGCGGCATTCGCCGAGGTGTCCTGGCCGTCGGCCGCCCCGGCGGCGGCCCCGGTCGCGGTGGCGACACCGCCCGTGGTGCTCCCCACCGAAGCCGGCGAGGAGGTGGCGTACGCCCAGTTCGCGGGCGGCCGGGTCGGGACCGGCCCACTCACCTGGGGCCAACGGGCGATGTGGCGGGCCGTCGAGGAGTTCGAGTCCCCGAGCCACAGCGTGCTGAACCTGCGTCGCGTCCTGGCCGTCTCCCGGCGGGCCGACGTCGACGTGGCGCGGGCCGCGCGGGCCGTCGGGGCACTGGTGGACCGGCACGAGTCGTTGCGCACCCGGGTGTGCTGCGTCGACGGCGAGCTCTACCAGTCCGCCGCTCCGGCGGGCCGGCTGCCCGTCCTGGTGCACGCGGTCCCGCACGCCGCGGCCGACCCCGACGGCCGGACCGCCGCGGCGGCCCTGGCCGACCGGCTGGGCACCCCCCGCTTCGACCACGCCGCCGAGTGGCCGCTGCGGGCCGCGCTGGTCACCGTGGACGATCGGGTACGACAGGTCGTGCTGGTCTTCAGCCACTCCACCGTGGACTTCCACTCCACCGAGACCGTGCTGCGGGACCTGCGGCTGCTCGTGCTGCGCGGTTCGCTGCCCAACCCGCCCGGACCGCAGTCCCTCGACGTCGCCGAGCGGGAGCGGGACGGGGAACGGCGTCGTGGCGACCGGGCGGTGGCGTACTGGACGCGACACTTCCCCGGCCTCACGGTGGGCCTGTTCGACCAGGTCGGCCCCGGGCTCGACCCCCGGTACCGCCGGGGCTCGCTGGTCTCCGAGGCCGTGCGTCACGCGGCCCGGCTCGTCGCCGCCCGGCACGGCGTCAGCAACGCCACAGTCCTGCTCGCGGCGACCGCCGCCGTGCTCACCGCCGACAACGGCGGGGACGTCTGCGGCGTGTTCACCATGGCCAACAACCGGTTCCAGCCCGAGTACGACGTCGCGATCAGCAAACTCAACCAGATCGGGCTCTGCCGGCTCGACCTGGCCGACCGGCCCGGCTTCGCCGAGTTGCTCTCCCGCGCCCGCAGGGCGTCGCTGGACGCGTACCGGCACGCCTACTACGACCCGGCCGAGTTGGAACGCGCGTTCGCCGAGCGGGGGCTCGACCACCGCACCGCCCTGGCCCCGTTCTGCTACCTCAACGACATCCGGCTGCCGCCCGCCGCCGGCCCCGAACCGGTCGGCCCGGACGAGGCGGCCCTTCGGGCGGCGGTGGGCCGCAGCACGTTCCGCTGGCTGGAGGAGTTGGACCGGTTCGCCTGGCGCTGCCGCCTCCAGGTCGTCGACGCCCCCGGCGCGGTCGAGTTGGCGATCACCGTGGACACCCGCTACCTGCCGCCGGAGCGCGCCGAGCGGTTCCTGCGGGCCGTCGAGGCCCTGCTGGTCGAGGCTGCCTTCCACGACGTGCCCTGGCCGTGGTCGCCGTCGCCGGCCCCCGCCTTCCCCCGGTAGGGCTGGCGGGTGGCGCAGACGTGCCGCCCGGGATGCCCGCGCGCCCGGGCCGTCAGCCCGGGTGGCCGAGCTGTCGCGTCCACGAGGTCTGATTGATCCGGCCTGGCGTCATCTGTCAAAGGCCGGTGCCCGCGACGGTATCTCCGCCCGCCACGCCGGCTCCTGAAGCCATGACCACACCGACGCGGGGGCCGGAGTGTCCCCGGGCCGGTCACCTCCGTCGATGGGAGACAGTTGTCATGGCATTTCTGGGTAGCCGCGCCCGGCGCGCGGCGCTGGCCCTGCTCGCCGGCACGGCCCTGGCCGGCCTGCTGGCGACCACCGCTACCGCCGCTCCACCGGCCGGGGAGCCGGACCGGGTCATGGCGGTCACCGACGTCTGGATGCGGGACGTCGCCACGGACGTCGGCCTCCAGCCGCACACGGGCAGCCCGGTCTGGGCCAGCCCCGACGTCAAGATCTGCCCGACGGCGGTGGAGTGCGCGACCAGCGCGAACGCGATCGTCGGCATGACGAACTACATCTTCGTGAAGCTGCGCAACCCCGGGCCGTACGGCTCGGGCATCGACAGCGGGGCGCTGCGGTTCTACCGTACGACCCCGGGCGGCAGCATGGCCTGGCCGATGGGCTGGCTGCCGGTCGCGGCGGTGAGCGTCGTCGTCGCACCGGGCGTCACGACGGTGAGCGTTCCGTGGGGCGGCGTCCCCGGCCCCGGTCACTTCTCCCTGCTGGCCGTGTGGGAGTCGCCGAACGACCCGTTGCCGTTCCTGACCGCCGACATCCTGGCCAACGTCCGGAACAACAACAACATCGCCTGGCGCGACCTCAACTCGATCAACCCGCTCACGGGTGGCCCTCAGGGATCCGGCCCGGCGTCTGATTGATCCGGCCTGGCGTCATCTGGACAACCGCCACCCCCGGCGTCGGTATCTGCGGTCGGTCGGCCGGCTCCTGAAGGCATGACCACGCCGGCGCGGGAACCGGGCCGGAAACCTCCGTCGATGGGAGACAGTCGTCATGGCATTTCTGGGTAGCCGTGCCCGCCGCGCGGCGCTGGCCCTGCTCGCCGGCACGGCCCTGGCGAGCCTGCTGGCCACCACCGCCACCGCCGCTCCACCGACCGGGAAGCCGGACCGGGTCATGACCCCCACCGACGTCTGGATGCGGGACGTCGCCATGGACTCCGGCCTCCAGCCGCACTCGTACAACCCGATCTGGTCCAGCCCCGACATCAAGGTCTGCCCGACGGCGATGGGGTGCGCGACCAGCGCGAACGCGATCGTCGGCATGACCAACTACATCTTCGTCACGCTGCGCAACCCCGGCCCGTACGGCACGGGCATCGACAGCGGGGCGCTGCGGATCTACCGCACGTCCCCGGGCGGTGGGATGGCCTGGCCGACGGACCTGACCTGGGTGGCGACGGTGCCCGTCGTCGTGCCGCTGGGCGTCACGACCGTGGTCGTCGCGTGGGGCGCTGTGCCCGGTCCCGGGAACTTCTCGCTGTTGGCCGTGTGGGAGTCCCCAGACGACCCGTTGCTGCTGATCACCCCGGACCTGCAGGTCAACGTCCGGTACAACAACAACATCGCCTGGCGCGCCCTGCAGTCGGTCTAGCCTTCGCGGGCGGGCGCGGATCCGGCCGGTTCGCCGCCGCCCGGCGTCATTCGGCGCCGGGCGGGGGCGCGGGCCCGATGCGGAAGACCTGGCCGCCCTTGCCCACGCAGCGTCCCATCACCGCCTCGGTCCCCGCCGAGGTGCCGGAGTCCCGGATACCCACGCAGCCGTAGCCGGGGACGCGGAGGACATAGGTGTCGCTGTCGTACGAACTCGACGGCTCGATCCGGAAGCGGCTGCCGTGTGCGCAGTCGTCCCAGGGCTCCAGGAGCCCGGCGCCGGGCCCCGCGGTCAGAACCCGCAGGCAGCCCGGACCGTAGTCGGGGTGGTCCCACCTGATGCGGTAGGTCTCGTCGCCGGCCGGCTGGAGCGCGGTTGTCTGCGGCCACACCTCGTCGCACGCGCGCTGCACCGCCACCAGCGGGGTGTACCGGAGGTCCAGGACGCGGCCGTCCGTCAGACACAGGTCGGGCGCGGTGACGGGGCGGATGCGGATCTCCCCGAGGAGGCTCGCGGGCAGCGGCGGGGTCTGTTGGAGGGTCGCGCCGGTTGTCTGCGGCCCCGCTGTCGCCGCCGGGCCGGTCGGCGTGCCCCGGGCCGACATCGTCGTCGGCGATGCTCCGATGCCGACGGCCAGCAGGCTCGCCAGGAGTGGTGCGACCAGCGCCGGACGGAACCGGCGTCCCGCCGGCCGCCACCGGGCCGCCGGTGTGCGACGGAGGGTGCCCCCGTCGGAGCGCCCATCCGTGGTCGCGGCCGGGCCGCCGCCCGGGGCCGGGTCGGGCCGGGCGCCGTCGGGTGGTGCGAGCGGGCCGGGTGGCGGGTTTTCGGGCGCCAGGGGCTGATCCGGTTGCTCCCCGGCCGCGTCGAGCCGATCCCGGGCGCGCAGCCACTTCTGCAGGTGTTCCTCAGCCCCACAGGCCCGTACCAGCGCCTCGAGCAACTCGGCCCGTGGTGGGCAGTGCCCGCGCAGGGCGGCGGCGGTGGTGCTCCGGGGCAGGACGTCGCCGCGTGCCGCCGCCCGCCGTTCCAGCTCCCGGTAGGTGTGGCCGGACCGGTCCTTGAGCTCCCGCAGCAACGCGAGGAACTCGACCGTCGTGCCTGCCTGGTCCGGCCGAAGGTCCGCTCCGGATGTCGTCACGCCCCAAGGCTATAGATCGATATCGACTTAAGGATGGTCGGTGATCTGACAGATGCCAGCTGCTGACGGCCCCGGTGTCCGGTCATGTCCCGGCTCGTGTCACCCCCCGGGCGGGTTCCCGGCCGCCGGACAGTACCGCGCCGAGGACGCGTTCCGTCGGGAAGAGGCCCAGCTGCCGCGAGTCCACGCTGGCCGCGCGATTGTCGCCGAGAAGCACCAGCCGGTCCCGGGGCACGCTGCGCCCCCCCGGCCCGTCCGGCGCTGCCGGCAGGCCCCCCGGCAGCGGATCCCCGGCCACCGCGGCGACCCTCTTGATCATCCAGATCCGGTTGGCGATCACCGCCGCCGAGGCGCCTCGGGGCAGCGGTGGCAGACGCCAGCCGTGCGCGGGGCGTTCGACCACCACCACCTGCCCCACGACGGGTGTCCCGGCCCGGCGTACCAGGACCCGGTCGCCGTCGCCGTAGGCGGGAAGCATGCTCGCGCCGCGCACCGTGACGGCGACGAAGTGCCGCCGCAGCACGACCGAACCGGCCCGGACCAGCGCGACCGCGAACAGGCCGCCGGGGAGCGTCACCCACGGCGTGTCCAGCGCCCCGAGCGCGACGACGGCGCCGAGCCCGCCGGCGGTGAGTCCGGGCGCCGCCCGCCTCCACCTGATGCGGCGTCGGATGCGGCGGGCGTCTGCGGCTGTGGGCGGCCGGGGCCGGAGCAGGTGGGCCTGCCCGCCGGTCATGCCTCCTCCCTCCCCGCGGCCGTCGCCTGATAGCCGGCGGCCTGGAGGGTGAACAGCCGGGCGTACTCCCCGCCGGTCGCCATCAGCGTGACGTGGTCCGCCTGCTCCACCACCCGCCCGTCGCGGAGCACGACGATCACGTCGGCGTCCCGCACCGCACCGAGCCGGTGCGAGATGAGCAGACTGGTCCGCCCGCTGCGATGCCGGCGCAGCGAGGTGTGGATCTCGTGCTCGGCCTCGGCGTCGAGCCCGGACGACGGCTCGTCGAGGACCATCAGGTCACGCTGGTCGCGCAGGAACGCCCGGGCCAGGGCCAGGCGTTGCCACTGGCCGCCGGAGAGGACGGTCCCGGTCGTCTGGTCCTCCCTGTCCCGCTCCGAGAAGAAGATGCGGGACAGCAGGGTGTCGTACCCCTGCGGCAGGGCCGCGATCTCGTCGTGGATGCCGGCGCGTTCGGCGGCGATCCGCACCCGGTCGTGCTGTTCGCGCAACGCCAGGTCGCCCAGGCCGATGTTGTCCGTGGCGGTCAGGTCGTAGCGCATGTAGTCCTGGAACACCGCGCCGATGCGCTGCCTCAGGTGCGTCACGTCGAACTCGCGCAGGTCCACACCATCCCAGAGGACCGCGCCGCGGGTCGGGTCGTAGAATCGGCACAGCAGCTTGACCAGGGTGGACTTGCCGGCACCGTTGAGCCCCACCAGCGCGACCGACCGGCCCGCCGGGATCCACAGGTCGACGCCCCGCAACACCCATGGGTGCTCCTCCGAGTAGCGGAACCACACGTCCCGCAGCTCGATGCCGTGACGAAGCGGCGGCAGCGGACGCGGCGGCGCGGCGGTGACCAGGTCGTTCCCGGCCCCGGTCACCGCCGTGTAGTGCTCGAAGACGAGCAGCGCCTGGTGCGCTCGCGCCACCTCGCCCGCCAGGGCGGTGAGCGCGCCCTGCACCCCGGCCACACCGGCGACGAGGACGGTCAGGTCGCCGACCGACAGCCTGCCCGCGCGCGCGGCGGCCACCGCCCACAGCAGGCCACCGCCGGCCACCAGCGCCGCGAGCAGGCCGAGGCCGGACTGGATCCAGCTCTCGCGGCGGTCGACGGCCCGCTTGGCGGCGTTGGCGTCACGCCGCTCGGCGAGCATCCGGCCGCGGAGGTAACCGCCCGTGCCGAACAGCCGGATCTCCTTGGCCGCCTCGGCACTGGACAACAGGTCGCTGTAGAAGAACTCGCGCCGTTCGATGCCGCCCACGTTCCAGAACATGCGGGCCCGTCGACGCGACAGCGCGATCTCGGCCACCAGGACCGGCACGCCGGCTCCCAACACGACGAGCGTCAGCAGCGGGCTGAGGAGGTACAGGGAGCCGAGGAAGCCGACCACCGTGATCGCGCTGCGGACGCCACCGAGCACGCCGTCGACGATCTGGCCGGGTGTCCCTCCGGCAGCCTGCTGGGCCAGGCGGAGCCGGTCGAGAAACCCGGGGTCCTCGAAGCGACTCAGCCCCGCGAAGTCGTCCACCGACGCGAAGAGCCGGTCCTGGGCCACCAGCCCGACCGCCCGGTCCAACTCCGCACGCAGGTACGTGGTCAGTTGCGGCGCCACCGCGACGAGCGCGCCGGCCCCGGCGAGTCCGAGCGCGAGCCAGCCGAGCCCACCGAGCGGGCGGCCCCCGACCAGCCCGTCCAGGATGAGCTTCGTCAGCCACGCGGCGAGGACCGGCAGCGCCCCGCCGACCAGCATCACCACCACGTACACCGTCAGGGTTCCGGGGGCGGTCCGGGCCGCCAGCGCCCAGGCGGGACGGATGCCCCGCGCGGCCCTGGTCGGCCCGGTCGTCGCCCGGTCGGTCCGCCCGCTCATACCAGGGCGGCTGGCTGGTCTAGGGCGAAGTGGTCGTCGGTGACGACGAGCCGGCCGTCGTCGTCCGGCGCTACCGCGAGCACGGTGGGGAACGCCCGCGTCTTGAACGCGAGGCTCATCGGGCCGTCCGGGTTCTCGAGCACCACCCGGACGACCGGGGAGAGCCGGCTGACGAAGTCCGCGGCCTGGTCGGCGTCCCCGACCACCACTGCCAGCGCCCGCCGGTCACCACCGGTCCGGTTCCGCGCGTAGTCGATGAAGGTCGGCAGCTTCTCCTTGCACGGTTGGCAGGTCGGTGAGAAGAAGCCGACGACCGTCTCGCCGGTCAGCGATTCCCGGTCGAGCGGCCGGTCGTCCACGGTGACGGTGCTGAACTCACCGACCGCTTCGCCGGCGACCAGGGACGCCGGGCCTCCGCCGAGGTTGGCGAGCAGTTCAGTGTGCTCGCGGAGTCGCTTGATGGTGCCCATGCTGAGCAGCAGGTTCACGGTGGCGATCAGCCCGACGAGGGTGAGGGCCGCGACCAGTAACGGCATTCTTCGTACCCCTTCTGTGTGGATGCGGCCCGCGCTGGCGGTCGGGGGCCGGGGACATCGGGTGGAGCAGTTCGGCAATGTCGTCCCCGGCCGCCACCAGGAGGCCCAGAATCGTGCCGGCGACGGCGGCCAGTGCGGCTCCGCCGAGGTGCGTCGGCGTCGGTTCCAGCGTGGCCGGCACGGCGGCTGCCGCGAGGGCGGCGAGGACGGCGTTGCGGACCACGTGGGGGAGACCGAGGGTGACGGTGGAAGCGCCGAAGCAGCGGCAGGCGGTCCGGGTGCCCCGCCGCAGCGAGACCGCGATGCCCGCGCTGAACACCAGGAGCAGCGCCGCCGCCACCAGCAGGCCGGCCACGCCGGTCACGGGCAGCGGAACAGCCAGCAGCGTCCAGGCGGCGAACTCGACCGCGACCACGGTGCCGGCGAGGGGCCGTACGGCGCGGGTGGGCGCCAGCCCCAGGTCGCGGATCGACGCGGCGAAGGTCTCGAACGCCCCGCGCCCGGTGACCTTGCTCAACGAGGAGACCAGGAAGACCGTGCCGAGCAGGAACCGGATCCCGATCGTCAGGTACTGCACCGAACCTCCTCGATCGTGGGGCGGATGGGCCGGGCCCGGAGGCGTATCGGTGCCCGGGTGGGCCGTGCCGGCGGATCGCAGAGCCCGCCGGCACGGCCCGTGCGATCAGCAGAAGCAGCTGTAGGAGCCGCCGTTGTTGCACGTCGAGCACGGGGCGTTGTAGGAGCAGTGGCCGCCGTAGGCCTTGTTGCACTGCCAGCAGCCGGGCCAGGACTTGCAGGCCGCCGTCGTCGCCGCAGCCGCCTCGACCCGGGGGACGAAGAGGCCGAGGAGCCTGCCGCCCAGCGCTTCGATCTGTCGGTACATGTTCACCTCCATGGTGATTTCGGGCTGTAGAGCCCAGGTGCCGGTTATGTGGACAACCTTCGTGCACGGCGGCATCGATCGTCTTGGAAAAACCCGACCGGCTGCCGGTGGCCGCCGGAGCGACGTGCGCGGTCAGGGCCGGACGAACCCCGGGTCGGCGCCGCGTTCGAGGAGGTACCGCGAAATGCTGCGGTCGGTCATCCGGGAGAACTCACGGGTGAGGTGCGGCTGGTCGTAGTAGCCGCACACCGCGGCGACCTCGGCGGCAGGGCTGCCCCCGACCAGCAGTCGGAGCGCCCGCTGGAACCGCACGACCCGTCCCGCCGTCTTCGGCGACAGCCCGATCTGCTGGCGGAAGCCGCGCTCCAGATTCCGGGCGCTGCAGTGGGTCGAGGCGGCCAGGCCGGAGACGGACGCCGTGCCGCCGCTGCCGGTGAGGAGCTGCCAGGCGCGAAGCACGTACGGGTAGCACCGGGGCCCCCGGTCCAGCCAGCGGCCGAGGGCCTGGTCGAGCCCGTGGAGGCGCCGGCGCCAGTCGGGTGCCGCGGTGATCGCGTCGGTGAGGACGACCGTCGGCACGCCGGGCAGGTCGGTCAGGTCGGTGGCGACGTCTGTCAACTCGTGCATCGGGACGCCGAGAAGGGTGAACGCCGCCCACGGTTCGAGGGCGATCTCCAGGGTGTACGGCCGGACCCCGCGTATCCGTTTTCGGGGCCGGGTGTGCAGGCCGTAGACGGTGTAGGCGAACGAGTCCGGATCGACCACGGTCCCGTCCCCGTCCCCGTCCGGGTCGAACTCGGCGACGAGGGTCACGGCGTCGGTGGGAACCGCGAGGTAGTCCTTCGGGCGGTCGGGATGGCGGCCGAAGCGGCGGTATCCGCGGATGCCCGGCGGCCGGCCGTCGACATCTGCTGCTCCCGCCGACCGATGTGCCGGGCGCGACTGGTGTGCCGTGACCATCGAATCCCCCGATTCGTCTGTGGCAGAGTGCCGCAACGTCGGCGCCCGACTACTGGGCCGGGCGGGCCGTGTGCGCGGCTGCCTCCACCCTGTAGAGGCGGTCGGGAGACTGACAAGACACCTCGTCGTCCAGGACACCTGACCGGTTGTCCTGGCTGCTCAGGGCCGCTGTCCGGCACTGTCCGGGACAGCGTCGGCCCGCCGCTTCGGACGGCGGCGGGCCTGGCGGTGCGTCCCCGGGCGGTGGCGGATCGGCGTTGTCCCGGACGGCGCGTACCCCGGGCGGCGGTGACGGCCGTGCGTCCCCGGGCGGCGGCGGATCGGCGTTGTGCCGGGCGGCGGTGACGGCCGCGCGTCTCCCGGGCGGCGGTGGACCACCGCGCTTCCCCGGGCGGCGGTGCGCGGGCGGCGGGCATGCGCCGCCCGCGATGTCGGATCCGAGGGAAGGGCGCCCGTCAGTGGTGGGTGCCGACAGGCCGGCCCCGTGGCCTCAGCCCAGGCTGACCCAGTCGGTGGCCACCGCGTACCCGTCGGCGCGGGCGGCGAGCCGGACCGGGCCGGCCGGGGGAGCGCCCAGCGAGAAGAAGCCCACCTCGTCGACCGGCGACTCGTCGTACTGGCCGGTGGCCGTCCGGGCGGTGACCCGACCGCCTCGGGCCGGGGAGAGCTGGCCGACGATGCCGGCGTCGCTCACCTCGATCTCCAGCACCACGGCGCCGCTGCGGAAGGACAGGGTCCGCGCCGTGCCGCCCGAGCGGGTGAGCCCGGCGGGCTCGGCGTCGCACGCCGAGTCGAACATCAGCTCGGCGACCGCCAGTTCGGCGTCCAATGTCCGCCAGGCGAACGCTGCCCGCGCGGCGGTCAGGAACTCCTCGGGGACGGGCCCGGCGTCCCACAGCGCCGCGCCCAGCTCCACGGTCAGGGCATCGTCATCGGCCGGCGGCCACGGCGCCATCGCGGTCACCCCCGTTCTTGTTGGGGCCGCGACGGGCCCCGAGGAACGGGGCGAGCGCCGGGCAGTTACGCAGCTTGTGCAGACAGCGGCCCTGGGTGGGCCCAATGCTACCGACCGGCATGCCGAGTCGCTCGCCGATCTCCCGGTAGCTGACCGGGGGGTCGGCCGTGAGTAGGGCCAGCAGCTCCTGGCAGCGGGGCGGGAGCTGGGCGAAGCCCTCCCGCAGCGCCTGGCCGCGTTCGGCCCGCAGCAGCTCCTCGTCCGGCGCCGGCGCGTCCACCGGCGGCCCGTGCCGGGCGTCGAGTGCGTCGTCGTACGGGTCGACCGGCTGGCTGCGCCGGCCGAGGCGGGACAGCCGGTAGCACTCTCGGCGGGCGGTGGTGGCCAGCCAGGCGGCCAGCGCCTGCGGGTCCCGTACCTGGTCCAGCCGCTCCACCAGGCGCAGCCAGACGGTCTGGTTGACGTCGGCGGCGTCGGCGCGGCTCATCCCGTGCGCCCGGATCACCGACACCACCAGCGGGGTGTAGCGGCGCACCAGCTCGGCCCAGGCCGCCTCGTCACCGCCGGTGGCGGCGGCGACCAGCTTGGTGGCGGTCGGGTCGCTCACCGGCGTGCCCCTTCGCCGACCGGGCGGAATCTCACGCGACCAGCACGCCGTAGTCGGGATGCCAGCGGGGGTTCGCGAGCAGCGCGATCCGGGCCGCGTCGGCGGTCAGGCCCCCGGCGACCATCATGGCCGCCAGCCGGCCGGAGACGTACGCCGTGGCGAACGAGGTGCCGGCCCACCCGGCGAACCCGTGGAACACCCGGGTCGGCCGCCCCGGCAGCGGCAGTTGGCCTACGACGTACGTGCTGTCGTGCTCGCCGACCGCGCAGGCGTCGACCCACGGGCCGAAACCGCTGTACGCCGCCGGCGCGATGCCGGTGCCGGCCCGGCTCACCGCGGCCACGCCGAGCACCCGGCCCAGGGCGGCCGGCCAGACCGGGCGGCTGGTGCCGGCGTTGCCGGCGGCGGCCACCACGGCGGTCTGCGCCGGCAGCGCGGCCACGGCGTTGACCAGGGGCAGCGGGGGCAGGTCGTCCTGCGTGAAGCCGCCCAGGGACAGGTTGACGACGGAGACCTGCGGCCCGAGCCGGGCCATGGCCGCCACCAGCATCGCCTCGTCGCCGACGCCGGTGGGGTTCAGCGCCTGCTCCGGGTCGACCCCGACTCCCGGCGCGGCCTGCCGGACCACCCCGGCGACGAAGGTGCCGTGGCCGCCCTGCGCGGCCAGCACGGTCCCGGAGACGTAGAGCGCGTCCTCGTCGTCCGACTCCGGGACGTAGCTGCCGCCGAGCCACTGGGGGTGGTACGCGCCGGCCTGCTGCCAGATCCCGGTGTCGCAGACGCCGACGGTGACCCCGGCGCCCTCGCCGAGCCGGGCCGGGTCCGGCGCGGCCAGCGCGCCCACCGCCTGGGGCGGCCCACCCGGGTTGCCCATGATGTTGCCCAGGCCCAGCAGCACGTGGTGCGGCTGGACCGCCGGGACCGGCTGGCCCTGCCACTGCTGGGGGTTGCGCAGCGCCGACACCACCGTGGGGACGTCGGTCTCCTTGGCGAACACCAGTCGGGTGACCCCGGCGAAGCCGGCGCCGACGGTCACCTGGTGCCCGCGCGTGCGCAGCCAGGTAATGACCCGCTGGGCGTCGGCATTGGCCGCGAGCAACTGCCGGGGGCGGTAGAGGAACTCCCGGCCCGCAACCGTGTGCCGCCGGATGTTCGGGTCGGCGGCCAGCGCGTCGGAGAAGGCGCGTTGGTACGCGTCGTCGTCGCCGGTGTCGCCGGCGGCGGCGGCGGGTCGTAGCGAGCTGCCCAGGGGCGCCGCCGCCGCGGCGAGCGCGCCGAGTGTCAGCACCCGGCGTCGGGACAGCCGGCCGGCCGCTGGCGGCGGGCTGGGGAGGTCAGTCGGCACCGGTCCTCCATGCGGTTGCGGGCGGCGCGATCGGCGGTGTCCCCGGTGCGGGCGCCACAGCACTTACCGGGCAGGGCTGATTCTTCCAAACCATTGTTGAATGTCAATGACGTGAATCGTCGCCCAGATCCATGGAACTCCCACTGACCGCGTCCGCATTGACGCTGGTCGGTTCATCGGGAACGCTGTCCGACATGGCCGACAGCGCCGATCCCGGTGCCGGAGCGGCCCAGTCCGCGCTCGACGCGGTGCAGCGCTATCCGCGCGAGGCGATCACGATCGCGCAGCGGGTGCTCGCCGCCGGCCGCGCCGTCACCGGCGACGAGCGCTCCACCGCCGAACGGGCCGTCGGCCTGGCCCTGCGGGAGCTCAACGACCTGCCCGGCGCGCTGCGTCACCTGCGCCGGGCGGTGCGGGCCGCCGCGACACCCCGCACCCGCGCGCTGGCCCGGATGAGCCTCGGCTACGTCCTGGCCAACGCCGGCCGCACCGGCGCGGCCCTGCGCGCGGTGACCGCCGCCCTGCCGCCGCTCACCGGGGCGGACGCCGGGCGTGCCCGGATGCAGCGGGGGGTGGTGCTGCACTACCGGGGCCGCTACGACGAGGCGGTGCGCGACTACTCCCTCGCCGTCGAGATCGCCCAGCGCGAGGACGACCCGCTGCTGGAGGCCCGGGCCCGCAACAACCGAGGTCTGCTCAACGCCCATCGGGGCACCGGCCGGGGCCGCGACGACGACCTCGCCCGGGCGGCGGTGATCTTCCAGCGGCTCGGGCTGGAACTCGCCGCCGCCGACGCCCGCTGGAACCTGGGCATCGCGGCGGGCCAGCGCGGCGACACCGTGGGCGCGCTGCGCTGCTTCGCCGAGGTCGAGCAGGAGTACCGCCGGCTGTCGGTGCCCCGGCCGGCGCTGCTGCTGGACCGGTTCGAGCTGCTGCTGTCGGTGCCGCTGCTCGACGAGGCGGTCGAGGTGGCCGGGGCGGCCGTGCGGGAGCTGGGCCGCCGGGGGATGGCCTCCGACCTGGCCGAGGCGCTGCTGGCCCAGGCCCGCGCCGCGCTGCTCGCCGGGGACCTGGACACCGCCACCGACGCCGCCGCCCGGGCGCGGGTCCGCTTCCGCCGCCAGGGCCGCCGCACCTGGGCCGCCTTCGCCCGGCACGTCGAGCTGCGCGCCGAGTTCCGCCGCGGCACCCGCTCGGCGGCGCTGCTCACCGCGCTGGTGCGCACCGCCGACCAGCTCGACGCCACCGGCTGGCCCGGCCCCGCGCTGACCACCCGGATCGACGCGGGCCGGCTGGCCGCCGCGCTCGGCCGTACCGGAAAGGCGGCGGCCCTGCTCGGCCGGGCGGCGCGGGCCCGTCGGCGGGGCACCGCGCCGGGCCGGGCCCAGGGGTGGTACGCCCTGGCGCTGGCGCGCCGGCTCGCGGGGGACGACCGCTCCGCAGCCCGGGCGCTGCGGCGCGGACTGGCCGTGCTGGACAGCCACCGGGCCTCGCTCGGCGCCACCGAGCTGCGGGCGCACAGCGGGGCGTACGGGCAGCAGTTGGCCGCCGAGGGACTGGACCTCGCGGTCCGGTCCGGCGCCCCGGGCCAGGTCCTGGCCTGGGCGGAGCGGTGGCGGGCCAATGCCCTACGCACCCGGCCGGCGCTGCCGCCCGAGGACCCGGACCTGGTCGCGGCGCTCAGCGAGCTTCGCCTGGTCAGCAGCCTGTTGGAGGATGTCCTGCTCGCGGGCCGGCCGACGCACGCGCTGCGGGGCCGACAGGCCCGGCTCGAACAGCGCATCCGGGACCTGGCCCGGCGCGCGCCCGGCGGCGGCGACGTTACGGCCCCGCCGGGCATCGCGGCGCTCGCCGCCCGGCTCGGCCCACGCGTGCTGGTGGAGCTGGTGGCGCACGGCAGCCGCCTGGGGGCGGTGCTGGTCCGCGACGGCCGGGCCAGCCTGCACGACCTCGGTCCGCTCGCCGAGGCGGTGGAGCAGGCCCGGCGGCACCGCTTCGGCCTGCGCCGGCTGGTCACCACCGGCGACACCGCGGCGGCCCGGGCCGGGGTCGGGCACGCCGCGGCGGCGCTGGACCGGCAGCTGTTCGACCCGCTGCGGCGGCGGCTGGGCGACCGCCCCCTGGTGCTCGTCCCGACTGCGGCGCTGCACGCGGTCCCGTGGTCCGGCCTGCCGACCTGCGCCGGGCGGCCGGTGACGGTGGCCCCGTCGGCCACGGTCTGGCTGCGCGCGGACGGCCGGGCGGCGCCCGACGGCGCACCGGTGCTGGCGGCGGGCCCGCGCCTGCCGGCAGCGCGGACCGAGGTCGGGCTGCTCGCCCGCGAACTGCCCGGCTCCCGGCTGCTCGCCGGGGCGGACGCCACCGCCGCCGCGTTGACCGCCGCGCTGGACGGCGCCGGGCTGGCCCACATCGCCGCGCACGGCACCTTCCGGGCCGACAACCCGCTCTTCTCCGGCCTGGAGCTGGCCGATGGGCCGTTGCTCGCGTACGAGCTGGAACGGCTGCCCCGCCCGCCGGGCTGCGTGGTGCTCTCCGCGTGCGACTCGGGGCTGTCCGGGGTGCGTCCCGGCGACGAGGTGCTGGGCTTCACCGCCGTGCTGCTGGCGCTGGGCACCCGGTGCCTGGTGGCGACCGTGTTGCCGGTGCCGGCCGACCTCACCACCGCACTCATGCTGGACCTGCACCGGCGGATGCGTGCCGGCGTCCGGCCGGCGCGGGCCCTCGCCGACGCCCAGGCCGCGTTCGTGGCCACCGGCGACGGCTCCGCCGTGGCCACGGCCGCCGCCTTCGTCTGCTTCGGCGCCGGCTGAGTGGTGCCTGCGGTGCCCGGCCCGGCCGGCCCGGCCCGGCCGGCTCGGCTCGGCTGGACGGCTCGGTCGCGCCGCCCGCCGGGGCCTCGGCCAGACGCGTGAATAGCGCCGTCGTATGACCCGGAGGGGATGATCAGAAATTCATATACTTCAATAGAATCTCCGTCATCCGGCCGCGGTGCGTCCACCGGCGCGCCGGTCTTCCGATGCGGAGGAACATATGGTTCGCTGGCGCACCCTCACCGGCCTGTTGGCCGCCGCGCTCGCCGCGGTGACCGCGGGCAGCCTCACCCTCACCGCACCCGCCGCCGCGGCACCCGACGACACGATCACCCCGAACGTCGTCGGCGGCACCCGGGCCACCCAGGGCGAGTTCCCGTTCATGGTGCGGCTCTCGATGGGCTGCGGCGGGGCGCTCTACAGCCCCCGACTGGTCCTCACCGCCGCGCACTGCGTGGGCGCCACGGGCACCAACACCAGCATCACGGCCACCCTCGGCGCGGTCGACCTGCAGTCCAGCAGCCGGATCACCGTGAAGTCGAACTACGTCTACCGCGCCCCGGGCTACAACGGCTCGGGCAAGGACTGGGCGCTGATCCGGCTGGCCACCCCGGTCACCACCCTGGCCACCCTGCCGATCGCCACCAGCGGCGCGTACGACAGCGGCACCTTCACCATCGCCGGCTGGGGCGCGGCGCGGGAGGGCGGCGCGCAGCAGCGCTACATGCTCAAGGCCACGGTGCCGTTCGTCAGCGACTCGGTCTGCAACTCCAACTACGGCGGCGACATCATCCCGGCCGAGGAGATCTGCGCCGGCTACACCAGCGGCGGCACCGACACCTGCCAGGGTGACTCGGGCGGCCCGATGTTCCGCCGCGACGCCAGCAACGCCTGGATCCAGGTCGGCATCGTCAGTTGGGGCAACGGCTGCGCCCGCCCCAACTACCCGGGCGTCTACACCCAGGTGAGCTACTTCGCCTCCGCGATCGCCGCGGGCGCCGCGAGCCTCGGCGGCTGACCGGACGACAGCACGGTACGGCCCGGCCGGACCACCGGCCGGGCCGTACCGTGCGCCGGGCCTACTGGGCGGCCGGCGGCGTCCAGTCGCTCGGCAGGTGCCCGATCCGCACCCGCTGCGGGTGGTCGCCGACGGGCACGCTGGCCACCTTCTGGCCGGTGGTGAAGCTGATCGCGGTGACCCGGTCCGCGCCCGACTCGGAGATGACGCAGTCGCGGCCGTCCCCGCTCACCGTCGCCCAGTACGGCTTGCTGGCGGCGACCAGCGGGCCGGGGGCGAGGGTGGCCCGGTCGACGACGGTGGCGTAGTCGTCCATCGTGCCGGCGACGCAGAGCTTCGCGCCGCCGGGACTGATCGACATGCCGTGGTGCCGGGAGTCGTTGACCCAGGTGGTGCGGTCCTCGCTGGTGTTGGGGTTCTTCGGCAGGGTGGCGACTCGGGTGATCTTGTCGGTGGCCACGTCGTACTCGACGAAGCCGTTGAAGAACGACACCTGGAAGTAGAGCTTGCGCTCGTCGGGGGTGAAGACCGCGGGCCGGACGGCGTCGGAGAGGTCGCCGCGGCCGAAGGCGTCCAGCCGGGGCCGCATGTCGATCTCCTTCACCTTCTGCAAGGTGCCGGCGTCGGCGATCGTGATGTGCCGGTCGCCCTTGGTCCAGTCCTGCGACGGGTCGTCGAGAGAGGTGTTCACCTCGCCGATGGACATGTTCCAGATGTGCTGGCCGCCGCCGGTGAAGAGGTTCTCGTGCGGCTTGTCGCCGGTGCCGAACGAGCCGACCTGCTGGCCGGTGTTGATGTCGAGGACGTGCACCTTGTTCGAGGTGGAGGCGGAGACCGCGACCCGGGTGCCGTCGGGCGAGACCGCCATGTGGTCGGAGCGGAACCCGGAGACCGGGAACCGCCACCGCACCGCCCCGCTGCTCAGGTCGATCGAGACGACGTCGGCGAAGCTGGGCCGGGACGCCACCAGCGCGGTGCCGTCCGGGGTGGTGTACATGTCGTCGACGAGTTGGTCGTGCCCCTCGCCGGGGCCCTGCTGGATGCCCAGGTAGAACGCGAGTTTGATGGGGTTGAGGTAGATCTCCCAGAGCCGCTGCTGCTTGTCCGGGATGACGTTGAGCCGGCCGAGGCGGGCGTAGTCGCCGCGCGGGCGGATGACGTCCACGGTGCCCTCCCAGTTGTTGCCGACGAACATCACCTCCGCCAGCCCGGCGGCGGCGGGGGCGGCGGCGTGGCCGACGGCGGGGGCGCCGACGGTGGGCGCGGCGGCGACGGCGAGAACGAGGGCGGCGTACCGGCGCGGGCGGGGGCGGTGGGCGTGCGGGAGCGCGGACGGTGCTGGGGTCATGGACTGCTCTCCTGGACGATGGGTCGGCCATGGCGTGGGGCTCCGCGGCGCGGAGCGCGGTGTTACCTTTCGGTAACAGAAGGAAACCAACCGAAGCCGGGCTCCCGGTAGGCGCCGGGGGCCAAAACCCGGTCGGGCCGTTGTGGACGGGCCACAGCGGTCGCGGCCGAGGGGGAGCGGGCCGATGGCGTTGACGGAACGGGCCGGACCCCTCGGCGCGCTGCTGCGCGAGCTGGCCGCGGACCGGCAGGTCGTGGACGAGATGGTCCAGGCCGCCCGGGTGCACTCACCGGAGGTGGCGCGGCTGCCGCCGGCGGAGAACCGCCGGCACGTGGCGGCCCTGTTGGCCGCCGGGCTGGCCTCCTTCCAGCGCCTCGCGGAGCCCGGCGAACGGGACTTCGCGGCGGCGCGGCGGCTCGGTGCCGACCGGGCCGCGCAGGGCGTCTCCGTCGCCGGCCTGCTGCGCGGGGTGCAGGCGGGCCGGCAGAAGGTGGTGGAGATCGCGCTCGACCGCGGCCGGGCCGCCGGGATACCCGACACCGCGTTGCTGGAGGCCCTGCTGGAGTTCGGCCGGTACGCCGGCGGCCTGGAGCGCGCCCTGGTCGACGGCCACCACGCGGCGGAGCTGGAACTGGTCCGCACCCGGCGGGACTCCCGCAACCGGCTGCTACGGCGGCTGCTGCTCGACGAGGCGGCCGACGTCCGGCCGGACGAGTTGGCCGCGTTCGGGCTGCGCCCCGACGGCTGGTACCACTGCGTGGCCACCGACCTGACCGACCCGGCCCGGATCCCGGCGGTGCGGCGGCAGTTCTGCGGGGGCGGGGGAGTCTTCGGCACGGTCGACGACCGACTCGCCGGCCTGGCCCCACGGCTGCCGCCCGCCGGCCTGGCCGACGCGGCCGTGCTCGTGGTGGCCGCCCCGGCCCGACCGCTGGCCGAGGCCCCGGCCGTGCACCGGCTGTGCGTGGCCGCCCTGCGGGTGGCCGCCCGGGCCGGGCTGCGCGGCCTACACGGAGTGGTCGACCTGGCCGGCGAGACCGCGCTGGCCGCCCAGCCGGAGCTGGCCGGGCTGGTCAGCGGGGAGCTGCTCGGCGCCCTCGACCCGGCCGACGACTTCCACCGGCAGCTCGCCTCGACCGCGCTGGCCTACCTGGACCACGGGCAACGGCTGGACCTGACGGCCGCCGCCCTGCACCTGCACCCGAACACCGTCCGCTACCGGCTGCGCCGGTTGCAGGAGCTCGCCGGGCTGCCGCCGACCCTCGCGGAGCCGGGCGGCCGGTGGCCGGTGCCGCAGACCCTGCGCTGGTGGTGGGCGCTGCGGACCTGGCTGGGGCAGGAGTGAGGCGTACCGCCGGTCCGGGCCGTACGCCTCACCCCACCCCCTGCGGTGGCCTCAGGTGATCCGGGTGAACCGGACCGCGTCGGCGATGACCAGTCCGGCGGCGGTGGTCCACCGGCTGACCCCGACGCGGTTGGCGTCCCCGGCCGGCAGGGCGAACGTGCCGAGGGAACGCCACTGTCCGCCGGTGGCGCGCTGGTCGACCTGGACGGTCCGGTTGCCGGCGGTGGTGGCCACGATGTACGGCGTGGCGCTGTTGTAGCCCGCGTTCGCCGGCCACCAGGCGTCGATCCGGTAGCTCCCGGCCGCCGGGACGTTGACCCGGTACCACGCGACGTCGCTGGACTGCACCGGATCGGCGAAGCGGTAGTCGGCGCCGTACCGCTGCCCCGAGTACGACGAGACGCCCCAGTTGGCGCTGGCGGTGAACCGCCCGGCGGTGGTGTTGTCCACGATCGTGCTCCACGCGCCCCCGCCGGACATCCGGGCGGCGACGTCGGCGCGCATCACGTCGAGGTCGATGAACGACGGGTCGATCTTGCCGGAGGTGCTGGTCTCGCGGTGGCCCCGGGCGTGGCTGGCGTCCCGGCCCAGGCGGGTGAGCACCGCGGCGGTGGCGGCGACGCAGGCGCTGTACTGGGCGCTGGTCATCTCCTGGTTGACGCCGTTGTAGTCGATCTCCCAGCCGATCATCAGGGTGTTGCCGTCGCCGGCCGGGATCGGGCCGCTGCCCCGGCTGGCGCCGGCGTGGTTGCACCGACCGGCGGAGATCAGGTGGAACACGCCGTGGTAGTCGACCAGGGCCTGGCAGAGCGGGCCGGCCAGGTCGGGGCGGCCGTTGATGCAGATGTTCAGCGCTGGGTGCGGGTTGGTGGCGCTGGAGGTGGACGCGGTGTGGTGCCACAGCACCCCGATCGGGGCGAAGTCGCCCGGTCGTGCCCGGTTGCGCCAGTCGCCCTCCTCGACGACCTGCACACCCGCGGCCCGCAGCACGTCGGCGAGCCAGGGGACCGTGGCCATCAGGACGACTCGAGCAGGTCGGCCAGGCACTCGGCCTGCCCGGCGGCGCGGGCCGGGGCGGGCCGGGCGGTGGCGGTGACGGTGAACGCGGCGGCCAGCAGGGCCGGCAGGCCGAGCAGGCGCCGACGCCGCAGGGTGGCGGAGGGGGAGGTGGCCACGGCACTCCTCGGTGAGGGACGGGGGGCCCGTCGATCGACGATCAGGATGACGGGCACGCTATACCGTCACGAGCATCGATGTCGATACCCTTCGACCCCTCAGATCATCATGCCGGTGAGCTGCTCCCAGTCGGTGACCACCGGGATCAGCTGGCCTGCGGCCCACAGGGGCAGCTGGTCGTCGAAGTGCGGGTCGTCGGGGCTGCCGGAGGCGCCGAACGGCACCACCCACCGGCTGTCCGCCCGGTCGGTCAGGTCCCAGACGTAGCGGGCGACCGGGCCCCGCCAGCAGGCGTCGGAGATCCCGGGGACGCTGCTCGTGGCCAGTACGCAGTCGGCGTCGCCGGAGAGCGTCACCCGCTCGCGCATCTCCTCCACCGCCGCATCGACCTCCTTGGCCACCGACAGGTGCACCGGGTGCAGGACGTGCCGCCGCCCCCAGGTGCCGGGCGGGTCGCCGTGCGCCACCTCCTCGAGCGCGGCGGCGGCCACGGGCCCCACGTCGACGCCGAGGGGGCCCAGCCCCGCCACCACGGCGTCGAGGGCGTGGCCGATGCGACCCAGGGGATTGGTCCACGCCGCGAACAGCTCGTCGTACGCGCCCTCGGCGCGCAGTGGGCGCAGCCGCGGGTGCTCGTGCAGCCCTCGGGCCAGGGCCGCCCGCCAGGCGGCGAACGCGCCGGCGTCGGCGCTGTCGGCGCGCATCCGCCCGTCCCAGGCGGTCAGCCGGTCGTGCAGGGCCCGGGCCGGCGTGCTGAGGGCGTCGACGTCGAGGCGGTCGAGCGCGCCGCGCAGGACGGCGGCGTCCAGCCGGTCGTCGGTGTGCACGGTGGACGGCCCGGCCCCGGCATCCAGCAGCGTGCGGATGCGCCGGGCGCGGTGCGGCGGGGCGAAGTCGACGCCGAGCGCCGCCACGTCGGGCCGGCGGTCGTTGGCGCAGACCGCCGGCCCGGTCACCGCGGTCCGGGGCATCGGGGCGTACTCGCCGGTCCAGTGGTAGCGCGGCTCCCAGCCGGGCACCGGCTCCCGCCGGCACCGCTCGTCGCGGACCGGGACGAGGCCGGTGACGAGCTGGGCGACCGCCCCCGACCGGTCGGCGACGAGCACGCTGTTGACCGGCTCGACCCAGCGGCGCAGCGCCGTGGCGACGTCGTCGACGGTCCGCGACCGCAGCAGCGGCAGCAGCGCGTCGAAGCCGAGGCGCTGCTCGACCCGGGCGGGGGTGCGCAGGCTGATCGCCTCGCCGGTGTGCCGGTCCTCGTCGATGACCGGGCCCCGGGGCGTCTCGATCACCTCGACCCGCACCGGGTCGCCGCCGCGTACGCCGATGCGCTCGACGTGGCGGCGGGCCGGCGCCCAGCCGTCGGCCTCGCGCACCAGGACCCGGTCGCCGTCGCGGCGCAGCTGCTCCCGGTAGAGGTCCTGGTAGTCGGCCATCGCGTTGGTCACCGCCCAGGCCACCTCGCCGGCGTGGCCGAAGTGCGGCAGGCCGGGAACGCCGGGGAAGGCGAACCCGAGCACGTCGAACTCGGGGCAGGCCAGCCGGACCTGGTGGTAGATGCCGGGGAGTTCGAGGACCCGGTGCGGATCGCCGGCGATGACCGGGCCCCGCCCGGTGGCCGGGTCGGCGGGCACGGCCCAGGCGTTGCTGCCCGATCCGGCCGGCGGCTCGGCGCTGAACAGCCCGGCCGCCGCGGGCCCGAGGGTGGCGGCGACGTGCGCGTGCCACAGCTTGTTCGGGAAGGTCGCGAACAGCACGTGCTGCACCAGGAAGACCCCGAGCGGGGACCACGGCCGCCACCGGCCGGGGGCGCAGCCGGCCGCCGCGAACTCCGGGGCCTTGGCGGCCCCCTCGGCGAGCCCGTCGTTGACCCCCTGTGCGTACGCGGCGACCCAGCGCCGGGCGGCGGGGTCGAGCCGGACGAAGCAGCGCCGGGCGGTGTCGTCGAGGCGGGCCCGGCGGGCGAACCGGTCCCAGCCCACCTCGGCGGGCCCGACGTGCTGGGCGAGCCGGCCCTCGGAGCGCCACCGCTCCACCTCGATCTGCCAGGCCCGGTCGAGCGCCGCCGCCCGGCCCTGGAGGCGGGCCAGCTCGTCCACGGTGTCCGCCCACAGGTGCGCCACGCCCCAGGCGTCGCGACGGATGCCGGTCGTCCGGGCGTGCGGCGCACCCGACGAGGCAGGCTCCCACAACAGTCCCAATTTAGGTTACCCTCCCCTAACTTACGGACCTTACTGGAGGGGTGCGTGAAACGGAACCGGGAGGGGAGGTCGCCCCTCGGCACGCTCGCCGCCCGTCACGTCCCGGTGCTCGCCGCGAGCTGAGCGGTCCACCCGCTTTCCCTTCCGCCCAGGAGCGCCATGAGCCTGTCCGAACCCGCCGTCCGGACGCTGTCCGCCCCCGCCCGCCCGCTGCCCACCCGGTGGCTGATCCTCGCCGTGCTCTGCCTCGCCCAGGTCACCGTGGTGCTCGACAACACCGTGCTGACCGTGGCGGTGCCCGTGCTCACCGCCGAACTGGGCGCCAGCGCCGCCGACGTGCAGTGGACCATCAACGCGTACGCGCTGGTCCAGTCCGGACTGCTGCTCACCGCGGGCAGCGCCGTCGACCGGTACGGCCGGCGCCGGCTGCTGCTGGCCGGCCTCGTCCTGTTCGGCGCCGGCTCGCTGGCTGCGGCGTTCGCCCAGTCCACCGGGCAGCTCATCGCGGCCCGGGCCGGCATGGGCGTCGGCGGCGCCCTGCTCGTCACCGCCACCCTCGCCGTGGCGATGCAGGTCTTCGACGCCGCCGAGCGGCCCCGGGCGATCGGCATCTGGGCGGCGGCCAGCGCGCTGGGTTTCGCGGCCGGGCCGCCCGTCGGCGGGCTCATCCTCGCCCGCTTCCCGTGGGAGGCGATCTTCCTGGTCAACGTCCCGATCGTGGTGGTCTGCCTGGTGGCCGCCGGGCTCCTGGTGCCGGAGTCCCGTAACCCGTCCGGCGGTCGCCTCGACCTCGGCGGGGTGGCGCTGTCCACGGCCGGCCTCACCGCCGTGGTGTACGCGATCATCGCCGGCCCCGACCGGGGCTGGGTCTCCGCCCCGGTGCTGGGCCCGGCCGCCGGGGGAGTGCTGCTGCTCGCCGCGTTCGTGTGGTGGGAGCGGCGGATCGCCCACCCCATGCTGGACATGGGCTTCTTCCGGGACCGCCGTTTCGTCGGCGCGGTCTCCGGGGTCGTCCTGATCACCTTCGGCGCCACCGGCGCGCTGTTCCTGCTGACCCAGCACCTCCAGTTCGTGCGCGGGTACCCGGCCTGGGAGGCCGGGTTGCGGATGGTGCCGTTCGCGCTGTCCATCGTGGTGCTCAACCTCGCCGGCATCGCCGCCCGGCTGATCCGCCGGCTCGGCACGGCCGGGGCCATCGCCGTCGGCATGACCCTGCTCTGCGGCGGCCTGCTGTTCGTCACCCACGCCCCGGGGGACGGCTACGGCGTGCTGCTGGTCGGCCTGCTCACCATGGGCACCGGCTGCGCCCTGGCCAACCCGGCGATCGTGGAGGCGGTGATGAGCGCGATCCCGCCGGAGAAGGCCGGCGCGGGCGCCGGCGTGGACGGCGCGATGACGGAGGTCGGCAGCAGCCTCGGCGTCGCCGTCCTGGGCGCCGTGCTGAACGCCCGGTTCGCGGCCCTGTTGCCCGCCGCGCTGGCCGGCGCCGGTTCGTTCCCTGCGGCGCTGGCCGCCGCCCGGACAGACGCGGACCGGGCCCAGGTTGCCGACGCCTTCCGCGCCGCGTCGGAGTCCGGGCAGACGGTGGGCGCGGTCGCCGTCCTCGCCGGTGGCCTGGTCGCCGCCTGGCTGCTGCGGCGGGCGCACCGCACTGCCTGAGGCGCCCTCCGGCCGGCCGACCGGACCGCAGCGCGATGCCGACCGACCGGAGCGTGCGGCGTGGCGGTGCCCGGGTCGTGCAAGCCTCTCGCAAAAGCTGGAAGTTGTTGCGGTGGAAGTTGCGCCGATTTTCGGGGCGCGTCAAGGAGTTCCCTCGGACGCGAGGGGAGAGTCCTTGGGGTGGGCGGCGGGGATGCGCCGGGAGTGCGGTGGGGCGGCTGCGCGGGCGGCGTGTTGCCGGCAGGTTTCAAAAAATTTGCCGAAAGGTCTTGCAAAGTCTTTCATCCATCCCGCATCGTCTTGCTACCTGGACGGCCGTCCATCCACCAGTGCCTCTTCGCCCCCGAGGAAGGTTCACCCGTCATGGAACGTTTGAGGTCACCCCTACGTGGCCGCGCCGGCGGCCTGCTGCTCGCCGCCGCCGTCGCCGCGTCGGTCGCCGTGCCGGCCGCGATCGCTACCACCACCGCCGCCACCCCCGCCCGCGCCGCCGCCGGGCTCAACGACAGCGAGGTGACGGCCAGCCTGTGGGAGTGGAACTGGCCGTCCGTCTCCGCCGCCTGCACCAACCACCTTGGCCCCGCCGGGTACGGCGCGGTCCAGGTCGCGCCGCCGCAGGAGTCGGTCAGCCTGCCCAACAGCGTCGACGGCGTGCACCCCTGGTACGAGGTGTACCAGCCGGTGTCGTACAAGCTGGAGAGCCGGTTCGGCACCCGCGCGCAGTTCGCCGCGATGGTCACCGCCTGCCACAACGCCGGCGTCCGGGTGTACGTCGACGCGGTCGTCAACCACATGGCCGGGGCGAACAACCCCGAGGAGATCGTCGGGTACGCGGGGACGGACTTCTCCGGCCCCGGCTACAGCTTCCCGGCCGTGCCCTACGGCAACGGGGACTTCCACCGGCCGGGCGACAACTGCCCGACCAGCGGCGGCATCAACGACTGGAACAACGAGGCCCAGGTCACCAGTTGCGAGCTGCTGGCACTGACGGACCTGTACACCGAGAAGGACAGCGTCCGCACGAAGGTCGCCGGCTTCCTCAACGACATGATCGGCCTCGGCGTCGACGGGTTCCGGGTCGACGCGGTCAAGCACATCAAGAAGGACGACTTCGCGGCGATCCTCGGCAAGCTCCGCAACACCGTGGCCGAGAACAAGCGCCCGTACATCGCGCAGGAGATCTTCGACGGCGCCAGCAACGACGCGCTGAAGGCGCGGGCGTTCACCGGCAACGGCGACGTGCTGGACTTCGCGTACGCCAAGGGCCTCAGGTCCGCCTTCCAGGGCTCGATCTCCACCCTCGCCAACATTCCGAGCTGGAACCTCGACGCCCCCAGCGCCAACGTCTTCTCCATGGTCACCAACCACGACCTGGAGCGCGACGGGGTCGTGCTGTCCTACAAGAACGGCAGCGACTACACCCTGGCCAACTACTTCGCCCTGGCCTACCCGCACGGCAAGCCCTCGGTCTACGACAGCTTCTCCTGGTCCAACCGCAACCAGTCCCCGCCGGCCAACGGCAGCGGCTACGTCACCGACACCGCCTGCGGCGGCGCGTGGAACTGCCTGAGCCAGTCCACCGGCGTCAAGGGCATGGTCGGCTGGGCCAACGCCGCCCGGTCGGTCAAGACCGTCTCCGACTTCACCACCGTCAACAGCAACGTCATCGGCTTCCACCGGGGCGACCGCGCCTGGTTCGGCGTCAACGACTCCGGCAGCGCCTCCACCGCCACGTTCACCACCGGCCTCGCCGACGGCCAGTACTGCGATGTCGTCTCCGGCCCCGCCACCGGGTCCGGCTGCGCCGGCGGCACGGTGACCGTCTCCGGCGGCCGGGCCACCGTGACCATCCCCGCCAACAACGCGGTCGCGATCCACGTCAACGCCCGGCCCGGCGGCGCCACCCCGTCGCCCACCGCGTCGCCCACGGTCACCCCGACGGTCATCCCCACCGACAAGGTCGCCACCACCTTCACCGTCGCCGCGACCCCGGCCGCCGACCAGGACGTCTACGTCGTCGGCAGCATCCCCGCCCTCGGCTCCTGGGCCCCGGCCAGCGCCGTCAAGCTGACCGCGCAGGGCAACAACACGTACCAGGCGGTGATCGAGCTGCCGCAGTCCACGGCGGTGGAGTACAAGTTCATCAAGAAGACCTCGGACGGCTCCGTCACCTGGGAGACCGGCGCCAACCGCTCCTTCACCACCCCGGAGGGCGGCACCTACACGGTGAACGAGACCTTCCGCGGCGACACCGACACGGGCGGGCAGGTCGCCGCCTCGTTCCACGCCACCGTCACCACCTCCTACGGCCAGAACGTCTACGTCGTCGGCAACATCGCGGCCCTCGGCGGCTGGAACCCGGCCAGCGCCGTCGCGCTCTCCTCGGCCGACTACCCGGTCTGGCGGGCCACGCTGAACCTGCCCCCGAACACGGCGGTGGAGTACAAGTACATCAAGAAGAATCCAAACGGCTCCGTCACCTGGGAGAACGGCGGTAACCGCACCTTCACCACCCCGGCCGGCGGCACCCGGACCAGCACCGACACCTGGCGGTAGGCGACCCACCGCCCCTGCGCCGACGGGGTGGCCGGCTCCCCGGAGCCGGCCACCCCGTCGGCGGTCGCGGGCCACCCGGGACTGTCCGACACGGCCACGAGGAGGGCTGCCGAAGACGCTGATCGTGCCGGAGCCGCGACGGCCTACGGCGGCAGGGAACTCCCCGCCTCCGTAGGTGGGGAGGGCTTCCCAGCCGGGCGGGAGACTGTGGACCGTGGCGCACGCCCGACGGTTAGGCTAGCCTGTCCTGACTTTCCGCCACGGTGCCGCGCCGTGGCCGGTGCCGGCGGCCGGTGCCGTCGGCGTGGCAGGCCGCCGGCCGGACGGCGGCCCGCGCCACCGCCGGCCCCATCGAGGAGAGACATGACGACTGCCCCGACCTCCTACGCGCGCCACATCGACGGCTTCGGCGAGGTGGCCATCCGGCCCGTGCGGCCGGCCGAGGACATCGACGTGATCCACGACTGGGTCACCCGGGAGCGCTCGCGGTTCTGGGGCATGCGTGACGCCGGCCGCGAGCGGGTGCTGGAGATCTACGAGTACCTGGACTCGCTCGACACCCACCACGCCTACCTGATCCACCGGGACGGCCGGCCGGTGGCGCTGTTCCAGACGTACGAGCCGGCGGCCGACCCGGTGGGGGAGTGCTACGACGTCCAGCCCGGCGACTTCGGCATCCACCTGATGATCGGGCCGCCGGACGGCGGCGTCGAGCCGGGCTTCACCGCCGTCCTGCTCGACGCCTTCCTGGCCTTCGTGCTGACCGACCCGAGCCGTCGGCGCATCGTGGCGGAGCCGGACGCGCGCAACGACAAGGCGATCGCCCGGCTGACCCGCGCGGGATTCGTGCCGGGACCGCAGATCGACCTGCCGGAGAAGCGCGCCCAGTTGCTCTTCCTGGACCGGGCCGCCGCGCTCGGCTGACCCACCGGCGGGCGCCGTCCGGCCTGGTCAGGGCGGTGGCCGCCGCCCGAAGGAGGGAAGGCTGCACCACCCTGACACCCGACTGTGGCGTTAGGTTAGCCTAACCTCGTGTCGAATGATCACGTCGAGCCGTCGCCGGAGCAGGGTGTCATGACCCAGACCCTGCCCATCGCGCCGTGGCGCCTGTTCGCCGTCGAGGTCCGCGCCGTACGCCGGCTCAGCCCCTCGTTCCTCCGCGTCACCTTCACCGGCCCCGACCTCGACCGGTTCGCGGACAACGGCTACGACCAGCGGATCAAACTGGCGCTGCCGCTGCCCGGGGAGCGCGGGGTCCAGCTCCCCGTCGGCGCCGACTGGCACGCGAGGTGGCGGGCTCTGCCCGAGGACCGGCGCTGCCCGGTGCGCACCTACACCGTCCGGGCGGCCCGGCCCCAACTGGCCGAGGTCGACATCGACCTCGTCCTGCACGGTGACGGCGGCCCGGCCAGCCGGTGGGCCCACCGGGTCCGGCCCGGGGACGAGGCCGCCCTGCTCGGCCCCGACGCCGGCTACCCCGGCGAGCACGGCGGAATCGAGTTCCGGCCCCCGTCGACGGATCACCTGCTGCTGGCCGGCGACGAGACGGCCGTGCCCGCGATCTGCGCCATCCTGGAACGGCTCCCACTCGACGCCCGGGGCCGGGTGCTGCTGGAGGTGCCGGAGCGGGCCGATGCGCTGTCCGTCCCGACCCCGCCCGGCGTCGACGTGGCCTGGCTGCCCCGTGACGGGGGGCCGCACGGCAGCCGCCTGGTCCCCGCCGTCGCCGCGGCGACGGCGAGCATGCTGTCCGGCCGGGCGCCGGCCGTGGCGGGCCCGCCGTCCGGGCGGATGTCGATCGCCGACGTGGACGTCGACTGGGACATCCTCTGGGAGGTGCCGCCCCCGGCGGCGCCGGTACAGGGGCCGCTGTACGCCTGGCTGGCGGGCGAGGCCGGGGTGATCCGTACGCTGCGCCGGCACCTGGTCGTCGAGCGGGGGATCGACCGGCGGGCGGTGGCGTTCATGGGCTACTGGCGGCTGGGCCGGGCCGACCCGATCTGACCCGCCGCCGATCGGGGTGGGCTGGGACCGGCCGCCGGAACCGCTGTTTCCGGCGGGCAACCTGGTTGGGTTCCGCGTCGGCGCGGCCTATGGTGGCCCCATGCCATCGGCCGCGCCGCTCGCCCGCGTCACCGTCACCGTCGTGACGGCGTCGCCGGCTGCCGCCGGCCGGCGCACGTGGGTGGCCGCCCGCCCGGCGGGTGCGCCGTCGCTCGGCGCCGCCCCCATCCACGGGCTGCCGAGCCCGATCCCCAGCGGGCGTGGCCCCCCGCCGGGATACCTCCGACGGGTACGGCCACCAGGGCGAAGCTTCCGGCTTCGGCCCTTTTCTTTTACCTTTTTCCGGAAGGACGCGACATGAGCACCGACATCCAGGACGCCAGCGGCCGGCATTGGCTCGCCGACCTGCGCGCGACACTGACCGACGATCACGCGGCGCAGACGGTCCGGCTGACCGAGCTGACCGCCGACACCGGCGACCCGGGTGAGGCGCACACCCGCGCCGCGCTGATCGCGGCGACCCGGATGAGCCTGGGGCGGATCGCCGATGCCCTGCGCCGCATCGAGGACGGGAGCTACGGCGCCTGCGAGAAGTGCGGGGCGCAGATCCCGCCGGAGCGGCTGGAGGTCGTCCCGCACGCCCGATTCTGCGTGCCCTGCCAGCAGAAGCACCACGGCTGACGACGATCCGCCGGTGGCCGTCGCCGAGTCAGTCGTCGGCGACGGCCACCGGCTCGCCGGCCACGCACCGCAGCTTCAGCTCGTGCTCGCCGCCCGACCCGACGAAGGTGACCTCGACGTCGTCGTCCGGGCCCTGGTCGGCGTCGCCGACCCGGTAGCCCTGCGCGGGTGCCCAGGACACCAGCCGCACCCCGCCAGGGGCGCACTCGGCCACCGCGCTGCCGCCGGCGGTCGCGAAGAACCGGCGCGCGCCGGCCCCCGGCGACGCGGTCGCCGACGGCCCGCCCGGCCCGGTGGACGGGCTGCCGCCCGGGGCCCCCGTGCTCGCCTGCGGGGAGGCCAGCGCCCGTTCGACGTCCCGCTGGCTGTGCACCCCGCCCGGGGTGCCGGTGATGCTCTCCCCGACCAGCCGGATCGCGGCCACCCCGACCAGGGTGGCGAGCAGGGCGGTGGCCAGCCACCCGGCGAAGGCGAGGGCACGACGACGGCGCATCCCCCGACTATCCCCGATCGAAGGTTGGCGGGAGCGCCGGTCGAGGCTAAGGGAGGGTTAAGGAACCGGCCGGCGGCGGTCCCGGCGGCTAGCCTGCATCCTGTGCCCCGCCTGCTGCTCATCGAGGACGACCTGACCATCCGGACGCCGCTGGCGCGGGCGCTGCGGGACCGGGGCCACGCCGTGGCCGCCGCGTCCACCGCGATGGCGGGTCTGCGCGACGCCCTCGACGACCGGCCGGACCTCGTCGTGCTGGACCTGGGCCTGCCCGACCTCGACGGGCGGGACCTGCTGCGGATGCTGCGGGCGGTCAGCGCGGTGCCGATCATCGTGGCGACCGCCCGCGACGACGAGACCGAGATCGTCCGGGTCCTCGACGCCGGCGCCGACGACTACGTGGTGAAGCCGTTCACCGCCGCCCAACTTGACGCGCGGGTCCGCGCGGTGCTGCGGCGCGGCGCGGCCCAGGCGACGCAGGACCCGACGCTGGCGGTGGGCGGCCTGCGGGTGGACCCGCGCTCACGTCAGGTGACCCTCGACGGCACGCCGGTCGAGCTGACCCCACGCGAGTTCGACCTGCTGCACCACCTCGCGGCCCGGCCCGGCGAGGTGGTCACCAAGCGGGAGCTGCTCACCGAGGTCTGGCAGATCCCGTACGGGGGCGCGGACAAGACCGTCGACGTGCACCTGTCGTGGCTGCGCCGCAAGCTGGGCGAGAGCGCCCAGCAGCCCCGCTACCTGTACACGGTGCGGGGGGTGGGGGTCCGGCTGGAGTGCCCGGGCGGTGCCGGGTGAGGGCGCGGCTCGCGCTGCTGGCCGCCGCGGTCAGCGTGCTCACCCTCGTGGCCTTCCTCGTCCCGCTGGCGCTGCTGGTGCGGGACGTGGCCGAGGACCGGGCCACGGTCCGGGCGACCGCGGACGCGCAGAGCCTGGTGCCGGTGGTGGGTACGGCCGACGCGGCGACCATCCGGCTGACCGCCGAGCAGCTCGCCGCGGAGTCGGGCCGACCGGTCAGCGTGTTCCTGCCCGGCGACACGGTGTTGGGCACGCCCGTCCCGCGTACCCCGGCGGTGGCCCTGGCCGAACGGGGGCGCAGCCTCACCGCGGAGTCGGACGAGGGACGCGAGGTGGTCATCGCCGTGCAGGGGCGGCCGGACGGCACGGGCGTGATCCGGACGGTGGTGCCGCGCGCCGAGCTGACCGCCGGGGTGACCCGGGCCTGGCTGGTGCTGGCCCTGCTCGGGGTGCTGCTGGTGCTGCTCGGGCTGCTGGTCGCCGACCGGCTGGCCCGCACCCTGGTCCGGCCGATCGCCGAGCTGTCCACGGTGTCGCACCGGCTGGCCAACGCCGAGCTGGACGCCCGGGTGACGCCCGCGGGCCCGGCGGAACTGCGCGAGGTTGCCGGCGCGCTCAACCACCTGGCGGGCCGGATCCAGGTCCTGCTCGCCCAGGAGCGCGAGCAGGTGGCCGACCTTTCCCACCGGCTGCGCACCCCGCTGACGGCGCTGCGGCTGGAGGCCGAGTCGCTGCGCGAGCCGCAGGAGGCGGCGCGGATCGCCGCCGCGGTGGACGGGTTGGAGCGGGCCGTGACCGGCCTGATCCGCCAGGCCCGCCGCGACCGGTCGCCGGCCGCCGTGGGCGGCGACGCGGCGGCGGTGGTCGCCGACCGGGTGGCGTTCTGGTCGGTGCTGGCCGAGGACACCGGGCGGGAGGTCCGCTGCGACCTGAATCCCGGGCCGCTGCCGGTCAGGGTGCCCGCCGACGAGCTGGCCGCGGCCCTCGACGCGTTGCTCGGCAACGTGTTCGCGCACACCCCGGATGGCACCGCGTTCACCGTCCGTCTCGCCCGCGACGCCGACGGGGTGGTCCTCACCGTGTCCGACGAGGGACCCGGCATGCCGGCCGCCACGGTACGCCGGGGAGCCAGCCCGGCCGGGTCCACCGGGCTGGGCCTGGACATCGCCCGCCGCGCGGCGGAGGCCGGCGGTGGCCGGCTGGAGCTGCGCACCGCCCCGGGCGGCGGGGCCGAGGTGCGCCTGCGGCTGGCCCCGCCGGCGACCTTAACCGGGCCTTAGCGTTCGTGCAGCGCGCCGCTATCCCGCCACGGTCGATCCTCGACGCAGCAACCGAGGAAAGGTGTACCGAGATGAAGCGCAACTCCCTGATCATGGCGTCCGTCGGTGGCGCGGCGATGCTGGCGGTGGCCGGGGTCGCCCTCGGCGTCACCGCCACCGACGACCGCGCCACACCGACCGCCCTGGTCGCCGCCACCGTGGCCCCGGCGGCGACCGGCAGCCCGGACGGCGCCCCCACCTCGGCGCCGGCGACCGGTGTGCCCGCCACCGGCTCGCCGGCCGGCACGGCGACGCCGCCCCCCGCCGACGGGAGCGTCGACGAGCGGCGGGCCGGCGAGATCGCGCTGGCGCGTGCCGGAGGCGGCCGGATCGTCGAGGTCGAGGCCGAGGACGAGGACGGCCGTCAGGTGTGGAGCGTCGAGATCGTCAACGGGCAGACCGAGCACGAGGTCGACGTCGACCGCAACGACGGCGCGGTGGTCAAGGCCGAGCAGGAGCCGGTCGACGACGACGACCGTGACGATGACCGTGACGATGACGACGACGATGACGACGGCAGCGACGACTGAGCGACGCCGGCCGGCCGGGCGGGCTGCTCCCATCCGGGAGCGGCCCGCCCGTCCCCGTCGCCGGGCATGCCGTCGCCCGTCCGATGGCGCGCCCGGCGACGGCCCGGTGCGGCGCCGGGAACTTTTCCGTCCCCGCGCCCGACAAACAGTGGTGCGCCGCACCGGGGCGGCGCGCGGAGATACGCCTCCCGCCGCTGGTGGGAGGCGTCAGCCGCCGGAGCCGGGCCGGGAGACAGACCACGTGAACGCAACAGCGCCGCGCGCCGTACCGGTCCGCGTGAGCACCGCCGAAGCGCGCCGCCGGTCGGGCGCGGCCACCCGCGTCGGGTCGGGTGGCCGGCCGTGGTGACCGCGGAGGCCGACGACGAGCAGGTGACCCGCTGGGCACGCCTCGCCGGGCAGGGCGACCAGCAGGCCGCCGCGGCGTTCGTCCGGGCCCTGCAGCGACCGGTGTGGCGGTTCCTGGCCCACCTCGCCGGGCCGGGAGAGGCCGACGACCTGACCCAGGAGACGTTCCTGCGGGCGCTGCGCAGCCTGCCCGGCTTCGCCGGCCGCTCCTCGGCCCGCACCTGGCTGTTCACCATCGCCCGCCGGGTCGCCGTCGACCACGTCCGGGCGGCGGTGACCCGCCCGCGTACCGCGACCCTGCCGGACTGGCGCACGGCGGCGGAGGGCGTGGGCGCGGTCGAGCCTGCGGCCGACGACGGGGTCGCCCTGCACCGGCTGATCGCCGCGCTGGCCCCGGAACGACGGGTGGCTTTCGTGGCCACGCAGGTGGCCGGCCTGTCCTACGCGGAGGCCGCCCAGGTCTGCGGCTGCCCGATCGGCACGATCCGCTCCCGGGTGGCGCGGGCGCGCGAGGACCTCGTGGCCGCCTGGCAGGCCGACGCCCACCCGGCCCGCCCGACCAGCGCCGGCTGAGCCCCGGGGCGGGTGGCCCGGAGACCGCTGACGCCCGTCCGACCAGCGCCGGCTGAGTCCTCCGGGGACCGCCGACGGCGCCTGCCCCGCCCGCCGAGGGCCGGCCTTCAGGCGGCCCGCCGGTCGCTGGCCTGCGCGGCGTACGGCTGCGGTGGCACCAGGCGCAGCGGGGCCGGCTGCTCGGACTGGTCCGGCTCGACCCGCCAGCGGGAGGCCCGCGACCGGCCCTGCCCCGACGACGGACCACCCGGGCGCAGCCGGGGCCGCGACAGCAGCACGGTGAGCACCCAGCCGACCACCAGGAAACCGTGGCTGACCAGCCGGGACGCGGCCACCTGACCGGTCATCAGGTCGTTCACCGACAGCAGCACCAGCGTCGCGACGAAGGCGCTGAGCATCGGCAGCACCCCGGCGGGCGGGAACCGCCGCGCCGCGACGAACAGGAACCCGGCGCCGACGGCGACGTTCCACGCCGCCGACTCGTGCCACAGGTGCTGGCCGGCGGCGTGCGCGTGCGCGACGACCGCGCCCCGGCCGACCTGCGCCAGCCCGAGCACCAGTTGCACGGCACCGACCAGGCCCAGCGCGGCCCGCAGCCCGGCCACCAGCCGGCCCCGCCAGGCGGGCGTCCGGCGGGGGGAGGCCCCGGCCGGGACGGCGGCGAGGACCGCGTCGGCCAGGTCGGGCATGGGCGACACCACCCGGGTACGCGCCCGCCGAGTCACCGCCGCCGCCGCGTCGAACCAGGCCCGGCAGTCACCGCACGTGTCCAGGTGCCCGTCGGTCGCGGCCCGCTCGGCCGGGGTCTCCTCCCCGTCCAGTTGGGCCGACAGGATCTCCCGCCACTGCTCACACCGCATGTACCGATAGTCGCTCACCGGCGGCCTGTGGTTCCCGCCGACGAACCGCGCGCTGCTGGTCAGGTGCCCCGCGGGCGCTGCCTCCCGGCGAAGCGGTCGTCATGCCGCTCGACGACGAGCGCACCCCGCCGCCGCCCGCCCCGGCTCACGGCCCGTGCGGCGGCTTGTACGCGGTGACCAGCTCCCAGCCGCCGGGCAGCACCCGCACCCGGGTGAAGCCGACCTCCTCGAGCAGGGCGGTGTAGAACTCCACCTCCCGCAGCCGGCTGACGCAGCTGTCGACGCCGATGAGGAAGTAGCTCCAGAAGAACTGCATCGCCAGCCGGTCCGGGGTGCGGAACTCCTCGCAGATCAGCAGGAGCCCGCCCGGCGCGAGGGCGGCGTACGCCTTCTCGACCAGCGTGCGGGCCACGTCGTTCGGCCAGTCGTGCAGCACCCGCACGAACGCCAGCGCGTCGTAGCCGCCGGGCAGCGGCTCGGCGAGGAAGTCGCCGCCGACGAACCCCAGCCGGTCCGGGTGCCCGCAGCGGGCCCGCGTCAGCTCCACCAGCGGTGCCACCGCCGGCAGGTTGTACACGTCGGCCCGCAGCCCCGGGGCGTCGTCGAGCACCCGCGCGGCGAGCGTGCCGTCGCCGCCGCCGACGTCGAGCAGGCGGCGCCGGTCCGGCCACAACCGGTCGGCGTGCCGGTGGACCGTCTCGAGCACCGGGCCGAGGCCGACGGCCATGCTGCGCTCGAAGGCGGCGGTCTGCTCGTCGTCGCGCGGCGGCCACGCGAAGTCGTCGTCGGTCATGCCCGCGTCTCCGCGCAGGCTCTCCGCGAGCCGGCCGTGCAGCCGCCGCCACGGGTACCGGTCCCGGTCCCGCTCGACCGCGTCCGGCCCGGCGACGGCCGCCACGGCGTCGCGCAGCCCGGGCACGGCCCGGTAGCGGGCCACGGCGATGTCGTCGCCGGGTTCGTCCCGCTCGACGAACCCGAGGCTTTCCAGGCAGTCCAGGAACTTGTACAGCCGCAGCGGGCGCACCCCGAACTTCTCGGCGAGCTCGCCGAGGACGGCCGGACCCGGCTCCAGCGCGTCGAGCAGGCCCATGGTGAGTGCTGTCTCCAGCACGTCCATGGCCTTGGTGCCGTTGGCGAGCAGGCTCATCAGGGCCCGCGGCGACAGCGTGACGGTCATCGACCCAGCTCCTCTTCCAGTGCGTCCATGAACGCGTCGACCTCGTCGAGGGTGTTGTAGACGTGCGGGCCGACCCGCAGGTAGCCCCGCCAACTGCAGATCACGTCCCGCGCGGCCAGCCGTCGCTTGACCGCCTCACCGTCTGCGACGTCCAGGCACACGACGCCGCCGCGCCGATGCGGCTCGGTCGGGCTGACCACCGTGATGCCGGCGGCCCCGGCGCGGGCCAGGATCCGGGACGTGCACGCCAGGGAGTGCTCCCGGATCGCGGCGACGCCCACGCCGGCCAGCAGGTCCAGGCCGACCTGGGAGACCAGCGAGGTGAGCGGGAACGGGGTGCCGCCGGCGAACCGCTGGGCGCCGGCGGCCCAGCCGGTCGACGGCCGGAAGGTCAGCGCCCGGTCGCCGGCCTGCCAACCGGTCGCCGCCGGCTCCAGGGTCGGTGTCAGGTCGGGGCGGACGTAGAGGAAGGCCGTGCCGACCCCGCACAGCCACTTGTGCGAGCCGCCGAGGACGACGTCGACGCCGAGGGCCGTCACGTCCAGCGGCATGACCCCGACGCTCTGGAAGGCGTCCACCACCACCAGGGCGCCCACGTCGTGGGCGCGCGCGACCAGGCGGGGCAGGTCGACGGTGGCCCCGGTGGAGAAGCTGGCGTGCGGCACGCACACCAGCAGCGTCCGCTCGTCGACGCGCCGGACGAGCGCGTCCTCGTCGAAGTCGGGGCCGCCGGTGCCGACCACGTCGAGCCGGGCGCCGTAGCGGCGGAACGCGTTCCACACGAACGGCACGGCCGGGAACTCCAGGTCGGTGATGACGACCCGGTCGCGCGGCGGGCGGTAGTCGAAGCAGGACGCGATCCGGCCGAGCAGGATGCTCAGGTTCGCGTCGGTGACCACGCTGCCCGGCGGGGCGCCGATGAACGCGGCCAGTCCGTCGGCGTACCGGTCGAGGCCCTCGTGCCAGCCCTGCCACGCGTCGTCCCGCCAGGTGCGCAACGTGTCCCAGTAGCCGGTGAGCACGCCCTGCGCCGCCCTCGGCACCGCGCCGGTCGAGTTGTTGTTCAGGTAGAGGCAGGTCTCCAGCAGGGGGAACTCGGCGCGCAGCGCGGCGTGCGCGGCGGCGTCGAGACACCGCGGCCCGCCGGTCGCGGATTCCAGTTCGGGTGCGCTCACTCGGGACAGCCTCCACTCGGTTCGGACGGGGCGGCCGGGTCGGGTTCGGCGGCGACGGCGGTGAAGACCGGGATCGCGCGGACCTCGGCCAGGTAGGGGGTCCCCTCGGTGTAGCCGGTGCCGGGCCGCTCGCCGAGCATCCGGACCGCCAGCCGGTGGTGGGTGCGGCGCCAGTGCAGCACCGTCGCCGCGAATTCGCGCATCCGCCCCTGCACCAGGTCGCGGTCCGCCCCGGCCAGCCGGCCGTCGCGGACGGCCGCCCGCAGCGCCGCGTCGACCGTCGGCCCCCCGGCGCGCACCCGGTCGCGCAGCTCGGGCACCGACCGGTAGGCGGCCGAGTCCAGCCGGGACCCCTCGGGGGTACGGCACAGCGACTCCATCAGCTTGTAGGAGCGGGACTGGATCGCGCTGGCCCCCTCGGTGTACGCCCGGAACGTCCGGAACGACTCCGGCTGCATGCTCGCCAGCAGCGAGAACAGGGGCGCGGCCGAGGCGAGCTGGTCCCGGGCGTACGCCAACCGGTCCGCCGCCGTGACGGCCCGTCCCGCGTCGAGCGCGTCGATCGCCGCGCGCAGCTCGTCGGCGAGCCCGGCGAAGACGCACTCGTAGGACTGGAGCACCCGGATGAACAGGTACTCGTCGTGCGACAGGTACACCGGCAGCATGCTCAGTCGCAGCGCCCGCTCCTCGGCGGCGCTGCGGTCGGCGGCGGCCAGGGCGTGCAGCGCCGCGACGGCCGCCGCCGGCCGGGGATCGTCGACGGTCAGGCCCAGCCGGGACAGCGCGGGGGTGACGGCCCGGACGCCCAGCCGGTAACGCTTGGCCACCAGCGCCGGCCCGGGCCGCTGCTCGGGCAGCAGGTCGGTGGCGTCGGTGGCGGCGGCCAGCTCGAACGCCAGGGCGTCGGCGACCAGGTGCACGAGCAGCCGGTCGCGGCCCTCACGGGTGGCGGCCAGCTCCGCCACCGGCCCGTCGTCGCCACTGCCACCGCCTCCGCCGTCGGGCAGCCCGAGCAGGCCCAACGCGAGGTAGCTGCGGTAGTCGTACCGACCGTCCCACTTGTCGAGCGCGACGTCGAGGAAGGCGCGCAGCAGCCGGGCGGGGCCGGAGTCCGCCGACCCGGTGCCGGTCGCCCGCGCGGCGACGTGCGACCTCGTCTCGTCGAGGAGGGCGAGCAACTCCTTTCCGACGAAGTGTTTGCCGGTCCGGTGGAACTCCGCCGTCACCGGGAGGTAGGGAAAACTGTCGGGATCGGCCCCACCGGACAGCCAGCTCGTCAGCTCGCGCACGAACCGCACCTCGACATTACAATTATGTAAAACACGGACGGTGACGTTCCGGCGAATTTCGAGCCGGCGAGATTCTTCAGGGCCGGTCCGGCTGGAAAATGTCCTCGGCCGGCGTGGCGGGGGCGACGCGCGCCTGCCACAGTTCCGGGAAGAACCGGTGGTCGATCAGCCTCGCGAGCATGGTGGCCGGGCTGCCCTCGGTGCCGGCGACGCCGTGGCCGCCGACCCGGATCGCGGCCTGGTAGTGCCGCACCCGCCAGAACGCGACCCGCTCGTCCCACTCCACCATGGCCTCGGCCAGCCGGTGCGCCGGGTCCGTCGGGTCCGCCCGGAGCAGCGTCGACAGGTCGGTCCCCCGCCGAGCGAGGTGGTCGGTGAAGGCCCGGCCGAGGTTCCGGCTCCCCGCCTGCACTCCGCGCCAGCCGGGCGACTCGGCGCCCGATCCGGTGCCGAGCGCCGGCTGCATCGCCTGGAAGACCGTCGGGGGCAGGTGTCGGAACATCTCCAGCTGGTCGGTGACCAGCCGCACCCCGAGCGTCGCCCGGGCCAGCAGCGGCTCGGCCGCCGCCGGCTCGTCGGCGGCCACCCGGGCGCCGGCCTCGGCCAGCTCGGCCCCCGCCAGCTTCAGCCACAGCTCGGTGGACTGGTGCACCACCTGGAAGAGCAGCTCGTCGCGGTGGATCATCTCCTCCGGGCGGCGCTGGAGCTCCAGCAGCGAGTCCGTGCGCATGTAGCGCGCGTAGTCGGTGGCGCCGTCGCCCGGCAGCACGGGTGAGTGGTCCCGCTTCACGGAATAATTTCCCTTCGATCGACACCGGTGACCCTGCACCCGACGCACGACGGATCAGCGGCAGCCATTATTAAACGACGAAAGGCAATGTGTCACGCCCTGGTAGCGGACTGTCCCGCAGTGTCACCAATGGGTCCGTCTCCGCTGTTTTCATAGCAATTCCCGTACCGTTTAGCACGGTAATCCATCGCAGTCAATCCCCGGTGGGCCGGCCGGAACGTCCCGGCGCGGAAGGGCCGGGGCGGGCTTTGGGCAGGCAGGAAGATGATCGCGGCGCCCGACCGGCGGTACGGTGCTCGCCGTGACCGCTGCCGACCGCACCGCCCCCGGCCCGGACCCCGACGGCCCCGTCGCCGTGCTCGCCAACCCGACGGCCGGCCGGGGACGGCACCGGGGACTGCTGCCCGGCGTGCTGGAGCGGCTGGCCCGGGCGGGCCGGCCGGTGCGCCTGCTGGAGGCGCACACGGCCGCCCAGGCGGAGCGGGCGTGCCACGCGGCGCTGGCCGACGGGATCGCCGCGCTGGTGACGGTGGGCGGGGACGGGACCGTGCACCACGGACTCCAGGCGGTCGCCGCAACGGCCGTGCCGTTCGGGGTGGTGCCGGCCGGCACCGGCAACGACTTCGCCGCCGACACCGGCTTCCCCACCGATCCGCTCGCCGCCGCGGCGGCGATCGCCGACGCCCTGCGGGCCGGCCGGACCGGCCCGGTCGACCTGGCCCGGATGACCCGGCCGGACGGCCCACCCCGCTGGTACGGGGCGGTGCTCGCCGCCGGGTTCGACGCGATCGTCAACGAGCGGGCCAACCGGATGCGCCACCCGCGCGGCCCCCGCCGGTACGACCTGGCGATCCTGGTCGAGCTGGCCCGGCTACGCCCCCGCCGGTACACGCTGCGGCTGGACGGCGAGCCGTTGCAGGTCGACGCGGTGCTGGTCGCGGTCGGCAACTGCGCCAGCTACGGCGGCGGGATGCGGATCTGCCCGGACGCGGACCCGACCGACGGGCTGCTCGACGTGGTGGTCGGCGGCCGGTTCGACCGGCGCACCCTGGTCCGGGTGAAGCCGCGCATCTACCGGGGCACCCACGTCAAGCATCCGCTGGTGAGCAGCCACCGGGCCCGGACGGTGGAACTGGCCGCCGAGGGCATCACCACCTACGCCGACGGGGAGCGGGCCCTCGACCTGCCGGTGACCGTCACCGCCGTGCCGGGCGCGGTCCGGCTGCTGCGGTGACCAGGGGTGGGCGGCGGCCGGGCACCCCGCGCCGTCACCGGGGCCCGGGCGGGGTCAGCGCGGCAGGGCCAGGCCGAGCACCGATCCCAGCCCGTTGGGCCGGCCCGGCTCGGCCTCGGGCAGCACCAGCGCCGCGCAGCCGGCCCGCACCGCCCCGGCGTCGGCCGCGGTGTCGCCCACCATCAGCGCCCGTTCCGGGTCCACCCCGAGCATCCCGCAGGCCCGCCAGAAGATCCCCGGGTCCGGCTTGCAGCGCCCCACCTCGTACGACAGGGCGTACGCGTCGATCAGCCCGTCGAGGCCCCAGGCGGCGAAGAACGGCCGGATGTCGAAGCCGATGTTGCTGACCACCGCCACCTTCACCCCGGCCTCCCGCAGCGCCGCCAGGGTCGGCGCGGCGTCCGGGTACGGCACCCAGCCCTCGGGCATCAGCACCCGGTCGTAGAGCGCGTCGGCCAGCCCGTCGATCCCGGCGTCCACGGTCGCCGCCAGCCCCGTGTACGCGCCCCGGTGGGCGTGCGGGTAGAGATCCCGGTCGGCCCACAGCTCGGCCAGCGCCGGCGGCACCCGGGCCGGCAGCGGCCCGCCCGCCCGGCCCGCCGTGAGCAGCCGGTCGGCAAGGCCGGTGGCCCGGGCCCGCTCCAGGGTCGCCCCGCAGGCCGCCGCGGCGGCCAGCACCCAGTCGTGCGGCTTCTCCACCTGGGCGAGGGTGCCGTGGAAGTCGAACAGCACCGCCTCCACGGGCCGGCGGGACGCCTGGGCGCTGGCGGCGGCGTCGATGCCGCGCGGCGGGGTCGGGCGGGGCGGTTCGGCATGGTCCGGCACGCCGTGCACCCTACCGACCGCCCTGGACGCCGGTGTCGGACGGCCTTGACGGGTGGTCCCGCGACGCACGCATTAATCTTGACGGCATGTCTAGCCCCGCCGAACGGTACGCCGCAGCCCGCCGCCGGGCCGCGCAGGCCTCACAGTTCCCGGCGTTGGACGAGTTCGCCCTTGACCTGGGGTTCGATCTCGACGACTTCCAACGGGAGTCGTGCCAGGCGTTGGAACGGGGCAGCGGGGTGCTGGTCTGCGCCCCCACCGGCGCCGGCAAGACGGTGGTCGGCGAGTTCGCCGTACACCTGGCCCTGCGTGGCACCCCCGCCCAGCCGGCGGGCGCCGACGGCGCCGACGCGGCGCCCACCAGGCGCAAGTGCTTCTACACCACCCCGATCAAGGCGCTGTCCAACCAGAAGTACCACGACCTGGTGGACCGCTACGGGGCCGAGCAGGTCGGCCTGCTCACGGGCGACAACGCCATCAACGGGGACGCTCCGGTGGTGGTGATGACCACCGAGGTGCTGCGCAACATGCTCTACGCGGGCTCGGCCACCCTTCAGGGCCTGGCCTACGTGGTGATGGACGAGGTGCACTACCTCGCCGACCGGTTCCGCGGCGGCGTGTGGGAGGAGGTGATCATCCACCTGCCCGCCTCGGTCACCCTGGTCTCGCTGTCCGCGACGGTCTCCAACGCCGAGGAGTTCGCCGACTGGCTGGTCACCGTGCGTGGCGAGACGACGGTGGTGGTCAGCGAGCACCGACCGGTGCCGCTGTGGCAGCACATGCTGGTCGGCAAGCGGATGTTCGACCTGTTCCACGACGCCGACGCCGCCCGCAAGCACGACGTGCACCCGGAGCTGCTGCGCTACACCCGCGACACGATGCGCCGGCTGGAGCTCGGCGAGGGGCGTAGCGCCGGCCCCGGCGCCGGGCGGCGCGGCCCCCGCTGGCGCGGCCCGCTGCGCCCCGACATCGTCGACCGGCTCGACCGGGAGGGGCTGCTCCCGGCGATCCTGTTCATCTTCAGCCGCGCCGGCTGTGCCGCCGCCGTGCAGCAGTGCCTCGCCGCCGGCCTGCGGCTGACGTCGGCGGAGGAACGCACCGAGATCCGCCGGGTCGTCGAGAGCCGGGTCACCGCCATTCCCGGCGAGGACCTGACGGTCCTGGGCTACTGGGAGTGGCTCGACGGCCTGGAGCGCGGGCTGGCCTCCCACCACGCCGGCATGCTCCCGGTGTTCAAGGAGATCGTCGAGGAGCTGTTCGTCCGCGGCCTGGTCAAGGCGGTCTTCGCCACCGAGACGCTCGCCCTGGGCATCAACATGCCGGCCCGCTGCGTCGTGCTGGAGCGCCTGGTCAAGTACAACGGCGAGGCGCACGTCGACCTGACGCCGGGGGAGTACACCCAGCTCACCGGCCGGGCCGGCCGCCGGGGCATCGACGTGGAGGGGCACGCCGTCGTCGTCTGGTCCCCGGAGACCGACCCCCGGCACGTCGCCGGCCTGGCCTCCACCCGCACCTACCCGCTGCGCTCCAGCTTCCGCCCGTCCTACAACATGGCCGTCAACCTCGTCGGCACCGTCGGCGCGGAGCCGGCAAGGGTGCTGCTGGAGTCCTCGTTCGCGCAGTTCCAGGCGGACCGGTCGGTGGTCGGCCTGGCCCGCCAGGTGCAGCGCAACACCGAGACCATCGACGCGTACGGCGTGGAGGCCGGCTGCCATCACGGTGACTTCGACGAGTACTTCGCCCTGCGGGTGGCCATCGCCGACCGGGAACGCGCCGTCGCCCGGCAGGGCCAGCACCAGCGCAAGGCCGCGGCGGTGGAGTCGCTGGAGCGGCTGCGCGTCGGCGACGTGATCCGGGTGCCGTCCGGGCGGCGTGCCGGCCTCGCGGTGGTGCTCGACCCGGCCACCGGCGGGTTCGGCGAGCCCCGCCCGCTGGTGCTCACCCAGGACCGCTGGGCCGGCCGGGTCGGCCCCGGCGACTTCACCACCCCGGCCGAGGTGCTCGCCCGCATCCGGGTGCCCAAGCACTTCAACCACCGTTCCCCGGGGGCCCGCCGGGACCTCGCCGCCGAGGTCAGCGGCACCGGGCTGGACCGGCACGGCGGTCGCCGCGGCGGCCGGACCCGGCAGGGCGCCGGCGAGGACCACGCGATCAGCCAGCTCCGCTCCGAGCTGCGCCGGCACCCCTGCCACGCCTGCCCGGACCGGGAGGAGCACGCCCGCTGGGCGGAGCGCAGCCGCCGGCTGGAGCGCGACACCGAGGAGCTGCGCCAGCGGGTCGCCGGTCGCACCGGCTCGCTGGCCCGCACGTTCGACCGGATCGTCGCGCTGCTCACCGCGCGCGGCTACCTGTCCGCCGACGGCGCGGTCACCGACGCCGGTCGGATGCTCGGCCGGATCTGGACGGAGGCCGACCTGCTGGTCGCCGAGTGCCTGCGCCGGGGCGTCTGGGACGGTCTGTCCCCGTCGGAGCTGGCCGCCGCCGTGTCGGTGGTGGTCTTCGAGGCCCGCCGGGACGTCGACGAGCGGGCGTCGCTGCCGCGTGGGCCGGTCGCCGAGGCCGTCGAGGAGACGCTGAAGCTGTGGGGGGAGATCGAGGCCGACGAGGCAGCCCGGGGCCTCACGGTCACCCGCGAGCCGGACCTCGGCTTCGCCTGGCCGGTCTACCGGTGGGCGCGGGGTGAGGCCCTGGCGAAGGTGCTGGCCAGCGGCCACGAGCTCGACGGGGAGATGCCGGCCGGTGACTTCGTCCGCTGGGCCCGGCAGGTGGTCGACCTGCTCGGCCAGCTCGCCGACTCCGGCGGGGCGTCCACCGAGCTGCGGGCCACCGCCCGACAGGCCATCGCCGCCGTGAACCGGGGCGTCCTGGCGTACCACGCCACCGCCTGATCATCACCGGTGCGGCCGGCGGGGACTGTGGCTTGGTCGGCCGTCGGTGGGGTCAGCCCTGGGCGGCGAGGGCGTCGACGAGCCGGCGGCAGGACCCCGCCAGGTTCCACCGCTGGGCCAGCTCCATCAGCCGGTCGGGGGCCACCGGAGCGGTCGGCAGCGCGGTCGGCAGCTCCGGCAGCGGCACGTCCAGCGCCACCCGCACCACCTTCGGCGCGACGGCCAGGTAGTCCCGGGCGGCGTCGAGCTTCGCCCGCAGCCCGGGGGCGAACCCGGAGCCCGGATCGTCGAGGGCGGCGAGGATGCCGTCGAGGTCGCCGTGCCGGTCGATCAGCCGGGCGGCGGTCTTCTCCCCGACGCCGGCCACCCCCGGCAGCCCGTCGCTCGGGTCGCCGCGCAGGGCCGCGAAGTCGGCGTACCGGTTGGCGGGCACCCCGTAGCGGGACCGCACCGCCGCGTCGTCGCAGTCCTCCAGCTTCGCCACGCCCCGCCCGACGTAGAGCAGCCGCACCCCACGGTCGTCGTCGATGAGCTGGAACAGGTCCCGGTCGCCGGAGACCACCTCCACCGGCGCCTCCTGGGTGACCGACAGGGTGCCCAGCACGTCGTCGGCCTCGTAACCGGCGGCGCCGACGACGGTGATGCCGATCGCGGCCAGCACGTCCAGGATCATCGGCACCTGCGGGGTGAGGGTGTCCGGCACCACCTCGCCGCCCTCCGGCGCGAGCCGGTGCGCCTTGTACGACGGCAGCAGCGCCACCCGCCAGTCCGGCCGCCAGTCGTGGTCCATCGCGCAGACCATCCGGTCTGGGCGGCGGGTGCGGATCAGCGAGGCGAGCATGTCGAGGAAGCCGCGCACCGCGTTGACCGGGGTGCCGTCCTCGGCCTTCGCCGCGGACTCGGGGACGCCGAAGTAGGCCCGGAAGTAGAGGCTGGGAGCGTCGATCAGCATGATCGGGGATCGGTGTGCCACGCCGGACAGCGTGGCACAACCCCCCGACGATCCGGGTACGGCGCGGCGGTCAGCGCGCTATGGAGCTGCCCCGTTTGTGCTGTCGATGGAGCGGGAGCGTGGACGGGGCAGCTCCGTAGGGGCCGAAGGACAGGTCCCCGACCGGGTGGGGGGCAATCGTCAGGCCGCCGCCCGACTGCCCTTCGACTGGATCGAGGGCTGGTTCGAACCGGGTCAACACCAGGCTAGGGGTTGCCCGTCGCGTGGGGCAGTTGGGCGAAGGCCTGGTCTGCGTCGGCGACCGCCTCGGGGTGCACATCGTGTGCGGTCCGCCCGTCGGCGATCTTCTGCCAGTTGGTCCGGGCCAGTACGCGTTGAACCGCGATCACCTGGGCGGCTTGCAGTCGGCCCCCGATACCCGGGTCGAGGACGGCGGCCAAGGCGTCCTCATCGTCGAGCGTGTACCGCAGGAGCCGTCCCGCCAGGCTTGGGGTGGTGAACACCAGCCGATGAAACGCCACCACCTCGGGATGGTCGTTGAGGCCGGTGACGGGCTCGAAGCGATCGAGACCGGCCCGGAAATGCCGGTGCAGCGCCGCGATCGGCGCGATACCGGGGCGCCGGTCGCGGACCACGCGTGCGGCCTCACCGTGGTGGTCCGCGAAGCGGTGCAGGACGAGGTCTTCCTTGGTGGCGAAGTAGCGGAACAGGGTTGGTTTCGACACCTCGGCCGTCGCGGCGATGTCGGACACCGATACCTGGTCGAACCCGCGCGCCAGGAACAGCGAGATCGCCGCGTCAGCGATCGCGTCCCGGGTTCGTACCTTCTTGCGGGCCCGCAGCCCGACCGGCTCGCTCACCTCACCACGGTAACATCCGTTACCGAGTTGCATATGTAACCTGGTAACGATTCAATCGTGCCATGGATACAGACAGACACTCGCTGCACTCCGTCGACGACGGCGGGGATGCCATGACCCCCACAGGAGGGCCTCCGGTGCTCGTCACCGGGGCGACCGGACGCATCGGCCGCGCCGTGGTCGACCTGCTGACCGACGCGGGCGTGCCGGTTCGTGCCCTCGTGCGCCGCTCCGAGTCGGCGGCGACGCTGCCCAACAACGTCGAGATCGTCACCGGCGATCTCACCGTGCCCGAATCGCTCGACGCCGCGCTGCACGCCATCAGTACGGTCTTCCTGGTCTGGACCGCCCCGCCGCAGACCGCGGCGGCCGTCGTCGACCGGCTGGCCGCCCACACACAGCGGGTCGTCTACCTGTCCGCACCGCACCGGACCCCGCACCCGTTCTTCCAGCAACCGAACCCGATGGCGGCGCTGCACGCCGAGATCGAGCGGCTCATCGCGGCCACCGGACTCGACTCGACGATCATCCGGCCGGGGATGTTCGCGTCGAACGCCCTGTTCTGGTGGGCCGCCGCGATCCGTGGCGACGGCGTGGTCCGGTGGCCGTACGGCGCGGCCGAGACAGCCCCGGTCGACGATCGAGACGTGGCCACGGTCGTCGCGCGGACCCTGTACGAAAGCGGACACACCGGCGGCGACTACGTCCTGACCGGCCCCGAGTCACTCACTCAGGCCGAACAGGTACGCATCATCGGCGACGCGCTGGGCCGCCGGCTGACGTTCGAGGAAATGCCGCCCGACGACTTCCGGCGCGAGACCCCAGAAACCTCGCGCCCGGCCGTGGACATGCTCCTGGCCGCATGGAACGCCGCGGTGGGACGCCCGGCATACGTCACCTCCACGGTGTCCGACCTCCTCGGAAGGCCAGCGCGAACCTTCCGCCAGTGGGCCACCGACCACGCCACTTCGTTCACCGGGAACCCCCACCCGACGGATTGACCAAGACGAGCGCAGGTCAGGGGAATTACGTGAGCGTCAACAGCTTGCCGGGTGGCGTGCCCGCGCCCGGGCCGGTGGTGGCCCGGGCGCGGGGGATGCTCAGCCGAGGTCCTGGTCGACGTCGACCACGTTCGGTCACCGCTGCCCGGGGCCGGCGTCGAGGCGCCGCTCCAGGTTCTCCAGGCGCGCGACGATCGGCTGGAGCTGCTGGTGCACCGCCTCGGCCAGCGCCCGCGTCGGGTCGGCTGCTGCGGCGCCGGGGGTCTGGGCGCGCAGGTGCAGGTAGCCGGCCAGGGCGGCGGCCACGGACCGCCGCACCAGCCGGGGTTCCGCGCCCAGCGCCCGCAGCACCTGCCCGGCGGTGCCGTCGGGCTCGGTGACCAGGCCCAGGAGCAGGTGTTCGCAGCCCACGTAGTTGTGCCCGAAGGCGATCGCCTCGGTCGTGGTCAGTTCGAGCGTTGCGGCGGCGGGGGTGCTGGGGTGCAGCGAGCCCTCGCCCGTGGGGCCCGGCTCGGCGCCCGGGTGCCGGTCCAGGTCGCGCTGGACGTGCGCGGGGTCGATCTCCATCGCCCGCAGCACGTGCAGCGCCAGGTTCTCGCCCTCGGCGAGCATGCCGGCCAGCAGGTCGCCGGTGCCCACCGACGTCGCGCCGGCGGCGCGGGCCCGGTCGATCGCCAGCGTGACGACGGTGCGGGCGCGCGCGGTGAACCGGGGCAGCCGCTCGCCCAGGTCGTCGGCCCCCAGGTCACCGAGGGCGGTCTGCCGGATGGCGGTGACCTGACGGACCGCCTGTTCCAGCGCGCGCTGGCAGACCGCCGACACCGGTACGCCGCTGTCCCGGACCGCGTCGGCCAGCTCGTCGGGCAGGTACACGTTGATCTTTGGCACGGCCCCTCCATGGGGTTAGCAACGGGTTATGCCATGTGTATACCCCCAAGGGGGTTATCTGTGCCAGTGGTTGTCTCCCCTGAGGTATTCGGGCCTGGGTCGCCGGCCGGCCCGCACGTCCGCGCCGGCGTACCCGTCGCTTGTCCGATCAGGACGGACGACTCGCCGTCCGGGCTGCTCCGGCACCGCACCGGCTCCCGGGACCGACCAAACGACCGTTAAGCTCATCGGGTGGAAACCGACGAGTTGTATCCGGCCGACCGGCTGGCCGCCGCCCAGCGCGCCACCACCGCCGCAGGCCTCGACGCGCTGCTGCTCACCCCCGGCTCGGACCTGCGCTACCTCACCGGCTACGACGCCCACGCCGGGGAGCGGCTGACCTGCCTCGTGCTGCCCGCCCGGGGCGAGCCGACGCTGATCGTGCCCGCCCTGGAACGACCCGCCGCCGAGGCGTCCCCCGCCCCGGCCACCGGCGTGCGGATCGTCGACCATCCCGACGGCGTCGACCCGTACCCCCTGGTGGCCGCCGCCCTCGACGGGCCGGTCGCAACCGTCGGCCTGGCCGACCGGATGTGGGCCGAGCAGGTCCTCGCCCTGCGCGCCCTGCTGCCCGACGCCACCCAGCGCCTCGCCGGCGACGTGCTGCGCGAGCTGCGCATCCACAAGTCCCCGGCCGAGGTCGCCGCCCTGACCGAGGCCGGCGCCGCCATCGACGCCGTGCACCTGCGGATGGGGGAGTGGCTGCGCCCCGGCCGCACCGAGGCCGAGGTCGGCGCCGACATCGCCGCCGCGATCCGCGCCGCCGGCCACGTCACCGTCGACTTCGTCATCGTCGCCGCCGGCCCCAACGGCGCCAGCCCGCACCACGGCACCTCCGACCGGCTGATCGGCGCCGGGGAGCCCGTCGTGGTCGACATCGGCGGCACCATGCCGTCGGGCTACCGCTCCGACTGCACCCGCACGTACGTCGCGGGCGGCCCGCCCCCGGCGGAGTTCACCGACTACTACGCGGTGCTGCACGCCGCCCAGGCCGCCGCCGTCGCCGCGGTCCGGCCCGGCGTCACCGCCGAGGCCGTCGACGCCGCCGCCCGCGACCTGATCGGCGCCGCCGGGTACGGCCCGGCATTCCTGCACCGCACCGGCCACGGCATCGGCCTGGACGGCCACGAGGACCCGTACGTGGTCGCCGGCAACCCCCGGCCGCTGGAGCCCGGCATGGCGTTCTCCATCGAGCCGGGCATCTATCTCGCGGGCCGGCACGGCGCCCGCATCGAGGACATCGTCGTCTGCACGACGGACGGCGTGGCCCGGCTCAACACCACCCCCACGGAGCTCATCGCGCTATGACTGTCGACCGGATCCTGCCCACCGACGAGGCCCACGACCTGCTCGACCTGGCCACCGAACTCGCCGACCGGGAGCTAGCCCCCCGGGCCGTCGGATTCGAGCAGCGCGCCGAGTTCCCCCGCGAGGTGCTGCGCACCCTCGGCCGCGCGGGCCTGCTCGGCCTGCCGTACCCCGAGGAACACGGCGGCGCCGCCCAGCCGTACGAGGTCTACCTCCAGGTGCTGGAGATCCTCGCCGGCCGGTGGCTCGCCGTCGCCGAGGCGGTCAGCGTGCACACCCTGTCCTGCTACCCGGTCGCCCAGTTCGGCACCGCCGCCCAGCGCAAGCTGCTGCCCGACATGATCGGCGGCGAACTGCTCGGCGCGTACTGCCTGTCGGAGCCCCAGGGCGGCTCGGACGCGGCGGCGCTGACCACCCGCGCCACCCGCGACGGCGACGCGTACGTGGTGACCGGCACCAAGGCGTGGATCACCCACGCCCGGGTCGCGGACTTCTACAACATCTTCTGCCGCACCGGCGGGCCCGGCCCGAAGGGCATCTCCTGCCTGCTCGCCGACCGCGACACCCCCGGCATCATCCCCCAGGCCGTCGAGCGGACCATGGGCCTGCACTCGTCCCCGGTGGCCCAGATCGCCTTCGACGACGCCCGCGTCCCGGCTGACCGGCTGATCGGCGGGGAGGGGGCCGGCTTCACCATCGCCATGTCCGCCCTGGACTCCGGCCGGCTCGGCATCGCCGCGTGCGCCGTCGGCCTGGCCCAGGCGGCCCTCGACTACGCGGTCGGCTACGCCCGCGAGCGGCAGCAGTTCGGCCGGGCGATCGTCGACTTCCAGGGCCTCGGTTTCATGCTGGCCGACGCGGCCACCCAGATCTCCGCCGCCCGCGCCCTCACGCTGCACGCGGCCCGGCTGCGCGACGCCGGCCGGCCGTACTCGATCGAGGCGGCGAAGGCGAAGCTGTTCGCCACCGACATGGCGATGCGGGTGACCACCGACGCGGTGCAGGTGCTCGGCGGCGCCGGCTACGTGGCCGACCACCCGGTCGAGCGGTACCTGCGGGAGGCCAAGGTGCTCCAGATCGTGGAGGGCACCAACCAGATCCAGCGGCTGGTCATCTCCCGCGACCTGGCCAGGGGCTAGCCTGGCCCGATGATCTTCGAGCGGATCACCGTCGACCCCGACGTCATGGGCGGCGCGCCCTGCGTGCGCCAGTCCCGGGTGCCGGTCGCCACCATCCTGGCCATGATGGCCGACGGGATGAGCGCCACGGACATCCTCACCGACCTGCCGTTCCTGGACGAGGAGGACATGGCCGAGGTGCTGCACTACGCGGCGGACGCGGTGCGCGACCGGGCGGCCCCTCGTCGCGGGTGAGCGCGATTACGGGTAGGTTTCACGCCGTGGAGGACATCGACCGGGCCATCGTCGCGGCGCTGACCGCCGACGGGCGGCTGTCGTACACGGTTCTGGCGGAGAAGGTTGGCCTGTCGGTGTCCGCGGTGCACCAGCGGGTCCGCCGGCTGGAGCAGCGCGGGGTGATCAAGGGGTACGCCGCCCGAGTGTCCTTCGAGGCGCTGGAGCTGCCGCTGACGGCCTTCGTGGCGATCCGGCCGTTCGACCCGTCGCAGCCCGACGACGCCCCGGAACGGCTGGCCCACCTGCCGGAGATCGAATCCTGCTACTCGGTGGCGGGGGAGGACTTCTACCTGCTGCTGGTGCGGGTGGCCAGCCCGGCGGACCTGGAGCGGGTGCTCCAGGAGATCCGCACGGCCGCGAACGTCACCACCCGCACCACGGTCGTCCTGTCCACCCCGTACGAGAACCGGCCGCCGAAGATCAGCGCCGACCCGCCGCCGCGTCGGCCCCGGCCGGCGGGGGAGCCGACTGGTTCCACCGCTGGATGACCCGCCGCCCGTGCTCGTGGCCGAGCACGCTGACGGTGGCCGTGTCCAGCCGTAGCCGCCCGCCGGCGGCCGGCGGCAGCCCGATCCACCGGGCGCCGAGCACCCGCAGGCTGTGCGCGTGGCCGACCAGGGCGACGTCGCCTGCGTCGAGCAGGGCGGCGACGCGGTCGAGCACCCGGTCCAGCCGCTCGCCGGCCTCGGTGGGGGACTCCCCGCCCGGGCAGCCGTCGGTCCAGATGTCCCAGCCCGGCCGGTCGGCCTGGATGTCGGCGGTGGTCCGGCCCTCGTACTCGCCGTAGTTCCACTCGGCCAGGTCCGGGTCGGTGGCGTCGACGGTCAGCCCGGCCAGCCGCGCGGTGCGCAGCGCCCGCCCGCGTGGGCTGGACAGCACCCGGGCGAACCGCCGGCCGCCGAGGAAGCCCTCCAGCGCGCGGGCCTGCCGCTCGCCGTCGGCCGTGAGATCCAAATCGGTGTACGAGGTGTGCCGGCGGTTGGCGCTCCACTCGGTCTCGCCGTGGCGGACGAGCATGATCTCTCCCATCCGCCCAGTTAACCAGGGGTGTTGGTAAGGACGGAGACACCCGGGGCCGAAAAGTTGATCTAGGTTTCGGATCTTCTGCCCCGGGTGCTCAGGCGAACTCAGTTCACGGGCTTGCCGAACCAGCGGGAGAGGTGGTCGTCCAGGTCCTGCTGGTCGTCGCCGATCCAGGCGACGTAGCCGTCGGGGCGTAGCAGGACGCACGGAACATCCAGTACCGCAGTGGGATCCCCGAGGTAATCGACCCGGTCCGACCAGCCGCCGACGGTCAGGCGTTCGGTGCGGTCCAGCAGCAGGCCGCGGCCGCGGTGCAGCAGACCGTAGAGGTGGCCCTGTTTCACGTCGATGTCGCGCAGGCGGCGGCCGAGCAGGTCGGGGCCTGCGCCGAAGTCGTAGCGGATGCCGATCGCGGCGATCTTCTCGATCAGATAGCGGTTCACCTCGTCGAAGTCCATCAGTTCGGTGAGCAGCCTGCGCACGGCTTGCGGGCCCGGTTCGGTGGACGACAGTTCCGTCTGGGCGCGGGTGTTGTCCAGCACGTCCTCGGCGACGGGATGACGTTCGGCCTGGTAGGTGTCCAGCAGTGTTTCCGGCGCCCAGCCGCGGATCTGTGCGGCCAGTTTCCAGCCGAGGTTGAATGCGTCCTGAACGCCCAGGTTGAGGCCCTGTCCGCCGATGGGTGGGTGGATGTGTGCCGCATCGCCGGCCAGCAGCACCCGCCCGACCCGATAACGTTCGGCTAGCCGGGTGGCATTTCCGAAGCGGGACAACCAGCGCGGGGAGTGCACGCCGAAATCGGTGCCGGCGATGGTGCGCAACTGTTGTTTGAAATCCTCGAGGGTGGGCGGTTCCGCACGATCGCTGACTCCCGGGACGGGGACTATGACCTGATAGACCCCTTCGCCGAAGGGCCTGAGGCTGAATCGCTTATTGGTCTCGCCGATTTCGGTAACCTTGGCGGCGATCTCCTCCTGCGGCACACCCACTTCCATCTCGCCCATCAGCGTCTCGGCCCGCGAGGGCTCGCCGGGGAAACCGACGCCGAGCAGTTTGCGCACCGTGCTGCGCCCGCCGTCGCACCCGACGAGATAGCGCGAACGCAGCTGTTCCCCGTCGGCCAGCTCGACGGTCACACCGTCGTCGTCCTGCTCGAAATCGGCCACCGCACAACCGCGCCTGACCTGCGCACCCAGTTCGATCGCATGCTCTTCGAGCAGGTGAACGACGACCGGCTGCGGGATGCCCAGCAGATAGGCGTGCGCGGAATCCAGGCCCTTGGGCGCGGGCTTGTTGATGGCGGCGAAGAAGCCGCCGGCCGGACGCTGTCTTCCGTGCTCGAGAAGGCGCTCCAGCAGCCCGCGCATTGCCATCAGCTCGATACTGCGAATATGCAGGCCGACTATGCGGACGAACGACACGGGCTCGGTTTCCTTTTCCAGGACGAGTACCCGCATGTCGTGCAGCCGCAGTTCGGCGGCCAGGATCGCACCAGTCGGCCCGCACCCGGCAATGATCACGTCGTAGATGAGGGGCGCGCGATCGGTGCCGGAGGCCGGCGATGGGAGTCCCGGGATGTCGCCCACGGTGGCGTCGGGCTGGGCCGTATCGGTCGACGACGGCTCAGCGGTGAACTGCAGAGAGTGCATAGGTGTTGCCTTCCGGGAGTGCCTTGTTGGCGAGGCGCTCCCGGCGACACCTACGTCAATCGCCCGACCGTGACGGGAGGGGGAGCACCCACATCGTTACAGCGTTCATGGGTCTCACCTCCTCGGGTGGTGTCACGGTCAACTGCAAGCTACAAGCCCGATTGTCATCCCGTCCAGTCCTTTTCCCGCCACGTGATCACGGCTCCGAACGGGCCCGTCCGGTTGCGGCTGCGGTACGTGCACCGGGCAATGCCCTTGTCGTTCATTTCCCCTAGCCTCCTAGGATGCCCTACGGGTTGTGCGCACGAGGGAAGGTTTTCGGCCCGAATCTATCGGGCATGCCTGACGACGGAGGCCACCCGGCCCCGAATCGCCGGAGCAGAGGGAGTCCGAGATGAGCTTCACCGACAAGGCGAAGAACAAGGCAGAGGAGCTGGCCGGCGCCGCCAAGGAGCGGATCGGCGACGCCACCGACAACGAGCGGATGCGGGCCGAGGGCGCCGCCGAACAGAGCGACGCGCAGGCCCGGCAGGCGGGCGAACATGTCAAGGATGCCGGCCGGGACGTGCGGGACGCGTTCAAGAAGTGACCTGACCACGGCGGGCCCGGAGAGGAATCCTCTCCGGGCCCGCCGCAGTGACGCCCAGACCCGCTACCGAGCGCCTACACTGCCTTACCTCGTTTTCGACTTCGCGGGGCCCAGGGCCTGCACCTCGGCGTACGTCGGCGCCCTTCCTCTCACCGGACGGCCCGCCTGGATGTCGACCGCCGTGTCCACCGCGGCGCCGAGTGCCACCCGGAACAGCAGTGATCCCAGACTCACCCGGGCCACGCCCACCTCGCCGAGTTGGGCGACGGAGGGGCCGGTGGGGCCGGTGGGGGAGTACAGAATGTTCAGCGGGATGTCGAGCCTCTTCACCAGGGAGGCGATTCCTGCCAGGTCAGACAGGCCCGGAACGAACACGCCATCCGCTCCAGCCCGCCGGTAGACGTCGAGTCGTCGTGGGGTTTCCGCCTCACGACCGCCCAGCCAGTACGTGTCGGTGCGGGCGTTGACGAACAGGTCCGGTGCGGCGGCTTTCACTGCTTCGATCTTCGCTGCGTGTACGGCGGTAGGGGTGAGTGTGCCATCATCCCGGCCGTCTTCCAGGTTGATGCCCACCGCTCCGGCCGCCGCCAGGTCGCGGGCGAACTCCCCGACCTCTCCGGGGTCGTCACTGAACCCGCCCTCGGCGTCCACGGAGAGCAGATACGGTCCCTTGCCGAGCCGTTGGGCCAGGAGGAGGGTTTCGTCCCAGGTCACTGCTGCACCGTCGGCCAGGCCGGCGGCTGCGGCCACGCCGAGGCTCGTCGTGCCGATCGCCGGGAAGCCCTGCGCGGCGAGGGCTACCGCCGAGGCGTGGTCCCAGGCGTTGGGGAGCAGTAGTGGCGTACCGGTGTGGTGCAGCGCCGCAAAGCTGATCATGATGGCCTTCCGGGGAAGGTGTGGTCGCCGATGGCATCGGCGTAGGGGGGCTGCCGAAGGTCAGCGGTGATGGTGGACCAGAGCGTTCGAGGTCGAAGGCTTCCGGGTCCGTGAATACCTCCGGGTCGCGGTTAGCTGTGGCGAGGTCCAGGATGACCAGCTCCCCTTCGGCGATATCCACCCCCGCGACGCGGGTATCGCGGACGGCCATCCGCCGTGTCGCACGTACCGGTGGATCGTGTCGTAGGGTCTCGACCAGCAGCGTCTCGATGTCATGACCGCCCGGGCGGCCCTCGGCCGCTCGCCTGGCACGGTCGATCAGGTCGCCGGTGGCGTCGCATGCCTGCACGAGCAGTCCGATCCGGTTGGCGGCGGCCTCCAGCGCGGACTCATCCCCGCAGTCCGTGGGAAGCATGAGGGTGGCCCGAATATCGGCGTAACGGTCGAACTCGTGCACGGAGCTGGTCATGCGTCGACGGTAGACGCGGCACAGTTCGGCCTCCGCCGAACTGTGCCGCGGGGGATGATGAGGGCATGTCACTCGCCCAGACCGCCGCGCTGCTCGCCGACCAGACCCGGGCGGCGTTCTGTATGGCCTTGCTCGACGGCCGAGCCTGGACCGTGGGCGAGCTGGCCCGGCACGCCAGGGTCTCACCGCCGACCGCGAGCGAACACCTCACCCGTCTGATCGCCGGCGGCCTGCTGGCCGAGGACCGCCAGGGCCGACACCGTTATGTCCGGCTGGCCAACCCGACAGCGGCGGCCCTGATCGAGGATCTGGCGTCGTACTCTCCGCTGATGCCGACCCCCAAGAATCTGCGCGAATCGGCACAGATGAGCGCCGAAGCGCGAGCACGGACCTGCTATGACCACCTGGCAGGAACCCTGGGCGTGGCCATTGCCGACGCTATGACGGACCGGGGTTTCCTCACCGATGACCGGGGGCTCGCCGTCACCGAGATGGGCCTGGCACGGCTCACCGATCTGGGCATCGACCTGGCCTCCCGTAAAAGGTCCAGGCCCGTGATCCGACCCTGTCTGGACTGGACGGAACGGCGGATCCACCTGGCCGGTGTGGTCGGGGCGGCGCTGTGCGATTGGGCGCTCCGCCGGCACTTGATCGAGCGGATCGGTTCCGGCCGGGCGTTGCGGGTCACGCCGGACGGCCAGCGGGTCCTCGGAGAATCCTTCGGAATCGAGATGTGCGGCAGGGACGGCATGGCGATTGTGCGGCAGCAGCGCCCCACCCCTGCACCTAGTGTCCTAGGACGCCATAGCGGCAGCGCCGCAGCTCACCCAGCCAGAAAAACTGGCTCTGGCTCACATTCGGTGGTAGCAGAGAGTAGCGGCCCAGTCGGCCGGACGGGAGCACTGTCTAAACCTGCATTATCGGGGCAAAAGGCGTAGCAGCTCCATGTTGCAGCCTTCACGCGAAACCGGCCAGCCCTGAAGCGCCGACGTCAGAGGCTCGCGCGCACACCTGCGACGCCGCTACAGGGTGTCACCACCGAAAGTGAGCCAGAGCCGAAAAACTGCCAGCCCCGGCTAATACCGGGGCTGGCAGGGCGAACTGGAAAAGTGAAGGTCAGTCGTCGTGGTGCTCGCGCCACCACTGCTGGCCGGAGGTGGGGAGCGTGTCGATCGGGTCGTAGTAGGCGTAGCGCTTGTTGAGCGCCTCCAGGTCGGCCGACTCGATGGAGGTGCGGTAGTTCTTCGTCCAGTACGAGATGCCGCGCTCGCGGTCGTACTCGGTGAGCATGTGCACCCAGCGCTTGCCGACGAACGGGACGTCGCAGACGATCCGTGGGGTGGCGTAGCCGGGCAGGTAGCCCATGATGTCGTGCTGGAGCTGCTGGGCGTGCCAGACGGGGACCCGCCAGTGCTCGGCGTTGGGGATCATGTCGCACATGTAGAAGTAGTACGGCAGGATGCCGGCCTCACCCTGGAGCGCGAAGCAGAGGTCGAGCAGGTCGGGGGTGGTGGCGTTGACGCCGCGCATGAGCACGCCCTGGTTGCGTACGTCCCGCACGCCGACGTCGAGGGCGGTCTGGGCGGCCTTCGCGACGAGCGGGGTGATCGACTGGGCGTGGTTGACGTGGGTGTGGATGGCCAAATTGACGCCGCGGCGGGCGGCGGTGCGGGCGACCCGTTCCAGGCCCTCGACGACGTCGGGCTGGAGCCAGTGCTGGGGCAGGCCCATGAGGGCCTTGGTGGCGAGCCGGACGTCGCGGACGGTGTCGAGTTCGAGCAGCCGCATCAGGTACGACTCGAGGTTGCGCCATGGCACGTTGGCCACGTCGCCGCCGGAGACGACGACGTCACGGACGCCGGGGTGGGCCTTGAGGTAGGCGATGTGGGCGTCGTACCGGTCGACGGGCTTGAGGGTGAGCTTGAGTTTGTCGACCGTGGGGGTGGAGTTGCCGACGAGGTCCATCCGGGTGCAGTGCCCGCAGTACTGGGGGCAGGTGGAGAGCAGCTCGGCGAGAACCTTGGTGGGGTAGCGGTGGGTAAGGCCCTCGGCGACCCACATGTCGTGTTCGTGCAGGGAGTCGCGGCTGGCGTAGGGGTGCGACGGCCAGTCGGTGCGCCGGTCGGAGGCCACGGGGATCATGTAGCGCCGGATCGGGTCGGCGAGGAGCGCCTCGGTGGTCATCGGCGCGAACGGGACCATGGTGTTGATCATTTGTGGGGGCACCAGCATGGACATGGTGGCCAGGGCCTTCTGGTCGGCCTCAAGGTCCGTGTAGAAGGACTCGTCGACGGTGTCGCCGAGGACGGTGCGGAGCTGCTTGATGTTCTTGACGCAGTTGACGCGCTGCCACTGGGCGTTCTCCCACTGCTCGCGGGTGACGTGGCGCCAGCCGGGGAAGCGGGTCCAGTCGGGTTCGACCAGGGGGCTGCGGCGGTATTCGTACGGCTGCCCGGCGGTCGGTACGGCGACCGGGGCGTGACGGGGTTGAGGGATGGTCTCAACCGGTTGGGTCTGGGTCACGGCCCCTCCTCGGTGCGTGGTGCGAATGATCAGCAGGCCGTAGGCTACTGGAAAATATCCGGTGAAGAAATTATTCTGCCGTAAGTTTTCCCGCGACGCGAGTCCTGGCCAGGGCTTCGGGCGGTTGGACAGGGGAGGTCGGCGTGACGTCACCGGTGGGTCTGCACCGCGTTGTCGAACCGGCGGGGGTGCTGCCGCAGGCGGCCTGGCGGCTGGACGCCAGCCCGACGATCGCGCCGAACGAGGTGCGGATCAGGGTGGAGCGGCTGAACCTGGACGCGGCGAGTTTCCGGCAGTTGTGGGAGAAGCACGGCGGGGACGGGGAGAAGGTCCGCGCCGAGGTCCTGGAGATCGTCTCGACCCGGGGCAAGATGCAGAACCCGGTGACCGGGTCGGGCGGGATGCTGATCGGCACCGTCGACGAGGCGGGGCGGCGTTCCCCGCTGGGGCTGAAGGCGGGCGACCGGGTGGCGACGTTGGTGTCGCTGACGCTGACCCCGCTGACGATCACCGACGGGCTGGCCCGCTGGGACGGCCGCAGCGAGCAGGTGCCGTGCGACGGGTACGCGATCTTGTTCGCCCGGTCGATCGCTGCGGTGCTGCCGGCGGATCTGCATCCGGAGTTGTCCCTTGCCGTGCTGGACGTGTGTGGGGCGCCGGCGCTGACCGCGCGGGTGGTCGCCGGGTACGTGGCGCAGCGGCAGCGGGCGGGTGACGTGCGGCCGGTGAGCGTTGCGGTGATCGGTGGGGCGGGCAAGAGCGGGTCGCTGTCGTTGGCGGCGGCGCGGCGGGCGGGCGCGGGTCGTACGGTCGGGGTGGTGCCGGTGGCGGCGGAGCGGGACGCCCTGGTGGCGGCGGGTCTGGCCACGGAGGTGGCGTTGGCCGACGCGCGGGATCCGGTGGCGTTGTCGACGGCGGTGACGACGGCGCTGGGGGTGCCGGCGGACGTGACGGTGGTGTGCGTGGACGTGCCGGGTTGTGAGCACGGTGCGGTGTTGGCCACGGCGGACAACGGGACGGTGATCTTCTTCTCGATGGCGACGAGTTTCGCTGCCGCCGCGTTGGGTGCGGAGGGGTTGGCGGCGGACGTGACGATGCTGGTGGGCAACGGGTACGTGCCGGGGCACGCGGAGCTGGCGTTGGGGTTGTTGCGGTCCGAGCCGGGGGTGCGTGGTCTCTTCGAGGCGCGGTTGGCGGCAGACTGAGAGCCATGACGAACCCCTCGACGACGCGCCCGGTGACGTTGTACCGCGGTGGCGTGCTGCATTGTCCGGCGGATCCGGGTGCCACGGCGTTGCTGGTGCGGGATGGGCGGATCGCCTGGTTGGGGGTCGACGCGGACGCGCCGGCGGCGGATCGGGTGGTGGATCTGGGCGGGGCGTTGGTGACGCCGGCGTTCGTGGACGCGCACGTGCATGCCACGGACACGGGGTTGGTGTTGTCGGGGCTGGACCTGTCGGGGGTGCGGTCGGCGGGTGGGTTGTTGGAGGCGGTGGCCGGGTTCGCGGCGGGTCTGCCGGTGGATGCGGTGGTGTTGGGGCACGGCTGGGACGAGTCGGGTTGGGTGGACAAGACGCTGCCTGGTGCGGCCGGGTTGGGGCGGGCTGCTGGTGGGCGGCGGGTGTATCTGTCGCAGGCGTCGATTCATTCGGCGTTGGTGTCGGAGGCGATGTTGGTGGCGTGTCCGGAGGCGGCGGGGGCGTCGGGGTTCGACGCGTCGGGGTGGTTGCGGCGTGATGCGCACCATGTGGTGCGGGCGGCGGCGTTGGCGTCGGTGAGTCGGGCGCAGCGGGTGGCGGCGCAGCGGGTGGCGTTGGCGCGGGCGGCGTCGTTGGGGATCGCGGCGGTGCACGAGTGTGGTGGGCCGGAGATTTCCGGCGAGGAGGACTTCACGGGGTTGTTGGCGTTGTCGGGTGCGGGGTTGCCGGAGGTGTACGGGTACTGGGGTGAGTTGGGTGGTGCGGCGCGGGCGCGGGAGTTGGGTGCGGTGGGTGCGGGTGGGGATCTGTTCGCGGATGGGGCGTTGGGGTCGCGGACGGCGCATGTGTCGGGGGCGTACCTGGATGGTGAGCCGGGGGGGTGTGGGCACGGGTATGTGAGCGCGGGGCAGGTGCGTGATCATTTGTTGGACTGTGCGGCGCATGGGATGCAGGGCGGGTTCCACGCGATCGGGGATGCGGCGGTTTCGACGGTGTTGGAGGGGTTCGCGGGGGCGGCGGAGCGGTTGGGTGTGGACCGGGTGCGGGCGGCGCGGCACCGGGTGGAGCATGCGGAGATCATGAGTAGGCGGTTGATCGCGGGGTTCGTGGAGTTCGGGGTGGTGGCGAGTGTGCAGCCGGCGTTCGACCGGTTGTGGGGTGGGGCGGGTCGGATGTATGAGTCGCGGTTGGGGTTGGGGCGGTCGTTGGAGTCGAATCCGGTGGGTGCGATGCATTCGGTCGGGGTGGCGTTGGCGTTCGGGTCGGATTCGCCGGTGACGCCGTTGGATCCGTGGGGGTCGGTGCGGGCGGCGGTGGCGCATCACAATCCGGTGCAGCGGATGAGTGTGCGGGCGGCGTTCGCGGCTCATACCCGGGGTGGGTGGCGGGCGGTGCACCGTGATGGTGAGGGTGTGTTGGCGTTGGGGGCGGCGGCGACGTTCGCGGTGTGGGCGACGCCGGCGGGGGTGGATCGGGGTCTGCCGGTGTTGCAGGCGTCGGATCCGGAGGCGCGGGGTGCGGAGGATGTGACGCCGTTGCCGGTGTGTCGGCGCACGGTGCTGCGTGGCGAGGTGATCTATGAGGAAGGGTCTGCGTGAGCGAGCGTAGCGAGCGATCCATCGATGGGGTGCGGGCGCGTGTCGCGTCGTCGCCGAGCGTATTGGGGGGCGGTGTGGTGGGGAAGCTGGGCCTGGATCCGGTGCTGGTGGCGCGGGCGCGGGAGTTGGCGCGTCGTGCGGGGCGGCCGGTGGTGGATATGGCGCGTAGCCATACGACGGTGTCGGTGGAGCGGGCGGTGCTGCGGTTGGCGGGGGTGACGGGGGCGGATCCGGACGGTATTCCGTGGGTGAATCGTCTGGTGGATGCGGTTGTCGCTGATGTGGGGTTGGGTCATGGGGTGGCGTTGCCGGTGTTCGACGCCCTGGTGCGGGAGCAGAGCACCGATGTGACGTTGTTGGCGCAGAAGGCTGCGGCGGGGTCGGTGCGGTTCGTCGTGCCGGAGGGGAAGTCGGCTACGGCGGCGCGGCGGGCGGCGCGGCGGGCGGTGGCTGCGGGGGTGCGGCAGATCGACCGGCGGCGGGTCGAGCGGGATCGATTGGTGAAGCGGTTCGGGGATCCGGTGCAGCGGCCGTGGATTTATCTGATCGTGGCGACGGGTGATATCTACGAGGACATTCCGCAGGCGCAGGCGGCGGCGCGGGCGGGTGCGGATGTGATTGCGGTGATCCGCTCGACGGGGCAGTCGTTGTTGGATTATGTGCCGGAGGGTGCGACGCGGGAGGGGTTCGCGGGGACGTATGCGACGCAGGAGAACTTCCGGTTGATGCGGGCGGCTCTGGATGAGTCGTCGCGGGAGTTGGGTCGGTATGTGCGGTTGACGAATTACGCGTCGGGGTTGTGTATGCCGGAGATGGCGACCCTGGCGGGGTTGGAGCGTCTGGACATGATGCTCAACGATTCGATGTACGGGATTTTGTTCCGTGACATCAATCCGGTGCGGACGTTCGTGGACCAGCGGTTCTCGCGGCAGGTGCACGCGCGGGCGGGGATCATCATCAATACGGGTGAGGACAACTATCTGACCACTGCGGATGCGGTGGACGAGGCGCACACGGTGACGGTGTCGCAGTTGTTGAACGAGTACTTCGCGCATGAGGCGGGGTTGGCGGACTGGCAGTTGGGGTTGGGGCACGCGTTCGAGATCAACCCGGATGTGCCGGAGTCGTTCCGCCTGGAGTTGGCGCATGCGTTGTTGGCGCGGGAGTTGTTCCCGGATGCGCCGTTGAAGTGGATGCCGCCGACGAAGCACATGACGGGGGATGTGTTCCGGGGGAATCTGCTCGACGGGTTCTTCAACCTGGTGGGGACGATGACGGGGCAGGGGATCCTGTTGGTGGGGATGATGACGGAGGCGGTGGTGACGCCGTGGTTGTCGGATCGGGACATCGCGTTGCAGAACGTGCGGTATGTGCTGGGTGCGGCGGGTGGGTTGCACGAGGATTTCGTGCCGGCGCCGGGTGGGTTCATTCAGCAGCGGGCGAATCGGGTGTTGGGCGAGGCGTTGGATCTGTTGGAGCGTATCGGTGAGCAGTCGTTGTTGACGGCGATCGCCGAGGGCACGTTCGGGATCATGAAGCGGCCGGCGGACCGGGGTAAGGGGCTGTCGGGGGTGGCGGCGCACGAGGGTGACTACTACAACCCGGCGACGGAGATCCTGGAGCAGTCGGCATGACGGAGAAGCAGGTCGTCCGGCCGTACGGGGACACCACCGGCGACGGGATGGTGCAGGTGTCGTTCACGTTGCCGGTGCCGCATGACAAGCGGGCCGAGGGCGCGGCGGTGCAGTTGGCGAACAGGATGGGCATCGATCCGGCGATGCTGGTGCACGCGAAGCCGATGAGTGACGGGTTCACGTTTTTCGTGGTGTATGGGCGGGTGAACCATCTGGTGGATCTGGCTGCGGTGCGGGTGGTGGAGCGGGACTTTCCGCTGCTGTCGGCCAAGGAGGTCAACGCGCTGGTGAAGCAGCGGTTGCGGCGGAAGTTGTCGGTGGTGGGGGCGTGTATCGGCACGGACGCGCACACGGTGGGTATCGACGCGATTTTGAATGTGAAGGGCATCGCCGGGGAGAAGGGCCTGGAGTACTACCGGGAGTTGAAGGTGTCGAACCTGGGGGCTCAGGTGAGTGTGCCGGAGTTGGTGGAGGCGGCGCGGGTGGAGCGGGCCGACGCGGTGTTGGTGTCGCAGGTGGTGACGCAGCGGGATGCGCATCTGCACAACACGCGGGAGATGTCGGCGGCGTTCCGGGAGGCGATGCCGGCGGGCCGGCGTCCGTTGTTGATCGTGGGTGGGCCGCGGTTCGACGAGTCGATGACGGGCGAGTTGGGCGTTGATCGGATTTTCGGGCGGGGGACCACGCCGGGTGAGGTGGCTTCCTATCTGGTGCACGCGTTGGTGACGAGTAAGAAGGCGAAGGCATGAGTGATTCCCGGGTCGGTCTGACGGTGACCCACCGGCGGTATGTGCCGTATTCGCATGCCCATTACGCGGGGAGCCTGGTGGACGGGGCGTACGCGTTGGGGTTGTTCGGTGATGTGGCGACGGAGGTGTGTATCCGTACTGATGGTGATGAGGGGTTGTTCGCGTCGTATTCGGATGTGCAGTTCCGGGCGCCGATGCGGGCGGGGGACGTGTTGGAGGTGACGGCGACGGTGGTCCGGGTGGGGACGCGTAGTCGCACGATCGACTTCGAGGCGCGGGTGGTGTGTCGGGGTCGTCCGGACCGGTCGGAGTCGGCGGCGGAGGTTCTGGATCCGCCGGTGGTGGCGGTCACGGCGACGGGCACGGTGGTCGTGCCGGCGTCGGTGTGAGGGTCGCGGTCTGCGCCGACGTCGGGTCGACGTACACGAAGGCCGCGGTGGTGGACCTGGACTCGGGTCGGTTGGTGGCGGCGGGGTCGGCGCCGACGACGGTGGGCAGTGATGTGCTGCGTGGCCTGGACGCGGCGGTCGCGGCGGCGTCGGTGGGTGTCGCGGTGGGTGACGCGCCCTGGTATGTGTGTTCGTCGGCCGGTGGTGGGTTGCGGCTGGCGGTGGTCGGCTACGAGCCGCTGGTGACGGCGCAGGCGGGTCGGCGGGTGGGGTTGTCGGCGGGGGCGAACGTGGTGCATGTGGCCGCCGGCCGGTTGGGTGCGGCGGGGTTGGCGGCGTTGCGGGCGGCCCGCCCGGATGTGGTGTTGCTGGTGGGGGGCACCGACGGCGGTGACGCGGAGGTGTTGACGCACAACGCGACCCGTCTGGCGCGGGCGCGGTGGCGGGTGCCGGTGGTGTTGGCCGGCAACGTCGACGTGCGTGACGGGTTGGGTGCGCTGCTGGTGGCGGCCGGGGTGCCGGTGACGGTGGCGGACAATGTGTTGCCGCGGATCGGGGTGCTGGCGCCGGCGTCGGCGCGGGCGGCGATCCGGGAGGTGTTCCTGCGGCACGTCATCGGTGGGAAGGGGTTGTCGCGGGGGCCGCGGTTTTCCCGGTTGGTGCGGGCGGCCACCCCGGACGCGGTGCTGACGGGGGTGGAGGTCCTCGCCGACGCGGTCGGTGGTGATCTGGTGGTGGTGGACGTGGGTGGGGCGACCACGGACGTGTATTCGGTGTTGACGCCGGATGAGCGGGCCGACGGTCCGGGTCGGGAGGTGGCGGGGACGCTGTGGCGGGCCCGCACGGTGGAGGGCGATCTGGGGGTGCGGTGGAGCGCCCCGGGGGTGGTGCGGGCGGCGGTGGAGGAGCGGCTGGTCGGCGGCGGCGAGGAGGCCGGGTTGGCGGTGGCGGCGCAGGTGCGGGCGGCGGATCCGGGGTTCCTGCCGGGGGGTGACGCGGAGCGGGGGGTGGATGCGCGGTTCGCGGCGTTGGCGGCGACGGTGGCGGTGCGGCGGCATGCGCGGGGTGGGGCGACGGGGGAGCGTGGGGGGCGGGATCTGCGGGACGTGCGGCTGCTGGTGGGGTCGGGGGGTGTACTGCGTCACGTCACGCCGGCGGTGTCGGCGGTGGTGTTGGGTGCGGTGTTGGGTGATCACGCGGGTGGGTGGCCGGTGCCGCGGGATGCCCGGCCGGTGGTGGACGTCGACTATGTGCTGGCCGCGGGTGGGCTGTTGGCGGGGGACCATCCGGTGGCGGCGGGGGCGTTGCTGCGCCGGCACTTCGGGGCGGATTGAGACACGCCGACGCGACACGCCGTGGTGAACGGCACGACAGGCCGGTGGTGGGTTGACAGGGCGTGGGGTGCAGCACGTACCGTCTTTGAGTCCTACTACGGGAAGCGGCTGTTGTTCGCTTCGTCCCTTCGTCCGCTGGCCGAGTGACCTTCGGGTCGCGGCGGCCAGGTCCAGCGGGCGGGGGTCGGCGGGGCGGCGCGAACCGGCCGCGGTTACCGGTGTACGGGCAGGGTGAGGTGCACGGCCAGTAGACAACGGCCGGGCGGGGGCAGCCAGTCTTCCGTCGGGTCGGTCCGAAGGTCGGCGTGCCTGACCTCGCCCCACCGGCCGGGAAGGGCCTGGGAGCATCGGGGCGCGGCAGCTGCCGCGCCCCGATTTTCGTTTCCGCCCCGGGGTGGGCGGTGCCCCGCCTGGAGCGGCGGTGGGGCGGGTAGCCTTCGGCGGTGTGATCGCAGGTGAGGTGCCGGTGACGGTCGTCGCGCAGAGCCCGTCGGGTCCCGCGGCCGGGGTGCAGGCCGGTCCCGGGGGGCCGTTGCCGCTGCGGGTGTCGGTGCCGTTGGCGGTGGCCGCCGGGTTGGCGATGCTGGTGGCGTTCCCCCCGTACGGGTGGTGGCCGGCCGCGCCGGTGGGGGTGGCGTTGCTGGGTGCGGCGGTGCATCGGCGTCGGGTGCGCGCCGGTGTGGGGTTGGGTTTCGTGGCGGGCGTGGCGTTGTTCGGCCCGCTGCTGTCGTGGACGAACCTGCACACGGGTTACCTGCCGTGGCTGTTGTTGTCGCTGTTGCAGGCCGGGTATGTGGGGTTGTTGGGTGGGGCCGCGGCGTATGTGTCGCCGTTGGTGGACCGGTGGCGGTGGTCGTGGCCGGCGCTGACCGGGGTGCTGTGGGTGGCGCAGGAGGCGCTGCGGTCGCGGGCCCCGTTCGGGGGGTTCCCGTGGGGCCGGTTGGCGTTCAGCCAGGACGAGTCCCCGGCGCTGCGGCTGGCGGCGGTGGGTGGGGCGCCGCTGGTGACGTTCGCCGTCGCCGTGGCCGGTGGTCTGCTGGTGGCGGCGTTGTGGCGGCCCTGGCGGGGCGGGGCGGCGCGGTCCCGGTGGGCGGCGGTGGCTGCGGCGGTGGGCGCGGCCGGGGTGTTGGCGGTGGGGCTGCTGGTGCCGGTGGGGGTCGCCGGGGGCGGCGGCACGGTCACCGTGGCGGTGGTGCAGGGCAATGTGCCTCGGCTGGGCCTGGACTTCAACGCGCAGCGGCAGGCGGTGTTGGACAACCACGTGCAGGCCACCCTCGACCTGGCGGCGGAGGTCGCGGCGGGGCGGCGGGCGCAGCCGGACCTGGTGGTGTGGCCGGAGAACGCCAGCGACGTCGACCCGCTGCGCAGCGCGGCGGCGGGGCAGCGGATCAGTGCGGCCGCCGACGCGGTGCGGGCGCCGATCCTGGTGGGGGCGGTGCTGGTGGGCCCCGGTGAGGGGCAGAGCCGCAACGCGGGGATCCTGTGGCGGCCGGGCAGCGGCCCGGACCTGGAGCAGATGTACACGAAGCGGCATCCGGTGCCGTTCGCCGAGTATGTGCCGCTGCGGGACGTGGCGCGGATGGTCAGCAAGGAGGTCGACCGGGTCCGCAGCGACATGGTGCCCGGTGACCGCGCGGGGGTGGTCGACGCCGGTCCGGTGGTCCTGGGTGACGTGATCTGCTTCGAGGTGGCCTACGACGGGCTGGTCCGCGACACCGTCACCGGTGGGGCGCAGCTGCTGGTGGTGCAGACCAACAACGCCACGTTCGACGTCGCGGAGGCCCGCCAGCAGTTGGCGATGGTGCGGCTGCGGGCGGTGGAGCACGGCCGCGCGTCGTTGATGGCTTCCACGGTCGGGGTGTCCGGGTTCGTCACCCCGGATGGGCGGGTATCCGACGCCACCGGGTTCAACACCCGCGCCGTGGTGCTGCGCCAGTTGCGTCTCGGTGACGGGCGCACCCTGGCCACCCGGGTCGGGGTGTGGCCGGAGGCGGCGCTGACGGCCGTGGCGGTGGCCGCCCTGGCCGGTGCGGTGTGGCGTCGCCGACGGTCGGCCGTCGCCCGGTAGCGGACAACGTCGGCGTCGCGTCGGCGGGGGCGGAGGAACGGTGAGCGGAGCGGTGGGTGTGCGGCCGCAGGTGCGGCGGCCGGGGTTGGGGCGGGTGTTGGTGGTCATCCCCACCTACAACGAGGCCGACAACGTGTCCCCGATCGTGGCGCGGGTCCGCGCCGCGGCTCCGGACGTGGACGTGTTGATCGCCGACGACAACAGCCCCGACGGTACGGGGGCGATCGCTGACGCGCTCGCCGCCACCGACGCTCGGGTACGGGTGCTGCACCGGCCGGGTAAGGAGGGCCTTGGCGCTGCCTACCTGGCGGGGTTCGGGTGGGCCCGGGAGCGCGGCTACGACGCGGTGGTGGAGATGGACGCCGACGGTTCTCATGCCCCGGAGGACCTGCCGCGGCTGTTGGCTGCCGCCGGGGATGCCGATGTGGTGATCGGTTCCCGCTGGTGCCGGGGCGCGAGGGTGGTGGACTGGCCGCTGCGGCGGCTGCTGCTGTCGCGCTGCGGGAACCTGTATGCGCGGGTGGCGTTGGGGATGCCGGTGGCCGATGCGACCGGCGGGTACCGGGTGTACCGGTTGGCGGCGTTGGAGGCGGTGGACCTGGGGTCGGTGTGCTCGCAGGGCTACTCGTTCCAGGTGGAGTTGTCGCGGCTGGCGCACCGGTCGGGGGCGCGGATCGTGGAGGTGCCGATCACGTTCGCCGAGCGGGAGCGGGGGGCGAGCAAGATGAGCCCGCTGATTGTCGCGGAGGCGTTGTGGCGGATCAGCGTGTGGGCGGTGCAGGACCGGCGGGCGGCGTGGCGGCGTGGGGTGCGCGGCACCCGCGCCGGTCAGGCTCGGTGGCCGTGACCGGCGGCGTGTCATGCTTGAACGGCGGGATGTCGGAACGGCCGATGGGGTGAGATGCGCCGAGGACTGAAATTCGTGCCGGTGGTGGCGGTGCTGGCGGTGGTGGCGGAGCTGGCGGTGTTCGTCGGCGTCGGCCGGCTGGTCGGGTTCGGGGCGGCGGTGCTGCTGGTGTTCGCGGCGTCGCTGTTGGGGCTGGTGCTGTTGCGGCGTGAGGGCATGCGGGCGTGGCGGGGTTTCCGGGCGGCGGCGCAGGCGGGTCAGCCGCCGGGCCCGCAGGTCACCGACGGGCTGGTGGGGCTGTTGGGGGCGTTGCTGCTGGCGGTGCCGGGCCTGGTCAGTGGTGTGGTGGGGGCGTTGCTGTTGGTGCCGCCGGTGCGGCGGCTGACCCGGGCCGGGGTGCGGCGGGCCACGGAGCGGCGGGTGTCGTCGATGGTGGCCGGTGACCTGTTCGGGCCGCGGGTGGTGCGGGTGCGCCGTAGCGCCGCCCAGCCCGCCCAGCCGACCTCGTCCGACCAGTCGCCTGCCGGCCCGGTCGAGCCGACGGTGGTCGACGGTGGCCGGGCCATCGAGGGGGAGATCGTCGAACCCGGCCGTTGACGCGGGAAGCCCGACTTTGGGCGGGACATACGCGAATGCCCCCGGGAGGTCACTCCCGGGGGCATTCGCGTTGTTCGGGCTGGTGCTCAGGCGCGGCCGCGGCGGGTGCGGACCTCCTGCAGCCGCTCGGCGAGGATGTCCTCCAACTCGGCGATGGAGCGGCGCTCCAGCAGCATGTCCCAGTGGGTGCGCGGCGGCTTGGCCTTCTTCTGCTCCGGCTCGTTGCCGTCGACCAGCCGGGCGACGCTGCCGTCGAACTTGCATTCCCAGGTGGTGGGGACCTCCGCGTCGACGGCGAACGGCACCTCGAACTGGTGTCCCTTGGCGCAGAGGTACTCGCGGGTCTGACGCGGCGCGAGCTCCGTGTTGCGGTCGGATTCGTAGCTGACCGCGCCCAGACGGCTTCCGCGCAGCATACGCTCGCCCATGATCGACTTCCCCTCGCTCGTGGTGCTGGTCTTCTCGTGTAACGGTCCGTGCCGGCCGGGCCATTCCCCGCCCGCCCTGGCGGGCCGGAACCCGCCCGCCCCGTGGGGCGCGGCACGGCCGTCGCCCCGCAAGGGTAGCCGGACAGGAAATGCGCCCGGCGGGGTCGCCCCGGCCGGGTCGAGTCGGTGGGAGTGTTTCGGCGGTTTACGGGGATGTTACCGAACCCCAGCCGTGCGGAGGTGTCGATGTCCAGTGACGCGCCGGTCGCCCGCCGACCGCCCGCCGGCCGGACCTTCTTCGGCCACCCCCGAGCCCTGGCCACCCTGTTCCTCACCGAGATGTGGGAACGGTTCAGCTTCTACGGCATGCGGGCGATCCTGGTGCTGTACCTGACCGCGGCGGTCGCCGACGACGGCGGCGGCCTGCGCCAGTCCACCGCCGTCGCCGTGTACGGCGCGTACAACGCGATGGTGTACCTGATGGCGCTGCCCGGTGGGTGGGTCGCCGACCGGCTCCTCGGCGCCCGCCGCAGCGTGCTGTGGGGCGGCGTGATCATCGCCTGCGGCCACTATGTGATGGCGATCCCGGTGGGCTGGAGCGTCTTCGCCGGCATGGCGCTGATCGTCGTCGGCACCGGGCTGCTCAAACCCAACATCTCCACCATGGTCGGCGACCTGTACGACCGGGACTCCCCGCGCCGCGACGCCGGGTTCTCCCTGTTCTACATGGGCATCAACCTGGGCGGCTTCGTCGCCCCGCTGATCACCGGTTTCCTCGGCGAGCGGATCAACTGGCACCTGGGGTTCGCCGTCGCCGCCGTCGGCATGACCTTCGGGGTGATCCAGTACGTGATCGGCGGGCGGCACCTCGGCGACGCGGGCGCCCGGCCCGCCGACCCGCTGCTCGGCGCCGACCGCCGCCGTGCGCTGACCCGCGGTGGGGTGGCCGCCGGCGTGGTGGCGGTGCTCCTGGCGGCCCTGGCCGCCGCCGGGCTGTTCACCGTCGACACCATGGTCAACCTGCTCACCGCCACCACCGTGCTGGTCACCGTTGGGTACTTCACGCGGATCCTCACCGACCGGGAACTCAGCGGCACCGAACGCAGCCGGATGAAGGCGTACGTGTGGCTGTTCGTGTTCGCCGCCTCGTTCTGGCTCATCTACGACCAGGCCGGGTCGGTGCTGAACATCTTCGCCGCCGACCGCACCGACCGGGACGTGTTCGGGTTCACCTTCCCCGCGTCCTGGCTCCAGTCGGTCAACCCGATCCTGATCATCATCGGGGCGCCCCTGTTCGCGTGGCTGTGGCTGCGGTTGGGCCACCGGGTCTCCACCCCGGTGAAGTTCGCCGTCGGCCTGGTGCTCAACGGTCTGTCGTTCGTGCTGATGGCCGCCGCCGCGCAGGCCGCCGTCGGCGGTGACCTGGTCTCCCCGTGGTGGCTGGTGGCGGTCTTCGCCATCCAGGTCGCCGGGGAGTTGTCGCTGAGCCCGGTCGGCCTGTCCGCCACCACGAAACTCGCCCCGGTGAAGTACGCCAGTCAGATGATGGGCCTGTGGTTCCTGGCCACCGCCGTCGGTGACGCCATCGGCGGCCAGGTGGCCCGGCTCGCCGAGGCGTGGCCGGAGCCGACGTACTTTCTCGTCTTCGGTGCGGCGTCGGTGCTGCTCGGCCTCGGCGCGGTGATGTTCGCCCGGCAGATCCGCCGGCTGATGGCCGGCATCCACTGAAAGGTCAGGGACACGTCAGCGTGGGGCGGCGCCCAGCCGGGCCAGCGCCGCGGCCAGGTCGCTGACCTGGTCGACGAGCTGCGCCGAGCGCCGCTGCGCGGCATCCCGGTCGGCGTCGGCCGCGCCGAGGCGGGCCTCCAGCTCACCGACGCGACCCTGTGCGGCAACCGTCGCCTCCCGGGCCGCGGCCAACTGGGCGGCGACGGCGTCGCGGGCGGCGCCGGCCTCGGCGAGCCGCGCCGACAGCGCCGCCGCCTCCTCCCTGGCGGCCTGCGCCGCAGCCTGTCCGGCCTCGGCGTCCCGCCGCGCGTCCTGCGCCTCGCCGCGCAGCCGGTCGGCGTGCTCGCGGGCCTGCGTGGCCTCGGCGCGGGCGGCGTCTGCCCGCTCGGCTGCCCGGCGGCCTTCCGCGTGGGCCCGCTCGGCGTCGGCGTCGGCCTGCCCGGCCCGCCGCCGTGCCTCGTCCGCCGCGTCGGCGGCGCGGCGCGCGTCGGCGGCGGCGGTGTCCCGTTCGGCGGTCAGGTCGGCGGCCCGCCGCCGTTCGTCGTCGCGTTCGCCGGTGACCGTTCGCAGCTCGTGCCGGGCGGCGTCGCGGTCCCGTTCGGCCTGTACCCGCAGCGCCTGCGCCGCCCCGTTGTCGCGGCGCGCGGAGTCCCGGGCCGCCTCGGCGGCGTCGGCCCGCTCCCGGCCCCGGGCCGCGTCGGCCTCGGCCCGTTCGGTGCGCTCGCGGGCGGCGTCGGCCTCGGCCTTGGCCGTCCGGGCTTCCTGACGGGCCCGGGCGGCGCCCGCCGCCGCGTCCTCGGCGTCGCGGCGGGCCTCGTCGCGTTCGGTGTGCGCCTGGGCCAGTTCGGCGGTGGTCTCGGCGCGTAGCTGCGCCAGCTGCCGCTCCACCCCGGCCGGGGACAGCTCGGCGTGCAGCGCCTCGGTGAGGGTCTGCACCACCTGGTCGAGCCGGTCCACGGCCTCCCAGGTGCGGGCGACCTGTCCGGGCAGGCCCGGGGCGTTGCGGTGCCGCATCCGGTTGTTGCGTGAGGCCCGCTGGCAGGTGCCGTCGTTGTCCCGGCAGTAGCGGAACGGGCGGCCCGCGCCGGCCCGCTGCGGCACGTCCCGGCCGCAGTGCGCGCAGGGACGGGTCTCGGTGGGGGAGGGCTGGGCGTCCATCGAGGCGGAAGTCTAGCCACGCCGCCCGGCGGGCGGGTCAGCCGGCGGCGCGGGCCGCGCCGTCGAGGGCGTAGCGGCGCTGCGCCAGCACCGCGGCGAGCATCAGCACGGCCGGCAGCAGCCCGAACCCGTACCGGATCGCGGTCAGCGCCGCGCCGGGCTGGGCCACGGCCTGCCCGCCGGCCGAGGCGACGAACCCGCCGGCGGCCAGGCACAGCGCGTACGCGTACGGGCCCAGCGCCGCGCCGGTGGCCTCGGTGGCCGTCCACACCCCGGTGTAGGTGCCCGCGCCGGTGGCGTGCGCGGCGCGGATGACGTCGGGCACCATCGCGAACGGCAGCAGCTGCATCCCGGCGAACGACACTCCGAGCACCGCCACCGCCGCGACCAGCGCCGGCAGGCCCGCCGGTCGGCCCACGGCGAGCACCAGCGACCCGGCGGCGAACGCGCCCTGCGCGGCCAGCAGCGCCCGCTGCTTGCCGACCCGCCGGGCCACCGCCAGCCAGCCGGGGGTGACCAGCAGCGCCGGGGCGACGAACGCCGCGACCAGCACGGTGGTCAGCGCGGGCCGGCCCAGCTCGTACTCGGCGTAGTAGGGCACCCCGGCGAGCACCAGGTGCGTGGTGGTCGACATCGCCAGGTATGCGGTGACCAGCCAGCGGAACTGCTTGTCGCGCAGCGCCGCGACCAGCGCCCGCCACCCGCCCGGGGCGTGGCCGTCGCCCGAGGCCCCGGCGGCCCGGCGCAGCCGGCCGATGCCCGCCACCCCGACCAGCATCGCCGCGAGGGTGCCCGCGCCCAGCAGCAGCCCCATCCGTTGGTAGCCGGCCCGCGTCGCGGTGTCCCCGCCGGTCAGCAGCGGCGCCAGCAGGCCGGCGACCAGGATCCCGGCGGTGAGCACCACCATCCGGAACGCCATCAGCCGGGTCCGCTCGTGGTAGCCGATTCGCAGGTCCGCCGGGGTGGCCAGGTAGGGCACCTGGTAGGCGGCGAAGAGCAGGTTCCCGGCGACGAAGCACACCGCCACCCAGCCCGCCGCCGGCGCGCCGGTGAGCCCGCCGGGGACGGCGAACAGCGCGGCGAACGCCACCGGCAGCAGGCAGCCGACCAGGAGCAGGGGCCGCCGGTCGCCGCGGCGGGCCTGCTGCACGTCGCAGCGGTGCCCCACCCACGGGTGCAGCAGCACGTCGGCGGCCTTCGGCGCCAGCAGCGTCAGGCCGGCCAGCCACGGCGGCACGGCGAGGACGTCGGTGAGGAAATACAGCAGCAGCAGCCCGGGTACGGTGACCCAGACGCCCATGCCGAGCGAGCCGGTGGCGAAGCCGAGCAGCGGCCCGCGCGGCAGGCGGGTGCCCGGTGCGCGGTCGCGGGTGTCGAGCCCGGTCATAGGTCTGGTCCCTCCGGCACGCCGCCCCCAATCCAACGGTTGCTGGATTGTAGGGGGACAATGGCGGCCGTGACCATGCCCCGACGGCGACCGGGTCGGCCCCGGCGTTCCGAGACCCGCGACACCCGCGAGGTGGTGCTCACCGCCGCCACCGCGCTGTTCGCCGCCCGCGGCGTCGACGCCGTCGGGTTGCGGGAGGTCGCCGCGGCCGCCGGCGTCGACGTGGCCACGGTCTCCCACCACACGGGTACGAAGGCACAGCTCTACGACGCCTGCTTCGCCCGGGTGTTCGCCGCCGAGCGGGCGGTGCTGCAGGCCGGGGCGGCGCGCGCCCGCGAAGCCGTCGACGCGGGGCCGCAGCAGGCGCTGCGCGCCCTGCACGACCTGCTCGACGAGTTCGTCGACTTCCTGGAGGACCGGCCGGAGACCACCGCGCTGTGGCTGCGCCGCTGGCTGGAGCCGGACCGGCACGCCGAGCTGGACCAGCGTTACGCCACCCCCCTGTACGACCTGGTGGAGGAGCTGCTGGCCGCAGCCGCGGCCGGCGGGGCGCTGGTCGAGCCGACCCCGCACGTCACGGTGCGCAGCCTGGTGTGGGCGGTGCACGCGCACGTGGTGGCGCTGGCCACCCCCGGGGGGTCACCGGCGCGGGAGCGGCGGGAGTTCCGGGCGTTCCTGAGCCGCCTGCTCGACGCCCTGTACGGCCCGCCGGCTTGACGACCGGGCCCCGATCCGCGCATTATCCGGCAAGCGTTGGATTAACTGTCGAGGGGGATCGCATGGGGGCACCGCCACGGGTCGCGGTCGTCGGCGCCGGCGCCGCCGGCCTGGCCACCCTCAAGGCGCTGACCGACGCCGGCATCACCGCCGTGGCCTACGAGTCCGCCGACACCGTCGGCGGCCTGTGGGTGTACGGGGCCCCCGACTCGCCCGCCTACCGCACCCTGCACCTGAACACCAGCAGGACCCGCACCCAGTTCGCCGACCACCCCATGCCGGCGCACTGGCCCGACTACCCCGACCACACCCGGGTCGCCGGCTACCTGCACGACTACGCGCGACGCTTCGGGCTGCTCGACGCCGTCGCGCTGCGGCACACCGTCACCCGCGTCGCCCCCGGCGCCGACGGCCGCTGGGCCGTACGGGCCACCGGCCCGCACGGCCCCGTCGAGGTCGACGTGGAGGCGGTCGTCATCGCCAACGGCCACAACCGGGTGCCCCGCCCACCCGCGCCCGGCTACCCGGGCGACTGCGCCGCCGAACAGCTACACAGCCACGACTACCGGGGCCCCGAGCAGCTCACCGACCGGCGGGTCCTGGTCGTCGGCGGCGGCAACTCCGCGATGGACATCGCCGTGGACGCCTCCCACACCGCCCGGCGCACCCTGCTGTCCCTGCGCCGCGGGGTGTGGGTGGTGCCCAAGTACCTGCTCGGCCGCCCGTCGGACACCCTCAACGGGGCCCTCGCGCGCCGGCTGCCCTGGCGGCTGCGCCAGCGGATCAGCCAGGCCATGCTCGCCGCCACCGTGGGCCCACCGCCCCGCTACGGACTGCCCGCCCCCACCCACGGCTTCCTCCAGGACCATCCCACCCTCTCCGACACGCTGCTGTCCCGGCTCACCCACGGCGCCGTCGAGGGCCGCCCCGGCATCGCCGCGTTCCACGGTGACCGGGTCGAGTTCACCGACGGCCGTATCGACGAGGTCGACCTCGTCGTGTGGTGCACCGGCTACCGGGTCGCCGTGGACTTCCTCGACCCGGCGCTGCTCGGCACCGGCCCCGACACCCTCCCGCTGTACCGGCACGTGTTCCACCTCGACGCCCCCGGCCTGGCGTTCGTCGGGCTCATGCAGTCCACCGGAGCCGCGTTCCCCCTGGTCGAGGCGCAGGCCCGACTCGTCGCCGCGCAGCTGACCGGCCGGTACGCCCTGCCCGACGCGGACCGGCGGCGCGCCGTCTGCCGGGCCGAGATGGCCGCCGCCACCGCCCGGTGGGGGCAGCGCCGACCGGCGATGCGGGTCGACTTCGACGCGTACCTGGCCGACCTGCGCCGGGAACTGGCCGCCGGCGCCCGCCGCGCCCGGGCGACCCGATGAGCGCCCTGACCGGCCGCCGGGTCGTCGTCACCGGCGCCCGGGGCACCTTCGGACGCGAGTTGTGCGCGTCCCTGGCCACCGCCGGCGCCCGCGTCGTCGGCCTCGACCTGTACCCCGGCACCGCCGCCGGAGTGCCGGTGCTCGGCGTCGACCTGACCGACCCGGACACCACGACCGCGGCCGTGCGCGCCGCCGTCAACCGGCTCGGTGGTCTCGACCTGCTCGTCAACAACGCCGGCGTCGGCGGACCCGCCCCCGCCGAACTGGCACCCGACGACACCGTGCGCCAGCAGATCGAGGTGAACCTGCTCGCCGCGTGGCGGACCACCGCCGCCGCCCTGCCCGCCCTCGTCGACGCCCGCGGCCGGGTCATCTTCGTGGCGAGCCGGATGGCGGTCCTGCCGCTGCCCCTCGCGGCCGCGTACGGGGTCAGCAAGCGCGCCCTCGTCGCGTACGCCGACGCGCTGCGGCTGGAGGTCGGCACCCACGTCGGGGTCAGCGTCGTCTACCCCAGCATGGTCGCCTCACCGATCCACGACAGCACCTCCCGCGCCGGCCTGTCCCTGCGGGGGGTGTCCCGGCTGGAATCCGTCGAGGGCGTCGTCGCGGCGATCCTGCGCGCCGCCACCGCCCGCCGCGCCCCCCGCGACGTTTCCACCACCGCCCGGGGACGCCTCGAGCTGGCCCTGGCCCGGCACGCGCCCGCGTTCGCCGACCGCCTCGTGCGGCGCACCGTCGCCGGCCGGGTCGCCGCCGGTGACCTCGATGGCGCGCCGCTGGCCGAGGGCCTCGTCCGCCGCCACCGCGACACCACCGGCTGACCGGCGCGGCGGTCCGGGTCAGGTGAGGGCCGGGCTCGACGGCGCGTCGAGCCCGTGCGCCAGCAACACCGTGGGCGGCCCGACGGGGCAGCACCCGGCCCACGTGATGGGCCACACTACGGGGATGCCGGTCCTGCTGCGGGCCCCCGCGACCCCCCACCGCCCCGAGTTGCTGCTCCGCCCATGGTGCGACGCGGACATCGCCGAGCTGATCGAGGTCTACCGCGACCCGGAGCTGCGCCGCTGGGTGCGCCGCCCCATCGACGACGCCAACGGGGCCCGGCGGTGGGTGACCCGCAGCCGGCAGGGCTGGGCCGCCGGCAGCCGGTTCAGCTTCGCGGTGCTGGAGCCCCGACCCGCCGCCGCGGACCGGCTCGTCGCCACGGTGGTGCTCAAGGAGGTCCTGCCCGGCCGCGAACACGCCGAGGTGGGCTACTGGACGGCAGCCTGGGCGCGTGGGCGTGGCATCGCGCCCCGGGCGGTGGAAGCGGTCACCGGCTGGGCGTTCACCCGGTTCGCCGCGACCGGGCTGGCCCGGCTGGAACTGCTGCACCAGGTCGACAACCTGGCCTCGTGTCGGGTGGCGGAAAAGACCGGCTACCTGTTCCAGGAGGTCCTGCCGGCCCGCGCGCCGTTCCCCCGTGACGGGCACCGGCACGTCCGCGGGGCACCGCCGGCCCCACACCGCGCCCAGGCCTGACCTCCGCAGCACCGACGCGGGCAACGGGACACGCGGTGTGACCTTCCCCCGATCCCGCAAGAGGCAGCCGGTCGACCGAGCCGCCGACGCACCTGCCGGCCGTCGCCCAGGCCAACCCGGGAATGACCGGCGGCGACGCGACGCTGCCCCAGACGGCAGAGGTTACGGTGGTCAGGGGAGGTGGCGACGGTGACCGACAGGTGGGAAGCGGCGGCCGAGGCGCAGATCCGCACCGCCCAGGCGCGCGGGGAGTTCGACAACCTGCCCGGCATGGGCAAGCCGCTCCCCGGACGAAACACCCCCTACGACGAGTCGTGGTGGATCAAGAGTTTCCTGGAGCGCGAGGCGCTACCCACCGACCTGCTGCTGCCCACCCCGTTGCAACTGCGCCGCCGGATCGAGCGGATCCCCGACGAGGTTCGGGACCTGCCCACCGAGCAGGCCGTGCGCGCGTACGTGGGCGACCTCAACGCGCAGGTCCTCGCCTGGTTGCGCAACCCGACCGGGCCGCGGGTCGTCGTCCGGCCCGCCAACGCCGACGAGGCGGTCCGGCAGTGGCGTGCCGCCCGGGACCGGTCCCGGGCGGAGACCGGCCCCGCACCGCAGCCGCCGCGAAGCCGTCGAGGCTGGTGGCGGCCCTGGGGCCGCCGCGCCTGACCGGGGCGGTGCTCGTTGTCCACCACCCCGGTCCGGGCGGGCGGCGGTCAGCCCAGGGCGTCCTCGATGAGGTCGGCGGCTCGCGCGGTGCCCCCCTCGGCTCGCGCGTCGGCACGCAGCAGCGCCCGGCGGCGGCCGACCTCCGCGTCGGCGACGAGTTCACCCAGGGCGGTCCGCAGCGCCGCGGCGGTGGCGTCCGAGGTGTCGATGCGGCGGGCCACACCCAGCTCGACGAGCCGGTCGGCGTTGCTGAACTGTTCGGCGGCCTGCGGAACAGCGATCATCGGAACACCGGTGAGCAGCCCTTCACTGCTGCCGCCCATTCCCGCATGGGTGACAAACGCGTCGGCCTGTTCCAACACCACCAACTGAGGTACCCAGGAGTGGACCTCGACGTTGGGCGGGATGTCGCCGAGTTCCCGAGGGTCGGTGTGCCTGCCGATCTGGAGCACCACGTGCCACCCGGGCAGGTTGCCGTAGGCGGCCAGGCACTGGCGGTAGAACTCCGGTTGGCGGGTGTACGCCGAGCCGAGGGAGATCAGGAGCACGTTCTCGGCATCGGCGGGACGGGCCCAGGCGTCCCTGCCCCCACTCGCGCCGAGACAGCGGCCGACGAACGTCACCACATCGGTGTCGACCTGGTCGGCGTGCGGCTGCATCGCCCGGGGGATCAGGGCCAGGGCCCGCGCGGGACGGCCGGAGAAGTCGTCCACGTCCGTGGTGGACGCCCCGCACGCTGCCAGCCACCGCGCGAACTTCGCCCGGTACGCGTCGGCGCCCGGCAGTTGCCACAGGTGCGCCGCGACGTCCTGCTCGTAGCCTTTCCAGGCCACGAAGGTCGGGGACAGTTGCATGACGGGCCGGTGCTGCGTCTCGGCGAGGGCGCGTGCGGCATAGGCGCCGATGTCGTAGAGGTAGAGGTCCGCACGGTCGCGGTCGTAGGCGGCGCGCAACTGCGGGAGGGCCTGGATGGCGTCGTCGAGGAAGAGCCCCATCGCGGCGATGGGGTCCTCGGGCCAGTCGTTGTCGCCGACGGGCAGCGTGGAGGCGCAGGGGACGAGTTCAGCGCCGGTGGCGGCGATCAGGTCGGCCACCGCCGGGTCGTTGGCGTAGGTCACCCGGTGGCCGCGGGCCACCAGCTCACGGATGACCTCAAGGCTTGGCAGGACGTGACTGACGGCGGGGATGCCGACCATCGCGATGTGGGCGCGGCGACGAGACATGCAGGATCACCAATTTTCAGGTCTACGGCGAAAGGGACATGGCAGGCCGGTGCGCCAACCGCTTTGAGCGGAGAGCCCGTCATGGGCAGGCGCACGGGTGTGCGGGACGGAAGCGGGGCGGCGCCCCGTCCGTGTCAGCCGTAGATCTGCTGGAAGTACATGCCCGGACTCTATCCCGGGGCGACGGCTTCGAGTTCGGCGATGCCGCCCGACATGATGGTCCGCACGTGCGCGGTGATGTGCTCGGCAGGCCAGTCCCACCAGGCCACCGCCAGCAGCCGGGCGACGTCCTGGTCCGGGTAGCGGGTGCGGATGAGACGGGCCGGGTTGCCGCCGACGATCCCGTAGTCGGGCACGTCCGCGGTGACCACGGCGCCGGAGCCGACGATCGCGCCGTGTCCGATCCGTACGCCGGGCAGCACCATCGCGTCGTAGCCGAGCCAGACGTCGTTGCCGACGACGGTGTCGCCACGATTCGGCAGGCCGGCGAGCAGGTCGAAGTGTTCGGACCACGAGCCGCCCATGGTGGGGAAGGGGAAGGTCGACGGGCCGTCCATGCGGTGGTTGGCGCCGTTCATGATGAACCGCACTCCCGCGCCCAGTGCGCAGAACCTGCCGATGACGAGCTTCTCCGGCCCGTAGTGGTAGAGCACGTTGCGCGTCTCATGATCACGGTACTGCGCCGCAGTCGCCGTTCCCGGTGCCCCCGCATCCGGTGGTGGTCAGGACAGCGCGGCCCGCCGCGTCCACGAGGAAACTGAGGACGTCAGCGCAGCGCCGGTTTGCGGGGCGGGCGGACGCTCGTCCTCGCCGGGGGCGGCTCTGGCGGGTGGTTCAGCGGGCGGGCGGGGCGAACTCGGGCTGGTCGAGCATGCGTAGCCAGCTTCCGTCGGGCTGGCGCCGGGCGACCTGCGCGCGGGCGCCGGCCCCGTCCTTCGCCACGGTCGAGGTGAGGGCGATGTCGCCGCTGATCAGCGTCGGCAGCGGTGGTTCCGGCTCGAAGCGGGGACGGTTGGCCAGCACCTTCTCCCACAGCGCGCGGATCGCCTCTCGGCCCACCGTCTGGCCGCCGGGCGGGTACGCCAGCACCGCGTCCTCCTCGTAGAGCGCGGCGACTCCGGCCGCGTCACCGGCGTTGGATCGTTCGACGAACAGGCGGGAGATGTCTTCGGGCCGCAGCGCCTTCTCGTGTTCCGGCATGGCTTTCCTCCTGGTGTGGGCTTCAGCGCGTCCCAGCGTGGTCGCCTACGATGCAGAAGTCCAACAGCTAGATCTGCTGGGAGCTAGAATCCGCAGTCATGGAGCTGAGGCAGTTGGAGTACTTCGTCGCGGTCGCCGAGGAGCAGAACTTCACCCGGGCGGCCGAGCGGGTGCACATCAGCCAGTCCGGCGTCAGCGCACAGATCCGCCAGCTGGAACGTGAACTCGGTGCCGACCTGTTCGACCGGTCGGCGCGCACCGCCACCCTCACCGTGGCGGGGAAGGCCGCGCTCGAACACGCCCGCACCGCGCTCGCCGCCGCTGGCGCGGTCAGCCAGGCGGTCGGCGAGGTGACCGACCTGATCCGTGGCCGGCTCACCGTCGGGATGGTCGTCGGCTGCACCGTCACGCCGCTGTTCGACGCCCTCGCCGCGTTCCACCGGGCACATCCCGGTGTGGAGATCTCGCTGCTGGAGGACAACTCCGACCGGCTCGTCGAGGGGGTGCGCGCCGGCACCGTCGACCTGGCCCTGATCGGGGCGGCGGCCACCACCCCCGACGGGCTGGCCGCGCTGACGATCATCAGCGAACGGCTCGTCGCGGCGGTCCCCGCCGAGCACCCCTTGGCGCAACAGCGGAAGATCACCCTGCGCGACCTGGGCGCCTATCCGATCGTGTGCATGCCCCCCGGCACCGGCCTGCGTACGGTCTTCGACCAGGCCTGCGCGACGCAGCGCCTCCAACCCGTGATCGCGCTGCAGGCCGGCGCTGCGGATGCCATCGCCGACCTGGCGATCCGTGGGCTCGCCGTCGCCATCCTCAGCGACTCGATGGCCAGGCACTACCGCGAGCGGCTCACCGCCCTCCCGATCGACGACGTCGAGACACCCGCCCTGCTCGCCCTGGTCTGGAAGGCCACGCACAGCCCCGCGCTGCGTGAGTTCCTCGTGCACAGCCGGCAGGCATTCGCCCGGCCCGACCCCACTTCGCGCCGGGAGGATCCCCAATATCGTGTCGATTGATTGGGCCGCTTTCGGGGTGGACCTGCATCTGGAGTTCGATCCGGCGTCCGGTCGTCGAGCGGGACTTGAGCGGGCGTTGCGCGAGGCCATCCGGGCCGGGCGGCTGGCGCCGCAGACCCGGCTGCCGTCCACCCGCTCGCTCGCTCTGGAGCTCGATCTGGCTCGCGGCACCGTCAGCGCCGCGTACGACCAGTTGATCGCCGAGGGCTACCTGAGTGCCCGGACCGGATCGGGCACCGTCGTTGCCCACCTCGCGCAGCGCCGGGCGCACGCCGTACCGCCGGCCCCTGAGGTGTCGGCGCCGCGGTGCGACCTTCGTCCCGGCAGCCCCGACGTTTCCACCTTTCCGACGGCCGCCTGGCTGCGGGCCACCCGGCGGGCTCTGGCGGTCGCACCGACGTCCGCCTACGACTACGGTGACCCGCGCGGCCGGGTCGAGCTGCGTACCGCGCTGGCGGACTACCTGGGACGCGCCCGTGGCGTCAGGGCCGTCCCGGACCAGATCGTGATCACCTCCGGGTACGTGCAGGCCCTCGCCCTGCTCGCCGGCGTGCTCGACGGCGCGGTCCTCGCCATGGAGGACCCCGGCCTGAGCTTCCACCGCGACGTGGTCCGGCACGCCCGCGCCGGGGTCGTCGCGCTGCCGGTCGACGAACGAGGCGCCCGCACCGACCTGCTGTCCACGTCCGGGTTCACGGCGGCGCGGGCGGTCGTGGTGACCCCGGCGCACCAGTACCCCACCGGGGTGACCCTGCACCCGCAGCGCCGCCACGCCGCCACCGAATGGGCCAGGGCGGGCGGCGGCCTGATCATCGAGGACGACTACGACGGCGAGTTCCGCTACGACCGCCAACCCGTCGGCGCGCTCCAGGGGATGGCGCCGGACCACGTCGCCTACGTGGGCAGCGCCGCCAAAACCCTCGGGCCCGCCCTGCGGCTGGCCTGGATGGTGCTACCCGAGCGCCTCGTCGAACCGGTGATCCACGCCAAGCGGCACACCGACCTGCACACCGAGGTGATCGGCCAACTCGCCCTCGCCGACCTGATCGTCAGCCACGCCTACGACCGGCACATCCGCGCCTGCCGGCTGCGCTACCGGCACCGCCGCGACCTGCTCGTCGACCGGCTCGGCCGCCGCTTCGTCCCGCGCGGGGTCGCCGCCGGCCTGCACGCGATGGTCAGCCTGCCCGCCACCGGCCCCGGCGAGCAGCAGATCCTCGCCCGCGCGGCGGCGCACGGCCTGGCGCTGGGCGACCTGGGACGCCACTGGCACACCCCCGGCGACCACCCACCCGGTCTCATCGTCGGCTACGGCACCCCCACCGAGGGCGGCTACCCAGCCGCGCTCGACACCCTGACCCGAGTCCTCCGCAGCGGCCCGACCGGCTGAGTGGCCCAACGGTTAGCGGGCCGTTCCGCTGGTCAGGTCAAGTCGAGACCTGACAGTCGGGGGATGACGCGGATGGGTGGGGCGCCCGTCCGGGCCGCGACCGATGCGATGCTCGGCGCGCTCGGGCCGTACACCGGTCGGGACTGGACCGTCCCGGCGGGCACGCTGGACTGGACCTGCTGGACCACGGCCGCGCACGTGGCCCACGACCTGCTCGCGTACGCCGGGCAGGTCGCCGGCCGGCCCTCGGGCGGCTACCTGCCGTTCGACCTGACCGTCTCTTCCTCCGCGTCTCCCGCCGAGGTCCTGACCGTCGCCGCGACCTGCGGCGGCCTGCTCGCCACGGCGCTCGACGCCGCCGACCCGGGCCTGCGGGCCTGGCACTTCGGCCCCTGCGACCCGGCCGGGTTCGCCGCCATGGGCGTCGCCGAGGTCCTGCTGCACACCCACGACGTCGCCCAGGGCCTCGGGGTGGCCTGCCAGCTTCCCGACCGGCTCGCCGCCGTCGTGCTGGACCGGCTGTTCCCCGAGGCCCCGCCGGGGCCGCCGGCGCAGGTGCTGCTGTGCATGACCGGCCGTGCGGAGTTCGACGGCCGGCCCCGCCGCACCTCGTGGACGTGGCGGGCCGCGCTGCCCTGACCCACCGAGGCCGGACGGCGGGACCACCGGGGCGGCGGGGCTACCGCGCCGCCGCCCCGGGTTGGTGTCAGCGCGGTGATGGCAGGCCGGTGTTCACCGTGGACATCAGGGTGCCGGCGGTGGTGTCGCCGGACATCTCCCAGATCATGCCGCCGAGCAGGTTCTGCTGCTTGGCCCACGTGGTCTTCTGGCCGATCGACCACGGGTCGTCGAAGGTCCACCACTGCCCGCCGTTGCCGGTGGAGCAGTACGACGAAACCGACTGGGTGTCGTGTTGGACGGTGCAGCCGGGCACCATCGCGAGCAGGTTGGCGTACCCGCGGGTGCCCGCCTCCTCGGCGAACTGGCCGGGCGCCGCCCCGGTGGCGGTCTGCCACTCCCCGTTGGCCGAGCCGCCGCCCGGCAGGGTCCCGGCGCTGACCCCCTGCCAGCCCCGGCCGTAGAAGGCGAAGCCGACGGTGAGCTGGCGCGGGTTGACCCCGGCGTCGGTGTACGTGCGCACGGCGCGTTCGACGCTGAACTCGAACGGGTACGGGTCCTGCGCGTCGCGGTACAGGTTGCCCTGGTGTCCGGTGCGGTTCGGCTCCCACGAGTTGTCGCTGCCGGCGCCGTGGAAGTCGTACCCCTGCACGTTGGCGAAGTCGAGGTAGTCGAAGACGCTCGGCGTGCCGTCGGCGCGGCTGATGTCCCACCCCGCGTCGATCTTCGCCGGGTCGGCCGGGGTGAACGCGGTCAGCAGGTGCCGCTTGCCGGTGGTCGCGCCGAGTGCGTCCAGCTGCCGGCGGAATTCGGCGAGCAGCGCCGTGTTGTTGGCCTTGTCCTGCGGCCCCCAGTGGTTGCCGGGATGCCCTTCGGCGCCGGGCCACTCCCAGTCGAGGTCGATGCCGTCGAAGATGCCGGCCGCGGTGCCCGGCCCGCCCGCGTTGCCGGCCACCGGCAGGTTGCCCCGCAGGTAGATGTCCAGGCACGAGCGGACCAGCTTCTCCCGGCTCGCGGGGGTCGCCGCGGCGTCGGAGAAGAACTTGGAGTACGTCCAGCCTCCGAGCGAGATCAGGATCTTCAGGTGCGGGTACTTGGCCTTGAGCTTCTTGAGCTGGTTGAAGTTGCCGCGCAGACTCTCCCAGCCGGTGTCGGCGACGCCGTCGACCGACTGCGCCGCGCTGAACGGTCGGCCGTAGTCGGCGTCGGCGTCGCCCGCGCCGGTGCCCTGGTCGGGGTCCTGCGGGTTCTGGGTGGTGCCTCGGGTGACGCCTTGCAGGCAGGTCAGGTTCACCGGGTCGAGGTTGGCGAAGGCGTAGTTGATGTGGGTCAGCTTCGCCGCGGCGCCGGACGTGTCGAGGTTCTTCACGAAGTACTGCCGGCCGTAGATTCCCCATTGGACGAAGTAGCCGACCTTGGCGTACCGGCCGGCGCCCATCACGTCGTCGGTGGTGACGGTGACCGGCGCGCTGGCGGGCGAGACGTTGTCGTAGGTGTCGCGGGCGCGGACGGTGAAGGTGTACGTGGTCAGTGGGGTGAGTCCGCCGACGGTGATGCTGGTGCCCGTGCCGTTGACCGTGGCGGCGAGCTGGCTGCCGCGGTAGACGTCGTACCCGGCGATGCCGCTGGCGTCGTTGACGGCGTTCCACGCGAGCGTGACGCCGGTGGCCGTCACGGCGGTGCTGCGCAGACCACCGGGTGCCGGCGGGGCGACGGTGTCGTCGGCCGGGTTGAGCGTGGTGGCCGCGACGGCGGCGCTCGCCGGCGAGACGTTGCCGCGGGTGTCCCTGGCCGCGACGGCGAAGGTGTACGGGGTGTTCGGCGTCAGCCCGCCGATGGTCGCCGCGGTGCCGGTGACCGACGCGACGACGGTCCCGCCGCGCAGCACGTCGTACCCCGCGATCGGGAAGTCGGTGGCGGCGGCGGCGGTCCAGGTCAGCGACAGGGTCTTGGTGGTCCGCCCGCTGACCTGGAGGCCGGTCGGCGTGCCCGGCGCCCGGTCGGGGCTGCCGTCGCACTTGTTCCCGTTGACCCGGCAGTTCGTCGGCGTGGTGGCCGTCCCGGTCGCGATGAACCAGAAGCTGTACGGCTCGGTGCTGCCACCGGCCGCGACGGTGCCGTTGTAGTGCGCGTTGACGACCGTGACGTGGTCGCCGACCCGGGTGACGGTGCCGTGGTAGGCGTTGCCCATGGTCACCCCGGCTGGCAGGTCGAAGTCGAGGGTCCAGCCGGAGATCGCGGTCGCCGTCGGGTTGCTGATGACGTACTTGTCCATCCGCCACGAGCCGTTGTCGGACGAGGAGAAGGTGGCGGTGAGACCGGCGGCGGCCTGGGCCGCGGTCGGCGGCGCGACGATGGCGCCGACCACGGCCAGCAGGACCGTGACGGCCAGCGGCAGGCGGGGGGATCTTCGTGGACCGGTACGACCGCCCATGGCGTCCTCCTTTTAGGAAAGTTTCCTAAAAGTTAAATTGGCGGCGATCGATAAGTCAAGGCGGTCACCGCAGAGCGCGAATCGCCCCCCGACCGGGCGCTCAGCTCGCGGCGCCGAACCACTTGGGCAGGTGGCTGAGCAGATCCTGCTGGTCTTCACCGACCCACACCACGTGGCCGTCGGGTCGCAGCAGCACGGCGGGCGCGTCCAGCTCCTCGCTGACGTCGACGACATGGTCGACCCGTTCCGCCCAGCCCGCCACCGAGAGCCGGCCGGTCTGGTCGAGCAGCAGCCCGCGGCCGCCGTGTGTCAGCTCGTAGAGGCGCCCCCGCTTCAGCCGCACGTCCCGCAGCCGCCGGCCGAGCAGTTCGTGTCCCGCGCCGAAGTCGTAGCGGACCCCGATCGCGGTGATCTTCTCGATCAGGTACCGGTTCACGTCCTCGAAGTCCATCAGTTCCGACAGCAGTCGGCGCACCGCCCGGGGTCCCGGATCGGTGGACAGCAGCTCCATCTGCGCGCGGGTGTTGTTCAGCACGTCGGCGGCCACCGGGTGCCGTTCGGTGTGGTAGCTGTCCAGCAGCCCCTCCGGTGCCCAGCCATTGACCTCGGCGGCCAGTTTCCAGCCGAGGTTGAACGCGTCCTGGACGCCGAGGTTGAGGCCCTGCCCACCGGTCGGCGGGTGGATGTGCGCCGCGTCGCCGGCCAGCAGCACCCGGCCGACCCGGTAGCGCTCGGCCAGCCGGGTGGCGTCGCCGAAGCGGGACAGCCAGCGCGGCGAGTGCACACCGAAGTCGGTGCCCGCGAACACCCGCAGCTGTCGCCTGAAATCCTCGATGGTCGGCGGGACCCTGCGGTCCTCGGCCACCCCCTGCGCGGGCACGACAACGCGGTACACCCCGTCCCCGAGGGGCCCGAGGCCGAAGCGCAGTTGGGTCTTGCGGACCTCCGCGACGACGGCGGCCACCGTCGCCGGGTCCTCGCCCACCTCCATCTCGCCCAGCAGCGTCTCGACCGTGGTGGGCTCGCCGGGGAAACCGACGCCGAGCAGCTTGCGAACCGTGCTGCGGCCGCCGTCGCAGCCGACGAGGTAACGCGAACGCAGCCGCGTGCCGTCGGCCAGTTCGGCGGTCACCCCGTGGTCGTCCTGGCTGAGCCCGACCAGTTCGCAGCCCCGGCGGATCTCGACGCCGAGCTCGGTGGCGCGCTCGGCCAGCAGGCGATCGGTGCTGGTCTGCGGGATGCCGAGGACGTAGGCGTGCGCGGTGTCCAGGCGCTGCGGCTGCGGCTTGGGGATGCCGGCGAAGAAACCACCGAGTGGGTGCTGCTGGCCGAGCGCGAGGAACCGCTCCAGCAGACCCCGCTGGTCCATCACCTCGATACTGCGCGCGTGCAGGCCGAGGGCACGAACGACCCTGGTCGGCTCCGCGTCCCTCTCCAGCACGAGCACCCGTACCCCGTGCAGCCGCAGCTCGCTCGCCAGCATCAGGCCGGTCGGTCCACCACCCGCAACGATCACGTCAATCATGAGAACTCTCCACTCAGCACACCGGCCGAAGCACCCGAACTCCGCGAATCCCCGATTTCCACAGGTTTTGGCTTTGGCTGGAGATTCTGCGACACCACCCGGGTCTTGCCGCAAGGCCCCCGGTGCGATATATGTTGAGAGTGGCAAGGAGGGGTCAACTTCTTTGCCTTTGCTTATGCCGCTTGGCGCCCCTTCCCGTTCCCCGGCGGGCACGAGGACGACGGCAGCACGCCACGCGCTTCGCGCGACCTCGTCATCGGCGTCCCGCAGCAACGACCGCGTGATCGCGGGCCACGCGCTCCCGTCCCCGATCTTGGACAGCGTATGCAACGCCTGGCTTCGGGCCTGAGCACACTCGGCACCAGGGTCCGGGCCCACCTGCAGTCCACGCTCAATGCCGGCCTGGCGATCGGCGCGGCCCTGGGCGGCGTGGCCCTGGCCGTCGACACCCCGCTCGCCTACCTGACGGTGCTGGGCGTCGACGCGGCGAGTTTCCTGCTCGCCGCCGTGCTGCTGCGGGGGCTGCCCGTGGTGCGACCCGCACCGCGCGCAGGCGGCGGCGCACCGGCCCTCGCGGTGCTCAGCGACCGCCCGTACGCCGTGATCACGCTGCTCAACGCCATTCTGCTGCTGTACATGCCACTGCTCAGCCTCATCATTCCCCTGTGGATCACCCAGCGCACCGAGGCGCCCGGGTGGGTGGTCGCGGTGCTGCTGATCCTCAACACGCTCAGCGTCGTGATGTTCCAGGTCCGGATCGCCCGCGGGGTCACCGATCTGCGCAGCGCAACCAGTTTCGTGCGGTACTCCGGGCTGGCGATGTTCGTTTCCTGTGCCGTGTTCGCCCTCTCCGGCGTCGGCACGTCACCCTGGCAGGTCGCCGTCGTCCTGGTGCTCGCCGCAGGCATGCAGGTCATCGGCGAGATGATGCAGGCAGCCGGCTCCTGGGAGATCAGCTTCGGGCTGGCACCCGCCGGGCGTCAGGGCCAGTATCAGGGCTTCTTCGGCACCGGCACCGCCGTGGCCCGCATGCTCGGCCCTCTTGTCCTCACCACCCTGATCATCGGTTGGGGCGCCCCGGGCTGGCTGCTGCTGGGCGGGCTCTTCGTCGCGGCGGCCTCCGCGATGGGCCCGGCGGTGCGCTGGGCCGAGCGCTCAGCGGAGCCGGTCGACGGTGACGGGGGTCGTCCCCGCTGCCGCATGCTCCAGCCGACGCTCACCAGCCCGGTCGAGGAGTAGTCCGGGCGAGCAGGAACCTCTCGGCCAGCAGCCCTTCCGGCTCGCCGGCGCCGTCGTGGACCACGTAGTAGTGCAGTGCAGGTGAGTCGGCCGTGTCTCTTCTCGTTTGAGTTGGCGAGGCTGAGGTGGATTGACCTGCGGCTCGCCCTCGCGACCCAACCGGAGAGATCAGAAACCGAAAGAGTTGAACGGTTCGGGATCAACACGGAAGACCCGGGCGGTGTCGTTCACCGCACCGGGTCGGTGAGGATGGATGCGTCCTGCTCCGGCCATCACGGCAGCGGACATGCCGCCCAAATACAGGGAACTCAATGACTGGATGTCCATCGTGAGGTCCGGTCGCATGTCCGTTCGGGTGCAGGTCGCCCCTTCAGGGGATACTGCCAACCGCCAGGCGCCGACATTGTGCGGGCACATACTGTCGTCCTCGATCGCGAAGGTCAGCTCAGCGGCAGTGTCGTAGGCGCGTGCGGTCAAGGCGCCCGGCAGGTCGAGGATACGGGGTCAATGAAGCGGGAGTCGCTGCGGTCCAGCTCCCAACGGGCGCGCATCGTCGCCGGGGAAAACCCGAAGCGTCCGTAGATGCCGCCCTCGCTTGCGCTCAAAGCGGCCAGCGGTTCGCCGCGGTCCAAGGCCTCCTCGAACATCGCCTGCATCATGCCGCGCAGGAGACCGCGCCGACGGTGAGTCGCGATCACACCAGTTGCCGTGACGCCACCGAGGGGGACAACACGCATGCCCGGCACGGTGATGGCCAGCGAGAGCATCGCCGAGCCGCCCACAAGCTTTCCGTCCACGAAGGCAGCTTGGGGATGGAAGTGAACATCCATTACCTCATCGGCCCAAGCTTCCAGTTGCTGCTCGGTGGCCGGCTTTCTCGGGGGCGGCCACGCTTCTGGGCCACCATGCCATGAGGCGGGTGCCGGCTCCCAGTTCGGCAGCCCGTTGGCGTACGGCAGCACCTTGAGGTACTCGACCGCCTCGGAACGTTCAACAGGTCGGATCTCGATCTTCACGATCCGCATCCTTCAGCTCCGTCAACGCCGTAGCAACGAAGATTCGGCACCTGTCCAGTCACCGGGGCCGCACTGGTTGAACGACCCTCACGGACGCCGTCGGCTCACCACACCTTGACCTAATTATTGGATTAATTTTTTCGATAATCCAATAATTAGGCGGGGACAAACCAGGCAAAAGCATGTTGCATCATAATGACAGTTATGTGCGCCAGAAGGGCTGTCCTGGCTCAGGCACCTGATTTGGCGCTGTCCTGTCCCAGTTGATCTGAGACATCCCGCTGAAGCTGGAGTTGTGGGCCCGACTATCTGCGACCCGACCCAGTGAAGCTGGGGGCGGCGGCTGCTTGAGTGAACCGGATTCGGGGGTGACGTCCTGATAGGCCGTGCTGGCGACGCGTGCCGATTAGCACATTTGATCGAACGCGGGGGTATCGTCCGAGGATGACAACCTCGGGGCTGCCTCCGGACCTGCCCGGCTTGAGTCCTCGTCAACGACAGATCTTGGTCGTGATACGGCAGTGGGTCGAGCGCCATGGGTATCCACCGACGGTGCGGGAGATCGGCGCTGCGGTCGGACTCGGGTCTCCATCATCGGTAGCGCACCATCTGAAGGTGCTCCAACAGCGAGGCTTCCTGCGCCGGGCCGCACACGGGCCACGCGCTGTTGACGCCCGCCCATCGCGACGCTCAGACGCCACTGGTGGCGCGCTCTCTGGTGTTCAGGTTCCGCTGCTGGGCTCGATCGCTGCCGGCGCTCCCATTCTGGCCGAGGAGTACGTCGAGGAATTCCTGACCCTGCCCAGGAAGCTCGTCGGCCACGGAAGGCTGTTCGCGCTGCATGTCCGCGGAGACTCAATGGTCGAAGCTGGCATCGCAGACGGGGACGTCGTCGTGGTGCGGCAGCAAGCGGTAGCCGACAGTGGCGACATCATCGCCGCCATGATTGACGACGAGGCCACCGTCAAGGTCTTGCGTATCCGGGACGGCGCCGTGGACCTGCTACCCCGCAACCCGCGCTACCCCGTCATCCCCGGTGACCGCGCGGTGATCCTCGGCAAGGTGGTCTGCGTGTTGCGTCGTAGCTGAGCGTGTCCGCCCGTAGCGGCGACGGAGAATCAACGCTGGACAGATGGCTTACGGTAGCTGAGACTCGCTTTCAGCGTTATGCGACCGGCGGGCCGACGGCCGGGGGCGTGGTTGCCGATCGATGTCCTCGCGCCGGATGTGTGCCGATCGGTGTGCGCGTGCGGCCGTGGATGAAATGGCGGCCAGGTGCGGACGGGTCGGCAACCAGATGGTCTGAATGCCGAGTTGCTCGTTCATCGCGGCGAGCTGGTACTCATAGCCAAGGTCAGCGGCCGTGCGTACGCCGCGGACGATGACCGTGGCGCTGCGGCGGAGGCAGTAGGCAGTGGTTAGGCCGGTCCAGGTGTCCACTTCGACGTTGTCCCAGGCTGCCGGCATGGCGTCGCGCACCTGTACGGCCCTGGCCGTGGCCCCGGCGGTTGGTTGCTTGTCGGCGTTTACCGCCAGCAACACGATGATCCGATCGAACATCACCCGAGCGCGGGCCACCAGGTCGCGGTGTCCCGGGGTAAACGGATCGAACGTGCCTGGATAAACCGCCATCGAAACGCGCACGGGCGCTACTCCACGATCCGATGTAGCAGTCACCGCGACCCCAACCACATTGCCACGATTGTCTGTGATCTTCTCAAGATTCTGTTGCTGCTCAGGTGAGGACGAGGAGGTCCAGGGCGTCAACCACGGGTCCGGTCTCACGTTGCGCTGCCGTGCGCAGTCGGGCCAGGCCTGCGGCGTACTCGTCGTCGCTTATCAATTGCAGAGGGGTGTGTGCCTCGCGGCGCAGTGCCGTCGCAGCCTCACGTAGTGAGGCTGCGGTTACCTGCGGGACCTGTTCGAGGCCGACGGTGACGAACCCGGCGGCAGTGAAGGCTGCTTCGACGTCGGCCACGCTGGGGTAGGTGTCGAGCACCCGGATGGCTTCGGGGAAGTAACGGAACAGGGTAATCGCTTGGTGTCGGCCGGCGAACGCGGAGCGGATCAGCACCGGGCCGCCGGGGCGGACGACCCTGCGTAGTTCTCGGGCTGCACGGGTCAGGTCTGGCACGTGGTGAATGACCGTGGAGATCCAGGCGGCGTCGACGCTGCCGTCGTCGAGCGGGATGCGCTCGGCGTCGCCATGCACGACAGGCTGGTACATCGAGCGGGCACGCATCGCCTCGGAGGGCTCGACCGCGGTGACCTCGATGTCGTACCAGTCAATGAAGGCTCGCGCCCACATTCCGGTGCCGGAGCCCAGGTCGAGCACTCGCATGCCTGCATGAGGGTCAAGGTGCCGGGTCACGGCCTCCCGCCAAGCCGAGAGCCCCTCGTCGGTGAGGTGACGGGTCGCCTCGAACGCCGCGGCGTCCGCATTGTCGTACGTGATTCGAGCCATGCCTTTGACCCAACTGCCTGGACACCCGAGGAAGCAAGGGTGCGGCGGTGTGACGAACCGCCCAGGCTGACGGGCTGCCGGCCAGACGCGGTTTACGTAAGGTCGGGCCATGGGTGCGGACTCTGACGTGCGGCGCTGGCTACGGCAGCGTGGAGCTGAGGCAATTCAGCACCCCGGCGGCACCCTCTACGCCCACCTGTGCCGGGTACATGACCGTCTCGCTGAGCTGGAGTGTGGCGTTGACACGCAACTGGCAGGTCTCGCGCATGCCGTTTACGGCACGGACGGCTTCGATGTGACGCTGCTCGACTGGAACGATCGAGCCACGCTGCGAAACCTCATCGGCGACGACGCTGAGGCGTTGGTTTATCTGTACGGGGCCTGCGACCGCAGGCGGACCTGGCGAGAGCTGGCGACAACCGGTGAGGTCGTCGACCGCTTCACCGATCAGACGTGGCACCTGAGCCCCGGCCAGATGCGACCCTTCGTGGATCTCAGCATCGTCAACGAGCTGGACGTCATCGATCAAGATCCTTCTACCGTGGACAAGCACGGCGCGTACTTTCGCTCCCTGTTCGCCGCCTGGGCTCCGATCGCTTCCCCGCGGGTTACCAGTGAGGTGCAGCGACTCCTCGGCGAAGGCAACCAAAGCACTTCTGCGAGGGCCCAGAATTGACGGTCCGTACCGGCCCCCAGACCGCACCTGGTTAACCGGGGCCCGCAATCCGCAGCCGCACGCCTGAGAATTGGTGCCGTTGGTCTGGTGATCTGCGACCCGGCACGCTGAATCTGATCAGCAGCTGCGACACTGGCGGACCGGCGAGGCATGTAGGTGGGTGGTCGCGGTGGCCAATCTACGGTCCGTGTCAGGTGGTCGCCTGACGGATCCGGTGGAGTTCGAGGTTGGCTTTGTCGTTGAGGGCGGGGGCGAGGTGCGTCGGCGCCTGGTCGATGTGGCAGATGTCGCGTTCGAGCAGGTGCCGGCGGTCCGCTCGTTCCCGTCGTACCGAGGGCAGCGCAACTATCCGGGCCTGTACTGGGCGGCGTGCATCGGTGCTCACGTCGGTTTCGAGTCGTGGTTGGAGCGCGACGAGGCGATGGCGTTGGACTTCGACGCGTCCGTGGTGGGCTTCGCCGCGCAGCCGTTCTGGTTGTGGTGGCCGGACACGAGGCGAGCGAGGTCACACGCGCCGGACTTCTTCGCCCGCCGCCGGGACGGGACCGGGGTGGTGATCGACTGCCGTCCAACGGACCGGATCGCGGAGAGGGACGTTGCCGCGTTCGACGCCACCGCCCAGGCGTGCGACGTTGTGGGCTGGGACTACCGGCTCGTGAGCGGGCACGATGGGGTGTGGTTGGCGAACCTGCGGTGGCTGGCCGGCTACCGACACCCCCGCTATCTCGACGGGCAAGTCGCGGCTCAGCTGCTTGACCGGTTCGGCTCGCCGACGCCGTTGATGGAGGTGGCAGCGCAGGTCGGTGACCCGATCGCGGTCCTGCCAGTGCTCTATCACTTGATCTGGTCGCAGCAGTTGTCCGTCGACATGGCACTACGGTTGGACGCCGCGTCGATCGTGGTGAGGGCGGGAACGTGACGCGGCTGCTGCGGGTGGGTGATCGAGTTGCCTTTGACGGCGCAGAGCACCAGGTGGCGGTGTTGTCGGGGTCATGGGTGCGGCTGATCGGCTCGGACGGTACGCCGAGGGCGGTGTTGCTGACGCACCTGGTGGGCTCGCCGGGCTTCGACATCCTCGGCGGGGATCCAGCCGAGCCGCGCACGGTTCTTGCCGATCATGCCCTCGCTGATGTCGCCGAGGACGTCGCGCAGCGGGCCCGGCAGTGGGAGCAACACATCATCGAGGTCGAGACCGGGCTTCCTCCCGGCGCCGAGCCGGGGACAGCGCCGCGAAGTGAGTACGACCCGCGCCTGCACGGCATACGACAGCGGGTGGCGGCGAAGGCCGAGGAGTTGTCCGCGTCCGGGATCCCCGCAAGCGTGGCGACCGTTCAGCGGATGCGGCAACGTTACCGAACCGGCGGCCTGCGCGCCTTGGTGGACGGTCGGTCACAGCGACCTGTCTCGCAGGTCGGGCGGGCCGACGAACGGGTGGTGGCCGCGATCCGTGAGGCGTTGACCGCGCAGGAGAATCAGTCGACCGGCACTCGCTCCCGGCTGCGGCACCAGGTCGAAAGAATCTTGACGCAGCGACACGGAGCAGGCGTGGTGGCACTGCCACCGAAGAGCACATTCCACCGCCTGGTCGCCGCGTTGTCCGTGGGCCAGCACACTTTCGGCGCGGCGACGACCCGCCGGTCGACGGCGAACCGGCCGGGCGGCCCATTCACGGTGACGTGGGCGGCTCGGCCGGGTCAGCACGTGCAGATCGACACCACCGTGTTGGACGTGATGGTGGTCTTCGATGACGGTCAGGCCCGTCGGGTCGAGTTGACCGCGGCGGTGGATGTCGCCACCCGCACCATCTGCGCCGCAGTGTTGCGGCCGGTGGGCACGAAAGCCGTGGACGCCTCCCTGCTGTTGGCGCAGATGTTGGTCCCCGAGCCGATGCGGCCGGGCTGGGACGAGTCGCTGCGGATGGCGGCATCGAGGCTGCCACACCGGCGGCTGGCGGACATTGACGCGCGGATGGAGCAGGCCGCCGCGAAACCGGTCGTGGTCCCGGAGACGATTGTCTGCGACCGGGGGAAGGTCTATCTGTCCGACACGTTCCTGCGGGCCTGCCAGACGTTGGGGATCTCGGTGCAGCCGGCGCATCCGCGCAGCCCGACGGATAAGGGCATCGTCGAGCGCACCTTCGGGTCGATCAACACGCTGTTCTGTCAGTACGTCGCCGGCTACACCGGCCGGGACGTCGCTCACCGGGGCAGCCGGGTGCAGGCCGAGGCGGTGTGGTCGATGGCCCAGATGCAGGACCTGCTCGATGAGTGGATCGTCGCCGGGTGGCAGCAGCGCCCACACGAGGGTCTACTCAGCCCGGACACCGGGCGGGTGCTATCACCGAACGAGATGTTCGCGGTGTTGGTCACCGCGGCCGGCTACGTTCCGCTGATGCTCACCGGCGACGACTACGTCGAACTGCTGCCGGGGACATGGCGCACGATCAACGACTACGGCGTTCGCCTCGATGGGCGCACCTACGACAGCAGGGCGCTCAATCCCTACCGTCGGCAGCACTCTGGGGTCGCGGCCAAGCAGGGGTTGTGGGAGGTCCGCCACGACCCCTACGACCTGACCCAGGTCTGGGTGCGCAACCACCGCGACGGCGGGTGGATCCGCGCCGGGTGGACCCACCTGCCGATGGTGGCCGCTCCGTTCGCGGACTTCACCTGGCGCCACGCCCGACAACAGGCCACCCCGGACCCCGCCGGCGAGCCGAACGAGACCGCGACCGCCCGGGTGCTGGCCGACCTGCTGCGCCGCGCCGGCGAGGGCCCCGCACCGCAAGCCTCGGTGGGCGAGACCGACCGGCGGGTGGCGGCCAGGACCCGGGCCGCCGCCGCGTCGCACCGCCCCCGCGTCGCTCCCGAGCGTCCACCCGTGGACGACGACGAGCCCGAGGACGGCCAGGTCGACAACGTCATCCCCTTCGGGATCTTCGACGCTCGCGAGGAGGCGCAACGGTGGCTATGACCGCCGCATTCACCCCGCCGGCTGACGAACCGCTGACCAGCAAGGAAGGCTGGTCACGGTGGGTCCAGCACGACCCCCGCCCGCCCGAGCTGCACCTGGACTGGCCGCACCTGAGCCCGGTCGAGCAGGCCGCCTACGACGACGCCCGCCTGGACTACCACAGCGACCTCATAGTGGTGAACACCCCGACCATCCAGGAGGTCGTCAAGACCGTCCGCCGGCTGCTGATCCTCAACCGCCGGCAGATATCCGCCCGCCGAGGGCTGATCATCACCGGCGGCGCCGGCACCGGCAAGACGACCGCCATCACCCAGCTCGGCCGCGCCCACGAACTCGCCGTCGCGCTGCGCAACCCGATGACCGGGCCGCGAATCCCGGCCGTCTACGTCACCGTCCCACCAGCGGCGACACCCCGCATGCTCGCCGTCGAGTTCGCCCGCTTCCTCGGCCTGCCTCTGGCCTCCAGGTCCAACATCACCGACGTCACCAACGCCGTCTGCGCCGTGCTCTGCGACGTCGGCTGCGACCTGGTGCTCGTCGACGAGATCCACAACCTCAACCTGGCCACCCGCGCCGGAGCCGAAGCATCCGACCAGCTCAAATACTTCTCCGAGCGAATCCCCGCCACGTTCGTCTACTCCGGCATCAACGTCGAGCGGGCCAACCTGTTCACCGGCACCCGCGGCGAACAGATCGCCAGCCGGTTCGCCACCATCGCGACCCGGCCGTTCGCCTACGGCACCACCGCCCAACGGGAGAACTGGCGGGCCCTGGTCGCCACCCTCGAACAGGCCCTACGGCTGCACCGACACAAGACCGGCACCCTCGCCCGCCACGGCGAATACCTCTACCAACGCTCACGCGGCATGATCGGCAGCCTGTCCCACCTCATCCGCGGCGCCGCGATCGACACCATCCTCGACGGCACCGAAAAGATCACCAAGGCCCACCTCGACGCGATCCGCCTCGACCACGCCGCCGAGACAGCCACCCCCACCCCGAGTCCCGCCCGCCAACGCCGCCAACGACAGGGCGCAGCATGACCGGCGCACCCACCAGGCGGCTGCCCATCCCCACGCCCCCCGTCACCTGGGAAACCGTCACCTCCTACTTGGAGCGGCTCGCCGCCACCAACCACACCGCCGTCCGCGACATCGAGGCCGCCATCGACGCCTCGCCGAACAAGGTCTCCTACAGCCACAAACGAAATTTCAACCTCGACAAGCTCAGCGCACTCACCGGCCAACCCGCCGACCACCTTCGCCGCGTTCTGCCCGAGCTACGCCAACCCGCGCCGCGCTGGTGGCTGTTCCAAGCCTTCCCCCGGCCCGCCTGCCCGCCCTGCGTCCGCCGCCACCGAGGCGGCCCCGTCCACCGCTACTACCCGCACCACGTCACCGCCTGCGTCAAGCACAACCTCTGGCTCGGCACCCGAGCCCCCGCAGCGACGGCGTGGCCCGTCACCGACCACGCCATCAACATCGAGCGCCTACCAGAGATCAAATCGGCGCAGGTCCGCCACCGGCGTCTCGTCCGTCGTTACGGCCAGGCCGCCGTCCTGATCGCCACCAGAGCAGCCTTCGATGCCTGGGAACACATTCACGGACGCTACCTCGGTCACAACCAGGACCGACGGCTAACCGTGCTCCAACCAGCCGCACACCAACATCACTTAGAAGACCCCGCGTTCCACGCCGCGAGCTACCCGGAGATCGTCGCGGCGGCCAACCTCTTCGTCACACGCCGATGGCAGATCCAAGCCACCTTCCCGATGACCCAAAACCACGCCTACGCCGCCTTCTGCAACCTCCTCGACCTGTCAATCCGCTACGACCCACTGCCCACTGGTCACCGCAACCGGCTCACGACCCTGATCGACAATCACGTCCGCCCGCACTCGACCAACCACAACATGATCACTTCTGCGGGCATCAGATACACCGGGCCGCGAGCAGGGTGGACGGCCCAATGAGGATGACATTCCCCAGGTCAAGGAGGCAGGCGCATGTCAACTACGACGGGTCAGGACAGGCGCCGTGGGTTGACGCCCTGGTGTCGTCTGCCAGTTGAGGTGAGGCACCCTGATGGTTGCTTCGGCGAGGGCAGGTAGCGGTGCACGCTGCAAGAGCGGTGTCCTCGACGGAACTCAGCGACGGGTTCGCGGTGGTCTACGTCGGATCCGACGGCGTACGCCGGCAGGAGCATCCGGCCCGGCGACGCGCTCACCGTCGTCTCCCTCGACCGGCTCGGCCGCTCCCTGGAAGACCTGATCACGAAACTACGGGCGGCCCATCGAGACCTTGAGGGGGATACGCGCGCTACCGACGTCATCGACCCCTGTCGAGTCGGTCTTCGCCGGGGCGGGTCCCTGCCGGGTCGGCCCACCCTGTGCCGGCCCCTTTGGAGCTGCCCCGTTTGTGCTACCGATGGAGCGGGCGCGTAAACGGGGCAGCTCCAAAGGGGCTGAAAGGCAGGTCCCCGACCGGATGCGGGGGCAATCGTCCGGCCGCCACCCGACTGCCCGATGCGCGGGGCGGCAGGGGGGCGGCGTGGCGGCGATCTCCTGGAGCATTCGCGGGAGCGGAAACAGAGACAGCGCAGGACCTGCGAGGCCGAGGCCCTGGGCAGGATCTCGGACGGCGTCGCGCCGTCGCGGCCTCGCTTAGCGCCGTCGTGGTTACCTGCGGGACCTGCTCGAAGCCGGCGGTAGCGAGCCCGGCGATGGTGAAGGCTGCTTCGACGTCGGCCCCGCTGGGATAGGTGTCGAGCACGTGGACGACTTCGGGAAGGTGGCGGAACAGGGTGGTCGCCTGGGGTCGGCCGGAGAGTGCGAAGCGGAGCGGATCAGCACTCGGCCGCCGGGGCGCAGTACCCGGCGCAGTTTTCGGGCTGCACGGGTCAGGTCGGCAGCGGGCACCGGTGCGGACGTTGGGTGCCGGCGGCGGGCGGTCCGCTGTTGTCAGCGCGGCGAGCCGCCGGGGCCGGGGGAGTCCGGGATGCCCGTCGAATCGCCCGCTGCCGGGGCGGAGGCCACCGGGCCGGCGGGAGCAGGACTGATCGGGCCAGACCGCACGTCGTCCGCGACGCATTTTGGCCCCGGATCCCGGTACAGGGAGCTGTAGAGGTAGAGGCCAGCCTCGCCGCGCGGCCCGTGGCTCCTCGGTATCAGAGCCAGCACCGTCCCGGCGGGGATCTGATCCGGCCGGAGATGGGCCACATCGGTATCCCAGACGAGAGCCGTATTCACTGCGTATGCCTGGGCGATCCCGACGTGCACCTCAGTGCCCCGGTCCGAGACCGGGCAGGAGGCTGCCGGCTGTGGTGGAAAGACCGCCGCGCGCACGCCGGCCTCGCGCAGGGCCCGGTTGACGCCGTCCGGGTCGGCGATGTGATGGAACCTGACGGTCACCGTACCGTCCTTGTTGGCGGTCAGCACGTACGCCGCAGCGGTGGGGGCCTGGGCCGTCGTCAGGACCAGCGTGGCCGCCACCGCGAGCACCGCGAAACCACCCCCGGCGGCGAGCACCAGCCGGGGCCGTCGCCTCAGGACGCCGCGGCTCGCCGGCGCCGGCTGATCGACCGGGTCGACGACCCGGGTCAGCAGTTCGTCGAGAAGTGCCTGTCGGAAGCGGGTCATCGGATCTCCTCCTGGATGTCGTATGCCGCGCGCAGCCTCGCCCGCGCGCGGAAGAGCCGCACCCGGACCGTTGCGGGCAGGAGGCCCATGGCATGGGCGGCCTCCCTTGGAGTCAGCCCGGCGATGTCGACCAGCTCGATCAGCTCGCGGTCGGTGGCGGACAGCTCGCGCAGGACACCTCGCGCCCGGCGCGCCCGTTGCTCGGCGTCGATCTGCTCCTCGATGCGGACGATGTCGTCCGCATCGAGGAGCCGACGCCCGGCGAACCGGACCGCGACCTGACGGTCGGCCTCCCGCTGCCGGTAGAAGCGGCGCAGAGTGTTGTGGGCGATGCCGAGCAGCCAGGCCAACGGCCGGCCGCGCCGCGGATCGAACCCCGCCGCGTCGCCGATGGCGGCGATGAAGGTGTCCGCCACGAGGTCGGCAACGTCGTGCGGGTCGCGCAGCCGCCGGGTGAAGTACCGGACCACGTCCGGGTAGTGCTCGGCGTAGAACGCCTCGAGCGCCGCGCGGTCGCTGCCGATGCGGCGGGTCCGTTCTCGCTCGGGCTCGTGCGCGGTCGCCTGTGGCGGGTTGTCTCTCACGTCATCTATTGCCACGGGCCGACGCTGCCGTTACAGGCAGCGGGAGGCCGGCCGTCAGGTCGCCGGGCTGGTGTTCCTCGATGATCAGGCTGACCGTCATGTGCGTCCAGTGTCTGCTCCGATCGTTCGCACCGCAGACCGTCTGGCCCGGATGGTGTTGTTAGGGGTGCCGGTAACGAACGTGTCACCAGCCGCCCAATAGCTGATCTTGATAGGTTGACGGACAGCGACGGATGAGCGTCTTGGCTGGTGTCCCGTTAGGGGATCGTCCACCGGGACACCCAGGGAACCCTTCGACCCAAACGACCGCCCCTGATGAACAAGTCCCGTAAGGCCCGCCCGATAAAGTGCCCGGTCATCGGGGGTTGAACGGTACAGTCAGGCCAGGAATGGCCTCAAGATCGGCTACGCGCGGGTGTCTACCGACGAGCAAGACTTCGCCACGCAACTGGCGGCGCTCGCCGAACTCGGCGTCGCCACCGATCGGATCTATGTCGATAAAGGCCTGACCGGAACCAACCGAGCCCGGCCTGGCCTGCGCGAGGCCCTCGCGGCGTGCCGGGCCGACGATCAGCTGGTCGTGACGAAGCTGGACCGGCTCGCCCGCTCGGTCTCCGACGCGCACGACATCGCCAAGGAGTTGACCGGCCGGCACGTCAAGCTCAACCTCGGTGGATCCATCCACGACCCGACCGACGCGATGGGTAAATTGCTGTTCACCACTCTCGCGATGATCGCCGAGTTCGAGGCGGACCTGACCCGGATGCGGACTCGCGAGGGCATGAAGATCGCCAAGGCCAAAGGGCGGTTACGGGGCAAGGCGCCCAAGCTCAGCATCAGGCAAGAGGCGCACCTGGTCGCCCTGCACAAGGCCGGCGAACACACCAGCGCTGAGCTGGCAGAACTGTTCGGCGTAGCCCGTTCGACCGTGTATCGGGCGATTGAACGGGCGAAGACGACCCGTTAGTAGCCTGGGCGGGCCCGACTCGATGCTCCTCACTCACGGTCGCTGGCTCCTCGGACGCCTGTTGCGGCGCAGGTACTGCAGGAGTGAATGCAGTGCGGCGCCTGCGATTGCGGTGAGGATTGCTCCTGCTGCGATAAGCCACATTGGTGGTGGGCCGAAGTCGGGACGGCCGGACTCGCGTATGGTGCCGTGGATGGCGAGGTCGGCGGCGACTGTCATCTCGGTGATCCCAGCCGGAGTGCGAAGGAGTACCTCGGGGGAGGTCGCGCCTCGACGTAGTAGCACTAACTGGACCGCTGTCGTGCCGTGTTCCTGGTAGGGGCTGGTGGCGATGTCGTGGGTGTCCGGGCGGTCCACCGCCGTCGGGCCGGGCACGCCGATCAGGGCGACCGCTTCGTCCGCTGAGCGCCATCCGACGAGGTGGACGTACGTGGCGGAGCGAACGTCGGGGAAGGCGGGCCCAGGGACCACCGCAGCGTTGGCCACGTCGCGGGTCTCTAGCCGCCACGTGCGTGGGTATGACGGCACGGGGCAGTCTGTGCAGGTCGACCGGGTGAGGGTGGCCATCGTCCGTCCGTCCGGCAGCCAGGAGCCGGCCCCAGGTAGCCGTCCGCCGTTGAGCGGTAGCTTCCGATACGGCGTGGCGGTGCCGTCGGGATCGGCGTCGGCGACTCGGGTCAGCCACACCTCGTCGCGTACCTGCACTGCCAGCTCAGTACCGTCTGGTGAAACCGCTGCTTGTCCGGGTGGCACCCAGGCGGTGCCAACCCGTACCCGCAACACGTCGGCGCGGCGGTCTCGGTCGTACAGCCCGACGTACGGAGTGGCGTAGGTGTTCGGCGAGGTGAAGGTGTCATGGTCGGCGTAGGCGAGACGCTTACCGTTGGGCGCGAAGGCGAGCGGGTAGCCGTCCGTTCCAGCCGGGGCGGACCGGCCGGACGTCAAGTCATAGAGCAACCCGCCTGCCCAGACGTACCGGCCGTTCGGGGAAAGCAACGCCCCGAACCCCGCGGTCTGCGACTCGGAAGGCGTGAGCACGCGGTACCGGTCGACGTCTGCGGCTACCACCCCCATCCTGGTCTCGTTCCAGTTATCGCGCACTGCCGGGCCGCCGAAGAGCATCGCCGCCGCGCCGGGCGCCGACTGGGCCACGGTCGCAGTCCGCAGCGGCGGGTCGACCAGCCGGGTGGGCAGGCCGGGAGCGGTGGAGCCGGCCGCCGAAGGCCATCGAATGGGCGCCGGGCGTAGCGCGTACCCCGCGCCGAGCAGCAGCACCAGCACGGCGAGCGCGCCGGCCGTGGCGGCCCGGCGATGCCGGTGCCGGGCCCGCGCCCGGTCGAAGAGCTCCTCGGGTACGGTGGCCGCCGGCACGCCGTCGGCGAGGCCGTGCAGTGCTTCACTGAGTCGGCTGGTCATCGTGTCACCTCCTGCGGGGCCCGGCCGATGAGTTCGGCCAACTCGGGGGCGAGGGTGCGCAGCCGGCCGAGGGCGTGCCGGGTTTGGCTCTTCACCGTGCCGACGCGGCAGCCGAGCAGATCGGCGGTCTCGGTCTCGGTGCGGTCCTCGTAGTAGCGCAGCACCAGCACTGCCCGTTGCCGCACGGTCAACCGGGCCAGCGCCGCTTGCAACACGACCCGCAGATCAGCATCATCGCCGAGACCCGCCGGGCGGTCCGGCACGAACCCGTCGAGTTGCTCCGGTGGACGCGCCCGCCGCCACCGCCACCAACTAGCCGCCTGCGTATAAAGCACCCGACGCACGTACGCGCCAGGCTCGTCGAGCCGCTCCCACCGGACCGCAACCCGGGCAAGGGCCACCTGAACCAAATCCTCGGCGTGGTGCCGATCACCAGTGAGCAGATACGCGAACCGAGTCAGCCCGGCGCTCTCAGCCCGCACAAACTCGACGAAACCGGCCCGAGCCGCGTCCCCACTCATCAACGGATTGCCCTCCTCACCTACCCAGACGCCGAGAAGGGGCGCCATGGAGGGAACCCCACTCCCCCTTTCTTCTCAGATCTGTCTCGGCTGGCGATAGCCCTCGACCAACCGCCAAACCGTTGGCTCTCTGCGCCGAGAGCTGCGGCTGGACCCTTCTGCCATGGCGACCTTCATAGCGCATCAGCGCTCGGCTGAGGAATTTTGGAGGCTTCTGCGGTTGCTCTTGCACCGCCCGGACGGTCAGGGCTGGCGGCGTTTGATGCCGTTTCGCCGCGCAGCTCCAGCCGCTTGGTCATGTTGAGCGTCACCTCGCCGTACGGGGCGACGTGGGTCCAGAACAGCGGCGTCAGGCCGCGCCGGTCTTCTGCGGTGAGCGTGTCGGACCAGGCGGGTTCGGCGAGGACGTCCTGCACGAGCAGGGTGTTGACGTAGGCGACGGAGGCCTGCAACACGTGCAGGCAGGCCACGGACAGTTCCTGCTCGTCGCGGCGGTTGGTGGCGATGTCGCCGCCCTTGCCGTAGAACAGCACTTGGTTGCCGCCGTTCCAGCCCTCAGCCACGTTCAGCCCGTCGTGGATCTCGCGCTGCAGGTCCCGGTCGCGCAGATACCGAGCCACGAAGGCCGTCTTGACGGCCCGGCCGACCTCCAGCATCGCCTGGTACGTGGGGTGCGAGGCGGCGCGGGTAAAGCGGCGCAGGATCGCCTCGGTCGATGCGGTGCCGGTGCGGACGCGCGCCGCCCAGGCCGAGCAGCACGGCGAGGCCCAGGGCGCTGCGCGGGGTGTACGGCACCCGCCACAGCCCGCCGTGCGCCGCACCGTACGCCTCGTCCTGCCACGGGTGCGGCAGCGCCGGGCCGCCGCCGGTGCGCAGGTCGTGCACCAGGAGCGCGGCCATCAACGTGTTGCTGGTAGCCGGGTCGAACACCTCGATGCCGAAGCGGTGCGCACCGGCGTACGCGGCGGCGAGCGCCCGATTACGCAGCACCGAGCGGGTCCGGGTGGGCGGGGCGACCGTGAACGACACGGTCGCCCCCGCGTCGCGGGCGGTCGTCGCCCGCCACCGCTGCAGGCGTTTCGCCAACGCGTAGTTGGGGCCCTGCTGCGGGACGAGGCTGTCGTTGACACCCGGGTCGACGCCCGGCGGGTAGTTGCGGTGCAGGAGCCTTCCGCCGGAGGCGAACCGCAGCGACCGGCGGAGGATGCCCCGCGCGGCGTAGCCCCGCGCGGCGTGCTGCACCGCGTCCCCGGGGACGGCGAAAACGTCGGTGGGGGTGGCCAGGAACGCCAGCGCCACGTCGTCGCGGCGCTCCTGCAACCGCAGCGTCAGCGCGTCGACGGCTGCGGCGACCCGGACGTTGGTCGCGCCGTCGGCGTAGACGTAGTTGCCCAGCACGAGCCGGCCCTCGACGCCGAGCAGCCAGTCGGCCACCTGCGGAAGGTGGTGCAGCAGGTCGGCGCCGGCGCGGGCGGTCACCGTGTCGTCGTCGGGGCCGGTGTCGGCCGGCACGGGCAGGTGGAGCCGGCCGGCGGAGCGGCGGGTGGTGTCCAGCAGCCGCCGCCAGATCTCCGGGCGCGGCAGGTCGACCGCGACGACGTCGCCGCCCCAGCGCAGCACCGACGGTAGCGGGCCCATCTCGGCGCCCGCGCCGAGCACCACGATGCGGTGGTCGCGCAGGTCGAGCCAGCCCGGGTTGGCCATGACGGCACGTACTGCCTCGGCGCAGGACGGCTCGACGACCCCGGCGGCGACCCACGCGTCGAGCCGGCGGCACAGGTCGTCGCCGCGCAGCCGGCGGCCCCGGTACGGCAGCGACAGCTCACGCTCGGCCTCACCTGCGCCGGCGATCGTGGCCGTCCGCAGCGGCTCGACCTGGGCGGAAGTGGCGAACACATCGCCGAGGCCCACCTCGACGCCGTCTGCGCGGAGCACGGTCATCCGGCGGTGCAGCGAGGCGAGCCCGTCGCGGGCGATCGTCACCGCGGCGTCGCGGGAGAGCAGCCCGGCCTCGACGAGCCGCCGGAAGTGCCCGAGGTATCCGTGCCGCCAGTCCGTCTCGTGTTCCACCGCACGCGCGCCGACCGGATCGACGGCGCGCAGAGCGTCGGCGACGACCGCCCGCCCCAGCGCGGACCGGCCATGGGGACCAACAGAACAGTCAGTATCGATGAGAACGATCATGGTGGCTGGGGGCCAGTCACGCGCCCTGCGCGGCGGCGGCCTTCTGCTCGTCGTGCTCGCGCAGCATGCGCATGACGGTGGCCGGGGCAGGGTGCTGCCCGCGTTTCTTGCCGGTGCGGATCACCAGCCGGGAAGCGATCTCGCGCAGGCTCAACTCCTCGTCGCGAAGGCGTAGAGCGGTGGCGAGCATGTCCTCGTCGGAGACCTTGACACCGCCGATGGCCTTGCCTTTCGTGCGGGCGGTCTCCTGGCCTTCGAGGGTCTTGTCGCGGATGTAGTCGCGCTCGGACTCTGCCATGGCGGCGAAGAAGGCGAACAGAGCGGCGCCGTGGCCGGCCGGGTCGTGCTTCCCGGCGAGGGGGCCGGTGAGGAACTCCAGCTCGATCTCGGCGTCCCGCAGTTCCTCGGCGGCCTTCAGCAGTTCCAGGGCTCCGCGGCCCAGCCGCTTCATCTCGTGCACCACGAGCGTGACCTTCGCGCCCAGTGAGCGGTACTCGCGGGCCGCCGCCAGGGCCGCCTTCATCTCGGGACGCTCCCGGACCCGAGTGCTGATCTGCTCCTGGAACAGCCGGTGCACGCCGGAGGCTTCGAGGGCGTCGATCTGGGACTGGATCTCCTGCGACCGGCTGGAAACCCGCGCGTACGCGAGCCTGACCTCCATCGGCACGGCCGGCGCCGCGAGCTTCTGCACCGGCAGGGCCGTCCAGACGGAACCGGGATGGCGTACGGCGGGGGTGGCGACGTGCAGTTCGGACCGCAGGGCGGGGACGAGCTGGAAGCGGGCGGTGTGGTACTTGAGTGCGACCTTGCCGGAGGTGGTGCGGCAGGGCGAGCCCGCCGGGGCCTGGCAGGTGGACATCGGGCAGACGTGCGACTCGACGAGCCGGTACGGATCGGTGATCACGCCGGGATCGTTTCAGGAGTACGTTTCACAGGTCAAGAGGAAGGAAACGACCCGTGAAACGAACCGGCCTGCGACGATGCCGTCAACGTCCGGTGTTGAAACGGGGACCACTTATGAAACGCCGACTGCGGTGGAGCCGAGGGGCGTCAGGGGTTATTCAGGTAGGTGAGGACGGCGAGGACGCGGCGGTTGTTGGTGTCGTCATCGGAGATGCCGAGTTTGCCGAACATGGAGGTCGTGTATTTGCTGATGGCGCTTTCGCTGAGGAAGAGGCGCTGGCCGATGGCCTGATTGGACAATCCTTCGGCCATGAGGCCGAGCACGGAGTGTTCGCGTTCGGTGAGCCGTTCGAGTCGCCGGTTCGAGGACCCGCTGGACAGCAACTTGGCGATGACGGCTGGGTCCATGGCGGTCCCGCCGCCGGCGACGCGTTCCAGGGCATCGATGAACTGATCGGCGTCGAAGACGCTCTCTTTGAGGAAATAGCCAATGCCACCGGCGCCGTCGGCCAGGAGTTCGCGGGCGTACAGCTGCTCGACGTACTGGGAAAGGATGAAGACCGGCAGTCCGGGCAGTTCGCTGCGGGCGGCAAGAGCAGCGCGCAGGCCCTCATCCGACTGGGTCGGCGGCATGCGGACGTCGATGACGGCAACGTCCGGCCGCCACGTCAGCAGTGCCTCAAGCGTCTCGGGTCCGGTGGCTGCCGTCGCCACCACCTGGTGCCCGCACGCCTCGATGAGGCGGACCATTCCGTCACGCAGGAGGTAGAGGTCTTCGGCTACTACGATTCGCATGGCACCATCATCCTCACCCGGGTCGGGCCGCCTGCCGGGCTGGTGATCTCCAGGGTGCCGTCGAAGACCGCGAGCCGGCGACGCAGCCCCGCAAGTCCGCCGTCGGCTCGCACGCCAACTCCGCCGCGGCCGTCGTCTTCGACATCGATGACGATGCCGGTGTCGTCCTGAGTGATGGAGATCCGGGCCAGGGTCGCACGGGCGTGCTTGACCGCGTTGGTCAGCAGTTCGGCGATGGCGAAGTACAGGGCAGACTCGATCGGCGGGTCCAGGCGGAGCTGAAGGTCGGCGCTGACAGCCGTTTCGAGCGGGCTGTCCAGGGCAAGAGCGCGAACGGCATCGACGAGCCCGCGGTCGTTCAGCACGGGCGGGTTGATTCCCTGAACCAGTTCGCGGAGCTCGGTCAGTGACGCCGTGGCACCAGCCCGCGCTTCCCTCATCAGCGTCCTGGCCTGGTCAGGGTCGGTTTCCATCAGCTTCTCCGCAGTCGCCAAAGAAAGCCCGAGCCCGACCAGGCGGGCCTGCGCCCCGTCGTGCAAGTCCCGCTCAATCCGGCGGATCTCGGCGGCCTGAGCGACCGTCGCATCCGCGCGCTGGGCGGTCAGTTCGTCCACACGGTCCGCCAACGCCATAGCGGGTGACGGGCGTAGGAAGCGGACGGCCACTGGCTCGACACACCGCCAGGCATACGGGGCACTAGCGAAGGCCACAACCAGGCCGAGCACCCCGACGACGCGCGCGGCGGACTCCGGCTGGCCGAGCCCGAGGACCGCCACGGCCACCCCGGCCGGCGGAAGGGACGCGACCACGCCCGCAGTGAGCGGCGCAATCGCCGTGAACCTCAGATCGCGCCAGTTGGCGGGATCCCTCCACCGGACCCGCCACTTCTGATCCAAGAGGGCGTCGCGGCGGGTGCGCTCGTAACTGAAGCCGTTCCACCAGTACCCGGTGGACATCCGCGTCACCGGCCCGGCCTCCCGGTATCCGGCGGGGATGACGGTGGCCGTCCACTTCGTGACGAGGAAGCGGACCATCCGGCAGACCGGGCGGGACAGGGGGAGCGTGCCCCCGCACACCAACACGACCGGCGCGACCCACGACCACGGGTTTCCCGCCCCCCACCAGATCCCCAGCGCCACGGCGGCTGCCCACAAGGCCGGGACCAGCATGCTGATGGCCGCCACGACGCACGCCCGTACGAACCCCACGCCAGCGCGCGCCAGCCACGAACCCAGCTGTCTCATATTTCTTCCTTCGCTTTCCGTTCGGTGCTTCCACTGTGCACGGCGCGGAGCCCGCTACCGCCCTGGTCAGCCGGGGAGTAGGGCTATCCCCACCTACCCGTGCGTCCAGACGGATACCGCGTCGACCGAGCGCTTCGTAGCGTCGGTGAGCATGGAATCCAACATCCACACCCCGCCCTCGGCCGCCCACCACGACCATCCCCACACCCGACGAGCCTTCGACACGGCGAAGAGCAGCATCAAGGTTTACGGCGCACTCAGCGCCGTCGCCCTCCTGGCGGTCATCGTGGTGTCGAGCAGCGGTCATATGGTGAACACGTTCATGTGGGTCCGGGCAGTCCTGCTGCCTGTAGTCGCTGTGCTGATCTACAGGATGACCGTCTCCGCTTCCCGGGGATCCCGACGGGCCTTCGAGCGCGTGAGCGCCCTCGCCGTGATCATGCCGATCGCGATCATCGGTGTCGACCTGATCCCGGGTGTCTGCCCGCCGTGGTACGCGGTGATGCAGGTCGTCTGCATGCTGCCCATCATCCAAGTCGCGTTCATCATCCGTGGCTCTGCACTGCGCGCCGCCTTCCCCAAGTCACGCTGACCCGCGCAGACCTCGTAGGTGCCCGTGGAGGAGGTCACACATCTCGATCAGCCCGGCCGTCGCTCGGCCGGGCTCCGCATCCAGGTGCAGTTGCCCCCTGACGGAAAGCAGGTGCAGGGCCTCCATCGCCCGCTCGTGAGTCATATAACTGGTGGACTTCCTCGAACCGCACATAGCCATGCCGTGCTCAACGACAGCCGCCGCCCAGGTTGTAGGCACGGCCGCCGAGCACGGCAGGCGCGGCGGCCGTGGGTTACTCGTCGTTGCCGTCGTCATCGTCATCGAGATCGACGGCATCCGGGTCGCGCAGCGGCCGCAGCCCGTCGCGCGGGACGGAGGCGGTGAAGCTGTAGCGGCCCAGGACGTTGAGGTTGCGGTGCTTGAGTGGGGACAGCCGGGCCACGTCCTCGTCACGGATCTCGTGGCCCTCGGCGCGGAGTTGGGCGACGGCGGCGTCGATGTACCTGGTGGTCCAGAGCACCACGGCGTTCAAAACGAGACCCAGCGAGCCCAACTGATCCTCCATCCCGTCTCGGTACGCCTGGTGGATGGTGCCCTTCTTGCCGTGGCAGATGTTCCGGGCGAGGTTGTGGCGGGACTCCTGGACAGTGAGCTGCTTGTGCGTCTGGCGCCGGTACGTGTCGTCCATGGGGTCGACGACGGCGAGCAGGTGCAGGGTCTTGGCGATCCGCCCGTACTCGGCGAACGCCTGCCCGAGCGGGGCCGGGTGGCCCTCGCGGCCGAACATCCGCAGCAGGTCGTAGGCCCTCACCTGGTTGGTGACCAGGGAGCCGGCCACCCGCAGCATGTCCGGCCAGTGCGTGATCATCTTCTTCACGTTCACCTTGTTGCGGGCGATGGCCTCCAGCGGCCCGTACCCGCCGGCGTTCTCGGCGCCGGGCATCTGGGCCTTCCAGAACCGCTGGTCCTCCAGGTCCTTGAAGCGCGGGGAGAAGCGGTAGCCGAGCATCTTGAAGATGCCGAACACCATGTCGCTGTAGGAAGCGTTGTCGGTGGCGACCATCTCCGGCTTCACCCCGCCGTCCAGGTTCAGCAGGGCGTCCAGGATGAATAGGGAGTCACGCGGGGTGCCGGGCACCACCATCTGCCCGATGCCGATCACCTGGTCATTGATCGCATTCAGCCAGGTGATGCCCTTCTTCTTCGCGAAGTACTTCGGCGAGGGCGCGGCGTTGATGCTCCGCGTGGGGACGACGAAGCGCAGGCCGTCGACGGAGGCGAGCAGGCCCTTGCCCCAGAACTGCACGATCGGCACCCAGGCCTGGGCTGCGATCAGGGCGGCGATGGTGTCCGCGCGCAGGTAGTACTGGTCGACGTGGACCAGCCGGGACCGGGTCAGTGCCTCGTAGCCCGGGTTGATGACCGGCGTCATGCCGATGTTGCACGCCTCCGAGACCAGCAGCGCGACCATCGAGGTCGGCAGGTCCTTCATGCGGGTCTTGCCGTCGCCCAGGTGCACGAAGGCGTCCAGGAACCCGGTCCAGGCGTGCACCTCAAAGAGCAGGTCCGGCAAGTCGATCTTCGGGAGCATCTTCTCGACGCGCTCGCGCAGCCACTTCAGCGACTTCGGCTCACCGAGCGCGTGGAGCTTCTCCACGTTCAGCTTCGCCCGCCCGTTGGGCTGCACCTCGATGCTGATTTTCGCGTCGTCGCCGGCCTCCTCCAGCCGCTCAGCCATCTGCTTCCACGTAGCGTCCAGCACGTCGAACAGTTCCCGAAGGTGCTGTTCCGCGTCCTCGTCCAGGCTCAGGCCCGCCAGGACGTCCTCGCGCACCGCCTCCCACCCCTTGCCCTGGAGCAGGCGGGCGCGCGGGTCGGACCAGCGATGCGAGGGGGAAGCGAAGATGTCGCGGCGCTTGAGGGCTCCGAAGAGCTGTTCCAGCACGCAGACCACGTACGCGTCGCGGTCCACCGCTCCTTCCGGCAGGTCCGCGTTTGCGTACACCGCCTTGCGCCAGTGCGACGGCACCAGCTTGTCGTCGACCTCGCGCGGCAGCAGCGGCTTCTCGCCCACCTTCCTCCGCGAGAGCGCCGGGAGCCGCTGCACTCCGGTGAGAATCCGCCTGCCGCCGGGCGCAGCGTCCAGCGCCTTCGACTCGCCCAGCAAGGACAGGAACGGCTTGACGGTGTTGTAGCGCAGCGCCAGCGCGCTCCGCAGCGCGGTCTCCGCCGTGTTGTCGTCCTCAGGCACCAGGCTCACCACCACGGTGGCCGCGCTGGACAGCGCGGCCCGGGGTGCGACCTCCTCCAAGGCCCGTCACAGCGCGCTCACGTCGACATCGCAGCCGGTCTGCTCGATGAGCTCCAGCTCCTCGATGAACACCGCCGCCGCCCTCGCCACCAGCCGCGATGCCCTCTCCAACTGCGGCAGGGTCGACAGGCGCTGCTTCTCGCTGGACCGCTTCGCCGTACTGGTCAGCCTCGTCGCCATCAGGATCTCGAACAGGTCCAGGGCGTCGTCTGCAACGCGCCCTTCATCGCGGTACCCGTGGTCGCGTCGGCGGCCGGCGCATCCGCTCCAGCTCCGAATACCGCTTACCCTCCGGCGTCTTCAGCGTGGCCACCAGGTCCCCGGGCAGCGCCGCGTCCGCCCGCCGGACCTCCTTGGCGACCGTGGCGTGCAGCCGTTCCTCCGCGATTCTGCGGACCTCGGCGACCTCCCGGGCCAGCACGCTCACCCCAGGCAGCAGCACCCGGTTGCGGCGCAGCCAGCCCACCGAATGATCGAACAGGGCCTTCGGCCCCTCGGCGTGCGCCGTCCACGCCCGCCCGTGCAGAAAGGATCGGAACTTCCGGCCCTGAGCGCGGTCCTCGTACAGTTGGTAGCCGTACGCCTCACGTATCTCCCACGCGTGGTCATACACCGTCTGACGCCGGTCCGTGTACCGCTGCGTCCTCGATCCCCAGCTGCTCGGCTAGGTGCTCCACCACCGGCCACGGCACATCCAGCGGGTCCTCGCCCAGGAACAGGCCCACGTACCGCACCGTGCACATCTGCAGCGCGAACCCGAGCTGGTGATGCTGCGTACGCCGCAGCGCAATCAGATCCCGGTCCACGTCATCCAGGAAGAAAAAGCGTTCCAGCTCGGGCTTCGGCGGCTCCTCGGCGAACTTCCCGTACGCCTCAGCCTGCTCGTCAGTCAAGAATTCCACCGGCATGAGGCGGACGTAACCACCCGGCCACGAGCAGCCGTGGATCTTTCCCCGAACACCCGCACGAAACGGATCGCTTGTGCTAGTGGATCACGGCAGGTCGACCATGATCAATCTCACCGATACTGACTGTTCCGTTGGTCCCCAAGGCCGAGAGCCGGATCGGTGGTGCTGAGGTGGACGCTGTCCGAGGCCGGCCGGAACAGGCCCCAGCCGCGCGGCACTCGCCGCGGCCGGGGCCTGTTCCGGTCTACGACGTCGACGCAGAGGAACAGCCGTGCGGTGTGACCTCTGCGGTTCCAATCACGACGGGGCGGTCGTGGGCGCTGCCTCGGTGCGCGGGCGCGGGACTGCGGCCAGCCCCAGGCCGAGCAGGACACAACCGCCACCGACGACGAAGAGCAGCGAGAGCGTCGGCTGGCCCAGCCATTCCCACATCGGGTGCCACGACGGATGTGGTTCGTCGAGATGGTGCTGCACCATCAGTGGCACCGCGAACAGGGTCGGCGCCCACCACAGGAGCATGGTCGCACCGAACAGGGTCGTGACGACCCCGCCCGCCAAGCGGCGCCCGTCGGTGCGGCGGCTTGCCCAGCCGAACAGCAGGAAGGCGACGACCGCTCCCGCGAGGCCGCCGCCGACCGCGAACGGGTAGACGGCCGGTGGCGTCGCGCGTTGGAGGCTCGCCGTGAGGAACGTGCTGGCCGTGGTGGACTCGGAGTTCACCTGGAGTGTCAGCGTCGTGTTCCCGCGCTGCGCGACGACGGTGGTGTCCGTCGGGATCGCCGACGAATCGCAGGGCGGCCCGATGCACCCGTACATGTTGCGCACGATCGGCCTGTACACCGTCCAGCCGGTCTCCCGCAGCCGTTGCCGCGCCAGGTCGAGCGTTTCCTGCGGCGGTCGGACCGGGATGCCGTCGACGGCACCGCCGACGCTCGCCAACGAGTATTCGCCGCCGTCGCCGAACAGCATGCTGTTGGCGTCGTCCCAGCCGAGCGGATGGCCGTAGATGACGAACATGGCCGGCGCGTCCTCGATGCCGCGTAGGTCCTGGCCGGGCAGGATCTCGGCGAGCATCGCCCGGGTTTGCCCGGCCCGGGGCAGCGGTTCGGCCGTCTCCCAGCCGGCACGGGTGGCGAACGCGGCGGCGAAGACCCCGCCGATGATCGCGGCCAGGACCGCCCAGGCGGCGACGGTGCGGCTGGCGGGGCGGCCGAGGCGGGCCCGTAGCCCATGCCGGATCAGGTTGGCGGCCTCGCGCACCGTCGGTCGGCTGCGCCCGGGCGGGGCCGCCTCGATCAGGGTGGCGAGCAGTTCGTCGCGGCGGTGGGCGCGCGGGTAGCAGAAGAGCAGCCGGCGGTACCGCCGGGCGAGCGCCCCCGTCATCAGGCGATGCCCGGGCGGAGGGCGCGCAGTCGGGTCTCGGCCGCGCCGGTGAGCTGGCGCAGGCGGGCCGTCTCGGCGGTCAGGGCCGTCAGCCCTCGCGCGGTGAGCCGGTAGTAGTGGCGCACCCGGCCGTCGACCTCCTCGTCGCGGTCGTGTTCCACGAGTTCCTCGGCGGCCAGCCGGTCGAGTGCGGTGTAGAGCGTGCCGGTGAGAAGGCTGACCCGCCCTTCGGAGAGGGCCTTGACCTCCTGGACGATGCCGTACCCGTGGCGAGGGCAGCCAGCGAGCGCGGTGAGGATGAGGAACGTCGGTTCACGCATCGGCTTCACGCCGCGGATCATATGTAAGTGATCAAGGTATCGTCAACGGGCCTTGGCCGGCAGCGATCCCCTGCATCCTCAGACCACCACCCGGTAGTGGGTGGTCAGCAGCCCCGCATCGTCGTAGACGTGGAACGCCACCCCGGGCGGCTGCCGCAGGTCGACCAGCGGCCCGTCACCCTCCCAGGGCAGCCG
>NZ_JAAALO010000015.1 GCF_009908295.1 Micromonospora rubida
ATCGCCCCGCCCGACCCGGACGACGGAACACCACCGGAGCTGTCGCTGTGCGGGACGCTGCTCGTGCAGGCCGCCCTGGCCGCGGCCCGACACGGCGACGACCAGACCACCGCCGACCTGATCGACGAGGCCGCCGACATGGCCGCCCGGGTAGGCGACGGCCACGACCACCACCGGACCGCGTTCGGGCCGACAGCGGTCGACCTGGCCCGTGCCGCCGCAGCCCTCGAACTCGGCAACGCACCCGACGCGGTCGCCTGGCACGAGAAGACCACCAAGCGGGACACCTGGCGGTGGCTACCGGTCGAACACCGCGCCGCCCACCTGCTCGACGCCGCCCGCGCCTACCTCCAAGCAGACGACCCGATCAGCGCGGGCCGGCTGCTGATCGACGCCGACCACACCGCACCGGCCGAGATACGCCACCGCCCCGCAGGCCGGGAGGTCCTCGCCCAGGTCGCCCGCGACCCACACGCCCCGGCCACGATTATCCAACTCGCCCTCACCCTCGGCGTGACCTGAACATGACCGCACCATTCCTGTCCCTGGCCCAGATCCGCAACCGACTGATTCTCACCGCCCGCTGGGTCCTCCGCGACCACCAACCCCGACCCGACGGCCACTGCCCGATCTGCCGGACAGCAGACTGCCCGGTGGCCACCGCCGCCCGCGACGTCCTCCGCGCAGCCAAGGAAGTACAGCTGTGGAGTACAGCAACCGAGCCGACCACACCCGACCGGGACGACTCGCAGCAGGCCGATTGACCTCGGAAGACACCCGATCCGACCGCCTCGCCGCCAGTTCGGGACGAAGAGGTCGTCGGTTCGAATCCGGCCACCCCGACCGAGGCCAGGGGGCACATCCGATCGACGGCGCCGAACCCGGGTACTGCTTGGGACAACGCATGCCACCGACGCTCGCCCCGGCAGGAAGACGGACATGGCCGTCCCGGTCAGGCTTGCTGAATCACGTGCCGGCGAGGGCTTCGGTCGGCGCGAGTCGGCTTGCTCGTACGGCGGGGTAGAGGCCGGCGACGGCGCCGATCAGGAGGGTGGACGCGAGGCCGCCGGCCATTGCCCAGGCGGGCACCACGACGGGCCAGCCTTGACTTGCCGCGTAAAGGCCGGTAACGACGGCGCCGAGCAGGGTGCCGCCCGCACATCCGAGCGCGGAGAGTAGTAGCGATTCGGCGAGGAACTGGCCGAGGATTTGTCCGCGGGTGGCGCCGAGTGCTCGACGTAGTCCGACCTCGACGCGGCGTTCCAACACCGAGATCACCATGGTGTTGGCGATGCCGACTCCCCCTACCAGGAGCGCCACCGCGCCCAATCCGAGCAGCAACCCGTTCAGGGCGCTGTCGGTGGCCTGCTGGGCGGCCAACGCGTCGGAGGGTCGGGATACCGCCACCTCGTTTGGTGTCTGCGGGTTGACGGTGCGCCCGAGTACCGCCCGAACCGCCGCGACCTGGGTGGGCGCGGCACGGAGGTAGAGCCGGGTGGGATGGCCGTCGAATCCGAGGTAGGACTGAGCGGCCTCCCACCCCACCAGCGCGGCCGAGTCCAGCTCCTCGATCAGGGGTACGGGCGTCAGGATGCCGATTACCGCGAACCACTCGCCGCCCAGCCACAACCGCGTCCCGACTCCGGGTACGTCCAAGCGGCGCGCGGCGGCGGAGCCGAGTATGACCGTTGGATAGGTGGCGGTGGCGGGCGTGAACCAGGAACCGGCGTGCATCGTGGCGTCAACGACGGTCAACAGTTCAGGTTGGGCGGCGAGCACCTGGATGCTGCCGGTCTGACCTGCGGGGACGTGGTCTGTGCGGTAGATGGATTTCTTGATGGCAGCGGTTGCGCCGACCGTTTCCACCGGCCCGATCCGGCCGACCGACGCCGTTGACTCCTTGGGTAGGACCGCCTCTTCGCCCGTCTGGGTCTCGCCTGGGGCTGCGGTCAGCAGGTTGGTGCCGAGCCGGTCGAGGGTTTGGTCCAGTTCGGCTCGGCTGGAGGCGGAGATGCCCACCACCGCCAGCATCGCTCCGATGCCGATGGCGATGCCCAGCGCGGAGAGGAAGAGCCGAAGTGGTCGGGCCCGCAACCCTGCCGCGCCCAGCCGGGCCACGTCGGCTGGGCTGAGGCGGGCCGGCCGCGGTTTAGGTGTGCCGAGTTTCCGGGGTGTGGCGGTGCCGGCTTTCTGGGTCATCGGCGCACCGCCGGAGGCCCACCCGAATCGCGGGTGATCCGACCGTCCCGCAGCGTGATCTGCCGGGGCAGACTGGCCGCGATGTCCTGGTCGTGTGTGATTACGACGACCGTTGTGCCTTGGGCATGCAACTCGTGCAGCAGTGCTAGCACCGCCGTGCCAGCGGTCGAGTCGAGGTTGCCGGTCGGCTCATCGGCGAGCAGCAGCGCTGGCTCGCCGATGACGGCCCGCGCGAACGCGACTCGTTGTCGTTCACCACCGGACAGCTCATGCGGCTGGTGGTCGAGCCGGTGGTCGAGGCCGACTCGGGCCAGGGCGTTCGCCGCGCGTCGCCGCCTTTCCCGCCTGGGTGTGCCGGCGTAGAGCAGTCCGTCGGCCACGTTGTCCAGCACGGGTATGCCGGCGGCCAGGTGGAACTGTTGGAACACAAAGCCGATCCGGCGGCTGCGGAGGGCGGACACCTCCCGGTCGGTGAGGGTGGACACGTCGTGCCCATCGATACGCACCGTCCCGACCGACGGGCGGTCGAGGGTGCCGATCAGGTTCAGCAAGGTGGACTTGCCGGAGCCGGAAGCGCCGACAATCCCGGCCAGTTCTCCGTAGGCAATGGTCAGGTCAACGTCGCGTAGCGCCGTCACTCCGCCGGGGTAGGCCCGGGACACCCCGACGAGTTCGATCACATCGGTCATTGCGGCACCCCCACCATCGCGCCCTCGGTCAGGCTTTCGCCGCTGACCTCGACCCGCCCGTCGGCGAACAAGCCAGCTTGCACTGCCACGATCCTGGCTCCGGCCGGTTCGGTCACCTCCACGCCGTACCCACCCTCGGCGAGCGCCAACAGCGCCTCCACCGGCACGGTGAGCACGTCCCGGCGCTCCTTCGCGACGTATCGCACATCCACCGGCGTGGCGCTCAACCCACCCAAAGCCTTCTGATCAGCGATCGCGATAATGACCTCGACCGTTGCGGCACCGGTGCCGGGCCGTTCCGGGTTGGCAGGCTGCTGCTCACCTCCGGCTGGGGCGCCGGCTGCTGGGGCGCCCACCGCGCTGACCTTGCCGGCCACCGAGCCGCCGGTGGGCAGCGTCACGGTGACCTTGGTGCCCTTCGCCGCCCAAGCGGCCTCGCCCGCGCCGGCGGACACCGTCACCATTCGGGTACTGCCGGTGTACGTCAGCACGTCCCCGGTCGCACTCGCACCAAGGCGTACCAGGTGCTGCGCGATGCGTACCGCCTTCGGCGCGTAGACCACCCGGTCCCGCTCGACCGTACCGGTCTCCGGCAGCTCCAGGTCCTTCTGCCAACGCTTCACGGCGACAGTAGTGGTCGCGGAGAACACCTCATCCGCCGTGAACCCGCCATAGCCGAGGGCGGCGAGATTTCGCTCGAACTGCCGCACGTCCGAGCCGGTGCTGCCCTCGGCCAGTGGCCGGTACATCGGTAGGAGGCCATACAGCAGCACCACTGGCCGCTCGTCGGCGCGTAGCAGCACCGCGCCGCGCCGTACCGTGGCCCCGACCTCCGGTAGCCAGGTCACCGTGCCGGTGGCGGTCGAGGCGAGCGGTATGGCTGGGCCGTATCCGAGTTCGCCGGCCAGCGTCACGGTCTTGACCAGCGTCTGCCGGGTGACCGGCGCGGTGGCGGCCGGCCCCGTACGCGCCGACGACGGTGTGTCCCCACCCCGCCCGCCGAGGCCAAGGGTGGCCGCGCCGGCCACCGCGAGGGTGACCAGCGCGGCAACGCCGCCCAGCGCGGCCCGCAGCCGCCGTCGCCGCCTCCAGCCTGTTGGGGTAGGGGCCGGCTCGGCCGGGGGTACCTGCTGGCTCATCCCTGGAAGGTCGCCTTCGGGTTCGGGGTGGTCTTCGGACGCCCATCAAGCACCGGTGCACAGATTTGCATCGCTCGCAGTTTCGCCGCCTGCTCCTGCGGGGTGAGTTCCACGCCCATCCCGCCCTCAGGCCATCCGCCATCCGGGGCCGGGTCAGGCGAGTCGGGCGACCCGTTCGCGCGCATGCACTTCGCGTACTCACGCCGGTGCCCAATCTGCTCCGCAGTCAGTGAGGGCCCCTTGTCCTCCAACTCCCCAGGGAAAGGCAGGTTGAAGTCCTTACATTTCGTTTGAGCCGCCAACCACTTCGGATCAGTCTTTCTCGAGCCGCCGAATTGGCTTAGGTCGACGTGCCCCTTGGCGTCCGGATCTGGCAGGTCAAAGCCCTCTTTACGCAGGCAGTTGACCCACTGGCGCTGCCCTTCGATGTACTGGGCGACAGGCCCACTGACCGCACCGGCCGATCCCGTCGGCTGGGCGCTGGAACCGTCGGCGGTGGCCACCGCCGGCACCTCGGCGCCACCGCATGCGCTGAGCGCCAACGTCACCATGACAGCAGCTCCCGCACTGATGACATGACGCCGATACCGGTGGGAAATTCGTAGATTAACCATGCTCTCCTGACCTCTATGTCCGGGCTACGTGCGCTGAAGCCGCACGGGCAATCAAACGAGCTGACCAAAAAGGGGGCGATGTTTTAGGAGCCGCGGGCTACCGGCGACCAGTGCCAGCCATCGGTCGACCCGTACAGCACCTCGTCGTCGTAACTGGTTGTGTAGAACCAACCGTCGGACGTACGGCGGATCGGGTAAACGGTGGCCGGGAGGCCATCTGGTTCGACTGCCTCATACGTGCCATCCGAGCCCGCCGCCCACCAGCGGTAGCCGTCGAGGTCCCGGTCGCGTTGGGGCACGGATTCGAACAGCACATGGGTCCCATCGGACGTGACGAACGACTGGGGGCTGCGGCTTTGGTCAGCCGGCACACTGTCCGCACCAGAAACGCGCTGCCAACTACCACCGTCCTGGCTGCCGTCGTCCACGTAGCGGTAGACAGCTCGGTGCTGCGCGCCGACGACCACCGAATACCCGGTCGCCCCGTCACCCGTTGCCAGGTACGGCGCTAGACAGCGGTCTCGGGCGCAGCTCGGCGCGTCCGCGAAGACATGGGTGGACCAGGTGCCTCCAGCATCCCGGCTCACCGCGACCCCCGGTCGGCCGGTCGGCGGATCGATGCCCGACGCCCACAGTCGGCCAGCCGACTCCTCGACCCGCACATCATCACTCAAAGTCAAAGCGGGTTGATTGGTCAGCGGCGCGATCCGGTGTGATCCCGGATCAAGCGCGTGCATCCTGCACGGTGAAGCCGCCTTGTTCGGCTCCGGCCAGCACATGGCAATGCTGCCGGTCGGCACCGCCGCGACGGGAGGGACACGATCCAGCATGTGCCAGGTTCGCCCGCCATCAGTACTGGTCTGCAGGGTCCGCTGCGAGCCGTGCAGGACGACGGCGAGCAGCCGGCTGGGTCCGAGGACCTCGAAGCTGGCGGCATCGATCGGCCCGCCCCGGTCGCTCCAGGTTCGTCCGCCATCGTCGGAACCAACCAGTTGCACAACGGTCTTGACGCAGGGACCCGTGGCGCATCTCGGCTGCGTCGACATCGACAGGTACAGGTGTCGTGCGTCGGCCGCCCCGGCCCACCGAATCCGCTCCCCACCGTGTGGCAGGACGCCAGGCACCGACTGCCGACCAACGCCCGTCTCGCCTCTGACGGACCGCTCCTGACTGACCATTGCGGCAATGCCCGTACCGGCGGTCATCACGAGGGCCACAGCGACCGCGAAGTTGGCGGCCGTCTGCCGGCGGCGACGCCGGCGGCCAGCCGCGTACAGCTCATCCGCGACCAATCGGCTCGGCGGCGGCGCCGAGTTCGCCGCCGCCTCGAAGAGATCACGCAGCTCTGTCATTCCTTTCCCCCCGTAGCACCCGCCAGTACGGGGACAGAAAGCGCGTCACCCAGAACCTTGCGTAGCGTGGCGAGACCCTTCGATGTCTGACTCTTCACCGTGCCCTCCGAACAACCCAACGCGACGGCCGTCTCGGCCACGTCAAGCCCTTGATAGAACCGGCAGACCAGGGTCACCCGCTGCCGCGGTGGCACCTGACGCAACGCCTGAGCAAAGACCACCCGACGGGCCACCGACTCGGCGTCGTCACTCCCGCCGGCCACATCGGGCATCTCCGCCACCACGCGCTCACGGCGCCGCCACACCCGCCGCGTCTCAGACAGGTACGTCCGGACCAGACAGGTCCGCACGAACGCGTCCAACGCCTGCGGATCGCGGACCCGGTGCCAGGCCGAGGCAACCCGGATGAACGCAGCCTGGGTCAGGTCATCCGCCCAGTGCCAGTCCCCGCACATCAGGTATGCGGAATGCCGGACCACCTCGCGCCGAGCAGTGAAGTACTCACTGAACTGGCGCCGATCCTCGTCTTCGTGGCTTCGCATCCGACTCCCTTCACCCTGTAGGTGCGCGGGCGAGGTGGGATCGGTTGCTTGGATCGCCAAGGATTTTTCGCGCTGACCGAGACCAGCCAAGCTTTGGTCCTTACAGCGGCGGTCCGGTGTGCCGCTTGCTGCGGCCGTAGGGCCAGGGGTTGGCCTGGCAGCCGTTGAGGAACAGCGTCTGCTGCGTCATCACCGGCACACGCTTCCCCGCCCCCGGACACCGCTCATGCCTGGGGCCACGCCGTCTGGGCAGCCGGGTTGCTGAACCGCGATGGTCGCTTCGTCGTGCTCGCGGAGCAGCCTAAGGATCGTCGCGGGAGACGGATGCTGTCCCTTCTTCTTTCCCTTGGTGATGACCAGCCGGGAGGCGATGTCGCGCAGGCTCAGCTCCTGGCTGCGTAGGTGCAGTGCCATGGACAGCATGTGGTCGTCGGTGACGCTGGCGCCGCCGATGCTCTTGCCCCGAGTGCGGGCGGACTCGTGGCCTTCCAGGGTGCGATCTCGGATGTACTCGCGTTCCATCCCGGACAGGGCGGCTAGCACGGTGAACACGATTCCGGACGGGTCGTGTGAGCCTTGGAGTTCGCCGGTAAGGAACTCCAGGCCGACGTCCGAGGCTTTCAGCTGCTCGGCCAACGCGGCCAGTTCCAGGCCCCGGCCGAGGCGCTTGTGCTCGTGGACCACGAGGGTGACCGCGACGCCGGAGGCCCGTAGCTCCCCTGCGAGGCTTATCGCCTTGTCGAGTTCGGGCCGCCTTGTCGCGCGGGTGGAGATCTTCTCGGAGAAGATTCGGGTAACGCCGGCCGTCCGCAGCGAGTCGAGCTGGGTGTCCAGGGACTGCCGGACGGTGGAGGCGCGTGCGTAGCCGATGCGTACGTGCCCGGCTGGTTCGGTTCCGCGGACGGCGGGGCGGGGCAGTTCGACCCACACCGACCCCGGCTTGCGCACCGGTGGTGTCGCGACGGCGAGAGCCTTGGCCAGATGGGGTACCAGCCGGAAGCGTGCGGTGTGGTACTGCACGGCCACCCTGCCCTTGCCTGTCCGGCACGGCGACCCGGCCGGGGCGGCGCAGGCGGACATCGGGCAGTCGCACGCTTCCACGCGCTGGAAATCATCGTCGCTCACCTGCGGAGTGTTTCATGTGGGCGTTTCACTAGGTAGCTTCTTTGCGACCGCTGGAAGATCGCGGTGCGCCTGGACGTTGCCTCTAGGTATGAGGATCAGCGCAGCTTCCAGAGTCAGCGGCGTGAGTGCACGGTCGTTGCGGCACTACGAGGATGAGGGCTTGATCGTCCCCGGTCGTTTCAGTAATGGGTTCCGCGACTACTGCCAGTCCACGATCGACCGGGTCCTCGTCATCCGCTCGCTGCTGGAGTCCGGGCTGCCCGTGCGGTTGATCAGGCAAGCTCTGCCCAACCTCACTGAAGGATCTGATGGCGGCACGGATGTGGTGCACGCGGAGTTCCTGCACGAGGTGCAGAGCCATCGCGATCGGCTCGCTGCGCGTATCGCCATTCTCAGCGACCAGCAGGCGGCACTCGATGCGTACCTACAGGAGGCCCGTCGCACTGCCTATGACCGCCACTTGACCTTGACGTAAGTGTGAGGCTCCTACGCTTCGTACATGGAGATCAGCGAGCAGCAGCACAGCACCGGGCAGACGGTACGAGCACTGGTCCAGCGGTCGAACCGGGGACCGAAGGACCTGACCCTCACGACAGGCCTGCGCCGCCCCACCCCGAGACCCGGCGAGTACCTAATCCGCGTGAGCGCCGCCGGGGTCAACTTCGCTGACGTCATGCAGACCCATGGCACTTACGAAGGTGGCCCACAGGCACCCTATGTGGCGGGCTTCGAAGCCGCTGGCGAGATCGTGGGCATCGGCCCAGACGTCGAGAGCCTGCTTCCGCTCGGCACCCACGTCGTCGGAGCCGGCCCGGGCGCCTTCGCGCAGTACATGACGATGCCGGCCGCTGGTGTACTCCCCGTGCCTTCCGGTTGGAGCGACGCCGAAGCCCTCGGCCTGGTGCTGAACTGGGCCACCGCCTTGGCCGCACTGAAGCCGTTGGGCGAGATCAAGACGGGGGAGGTGGTGCTCGTTCATGCCGCGGCCGGAGGCGTGGGACAGGCCGCTGTCCGCCTCGCTCGCCACTACGGCGCACGCGTAATCGCCACGGCGTCACCAGCCAAGCACGATACCGTCAAAGCGCTCGGCGCTGACGAGGTCCTGGACAGCGCGCGCCCCGATCTGACCGAGGAGATCACCCGCTTGACCGGCGGGGTCGACCTGGTCCTGGAATCGGTGGGACAGGCTACGTTCAAGGTCAGCCTGTCGGTCACCAAACCCTTCACCGGACGCATCGTCGTGTTCGGTGCTGCTTCCGGCGACGCCACAGTAACCACACACGACCTGGTCTTCACCCACCACGTCCAGCTCAAGGGCCTGCACATCGGTGCGCTGGCGGCCGCGGCACCGTCGCTCTACCAGTCGTTGCTCGTCGAGATTGGGGCACTGATCGCTCACGGCGTGTACCCGCCCGGTGCCCCCCAGGTTCACCCCCTGGCCGAGGGGCCGTCAGTGCTGCAGCAACTCGGAGCCGGCCAGACCCGCGGCAAGCACGCACTCGATCCCTGGCGCTAGTTGTAATGCCCAGCACCGTTGTTGACGCGGGTGATGGGTGGTTTGCCGCCGAGTGAGGTGTGGTTGCGGTGGTGGTTGTAGGTGTGGATCCAGGTTGGTAGGGCGTCGGTGCGGTGTTGGTTGCTGGTGTAGGGCTGTTGGTAGAAAGGCGTGCACCCGCGACCAGCGCCCGTCGTCGCGGGCCTCGTCGAGCAACAGCCGGACCGCCCGCTTGGCCACCCCCCGACCCTGGTGCTCCGGCAGCACCATCCAGCCGATCTCGCCTCCGGGCTCGCCGTCGCTCTCGTGCCGTACGAGGGTCACCGTGCCGGCGACCGTCGCCGGGTCGGCCGGGTCGGGCACGATCATCCTGATCAGCCCGGTGCCCCGCGCCACCATGTCGATGTCGTGCCGGAGCTGGCCCGGCACGGACTCCGGTGGCCTCGGCCCGCCGAGGTCGGCCATCATCACCGGGTCGCAGCGCATCCGACGGTACGCGTCGACGTCACCGGCGTGGACGTCACGAAGAAGCATCCGTATCCCCTCGATCCAGGCGGCTGGCTCCGACGGTAGCCGCCGACGTCCCCGGCGACGGCGCGCGAAATCGCGCCCGCAGGTCCGCAGACCACCGCCTGAACGGTTGATGCCTCTTGGCGCAGCTCGACGGTTAGATGCCAATAACTGTCCTGGGTGGACGCTCCGGGCGCAGCACACGGGGAGGAAAATCTACTGTGATCGAACTCTGGCCACGTCGTGTCCTCGCCGGCCTGGTCGCGTTGACGCTCGGCGTCACCGGCCTCGCCGTCATCACCACCGGCGGTGCCGCCGCAGCGGCACCGCACACCGAAACGCCCCCGTCGGTGCAGGTCGGCTGGACCGACTCAGCGACGCCGACCAAGGCGTACAACCTGACCGATCAGGTCAACCTGCCGCTCGGCACCCGGATCGACGAGGACGGCGTGAGCCACACCTCCCGGGTCTACGCCACCTTCGACCTCTCGCAGTTCGAGGGCAGGAAGGTCTACGGCGGGAAGGTCTTCGTCACGGAGTTCAGCGCGGCGGACTGCACCAAGCGGGCCGTCGAGATCTGGCGTACCAAGCCGGTCGGCACCACGCCCACCTGGAACCGCCGCCCTGCCCCGCTCACCAAGCTCGACGAGGTGCTCACCCCGAACTTCTGCCCGAAGGGATCCCTGACCTTCGACGTGGGGGCCGCCGTGCAGGACGCGATGGCACACAAGCAGCGTCGGGTGACCTTCGAGATCCGGGTGCCGGAGCAGTTCGAGAACGACCCGGCCTACGGCCGGACGCTCAGCTGGTCTTACGGCGTACGCCCGTCGGTGGATTACAACTCGCTGCCAACGATCGACAGCAGCAACCTCTACAACGGCGGTGTCCCCTGCACCCAGTTGAAGCCGTACCCCCGGCGGGGCGGACTCGCCAACGTGCTCCAGGCCCTGGGCGCCGACCCGGACGAGTGGGACCAACCGAGCCTGGTGACGGAGTACGCCATCTGGCCCAAGAACGACGCGACCGCGCGGGCCGTGTTCACCGCGGATTCCAGCATGCCCGGCCGGGTCAGCACGGTCAACCTGCCGGCGGGAACCCTGGTCGACGGGAAGTCGTACGGCTGGCAGGCCCGCGCCGGTGACGGCACCGACCTCTCGGCCTGGTCGAAGAAGTGCTTCTTCACCTACGACGGCACCGCGCCCACGACCCCGACGGTCAGCTCGGCGAACTATCCGCCGACCAGCTCGGGCGAATCGGCCCCGGTGGGCGTGCCGGCGACGTTCACGTTCTCCGGCAACGGGAACAAGGACGTGGCGGGCTTCGAGTACGGCTGGAACGGCCTTGGCACCCCTGCGTGCGCGGGGAGCGGCGACGCCGGGCAACTCGAGTGCCCGGCCCCGTTCAGCCGGCCGAACTCCGTCAGGGCGGACGCCCCGGGTGGCTCGGCCACGGTGACCCTCAGCCCGGCCGGATCCGGGCCGCAGCGGCTCACCGTCCGGTCTATCGACCTGGCCGGCAACCGCTCCGGGAGCATCGAGTACATGACCTTCGTGCCCGCGAGCGAGCCGGAGGTGCGAGTCGAGGGCGGGCAGCCGGAGTGGGGGCAGGATGTCCTGCTCAAACTCGTCCCGGCCAACGGCATGCCGGGCGTCACCGAGTACGAGATCACCCTGGACGGGGGCAGGCCGGACACCCGGCAGGCCGAGGAGGACGGCACGGCGTACTTCCTGTTCACCGCCAACAACCCCAACGGGCACCGCGTCTCCGTGCGCAGCCACAGCGCCAACGGCTTCGTGTCGCCGGCGGTAGAGTGGTTCACCTACTTCCTGCCCTGGCCGGGGGTGAAGTCGGACGTCTACTACTCCCCGGAGGACGGGCACGCCGTCGGCGGCGTGGGAGTGCCGGGCACGTTCACGTTCTCCCCGCCGCCCGGCTGGACGGACGTGGCCGGGTACCGGTACTCGTTCAACGGCGGCGAGGTCGCCGACGCCCCCGCCGGTGGGGACGGCCGGGCCACGATCAGCTGGACGCCGACCGAGGCGGGTTACGTGACGCTGATCGTCCACGCCGTCAAGGCCGACGGCACCGTGAGTGACTACTCGAACTGGTACTCGTTCGAGGTCGGGTCCTAGGGTCACCACCGGCGGAGACCCCGACACCGCAGCGGCCGATCAGCGAAGTGGCATCGGAGTATCAGCCGGGCGTTTCGTGAACCACGTCGAGGCCATCGACCACCAATGCGACCAGCCGGTCAGCCAGACCCGCGTCGGCGGGACGTTGCTCGGTCACCCACGCGATTGCGTACGCGATCGCCAGCAGGTCGCCGTGGTCGGTGTCCCTGCGTACGCCATTGTGGTTCTGGGCGTGCGCGAGCAAGCGGGCGATCGCGGCATTCATCCGGTCGCACGCCGCGCGTAGGTCGGACCGCTCCTCGCGTAACGCGGTCGCGACCGCGGCGGAAAGCCCTCGAACGGCGGCGCTCGCCGCGGTGAACTCCCGAAGCCAGCTGGTCAGCGCCGCGCGCGATTTCCGGCCTTCCATCAGGCACAGTTCGTCGGCGCGCTCCGTGAGCCGCGCGAAGTGTTCCCGCAGCACGGCTTCCATGAGAGCTTCCCGGGTCGGGAAGTGACGATAGAGGGTCCCGATCCCGACGCCGGCGGCGCGGGCGATCCGCTCCAGCGACGTGTTCACACCGTCGATTTCAAACGCCGCTCGCGCCTCGATCAGCAAGCGCTCGTAGTTGCGCCTCGCGTCGGCCCGAAGCGGCCGTGTGACATCGGTCACGCACATCACCTACTTGCCCATCCGGAGGGTGGCTCCGTATTTTCGTCATTCGGAGCATCCCTCCGGATAGCCTACTCCGACCAGGAGACTCGATGAGCAAGCCCATTCTCGTGACTGGGGCGACCGGCAAGCAGGGCGGTGCCACCGCCCGACATCTACTTGCGCAGGGCTGGCAGGTCCGCGCCCTCGTCCGGGACCCTGAGGCCCCCGCTGCCACCGCGTTGCGGCGAGCCGGAGCGCGACTCGTCGCCGGTGATCTGAACGATCGGACCGCACTGGACGCCGCGGTCGCGGGTGCGTACGGCGTGTTCAGCGTCCAGGCAATCAACCTCGCCACGCCCGACATGGAGGCGCAGCAGGGCATCAACGTCGCCGAAGCCGCTGCGGCAGCCGGCGCGGCACACCTCGTCTACACCTCGGTCGGCGGGGTCGAGCGGCACGAAGCGGGGGCTGGCGCCCACGACAGAAAGCGCCAGATCGAGCAGCACATCGAAAGGCTCGGGATACCGGCGACCATCCTGCGGCCGGTCACCTTCATGGAGAACTGGGCGAGCCCGGGGTACGTGCCCGGCCTGCCGGACGGACGCCTTGGCACCGCCCTGCGACCGGAGGTCCCGATGCAGCTGATCGCCGCTGAGGACATCGGCATGTTCGCCACACTCGCGTTGACACACCCCGACGAGTACGCCGGTCGGGCGATCGAGCTCGCCGGCGATGCCCTCACGGCACCGCAGATCGCGGCGGCGGTCAGCAAGGCAACCGGACGAGAGGTGACCTACGTACACCTGCCGTACGAGGACCTGCATCCGCTGCTGGCCTGGGGGTTCCGGTGGTACAACGAGGAGGGCTACCGGGCCGACATCCCAGCTCTGCGCGCGTCGCACCCCGAGTTGATGACCTTCGAAGCCTGGCTGGACCGCTCCGGCACCCGGATGTACAAGCAGGTGTTCGAGGGTCTGGACGGGTAGCCGCCGCCGGCTTCGGGCACACCCGCTCGGCCAGCCACCCCGTCCACCCGGGGCACGCAGCCACCGGCGCACTGCGCGGCTCAGTCGTGCAGCTCGGTGCGCCGGATCTCGGCGAACGCGGCGGTCAGCCAGCCGTCGAGCGGCCGGTCGGTCCCGGCCAGCAGGTCGGCGAGCAGCAGCGGGGCGTGCCGGGCCAGCGCACCCGGTCCGGGCGGGGTGGCGTCGTCGTCCGGGTCGTACACGCCGAGGGCGCCGGCCAGCAGCACCAGCACCACGTGCGGGTCGACGTCCGGCAGCCAGCTCGCCGCGCCCCGCACGCAGGCCTCCAGCACCTGCCGGACGTCGTCGCCGTCCAGCCCGTCGGGATGGGTCTCCTCCAGCAGCAGCCGGACCACCGCGCCGAGCACCAGGCCGGACCGGTCCGCCCCCGCGAGCCGGTCGACCGCCTCGTCGTACGCCTCCCGGTCGCGCGCCCGGGCTGCGGACACGGCCTCGGTGGCCGCCACGGCGATCTCGCGGGCCGGTGCGGGCAGGTGTCGCCAGGTCGTCGTCATCCCGATCAGGATCGCAGACCGACCAGCCGGCGTCGTCGACCCGGTCCGGCCGGAGCCCCGGCCGCCGCCCGCGTCGACGGTTGCGGGCCGTGTCACCACCGGCTTCCTGCCGAGCGCGTACGCGCCGGAAAACGGCTCGCGGCCGGTCGTACCCTCCGCCCAGAATCACCGACATGCTGCGTCGCGCCCTGCCCCGTCGCCCGGAAGCACGGCGCGAATCCTCGTCGGCACCCTGCTTTCGGCGGTCGGTCGCGGCCTCACCCTGCCGTTCCTGTTCATCTACCTGACCGACGTGCGCGGCCTCTCCGACCCGCGCGCCGGCCTGGTCATCGGCTGGTACGGCGTGGTCACCCTGGCGCTGTCCCCGTTGGGCGGGACGCTGATCGACCGGTTCGGCGCGCGCCGGGTGGTGCTGCCGTGCCTGCTGGTCGAGGCGGTGGGCACGGGCTCGCTGGCCCTGGTCTCCGGGACCGCGTCGGCGTTCGCGGTGATCACGCTGATCGCGATCGGCAGCTCCGCGATCTGGCCGGGGCAGAACACCATCCTCGCCTCGCTGACCGACCGCGACGAGCAGCAACGGGTGTTCGGCATGACTTCGCCCTGCTCAACCTCGGCATCGGGGTCGGCGGGCTGATCTCCGGGGCGGTCGTGGACGTCACCCGCCCGGTGACCTTCCAACGCGAACCCCCCTGCCGACCGCCTGACCCACGCGTGGCCTGCTCGGCTGAGACGACGGTACGGCGGTCGGCTCCCCCCTCACGAGAGCCGACCGCCGCACCGACCGGGCGTGCGGTCAGCAGTTGGTGTGGCTGCCGCTACTCCCCCCACGAGCGGGAGTCGATCAGGGTGCCGGCGGAGCCACGTACGTACGCGGTGTCGCCGGTGTTGTTCCAGATATTCGCGCCCGACCCCCCAGTGTCGGCGGGTCGCGGTGTTTGTGCCCTTGCCGGCGTACAGGTAAACGCACCTGTTGCCGGCCGACCCCTGGCGGTGCCGGCGTGGAACGTGCACGAGGCTACCGACCCGTCCGGCCACAAGGGAATTTGTGACGCCCTCGCCGCCAACTACCGGCCGCGGGTCGGCCGATCGCGGCCGAACGTCGTCCCCGGCCGGCGCGAACAGCGCCCGGACCCGACGCGAACGGCGGGTCACGTCACCCGCCGAGCGCACCGGCGACCAACGACTCGACGGCGGGACGCTCCCACCGGCCAGCCACTCCGGGCCGGTCCGCCAGGTAGCCGGCGATCTGCGGCGCGTCCCAGCCGTGCGCCTCGCGTAGGCCCCCGGCGAGCATCGCGAGGTACACCGGCGCGGGCGCGTTCCACTCGACGTCCGCCGCCCGCCCCGGCGCCGTGAAGGTCAGCATCGGCACGCCGTCCCGAACGCCGGTGCGAACCAGCGTCTCGTACCGGCCGGGGCCGAGGGTCGCCCGCCCCCGCGCGACGGCGACCTCGATCAGGTCTAGGTCGGCGCCGGGTTCCCGGTACATCTCCTGCGCGGCGAGGTCGGCGAACTGCCCTGCGGTGAGCAGCCACGCCCGGGCCGCGGCCACCCCGGGCAGCCCCGGGTCGTAGAAGGCCATCCCGCCGGTCCAGGCCCGGGACTCTCCGGCGAAGTAGATCCCGCCGGGCACCAGCACCGCCGCCTGCCGGCGCGGCGGCCGGCAGTCCCGGCAGCCGGGGTACGTCCGCAGCCCGCCCGGGGGACGGCCCCCGCCCAGATACCAGCTCAGCCGGTCGGCGTGCATGTTGGACCCGTACGCGACGTACCAGAGCAGGCCGTCCACGGCCGTCAGCACGCCCCGGTCGGGTGGGTGTCGCTGGGCTGGGCGATGAGCATCGAGTCCTCCACGTCGACCGGCAGGCCCAGGCTAACGCCCACCGCCCGGGATCCACAGGCCCCGTCCACAGCCTGTGGATAGCACATGTGTACGACGGATTCGATCTTGGAAGATCGCCCCTGAGCTGCGGTGAGTACGCTTGATCGGACAGCCGCCCCTCCCCTGTCTGGAACCACGTGCGCGTAGATCACGACCGGCTCGTCCGGGACGTCACGGTCCGCCTGCCGATGGCGTCGACCGCCGTCGAGGCGTGCCGATGGACCGTCACCGCGCTCGCCCGGCACGCGCCGGCCACCATCTCCGTCCTGCTCCCCATGCCGGACCGGCTCCGCTGCGTCGCGGCCACCGGCGCCTGGCAGGTCTTCTCGACCGTCCCGTCGGAGACCGGCATCGTCGGCCGGGTGTACGCCTCCGGCATCGGAACCACCGTCCCCGACGTCGCCGCCGACCCCGACTACCTCCCGGCCCGCCCCGGCGTGACCGCCGAAATCTGCGTGCCGGTGCTCGACCCGGCGGGCCGCCCGGTCGGAGTGCTCGACCTCCAGTGGAGCGGTCCGGTCGAGCTGGCCCTGTGGCGGCGGACCGCCGAGCGCGTCGCCGGCCGGCTCGGCGCGCGGATCACGGCGTTGGGCGGCCCGCCGTCGGAGAGCCGCAGCGAGAAGCTGCTGCGACACGCCGCCGCGCTGACCACCGCCCCCACCGAGTGGGACCTGATGACCGAGGCGATCTGCGCGGCCCGGGAGGTCTCCGCCCTCTCCGCGGCGATGCTGCTGCTGGCCGGCGGGTCCGGCCCCCGACTGGGCGCCCCGACCGGCGCGACCGGCGAGCTGGAGTCCCGCGTCCGGGCCGAGCTGACCGAGGCGGGTGCCCCGGCACTGCACCGCATGATCGCCCGGGCCCACCGGCACGGCTCCGGCTACACCCTCGGGGAGACGGGGCACCCGCCCACGGCGGAGTACCGCCCGCTCGCCGACGCCGGGGTACGCACCCTGGTGGCGGTGCCGGTCGGCCCCCCGGACTCCGGCGGGGTGCTGCTGGTCGCCGACGAGCGGCTGCTGCAGCCCGACCCGACCACCGTCAACCTGATGGAGCTGCTCGCCGGGCAGGCGTGGACCTGCCTGGACCGGCTACGCACGCTCGCCCGGCTGCGCGAGCAGGCCAGCTCCGACCCGCTCACCGGGCTGCGGCACACCGGGCCGTTCGGGCAGCGGATCGCCCGCGCCACGCCCGGGCGTACGGCCCTGCTGGCGATCGACGTGGACGGTTTCAAGGCGGTCAACGACACGTACGGCCACCAGGCCGGCGACCGCTTGCTGGTCGGGCTGGCCCGGGCGCTCGAAGCGGCTCTGCGCCAGGGCGACGAGTTGTACCGGATCGGTGGGGACGAGTTCGTCGCGGTGATCGAGGTGAGCCGCCCCGAGGAGGCGGTCCGGATCGCCGAGCGGCTGGGCGAGGCGGCCCGGGGCACCGGCCACACGATCAGCGTCGGCGTCGCCCTGCCTCACCCCGGCGAGTCGCCCGAGCAGACCCGCCGCCGCGCCGACCAGGCCCTCTACGCGGTCAAGCGCCAGGGCCGCGACGCCGTCCACCTATCCACCACCTAACCCCCACCACCCCCACCCCCGCTTCCCGCCCCGCACTTTCGGTGAATGCGTGGCCATCCGCCGCCTCAAAGGCACTCTTTCTCTGAAAGTGCGGCCGGGGTGTGTGGGGGGGTTAGGGGTGGGGGGTTAGTTCCTTGGCCAGGAGTTCGGCGATCTGGGCCGTGTTGAGGGCGGCGCCCTTGCGGAGGTTGTCGCCCGTCACGAAGAGGTCGAGGGCGCGCGGGTCGTCGACGGCGCGGCGGATGCGGCCGACCCAGGACGGGTCGGTGCCGACGGCGTCGATCGGCATCGGGAACTCCCCGGTGGCCGGGTCGTCGACCAGGATCACGCCGGGGGCGTTGCGCAGCGCCTCGCGGGCGCCCTCGGCGTCCACCTCGGTGGCGAAGACGGCGTGCACGGCCACCGAGTGCCCGGTCACCACCGGCACCCGGACGCAGGTCGCGGAGACCTTCAGGTCGGGCAGCCCGAGGATCTTGCGCGACTCGTTGCGCATCTTCAGCTCCTCGGACGACCAGCCGTCGTCGGCGAGCGAGCCGGCCCAGGGCACCACGTTGAGCGCCACCGGGGCCGGGAACGGCCCCATCTCGTCGCCGACGGCCTGCCGCACGTCACCGGGCCGGGAGCCGAGCGCCCGGTCCCCGGCGATCTTGCCGAGCTGGAGGTGCAGGGCGTCCACCCCGGCCTGCCCCGCCCCGGAGACCGCCTGGTACGAGGCGAGCACCAGCTCGCGCAGGCCGTACTCGTGGTGCAGCGGGGCGATCGCGACGATCATGGCGAGGGTGGTGCAGTTGGCGTTGGCGATGATGCCCTTCGGCCGGTTGCGCACCTGCTCTGGGTTGATCTCGGGGACCACCAGCGGGACGTCCCGATCCATCCGGAACGCCCCTGAGTTGTCCACCGCCACCGCGCCACGGCTGACCGCGACCGGCGCCCACTGCGCGGAGACGTCGTCCGGCACGTCGAACATCGCCACGTCGACGCCGTCGAACGCCTCCGGGGTGAGCGCGCCGACGGTCAGCTCCTCGCCCCGGCAGCGCACCTGCCGCCCCACCGACCGCTCGGAGGCGAGCAGCCGGATCTCGCCCCAGACGTTGCGCCGGGACGACAGCAGCTCGCACATCACGGTTCCGACGGCACCGGTCGCCCCGACCACGGCAAGGGTGGGCAGCGACGGCATCGCCGCTACCGCCCGGTCCCCGCGTACACGACGGCCTCGGAGTCGCCGCCCAGCTCGAAGGCGTCGTGGATGGCCCGGACGGCCTTGTCGAGATCGGTGTCCCGGCAGACCACGGAGACCCGGATCTCGGAGGTGGAGATCATTTCGATGTTGACGCCGGCGGTGCCGAGGGCGGCGAAGAAGCCGGCCGCCACGCCCGGGTGCGACCGCATCCCCGCGCCGATCAGCGAGACCTTGCCGACGTGGTCGTCGTAGAGCAGGCCCTTGAACTTGACCGGCTCCTGAATCTTGCTGAGCGCGGCCATGGCGGTCGGGCCGTCGGTCTTCGGCAGGGTGAACGAGATGTCCGTGCGGCCGGTGCCCTCGGTGGAGACGTTCTGCACGATCATGTCGATGTTGATCTCGGCGCCGGCAACGGTGTCGAAGATCCGCGCGGCGGCGCCCGGCTCGTCCGGCACCCCGACGATGGTGATCTTCGCCTCGCTGCGGTCGTGGGCGACCCCGGTGATCAGTGCCTGTTCCACGGGAAGGTCCTCCATCGATCCGGTGACCATGGTGCCGGTGTTGGTCGAGTATGACGAACGGACGTGGATCGGCAACCCCGCGCGCCGGGCGTACTCGACGCTGCGCAGGTGCAGCACCTTGGCGCCGCAGGCGGCCAGCTCCAACATCTCCTCGTAGGTGATGTCCCGGATGTGCCGGGCGTTGGGCACGATCCGTGGGTCGGCGGTGAACACGCCGTCGACGTCGGTGTAGATCTCGCACACGTCGGCGTGCAGCGCGGCGGCCAGCGCCACCGCCGTGGTGTCCGAGCCGCCCCGGCCCAGCGTGGTGACGTCCTTGGTGTCCTGCGAGACGCCCTGGAAGCCGGCCACGATGACGACCGAGCCCTCGTCGAGCGCGCCCTTGAGCCGCCCCGGGGTGACATCGATGATCCGCGCCCGGCCGTGCACCGAGGTGGTGATCACGCCGGCCTGCGAGCCGGTGAACGAGCGGGCCTCGTACCCGAGGTTGTGGATGGCCATGGCCAGCAGCGCCATGGAGATCCGCTCCCCGGCGGTGAGCAGCATGTCCAGCTCACGGCCCGGCGGCAGCGGGCTGACCTGGTTGGCCAGGTCGAGCAGCTCGTCGGTGGTGTCACCCATCGCGGAGACGACCACGACCACGTCGTCGCCGGCCTTGCGGGCGGCGACGATCCGCTCGGCCACCCGCTTAATCCGCTCGGCGTTCCCGACGGAGGATCCGCCGTACTTCTGCACCACGAGTGCCACGACGGCGTACTCCCTCCCAGCGTCACTGAGCGTGCCGACGCCGCCGGAAAACCGGTCGGCGGCGCGCGTCAGACCACATCAGGGTATCCGGCGCCCCGCGCGGCCGGGTCAGGTGATCCCACCATCCGGCCCGCGCGGGTCGGCCCGGCCACCGTCCCACCAGGTCGGCAAGGGGTACGCGACACGCCGGCCGGGTCGGCGTCGCACGGGTCCTCCGGCGGGGGCGGCGCACCGCAGAATGACCCGGTGCATGCCCACCTCCGCGTGGCCCGGCGCCTGACCGGCGTCCTCACGCTCACCCTGCCGGCCCTGCTCGCCTCCTGCGTCGGCGACCCGCCCGCCGCGACGACCTCGACGCCGTCGAGCGAGCCCGCACCCGCCGCGATCGACTCCGCCCGCGACGAGCTGGCCGCCCTGGCCGCGGCGGCCCAGGACCGGCACTTCACCGCCCGGTACACGCTCACCGACGGCGGCCCCGATCGCACGATCCTGGTGACCAGCGCGAACGACGGCACCTGGCGGGTCGACGTCCCGGGTGGGGCGCTGGGCGGCACTGCGGACGTCTCGTTCGCCGGCACCGCCGACGGGCTCTTCCAGTGCGGCCTGCCGTCGGCCGGCCGCCCCGAGCCGGCGAGCTGCGTACGCCTCGGCGACCCGGACGACGCCGTCCCGGGCCGGCTGGACCCCCGGGTGCAGCACCCGTTCACCGACTGGCTGGAGGTGCTCACCGACCGGCGGGCCCCGCTGGCGGTCTCCCCGGCCCGGCCGCCGGCGGGGGCGACCGGGGCCTGCTACTCGGTCGATTCGACCTCGGCCTCGCTGAACGCCCCGCTGGACGTCGGGATCTACTGCTACGCCCCGGACGGGACGCCGACCGCCGTGCGGACCGTGACCGGCACCCTCGTCCTGGCCGGCCCGGCCGCGCCCGCCCCGGCGACCGTGCAGCTCGCCGGGCCGGTGACCGACGGCGAGCCGCTCGGCGTCGCGGCGCCGCGCGCGGACGAGCCGACGCCCCAGTCCACGGAAACGCCCTGACCCGACGTCCCGTTACGGGTGGTTCTGACCACACTTTCCCACCCCCGACTCCGGGGCAAAATGCCCGATACGGGACGCTTGCCCCATGGCCGACCTCACCCCGCTGCTCGCCTTCCGCTGGAGCCCTCGGGCGTTCGACCCGACCGCCACGCTGCCCCTCGCCGAGGCCGCCTCGCTGCTTGAGGCGGCCCGCTGGGCGCCCTCCGCCGGCAACCGCCAGCCGTGGCGGTTCGCCCTCGGACACCGCGACGACGAGACGTACAAGCGGATCCTGGTCAGCCTGCCCGCGTCCGAGCAGCGGTGGGCCCGGCACGCCGCCGCCCTGCTGCTCGGCGCCCACCTCACGGCTGGCCTGGCCGACGGGCCGGGTCCCGGCGGCCGGGCCGCGTACGACCTGGGGCAGGCGGTGGCACACCTCACCGTGCAGGCCACCGCGCTCGGGCTGTACGTGCGCCAACTGGCCGCCTTCGACGCCGCCGGGCTCGCCGCCGACCTGGAGCTGCCGGCCGGGATCCGCCCCCTGGTGGTGGCGGCGGTCGGCCGGCTCGGCGACCCGTTCGGCCTGCCCGAGGAGCTGCGCCGGCAGGAAATTGGCCTACGCCGCCGTCACCCGCTGGCCGAGCTGCTGCTGCACTGACCCGCGGGCGGCCAGCGCTGACCCGGCCAACGCGGACCGGGCGACGCGGACCGGGCGACGCGGACCGAACCGGCGCGGACCGGGCGGTGGCTGCGACGTCGATCTCATACTCCGGACCGACCTTCCCACCCCTCACCTCATCACGTAGGGTCACTCTGTCATGTGGCAGGCGCACCTTCTCCTTGGTCGCCGCGACGGGGCCTGACCGGCCGGCACCTCGTCGCGGAGTCGAACCGCGCCGTCCAGCACATTCGAGCTTTTCATCGGCGCCTCGCGCCGACCCGGCATCGTCGCCGACCTTCCGATTGCTGACGCCACATGTTCAGGGGAGCACTCCGTCATGGCTCAACCCACCGGCACCACCGGCGCTGACACCGATCCGATCGCCCAGCAGCGTCCCAGCCGGATGCCGTACCACCGGTACCAGCCGTACCACCAGGAGTTCCGGATCGACCTGCCGGACCGCGCCTGGCCGACCCGGCACGTGGAGGCCGCGCCCCGCTGGTGCGCCGTCGACCTGCGCGACGGCAACCAGGCACTGATCGACCCGATGTCCCCGGAGCGCAAGCGCCGGATGTTCCAGCTCCTGGTGCAGATGGGCTACAAGGAGATCGAGGTCGGCTTCCCGTCGGCCAGCCAGACCGACTTCGACTTCGTGCGGCAGCTCATCGAGCAGGACCTGATCCCCGACGACGTGACCATCCAGGTGCTCACCCAGTGCCGGGAGCACCTGATCGAGCGGACCTTCGAGTCGCTGCGCGGCGCGAAGCGGGCGATCGTGCACTTCTACAACTCGACCTCCACCCTCCAGCGCCGGGTGGTATTCGGGCTGGACCGGGACGGCATCACCGACATCGCCACCACCGGCGCGCGGCTCTGCCAGAAGTACGCGGAGATCCACACCCCGGACACCGACATCTACTACGAATACTCTCCGGAGTCGTACACGGGCACCGAGCTGGAGTACGCGCTGGAGGTCTGCTCGGCGGTGATCGACGCGATCGACCCGACGCCGGACCGGAAGCTGATCATCAACCTGCCGGCGACCGTCGAGATGGCCACCCCGAACGTGTACGCCGACTCGATCGAGTGGATGCACCGGCGCCTGCCCCGGCGGGACAGCCTGGTGCTGAGCCTGCACCCACACAACGACCGGGGCACCGGCGTGGCCGCCGCCGAGCTGGGCCTGCTGGCCGGCGCCGACCGGATCGAGGGCTGCCTGTTCGGCAACGGCGAGCGCACCGGCAACGTCGACCTGGTGACGCTGGGGCTCAACCTGTTCTCCCAGGGCATCGACCCGATGATCGACTTCTCGAACATCGACGAGGTCAAGCGGGCCGTGGAGTACTGCAACCAGCTCCCGGTGCACGAGCGCCACCCGTACGCGGGCGACCTGGTCTACACCGCGTTCTCCGGCTCCCACCAGGACGCGATCAAGAAGGGCTTCGACGCCCTGCACGCCGACGCGGCGGCGGCCGGCGTGCCGGTCGACCAGCAGACCTGGGCGGTGCCGTACCTGCCGATCGACCCGAAGGACCTGGGCCGCACCTACGAGGCGGTCATCCGGGTCAACTCGCAGTCCGGCAAGGGCGGCATCGCGTACATCATGAAGTCCGAGCACCAGCTCGACCTGCCGCGCCGGCTCCAGATCGAGTTCTCCGGCGTGGTCCAGCAGGTCACCGACCACGCCGGCGGCGAGGTGGACCCGGGCACCATGTGGGGGATCTTCGCGAGCCACTACCTGCTCGACCACCAGCCCGACCCGGCCGTCACCCTGGCCGGCTACGCCATCGGCACCGCCGACGGCAAGGTCGAGATCGAGGCCCGGGTGGGCGTCGGCGGACAGGTCCGGTCGCTGGCCGCCGTCGGCAACGGCCCGATCGACGCGTACGTCAACGCGCTCGGGTCGGTGGGCGTGGCGGTACGGGTGCTCGACTACCACGAGCACGCGCTGTCCTCCGGCGGGGACGCGCAGGCCGCCGCGTACGTCGAGTGCGAGGTCGACGGCCGCACCGTGTGGGGCGTCGGGGTGGACGCGAACATCGTCACCGCCTCCGTGAAGGCGGTCACCAGCGCCGTCAACCGCGCCCGCGCCTGAGGCACCGGCGGCGCCCGGCACCCGCCGGGCGCCGCCTACCGCCTGTCGGGTGGGATCGAGGCGGGCAGCGACCGGCGCGGCTGCGAGCCTGGTGCCTCGCGGGGCGGGCGGTGGATCAGCAGCCCCGCCAGCGCCGCACCGACCAGCAGCAGCCCGGCGCACCAGGCCAACGCGCCCCGGAACGCGTCGGTCAGCGCCGCCTTCTGCTCGTACCCGGTGCCGCTGAGTCCGACCAGCAGCGGCAGCGCGGCCACCGCCAGCAGGCCGCCGGCCCGGGACGCCGCGTTGTTGAACCCGCTGGCCACCCCCGCGAACCGGTCCGCCACGGCGGCCAGCACCGAGGCGGTCAGCGGCGCCACCACCAGGGTCAGGCCCAGGCCGAAGAGGGCCACCCCGGGCAGCACGTCCGTCCAGTACGACGCGCCCGGCCGCACCCCGCGCAGCAGCAGCAGGCCGATCGCGGCCACCACCGGGCCCACGGTCAGCGGCAGCCGGGGGCCGATCCGGGCCGACAGCGCCCCGGCGCGGGACGAGCCGACCAGCAGCAGGACCGTCATCGGAACGGTGGCCAGGCCGGTGAGCAGCGCCGACCAGCCCACCACGTTCTGCAGGTACACGGCGAGGAAGAAGGTGAACCCGCCCAGCGCCGCGTACACCACCACCGTGAAGACGTTCAGCACCGAGAAGAGTCGGCTGCCGAACAGCCCGACGGGCAGCATGGCGGTGTCGCCCCGGCGCCGTTCCACCAGCACGAACGCGGCGGCGGCGAGCACCCCGACCAGCGCCGACGCCAACACCGGCAGCGAACCTCCCCGGGCGGGCGCGTCGATCAGGGCGTATGTGACGCCGCCCAGACCGAGCGCGCCGAGCAGCGCGCCGGCCACGTCGAACCGCCGCCGACCGACCCCGGTACGCGAGGCGTCCTCATCGCGGCTCTCCGGCACCCAACGCAGCGCGGCCAGCACCACCGGCACGGCCAGCGGCAGGTTGATGAAGAAGATCCACCGCCAGGAGAGGGCGTCGATCAGCCAGCCCCCGACGAGCGGGCCGAGCGCGGTGGAGACCCCGGCCAGCCCGGACCAGGCCCCGATCGCCCGGCCCCGGTCGTCGGGGTGGAAGCTCGACTGGATGACCGACAGCGAGCCGGGGGTGAGCAGCGCGCCCCCGGCGCCTTGGAGGAACCGGGCCGCGACCAGCCAGCCGGTGCCCTGGGCCAGGCCGCACAGCGCCGAGGCGACGGCGAACCAGACCACCCCGATCAGGAACACCCGCCGCCGCCCGAACCGGTCGCCGAGCGCCCCGCCGAGCAGCACGAACGCGGCCAGCATGAGCAGGTACCCGTTGATGGTCCACTGAAGACCGGCCACCGTGGCGTCGAGTTCCGCGCCGAGGCGGGGCAGGGCCACGTTGACCACGGTGCTGTCCAGGAAGACCATGCCGGAGGCGAGGATCGCGGCGAGCAGCGTCCCCCGGGCGGCGGGGGTGCCCATCCGGAGTGCGGGCGTGAGTGTGGACTCGGTCACGGTATTCATCCTCCTCCGGTCGATTTGCCGGACGCCACGATTCATGGAAACGGTGCCGGGGTACTGTGCGCAATCGCCGGGAGCCCGCAAGCTGGAGAGGTGTCGTCTGTGCGTACCAGATCAGGACGTCGTGTGGCCGGGGTGGTCGCGGTCGCCGCGGCGCTCGCCCTCGTGGCCGCCGGGTGCTCGCCCGTCGACGAGCCCGAGGCCCCGCCCAGCGGCAACGGCAGCGGCAGCGGCGGCAACGTCAGCAAGCAGTTGGGCCAGCTGACCGTCGCCAGCGCCGGCTCGATGAAGGGCTACAGCCGCGACCACTTCCCGCACTGGCGGAACACCGGAAAGAACTGCGACGTGCGGGACAGCGTCCTCAAGCGCGACGGTGAGGACATCCGGCTCTCCGGCTGCAACGTGGTCGGCGGCCACTGGGAGAGCGTGTACGACAGCCGGGTCTTCACCGACCCCTCCGACGTGGACATCGACCACACCGTGCCGCTGGCCAACGCCTGGCGCTCGGGGGCGGACGAGTGGGACGACGCCAAGCGGGGTGACTTCGCGAACGACCTCACGAGACCGCAGCTCTTCGCGGTTTCCGCCTCCTCGAACCGGGCAAAGGGTGACCAGGACCCGTCCCAGTGGAAACCGGCGAACCGCTCGTACTGGTGCAAGTACGCCGAAAACTGGGTGACGGTGAAGCACCACTGGCGGCTGACGGTGACCAGTGCCGAGAAGGCCGCCCTGACCGACATGCTGGGGGGCTGTACATGGGCGAGCAAGCCGTGACCGGGACCGAGGCCGGGACGAGCAAGGATGCCACCACGGCCGGGATGATCGCGGACGGTGCCCCGGCGGCCCCGGCCGACGTCTCGGGTGCTGGCATGTCCGCCGACGCGGGGGGCACCAGCGCCGCGGCGTCCCCGCCCACGGGCGCTCCGGCCGGTGGCGGGGCGCAGAGCCGCACCGCCGACATCGTCCCCGGCCCGGGTGGCGTGATGACCGACGAGGCCGGCGTGGTGACCGGCGAGCTGACCCTGCGCACGGAGTACGCCGACGGCCAGGTCGTCCTCCGCGTGCAGTACCGGGAGGCCGACGAGTGGTACGTCGTGACCGGCGGGAAGGCCCCGCTGGCCGACCCGGCCGGGCTGGACGCGGTGCACACGATCGCGGTCGGCCTGCTCAACCGCCCAGAGGGCTGACCTGGCCGGGGCCCCTGCGGCGCGAGCCGCGCCGACAAGGGCCCCTCGCTCACACGTACGAGCCGGGCTCGGTGGGGGCAGAGACGACGGCCGGAGCCCCGCCCTCGCCCTCGGGCCGGACGATCTGCACGCTCACCTTGTGCGGGCGCAGCTCGCCGCTGGCGATCCGCTCCGCGAAGTGACAGGCGACCCGGCTGCCCCCGATGTCCCGCAGCGCCGGCCGCTCGTCGGCGCACCGGGTGGGCTGGGCCCACGGGCAGCGGGTGTGGAACCGGCAGCCCGCTGGCGGGTTGGCCGGCGACGGCAGGTCCCCGGCGAGCAGAATGCGCTCCCGCCGGTCCTCCACGTCCGGGTCCGGCACCGGCACGGCCGACATCAGCGCCCGCGTGTACGGGTGCAGCGGCTCGCTGTACAGCCGGTCGCTCGGTGCCTCCTCGACCAGCGCGCCCAGGTACATCACGCCGACCACGTCGGAGATGTGCTTGACCACGGCAAGGTCGTGGGCGATGAACAGGTAGGTCAGGCCGAGGTTGTCCTGGAGCTCTTCGAGCAGGTTCACCACCTGGGCCTGGATGGAGACGTCCAGGGCGGAGACCGGCTCGTCGGCGACGATCAGCTCGGGGCCGAGCACCAGGGCCCGGGCGATGCCGATGCGCTGCCGCTGACCGCCGGAGAACTCGTGCGGGTACCGGGACAGCGCCCAGCGGGGCAGCCCCACCGCGTCGAGGGTCTCGCCGATGATCCGCCGCCGGTCGTCCCGGTCGGTCCCGATGCCGTGGGTCTGCAACCCCTCGACCAGGATCGACTCGATGTTCTGCCGGGGGTCCAGGCTCGACATCGGATCCTGGAAGATCATCTGCATCCGGCGGCGCATGGTGCGCAGCTTCCCGGCCGGGAGCGTGGTCAGCTCGACGCCGTCGAAGCGGACCTCGCCGCCGGTGGGCGGGGTGAGCTGGAGCAGTGCCCGGCCGAGCGTGGACTTGCCGCAGCCTGACTCGCCGACCAGTCCGTACGTCTTCCCGCGCGGGATGCTCAGGTCGACCCCGTCGACCGCCTTGACGTGGCCGACCACCCGGTCGAGGAGGATTCCCCGCTTGATCGGGAAGTGCACCTTCAGGTCGCGGACCTCGACGAGGATGTCGCTCTCGGTCCCGGCTTCCTCGGTCACGGCTTCTCCTTCTCGCGCGGGGCAGGCACCGGGCCCGCGGTCGCGTCGTCGGCCGCTGCGGGGGCGGCAGCACCGGCCGTTGGGGCGTCCGTGGCCGGGTCGGTCGCGGCCCGGCCTCCGGTGGCCCACGGGGGCACGGTGCCCGGGACCGGGGCCGGGTTGAGGCACCGGTAGCTGCGGCCGTCGTGGGCGAGCACCAGCTCCGGCGGCTCCCCCACGCACTCGTCGATTCGGCGGGCGCAGCGCGGGGCGAAGGCGCAGCCGTCCGGCCAGGCCAGCAGGTCCCGGACCGAGCCGGGGATCGGCTTCAGCCGCTCGCCCGGCCCGGCGTCCAGGCACGGCACCGAGCCGAGCAGACCCACCGTGTACGGGTGCCGCGGCTCGCGGAACAGCGGGCGTCGGCGGGCCGTCTCCACCACCCGGCCGCCGTACAGCACGTTGATCGTGTCGCACATGCCGGCGACCACCCCCAGGTCGTGGGTGATCATCACGAGCGCGGTGCCGGAGTCCCGGACCAGGTCCTTGAGCAGCTCCAGGATCTGCGCCTGGATGGTGACGTCCAGCGCGGTGGTCGGCTCGTCGGCGATCAGCAGCCGGGGCTGGCAGGCCACCGACATGGCGATCAGGGCGCGCTGCCGCATGCCGCCCGAGAGCTGGTGCGGGTACTCCTTGAGCCGGCGGCGCGGGTCGGGGATGCCGACCCGGTCGAGCAGGTCGGCCGCCTCCTTCTTGGCCGCCTCCCCCCTCATCCCCCGGTGCCGGGTCAGCACCTCGGTCACCTGCAACCCGATCGGGATCACCGGGTTCAGTGAGGAGAGCGGGTCCTGGAAGATCATCGCGACGTCCCGGCCCCGGATGTCCCGACGGGACCGGTCGTCGAGCTGGAGCAGGTCCGTGCCGTCGAAGACCGCCTTGCCGCCGACCCGCAGGCCGGGCTGCTTGGGCAGCAGGCCCATGATGGCCAACGAGGTGACGCTCTTGCCGCAGCCGGACTCGCCGACCAGGCCGACCACCTCGCCGGCGTCGACCGAGAAGGACACCCCGTCGACGGCGTGCACGGTGCGCTGACCGCGCCGGGCGAAGGTGACGGAGAGGTCGTCCACCTGGAGCAGTGCCATTACCGACCTTCCGTTCGCGACTGCCGGGATCGCAGGCTCAGTCCTCGCGCTTCACCGGACCGGCTTCCTGCTTGCGACTGCGGGGCTCGCAAGCTCACTCCTCGCGCTTCGCGCATACCGGCCTACTTCCGCAGCTTCGGGTCGAGGGCCTCGCGCATCGCCTCGCCGAGCAGGGTGAAACCGAGCGCGGTGACGATGATGGCGAGGGCGGGCAGGACGGCCAGCCGGGGCGCGGCGTCGAGGTAGCGCTGCGCGTCGGCGAGCATCACGCCCCACTCCGGGATGGACGCGTCGTTGTTGCCGAGGCCGAGGAAGGAGAGCGCGGCGGCCTCGATGATCGCGGTGGCCAGGGTCAACGTCGCCTGGACGATCACCGGGGCGAGCGAGTTCGGCACCACGTGGGTCAGCGCGATCTTCGGCTTCTTCACGCCCAGCGACGTCGCGGCCAGCACGTAGTCGCTGTTGGCCTGGGAGATCATCGAGCCGCGTAGCAGCCGGGCGAAGACCGGCACGGAGACCACGCCGACCGCGATCATCACGGTGGTCAGGCCGGAGCCGAGCAGCGCGGCGATGCTGATCGCGAGCAGCAGGCTCGGCATGGCCAGCAGCATGTCGACGAAGCGCATGATGACGTTGTCGAGGGCCCGGCCCCACTTGCCGCCGAGACCGGCCGCAGCGCCGGCGACGCCGCCGAGCAGCGACCCGACGGCCAGCCCGATCAGGGTGGAGACGATGCCGACCAGCAGGGTCTGCCGGGCACCGATGATCATCCGGCTGAACTCGTCGCGGCCGATGTGGTCGACGCCGAACCAGTTCTCCGCCCGGGGGCCCGGGAAGTAGCCGATGTTGTCCCGGATCTCGCCCTTCCAGAGCTGGGCGTCCGCCGGGTGCGGGACCAGGAACGGCCCGACGATGGCGACCAGCAGGAACAGGCCCAGGATCACCGCGCCGACGATGGCGGCCGGGTTGCGCCGCAGCCGGCGGAACGCCTCCTGCCAGAGGCTCACGCCGCGCTCGTCGTCCCGGCCGGCCAACTCGGCGAGCCGGTCGATCTTCTCGCGCTTCTTGCCGCTGATCGTCGTCATCGCACCCTCACCCTCGGGTCGATCACGCTGTAGGAGAGGTCCACCAGGAGGTTCACCAGCACGTACACCACCGCGATGATCAGGATGAAGCCCATCAGCACGGGGTAGTCGCGTTGGCCGATCGCCTCGGCGACGAACGCCCCGATGCCGCTGAAGGCGAAGACGGTCTCGGTCAGCACCGCACCGGAGAGCAGGCTGCCGGTGAGCAGGCCGATCGAGGTGACCACGGGCAGCATGGCGTTGCGCAGCACGTGCCGGCGGCGGACCGTGTTCTCGGTCAGGCCCTTGGCCTCGGCGGTGCGGACGAAGTCCTCGTTGAGGACCTCCAGCACGCTGGCCCGGGTGATCCGGACGATGATCGCCAGGGGGATGCTGGCCAACGCGAGGCCCGGCAGCACCAGGTGCCAGAGCGCGTCGGCTGCGGCGTCCCACTCCCGGGTCATCAGCCCGTCGAAGACGAAGAAGTTGGTGATCCGGGTCGCCCCGAGGGTCGGATCCTGCCGGCCGCTGGACGGGAACCAGCCGAGGTTCTCCGAGAAGATCGCCTTCAGCACGTACGCCAGGAAGAAGACCGGGATGCAGATTCCGATCAGCGACCCGCCGACCGAGAGATGGTCGAGCATCCGGCCCCGGCGGCGGGCGGCCAGGTAGCCCAGCGGGATGCCGATCCCGATCGCGATCACCATGGCCATCACGGTCAGCTCGACGGTGCCGGGGAACCGCTCGATGAACTCGGTGACGACGGGGCGCTTGGTGGAGGTCGAGGTGCCCAGGTCCAGCTTGATCAGCCGCCGGACGAACCGGCCGTACTGGATCAGGATCGGCTCGTCGAGACCGAAGTTGCGGCGGATGGCGGCGCGCATCTCCGGCGTGCCGCGCTCACCCAGGATGGCGGTCTCGGGGCCGCCCGGCAGCCGGCGCAGCCAGATGAACAGCAGGAGGGAGAGCCCGATCAGCGTCGGTATGAGCTGTAGCAGGCGTCTGACGATGAACCGGAACACGGCGGCCTCGGAAGGGTGTGCGGAGGGGGGCGGGCGGGCGCCGTGGTGACAGCGCCCGCCCGCGTTCCTTGCGTCAGATCAGGACTTGAACTCTGCGGTAGAGAACCGCTCGTCGGTGAGCGGGCTCGCCTTGATCCCGGTCACGTCCTTGCCGAACACGATCGCCGGCGGCGAGTGCGAGATCGGCACACCCGGCAGGCGATCCATGATGGCCTTGTTCAGGGCCTTGTACTTCTCCACCCGGGCCGCCTGGTCGGCGGTGGTGTCCGCGTCCTTGAACTGGTCGAAGAGGGCCTGGTCGGTGAAGCCCCACTCGTCCTTCGGCCGGTCGAAGAAGGTGCCGATGAAGTTGTAGGCGTCGCCGTAGTCACCGGTCCAGCCGAGGAAGTGGATGTCGTGCTTGTTGCCCGAGGTGGTGGCGTTCAGGTAGTCCGGGCTCCACTTGAGCGGGATGGCCTCGACCTTGATGCCGACCGCCTTGAGGTCCGCCGACAGCAGCTCGAAGATGTCCTTCGGGTTCGGCATGTACGGCCGGGTGACCTCGGTCGGGTAGTGGAACCGCAGGGTCAGGTTCGACGCGCCGGCCTCGGCCAGCAGCGCCTTGGCCTTCTCCGGGTTGTAGTCGTACTTGGTCACGTCGCCGTTGAAGCCCTCGACGGTGTCCGGCATGAAGTTCACGCCGACCTTGGCGCCCGGGGGCAGCTTCGAGTCGACCAGCGCCTGACGGTTGAGCGCGTACGCGATCGCCTGGCGAACCTTGATGTCGGCGAGCTTCGGGTTCCCCTTCTGGTTGATCGCCAGGTAGAGGACGTTGAACGCCGGGCGGGTGAGCATGTTGAAGCCCTCGGACCTCAGCGGCTCGACGTCGGCCGGCCCGACCAGGTCGTAGCCCTGGATGTCGTTGGAGCGCAGCGCCTGCTTGCGCGCGTTCTCGTCCGAGATCGTCTTGTAGATCAGGGTCTTCAGCTTGGCCTTGTTGCCGTAGTAGTCGTCGTTGCGCTCGATGGTGAGCGTCTTGTTGGCGACGTCCCAGGCCTTGAACTTGAACGGGCCGGTGCCGGTCGGGTGCTCCATCGCGTACGACGGGTACTTGATGTCCTCAGCGGTGCCACCCACGTTGCTGGCGTCGTACTGCTGCAGCGCCTTCGGGCTGTGGATGGAGAACGAGGGCAGCATCAGCGCGGCCGGGACCTTGCTGGAGACCCGGGTGAACGCCAGGTCGACCGTGGTGGCGTCCTTGGCGGTGCACGACTTGAACAGGCTCGGCGGCAGGTCGGCGCTCTCGTTCTTGGCGAACCCGCCCATGACGTCCTGCCAGTACGCGGTCACGTCCGGGCTCTGCATGAGGCCCTTGGCGTTGTACCAGCGGTTGAAGTTGACGCAGACGGCCTCGGCGTTGAAGTCGGTGCCGTCGTGGAACTTCACGCCCGAGCGGAGCTTGAACGTCCAGGTGGTGCCTGCGGCGTCCGGGGTCCACGACTCGGCCAGCCCGGGGGTGACCTTGGTGCCACCCTCCTCCGGCCGGACCAGGGTCTCGAAGACCTGACGCGCTACGCGCAGGGACTCGCCGTCGCTGGCGAAGCTGGGGTCGAGGACCTTCGGGTCGCCGGCCACGCCGAAGACCATAGTGTCCTTCTTGCTACCGCCGGAACTGTCATCGCGGTCGCTCTCGGCGCAGCCTGCTACCGCGAGGGCCGCGACCGCGACGGCCGCAATTGCGACCTTCGGGCTGGGTGCACGCATGGGTGCTTCACCTCGTCCTTGGGGGTACGGACATCGTGGTGACAGGGGTCACCGATGGCGTGACCTTAGCCGCCGTTCGGACCGCCGGGAAACCGCCGAGGAAGCGGTTGGTACCGGATCGTGTCTTAACCGGTGCGGCTCGCACGCGCCGGCCCAGCGGACCGCCACCAAAGAGGCGATTTGTGCTGTTTCATAGATGCGAATTTGTTACATCGACCGTCTCCCTGGTCCGACCACATGTCAGACGCCCCACAGTGGATCGGACGCCGGAAGGACCGACGGCCGGCACCGGTTTCCCGGTGCCGGCCGTCGGGTCGTCGGGTACGGGTCAGACGGCGCGACGGCCCTCGAAGGCGCGGCCGAGGGTGATCTCGTCGGCGTACTCCAGGTCGCCGCCGACCGGCAGGCCGCTGGCCAGCCGGGTCACCGCGATGCCCATCGGCTTGATCATCAGCGCCAGGTACGTCGCGGTCGCCTCGCCCTCGGTGTTCGGGTCGGTGGCGAGGATCAGCTCGCGCACCGCGCCGCCACTGAGCCGGGTCAGCAGCTCCCGGATGCGCAGATTGTCCGGGCCGATGCCCTCCAGCGGGTTGATCGCCCCGCCGAGCACGTGGTAGCGGCCCCGGAACTCGCCGGTCCGCTCGACCGCCACCACATCCTTCGGCTCCTCGACCACGCAGAGCACCTCGTCGGTGCGGCGCGGGTCCCGGCAGATCCGGCACTGCTCAGACTCGGCGACGTTGTAGCAGGTGGTGCAGAACCGCACCAGGTCCTTGACCTTGCGCAGCGCGCCGGCCAGCCGGTTGATGTCGGCCGGATCCGCCGACAGGACGTGGAAGGCGATCCGCTGGGCGCTCTTCGGGCCGACGCCCGGCAGCCGACCCAGCTCGTCGATCAGGTCCTGGATGGCACCTTCGTACATCTGGTCGCCGGCTCAGAAACCGGGGAGGCCGAGGCCGCCCGCGCCGCCCGCGACCGGGCCCATCTTCTGCTCGGTCAGCACCCGGGCCGCCTCGGCGGCGTTGTGCAGCGCGGCGACCACCAGGTCCTCCAGCGTCTCCACGTCCTCCGGGTCGACCGCCTTCGGGTCGATCTTGATGCTCTTGATGTCGCCGGAGCCGGAGACGGTCGCGGTGACGAGGCCACCACCGGCGGTGCCGGTCAGCTCGGCCTCGGCCAGCTCGGCCTGGGCCTTGGCGATCTGCTGCTGCATCTTCTGCGCCTGCTTCAGCATCTGCTGCATGTTCGGCTGTCCACCTGGGCGCACGGATGGCTCCTTCTCGCACTCGTCTGCTCGGCCGCGCCCAGCCTAGTCGGGGCGTGGCCCGTTCTCCGGTACGGGCGACATCCGCGTCAGCGGGCGTCCACCTCGTCGATCTTCTCGGCGCCGAACGCCTCCCGGAGCAGCTGCACCGCCTGCTCCTCGCTGGACTGCCGGGCGGTCCGCTCGTCGATCACCTCGTCGAGCGGCTCGTCGCCCGGGTCGAAGCCCTCGTGGGCCGGGGTGGCCGGCGCCGAGCCCGGTCGGCCGCCGCCACGCACCGGCCCGTCGTAGTCGGGGTCGTAGGGCGGCTCGCCGGCCCATTCGGCGTCCGCGGACCGCCGGGCCCCGTTCTGGGTACGCGGGCCCCGGCCGGCCGCCGCCGCCCGCGCGGCGGCGATGGCGCTGCTGACCGGCGCGCCGCCCGCACCGCCACCGTTGCCGGCGACGCCGTTGACCGGCGGGGCCGCCGGTGCCGGGCCGGCGCCTCGCGCAGGGGCGGCGGGGGCGGGCTCACGGGCCGGAGCAGCGGGGGCGGGGGTCGGGGTCGGGGTCGGGGTCGGGGCGGTCGCCCCCGCGCCGACGGCGGGTTGCCCGGCGGGGTCGGGCCCGCCCGGGCGGGCCGCCTCCGGCCAGTCGTCCTCCTGCGTCGCGTTCGCGGCCGGCGCGGCCCCGCCGGGGCGGGCCGGTTCGGGCCACTCCTCGTCCCCCGCAGCCGACGTGGCCAGCCCACCCGGAGCCGCGCCACCCCGGCCGTCCGGCACACCGGACGTCGGCCGGGCAGCGGGGGCGGCCGGTGCCTGCGGGGCCGGGCGGGCCGGCGCGGTAGCCGCCGACCGGGAGCCGCCGCCCCGCTCGCCGGAGACCTCGCAGCGGATCTGCCACCGCCCGCCGAACTCCTCGTAGAGCGCATCGGTGAGCACCTGGGCGTGATCGGACATCATCTTGGCCAGCACGGTCGACTTGACGGTCAACAGCAGCACATCGCCGTCCAACTCCCGGACGACCGCGTCGCGCATCAGCGCCGCGATCCGCTTGTTGGTCCGGTTGACCTTGCCGACGACATCCGGCCACGCCCGGCGCACCGCCACCGCGTCCAGCGCACCCGGGGCCGCCGCGCCCGGACGGGGCGGGGCCGGGGTGCCCGGGTCGGGCATGACCGCCTCCGGCGGGACCTCCCGCCGAGGCGCGACCGGGGCGGCCGGAGCCGCCGACACGGGAGCGGCGGGCGGAGGCGGGTCACCCGCCGGGGCGGCGGACGCCGCCGGCGCGGTCGACGCGGCAGCCGTGGGCGGGGTGGCCGGCTCGGGGCGTACCGGAGGGGCCGGGGCGACCGGCGCGGGACCGGCGGCGGCCGGCGGCGGCTCGGTGCCGCCGAGGGTGAGCCGGCGCTCCATCCGCTCCAGGCGCTGGAGCAGGGCACCGGTCGAGTCGTCCGCGCCCGGCAGCAGCATCCGGGCGCAGATCAGCTCCAGCAGCAGCCGGGGCGCGGTGGTGCCGCGCATGTCCACCAGGCCGTTGTGCACGATGTCGGCGCACCGGGACAGGGTGGCCGGGCCGAGCCGCTGGGCCTGGGCGGTCATCCGCTCGATCTGGTCGGCCGGCCCGTCGATCAGGCCCTTGGTGGCGGCGTCGGGCACCTGCTGGAGCACGATCAGGTCGCGCAGCCGCTCCAGCAGGTCCGAGGCGAACCGGCGCGGGTCGTGCCCGGCCTCGGCCACCCGGTCCACGGTCGCGTACGCGGTCGCGCCATCCCCGGCGGCCAGCGCGTCACACATCTCGTCGATCAGCGCCGAGTCGGTGACGCCGAGCAGCGCGGCGGCCCGGGCGTAGCTGACCCCCTCCGGACCCGCGCCGGCGATGAGCTGGTCGAGCACGGAGAGGCTGTCCCGGGCGCTGCCGCCGCCGGCACGCACGACCAGGGGGAAGACCGCCGGCTCGACCGTGGCCCCCTCGGCCTCGCAGAGCTGCTCCAGGTACGGCCGGAGCACCTTCGGCGGGATCAGCCGGAACGGGTAGTGGTGGGTCCGCGACTTGATCGTGCCGAGGACCTTCTCCGGCTCGGTGGTGGCGAAGATGAACTTGACGTACTCCGGGGGCTCCTCGACCAGCTTGAGCAGGGCGTTGAAGCCGGCCGACGAGACCATGTGCGCCTCGTCGATCACGTAGATCTTGAACCGGCTCTGGGCCGGCGCGAAGAACGCCTTCTCGCGCAGCTCCCGGGCGTCGTCGACGCCGCCGTGGCTGGCCGCGTCGATCTCCAGCACGTCGATGGAGCCGCCGTCGGTGGCCAGCGCGCGGCAGGACTCACACTGCCCGCACGGCTCCGGGGTGGGGCCCTGCTCACAGTTCAGCGAGCGGGCCAGGATGCGCGCGCTGGAGGTCTTGCCGCAGCCGCGCGGGCCGGAGAAGAGGTACGCGTGGTTGAGCCGCCCGCTGCGCAGCGCCTGCGACAGCGGCTCGGTGACGTGCTCCTGCCCGATGATCTCGGCGAAGGTGCGCGGCCGGTACTTGCGGTAGAGCGCCAGTGCCACCCGTCCCGCCTCCTCTCGACCGAGCCATTCTGCGCCGGTCGGGCACGCGTGACCACCCACCACCCCGTGACCCTGACCTCGGGTACGGTACCGGCGCCCGGAGACAAAAAGGCCTCCCGTGCACCCGGCAGAGCTCGCTTATCCTTGCTGCCTTCCGGCCCTGGGGAGGTTCACGAGATACCGCCGCACGGGAGGTGAGACCCACCCTACCCGACCGCCGGTCGATCTTCGGGGGGTGGTGGGGTGGCTGGGCCGCGACGGACCTGTATCGTGTCTCACGGAGGATTCGCCTAGAGGCCTAGGGCGCACGCTTGGAAAGCGTGTTGGGTTTACACCCTCACGAGTTCGAATCTCGTATCCTCCGCCAGCCTCACCAGGCACGACAGCAGGGCCGGCCCCACCGGGGACCGGCCCTGAATCGTCTCTGGTCTCAGTCGGCCGACTCAAGCGTCATGCGCTGTCGGCGAGGGCTCCTAACCACAGCTCGCCTGGACCAGCCGGCAACACAGCGTTCAGGCGGACAGCGATGGCGTCTGGTGGGGGTTTGCGGCGAAGAGGCGACTGCGGCCACCCCTGTCAGCTATGGGTTCAGCAGGTGGTGTTGCCGGCCGGCACCCGACCCTCGCGACCACCACGACCTACCCCTGCCGGTGGTCGCTGTCGTTTTCGGTGCCGAAGTCGTAGCCGAGATGGTCACCACGCCGACGGTCTTCGGAATGCTCCCCATATACACGGCATGCATACCGCCCAGCCCTTTCGAGCAGTTGAATCAGGGTCTGAGTCCGCAGCAACCCAAGGAGCCACCGTCCATGGCGACGCGATACGTCTGTCCCCGGTGCGGCGGGAGGTTGGCGCGCGACAACAGCAGTGGGCGCTGCGCCCCATGCCAGGCCGCCGAGCGGGATCGCCTGGTCGCGCCACCGAGCCTGCCAAGCACCTTCTGGGAACATCAGCCGATCCGCCGCTCGCTCACGGAGCGGCACATCGGCTGGGTGATTCGGGCATACCGGTGCCACCCGTACCACGGCAACCGACCCCTGCCACAGAGCGTCGTGGCGCGCTGGGTCGGGATCACGCAGGCCCAGCTCAGCCGGATCGAGACCGGCACGCCCGTCGTTCACCTCGATCGCCTCATCCACTGGGCCCGAACTCTCGACATCCCGGCCCAACACCTGTGGTTCCACGTGCCGCCGTCCAGCAACCGGGGCGGTACGCCTGCCGCTGATGGGGAGCAGTCCTCGGTCGAAGCGACAAGAGGGGACCTGGGGCTGCACTTCCTGAAGTCGCTACGGTCGACGGACCGTCAGGTCGGCGGCAGCTACCTGTACGCCACCATCGCCGCCCACCTGGCGAGGGGTACCGATCCGACAGGGCGGGATGACCGGAGCGCTTCCCTAGCCCCGGACGACCTCGCGGCGCTCGCCTCGCTCAACGAGATGGCCGGCTGGATGGCTCACGACGCCGGGAACGACGATCACGCCCGCAGGCACCTCGGCGACGCGCTCAACGTGGCGATACGGAGCGGAGACCACCATCTCACCGCCCAGGCACGGGCGAGCCTGAGCCACCTCGCCTGCCACGACGGTGATCCCACCAACGCCCTGGTGCACGCCGAGGCCGGGCTGACGCTACTGACAACTGTCGCCCCCCTCCACATCCTCACCGCCCGGCTCCTGGCCCTCAAGGCGCGAGGGCTCGCCATGGCCGGCAAGGTGGCCGAGTCCTACCAGACGTTGGACAACGGAGAGGCGGCTCTTCAACAGGCGAACGGGCCAACCTCGGAGTGGGTCAGTCCGTTCGACGCTACATCGTTCGCCATCGAGGCTGCCCGCGTGTTTCTTCGCTCCGGCGATGCCTTCGAGGCCCGACGCCGACTGGAGGGCATTTTGGTCGCTCCGGACGCGGAACGGGTACGAAGCCGCGCCTTCGCGCGCCTTCTCCTCGTCCGGGCGCTGCTCGGGCTGGGACACGTCGAGCAAGGGTGTGCGCTGACCCATCAGGTCCTGGATCAGACGGCCAGCCTCGGATCGGCCGTGATCGTCGACCACCTGCGCCAGGTGAGCGTCCTCCTCGGCTCGTGGGCCAGGCAGTCCGCCGAGGTGCCACCTCTCCTCAACCGCCTGCGCAACGCCGTGCGTGAGCGAGCATGGATTGACGTCCGCGTCTGAGGCCCGCAGGACCGACAATGGTCGGGTGGCGGACGAGATACCCCTGTACGAGCGAGACCCAGGCGCGTGGCGCGCGTACCTCGCCGAGGGCAACGCCCAGCAGGCCCGCAAGCGGGTGGGCGCGGACGTCCTCATCCGCAACCGTCGGGGTGACGTCCTGCTGGTCGACCCGCGCTACAAGCCGGACTGGGACCTTCCCGGCGGCATGGCGGAGGCGAACGAGCCGCCGCACCACGCGGCCGAGCGGGAACTACGCGAGGAGCTGGGGCTGGTGGTACGGGTGGGGATGCTGCTCGTCGTCGACTGGGTCCCGCCCCACGATCCGTGGGACGACAGCCTGATGTTCGTCTTCGATGGTGGCACGGTCGACGCGGGCGCGGATCAGCTACGGCCGACCGACGACGAGTTGTCGGACTGCCGATTCGTCTCGCTCCCCGACGCGGCCACGCTGTTGCGCCCCCACGTCTGGCAGCGCCTCGAACAGGCCGTCCTCGCCCTGACCGTCGGCTCACCCCGCTACCTCGTCAACGGCTCCTGACGTCCGTCCGATGAGTTACCAGCTCAGTGCCGTCGTCGCCGACGTCGAGTTGCTCCGCGAGCAGACCGCCGACCTGGACCACGCCGTGCTCGCCGCGCTGCGCCAGGACTTCGCGCTGCTGCCGGTCACCCCGCAGCTCGTCGAGGAGCTGACCGGGGTACTGCCGGACTTCGTCGTGGGCGGGCCCGGTCCCGACCAGCCGTTCGAGCTGGTGCTCTCGCCGGCCCTGGCCGCACTGTTCGCCGGGTGGTCGCGGCTCGGGCCGGTGGCGTACCTGGAGGCCGAGTTCTCCGGCGGCGTCGGCCGCCAGGCGTCGGTGGTCTGGCTGGCCGGCGCGGTGAGCTGGGGGCCGCGCTTCGACGACGTGCTGGACTCCCCGCGCGAGCGGTGGCCGCTGAACGCGGCGCTGATCCGCCTCGGCGCGGAGCCGGGCCGGTGGATCGACCCGTTCGCCGAGCTGGGGCTGCACCTGGAGCGGAACACCGACGGCTGGCTGACCCATGGGCGGCGCGGGCTGACCGCCGACTACTGGGACGAGCTGGCCGAGGAATGGGAAATCAGGGAATCCGCCGATCGGCAGCAACCTGAGCGCCCCGGCCCCGTTGGGGACTGGGGGATTCCATGAGATTGCGACAATTCGTTTTCATTGCGACACTACTGGCGGCTGCCTCGATCATGGGCAGTGGCGTACGTCCACCGGGGCCCGTCGGCGACCTTCGTCCGCCCGACCCGCCGCCCGGCGCCGGCCGACCGGCCCGCCCCGCAGAGGTCGTCGACCTACGCGGGCTGCGCAACGTCGAGTTCGGCGACACCGGGGCGGACCTGACCCGGCGCGGCATACTCCGCGCCGAGGTCGACGCGTGCGGGCCGACGCTCGCCGGCCACGAGGAGACCAGCCCGATCTTCGTCGACGACCGGCTGGTGCTGCTCTGGCTCGACGACCCGGTCCGCACCCCGGAGGGCGTCACCGTCGGCACCCCGGTCGACCAGGTCGGGGCCCGCTACGCGCGGGTCAGCCGGCTCGTCGCTCCACACGGGACGTACCGGTTCGACGGCCTGCTGGCCCGCCGCGGCGACCGCGCGTACCTCTTCCTGCACGACGGCCACACGGTCCGAAAGATCATCGCGGGATACGCCAACTGGGCCCGCCGCCTCTTCACCGAGGGCCACGGCCCCTGCTGACCCGGGCGACCGCCCACCCGGCGGGAGGGCGTACCCGATCACGGGTTGTGCGCCACGGCGGCGGACGGTAAAGACTACGCATGCGTCGGGTAACCACGGTCGTCCTCACGGTGGTCTGCGTGACCCTGCTGGGGGTCGTCACCAACGTCGCCACGGGGGTGCTGCCCGACCGCTGGTCCCCGTACCTGTGGGTCGCCTGGCCGTTGCTCGCCTTCGTGGCCACGGCGCTGACGGTGGTCGAGGTCCGCCGGGCCCGCGAGCCCGGCCCGGTCGGCGGCGCGAGCGCGGCGCGGGCCCGCCGGGTGCTGCTCGATCGGGTGCGCCGCTACTGGATCACGAGCGTGCTGGACCGCTCGCTGCACATGGAGGCGCGGCTCCAACTGGGCATCACGGCGTCCGCCGACGACCGCCGGTATCCGTGGACGCTGCGGGCCAGCCACCGGGACGGCTTCACCGGCGTCCTCGACGACCGGACGTCGGTCGCCGCGATCTTCGAGCGGCTCGACCGGGCCATGGTGATCCTCGGGGCACCCGGCGCCGGCAAGACGACCACGCTGCTCGAACTCGCGCGGGAGTTGCTCGACGGGGCCGAGACGGACCGGGACGCGCCGGTCCCGGTGGTCCTGAACCTCTCGTCGTGGGCGACGCGCCGCCAGCCCCTCGCCCAGTGGCTCACCGAACAGCTCACCGAGCGGTACGGGATACCGTCGGCCCAGGCTGCGGCCTGGGTCGCGGGCGGCGAGATCCTGCCCCTGCTCGATGGCCTCGACGAGGTGGTCGAGGCGCGCCGCGACGAGTGCGTGGCGGCGATCGCCGCGTTCCACGCCCAGCAGCCCCTCACCCCGATCGCCCTCTGCTGCCGTGCGGCGGAGTACCAACGGCTCCGGACCAGCCTGCCCGTCTACGGCACCGTGACGATCGAGCCGCTGACCCGGCCACAGATCGAGCGACACCTGGACCGGTCGGGGCCCGCCCTCGCCGGCCTGCGAGCCGCCCTCGCCGCAGACGAGGAGCTGTGGGAGTTCACCGGGTCGCCGCTGCTGCTCAGCATCATGGCGCTGGCCTATGCGGACGGCCCCGGCCCGGAGACCGGCACCGGAAGCCGCCGGCACCGGCTCTTCGCCCGGTACACCGAGACCATGCTGCGGCACCGGCCGCACCCCGGCTACCTTCCCGAGCAGGCCACCCGGTACCTCTCGCTGCTCGGTGACCGGATGCGGGCGCGCCAGCAGTCCATCTTCGTCCTGGACCTGGTGGCCCCGGACTGGTCACCGACCTGGCCGCGCAGGGACGCCGACCTGTACAGCCGGACCGCGATCAGCATCGCCGTCGGGCTGGTGGTCGCTCTCTGCGGGGCGGCGCTGGCAGGCCGGCCCGGCCTCGCCGCCGGCCCGGTGGCCGCCGTCCTGACGGCGCTCGGCCTCGCGTTCGGCGAGTACGACGACCTCACCCTGATCGCGCGTTGGGGGCGACGGCCCGAGGGCCGGCGTTCGATCCGGGTCAACTGGCTGACCGACACGGCTACGGAGTTCGCAGAGGTCCTGTTCAAGTCGGCCGTCGGCGGATCGGTCGTCGCCGGCACGCTCGCGGTCGGGGCGGTCTTCGGCCTCTCCGGCGGCTGGGCGGGCCTGCTCACCGGCCTGGCGTACTGGGGCGGTTTCGCGCTCGCCGCGCTGCTCGCCATGAGCGTCGGCAACACCGTGGCGTTCCACCTCTACGTCGTGGGCCCGCCCGGGGGCGCCCCACGCCGCGAGGTCCCGAGCCCCGCGCTACGCCAGCGCCTCCGCTTTGCCCTCCGCGCCACACCGGCCCTCGGCGTGATCGCCGGCACCCCGGCCGGGTTGCTCGTCGCCTGGCCGCGGACCGACGCCGACGGCTTCCGGTACGGCCTGCTCGTCGGGACGGCGGCGACGCTGTACCTGTTGGCGTCCGTCGCGGTCGGGCCGATCCTGGAGCAGTGGCTGGTCCGTCGGCGGCTCGCCCGGGAGGACGCCCTGCCCCGACCGCTACGGCCGTTCCTCGACTACGCGGTGCAGTGCCTCTTCCTGCGTGACGTCGGAGACGGGTACATCTTCGTCCACCGGGAGTTGCTGGAGTTCTTCGCGGACCAGGTGCCGGCGGGACAGCTGAGGCCGCTCCCGCCGCCACCCGTCGACAGCATCACCCTCAAGGACGGCTGAAACGATCGACACGAAAAGCGAGCGAGAACGCCCGGCTGATCCTCCCGGATCGTCCGGGCGTTCTCGCATTTCACGAGCGGTGGCGGAGGTGGAACTCGGCCCGCCGGACGTTGCCGAGCGCAAGCCTGGCACCAACCTGGTGCCACTCTGAGCCAAACTTGTTGCCCATGGCACCACTGTGTGCCATAGTGGTGCCATGAACCTGACCCCGTACGTGGCCTCTCTGGGTCGTGAGCTGCTGACGGCCGTGGAGACCGGTGGTCACGACGACACCGCGTTGATCGAGCGGTTGACCGTGTCGATGGAGTCGGCGATCCGGCTCGCCCTGCTCGAAGCGCTGTCGGCCGCCGCCGACGAGATCACCAGGGAGCTGGCTCCCGGCTCGGTCCAGGTTCGCCTGCGTGGCCGTGACCCCGAATTCGTCGTGACACCCCACCAGGTGGAGCAGCCACGGAAGGACGCCGCCGACCGGGGTCCGGTGCCGGCCGACGATGCCGCGATGGGCTTCGAGGACGGCGCCACGACGCGCATCAACGTCCGCCTCCCGGAACAACTCAAGGCCGCGGTCGAGGATGCGGCCGGCAAGGAGGGCCGGTCGGTCAACGCGTGGCTGGTGCGTGCCGCCTCGACCGCGCTGCGAGCGTCGGAACGCGACCACGGCTCCGACCGGCGCGGCAAGCCCAGTGCGCAGCGCTACACCGGCTGGGCGCGTTAGCCGAGCCCGGCCCCACCTTCCTTTCACGTCCCCTACCAGCGGGGATGTTCTTCCGACTCAGCTTGAGGGGACAGCCATGCCTGTTTTCGCCACCCCGGAATCGATCTCCGTCACGATCGACATCTCCGTCGGCGACGTGCGGCTCATCGCGAGCGACCGCACCGACACCGTCGTCGAGGTACGGCCGAGCGACGAATCCGACAGCTCCGACGTGGAGGCCGCGCAGCAGACCCGCGTCGCGTACGCCAACGGCACGCTGACCGTGCGCGGGCCGAAGGCCCGTCCGTTCGACTTCTCCAAGAAGACCAGGTCGGTCGCTGTGCTCGTCGAACTCCCCACCGGCTCGACGGTGCACGGTGACGTGTCGGTCGGGGACTTCCACAGCACCGGCGTGCTGGGTGAGTGCCGGTTCAAGTCGTCCGTCGGGCACTTCCGACTCGACCGGACCGGCCAGCTTCGCCTGGACACCTCCGGTGGCCACATCACGGTCGACACGGTCGTCGGTGACGCCGAGGTCGCCACCGGCACCGGACGGGTTCACATCGGCGAGGTCGGCGGGGCCGCGGTCATCAAGAACTCCAACGGCAACACCGACATCGGCACCGTCACCGGCGAACTGCGTGTCCGTGCGGCCAACGGCGACATCTCCGTCGACCGGGCCGGCGCCGCAGTCGAAGCCAAGACCTCCAACGGAACCATTCGCATCGGCGAGGTCACGCGCGGCTCGGTCACGCTGCACACCGCGACCGGCGACCTGGAGGTCGGTGTCGCTGCGGGCACCGCCGCGTGGCTCGACCTGAAGACCGGGCACGGGCGAGTCGACAACGCGCTGGACGACATCGGCCAAGGGCCGGAGAAGTCCGAGGAGACCGTCGAAGTCCGCGCGAGCACCTCCTTCGGCGACATCACCGTCCGCCGTTCCTGACCAGACCTCTCGAAGGGGACCTCCCATGACCACCCCATCCCAGTCGGCGATCACGGCGACCGGACTGCGCAGGTCGTTCGGCGACCACGTCGTGCTCGACGGAATCGACCTGAACGTCCCACGGGGCACCGTTTTCTCGCTGCTCGGCGCGAACGGAGCGGGCAAGACCACCACGGTCAAGATCCTGTCCACGCTGATCCGCGCAGACGGGGGCAGCGCGCGGATCGCGGGCCACGACCTGGCCGCCGAGCCCGACGCGGTCCGCGCCGCGATCGGCGTCACCGGCCAGTTCTCCGCGGTCGACAACCTGCTGACCGGCCAGGAGAACCTGACCATGATGGCCGATCTGCACCACCTGGGCCGGGCGGCGGGCAGGCGCAGGGCCGCCGAACTGCTCGACCAGTTCGACCTGGCCGACGCGGCCAAGAAGCCGGCCGCGACCTATTCCGGCGGCATGCGTAGGCGGCTCGACCTCGCGATGACCCTGGTCGGCACACCCCAGGTGATCTTCCTCGACGAGCCGACCACCGGGCTGGACCCGCGCAGCCGCCGTGGCATGTGGCAGATCGTGCGGGAACTGGTCGCGGGCGGCGTCACCATCTTCCTCACCACGCAGTACCTGGAGGAGGCCGACGAACTCGCCGACCGGATCGCGGTACTGGACCACGGCAAGATCGTCGCCGAAGGCACCCCGGACGAACTCAAGCGCCGCATCCCCGGCGGCCACATCCTGCTGCGGTTCGCCGGCGTCGGCGACCTCGAGTCCGCCGCGCGCGCCGTGGGTCAGGCGTCCCGCGACAGCGACGCGCTCGCCCTGCGGGTGCCACACGACGGCAGCCTCCGCGCGCTGAAGGCCCTGCTCGACCGGCTCGACGAGAACGCGGTCGAGGTCGACTCGCTGAGCATGCACACCCCCGACCTCGACGACGTCTTCCTCGCCCTCACCGGCAACCCCAAGAACGAGAAGGTGTCCACGCGATGAGCACGATGTCGTACGCACTGACCGACTCGGCGACGATGCTGCGCCGCAACCTCAAGCGAATGGTGCGCTATCCGTCCATGACGGTGATGCTCATCGGCATGCCGATCGTCTTCCTGCTGCTGTTCGTCTACGTCCTCGGCGGCACACTCGGCGCCGGGCTCGGCGGCCCCTCCGGCGGACGGGCGGAATACGTCAACTACGTCACCCCCGCGATCATCCTGATGACGATCACCGCCGCGGTTCAGGGCACCACCATCTCGGTCGCCATGGACATGACCGAGGGCATCGTCGACCGGTTCCGCACCATGGCCATCGCCCGCATCTCCGTCCTGACGGGGCACGTCGTCGGCAGCCTCATCCAGACGATGCTCAGCATCGCGGCGGTCATCGGCGTCGCACTGCTCATCGGCTTCCGTCCGTCGGCGGGTCTCGGCGACTGGCTCGCCCTCACCGGCGTCCTGGCGATGATGGCCTTCGCCTTCATCTGGCTGTCGGTCGCATTCGGTCTGGCCAGCAAGACCGTCGAGTCGTCGAGCAACGTCGGCATGCCGCTGATCCTGCTTCCGTTCCTCGGCAGCGGGTTCGTCCCGACCGACTCGATGCCCACCGCGCTGCGCTGGTTCGCCGAATACCAGCCATTCACCCCGCTCATCGAAACCATCCGCGGTCTCCTGATGGGCACTCCGATCGGGAACAGTGCCGTCGTCGCCATCGGCTGGTGCGTCGTCATCACCCTCGGCGGCTACCTCTGGTCGAAGAAGCTGTTCAACCGCGAGTCCACCCGGTAGAGCTCGGCGGCTACTGCCCCGAGCGCAAGCCGACCGCCAGGAGACGGCCGACACGAAGTCCCAAAGCGGGCAGCGAAACACCCGGCGGCTCCGAGTGGAGCCGCCGGGTGTTTGCCCTGCTACATGGCGGTGGCGGAGGGATTTGAACCCTCGGAGGGCGTTAACCCTCACACGCTTTCGAGGCGTGCTCCTTAGGCCACTCGGACACGCCACCGCCGAGAAGGGTACAGGACTCCGGGTCTGGACGCCCAACCGGTATCGCCCGGGCCGGCCTGGCAGGATCTTTGCCATGAGTACGCACATCGGCGCGAAGCCGGGAGAGATCGCCGAACGGGTCCTGATGCCGGGTGACCCGCTGCGGGCCAAGTGGATCGCGGAGACCTACCTCGAGGGCGCCAGGTGCTACTCGACGGTTCGGGGCATGCTGGGCTTCACCGGCCGCTGGAACGGCGTGGAGGTCTCCGTCCAGGGCTCCGGCATGGGCATGCCGTCGGCCTCCATCTACGCCCATGAACTGGTCAACGACTACGGCGTGAAGTCCCTGATCCGGGTCGGCTCCTGCGGGGCACTCTCCGAGGACCTCCGGCTGCGGGACGTGGTGGCGGCGATCGGCTCGTCCACCGACTCGAACATGAACCGGATGCGCTTCGACGGGTTGATCGACTACGCCCCGGTCGCCGATTTCGGGCTGTTGCGTACGTCGGTCGAGGTGGCCGAGCGGCGCGGCGTCGCCATGCGGGTGGGCCCGGTCCTCGCGGCGGACGCCTTCTACACCGACCGCCCTGACCTGTCCGACAGGCTCGCCGACTACGGCGTGCTGGCCGTGGAGATGGAGTCCGCGGCGCTCTACACGATCGCCGCCCGGTTCAAGGCCCGGGCGCTGACCATCCTCACGGTCAGCGACCACATCAAGACCGGCGAGAAGACCACCTCGGAGGAGCGCGAGCAGACCTTCTCCCAGATGGTCGAGATCGGCCTGGACACCATCATCGCCTGATCACTCCGTTCCCCAGGATCGCGCTCGATCCAGGAGACAGTGGCCTCCAATTGCCTTGGGGGCCACCACATCCGGGACCGGGCGCGATCCTGCCCACGACCCCCGCTTCAGCGGAAGAAGGCTCGCAGGACGGCGGAGTTCTCGGCCTCCAGCACTCCCCCGTACACCTCGGGGCGGTGGTTGAGCCGGCGGTCGCGCAGCACGTCCCAGAGCGAGCCGGCCGCCCCGGTCTTGGGCTCCCACGCCCCGAAGATCACGGTCGAGATCCGGGCCAGCACGATCGCCCCCGCGCACATCGTGCACGGTTCGAGGGTCACCACCAGGGTGCAGTCGTCGAGCCGCCAGCGGCCCAGGCGCTCGGCGGCCCGGCGCAGCGCCAGCACCTCCGCGTGCGCGGTCGGGTCCCCGGTCAGCTCCCGCTCGTTGCGCCCGGCGGCCAACTCTGTCCCGTCCGGGCCGTAGATCACGGCGCCCACCGGCACGTCGTCCGCCACCGGGCCGGCCTCGGATGATTCAGGGCCGATGACGGGTCCCGGGCCGGTCACGGCGACCTGGAGCGCCCGGCGCATCCACAGCTCGTGCCGCTGTCTGCGGCCGAGCCCGTCCAGCTCAGCCAGCCCTTCGGCCGCGCCCGGGCCGACCCGCCCGACCGCGCCCGGGGTCGGCTGACCCGGTCGCACGGGCCCCAGCGCCGGGTCGGTCGCGTCGGCCGGCTCGGCGGCACCCGCCGCCGCCGACCCGCCGCCGGCCAGCCCGGCCCCGCCGGTGGAGGGCGGCGGGTCAGACGCCACGTAGCTCCTCGACCTCGTCCGCACACCCGAGGATCTGACACACCTCGGCGGTGACGTCGGCCGGCAACATCCCCTCGTGCGCGCAGAGGGCCAGCAGCCGCTGCGCGGAGATGCCCAGGTCGGCCAGGAGGTCCGCGTCGCCGACCGGGTCGGCCTCCGGGTCGACCGCCGGCTGTTCGTCGTCGTCGCCGGTCGCGCTCGGCCGGGGCTCCTCGGTGTCGTCGAAGCCGGTGACCGACCCCTTGAGGTCCCCGACCAGCAGGGCGCCGAGCCGGGACTCCTCCGCGTACGCGGAGTCGGAGCCGAAGACCCGCAGGTTCTCGGCCTCGTCGAGGCGCAGGACGACGAGGTAGGCATCGTCGGCCTCGACGAAGAGCAGCGACAGATCGGCGTCCGGCTCGACGTCGCGCAGCCGGTCGGCGACCTCGTCGACGTCGATGGCGCCACGCAGGTTCACCTCGGCGGCCGTCCAGCCGCCCTCGTCGCGCACCACGGCGGCAGCGAAGTACGACACGGTCCCCCCAAATAGCCTCGGCGCAACTCGCCGACTCGTTACGCGTGCACGTTAACCGGTCGGGTCGGCAGGCGACCGGGCAACGCCCCGAAGGGCCGGTCAATCCCGTGGAAAGTGTGGTGTGCCGGCTCAGCCGGCGACGCGACGCCGGGTGGCGATCAGCTGCCGCAACTGCTCGGTGCGGGCGCGCTGCGGCCGGTCCTGCATGCGTACCGCTCGGGCTCCCGCCAGCTCGGCGAGGATCCGTAGGCGGCGGCGGCTCCGCTCGGGGTCGAGGCGGGAGGTGGTACAGGCCATACCGCCGAGGGTGCGCCGTCTGAGCGGGTACGTCAAGACGGGACTTTCGTGTGCCACCGGGGGCGCGGCGAGGGCTCCGTCACCGGCCTCGCGTCGCCGCCCGCCGCAGCCTCACCACAGGGGCCAGTCGCCGACGGTCGCCCAGCGCACGGCGACCACGGCCGCGGCGACGCTCCAGCCGCCGGCGGTGACGATGGCGACCCCGGTGGCCACCCCCCGGTCGCCGAGCCGGACGAGCCCCAGGGCGGCCAGCCAGGCCAGCCCACCCGCGAGGACGGTCCACCAGGCGTATCCGGGGACGTCGTGGCCGAGCAGGCCGAACAGCACCAGCCAGGCTGCGGCGAGCGCGCCGCCGGAGGCGACGCCCGCGCCGGTGACGGGGTGCGGTTCGCGCCAGGTCGGCCGGGTCGACGGCCCGGAGGGGAAAAGCCCCGAGGGGGTACGCGAACCGGGACGCCCCGGTTCCGGGTGGGTCGGGAGGGTGGGCTGCCACGTCGTCACCGTCACTCCTTCCGAGCCGGCGCTCCCGCACCGGGCGGTCGGCCGGCCGGTCCGGCCAGCGCGCGGGACGGGTGCCGGCGGCGCCTGGGACCGTACCGACACAACCGTAACCGTTCTGTCAGGATGATCGAATGTCCTCGTGCTTCTCGCGCCGGAGCCGCGCGCGTGCGGCGTACCCGGTCCTGCTGCTGCTCGCGCCGGTGCTGGCCGCCGGCTGCTCGGCGCCGCCGTCCGCCGCGCCGAGCGGCGGCGGGTGGGTCGGGACCGCCCCGGCCACCGCCGACCAGCCGGCCGTGCCGACGGCCGCGCCGACGCCGACGCCAGCGCCGACGGCCGCCCGGCCGTCGGCCTCGCCGACCCGGGCCGGCCTGCGGCACGTGTTCCCGGTACGCGCCGGCAACGTCGACTACCACCCGACCCACTCCGCGTACCCGGGGACGGACATCTTCGCCGACTGCGGCGAGCCGGTGGTGGCGGTGACCGACGGGACGGTCCTCGAGGTGAGCCGGGTGGACCGGTTCGACCGGCGAGGACCGCTGGGGCCGTACAACGGGGGCCTGTCGGTGTCGCTGCTGGGCGACGACGGGGTGCGCTACTACGGCTCACACCTCAGCGCGATCACCGCCGGGATCGACGCGGGGACCCGGGTGCGGGCCGGGCAGCAGGTCGGCAGGGTGGGCCGGACGGGCAACGCGAACAACGTCTGTCACGTGCACTTCGGCATCTCGCCCGCCTGCACGGGCCGGGGCGACTGGTGGATCCGGCGCGGGGTGGTCTGGCCGGCGCGCTACCTCGACTCGTGGCGGCGGGACGGCAACCGGGAGCCGGCCGCCGAGGTGGGCGCGTGGCGGCGGAAGCACGGCTGCCCGAAGGCCCCGACGGCCGGCGGCGCAGCCGGCTGACCGGCCCGGACAGGCCACCCGCCGGGAACGGGCTCACCCCCTCGGCCAATCGCGACATCACGGCTTAACCGGTCGGACACATTGACGCATGTCTTGGCAAGCGGTTAACGTCGCGTCGTGAGAGAGCGCTCTCACAGGTAACGAACCTCCCGATTGACCCCAAACGCCGCCGCCGGCCGGTCCGGCGCCCCCGCGCGATGGAGGCACCCGTGACACCTCCCGCACCACACCGCCACCGCCTCTGGGCCCTCGTCTCGACCACCGTCCTCGCCCTCGTCACCGGCGGCCTCGCCGTCGCCGCCAACACCGCCCCCGCCGAGGCCGCCCCGGTCGGCGCGGGCAGCTACACCACCACCCCCGTCGGCCCGCTGCCCTCCGGATGCGGACAGCTCTCCACCAACCCCCGGCAGTACGTCACCGCCGACGCCCCCGCCGGTGCCGTCCCCACCAACGACTGGTGGTCGTCGCTGCTGTTCAAGCGCACCGACTGCGCCTACAGCGAGCCGCTGCACGCCCACCCGCTCTCCTACGACACGTTCACCGACGGGCTGGGCTTCTCCGCCAACTCCACCCCGGCGATCAGCGGCACCGCCACCGGCGTCGGCGAGTTCCACTACCCGTACGTGCAGGACGTCCGCGTCGGGGTGGCCGGGCTGGCCGCGCCGACCGTGAAGGTCGCCAACTGGACCGATTGGACCGTCACCCCCTACTGGAGCGACGGGGCCCGGACCATGCGCGCCACCATCGGCCACGGGCTGCCGTTCGCGTACTTCCAGACCACCGGCGGCGACGCGGTGGTCAGCGCCAACAGCACCCCGACCGTCTGGTCGAACAGCGGCGCCACCATCGGCTTCACCGTCGCCGGCCACGACTACGTCGGGTACGCCCCGACCGGCGCGAGCTGGACGGTCAGCGGCGGCCGGATCTCGTCCACGCTGGCCGGCAAGGGCTACTTCTCCCTCGCCCTGCTGCCCACCACCGCGAGCAGCACCGCGCAGGAGCGCGCCGACCTGGCCGCCTCCTACGGCCGGTACGCGCACGCCCACGTCACCGGCACCCGGGTCTCGTACGCCTACGACCAGGCGAGCAGCCGGGTGACCACCACGTACGCGTTCACCACCACGGCCCGGGAGGGCACCGCCACCCAGACCGTGGTGAGCCTCTACCCGCACCAGTGGAAGGCGCTGACCGGGTCCACCCCGATCGCCCAGAGCTACCCGTCGGCGCGGGGCCGGATGAAGGTGCTCACCGGCGTCAGCCAGTTCCGCACCGCGATGACCTTCCAGGGGGTGCTGCCCGAGCTGCCCGCCGTCGGCGACGGCTCCGGCGCCGACCTGACCACGCTGCGCGACCAGCTCGCCGCAGTGCGGGGCAACCCGATGGACCAGCGCGGCGGGGACACGTACTGGACCGGCAAGGGCCTCGGCCGGGCCGCCCGGATCGCCGAGGTGGCCGACCTGGTCGGCGACACCGCCACCCGGGACAGCGCGCTGAACGCCATCCGGGCCACCCTCACCGACTGGTTCACCGCCTCGTCCGGCAAGGCCGCGAAGGTCTTCTACTACGACCAGAACTGGGGCACCCTGATCGGCTACCCGGCGTCGTACGGGTCCGACCAGGAGCTCAACGACCACCACTTCCACTACGGCTACTTCATCGCCGCGGCGGCGACCCTGGCCAAGTTCGACCCACAGTGGGCCACCGGCGGCCGCTACGGCGGCATGGTGGACCTGCTCATCCGGGACGCCGACAACTACGACCGCAACGACACCCGGTTCCCGTACCTGCGGGACTTCGACATCTACGCCGGCCACGACTGGGCCTCCGGGCACGGCTCGTTCGGCGCCGGCAACAACCAGGAGTCCTCGTCGGAGGGGATGAACTTCGCCAACGCCCTGATCCAGTGGGGCCAGGCCACCGGTAACACCGCCGTCCGCGACGCCGGCATCTTCCTCTACACCACCCAGTCGGCGGCGATCCAGGAGTACTGGTTCGACCACGCCAACGAGAACTTCCCGGCCGCCTTCGGGCACTCCACGGTCGGCATGGTGTGGGGCGACGGCGGGGCGTACTCGACCTGGTTCAGCGCCGAGCCGGAGATGATCCAGGGCATCAACCTGCTGCCGGTCACCGGCGGGCACCTCTACCTCGGCTACGACCCGGCGTACGTGCGCACCAACTGGGCGGAACTGGTCCGCAACAACGGTGGGCAGCCGACCGTGTGGCAGGACATCCTCTGGCAGTTCCAGGCGCTCGGCGACGGCAACGCGGCGCTGTCGAGCCTGCGGGCGAACCCCGGCTACACGCCGGAGGAGGGCGAGAGCCGGGCGCACACCTTCCACTGGATCCGCAACCTCGCCGCGCTCGGTACCGTCGACACCACGGTCAGCGCGAACCACCCGCTGAGCGCCGTCTTCACCCGCAACGGGGCGCGGACGTACGTGGCGTCGAACATCACCGCCGCGCCGATCACCGTCCGGTTCTCCGACGGGACGACGCTCGCCGTGGCGGCCGGGAAGACGGCCACCACCGGGGCGTACACGTGGAGCGGTGGCAATGCGACCGGCGGCCCGGGCCCGTCGCCGAGCCCCACTCCCACCAGCCCGTCGCCGAGCCCGACCCCCACCACCACCCCGCCGCCGTCCGGCTCGCCGACGCGGTACCTGCTCACCGGCGGCGGCCTCGGGGCAGCCAGCAGCGCGGGCACCACGACGGTGGGGGCGGCCAACGGCAACCACGACGGCACCCCGACCAACGCCCAGGTGTTCACCGCGACCGGCCTCAACCTCGGGTACGCCGGCGGGCAGACGTCGTTCGACCTGTTCCTCGACGCCGGCGCCGCAGTCGGCAACGGGGTGCAGGTGCGGGTCTCCTACGACCTGACCGGCAACGGGAGCTGGGAGCGGGTGGAGACGTACCGCTACTTCGCCACCGACCCGGTCGCCGGGTACGAGCACTACACCCAGGCCGCCGGGCTGGCCTCCAGCAGCGGGACGCTCGGTGCCCTGACGGGCGGCACGGTCAGGGTGGAGGTCTGGTCGGCGATCGGCAACAACCCCACCACCCTCGGCCTCGGCAACCAGTCGGTCGTGAGACTGCCGTACTCCTGATCCGACGCATCACCATCCCCGCACCGCCGGTCGCCCCCGACCGGCGGCGCGGGCGCGTAGGTTGCAGGGCATGACCGCCCGGGACCCCGTCGCCGACCTCCGCCGGATCGCCTTCCTACTGGAACGGGCCAACGAGGCGACGTACCGGGTCCGGGCGTTCCGGTCGGCGGCGAGGGTCCTGGCCGCGCTGCCGGTGGAGGAGGCCGCCGAGCGGGCCCGTGCCGGGACGCTCACGGACCTGGCCGGGGTCGGCGACGTCACCGCGCGCTGCGTCGCCGAGTCGCTGGCCGGCGAGGAGCCGGTCTACCTGCGCCGGCTGGTCGCCACGGAGGGCACCGACCTGGACGCCGCGGCCACCGCGCTGCGTACGGCGCTGCGCGGCGACTGCCACACCCACTCCGACTGGTCCGACGGCGGCTCGCCGATCGAGGAGATGGCGCTCGCGGCGGTCGAGCTGGGCCACGAGTACGTCGTGCTGACCGACCACTCCCCCCGCCTGAAGGTGGCCCGTGGGCTGACCGCGGACCGGCTACGCAAGCAGCTCGACCACGTGGCGGCGGTCAACGCGGCGCTGCCCGAGGGGTTCCGCATCCTCACCGGGATCGAGGTGGACATCCTCGCCGACGGCTCGCTGGACCAGGACGAGGAGCTGCTGGCCCGCCTCGACGTGGTGGTCGGCTCGGTGCACAGCGGGCTGGGCGACGAGCGGGGCAGGATGACCCGGCGGATGCTGGCCGCGATCGCCGACCCGCACCTGGACATCCTCGGCCACTGCACCGGTCGGATGGTCTCCTCCCGCCCGGCCGGGGTGAAGGGGCCGGGCGACCGGGCGCACCGGCCGCGTACCCGGGCCGAGAGCGACTTCGACGCGGACGCCGTGTTCGCCGCCTGCGCCGAGCACGACGTCGCCGTCGAGATCAACTCCCGCCCCGAGCGGCAGGACCCGCCGAAGCGGCTGATCCGCCGGGCCCTGGAGGCCGGCTGCCGGTTCGCGATCAACACCGACGCCCACGCCCCGGGACAGCTCGACTGGCAGCGGTTCGGCTGCGAGCGGGCGGCGCTGTGCGGCGTACCCGCCGACCGGGTGGTCAACACCTGGCCGGCGGACCGCCTGGTGGAGTGGGCCCGGCGCTGATCAGCCGACGGCGGGCCCGGGCGCCGGCTCGGTCGGGCCGGGAGCCCCCGCCGGACGCCTGGGCCGGCCGAGCAGGCCCTGCGTCACCGCGACCCCGGCCAGCACGACCAGCGCGCCGACCGGCTGGTGCCAGTTCAGCCGCTCGTCGAGCGCCAGCGCCCCGATCAACACCGCGAAGATCGGAATCAGGTAGGTCACCGTGGAGGCGGTGGTCGCCCCGGCGACCCTGATGTTGCGCATGTTGATCACGAAGGCGAGCCCGGTGCCGAGCGCGCCCAGCGCGAGCACGCTGGCAAGCACCTCGGCCGAGAGGCCGGTGGGCACCGGCGGCGCCCCCGCCACCAGCGGCCCCACCACGGCGAGCTGGGCGGCCGCCAGCAGGAGCTGGGCCGCCGACAGCGACAACCCGGAGTGGGAGCTGCCCGCGATGAACCGCTTCTGGTACGGGATGGCGATGCCGTAGCAGGCCGCCGCGCCGAGGCACATGAGCTGGCCGGTGAAGTGCGCCCCGCCGACGCCCTCCCAGACGCCCAGCACCACGAGCACCCCGGCGAAACCCAGCCCCAGCCCGACCGCGCTGCGCGAGGTCATCCGCTCGGTGCGGAACACCAGCACCGCCATCGGCAGCACGATCAACGGCGTGGCGGCGTTCCAGATCCCGGCGAGCATCGACTCGACCCGCTGCTCGCCGTACCCGAAGAGGGTGAACGGCAGGGCAACGCCGAGGGCCGCGGCCACGAAGAGGTGGGCCCATACCCGGGGCTCCCGGGGCAACCGGTCCCGCAGCAGCGGGAGCAGCACGAGCAGGGTCAGCGCCCCGGCGGCGACCCGGTAGAGGGTGAGGTGTAGCGGGTGCAGCTCCCGGACGCCGATCTTGATGAACAGGAAGCTGGAGCCCCAGATCGCGGCGAGCCCGAGGAAGCCCGGCAGCCAGCTGCGCAGCGCCGACCTGTCAGGGGTGATGTCCGGTGTCACCCCTGACACTCTGCCGGAGCGGTACGACGAAGTCCCGCGCTTTTCGGCCGCCGTGTCCCGCGCCACAGAAACCACCTAGAGTGGTGGTGCGTTGACCAGCCGAGGAGGTGCCCCCGATGGCGATGCCGATGCGTTTCGACCCGCTCGTCGACCTCGACGGGATCTGGACGACCCAGCTCGCGGAGCGTTACCTCCCGCTGCCGGAGCTGCCCGATGCGCGGTACGAGTGCATCGACGGAAGGTTGGTCATGACGCCCGCTGAGGTCGGCACGAACAGTTATGGCGAGATCGAGCTCGCCCACCTCTTGAAGCCGGCCGCCCGGGCCGCCGGCTTCTACGTCTACGGCCAGGTGAACCTGACCTTCGCGCCGCAGCGCTGGATCCAGCCGGACGTCACGGTGCTGCACGACCTGCCGAAGACCGACGAGGAGGACCGGTGGGTCCCGGTCCAGCTGTGCACGATGGCCGTCGAGTTCGTCTCGCCGGGCAGCCGCCGGCAGGACTTCGTCGACAAGCCGCGCCGGTGCGCGGAGGGTCGGGTGCCGTACTTCATGCGGGTCGAGATCTCCCGCCGGCTACGGCACGCGGCGGTCGAGCTGTTCACCCTCGGCAAGTTCGGCGGCTACGACACCGTCGCGCGGGCCGTCAGCGGGGAGCGACTCCGGGCCGACGGGCCGTTCCCGATCGATTTCGACCCGGCCGAGCTGCTGCCCTGAACACGCCAAACAGGTCGACAGGGCGGCGGGATGGTCGCGTAGGGTCGCAGCCGTGGGACGAATCGATGACCTCGCCGACCGGTACGTCGCTGACTGGGCGCCGCTGAGCCCGACCGGCGCGACCTACGTCGGCATCGCCGGATACGACGATCAACTGGACGACCTGTCGCCGGAGGGCTACGCGGCCCGGGCCGAGCTGACCCGCCGCACCCTCGCCGACCTCGACGTCACCGAGCCGGAGTCGGAGTCGGAGCGGACGGCCAAGGAGGCCATGCAGGAGCGCCTCGGCCTGGACCTCGCCCGACACGACGCGGGCGAGACGACCAGCGAGGTCAACGTCATCGCCAGCGGCCTGCACGAACTCCGCATGGTGTTCGACCTGATGCCGACCGGGGGTGCCGACGCGCAGGCCGACATCGCCGCCCGGCTCAACCGGTTCGCCGGCGCCCTGGAGGGCTACAAGACGACGCTGCGTGAGGCGGCCTCCTCCGGGCGGGTCAGCTCGAAGACCCAGCTCGTCGAGGTCGCGAAGCAGTGCGACGTCTGGACGGATCCGGACGGCGACAACTTCTTCCACGGCCTGGTCGAGCGGCTCGGCGCGGACGGCACGCTCGGCGCGGAGCTGCGCCGGGGCGCGGCGGCGGCCACCGCCGCCACCGCCGGGTTCGGCCAGTTCCTCCGCGACGAACTGGCCCCGGTCGGGCGGGACAAGCAGGCCGCCGGCCGGGAACGGTACGAGCTGGCCTCGCAGTACTTCCTCGGCGCGAAGATCGACCTCGACGAGACGTACGCCTGGGGGTTCGCCGAGCTGGCCCGGCTGGAGTCCGAGATGCGGGCGGTGGCCGGCCGGATCGTCGGTCCGGGCGCGACCGTCGACGAGGCGGTGGCCGCGTTGGACGCCGACCCCGCCCGCACGATCCAGGGCAAGGAGGCGTTCCGGGACTGGATGCAGGCCCTTGCCGACAAGGCGGTCAGCGAGCTGCACGGCACCCACTTCGACATCCCGGAGCAGGTCCGCCGCATCGAGTGCTGCCTCGCCCCGACCAGCGACGGGGCGATCTACTACACCGGCCCGAGCGAGGACTTCTCCCGCCCCGGGCGGATGTGGTGGGCGGTGCCGCAGGGGATCACCGACTTCTCCACCTGGCGCGAGGTGACCACGGTCTACCACGAGGGCGTCCCGGGCCACCATCTCCAGATCGGGCAGACCGCCGTGCGGGCCGGCCTGCTCAACCGCTGGCAGCGGCTGCTCTGCTGGGTCTCCGGGCACGGCGAGGGCTGGGCGCTCTACTCGGAGCGGCTGATGGACGAGCTGGGTTACCTGGACGACCCGGGTGACAAGCTCGGCATGCTCGACGGGCAGGCGTTCCGGGCCGCCCGGGTGATCGTCGACATCGGCATGCACCTGGAGCTGGAGATCCCGAAGGACAACCCGTTCGGCTTCCACCCCGGCGAGCGGTGGACCCCGGCACTGGGCTGGGAGTTCATGCGGGCGCACTGCCGGGTGCCGGACGAGAACCTGCGCTTCGAGCTGAACCGCTACCTCGGCTGGCCGGGGCAGGCCCCCTCGTACAAGGTGGGCGAGCGGATCTGGCTCCAGGCCCGGGAGGACGCGAAGGCCCGCAAGGGCGCCGACTTCGACCTCAGGGAGTTCCACCGGCAGGCGCTGGACCTCGGGGCGCTGGGGCTCGACCCGCTACGCCGGGCGCTGGCCCGGATCTGAGACGACGACGGCGGCCGGGAGCCGGGGCGTACCCCCTGGCTCCCGGCCGCCGCACGGTCCCCGGCCGGTGTGGCCGCTGCTCCCCGACCGATGTGGCCACTGGTCCCCGACCGATGTGGCCACTGGTCCCCGACCGGTGTGGCCGCGTCAGGCCAGGGTCAGCTTCAGCTCCGGCTTCGCGGTCAGGATGTCGCTGTCGACATACGCCAGGTCGATGACCGGGTCGGTGAAGGTGATCGGAATCGGCGAGGTGACCGGGATGCCGTCCGGGAACGGCAGGTCCGGGGCGAGGGTGATCTTGATGCCGAGCAGTCGCCCGACGAACCGGGTGGCGTAGAAGGCCACGTCGCCCTGGACGGTCAGCCGGTCGGCGGCGTACCGCATGGTCTTCCCGCCCGGGCCGCCGGCCTGGAGCAGGAAGTCGTCGGTGACGGCCTTGTCCATGCTGAACTTGAGCGCCCTGAGCTTGCCCGCGCCGGTGTCCAGTTCGACGATTCCCTCGAACCTCAGCCCGGTCATGGTGACCTTGGAGCCGGTGAGCTTCGACGGCTCCGCCGCGACCCGGGGCTGGCCGGGCTCGGCGGCGATCCGGGGCAGCGGCTTGCCGGCCTCGACCTCGCCCGGTTCGGTGGGCTTCGGGGTGGCGCACCCGGGGCCGTCCGGCCCGGGCTTGCCGGTGCCGGCCGAGGCGTCCGGGGTGGGCTTGGCCGACGGGTCCGGCCCGCGGGTCGGGGTGGCGGTCGTCGCGGGGGTGGCCCCCTCCGTCGCCCCAGGGCCCTCCGTCGCCCCCGCCCCGGCGGCCGGCAGCGCGTCGTCGCCGGCGAGCAGGTCGCCGATGCCGTAGATGATGTTGGTGGTCAGGTTGCCGTCCGACGTCTTCCCCGGGCTGGGACTCGGGGTGGGGCTGGGGCTCTCGCCGGCCGGGCCGGACGCCGACGGCCGCGCGGCGGTCGGGCTCGCGCTCGTGCGTGACGGGGTGGGGCAGAGCGTGGCCGGCGCGCCCTGTACGGGGCTCTGGTCGCGCAGCGCGAGCGCCCCGACGGCCGAGACGCTGAGCAGCACCAGGGTGATCGCGAGCAGCTTCGAGTCCTGGTGTGGGCCGCCCTGCTGGCCACCGGCCCGCACCGCGAGCAGCTCCGGGTCCCGGTGTGGGCCGCCCTGCTGCCGGCCGTCCGGCCCCAGCACCCGGGGGCCGTCGTGGTCCGGCCGGGCGGCCGGCTCCGGCTCGGCCGGGGCGGTGGCGGTGGCTGGCCGGCGGGACGGCACCCAGGCGAAGCCGAGTGCGCCGCCGACCATGCCGAACAGCAGGCCGACGAAGAAGCCGCCGAGGTTGACCCCGATGAGCGAGAAGACGGCGGTGACCGCGCCGACGATCGCGTAGAACATCCGCTGCTGCGGGGTGAACCACATCAGCATCCCGGAGGCCACCAGGATGACCGGGATCAGCCAGGACAGGAAGCCGGTCGGCCCCATCTGAAAGGTGAGGTCGCTGAGGCTCATCTGGGTGGTGGCGAAGATCTCCACCCCGGCCAACGCGGTGAACAGCCCACCCCAGAAGGGTCGGCTCCATCGCCAGCGGCGGAAGCCGCGCCACGCCTGACTGAGCCTGCCCGACTGGGCGTGCTGCGGGTTGGCGGTCGTCACTACTCCTCCTGGCGGTGCTCACTGGTCACGGCGCAGGGCCGAGGACCGTGGAGGGCGCCCTCCACGGTCGGGGGTGGCTCAGAAGCACTCCTTGGCGTCCTCGCCCATGTTGACCTTCAGCTTCAGCCCGTTAAGGGTGAAGATCGCGGCACTGGTGGAGCGGGCCACCTGCTCGAGACCGATGATCGTGACGTGGTCGGCGCTCTGCCCGAAGGACTTGGGGGTGGCCCCGGGGTTCAGGTCGGTGGCGTCCCGGCCGATCTTGATGTTCTCGAAGGTGGCGTCGCCGTTGAGGGAGTCCATGTCGATCAGCAGGCCTTTGGCGGTCGCCGGCTTGCCCCCGCCCCCGGCGTTGATGGTGAGCACGATCGGCATCTCAGGCACCTTCACCGACTGGCAGAGGTCGTAGAGCTCGGCGCTGGCGATCTCGGAGACGGCCACCGGGTGGGCGGTGCCGTCCTTCTCCTTGACGAACCCGCCGTACTGCTTGAAGCCGTCGCCCTCCAGCTTCGAGGCCCCGACCTTGAAGGTCTGGCCGGAGACGGCGAACGACGCCGCGATCGCGCCGTTTGCCATGCCGAAGACGATGGCGACGGCGACGGCGGTCGCGGGCACCATCATCGCGGCGAAGCGCCGCCAACGGGTGCCGCCGTGCGACAGGCGTTCTTCCGATTCCTTCACGGATCCTCCTGACGGAGCTCACCGAGCGCGGTGGCGGCTCGGGAGGGGACGCTTCGGTGTGGTGGTGCCGCGGTCCGCCGTGCCCGGCGGATGGCGCGGGCTGCGGATTGGATGCTCCCGCGAAGGGAGCTGGCTCACAAGCCCCGTGCTACTGACCGGTAACCATCTCGTGGCACAGAGGCCGGCATCGATCACCATGAGTCAACGCGCGCCGGGAAATTCAGACGGGCAAATCGGGCAGAGCGCAGCAGGGCGTGCGCCATGCCTCACGTGGGGTAGTCGCGATACTCGGCGGTAACTTTTCGGTAACGGGAGGCTGAGAAGCCTCCGTGGGTGATCCACAGATCGCCCTCACGGCCGACACCGCCGGACGGGACGACGGGTTGTCAGACCCCCTCGGCGAGCCAGTCGTGGAGCAGCTGGTGGTCGATCGCGTCGACCCGGCCCAACGGGTGGCCGGCGACCATCCGCTCCCGCAACTCGCCCCGGGTGAACCAGCGCGCCTCCAGCAGCTCGACGCCGTCCACGCGGATCTCCTCGGCGGCGGCGACGGCCCGGAAGCCGACCATCAGACCCGCCGGGAACGGCCACGCCTGCGACCCCTGGTACGACAGGCCGGCGACGGTCACCCCGGCCTCCTCAGCCATCTCCCGTCGCACCGCGTCCTCCAGGCTCTCGCCCACCTCCACGAAGCCGGCCAACGTCGAGAACACCCCCTCCGGCGCCCCGCCGTGCCGGGCCAGCAGGCAGCGTGCGGGCGGGCCGGGCGCCTCGACCAGCACGATGACCGCCGGCTCGATCCGGGGGAAGAACAACCTCCCGCAGTCCGCCCCGCCGCAGACCCGCACGTGCCCGCCCTCGCGCGGCGTCGTGGCCGCCCCGCAGCTGCCGCAGTGCCCCTGTCGGCGGTGCCAGTGCAGCAGCCCGCGCGCGTACGCCTGGGCGGCCGCCTCGGCCGGCCCCAGCCGCCCCACCAACGTCCGCACGTCCAGTGCCGCGGCGGCACCGGAGAGACGTACCGCCTCGGGCTCCGGTCGGCTTGACAGGTCGGCCGCGAACACCGCCACGGGCCCGCCGGTCCGCGGCACGCCGTCGTCCAGCCCGAGGAAGACCACCTCGTCGGCGACCCGGCGCAGCTCCGCCGAGGCTGGCCCTCTCAACCGCACCGGCGCGCCGTCGGCCGAGACGAGGCAGCGCTCCCGCCACAGCGGCAGCAGCACGCTCTCCGGCTCCGCCAGTCGAGCCGAGACCCACTCCGGATCTCCGCGCAGCGCGGCCGCCCGGTCGAGCCATCCGCCCCCGTACGCCAGCCCTCGATCGTCCGCCTGCACCCGCCCACCCTGCCACGGCCGCCTGGTCCGGAACGAACCGACACCGGAGCGGCGACGCACACCCGGTGCGGCGGGCGTCGGCACGCTGCGCGGACTGGGCCGGGGCGCAGGCTGCCGCTCGGCCCGGCCGTTGGTTACCGTAGGTGTCTTCCGGGTGGGCGACACCCCACGTGGTACGTACCGATCGAGGTTGCTGTGACTCTGTACGGCGAAACACGACCGCCCGCCGATGACCGGCCGACCGTCAAGGTGACCGCGGTGAGCTGGCCGGGCGACGAGCCGGAGCCCACCCCGGCGACCCTCCCCGGCGGCGGGCCGGGCCCCCGGTCCCGGCGACTGCGGATCCTGCTCGCCGCCGGCGTCACCACGGTGGTCCTGGGCGCCGTGGCCGGCGTCGGCGCGTACGCCTACGCCGGCGACGTCCCGCGCGGCACCAGCGTCCTCGGCACCGAACTCGGCGGACGCAGCCGCACCGACGCGGTCCGGGCCCTGCACACGGAGCTGGGCCGGGCCGGCACTCTCACCGCCCCGCTACGGGTGACCGTCGGGGAGCGGACCGTCGAGGTCAAGCCCGCCGACGTCGGGCTCACGATGGACGTCGAGGCCACCGTCGACGCGGCAGCGAGGACGCAGGCCCACCCGGTGAGCCGCCTCGTCGGCTCCCGCACCGTCGCGCCGGTGGTGACCGTCGACGCCGCCCGGCTCGACGCCGCCCTGCGCAAGGCCGCCGGCGACCAGATCCACGAGTGGACCGTTCCGGCGATCATCTTCACTGGCACGACCCCGAAGCCGGTCCGCCCGAAGCCCGGCCTCGCGCTCGACCCGCAGCGCTCGGCCCAGGCGGTCCGGGACGGCTGGCTCACCGGCCAGCCGGTGACCGTGCCGCTGGTGGAGACCCAGCCGGCGACGACGGACGAGGAGGTCAGCCGGCTCGTCGCCGAACTGGCCCGCCCTGCCGTCGCCGCCCCGGTGACGCTCCGCACGCCCAAGGGCTCGGTCACCATTCCCCCCGCCGCCCTCGCCCGGACCCTGCGCTTCGCCGCCGACGACAGCGGGAAGCTCACCCCCCGCATCGACGTGAAGCGGCTGCGCTCCGCCCTCGGCGACAAGCTGGACGCCATCGAGGTGGAACCCCGCGACGCCCGGATGACCATCACCGGCGGCAAGCCGACGCCGGTCGACGGCCGGCCCGGCCAGCAGCTCGACGCCACCGCACTCAGCCGCGACCTGCTCGCCGTGCTGCCCCGCACCGACGACCGCACCGTCACCGGCCAGCTCAAGGAGACCCAGCCGGAGGTCACCACGGCGAAGCTCGCCGGGCTCGGCATCAAGGAGCGGGTGTCCCGCTTCACCACCCACTTCACCGGCGGCCTCTCCTCGCCCCGCAGCCAGAACATCGTCCAGGTCGCGAAGGAGGTCGACGGCACGGTCGTGCTGCCCGGCGAGACGTTCTCACTCAACGGCCACACCGGCGAGCGCGGCTACGACCAGGGGTACCAGGACGCTCCGGTGATTCTCGACGGCAAGCTCGTCCCCGGCGTGGGCGGCGGCGTCTCCCAGTTCACCACCACCCTGTTCAACGCGACCTACTACGCCGGGCTGGAGGACGTCGAGCACAAGCCGCACTCGTACTGGTTCAGCCGGTACCCGGCGGTCATCGAGTCGACGATCTTCTGGCCGAACCTCGACTTCAAGTTCCGCAACAACACCCCGCACGGCGTCCTCATCGACACCTCGCACACCGCCAGCTCGGTGACCGTGTCGATCTGGAGCACGAAGATCTACGACAGCGTCAAGACCGAGTACGGCCCCCGTCGGGCCACCACCAGCCCGAAGACGATCCACCTGGAGGCCGGCCCGTCGTGCATCTCCAGCAACGGCATCGACGGCTTCACCCAGGATGCCTTCCGGATCATCAGGAAGGACGGCAAGGTGCTCAAGCGGGAGAAGTTCACCTGGCGGTACCTGGCCGAGCCCCGCTACGTCTGCGGCGGCTGAACGCCCGTCTTGGGCCCCAGCACGCGAATGCCCCGCCGGCAACGCCGGCGGGGCATTTCCATCGGGTACGCGGAAAGCCGCCCCGTCGGCCGCTCAGGGCCGCGCGGCGGCCAGCCCTTGGCGTACGCCGGCCGCGTCGAGGTCCGTGCCGTAGACGGGGGTGTCCGGCTGCTGCCGCCAGCTCTCGTCGAGGGTGCCGGCGTCGACCGGGTCGAAGCCCAGGGCGTCGACCAGCTCCATCACGATCCGCTTGGCGTCGGCGTCCACCTCGTCCCCGGCCACCGGCAGGGCGATCCGGTCGGCCGAGCCGGCAGGGCGACCGTTCTCCAGCAGGTGCTGGGCCTGGATGTTGTTGAACGCCTTCACCACCCGGGCGCCCTTGAGGTGCTCGGCGGTCCACCGGCTGGAGCTGAGGCTGCGGTCCAGCAACTCGGCGATGTCCCCGTCCCGCTGCGGGTAGTAGTTGTCAGCGTCGACGACGACCTTGCCCTCGAAGAGCTCCGGAGGCAGCGCCGGCAGCGCCAGCAGCGGAATCGCGATCACCACCAGGTCGGCCTGGTCGACGGCCTGCTCCACGGTCCCCGCAGTGGCGCCGGTCTCCTCGGCAAGCTCGGTGAGGGACGCCGGCCCGCGTGAGTTGGCCACCGTCACGTCGTGACCCAGGGCGCGCAGCCGACGGGTGAGGGTGCCACCGATGTGCCCCGACCCGATAATTCCGATCTTCATGACCACTCCTGCCTCCGCCTGTCGGCGGTCAGATCCGGTCGAACTGTGGGCAGGTACCCCGACCCGCGCGTCCCAAGGGTGCTGGAGGCATATGCCACGTACGGTTTTCCGGCCACGATCGCGGGGAACGCCGCGTCGGCGGGTCCCTCACGACGCTACCGAGCCCGGTGGCACCGGCGGGAGGCGTTCCCGGAAATGGTCACGGAAACGCGTCAGGGCCACCCCCGAAGGGGTGGCCCTGACCGAAAGATGTCCGGCGGTGTCCTACTCTCCCACACCCTCCCGAGTGCAGTACCATCGGCGCTGGAGGGCTTAGCTTC
>NZ_JAAALO010000016.1 GCF_009908295.1 Micromonospora rubida
CGCAAGGTTCTCTACACCACCAACATCATCGAGAGCCTCAACGCCCGGTTCCGGCAGGCCGCCCGCAGGCGAGGGCACTTCCCGACCGAGCAGGCCGCGATGAAGGTCCTCTACCTCGTCGTCCAGCGAAACGTAAGGGCGGCGGGAGTATCACCGGCCGGGTCTACGGTTGGGCCAAGGCCCTCAACGCCCTGATCCTCGCCTACGGCGACCGGATCACCATCTAACAACCTCGATCACACCACAGGCCCAAACACGGAAATCGAGGCTCTGGCTCACTTTCGGTGGTCGCAGAGAGTGGCGGCCCATTCGCCCGGACGGCAGCACTGCCCAAATCTGCATTATCGGGGCAAAAGGCGTAGCGGATCCATGGTTGCCAGCCTTCACACGAAACCGGCCAGCCCTGAAGCACCGACGTCAGTGGCTCGCGTGCACGCCTGCGGCGCCGCTACAGAATGTAACCACCGAAAGCGAGCCAGAGCCGAAATCGACACACTCCCGCCCCTGGCCGAGAGTTTGGTTATCGCAGGTTCTTGTTGGTGCGGGCGCTCCAGACCGTGAGTGCGGCTGCCAGGGCGCAGGCGCCGCCGAGCCACAGAACAGCCTGGAGGGTGAGCGAGTCGACGATGACACCGCCGGTCAGCGCGCCGAGGCCGATCGACAGGTTGAACACCGCCACCCACAGGGCGGAGGCCGCTTCCACGGCTTGTGGCGCGGTCTTGATCATCCATGTTTGCAGGCTGACCGACACGCCGCCGAAGGCTAGGCCCCAGGCGATCAAGAGTGCGGCCCCGCCGACTGGTCCCCGGCCCAGCACCAGGTAGAGCGGCATCGCGGCAGCCAGGGTTACGGTGATTGCCAGCAGGGTTCGGTGCGGATTGCGGGCCAGCGCGGCGCCGGCGACGAAGTTGCCGACCATGCCCGCCAGCCCGAATCCGAACAGCAACGGGCCGACGAGTCGTTCATCGATCCCCGACAGCTTCTGAAGCGCCGGGCTCACGAAGGTGTAGGCCGAGAAGTGGCCGGTCACGATGAGGAATGTCGCAAGGATGCCGATGCGTACACCTGGGTTGCGGAACTGTTCGGCCAGCAGCCGCAGACGGACGGGCTGGGACGCGGCCAACGGCGGCAGCACGGTCAGCAGGGCGAGCAGCGCGACGAACGCCAGGGCGCTCAGCGTCGCGAAGGCGATGCGCCATCCGGAGAACTCGCCGAGCAGCGTGCCGAGCGGGACGCCGAACACGTTCGCGGCGCCGACGCCGCCGAAGATGATCGCGGTGGCCCGTGACACGTTCGCGGGGGCCACGAGTCGGACGGCCAGACCGCTGGCAACGGCCCAGAAGCCTCCGATCGCCACCCCGACCAGCACCCGGGAGGAGACCAGAATGGCGAAGGTCGGCGCCAGGGCCGAGGCCACATTGGCGAGCGTCATCAGCCCCATCAAGCCGAGCAGAAGCAGCCGCCGGTTCATTCCGCCGACGAGCATCGGAACCAGCGGTGCCGCGACCGCGGCGACCAGGCTGGGCACCGTCACCATCAGCCCGGCGGTCCCCTCGGAGACCGACAGCGCCGATCCCACGGCGGTCAGCAGCCCGATTGGTAGTTGCTCAGCGGTCACCAGCAGAAACGTTCCCAAGGCCACCGCGGTGACCGCCAGCCAGTGACTCCTCGGCGAGATCTGTTGGTCGCTCACCTGGGCGGCGGCCTCTTCTGTAGTCGTCACCGATACCTCCTCCACTCATTCAGGAACGATCGCTCCCATACACCGGTGGACCCTAGTATGGGAACGATCGATCCACAAGTCTGGTAGAGTGACGGCATGGGACGCCCCCGAGAGTTCGACGAGCAGGACGCCGTCATCAGGGCGACCGATCTGTTCTGGCGTCGCGGTTACAACGCCACCTCGGTGCGGGATCTGGGTACCGATCTCAAACTCACTCCCAGCAGCATGTACCGGACGTTCACCGACAAGCACACGCTGTTTCTGCGTGCGCTCGACCACTACCGGGCTACCGAGTCCGCGCAGGCCGAGCAACGGTTGGACGCCGCCGGCCGGCCGGTCCGCCAAGTACTGCGGGACTGGATGCTGTGGCTGGTCTCCTGCCCGTCCGACGGCGAGCCCGGTCGAGGCTGCTTCGTGGTCAACACCGCCACCGAACTCGGCACCACCGACGCCCAGGTCCGTCAGCGGACCGAGGCCGCCTTCGAGGTCACCCGGCAGGCACTGCGATCGCTTCTACACAACGGCCGTCACGATGGCGAGTTGCCCATCGGCCTCGACATCGACGCCACCGTGGAGCTGCTGTTCACCACGGTGCTCGGGTTGCGGGTACGGGAACGCGCCGGCCACGACTGCGCACGTCTGGCCACCGCGATCGACGCCGTGATTCAGGCTCTGGGGTTCACCTCCACACAACCTTCCTGACCACCAACACCAAGGGCCCAGCAGTGAGTACCTCGGACCCGATCAAGAAGATCATGCTTCGCAGCGGCAAGACCCGCTACCGGTTCGTCCTCGACCTCGGGCGCAAGCCGGACGGACGTCGTGACCAACGCACCTACACCTTCGACACCAGGAAGGAAGCCAAGGCGGAGTACGCCCGGATCAAGCACGAGACCAACCGCGGCACATACGTCAAACCAGGCAAGATCACCGTCGTCGAGTTCCTCGACGAGTGGTTGACGTCCGCCACCCGCGATGTCGAGAAGGCCACCGCCGCGAACTACCGCGACGCCCTCCTACCGGTCCGGGCCCGCCTCGGCGGCAAGCCGCTCCAGGACGTCACCGAGGCCGACATCGAGGCACTGATCGACTGGATGCTGACGGAGGGCCGGCGACGTGGCGGCAAGCCGGGAACAGGGCTGGGTGTCCGATCGGTGCGCCTGACTCTCGGCCGGCTCCGGACCGCGCTGAACGTCGCGGTTCGCCGCCAGCTCGTGGTGCGGAACGTCGCAGCGTTCGTAACCATCCCCAGGTCACTGACGAAGGCCGCCGCTGAGGCGAGGGCAGAACGCAAGCCCTGGACTCAGGACGAGGTGAAGGCGTTCCTGGCCGGCATCACCGGCGAACGCTTACACGCCCCCTGCCTGCTGTCACTCATGGGCCTGCGACCCGCTGAGGTGTGTGGGCTGCGCTGGTCCGATGTCGACTTCGAGGCCGGCACGATCGCCGCCGGGGAGAACACGCGGACGCTCGTCGACAGCGAGATCGAAGAGAAGGAGGCCAAGTCGGCGGCCGGCAAACGCGGCCTACCGATGCCTACCACAGTCACGAAGGCCCTGAAAGCACTCCAGACGCTGCACAAGAAAGAACGACTGAAGGCGGGCGATGCCTACGTCGACAGCGGCTACGTCCTGGTCAACGAACTCGGCCAGCCGCAGCGCACCGACTGGTTCCGCCGCCGGGTGTACGACCTGATGGCCAAGGTCGGGGTCCGCAAGGTTCGACCCTACGACGCGCGGCACGCCTGCCTGACCTACCTCGCCGGCGCTGGAGTGCCCGACGTCGTGCTGGCGGCCTGGGCCGGTCACGCGGACGGCGGCACGCTCGCCAAACGGGTCTACGTCCACCCCGACAGCAGCCACCTGAAGGTGGCGGCCGAGCACCTCGAATCAGGGCTGTTCGGGTGACTCCAGCGCCCGAAATTCAGCAGTACGCGCGTACGTGATGAATTGTGAGACGGAACAGCAAGAAGGCCTCAACCCACCGAAGTGAATCAAGGCCCTGACCTGCTGTTTTACTGTCGGGACGGCCGGATTCGAACCGACGACCCCTTGACCCCCAGGACGCTTCGTCACACGTCCACGCACGTCACGCCCGCTATCCCCAAGATCAGGCCGTGCGGTCGACGTCGTGCCGCGCACCATCGCGCAGGCCGTGTGGTCCCCATCTGGTCCCCAGGCGCTGACGCAACCTTGGCGACCGCAACACGCGATTTAGAAGTGTGGACACGGGCGAAAGTCGCTCGGCAGCGACCTGGCTTGACCCTGCTTCGCCGTGCTGGCCACCACGTCCAGGAGCTGACCGCCGTCGCCCATCCCAACGAGCACGCAACGGGCACGGCGGGATCGAACCGGTCGCGCTCGAACCGTCAGTTTTCAGGCGGAGCCGACATCAATCGGGTGTGATGCCCGAAACGCCTGCGGCCGGCGGGCGGTCTGGTTGCATCTCGTGCCCGCTCGTGCCCCTTCCAGGGACACCGTTACTGGCCCGTGGATGGCCCGTCGATCCTGGGCGGTACCGTCGCTGACGTGCAATCCGATCGCGCTCTGCTGGATCAAATCCGCGCTACGCCGTGGATCGCGGCTCTGTTGGCGCGGTTGTTCGACTTCGATGTCTCGCGGGCGGCATACGGGCCGGTTGAGCCGGTCCACCTGGCCGGCGGTGAATCCCTTGAGATGATCGCCGGGGATGCCTCTGGCGGAGCCTTCATGTTGGTCGGCTCAGGTAGTCAGCGACTAGTCGTGTACGTCGGGTCGGAAGGCGAGGGCGGGCTAATCGCCACGTCCCTGCGTGATGCGCTGGCACTCGTCATTGGCCTGTCCGGTCTCCACGACGCGACCGCAAAACCGTTCGGTGATGATGGCAGCCAGCTACGGGACTGGCTGGCCCAGGCAGACCACTACATCCGCGCTGACTGGTCGCAGCTCGACATGGAACGGGACCGGCTCCGGGAAGCACTGGATCTACCGGCCGCAAACGAGCTCTTGGCCGCACTGCACGCAGCGGCGGCCGACGAGCACTATCGCCCGATCAGCGACGCTGGCGAACGCTACAGGTCAATGCTTGAGTAGCCATGCGGGCCTGGCTGGAAAGCGGCGGCATCTCTGAGGAGGGTCGGGGTTCGGGGCGGAGCCCCGAGGTCTTCCGATCCTGCGACTCCCAAGCATGGCCGGCCGGCCCGGCCGATGCCGGCCGGAGGTCGCCAGCAGGCCGGGGCCGGGCCGGCGCGGCCCGCCTGCGGGTCGCCTTGATGCAGACAGCGAACGATTCAGCAGGCATCCCGGCTGGATGCTTGGGACTTGACCAGCGGTCAAGGAGCGCCACGTACCGCCAGCTTGACCGATCTTGGTCCCCAGACGCCAAGAAGGGCCAATCCGAGTCCCGGATTAGCCCTCTGACCTGCGTCGGGACGGCCGGATTCGAACCGACGACCCCTTGACCCCCAGTTTTACAACGATTCTGTCACGCCATGCCGGAGCAGCCCTTTACGTCTTTGAAAGCGGACAGAACGGTATCACTCATGACGCCCTTTGCTGGCCCATGTGGGGCACTCCGCAGCCCGAAGTCCCTCCTCGTTACCGGGCCCGTTACGGCGGACTGTCAAGAGTCGAACCTGCCATTGAGTCCATCAGCCATCTTGCACGGCACACCCTGCAAGCCATCCTAGGACAACTGCAACTATCCCCCGGCACCACCGACGACTCCCGACCGAGGCGTTGCTTGGGGCCAGCGCCGAGAACGGGTACGGCAAGCGACACTGAGCCCTTTTCATCGTGGGTTTCGGCTGGTGTGGATGTGATGTAGGACGAGGATGGCCTGGACGATCGCGGTGGCGCGTCGGGGGCAGCAGCGGAGTTTGGCCAGGGCTTCCAGCCTTTGAGGGTGGCGACGGCGCGTTCGCCGAGGGCCCGGATCTTGGCGTGGTGGCGGTTGACGGTCTTGCCGGCGGGATAGTCGGGGCCGGTGACGGTGCCGCTTGAACGGCGTGCGGACGCTGCCGCCAGCGCCCTGGTATGCCTTGTCGGCGAACGTCATGACGTTCGCGCTGGTCAGGGCGTCGATAAGGTCGTGGGTGCGGGCGGCGGTCAGGTCGTGCAAAGTGCCAGGGAGGGCGGGCGATGCCCAGATCAGGCGGCCGGCGCAGTCCGCGATGACCTGCACGTTCATCCCGTGGCGTTTGTGTTTGCCGGAGTAGTACGGCCTCTGGTCCGCGACCCGGTCGATCGGGATGAGGGTGCCGTCGAGAATCGTGTATGCGAGCCGGCCGATGCGGCGCATGGCTGCGTTCAGGTCCTCGGCGTGTACGGCGAGCAGGTCGATGGCTTCCCGGACGTACCGCCAGGCCGTGGTGACGCTGACCGCGAAACCGCAGGCCAGGCGGGTGATGGTGTCACCGTTGCGGAGATGGGCCAGGGCAAGCAGGGCCTGCCGGCCGGCGTCGAGGCGCCACCACCGCCCGCGGCGCCGAGCGCGTTCGGCACGAATGAGGTCGGCCAGGTGATTCAGGGTCCGGCTGGACAGCGCGATCGCGGACGGGTAAGACAGCACAGCGAGGCTCCCGGTTGGGGCATCGGATCTTGGTCGACTGCTGTCTTACCGGGAGCCTCGTCCTATGTCGACACGGGCTCCTCGCACCCACCGTGACCAACACCATCACGATGAAAAAGCCTCAATAGTGCGGTAGTTGAGGGTGAGCCGCTGGTTGTTGAAGTGGTCGCTGTGTTCGTTGACTACGGCCAGGGCGTGCCGCTCGCTGTAGATCGGCACGTGGTCGGTGCGCTCTTCGCGGAGGCGGCGTGCCCTGGTCGCCGAGGGCGCGGACGACCTGTTCATCGCGGAGGACTCCCACCAGCGCATCTACGGCAATCGGATCCTCTTGGGCCGACATAGCATAAAATTGTCGGCCGCTCGCAGCGACCACACCAAGGCTGACAGCAGCGACCACCCAACCACGACCCAGCCACCAAAATCCCCCTGACAAGCCCGTACGGCGCCGACGACGGCTCGCTGGGCGTGATCAACGAATACCACCGGCAGCCTGAGCCGATCTTCAAAACACCAGGTCAAGGCCGTCGAGCCAGTTTTGGCACGGCACAGGGCTCAGCTGAGCATTTCCCACGCCCAGCCAAACCCATTTGATCACGTCACTCGACTTGACGAGACTCGCCGCGCCTCTCAGGGCCCTCACGATATTGGTCAAATATCGTGCACGCCCAATATTCAGGTTCCTCATGACCGATAAGGTCATCTGACCCAATTTCAACCGATGCCCAATGTTCGTTGAGAATGGCCAACGCGTCTGGGCTCGATATCCCATATATCCGCACCATCTCCTCAACGATCGACGAGACATACTCCCGCATGTCGTCGACGACGGGGAAGGCGAACTCGAACCTGTCCGTCACCTTAACCAACCAACCTTAGGAGCGCGGCCGCAGCGCCCGTGTGGAACGACAACTGCTGACCTATGAGCACTGGGGACTTCCCGCGCTTGAACGGCCCAACATTCGCAACCATCGGGCCTTGAACCCAATCAAATCCGTGCATGGGCGCCGAGCCGGTCCGTTGTCCGCGAACAAATTGATTATACGCGGCACCACCGTCGCCAGGGAAATCCAAACCGTTCAAGCCGTTAAGCGCCGAGCGGCTCGCCCGAAAATGAAGTACAGATCCATTCTTGCCATACCTACGTGCAGCCCAGTCCTCGGCCTGCGCCCTGTCGGTTGTTGTATAGAAGCCCTGCCCAAAGTCCTTATCCGAATTGGCGTACTGCGTATCCACGCCATTCTTTCGAATATTGTCTGCACCACCCGAACTTGTTCCATGGTATAGGTCGATCAGGTCATCGTCGCCATCACCGCAGTTGTGGACGAGGACTGGCTGGTCACCGGCGAGTACATAGTACGTGTGGATGTCGGCGACGGTGAGGTCATGCATCCGCTGGTTGCCGGTGAAGTTGTGTACTGCGGTGATCGTGACCTGGCGGCCGGGCCCGCCGCCGCCCATGCCGGCGCCGGTGCCGTCGCCCTCGAGGCGTTTGTCGTCGTGGACCAGCAGGCGGTGTCCGGCCTTGAGTTGGCCCGCGTTGACCCAGTGTTGTTCGGTCGCGTCCCAGAAGGGGTGGTTCTGGGTGGTCTTGAGGACTGTCTGCTTGCCCGACTTCGTGTCGCGGACGGTGACGTCGGTCAGGTCCCGGTCCTGGTTGATGTGGAGCTGGGTGATGCGTTTCGCCTCGGTCCTGCCGCTGTCCGGTTCGGTTGCCGCTACCTCGTCGCCGATGCTGAGGTCGGAGATGGGCCGGCTGCTGCCGTCGGCCAGCAGGACCAGGGTGGACGGAGCGAAGCTGTGACAGCCCGCCTCCTGCCTACGGGCCGGACCCGGGGCGGACGAGTTCCCGCCGGAGGATCGGCTGGCCGACCGTGCGGGCGAGCCGCCGCTACCGCCACTCTTCGTCGCCGCGGCTCGGGCCGAGGAGCCGCCACCGGCCTTCACCGCGCTGCCGCCGGGCATCCGGCTGCCGAGGCTGGGCAGGCGGCTGGCTGCGCCGCCGAGCGCCTTGGTACCGATAGCGCCGCCGAATCGTCCGAGTCCCGCCGACAGTGCGCCGTCGAGGCCGCCTTCGATCATGGTGCCGGCGAGGCCGCTCCAGGAGAATTCCTCATCACCGCGGGAGACGTCGACCATGAAGCCGGTGCCTGCGGCGAGTGCGCCGGCTGCGGCGCCGGCAAGGAGGAGGCAGCCGACGCCGGTGGCGCAGAGGGCGCCTATGGCGACGGTGGCGACCAGGCCCGCGGCCACGGTCGCGGCGAACCGCCAGGGATCCTTCTTGATGGCCTGGACTGTTGACTTGACGCTGTCGATGGTTTTCTTAACGGCCTTCTTGGCTGTCTCCTTGACACACTTGCCCACGCCCTTGGACATGCGGGACTGCACCCGGTTCGGTTGACTCCTGACCTGTGAGGATCTGTTCCTCGCTGGAAGGATGTCTGTCATGCCGAAAGCGTTCCCCCTGGAGTTCCGCCGTGACGTGGTCGCGGTCGCCCGCAAGGGTGAGGCCCCGATCACCCAGATCGCGAAGGACTTCGGGATCTCCGAGGCCTGTCTGCACCGCTGGCTCAAGCTCGCCGACGTCGCCGAGGGCGTCCGTCCCGGAACCACCAGTTCCGAGTCTGCGGAGCTGCGGGAGCTGCGCCGCAGGAACAAGGTGTTGGAGCAGGAGAACGAGATCCTGCGTCGAGCCGCGGCGTACTTCGCCAAGGAGATCTCCCCAAAATGACGTACCCGCTGGTCGGTGACCTGGCCGCGGACGGGATCCCCGTCGCGGTGACCTGCCGGGTGCTGGGATTCAGCAAGCAGGCCTACTACGCGTGGAAGAAGACCCCGGTCACCCGCCGGGACCTCGACGACGCGCATCTGATCAACGCTGCCCTCGACATCCACGCTGACGATCCGGCGTTCGGGTACCAGTTCATCGCCGATGAACTGCCCGCCCACGGCATCACCGCCGGCCGCAACCGGGTGGCCAGGTTGTGCTCACCGCAGCGCCTCTGGTCGGTGTTCGCCAAACGCAGTGTCAAGCCCGGGGTTTGATGGAGAGTTTGATGTTCCCCGGGTTTGGTGGAGTCGGTTTGGTTGACTTTCGTGCGTTTCGCTCGTTGAGGAGTGACGTGCCGAAAAGTTACCCACCCGAGTTCCGCCGCAAGGTCCTTGATCTACTGAAGGCCGGCCGATCGGTGGCCGACCTGGTCCGGGACCTGCAGATCAGCGACCAGACCGTCTATACCTGGCGGCGCCAGGAATTGATCGACACCGGGCAGCTACCCGGGATCACGTCGAGGGACCAGGTCGAGCTGGTCGCCGCGCGGCGTCGTATCGCCGAGTTGGAGACCGAACTCGCGGTCCACCGTCGTGCCGCCGAGTTGCTCAAGGAGGCGGTGCCCCCAAAAGGCCGGTACGCGGCCATCAAACAGATGGCCGCTGAGGGGTTGCCGGTGAACGTGTGTTGCCGCGTCTTGAGGGTGTCCGTGTCGGGCTACTACGCCTGGCTCGGCCGACCGCTGTCGGCGCGGGCGTTGCGGCACGCCTGGCTGATCGAGCGGATCCGCGCGGTCCACGTCGCGTCGCGAGGCGTGTACGGCGCAGGCCGGGTCCACGCGGAGCTGAGGCTCGGGCAGGGAATCGTGGTCGGCCACAACGCGGTGGAGATGTTGATGCGGCGGGCCGGGATCAAAGGCCTTCCCCACCGACGGCGTCCCCGGCCAAAGCATCAAACTCCGACCGCGGCGGACCTGGTCAACCGCGACTTCAGCCGTGTGGAGCCCAACCGGCTCTGGGTTACCGACATCACCGAGCACCCGACCAGGGAGGGCAAGGTCTACTGCGCGGTCGTGCTGGACACCTACTCGCGGAAGGTCGTCGGCTGGTCAATCGACGCCACGCAAACCGCCACCCTCCACCCTGGTCACCAACGCGCTGGGCATGGCGATCAGCAACCGCCAACCGCAACCGGGCACGATCATCCACTCGGATCACGGAGTTCAGGGCGGATTCCAGTGGTCGTCGCAACACCCTAATCGAGGGGTGTGCCATGGGAAGACCTGCGGGCTGGACGACGACGGTGACGGGAAGGCCGGCGATGCGGTCGCCGGGTCGGCCAGGTGTGAACGAGCATCGGGAGGTGCGGCGGCAGTTCTGGCGGCGGATCGCTGAGGGTCTGTCGAGCGAGGAGGCCGCGGCGGCGTGTGGTGTGTCGCAGTCGGTGGGTGGGCGCTGGTTTCGTCAGGGTGGCGGTATGTCGCCTTTATCGCTGAGACCTCTGTCGGGCCGCTACCTGTCCTTCGCCGAACGCGAGGAGTCCGCCCTGCTCAAAGCTCAGGGCGAAGGCGTGCGGGAGATCAGCCGGGCGGTGGGCAGTGACGCATCGACGATCTCGCGGGAACTGCGCCGCAACGCTGCTACACGGGTGGGCGCGCGCACCGACTGGCCGCACCGCCAGGTGTACCGAGCTGATGGCCAAACTCGGGATGCGCAAGGTCCGGCCGTACGACGCCCGGCACGCCTGCCTGACATACCTCGCCGGGGTCGGCGTCCCCGACGTCGTGCTCGCCGCCTGGGCCGGCCACGCGGACGGCTGCACGCTCGCCAAGCGGGTCTACGTCCACCCCGACAGCGGCCACCTCGATGTGGCCGCCGACCACCTGGAAACAGGGCTGTTCGGGTGACGCCAGGACCACAGATTGAAACAGTACGAGCGTACGTGAGACGGAACAGCGAAAGAGCCCTGATCCGAGTAGGTGAATCAAGGCTCTGACCTGCTGAAACTCTGTCGGGACGGCCGGATTCGAACCGACGACCCCTTGACCCCCAGTCAAGTGCGCTACCAAGCTGCGCCACGTCCCGATTGCTCCCGCGCGGCGTTTCCTTCCCGCGATAGCCGATACAGCTTAACCCACGATCTTCCCCGCGCCCGCATCGGCCCCGCCTACTTCGGCGCCACCCCACACCCCGCAAAGCGTCCTAGGAGGGTGGGTGGGGACGGAAAAGCCGGGCGGGGCACTGGGCCCTGCCCGGCTTCAGGCCGTACGACGAAGGGTCAGCCGTGTGCCTTGCCCCGGCCGCCCGGGCCGAGCTTCTTGCGCGGGCGTACCGAGATCTCCACCGGGCTGCCCTCGAAGCCGAACTCCTCGCGGAGCTTGCGCTCGACGAAGCGCTGGTAGCCGGCGTCCAGGGGCGCGGTGGTGAAGAGCACGAACCGCGGCGGGGCGACGCCCGCCTGGGTGGCGAAGAGGATCTTCGGCGCCCGCCCGCCGCGCACCGGGTGCGGGGTGGCCTGCACCAGCGCGGTCAGCCACTGGTTGAGCTGGGCGGTCGGCACCCGGGTCTCCCAGCTCGCCAGGGCCTTGCGCAGCGACGGGGCGAGCTTGTCGACCGCGCGGCCGGTCATCGCCGACAGGTTGAGCCGCAGCGCCCACGGGATGCGGCGCAGCTCCCGCTCGATCTCCTTGTCCAGGTAGTACCGGCGGTCGCCGTCGACCAGGTCCCACTTGTTGAAGGCGATCACCAGCGCCCGGCCGGACTCGGTGACCATGGCCAGGATCCGCTGGTCCTGCTCGCTGATCGGCTCGCTGGAGTCGAGCAGCACCACCGCCACCTCGGCGGCCTCGATCGCCCCGGCGGTCCGCAGGCTGGCGTAGTACTCGGTGCCGCTGGCCCTGCCGACCCGCTTGCGCAGCCCGGCCGTGTCCACCAGCTGCCAGGTCTCCCCGCCGATGGTGACCAGGCTGTCCACCGGGTCGACGGTGGTGCCGGCGACCGCGTCGACGACCGCCCGCTCCTCGCCGGAGAACCGGTTGAGCAGGCTGGACTTGCCGACGTTGGGGCGGCCGACCAGGGCCACCCGGCGCGGCCCGCGCGGGCGGTTCTCCTCGATGGGCGGCGCCTCGGGCAGCGCCTCCAGGATCTTGTCGAGCAGGTCGCCGGAGCCCCGGCCGTGCAGCGCGGAGACCGGGTACGGCTCACCGAGGCCGAGGGACCACAGCGAGGTCGCCTCCATCTCGATGGCGGTGTTGTCGGCCTTGTTGGCCACCAGGATGACCGGCTTGGCGCTGCGCCGCAGCATCTTCACGGCGGCCTCGTCCACGTCGGTGGAGCCGACCATCGCGTCGACCACGAAGATCACCACGTCGGCGGTGGCAACGGCGATCTCGGCCTGCGCGGCGATCGCCGCGGCCCGGTCCTTCGCGTCGGGTTCCCAGCCGCCGGTGTCCACGACGGTGAACGCCCGGCCGGTCCACTGCGCGTCGTAGGGGACCCGGTCCCGGGTCACCCCGGGGACGTCCTCCACGACCGCCTGGCGGCGGCCGATGATCCTGTTCACCAGGGTGGACTTGCCGACGTTGGGGCGGCCCACCACGGCCACCACCGGCACCGGGCCGGCCGGCTCCTCGGCGTCGAGGTCCGGAGCGCGCAGCTCCGTCCAGCTCTCGTCCGTGGTCATGCCACTCCCCGTTCGGTCAGCAGTGCGCGCAGCCGGTCGACGACCTCGTCGATGCCCAGCTCTGTGGTGTCCAGCACCACCGCGTCGGCCGCCTGCTGCAACGGGTCGGCCTTGCGGGTCGAGTCGAGCTGGTCCCGGCGGGCCAGGTCGGCGGCCGTGGCGGCCACGTCGGCGGCGTCCTCGGCGCTGCGCCGCTGGGCACGGGCCACCTCGGAGGCGGTCAGGTAGACCTTCAGGTCCGCGTCCGGCGCGACGACCGAGCCGATGTCCCGGCCCTCCACCACGATCCGGCCGGCCTTGGCGATCAACTCCCGCTGCCGGGACACCAGGAGCGCTCGCACCGACGGCACGGCGGCCACGGCGGAGACCGCGGCGGTGACCTCGGGGCCCCGGATCTCCCGGTCGACGGTCACCCCGTCGACGGTCACCCCGTACCCCTGGGGATCGGTGCCGATGCGCAGGTCGACCTCAGCGGCGACCTTGCCCACGGCGGCGGCGTCGGTCAGGTCGACCCCGGAGCGCAGCACCGCCCAGGTGATCGCCCGGTACATCGCGCCGGTGTCCAGATAGCGGGCACCGAGCCCGGCGGCGAGCCGCCGGGAGACGGTGGACTTACCCGAACCGGACGGCCCGTCCACAGCTACCACGCAGCGCCCGGCCCGTACGTTTTCCTCCACCGTGATCCTCCTCAGCCCGTGCCTCGCGGGGCCCGGCGGCCCGTCGCGAGCGGTTGTCGTCGTCAATCATGCCCGCGGCCCACTTTCGGCCGCGCGCGACGCCGCCGGTGGCGACCCACGCCACCGCACGCCCCGCCCGGGGCGCCACGGAAGCCTACCGGTCGTGGTACCCCGCACTGCGGGGTCAGTCACCCACGGCCTTGAACAGCGCGGCGACCTCCGCGTTGGTGAGCCTGCGGGTCCGCCCGGCGCGCAGGTCGCCGAGGCGGATCGGCCCGATCGCGGTACGCACCAGCCGGGCCACCGGGTGCCCGACCTCGTCCAGCAGACGCCGGACGATGTGCTTGCGCCCCTCGTGCAGGGTCAGCTCCACCTGGGCGGTCTTGCCCAGGGTGTCCACCAGCTTGAAGGAGTCCACCGTCACAGGGCCGTCCTCCAGCTCGATCCCGGCCGCCAGCCGCCTGCCGAGGCTGCGCGGGATCGGCCCGGCCACCTCGCACAGGTACGTCTTCGACACCCCGTACGACGGGTGCATGAGCCGGTGGGCGAGGGTGCCGTCGTTGGTGAGCAGCAGCAGGCCCTCGCTGTCCGCGTCGAGCCGCCCGACGTGGTAGACCCGCTGCTCCACCCGGTTGCTGATGAAGTCCGACAGCGCGGCGCGGCCCTTCTCGTCCGCCATGGTGGAAACCACCCCGCGTGGCTTGTTCATCGCCAGGTACACCAGGCGGGTGTCGACCTGGAGGCGCTCGCCGTCGACGTGGATGACGTCGCTGGTCGGGTCGGCCCGGTCGCCGAGCTGGGCCACCCGGCCGTTCACCGTGACCTGCCGGCGGAAGATCAGGTCTTCGCAGGCACGCCGGGAGCCCACGCCGGCGGCGGCCAGCACCTTCTGGAGGCGTTCGGCCCCCTCGAAGACGGGCGCGTCGGGTTTGGGGGCACGTTCATCGCGTGGCATCGGCAAGCTCTTCTACGTCGTCGGGGAGGAACGGGGCGAGTGGCGGCAGCTCGTTGACGGAGTTCAGCCCCAGCTTTTCCAGGAACATCGTGGTGGTCCGGTAGAGGAACGCCCCGCTGTCCGGTTCGGTGCCGCACTCCTCGACCAGGCCGCGGGAGACCAGCGTACGGATCACCCCGTCGCAGTTGACACCCCGGATGGCCGAGATCCGCGACCGGGTCACCGGCTGCTTGTACGCCACCACGGCCAGTGTCTCCAGCGCCGCCTGGGTCAGCCGGACCGACTGCCCGTCCAGGACGAACCGCTCGACGTACGTAGCGTATTCCGGCCGGGTGTACAACCGCCAGCCGCCGGCCGCCCGGCGCAGCTCGAAGCCGTGCCCGGCGGCGGTGTAGCCGGCCGCGATGTCGTCGAGCACCGGGCCGATCCGCTCGGGAGACTGCTCCAGCACCTGGGCGAGGGTCAGCTCAGCGACCGGCTCGTCCACCACCAGCAGGATCGCCTCCAACGCGCCGCGCAGCTCCGCGTCGTCGAGCACCACGGCCGGCGGCGGCTCGGGTGCCCTCCGCCGGCCCCGCCTCGGCGCGCCTCCCTCAGGAGCAGCACCGCCGACCCCGTCACCGCCAACGGCCCCGCCACCCGCTCCGCCAACTGCTCCGCCTGCCGCGAGGTCCTCGGCGGCGGCCACGTCCGCTCCGGCGGTGTCCGCGTCGTCCCCCGGTGCGCCCGCGTCTGCGCCCCTGGGCGGTTCCGCCCCCTGGCGGTGCCGATCCGCGCCCGGTTCCGCTGCCGCAGCGACCCCGTCGGAGATCTTGGAGGGATTCGGCCCTCCGGGGGGCCGTTTGCTTCCAAGATCTTCCGGAGTCTGGGCGGGGCCGACCGGTGCGGGGGGTTCCGGGCGGGGCTGGGCGGGGCGGTCCCAGGGCGGGACCCAGGCGGCGGCCTGGTCGGCCAGGGAGTCGGGGCGTTCCTCTTCGCTCATTCCGATCGCTCCTCCGTCGTCGCCTCGTCCTCCGCCTCGTCCTCCGCCTCGTCCCGCGACCCGCCCTGCGCCTCGCCGGCTCCGTCGCGCGGCACAGCGACCGGCACACGCGGCACAGCAACCGGCACAGCAACCGGCTCGGCGACCGGCTCGGGCGGGGTGCCGGCGTACTCGTCGACGTGCAGGTCGGCGGCTCCGTCGACGGGGCCGGTCCAGCGGACCGTCAGCTCCTCCAGGGCCTGCTCCTGCACGAAGGAGACCAGGCCCTCCCGGTACAGCTCCAGCAGGGCCAGGAACCGGGCCACCACCTCCAGGGTGGCCTCGCAGTCGACGCAGAGCAGCGAGAAGGTCGCGGTGCCGGCCCGGCGCAGCCGCTCGGCGAGGATCGCGGCGTGCTCGCGGACGCTGACCCGGACCATGTGCACGTGCGCGATGGACACCTCGGGCGCCGGCTTCGGGGTCATCGCCCTGACGGCGATCCGGAGCAGCCGCTCCGGGCCGATGCCGAGGACCAGGTCGGGCAGCGCCTCGGCGTACCGGGGCTCCAGGGTCACCGCCCGGGGGTACCGCCGACCGCCGACCGCCTCCAGCGCGGCGATGTGCGCCGCCGCCTCCTTGTACGCCTTGTACTGCAACAGCCGGGCGAAGAGCAGGTCCCGCGCCTCCAGCAGGGCGAGGTCCTCCTCGTTCTCCACCTCGGCGGCGGGCAGCAGCCGGGCCGCCTTCAGGTCGAGCAGGGTGGCCGCGATCAGCAGGAACTCGCTGGCCTCGTCCAGGTCCCACTGGTCGCCCATGGCCCGGATGTACGCGATGAACTCGTCGGTGACCCGGTGCAGGGCCACCTCGGTGACGTCGAGCTTGTGCTTGCCGATCAGTTGCAGCAGCAGGTCGAACGGGCCGGTGAAGTTGTCCAGCCGGACGGTGAACCCGGTCGCCGCGCCGGCGTCGACGGCCGCCCCGGCCCCGGCGGGCGGGAGGGTGGCGGGCGGGTCGAGGGGCGGGGCGGTCACCGGACGACCGTAGTCCACGCTCCCCGGGCCCCGGCGGGAAGGCACGCCCCGGATCGGGGGCGCACGCTGGGACGACGGCGCACGGGGGCTACCGCTCCGCCTGCTGGGCGATCACCTCGCGGGCGAGCTGGCGGTAGTTGCGGGCGCCGGACGAGGCCGGGTCGAGGGTGGTGATGGGGGCACCGGCCACCGTGGACTCCGGGAACTTCACCGTCTTGGTGATCACCGTCTGGTAGACCTTGTCGCCGAACGCCTCGACCACCCGCTGGAGCACCTGCCGGCAGTGGGTGGTGCGGCTGTCGTACATGGTGGCGAGGATGCCCTCCAACTCCAGGTCGAAGTTGAGCCGCTCGCGCACCTTGTCGATCGTGTCGAGCAGCAGGGCCACGCCCCGGAGGCTGAAGAACTCGCATTCGAGGGGGATGAGCACGCCGTGCGCGACGGTCAGCGCGTTGATCGCCAGCAGGCCCAGCGAGGGCTGGCAGTCGATCAGGACGTAGTCGTACTCCTTGCGGATGCTGCGCAGCACCCGGGCCAGGGCCATCTCCCGGGCGACCTCGTTGACGAGCTGTATCTCGGCGGCGGAGAGGTCGATGTTGGCCGGCAGCAGGTGCAGGCCGGCCACGTCGGTCTTGATCAGGACGTCCTCGGCGGTGACGTCGTCCTGCATCAGCAGGTTGTAGACCGACAGGTCGAGGTTGTGCGGGTTGACCCCGAGCCCCACCGAGAGGGCGCCCTGCGGGTCGAAGTCGACCAGCAGCACCTTGCGGCCGTACTCGGCCAGAGCGGCGCCCAGGTTGATGGTGGTGGTGGTCTTGCCGACCCCACCCTTCTGGTTGGCCATCGCGATGATCCGGGCCGGCCCGTGCCGGTCTGTGGGCATCGGCTCGGGGATCGGCTTGCGCATCGTGTAGGCCGCCGGGTCCGCCGGACCGAGACCCGCACCGAGCGTGGCCTGCTGCTCGCGGAGCTCCGACGTCCAGGTCTCGGCACGGTCACCGTTGCCAGCCATGTCCTCGTTGCCCCCTCCCGACGACCACCCGGTGTCGGAGCCGTCCGACGTCCCTCGCGGCGCCGCGGCGCACCCCGGTCATCCACCCCGCGAGGTCCGCGCCATGCCGACTGTACGCCACCGGCCAGCAGGTCGATCGGCACCGGTACGGCGTGTCGGCCGGCACCCCGTACCGGTCGGGGCCGCCGGGGCGGGGCCCGGCGGGGTGGGGCGGGAGCGGGTCAGCCCCGGGCGCGGGGGTGGGCGGTGGCGTACACCTCGCGCAGCCGCTCCACGGTGACCAACGTGTACACCTGGGTGGTGGTCACCGAGGCGTGGCCGAGCAGCTCCTGCACCACCCGCACGTCGGCGCCGCCGTCGAGCAGGTGGGTGGCGTACGAGTGGCGCAGGGTGTGCGGGGAGACCGCGCCGGAGCCGGTCACCGGCAGGCCGGCCCGCTCGGCCGCCCGGCGCAGGATGGTCCACGCGCCCTGCCGGGTCAGTGCCGCCCCGCGCGCGTTGACGAAGACCGCCGGGGTGCCCCGGCCGGCGGCGACCAGCCCGGGGCGGGCCCGCACCAGCCAGGCGCGCAGCGCCTCGACGGCGTGCCCGCCGACCGGCACGAGGCGGGTCCGGCCGCCCTTGCCGCGCAGCAGCACCGTCCCCTCGGCGGCGTCCAGGTCGTCCACCGCGGCGCCGACGGCCTCGGAGATGCGCGCCCCGGTGCCGTACAGGAACTCCAGCAGAGCCCGGTCGCGCAGCGCGAGCGCCGAGCCCTCGCCGGTGGCGGCCACCGATCCGGCGGTCTCCAGCAGCCGGACCACCTGGTCGACGGCGAGCGCCCGGGGCAGCCGGCGCGGCGGGGCCGGTGGCCGGACGTCGCGGCTCGGGTCCACGCCGGTCAGCCCCTCGCGCAGCGCGAAGCGGTGCAGGCCGCGCACGGCGCTGGCCGCCCGGGCCGCCGAGGAGACGGCGAGCGGCGGGTGGCCGTCGTCGCCGGCGCGCAGCCGGGCCAGGTGCGCCTCGACCTGGCCGCCGTCCACGGTGGCCAGGTCGGCGACGCCGGCCGCGGCGAGCGTCGTGAGGTAGCGCTCCAGGTCCCGACGGTACGACGACAGCGTGTTCGCGGACAGGCCGCGTTCGACGGTGAGGTGGTCGAGGTAGCCGCGCACGGCGCGACGCAGGGCCGGCGCGGGCTCCTCGCCCGAACCGGCCCCGGCGGTCGTCGCGCTCCGCGCGTCGTCGGTCAGGCCAGCACCTCGTCCAGCGGCAGGGCCGGCACGCCGTGCGCCTCGGCGACCGGGCCGTAGACGACCCGCCCGTCGTGGGTGTTCAGGCCCAGCGCCAGGGCCGGGTCGCGGCGCAGCGCGTCGCGCCAGCCCCGGTTGGCCAACTCCAGCGCGTACGGCAGGGTGACGTTGGTCAGCGCGTAGGTGCTGGTGTGCGGCACCGCGCCGGGCATGTTCGCCACACAGTAGAAGATCGACTCGTGCACCTGGTACGTCGGCTCGGCGTGCGTGGTGGGGCGGGAGTCCTCGAAGCAGCCGCCCTGGTCGATGGCGATGTCGACCAGCACGCTGCCCGGCTTCATCCGGGAGACCAGTTCGTTGGAGATCAGCGTCGGGGCCTTCGCGCCGGGCACCAGCACCGCGCCGATGACCAGGTCCGCGTCGAGCACGGCCCGCTCGATCTCGTACGCGTTGGAGGCGACCGTCTGCAGGTGGCCCCGGTAGATGGCGTCCGCCTGGCGCAGCCGGGCGACGTTCTTGTCCAGCAACAGCACCTCGGCCTGCAGGCCGAGCGCGATCGCGGCGGCGTTCATCCCGGACACGCCGGCGCCGATGACCACGGTCTTCGCCGCGTACACGCCGGAGACGCCGCCCATCAGGATGCCGCGCCCGCCGCCCTGCCGCTGCAGGTGGTGCGCGCCGACCTGCGGGGCGAGCCGACCGGCCACCTCGGACATCGGGGCGAGCAGCGGCAGCGACCGGTCGGGAAGCTCGACGGTCTCGTACGCGATGCCGGTGACCTTCCGGTCGATCAGCGCGTCGGTGCACGCCTTGGACGCGGCCAGGTGCAGGTAGGTGAACAGCACCTGCCCCTCGCGCATCCGGTGGTACTCCTCGGCGATCGGCTCCTTGACCTTGAGCACCAGCTCGGCGGTCTCCCACACCTCGTCGGCGGTGGCCAGGATCTTCGCCCCGGCCGCGGCGAACTCGTCGTCGGTGATGCTGGACCCGGCGCCGGCGCCGGACTCGACGAAGACCTGGTGACCACCGCGGGTGAATTCGTTGACGCCCGCGGGCGTGATCGCCACCCGGTACTCGTGGTTCTTGATCTCGCGGGGAATTCCGACCTTCACGATGCAGACACCTCTCTTCGGGGCGTCCCACCCCGACCGCACGGTGCGCGGCGGCTCCGTTGCCGTCGCGGTCCACCGGTCCCGTCGGCGGCAGTCTAGGCGCGCAGTCCGCCGCGCAGCCCCGACACTGTGACATCCGGACCCCGCTGGTGCTGACGATGTGTCAGGCATCGATGGGGCTGACGGTGGAGGCCGCATCAGCCGTCAGGACAGTATTCGAGTCCCATCGACCCATCGCCGGTGTGCCGATGCGGACAAGACGCTAGTGGATCACTAGGGTGTCGCCCCATGACCACTCCTTATCAGCAGCACCCGCAGGGCGCCTCCGACAAGAGCAAACTCGTCGCGGGCCTCCTCGGCATCTTCCTCGGCACCTTCGGTGCCGGGCGTTTCTACATGGGCGACACCAAGACCGGCGTGATCCAGCTCGTGGTGAGCCTGGTGACCTGCGGCGCCGGCGGCATCTGGGGCCTCATCGACGGCATCCTGATCCTGGTCAACGGCGGCGTCGACGGCCAGGGTCGCCCCCTGCGCGACTGACGTCCGACAGCGACGGAGAGGGGCCGTGCGGTTCGCCGCACGGCCCCTCTCCTCGTCGTACCCGCCGGCCGGGCCCCGGACCCCGGTGAAAAGCCCGTGGTCACGGGCCGCCGGCCGGCCCAGCCGCGCGGTCGCTCAGCGCGGCAGCGGCGCGTCCCGGTGGCGCAGCACCGACCAGCCGGTGTCCCGAGCGCGGGCGGCGGCGAGCAGCCCGGCCACGGCGGAGGCGTTGGTGATCTCCCCGGCCAGCACCATCCGCACCGCCTCGTCCAGGTCGACCCGGACCACCTGGAGGTCGGCCTCCTCCTCGCTGCGCCGGTGGCGCTGCTCGGTGGGCACGTCGGCCAGGTCCCGGGCCAGGAAGACCCGGACCATCTCGTCGGTGAAGCCGGGCGAGCTGTGCAGGTCGACCAGCACGTCGACCGTGCCGGCGGTGAGGTCGGCCTCCTCGGCCAGCTCGCGGGCCGCCGCGGCGGCCAGGTCCTCCCCCGAGACGTCCGTCAGGCCGGCCGGCAGCTCCCACAGGTGCCGGCCGACGGGGTGGCGGTACTGCCGGATCAGCACCACCTGGCCGGCGTCGTCCAGCGCCACGACGGCCACCGCGCCGACGTGCCTCACGTACTCGCGGGCGGAGGTGCCACCGCCGGGCATGGTGACCTCGTCGGTGACCACGGTGAAGATCCGCCCGGCCCAGACCTGCCGCCGTTCGGTCACCTCGTAACGGTGCTCCACGGCGCTCACGACGCCGACGTCGTCTTCTTCTCGGCGGCCGCCCCACCGTTGCGCTCGGCCCGGCGGGCCGCCTCCTCCGCCGCCGGGGCGGCGTCCAGGTTGACCGGGAGCTGGTCGGCCTCGGAGTACGTCACGGCGGCCTTCACGAACGCCGCGAACAGCGGGTGCGGCCGGGTCGGCCGGCTCTTCAGCTCGGGGTGCGCCTGGGTCGCCACGAAGAACGGGTGCAGGGCTCGGTCCAGCTCGATGAACTCGACCAGCCGACCGTCCGGGGACGTGCCGGAGATGGCCAGCCCGGCCTTGGTGAGCTGGTCACGGTAGGCGTTGTTCACCTCGTACCGGTGCCGGTGCCGCTCGCTGACCTCGGTGCTGCCGTACGCCTCGGCGACCAGCGACCCCTCGGCGAGCCGCGCCGGGTACGCCCCGAGCCGCATGGTGCCGCCCAGGTCGCCCCGGCCGGCGACGATGTCCTCCTGGTCGGCCATCGTGGCGATGACCGGGTGCGCGGCCTCCTCGTCGAACTCCAGCGAGTTCGCCCCGTCCAGGCCGGCGAGGTGGCGGGCCACCTCGATGGTCATGCACTGCAGGCCGAGGCACAGGCCGAGCAGGGGCACGCCGTTCTCCCGGGCGTACCGGGCGGTGCCGATCTTGCCCTCGATGCCGCGCACGCCGAAGCCGCCGGGGATGACGATGCCGTCCACGCCGGCCAGGGCCGCCGCCGCGCCGGCCGGGGTGACGCAGTCGTCGCTGGGCACCCAACGCAGCTGCACCCGGGCCCGGTGGCCGAACCCGGCCGCCCGGATCGCCTCGCTGACCGACAGGTACGCGTCGGGCAGGTCGACGTACTTGCCGACCACCGCCACCGTCACCGTGTGGTGCGGCTGGTGCACCCGGTCCAGCAGGTCGTCCCAGCTGGCCCAGTCGACGTCGCGGAAGGACAGGCCGAGCCGGCGCACCACGTACGCGTCGAGGCCCTCCCGGTGCAGCACCTTCGGGATGTCGTAGATGCTCGGCGCGTCCGGGGCGGCGACGACCGCCTCCCGGTCCACGTCGCAGTAGAGCGAGAGCTTCTCCTTGAGCTTGTCCGGGATCTCCCGGTCGCAGCGCAGCACGATCGCGTCCGGCTGGATGCCGATGTTGCGCAGCTGGGCCACCGAGTGCTGGGTCGGTTTGGTCTTCAGCTCCCCCGACGGGGCCAGGTACGGCACCAGGGAGACGTGCAGGTAGAAGCAGTTGTCCCGGCCCAGGTCGTGGCGGACCTGCCGGATCGCCTCAAGGAACGGCAGCGACTCGATGTCGCCGACGGTGCCACCGACCTCGGTGATCACCACATCCGGAGCCTGACCGTCGCCGTCCGGGTCGGCCATGCCGAGGATCCGCGCCTTGATCTCGTTGGTGATGTGCGGAATGACCTGGACGGTGTCGCCCAGGTACTCGCCGCGCCGTTCCTTGGCGATCACCTCGGAGTAGATCTGGCCGGTGGTGACGTTCGCCTTGCCGGACAGGTCCCGGTCCAGGAAGCGCTCGTAGTGCCCGACGTCCAGATCGGTCTCGGCGCCGTCCTCGGTGATGAACACCTCACCGTGCTGGAACGGGTTCATCGTCCCCGGGTCGACGTTGAGGTAGGGGTCGAGCTTCTGCATCACCACGCGCAGCCCGCGCGCGCTCAGCAAACTGCCGAGGCTGGAGGCGGTGAGGCCCTTACCCAGCGAGGAGGCGACTCCCCCGGTGACGAAAATGTGCCTGGTCGTCCGTGCTGAAGGGGCCAAGGCCTGCTCCCGTGTCGTCCGTCGCGGTCGTGCAGACCGCCGTGCCGATCAGCAAAGTGATCACGCGATCCACGGGATTCCACGCTAACACCTCCCCGGGCCGGGCCCGCAGCCCGCACCCGAGGTCCCCCGCCAGTGCAGCGCCGGGAGGTCAGGCCGTAGCGACCTCGGTTGATGCGCGGGCGTCCCGACCCGGCGTGCGTCGGGCCGGGTCCCCGCCACCGGCGTCACCGGCCGAGCCGTCGGCCGGGGCGTCCGCCAAAGCGTCGGCCGGGGCGTCCGCCGGGCGGGCCGGTGCAGGGCCGCCGCCCCGGGCCGGCACCGCGTCCAGGTCGCCCCTGTCCGGGGTGCGCGGCGGCCCGCCGGGGCGGCCGTTGGCCGGGCCGCCGTCGGCTGGCTGGGTCCGGTCGGTGGAGTGGTCGAGCACCCGCAGCGCCGCGAGGGCCGCCATCGGCACCACCAGCGCCCCGGCGGCCCCGGCGACGTCGAGCGCGGAGCCGCTGAGCACCCCACCGATGACGGCGGCAACCGCCGTGCCGGCCATCGCGGCCCGCATCGCCGGGTAGATGCCGAACAGCCGCATCAGCCCGCCCCACGGCTGAAGCAGCGCGAACCAGACCAACAGGGCGCCGACCACGGCCAGCACGGTCAGCGAACTGTTGACCAACGTCTCGAAGTTGGAGCTGCTGGACCGGTGCACGGTCAGCCCGCCGGTGCCGTCGCCGACGGCGGCCAGGAACCGGCCGAGGCTGCCCCGCTCGGTGGCCGGCCGGCGCAGGTCGATCACCGCGTAGCCGATGGTGAGGGCCAGCCCGGCCATGGTGGCCCAGACCAGCCGGCTGACCGTCAGCCAGCCGCCGGTGCTGATCGCCGCGGCCACGCTCACCCCGGCGGTCAGCGCGATCGCGCCGATCGAGTCCGCCCCCAGGTACGGGCTGCCGACCACCACCACGGCGAGCCCGCCGACGGCGACCATCACCATGGGCCGCCACTGGCGGCGGACCCGCTGGGCCAGCCAGCCGGCGCAGAGCAGGGACCCGGCGATGAACACGCCGAGCCCGACGGTGCCCAGGCCGACGAACCGGCCGCCCTGCAGGGCCGAGTAGCCGATCACCCCGTTGAGCTGTAACCGGGCCCCGGTGAGCACGTCGGTGGCGACGACGAGGGTGGCCAGGCCGGCGACCGCGCCGAGTGGGCCGAGCGTCGAGGCGTGCCCGGGGACGAACCGGACGGCGACGGTCCCCCCGACCACCAGCAACGCCGTCACCGTGGCGAACCACCAGCCGGCGTGCTCGCCGCGCCACCAGGGCACGACGTCGGCGAGCAGGGCCGCCGGCACGGCCAGTGCGACGGCGACGAGCAGTAACTCCACGGTCGCCACCACCCGCCGGGGCACCGGCTTCGGGCCGACCGGCCCGGCGTGCCGGCGGGCGCGGCGCAGCAACGGCAGCACCGCGAGGGCGAGCAGCACCTGCGCGCCGACGAGCAGGGCGAAGAACCAGCCGGCGACCCGCCGCTGGGCGGCGGACTCCCGGTCGGCGTCGGCCGGTGCGGTCAGCGCGGTCGAAAGGTCCGCCGGCCGGCCGCCGACGGTGACCGCTGGCCGGCCGAGGAACAGCCGCTCCGGCATCGGCCGGCCGAGGGCGGCGAGGGCGGTCGGCGCCAGGTCGACCAGTTGCAGGTAGCCCTCCCGCCCGGTGGTGGGCGACGTGAGCCAACCCCGCTCCCAGCCGGGGCCGTCGGCGACGGCGACGTGCAGCCGAGACGGCAGGCCGGTGTCGGAGACCCCGGCGACCAGCACCAGGGAGCTCGGGGGCCGGGCGGCGAGCACCCGGGCCAGGTCGGCATCCGCCCGACGGGCCTGCTCGGCCCGGGCCGCCGGGTCCTCGCCGGAGACGGCGCCCAGGTCGACGATGCTCAGCACGCACGAGCCGAGCAGCGGGGCCGGATCGTCGGGCAGCTCCGCGGCGTACCGGTCGACCCGACCGAACGGGCGGGCGGCGGCCACCGCCGCGCCGGGGCCGACCGCGACCGAGCAGCGCACCGACTCGGACAGCGCGCCGGGCACCGCGCCCCAGGACAGGCGCTGCTGGTTGTACCGCACGACGGCCCCCTGGTCGGGCAGGTTCGCGCCGATGCCGTCGGGCTGCTCCACGGTCACCCCGACGGACGGGCAGGCGCCCGTGCCGCGGCCGCCGTTCCAGGCGGCGAAGTTGCCGGCGCCGAGGGTCAGCCAGCCGTCGACGGGGCAGGTGGGCCGGTGCGCGGAGCGCACCGACAGGGAGCCGATGGAGCCTTCCTGCGCCATTCGCCACAGTGTCGGGGTCGTCTGCGGGTCCACGTCGTCCCAGCGCAGGCCCGCCACCCCGGCCAGTACCACGAAATCGGCGGTGCGCCGGGGGGCCTCCCCGGTCGGCCGCGCGGCGAGGGCGGCGACGCCGAGGACCACGACCAGCAGCGTCAGCAGGATCGGCGTGACTCTGCGCAGCATCACCGGCGTCCCGTCGACGGGGCGTCGGGGGTGGCCGGGCCGGCCGCGTCGGAGGCCAGCTCCGCGTAGAGCGCGGCCAGCTCGGCGACGGTGTCCGCCTCGGTGGGCCAGGTCCCGGCCCGCGCCGCGCCGGCCCGGCCCAGGTCGGCCCGGCGGGTCACGTCGTCGAGCAGTCCCCGCACGGCGGCGTCGACCGCGTCCACGTCGCCGGGGGGTACCAGCACGGCCGCGTCGCCGACCAGCCCCGGCAGGCCGCCGACTGCGGTCGCCACCAGGGGCACGCCGGCGTGCAGCGCCTCCTGGGCGAAGAGTTGGCGGGCCTCCCAGTCGCTGGTCACCACGGCCAGGTCGGCCGCGGCCAGCAGGTCGGCCACGTCGGTGCGGTGCCCGAGCAGGGTGACCGGGGCACGGGCGGCGGAGACCCGGGCGGCCAGCGGCAGGTACGCCGGCCCGCTGCCGGCGATCACCACGACCGGCGGCGGGGTCCGGCCGCGCCACCGGGCGGCGGCGTCGATGAGCACGTCGTACCGCTTCTGGGGGTGCAGCCGGCCGACCGAGACGATCAGCGGCTGGTCGGCGGCCACTCCGAACTCGGCGCGGACGGCGGCCCGGCGGCGGCGCGGCGCGGGCAGCGCCGGCGCGGCGACCGGGGCGAGCCGGGCGTCGGCGGCGCCGAGCGCGGCGGCCCGCTCGACCAGGTCGGTCGAGGCGCCGAGCGCGACCCGGGCGCCCCGGGCGACGATCCGCTCGGCGAGCCGGGACAGGCCGCCGCGCAACCCCCGGGCGAGGACCGCGTTGTGCCAGGTGACCACCAGTGGGGCCGCCTGCCGGGCCAGGACGGCGACCAGCCCGGCGCGCAGCCCGTGCGCGTGCAGCACGGCGACGGGCTCGGCGGCCAGCGCGCGGCGCAACGCGGCGATCGCCCGGACGTCGGCGGGGGTGGGGCTGGCCGGGATCTCCACCGGCCGGAACCGGGCGCCCACGCCGGTGAAGTCGAACTGCTCCTCGGTGGCGGCCGGACCGCAGACCAGCACCGGGGTGCCCGCCTCGGTGAACCCCCGGGCGATGGAGCGGACGTGCTGGCCGACGCCGCCGGTGCTGGAGGCGATCAGCAGTGCCACGGTGCCGTTCCGGCGGACGTTCGGCGTCGCGTCCGTCACCGCGACCACCCCCGGGCCGCCATCGCCGTCGGCCCGCCGCACGTCGTCGCGCTCACCCGGACACCGTCTCCTTTCCGTCGCCCCGCTCCGGGGGGACCACGCCCTCCTGCCGAGGCCCAACGGCGCGCCCGGCTCCCCGGCCCGCCCCGCCCAGCCGGCGGCGCACGGCGGCCAGCAGCGGCCGGACGTCCCGCCGGTCGGTCAGGTACACGATGGCGAGGAACACGACGCCGACCACGGCTGCGGACAGCATGCCCTGCACGAGTGCCGTCGGTGCGGTCGGGGTGCCGCCGCCGGCCCCGGCCAGCACCCGGGCGACGCCGGCCCCGGCGAGCGCGCCGAGCGCCCCGCCGAGCAGCCCGGCGGCCCCGGCGCGGGCCCCGCCGGCCAGCGTGGCGGGCCCGGCCGCGCGGCGCACCGCGAGCAGCAGCAGGGCGCCGAGCAGCAGCATCCCGGCCGAGTTGGCCAGGGTCACCGCGAGCACCCGGTCGGCGCGGGGCAGCAGCGCCGCCAGCGGGGCGACGGCCAGCGGTACGGCGAGCCAGCCGACGCTGATCGCGGCGGTGGCCGGGCGGGTGTCGCCCCGGGCGTACAGGGCCCGGGAGAGCACCGCGAACAGCCCGTAGCCGAGCAGCCCCGGGGCGAAGCCAGCGATCCCGGCGGCGACCGGGGCGGGGTCCTCCGGGCGGAAGAACGCGGCGACCGGGGCTGCGGTGCCGGCCAGCGCCGCCGCGCCGAGGCAGCTGAACAGGAACACCCCCCGGGTGGTCGAGGCGAGGGTGGCCCGGTAGGTGGCCTCGTCGCCCGTCGCCGACGCCGCCGCGAGGGTCGGATACGCGGCGACGGCGAGCGGCACGGCCAGCACCGCCCAGGGCAGCAGGTACATCGTCTGGGCCAGGTTGAACACCTGGAGGGAGCCGGTGGGGCCGCCCGAGGTGCTCTTGATGATCACCGCGAGGGCGATCTGCTGGGCGGTGACGGTGACCACACCGGCCACCGCGAGGCCGCCGACCCGGGCCCGGGTGTCGGCGTCGAACGCGTACCCGGGGCGCAGCCGCAGGCCCAACCGGCGCAGCGGGATCAGCAGCGACAGCGACAGCACCACCACGCCGAGGGTGGTGCCGCCGGAGAGGACCAGTTCGCCGCCCCGGCTCACCCCGGCGACCGTGGCCCGGCGCCCCTCGACCGCGCTGAACGCCAGGTACACCGCGATCACGGTGAGGCTGGACAGCAGCGGGGCGATGACCGGCCAGGCGAACCGGCGGTGTGCCTGGAGCACCCCGGCGAGCACGATGCCGATGCCGTAGAGCGGCAGCTGTGGGGCGAAGACCCGCAGCATCCGGGCGCCGGCGGCCAGCTCCGCCGGGCTGCGGCCGGAGCTGAACGCCTCGACGATCGGGCCGGCCAGCAGCGCGACCGCGACGGCCAGCGGCACCAGCAGGGTCACCGTCCAGGTCAGCAGTGCCCCGGTGGTCGCGCCCACCGCCCGCCGGTCCCCCGCCGCGACCGGACCGGCCAGCAGCGGTACGACCAGGCTGGCCAGCGCCCCACCGGCCACGATCTCGAAGATGATGTTCGGCACGGTGTTGGCGACGACGTACATGTCGCCGAGGTCGCTGAAGTCCAGCGTCCAGGTGAACACCAGGGTGCGGCCGAAGCCGGCGAGCCGACTGACCACGGTGAGCACGGCGATCAGCGCGGCCGCTCCGGCCACCCGGCCGGCGCCGGCGAGGGGTGCCGGAGTCTTCACGTCAGTCGGTGCGCCGGCCCAGTGCGTCCAGCTCGCGCAGGCCCGGGGTGGCCTGGATGACCTGGGTGAAGCTGACCTTCTCGCTGGCCGCGGTGAGCACGGCGAGCACGGCGAGCACGCCGGCCCGGCCGAGGGGCCCGGTGCGGGCCGCGAGGGCCACCCCGAGCAGCGCGCCGAGCGCGTTGGCCCCGCCGTCTCCGATCATCACCTGTTCGTCGAGGTCCTCGCTGAGCAGGCCGGCGGCGGCGCCCACCGCACCGGCGGCGATCCCGCCGTGCGGGCCCCGGGCCAGCGGCGCGCCGAGCAGCAGGCCGGACTTCAACGCCCGGCCCGGCCGCAGGTCGAGCAGGTTGAGCAGGTTGGCGGTGCCGGCGATCACCCCGGCGCCGAGCAGCACGTCGACGGTGCGACCGAACGTGCCGTGGCGCTGCCGGCGGGGGTGGGCGGCGACGGCGGGGTCGGCGGCGAGCAGCGCGGCGGCGCCGAGCCCGGCCGCGCCCACTCCGACGATCTTGACGAGGCCGGCGGTGACCCGCCCCTCCCGCAGCGCGGCGAGGTGCCCGGCGAAGCCCTTGGCTGCCTTCTGCTCCGGCCGGGCGCCGACCATGTCGTCGTAGACGCCGACCGCTCCCCCGCCCACTCCGGCCACCAACGCGGCGGCGCCGGCGGCCCCGCTCGGAGCGCCGAGCGCGCCGGCCGCGGCGGCACCGGCGGCGAGCGCCGGGCCGGCGGCCAGGGTGAGGGTGCGGCCCCGGAAGTTGGTGCGTTCCAGGGCCGGGGCGACCGGCGAGGTGCGCAGCTCGCGCAGCGCGTACCGGGCGGCGGCGGCGCCGGCCCCGGCGATCAGCATGCGGCCCAACAGGCTCACTCGGTCACCCCGTTCATGACGCCGCCTGCGTGGCGGGCGGGATCGGACAGCCGGGTACGTCGTTCGCTCACTGGGGCAGTCTAGGCAGCAGCGCGGTGACGTTGTCGCCCACGCCGTACTGGCCGGCCTTCTTCTCGACGACCTGCTGCGCCAGCGCCAGGCTGGTGACCAGCTGCCCCTGCGTGGTGTTGGCGTCGTCGACGGTGGAGATGGTCTGCGACAGGACCGGGTCGTTCCGGACCACCGACACCACGTTCCCGTCGGCCGAGCCGGTGCCGGCCACCACGATCGCGCCGGCCCGGTCGAACTGCTCGGCGACCTTGACCACCGACTCGTCCTTCTTCGCCGAGTCCTTGTCCACGTACGGCTGCCCGCTGACCAGCACCACCGCCTCGGCCGGCCCGGTCACCTTCTCGTCGGTCGTCAGGTAACCGGCCTTGGTGTACGACGCCAGCACCGCCATGCGGTCGGCCTCGGTGACGGGGGTGCCGCCGGGCCGGTCCAGCAGGACGCTGGCCAGCAGGGCGCTGGAGGTCTCCACGCCGTGGCCGTTGCCGGGCAGCCCGGAGGCGGGGGCGCTGGGTCGGGCGGCGGTGACGGCCAACTCCATCAGGTTGCTGTTGTTGTCCGGTTCGATGAACTTGTCCTGGAGGTTGACCCGCCCGGTGACGGTGGCCCCGGCGGTCCGGAGCATCTTCAGCACGCCGTCGGTGTGTTCCCGCCCGCTGGGCAGGGCGAGCAGCAGCACCCGGCGGCCGGTGAGCTTGCCCGGCAGCATGACCTGGGCGATCTCGGCGGCGAACTGCTGCTCCATCTCCAGTTCCTTCTGCATGCTGTTGACCATCTGGCGCCTCTGCTGGTTGTCCTTGCTCAGCTCGTTCACCCGGTCCTTGAGCGAGTCGGCCACCGGGCCGTTGAGGGCGGCCGTGCCGACCACCAGGCCGATGGCCAACGCCAGAAAGACCGCGGTCAGGGACACCACGTGGTAGCGAAAGTTGATCACGCTTGCAGCCTCTTGATCGGTCGGGAGCTAGAAGAGCTGGCCGAGCTGGAACACGAAATTGTTCCACCATTCGCTGACCACGCCCAGGTACGCCTTGCCGACGGTGGAGACCGCCACGGCGGAGGCCATCGCCGCCACCGCCGCGAGCACCAGCAGCAGCAGGGAGGAACCGGAGATGCTCTGCCGGTAGAGCCGGCTGACGCCCTTGGCGTCCACCAGCTTCCCGCCGACCTTGAGCCGGGTGAGGAACGTCGAGGCCATCCCGCCCCGGCCCTTGTCGAGGAACTCGACCAGGGTGGCGTGCGTGCCGACCGCCACCAGCAGCGACGCGCCCTTCTCGTCGGCCAGCAGCATCGCCAGGTCCTCGCTGGTAGCCGCCGCCGGGAAGGTGATCGCCGGGACGCCCAGCCCGTTGACCCGGGGCAGCCCCGGCGCCCGCCCGTCCGGGTACGCGTGCACGATCACCTCGGCGCCGCAGCGCAGCACGTCGTCGGTGACCGAGTCCATGTCCCCGATGATCATGTCGGGGGTGTAGCCCGCCTCGACCAGCGCGTCCGCCCCGCCGTCCACGCCGATCAGCACCGGCTTGAACTCCCGGATGTACGGGCGCAGCACGTCCAGGTCGTCCTTGTAGTCGTAGCCGCGCACCACGATCAGGCAGTGCCGGCCCCGCATCTGGGTCTGGATCTCCGGCACGCCGACGCCGTCGAGGAGCAGGTCGCGCTCCTGCCTGAGGTAGTCCATGGTGTTGGCGGCGAACGCCTCCAACTGCACCGACAGCCCCTCCCGGGCGTCGGCCATCGCCTTGGCCACCGTCTCGGCGTCCTGGAGGGCACCGTGCGCGACCGGCTCGCCGCCGACGTACACGGTGTTGCCCTCGATCCGGACGGTGTCGCCCTCCCGGACCTGCTCGAAGATCCCCTCACCGAGGTCGTCCAGGAGCGGGATGCCGGCCGCGACCAGCACCTCGGGGCCGAGGTTCGGATATCGGCCGGAGACCGACGGCTTGGCGTTGAGCACCGCGGTGACCCCGACAGCGACCAGCGAGTCGGCTGCCACCCGGTCCACGTCGACGTGGTCGATGATCGCTATGTCGCCCGGGCGCAGCCGGCCGACCAGGCGTTTCGTCCGGCGATCGAGGCGCGCGGTGCCAAGGACTGTGTCCGGTTCCGCGCTCCGGTTCCGGCGCAACGTGGGTAGACGCATCGTGACCATCCTGGCATGTGAGGCAGGCTTTTCTGTCGCGACATGCCTGGGCAGGGCCGCCTACCCAGGGAAGCACACCGCAGCGCACACTGGTGTGCCTGCGCTCACAATCGGCCGCGGTCAGGGCCGCCTTTCCCGAGCCGCGACGGCCAACAGCTCCTCCGCGTGGGCGATACCCAGATCCGAGTCCGGCAAACCCGCCAGCATCCGGGCCAGCTCGCGGGCCCGCTCGGTGTCCTCCACCACCCGCACCCCGCTGGTGGTCACCGCGCCCCCGGTGTCCTTCAACACCACCAGGTGCCGGTCGGCGAACGCGGCCACCTGCGGCAGGTGGGTGACCACCAGCACCTGGTGGCTGCGGGCCAGCCGGGCCAGCCGGCGGCCGATCTCCACCGCCGCCTGGCCGCCGACACCGGCGTCGACCTCGTCAAAGACCAGGGTGGGCGGGCCGCCGGAGCCGGCGAAGACCACCTCGATGGCGAGCATCACCCGGGACAGCTCACCGCCGGACGCGCCGCGCTGCAACGGCAGCGACGGTGCGCCCGGATGGGCCAGCAGCCGCAGCTCCACCTCGTCACCGCCGTCCGGACCGACGCCGACCTCGACGCCGTTGACCGGCAGGCTCGGCTCCGACTTCCCCACCGACCGGGGCAGCACCGCCACCTCGATCCGGGCGTGCGGCATGGCCAGCCCGGCCAGCTCGACGGTGACCTGCTCGGCGAACCGGGTCGCCGCCTCCTGTCGGGATGTCGACACCCGCCCGGCCAGCTCGGCCACCTCACCGGCCAGCCGGGACGCCTCCCGGTCCAGCTCGTCGAGGAGCTCGTCGGAGGTGCCCAGGTCGGAAAGCCGGGCGCGGGCCTGTTCCGCCCAGGCGACCACCCCGTCGACGTCGTCGGCGTACTTGCGGGTCAGCCCCCGCAGCGCCGCCCGCCGCTCGTAGATGGTCTGCAACCGCGCCGGGTCGGCGTCCAGCGACGCCAGGTACGCCGACAGCTCGGCGGAAACGTCGGCGACCAGGGTGGCCGCCTCCTCCAGCCGGGCCGCCAGGTCGCCCAGGGCGGCGTCGGTGCCGGCCTGCGCCTCCAGCGTGCGCCGGGCCAGCCCGAGCAGCGCCGTGGCGTCCGGCGTCTCGTCGTTCGGCTCGGTGCCGCCGGCCACGCACTGATGCGCCGTCTGCGCCGCCGTGCGCAGCCCCTCGGCGTGCTCCAGGCGCTGTGCCTCCGCCTTCAGCTCGTTGTCCTCACCCGGCTGCGGGTCGACCCGGCTGATCTCGTCCAGCCCCAGCCGGAGCAGGTCGGCCTCCTGGCTGCGGGCCCGGGCGTTGCGCCGCCGGTCGGCCAGGTCCTCGACCACAGTCCGCCACCGGGTGTACGCCTCGCGCAGCGCGTCGATCAGCTTCTCGTGCTCCGGCCCGGCGAACCGGTCCAGCGAGGCCCGCTGCTCGGCCGGTCGCAGCAGGCGCAGTTGGTCGGACTGGCCGTGCACCGCCACCACCTGCTCGCCGACCTCGCCGAGCATCGCCACCGGCATGCTCCGCCCGCCCAGGTGCGCCCGGGAGCGCCCCTCCACGGTCACCGTCCGGCTCAGCAGCAGCGTGCCGTCGTCGTCGGGCTCGCCGCCGGCGTCGGTGACCCGCGCGTGCACGGCCGCCGCGACCCGGCCGCCGAGGCGCAGCCGCCCCTCGACCACCGCGCGGCCCGGCTGGGCGCGCACCCGGCCGGCGTCGGCCCGGCCGCCGAAGAGCAGGCCGAGGCCGGTCACCACCATGGTCTTGCCGGCACCGGTCTCGCCGGTGATGACGTTCATCCCGGCGGTCAACGGCAGCGTGGTGTCCTCGATGACGCCCAGTCCGGTGATGCGCAGCTCTTCCAACACAGCACCCGACAGTAGACGCGAGCCCCGACAGTTGACCAGCCGGCAACGCCGCGTCATGGCCCGTCCGCCGGCGACGTACAGTTCTGCCCCGTGTTGGACGTGATCGGCCTGACCCCGGGCGACGAGGACCTCTACCGCTGCCTGGTCCAGCTCAACGCCGCGCGGGTCGACGAGCTGGTCGAGCGGCTGCACCGCCCCCGCGCCGAGATCCTCGCCGGGCTCGACACGCTGCGGGGCAAGGGGTTGGTGGTGCCCGCCGGCCCGGAACCCGACGCGCCGCTGCGCCCGCTGGCGCCGGACATCCCGCTCGGGGCGGCGCTGCTGCGCCGGCAGGAGGCCCTCGAGGCGGCCCGCGCGGCGGTCACCCAGCTGACCGAGGAGTACCAGACCGGAATGCGCCGCCACGACGCCGACCACCTGGTCGAGGTCATCACCGGCGCTGAGGTCCTCCGCGAGCGCCTGCGTGACCTCCAGAACGGCGCCCGCGTCGAGGTGCTCTGGTTCTGCCGGGCGAACCCGCTGACCATGCCGGGCCAGGACAACGTGGAGGAGTTCGACGCGCTGGCTCGCGGGGTACGGTACCGGGCCATCTACGAACGCGACATTCTCCTCGAACCCGGCGCGCTGGAGGACGTCCATCAGGGCATCCACGCCGGGGAGCAGGCCCGCGTGCTCGACCGGCTGCCGGTCCGGCTGGCCATCGTCGATGGTACGACGGCGGTCTGCCCGCTCGTGCCGGACCGGGACAGCGGCGAACTGAGCGCCGCGGTGATCGGCCGCAGCCAACTTCTCGACGCGCTGCTCGCCCTCTTCGAAAGCCACTGGCTGATGGCGACCCCGCTGCGCTCCGCCGCCCTGTCCGCCGACCCCGGCGGGGACGGCTACCGGCCGGACGCCGACGAGGTCCGGCTGCTGTCGCTCTTCGTGGCCGGCGTACCGGACAAGTCCATCGCCTCCCAGCTCGGGGTGAGCCGGCGTACGGTGCAACGCCGCCTCGCCGACCTGATGGCGGTCGCCGGCGTGGACACCCGCCCCGGACTGGCCTTCCAGGTCGCCCGCCGGGGCTGGATCTGACCCCGACGGGCGAGGGGGCGGGGCGGCACCGCGCCGCCCCGCCCCAGCCGCGTCAACGCAGACCGTACGCGTCGATCACGGTCTGGTCGACGCTGTCGCCGGCCCGGTCGCTCGCGTGCACCCGGAGCGACACGGTGCCACGGCCGGCCGGCACCGTGGCGGTGAACCGGGTGCCGTGGCCCTGCACGGGCGCCTTCCGCCAGGTCCGCCCGCCGTCGAACGACACCTCGACCCGTACGCTGGTGCCGGTCGGCGCGGACACCCCGGTCGGCTGGCGCAGGGTCAGGCCGAGCCGGTGCGGCCGGCCACCGGGCACCTTGCCGCGCAGGTCGGCGGGCACCTGGTAGTCGACCTGAAGCAGCGGCAGCGGCGTGGCGGCGGTCCCGGCCGGGCGGGCCGAGGTGAACTGCCAGGCCGTGTCGGTGCGGGTGGCGTAGCGCCACTCGGCCGAGGACCGCCGCGTGCTCACGTCCAGCCGGTAGCGCGCCGGGGCCGCGACGGTGGGCACCGGTGCCCAACCGCCGGAGAGGTCGGCGATCTGCTGCCCGTTCCTGCTGATCCGGACCCCGACGGTGTCCGACTCCCCGCTGCGGCCGGCCGCAGCGTAGTGGCCGCCGGCGTCGACGAACTCGGGCACCCGCAGGTCGAGGCTGTCACCGGTGCGGGTGGGCACCCTTGCGCCGGTGGCCGGCACGGCCGGCCGGACCACCGGGGCGTGCCAGGTCTCCGTCTCCCGGTCGGCGGCGGCGTACCGCCGGGGCTCCTGGGTGAGCCCGCCGATCAGCTTCCCCCACTGGTCGAACATGAGCTTGTGCTGCACCCGGTGCTGCCACCAGTGGTCCCCGGAGCTGACGAACTCCTGCCGGGTGGTGCCGGTGCGCACCATCCGCTGGTCGTCGTTCCAGGAGTACTCCTGCCACGAGCGCCAGCCGAACCGCTGCTCGCTGGCCCACTCCGCGCCGGTGTCGCCGTAGCTCGCGGTCACCTCGGCGGTGTTCTTCGCGGTCACCCGGTGGACGATCCGCTCCGGCACCCGCCCCTTCGCCACCTGCCACACGTCGTACAGGTAGGGGCTGTCCACGGTCAGCGTCAGGTCCAGCGTCGGCCGGCCCCTGCGGGCCGACGCGATCAGTCGCTGCCCGTCGTCGTACGCCACCACCATGGCCGGGATCGGCAACCGGTCGCCGGTCGGGCGCCACACCGTCCACGCGCTGAAGTCCGCCGGCCGAACGATCAGCACGGCGGCGGCGCCGGCAGTCGCGGCGGCGGCGACCTGCTCCTCCTCCGAGCGATCCGGGTCGGCGGCGAGCAGCGCGGCGGCGCCGCGCACCCGGGTCAGCTCGGCGGGCGTGCCGGTGCCGGCCCAGACCAGCGGCAGCTTCCGCCGGCCGGTCGGCGCCGGCGACTGGCCCAGCAGGTTGATGTCCAGCGGGCCGGACACCCCGCTGATCTTCGCGTCCACCATCGGCGCGACCAACTGCCAGCGCGAGGAGAACTCGAACTCGCCCTGGCTGACCCGACGGGTCGGCGTGACGTTGACCTGCTCGATGGTGCTGAAGGCCATCACGCCGTGGTCGACCTGCCGGCCGTTGCCGAAGACTCGGTGCAGGTAGTAGCTGATCGTGTCCCGCTGCTCGGTGGGCTTCGGCGTCTCGATCCGCACCGGCGTGCCCTTGCGCGGGTCGAGCACCACGGTCAGGTCCCGGTCGACGACCAGCTCCGGCTCGATGATCTCGGTGAGCTGCTCGTCCAGCGGGGCGCCGTGCTCGATCAGCGCGGTCACCGTGTACGGGCCCTCCTCGACCTGCAGGGTGGCCTCGCCGTCGATCCAGCCCCAGTAGTCCGACTCGGGATGCTCGCCGAAGAAGGTCACCGCCGGAGAGATGGTCGGCCGGCCCTGCATGTCCAGCGCCTTCAGGGTGACCTGGTGTACCGCGCCGGCGAGGGTGAGCGCGACCGGGGTGCGCACGGCGACGCCGTCCGCACCGGTCGCCACCAGAGCGCCGCCGTGCGGTCCCCGGGCCAGCTTCGCCGGGTCGGCCCGCAGCGACACTGCCACGCTGCCGCCCGCCGGCACGGTCACCTCATCGGAGGCGACGGAGACGCCGTCGGTCTCGGCCGCGCCGCTGTCCAGGTTGCGCAGTTCCAGGGCCAGCCGCAGGGTCTGCGGGGCCGCCGTGCCATTGGTGTACGTGACGCTGCGCTCGACCGCCGCGCCACCGGCGCTCACCCGTCCGAAGTCGGCGGTGGCCGAGGCGTACACCCGCTGGCCGAGCGCCCGGGCCACGTCGACCCGGCCGCCGCCCTGCTCGAACACTGTCAGCTCCGAATTCGCCCTCGCGGTGCTGACCAACGCGTCCTTGAGTTTCCCGGCCGGCCAGTCGGGGTGTTCCTGGGCGAGGATCGCGGCCGCGCCGGCCACGTGCGGGGTGGCCATCGAGGTGCCCGACACGGCCGTGTACGCCTCGCCGACCGGCGTACCCATGCTGGTGCCGGCGGCCCGGGCGGCGACGATGCCGACGCCCGGCGCGGTGATCTCCGGCTTCAGGCCGTTGTCGCCGAGGCGCGGCCCGCGACTGGAGAACTCCCCCAGGTTCTCGTCGCGGTCCACCGCGCCGACGGTGAGCGCCGCCGCGGCCGCGCCCGGCGTGCCGACGCTGCGCGGCGTGCCCTCGTTGCCGGCCGCGACCACGAAGAGGGCCCCGGTCTCGGCGGTCAGGTCGTTGACCGCCTGGCTCATCGGGTCGGTGCCGTCCGTCGCGGCGCCGCCGAGGCTCATGCTGACGACCTTCGCGCCGGAGTGGGCGGCCCATTCCATGCCCGCGATGATGGACGAGTCGTAGCCGGAACCGCCGTCGTCGAGCACCTTGCCGACCAGCAGCCGCGCGCCGGGCGCGACGCCCTTGCGTCTCCCGTCGGAGGCGGCGCCGCTGCCGGCGACGGTGGCCGCCACGTGGGTGCCGTGGCCGTGCCCGTCGCGGGCGCTGCCGCTGCCGGAGAAGTCCTGCGCGTCGACGATCCGGCCGGCCAGGTCCGGGTGGGTGTCGTCGACGCCGGTGTCGAGCACGGCCACCTTCACGCCGCTGCCGTCCCGGCCGGCGGCCCAGGCCGCCGGCGCGCCGATCTGCGGCACGCTGTGTTCGAGCGTCGGGCGGACCCGCCCGTCCAGCCAGACGCGGGCGATGCCGCCGCCCAGCCGCGGCGCGGCCGCCGGGGTGGTCCGGGCCGCCGGCGCCCCGGCCAGCGTGGTCCACAGGCCACCCAGGTCGCCCTTGCCGACCCGCAGCGCCGCGCCGTTGATGCTCCCCAGAGGGCGGGCGTCGGCGGCGACGGAGAGCGGCCGGACCCGGCCGGCGGCCGGCTCCCGGTAGCGCACGATCAGCGGCAGGACGCCCTGCGCGGCGTCGCCGTAGCCCTCCTCGGCGAGTTCCTGCACGTCGAACAGGTTGCCGTCGAGCACCCCGGCGGAGACGTAGGGCACGGCATCGCTGGGCAGCACCCGCAGTCCGCCGTCGACCTCCACCGTCTGGAAGATGACCCGCTCACGCCCCGGCCCGGGGCGAACGGTGGCGGCGACCCGGCCGGGTGCCGCCGGAACGAGGTCGACCTGGTCACCGGTGATCAGGGTGATGCGGGCGGGCGCGGTACCCGGGGCCGTCGGGCCCGGATTCGGGCCGGTGGGCCGGGCCGGCGGGTCGGCGGACGCCGGTGCGGCGAGACCGACGACCAACGCGCCGACCGCGCCGGCGGTGAGCCACCGTGGGGGCCTGTGCATGCGATGCGCTCCTCTTCTCCGAAGGCCGACCTCTCACGGAGATCAACCGCTCGGAGTCTGCGACGCAGCTCACCGCACGGTCACTAGCTGCGGCGCGCCGCACCGGCGACATGTCGCCAGGTGGACACCGGACAGGCACCCGCCGGCGCGGTAGGTGTCCGGCAGGTCACCGCCGAGATGTCTCACCGCGCCTCGGCGCGGGCACGGCCGCCGGAGCGACCCGCGCGTGGCCCGGACGGGTCAGCGGCGGGAGCCCCGCCAGCCGTGCACCGGGAGCCCGAACTTCGCCACCAACCGGTCGGTGAACGACCGGGCCCGCAGCCGCACCACACACACCGGCAACGCGCCACGACGCACCGTGACCCGGGCGCCCGGCGGCAGGTCGTACACCCGCCGGCCGTCGCAACAGAGCACCGCCAGGGTGGTGAACGGGTCCACCGTGATCGAGAACGTCGACGTCGGCGAGGTGACCAGAGGCCGGCTGAACAGCGCGTGCGCGCTGATCGGCACCAGTAGCAGCGCCTCCACCTCCGGCCAGACCACCGGCCCGCCGCCGGAGAACGCGTACGCGGTGGAGCCGGTCGGGGTCGCGCACACCACGCCGTCGCAGCCGTACCGGGACAGCGGCCGACCATCCACGTCGACGAGGAGCTCCAGCATCTGGGCCCGCTCGCCCTTCTCGACGCTGACCTCGTTGAGCGCCCAGGACTCGATCGTCGGGCCGCCGTCGAACTCCGCGGTCACGTCGAGGGTGAGCCGTTCGTCCACCGTGTAGTTGCGCTCGACCACGTCGCGCACCGCCACGTCGAGGTCGTCGATCTCCGCCTCGGCGAGGAAGCCGACCTTGCCGAGGTTGATGCCGAGCAGCGGCACCTTCGTCGGGCGGGCCAGCTCGGCCGCGCGCAGGAACGTGCCGTCCCCGCCGAGGGCGAAGACGATCTCCGCGCCCTGCGCGGCCTCGGGGCCGGTCACCGGCACCACGCCGGGCAGGTCCAGGTCCTCGGCCTCCTCGGCCACCACCCGCACCTCGAAGCCCGCGGCGATCAGGTCCGCCGCGACCGCCCGGGCGTGCTCGGTGCTGCGGCGCCGACCCGTGTGCGTCACGAGCAGCGCGGTACGACTCACCGGATCCGCCCTCCGTTCGCGACTGCGGGGCTCGCAAGCTCACTCCTCGCGCTCACCCTGCCACCTCCTCCGGGGCCGTTTCCGGCTCCTGCGGGGCCTCATCCGGCATGGTGCCGGACGGGGGCGGGCCCTGCGGGCCGGCCGCCACGACGGCCCGCACCCGCTCCGGGTCGGCCGCCGGCGCGCCCCGGCGTAACCATACGAAGAACTCGACGTTGCCGCTGGGCCCCGGCAGTGGGCTGGCGGTCACATCCGCCAGCCCCAGGCCGAGCGTGGCCGCCGCCGCCGCCACATCGAGGACGGCCTCGGCGCGCAACGCCTCGTCGCGTACCACCCCGCCGGCCCCGACCCGTTCCCTGCCCACCTCGAACTGGGGCTTGACCATCAGCGCCAGGTCGCCGTCGGGCCGGGTGCAGGCGGCGAGCGCCGGCAGCACCAACCGCAACGAGATGAACGACAGGTCGGCCACCGTCAGGTCGACCTGCCCGCCGATCACCTCCGGGGTCAGGGTGCGAACGTTGGTCCGTTCGAGGACGCGTACCCGGTCGTCGGTGCGCAGCGACCAGGCGAGCTGGCCGTACCCGACGTCCACGGCGACGACCTCGGCCGCGTCGGCGCGCAGCAGGACGTCGGTGAAGCCACCGGTCGACGCGCCGGCGTCGAGGCAGCGGCGGCCGGCCACCCCCAGCCCGCCCGGGGCGAACGCGGCCAGGGCGCCGGCCAGCTTGTGCCCGCCCCGGGAGACGTACTCCGAGACGGGGTCGGCGCCGGTGACCAGCAGCGGGTCGGCGGGGTCGACCATCGCGGCGGCCTTGCGGGCCTGCACCCCACGAAGCCGGACCCGCCCGGCCTCCACGAGCGCGGCGGCCTGCTCCCTGGAGCGGGCCAGCCCGCGGCGGACGAGTTCGGCGTCGAGCCGGGTGCGACGTGCCATGGGAAGGTTCTCCGGTCGGTCAGGCCTGGTCGATGGTGGCGAGCGTCTCGCGCAGCGTCTGGTACGCCGCTTCGTACTGCGGGATCTGGTCGGCCGGCGAGAGCGCCGCGGCGTTCGCCATCGCCTGGACGGCGGCGTCCACCGCCGGGTGCCGGACCGCTCCGTCGGCGTCGACGCCGATCGGGCGCGGCGGCGGGCCCGGCCGGGGACCGGGGGGCGGGCCCGGCCGGAACGGCGCGCTCACCGCCGGCCCCGACCCGTCACGGGTACGCTCACTCCGCGCCGCCCGGCTGCTGCCTGCGTGGCACCGCCTTCACCGGCCGGGCCGGCTCCGCGCCGCCCTCGTCGGCACCGGTGCGGCTCACCGTGGCCGGCGGCTTGCGGGCGATGGTCTTCTTCGCGACGGTCTTCTTGGCCACCGTCTTCTTCGCCACGTTCTGCGTCGCCACCGCGTCCGGGGCGGTGTGGCCCGTCGGCTCCGCCATGCCGGCGGCGGTGCCCGTGGGCTCCGCCGCCCCGGCGGTGGGCAGGGCTGCCGGTGCCGCCGCGCCGGCCGGCAGCGCGGACCCGGCGGGGCCCGCCTTGGCCTCCCGGAGCTGACGCTCCAGCTCGTGCACCCGGCGGGTCAGCTCGGCCACCTCGTCGGCGGCGGCCAGTCCCACCGCGCCGAGGGCCCGGTCCACCTCGAAGCGCACCAGTTTGGTCAGCGCCTCCCGGTTCGCCACACCGGTCGAGAGCAGTTCCTCGGCGAGGGCCTGGAGCTGGGTGGCCGTCGCCTCGCCGGAGCCGACCAGCCGGCGTACGACGTCCTGGGCCTTCTTCCGGGGGGCCTCCGTCAGGCCCATGGCCAGTCCGAGGTAGGCGCGCCACGCGTCCTGCATGCCTGAGTCCTTCCACGGGGGTGGGGTTACCGGTGTCACGCTACCGGGCGCCAGGCGACGCCCATTGCGGTACGGTGCCGGGAAACGGGCGTGGCGAGCGTGAGGAGACGATGTGGCCAGCGTGGACGAGTGCCGGCAGGCGTTGCAGGATCTGGCCGCCCGGCTGGACCACAACGCCGAGACCGTACGGGAGCGGATCGACCTGGACCGGACCCTGGCCTGCCGGGTGACCGATCTGAGTGCTGCCTTCCACGGCCGGCTCACCGACGGACGGCTGCTCGACCTGACCGACGGAGACGACCCGAAGGCGAAGATCGCGCTGAGCACCAGCAGCGACGATCTGCTCGCCCTCGTCCGCGGCGAGCTCGACGTCACCCAGGCGGTGGCGTCCAAGCGAGTCTCGATCAAGGCAAACCCGTTCGACCTGCTGAAGCTCCGCAAGCTGCTCTGACCGCGTCGGGACGCCGGTGCCCCGCCGCGGCGGACCACCGACCAGGCGGGCCGGCCCCGATCGCGTACGGCGGGGCCGGCCCTTGGATCAGTCCGTCAGGCCGAGGTCGGCCAGCGCCTCGGTGGCCTCCGGCGAGCCCGCCCGGACCGCCGGGCCGGCGTCCGCAGCCCACGCGACGGCGCAGAGCGCGGCCAGGGCGTCCAGCGGTCGTCCCGCCCCGGTCAGTTCCAGCGCGCCGTCGTCGGCCACGGTCGCCGACCAGCCGCCGGTCTCCGGCTCGCCGGGCACCCGGACCACCGCCGTCGGATCGAACAGCCCGGCCAGATCGGCCGAGACGTACGTCGGGCGACGCGCCGGGGCGGCGGCCAGCAGCTCGGGCACGTCGCTGACGCCGGTGAGCACCAGCAGGCTGTCCAGCCCGGCCCGGCGTGCACCCTCGATGTCGGTGTCCAGCCGGTCGCCCACCACCAGGGTGCGCCCCTCGCCGGCCCGGCGGGCGGCGGTGGTGAACAGCGCCGGCTCGGGCTTGCCCACCACCACGTCCGGCTCCCGGTCCAGCGCGGTGCGCAGCACGGCCACCAGCGATCCGTTGCCCGGCAGCGGGCCGCGCCCGCTGGGCAGGGTCCGGTCGGTGTTCGTGGCGATCCAGATCGCCCCCGCCCGCACCGCCAGCGACGCCTCGGCCAGGTCCGCCCAGCAGACCTGTGGGCCGTACCCCTGCACCACCGCGGCCGGGGCCTCGTCGGCGTGGGAGACCGGGCGCAGGCCGACGGCGCCGACCTCGGCGCGCAGCGCCTCCGCGCCCACCACCAGGACCGCCGCACCGGCGGGCAGCCGCTCCGCCAGCAGCTCGGCGGAGGCGGCCGCGGAGGTCAGCACCTCCTCCGGGGTGGCGGGCACACCCATCCCGGAGAGCAGGTCGGCGACCTCGCTGGAACGGCGGGACGCGTTGTTCGTGGCGTACGCGACCGCCCGTCCCTCGGCGCGCAGCCGACCCACCGCCGCGACGGCGCCGGGGATCGGCCGGTCGATCAGGTAGATCACCCCGTCCAGGTCGAAAACGACCAGCGAGTACCCGTCGGCCAGCCGCCCCCCGGCGTCCGTGGTCACCGCTGGTCCGCGCCCGGTTCGCGGTCGCCGGCCGGCTCCTCGCCACGCGCCGACCCGGTCCGGGCCGCGGCGGTGCCGGCCTCGTCGTCGGTCAGCTCGTCGGCGCGCCGCCCGGCGTCACCGTCCCGATCGTCCTCGTCGCGGTCAGCGGCGGCGGCCGGAGAGTCGTCCTCGTCCTCGTCGTCGTCCTCGTCCGGAGAGTCGAGGTCGTCGTCCCGATCGTCGACACCGAGGGCGTCCTCGTCGTCGGACCGGTCGGCGGCGCCGGTGAGATCGGCGTCCGGCTCAGCCGGCACCGCGCCCGGGCTCCCCGGCCCGGCGGCGATCTCCTCGGCCGGCTCGTCGTCCTCGTCGTCGCCCTCGATCAGCACCCCGTCGAGTTCGAGCAGCCGCTCGGCCGCGTCGGTCTCGCCGTCGGTGTCGACGTCGGCTGCCCGGGAGAACCACTCCCGGGCCTCCTCGTTCCGCCCGACCGCGAGCAGCGCGTCGGCGTACGCGTACCGAAGCCTGCCGGCCCACGACTCGGTCGCCTCGCTCGTCAGCTCACGCACCTGGAGCATCGCCACCGCAGCGTCCTTCTGGCCGAGGTCACCACGGGCACCGGCGGCCACGATCAACAGCTCGATCGAGACTGCCTGGTCCAGCTTCTCCTGGTCGGCGCCCCGGAACAGGTCGATCGCCCGTTCCGGCCGCCCGAGCGCCCGCTCGCAGTCGGCGAGCACCGCCAGGTGGCTCTGCAACCCGGTCATCCGGTGGTACGTGCGCAGCTCGGCGATGGCCGTCTGCCACTCCCCCGTGTGGTACGCGGCCAGCCCGACCGCCTCCCGGACCGCCGAGATCCGCGACGCGAGCCGCCGGGCGGCCATCGCGTGCGCCAGCGCCTCGACCGGGGCCTCGTCGATCAGCTGGCCGGTCGCGACCAGGTGCCGAGCGACGGTGTCCGCCACCGGCTTGGCCAACGAGAGCAACTCGGCGCGGACGGTCGAGTCAAGGTCGGTCGCGACGATCTCGTCGGGCAGCGCCGGCGCATCCGCAGTACGGTCGCCCTCCGCCGACCCGGCGCGGTCCCGCCGGTCGTCGCGGGCGGGACCGGCGGTGTAGCCGCCCTCCCGTCGCCGGTCATCGGAACCGTGGCGATCATCGCGGCGCGGACGCTCGCCCTGACCGGCCCGATCGCCGCCACGGAAGCCACCCTCACGGCGGTCACCGCCACGGAAGCCACCCTCACGCGACGGACCACCCTCACGCGGACCGGAACGGAAGCCGCCCTCACGGCGGTCACCGCCGCCCTGGAAACCACCCTCACGGCGGTCGCCACCACGGAAGCCGCCCTCGCGCGACGGACCACCCTCACGGCGGTCACCGCCACGGAAGCCACCCTCGCGCGACGGACCACCCTCACGCGGACCCGAGCGGAAACCACCCTCACGGCGGTCACCGCCACGGAAGCCACCCTCACGCGACGGACCACCCTCACGCGGACCGGAGCGGAAACCGCCCTCACGCGACGAGCCACCCTCACGGGGACCGGAACGGAAACCGCCCTCACGACGGTCACCGCCGCCCTGGAAACCACCCTCACGGCGGTCGCCACCACGGAAACCGCCCTCACGCGACGGACCACCCTCACGCGGACCCGAGCGGAAACCACCCTCACGCGACGAGCCACCCTCACGCGGACCCGAGCGGAAACCGCCCTCACGCGACGAGCCACCCTCACGGGGACCGGAACGGAAACCGCCCTCACGACGGTCACCGCCGCCCTGGAAACCACCCTCACGGCGGTCGCCACCACGGAAGCCACCCTCACGCGACGGACCACCCTCACGCGGACCGGAACGGAAACCGCCCTCACGACGGTCACCGCCGCCCTGGAAACCACCCTCACGGCGGTCGCCACCACGGAAGCCACCCTCACGCGACGGACCACCCTCACGCGGACCGGAACGGAAGCCACCTTCACGGCGGTCGCCACCACGGAAGTCGCGGCCCTCACCGCGCGGTGCCCCACGGTTGTCGCCTTCCCGGCGGTCACCGCCGCCGGCGGGGCGGGAATCGTCACGGGAGGCACCCCGGTACCCGCCCTCGCGGCGCTCACCTCCACGGAAACCACCGTCGCGGGCGCCGTAGCTGCCGCGCTGCCCACCGGCACGGTCGTCGCGGTCTCCGCGGTACGGGGGGCGGTCATCGCGTCGGGGCGCCCCGTCACGTCGGTCGGAGCGGTCTTCGTAACGACGAGGACGGTCGCCGTCGTGCGGTCCTGAACTCACAGGTACATCCTTCCTGATTGCGCCGGAACGACGCTACGCAGTCGAGGGCCGACCCGGATGGGGCGGCCCTCGACTGGAAAGAATGTCCGGCGGTGTCCTACTCTCCCACACCCTCCCGAGTGCAGTACCATCGGCGCTGGAGGGCTTAGCTTCCGGGTTCGGAATGTAACCGGGCGTTTCCCCTCCGCCATGACCGCCGTAACTCTATC
>NZ_JAAALO010000017.1 GCF_009908295.1 Micromonospora rubida
GGCCATCGCGCATCACTCTCCTTCACTCGGACTTTGCCGTCTCGAAGGATCGCGCGGTGGCCGTCTCTCATCTACGCAACACGCCCATCACGGGCAAGTCGTACACCACTTCCGTGGACGCGACCCCCGCGCCTTCCGCAAACACGGACCGGATGCCATGGCCGACCTCGACCTGGAGGCACATCGCGACAGCTTTCAACGGACCTGCTCTCTCCTCGGCCAGACCGTTCCACCACAGAGATCGATGAAGTGCCTGCTGGGACCGACCCGCAACTGACCCCCGGGGTGGTCGACCGGTTGCAATACGTCTCAGCTCAGTCGTGCGCGAGGACATTGATCACGTGACCGTCGGGATCCCTGACGAAAAACCGTCGCACACCCCACGGTTCCTCGGTCAACTCGTGCACGATCTCGGCTCCCGCAGCCAGGGCCGCCGCGGCCGCGCGCTGGGCGGTCAGCTCACCCACCCGATCCGCCAGCGCGATTCGCGGGCGGCGGGCGCAGGAAGTGGCCGTCGGACAGATTGCCGGCATTCGGCTGGTTGGACGCCACCGGACAGTGCACGGCAAACCCTTGAGATGCCACAGTGGACTCACTAGATTCAATCCTCAGCCGCGATCAGGGACCGGCTTCGAAATTCAGGAGAGTGACCCCATCGCGTACATCGATCTAGGGGTGGACGAGACCGAGCTCCCAGGCATCCGTGGGCCGCTGCGCTTCCGGCCGGAGACCGGCCAACCGTTGCTTGAGCTGGTCGAGGTGCTGCTGCGCGGACCGCATTCGCTCACCCCCGGGGAACGGGAACTGATCGCCGCGTACGTCTCCGGCCGTAACGAGTGCACCTACTGCTGCTCGGCGCACTCGGCGTACGCGGCGGCGCAGCTCGACGAGGGCATGGCCCTGGTCGACCAGGTTCGCGCCGACCTGGACAACGCCCCGATCTCCGCGAAGCTGCGGGCCCTGCTGCGCATCGCCGGAGCCGTCCAGGTGAGTGGCCGCGAGGTCACCCCCGAACTGGTCGTGACCGCCCGTGCCGAGGGCGCCACCGACCTGGAGATTCACGACACGGTCCTGATCGCGGCGGCCTTCTGCATGTTCAACCGGTACGTCGACGGCCTCGGCACCCAACCGGCGGCCGACCCCGGGTGGTACGCGCGGGCATCCGAGCGCATCGTCAACACCGGCTACCGACAGGTCGTCTGACGACGATCCGGCCGGCGCCACCGGACCGAACCCCGCCCGCCCCACGAGTAAACCCGGAGCATCAGGCCATGGCGCATATCGACCTCGGTCAGGACGAGCAGGTCTACCTGGGCATCCACGGCCTGATCCGGTACCGGCCGGAGACCGGCCGCCCCCTGCTGGCGCTGAACGAGGCGCTGCTGCGCGGGCCACACCCGCTCACCCCCGGCGAACGGGAGCTGATCGCCGCGTACGTCTCCGGCCGCAACGAGTGCCGGTTCTGCCAGGGCGCGCACTCGGCGTTCGCCGCCGTACAGCTCGACGAGGGCATGGCCCTGGTCGACCAGGTTCACGCCGACCTGGACAGCGCCCCGATCTCCGCGAAACTGCGCGCCCTGCTGCACATCGCCGGGGCCGTGCAGCACAGTGGACGCAGCGTCACCCCCGAACTGGTCGAGGCCGCCCGCGCCGAGGGCGCCACCGACGTGGAGATCCACGACACGGTGCTGATCGCGGCGGCGTACTGCATGTTCAACCGGTACGTCGACGGCCTCGGCACCCTCGCACCCGACGACCAGGAGTGGTATCTGGGGCCGGCCGGACGGGTCGCCACCCACGGTTATCTGCCGGTGCTGGACCGCTGACCCGTACCGGTCACCCGAACTTTCACCCGCTAGCCGAATTGGGAGCGTGACGCCATGGCACACATCGACCTGGGCGTGGACGAGAACGAGTTTCCCGGGGTCCGGGGCCCGATGAAGTACCGGCCGGTGACCGGCAAGCCGATGATGGAACTGGCCGAGACCCTGCTGCGCGGGCCGCTCAGCCTGTCGACGGCCGACCGCGAGCTGATCGCCGCGTACGTCTCCGGCCGCAACGAGTGCACCTACTGCTGCTCGGCGCACTCGGCGCTCGCCGCCGCCCTGCTCGACGAGGGCATGCCCCTGGTCGACCAGGTACGCGCCGACCTGGACAGCGCGCCGGTCAGTGCCAAACTGCGCGCCCTGCTGCACATCGCCGGGGCCGTGCAGGTCAGCGGACGCGAGGTCACCCCCGAACTGGTCGCGACCGCCCGTGCCGAGGGCGCCACCGACGAGGAGCTCCACGACACGGTGCTGATCGCGGCGGCCTTCTGCATGGTCAACCGGTACGTCGACGGCCTCGGCACGTTCGCCCCGAGTGATCCGAGCTACTACGAGGAGACGGCCCGGCGGGTCGTCAGCGTCGGCTACCGCAACACGGTCTCAACCTGATCTTCAACCCGTGCGCTGTTACGAGCAGTGATACTCAGGCCACGCTTGACGGTTTTTCCCGACGTCGTGGCGGGGTGCGGGTCGGCGGTTCCGTGAGCCGGGTGGACAAGTGGCGGGCGAGCCCCGGTCGATCGTTGGTGGATCGACCGGGGCTCGTCGTGTGAAGCCGGATCAGGTGAGGTCGAACCGGTCGAGTTCCATGACCTTGGTCCAGGCTGCGGCGAAGTCGGCGACGAACTTGTCGCGAGCGTCCTGGCTGGCGTAGACCTCCGCGAGGGCCCGTAGCTGGGAGTTGGAGCCGAAGACGAGGTCGACCGCGGTGGCGGTCCACTTCACCTCATCGGTGGCCAGGTCGCGGATCTCGTACACGTGCTCGTCGGACTCCGACGCCTTCCACCGGGTGCCGGGGGAGAGCAGGTTGACGAAGAAGTCGTTGGTGAGGACGCCGGGCCGGTCGGTGAGGACGCCGTGCCGCGTCCCGCCGACGTTGGCCCCGAGGGAGCGCAGGCCGCCGATGAGGGCGGTCATCTCGGGCGCGGTCAGGTCGAGCATGTAGGCGCGGTCGAGGAGCAGCACCTCCGGCTGGGTCTTCTCGCCGGGACGCAGGTAGTTGCGGAACCCGTCGGCGCGCGGCTCGAGGACCCGGAAGGACTCGACGTCGGTCTGCTCCTGGGTGGCGTCGGTACGGCCCGGGCGGAAGGGCACGGTCACCTCGACGCCGGCGTCGCGCGCCGCCTTCTCGACGGCGGCCGAGCCGGCCAGCACGATCAGGTCCGCGAGCGAGATCTTCGCGCCGCCGGCGGAGTTGAACTCCCGCCGTACGCCCTCAAGGGCCTCCAGGACCGTGGCGAGTTGCTCGGGCTGGTTGACCTCCCAGCTGCGCTGCGGCTCAAGACGGATCCGCGCGCCGTTGGCGCCGCCGCGCTTGTCGGTGGACCGGAAGCTGGCGGCCGAGGCCCACGCGGTGGAGACCAACTGGGCGGTCGTCAGGCCGGACTGGAGGACCTTCGCCTTGAGGTCGGCGACGTCGGCGTCACCCACGAGCTCGTGGTCGACGGCCGGCACCGGGTCCTGCCACAGCTGGGCCTGCGGGACCCACGGCCCGAGGAAGCGGCTGGCCGGACCCATGTCGCGGTGCAGCAGCTTGTACCAGGCCTTGGCGAACGCCAGCGCGAACTCGTCGGGGTTCTCCAGGAAACGGCGCGAGATCTTCTCGTACGCCGGGTCGACGCGCAACGACAGGTCGGTCGTGAGCATCGTCGGCCTGTGCTTCTTCGACGGGTCGTGGGCGTCCGGGATGATCGCCTCGGCGTCCTTGGCGACCCACTGCTTCGCGCCGCCGGGGCTCGTGGTGAGTTCCCACTCGTAGCCGAAGAGGATCTCGAAGAAGCGGTTGCTCCACTGCGTCGGCACGTCGGTCCACGTCACCTCGAGACCGCTGGTGATCGTGTCCCCGCCCTTGCCGCTGCCGTGGGTGCTCAACCAGCCCAGGCCCTGCGCCTCCAGCGGGGCGGCCTCGGGCTCGGGGCCCACGTGGTCGTCGGCGACGCCGGCACCGTGGGTCTTGCCGAAGGTGTGGCCGCCAGCGATGAGGGCGACGGTCTCCTCGTCGTTCATCGCCATCCGGGCGAAGGTCTCGCGGATGAAGTGCGCCGCCGCAGCCGGGTCCGCGTTGCCGCGGGGGCCCTCCGGGTTGACGTAGATGAGACCCATCTCGGTCGCCCCGACGTCGGCCGCCATCTCCTTCTCGGAGGCGTAACGCTCGTCGCCGAGCCAGGCGTCCTCCGGACCCCAGAAGATCTCCTCGGGCTCCCAGACGTCCTCCCGGCCGAAGCCGAAGCCGAAGGTCTTGAAGCCCATCGACTCGAGGGCGACGTTGCCGGCGAGCACGAGCAGGTCGGCCCACGAGATCTTCTGGCCGTACTTCTGCTTGACCGGCCACAGCAGCCGGCGGGCCTTGTCGAGGTTGGCGTTGTCCGGCCAGCTGTTGAGCGGGGCGAACCGCTGACCACCGTCGCCGGCCCCGCCGCGACCGTCGTGGATGCGGTAGGTGCCCGCGGCGTGCCAGCTCATCCGGATCATCAGACCGCCGTAGTGGCCGAAGTCGGCCGGCCACCAGTCCTGCGAGGTGGTGAGGACGTCGGTGATGTCCCGCTTGAGGGCCTCGACGTCGAGCTTGGTGAACTCCTCGGCGTAGCTGAAGTTCTCCGCCAGCGGGTTGCTCTTGGACGACTGGGCATGCAACACCGAGAGGTCGAGCTGGTTGGGCCACCAGTCCCGGTTGGTGTGCGGACGACCTCCGGTCTTCGGCGTCGGCGAGTCGATCGCCGGGTTCTCGCTCTCGCTGCCGTGTGCGGTCACCGAGTCGTGCGCGACCGGGCAGCCGGCCGCCGCCATCTTGTCCACGCCCTGCGCGCTGGCGGGGGCGTTGTCCTGGGTATCGCTCATCTGTTTCCTTCCGAACTGACGGATCACTGGGAGGTGCGTTCGGTCGCACAGTCGGGGCAGGTGCCCCAGTAGACGACCTCCGCCTCGTCGACCACGAAGCCGTGGTCGTCGGAGGCGGTGAGACAGGGAGCATCGCCGACAGCACAGTTGACGTCGGCGATCGCACCGCAGGAGCGGCACACGACATGGTGGTGGTTGTCCCCCACCCGGGACTCGTACCGGGCGGTCGCACCGGCAGGCTGGATGCGCCGGACCAGACCGGCGTCGGTGAGCGCCCGCAGCACGTCGTACACCGCCTGGTGGGACACCGTGGGCTGATCCGCCCGTACCAACGCGATCACCGTGTCGGTGTCGACATGCGGATGGTCACGCAGTGCTGCGAGCACCGCCAACCGAGGCCGGGTCACGCGCAACGAGACCGCCCGCAACTGGGTCTCGAAGTCGGGCGTCACCCGACGACGATAACCCATTTTTTTGGAACGAATCCAGTTTGGCTTTGATTCGGCCCACCGCCGAGCCTGGTGCGGCGCGGGCCCGCGTCGCGAGGGCGGGTCCGCCGGGGAGGCCGGGGTGACGGTGTGCCCGCGATGGGTTACGGTCCGAGGTGGTCGCGGACCGGAGTCTGGCCGAGGAGGCAGCTCATGCAGCGAGTCGAGTGCGGCCTGCTCGCGATCATGGGGTCCGGTGAGACGAGCCCGACCATGGTCAGCGTCCACCGGGCGGTCGTCGACCAACTGCCGTCGGACCGGCCGAACGCGGTGCTCATCGAGACGCCGTACGGCTTTCAGGAGAATGTCGCCGACATCTCCGCCCGCGCGCAGAACTACTTCCATCACAGCGTCGGGCTCCGGGTGTCGGTGGCGCCGGGCATGCGCGGCCGGGCATCGGCCGGGACGGACGCCGACCGGGGTCTGGCGATGGTGCAGACCTCGGACTGGATCTTCTCCGGTCCGGGCAGCCCTTCCTACGCCCTCGACCACTGGCATCGACAGCCCTTCGCCGCCGCGCTGGCCGAACGGATCCGGCATCCGCGTGGCGCGGTCGTGTTGGCCTCGGCCGCCGCCGCCACGATGGGGTGTCTCGCCGTGCCGGTCTACGAGATATACAAGGTCGGCGCCGCACCGCACTGGCGCGAAGGACTGAACCTGCTCGCCTGCCTTGACCTGCAGGTGGTGGTGATTCCGCACTACGACAACACCGAGGGCGGCACCCACGACACCCGCTACTCCTACCTGGGAGAGCACCGGCTGAGCATCCTCGAACGGGAACTGCCGGCCGACGCCGCGATTCTCGGCGTGGACGAGCACACTGCGGTGATTGTCGACCTGCTCAGCGGCAGCGTGGAGATCACTGGCCGAGGCGGCCTGACCGTACGCCGCGTCGGCCGCAGCCGCGTCCTACCCGCTGGTGCCACGCTGAGCCTGGCCGAGCTACGCGCGTTGACACGCAGTGACCGACTTGTATCGACGAGGGTCGACGGTGTCCCCACTCAACCGTCACGGGTGGCTCAGGCGGCAACCCTGCCGGAGCTGACCCTGCAATGCGAGCGGCGCTTCGAGCTGGCCCGGCTCGCCGGAGCAGCCGACGACATGGTGCAAGCCGTCCTGGACCTCGAGGAGACGATCGACGTTTGGGCTGCGGACACCGAGGAGGACGAGGGCACCAGCCAGGCCCGCGCGGTGCTCCGAAGCCTCATCGTGCGGCTCGGACACGCCGCCGCGACAGGTCTCCGAGACCCCCACGACCTGCTCCGCCCCCTGGTGGAACCGCTGCTCGGCCTACGCGAGCGGCTCCGCACCGAACAGGCCTATCAGGCTGCGGACGGCATCCGAGCGGCCCTGACAGCCGTCGGGGTGATCATCAACGACACCCGATCAGGCACGCGATGGACCGTGGCAGCGCCTGTCGACGTCTCCGCCACCTGAGTGATCCGCTGTGATCACCGGGGTGAACAGTGAGAGATTCTCTGAGTTCCGCATGACCGTCTTCCTAAGCTGATCACGTGCCATCACCACCACACTTCGCCGCCGCATCGACGGCGCTGCCGCTCCCGAGCGTCGTCGTCGAGGTGCTCCTGATCAGTGCCGACCAGGACGGCCTGCGGTTCCGGCCCATCTCCGCCCCGCTGCGAGACGAACCCCCGGATGTCGTTGCGCGGTCGTTGGCCGAGCTGCCGCCGGGGAGCCTCGGCGGGCTCCTGCACTCCACGTCGTGGCGTTTCGTAGACGGTCGCCTGACCGTCACCTACGTGGCACTACCGGATCCCTGTCCAGGCGCCGCCACGACACCGGTCGCCCCCACACCAGTGCTCGGGTCCGAGGACTCGCTCGCCCCCACTCCCGCCGAGATCCGACCCGTGGACGTCGCCGTGCACGCCTGCCGTCACCTCGCCTTCCTACGACATACCGATCCCACCGTCGCAGCCGTTGCCGCCGCCGCGCCCATGACCTGGGCGCTGATCTCCGAGTTCACGCCCGCCGTGGCAGGCACGCTGACCTCCGACGCAACGCCGGTGCCTGCCCGTACCGGTTGAGCGACAATGGGGTCCCGGCGCTGCCCCCAGCTCGTGAGGGCCAGCGTCATGCCGGGCCTACCTATTCGAGGGCGTCGTTGATGCCGTAATTGTCCCACCATGAGGGTCGGTGTTTGCGTAGGGCTCCGGCGACTCGGGTGAGCAGCAGCCAGTTGCCGTTCAGGACCAGCGCGGCGTCTTCCGGCCGGCTGGCGAGCACGCGGGCCACGGCAGCGACCATGTTGGGTGTCGCCCTGCCGGAGGGGTCGTCTTTCGGCATGTGGAAGACGACGTTGACGTACTTTGCGGGTTCCCACTCCCATTGGGAGCCGTCGTCGTCCTCGGCATCGTAGTAGCCGTTGCTGCCCCCGTAGATGCTGAGCGTGTAACCGGACTTGCTCTGAAGGTCCGCGCCGAGCAGCCGGGGGTAGCCGGGCAGAGTCGACTCCTCGACGCCTTCCGGGGCGGCGAGTTCGGCCACCTGTTCCAGCGGGATGTCGTCCGCCAGCGTCAATCGGTACTCGATAGCCACGTGCTGCCTGCCTTCTCAGTCTCGCCGTACGATCTGAATGATCTCACCGCTACGGGTCACCGCCGCGAGTTCTCTGAGCTGGTGGATCGGCCAGTCGTCGAACTGCTTCTGCAGGGCGCCGAGGTCACCGCGCCAGTCATGCAGGTTCAGCACCACACGTTGGGTCTGCTGGCTGGCCACCTTTCCCGACACCTCCGTCCAGACGCCGCGCACTGCCTTGGCGGGAGTCGGTGAGTAGCAGTCGAAGACGTGGCCTTCGATCAGGTAGTCCGGGTCTTTGTCCGGCTTCCCGACGTCGCCGGTATTCAGCCGCGCCTCGGCGATCTCCCGCTTCGTCGGGTTCTGGTGAACCCGGTAGCCCTTGCTGGCGACCGTGTCGGCGCCTGCGTTCTCCAACTCCAGTGAACGCTGCACCCTGTCGTCCTCTCGTGGTGGGATTCTGGTTCGCGGTCCGGTCGGTGATCCGCCGAGGACGCCGGTGGGTTGCCTGGTCCACGGGGCGGGGCCGGGGTCATCGGAGGTGCCGCCGCCGAAGATGAGGGCTTGGGCGGTCGGGGCACCGGTGGCGGACGGGATCGGGCTGGTCGGTGTGTGACCGCCAGCCCTGTTCAGTTTCCCGAGGAACCGAGCTGGCGCGCTTCGGCGATCGCCGCTTCGACGTACTGCCGGGCGGTGCCGGTGCGTTGGACCACCAGCACCAGGACCTGCTTGATGCTCTCCATCGACTGCAGCAGCGGACCGGGCTGCCCACCCTGAAGGATCATGGTGACGAGTTGCTGTGCCTCACCGACCTGAGCGATGGCCCCGGCCGCCGCGTCGCGTGCGCCGGCCACCGCGGCCTGAACGGGTGTCAGCCCGGAGATCGTCTCGTGCGGGGTGGCCTTGTGTGGGATGGCTGCGGTGGTCTTCGTCGCCTCACCAATCGAACCGTAGAGGCTGTTCAAGCCGCCCTGGAGTCCCGTGATTGCGCTGCGTACCCGGGTCATTCCCGCTGCCACAGCTGCGAAGCCGGCCCCTGCGGCCCGCAGGGCCACCTCCTGCGCCTGGTTGTCGGCAGCGGCTGCCAGTCCCTGCGCGCGCTCGACGCCAGTCATCAGCGCGCGCAGTTCACCGGTGATCTTCTCGATGTGCGACATGTAGCCGACTTTCCGATCAAAGACAGTGAAGGTGTTCGACCGCCGAAACTACCGAAGCGTCCCTGACGCCACCAGACGTTGACGGGAAGGAGCCCCGGAACGACCGGGCATGTCAGGGTGCAAGGCATGGGGACCACTGCCTCGGACGGGCGGCGGCGATGGCGGCGCTGTTCGTGGTCGACCTGACCATTTCGGAGGCCTGGCACGACAAGCCGGGCGGTCTGAACGGTCCGTTGGTGCTGCTGGCCGCCTACCTGGTCGTGCGGTGCGTGTATCTGACGGTCTCTAGCTCGTCGATGTAGGCCGACGCGGCTGATCACCCCGCCAGGGCGGACCACCCCGAGCTGTCGGGCTGACTGGCACCGCCAGCAGACCCACCGCACCGTCCCCGATCACGGTGACGGTGGTGCGCGGGTTGACGGCGGCACGCTTGGCGGCGTGGTAGCGCCGTTCGGCCTCGTCAATGTCCGGCTCGTCATCTTGGGGCTGATCGCTGTCCCCATGTCGGTAACCAGACCTCGGCGCCGGGTGCCTCCGCTCGTCTGGAGTCGAGGTGGTCACGAAGTTTGGTGAGCGCGGGATGGGGGTTGTCGTCGCGCCAGATCAGTGACATGGGGTAGATCGGGGCCGGGTCGCGCACCGGTATGCGCCGCAGGTCGTAGCTGTCCGGCCACAGGTATCGGGTGCGTTCGCCGGCCAGCGTCGCCAGTTCCGCGGATTCGGCGATCTCGGCCAGCAGTGCCTCGTTTCCGAAGGCCGGCCCGACCCGGTCGATGGTGAGGCCGAACGCGGCCGCGAGCTCGTCGTAGTAGTCGGCCCATTCGGTGCCGAGGGCCATGCCGGGCATCCAGATGCGGTGTTCGGCGAGTTGCGCGGGCGTGACGGTACGGGCGTTGGCGAGCGCGTGACGGGGCCCGACGAGGATCTCGTGGTGCTCGTCGATCACGCGGGCGGTCCTGATCGCGCCGGGCAGTTGACGCGCGGGGAGGGTGACGGCGTGGAAGGTGGCGTCGACCGCCCCCGCCTCGACGGCGGCGGTCGCGGCATGGACGTCGGCATCAAGGGTCACGACATCCAGTTCGATCCGCGGATGCGTACGGTGGAAGTCCTGTAGCAGCACCGCCGGCGCGGTCCGTCGACTATGGACGTCGACCCGGAGCGCGCGCCGACCGGGGCGCACAGAGGCGTCGGCGCGCGCTTCCACCCGGAGCAGCTCCCGGGCGTGGGGCAGGAATGCCTGACCGTCGATCGTGAGTTGGACGCCGCGAGCCGTGCGGGTGAACAGCCGTACCTTCAAGTCCCTCTCCAGCGCGGCGATGCGCTTGGACACGGCCTGCTGGCTGATCGACAGCGCGGCGGCGGCGTCCTGGAACTGGCCGGCGTCGGCGGCGGCGGCGAAGGTACGGACGGCATCGAGATCCACGGAGCAGACCCTACCTGCACAACATTTGGTTGTGGCTCACCGCCCACGTAGTTGTTTGAACCGCTGTCGCACGTCTTGGTTTGATCGCAACGGTCAACGGCGAGTTGTTCGATGCGGAGGGTGTGGGGAGTGGCGGCTAGGCGATCCCTGGGGCGGCAGTTCGGGTGGTTGTGGGCGGCGTACGCGGTCAGCGCCTATGGGTCCGGGTTCGGGTTCGGTGCCTTGCCGCTGATCGCCGTGCTGGTGTTGGATGCCAGCCCCGCTCAGGTGTCCGCGTTGTCCGCGGTGGGGCCGGCAGTGGGCGCGCTGATCGCGTTGCCGCTCGGGCCGTGGATGGAGTTTCGCCGCAAGCGGCCGGTGATGATCGCGATGGACCTGGCCCGGTTCGCGGTCATGATGACGATCCCCATCGCGTACGCCTTCGGCTGGCTCAGTTTCGTCCAGTTGCTGGTCGTCTCGGTCGTGGTCGCCGCAGCCAAGATCGCCTTCAATGCGGCCGGCGGCGCCTACCTCAGGGGCCTCGTCCGGCCGGAGGACCTGCTCGTGGCCAACGCGAGGTTCGAGTCGACGACGTGGAGTTCCATCGCGGTCGGGCCGCCGCTGGGCGGGGCGGCGATCGGCCTGTTCGGGCCGGTCACCACCGTGGTGGCCGACGCGCTCAGCTACCTGTTCTCCGGGCTGGCGGTCACCGCGATCCGTGGCCGGGAAGAGCCCCCGCAGCGCACCGACAAGCGCCGGGTCCGGGCCAGCGAGTTGCTCGACGGCTGGCGACACCTCCTGGCCCATCCCGGCCTGCGGGCGCTCTACGTCAACCAACTGCTCGTCGGCGGACTGATCATGGCCACCGAGCCGCTGTTGGCCGTGCTCATGCTCCGCGAGCTCGGATTCCCGCCCTGGCAGTACGGCCTCGCCTTCGCCGCCCCCTGCGTCGGCGGACTCATCGGCTCACGCCTGGCCCCTCGTGTCGTGGCCCGGTACGGCCAACACCGCATCCTCCGCACCGTCGGCACACTGCGCGCGATCTGGCTGATCGGCCTCGCCTTCGTCCAGCCCGGCGCCGCCGGCCTCGCAACGGTGATCGCTGTCGAACTCGCGATCATCATCAGCATGAGCCTGTACAACCCGGTGCTCGCCACCTACCGACTGGAACACACCCCCAAAGACCGCATCGCCCGCACCCTGTCGGCCTGGTCGATCAGCAGCAGCGCCTCCATCGCGATCCTCAGCGCGCTCGGCGGACTCCTCGCCAGCGCCACCAGCCCACGCACGGCGATCACGATCGCGGGACTGCTCATCCTCGCCAGCCCGCTGCTGCTGCCCCGCCGCCAGCATTCCGCACCCGTACCGACCTTGAGCTGGCTGCAACCCGTGCCCAGCCGCAGGCGGCGGCCCCCGTGAAGCCAAGCCACAACCAGGGCAGGGGCCGCTCAGCGGCATCAGCCGCGCCGGTCGGTTGTGGGACGATGCGGGCGGCAGTGTCCTCGACGATGGGGTGCAGACGTGCGGGTCGTACTGGGGGAGGACCTTGCCCTGCTGCGTGACGGCCTTCGTCCGGTCAGCCACTGTGGATGAACGGCCGAGCCGCACGTCGTCGTCGCCATTTAGCTACGGTGATGCCGGCCGCGCGTGGAGACGTATGGCCGGAATTGGTCGGTACCGAGGACGTCGGTGCCTTAACTGCAGCTGACGCTTGGAACGGCGGGGTCGCGCCATGTCTGTGGTCTGGGCTACTGTCCGCTCGCAGGTGTTCGAAACATCACGGGGGAGAGTCGCGCCTCGGCGGTGCTGATCCTCAACGATCCGGCGACCGGCTACCCGATCGCCTGCCTCGAGTCGTCGATCATCAGCGCGGTGCGTACCGCCGCCTCGGCGGCGCTCGCCGCGGACCGGCTCGCAGCCGCTCGCGGTGGCGCCCGCCCGCGCCGGTTGGGCTTCGTCGGTGCCGGGCTGATCGCCCGGTTCGCGCACACCTACCTGACCGGGAACGGATGGGAGTTCGACGAGATCGGCGTCCACGACCTCCTGGACGAACACTCCGCCGGGCTGGCGAGCTACCTGCGCCGTGCCGACTCGGCCCCGGTGCGGGTGCACAATTCCGCCGAAAGCCTGATCAAAGACGCTGATCTCATTGTCTTCGCCACCGTGGCCGGAGAGCCGCACGTCGAGGAACCCTCCTGGTTCGCCCACGGCACGCTGTTCGACGTGCTGGCCGGCAAGGCCGCGGTCCCGGCCGATCAGCCGGTTGTCTTCTCACCCTTCGGCCTCGGTGTGCTCGACCTCGGTGTCGGCCGGTTCGTCTACGACCGGGTGGTCGCCGCCGGGCAGCTCGACGTCGTCGAGGACTTCTACGCCGAACTGGAACGGTACGGCTGACCCGCCCGTCCACCCGCAGCACGTCCGACGCGCCGGGCGATCTGGGTGACCGGGAACGCCACACGGTCGGGGAGCTGGTCGGCGGCGGGGCCCGGATGCTGCCCGCCGCTCGGCCGGCATCGTGACCAGCGCCGCGATCGTCATGGTCTCGGTGTTCGCGATCTTCGCCACGCTGAGCCTGATCGAGTTCAAGCAGTTGGGCCTGGGCTTGGCGCTGGCCGTCCTGCTCGACGCGTTCATCATCCGTGGCGTCGTCCTGCCGGCGCTGATGACGCTGCTGGGCCGGGGCAACTGGTGGCCGGCGAAGCTGCCGACCGCACCAACGGAGCCGGTCACCTCAAGCCGCCCGGTGACGACGGGAAGGGAAGTCGGGGCCCATTCGGCCTGATGCCGAGGCGGATGTACCGGAGCCCGGATCGGACGTACGGGGCCTTCCACCACCGGGGTGGAGGGCCCCGATCCGTGTCAGGGGTGCTCCGGGGGCGGTCAGGTTTCCGACTCATCGATGGCCGGCACGGACTACCGGCCGGCACGGAACCGGCGGTCGCCGTCGGCAGCCAGGGCGGATCACCCCCGCCCATCGACCCGAATCGACCCGGAACGCGCCCACCCTGCCGGAACGCGGCACATCCCGGCCCGGTCGACCGAGCACCGACGATTTCCCGCTCCGGGACCAATCGACGGAGGCCGGTTCGGCATCTCGGAAAAACGGGCACACGTCAGTTCCTGGACAGTACGCGGGGCTTCCTGTGCGGCGCCATCACTCGCTAGGGTTCGGGGGCCGCAAACGCCTGGCCGCCGGTCGCGCCGCGGTATTCCCACGTCATCCCGCATCCCACAACCCGAACGGAGTGGTATGGGGTCGGCACTGCTTGTTCCGATTCACCTCGATGCACTGCATCTCACCGGAGATCTCGCGGTCACCGAAGGCGCGGCCGATTTCTCAAAATTGCCCTATTTCGACGGAACCCGCGACGTCAATCCCGAGGTCGCCTACCTGAGCGAATCGATTGTCGCGACACCTTTCCATGACCAGAACCTCATTCTCAAGGCCGGCGTGCATCTGCACTGGGCGCTGCCGGATGCGTTGACGAAGGGGGGACACGCGGCGGACGGCACTGCCTTCCCTGCCGTGCCAACCCGCTGGCTGGTAACCCGCAGCAGGCTTGCCGCCAGCGGAGACAGCGTGGTCGAGAGGCGCTGGGTGGTGGAGAGCGACTACCTGCATCCAGCCGGTGAGGGAGCATCGTCGGGTGCCATAGCCTTCCCCGTGCCCGCCCATCTGGACGATTCCGAAATCCATCCGTTCCGGTTCTTGGGGCGGTCGATGCCGTTGGCCCAGTGGCTCGATCCGGACCGCGACGCCGGGCGGGTGCCAGAATATCTCGACAAGCTGACCGCAGCCGGATACGGCCACCCAGCATTCGCCGCAATCTATCCCAACTGCCATAGTGTGTTTGGTTTTCGCGATCCCGATCCAGGGCCGCTCGGCCCGGATTTGCAGTATGACGTAATCGGCTGGTACCGGGTTCCCGGTAACGACTGTGTCGGGCAACTGGTCCGCCAACTCGCCGCCGACCTCGAACTGGCCTCGCCGGCTGCAGTCGCACCCGGCCCGCTGCTCGAGAGATTGGCCGAGGAATACGGCTGGACCCCCCGGGCCGCCGTCACCAAGGAGCAATTGCATGCAATATCCACGGATCCCGACCCGCTCTGGCGGGAGCTGCTGGCCCGGGACTGGCTGGCACCGGTGGACAACCAGACGGCGCTGGCCACGATCGCCAGCTGGCGCGCGGGGCAGTTGCTGAGCACGCCGTTCCAGGACGCGGCGGAGCGGGTCGGGCAACTGCTGGACGCCGCCGCCGCCACCGCCCTCGGCAACACCCCGCCCGAGCGGGTCGTCTGTCACGCCCGGCTGCGGTTCGCCCCGACGAACACCACCGACGCTCCCGGCCTGACTCTGGCGGTCGGCAACAGCGGCGTCGAGGCGCTCGCCGCGTACCTGGCGGACGCGGATGCGGCCGGGCCGGGCCAGGCCGCCGCCGTCGAGCGGCAACTCGCCGCAGTGTTGGAGCTGACCGGGGCGCAGCAGCGAGGGCTGGACACCAACGCGAAGCTCGCCGAGGCGTACCACGAGCGGACCTTCCGGCCGGTCGACGGCGAGTCCCGCTGGACGGTCAGCTCGCAGCTCGCGGACGGCACCGCCGACGCCACGGCCGAGCAGGATCTCGCCGACCTGCCGCCGGCCATCTCCGTCGCACTCGCCGAGCTGAACCACCTCCAGGACGCGTACGACCGGACCGGGCAGCGGATCGAGTCGACCCGCCGCCAGATCTTCTCCGACTGGTACAAGTACCTGCTGTGCAGCTACCCGCCGCACGACGAGGTGGACGACTATCCGGACGCCGACACGGTCCGGGCGTTGATCGAGTCGGACCTCGCGACGCTGGACGAGCAGGTGGTCGCCGCCGCCCGGCTCGACCAGCAGCGGCACCGGGCCGCCGAACAGATTCGCCGGAGCCTGGCCGAGCGGGCCACCGGCACGGACCGGGCCGGCTACACGCTGCGCCAGGTGGCCGGCCCGCGCTACTACCAGCCCACCGAGCCGGTGCTGCTGCTGGCCGGGGACGCGGTACGCCCCTCCACCCGCTACGGCCAGGACCACCGGCTGCGGCCGGACGACATGCTCGACACCCGCCTGCTGCCCGAGGTGGACTTCGCCAGACCGGAGGCGCTCTGGCAGGCCGTCGACGCGGTGTGGCGGGAGCTCGCCGATGCGGTGGCCGCCGGGCGCGAGACGGTCGGCTTCGCGCTCTGGCGGAGACAGCCCTGGCACCCGGTGCTGCTGGACTGGGAGGTGGAGTTCTTCCCCCGGGCCGAGCAGGTCAACCGCGACGGCGCGTACGACCCGGACTACATCAACACCAACTACCACCTGGACGACGCCTCGGTCGAGCTGGCCCTGCGCGACGACCGGCAGCACCTCGCTGTCGGTGCCCGGTTCTACCACGGCAGCAGCATTCTCACCTCGTTCGCCGCCGAGCAGATGCGCACGGTCATCGGCCGGTACCTGGTCGACCTGGTGCTGCACCGCGATCACGAGCAGTTCTTCGCCGCGGTGCAGATCGCCGAGGAGGACCGGACGGCCGACTTCCTGCTCCAGCAGATCGAGCAGGTGGTCACCTGGTACGCCCAGCGGTACCGCCCGGACGGGCCGGACGACCCGGTCGCCAACGTGGTGGCCGCGTACCGGCGGCTCGGTCCCGACTTCGCCGCGCTGTCGCAGGCGCTGAGCGGGTTCAACGAGGCGTTGCTGGCCCACCGGCAGACCATGCAGCTACCGGTCGCCGACCCGCTGGCCTTCGCCGACGACGCGGACTTCACCCGCCGGGTACGGGCGGCGGTGCGGCGCGGCAACCACAGCGCGCCGATGCCGCTGGACGACTTCAACCCGATCCGGGCCGGCGCGCTCCAGATCAGCCGGCTGCGCCTGGTGGACAGCTTCGGGCAGGTACGCGACCTCACCTGGGACCGGTTGGTCCGGCCGGAGCCGCTGGCCGAGCCGGACAACACCACCTGGATCGGCCTGCCGCCCCGGCTGGTCCAGCCGGCCCGGCTGAACCTGCGCTGGCTGGCTGCGGACGCCGACCACGTCGAGGCCGGCGCGCACGCGGTCAGCACCCCGATCTGCGGCTGGATCCTGCCCAACCATCTCGACGACAGCCTGATGTTCTACGACCGCAGCGGCGCGGCCCTGGGGCAGGTGGACCAGTCCGCGAGCTGGGAGCCGGCGCCGGGTGCGGCCGCCCCGGTGAGCCCCGCCCAGGTCCACGACCCGGCCTTCGCGGGAATGAACCCGCACCTGCGCCGGGTCGCCGCCCAGCTCACCCGGGCGCCGGGCGCGCCGGACACCGGGCAGACCGGCTTCCTGGCGACGTTCCTGGACGTGATCGAGTCGGCGCTGGACGCCGTCGCGCCGGAGAGCGCCGACCAGCAGCAGGGCCTCGGGCTGCTGTTCGGTCGCCCGGTCGCGGTGGTCCGGGCGAGGGTGAACCTTGAGCTGTGCGGGCTGCCGGCGGTCAGCCAGAGTTGGCCCTCCTTCGACCAGGATCTGCGCCGGGGCACCCGGGACTCGCAGGGTTTCACCCGGGTCCGGTTTCCGGTCCGGATCGGCGCCCGGGACCAGTTCGACGACGGCCTGCTGGGCTTCTGGAAGGAGACCGGGGACGGGTACGCCGACAACACGTTCTACGCCGCGCTGGACGAGCCGTCCGACCACGCCCGGATCGTGCCGTACGACAGCCCGGCGGCCCTGGTCGGGCAGGCGATCGACGACCCACCCGAGGAGCTGACCCTGCTGGTCGATCCCCGGGGCAAGGTGCACGCGAGCAGCGGAGTGCTGCCCACCAAGGTGATCGACATCCCGCCGGACCAGTTCACCGCCGCGCTGGCCGCGATCGAGGTTACCTTCCTGACCGCGCCGCTGATCACCCCGCGTGACCAGGTCCGGATCTCGCTCGGCGAGGAGCCGGGGTACCGCTGGTCCTGGCTGGCGTCGGAGCCGACGCCGAACGGGCCGGTGTGGGTCGAGACCGAGGCCGACGCCACCATCACCCGGGCCGCCTTCCTGGCCCACTTCCCCACCGCGGCGGAGTTGTGGACCGAACTGCTCGACCCGCGGACCCGGTGGCTGGTGTCGGCCGGCGAGGGTGGTGCCACCGTGCTGGCACCGGCGCAGCGCAAGAGCGCCACCCTGCCCGGTGACTTCGCCGGCCTGGAGCAGTGGGCCGACGCGGTGCTCGGCATCGACCCGGCGACCGGTGCGGCCCCGGCCGCCCCGGTCACCCCGGCCCGGCTCAGCGCGGCGCTGCCGGCAGCGCCGGACGTCTGGGCTCACCTGGTCCGGCCGGAGACCGGTTGGCTGACGCCGCTGGACGGCGAGCCGATCCGGGCCAGGATCGTGCCGGCCGACCAGCGACCGGGCGCCGTGGTGGACGGCCCGCCCGAGGGCCGGGCCGTGCCGCCGGAGCTGGACGGACCGTTCGCCGGGCTCGCCGCCCGGATCGGGCTGATCTTCGACCTGTACCAGTCGGGCATCGCCGCGATGCGCGCCGACGCCCTGTTCACCGGCCCCCAGGAGATCCGGGAAGGCTGGCTCACCCTCCGCCCAGCGCGGGCGCGCAGCGACGATGCGAGGACACGATGACCGCTCTGGACCGCGGGCTGGCCCTGCACCTGACCCTCACCCAGGACGACAGGCGCACGGTCGTCGACAGCTCCGGCAACGGCAACAACGGTACGGCTCGGGGCAAGTCGCAGCCGGTGGATGATCCGACCCTGGGCCGGTGCTACCAGTTCAACGGGACCACCGACTACGTGGAGATCCCGCCGTTGGGTCGCACCGACACGGTGACCGTCGGGCTGTGGGTCCGCGCCGACGCGCTGGACCGGAACCGCACGGTGCTCGCCTGCGCCGACTGGCCGACCGGCAACCTCCTGATCGAGTTCGTCAGCACCAGGTTGAAGGTGAACCTGACCGGAGGCGAGCCGGGGGACCAGGTCTTCGGGTACGCGTTCACGGCGAACCGCTGGTACCACCTGGCGGTCACCTACAGCCGCCGGGACCAGCGGATCTCCCTGTACGTCGACGGCAAGCTCACCGAGACCCGGCAGTACGCGAGGACGACCGAGGTGAACCTGACCGGCGCGTGGATCGGCGGCCGGAAGCCCGACGCCTACTTCCAGGGCCGGATCGGTTCGCTGCGGATCTACCGGCGGGCGCTGACCGAGGACCAGATCCGCCAGCTCATGCAGATCGACCTGGCGAAACTCGTACTGCACCTGCCGCTGGACGAACTGCGCGACAACGCGGCGGTGGACGCCGCCGGCTCCACCCTCGCGGCCCGCGCGACCGGCACCCCCTCGACCGTGCTCGACGAGGTCTTCGGGCGTTCCCTGCGGTTCGACGGAACGAACGAGATGCTGACCATGACCGACGCCGAGGCGTTGCGGCTCGGCACGTACACCGTCTCGATCTGGCTCAAGCCGGACGGCCCGCCAGCTACGCCCTGGCAGGGCATCGTCGGCAAGCCCGGCCGTAACTTCAACATCTGGCTGAACCGCGCCGGTCACATCCACCACCGGTTCAATGCCGGCGGCAACTGGAACACCGGCGCCCCGGACACCCCACCGAACAGCATCGCCTGGAACGTGTGGAACCACGTCGCGATCACCAACGACGGTACGACCGCGACCACGTACATCAACGGCGTGCTCGCCGCGACCGGGCCGACCGGTGGCGCCCCGGTGGTCACCACCACCTCGCTGCTGCTCGCCGGTGACCTCGACGGTGCGGCGTCCGGCTACCGGTTCAAGGGCAGCCTGGCCCACCTGCGGATCTTCCGGGCGGCGCTGCCCGCCGAGGCGATCCAGCGCGGCATGGCCGTGGACCAGGCCGCCGTCACCTCCGTCCGGCGCAGCCACCCGCTCGTCTTCGACCTGCTCGACGGCGACGACGAGACGGTCCTGCCGATCGACAGCGACCCGACCGGCCACCAGCTCTTCCTGGAGATCACCAACAGCGCCGACCAGCCGGTCCTGCTGGACCCGATCACCACCGCGCCGACCGCGACGAACCACCACCTGGCGCTGCGGTTCCGGGCCGGCACGCTGGCCGCGCCCTGCCTCGATCCGGCCAAGCCGCAACAACTGGTCCGGCTCGCCGCCGACGGGTGGCAGATCAGCAAGCCGGTGCCCGAGAGCCAGACCGTGGTCTTCTACCTGGCCAGCACCAAGGGCCGCACCCTGGAGCAGGGCCGGACCTGGCACCTCACCCTCGAACACGCGATCGCGGACGTGGCCGGTGGCACCCGCGCCACCCGGGTGGAGTTGCACTACCGGCAGTTGCGGTACGCCGGCCAGACCACCGCGTTGGAGGGCCACCGCCGGCGCATCCTGAAGATCGTCAACCGGCTCGGCAAGCCGGAGATCCCGCTGCACGCCGGCTTCACCGGCGGCAACTCCGTGCTCAACGACAGCCGCTCCGAGTCGATGCTGGTGCTGCACGTGGCCAACCTCGCCGCCGACGGGCCGATCCCGCTCGCCCCGCGCGACACCAGCCAGAACCCGACCCGGCTGCGCATCGCCTTCGACCACGAGCCGACCACCCGGGCCACCCTGGACCGGCCGTGGGCGCTGGGCACGGGAAGCGACCTGAAGGACGTCGACATCCCGGCGAACGCCGCCGTACGCACGGGCTGGCAGGTGGAGCGGTCCTCGGTCGAGGGCGAGGCGACCGAGCTGGTCCTGACCCCGATCAGCAAGACCAGCCTGGACCTGCGGGAGATCGTGGAGATCCCGCTGGCCCGGATCCGCTCCTCCCTGCCCTCGGGGCCGGCCAACCTCTACCTGCGCTACGAGAACGTTCCCGGCTACCAGGACGGCCAGTTCATCTGCCCGGTGGTCAAGGGCCCGCTGGTGGCCGTCGGGTCGTACGTCGGCGTGGGCACCAGCAGCCCGGCCGCCCCGCTGCACGTGCAGGAGGCGACCGGCACCGGGCACGGCCCGAACGGCGGCTCGTTGCTGATCGACCACGACAACGGCGGCGGCGCCAGCAGCATCGTGTTCCGCAGCCGGGTCAACCGGGGCAGCGACTACGGCTTCATCCAGTACCAGGACGCCGTGGTGACCGGTGGTGCCGGCGAGAGCGCCCGGCTGATCGTCGGGACCAGCAACGACCCGGACGACCACGTGATCCTGCAACCGGCCGGCAACGTCGGGGTCGGCGCCCCGAACCCGAAGGCCAAGCTGCACGTCGACGGCGACTACTACGGGCGGGGCCACCTCTACCTGTACGCCTTCGAGGGCGACGGCCGCGACGGTACGGCGTTCGTGCAGGCCCGGGACGACTCGGCCCGGACGTCGCTGGGCCTGCGCCTGCGCACCCAGACCCAGGGGAGGATCGTCGACGCGATCCACATGAACCCGGACGGCAACGTGGCGCTCGGGCACGCCGACCCGCGTTCCCGGCTGACCGTGCACGGCTCGACGAACATCAGCGCGGACGGCGCACCGGTCGGCCTGATGACGATGCTGTTCAACGGCCGGATGAACGACGGGGAGAGCCGTAGCCACCAGCTCTACAACCTGACCAACCACTGCACGTCGTGGCTGGAGCTGACGGTGCTGATACACGACACCAACTCGAACACCCATCGCCTGCTGACCCGGGTCGAGTACGTCGTCTACCGGGAGTGGACCGAGGCCCCGAAGATCGAGGTGCTGTCCCAGGCGTACCGCAAGACCGGCGCACGGAGCATCTACAACGCCGGCGTCGTCGCCGTCGGCAACGACATCCAGGCCCAGCTCAGCCAGAGCGGTTTCGCCACCAACAGCGTCTACAAGCTGATCGTCCGCTACATGACCGGCAAGTCGTGAGCCGCGTGGGACGCCAGAGGGGGCGGCACCGATGACCTGGAGCCTGGAGATCCACCACATCGACCTGGCCGGATCGGGCGACTCGACCCTGATCGTCGCCCGCGACGACGGCGTCGGCGGCGGGCACGCCGCGCAGATCCGGACCGTGCTGATCGACGGCGGCCGGGTCGGCCACGCCACGCGGATAGACGCCTACCTGACCGCCGCTGTGCCCGAGTTCGCGGCCGGCACCGATGATCTCGACGTGATGGTGGTGACCCACTACGACGTGGACCACATGGGCGGCGTCAGGGCGCTGCTGGCGCGGCGCAACACGCAGCTCTACGACAACGTGCTCATCTTCGACCAGGGCGAGCCGGCCAACGCCGACGAGGATCCCTACCTGCTCTATGTCCAGGCGATCGCGAGAGGGGCGGGCCGCACCCGGGCGACCCGCAACGTGGCCAGCGACCCGGCCCCGGTGCGCAAGCAGCGTGCGGCGCAGTGGTTGTTCGCCGGGCCGGTGCCCGGCGTGCGGACCCCGCCGGTCATGTTCGGCACGGGCGGTCCGGTCCCGTTGGGTGGGAACGCGGCGATCGCGCCGCCACCGGCCCTGGTCGCGCCGGGCGGAGCCGTGATCGCTCCGTTCAACCTCGCGAACTGGTGGCACCCGTACTGGCTGGTCGGCCGGGAGATCCTCTGGACCGACACGGCCGGCGAGCCGCTCAACTCGCCCACGCCGGGGGCGCCGCCACCGACCGTCACCTGCATCGCGGCGAACCGGTTCGTCCGCAACGGCGCCGCGACCGCCACCTACCGCAGCGGCGGCCTGCTCACCCCGCCCGAGCAGGCCAAGAACGAGAAGAGCCTCGCCTTCGAGGTGCGGTTCGGGAACTTCCGGTACTACATCGGCGGGGACATCGAGTCGATGCAGGAGCAGAACGTCTCGGCGTACCTCAACCCGCCGGACTCGGTGGCCCAGCGGGTGCACATCGTCAAGGCCAGCCATCACGGGGCCAACACCGCGACCAGCCGCGCCTTCGTGGACCGGATGCGACCGGAGGTCGTGATGATCTCCTGCGGCACCAGGAACCAGTACTCCCACCCGGCCGACCGGACCGTCGGCATCCTGGAGGGGTACGCCGGGGCCACCCCGGCGCCGCCGGCACCGGCGCCTCCCGGGCGGGCGGTGCCGAGCTACCTGACCGGCTACCAGGTTCCGGGCACGCTGCTGGTGCCGCCGCAGTCACGCGGCGGGCCGACCTCACACACCGCAGGCAGACCGGCCCCGCTCGTCCGGGGCAACCTCCGGGTCGACGTCTCCCAGGTGCAGGCCGACCGGGACGCCCGAGGGCTGTGGGCCGTCACGTTGGCGGAGACGATCATCGCCACGGCGAACGCGACCGGGATCGCCGTGCCCGCGCCGCTGGTGCCCAACGCGATACACCGGCTGGTCGCCACCGGCCCGCGCGCAGCCCTGGTCACCACCGTCATCACCGGCGTGCTCGGTGGGCTCGGTGCGGCGGGCGCCGCCGCCCCGGCCGTGGCCGCCGGCATCGCCGTCGCCACGCTGGCCGGCGGCATGGCCGCGGTTATTCCGGCGGTCTACGCGGCGGCCACCGGTGCCGGCGCCGCCGCGGCCCCGGCCGCGGTCGCCGCCGCAGCCGGGGGGCTCGCCTGCGACCTGGCGCTGGCCGCCGCGGCGATGGCACCGGCCCTGGCCCAGACCGCCACCCAGGCGGCGGCGATCCTGGCCGGCGTCGCGGGCGGACCCGCCGCCGCCGCCGGTGCCGCTGCCAACGCGGCGGTGGTCGCGGCGGCGCCGCCCGGCGGCCGGTTCACGGTCACCTTCTACGACCGCAACGCGATGGGCGGGCCCGGCCAACGAGTCATCACCCACCACTGAGGGGCTACAGATGGACATCACCAGCCTTTCGCTGGCCGAGCTGAAGACCCGGCTCGAATCCCAGGTCGACCAGGGCAAGCTGGTCCTCGCGCCGGACCTGCTGGGTGATCCGACGCTGGCCGGCTTCCTGGCCGGCCTGCCCGGTGGGCGGGCCGTGCTCACCGGGCCCCGGTTCGACCTGGCGGACACGGCCTGGCCGCAGCGCCTGACCGTCACCGGCCAGGTCGGAACCGCCTGGCCGGTGAGCGCCTTCGCCGCCGACGCCTTCCAGGTCGGCCCGTTCGTGCTGACCGTCACCCGGGCTGCCGCCGACCGCCCGGCACAGGTCGGCGTCACCGTCGACGCCATCCTGCGGGTCGGCGCGCTGGCGCTGCCGGTCACCGGCTCGCTCACCCCGGACGGCTCGCTCGCCAGCACGCTCCGACCCGGCGACCACCCGCCGCAGGATCTCGCCGACCTGCTCACCCTGGTCAGCGGGTCGGTCGGCACCACCGGCCTGCCACCGGGCACCCCGTTCGCCACCGGCCTCGCGATCAACGGCCTCGAACTGCGCACCCGGCTCGGCGAGGCCCCGCTGACCTCGCTCGTGCTGACCCTGGACAGCACTCGCGACTGGCCGGTGGTCGCCGACCGGTTCGTGTTGCGGTCCATCGGGGTGTCCCTGATCGCCACCCACGCCGCCGTGCCGAACAGCTTCTCCCAGGTCGGGTACGGCGCATCGCTGCACGCCACCCTGCTCATCGGTCGCGAGTTCACGGTCACCCTGGGCTTCGGCTCCGGCGGCCCGTGGGAACTCGACATCGTCCCGGCCGACGGCGTGCTGCCGAGCCTGGCCGACCTCGCCGGGCTGATCGGCGGGCAGAGCCTGCAGGACTCGGTCCGCGCCGGCCTGGCCGCCGTCGGCCTCGGCGAGATCGGCATCGACGGGGTTCGGGTCGGCTTCGACCCGCACGCCGGGGCCCTGCGGCACATCGCGGTCGCCGGTCACCTCGTGCTGGCCGGGGTCCGGTTCGACCTGACCGCCCAGCTACCCGGATTCCAGTTCGGCGGGCACCTCGGCGACGGCGAGACGATCGAGCTCAAGCGGCTGTTCGAGCACTTCTTCGGCACCGCCGAGGGATTCCCGGACGTGGTGGTCACCGACCTCGGCCTCACCGCGTACCCGCAGGAGGGCTCGTACGAGCTGGAGCTGACCGTGGAGGACGACGAGTTCGTCCTCGGGCCGGTCGCCTTCCAGCAGCTCAGCGCCACTATCGCCAAGGACGCCAGCGGGTACACCGGGTCGATCAGGGCCGGCCTCACGCTCGGCGGCGCGCAACTGCTGATCGAGGCGAGTCGGCCGGACAGCGGTGGCGTCTGGGTCTTCACCGGCACCACCGGGCCGGGGCAGCAGCTTCGGGTGTCGGACCTGCACGCCGACCTGGGCACCACGTTCGACGCCTTCACCCTGCCCGCCGCCGTGCGGGATCTGCTGATCGACGAGCTGCTGATCCGCTTCGACACCCGGGGCAACTTCACCTTCACCTGTCACACCCGGTTCCCGGTCAGCGACACCGGCAGCCTCGACCTGACCCTGGTCATCGACGTGGCCACCCGGGACAGCGGTCCGTCGGAGATCCGGTCCCACGCCACGGTGGTGATCGGGGATCTGCACTTCGAGGTCGACTTCGCCCGCACCGAGGGCGCGCTGTCCCTGCTGGCCGCGTACAGCGCACAGCCGAAACGGACCGCCCAGAGGATCACCACCCTGCTCGCGCCGGTCCTCGACGCCTGCCCGGCCCTCGCCCCGCTGATACCGGAGAGCCTGGAGATCGAGCTGAAGGACGCGTTCGTCTTCCTGGACCAGGCCCGCCCGGCGACCGACGTCAGCCCCGCCCGGCCGGGCAGGATGCTGTTCGGCCTGGACCTCGGCGCGTCGCTCGACCTCGCGCAGCTGCCGCTGGTCGGCCGCGAACTGCCCGACGGCCAGCGGGCCGGAGTGGACGACCTTCAGATCATCGTCGCCGCCACGGCGTTCACCGCCGCCGACGTGGCGGCGGTAAACGCCCTGCTACCGGCCGGGATCACCCGGCTGCCCGCCACCGCCGGCGACGGGTCGGCCCTGCCCGCCGGGATCACCGTCGGCGCGAAGCTCAGCCTCGGCGGCGACCCGTACCCACTCGCCCTGCCGGTGTCCCCGGCGTCGGGCGGCAACCCGCCGGCCGCCCCGCCCGCACCGGTCGGCGGCCAGCCCGTGGTCACCGTCGGCAACACGCAGTGGCTCACCCTGCAGCGCACCTTCGGGCCGCTGCACCTCAACCGGGTGGGTTTCCAGTACGAACGCCAGAAGCTCTGGTTCCTGCTCGACGCGAGCATCTCCGTGGGCGGCCTGACCTTCGCCCTGGACGGGTTGGCGGTCGGCTCGCCGCTGAACGACTTCGCGCCCGAGTTCGACCTGCACGGGATCGGGCTGGACTACCGCAACGGCCCGCTCGCGGTCAGCGCCGGCCTGCTCCGCGTCCCGCTCACCGGCGCCGACGGCCAGCCGTACGACGAGTACGAGGGCTCGGCCCTGCTGACCATTCGCGAGCTGACCGTCTCCGCGCTCGGCGCGTACGCCCATGTCGGCGGATACCCCTCGCTGTTCGTGTACGCCTTCCTGGACTACCCGATCGGCGGTCCGGCCTTCTTCTACGTCACCGGAATCGCCGCCGGGTTCGGCTACAACCGCCGGCTACGCGTCCCGGCGATCGACCAGATCGCCCAGTTCCCGCTGGTCAGCAAGGTGATGTCGGGCAGCTCCACGCCGGCTGCGGACCCGATGACCGAGTTGAGCACCCTGCGTCCGTACCTCACCCCGTCCGAGGGCGACCAGTTCCTCGCGGTCGGGATCAGGTTCACCTCGTTCAAGCAGATCGACTCGTTCGCGCTGCTGACCCTCATGTTCGGTCAGCGCTTCGAGATCGACATCCTCGGCCTGTCGACCATGAAGGTGCCGGCCGCGCCGGACGTGCCGCCGATCGCCGAGATCCAGATGGCGGTCAAGGCCAGCTTCATCCCGGACGAGGGCTTTCTCGGGGTGTCCGCACAGCTCACCTCGGCCTCGTACCTGTTCTCCCGCGACTGCCATCTCAGCGGCGGCTTCGCCTTCTACAGCTGGTTCAGCGGCACGCACGGCGGCGACTTCGTGGTGACCGTCGGCGGCTACCGCCCCGGCTTCGTCCCACCGGCCCACTATCCGGTGGTTCCCCGGCTGGGCTTCAACTGGCAGATCGACAGCGAGATGTCGGTCAAGGGGGACGCCTACTTCGCGCTCACCCCGTCGGTGCTGATGGCCGGCGGGCACCTGACGGCCACCTGGAACAGCGGCGACCTCAGCGCGTGGTTCACCGCCGGGGTCGACTTCCTGATCGGCTGGCAGCCGTACCACTACGAGGCGAGCCTGTACGTCGGCATCGGGGTGCGGTACACGTACCACTTCTTCGGCACCCACACCCTCTCCGTCGACGTCGGCGCCGACCTCTCCATCTGGGGGCCGGAGTTCTCCGGGCGGGCCCGGGTGCACCTGTCCATCGTCAGCTTCGAGGTCTCGTTCGGTGCCGGTGCCAAGCAACGCCCGGCGCCGATCGACTGGCCGGCGTTCCAGGCCGCGTTCCTGCCCGCCGATTCCGCCGAGCAGACGATCTGCACCCTCGCCGTGCGGGACGGGCTGGTCCGCGCCGGGGACGGAGACGTCGACTGGGTGCTCAGCCCGCGCAGTTTCACCCTGGTCACCGATTCCGTGGTGCCGGCCAAGACGTACGACGTCGGGGCCGGCCGGATCGACGGCGCCCCACCGGCCGCCACCTTCGGGATCGCGCCGATGGACGTACCCGCGACCCAGTTCGGCTCGGCCCACGCCGTCACCATCACCCGGGACGGCATCGACGTGACGAACCTGTTCGCCTTCGACCCCGTACCGAAGCGGGTTCCCCGCGCGCTGTGGGGCGAGTCGGTCGAGGCCCGGACCGGCGCCGACCCGCTCATCGCGGGCAGCCTCGCCGGCTTCGCGATCGCGCCGATCGCCCCGGTGCTACCCGCCGTGGACCCGCCGCAGAGCATCCCGGACAGCCAGGCCGGGTACAGCACGGAACAGATCGACCAAGCCTTCGACTGGGTGGACGAAAGGGTGTTCCGACCCGCCTCGGAACAGGGCCGGGACGCCGTCGACCGGGCGCTCGGCACCACCGGACGCGACACCCTGCTGGCCGCCCTCGGCATCGACGAGCAGATCACCGTCGACGGCCGTACCGCCGCCGCGTTCCTCGTCGCGCCGCTGGTCGGCAATCTGATCGGGCAGTGAAGGGAAACGGCATGACCAACGAGACCCGCTTCGTCTCCACCCACCGGCCCGCGCCGCAACTGCGCGACGGCACCTACACCGTGACGGTCCGGCAGGACCTGACCATCCGTGGCCAGGCCAAGAGGTTGCGGGCCGTCAGCAAGCGGTTCGTCGTCGCGGGCGACCACCGGGCCCTGGCCCCGGAGGACGTGGTGTCGGTCTTCCCGCCGGAGGGCAGCGTGGGCGACCACGCGAACGTGCTGCCGCACGCGCTGCTGGGCCGGGGCACGCTGCCCTGGGAACAGACCGGCGGCGACGACACCTCCGACCTGCCCTGGCTGACGCTGCTGCTCTTCGACGAGGACGACCAGGTCGACACGGCGGTGCTCACCCTGGCCGAGATCGCCGCGCTGCCCGAGTTCGGCGACGAACCGCGAATGGTCGGGCAGCGCGACGACGACCGGGCGGTGGTGCTCGGCGTGCCGCGCGACCGGCTGGCGGAACTGATCCCGACCGCCGCCGAGCTGTCCCTGCTCACCCACGTGCGGCAGAAGGTGGTGGCCGGCCGCGCCGACGGTGCCGAGTTGTCGGCGGTGCTGAGCGCCCGGTTGCCGAGGGCGGGCCGGACCAGCACCGCGCATCTCGTATCGGTGGCCGGCCGCTACCGCGACGGCGCGTTCGACCTCGGCACCGGCGACGTGGTCCACCTGATCTCCCTGAAGAGCTGGCGGTTCGCCTGCGTCCAGGACGGTCCCGGCTTCACCGGCATCGCCGGGTCGCTGGACCGCACCCCGGCCACGGTGAGCCTGCCCGTCCTCGGGCGGCCCTCCGTCGACCCGTACCTGACCCGAGGATTCGTCCCGCTCCCGCACCGCCTGCGCCAGGCCGACCGCACCGTCTCCTGGTACCACGGGCCGCTCAGCCCACAGCGTTCCGCCGACCCCGGCCCGACCGACCTGCTGCCGGTCCGGGCCGCCGACGCGCTGCTGCGGGTCGACCCGGACAACGGCATGATCGACGTCTCGTACGCCTCGGCGTGGCAGCTCGGACGGCTGCTCGCGCTGCGCAGCAAGCGATTCTCGACCGCGTACGGGAACTGGCGGCAGGCCCGGCGGCGGGCGAACCACGCCCACGGGCAGGTCACCCCGGTGCCCGTGCTGCGCGCCGTCGGCGCCGCCGACCCGGCCCCGCCCGAGGTCGTCGACACCTGGCTCGCCGGCCTCAACCGCCTCACCGACGTGCCGTTCAACTATCTGGTGCCCGATGAGCGGATGCTGCCGGCGGAGTCGCTGCGATTCTTCCACCTCGACCCGTGGTGGATCAGGTGCCTGCTCGACGGCGCGCTCAGCCTCGGCCGGGTCACCGAGGGGGACGTCGCCTACGACCGGGAACACCTCGCCGACCTGGGCGCTCAGCGCTATCCGGTGGTCAGCGGCTTCCTGATCCGCTCCGCGCTGGTCTCCGGCTTTCCCGGCCTGCTGATCGACGGGTACGACGTGCCGGTGCCGGAGAACGGCGACCTGACCGACCTGACCCCGATGACCGCGTTGCCCGCCCAGCGGTTGAGCGAGAACGTGCTGCTCTGCCTGTTCGCGGGGGACGCCAGCACGCTGCACCTGCACCTGCGGCCGGAGACCCTGCACTTCGGCGTCGACCACGACCCGCACGCCCCGACCGGCTGGCGCAAGCTGCTGCGCGACGACGCGGGCAAGCTGAAGAAGGGACGTGGTGTCCCGGTGCGGTGGCGCCGGATCACCCGCGCCGGGACCGCCCGGTCAATCGAGCAGGTCGTGGACGTGGCGGCGCTGGCCGGCGACATCGGTAGCCCGATGACCCCGGCCCGGTTCGCCAGGGAGATGATCGAGGGCGTGCCGAGCGTACTGTTCCGCCGCTCCTGATTGGCCTGGCTCCACGGCGTGGCCTGCTGACGGCGGCGGCGGTAGCCGGCGGGGCGCCCGCCACTGCGGTCGTCGGTTCTTTCGCCCGCCGGCCGGCGTTCAGGGCCGGGCCAGCAGCTCGCCGTGCAGGATCGAGAGCCAGCCGTCCGGCTCGGCGGCCCAGGCCCGCCAGCCGGCCGCGATCCGCGCCAGCGCCTCCGGGGCGACTCCCTCGGCGAGGGCCTGGTGCCCCAGCGCCGAGTCGACCACCCGCTCCGCCCACAGGTCACCCCACCAGGCCCGGTCCTGCGGGGTTGCGAAACACCACGTGCTCGACGTCGCCGTGACGTCGGTCAGCCCGGCGGCGTGGGCCCAGGAGAGCAGCCGCCGCCCGGCGTCCGGCTCGCCACCGTTGGCCCGGGCCAGCCGTTGGTAGAGCGCCAGCCACTCGTCGAGTTCGGGTCGGCGCGGATGCCAGGTGAACGCCCCGTAGTCGCTGTCGCGTACCGCGATGTGCCCGCCCGGTCGGCAGACCCGGCGCAGTTCGCGCAGCGCCCGGACCGGATCAGCGACGTGCTGCAGCACCTGGTGGGCGTGCACGATGTCGAAGGAGTCGTCCGGGAAGGGGAGCGCGTGCACGTCGCCGACCGCGAAGTCGACGTTTCCCTGCCGCCGTGCCCCGATCTCGGCCCGGGCCAGCTCCAGCGCCCCGGTGGTGATCTCGACGGCGGTGACCCGCCCGGTCCCGTCCGGGGCGGCCACCAGGGCCGCCAGGTCGGCGGTGATGGTGCCCGGCCCGCAGCCGACATCCAGCACGGTCAGCCCGCGCCGCAGGACCGGCAGGAGATGGCCCGCCGAGTTGGCGGCGGTGCGCCAACGGTGCGAGCGCAGCACCGACTCGTGGTGTCCGTGGGTGTAGACGGCGGATTCCATGTCCCACACTTTAGTAGCAGTTTCCTGACAGGTGGAAGATGCTCTCGGCTCGGCATCGCCGCCGCCGGACCGGCCGTGGACCGCAACCGGATCACAACCGCCGGCTGGTTCACTCCGCGACACCGGCGGCGGATCGCCGGGGTGAGAGAGCTGGAGGCTGAATTGTCCGAGAAGCTACGCAGGGTCGCGCTCGGTGCCGGCATGTCACTGACGGTGGGCGTGGCACACCTGCTCTGGGCCGTCGCCCCGGCCCACGCCTCGGGCGGCACGGTGCAGGTGAGCGGATCGACGGTGTCCTACGTCGCCCCGGCGGGTGTCGCCAACGACGTGACGGTGGAGTCGGTCAACGACGGTGTCGCGGTCACCGACACCGGGTCGCCGGTGCTGCCGGGCGCCGGCTGCGTGTCGGTCACCAGCAACCGGGTGACCTGCCAGGTGACCGGGGCGGTGACCGTCGCGATCTGGGCCGGGGACCTGGCCGACGAGGTGCACGTCACGGCCGCCGTGATGTTCGCCAAGATCAACCTGGGGGCCGGCGACGACCTGGTCGACCTACAGGGGGTACGCGGCACGGCGGTCTACGGCATGGACGGCGACGACGTCGTGTACGGCAGCGAAGCCGGCGACACCATCGACGGCGGCAGTGGCGACGACCGGCTCTACGGCCTCGGCAACGCCGACATCCTGCTCGGCGGAGCGGGGGCCGACCTGATGTCCGGTGGCACCGGCACCGACACCGTCACCTACGCCGACCACGCGATGTCGGTCAGCGCCGACGCGGACGGTGTGGCCGGGGACGACGGTGCGGCGCTGGAGGGTGACACCATCCGCGCCGACGTCGAGAAGATCGTCGGCGGCGGCGGTGCCGACCTGCTCGTCGGCACCAGCGGGCCGGACGTCCTGGCCGGTGGTGCCGGGGACGACACGCTCGTCGGCGGCGGTGGGGACGACCTCATCCTCGGTGAGGCCGGGGCCGACACGGTCTTCGGTGACCAATCACCCCGCGTGCTCGGCGGCCCGGTCGGGCGGGACGTCTGCGAACTCGGTCCGGATGGCGGCGCCGCCTCCGGCTGCGAGGTCGTCCGCTGACCGGAGGAGCGGCCCCCAGCTGACCGGCCGGCGCCGCGGGCGACGTCGGACGGATTCCGGACGGCCGCTTTGCGTGCGGCGCCCCGTCGTGCTCTCCTCCTCCCCGGGGGAGGGGGCACGATGGCCGCAGAGGTTGGGCCGACGGTGGTGGCAGAGGTCCGGTTGCTCGGGCCGCTGGAGGTGACCACGGGTGCCGGTGGCCGGGTCGGGCTGGGTGGGCCCCGGCAGCGGACCCTGCTCGGGCTGCTGGCCCTGCGTGCCCCGGACGTCGTCTCCCGGGCCCAGTTGATCGACGGCATCTGGGGCGAGGCGCCGCCCGCCTCGGCGACCAAGACGCTGCACGCCCACGTGGCCTACCTGCGCCGGGCGCTGACCGGTGCCGGTCTGCCCGAGCTGATCACCACCCGACCACCCGGGTACGCCCTGGCCGCCGGCGAGACCGACGCGCGGCGCTTCGAGGCACTGGCCCGACGGGGCAACCGGGCCCTGCGCTCCGGTGCGGTCGCCGAGGCGGCCGAACTGCTCCGGGCCGGCCTGCGATTGTGGCGGGGTGACGTCCTGGCCGACTGCCCGATCGGCGAGTGGGCGCGGGCCGAGGCGGCCACCCTGCACGAGGCCCGGTGGAACGCCATGGAGGATCTCTGTGCCGCCGAGCTGGCGCTCGGCGAGCACGCCCGGGTCGCCGCCGAGCTGGAGAACCTGGTCGCCCGGGAACCCCTGCGGGAAAGGCTCTGGGAACTGTTGATGACCGCGCTGCACCTGGCCGGTCGACGGGCCGACGCGCTGGCCGCGTACCGGCGGGCCCGGGGTGTCCTGGTGGCGCAGCTCGGCATCGAGCCGGGCCGGCGGCTACGGGAGGTGGAGGCCGCCGTCCTGGCCGGGGAGAGCGTCGTGCCCGTAGGGCCGGCCTCCGACCGACTGGCCTCCGACCGACTGGCCCCCGACAGACTGGCGGCCGGCGGCGGCGGCGGTGCGGGCCGGGCGGCGGCGGATCCGGCGCCGAGCGAATCCGCCCCGTCAGGCTGGCCGACCGTCGCCGGCCCGCCGCTGCCGGCACCGCTGACCCGACTGATCGGCCGCCGGGCCGAGGTGGCCGAGATCGGCGCGCTCCTCGTCGACCACCGGCTGGTCACCCTCACCGGTATCGGGGGGTGCGGCAAGACCCGGTTGGCCCTCGCGGTCGCGACGGAACTCGGCGCCGGGGACGACCCGACGGCCCGGTTCGTGGAACTCGCCGGGCTCGTCGACCCGGACCGGCTGGTGGGCGCCGTGGGCACCGCCCTCGGCCTGCCGGACCAGGGCGACCCGGCGCCCGTCGACGCGATGGCGCGGCAGCTACGCCGGGCCCGGCTGCTGCTGGTGCTCGACAACTGTGAGCACCTCGCTACCGCCTGCGCGGCGCTGGTCGGCACCCTGCTGAGCCGCTGCCCGCAGTTGCGGGTGCTGGCGACCAGCCGGGAGACCCTCGGCCTGCCGGGGGAGCGGGCGTTCCCGGTGGCTCCGCTGGCGGTACCGACCGGCCCGTTCACCGGCGACCTCGCCGAGGCCCGTCGCTACGACGCGGTCCGGCTCTTTCTCGACCGGGCGGCCGTGCCGGTCGTGCGCGACCTGCGGGACTCCGACGCCGCCGCGCTGGTGGCGATCTGCGCGGGGCTCGACGGGCTGCCACTGGCGATCGAGCTGGCCGCCACCCGCACGTCGGTGCTCACCCCCCGGGAGATCGCCGACCGGCTGCGTGAACCCGGGCTGCTCCGCACCGGCCCGGGTGGTGCCGGCCGGCCGTCCGCCCTCGACGCCGCCATGGCCTGGAGCTACCACCTGCTCAGCCCGGCCCGGCAACGGTGGTTCCGCCGGCTCGCGGTGTTCCGGGGCGGCGGCACCCTCGACGCGATCGAGGCGGTGGCGCCCGGGACGGCCGAGGAGGCCATCGACGTGCTCGGTGACCTGGTCGCCAGGTCCCTGGTGGTGACCGACCGGCGCCGGGACCGGGCCCGCTACCGGCTGCTGGAGACGATCCGGCACTACGCCGCCGAGCGGCTCGCCGAATCCGTCGTGGAGTCCGCCGAGGCGTACCGGTGCCACGCCGTGCACTACCGGCGGCTGGCCGAGGATGTCGACCGGCAACTGCACGGCCCGGAACTGGAGGCGCTGCTGGACCGGCTCGCGGTGGAGCACGACAACCTGGTCGCCGCGCAGGAGTGGCACCGGCGGCACGGCTCCCGCTCCGAACAGCTCCGGCTCGCCGCCGGCCTGGGGCGGTACTGCCATCTGCGCGGCCGGTACCGGGAGGGCCGGCGGTGGCTCGCCGACGCGCTCACCGGCACCGCCGACGCGCCCGCGCCCGAGCTGGCCAGGGCCTGCCTCTCCGCGGCGTACCTGGCCCTCTTCGAATGCGACTACGTCGCCGCCACCGGGCACGGTGAGCGGGCGCTGGAGGTGCACCGGCAGCTCGCCGACGACGGCGGGTCCGCCCGGGCGTTGAGCCTGCTCGGCTCGGTCGACCGGGAACAGGGCCGGCTGGACCGGTCGCTGGCCCGGTACGCCGAGGCGCTGACCGTCCACCGGGCCGCCGACAACCGGCGTGGGATCGCGGACACGTTGCTGATGACCGGCTTCACCGCCTGGCTCGGCGCCGACCTGGACCGGGCCGAACCGCTCGTCGAGGCGGCCCTGGCGGAGTTCCACCAGCTCGCTGATCCCGAGGGGATCGCGTCCGCCCGGGTCCACCTGGCCGCCGTGGCGTACCACCGGGGACAGGACGCCCGCGCCCGCTGGCTGGCCGAGGACGCGTTGTGCCGGTTCCGGGAGTTCGACTTCCAGGAGGGCATCGCCTGGGCACTGAACATCGTGGGCCTGGTCGAGGCCCGCGACGGCGACCGGCGACGGGCGGCCGAACTGCTCCGGGGCAGCCTGGAGCTGCACTGTGCGGTCGGTGACCGGTGGCGCGGCGCCAGCCTGCTGGAGTCGCTCGCCGCCGTCCTCGCCGCCGACGACCGGCATCCGGCGGCGGTCGAATTGCTCGGCGCGGCCGGCGCCATCCGCGCCGCGATCGGGGCGCCGGTGCCGGCGCAGGAACACGCCACACACGCGGCCACCGTCGACCGGGTCCACCTGGCGCTGACCGAGCGGGCCTTCTACGCCGCCTGGGCGCGCGGCGAGTCGTACCGGCTGGAGGAGCTGCCGCCCCGCCTCCGCGAGCTGGTGCCCACCGGGCGGCGACCCGTGCCCAGTGGCTGACGGGCCGGGCCCCGGCGGCTGGCCGGGGCCCGGTCGGGCGTGCTCGGTCAGTTGCTGACCCAGGAGAGGTAGACGTCGCCGTCGCAGGTGTAGGAACCGACGTTCTTGACCGTCCAGTAGATCTCGAGCTCGCGGGTGTTGTCGGCGTTCCAGTTCTGCTTGCGCCACTGCCGGGTGACCTCAAGCTGGCAGCTCTGCGTCACGGTGGTGGCGACCGGCCGGACGTCCACGTTGTAGTACCGGGAGGTGGGCGTGTTGTTCCACCCTCCGGAGGTGCTCGAACCCGGCGCCAGCGCGGTCACGTCGGCGATCTTGTAGGCACCCGCGGAGCCGACCTCGGCGTCGGCGCCGGCGACGGCGGGTGCTGGACCCGCCGCCGCGCCGAGCGCCGCCACCGCTGCGGCGGCCCCCAGCATCGCCCCGATCCGGCGGGCCTTCGTGGTCTTCAACATGTCGTTCTCCTTCTCACCGGTCCCGGGAACTTCCCGTCGGGGACTGGCCCATTTCTAGGCACCGGCGGCTGTGAACCGGTTGTGATCGGGTTGCGGTCGTCCGGTCGCCTGCCCGGTCGGCTCGCGGTGAAGCGGTAGTGGGCTACGACGGGTTCGTTTCTGACGGCCCACCGGCTCGGTCGCCGACTCACCGACCAGCGGTACGCCGACGACCTCACGCGAGGGTGAAGCGTTCAGTCGTGTTGCCGTGGCCCCCGACGCTGTTGGTTCTCGTTCTGCCGCAGGGCTTCCTCAAGTTGATCTTCGAGGATGATGATCCGGCAGGCGGCCTCCAGGGCGGTGCCCTGGTCGACCATCTCCCGGGCCCGGGCGGCCAGGCGCAGTTGATAGCGGGAGTACCGGCGGTGCCCGCCGCCGGAGCGGTGCGGGTCGATCAGTTTTGCCTCGTCCAAGCGGCGCAGGAAGTCCTGCGAGGTGCCGAGCATCTCCGCGGCCCGACCAATGGTGTAGGCGGGATAGTCCTCGTCGCCGAACATGTCATCGGGGTTCTGCCCCATGTCACCTCCACGTCGAGGGCCCCGGCGCGCAAGCGCCGGGGCCCAGGGTTACGGGTCAGAACACCATCTGCCGACATGACCGTCGGCTCGTCGTATCCGCACCAGCCGCAAGCGAGGGCTTTGGGTGCGAGGATCGCATAAGCGTGACCGGAGACCACCTCTCTTCGATGGAAACTGCGGTGTCCGCCCGGCCTGGATTGACGGCCGGCGGCGGGCGATCCAACGGCGTTTGGCCCTCCCTCTCCTCTGTTTCCTCTTCCCTTGCTGACGTACGGTCCGCCGGTGTCAGGGGCCCACGCGACTTCATGGCCCCGTACACGTGCGGCGAACCTCAGCTGGAGCCCTCAAGACTGCCTGGCCCCACCTGCGGCGCCCCGTCGCACAGTCACGTCAGGGCTGGCGTGCTTCTACTGCCGTTCGCCGAGGAACGGTGAAACCGCTCCCGTTCCTCGCCGCCCGTCGTGGCCTCACGGCCGGGCGGTCCGTCTGCGTCTTTAGTGGTTCTCTGCTCTCGACGGGAGTAAGAGTATTCCGCCCCACCGAGGATGTCTAGCTGATTCGGCATAGATTTTCTGTCTGACTGTCGGCAGGCTCGGCGGCCGGAGGGGCGCCAGGGCGGAACATGGCGCTACGGGTCTCGGCGAGAAATCCTCGACTGATTCCAGAAATCGGACCCCTGTCGTGGCCACGGCCTCGGACTTCGAGTGGATGCTGCGTGGGGCTGCCTTCGCGTGACGCCGCCTCCGCTGTCCGTCGGACGACCGCTGGCCCCCCGGCGGGGTGCCGGACGTCAGCGGCGGAACGCTCCCCAGGTAAGGGCGAGATGCCTTGACCGCAAGTTAGGTAGAGGTCATAGCGTCGATGTTGCCGCCGGTGCTCCACACCACGGCTGGCTGCATCGACGCTGAGAGGACAGTCATGTCGACCGAACCGATCCGCCTCGCCCTGATCATCGGCAGCACCAGGGAGGGGCGGTTCGGCCCGACCGTCGCCCGGTGGTTCCTCAACCAGGCGAAGCAACGGGACGATTTCGAGGTCGACGTTGTCGACCTTGCCGAGCATGAACTGCCCACCGTGATCACCGCCCAGCCGACCCCCGAGGGGGCGCAGGCCCTGGGCGAGGTGATGCCCCGCATCAAGGCCGCGGACGCCTTCGTGATCGTCACGCCGGAGTACAACCACAGCTTCCCGGCGTCGCTGAAGAACGCCATCGACTGGCACTCCACCCAGTGGCACGCAAAGCCGGTGGGCTTCGTCTCGTACGGCGGGCTCTCCGGCGGCCTGCGGGCCGTCGAAGCCCTTCGCCTGGTCTTGGCCGAGCTACACGCGGCCACCGTTCGGGCGACGGTCAGCTTCCACGACGCGTGGAAGCAGTTCGGCCCGGACGGTGAACCGATCGATCCCGAGGGCTGCAACACGTCCGCCAAGTACCTGCTCGACCAGCTCGGCTGGTGGGCCACGATCCTGCGCGAGGGGCGTGAGCGTCGACCGTACGTTTCGTGATCCGGCGGGCGGGAGCCGGTCAGCCGGCGGGGGCGTCGTCCCGTCCGGTGCCGACCGCCTCGATCAGGCGTCGCGGGCCCGGCCCGTCTGCCCCGAGCCGGTCCATCGGATTGATCATCGGACAGCGGTCCAGCGATATGCACCCGCAGCCGACGCAGTCCGCGAAGTCGTCGCGTAGCTGTTGCAGCTGGCGCAGCCGGGCGTCGAGGTCCGACTGCCAGCACTCGGTCATCCGCTTCCAGTCCTGCCGGTTGGGGGTGCGGCCGTCAGGCAGCAACGCCAGCACCTCCGCGACCTTCGCCAGCGGCACTCCGACACGCTGCGCGATGCGGACCAGCGCGACCCGGCGCAGGGCGTCGCGGGGGTAGCGCCGCTGGTTCCCGGTGGTACGCCGGCTGCTGATCAGGCCCTGACGCTCGTAGAAGTGCAGGGCCGAGACGCTCACCCCGCTGCGGGAGGCGAGCTGCCCGACGGTGAGTTCGGAGTGGTCGAGGCGGTGGTCGGTCATCGTGGCGCTCCCTACCGTCGGGACCAGCCTCCGGGCCGTAGGTCAGCCCCCGGAGGACTCCAGGACGACCACCGGGATGTCCCGGGTGGTCTCGGTGGCATACTCGTCGTACTTGGGGAAGATCTTCGCCATCAGCTCCCACAGGCGTGGTCGCTCCTCGGCGGTGGCCAGCCGGCCCGTGGCGACGAACTTGTCCGCGCGCACCTGGACGTGGACCTCCGGGTCCGCCGTGAGGTTCAGGTACCAGTTCGGGTTCTTCGGCGAGGCGCCGTTGGAGGCGATCAGAACGACCCGGTCGCCGTCTCGGCCGTAGATCAGCGGCGTGCGGATCTGCCGGCCTGTGCGCCGCCCTCGCGTGGTCAGCAGCAGCGTCGGGAAGCCGTAGTAGTCGTGCCCGTCGGCCCCGTCGGTGGCCAGGTAACGCTGCACGTGGTTCTGCACGTCGGGCAGGGGACTGTTGCGTATCCCGTCCGCGTCCGGCTCGTTCGACGGGATCACCGATCCGGCCCGGCTCGCGGCCGTCAGCGCCCCGAACAACGACTCCTCCGGCTGTTCGCCGAGCATCGGCGGGGCGCCCTCGATCCGGAAGAGCGGCACACTGGTGATCCCGGCCTCCCGCACGAGACGCAGTGCGGCGCGAACCTCCTCGGTGCCGGAGTCTTCGGTGCCGGAGTCTTCTGCGGTGACGCCGACCTCGGCGGCCAGGCGGGCCAGCGTCCCGGCGTCGCCGATGTTGAGCCCGTCGGTGAAGTGCGCGCGGAACAGCCGCTCCACCATCGCCTCCCCCCGGCCCTGGTGGGCGGCCTGGGCGACGAGCCGGTGCGCCCCGAACGTCCCGGTGGCGATGGCCCGGTCGTAGTGGAGTTCCAGGCCGTCCTTCGTCGCCTCGGTGACGAGGTAACCCAACTGCTGCACCGTCTTCTCGCCGAAGGTCTGGGTGAGCGCCTCGATCAGCGGCATCCCCTCGGTGGGCGCGCCGGGCGCCAGCTCGAAGGGAGCGAAGCGGATCTCCACCTCGCCCCCGCCGGCCCGGAACCGCTCGGCGGCGCGGGCCAGCCGGGTGTATCCGATGTACGAGTGCACGCAGATGAGGTCCAACACCATGTCCACCTGGATCCTGGCATTCCCGATAGTCATGTGCTCAGTCTCCAACCTCAACAGCGGTAGAGGTCAATCCGGACGGCCGAGCCGGGCCGCCCGCGGCAACGCCGGAATCAGCACCGCCGCGACCGCGACGTGTAGCAGGGCCAGCGTGAGCTGGTTGGTGGTGCTGAAGCCGGGCATCTGCCAGGGCAGGGTCACGAGGAAGACGATGCTCGCGACGACGGTCCAGATGAGGGCGCCCCGACGCTTGGTGATCTTTTCCAACACCGCGAGCGAGGCCCAGCCGGCAAGGCCGGCGAAGAGCGACGCGAAGATCACCGCCCCGAGGGGCAGGTCGATCTTCTCGTCCGAACCGTACTGCTTTGGCACCGACACGTCGGCGCCGAGGATCGGCACTGCGACGACCCAGACCAGGGCCGCCGCCAACACGCCCGCCAGGACGACGAGGGAGCGGTTGCGGATTCGCCTGCCGCGCTGGGGTGGGGGACCCGACTCATCGTGGGCGATCGGCCCCTGGCGCTGATCGGTCATGACTGTCTCCAACGAGTGAAGAGATCGACGTTGTCCGTCGAGCCTGCAACCTCAACTGCGATTGAGGTCAATATTTCGTGTGGCGAGCGAGTGGGCGGATCGAGAACGGAAGGGACTGCTACGCAGCTCATGCGGGCCGGAACCGCGACCGGGCAACCGCCCGGTGGTTGCCCGGTCTGCGGGCCGGCGCCGGCACCCAGGGGACCTGACCTGCGGCGCGGCGCATCCCAGCACCGCCGAGGCCTGCGCTGATCGCCAGGTCGCGCTGGCATACTCGCCAGCCATGGTGCTGTCACGTGGCTGGGCCCTCTTCCTTGTCGGGGTCGGCGTCTGGACCTGGGCGATCTGGCCCCGGTTCGGCGTCGCCATCTGGAACGACCCGCGCTCCTGGGCGGGCGGGACGGTGGGCGAGGGGACACCGACCAACTTCCTGTGGGTGCACGCGTTGTTGATCGCGGCGTCACTGGCGGTCGGCACCACCGTGGGCGTCCTGGGCGTCCGGGGCTGGCGAGCCGCCCGTCGCCGGACAGACCGCCCGTGAGCTGCCCGTATTCTCGATTGCAGATGGTGTGACGCGGGCCGCTGACCCCGGATTTGACGATCAAACCCCAGACGCGTAACTTTCTCTCTGTCAGCGCGGAACGGACGAAACAGGGCGAAAGACCTGGAGGCCGGAGCGCAGGACAGGCAACCGGTACTGAGGGGTCACGGTCCCTCGGATCCGGCCGGGCGGGGCCACCAAGTTCGCCGCGAGGCGGATTTGGAGCGGCGGAACCGACCGGGTAAGGTTTACGACCGGCAGGGAACCGGGCGAGATCGTGGGAGACCGCGACGGCCGGCCTGCCAAATCCGATGATCACGACAGTGGTTCGCCGCTGCATGCGAACATCGGGGCGATACCCGTACGAAGCACGACAGACCGGGATACACGGTTTGACACGGCCGAGACGGTGAGGTAACGTAGTAAAAGTGCCCGGCGCGAGAGCGGCGGGTGCGGGACGAACGAAATGCCCCGGATGGGGCCCTCCTGGTGGGGGTGCTCGGATGGTGTGTGGTTGTTCTTTGAGAACTCAACAGGGTG
>NZ_JAAALO010000018.1 GCF_009908295.1 Micromonospora rubida
GCCTCGTCATCGTCGAACCAGACCAACACGACGTCGAGCACACCGCCCCGGCCCCGATCGCCGCATAGCATCAAACCGGATCCCGCGATGGCCGTCTCCTACACCACCAGCGCGGACGTGACCCGGCCATGGCCAGCAAGCGCGGTGAACTCCCCACCAACCTCGGCCAAGTGGGAAGACGTCGACCGGGACCACCTGCGCGCGTTCTTCATCCACCTGCAGGAGCTTGACTGCAGGCAGGGCTACAGGTATGGGCGTGTGATCAGTTCGATCGCGTGACCTGCGGGGTCCTTGAAGTAGACCCCGCGACCGCCATGCTCGGTGTTGGTCTCCCCCGGCCGCTTGATCTGCGGGTCGGCCCAGTACGTGATGCCTCGCTCCTCGATATACGCCAGGCATCGCGCGAACAGTTCATCGTCGACGAGGAACGCGTAATGCTGCATCTGGATGTCCACCGGCGGCTCGGCGAACTGGAGCAGCACACCCTCATCCAGCAGAACATTGACGAACGGCCCCCACGAAGGTGCCTCCGGAAGCTCGAACAGTTCCCGGTAGAACGCGGCCGACGCGTTCTTGTCCCTGGCAGCAATGATGGTGTGGTTGAATGTGACTGTCATTCCTACCGTCTTTTCGGTCTCGATCCGAAGACCCGACCGGAAGCCCACGGCGTCCACCAGCCGCACCGATGACAAACCCCGAGACACCGACGCCCCGGATCCCGCGCGAGGAACGCATACGTCGCGTCGATCTCGGCGTGGCGGCTGAAGTAGCCAGAACCTCCGGGGGGTAGGCCCATCTGGGGCGCAAGCGAAGGCTACCACCGGTTCGCTGTGACGGCGATCGTGTGGGAGCGAGGCAGGCCGCTTCGCCCAGTTGCAGCGGCGCGTGACTGCCGGCCGCGGCCTCCTCCACCTGGCCCATGACTGCCCCCTCCTGCCGCTGTTCTCCCGTTGAGGCGCGCCGCCTCAGTCGCCGGAGTCACCACCGGAGCCGCCGGAGTCACCGCCGTGGTCGGCGCGCTCCAGCACACCGCCCGAGTCAGGCGGGTCGAATTCCGGCGGATCCTCCCGCATCTTGAGCTCCTGCACATGCTGCTCGTGGGGCAGTCGCGTGCCGGTGAGCCGATAGCGCCGCAGGTCCCGACGCGTACGCAAGACCGTCATCAGGAGGAGCAGGCCGAGTCCGGTGCCGGTGAAGCCGTACCCCAGATTGCGTAGAGGCGGGTAGGACTGCATGGTGTCCGGCAGGAACCAACCTCGTGGATCGACCAGCGCCTCCAGCCTGTCGCCGACCTGTAGATCATGCTCGGACCTGTAGGCCAGCTCGCCCACGTCCTCGCCGCTCGCGACCGTGGCGACCCGAACCGCCTGGTGGGTGCCGGGTGCGGACTTGCCGGAGCCGTCCTCGGTGACCACGACGGCCACCCGCTCCCCGAACACTTCGAGGTAGGCGAGGTCCACGCCGATGGGGGCGACGGCGAGCAGGCAGATCGAAGCGATCGTCATCGGCACGATCCACTCCGGTTCGACGTCCATCTGGTCCTCGCCGATGAACCAGACCATCCCCATGCCGAAGAGACCGAGCAGCATGAACACTGTGCTGAGCACGACGACGAGCAAGCTGAGGCCGCGGCTGTAGAGGGCACCTGCCGCGCCTCCCGCCACGAAGCAGGTGAGCAGGGATCCGAGGGTCAGCAGGATCTGTCGGACAACCAGTCCAGTGCGGGGCACCGGCTCATCGTGCGGGGTTGGCGCAAGCCTCGCGGAGATCAGATCCCGAACGCGGCGGTGGCCCCGCAAAACAGGTCCAGACCCCGCACCGCCCCCCGCATGCTGCCGTCAGGCTTGTTGAGCAGCACGACCGGCTGAACAGACCCGGGGGTTCCGGGATCACGCCGCCCTGGCCAAGTCGTGAGGGTCTCCGGCTTGGCAGGCCCCAGGGGATGCGCGCGCTGCCGACAGCATCGGTCCTGCTGGGTCGGCCCCTGCTGGGTCGGCCTACCCTCCTTCGGCCCCTATGGAGCTGCCCCGTTTGTGCTGTCGATGGAGCGGGAGCGTGGACGCGGCTCCATAGGGGCCGAAGGGTAGGTCCCCGACCGGGCGCGGGCGAGATCGTCGGGCCGCTGGGCGACGGGGCTCAGGGGGCTCTATACGTCCACCGCGTGGCTGTCTCTCGCCGACTCGTCCGATGCGTGAGATGCCTCTTGGGTCAGCCGCCTCGTCAGCTCCTGCCGCACCGGCCACGACGGATCGTTGATGGACTCGGCCAGGCATGCCAGGCCGAAGGCCAGCGGCCATGACGCCGAAAGGCTGATCTTGTCCGGCAGCATGGCCAGCGGCTTCCTGGGATTCCACCTGGCGATCGGCGACAGATCCACCGCCAGTACCTCACAGACGTACGGGCGTTCCGTTCGCCGGATTGCTCGGTCGAGCACCTGGTCGCTGGTGAGGTGAAGAAGGGTGACGGCGCAAAACTCCGGCATGGCACCGCGACTGATCCATCGGCCGTGTCCCACGATGTGGCTCTCTTTGACTTCGTCCGAGCTGATATTGCATTCTTCCCGCAATTCCCGCTCGGCGCCGTTGAGGATGATCCGCCCGATCGTCAGCCCGGCTCCGTCCTGTGGTGCATCGCAGGGTTCGAGGGCGCCGGAACTGGATGGGGCGAACAGGCCAGGGCTGCCGACGTTGTCCTTTGCCTGTGCCACGATGATCAGTTGACCATCCGTGGTGAAGGCCAGCGTCGACACGCCGACCGTGTTTGCGAGTCGGCTGCGCCGGAAGGTCGTCAGCCGGTCGTGCTGATCGAGGATCAGTTCCCTTCCCCGGAGAATGGGCAGCTTGCGGCCGGTCTCCCAGACATCGAATGGGGCCAGCAGATTGCTGCAGAAAAAGTCGAAGTAACGGCCGGTCCGGAGCTTCACGACCACGTCGTCGTCATCGGGCGGTAAATCAGAGGCAAGCCCAAGTATCTCGCCGTTGTACATCGCAGCCATCCGGGCCCGCCGGGCCAGGAAGTCGAACGACCAGTTCTTGAGCTCACGAGGAAGTTGATAGGGCGAGCTCGCAATCTCGGCTCTCACGGGCCGGCTTCGCAGCCGCACGCTCTCCCTTGCCATTACTACGCCAACATCATGTGCGCTTTCTACGACTGCTCCCAATTTCCGAAACTGGCTGGCCAGATCCCGGTAATTGTCGCCGTCTCGCGACTGGAATCGCACCAACCGCGCCCGGCGGCGATTGGCCCGGATTTCCAGCACTGAAACGAGGCAGCCGGCAGTCGCCGCCACGCCGCTGACCACCGTGGGCAGGTCGTTCAGGGCCGTGGCGGCTCCGAAGGACGTCAATGCGATGCCCGCTGTGGTGACCCGGTAGCGCCACAGGCTTCTACGCCACATGCTCATCGTTGTCATGGCTTTCCTCGTGGTCCCCAGCATCCGCGCCCTCCCCGGTGCGACTGACGTCGGCAGCTGGATGGTAGCTACTCTGCGACAGCGCTTCTGGGGCCGATTATTCGGCTTTGCGGGCATGACCTGGGTATTCGTCTGATTGGTCGCGGTCAGAAGAGTGGAGCCACGCGGGTGACCCGAGTCCAAGGCCAGGTCGAGGGCGTGGCTCCGGTGTGCCGAACGGTCGGAGCTGGAGTGGTTTGCACTGTCAAACGCGTGGGCGACGGTGATGGTGACGTGGGCGCAAGAACGGACGCGCCGACGGCCCGTCCCAGTTCGTCGATCCTCGAACGACCGGCGACCCGTTGGTCCCGCGCCGGGCGTCCGGCGCGGGACCACGGATACCTGCCGGTCAGCTCGCGCAGACGGCGTACGCGCGTACCTTCCAGTTGCTGCTGAAGCCGTTCTCGTCCTCCGCGGCGCGGACGGTGACGACGGTCGAGGACGTGGCCCGCATCTCGGTCAGGCGCACCTGGCCCTCGCCGCCGAGGATCTCGCCGCCCACCCCGTGCACGCGGGTGCCGGCGGGGCAGGTGGCGGTGACCGACTGGGTGGCGGTGGAGCTGTAGACGCTGTCGTCGATCACGCGCTGCTCACCGGGCAGCGGGTCGGCGCAGATCGCGGTGGCGTCCAACCACCACGTGCCGGCGAAGCCGGTGCCGTCCTCGGCGCCCGCCACCACGACGCTGTTCTGGTTGATGCGCAGATCCTCGAGGACGATCTCGCTGTTCGAAGCCCCGACGACCGCGCCACCGACCCCGATGGCGTGCTTGCCGGCCGGGCAGGACTTCTCGAACCAGTTCGACGTGCCGAGGCTGGGCGCCGAACTGCCGGAGACGGTCACCAGGCCCGGGGGCAACGGGGCGCACACCGCGTTCGCCGTGACCGCCCAGTTGCCGGCCACGCCGTTCTCGTCCTCGCGGCCGGTCACCGAGTACGTGTCGCTGCCGATCAGCGGCACCATGATGTCCATGCCGACCTGCCCGAGGCCGGAACCGGTGATCGCGCCGCCGCCGCCGATGACCTTGGTGCCGGCCGGACAGGTCGCGTTCTGCGACTTCGCGACGCTGTTGCTGGGGCCGGTCACGGTCTTGAGGCTCAGGCCGGGCACCGCCGCGACCGGCCCGGTGAGGGCCACCTGGCCGAGGACTAGCGCGCTCAGCGCGCCCCCGCCCACGGCGGCGATTCGACGCGACCAACGGTTCCGGTTCGATCCTTCTCGCATGGTGTCTTCCTTTTCTAGAGGTGTTCGACACCGGTAGGAGCGCGGTCGGGTCGGGATGCCAACAGAAAGTTCCGGAGAAAAATATTCGCGGCTTTACTGGCACCGTTGACGAGCAGCGGGGGACACGATGGACACGGCGGCACAGGACGACACCGCGCTGGTCGAGGCGGTGCGTCGCGGCGAGCGGGCCGGGCTGGAGGGCATGTACCGGCGGTACGCCGACCGGCTGTACACGTACGCCCGGACCATGCTCCGTGAGCCGGAGGCCGTCGCGGACGCCGTCCACGAGGCGTTCCTCACCGCCAGCCAGCGTATCGACCAGCTCCGCGAGCCTGACCGGCTGCGCTCCTGGCTGTACGCGATCGTGCGCAACGAGTGCCTCAGGCAGCTCCGGGAGCGGTCCCGTTCCCTGCCGTTTGAGGAGGCCGACGAGCCGGTGGCCGACACCGTCGACCCGGCCACGGGCGTCAACGCCGAGCAGGTACGCGACCTGGTGCACGCCGCGGCCGCCGCGCTGAACCCGGGCGACCGCGAGGTGGTCCACCTGGCCATCCGCCACGACCTGTCGTCCGCCGACATCGGCGCGGCCCTCGGGGTGCCCGCCAACCATGCGCACGCCCGCCTGTCGCGCGCCCGCACCCAGCTCGAACGGGCGCTGGGGGCGCTGCTGGTGGCCCGTACCGGGGCCCGGGACTGCCCCACCCTCGCCGGCCTGATCGACGGCTGGCAGGGCCGGCTCACCCCGACCCTGCGCAAGCGGGTCTCGCGGCACATCGAGGGCTGCGTGGTGTGCGGGCTGCTCCGGCGGGAACAGCTCAGCCCGGCCGCGCTGCTGTCGGCGTACACGGCACCGGCCTTCCTGGTCGTCGCCGACACGGTGTGGCCGAGACTGGCCGAGGTCAGCGCGACCGACGTCCCGGCCGGCCCGGCGGCCGACGCGGCGAGTGCGGTCCCGGCCGGCCCGGCGGCCGACGACCCTCCTGGTCCCGGCGACGCCGAGCCGGCGGACGGACCGGCCGAGGGGCACACGTCGGCGGCCGGCGGTGCGGCGGTGTCCCCGGGCAATGCGGCGGCATCTTCGGGCGGTGCGGCGGTGCCGCGTGGGGTGGCGCACGCCGTGCGGGCGACCTCGCGGTCGGACCGCGACCGTCGCCGTCGGAGGCTGGCCGCGTCCGCGGCCCTGCTGATCCTCATCGCCGTGCTCGGCACCTGGGCACTGGCCCCCGGTCGCCCGACCGCAGGCCAGGACGGCTCTGGCCAACCGGTGTCCGAAGTGCTCGGTTTACCGGCCGGGGAGCCGGCGGCACCCCCCGCCGCGCCGCTGCCGTCCGTCACTGCCACGGAAGCCGACCCGCCAGCTCCGGCCGGCGCCGGCGGTGCGACGTCCGGCCCCGTCGCCGGGCCGGCGGACGGCGACGGGGCTGCCGGGGCCGATGCGCCCACACCGCCCGATGTCGTGCCGGGTGGCGCCGCACCGGCACCGACCACGGCACCGAGCAGGCCGCCGACCGTGCCCCGGCCGACCACCGCACCGCAGGTCGCCGCCCCGTTCACGGCCTCCGCCGCCGCGCGGGTGCGGTGCGGTGCGGAGACGTACAGCCTTGCGGTGCAGGCCACCGGCAGTGCCACGCTCGGCGGCGCCGAGGTTCGCTGGACACCTGCCGGCGGCCGCACGTCGGCCCGGGCCATGACGGTGGACGGGTCCGCCGGGCGGGTGACCGTCGGAGGGCTGCGCGCGTCGGCGCTGACCTGGTCGGTACGGGCGACCGCGGTGGACGGCCGCACGGCGCAGAGCCCGACCTACACGATCACCGACCCGTGTGTCCGGCCGGGATAGCAGGGGATTCCGGCCGGCATCCCACTGCCCTCGGTGACCGCGTCGGCGGACCCGCCCACGGTGGCTTGCCCCCGTCGTCCCGGCCGACCCCGGATCCAGGGCGGGTGGCGGCCCACTGGACGCCGCCGGGGGAGGGGCCGGGGCGATCCGCGCCGCGATTTTGTACGACTGGTGTTGGATCGGGGCGAGTGGCCGGACGAGCGGGAGGTGCCCTGGTGAGCTACGCGGAGGTCAACGGCCTGCGGTTGTGGTACGAGGTGCACGGCGCCGGCCGTCCCCTGGTGCTGCTGCACGGCGGGTACGGCGCGGTGGAGATGTTCGCCCCGGTCCTGCCCGCCCTCGCCGGGCGCCGCCGGGTGATCGGGGTCGACCTCCAGGGGCACGGCCGCACCGCCGACGTCGACCGCCCGCTGCGGTACGAGTCGATGGCCGACGACGTCGCGGCGCTGATCCGCCACCTCGGCCTCGGCGAGACCGACGTGCTGGGCTACTCGCTGGGCGGCGGCGTCGCCCTGCGGATCGCGATCCAGCACCCGGACCTGGTGCGCCGGCTGGTGGTGGTCTCCGCCCCCTGCCGTCGGCAGGGCTGGTACCCGGAGGTGCTGGCCGCGATGGACACCCAGGACGAGCGGACGGGCGAGGGGATGCGGGGCACCCCGCCGCACGAGCTGTACGCCCGGATCGCCCCGCGCCCGCAGGACTGGCCGGCGCTCTGGGCCAAGACCGGCGACCTGCTCCGCCGCGAGTACGACTGGTCGGCCGAGGTGGCCGCCCTGGCCAACCCCACCCTGCTGGTCTTCGCCGACGCCGACTCGATCCCGGTCGGCCACGTGGCGGAGTTCTTCGGGCTGCTCGGCGGCGGTCACCGCGACGCCGGCTGGGACGGCACCGACCGTCCCGCGTCGCGGCTGGCCGTGCTGCCCGGCCTCACCCACTACGACGTCGTCGCCTCGCCGGCGCTGCCCGCCGCGGTGATCCCGTTCCTCACCACCCAGGTCCGCGAGCCGGCCTGACCGTGGCCTGCCTGACCGGGGCCTGCCTGACCGTGGCCTGCCCGACCGGGGCCGGCGTCGGGCCTCGGGCGTCGAGTGCGGTGTCGAGGTCCCCGGGCCGGATCCGAGGTTGCGTTTAGGCGTATACGCCTATCAGGTTGTCCCGATGCCCCTGAACGCCTCCCGGAACAGCCTGGTGCTGCCGCTGCTCGGGCTCCTCGTCGAGCAGCCGTCACACGCCTACGACCTCACGACACGCCTGCGCGACCGGTACGGGGATCTCTCGGTGACCCGCAGCACCGTCACGTCCCTGCTGAAGACGCTGGAGCGGGCCGGCCAGGTCGCCGCCCGCGCCCCCGAACGAATGGGAAATCGGCCGCCACGCACGGCGTACGAGGTGACCGAGGCGGGGCTGGAGGACTTCAGCCGCAGGGTCGTGGAGGGCCTCAGCGACGCCCAGGTCGCCTCCCAGGACTTCGTCATGGCCGTGGCCTACCTGGCGATCCTCCCGGCCGCCGACGCGGCGTCGATCCTGGACGACCGCGCCGCCCGCCTCGGCGAGAGGCTGACGGCGCTGCGGCAGGAGCCCGCCGGGATGCCCGAGGCGTACATGCTCGAAGTCGCCTACTGGCGCAACGTCGTCGCCGCCGAGGCGGGCTGGATCAGGATCCTGGCGGCGCGGATCCGGTCACGCGACATCGACTGGCCCCACGCGGAGCCCGACGGACCAGGGGGGACCGACGCATGAAGTTCGGCATCTACCCGGGCGGACGGGCCGGCACCGTCTGCTCGTACCCGCCCGATCCCACCGCGATCCGCGCCCTCGTCGACGACCTCGCGGGCGGCCGGCCGTTCGTCGTCCGCGAGTACGTGCACTTCTTCGGCGACGACACACCGCCCGACGTCGTCACCTCGCTCGGTGCCGACCACGACCTCGCCCACCTCACGATGCCCGACGAGTGGTACGTCGAGGGAGGCCGCGAACTGGACCTCGTGGTGAGCTACCTCCCCCGGACCGCCGACATCCCCGGATGGCTGGCCTTCCTCGACACCGTCATCGACCGCTACGGCCACCTGACGCGGTGCCTTCAGGTGACGCTCGAACCCAACTTTCCGATCCCCCTCATCGACGGAAGCGCCCCCGGCGTTCTCCAGGCCCTGACCCTCGGCGTACCGCACGCGCGCGCCGCGCTCGACCGACGGCACCGGCAGGGGGTACGGGTCGGGTTCTCCGTCGCCGAGCCGGCGGAATGGCTGGGCGGCGACGACGCGTTCTGGGCATACCTGTCCACCCTGCCGCGGCGGGACTTCGCGGACCACGTCGACTACGTCGGCCTGGGCCTGTACCCCGACGCCTTCTCGCCCGTCGCCCCGCGCGGCCGGCCGGGCGACGTCGCATCCCTCACCGCGCACGCCCTCGACCACCTACGAAACCACTCGCTACCGCGCGCCGGCATCCCGCCCCGCATTCCGATCCACGTGGTCGAGAACGGCAGTCCCAGCGGGGCGCCACGCACCGAGCAGGGGCAGCGCGACTCACTGTCCGACATGCTCGACGTGATCGTCGCCCGTCGGGAAGCCCTGAACATCGCCCAGTACGAGCTGTTCAGCCTGCGCGACGCGGACAGCGGTTCCGACCAACCCACCGCAACGTTGGGGATCGTCACCGACACCTACCGGCCCAAGCTCGCCTTCGCCGGCTACCGCGACGTCGTCCAGGGCGCCGGTCGGTCACCCGCCGGCGGAAGGCGCTGACGGCATTACCGGCCGGCGCGTTCGAGATCGCTGGGTCACCGCCCAGCAGATGAGCGAACCGGTCAGCCCGGTGAGCAAGCCGATCGCCCGCCCGGACCGGGCTGACCGTCCCAGGTGTGCCCCCGTACCCAGCGGGAACCCTGCCCGGACGCGCACCGGGAGGACCGGACGCACGGACGCACACCGGGAGGCCGGACGCACACCGGGAGGAGCGAGGCGATGGGGGACCGCACCGCACTGACGATCGGCGTGCTGGGCTCGTATGGTGGCCGCAACCTCGGCGACGAGGCGATCCTGACCGGCCTCCTGGCCGACCTGCGCTCGCACGAGCCGCACGCGCGGATCATCGTCTTCTCCCGGAACCCGGAGCACACCGCCCGGGCCCACCCCGACGTGGAGGCGGTGCCCTGGGAGGGGGTCAGCCGGGTCGACTCGGCGCAGGTGCTGGCCGAGCTGGACCTGCTGATCCTCGGCGGCGGCGGCATCCTCTACGACCGGGAGGCCCGCCGCTACCTGCGGGTGGTCCGGGTCGCCCAGGAGCGGGGCCTGCCCCTGCTCACGTACGCGGTGGGGGTGGGGCCGCTCAGCGACGGGGTGGACACGGGGATGGTCCGGGAGACCCTGGCCGGCGCCACCGAGGTGACCGTGCGGGACCAGGAGTCCCGGATGGTGCTGGAGGAGGCCGGGCTGATCAACCCGATCACGGTGACCGCCGACCCGGCGTTCCTGCTGGAGCCCGAGGAGTTCCCCGACCGGTTCCTGCGCGAGGAGGGGGTGCCGGCCGGCCGGCGACTGGTCGGGCTCAGCGTCCGGGAGCCGGGCCGGGCCGCCGAGCGGCTCGACATCGACGGCTACCACCGGCTGATCGCCCAGATCGCCGACTTCCTGATCCACCGCATCGACGCGTACGTGCTCTTCGTGCCCATGGAACGCGACGACATCCGGCACTCGCACGGCGTGATGTCGCACATGACCGCCGCCGAGCGGGGGCGCATCCTGCACGGCGACTACTCGCCCCGGCAGGTGCTCGGGCTGATGCGGCACTTCGACCTCGCCGTCGGCATGCGGCTGCACTTCCTGATCTTCGCCGCGATGGTCGGCACCCCGTTCCTGCCTCTGCCGTACGCGGGGAAGGTCTTCGACCTGGCCCAGCGCCTCGGCGTGCCGGCGCTGCGCGGCGTGGAGCGGGAGGTGGAGGGGCCGCTGCTGGCCGAGGTGGACCGGCTGTGGGACGAGCGGGAGGCCCGCGCCGCGGAGACGGCCCGCCGGGTGGCCGAGGTCTGCGACCAGGCCCGGGGCACGTCGCAGGTGACCGGCGCGGTGCTGGAGAGCCTGCGCTCGTCGCGGCTGCCGGACCGGGCTGGCGGCCGGCTTCGTCCGACCGGGGCGCCCGGCGGTCAGACGGCCGACCCCCGCCACCGGTAGAGCCACCCCCGGCTGCCCTCGGCCACCGACTCCAGCTCGTAGATCTCGGCCTCGGCCAGCCCGTGCTCGCCGAGGTGGTGGTGGGTCAACGGCGGACGGCCGTTGCTGTCCAGCTCGACCGTGACCGCCTGCCCGTCGGCGGTGCCGCCCGCCAGCGGGATCTCTACCGTTGCTGCCATGCGCCCAATCCTGCCCGGGCGACCGCCGCCCCGCAGGAGTTACCGGCCCGCGCTCGCCCTGCGGCGCGCTCCCGAGGCGCAAAGCTGTGGGCAGCGTGATCGGGGGGTGACAGTTAGAGTCCGGAGATGGCGGAGATCGCGATCGACCCCACCCTCGGGCCGGTGCTGGCCCGCACCGGCGACGAGCGCGCCGTGCTCGAATCCTTCCTCGACTTCCACCGCGCCACCGTGACGCGCAAACTGCGCGGCCTCAGCGACGCCGACGCCCGGCGCCGGCTGGTGCCCTCCCTCACCACCCTCGCCGGCCTGGTGAAACACCTGACGCTGGTCGAGCGGAACTGGTTTCCCTACCTGCTCGCCCCGGAGCCCGGCGACGTCTGCCCGACCACCGAGGAGGCGGCGGCGGCGAGCTTCATCCTCGACGACGCCGACACGGTGCGGTCCCTCCTGGCCGGCTACGAGCGGGCCTGCGCCCGGTCCCGCGCGGTCGCCGCGCGCTTCGACCTCGACCACGTGGTGCCGCAGCCGCAGCTCGGCGAGGTCTCCCTGCGCTGGATCCTGACGCACATGGTGGAGGAGACGGCCCGGCACGCCGGCCACGCCGACATTCTGCGCGAGCTGACCGACGGCTCCACCGGGGCGGTCTGACCACCGGCGCGACCCGGCCGGCCGGGTCGCGCGCGCCCACCCCGGCCGGGCCGCTCACCCGGGCGGCAGCAGCCCCGGCGGGTACTCCATGCCGTCGTGCGCGCAGGCCGCCGCCGCGACCCGGGCCGCGTACGCCGCCGCCTCGGCCAGCCCCGCGCCGCGCAGCCGGGCGGCGACCAGGCCGGCCGCGAACGCGTCCCCGGCGCCGTTGGTGTCCACCACCGGCCCCGGCGGCGCGGCGGCGGGCACCCGGGCGGGCGGCCCGTCGGCGACGAAGAGTTCCGCGCCGTCCGCGCCCCGGGTGACCACGGTGGTCCGGGGCGCCAGCGCGGCGGCGACCGCCCCGGCCCGTTCCCCGAGCCGGACGCCACTGACGAAGACCAGGTCGGCCACGTCGGCGAACGGGAGGTGGTACGGGTTGTCGCCGTCCCAGTCGTGCAGGTCGGTGGAGAGACCGACCCCGGCCGGCAGCCCGGCGCGCAGCGCGGGCAGCAGGGGCGGCGCCCAGTCCATGATCGAAACGTGCACGTGCGCCGCGTCCCGGGCCAGTGCGGTCAGCCGCTCCGGTGCGAACGGCGGCGGCCCCTGCCACGGGCGGGGATCGTAGAGGGACATCCGTCGGCCGCCCGGGTCCACCAGGTTCACCGACCGGCGGGTCCCGGCGGGGGCCACGGCCAGCACGGTGTGCACCCCGGCCCGGTCCAGCGCGGCCCGGGCCACCTCGCCCTCCGGGTCGGCGCCGAGCACGTCGACCACCGCCACCCGCAGGCCGAGCGCGCGGGCGGCCAGCGCCACCCCGGTGCCGGTGTTGCCGACCCGCAGGTCGATCGGGGGAACGGTGTGGGAGTCGGCGGCCCGCAGCGGAAGGTGCGGCACGCGTACCCGCAGGTCCACCCCCAGGCCGCCGAGCACGAGAAGATCGAACACGGGCCCCACGGTCACGGCGGCACTCACTCCAGCGGCGTCGGCTCGGGCTGCGCCGGCGCGGGCGCGGTGCGCCGCATCGGCGCCCTGGTACGGCGGACCACCGGCCCATCCTCCAGCGCCAGCGTGAACACGTTACGGAAGATCCGCGACAGCGCGGGGTCGGAGTCCAACGCCCCGGCGAAGGTGATCGATGAGGCGCTGAAGACGAACCCGCCGTTCGACCGCTTGATGAGGACCATCGCGGCGCCGCCGGACGGGTTCTGACCCCGGGCGATCACCTGTGCCGGGGTGGCCTCCCCGGCGAGGCCGAGCATCGCGTCGGTCTCCCAGCCGCTGGCCGCGCCGTTGGTGCCCTTGACGCCGAACTGGCTGCCGACGGTCAGCCCGGTGCCGGCCAGCAGCGGATGGTCCCTGACCACCGCGTACGGGGCGAAGGTGAACCAGCTCGCGCTGGTGTAGTTCGTCCCCAGGAGCAGCGAGGCGGGCAGGCCGAGCGCGTTGAACGTGTCCCGCTGGCTCGCTGGCGTGCGGAAGCTGACCGCGCTGCCGTCCTCGCTGAACCGGACCCGCTCGTACAGGCCGTTGCCGCCGGCGTAGATAACCCGGCCGCCGCCGGCCTGGTAGTCGCTCAGGCTCTGGCGCATGCCCTCCGACCAGTACTCGGGGTGGCTGCCCAGCACCAGCACCCGGTAGCTGGTCAGCCAGGAGTCCGAGGCGTGCAGGTCGCCGTCGGTGTAGCAGTCGAAGGCGAGCCCCTGGCGGGTCATCCAGCGCATCAGCAGCACGTCCGACCACATGGTGTGCTCCAGGTTGCCGGTCTCCTCGACGTGGTGCTCGGTGGACGGCCGGCGCAGCGACAGGGTGCGGATGCCGGTGAGGTCCGCGCAGTACTGGCTGTGCCCGCCCCAGGTGTTGTACGCGTGGTAGGTGTTCGTCGGCAGCAGGACCGCGATGTCGTTGACCGGTTGCTGCGGGGTCACCACGAACGGCACGTGCCGGCGCAACTGGTGCGGCCCCTCCAGACGGACGGCGTACAGGCCGGAGGGCCAGTCCTCGGAGACCGGCAGCCGGACGGTGTCCGACCAGCCGCAGCCGTCGCGCAGGTAACCGACGGGCAGCGGCTGCACCCCGCCGTCGACGGTCACGGGCTGGCCGACCACCACGGGTGCGTCGCTGCTCGGCGCGACCCGCACCACCGAGGCGGTGTACGTCGGGTAGGTGCTGGACACCGCCACCCGGGCCGTCGAGCCGGCGGTGAAGCTCTGCTGCAGCGCGTACCCCTGGAGGGCGGCCTGCGCCTGGACGGTGAACCCGCTGCCGACCGTCCGGCCGGAGCCGCCGTTGACCCAGCTCGCCTTCTGGTCGGTGCCGGCGGTGGCCCAGTTGGTCAGCCGGTAGTTGACCAGGGTCCCGGTGGCCCGGAGGGTCGGGTCGCCCGGCGTGACGCCGTAGATCGCGCCCTGGCCGGCGAAGACGAGCCCGTGGTGGGTCAGCTCGCCGAAGCCGCGCCCGATCCGGTAGCCGGATCCCTTGGCCCAGGCCCCGCCGCCGAGGTGCCGGTGCCAGTAGATGTCCCCGTGCCGATGGGCGAAGATCACCCCGGACGCGTCCCCTTGCAGCTGGTAGCTCTTGAAGTCGCGACCGATCCGGGCACCGCCGGTGCACTTCCCGGTGCCCGCGTCGTACTGGTACCCGTAGAGGTCGCCGGCGTCGTCCACCCCGTAGATCGCGCCGTCGAAGCCGAACAGCCGGGGGAACCGCTGGAAGCCGGCCCCGATCTGCCGGCTGCCGCTCCAGTAGCCCACCCCGGTGGTGTAGTTGGTGCAGACGTAGCGGTAGTAGTGGATCGTGCCGTCGGCCCGCACCCCGTAGAGCGACCCGTCGGCGCTGCCCAGCACGGTGCGGAACTGGTTCCACCCGGTGCCGATCCTCCGCCCGGAGCCGCTGGCCCACCCGGTCACGCCGGTCTGCCAGCCCCAGTGCCGGTACCACAGCAGGGCACCGTCAGCCTGGATCGCGTAGATCACCCCGTTGCCGCCGCCGACGAGCTGGACGAACCGCTGCTCGGGGTCGTACGCCGGGGCCTCCGCCCGGGCTGGGGAGGACTCGGTCAGCAGCACCGATGGCATTGCCGTCGCGGTGGCCGCGAGCACGCCGCCCGTGGACAGGACCCGACGCCGGCTGAATCGACGAGGCGCGCGCTTGGACATGGACGATGGCCCTCCCCCGTGAACGGAACGAAGGCAATCTAGATGGTTCCGGCGCCGGGCGTTGTCCCGGTCCGGTCCGGTCCGGTCCGGCCGGGTCAGGTCGGGCCCCGCTATTCTCGGTGGTCGTCGGTCGTCGGTCGTCGGTCGAAGGGGGACGGGTGCTGGTCATCCACGGGGCGTGGCTGCCCGGCTCGGGGCTCGCCGTCTGGGCCGAGGACACCGCCCTGCCGGCGCGGGCGCCCCGCCGCCCCGGCCGGGCCCCCCGCGAGCGCCCCCACCCGTTCGCCGCCGACCACGCCACGCTGGCCGCCGCCCTCGACCCGGCCGACCCACAGACCGAAGGCCCGCCACCCGCCGGCCCGGTTACCGCCGCTCCGGTTGCCTCCGGCCCGCCACCCGCCGGCCCGGTTACCGCCGCTCCGGTTGCCTCCGGCCCGCCACCCGCCGGCCCGGGGACGACCGGGTCGGGGATCGGCGAGGCCGGGGCGGTGCTGCTGCGCCTGCCCACCCGGGCGGGCTCGCCGGTCGACTCGCCGGAGCTGGTCCGGACCGCCGTCGCCGAGCCGGTCCGCGGGCCGGTCACCCTCGCCGGCTGGCGCGCCCCCGCCCTCCGGTACGCCCCGGCGGACGCACTCGCGCTGCTGTGCGCCCTCGGCGACCACGCCGGGGTGCCGGGCGCCAGCCTTCGGCACCTGGCCGAGCTGGCCGAGTTCGCCGTCGACCTGGTCCGCCGGGGCCGCGTCCTGCCCGGGGTCGCCGCGTCGCGGCCCGAAGACCATGACCCCGGGGCCCCGGCGACGCGGGCGGACCCGGTCGCGTTCCGCCCGGCTGCCGCCCCGACGCGGGCCCGGCGGCCCGCGCGGACCGGGGCGGTCGTGGCGCGGGCGGTGTGGCGACCGTTGCTCACCGGCGCCGACGCGGCCTGGGCCCGGTCGCTCGCCCTGGCCCTCCCGCCGGCCGCCCGGGCCGCCGGCGACCTGCCCCCCGGCGACCTGCTCGCCGACGCCCTCGACGCGCTGACCGACGCCGCAGCCCGGGCTGCCCTCACCCGCGCCACGCCGACCCGGGCCGGCCGGTCGACCGGGGCGGTGCCGGCCTGGCTGGCCGCGCTGACCGGGGCGGCCGGGGAGTTCACCGCCGAGCCGGCGGCCCTCGCGGCGCTGCGCGCCGAGCTGGACGACTGGCAGCGGGACGCGGCCGGCGGCGCGGTCCGGGCCAGCTTCCGCCTGGTGGAGCCGGCCGCCGACCTGCTCGGCGATGCCCTGACCGACCCGCTCGACGACGTCTCGGCCGACCCGCTCGACGACGCGCCAACCGGGGCCCGGGGTCCGCAGGAGGCGGTGGCCGGTCCGGCCGGGATGCCCCCCGACGCCGCCCGCTGGCGGGTCGAGTTCGGGCTCCAGGCCGCCGACGAGCCGAGCCTGATCGTCGACGCCGGGCAGGTCTGGCGGTCCCCGCACACCGTGCCCGCCCTCGCCGGCCGGCTGGACTCCCCGCAGGAGACCCTGCTCGCCGAGCTGGGCCGGGCCAGCCGGCTCTGGCCGGAGCTGGACGCGGCGCTGCGCACGGCCACCCCGGAGGCCCTGGAGCTGGACGTCGAGGGCGCGCACCGGTTCCTGCGCGACGGCGCTCCGGTGCTGCACGCCGCCGGCTTCGGGGTGCTGCTGCCGGGCTGGTGGCGGCGGCCCTCGTCCCGGCTGGGGGCCCGGTTGCAGGCCCGCAGCCGCACCGCGCCGGGCACCGTGGCCGCCGCGGACGGCGGGTTCGGCCTGGACGCGCTGGTCGACTACCGGTGGGAGGTGGCCCTCGGCGACGAGCCGCTCACCGCCGAGGAGCTGGCCGCGTTGGCGGAGCTGAAGACGCCGCTGGTCCGGCTGCGGGGGCGCTGGGTGGAGCTGGACCCGGGGCAGCTCGCCGCCGGGCTGCGGATGCTCCGCTCGGCCGGTGAGCTGACCGTGGCCGACCTGCTCCGGCTCGGCCTCGCCGACGCGGACTCCGACGACGCGCTCCCGGTGCTGGAGGTGACCGCCGACGGGGCGCTCGGCGAGCTGCTCTCCGGGCAGGCCGAGCGGCGGCTCACCCCGCTGGACCCGCCGCCGACGTTCACCGGGACGCTCCGGCCGTACCAGCGGCGAGGGCTGGCCTGGCTGGCGTTCCTCCAGTCGCTCGGCCTCGGTGGGGTGCTCGCCGACGACATGGGGCTGGGCAAGACGGTGCAGTTGCTGGCGCTGATCGCCGGGGACCCGCCGACCGCCGGGCCGACCCTGCTGGTCTGCCCGATGTCGCTGGTCGGCAACTGGCAGCGGGAGGCCGCCCGGTTCGCCCCGACGCTGCGCGTACACGTGCACCACGGTGCCGACCGGGCGCGCCGGGAGGGGTTCGCCGCGGTCGTGCACGCGGCGGACCTGGTCCTCACCACCTACTCGGTGGCCACCCGGGACGCGGTCGAGCTGGCCGGGATCGACTGGCACCGGTTGGTGGTGGACGAGGCGCAGGCCATCAAGAACGCCGCCACCCGGCAGGCGGAGGCGGTCCGGTCGCTGCCCGCCCGGCACCGGGTGGCGGTCACCGGCACCCCGGTGGAGAACCGGCTCGCCGACCTGTGGTCCATCATGCAGTTCGCCAACCCCGGCCTGCTCGGACCGGCCGCCAGCTTCAAGAAGGCGTACGCCGAGCCGATCGAGCGGCACGGCGACGCCGACGCCGCCGAGCGGCTGCGCCGGATGACCGGCCCGTTCGTGCTGCGCCGGCTCAAGACCGACTCGTCGATCATCTCCGACCTGCCCGAGAAGCTGGAGATGGAGGTGCTGTGCAACCTCACCGCCGAACAGGCGTCGCTCTACCAGGCGGTGGTGGACGACATGCTGGCCCGCATCGAGTCCAGCGACGGCATCGAGCGGCGCGGCCTGGTGCTGTCGGCGATGACCCGGCTCAAGCAGGTCTGCAACCACCCCGCCCAGCTCCTGCGCGACGGGTCCGCCCTGGCCGGTCGGTCCGGCAAGCTGGCCCGGCTGGAGGAGATCCTCGACGAGGTGCTCGCGGCGGGGGAGCGGGCCCTGCTGTTCACCCAGTACGCCGAGTTCGGCGGGATGCTGCGCGGGCACCTCTCCGCCCGGTTCGGCCGGGAGGTGCTCTTCCTGCACGGCGGGGTGGGCAAGGCCGACCGGGACGCGATGGTGACCCGGTTCCAGTCCGCTGACGGGCCGCCGCTGTTCGTGCTCAGCCTCAAGGCCGGCGGCACCGGGCTGACCCTCACCGCCGCCAACCACGTGGTCCACGTCGACCGGTGGTGGAATCCCGCCGTCGAGGACCAGGCCACCGACCGGGCGTTCCGGATCGGCCAGCGCCGGAGGGTGCAGGTCCGCAAGTTCGTCTGCGCCGGCACGATGGAGGAGAAGGTGGCCGCGATGATCGCCGAGAAGCGGAGCCTGGCCGCGTCGGTGGTGGGCTCCGGGGAGCAGTGGGTGACCGAGCTGTCCACCGAGCGGCTGCGCGAGCTGTTCACGCTGGACGCCGGGGCGGTGGCCGAGTGACCGGGCCGTCGCCGGACGGGTCGGCGTCGACCGGCCGGTTCGCGGAATACGGCCGGCCGCGCCGGGTCGACGGCGGGCTGCGCGCCCGCAGCACCCGGGGCGCGATCGGCCGGTCCTGGTGGTCCCGCCGGTTTTTGGAGGTGCTGGAGTCGTTCGCGCTGGGCACCCGGCTCACCCGGGGCCGGTCGTACGCGCGGGCGGGCCAGGTGCTCAGCCTCGACATCGCCCCCGGCGTGGTGACCGCGCGGGTGCAGGGCTCCCGGCCCCAGCCGTACCGGGTTCGGATCGCGTTGGAGCCGTTCCCGACGGCGCTGTGGCACCGGATCGAGGCGGAGCTGGCGGCGCAGGCGTTCTTCAGCGCCCGGCTGCTCGCCGGCGACCTCCCCGCCGAACTGGAGGAGCTGTGCGCCGGGGCCGGGGCGCCGCTGTTCCCCGCCCGGGTCGACGAGCTGGCCCAGCGGTGCGACTGCCCCGACTTCGCCGTCCCGTGCAAGCACCTCGCGGCGGCGTTCTACCTGCTCGCGGAGGCGTTCGACGCGGACCCGTTCGAGCTGCTGCACTGGCGGGGACGGCGGCGGGCGGAGCTGCTGGACCGGCTGCGCGACCTGCGCGCCGCCGCCCCGACCGCCGGCCGCGCGGAGCCGACCGCCGGCGCTGCCGGTGCCGGTGCCACGGCGGTCGATCGGAACGCCCCGAGGGCCGGTCGGGTGCCCGCGTCGTCCACCCCGGACGGTCCTGGTCGGGTGCCCGCGCCGTCCACCCCGGACGGTTCTGATCGGGTGCCCGCGCCGTCCACCCCGGACGGCCCCGGTCGGGCCGGGTCGGCCGCCCCGGCGGTGGCCGGCCGCCCCGGATCACCGTCCGCCAGGGACGATCGCGTCCGGGTCGCGCCGGCCGTCGGCGCGGCGCGGGCGCTCGCCGCGCTGCCCCCGGCGCCCCTGGACGAGGCCGTCGACCGGTTCTGGGTGCCTCCGGTGCCGCTGCCGGACCGGCCGCCGACCCTGTTGACCGGCCCGGACCTGCTGCTGCGGCAGCTCGGCCCGCCCGCGCCCGCGCTCGGCGGGCCCGGCCTGCTGGAACGGCTGCGCCGGGCGTACCGGGAGTTCGGCCACGCCCGCCCGGAGACGGGCCGGGCACCGACGTCGGTGCCCCGTCCGACGACCCGATGACGGTTCGCGGCCGACGGCGGACCGGCGGCCGGAACGGCGTCACAGCCAGCGGCGGCGGAACCGCCACATGAGCCCGGCGTTGGCCAGCAGTACCACCGCGAAGATCGCCCCGGCCAGCCCGCCGGCCAGCACGGTCGCCGCCGGCAGCGAGGCCCACAGCACGATGGTCAACAGCATCAGGTACCGGCCGCGGTTGGCCCGGGCCCGGTGTTCCAGGCGGGCGAAGAACTCCGGATCGCTCTCCCGGAGCTGACGGGTGATTTGTTCGAACCTGCGCTGATCCTCTTTGCTGAGCATGGCGGTGCCTTCCCCTCACGCGTTCAGCGGTTCGGCGGCATACCCGCTGCGGCGGCGGCTCACGCGCTCCTCCTGCTGCTACTTTCGACAGCTCGCCGGGTGGGAGCGGGAGCCGGCGTCCTTGCCCGCCGGGCCCGTCCACCGCCACCGGAGCGCTGGCCCCCGCGTCGTGGGCCGCCTGAGCGCAGCCTTACCCCCGCCTTAAGTTTCCCTTTGCCGTGGATCGACGCACGTCACGCCGGGACGGTGCGAAACGGCACGTCCGGGCCCGGCCGGTACGTGTTCGTCCTGCTCCGGACGTCGCCCCCGGCAACAGTCGAAACGGGCCCTCCGCCGGTGGCGTTGAGCGCCGCCTTAAGTGCCTTCGCCGGCTGGTTCGGCACGCCTTGAAGGCCCTTCACCCCCCGGCTACCTTCCGGAGCAACTCCTCCAGCAGTAGCCGCCGCACCCGTCCCACCCCCGGGCGTAGCCGTGCCGGCGTTCGACGAAAACGGGATTGGTACATGGCCGACCAGAATGTGCCACCGAGCCGACCGCGGGACGACCGCGGCTGGGACGGACGACAGCACCCCACCCCGGACGGTTACCGCGACCACGGCACGTCCGCCCCCTACGGCCCGGCCAGCCACGAGCCGGACCATCCGCACCCCGGCGCTCACCCCGCCCCGGCAGGCCCGTACCCGGGACATGCGCCCGCCCCCGGGCCGGCACGGCGCGGCCCACAGTGGGTCGGCCCCGACGGCCTCGGCCGGCCGGCCAAGGCCGCGACTCCCGGCTACGGACTGCCCAACCTCGACGATGACGACGACCCGGGCCGCCGGGTGCGCCGGCGGCGCGCCCTCGCCGCCATCGGGGGGACCGCCGCGGTGGTGGCCGGCGGCGCCGCCCTGGCCATGACCCCGCAGGTACGTGGGCTCTTCGACGGCGACGCCCCGGTCGGCGACGCCACCGGCACCACGGTCACCGACGGCACCCCCGCCCGCCCCAGCGGCCAGCAGCCGAGCAGGGTGCGCACCTACACCGAGCAGAACGAGAGCTACATGGGCTCCCGGGCCGGCGAGGCGCTGAAGAAGAACAGCCCCTCCGGTGGGCGTACCTTCTCCGGGCCGGCCGCCGCCGCCGAGGCCACCCAGGTCACGGTCAAGACCGTGCTCGCCAAGGACCCGGTCCGGCACCTGGCCAGCCGGGCGACCTTCGGCGCCACCCCGAAGCTGACGGCCGACATCAAGCGGCTCGGCATCGACGCCTGGGTCCGCCAGCAGTTGGAGCCGGAGAAGCTCGCGCCCACCCCGGCGGAGCTGAAGCTGGCCGACCTGCCGACGCTCAAGCTGAGCCCCCAGCAGCTACGCGACCGGCGCGACGCCCTCAACGAGCGGGGCGCGCAGCCCGAGCGCGAAGTGGTCGACGCCACCATCGCCCGGCAGATCTGGTCGGAGCGCCAGCTCTTCGAGGTGATGGTCGACTTCTGGAACGACTTCCTGCACGTCGCCGCCAACTTCGACGGCGGCGAGGTGTACCGGCCCTCGTTCGACGCCGACGTGGTGCGCAAACACGCGCTGGGCAGCTACCCGGAGATGCTGGTGGCCGCGAACAAGCACCCGGCTCTGCTGTTGTACCTCAGCCAGAACGACTCCCGCGCCGACGCGGTCAACGAGAACCTGGCCCGGGAGAACCTGGAGCTGTACTCGGTGGGCGTCGACGGCGGCTACACCGAGAAGGACGTCCGGCAGGCCGCCCTGCTCCAGACCGGACGCGGCGTCAACGACGGCAGGTACGTCTTCCGCCCGGAGCGGCACTACCTGGGCAAGGTGAAGGTCCTCGGCTTCTCCCATCCGAACAACTCCGACGACCCGAAGAAGGCCGACGCGGCCATCGACGCGTACATCGCGTACATCGCGCTGCACCCGTCGACCGCGAGGTACGTGGCGCAGAGCCTGGCCACCCGGTTCGTCTCGGACACCCCGCCGAAGTCCCTGGTGGAGCGCCTGGCCAAGACGTACTCGGCGAACAAGGGCATGATCAAGCCGATGCTGATGACGCTCTTCAGCTCCTCGGAGTTCTGGGCGTCGGTGGGCCAGAAGGTGCGCCGGCCGATGGAGTACCTGGTCGCCACGTACCGCACCCTCGGCGTCTCCCCGCAGGCGGCGCCCGGGTTCAAGCAGGGCGACAACAAGCGCACCGCGTTCGCCCAGGGGCTGCGGCAGATCCACGACAAGATGCGCGAGTTGGGCCAGTACCCGATGGGCCAGCCCACCCCCGACGGCTACCCGGACGTCTACGTCGCCTGGACCTCGGCCGGCGCGATGGTCAACGGCTGGAACGAGGCCGGCGAGCTGATCGGCGGCGGGCGCACCCAGTTCACGTACACCAGGCCGGAGAAGCTGGTCGCCCGGCCGCCGGCCGCCGCCGGTGCGTACGTGGACGCGCTGGCCCAGCGCCTGGTGCACCAGAAGCTCAGCGCCCGGGAGCGGGAGCTGATCCTCGACATCGCCGGGGTCTCGGCGAGCACCAGGGTCGACGCCACGTTCAACGGGGCCGTCGCCGCCGTCGCGCGGGCGATCCTCGCGTCCCCCCAGCACCACCTCCGGTGAGGCATCCGATGGAGAAGACTGTGCACTCGTTCCCCCTGCACCCCGAATGCCCCGACCTGCGGCGGCTCGCCGACAACCCGGCCGAGGCGCTGCTGCGGGCGGAGGCCGACATCGTCGCCGCCGAGAACGCCGCCGAGGCCGACCGCTACCGCCGGCTGGAGGGGCTGGAGGAGGCCCAGCAGGACGGTCGGGGGGTCACCCGGCGCACCTTCGTGGCCGGGGCCGCCGCCACCGCCACGGCGCTGGCCACCGCCCAGTTCGTCACCACCTCCGCCTCGTTCGCCGCCACGAAGACCGGCACCCTGATCCACGTCTTCCTCTACGGCGGGCTGGACGGGCTGAGCCTGGTCGCCCCGGCCGGCGACCCGGTGCTGGCCAAGGCCCGCCCCGACCTGCTGCTTGGCGACGACTCCCTGGCCCTGGGCCGGGGGTTCAAGCTGACCAGCGCGTTCAAGCCGCTGGAGCAGTGGCTCAAGGCCGGCCAGCTCGGCTTCGTCCCGGCGGTCTCCGACGAGCGGCTGTCCCGCAGCCACTTCCAGGCCGCGGACGCCTGCAACCTCGGCGGCCTGCCCAGCGAGACCGGCGGCCGGGGCTGGCTGGACAGCCTGGTCGACAACCTCGGCAAGGGCACCGCGTTCCGCAGCGTCGGCATCGGCAGCACCCTGCCCCGGTCGCTGGTCGGCACCAACGGCGCGCTGTCCATGAACAGCGTCGGCTCGCTGCGGCTCAACGGCGACGCCCGGTACCGGGCCGCCACCGAGAAGGCGATCAAGGGCCTGTTCACCGGGATCAACCACCCGGTCGAGGAGGCGGTGCAGGACGGCCTCGGCGCGCTGGCCACCGCGCAGAAGCTGGCCGCGAAGCCGTACCAGGCGGCCGAGGGCGTCAGGTACGAGGGCGTCGGGAACGCCTTCCAGCAGCTCGCCCAGCTCATCAAGGGCGGGGCGAACGTCCGGGTCGCCACCGTCGGGATGGGCGGCTACGACACCCACGAGAACCAGGGCGCCCGCCCCGGCGGCCAGCTGCACCGGCGGCTGAACGAGCTGGCCGGCGCCATGGCCGCGTTCTTCACCGACCTGGGCGACAAGGCCGCCGACGTGACGATCATGGTGTCCAGCGAGTTCGGCCGCCGGGTCTCCTCGAACGGCGGCGGCACCGACCACGGCCACGGCGGGGTGGTCACCGTCCTGTCCGGCCGCAAGCTCGCCGGCTCGCTGCTCGGCACCTGGAACGGCCTGGACAAGCTGGACTCCGGCGACGTGCCGGAATACAACAACATGTTCAACGTGTACGGATCCGTCGCCCAGGGCCGGTTCGGGCTCACCACCGCCGAGGTGGACAAGATCTTCCCCCGGCAGAAGTTCACCCCGATGAAGCTGTACGCGTGACCCGTCAGCACGCCCACGCCGCCGGCCGCCGCACCGGGACCCCGTCGTCCCCGGGCGGCGGCCGGTCGGCTGCTCCCGTACCCCCGGTGGCGGTGCCCCGACGCGGGCCGGGCGGCCGGCGGGCGGTGACCGCCCTGTTCTGGGTGGGCCTGGTCGCGGCCGTGCTGCCGTGGTGGCTGGACACCCCGGCCGGCTCGCTGGACAGCACCGGTGCCACAGTGACCGCCGCCGGGCGGATCGCCGGCCTGGTCGCCGGCTACCTGCTGCTGGTGCAGGTGCTGATGATGAGCCGCCTCGGCCCGCTGGGGCGTCTCGCCGGGGAGCGGATCTCCCGCTGGCACCGCGACGTCGGCGCAACCCTGGTGGTCACCGTGCTGGCCCACCTGTCGCTGATCGTGGTCGGCTACGCCGCCGGCCGGCGGTCGGTGCTCGGCCAGGCCGGCGAGCTGCTACGCGAGTACGAGGACATGGTCGCCGCGTTCGCCGCCGCCGGCATCCTGGTGCTGCTCGGCCTCACCGGGATCCGGGCGGTCCGCACCGCCCTGCCCTACGAGCTCTGGCACCACCTGCACCTGGCCAGCTACCTGGTCCTGCTGCTGGGCTTCAGCCACCAGTTCAGCAACGGCACCCAGCTCTTCCACCCCGGCCCGGTGCGCACCGGCTGGATCACCGCGTACGCGCTGGTCGCCGCCGCCCTGCTCTGGGGCCGGGTGGTGGCCCCGCTGCGGTTCAACCTGCGGCACCGGCTGCGGGTGGCCGACGTGGTCGCGGAGAGCCCGGACACCGTCTCGGTCTACCTCACCGGCGACCGGCTCGACCGCCTCGACCTGCTCGGCGGGCAGTTCTTCCGCTGGCGGTTCCTCACCCGGGGCTGCTGGTGGCAGTCGCACCCGTTCTCCGTCTCCGCCGCCGCGAACGGCCGCTGGCTACGGCTGACCGTCAAGGTGGTCGGCCGGCACACCGCCGACCTGCGCGACCTCGACCAGGGCACCCGGGTCTGGGCGGAGGGCCCCTCGGGCACGTTCACCGCCGCCCACCGCACCCGGGAGCGCGCCCTGCTGATCGCCGGCGGCAGCGGGATCACTCCACTGCGGGCGATGCTGGAGGAGTTGCCGCCCGGCGCGGCCCTGATCTACCGGGCCCGCACGCCCGACGACGTGCTGCTGCACCGGGAGCTGGACTGGCTGGCCCAGGAGCGGGGCACCGACGTCTGGTACGTCATCGGCTCCCGCGACGACCAGGGCCCTCGGCAGGTGATGAGCGCCGCGGGCCTGCGCCGGCTGGTGCCCGACGTGGCCAGCCGGGACGTCTACCTGTGCGGCCCGCCCGGCCTGGTGGAACAGTCCGTCCGGGCGCTGCGCCGGGCCGGCGTGCCGCGCCGGCAGATCCACCTCGCCACCTTCGAGCTGTAGTCGTCCACCGCCACCTCCGTCCCGCCGCCTCCGTCCGCCCCGCCGTCGAGTCCGTCCCGCCGCCTTCGAGTCTCTGAGGAGATCCCGCCCATGCGTCGCGCTCTGCTCGCGATCACCGGCCTCGCGGCCGGCACCACCGCGCTGGTGGTGCTCAAGGGCGCCCCGGAGGCCGGCCCGGTCGCCCAGGAGCTGCCCGTCACCCGGCCGCCGGTGGTGCCGTCCGGGACGGCCCCGGGCCGGACGGCCGCGCCCACGCCGGCCTCCGCCGCTCCGGCCGGCGTCACCGCCACCCCGAAGCCCCGCCCCACCGCCACCCGCACCCCGGGCTCCCGGACCGGCACCTCGGCCCGGCCCACCTCGGCGCCGCGCACCACCGCCGCGCCGCCGAAGTCCACCACCCGCACGGTGACCGGGTCGGTGGTCTCCAACGAGTACGGCAACGTGCAGGTGCAGATCACCCTGTCCGGGACCCGGATCGTCGACGTGGTGGCGCTGGAGCTGCCCCAGGAGACCGCGCAGTCCGACCGGCGCAGCGAGGAGGTCGATGGCCGGTACGGCGGCACCGCCGGGCAGGTCGTGCGGAAGCAGAGCGCCGACCTGGACACCGTCTCCGGGGCGACCGTCACCAGCACCTCGTACCGTCAGTCGTTGCAGGCCGCCCTCGACCGGGCGCGCTGAGGTGACCACGCCGGTGACCCGCCCCGGCCTGCGCCGGGTCGAGCAGATCATGGGTACGGCGATCAGCCTCGACCTCGCCGACGACCTGCCAACGGCGCGGCTGCGCGAGCTGGCCGGGGACGTCTTCGCCTGGCTGCGCGAGGTGGACGCCCGGTTCAGCACGTACCGGGCCGACAGCGAGGTGTGCCGGTTCGACCGGGGCGAGGTGCCGCTGTCCGAGGCGTCCGGGGACCTGCGCACGGTCCTGGAGCGCTGCGCCGACCTGTGGGGCGCCACGGACGGCTTCTTCGACGCGTACGCCACCGGGCGGCTGGACCCGTCCGGCTACGTGAAGGGCTGGGCGGCGCAGGTCGCCTCGGACCGGTTGGTCGCCGGCGGGGCGTTGAACCACTGCCTGAACGCCGGCGGGGACGTGCGCGTCCGGGGGAACTCGGCGAGCGGCCGGCCGTGGCGGGTCGGCATCCGGCACCCGTGGGACGAGTCGGCGGCCTGCCTGGTGCTCACCGGCACCGACCTGGCCGTGGCCACCTCCGGGGTGTACGAGCGCGGGCACCACGTACTCGACCCGCGCCGGGGCGTCCCGGCCACCGGCCTGCGCTCGGTCACCGTGGTCGGCCCGGACCTGGGGGTCGCCGACGCGTACGCCACGGCGGCGGTGGCGATGGGGGCGGCCGGCATCGGCTGGCTCGACCGCCTCCCGGGCCACCTGCACGCGGTGATCACGGACGACGCCCGCTGCCTGCACTCCACCCGCCTCCCCCTCCTCAAAGCCCCCCCACCCCTCCCACCCCTCCCGCCCTGACGGGCGCACGCCCCGCCACTTGCCGCGATCATGCACTCGCGGCCCTCGGGATGCGGCTTTCGACCGGTATGACCGGGCCCGAACTGCAAGATCGCGGAGGGTGGGGGTTGGGGGGAGGGGGGAGGGTGGGGGTCAGGCGGCGGGGCGGCGGGTGCCGGCCGGGTGGGCGCCTCCGGGGCGGGGGCGGCCGGGGCGGGAGCCGGACGGGCGGGTCGGCGGCCAGCGGTGCCCGCGGCGGTGGTGCGGCGGCGGTTCCGCGCCGTCTGGCCGGCGTGCCGCGTCATCCCTGCTGGACATCACACCCCCGCTCGGGGCGCTGTCGCCCCCTCGTCCGGGTCAACGACGTCCCGGGCCGCTGGGACGCTGCCCGGGACGCGTCGGCCTCCCGACAGGCGGGCCCGCCCGCGCCGGGCCGACGGCGGACGGCGGACGGATCCACCAGCGGCGTCGGCCGGGCGGGGCGGTGCCCCTCGGGGATGTCGGCGCGACGGGGTGCCGTTCCGTGCACCCGGCGACGTTCCCCGGATGGTCCGGGCCCGCCAGCGGTGCCCGGCCGAGCCGAGGGTGTGGCGGGGGCGCCGGCCTCGTCGTGGCAGTGGGGGCGGGGTTACCGGCCGCGTCGTGGCAGTGGCAGGTGTCCGGGGAGTAGCTCGGGGGTGAGCGCCACGCCGGTGGCCCGCAGCGCGTCGACCAGCGCGTTCTGCACCAGGTAGGAGTCCGGAAGCTGCCAGCGTGCCTGTTCCGGGGCGACCGCCCAGCGGACCGTGCCCTCCGGGAGCCGGGTCGGTGGCGCCGGGATCCATGAGCCGACGCCGTGCCGGACCACGTGGAAGCAGTGCTCCAGCTCCGGGCGCAGCGGGTCGCCGGGGCGGACCAGGAACATCCACCGCCCGGTCGGCGTCACCACCACCGGGCCGCGGACCCCGAAGCCGGCCGGGTGGTTCCCCACCGCGTCGAGGACCTCCCGCCCGAGGTGGGCCGGCACCTCCAGGACGTCGAATGCCCGACCGGTGGGCAGCAGCACACCGTGCGGGCGGCTGCGCCACCAGGTCGCCACCCGCGCCGCGTCGGTGCTGGCCGCCCGCTCCCAGTCCTCCAGGGCGGGATGACAGCCGACGGTGGGACAGCCGGCCCGGCCGCACACGAAGCGGCTGCGGGCCAGGCACGCGCCGGGGGTCACCTCCCAGCCGTGGACGGCGTAGCGGACGGCGACCCGGCGCAGCCGGACCCGTTCCAGCGGCGAGAGCTGCGCGACCCGCGGCCCGACGTTCCCCCACATGCCTACGAACTCCTCTCGCCCGGACCGGTAGGTGCCAGGTCGCTTGTCGAGCGCCGTCACTGCCGTAACTCGCGTTCGTTGACTTGACGGAACGGCTGGTGCAACTTGCACGAAAGCTACGAGTGCTGCCCGTACGGCCGACGTACAGGCTGTGCGACCAGCGAAAACCTGAGGACGAACGGACAACCGATCCGTCCGCACGGTCGCCGCCGAGGCCAACCGGCCCGGCCAGGGGAGGGATGGACATGGACGAGTTGCCCATAGGTCGGCGGGTGGCGTATTGGCGCGGCCGGCGCAAAATGTCCCAGCAGGTCTTCGCCGACCGGCTCGGCAAGTCCAAGAGCTGGGTGGACAAGGTCGAGCGCGGGGTGCGCCGGCTGGACAAGTTCTCCGTCCTCTACGAGATCGCCGACATCCTCCAGGTCGACGTGCAGTTGCTGCTCGGCAAGGACCCGGAGCGGCGCACCGACGTGCTCAACTGCATCGATCCGGTCGAGGTCCAGGAGATCCGGGCGGCCCTGGAGCGGTACGACTCGATGAGCGCCTACTTCGACGCCGCCCCGTTCCCGCCGCCGCTGGTGGACATGCGCAAGGCGGTCAACCACGCCTGGCTGACCTACCAGTACGGCCGCTACGGGATTCTCACCCGGGCGCTGCCGAAGCTGCTGCGCGACGCTCAGGCGGCGGACGCCGGCCACGACGGCGACCAGTCCCGTGACGCCGCCCACCTGCTCGGCCAGGTGTACCAGATCGCCTCCTCGGTGCTGCGCAAGCTCGGCGAGTGCGAACTGGCCTGGCTGGCCGCCGACCGGTCGATGGCGGTCGCCCAGCGGGCCGACGACCAACTCCTCGCCGGGATCGCCACCACCCGGGTCTGCAACGCGATGGTCGCCATGGGGCGGGCCCGTCCCGCGCTGGAACTCAACGTCAACATCGCCAACCGGCTGGCCCCCGGCGGCGGCAACGACGCCACCCCGGACCGGCTCTCCGTCTACGGGTTACTGCTGCTCCAAGGCGCGATGGCCGCCGCCCGGCTCGGCGACTCGGCGACCGTGGACGACCTGATCAACGGCGCCCAGGAGGCGGCCGTCCTGCTCGGTGGCGACCAGAACCACTACTGGACGTCCTTCGGCCCGACGAACGTCGAGCTGCACCGGGCCGCCGCCGCCGTGGAGCTGGGCGACGGGGGGCGGGCGGTGGAGGTGCACCACCAGCGCATCCCGGAGTCGTCCTTCAACGGCCTGCTCCCCGAGCGCCGGGCCCACCACCTGCTCGACATCGCCCGGGGCATGGCCCAGATCGGCGACGTGGCCACGGCCGGGGAGATGCTGCTGCGCGGCGACCGGCTTGCGCCCTCGGAGATCCGCTGCCGTCCGATCGCCCACGTGGTGATGTCGGACATCCTGCGTCGCACACGGGGTGCGCCGCCTCCGCCGATTGCGGAGTTGGCTGAGCACATGGGAGTAGGAGTATGAGCGCGGCAGGCGTCGGCATGAACGCGCCGCACGGCGGCAGCGAGCGCCGTGGGGTGCTCTATGTCATCGTCTGCGGGTCGCCGCTGGCCGGTCACGTCGGCCGCCTGGTCGAGTTGGCCCAGCAGGACGGCCGGGAGGTCTGTGTGGTCGTCACGCCGGACGGCGCGAAGTTCGTCGACCGGCCGGCTCTGGCCCGGCAGACCGGCCATCCGGTCCGCAGCCGGTACAAGGACCCGGGTGACCCGGACGTGCTGCCGCAGGCCGATGCGATGATCGTCTGCCCGGCCACGGTCAACACGGTCAACAAGTGGGCGGCCGGGATCACCGACACCCTCGCCCTCGGCCTGCTGGTCGAGGCGCAGGGGAAGGGGGTGCCGATCGTGGCGGTGCCGTTCACCAACGCCGCGATGGCCGGGCACCCGGCCTTCCGGGCCAGCCTGGCCCGGCTCGCCGAGTGGGGGGTGGACGTGGTCTTCGGCGAGCACGTCGTGCCGCTGCACCCACCCGGCACCGGCGAGCGTCACCTGCACGCGTTCCCGTGGGGCGCCGGCCTGGCGGCGCTCCGCGACCGGCGCTGCCCGGTCACCCCAGCCGCCTGAACGAGGAGCAGGGCCCCCTTGCCGACGGATTCCGTTGCACCCGGGGGCCCTGTCCACAGCCGCGGCCCTGACCTACGGCGCGCGCCGGTAGAGTGGCCCGCCGTGAGCACAACCCCGACACCGCCGACGGTGGCCGACGTGGTGGCGACGCTGCACCGGCACTATCCGCCGGCCTGGGCCGAGGACTGGGACCGGGTCGGGCTGGTGCTCGGCGAGCCGACTGCCGAGGTCCGCCGGGTGGCCTGCGTCGTCGACGTCGTCCCCGAGACCGTCGCCGAGGCCCTCGCCGCCGGGGCGGACATGATCGTCGCCCACCACCCGCTGCTGCTGCGCGGGGTCTCCTCGGTCGCCCCGACGACGTACAAGGGGCGGATCGTCCACCAACTGATCAAGGCCGATGTGGCGCTCCTCGTCGCGCACACCAACGCCGACGTGGCCGACCCCGGCGTCTCCGACGCGCTGGCGGCCCGCTTCGGGCTGACCGGGCTGCGCCCGCTGCACCCCCCGGCGCCGGGTGCCCCGGCCGCCGGCGCGGGCCGGGGCATCGGCCGGGTCGGCGAGCTGCCCCGGCCGATGACCCTCGCCGAGCTGACCCGGTACGCCGCCGCCGTGCTGCCCGCCACCGCCTGGGGCGTCCGCGCCGCCGGCGACCCGGCGCGGACGGTGCGTACCCTTGCGGTCAGCGGTGGCTCGGGCGACGCCTTCCTCGGCGCGGCCACCGCGGCCGGCGTCGACGCCTATCTCACCGCCGACCTGCGCCACCACCCCGCCGGCGAGCACCTCGCCGCCGACGGCCCGGCACTGCTCGACGCCGCCCACTGGGCGACCGAACGACCCTGGCTGGACGACCTGGCCGCCCTGCTACGGGCGGAGCTGAGCGTCGAGACCATGGTGTCCGACCTGAACACCGACCCGTGGACGGTGCATGCCACCGCGCCCAGCAGCACCCCGGCACCCGCCGACCCCGCCAGCACCACTGCCCCCGCCAGCACCCCCGCGCCCGGCGGCGCCGCCCCGGTACCCGCCGCCGACCCCGACCCCGACCCCGCCCCCGCCGCGGACGACAAGGAGCCCAGACCGTGAAGGCTGACCCCAAGGTCCAGCGCCGCCTGCTCGACCTCCAGGCGATCGACACCTCCCTCGCCCAGCTCGCCCATCGCCGCCGTTCCCTGCCCGAGCGGGCGGAGTTGGAGGCCCTCGCGCGGGCGCTGTCGGCGCTGGAGGACGAGCGGGTCCGCGCCCAGGTCGCCGTCGACGACCTGGACCGGGACATCACCCGGCTGGAGAAGGACGTCGAGCAGGTCCGGGCCCGCAAGAGCAAGGACGAGACGCGGCTCGCCGCCGGCACCGGACCGGCCCGGGAGCTGGAGGCGCTCCAGCACGAGCTGGTCTCGCTGAACCGCCGGCAGAGCGACCTGGAGGACGCCGAGCTGGAGCTGATGGAGCAGCGGGAGACCGCGCAGGGGGTGCTCGACGGCATCGAGCGGCGGGCGGCCGAGGCGCGGGAGGGACGGGCCGCGACCGAGCAGCGTCGCGATGAGGCCCTCGCCGAGATCGCCAAGGAGGAGGAGTTCAAGCGGACCGCTCGCCAGCCCCTCGCCGGGGACCTGCCGGGCGACCTGGTCACCCTCTACGACAAGATCCGCGAGGACACCGGGCTCGGCGCGGCCCTGCTCACCGGCGCCCGCTGTGGCGGCTGCCGGCTGGAGCTCTCCGGCGCAGACATGGCCCGCATCCGCAAGGCCGCCCCGGACGAGGTGGTCCGCTGCGAGGAATGCCGCCGGATCATGGTCCGCACCAACGAGTCCGGGCTGTAGGCGCGATGGCGGTACGCGCGGTCGTCATCGAGGCCGACGGCGGGTCCCGGGGCAACCCCGGCCCGGCCGGCTACGGCGCGGTGGTCCGAGACCCGGCCAGCGGCGAGGTGCTGGCCGAGCGGTCCGAGGCGATCGGTACCGCCACCAACAATGTCGCCGAGTACCGGGGGCTGATCGCCGGCCTGGAAGCCGCCGCCGAGTTGGGCGCGGCCGAGGTCGAGGCCCGGTTGGACTCCAAGCTGGTGGTCGAGCAGATGTGCGGGCGCTGGCAGATCAAGCACCCGGGGCTGCGTCCGCTCGCCGCGCAGGCGGCGGCCCTGGTCGGCCGGTTCGCTGCGGTGCACTTCCAGTGGATCCCGCGGGAACGCAACCGGCACGCCGACGCCCTCGCCAACGCGGCGATGGACGCCGCCGCCGGCAAGCCGGGCCGCGCCGCCGCGCCGTCGCGCGAGGTGGCCGCCCCGGACTCGGCCCGGGCGGTCGAGCCGTCGCGCGAGGTGGCCGCCCCGGATTCGCCCGCCCGGGCCCTCGCTCGCGCGGCTGCCGCCCGCGCCGCCACCCGGGGGGCCGGCTCCGACCCGGCGACCATCCCCACGTCCTGGGAGCCGCAGCCCAGCGACACCGCCACCCGGCTGATCCTGGTCCGGCACGGCGAGACCGAGTTCACCGCGCAGCGCCGCTACTCCGGCCGGGGCGACGTGCCGCTGTCCGTGCGGGGCCGGGCCCAGGCGCGGGCCACGGCCGCCCGGGTGGCCGCCCTCGCCCCGTCCGTCGCGGCCGTGGTCAGCTCGCCGCTGTCCCGGTGTACGGCGACCGCCGAGGCGATCGTCGAGGCGATCGGCGACGTCCCGTTACGCACGGCAGGCGACCTGATCGAGTGCGACTTCGGCGCCTGGGAGGGACGCACCTTCGCCGAGGTGCGCGCCGGCTGGCCGGGGGAGCTGGACGCCTGGCTCGCCTCCACCCGCGTCGCCCCGCCGGACGGCGAGTCGTTCACCGAGGTCGCCGCCCGGACGGCCCGGGTCACGGACGCGCTGATCGAGGCGTACCCCGGGGAGACCGTGGTGGTGGTCTCGCACGTCTCGCCGATCAAGCTGGTGCTGCGCGACGCGCTCTGCGCCGACGACGCGTTCCTGCACCGGCTCTACCTCGACGCGGCCGGCATCTCCGTCCTGGACCGCTGGCCCGACGGCGGCGTAGCGGTCCGCTCGATCAACGACACCGCCCACCTCCCCACCCCCTGACCCCACCCACCCCCCACCCCCTTACCCCGCGCACTTTCACGGAAAGAGTGGCCATTCCTCGGCGAATGGCCACTCTTTCCGTGTATTTGCGGGGGCGAGGCGGGCGGGGCGGTGCGTGGGGCGAGGGGGGTGGGGTGGGGTGGGTGGGGTGGGGTGGGGTGGGGTGCCGTTTGGCGCAGGTGGGGGGTCGTTTGGCGCATTGGTGGGTGCCGATGGAGTGTGACGGGGGTCACTGGGTCGTAACGTGCGGCCGTTACGTGGCGAGGTACGACTTCCCGGAGGTGTGTCGATGTCTGCACCCGAATCGGAGACGCCCGGCTCGGCGTCGTCCAGGGCGAAGGACCACAGCCCCTGGAACTGGTTGCTGTTCATCCCGATCGTGGTGCCGCTGATTCCGGTGTTCTTCAACGCCGATTCGCCGCGCGTGCTCGGGTTCCCGCGCTTCTACTGGCTGCAACTGGCCTACATCCTGCTCGGGGTGGCCACCACCACGCTGGTCTACCAGCTCACGAAGAAGCGGGGTGGCCGCTGATGTGGCGCGACCACCTGACCGAGATCATCGTCTTTGCGGTGCTGTTCCTGCTGGTCAGCGCCATGGGCTTCGTCGCGGCCCGGTGGCGGGCCCCGAAGGACATGGCCCACCTCGACGAGTGGGGGCTGGGCGGGCGCAGCTTCGGCGGCTGGGTCACCTGGTTCCTGGTCGGCGGCGACCTGTACACCGCGTACACCTTCGTGGCGGTGCCGGCGCTGATGTTCGGCGCGGGTGCGGCCGGGTTCTTCGCCGTGCCGTACACGATTGTGATCTATCCGCTGGTGTTCCTGGTGCTGTGCCGGCTGTGGTCGGTCTCGCACCGGCACGGCTTCGTCACCCCGGCCGACTTCGTCCGCAGCCGGTTCGACTCGCCGGTGCTGGCGCTGCTCATCGCGATCACCGGCATCGTCGCCACCATGCCGTACATCGCGTTGCAGCTCGTCGGCATCGAGGCGGTGCTCAAGACCATGGGGGTGACCGGGGACAGCGCGGTGGCCCGGCACCTGCCGATCATCATCGCGTTCGCGATCCTGGCCGCGTACACGTACCAGTCGGGGCTGCGCGCGCCCGCGTTGATCGCGTTCGTGAAGGACGCGCTGATCTACATCGTGATCCTGGTGGCGGTGATCTGGCTGCCGCAGAAGCTGGGCGGCTGGGGCAGCATCTTCGACGCCGCCGAGGCCAAGTTCGCCGCGTCGCCGAACCCGAACGACGGGATCCTGCTCAACGCCAACAACCAGCTCCAGTACGTCACCCTGGCGCTGGGCTCGGCGCTGGCGCTGTTCCTGTACCCGCACAGCATCACCGGCGTGCTGGCCAGCCGGAACCGCGACGTGATCAAGCGGAACATGTCGGCGCTGCCCGCGTACAGCCTGGTGTTGGGGTTGATCGCGCTGCTCGGCTTCATGGCCATCGCGGCGGGGGTGAAGCCGCTGCCCGGGGCGACCGCCGGCACCGTGGACAGCAACACGGTGGTGCCGGTGCTGTTCGACCAGCAGTTCCCGGACTGGTTCGCCGGGGTCGCCTACGCGGCCATCGGCATCGGCGCGCTGGTGCCGGCGGCGATCATGTCGATCGCGGCGGCGAACCTGTTCACCCGCAACATCTACAAGGAGTACCTGAAGCGGGACGCCACCCCCGCCCAGGAGGCGAACGTCTCGAAGATCACCTCGCTGGTGGTGAAGGTCGGCGCGGTGGCCTGCATCGTCTTCCTCGACCCGCAGTTCTCCATCGACCTTCAGCTCATCGGCGGTGTGATCATCCTCCAGACGCTGCCGGCGGTGGCGCTGGGCCTCTACACCCGCTGGTTCCACCGGGGCGCGCTGGTCGCGGGCTGGGCGGCCGGCATGGGCCTGGGCATGTGGATGCTCTACCAGATTCCCAACGTGGCGACGAAGCGGTCGCACTTCGGCGGATCGGCGTTCCCGCTGAGTGACTTCGGCTTCGACACCACGAAGACGATCTACGTCGGCATCGTGGCCGTGCTGGTGAACCTCGTGGTCGCCGCCCTGGTCACCCTGGCCCTGCGGGCCGCGAAGGTCGCCGAGGGTGTCGACGGCACCACCCCGGACGACTACTTCGCCGACGAGGGCGACCCGCGTGTCAGCCCTGGTGTCACCCGGGGCGCGGACGCCGCCCCCGAACCGGTCGCCCCCGAACCCGCCGCCTGAGGGGCGCGGAAGGGCCCCAGGTCGTCTCGTCTCGGCCTTGATGATCCGCAGCGAGCGGCCGGGGCCTTCCGCGTGTCCGCGCGGGGCCCTTCCGTGTGTCCGCGTTCGGCTGGGGCCTTTTCGTGTGTCCGCGCTCGGCCGGGGCCTTTCTGTGTGTCCGTGCCCGGTCGGCTCAGCGGCGGGTGCGGTTTTCCAGGGCCTCGTTGAGTCGGGCGAGCATGTCGGCGAGGGTGTCCCGGTCCCCGGGTGTCCAGTCGGCGAGGATGTCGCCGTAGAGCCGGGTGCGGGCCGCCCGCACGGCGGCCATCCGGTGCAGCCCCGCCGGGGTGGGGGAGATGACCGTGCCCCGGCCGTCGGTCGGATCGGGGGCACGGGCGATCAGGGCGGCCCGCTGCATCGCCGAGACCTGCCGGGTGACCGTGGAGCCGTCGAGGTTGAGCCGGGCGGCCAGCGCCGAGACGTTCTGTGGCCCGGCCACGGCCAGGTGCCGCAGGATCACGTACGCCGCGCGGTCCAGCACCCGGTGCTCGGCGGTGCCGCTGGCCCGTCGGGTCGCCTCGCCGAGGCGCATCAGCATCGCCACCTCGGTCTCGATCCGCGCGAGGGCGGTCTCGTCCGGCCCGCTTCCCGTGGTGTGGTCGTCGCTCATGACTGTATGATACAACGGAATTGCCTGTACGATACAGCTATCTGGGAGGCGGAGTGGATCGGCGTACCGAGCCCAACCGCAGTGCCATCTACGCCACCACACTGGTGGCCTTCCTCGCCATCGCCGGCATCGCCGTGGTCGACCCGATCCTGCCCGCCATCGGCGAGGCCATCGGGGTCACCGCCTGGCAGGTCGAGCTGCTGTTCACCGCGTACATCGCGGTAATGGCCGTCGGGATGATCCCGGCGACCCTGGCCAGCGGCCGGTTCGGCTTCAAGCCGGTGCTGATCACCGGCGTCTCGGTGGTCGGTCTGGCTGCCATCGGAGCCTCGTTCAGCAACGACATCGTCGCGCTCTCCGTGCTGCGCGGCGTGTGGGGGCTTGGCAACGCGATGTTCTTCGCCACCGCCATGGTGGTGCTGGTCAACCTCGCCAACGACCGCGAATGGGTGGTCGGCCTCTTCGAGACCGCGCTCGGCCTCGGCTTCGCCGTCGGACCGCTGATCGGCGGACTGCTCGGCCAGGTGAGCTGGCGGCTGCCGTTCTTCGTCTGCGGCGTGTTCATGGTGCTCGCCCTGGCCGTCGCGTCCCGCAAGATCCGCGAGCCGGCCAACCGGCAGCCGCCCGTACGCGTCGGGCAGATCTTCTCGACCTACCGCAAGCCCGCGTTCGTCACCCTGTGCGTGGTCACCGCTGCGTACAACTTCGTCTTCTTCGTGGTGCTCGGCTACACGCCGCTCTTCCTCGGCCTGGACATCGTCCCGCTGGGGTTGGCGTTCACCGGCTGGGGCCTCGGCCTGGCCGCCGGCATCCTGGTGATCGGCCACCGGCTCGCCCACCGCATCGGCGCCGTGCAGACCGTGGGCGTGGCCATCGCCGGCCTGCTGGTCTGCATGGTCCTGTTCGCCACCTCGACCGGAACCGCCATGTCGCTGGTGGTGCTCGTGATATCCGGCCTGTTCATGGGCCTGGCCAACGCCAACCTCACCGACCTGGCGCTCGGCCTCGGCTCCGGCGACCGCCGGGTGGCCACCGGCGCGTTCAACCTGGTCCGTTGGGGCGCCGCCGCGCCCGCCCCGATCATCTCCGGCAAGCTCGCCGAGCACAGCCTCGCCCTGCCGTTCTGGGTCGGCTTCGGGGTGCTCGCCGTCGGCGTGCTGGTCTATCTCGCCTTCGCCCACGTGATGGCCGCCGGCTACGGCGAGCGGGTGCTCTGGTCCCGCTGGAACCGGGCCGCCACCGACGCCGAGCACACCCCGGAGGAGCCGGTCGGCGAGGCGTACTGAGCCGCCGCCGAGCCCGCGACCGGGCCTCGTTCCTCGGGGTGCCGCAGGCCCCGTGCCCGGTCCACGGGCGGCCCCGGTCGCGGGGTCAGCGCAGCGCGCGCCAGAGCAGGTACAGGCCGATGCCGGTGCCGAACGCCACGATCAGCGTCTTCAACACCACCGGCGGCAGCCGGCGGACCAGCCGCGCGCCCGCGTACCCGCCGACCAGGGTCGCCGGAGCGATCACCGCGACGGCGGCCCAGTTGATCGGGCCGAACAGCGCGAAGACCACCAGCGTGGTCAGCCCGACCGTGGCGGACAGCAGGTTCTTGACCGCCGACACCCGGGCCAGCGTCGCGTCCAGCACCAGGGCCAGGCCAGCCACCAGCATCACCCCGAGCGCCGCGCCGAAGTAGCCGCCGTACACCGCGCCGACCGCGACCATGGCCTGCACCGTCACGGTACGACGGCGCGGCGCCAGGTCGGCCGGGTGCCCGACGAGGCGGCGCAGCGGATCCTGGAAGGCGAGTACGGCGGTGGCCCCGAGCACCAGGAACGGCACCGTCAGCTCGAACGCCCGCGCCGGGGTGGCCAACAGCAGCAGGCAGCCGACGATCGTGCCGGCGACGGTGGTCGGCAGCAGCAGCCACAGCGACCGCCCGCGCGGCAGGTCCGCCCGGCTGCCCGCCACGCTTGCCACGTACCCGGGGAAGACCGACACGGAGTTGCTCACGTTCGCCGGAATCGGCGGCAGGCCGACCGCGATCAGGGCCGGGAAGGTGATCAGCGAACCGCCCCCGGCCACCGCGTTCACCGTGCCCGCGGCGAGACCGGCGGTGACCAGGAGCGCGGCGTTGGAGAGATCCACGACCCCCGAGGCTAGTACGCGCCCCAAGGGCCCGCGCCACCGCGGACTCAACCTTTGCCCCGCCCGCCGCGTCCTCGCCGGTGACGGCTGACGAAGGGAGCGTCACGGGGCGCCGATTTCGCGCGGTACGTCCTTACCCCAGCTGAGCTGCGGGAGCGGGCCGGCAGAGCCGAGACGTATCGCGGTCGTTAGGATGGGGGGCGCGACGGACGAGTCGACCGGGCGGTCGCGTTGACGGGCTCCGGCCCGTCGCCGAGGAACGTCCGGACTCCACAGGGCAGGGTGGTTGTTAACGGCAACCCGGGGCGACCCGCGGGACAGTGCCACAGAAAACAGACCGCCGGCCCCAACGGGGACGGTAAGGGTGAAACGGTGGGGTAAGAGCCCACCAGCATCCCGGGTGACCGGGATGGCTCGGTAAACCCCACCCGGAGCAAGGCCAAAATGGGCCGTTACCGCAAGGTGACGGCCCAGCGCAGACGCTTGAGGGCTGCCCGCCCGATGTCTGCGGGTAGGCCGCACGAGCCTGCCGGCGACGGCAGGCCTAGATGGATGGCCGCCGCTGGCGCGGACTCCGCGAGGGGTACGCGCCGGGCACAGAATCCGGCGTACAGGTCGACTCGTCCGTCGCCCACCAGCTCAGAGCCGTGATCAAGGCTCTGAGCTGGTTCTATGTCCGGGTGTCGATGGTCGTTCTTGGTCAACATTGGCCGGCGTTTGACGCCCTGACGACGCCCTGACGCCCTGGAGACGCCCTGAGTGCTGGGTCAGTTGGGCCTTGCCTTGGTTGGGCGCGCTAAGCCGTTGTGAGGGCCTCTTCCGGGCCGGCGCTTGGACCCTGAGCCGATGGGTGAGTTTCCCCCGCTTTGATGGAGCGGTGGTTACCTGCTGCCGGCTGGCGCAGGGGTGGCGATAGGTGGCTCGGCTGGATGGTTCTGCCGGGTGTGCCAGGCAGTCTCGTACTCGTTGGGGCTGAG
>NZ_JAAALO010000019.1:0-25022 GCF_009908295.1 Micromonospora rubida
GTTTCGCGTGAAGGCTGCAACATGGAGCTGCTACGCCTTTTGCCCCGATAATGCAGGTTTAGACAGTGCTCCCGTCCGGCCGACTGGGCCGCTACTCTCTGCTACCACCGAATGTGAGCCAGAGCCGAAATCGACACACTCCCCCGCATAAACCCGTGTCCAGAATCAGGCGTCAAGCCCCATCAGGGTGCAGGTGATGCTGATGCCGCCGCCAGGTTCGCGGGCGATCTCGTTCAGCCGCGCCTGCACCGGCCAGTCGGCGGTGGCGGCGGTGGTCACCTCGTACAGGCCGCCGCCGTCGCTGCGGTCCGCCGCAGCGCGAGCCTCGTGGGGTTCGACGGCGGTTCTTCCACCGGCCGCTGACCACGCTGAAGGTCACGCCCGGCGAGGTTGTCACCGACGCGAACCCGGTCTATCCGAGGGTGCTCGAGGACCTGGTCCCGTCGGCGTGGCACCACGTGCACGCCGGCCCAAGCCACCTGCGTGCCCGACCTGACCCGTACGATGTGGAGCTTGCTCGACGGCTGACCGGTTCAAGGTCCCGGTGCGCCGCAACGGGCCGGCCGGGATGTCGCCGGCCTCGCCCCACCGGTGCCCGGCGGCCTGTCCTGCCCGGGGACTACCACCGCCGGTAGGCAGGTATGGGTTTGTATGGGGTTCCCCCGCACCGCCTGGCATCGCGCGACGCTCATCAGCCAGGCCCGTCCTGAGGGCGGGCGCCAGGCGATTCCACCTGCGGTGGGAGGGAACGATGATGAGGTTGCTACCGCGAGAACGCCAATCACAATCCAGGCTGGTGGGCATCACGATCGCGGCGGTTCTGCTGGGGATGGGGGTACATGCCAGCGGAGAGGAGAAGTCACCGGCCACACACGGGGATCTTCAGGCCTGGCATTCGAAGATGGTGAAGGTACCGCGGCCGTCGGCGCAGGGGTGCTTCACCGCGGCCTATCCCGAACTGGTGTGGCAGGAGACCGAGTGTGTGGCCCCGCCGTCGGCCCCGATGGCCCCGAACCTCGAACAGGCTCCGCGGCGGGACGTGGGTGGCGGGATCGGGATCGTGACGGGGAGGCCTACGGGGGCCGGTCCCATCACTCGCGCGTACGGCAGCTTCGAGAAGGTGAACCAGCAAAACCTGTTGAGCGTGACCAGCGTCCCGCCCGCTGCCCTGCCCGGAGAGCCGCCCAGCGGGCCGCCGATGCCGGGCAGCTACTCGTTCCAGCTCAACACCAACCACCTCAGGGTCCAGGAATGCAACGGTTCACCGACCGCTGGGATGTGCCAAGGCTGGAAGCAGTTCGTGTTCGCCAACGACGGCACCAAGGGTGGCAATCCCAATCCGGATCCCAGTCCCAGCCGCCTCTACGTCGAATACTGGCTGCTGCACTACAACCCGGACCCGAGCCAGGGCCAGCCATGCCCGTCAGGGTGGACCGAGGCCCCGGACGATGGGGAAATCCACTGCTCGCGGAAGACCGAAGCGATCGAGCTTCCCTACCTACCGATCCAGAGCATAGCGAGGCCGGCCCTGCGACTGGACGGCTCGATCACGAAGACGGCCGACGGGCAGGAAACCGACACCGCCACCTTCAACGATGGCTTGGGACGAATCTACTCGTCCACGGGGGTGGGCCTCCTCCACGTTCTACCACCGGAACCCCAGGGGCCCGGGTCGGAGTGGACCCAGGTCGAGTTCAACGTGTTCGGCTATGGTCGCGGCTCCACGGCCAGGTTCAATCCTGAGGCGAGCTTCAACGTCCGCACGACGATCGAGGACGGCAGCCCGGTCAAGCCCGACTGCCAGAACTTCGGTTTCAGCAGTGAGAGGAACAACCTCAACTTCGGACCTCCCGGGCCGGTCCCGTCGAGCCCGGCGCCAGCCGTCGTCATCAACGAGTCGGTCCAGGGTCCGGCGGCGGCATCGGCCTGCCGCATCGCCGCGATCATCGGCGACACCCACCAGTACACGTTCGGCGGTCTGTTCTACGACTTCCAGGCCACGGGCGACTTTGTCGAGGCACAGGCCGGTTCCACGTTCGAGGTGCAGACCCGCAAGGTTTCCGGTGCCCCGAACTGGCCCAACACTTCGGTCAACCGGTCGGTCGCCCTGAGGATGGGCAACTCGAGGCTGGCGCTGTGCGACGGGACGCGTCTGGTGGTGAACGGCACCACCACCAGCCTGCCGACCGGCGAGTCACTGCTGCTGCCCAACGGGGTGGCGATCGATCGCGTCAACAACGTGTACACCTTCAAGGACCCTTCGGGCAACAGCGTCCGCGCCACCGTCAACACCGGGTACCTCGACCTGGGCGTCGGCGTCGGGCCCGGGGCAACGACGGTGCGCGGCCTACTGGGCAATCCCAATGACGATCCCCGCTACCTTGAGGCCAGGGACGGCAGCGTCCTGCGCGTTCCGCTCTCCCATGCTGACCTCTACGGCAGGTTCGGCAGCAGTTGGCGGGTCAGCCCTTCCGCCACCCTGCTGCAACCCTGCACCACCGTCGCCGTGGGTGACCCGACGGCGCCGTTCTACGCCGGCAACCTCAACGCGAACACCCGCATGAGTGCGCAGGAGCTCTGCCGCACCAGGCAGGTCACCACGCAGTGGCTGGACACGTGCGCGCTGGATGTCGCCGTGCTCGGCGCGTCCGCCGCCACGGTCTATGTCGGGCTTCAGCGACCGGAGGTCGACGCCAACCCCGTGCAACCGCCGGCCTGCGTACCTGGAAACAGCCATCCGACCTGCCCGACACCGACGTGTTCCCCAGTGGGATGTGGCAGGGCCGGCGGGTAACCCCAGCCTCCACGGAACGTGCGATCTCCGGGGATGATCCACCAACCCGGGCATCCCCGGAGATCTCGCTGTCAGGTGCGGGTGCCTGCGTTGTCGAGGGCGGCGAGACAGGTGCGGATCTGGCGGGCTTCGGGGGTGCCGAGGTCGGTGTAGATGGTCAGGGCGTGCTGGTAGTGGTCACGGGCCCGATCGCGCTGGTCAAGGGCGCGGTGTGCACTGGCAAGCCCGGCCTGGGCGCGGGCCCGCTGGTCCCGGGCGCCGATTTCGGCGGCGATGGCGTGGGCGGCGGTGTGATGGGTGATCGCGTCGGTGGCGTGGCCGGCGGCGAGCGTGGCCTCGCCGAGCCCGTTGAGCGCCCATGCCGCGCCGTGCTTGTCGCCGGTCATCTGCAGGATCGTAAGGGCCTGCTGGTGATGCCGGGCGGCCTCGGCGGGCTGTCCGAGGTGGCGGTGGAGGGTGCCCAGCCCGTCCAGGGTCCAGGCTTCGCCGTTGCGATGACCGGCCTGACGGAACAGGACGAGCGCCTGGGCGAGGTTCTCAGCAGCCGCCTCGTACCGGCCCGATCGTGTGTCGACCTCCGCGAGGTTTGCCAGCGACACCGCCTCGCCGGCCTGGTCTCCGCTCTGTCGGTACAGGGTGAGCGCCTGTCGGAGGTGCGTGGCGGCCCTGCGGTAATGGCCCAGCCGCTGTTCGACGTCGCCGAGGTTGCTCAACGCGCGGGCTTGACCAATCTGGTCCCCGGCCCGCAGGTGCGCGGTTCGGGCCTGCGCGAAGTGGGCGGCGGCTTTGCGGTAGTGGCCCAGCCGCTGTTCGGCGACGCCGAGGTTGGTCTGCGTCCGGGCCTGCCCGAACCCGTGCCCGGTCTGGCTGAACAGGTGCAGGGCCGCCGTGAAGTGTTCGACGGCAGACTCGTACCGGCCGACCCAGAGGTGGGCCGCACCGAGGTCGGTCAGGGCGTGGGCTTGCTCGGTGACATCGCCGGTGTGCCTGGCCGCGTCGTGGGCGTGACTGTGGATGGTGACGGCATCGCTGCCATGGCCGCCGGCGAAGTAGCGGTACAGGATGCGGGAGAGGCGGGTCGTGTGGGTGGGCCAGCCGTGGCTGGCGGTGTGGGCCGCGACGGTGACCAGGGTAGGCCGTTCGATGTCGAGCCAGGCGAGAGCGCTGTCCGGGTCGGCCAGCTCGGGGGCGGGTGTGCCGGTCGGGGGAATGTGGGGGCGAAGATGCGCCTGGGCGGGGTGGAGGGCGTTCATCGCGGCGGCGGCCGTGGCGAGATAGTGATCGAACAGGCGGGTCAGAGCTTCCCGGCGGTCGGCGGGGCGGACCTCGTCGTGTGCGCGGGTGATGGCGAATGCCCGGACGAGGTCGTGCAACGTGTACCGGCCCGAGGCGGACTGCTGGAGGAGGTGGTCGCGGCACAGGTGGTCCAGGTGGGCGCGGGTGGTGTCCAGGTCGGCGTCGGTCAGGGCGGCGGCGGCGTAGGCGTCGCTGTCCTGACCGGGGTGCAGCGCCAGCAGCCGCAGCAGCCGGCGCTGGTCGGCGGGCAGGTGATGGTAGGAGAGGTCGAGGGCGAGTTCGACGCCGGTTTCCAGGCGTCGCTGGTGGTGGCGTTCGTCGAGCCGGTCGGCGTGGTCGGTGAGCGTCCAGCCGGATGTGGCCCGCATGTGTCCGGTGGTCAGGTCGAGGGCCAGCGGGAGATAGCCGCAGCGCCGTGCGATGCGCGCCGCCGCGGCGGGATCGTCGCCTGTGGGGACATGGCTGACGACCTGGGCAAGATAGTCGACGGCCTCGTGCGCGGCGAACACGTCGACCACCAGGTGCGTGGCTGGGCACAGGTCGGACAGGATTCGCCGGCTGGTGATAAGGGTGAAACAGCCGGGAACCTCGGGGAGGAGCGGCCGGACCTGGTCGACGTCGGCGGCGTTGTCCAGCACGATCAGGGTACGGGTGCCGGTGAGCTGGTCGCGGTAGACCGCCGTGCGGGCGTGGAGATCGTGGGGGATCTGGTGGGCCGGTACGCCGAGCAGGCGCAGGAAGCCGTCCAGGACGGCAGCCGGGTCCGCGGGAGGTCGGGCGGGGTCGGGGTGAAATCCGCGCAAGTTGACGAAGAGTGTCCGGTCGAAGCGGTGTTCCCGGATCAGGAGGTGTCCGGCGTGGATGGCAAGCTGGGTTTTGCCGACCCCGGCCATCCCCTCGATCGCCGAGACCGCCATCGCCCCGTTGGTGTGTCGGTTGTGGCTGAGGGCGTGACGGAGCTGGTCGAGTTCGGTGGCACGGCCGGTGAACCCGATCAGGTCGGGCGGCAGCCGGTCCTGGACCCGTACCACCATGGCGGCCTGGGCCGCCCCGCCGACCACTCGTAGCGCCTGGCGCCACTGGTGCACGTACCCCTCGTCCGGATGCAGTGCCTGCACGACCGCGGTGACGAGGTCGGTGTTCAGCCGTCGCCGACCGGGCTTGAAACAGTCCACGACCGTGGGCCGCTTGGTCAACTCGCTGGCCGGGCGACCGGCGGCCCGCCACGCGTTGTTGATCCGGCTGGTGATCCGTTCGTAGGACGGGTTCCCGGCCCAGACCTTCAGGGACCTCAACGCCGCAGTGAGCTCATCGAGCGTGCGAGCCCGACCCGGGTCCGGCATCAAGGCGGACGCATCGTCCGCTCGGGTAGCGGTCATCGATCAATCTCAAGCATCCATCGGCATGAAAGAATGTAGCTCATCGTATCCGAAAGAGCACGTCGCGCGTCCCCGGATGGTGGTGCTCAGTGGTGGGGACTCGCGGCCAGTACCTTCTGAGCGGTGTTCGGCGATCGAGGTGGGGCCGTCCGCGCCGGCTACCTGCTGATGTCCGGCGGGGAGGCGTCAGGGTGAACACCGTCCGGCACGGCGCATCAGCATCTCCACCGGGTGGTTGCCCACGACGAGGCCGCGGCCCAGCCGCAGTTCGGCGTGCACCTGGCGGGAACCGTACGTGTCGCGAGATGCCAAAAACACCGCGCGGATCTGTTCGGTCAACCACGCGTGACGCAGCGCCCGCTGCGAGAGCGGCCGGTTCCGCCAGGCGTAGTACCCGGACGCCGAGACCTCGAGTACACGGCAGCAGACGTCGACAGGAAGCCCCTCAGCGGCCATCCGTTGGATGACCGCGTACCGATCTTTTGGGGGCACCACATCCTTGACTTAGAAGTAGAGTCGAAAATCCGGCTCAGTCCAGTCCGTCCGGGCCAGCTCCCCGACGTCCGAGCACCCACCCGCCCCGACATCGGCCGCCCTGCGGCCGACCGGCACGGAGCACCCCGATCACCCAGATCAGGCCCGATCAGGGCGGGCGCGACGGCCTCCCATAGAACGAGGCTGACCTGAACCACTACCAGGTCCGCCCGTACGACGCCTGGTACCGCCACATAACACTCGTTCTGCCCACTAAGTGGCGATCCTGCGGCGGCAGCGCCGGAAACACCCTTGTCCTGGCCCGACCGTGCCGCCTTCGCCGCGTTGATCCGGCTGCTGCCAAGCAGTTGCAAGCGTGCGGCTGGTGACCCCGCGTGGACGGCGAACTCGCCGATCTGATCGGACGACTCGCGACCGAGAACCCTTCCTGCGTACCCAGGCAGGGACTGGGCCGCTCACTCGCTGTCGTGCTCCGGGCGCGCTTCGGCGACCTGGGCGCATCGCCCGGGCCCGGAAATCACCTGAATGCCTGCTCGGCCGTTCCATGACTCCACCTCCTCATGGAATGGAGCTGGCGATTCGCTACCCGCCGCGCTGCGTACGCGTGTCGCTGGCGTTCGCGGGCGACCGGGCGAACTCCATCCGATGACCAAGATCCCGCGCTCCGCACCCCGCCGAACTGACCGCGCGGGGCGGGCGGCAACCCCTCCCATCTGCGAAAACAGGCTGTCGTCCGAGTGACAGATCTGCACCGATGATCGGCTAACGTGCTATAGAGATATGAGCGAAAAAGGACGTTTTCCGAGCAGGTGTCGCGTTTCGGCGAATGTCCGGCCGCCACCTTCAGGTGCGGGACGCGACCGGCAGGACAATGGGGTGACCACCGGTCGGGTGACTCTCCTCGCGCCACGGTCCACATCCGCGTCGACGAAGAGCACCGCCGCCTCAACGGTCGGTGCGAGCTAGGAGCACCCATGTCAATTCCGCACCGTGTCCGTGCGCTGGCCGCCCTGGCGGTCGCATCCACCTTGGCGCTGTCCGCCGCGGCGGTGGCCCCGGCCGCAGCCCGGGATCCGGTCGCCACCAAGACGGCTCCCCCGTCGCTTGCGAACATGCAACTGGTGACGGCATCCACGAGGGCCACCAAGCCGGCACCGCAACCGGTGAAGCCGGCCGCACCGGCGACACCCAGGGCCGCCCGCAAGGGCAGCCTCGCGGTGGTCACCTGGAAGGCGCCCGCCGACCGGGGCAGCAGGATCACCGGATACGTGGTGACGCCCTACCGCAACGGCAAGGCCCAGAAGCGGGTGGTCTTCGACGCGTCGAAGACCACCCGGATGGTCAGCGGCCTACGCGCCGACGGGACGTACACCTTCACGGTGGCCGCCAAGAACGCGGCCGGCGTGGGGCCCGCCAGCCCACGGTCCGCGCGGGCCGGCATCCTGGCCCTGCCGTCGGCGCCGACCGTCGTCGCGGTCTACGCCAACAGCGTGGCCGCCACGCTGAGCTGGACCCCCGGCTCCGACGGCGGCTCGCCGGTCACCAACTGGGTGATCACCCCCTACCTCGGTGCCGTCCCCCAGGCGAGCCAGACCCTGGGCCCGGCGACGACCGGCGTCGTCACCGGCCTGACCTCCGGGCTCACCTACCGGTTCACCGTTGCCGCCCGGACCATCGAGGGAATCGGCTCCGCGTCGGCGCTGTCGCCGGCGGTGACCACCAACGTGTCCCCCACCCTGGCGTTCCCCACTCCCCCGTCGGCCGCGGTGGGCGTCGCCTACGTCGCCCCCCTGGACGTGACCCGTGGCGTGCCGCCGTTCGTGTGGTCCGTCCAGTCCGGCAGCCTCCCACCGGGTTTGACCATCCGGCCCAACGACGGCACCCTCTCCGGCGTGCCGACCGCCGCCGGCACGTACCCGCTGGTGGTCCGGGTCGTCGACTCGCTCGGCAACTACGGCTCCCGCCGGATCGTGCTCCAGGTCAACCAGGCGCCCGACCTGCGAAACCCGGCGCCGCCGCTCGGCGAGGTCAACGCGTACTACTCCGACCAGTTCCTCGTCTTCGGCGGGACCGCGCCGTTCAGTTGGTCGTTGGCCGGCGGCTCGCTGCCTCCGGGGGTCACCCTCGACCCGGTCACCGGGCTGCTCGCCGGCCTGCCGACGGTCGCCAACGCCTACCCGTTCACCATCCGGGTCACCGACGCGTTCGGGCTCAGCGACACCCAGGACTTCCGGATCGTCATCCAACCGAAAAGTGTCGTGACGCTGACCGCCGACACCACCCAGACCACCTTCGGCTCGGCGGTGACCTTCAACGTGGCGGTCGGCCCGGGCGTGGCCGAGGGCACGGTGACGCTGATCGACCTGCTGCCCAACGGCACCGACGAACCGCTGGGCACCTTCCCGGTGACGTTCAACGCGGCGGAGTTCCAGGCGCAGATGCCGGCGTTCGGCCTCAACACCTTCCGCGTCCAGTACGACGGCCGAAACACCAAGGCGGTCGCCAACTCCGACACCGTCACCATCGACGTCCGCGCCGCCCCGGGACAGGTGCTCATCGACCAGTTCGCGCAATCCGGGATCGCCGGTGCCGCAGACCAGTTCGTCTCCGTGCTCAACACGACGGCGCTCAACCTGCCGATCGCCGGATTCAAGATCGAGACTGCGGGCGGCCCGACGATCACCATCCCGCAGAGCGCGCGTCCCGTCCCGCCGCGTCGCGGCTATCTGGTCGCGGCCGCCGGCTACTCCCTGACCGACATCGTGCCCGACCTGGTCGTGTCGAGCCTCGGGCCCGGCGGCGGCCTGCGGATGGTCGCACCCGACGTGCCGGGCACCGTCGTCGACGCGGCCGGCTCGTCGCCAGGCTTCTTCGAGGGCAACCCGCTGCCGGCCTTCGCCGGCCCGCCGTTCGTCGTCTTCGCGTGGGTGCGGCTGCGCAGCAACGGACAGCCGGTGGAAACCGGCGACACCAGGCGCGACCTCAAGTTGGTGTCGACCATCCTCGGCCCGATCAACGGGGTGCCCTCGATGCTCGGCAGCCCGTCGCCGCAGAACAGCCTCGGCACCTTCCAGCAGAACGGCAGCGTGCAGACCACCCCGCTGGACCCCGGCGTCGCCGCCTCGGCGGCGCCCAACCGCGAGGTGGTCGGCAACCGGCTGGTGCTGCGCCGGACGCTCACCAACCGGTCCACCCAACCGATCACGCAGGCCCGCCTACGGATCACCGCGCTGAGCCAGGCCAACGGCGCACCGAAGCCGGGTGACCCGGAACCGCCGCCACCGCACGGCAACCTGCGACTGATCAACCCGACCACAACGACCAGCGCCGTCACGCTGAGCACCGGACAGACCGTGACGGTGTACAACCTGCGGATGGACGCCCCGGCGACCAGCCCACCCGGGGGCGGCCTGTCCACCACCCTGACCATCCCGCTCAGTCTGGGCGGCCTCGGCAGCGGGGATGCGATCAACATCTCGCTCACCTTCGCCGTGGACACCCCGGGTCGGTACTGGGTCGGTTGGGACATCGACGCCCTCGGTGGCACCCCGAGCGCGGCGGCCAGCAAGGCATCCGCCGCCAACACACGCAGCAAGCTCAAGAAGGCCGGCCCGAACTCGGGCGACTTCCGCAAGGGACAACTGGTCACCGGCACGCTGCGCTGACCGACGTCCACCGGTGCGGGTGGCGCTCCGCGGAGCGCCACCCGCACCCCTGCCCGTCGTTGATCCACCGACACACCCCAGCACGCTTTGGGAGAACGCAGAATGCGGCCATCCGCGCGCTTCGCCTACGGACTGCGGGTCCACGGCCTGGCCGGCGTCACCGAGCTGATGCCGGCCGGGACCGACCCGTTGCCCGAGGTGGAGGTCCACCAGGACACCGACTCACCACGGCCCGTACCCCACCCGCTCGACCACAGGCACGGCGTGCGACTGCTCGCCGACGGGCGGCACCTCGCCGTCGACCGGGAACGACGCACCGCCGTCTTCCACGGCCCACCCCTAACCCCCGACCTGCTCGCCCACCCGTACCTGGCCCCGGTGGCGACCACCTTCAACCGCTGGGCGGGTCGGGAGACCTTCCACGCCGGCGGATTCGTCCGGGACGGTCGTGCGTGGGCGGTCACCGGGCCACGCACCGCCGGCAAGAGCAGTCTGCTCGCGGCGCTGGCCGCCCGGGGCGTACCGGTGGTCGCCGACGACGTCCTGGTCCTGGACGGCACCGACGTCTTCGCCGGGCCCCGCTGCATCGACCTGCGGGAGCCGGTGCCCGGAGTCCTCCTGCCCAGTGGCCCGGCGCGGGCCCGCACCCGCACCCGCGTACACCTGCCGCCCATCGGGCACCGGACGCCCCTGGGCGGCTGGTTCTTCCTCCACTGGGGCGACGCGGTCGAGGCGACCCCCGTGCCGGCCACCGCACTGCTGGCCCGGCTGGCAGCCAGGCGCTCCTGGCACCAGTTGCCGACCGACCCGGCCGTCCTGCTCGCCCTGGCCGCTCTGCCCGCGTGGGACCTCACCCGTCCCCGCGACTGGGGCAGCCTCGACCAGGTCTGTGCGCTGGTCGAAGCGACACCCGCCTCCGCAGGCGAGGTGGTGCGGCGATGAGCGCATTCACCCGACCGAACACGCTCTTGTACTGCCTTGCCCTGGACGAGACTGCGACGGCGACCCACACCCGTCCTGGGCACGGGGGCATCCTGATCAAGAGCGCGGGCTGGGCGCCGTACGGTCCCGCAGGTACACCGACGTCGACTTGCTCGTCGCCCTGCGGACGTTCGACGCGGCCCAGGAGGTGTTCCTCGACCAGGGCTACCGGCCGGAGACGCCGGGGCCCGCGACGACGACTGGTCGCACTGGTACGCACCGGGTTCCACGCGCACGCGTGGCTGGACGGTGACCCCGATCCGTACGGCGCGGAGATGACCGAGTTGCTACGTCGGGAACCGTCCGCCGGCTGACTGCCGGCGACCGTTCAGGACCGTTCGACCAGACCGTAACGGTCGAGGTCGGCCAAAAAGCGCGTCACGTCGTCGGCGACGCGGTCCCACTCGGCATCGGCCGTCGACGCCAGCGCCTCGGTCAACTCTGCGGCGGTGGCGCCGTCCACCAGCCGGTGCCACAGCGACGCACCGACCGGGTCCAGCCCGAAGTAGACGGACTGCCGGGTGTCCAGCACGACGATGTCCTCGCCGGCCTGCCGCCAGGCGGCGCGCTGCTCGGCGATGCGGTAGACGGTGGGCTGTGCAGTGTTCACGGTGACACCTCCATGCGGGGCGTCGGCCATGGGGACGACGCCGGCGGGTTCTGCCTCAACCAGAGATGCTGGACGAGGCCGGCCGTGCACTCCGGGATCGGCCAACGCGACCAGACCTCCCGCAGGGCGGCCGCGTCGACCACGTCCTCGTCGATGCCGTGGCCGTCCCAGTGCCGGACGAACTCGCGGGTGGGCCGGCGGAGGAACACGGCCAGGAAGTGTGCCTTGCGCCTGGGAGCGGTCACTGGCGCGGGAAGCTCCCCGGCGGCGATCCCGGCGAGCAGTTCGGCGCGGGTCGGTCGGTGCCGGTGCCCCGCCCACCCTACGAGCGCGCCGGCGAACACCGAGTCGAGCAGGGGCTGTACCAGCCGTACGTCGTGGGCGTCGGCGACCCGGGTGAAGCAGGCGACCGACGTCCGCAGGTCGCGGCGGCGCAGGTGCCAGGCGACCCGCTCGTCCAGCCGTTCCGGTTCGGCCCGTTCCTCGGCGCGGAAGGCCCGGCGGACGTGCCGCGCCGCCGCGGGCCGCAGCCACGGGAACACCTCGGTGGCCGGCCTGCGACGGCGTACCGCGGCGCGGAGCCGGCCGGCCACCTCCAGCAACGAGGCCGGGGCAGGGCGGCGCCAACCGGCGAGGATCTGGTCCCCGCCGACGCCGGTGAGCAGCGATCCACCCGCCGCCAGCTCCACGATCGGCAGGTGCAGGTGCAGGTTCAACGGGTGTAGCACGCCGAAGCGGTGCAGGAACCGCCGGGCGACCGGCCCGACCAGATCGAGATCGTCGTCTGCGGTGCGGATCTGCCAGTCCCGACCGACGTCCAGCACCCGGATGATCTCGTCCTGCCACGGCGACTCGTACGCGCGGGGCGCCCCGGTGAACCGCCAGGTCACCGGGACCGGGTCGGGCAGCCCCTCCTGACGGGCGACCCGGACGGCGACGGCGAGCACCACCGACGAGTCGAGCCCGCCGGAGAAGCTGACCAAGCACGGTGGCCGCCGCAGCGCCGGGAGCACCGCGGCCTCCAGCGCGGCCAGCGGGGAAAGCGGGGTGGGCACGACACACAGCGGTCCCCCCTCGGCGACGTCGGGCGGTGCCACGCCGGTGACGAGGCCGGTCGCCAGGTCGTATGGGGTGGGCCAGCGCACGGTCACCTCAGTCCCGGTTCAGGGTGCCCTGGCGGCAGGCGCGGCGCAGCGCCCCGCCGAACAGCCCGACGGAGATCGGTAGCAGGATCACGGCGCAGCCGAGCAGGACGGCCAGGTCGGTGCCCCACGACTGCCCGGCGAGCGCATGCCGGAACCCGTCGAGCGCGATCCGGGTGGGCAGCACGGCGGTCAGCCACGGCGGCAGCACCGGGAGGGCGGCCACCGGAAAGTAGGTGCCGGAAACGAACGCGATCACCACCATCGTCAGGCGGGCGACGAGGTCACCGCGACCGAACGCGACGGTGAACGCCATCAGGGCGATGCCCACCGCCAGCATCACCCCGACAGCCGACGCCAGGACGAGGATGGTGCCGACCCAGCTCGCCCGACCGACGTCCAGCCCGAACAGCAGGCCGAGGACGGCGAGGTAGATCGTGGCGCGGAGCAGCGCAAAGGCGAACGGGTGGGCAGCCAGTCCGACGGCGAGGACCCACCGGGGCACGGGTTGGGCGACCAGCATCTCCAGGGTGCCGTCCCGCTGCTCCTGGGCAACCCGGGAGGTGACCTGGCTGGTGGCCGCTTGGACGACGAGCATGAAGGTGAGGCCCACCGCGACGAAGTCGAAATAGGTCGCCGAGTGCCCGAGGGCGTTCCCTTCCGGCACGCGGAGCACCCGGGAGATGAGTAGGAAGACCACCAGGTTCACGATGCCGAAGGCCAGGTCCAGCAGCAGCGGTGGCACCAGCCGGCCCCGTTCGGCGAGGTTGCGGCCGACCAGGGCGAGAAGCACCGATCCCGCGCTCGCACGGTCCGGCAGGCTCGCTGCGGTCGGCGGTGCTTCGACGGCACGCCCGGTGAGTTGCCCGGCCGTCGGGCGACTCACCGGCGCACCGGGAAGGTCAGCGTGCGTCCACAACGGCTTTGGTCCTCCGACTGGTGGGACACCACCACGCAGGCCAGTTGCGGACGACGGTCCAGCGCGGCCCAGAGCAGGTTCCGAGCCCGCTCGTCGAGGGAACGACCGGGCTCGTCGAGCACCAGCGCCGCCGGATCGGCCAGCAGACTACGGGCGATCGTCACCCGGGCTCGCATGCCGGCTGAGCAGCGTTGCACCGGTACCCGGGCGAAGGGGCCGATCTCGAACTCGTCCTCGACCCGGGCGACCATCCGACGGGCGGCGGCAGCGGGTAGCCGAAGGCGCGCCGCCAGCAGCAGGTTGTCCCGGCCGGAGAGGCTGCCGTAGAGGCCTTGTTCCGGGTTGAGGCAGACCCCCAGAGCGCGGCGCGCGGCAGGCGAACCGGCCGGGTGACCGTCGACCAGGGCAGCGCCGGAGGTGAGCGACAGGGTGCCGGCGAGACAACGCAGCAGGGTCGTCTTGCCGGAGCCGTTGCCGCCTGTGACAAGCAGTCGCGTTCCCGTCGGAACGTCGAAATCGAGTCCGGAAAAGACCCGGTGTCGACCGAACCAGCGAGCCGCGCCACGGAGGCAGAGCATCGGGCGGCTCAGAGGGAGTCGCCGGTGCCGCCCTGGCCGTCACCGATGGGTCCGGTGCCGCCTCGGGTGAGCTCAGCGAGGGTGCCGAGTCGCTCCACCCTGGGGGCTTGGTAGTCGCGGACGTGGCCCACCTTCTTGTCATTTTCCGAGCTAACGCGAATTGAATCCATTTTCTCCTCCAATGCCCGATAAGAGCGCCATGCCGTAGAGTAGCGCAGTGGTCGCGCGGCGCAAAGCAAATCGGAACACGGGCCACCGAAGGACCGACGGTTGCACTACTGGGCCAATAGGGTGTGGCCCTTAAATCCACCCCGGGGGATTGCGTGAGCGACGACGCCGTCTGCTCCTGGGGGGTGACCGACGCCAACGGGGTCAGCGCCAGCAGGACGCGCTCGGTGGCGGCGCCCCTCGCGCGGCCAAGGCCGCGAATGACAGCAAGGCGGCGAAGCATCGGGGGCGCGACGCCCGACGCCTGGCCGAGTCCCGCTCGTTGAGAGTGATGATCAGCGGCATTCTGCGCCGACGCCAAGACCGGCGGCGCGGGTGGCGGTCAACACGATGCCATCCGCCGTCCGGCGTGGTGGAGGCCGGACGAGGACAGGAAGGTTGATCAGGACATGCGGATAACCGGGTGGTCCGTCCACGGGCTGTGCGTACACGAACTGGACGAGGCCGCGGAACCTCCGGCAGCGGACGACACCCGGCCCGGACACCCGGCCGCGCTGGTCCGCCAGGTCGCCGACCGGCTACGCGGCGGGTTGCCGCCGACCCCGGCGCGCAACCCGTCGGGCGGGTGGCTCTTTCTCGGCTGGGGGCAGAGCGTCGCGCTGGACCGGGTACCCGGCCCGGCCCTGCTGTCCCGACTCGCCGCGCTGCGGTCCTTCGGCCACCTGCCCTCCGCCCCGGCGACCCCGCCGGCCTGGGATCTCCACAGACCCCGTGACTGGCCGGCGCGGGACGGCACCCGTCGGCTCATCGAGGACACCCTCGCCCCCGGCCGCGTCGCGGAGGCGCTGCGGTGACGGCCGTACCAGCGGCGATCCGCTGCCTGGCGCTCGACGCGACCGCAGCCGTCGTCACCCGGGCACTGGCCGACCATGGGGTGGACGTCGTCCTGCTCAAGGGCGCCGGGCTCGCCCGCCAGCTCGGTCTGGAACGACAGCGGATCTATTCGGACATCGATCTGCTGGTGGCTCCCGCCAGCTTCGCCGCCGCCCAACAGGTGCTGGCCGACCTGGGCTGCCGTAGTGCGCTGCCGGAGGAACAACCCGACCGCCGGTCGCACTGGTACGAGCGGCCGTGGCGGGTCCCCGGCCCGGTGCCGCTCACCGTCGACCTGCACCGCGGCTTCCACGGGGTGGCGGACCCCGAGGCCCTCTGGACCGCATTGTCCCGCGCGGCGGTACGGATCCCGCTGGCCGGCGGCAGCGTCGCCGTCCCCGACGAGGTCGGCACCGCCCTGCTGGCCGCGTTGCACGCCGCCGCACCGGGCCGCTCCGGCCGGCCGCTCATCGACCTGGAACGGGCGCTGGAGGTCATTCACCCGGACACCTGGCGGGCAGCGGCCGACCTCGCCGCGCGGACGGGCGCGGTCCCGCTGTTCGCCCTCGGACTGCGACTGACGCCGGCCGGCGCGGCGCTGGCGACGACGCTGAGCCTGCCCCGGCGAACCACACCGGCGCGGTGGATCAGGGCGCACCGGGGCTCGCCGGTCGCGTTGACCCTCGCCCAGCTAGCCGAGCTGCCCACCGCCCGCGACCGGCTATGGCACCTGGTTCCTCGGCTCTTCCCGTCGCCCGCCGCGATGCGGCACTCCAGCACGCTGGCCCGGTGCGGTCCGGCAGGACTGTTCCTTGCCCACCTGGGGCGGCTGCTCCGCAACCTCGGGGGACTCCCGGCGGCGCTGGCGGAACTGCGGGTGGCGGCCCGGGCCGTCCGACAGTTGGCGGTGGGCGACCGACCGCGCCCGCCGGGACGGGGACCCGCCGGGCCGGCCTGGCGCGGCGGCCTGCCGGCGGTGCTCCGGCTGGCCCGTCGCGGTGGACTGCCCGCGCTGCATACCGCCGTCTGGACGGCGCGGGCCGTGCGGCAGGCAAGGATCCAAGTCGCCCGGCACGACCTGGCGTCCGTCCGGCTCCCGGCCCCACCACCGGGCTCGGGCGCCCACCGGCACGTCGTGCTCGGCGTGCTGCACCGGACGGGGGCGAACTGCCTGCAGCGGGCGCTGGTCCTGCAACGCTGGTACGGCAGCCAGCGGGTCGCCCGCACCCTGGTGATCGGGGTCACCGCGCCCAGCTCCGGCTTCCACGCCCACGCCTGGCTCGACGAAGAGACCGACGCGCAGCGGAAGGCGATGGTGGAGATCCTGCGCCGACCGACACCGCAGGACTGGCTAGTGCCTCGTCTTTGAACGTTGATCGTGCAATCCGTCGGTTCTGGTGACGTGTCAGGCAGGCTGTCTCCCAACGGTTCGACCTTGGGAGGTGGTGGCCGGTGGGCAGACGCCCGGAGGTGTTCGTCCGGCAGGTGTCGATGGCCGAGGGCCAGCGGTTGCAGCGCATCGGTCGGACCGCGAAGGACCCAGTGAAGCTACGCAGGGCGATCGTGGTCCTGATGTCCGCCCAGGGCCAGCCGCCCCGGACATCGCCCACCTGCTCAAGACCAGCGAGGACTACGTACGCGACGTGATCCACGCGTTCAACGGGTCCTATGCGTCGACGAGTTCGGGCCCCCCTGGCGGACAAGTGGGTGGTCATCGACCGGCTGATGACCGTGACGATCCTGCCGTCCGGGCGCAGGGGACGCGGGTTCGACCCGACCACGCTGAGCATCGAACCCAAGCACGGACTCGGCACCCCCACCTTCGCGTAGCCGATTCTCCGGTCGCCCGTTCTGATACCGGGCGTCAGTGGCGGCCGAGTTGTCCGACGATCATGGCTGGCCGTGCCATGTGCGGGTGTTTCGGGGCGAGTTGGGTGGTGCGTTTCCGGTTGGCGGTGGTGCTGGTGCTGAATGCGTCGACGTTGTAGCCGAACCAGAAGGTTCCGGGGGTGTCGACGGCGAGGGTCAGAGCGATGTTGACGGATTCGCCTGGTGCCAGGTCGCCGCCGGGTAGCGGAATGGTGAGGGTGGTGGCCAGGCCGCCGCCGGGGGTGGCGGTGGCCGGCGAGTTCACCGATAGGTTCTGCACGGTGACGGGTGTCCCGTTGGGCGGGGTTACGCTGCTGGTCGGCGTGGGCGGGTTGATGATTCGCAGGTGGGCTGGACGGGCTGGTTGGACCGGAACTCCGGGTTTGGGAGCGCCGTTGGCCTCGCTGAGGCTGGTGATTCTGACCTGTGCGGTGGTGATGGTCGTGGTCAGTGAACGGTTGGTGATCACCCGTCGGACGGTGAGAGTTCCCGGCGCGGCGCCGACGCCGGGGACGTACACCTGGTTGGGTGCCGCCGCCGCAGCGGTGGCAGGGGCCAACAGGGTGGATTGGAGGGTGCCGTTCTGTTGGTACGGCGAGGCGGTGCCCTGCGGTGAGGGGGTGCCGAGGGTCGACTGGCTGCCTCCGACGAGGCCGCCGGTGGTAGAGACCAGCTTGAAGTCGGTGTTGTTGTTCTGGGTGTTCTGCGGCCGGCCGGCGACGTTGAGTCGGGTGAACGCGTATTGGTTGGTGGGGGTGCCGGTGAGGGTTGGCAGCGGCGTACCGCTGTAGTAGCCGGTGCCGCTGGAGCCGACGGCGTCGGTGGCGGTGGCGGCGGCGTCGGGCGCGACGATCTTGAGTCCGCCGGTGCCCAGGCTGGTGGTGGTGATGTTTGGCACGGTCACGGTGTTGAGTGAGTAGCCGGCTGCTGCCGCGAGGTAGGAGTGCCCGGTGGGCAGGGTGGGTGCGGTCGGCGGGAGCGTGAGTGAGGTGCCGGAGGCAGCGGCGATGGTGAAACCGGCGAGGGGAAGGGCGGGGCCGGTGTTGTAGAGCTGGACGTACTGGTCGCTGCCGCCGGCGGGGCCGGAGAACCGGAGCTGGTTGATGATCAGCTCGCCGACCGTGGCGGAGACCTGTACGGCGACTGGGGCGGACGTGGCCGCGCCGTGGGTGGTGTCGCCGGTGTAGGTGGCCGTGACGGTGTTCGTGTTGAATGCCGGCAGCGCGATGCTCAGGGTCGCGGTGTTACTGGTCAGCGGCACGGTGCCCAGGGTGACGGCCCCGAGGGGGGACGTGGAGCTGAAGGTGACCGACCCGGTGACCGGTACCGGTCCTGGGGTGGCGGTGAAGGTCACTGTGGTGCCGAAGGTGGTGGCTGTCGTTGACGAGGTCAGTCCGATGGTGCTGGCCTGGCGGATCAGCAGGGTGACCGGTTCGGTGGTGGTGCGCCCGAGGGAGTCGGTGACCTGCACGGTGAAGTCGAAGCTGCCTGCGGTGCTGGGGATGCCGGAGAGCAGGCCGGTGCCCGGGTTCAGGGTGAGCCCGGGTGGCAGTGATCCGGTGCTGACCGACCAGGTGAACGGGCCGGTGCCGCCGATGACCGTCAGTTGGTCGGAGTAGACGACGTTGACGTCGCCCGGCGGTGGGGGCGGGAAGTTCAGGGTGGGCGCCGCCGCGATGACCAGGGTCACCGCTTTGCTGGCGGTCAGCGTACTGGCGTCGGTCACCTGCACGGTGAACGGGAAGCTCCCGGCCTGGGTCGGCGTTCCGGAGAGCAGGCCGGTGGTCGGGTTCAGGGTGAGCCCGGGAGGCAGTGATCCGGTGCTGACCGACCAGGTGAACGGGCCGGTGCCGCCGGTGACCGTCAACTGGTCGGAGTAGACGACGCCGACCTCCCCCGCCGGCGGGGCCGGGAAGTTCAGGCTGGGCGAGGCGTTGATGGTGACGGCCGACGAGGCGGCGGAGGCCGGACCGGTGCCGGCGGCGTTGGTCGCTGCCACCCGAAAGGTGTACGTGGCACCGGCGGTCAACCCGGTGACTGTCCGGGTCGTGGGCGTGCTGGGGAAGGTCTGCGCGGCTTGGGCGACCCCACCGATGTACGGGGTCACGACGTAGCTGGTGATGGTAGAGCCGTTGCTGGCCGGCGCGGTCCAACTCAGGGTCGCGGAGTTGCTGGCCGCGCTGACCGCTGTGATGGTCGGGGCTGCGGGCACGGCGTAGGGGACGACTGCCGCCGAGGCCGGGCTGTTCGCGCCGGTCCCGAAGGCGTTGACCGCCGCCACCTGGAAGGTGTACGACGCGCCTGCCGTCAGTCCGGTCAGAGTGCGGCTGGTCGTGGTGGTGTCGAACGACTGGGTCGGCTGGGCCACCCCGTTGCGGATGGGGGTGACCACGTAGCCGGTGATCGGGCTGCCGTTGTTCGCCGGGGCGGTCCAGGAGACGGTGGCGCTGGTGATCCCCGCGGTGGCGGTGGGCGCGGCAGGTGCGGCAGGTGCGGCGGCATACACGTACGACGCCGAAGCCGCCACCCCGCGGGTGACGACGGTGACGGCGACGGTGGCCGCCGACGCCCGCGACGGCATCGAGGAGATGGCGAGGGTGCCATCGCCGTTGACGGTGAAGCAGCCCGGTGCGGGACCGGACGGGCAGGGCAGCAGGACCACCGGCGTGCCGGCCTGCTGTTCTGCGGTCGTACCGATCTCGATCGCCGTGGCCCCCGAAATGTTGCCGCCGCCGACGGTCACCGCGATGCCACCGGCGATCGAACTCAGCGCGGGGGTCACGGTGATGCCGCTGGGCGCCGTCGGCGGGGTGATCGGTGTGGTGGACGACGCAAAGCCCGGGTTGGCATTGCTGGACGACGAGGTCACCGTCGTCGCGGTCTGGATCAACGCGGGAGTCACGCCACTGCCGGTCACGATCGCCACCACCGTGACCGGTGGCAGCGACGTGCCCCCGGCGAACGGCCCGTTGCTGTTCAAGCAGGTGATGGACTGCCCCACCGCCGTGCCGCAGATCCAGCCGGAACCGAACGCCCCCACCGGCACCACCCCGGCAGGCAACGTCTGGGTGACCGAGATCGGAGCCGTCTCAGCCACACCCGCGTCGACCCCCGCGGTGACCGCGTAGGTGACCGGGTCACCGGGGTTCAGCGTCGACAGGTTGTAGCTCGTCTGCGAGACGTTCAGGTCGGGAACCGGGTTGAAGGTGACCGCGGCGCTGTTGTCCACCTCGTGGAAGTCGGTGACCGAGCCGGTCGAGCCGACCCAACCGAAGGCCAACTGCTTGGGTATCCCGCTTGCGTTGACCCAGTTCGGCGAGGGATAGAACGACGCGGAGACGGTCGGCAGAAGGCCCTGGAGGGTGATCGCCGCCCCACCCACCGGCGTGAAACGGACACGGTACTCGCCGGCGGGCACGGTGATGCCGGAGGCGGTGGTGAAGGCCGCGCCCGTGCTGTTAATGACGACCTCGACGGGCACCACCGACGCGGGGCGGGTCGCCGCGCGCAGAGCGAGGGCGGGCGACGAGGTGGTCGTCGCGGTGCTGTTGATCGCGCAGTAGCCGACCCCGTTGCGACCCGGCCCCCGAACGACGACCTGGCCCGGAACCCGTCCCGTGGTGGCGATGTAGGGCGGATTGGTGCAGCCCGACCCCTGGTAGGTGCTGCTGCTGTAGTTGCCGAAGACGTCGATGCCGATGCCGAGGTAGCCATTCGACAGCCCGGCGCTGCCGCCGTTGAACGCGGCGGAGTACCCGAGTGATCCCCCGCGGTTGCCGGTCACCGCAGGGGAGAGCGGATTCACTGGATCGACTGCGGCCAGGACGAAGGCCAGCCCGTCCGCCCCAGGAGTGCTCCCGCCGTACTGGTAGGAGTTGAAGGTGATGTCGAGACCCTGCGAGGTGGGCACACTTGCCGCCGAGAACACCCCACCAAGCTGGTTGGTGGTGGCGTCGGTCAGCCGGAGCTTCCCCGACCCCTGCGGATCGGTCGACGCCGGGCAGCTCAGCAGCGGGCCGGACGTCGAGTTACCGGCGGCGGTCAGGCAGGCGGTGTTACTCCCCTGTCCCGCAGGCACGCCGGGCAGCACCACCGGACCGATACCGTTGGCGGTGTTGTTGTGGAACGGCTGGTTGAACAACGCCGACCCGACGGCCAGCGCCGGCGCCGACCCGACGGTCAGGACTCCAGCGACGAGCACTGCCGCCGCCGCGACGGCGGTCAGCGCCCGAGGGCGGTGAAGGAATGGCATCACGGTTCTCACCTTCGTCCGGGGCCCTGCCAAGAACCCTGCGGAACCCACGACGACCTCGATCACCTCACCGCCCATTCAAGACGGGCGCGGTGAGTTTTATTCACTACTGAAGACTCTCCCCCGATTGCCTGAAGCCGACTATATGCCGCAGCGAGCGGCTCGGAAAGAGCAACCAGAACCCGAACACTCACTGACGAAAAACGGGAGCCAGGCACCCCTGCGAAGAGGATTCACAGAAGCGTCAAGAAAGAGAGGAACCCCAAAGCGGAAGGGACTCGCAACTCAAGATGCCGCACCCAGCAGGGCAGGGAAGGTCCACCTGGCGAAACCACCACCCGCAGGCCACTCCTCCGATCGGGCCACTACCCTCACAGTGAACCGTCACCCCCAGCGCCCCCCAGCCCATCGTCTGGCCCAACAATCCCACCCCGTGTCAGCTCGGCCAATGTGCCGAGCCGCTCAACCGTGGGAGGCTGGTAGGGACGCCAAGAACCGTCGACCTCGATACCGCCGGCTCGGCCGCGCACACCCTCAGCACTTCCACTCATGCCCACGCCGCCATCCTTCCAATCTGAATAACTTTTCATAACCCGACCCCCGATCCTGATTTCCGACGCGATTACCCTATGCGAGCCAGAGCGGCTGATGACGGACCTGCCCAGAAAGATGCGCCCTTCGGATTGCCTTATAGCATCCGAAGGCGAAGAGACGCCCACTGGTTGGTGCCTTCTCGCACGTGTACTGGCACCCATCCCGCGGCACAGGGTCGGCAGCGCGGCCACAATGGAGAAAGCCGCGCGGCCGGTGATAGCCCGCATCTCCCGGTTGATGCCGTCAAGGGTGCCCCCCTATGGGTAAGCGGGTGCCGGTGGTGTTCTTCCTGGTGGGGTTTACCGGTTCGGGCCAGACCACGTACGCGAAGCGGGTGCTGGAGCCGGCGGGGGCGGTGCGGCTGTCAGTCGACGAGGATGTCTTCGCCCGGCATGGCCGACATGGGGTCGACTACCCGGAGTACGAGTACTTCGAGCGGGAGAGCACCGGTCGTGGCCGAGGCGCGGGATCGGCTGGTGGGGTTGGTGTCCGTGGGGCGTGACGTGGTGCTCGATCACGGGTTGTGGCTTCGGGCGGATCGGGAGGCGTGGAAGACGCTGGTGGAGACGGCCGACGGCCGGTGGCGGCTGGTATACGCCCCGCCCCCCGAGAGGAGTTGCTTCGCCGGCTGGCGGCCCGCAACGAGGAGGAGGACGCCAATGCGTTGACGGTGACCGAGAGCACGCTTGATGACTTCTACGGCCGGTTCGACGTACCGGACGGTAAAGGGGAAGAGATCGTGCCGGCGTCGGGATTCCCGCAGCAGGGCGGGGCTGCTGCTGCGCCAAGTGCCATCCGGGAGGTGGTTGACGCGCACCAGTTCCGGTCCAAAGCCGGCGGACGCCCGCCAAGATCCGGTCGACCAAGGCAGACCCGCCCGATCCACTCGAGAGCCCTTGTTCAAGCGCCCGGTCAGCCCCCTGCGGGCTGGCCGGCGACGCAGGCGACGACCTGCCCTGCCCTACTACAGAGGGAACGGCTGTTGGTCCGGGCCCAACTCCGACTACTGGCCCACTGGTAGCGATCACTTCCCCAGCGCCAGCATGGTTCGGCCAGTGCTTACCCGGCACCGTCTACTCATGCTGGCCTCTCTCTGCACGGTTCTCGTTCAGGGATGCTGGCGGTCCGTCAATTCCGGATGAGACGCCAAGGAAGCCTGCTGCACCAGATTGGCGGTACCGCCGGGGATCGGCCATCGGGCCCAGATCGTGCGCAGCGCGGATACGTCCACCAGTGTCGGGTCTACCCCTGTGCCGTCCCAGTGTTGGACGAACTCGCGGGTAGGGGCCCGCAGGAAGACTTCGAGGAACCGGGCTTTGCGGCGCGGCGCGGTGGCTTCGGTGGGCAGCGATCCAGCGGTGATCTCGGCGATCAGGGATTCTCGGGTGGTGTGTCGACGGTTACCGGCCAACCGGGTCAATGCCGCAAGGAAGGTGTCGTCGAGTAGAGGTTGGACGAGCTTCACGTCTTGATCATCGGCGACCTGCTCGAATGCTGAGCAGGTCATCGACAGGTCTCGGCGTCGGGTGTGCCAGTCGATCCGGGGGCCGAGCCGCCTGGGTTCGTGCTCCTGCTCCGCCCGGTATGCGCGGTGGACCTTCCGGGCCGCCTCCGGCCGGAGCCATGGGAACATCTCCGTGGGACGCTGCGGCCGTCTCAGCGCGATCAGGGCGCGTTGCCTGGTCCCGGCGAGCCGAGCCCGCCACGATGCGGGGGCGGGGCGGCGCCACCCGGCCAGGATCTGGTCACCGCCCAGGCCGGTGAGGAGTGATCCACCGGCGGCTAGTTCCACGATCGGCAGGTGCAGGTGCAGATTCACCGGGTGCAGCACTCCGTGGCGGTTCAGGAGCCGCCGGGCCACCGGACCGATGAGATCCAGGTCGTCGTCGGCCCGGAGGATCTGCCAGGACCGGCCCACAGCCAAGGCACTTATCACACGTTCCTGCCAGGAGGACTCGTCAGCCCGCGGTGCCCCGGTGAATCGCCAGGTGACCGGAACAGGGTCCGGCAGCCCATGGGCTCGGGCCACGTTGACAGCGATGGCGAGTACGACGGACGAGTCGAGTCCGCCGGAGAAGCTGACCACGCATGGTGGTCGACACAGGGCGGGGAGCACTGCCTGTTCCAACGCGACGAGCGGAGTCGGCAGGCAGGGCGGGAGGATCAGTGACACCGGTGGGCCGACACCCAGCACCGTGCCGGAGGCGAGGTCGAGCGAGGTCGGACGCAGCATGGTTGAGGGCCCCCTGACCGGCATCACGCTTGGCCCTTCGCTTCTGGCATCGCGAGTCCTCCGGTGATTGTCATCGGGCGCGTCGTGCGGGCGTATCGGGGCGCGGGGCGGGCGGCGCGGCTGCTCGCGGAAGCGGAGCTGCTGCCGGGGGCATCGACGTTGCATCCGAACCAGAATGTTCCTCCGACGTCCACTGCGACGGTCAGGGCGATGTTGACGGACTCGCCCGGAGAGAGTTGGCCGCAGGGAAGCGGGACGGTCAGGGTGGTGGCGAGGCCGCCACCGGGTTTGGCGGTGGCAGGCAGGTCGACGGAGAGGTTCTGCACGGTGACTGCGGCCCTCCGGGCAGCGTCACCGTGCTGGTCGGCGTGGCCGGGTTGACCAACCGCAGACGGGCCGGACGGACCGGCTGGACGGGGCCTGAGTTGGGTGCGCCGTTTGCCTCGCTCAGGCTGGTGATCGGTAGCTGTGCGGTCGTCATGGTCGAGAGGTTGAACCGCAGGTACCAGCGGACCGCCAGGACGATCACCTCGGACGGGAAGCGGAACCCCGCGAACGCGGACGCGGGCGGAGACCAGGACCGGAGACGAGACAGCGACCTCACCGGCCAAGCAGACAACACCGGGCAAGCTGGAGTCGATCATGCTTCCGCCCAATGCAACAGAGCCGCCACGGCCATGGCCCGATCGGCGGGGCCAGCCACGCCACGTCGGCCTCGCCGAGCTGGAGGGGCCCGGCCGGCAGGTCACCGGCCGGGCCTCCGATCAGGACTAGTGTGTTCGACGACGCCTGGAGAGGAAGAGCATGAACCCGCCCAAGGCGACAATGACACTTCCCGTGCCCGTCAGGGCCGGTACCAGACCGCTACCGGTTACCGGCAACATTTCGGCGCCGTCATCCCGACCGCCTGGCCCACCGGGACTACCGGGGGCACCGGGAGCACCGGGAGCACCGGGAGCACCGGGACTACCGGGAGCACCGGGAGCACCGGGAGCACCGGGACTACCGGGAGCACCGGGAGCACCGGGAGCACCGGGACTACCGGGAGCACCGGGACTACCGGGAGCACCGGGACTACCGGGAGCACCGGGACTACCGGGAGCACCGGGACTACCGGGAGCACCGGGACTACCGGGAGCACCGGGACTACCGGGAGCACCGGGACTACCGGGAG
>NZ_JAAALO010000019.1:25032-33665 GCF_009908295.1 Micromonospora rubida
ACTACCGGGAGCACCGGGACTACCGGGAGCACCGGGACTACCGGGAGCACCGGGACTACCGGGAGCACCGGGACTACCGGGAGCACCGGGACTACCGGGAGCACCGGGACTACCGGGAGCACCGGGACTACCGGGCGGGCCAGACGGGCCGACGCACACAGGTGCGGTGATGACGTTGGTGGCGAGGGTGACGGCAGCGGTTCGAGCCAGCGCACGGCCCTGGAGGGTCGCCCCCGTGGCCATCGTGATCGATGCCTGAGCCATGATGGTGCCCACAAAGGTAGTGCCCGTGTCGATCGTCGCCGAGCTGCCGATCTTCCAGAACACGTTGCAGGGCGAAGCGCCGTTGATTAGGACGACGCTGCTGTTCGGTGCCGTCGTCAGCGCGGAGTCGACCTGGAAGATGAATACGGACTGGGGGTTGCCCTGGGCGTTGAGCGTCAGCGGCCCGGTCAGCTGCGCTGCCCCGATCCGGTAGACCCCGGGGTTGAGGGTGTTGCCGCCGAGTTCTGCGGGCAGGTTGGTGAACGGGGTCCGGCCGGCGGCGTCGTTGAAAGCCGTGGTCAGGTCGCTCTGGGCCTGCAGGGCGACCGCGTCGCCGAGGTGAACCTCACCGCCGATGGTTGCCGTCTCGAAGCCCGACGAAGTGTTCCCTGGGTACCTCCCGAGGCTCTGACCCAAGAAGCTCGGGCCAGTGTTGGTGGGCTCGGCCCCGGCCAGTACGGAGAAGTTGCCAGCCGTGCCGAGGCCCACCGGCGCCTCCTGCGCGTTGGCCGCAGTCGAGTTGAAGGCCAGGAAGGCGACGACCACGGCGGCAGCCGCGGAAACCGCGAGCGCCGGCGGGACTGCCCGCCTGAGGCGATGAATGGGTTTAACTATCACAGAACACCCTCCGTGGGTACTACTCGCAGGAGGCATCTCGCAAGTCGCGTCCTGCCTGAAGCGGTATACATAGCGCAGATCGGCGCACCAACCACCAAACCACTGTTTGCTCGCCAAAGTGGTGAAAACGGGACGATCCACAATCTTCACGATAGGGACTGGACTGGGGAGCACCGCCCACTGCGCGGCAACAACTGCAAACACCTGTGTGAGCGGGTCGCGGCCGAGGTTGACCCTGCGCGCCCCAACCTGCCGCCACGAGAGCACTACGCGCCAAGCCGGCAGTCAACGGCTGCCGAGGCAGGGCAGGCTGGCCCAGGGCCGGCGGGTGGGAGTTGCCCCCTGGTCCTGGACACTTGAACCTTGGATCGTCCGGTACGGCCGGGGATGACCGACCAGCAACACGTCGACCGGCAGTGGCTGCAAGCTGCGATCGACCTGTCACACCTCTGCCCAGCTGTGGAAACCGCGTACGCCGTCGGCGCCATCATCGTCGACCGCTTTGGACACGAGGTCAGCCGAGGCTTCTCCCGGGAGACCGACTCCCATGTCCACGCCGAGGAGTCCGCCCTCGCCAAACTCACCGACACCAGAGTCGACCTGTCCGGATCGACGATCTACACATCACTCGAACCGTGCAGCGTCCGGAAGTCCCGTCCACGCCCCTGCGCGGAGCTGATCATCGCCGTCGGGATCACCCGAGTCGTCCTCGCCCTCCACGAGCCACCCCTCTTCGTCACCTGCCACGGCGTCGAACTCCTACAGACGGCGGGCGCAGAGGTCATCGAGATACCCGAACTCGCCGACCAGGTCAGAGCGATCAACGCACACCTCCCCGGCATCAGCAGGTAGCCGGAGCGTCGACGGACCCCGCACGCAATCGTGCGCAGTCTGCTTCTGCCGCAGATAACGCAACTGCGTATTTCCCACCAGCCGGCCGCGAGGCGGACAGCGAGCTACAGGCTCTTGCCTTCGCAGCACACCGTGGTGCGGCTGGACCCGTGTGGCACGCGGGCCCGCATGCCCCGGCTCCTATACCGCGCCGATCGGGCCTCCTGACCGGAGACGAACCCGGAAAATTCACCCTCGCCCCGAAACGGACCTTAATCCTCCGTACCATCCTTTGAGCGACCCCCACTCTGGGCGTCAGCTCCTGGCGGGAGGTGGCGCCGCCGCGCTTCTGCTGTCCCAAGCAGTACAGCCTTTGGTCCTGCGACACGGTCGATCAAGGCAGAGGCACCAGACGACGACCGAGTACCCGCCCGCAGCGCCGCCGCTTCGGCCAGACAGCGGGCGAAGAAACGAACCAAGGCTGCGCCGAGGGCCGTGGGCGTGCGACTGGATAATCGAGGTCAGGCCGGAAACACCGCTAGATCCACACACCCAGCCCGGCCGGGTGTACGGCGGTGGTCGGTTCGGGTACCTAGCCTTTACTGGCGGCGACCCTGGCATGCGGTAACCGTAAGGATCTCGGTTACGACTCGGGCGGCGGCATCTGGTCGGCCGTACACAGTGGCGGCCTGGGAGATCGCGGTTCGGCGGTGGGAGTCGGCCAGCAGGTTCGTGATGGCGGTGTGGAGGTGGTCGGGGGTGGCTTGGTCGCCGTCGAGCATGACGGCGGCGCCTTCTTTTGCGAGGTGGCGGGCGGTGATGCGTTGCTCGTCGCCTGCGGAGACCGGATAGGGGATGAGGATGGACGCCTTGCCGAGGGCGGTGAGTTCGGCGACGGTGCCGGCGCCGCTGCGGGCCACGACGATGGCCGCTGCGGCGAGCAGGTCGGGTAGCTCGTCGTGGATGAAGTCGACGACGCGGTAGCGGTGCGCGACCTGCGTGGGAAGCCTGTGGGCGATCTGCTGCATCTCGGTGTAGCTGAGGCTGCCGCACTGGTGGACGACCTGGCAGTGTTGTAGCAGGTCGGGCAGTGTGCCGGCCAGCATCCGGTTGATCTGTTGGGCGCCGGATGCGCCGCCGGTGACCAGCACGAGCGGGACAGACGGGTCGAGGTTGTACGCGGCCAGGCCCTTCGTGGGGTTGCCGTTGAGCACCGCCGGCCGTACCGGGTTCCCGGTGACGACCGCCCGCCGGCGGACCCGTGGCGATAGGTGGTCGAGGGAGGCCTCGTGGCTGAGCAGGATCCGGGTGGCGACGCGGGCAAGGATGCGGTTGGCCAGGCCGAGACTGAGTGTCTGTTCGTGCATCAGGTACGGCACGCGGAACAGGGCCGCGGCGAGACCGATCGGGACGGAGACGAATCCGCCGGTGCTGAGAACGACCGCCGGCCGGGTTCGGGCGACGGTGAGGGCGGCCTGCGCGATGCCCAGGGGGATGCGGAAGGCGTCGACGACGTTGCGGGCCAGTTCGCGGGGGTTGGGTGAGCGGCGAAGCTTGCCGGTGGTGATTGCCCGGAAGGGGATGTTGTTGCGGTTGGCGATCTTGGCTTCGAGGCCGTCGGCGACGCCGACCCAGAGCAGTTCGGGTGCGGTGCCGGTTTCGGCGAGCCGGACCTGCAGGGCGTTGATCGTGGTCAGGGCGGGGTAGGTGTGCCCGCCGGTGCCGCCGCCGGTAACGATCATGCGGAGCGTGTGCAGGCGCTGGGTGCTGTAGAGGGACATGCCGAGCCACTCCGAGGATCGCGGTACCGGACGGATCGAGGCAGTCTAGCGACCGCGCGGTGTCGTATTCGCCCGGTCTTGGAGGGCTATGCGATGTGCTGGTCGGCGCCGTAGTCGATCAGGGCGGCGCAGTCGGCGAAGTCGGCTGCTTCCTTGCCCCAGGGGTCGGGCACGTCGGCGTCGGTGAGGTAGTGCCGGATTTTGGGTCGGTCATCCGCGCCTCGGTTGGCTTCATCTGTGGTCGTCGCCGTGGTCATCAATTCCGCGATCACCCCGCGTCCCCCGCAACCATCATGGCCAGCAACGCACCGTTACCCGGCATCTGTCGCTGGACGGCAGCCGCCGAACCGGCCCGGTTGCGCTTTCAGCCCCGAAGGAACCCCATCCCAGCATCCGGGAAGTGAAGCCAGCACGCCAAACCATGATCAAAACCCACTCGGACAGGGCCACCGCCGGCCGGACAGGGCCGGACGCGAGGGATGCTCGTCGCACGAGCACCCACCGAGCACCCAACCATCCACAAGGGACGGACAAGCAAAGGGGCCTGACTGCCATTCCGGCAGGTCAGACCCCTGTTAATCTCGTGCGCCCGAAGGGATTCGAACCCCTAACCTTCTGATCCGTAGTCAGATCCTTCAATGCATAAAGTAATTCATCCGACCCCGTCCCGCCCCGTCCAGCCCAATCCGAAGGCATTTTTGCTGGTGCGGGATTAGTGCGATCAGCATCTGTATTGTTTCCACTCGCCTATAGGGTTAAAAATCCGGCCCAGTCCAGCCCGTCCACACCTAGTTCCCCGACGTCCGAGCACCCACGGAGCACCCAGCTCCACCCGACCAGGCCAGATCAGGATCGGGTGCGAAGGCCACACTTCACCGATCGGCAAATCGCAGGTCGCGCTGCCAGGGCCGAAGAGTCGTCCGTCCTGGTCGGTGCGGCGGCATCGGCCAGCGCGTGGGCGGCGCGGCACGGTTGGCGCGGAGCCTGCGGCCCTCACTATCAGGTGAAGACGGTTGCAATCGCGACCGAAAGCGCGATAGTTCCCCCGGCGGCCGATCCACCCACGAGCAACGCCCTGGCCACCCGACGGTCGTCGAGCCAGGCTAGTACGCCTGCCACCGTCCCGGCAAGGAACGCCCCGATGGCAACGACAACAATCCACAGGGCGATCAGCGCGTATGAGTTCACTGCTGCGAAGCCTTCCTCGGCAGGTCGCCGCGAGCACTCTGCCCTCGGCGGATGAAACTCTCGCACGCCGACTTCATCAAGGTTAGGCCGTTGCATGACCGATCGGCCCGCACATGAAGCCGACCGGCTGAGCCGGCGACCTGCCACTACCAGACAAGACTCGGATGCCTCCACCGGATTAGACTTCATGTGCGGGCGAATCGGTCACGCTCTTCCTTGAACGGCGCGATGGCGGCACCCCGGGGGTGGAGAACATGGGCAAGCGTGACGACGAACGTCGGCAGGTCCGGATACGAAGGCTGCAGCGGCATGCCGATCGGTACGACGAGGCACGGCTGGCACTCCGTCAGGTTCTTGACGAGGGAAGACGGCGGCGGTCACGCTTCCTGGTTCGGCGCGGTCTCGTGCGGTGTGCTGCGGCCCAGGAAGACGCCCAGAGTTCCGGATCCTCACCGGCGTCAGCCCTGATCACCCAGAAGGGCTGGGCACTGCATCTCTACCTCATCGCCCTGTTCGAGGCCCAGACCCGCAGCGCCCCCGGCACCGAGAGCCGCAACACGAGACCGCTTTACACCACCGGAGAGCAGCGCGGCTGGGCTGATCTGTTGCCTGCGGTGACGGCCACGACGAACCAGACTGCGGGCATGCGGCGCCAGCTCACCCGGGCACTGAGCCAACTGGCTCATCACAACCTGGTCGAACTGACCGGTCAACCTGGACTACCGAACAGATACGTGGGCTTTCGCCTGCGCAACGAAGCGGGCATGGCCCACCACGCCTGGCGACCCGGCTACTGGACGCCGGGCCGCTACACGATCCCGGCAGCGGACGACAGCGAGTTACCAGACCCCTTACGCCCACCGGCTGCGAAGGACGGCCAGGTCGAGGCGCTTCTGCTGCCCGCGTCGTTCTATCTACAGGGCTGGGTCCACGTACTGTCAGCCGCCGAGATCCTGACCTACCTCATGTTGCGGGACCTGGAGACCCGATACCCCGAATCGTCCAAGCGCGGCGTCTTCATCACCGAGCCAAATCGCCTCAAATGGTACGGCATTCGCCGCGACGTCTACGAAAGCCACCGCCAGCTCGCCGCATATGGCCTTATCGAGCTACTTCCCGACCCCCACCGCCGCACGGACGGCTCGATCTTGCGCAGGCCCGGCGGCGGCGTCTATCTCCAACCGCTGCGGTTCCGTACCCTGCCCCAAGGCCTTGAGCAGTCAGCCATCAGGACCGTCATCACGGCGATCGGCAGCACCTGGTGAGGGAGTGTGTCGATTTCGGCTCTGTCTCACATTCGGCTCTGTCTCACTTTCGGCTCTGTCTCACTTTCGGTGGTGACGGAGGGTGGTGGTTAAAGGATGTCTCGTAACTCGGTGAAGGCGTTGCCGGTCAACGGTGTCGGCGTCACCCGAGCAGGATGATGTTGTGGAGGTGGGCGATGCCGGAAGCGGCGTCGGTCAATGTGCTGGCGGCACGCCGGTAGTCGCGCAGGATCTTGAAGGTCTTCATGCGGGCCAGGGCGTGTTCGACCTGCGCCCGGACCCTGCGGTGTTGCTTGTTCAGGTCGGCCTTCCAGCCGGTTAGTTCACTGCCGTCGGCCGGTTTGCGGTACGGGATGATCACCTCGGGGTTGCCGCGGTAGGCGCCGTCGGCCATGACCGGCCGTCCGGCCAGTTTCTGGTCGATGCCGCTGGTGCGGTAGACGATGGTGTCGTTGCGGTTGCCCGGCTGCGGGTCGCCGAGGGCGACGACGAGGCGGGTGTGGGCGTCGATGGCGACCTGCAGGTTCGTGCTGTAGCGGTAGTTCTTGCTCGGTGCGGCCAGCCGGTGGTCCCTGGTCGGGATCAGGGTGCCGTCGACGATCGCGATCTGGTCGACCCGGCGTCGGCGTACCGGGGCCAGGGCGAGCAGGGGACCGAGGGTGTCGATGACCCGATGGGCGGCGGAGTGCGACACCCCGAACAGTGGTCCGATCTGTCGCATGGTCAGGTTGGTGCGCCAGTAGGTCGCGACCAGCAGTACCCGGTCGGCGAGGTCGAGTGACCACTGCCGGCCCGGCCGCCCGTCGGCGATCGCGTCCCCGCCGTGTTCGGCGACCAGCCTGACCAGCCTGCGGAACTGGGCGGGCTGCAGCCCCGTGAACGGGAAGATCCACTCCGGGCGGGCTGCCGTGATCACCTGCACCACGACATGATCCACCATGGACCCGACACCGACTTACGAGACGTCCCTTAGCCGAGCAGGATGCGGTGTCGTAGGAGGGCGAAGCCCGCGCGTCCGTACATTTGTCGCTTGATCAGTTTGGTTTTGGTGTTGACGCCTTCGGTGCCGCCGTTGTGGAAGGGGTGGGTCAGGGCGGCGTTGACGGCGTCGCGGTCGAGGCCGAGGCCTCGGGTGAACGTGTGTAGGTGGGGCAGGTCGATGGTCTTGACCTCGGCGATCCACGTGTCGAGCCGGTCGTCGTTGCCGTTTGCGGGCGTGAGTAGCGCGGCGAACGAGCCGATGAAGCCGGCCAGTGCGGTCATCTGCGGGCAGGCGCCGGTGAGTGCGTCGATGAGCTTGCGTTGATGGTCTTTGAGCTGGTCGGGTGGGGTCAGGAGGTAGCGGGTCAGTCGCCTGGGTGACAGAGCCGGTCGGTCGGCTTCGACTCGGCCTTGGGTGATGTAGCGGTAGAGCAGGTTGAGGGTGCCGGTGTAGCCGAGTTGCTTGATTTCGGCGAGGAGTTGGGTGGCGCCGACGGCGGGGTCTTGTTGGCGGCGTCGGCGCAGGTGGTCGCGGTAGGGGTCGACGAGGGTGGGCCGGTACTGCGGTGCTCGGACCAGGCGTTCGGGTTCACTGATCCGGGCGTACCGTTTGACGGTGTTGAGGCCGAGGTTCAGCCAAGCGGGCGCATTCCAGCAGGCCAACGCCCTTGTCGAGCAGGTCGTGGACCTGCTGCCACCGCTGCCGGGTGGTCACCGCCCGTTTGCCGTCCTGCGGCGGCGGCCCAGCGGTGGCCCAACATGAGCTGTGCGCGGTGACCTCCTTGCGGACGGCCTCGGCGAGGTTGTGCCACAGATGCCAGCGGTCCGCGACCTGCAACGCCTCGGGCAGCGCACGACGGACCCCTTCGGCGTAGGCGCCGGAGGAGTCCCGGCACACCACCTCGACACCGGGAGCTCACGCAGCCACGTCTCCAACGTTACGGCCTTGCGGTCAGGCAGCACATCGATGCGCTCACGGGTGACCGCGTCGATCAGAACGGTGGCGTAACGCTGACGACGGCGCAACGCGAAGTCGTCGACCCCGAGCACGCGGGGCACCCGCCGCTCGGGCAACGGCAGGCGCAGCAGCGCCCGCAAGGCGGTGTGCCGGGACACGACGACCATCGCCAGGGCCGACAACAACCGAGCGCCTCCCCGACCGGCCAGCTGACGCACCACCGCAGCGACCTGGGAAATCAGCCGGGGCGTGCGGCGCTGGTAGCGGTGCAGAACTCCCGGAAGCTGCTCCCGGAACGTCTGACGGCAGCCCCGCGTCGGGCATACCAGACGACGTATACGCACCCGCACCACCACCGGCCGGGCATCGACCGACACGTCCGCGAGAGTCCGCTGGTGATACCCATGCACCCGGCCCGTCACGGCCCCGCACCCCGGACAGGCCACCAGACCCTCGGGAGTCCGAGCCCGCACCAGAATCCGTCGGGTCTGCTGCACCGGTAGGTGACATCTGAGATGGCTTGCCCTGGTGGCGGGCTGGAAGGATGTTGCCGTGCCCAAGCCCTACCCTCGTGAGTTCCGCGATGACGTCGTGCGGGTGGCCCGTGACCGGGACCCTGGCGGGTCACGTCCGCGCTGGTGGTGTAGGAGACGGCCATCGCGGGATCCGGTTTGATGCTATGCGGCGATCGGGGCCGGGGCGGTGTGCTCGACGTCGTGTTGGTCTGGTTCGACGATGACGAGGCGG
>NZ_JAAALO010000002.1:0-161479 GCF_009908295.1 Micromonospora rubida
AGTGTTGCCAAAGGAATCCCAACCAGCCGAAACCCTAAAGTCCGACCAGTCCGGGGTATAAATCATAATTGGCACTGGCTTATCAAGCACCCTGTTGAGTTCTCAAAGAACAACCACACACCATCCGGTGAATCCCACTTAGTGGGACCCCCTTCTGGGGCAACCTCGCTAACTTAGCCGATCGCTTCTTCGCCGTCAACCTCGTTGCCGAGGTTTTCTTTGCTGATTTGATCGACCCCACGTTGACGCTCGCCAGAATTGGCGTTCGTTTCTGTCGTGGGAAACCGCAGACCGGCCGATCGCCGCTTCGCGGCCATCCGCCCGGCTCCTGCCGGCTTCAGCACTCTACCCGGCCGGCTTCGCGATCGCAACTCCGTCTCACCGGCGTTGCTCGCACCACCCAGGTTCCCAGCCTCGCTCGGCGTCTCCGCCACGAGCCTGGCGCTTGCTTTCGGCCGGTTTGTCCGGCCTCCCGCTTGCAGAGAGAAAGTTACGCGTACGACCAAGAGAAGGCAAATCAGTCCCCGTCAATGCTGCCGCCGGGTGGCACCCCGGGGACCGTCCAAAGGCTCACCCGCACACCATGCGCCGGCGTGCCAGAGTGTCTGGCATGGATGACGCTCCCGCCCCACCGGCGGCCACGCTCGCCGAGGAAGCCCTGCTCGGCCTGCTGATGCCCTTCTGGCAGCTGGTCATCGGCGCCGTCGTACTGGTCGTCATCCTGGTGTCGGTCACCCGGCTGGCCCGTCGCGGAAGATCCCGGATGACCACCGCACTCCTGGTGACCGCCGGCGCCATCGCCGGCCTCACCGTGATCGGTGTCCTGCTCCAAGGCTGACGACCGGCCACCCGCCGCCCTGTGGGCTGGCCCCGGCACCGGCCGCGGGTTCCAGACCGGCCTCCCGGTAGCGGCGCTCAGAGACGACGGTTCGCCAGGCTCGGCAGCTCGGCGCGGATCGCCCGGAGCCGCTCCAGGTCGAGGTCGACGACGGTCAGGCCGGGGCCGTCCGGCACCTGGCCGAGGACCGTCCCCCACGGGTCGATCACCATGCTGCGGCCGAAGCAGGTACGCCCCGGATCGTGGTCGCCCGTCTGACCGGCCGCCGCCACGAAGCACTGGTTCTCGATGGCCCGGGCCCGCAGCAGGACCTCCCAGTGGTCCCGCCCGGTGTGCAGCATGAACGCCGCCGGCAGCACCAGCAGTTGCGCGTCCCCGTCCGTGACCAGTTGCCGGTAGAGCTCGGGGAACCGCAGGTCGTAGCAGATCGACAGGCCGACCCGGACGCCTTCGACGTCGACCACCACGGGCTTCTCCCCTGGTGCGACCGTCGCCGACTCCAGGTAGGAGACCCGCCCGGGGATCTCGACGTCGTACAGGTGGATCTTGCGGTAGCTGGTGACCAGCGTGCCGGACCGGTCGAAGACCAGCGAGGTGTTGAAGGTGTGTTCCGGATCCGGGCCGACCTCGTGGAAGGATCCCGCGACCAGCCAGATGCCGAGCCGGCGGGCCACGTCGGCGAAGAACCGGCCCACCGTGCCGTCGACGGGCTCCGGCGCGGGCAGGCCGGCAGCGGGGCCCAGGTAGTCGACGTACTCGGGGAGGACGGCCAGGTCCGCGCCGGCCGCCGCGGCGCGGCCCAGCAGGGCCTCCGCGGCCGCGAGGTTGGCCGCCCGGTCGTCGCGGGCGTTGAGCTGGCAGACGGCGACACGCATGGCCCTCAGCGTACGGCCGAAAAAGCGCCCGCGACAGCCTCGGACTTCTCCGGGGCCGCCGCGGGAACACCGCTCCCCCGATCAGGGGGAGCGCAGGTCAGGCCGACTTCTCCTCGCGGTCCCCACGGTCGCGACGGGCCCGGCGGCCGGTGAACTCCCGCGGCACGATCGTCGGGTTGACGTTCTCCAGGACCACCTCGCGGGTGATCAGCACCCGGGCGGCGTCGGGGTTGCTCGGCACCTCGTACATCGCGGAGAGCAGAACCTCCTCGATGATGGCGCGTAGGCCACGGGCCCCGGTGCCGCGCAGCATCGCCTGGTCGGCGATCGCCTCCAGGGCCGGATCGTCGAACTCCAGCTCGACGCCGTCGAGCTCGAAGAGGCGTTGGTACTGCTTGACCAGGGCATTGCGCGGCTCGGTGAGGATCCGCACGAGGGCCGACCGGTCGAGGCTGCGGACGTTGGTGATCACCGGAAGCCGGCCGACGAACTCGGGGATCAGCCCGAACTTCAGCATGTCCTCCGGCATCACCTGGCTGAAGATGTCGTCGGCCGAACGGTCGGAGATCGACCGGAGCCGGGAGCCGAAGCCGGTGCCGCCGTGGCCGGTGCGAGACTCGATGATCTGGTCGAGACCGGCGAAGGCGCCACCGCAGATGAACAGCACGTTGGTGGTGTCGATCTGGATGAACTCCTGGTGCGGGTGCTTCCGGCCGCCCTGCGGTGGCACGTTGGCCACCGTGCCCTCCAGCATCTTCAGCAGGGCCTGCTGGACGCCCTCGCCGGAGACGTCCCGGGTGATCGACGGATTCTCCGACTTGCGGGCGATCTTGTCGACCTCGTCGATGTAGATGATGCCGGTCTCGGCGCGCTTGATGTCGTAGTCCGCGGCCTGGATCAGCTTGAGGAGGATGTTCTCCACGTCCTCGCCGACGTAGCCGGCCTCGGTCAGCGCGGTGGCGTCGGCGATGGCGAAGGGGACGTTCAGCATCCGTGCGAGGGTCTGCGCCAGGTGCGTCTTGCCACAGCCGGTCGGCCCGAGCAGCAGGATGTTCGACTTGGCCAGCTCGACGGCGTCGCTACCGGAACCCGGCGCGCCGGCCGCCTCGGCCTGGATCCGCTTGTAGTGGTTGTAGACCGCGACCGCGAGCGCCTTCTTGGCCTGGTCCTGGCCGACCACATAGTTGTCGAGGAACTGGCAGATCTCCATCGGCTTGGGAAGCTCTTCCCACTTCACCTCGCCGGACTCGGCCAACTCCTCCTCGATGATCTCGTTGCAGAGATCGATGCACTCGTCGCAGATGTAGACCCCAGGGCCCGCGATGAGCTTCTTGACCTGCTTCTGCGACTTGCCGCAGAAGGAGCATTTGAGTAGGTCGCCGCCGTCACCGATCCGTGCCACCTACGTTCTCCCTGCACTCATCGGCCGGTGCACCGGCCATGACTTGCGGACGTTGCGCCCCGTCCGGCTCTGTTCGCCCGCCGACCCGACCCGACGCAGCGGTACGGACCCGACGTTACCCGCTGGCGGGGGTTTCTCCGACCCCCAATTCGGGCGTGTCAGAGGCCGACCGGGAACCCGGCCGGCCGGCCTCCGACCCGTTGCTCGGTCAGCGGGCCGCGTTGGCGGCCAGCAGGCCCTTCTTGCGGCTGGTGAGGATCGTGTCGACCAGCCCGTACTCGCGGGACTCCTCGGCCGTCATGATCTTGTCCCGGTCGATGTCCTTGCGGACCTTGTCGAGCGGCCGGTTGCAGTGCTGGGAGAGCATGTCCTCCAGCTGGGTCCGCATCCGCAGGATCTCCCGGGCCTGGATCTCGATGTCCGAGCCCTGCCCGTAGCCGCCCTCGGTCGCCGGCTGGTGGATGATGATCCGCGAGTTCGGCAGCGCCATCCGCTTGCCCGGCGTGCCGGCGGCCAGCAACACGGCGGCCGCGCTGGCGGCCTGACCGAGACAGACCGTCGAGACGTCCGGCCGGATGTACTGCATCGTGTCGTAGATCGCCGTCATGGCGGTGAAGGAACCGCCCGGTGAGTTGATGTACATGGTGATGTCGCGGTCCGGGTCGGTGCCCTCGAGCGTCAGTAGCTGCGCCATCACGTCGTTGGCGGACGCGTCGTCCACCTGGACGCCGAGGAAGATGATCCGGTCCTCGAAGAGCTTGTTGTACGGGTTGGACTCCTTCACCCCGTACGACGTGCGCTCGACGAACGACGGCAGGACGTAGCGGTTGTGCACGGCCGCGAACTGGGGCGGCAGGCTCAGGTCGGTCATCGTCAGCTCCTCGCTCAGCTCAGGGTCCCGGCGCCTTCCGGAACCTGGGTGGCTCCGGTGATCACCTTGTCGATGAAGCCGTAATCCCTGGCCTCCTGGGCGGTGAACCAGCGGTCGCGGTCCGAGTCCGCCTCGATCTGCGCCTGGGTCTGGCCGGTGTGGTGCGCGACCCGCTCCTGGAACATCCGCTTCGTGTAGAGCATCTGCTCCGCCTGGATGGCGATGTCGGAGGCGGTGCCGCCCATGCCGCCGGACGGCTGGTGCATCATGATCCGCGCGTGGGGCAGGGCGTACCGCTTGCCCTTGGTGCCCGCGCAGAGCAGGAGCTGGCCCATGGAGGCCGCCATGCCCATCGCCACGGTCGACACGTCGTTGTCGATGAACTGCATGGTGTCGTAGATCGCCATGCCGGAGTAGACCGAGCCACCCGGCGAGTTGATCCAGAGGTTGATGTCGCGGTCCGGGTCCTCCGCGGCGAGCAGCAGCAGCTGCGCGCAGATGCGGTTGGCGACCTGGTCGGTCACCTCGCTGCCCAGGAAGATGATGCGCTCCTTGAGCAACCGGTTGTAGACCGAGTCGTCGAGGTTGCCAATGTTGTCGCCACCGCGGGCCTCGATCGCCCGGAGCGGCTTCGCTGGGATGTGCATGTCGGTCATGGCAGCCCTTCGCTCTCCGTACCGTCTTCCCCGACACTAACCGCTCACCCGGGTGACACAGTCCCGGTCGGGGCGCTTTTCGCTCTCAGCGCAGCCCCTCCCAGACGTACCCGGAAAAGGGTTTCGGCCGCCGTCCACCGGGACCGGTGGACGGCGGCCTCAGCCGACGATCAGTGCTCGTGGTCGTGGTCGTGGGCCTCGTCGCTCTCGGCGCGGATCGCGTCGAGGCTGACCTCGTTGCCCGCCGAGTCCTTGATCTTGATGTGCTCCATCACCGAGGCGAGCGCCTTGCCCCGCCGCACGTCGCCGAAGACCGCGGCCGCCGCGCCGGAGCGGACGAGCTGGTCGTAGTACTGCTGCGGGGCCATCCCGGCGCGCTGGGCGCGGTGGACGATCTCGTGGCCGAACTCGTCGTCGGAGACCTGGACGTCCTCGGCGTCGGCCAGGATGTCCAGCAGCAGCTGGATCTTGACCCCGTCGGTCGCCGCCTCGTTCAGCTCGGCGTCGATCTGCTCCTCGGTCTTCTCCTCGGCGGCGAGGTACTCCTCCAGCGAGGCGCCGATCCGCTCCAGCTGGTCGACCATGGCCTGCTTGCGGCTCTCGACCTCATCGCGGACCACGCCCTCCGGCGCCGGCACCTCGGCGGCCTCGACGAGCTGCTCGAGGGCCTTGTCCCGGGCGGCGTAGATCTGCTCGACGCGCTTGCCCCGGGTGACCTTCTCGCGCAGGTCGTCGCGCAGCTCGTCGATGGTGTCGAACTCGCTCGCCAGCTGCGCGAAGTCGTCGTCGAGCTCGGGCAGCTCCTTCTCCTTGACCGTGCGCACGGTCACCGCCACCTCGGCGTCCCGGCCGGCGAAGTCGCCGCCGACGAGCTGGGTGGTGAAGGTGGTGCTCTCGCCGGCGGCGAGGCCCACGAGAGCCTCGTCCATCCCCGGCAGGAGCTGCTTGCTGCCGACCTCGTGGGAGATGTTGGTCGCCTGCCCGCCGGGGACGTCCTCACCGTCGACCGTGGCGTTCAGGTCGATCTGGACGTAGTCACCCTCGGCTGCGGCCCGCTCGACGGTCTTCAGGGTGGCGAACCGCTCGCGCAGGTTCTTCACCTGCTCGTCGATCTCGCTGTCGTCGATCTGGAGCTCGTCGACGGTGACCTCGATGCTGTCCAGGTCCGGCAGGGTGATCTCGGGCCGTACGTCGACCTCGGCGGTGAAGTTCAGCGAGTCACCGTCGTTGAACTCGGTGATCTCGACATCGGGGCGGCCGAGGGTCTTCAGGTCATGCTCGCGGACCGCGGCGAGGATGTTCTGCGGGATGGCCTCCTGCACCGCCTCGTTGAGGACGGTGCCCCGGCCCACCCGCTGGTCGATCACGGCGGTCGGCACCTTGCCCCGGCGGAAGCCCGGCACCTGCACCTGCGAACCGATCTCCCGGTACGCCTTCTTGAGGCTCGGCTCGAGCTCGACGAACGGCACCTCGATGGCGAGCCGCACGCGCGTCGGGCTCAGAGTCTCGACGGTGCTCTTCACAGGCGTACTCCTTGACGGATCTCAGTTGAGTCTGGGCGTAATTCGGCCCATCGAGTGTAGGTGAGCCGACGCGGCTCTCCGGCAGCGCCCGGGGGCCGCGCGGAAACGGCGGCTCCCGGGACGCTCCCGGCCGCGGACGACAGTCGGGGTGGCGGGATTTGAACCCACGGCCCCTCGCTCCCAAAGCGAGTGCGCTACCAAGCTGCGCCACACCCCGTGGCGACGAGAAGTGTATGCCTTGGCCGCCTGCCCGGGGTGCCGGGGCGGGGCCCGACACCCCGGAACCACCCCGAAGGGACACCGGACCACAATCGGCGCACGCCCCACCACCCCGACGGGCCGGCGGCGCGCGGGCCGCCGGTGAGATGCGCCGACGGCCAACGCTGAGCGCTCCCCCTCCGACGACCCTCGATCCTGCCCCGACGGGACCAGGCCGACGGGAGGCAGGACCGACGGGGCCAGGCCGCGGGGCCAGGCCGCGGGGGGCAAGGCCTGCGGGGGCAAATACAGGGAAAGTGTGGCCATGCCGTGCTGGGAGGCCACACATTCCGCGAATCTGCGGGGTTTTGTACGGGGAGGGGTGGGTGGGGCGGTGGGGGGAGACACGGATGCGCGGCGGGGCCGGGCACCAGGTAGGCTGTCGGCGCGAGCTGTACGGCAGGTCGCACGCGGGCGTAGCTCAATGGTAGAGCTTCAGTCTTCCAAACTGACTACGCGAGTTCGATTCTCGTCGCCCGCTCCAGGAGTACCGGCCCAGGTCAGTGGCACTTTCGTCGCACCTGGGCCGCTCTCGTTTCAGCCCTTACTGATCTTGCGTGCCATTGGCGTGCCAGTAGCGCCGGCCGTGCCGTCCGAGGCGGGTTCGCGTACCGGACGCTTGGGCTTCTTGTCCTTGCCGGCTTCTGCTTCACCGGCCTGTCGCAGGCCTTGTCCTTCGCCTTGCCGGGCTTGAGCACGCGCCGACCCATGAAGCCGGTGGTCATACGACTCCCAGCGCGACGGCGACGAGCGCGAGCGGGCCGGCCGACGTCGTGGTCGTGGCGCTCGGCCGCCACGCCGCTTCACGGCGTGCCACCGGGTATCGAAGTCCAGGCGCGCAACAAGCCGCCGACACGGCAAGCCGCCCCCGGCCCGAAGGCCGGGGCGGTGAACCGTACGCACGCCGGACAGCCACGCGAAGCTGTCGGTTCAGGTCACGCGGCTTGAGGTCAGGGTCGGAGAACGGGGGCCGGCAACGAGTTGAGCCAGAACCGATGCCAGGCGCTTCCGTTCGGCTCGGAGACTCGACCACTCCGAGGCCGGTAGCCGCAGCACGTTCCGGTCCTTCTCGCCGACGGTCGATTCGAGTTGTCCACATTGAGTGACATCGGCTAGCGTGCCCGCCTGTGAAGCCTTTTCGGATTACCTCTGCTCTGTTGATCTGCACCTCCCTGATGGCTCTCACCGCGTGCGGTGGGGAGGAGGAGACCCCGACCACGGCCGGGTCCACGCCGTCTGCCTCCACGGTTCCCTCCTCGGCTGCTGCCTCCGCCTCCTCGGTGCCGTCCTCGTCGGCCGCAACGGACGCCAAGGGCGGCACGAGCGACAAGAAGCTCTGCGAGTCGGCGAAGAAGGCCGGGAACGACATGAAGGCCCAGTTCGTCGCCGCCATGCAGTCCGGCGACCCGTCGCCGGCCGCGTTCAAGAAGATCCTGACCGATCTGGACGAGAAGCTGACCACGTTGGCCTCCACCGGGGGCGACAGCAAGGTGGCCGCCGCCCTGAAGCAGTTCGGGGTGGAGGCATCCAAGGCCGCAGCGGCAGCGGACCCGGCAGACGCCGCCGACAACCCCGCCTTCGAGAAGGCCGGCGCGGACATCACGGCCGCATGCAAGGCTGCCGGAGTCAACGTCAACTTCTGACGACATCATCTCCAGCGGCTGATTGACCACCAGCGCGGCTGTCATCGCGGCCTCCCCAATCGGCCGGCGATGACAGCCGCGCTCGGTTCTCACGGATTCTGATTCCGTCGCCCGATCCATACTCGACCCACCTGGTTGTCGGTCAGAGACGGGCACCGACGTGACAAGAGTCGGAGATCAGTCACTCGGCCGGAGTCTCCCAAGACCTTCGGAACTGCCACCGTTGGTCGGCCTCGGCTAGCCTGGATCACACGCGGTCGAAGCCAGGAGGCGCAATGGAACTGTGGCTCAGAATCGACAACGATCCGGCGGGGACCGAGGCGACGACGCTCTACCGTTGGCTCGCCCGCGACCGCCAACTCGCCCGGCACGCGCGGCTCTCCCCGGCCGCCGGGGCACCGACCGACGGAGAGATGAGCGGCGGCTCGTTGGAAATGGTCAACGTCGTTCTCTCCAACAGCATCGCGCTGGCCAGCCTGATCACCTCGATCGTGGCGTTCCGGAAGGCGCAGAAGCAACAGCGGGGAAGCTCCGGTGATCCGATCATCGTGCTGCTGGAACGACCGGGCAGGTCCATCGCCATCGACGACGACTCCACGGCCGAAAGCGTGATCGAACTGCTCGATGCGGCGGATCCCGCCGCGGCCGGGGTGACCTCCGATGGCAACGCTCGCTGACCCGACCGCCTCCCGAGCGGTACTGGTGGGAGTGCCGGAGTACGACTCGCTGCCGCCCCTGCCTGCGGTGCGTGAGAACGTCGGCGCGCTGCGCCGGCTGTTCGCCGACCCGGCGGTGTGGGGATTACCCACCGAGAACATCCTCGTGCCGGACCTGACCGGCCCGGACCCGCTCGGTGCCGTGATGGAGACGCTGCGCTCGGCCGCCCGGGAGGCCACCGACACCCTGCTCGTCTACTACGCCGGTCACGGCCTGACGAACATCCTGACCGGGGAGCTCGTCCTCGCCCTGCCCGGCGTCGAGGATCTCGACCAGTGGTGGCGGGTGCTGTCCTTCGACCACATCCGTCGGGCACTCACGGACCCCACCCTGGCTGCCGCCCGCCGGGTGGTCGTCCTGGACTGCTGCTACTCGGCGCTGGCGCTGGCCGGCGACATGGGGTCGGCGCCGGCCAGCATCGACGTTGCCGCGCTCACCGAGGTCAACGGGGCCTACGTGCTGACCGCCTGCGCCGAGTCGGAGACGGCGAAGGCGCCGCCCGGCGCGCAGTACACCGCCTTCACCGGTGAGCTGATCACCGCCCTGGAGGACGGTATCGCCGACGGTCCCGAGCTACTCGACCTGCACACGCTCTACCGACACCTGGCCACGGTCCTGGCCGGGAAGCGCTGGCCGGTCCCCCAGCAACGCAGCCGCAACTCGATCGGGGACCTGGCCCTGGCCCGCAACCGGGCCTGGTCGGCGCCCGCCGCCCCCGTCGACGGCGACGACGCGGGGCGGAGCGGACCCGTCCTCCGGCGTATCACCGTCCCGGCGACCGAGCGCGCCCGCCTGCTGCAGCGCGCCGGCAACTTCCCGGGTGCGGCGGCGGCGCTTCGCAAGGCAGCGGTCGACCAGGAGCCCGAGGCGCTACGCCAGCACATCAGGCAACTGCGCCGGGCGAATCGGCACTCCGAGGCCGCCGCGCTGTGGCGGCTCGCCGAGGGCGTGTAGGACGCCGAGGGCACGCAGGAACGACGAGGGTCCGGCGTCCTCGGGGAGGCGACGTCTGTGCTTCCTCGCCGGCCGGAAGGAAGACCGGCCCGGTCAGGCCTCCGGCAGCCCGCCGAGGCTGCGTTCGGCCCGGCGGCGTAGGTCAGCGTCCAGTGGGTTGCCGCGATCGGCAGCCTGCCGGGCCTGCGTCACCGCCTCCGCGCGTTCCTTCCAGACGGTCGGATCACCGCCGAGATGGGACTCGAACAGGTTCCAGTTCAGCAGCACGAGTTCGATGACGTCGGCGGTGTCCAGGCGGTCGAGCGGGTCGAGCCGGTCAGCCGGGACGAGCGGGACGCCCTCCGGCCCGCCGTGCCAGCGCCCGGCGGTCGCCGCGCCACCGGCCCGCCGGCTCAGCTCCGCGCCCCAGCCCGCACCCCACGAGCGGGTCAGCCGCTCGCGGACGTGGGCGCGCAGCGTCAGGTCCCGGTCGATCCACCAGCCGTGCAGCGAATCGGTCAGCACCATGCGGCGTACCTGTTGGGCGAATTCCGGGGACAGCAGCGCCACCGTGGCCCCGTCGGGGCGGACGAGGCCCAGCCGACGCAGCAGCGCGATGTCCTGCGAGCCGATCGTCAGGTAGGTCCGGGTGAGCACCTGGTACAGCAGGTCTCCCCCGCGCCCGCCGGTGTCCGCGTTGAGGTTCGTGATCGAGCGGGTGAACTGGTCGCGGAACTGCGATTCCACCTGCTCCCAGGCCAGCTCCGCGTCCAGCTGGTCGGTCAGGTGCGTCTCCACGAGTTCGTGGCAGAACAACTCGATCAGGTACGGGTGGTTCCCGGCCCGCCGGACGATCTCGGGCCGCAGGTCGGTGAGGTCGACGCCGGCGTCGCCGGCCCGGGCCAGCATGGCGGCGACCTCGTCGTCCCGGAAGGGGCCCACCGGCCGTCTCATCCCCATCACCCCGTCGAGCGTCGAGTGGGCCACGGCGGCCAGCTCGATCGATTTGATCGACCGGCGGGACAGGGTCACCAGCCCCGCGGAGTAGTTCTTCTCGCTGACCAGGTCCCGTAGGAGCTGGAACTCGACGCGCCGGAAGGCCTCCGCCTGGTCGAACTCGTCGAGGATCACCCCGACCCCGATCCCGGCGCTGCACAGAGCGCCGAAGAACGCCTCGAAGCACTCCTTCAGGTCCAGCCACTCGGTGCTGCTGTGCACCGACAGCTCGATGTCGTTGAGGCCGGCGAGCCAGTCGGGCGGCGTGCCGTCCCCCGGCTGGTTGAGCCGCTCGGCCGCCTGGCGCACGCGGGCGACGACGGCCCGGAACACGTCGGCGCCGCTCTCGTACGCGGCGACGCTGAGGTAGACCACGAGCAGGTCGGGGCGGTCGACCGCGAACAGCTCCTGAGCCCGGCGTACCACGCTGGTCTTGCCCATCCGGTGGTTGCCCTGGAGGCTCAGGTTGGCCGGGCGCGGGCCCCGCCAGGAGTTCTCCAGCAGGCGCAGCAGGTCCCGCCGGCCCACGAATCGTTCGGCGGTGGCCACCTGCCCGACGCCGAGATACGGGTTGACCGTCATGGCCGCCGACCCTAGCGCCCCAGCTCGATGGACGCCCCCACGTGGTGCATCAGCAGCCAGTCCTGGTAGAGGCGGACGACGATCCGGTACGCGCCCCCCTCCTTGCGTACGACGTCCCGGATCACCAGGTCGTTCAGCAGCTCCGTGAGGTCACCCCTGCCCAGGTAGACGGCCTGCACCCGTTCGATGGTGGCCAGGCCCTGCCGGGAGGCGACCGCCACGGCCAGCAGGACGGGGCGGAAGTGCTCGGAGGTGGGGGCGTCCGGCTCGGTGTAGCCGGCGGTCTCCAGGTTGTCGAAGTCCTCCTCGCCGAGCGAGTCCAGCAGTTGTTCCCGGACGAGTTCCACGTCGGCCTCGGTGACCAGCGGGGCCCGGTTCAGGTTCATCTGCTCGACCAGGGAGAAACAGAACTTCTGGATGTAGAAGGCGCTGCCGCCGGTCAGCTCGACGATCCGGTCCACGGCGTGCTGCCGGTACCGGCTGTGCCCGTCCCGGCCCCCGATGAGGATGGGTAGCTCGATCAGCTTCCGGGCGTTGATGTCGTCGAGGTAGGTGACCCGCTCCCGGGCGAACACCACGAAGACGTTGGCGTGCTCGCGGATCACCCGTTCCAGCGCGTCCTGGCCCACCACCACGAGGTGGAAGACGCGCCGTTCGATGATCGCCTTCAGCGCCTGCATGAACGACTGCGGCAGCAGGCCCTTGCGGATCCACTCGTCGAAGTACTGGAACTCGTCGATCAGGACGACGACGTGCGGCGGCCGGTCGAGCGTGGCGAAGTAGTCCTCGATGATGGAGATGAAGTCCACCACCGGCTGCGGGCTGGCGGCGAACTGTTCCCGGGTGACGTCTGCGGCCAGGCGGGGCCGGCCGGCGCCGGCCGGGTCCTCGAGCAGTTTGCGGCCCGTCCGGTTGAGGATCTCCCAGAGCAGCTCGCCGAGCAGGGCGTGCGGGCCCCGGTTGACGAGGCCGCCCTCGGGGTTGAAGCTGCCGATGTTGCCGAGGTCGACCACGATCAGGTTGTTGGACGCCCGCCGCTCGCTGAGCCGGTCGATCAGCCGGAACCGGATGGAGGACTTGCCGGCCCGCTTCTGGCCGAAGATCGCCACGCCGGTGCCCGGCACCGGGGCGAGCCGGAGCCGGCGTTCGATGTTGTCGAGCAGCTCCTCCCGGCCGAAGAACATCTCCGGGTCCTGCACCGGGGCGCCCGTGGAGCCCTGGAAGAACGGGTTGTCGATCTCCTCGAACTTCGACGGGTCGGCGAGCTGGACGGCCAGGCTCGCCTCCACCTGGTCGTACTCGTCGTCGGAGCGGGATCGGTACAGCAGGGTCACCGGCAGCGAGAAGGCGCCGGCCCGGACCCCGCTGTCGCTGACCCGCAGCTTCACCACCAGCACCCGGTGCTGCCCGCCGCTCACCGCGCTGGTCAGCCGCAGCACCTCGTCCTGGGGGATGAACAGGTCCGGCTCGCTGCGGATCCGCAGCTCCCCGGACTCCAGCGGGGCCATGCCCTCCTTGTTGCGGATCTCGATCTGCACCGTCACCAGCCCGTGCTGGTCGCGGTTGCTCTCGGCCAGCGCGAGCGCCAGGTCCGGCTTGGGACGACGCTCGGCCAGCAGGTGGTCCTGCGCCTGCTCCACCAGCGAGGCGATGCGGACGGCGATCGGGTCGACGCCCTCGACCGCGAAGCTGGTGGGCGCCTTCGCCACCTCGCTGCGTACCCCCTTCATGGTGTCCGTCACCCGGCGCAGCGAGGCGTCGCGCTCCTCGAAGGACTCGGCGTAGATGAACTGGAGCAGCTCGCGCAGGGCGTCATCGATCCGGCTGAGGCTCTCGCTGTCCGAGTCGACCTCCGGACGCACCTCGGAGAGCCGGACCAGCGCGGTCTTGATGACGTCCTCGGCGATCGTCAGCTCGTGCAGGGGTGCCAGGGCGGCGACCTTCCGTCGCTGCTCCCGCCCCCAGGCCGCGCCGTACCGCTGCCATGCCTCGCGCATCACCTCGAAGGGCGGCCGGCCCGCCGGATGCTCGTCGGGCCAGTCGTCGAGCAGGTCGCCGTCGAGGTAACCGCGGTCGGCGAGGTACCGGGTCGCGGCGGTACGCAGCTCCGGGTCGTCCTGGATGACCGCGGTGACCCGCTCGGCCGCCACGTCCGTCTGGGCGACGAGCTGCGCCACCAGCGGAAAGATGGCGTAGCTGTGCTGGTGGAGCTGTTTGCGCAGGATCGGCGCGACGACCTCGTCGATGGGCGCACCGTCGGGGGTGGAGTCGCGCCGCCAGCTCAGTGCCGGCCGCCCGTCGAGGGAGAGGAAGAACCGGCCGATGGCCAGCCGGGCGTCGCCGCCCCGGGCGGGGTTGCGCAGCCGCTCGGAGGCGGCCAGCGCCTCGCAGTACAGGTCCCGGGCGGCCTCGCTGGCCTGCCGGTCCAGCACCAGGTCGGCCAGCGCCGTGAGGCCGCTGCACAGCCAGCCGTGCAGCTGGTCCTCGTCGTCGTCGCGCCCGTTGGCGCCGTACTCCCGCAGGATGGCCGCGGCGGAGATGTAGCCGTCGGCGCTGTTCTCCCGCTGGTACCCCCGCGAGTGCCCGGCGTTGTCGGCGAGCCGCAACGCGTCGCGGAAGATGGGCTGCTTGTTCTCCCGCTTGCGCTGGTCCTTGATCCCGGCCGCCTGCTCGGAGTACCGGTCCATCACGTAGGCCACCAGGGCCGAGGTGAACAGGCGGTCGATGAACTTGGGTGTGCTGAGGGACAGCTCGTTGCCCTGGCGGATCGCGGCGACCTGGCGGCGGATGTCGTCCGCCCGGTCGGTGCTGTCGTCGCGGATCAGGTTCTCGGCCTCGTCCAGGCTCGCCGACGTCTGCTGCTGCACGTACGCCATGGCGAGGCCACGCCGGACGGCGGGGTTCGCCGGGGTGGCGTCGAGCAGCGTCCTCCACTCGGGGATCGAGTCCTGCCCGGCGGAGAACTTCACGAACGCGATCTGGTGGAGCAGGTGCCGTCCCTTGGAACTGGACGGGTCCCGGGAGGCGAGCTGGCGGTGCAACGCCTCCAGCGCGTCGCGGTACCTTCCGGCGGCGATGTAGAAGTCGATCAGGATGTTGTCCAGGGAGTCGCCGGGCGGCACCACCCCGGGGAACTCGACCTCCAGGATCCGCAGCGCGGCCTCTGCGCCGTCGAGCCGTTTGATCAGCCAGGCGAGGTCCTTCACCGCGCTCTCGCGCTTCGGCCCGCCCGACCGGATCTCCTCCCGGTACGCGGCCTTCGCCCCCTCGAAGTCGCGCTTCTTCTTGTTCAGGTGATCTGCGCGGGCGAAGTGGTCGCTGGCCGCCCGCGCGGGTGCGGCGGGTGCCCGGGGCGCGGGATCGGGCGACTTCTCCACGGTGCGGCGGGGGGTGGGCAGGAGCCTTCCGGGCACGCCGGGCCGACCCGGCGCACCCGGCCGGACGGCCGGCGGGAAGCCCGCGGCCCGGAACCGGATCGGACGCGGCTGGGCCCCCTCGGGGCGGGCGCGGGCCTCCGGCGTCACGCCGCCGGGGCAGGCCTCCTCCACTGCCCGCCGGGTGATGGGCGGCAGGTTGGGGGCGAGGAGCAGGTCCCCCAGGGGCGCCCGGGAGCCGGCCGCGTCCAGCACGCCCAGCAGCGCGTGCCAGGCCGCCGAGTCGATCATGGGAGTGATGTTGCGGAAGTACCGGAGCAGGGCGTACACCACGGCGTCGCTGTCCGCGTTCTTCGCCGCGGCAACGGCCAGCAGCCGCCAGCTCTCCGGGTCGGCGGTGAGGTCCGCCGCGGTGGCGAAGTACTGCTGGGCGCTCGCCGGGGCGGCGTTGAGCAGCTCGATGACCCCGATCAGGTGGTAGAGGTCGCCGTTGACCGGGTCCGCGGTGAGGATCCGGCGCAGGCCCGTCGCGATCTGACCCAGCCGGCCGAACTTGGGCGCCAGCTCGTTGATGTTCGCGGCGTTGCGGTACCGCTGGTACTCGGCGTGCAGGCCGCTGTACTGGTCCTGCGGGACGTCGATGTCGAAGGACACCTCCACCGGCATCGAGGCCACGGCGCGCAGGGCCAGGTCCGAGGTGACCGCGGTGGAGACGGCGGCCACCTCGACCGGCGCTACCGGCCGGGCGTCCTCGGCTGCGGGCATCGCCTGTTGCGGGGGTTGTTCGGCGGCGGCCGGCGGGACGGGGTCGTCGGCGGCCGGGGTCGGTCGCGGGGCGGGCTCGACCGGCTGCGTCGGCGGGACGGGCTCGGTCGTCGGCCCGGGCTCGGCGGCCGGCACCGCCGCCGGGGCGGGCTCGACCGGCTGCGTCGGCGGGACGGGCGCGGCCGGGGGCGGCTCGGCCGGGGGCGTCCCCACCAGGGTTCGCAGCCCGAGGATGCCCGCGAGGGCCAGGACGCTCCGCCCGCCGTCCGGCTGCTGGAGTACGAGCCGGTTGAGCGTCAGCTCCACGAGTTGGCCGACGAACGGGTCGCCGGTGATGAGACGGACCTCGACGTGATCGCCGACCCGCGCGACCGATTGGACAAAGTCAGCGTCCATCACACTCCACAGTCGAACGTTGGCCGGGCAGATGATCTGCCTACCAGCTAGCCCGGACCACGGCAGCAGTGTCAAGCGCAAAGCCGACAGTAATCGCCGACGCCGGGGTCCTTCCGTCCGGCGCGGGAGGCCCCCGGCTCGTCGAGTTGGCCCCGACTCCCGTATTGAGACAGGTGACTGAAACGACCTATCGGCCGCCGGCCGTTCTCGAATAGCCTCACGGCGTGGAGCAAGAGGATCCGTGGATGGTGCTGCAGCACGCCAATGACTGGCTCCGGCACGCCGACACGAAAGCAAGCCTGATACTGACCCTCAACGGCGCGTTGATCGGGCTGATCGCGCTACGCGTGCAGACGCCGGGCCTTTTCGACCGCCAACCGTTCGTCACAGCTCTGCTGCTGGTAGCAACCGGGCTCCTCGCCGGCAGCCTCGCATTCAACGTCATCGCCGTCGCGCCCCGGTCCGTGGCGACCGGCCACCAGCGGTCGCTGCTGTACTTCCACCACGTCGCCACGGAGTTCGAGACGAGTGAGGCGTCGTTCGTCGAGGAGTTCACCGCGCTGATCACCGACAAGGAGGCGTTGCGCCGGCAGGTGGCCAGCCAGGTGTGGGCGAACAGCCTGGTCGCGCGACGCAAGTACCGGCACCTCAACTGGGGGATCCGCTTCACCGCCGGAGCCATCCTGGTGATCGTGTGCGCGGGCGTTCTGGGGGTCGTCGGCGGCTGATCGCCGCCTCCGTCGGCACCTCACCGCCCCGGAGTCCGGGCTGCGTACGATGCGTAGCCGGACATCCCCTCGTCCCCGGCGGAGGTAACGGCACATGGCAGGCCAGCACGAGGGCTTCGCCCTCGGCGTCGACCTCGGCACGTCCAACACGGTGGCCGTGCTCCGTTGGCCGGACGGGCGGACCCGGCCGCTGCTGATCGACGGGCAGCCGGTCGTCCCCTCCGGCGTGTACGCGGACACCGACGGGCGCCTGCACGTCGGCCGGGACGCGCAGCGGCTGGCGCAGGCCGACCCGGGCCGCTACGCGCCGAACCCGAAACGCCTGATCGACTCCCCCACCGTGCCGCTCGGCGACCGCGAGTACGCCCCAGCCGACCTGCTGGCCGCGATCCTGCACACGGTGGGCCAGACCGCGGTCGCCACGGTCGGTTTCCTCCCCCCGGCGGTGCTGACCTGTCCCGCGTCCTGGAACGACGCCCGGCGTCAGGTCCTCGCCGACGCGCTGCTGCGCGCGGGCTGGCCGCAGGCTGCCGAGCACACCCTCTCCGGCCCCACCCCACTCGGCACCCGGCTGCTGCGCGAGCCCGTCGCCGCCGCCCGCTACTACGCCCAGGTGCTGCGCCGGCCGGTGCCGGTCGGCGGCTCCATCGCCGTGTTCGACCTGGGCGGCGGCACCCTGGACGTGGCGGTGCTGCGCAACGAGGGCGCCGACCCGTGGGGCGACTCCGGCTTCGCCGTGACCGCCACCGGGGGCGTGCCCGACCTCGGCGGGCTCGACCTGGACGCCGCCCTGACGAGCCGGCTCGGCGAGCTGGTGTCCGCGACCGACCCGGCGCGGTGGGCCCGGCTGACCCAGCCGGCCGACGCCGGGCAGTGGCGGGACCTGCACCGGCTCCGGGAGGGCGTCCGCGAGGCGCGGGAGATGCTGTCCCGGGCCCCGGTCGCGCCGGTGGTCGTGCCGGGATCGCAGGAGGTCGTCCAGCTCACCCGGGAGGACCTGGAGCGGGTGGCCACCCCGCTGCTGGCCCGGGCCGTGGCCGAGACCGGGCGGGTGATCGCCGCCGCCGACCTCACCCCCGACCGGCTCGTCGGCCTGTTCCTGGTGGGCGGCCCGACCCGGATGCCGCTGGTGGCCCGGATGCTGCACGCCGAGTTGGGCGTCGCGCCGACCGTGCTGGAGCAGCCGGAGCTGCCGGTGGCCGAGGGGGCACTGACGGACCTGCCGGTCCCCCGCCCGCCACGACAGGCCGCGCCGGCGGGTGGCGCCGGGGGCGTACCGGCGGCCGCGCCTGCGGTGGCCGGGGCCGGCGGCCCGCCACCCACCTGGGTCGACGGCGGGCCGGGGCTACCGCCGACCGCAGCCGCCGGGCCGGGGCTGCCGCCGACCGCAGCCGCCGGACCGGGGTTACCGCCGACCGCGCTCGCCGGGCCGCCCGGGATCGACGGAACGCCGGACGCCCCGTGGGGCGCGCCCGTCTCCGGTACGCCGGCACCGCCCGCCACCCCCCGGCGGCGGGCGCTGTGGATCACGGTCGCGGCGGTGCTCGCCCTCGCCGGGCTGGCCGGCGGCGGCGCCCTCTGGTACACCCGGGACCGCTACCCGGGGCTGGAGTTCCAGAAGACCCTGACCGAGGTCGAGCGCATCCCCGCCGGGGCGGACCGGCCGGCCGAGACCTTCACCGCGTTGCTCGGCGACACCGGCTACGCGGCGTACCCGCTGCCGGACGACCGGCTGGAGATCGTGGCGGTCGACGCGGAGACCGGCAGGGAGCGGTGGCGCAAGCAGACGACGCAGACGTCACAGCGGTGGCAGTCGCTCGTCGCGGTGCCCGGGGCGGTGGCGGCCTTCTCCGACGCGTCCGGCGGCGACACCTCCCGCGAGGTGGTGGTGCGCGACACCGCCTCCGGCGAGCAGCGGTGGTCCCGGACGATCCAGGACGACGACCGGGTGTTCTTCGGCCAGGATGTGGCGGTGCTCGTCGACCGGGACGGCAACCGGCTCGTCGGCCTGCGGATGAGCGACGGCACGGAGGCCTGGAGCCGGGACAACCCGCGCAACGGGTCGGGCGACGCCCGCAGCACCGTGCTGCGCGTCGAGACCGCCGAGGGGGCCGGCGGGCCGGCGTACGCCGACGGGACGCCCCGCGACCCGTGGCGCGGGAAGGTCGACCGGATCGTCCAGATCGGTGCGGACCGCTCGGCCCGGCTGATCGACCTGGACAACGGGTCGGTGCTGCGCACCTGGTCCGGGGTCGCGGACCGCGACGACCTTGTGGTCGCCCGGGACGACCGGCTGTACGTGGTCGACGACTCCACCGTCGGCCGGTACCGGCTGCTCGGCTACGACCTGACCCGGGCGGCCCAGCCGACGATCCTGCACAGCGCCACGGAGGACGGGCGGCGGGCGGAGGCGCTGGTGGCCTGCGGTGAACACCGGGCGTGCGTGCTGGAGGTGCCGTCCGGCGACGCGGACCGCGCCGAGGTGGTGGCGGCCGCCGAGGGCGCGAGCCCCCGGCGCTGGGCGACGCCCGGGGCGAAGGACCTGGTGCCGGTGGGTGAGCACCTGCTCGTGCGGCGCCAGTACCCGGAGTCGACGTCGACCCTGTTCGACCCGGAGGGCAAGGCGGTGCTGCGGGACCGGGACGGGGTGGCGGTCCGGCTGGACGCCGGCAACATCCTGGTCTTCGCCGACAGGCTCAGCGGCAGCGAGGCGGACCCCAGCATCGCCGGGATGACGGTCGGCTCCCCCGACCCCGCCGAGCTGGGCCGGGCCAAGGACGTGCGCGGCGAGTCCTGCTCGTGGAACACCAGCGTGCTGTTCTGCGGCTCGGCGAAGGACTTCGTGCTGTATCGCTTCGCCCCCACCCCCTGACCGGCCCGGACACCTGACCCAGCCCCACGGCGGCGAGCGCCGCCCGGCCCCGACCCTCGGTGCGGTGCGATCGGGGCCGAGCGGGCGTCAGTCGGCGGCGGCCAGGTTCCGGAAGAAGCCGAGCGTGGCCGGGTCGTCGATGGTGGCCGGGACCGGCTCGTCGCGCCCCTCCACCAGGCCCCGCATGGTCCGGCGCAGGATCTTGCCGGACCGGGTCTTCGGCAGGGCCGGCACGACGGTGACCCGGCGGAACGCGGCGACCGGGCCGATCCGCTCCCGCATCCGGGCGACCAACTCGGCGGCGAGGACGTCCGGGGCCACCTCGACGCCGGCCTTGAGCACCACGTACCCGCTGGGCACCTGGCCCTTGAGCTGGTCCGCCACGCCGATGACAGCGCACTCGGCCACCGCCGGGTGGCCGGCCAGCACCTCCTCCATCGCCCCGGTCGAGAGCCGGTGCCCGGCCACGTTGATCACGTCGTCGGTGCGGCCCATCACGTACAGGTAGCCGTCGTCGTCGAACCGGCCGCCGTCGCCGGTCAGGTAGTAGCCGGGGAAGGTGCTCAGGTACGACCGGACGTAGCGCTCGTCGTCGCCCCAGAGGGTGGGCAGGCAGCCCGGGGGCAGCGGCAGCCTGATCACGATCGAGCCGTCGACGCCCGCCGGCACCTCCACGCCCCGCGGGTCCACCACCCGCACGTCGTACCCGGGGACGGGCACCGACGGCGAGCCGGCCCTGATCGGCAACGGCTCCAGCCCGCGCGGGTTCGCCGCCACCGGCCAGCCGGTCTCGGTCTGCCACCAGTTGTCGACCACGGGCACACCCAGCCGCGCGCCGGCCCAGGCGAAGGTGTCCGGGTCGAGGCGCTCGCCGGCCAGGAACAGCGTCCGGAGGCTGGACAGGTCGTACCGGCCGATCCGCGTGCCGTCCGGGTCCTGCCGGCGGATCGCCCGGATCGCGGTGGGGGCGGTGAACAGGGCGGCGACCCGGTGCTGCGACACGACCCGCCAGAACGCGCCCGCGTCCGGGGTGCCGACCGGCTTGCCCTCGTAGAGCACCGTCGTCGCCCCGGCGAGCAGCGGGCCGTACACGATGTAGGAGTGGCCGACCACCCAGCCGACGTCGGAGGCGGCCCAGAACACGTCGCCGGGCCCGATGCCGAAGACGTTGGCCATCGACCAGCGCAGCGCGACCGCGTGGCCGCCGTTGTCCCGGACCACGCCCTTCGGCCGGCCCGTCGTGCCGGACGTGTAGAGGACGTAGAGCGGGTCGGTGGCGGCGACCGGGACGCAGTCGGCCGGCTCGGCGCCGTCGAGGGCCTCGTCCCAGGTCAGGTCCCGGCCGGGGGTGAGCGGCGCGGGGTGCTGGGGGCGCTGCACGATGACGCAGCGCTCCGGGGCGTGCTCGGCCTCCGCCAGCGCCGCGTCGAGAATCGGGTGGTAGGGCACGATCCGGTCCACCTCGATCCCGCACGAGGTGGCCACCACCACCTTCGGCCGGGCGTCGTCGACGCGGGCCGCCAGTTCGTGGGCGGCGAAGCCGCCGAACACCACGGAGTGCACGGCGCCGATCCGGGCGCAGGCCAGCATGGCGACCACCGCCTCGGGGACCATCGCCAGGTAGAGCAGCACCCGGTCGCCCCGTCCGACCCCCAACCGGCGCAGGGCCCCGGCGAACCGGGCGGTCGCGTCGCACAGCTCGGCGTACGTGTAGGTGCGGGTCGTGCCGGTGACCGGGCTGTCGTGGATCAGCGCGGGCTGGTCGCCGCGTCCCGCCGCCACGTGCCGGTCCAGGGCGTTGTGGCAGGTGTTCAGCTCCCCGTCGGGGAACCAGCGGTACAGCGGGGCCCGGCCGTCGTCGAGGATCCGGTCCGGCGGCCGGTGCCAGTCGATGTCCGTCGCCGCGTCCCGCCAGAAGGCGGTCGGGTCGGCGATGCTCCGCTCGTACGCTGCTCGATACGCACCCATCCCGCCATGGTGGGACGTGCCGCCCGGCCGGCACGACGGTCGGCCCGCTCCGGTGCGCCGGACGCACCTGCCGGGTCGCCGAACGGCGGACCGGGCTGCCGACCCCACGGTTGTCATCCGCCGGCGCCCGCCGCGGATGAAGCCCCGTGGGGCGGGTAAGTAGCGCCGCCTGGTGAGGAACGGCCGGCGTCGCGGCGGACCGCGACTCCGATGCCCGGGCGGGCGGCCCTGCGCCGACCCGCCCGGGCGCAGGACCACCGCACCGGTGCGGCCCCGGCCCGGCCGGGGGTCAGTTGCCGGTGACCCAGTTCCAGGCGGAGACCACCCACTCGGTCTGCTGGAGGTAGGCGACCCCCAGGCCCACCAGAAAGATTGCCGTCACGATGTGGGCACCCCGCGCGCTGCGCCGGATCCGCCCGAGCTGCCGCTCCCAGATCACCCGGCCGAGCAGCCGGGACAGCCCGAACAGGCCGGCCGCCACCAGCAGGCTCAGCACGAAGGTGAGCAGCGGTGCGCCGAGGTTGCCCCGCCCGGAGATGGCCCAGATGCCCCAGCAGACGAAGGCGAAGAGGGCCCCTGCGGCGCTCCACTCGCCGCCGAGCCGCAACTGGGCCAGGTGCCAGCTCAACGGGCGGCGCGGCGCCGGCACGTCGCCGGACCAGAGCCCGTCGTGCCCGTCGTGCCCGCCCTGGTCGATCGTGGGGAACGGTTCGGTGCGTGGAGTGCGCGGCTGCCCCACGGAGGCCACACCCCGGCGGAAGGCGTCGCGCTGCGGCGGCACCCCGACACCCGGTTGCGGCGACACCTCGACGGTCCGCTCCGCCCACGGCTGTGTCTGGTCTGCCATCTCGTGTCCTCCCCCTGACGTCGGTGCCGGCACGGGCCGGCCCCACCTCCGAGGGTAACGAGCCGGCAAATCGGTCGCCCGCCCCGTGTGGCGTCCGGTAGACACGGGCGATGACGAACCCTCCACCGCCGATCCGGGTCGGCCGGCCCGACGACTTCGACGACCTGGCCCGGATGATCGAGATCACGTTCCACACCACCCTCGGCGAGGAGACCCGCGAGGCCGAACGGGGCATCTGGGAGCCGCACCGGAGCCTGCTTATCCGGGACGACGCGGAGCTCGTGGCGCACGTCTCGGCGTTCACCCGGGAGCTGACCGTGCCGGGTGCCACGCTGCCGGCCGCCCACGTGACCATGGTCGGGGTGCTGCCGACCCACCGCCGCCGCGGCCTGCTCACCCGGCTCGTGCGCCAGCAGTTGCGCGACATCCGGGACGCCGGCCGGGAGCCGGTGGCCGTGCTCTGGGCCAGCGAGGGCCGGATCTACCCCCGGTTCGGCTACGGCCTCGCCGCCCAGGAACTCACCGTCGAGTGCGCCACCACCGAGCTGCGACTGCCCGCCCCGGCCGCCGCCGAGGGCCGGCTGCGCCTGGACCAGCCGGTGACACGGCAGGCCGACCTGGCCCGGCTGTACGACCGGCTGCGCGCCGACCGCCCCGGCTGGTCCGACCGGGACGACCGGTGGTGGCGGTACGTGCTGAGCGACCCGGCAGACGAGCGCTCGGGCTCGACCGAGCGCCGGGTGGTGCTGCACGAGAGCCCGGACGGTGAGATCGACGGGTACGCGCTGTGGCGTTCGCGCCGGGACTCCGACGCGGCCGGCCCGCGCGGCGTGACGATCGTCGAGGAGATGGTGGCCGTGGACCCGGTGGCCCGGCTGGCGCTGTGGCGGCTGTTGCTCTCGCTCGACCTGACCCGCCGGCTCTCCTACCGGGGGCCGGTGGACGACCCGCTGCTGCGCCTGGTCGACGAGCCGCGCCGGCTGGTGGCCCGGCTCTCCGACGCGCTCTGGGTGCGGGTGGTGGACGTGCCGGCCGCGTTGGCCGCCCGCCGGTACGCCGCCGAGGTGGACGTCGTCGTCGAGGTCACCGACGAGTTGCTGCCGGAGAACTCGGGGCGCTGGCGGCTGACCGGCGGGCCGGACGACGCCCGGTGCGGGCCCACCGACCGGCCGGCCGACCTCGCCTGCGACGTGCGGGCGCTCGGCGAGCTGTACCTGGGCGGGACGGGGCTGACGACGCTGGCCGACGCCGGGCGGGTCCACGAGCGGCGCCCCGGCGCGCTGGCCGCCGCCGGGCCCGCGTTCGCCTGGCACCGGGCCCCGGCGGGGATGGGCATCTTCTGACCGCCCCGCCGGCCGGGCCTCCCCGTGGGGCGGGCGCGGCGGCGGAGCGGGCGGTACGGTCGGCTGATGGGTGACGTGGATCGACGGCGACGCCGGCTGAGGCACCACTCCGACGCCGAGGCCCCCACGGCGCCCCCGGCCGGGGTGCGGGACGCGGGCGAGCCGCCCCGCCGTCGGGGCGGCCCGGCCGGTGAGGAGCGCGACGGCGAGCGGGGCCTGCGAAGCCTGGTCGGGCCCGGCGCCTCCCAGGTGGGGCCCCTTGCGGCGATGCGGGCCCGGGACGCGGCCCGCCCGACCGAGGAGGACCTGGCCGAGGCGGAGGCCCGGGTGGTCGTCGTCCGGCGCAACTGGGTGCCCCGCGAGGAACTGCCCCGCCCCGGCCGCTGACCCGACCGGGCCGCCGACGGGTCAGGGCAGTTCGGGCAGTTCGGGCAGTTCCCGGCTCTGCTCGTACGCGGCGACCTGGTCGATCCGGCGGGCGTGCCGGGGGTTGCCGGAGAACGCGGTGGTGAGGAACGCCTCGACGATGGCGGCGGCCTCGTCCAGGGTGTGTTGGCGGGCGCCGACGGCCACCACGTTGGCGTCGTTGTGCTCCCGGCCGAGCTGGGCGGTGTCGATGTTCCAGGCCAGCGCCGCCCGGACGCCCGCGACCTTGTTGGCGGCGATCTGCTCGCCGTTGCCCGAGCCGCCGATGACCACGCCGAGGCTGCCGGGGTCGGCGACCACCCGGGCACCGGTGTGCAGGCAGAACGCCGGGTAGTCGTCGTCCGGGTCGAAGGCGTGCGGGCCGACGTCGACCAGCTCGTACCCCTGCTTGGCGAGGTGGCCGGCCAGGTGCACCTTCAGCTCGAAACCGGCGTGGTCGGATCCCAGATAGACGCGCATACCGCGCAGTCTGTCAGGCCGTCGTCCGCGCCGCCGCACGGGCGGCGGCGCGGAGCCGTCTTCGTCACAGAAGGGCTGGTCACCCGGGTCGTCGGCCGGCGTGTCGCGCGCTCAGCGGGACAGTTCGGCCACCACCAGGCCGCCGCGGGCCTTCGGGGTGAACCAGGTGCTCTTGCGCGGCATCTTCTCCCGGGCCAGGTTGACCGCGACGAAGTCGTCCACGGTCACCGGGGCGATCAGCACCGCCAGCTCGGCCCGGCCCGCCTCGACCTCGCCGGTCAGCCAGCTCGCCGGGTAGTCCCCGCCGACGTAGGTGATCCGCTTGTCGCCCGGGTCGAGGCCCAGCGCGTCGCGCATCAGCACCCGCTCCACCAGCGCGTGGTCGAGGTTCTCCAGCCGTCCGCCGTCGACGTGCGGCAGGCGCACCGCGTACCCCTGGTCGGCCAGCCGGAGCGCGACGATGCCGCCGGCCGTCGGGACCTCGACCGGACCGTCGATCGCGGTGACCTCGGCACCTGCGGCGCGGAGCCGGTCGACCAGCTCCGCCGGGGTGACGGTCAGCTCGCTGACCAGCCGGTTGTACGGCTGGATCGCGACCGACGCGGGGGTGGTCACCACGGCCAGGAAGCGGGGCAGGCCGCCGGTCTGGGCGGCGAGGCTGCGGTGGTTGCCGTCGGCGACCACCAGCTCGCCGCCGCCGGCCAGGGCGGCCAGCGCGTCCTGCTCGGGGCCGGGGCCGAGCAGCCACACGGCGTGCGTGCGCCCGGACTGGTCGGTGTCGGTCGCGGCGGGCGCCCCGGCCGACTCGGTCGCCGCCGCGAGCGCGGCGTGCAGCTCGTCGCCCCGGCCGGTCTGGAGCAGCAGTACGGGCGAGAGCAGGTGCCCGAGCGCCTCGGCGAGGGCGACCCGCTCGCGGACCTTCGCGATGAAGACGTCCTCGTTGCGGATGACCAGGCCCGGCTCGTCGGCGCTGGTGGAGATCTGGTCGGTGTCGACCATGGCGAACAGCCCGTACGCGGTCTCCTCCCCCGGCGCGCTGATCCGGTAGAGGACCACCACCTGCTCGGCCGGGGTGTAGCTGCCGTCGGCCTTGGCCTCGGCGAGGCGGGCCACCGCGTCGGGGAGCGCGTCGAGGAAGGACTTCCCCAGGGTCTCCGGTGCCCGGTGCGGCATCTCGATGCCGAGGGCACTGTGCGGGTTCGACTCGATGATCGCGGTGATCTCCGCGTCGTCGGCGAACTCGTCGTAGTTCTGCGCGCCGGTGCCGCCGGTGGTGATCCAGGCCCGGGCGATCGGATGCACGACCGTCATGTCCGCTGACGCTACCGCCGGCCGGTTACGCCCCGCAGCGGGCCCCGCACCCCGTCCACCAGTTGAAAGGAGGTGGCCGGTGCGACGGGCCGGCCAGGCGCGCCGGGGGGCGGGATCAGTCGGGAGGTGGCCGCCACCCGGGCGACGCCGACCACGATCGGTGGGGCCAGCAGGTCGACCATCTCGGCCGGCAGCGCCGGCCGGACCGCCGGCCAGCCGGCGTCCGCCACGGACCAGTACGTCGCACCGGGGTCCCCGGTCGCCGCCTGCGGCTGCGCGTCGTCGGACGTGCGGTGGTGCTTACCCATCGGATGCCTCCACGAGCTGCCGGGCGCGGCCCTGCGGGCCGTCGGCGGGACATCCGGTGGAACGACCCCCGCGCCGCCCGGTGACGCCCCCACGGCGCGCCGCCCGCCCGGCGGAGGCGCGCCGTGGGGCCCTCCCCACCCTCAGTCGAAGCTGGGGTCGACCTCGCGGGAGCGCTTCAGCTCGTAGAAGCCCGGCGTGCCGGCGACCAGCAGCACGCCGTCCCAGAGCCGGCCGGCGGCCTCCCCCTTCGGGCACGGGGTGACCACCGGGCCGAAGAAGGCCACCGGCGTGCCGTCCGGGCCCGGGGCGTGAATGACCGGGGTGCCCACATCGGCGCCGACCGGCCGCATGCCGGCCTCGTGGCTGGCCCGCAGGGCCTCGTCGTACTCGGTGCTGTCGGCGGCGGCGGCCAGCGCCGGGTCCAGCCCGGCGTCGGTGAGCGCCGCCGCGTACAGCTCCGGGCCCCGGTCCTCTTTGCCGAGGTGGATCCGGGTGCCCAGCGCGGTGTACAGCGCGCGGACGGCGTCCTGGCCGTGCTTCTGCCCGACCGCGACGCAGAGCCGCACCGGACCCCAGGCGGTCCGCATCAGTTCCTGGTACTCCTCGGGCAGCTCACGCCCCTCGTTGAGCACCGCGAGGCTCATCACGTGGAAGCGGACGTCCACGTCGCGGACCTGCTCCACCTCCAGCACCCAGCGGGAGGTGATCCACGCCCACGGGCAGAGTGGGTCGAACCACATGTCGACGGTGGCACGGTCAGTCACTGTGCGGTTCCCTTCGCGACGGGAGCGCCGGGGGTCGGCGCCTCGTCCCCCGATCCTCCACCCCACCCGGCATCGACCGGTACCGGAATGAGAGCGTGACCTCGGCCACCGAGAGGTGTCCCGCCGTGGAAGACTCGGATCCACCGGCCGCCACGAGCGGACGGTGGGCTGGCGCCGCAGCGGCGCACGGCGAGAGCGGGATGGAGACGAACAGTGCCGGGAGTGCGCAACCTGACCCAGGTCGAGGCCACCGAGCGGGCCCGCCTGCTCGAGGTCACCGGGTACGACATCAGTCTGGACCTGTCGACCGCCGTCCAGGCCGCCGACGCCCGGACCTTCCGGTCGGTGACCGAGGTCCGGTTCCGCTGCGCCGAACCGGGCACGTCCACCTTCATCGAGGCGGCCGCCGAGTCGGTGCGCTCGGCGACGCTCAACGGCGTCCCGGTCGACGTGTCCGACTGGTCGGCGGACAGCGGGCTGACGCTGGCGGGGCTGGCCGAGGAGAACACCCTCGTGGTCGACGCCGACTTCGCGTACTCGAACAGCGGGCAGGGGCTGCACCGCACGGTCGACCCGGTTGACGGGGAGACCTACCTCTACAGCCAGTTCGAGACGGCGGACGCCCAGAAGGTCTTCGCCTGCTTCGACCAGCCCGACCTGAAGAGCGTCTACACCTGGCACGCCACCGTCCCGGAGCACTGGCGGGTGGTGTCCAACATGCCGGTCGAGCGCGAGGTGCCGGCCGGCGAGGGGCTCAAGACCGTCCACTTCGTCTCGTCGGCCCGGATGAGCACCTACATCACGGCGCTCTGCGCCGGCCCGTACCACGAGGTGCGGGACAGCCACGACGGCATCGACCTGGGGGTCTACTGCCGGGCCTCGATGGCGCAGTACCTCGACTCGGACGACCTGTTCCTCATCACCAAGCAGGGCTTCGACTTCTTCCATGAGCAGTTCGGCGTGCGCTACCCGCTGCCGAAGTACGACCAGCTCTGGGTGCCGGACTTCAACGCCGGCGCGATGGAGAACTTCGGCTGCGTCACCCACGCCGAGTCGCACTACATCTTCCGCTCCCAGGTCACCGACTTCGAGTACGAGCAGCGGGCCAACACGATCCTGCACGAGCTGGCCCACATGTGGTTCGGCGACCTGGTCACCATGCGCTGGTGGAACGACCTGTGGCTGAACGAGTCGTTCGCCGAGTGGGCCAGCCACTGGTGCAACGCCAACGCCACCCGGTTCACCGACGCCTGGACGACCTTCCTGTCCATCCGGAAGAACTGGGGCTACCGGCAGGACCAGCTCTCCTCCACCCACCCGGTCTACTGCGAGATGCCGGACCTGGAGGCGGTCGAGGTCAACTTCGACGGCATCACGTACGCCAAGGGCGCGAGCGTGCTCAAGCAGCTCGTCGCGTACGTCGGCGAGGAGCCGTTCGTGGCCGGGCTGCGGGCATACTTCGCCAAGCACGCCTGGGGCAACGCCACCTTCGACGACCTGCTGTCGGAGCTTGAGGCGGCCTCCGGCCGGGAGCTGCGCAAGTTCGCCGCGCAGTGGCTGGAGACCGCCCAGGTCAACACCCTGCGTCCCGAGGTGACGATCGACACCGACGGCAGCTATCAGCGGGTGGTGGTGCGGCAGGAGGCGCCGGCCGGGTACCCGACGCTGCGCACCCACCGGATCGGCGTGGGCCTGTACGACCTGACCGACGGCCGGCTGGTCCGCCGGGAGCGGATCGAGGTCGACGTGACCGGCGAGCTGACCGAGCTGACCGACCTGCACGGGGTGCGGGCGGCGGACGTGCTGCTGCTCAACGACGACGACCTGACGTACGCGAAGCTGCGGCTGGACGAGCGGTCGATGGCCACGGTGGTGCAGCACATCGCCGGCTTCGAGTCGTCGCTGTCGCGCGCCCTGTGCTGGATGGCCGCGTGGGACATGGTCCGCGACGCCGAGCTGTCGGCCCGCGACTACGTGGCGCTGGTGCTGGCCGGGCTGCCCGCGGAGACCGACATCAACCTGGTCACCGCCACCCTCCGGCAGGCGACCACCGCGCTGGCCTACTACGCCGACCCGGCCTGGGCGCCGACCGGCTGGGCCGAGCTGCACCGGGCGGCGAAGGCCGCGCTGGCCGCCGCCGAGCCGGGCAGCGGGTTCCAGCTCGCCTGGGCCCGCGCCGTCACCTCGGCGACCCGCTCCGCCGAGGGCCTGGCGACCCTGCGGGGCTGGCTGGCCGGCACCGACGTGCCGGCCGGGCTGTCCGTCGACACCGAGCTGCGCTGGACGGTCCTCCAGCAGCTGGTGGCCAACGGGGCCGCCGGCACCGAGGAGATCGAGGCCGAGCTGGCCGGCGACCGCACCGCCAGCGGTGAGCGGGAGGCCGCGCACGCGCACGCGCTGGTGCCGACGGAGCAGAACAAGGCCGCCGTCTGGGCCCAGCTCACCGGCCCCGACCCGCTGCCGAACTGGCGCAACCGGGCACTGTTGCAGGGCTTCGCCCCGGCCGTGCAGGCGGAGCTGGTCGCCCCGTACCGGGAGAAGTACTTCGCCGTGGTGGACCAGGTCTGGGCGCAGCGGGACAGCGAGCCGGCGCAGGAGTTCGTCCAGCTGGCGTACCCGGACCAGGAGGTCTCCGAGGAGACGGTCGCGGCCACCGACGCGTGGCTGGCCGCCGCCGACGGGCAGCCGGCGTCGCTGCGCCGGTTGGTCGCCGAGGGCCGCGACGCCGTCGTACGCGCGCTGCGGGCCCGCGCTCGGGACTCCCGCAGCGCCTGAGTCGAGTGTTACCCGGCCCGGGGCCGGCGTGGGCGTTCGTCCCCGCCGGCCCCGGGCCGTCGCCGAGGCGAGAGTTCCCGCCTACTGGCGGGTCGAACGGGGCGACTTCGGGCCGGTCCTGTACCGCTACGAGCTGGGCAAGGGCGACCACTACCACCTGCTCGGCACCGTGGGCCCGGACGACCCGGCGCGGGTCGCCGAGCCCTGGCCGATGACGCTCGACCCGAGCGCCTGGCCCCGCTGAGCACGCCCTCCGGTCGACCCACCCCCGAACGCACCGACACCCGGCCCGCAGTCGCGGACCGGGTGTCGTCGTCGTGCGGGCAGGCCCCTGGCTGTGCTCAGCCCTTGCCGGCGTGGCTGGCGAGCTGGTCGAGGCCGTTGATGATGCCGCCGGCCAAGTCGCCGCCGCCGAAGGCCGCCACCATGGAGAGGGCGGCCAGCTTGGCGTACGTGTCGGGGATGCGCTTGCGGGCGTAACGGCCGGTGACGACCTCCAGCTTGCGCTGGTTGGGCGACACGGCGATCAGGACCGACCGGTCGGGATCGGCGAGCTGGCGGTGCAGCCGCTGGGCATGCTCGCGGATCGGCTCGTCGAGGCCGCCGACGTAGACCGAGAAGACCAGCCCGGTCCCGTGGTCGGCCAGGCGGAGCGCCTCGTCGATGCGCAGCAGCTGACGGGTCGAGAACGGCCCGTCGAGCACCTCGGGCGGTGTTTCCATGCCGGCCTGCATCTCACCAACGGTCACTTGCGCCTCCGGTTCCCCCGGCCGGCGTCTCGATGCCGGCCTTCTCAAGCTTGTGGCTGGTGAGCGCCGGTGCCTGCGCACCCGCGGCCAGCACGGTGCCGGCCGAGTCGGCCAGCTGCTCCGGGCGGCCCAGGAACCAGACCGGAGTGAAGTTGAAGGGTCGGCCCGGCCGGTAGCGCTTGGCGGCGGCGCCCTTGCCCGGGCCGGCGGCGAATGCCAGCGCGGCGATCACCAGCACCACGGCCGCCGGGATGCCGACGAAGATCAGCAACGTCTCGGTAACAGACAATCCCAACGCCCCCAGGCGGAAAGAGAGACCAGGAATCCCGGGTCGGGTGGACGATCATGGACACCGACCGCCCGACTCCGCTCCTGCTCACGTTAGCGGAGTCGACGGCCCGCCAGACTGCGGGGTGGCGATCCCACCCGCCACCGCACCCCGCCCATCCTGCCCGCTCCGGCCACCGGCCGCACGGCAGACACGACGGGGCTGCGGTCAGAGGGCTGCGGTCAGCTCAGGGTGCCGGCCGGCGCGACCCATTCGCATCGCGGGCCGCCCACATCCCGGATCAGATCGAAGTCGCGGTCGTAGTGCAGGACGACGGCGGAGTACTCGGCGGCGACCGCCGCCACCGTGACGTCCACCGGACTCGCCGCGCGGTGGTGTCCTCGGGCCGTCAACGCCAGTTGCAGATCCCGCGCCCGGGTGGCCACCGCCGCCGTGATCGGCAGCTCGACCATGAGCTCGGAGCGCCGAGCTCGCACCGCCATCGCGTCCCGGAAGTCGCGAGCGCTCCGCCCGTCCTCCAGATCCAGGGGGAGACAGGTGGCGGCCAGCCGCTCCTCCAGGATCACCGAGATCCGCTTCCGCGCAGTCGGCTGCCGCAGCCGCCCCCAGGCGGAGGTGTCAATCAGATACAGGCCGGGGGGAGGTCTCACGCCGCGTCCTGCCGACCCTCGGGCGTCTTGTCGTCCTCCAGGAGCCCGGTCCAGTCCCGGTCGATGGCCAGTAGCTCGCGGATGGCCTCCATCCGCTCGCTCCGCTCGGCGACCAGCCGGAGCGCGGCGTGGATCGTGTCCTTCTTGCTCTTGGTGCCCAACTCCCGCCGGGCGCGGTCGAGCAGCTCATCATCAAGATCGATAACAGTCTTCACGCCGCCGAGTATATATAGCCGATCGCCGGCTATACATGCGACCTGCCGAGGAAGCGCAGGGCGTTGGCGGAGAGCAGCTTGTCGCGCTGGGCCGCGGTGAGGAAGTCGGCCGCGCGGACCACCCGCCCGGCCGGGCGCTCCCCCAGCGGGTACGGGTAGTCGCTGCCGACCAGCACCCGGTCCTCGCCCATGGTGTCCACCAGCAGCCGCAGCGCCGCCGGCTCGAACACCACCGAGTCCACGCAGAACCGGTCGACGTACGCGCTGGGCGGCGCGGCGGACGCGCCCCGGACCAGGTCACCCCGGCGGTGCCAGGCGTTGTCGGCGCGGCCCAGCCAGAACGGAAAGCTCCCGCCCCCGTGCGCGAAGCAGAGCCGCAGCGACTCCGGCACCCGGTCGAACACGCCGCCGAGGATCAGCGCCAGCACCGACAGGTGCGTCTCGGCGGGCATCCCGGTCAACCAGCGGGCCATCCACCGGTCCAGCCGGGGCCCGCCCGGCATGTCCCACGGGTGCACGAACACCGGCGCTCCGACCTCGGCGCAGTGCTGGAGGAAGGTGACCACCCCCTCGTCGTCGAGGTCCCGGTCGCCGACGTGGTTGCCGATCTCCACCCCGACGTGCCCGGCCGCGAGGCAGCGGTCCAGCTCGGCGCAGGCCGCGTCCGGGTCCTGCAACGGCACCTGGCAGAACGGCACCAGCCGGTCGCCGCCGGCGGCGGTGACCTCCAGGGTGAGGTCGTTGAAGATCCGGGCCACCTTCACCGCCTGGTCGGCGGGCCGGTCGTAGCTGAAGAAGACCGGGGTCGGGGACACCACCTGCACGTCGATCCCGTCGGCGGCCATGTCTGCCAGCCGGGTCGGCGCGTCCCAGCACTGCGCGCCGACCGGCCGGAACTCCGTCTCCCCCACCATAATCATGGCGGCCCGCTCGGAGTCGACCCGCAGCCAGGGCCAGCCGGACCCGCCGCACGCCGCGCCGAGGTCCGGCCACCCCTTCGGTACGACGTGTGTGTGCACGTCGACCACGCCGGGTCGCCCGGCGGGCGCCCCCATCAGCCCTTGCCCGGGTGCAGCGCGCCGCACTCGCCGCAGGTGCGGGCGGCCTCGTCGGCGTAGAACGCGCCGAACACCGGGGGCAGGTCGGCGGCGATGTCGTGGACCTGCAACTCCACCTCGTGCACCTTGTGCCCGCACTCCGGGCAGTACCACTGGAACTTCTCCAGCGTGCCCGCCTCGCGGACCCGCTCGACCACCACGCCGATCGAGCCGACCTCGGGGCGCTGCGGCGAGTGCGGGGTGTCGCGCGGCAGCATCCACATCTGGCCCTCGCGCACGTGCACCGTACGCGGCCCCTGCGGGGTCATCAGGTTGACGTGCATGTTGCCCTTGACCTGGTAGAAGAACTCCTCGTACGGGTCGACGTGGAAGTCGGTGCGCTGGTTCGGCCCGCCCACCACCATCACGATGAAGTCGTCGGAGCCGGGGAACATCTCCCGGTTGCCCACCGGGGGCTTCAGCAGGTGCTGGTTCTCGGCGACCCACCCGGGGAAGCTGAACGGCTCGGCGATCTCACTCACGACTGACCTCCCGACGGAACAAGTGCCACGGCTTGCATCTCGATGAGCAGGTGCGGGTGCGGAAGCTGGTGCACGGCCACCGTCGTCCGGGTCGGCCCGGTGGCGTCGAAGAACTCCGCCCACACCTCGTTGTAGCCACCGAAGTCGTTCATGTTGACCAGGTACGACGTCACCTGCACGAGATCGGACAGGTCCGCGCCGGCCGACCGCAGCAGGTCCCGGACGTTCCCGATCACGGCCCGGGTCTGCGCCCGGACGTCGAGGTCGGTCGTGCCGAACTCGTCCACCGACACGCCCGCGAAGGTGTTGTCCGGCCGCCGGGCCGACGTACCGGAGACGAAGACGAACCCCCCGGCGACCTTTACGTGCGGAAACGCCCCGCGCGGCACGGCCTTGCCGGCGACCACGCGCGCCTCGCCGCTCACGACCGGCCACCCGGCGGCGACCCGACGACCGCGACCCCCGTTACGGCCACGCCGGGCGGCGCGCTCACGACGACGCCCGCAGCGACGCGGCGCCGAGCTTCTCCACGACGGCGCGGACGTGCGCGCCGGGGCGCAGGGGCACGGCGGCGGTGGCGGCCCCGGCGAGGAAGACCCAGCCCGACCGCAGTCGCACCCCGTGCCGCCCGGCGAGGCAGAGCCCTTCGTCGAGGGCCCGGCGGGGGTCGCCGAGGATCGCGGCCGTCGAGCCGACCTGGACGACGCGCCCGTCGATTTCGAGGAGCACGCCGAGGTTGTCCAGCCCGTCCGGCACCGGTGACCAGGCTCCGACGGCGAACGCGGCGGCGGAGGCGTTGTCGGCGATGACGTCGGGCAGGGAGAAGGTGAAGTTGGCGTACCGGGAGTCGATCAGCTCGATCGCCGGGGCGACCGCGCGCACCGCGTCGGTGAACGCCCCGACCGGCTCGCCCGGCTCGGGCAGCCGGTCCAGCAGGAACGCCACCTCCGGCTCGACCCGGGGGTGGATGAACGCGGCCGGGTCGACCGTGCCGCCGTCGGGGACCCGCATCACGTCGGTGAGCCGGCCCCAGATCACCTCGTCCACCCCGACCTGGGCCATCTTCGCCCGACTGGTCAGCCCCATCTTCAGCCCGACGAGGCGCTCGCCCCGGTCCAGCCGGCGCTGCACCAGCGCGGTCTGCACCGCGTACGCGCCGTCGGCGTCCAGGCCGATCTCGGCGGCGAGCTGCGGGATCGCGGTGGCCGTGTCGGCCGCCGCCCCCAGCCTGCCGGCGACGCCGGCGGTGTCCACCCCGATCACGCGACCTCCTCCTGCCCGCGCCGACCCGCGAGGTCCAACGCCACGTCCACGATCATGTCCTCCTGGCCACCGACCATCCGCCGCCGCCCCAGCTCCACCAGGATCGACCGCACGTCCACCCCGTACTTCGCCGAGGCGCGCTCGGCGTGCCGCAGGAAGCTGGAGTACACCCCGGCGTAGCCGAGGGACAGCGTCTCCCGGTCCACCCGCACCGGCCGGTCCTGCATCGGCCGGACCAGGTCGTCGGCGGCGTCCATCAGCGCGAACACGTCGCAGCCGTGCTTCCAGCCGTGCAGCTCGGCGACCGCGACGAACACCTCCAACGGGGCGTTGCCGGCCCCCGCGCCCATCCCCGCCAGCGACGCGTCCACCCGCACCGTGCGCCCGTGCGGGGCGTCCGGCCCGGCCGGGACGCCGCCGACGACCCGGCCGTGCTCGACGGCGACCACGCTGTTGGCCACCCCGAGCGACAGGTTGTGATGGGCGTGGATACCGATCTGCGTCTGCGCCGACAGCACCTGCCGGTACGCGTCGACCCGCTGCGCCACGTCCGACATCAACAACCGGCCGCCCGAGTCGGTGACGTAGACGCAGTGCGCCCCGTACGACTCCATCAGCGCGGCCTGCGCGGCCAACCCGGCCGGGTCGGTCATGTGCGACATCATCAGGAAGCCGGACACGTCCATGCCGTTCTCGCGCGCCCAGGAGATGTGCTGGGCGGAGATGTCCGCCTCGGTGCAGTGGGTGGCGATCCGGACGCTGGTCACCCCGAGCGCCTTCGCCGCCCTCAGGTCGGCGATGGTGCCGATCCCCGGCAGCAGCAGGGTGGTCAGCCGCGCGGTGGTCAGCACCTCGGCCGCGGCGGAGATCCAGTCGGCGTCGCTGGCCGCGCCGTGGCCGTAGTTGACGCTGGACCCGGCCAACCCGTCGCCGTGCGCCACCTCGATCGCCGCCACCCCGGCCGCGTCCAGCGCCGCCGCGATGGCGCGCACCTGGTCGACGGTGTACCGGTGGGCGACGGCGTGCATCCCGTCGCGCAACGTCACGTCCTGCACGTACAGGTCGGTCATGCGGTCACCGCCTTCCGCAGTGCGACCAGCCGCTCGGCGGTGCGCAGCGCGGCCGAGGTCATGATGTCCAGGTTCCCGGCGTACGCGGGCAGGTGGTGCCCGGCCCCGGACACCTCCAGGAACACCGACACCTGCAAGCCGGTGAGGTGCCGCCCGAGGGCCGGCACGTACGCGTCGACCGGGTCGAACTGCACGTCCTGCTTGAGCCGGTACCCGGGGACGTACTCCTGCACGGTCGCCACCATCTCCGCCACCGAACCGGCGATCGCGGCCCGGTCCGCGTCGGCGTCGGGGCACAGGCAGTAGACGGTGTCCCGCATCATCAGCGGCGGGTCGGCCGGATTCAGCACGATGATCGCCTTACCGCGCCCCGCGCCGCCGACCACCTCGATCGCCCGCGCGGTCGTCTCGGTGAACTCGTCGATGTTCGCCCGCGTCCCCGGCCCCGCCGACTTCGAGGCGATCGAGGCGACGATCTCCCCGTACGCCACCGGCGTGACCCGGCCGACGGCGGCCACGACCGGCACGGTCGCCTGCCCACCGCACGTCACCATGTTCACGTTGGGCTCGTGCAGGTGCTCGTCCAGGTTCACCGGCGGCACCACGTACGGGCCGATCGCCGCCGGGGTCAGGTCGATCACCGTCCGGCCGAGGGCGCGGAGCACCTCGTCGTGCCGCCGGTGCGCGCCGGCCGACGTCGCGTCGAAGACCAGTTCCACGTCCGCGAACTCGGGCAGCGCGACGAGCCCGTCGACGCCCTCGGCCGTGGTGGCCACGCCGAGTCGGCGGGCCCGGGCCAGCCCGTCGGAGTCCGGGTCGATGCCGGCCATCGCCACCATCCGCAGGCTCCCCGGGGAGGGCGCGGAACGCGGGCGCGACTCGTCGGGGTCACCGCTGCGCCGCAGCACTTTGATCATCAGGTCGGTGCCGATGTTGCCCGACCCGAGCACCGCCACGCCCGTACTCATGAGGGTTCCCTCCCGAAGCTGGTACGAACCGAGCCGAGCCCGGAGATCCGCGCCTCGTACGCCGCGCCGGGCGTCGCCGGCACCACCGGGCCGAGCGACCCGGAGAGCACCAGGTCCCCCGCCCGCAGCGGGTCACCGGCGCGCACGAGCGTGCCGACGAGCCACTCCAGGGCGTTCAGCGGGTTGCCCATGCTGGCCGCCCCGGCACCGACCGAGACCGGCTCCCCGGCGTATTCGAGGACCATCCCGCACAGCCGCAGGTCCACGTCGGCCAGCCGGCGGGGCGTGGTGCCGAGCACGAACAGGCCGCTGGAGGCGTTGTCGGCGACGGTGTCCACGATGGAGATGTCCCAGCCGGCGATCCGGGAGTCGACGATCTCGATCGCCGGCAGCACGTGGTCGACCGCGCGGATCAGGTCGACGGCGGTGACCCGCTCGTCGGTCAGGTCCCGGCCGAGCACGAAGGCGATCTCCGCCTCCACCTTCGGCTGGAGCAGCCGGCCGAACGGCACCTCGACGCCGTCCCCGACGGCCATCGCGTCGGTCAGCAGCCCGAAGTCGGGATGGTGCACGCCGAGGCTCTCCTGGGCCGCCCGGGAGGTCAGCCCGATCTTCGCGCCCACCCGGCGCTCGCCCCGGCCCTGCCAGGCCCGCGTCTGGAGTTGCTGCACCCGGTACGCGGACTCGACGTCCCCCTCCGGCAGCAGCCGGCCCCGCAGTGGCGGGCAGGGCTTCCCGCTGCTGCGGGCCTCGGCCAGCTCACGGTTGGCCGCCTCGATGTCGACACTCATGCCCGCTCCTCGGTGCGTTCTCTCACGACGCCGTGCATTCTGCCCGCCGCGCCGGTCATGAGAGGTCCACGCAGACGTTGGTCAGTTCGGAGTAGAAGCCCAGGGAGTGCACGCCGCCCTCCCGGCCGATGCCGGACGCCTTCACCCCGCCGAACGGGGTGCGCAGGTCCCGCAGGAACCACGTGTTGACCCAGACGATCCCGGCGTCCAGCCACGCCCCCGACCGGTGCGCCCGGCCCACGTCGCGGGTCCACACCGTCGCGGCGAGCCCGTACTCGGTGCCGTTGGCCAGCGCGTACGCCTCCTCCTCGACGTCGAACGGGGCGACGTGCACCACCGGGCCGAAGATCTCCTCCCGGTTGGTCCGGGCCTCCGGGCCGAGCCCGGTGAGCACGGTGGGCCGCACGTACGCGCCACCGTCGCGGGCGTCGCCGAACGTGGGCCAGCCGCCCCCGGCACGCACCTGCGCGCCCTCGGCGCGGGCCAGGTCGTGGTAGCCGAGCACCTTCCTGCGGTGCTGCTGCGAGATCAACGGCATGTTCACCGTCGCCTCGTCCGCCGGCCACCCGTACGCCAGACCGTCGGCCGCCTTCGCCAACCGCTCGACGAACTCGTCGAAGACCGGCCGCTGCACGTAGATCCGCTCCGTGCACAGGCACACCTGGCCGCCGTTGGTGAAACTCGACCGCACCGAGCCCGCGACCGCCGCGTCCAGGTCGGCGTCGGCGAAGACCAGGCCCGCGTTCTTCCCACCCAGCTCGAACGAGACCGCCTTCACCCCGTCCGCCGCCGCCCGCATGATCGCCCCGCCGGTCGACGACTCGCCGGTGAACGTGATCGCGTCCACCCCCGGATGCCGGGTCAGGAACTCCCCCGCCGAGTCCGGGCCGAACCCGTGCACCAGGTTGAACACCCCGTCCGGCACCCCGGCGGCGGCCATCACCTCGGCCAGCACCGTCGCCGACGCCGGCGTCTCCTCGCTCGGCTTCACCACCACCGCGTTTCCGCAGGCCAGCGCCGGCGCGACCTTCCACGTCAACAACAGCAGCGGCAGGTTCCACGGCACCACCACCGCGACCACCCCCACCGGCTTGCGGACGGCGTAGTTCAACGCCCGCCCACCGGACGGGGTGACCGTGGTGAACGACTCCGTCGGCGCGGTCGCCACGATCTCCGCGAACGCCCGGAAGTTCGCCGCCCCGCGCGGGACGTCCAGGGTCCGGGCCTGCGAGACGGACTTGCCCGTGTCGGCCACCTCGGCGGTGACCAGGTCGTCGAAGCGGCGCTCCAACTCGTCGGCGACCCGGCGCAGCACCTCGGCGCGCTCCCGCTCACCCATCCGGCCCCACGGCCCGCGCAGCGCCGCCCGAGCGGCGGCCACCGCGTCGTCCACCGTCGAGCGGCCCGCCTCCACCACCTCGAACACCGGCTCCCCGGTCACCGGGCTGCGCTTGGTGAACCGCCGTCCGGCGTCGACGAACTCGCCGCCGACGAAGTGGCGCAGCAGCCCCGGCTCCCGGGTCGCCCGCCCGGCCATCAGGCCGGGATCCCAGCTCACGCCCATCGCCGCCGCCCCCGGGCCAGTGCCGCGCCGACCGCGCCGACCAGCAGCGTCGCCGCCGTGGCGGCCACCGCCCCGAGCACCACCTGCTGGCGGCGGACCCGCCGCCGCACCTGCGCGTACGGGGTGGTGGAGAAGGAGACCAGCTCGTACTGCGAGACGTACCGGCCGGGCAGGGCCCGCTCCAGCGCATGGTCCAGCTCGCGCCGGGCCTGGAACACCGGGGAGGCCACCTTGTCGCGCATCTCCACGAAGTTGGCCAGCGCCATCCGGGCGATCGCCTCCGCGTCGTCCTGCCGCCGCGCCTGGAACAGCGGCAGCGCCGCCGCCCAGTCGTCGTCGCACTCGTCGAGGCAGCGGTCGAGCACCACCACGTCCTCGAAGGCGCAGTTCGCGCCCTGGCCGTAGAACGGCACGATGGCGTGCGCGGCGTCGCCGATCAGGCCGACCCTCCCGTTCGCCTGCCACGGGGCGCAGCGGACCGTGCCGAGCACCCCGATCGGGTTGTGCTGGTAGTCGTCGACCAGGTTGGGCGCGAGCGGGACCAGGTCCGGGTAGTGGGTGGCGAAGTGCCGTTCGATCGCCGCCGGGCTGCTCAGCGAGGCGAAGCTCGCGGTGCCGTGGGTGGGCCAGAACAGCGTGCAGGTGAAGGAGCGGTCCGGGTTGGGCAGGGCGATCATCATCGAGGTGCCGCGCGGCCAGATGTGCAGCGCCGCCGGGTCGAGGGCGAACTCGCCGCCGACCGCCGGGATGGTCAGCTCCTTGTAGCCGTAGTCGAGGAAGTCGAGGCTCTCGCTCAGCACCCCGTACGCGAGGAGCTGCCCGCGCACCGCGGAGCCGGCCCCGTCGGCGCCGAGGACGACCGGCGCGGCGGCCGTGACCTTGCCCTGCGACGTCTCGAAGGTCATCTCCCCCGTGGCCGGGTCGAGCCCGACGAGCCGGTGGCCGAACGCGACCCGCACCCCGGGCAGCGCGGTGGCGGCGGTGAGCAGTGCGTTGTTCAGCGCGCCCCGGCTGATCGAGTTGATCGCCAGGTCCCCGGCGGCGCTGTACGACTGGAACTGCGGCTCGCCCGCGACCGGGTGGATCATCCGGCCGCGCATCGGCAGCGCGTCCGCCATGACCTGACCGTCCAGGCCGATCCGGCGCAGCGCGTCGAGCCCGCGCTCGGACAGCGCCAGGTTGATCGAGCGGCCCCGCTCGGCCCTCCCCGTGCGCGGGTCGGGTCGCCGCTCGTAGAGCGTCACCCGGTACCCGCGCCGGGCCAGGAAGCAGGCCAGCAGGCAGCCGGCGAGCCCGGCCCCGACGACGGCGATCTCGTCCCGTTCCGCGTTCATGGTTGGCTCTCCACCGTCACGGCCAGCGCGTCGGCGACCCGCCAGCAGTCGTGGTACGTCGAGTACAGCGGCACCGGGGCGAACCGAACGACGTCCGGCTCCCGGGCGTCGGCGATCACGCCGTGCTCGTGCCGCAGCCGCTTGGTCAGCTCGCCCGCGCTGCCCCCGCCGATGCGCACGGAGAGCTGGCAGCCCCGGCGCTCCGGCTCGCGCGGGGTGACCACCCGCAGCGGCCGGCCGGCGGTGACCTCGTCGAGCAGCCGCTCCAGGTATCCGGTGAGCCGCACGCTGCGCTCCCGCAGCGCCGGCATGCCGACCGAGTCGAACAGCTCCAGTGAGGTCCGCACCGGCCCCATCGCGAAGATCGGCGGGTTGGAGACCTGCCACGCCTCCGCGGTGGCCGGCGGGCGGGACACCGGGGTCATCTCGAACCGGGTGGCCGCCTCGGTGCTCCACCAGCCCTCGAGGCGGATCAGGTCGGCCCGGCCGAGGTGGCGCTCGTGGACGAAGACGCCGGCCAGCGCGCCCGGCCCCGAGTTGAGGTACTTGTAGGAGCACCAGGCGGCGAAGTCGACGTCCCAGTCGTGCAGCGCCAGCGGCACGTTCCCGGCCGCGTGCGCCAGGTCCCAGCCGACCACCGCCCCGGCGGCCCGGCCGGCGGCGGTGATCGCGGGGATGTCCATCAGCTCGCCGGTGAGGTAGTTGACCCCGCCGAGCAGCACCAGCGCGACGGTGTCCCCCTCGGCGGCCAGGAAACCCAGCACGTCGGCGGTGCGTAGGGTGTCCTCGCCGTCGCGCGGGCGCAGCCGGACCACGGTGGCGTCGGGGTCGAGGCCGTGAAGGCGGGCCTGGCTGCGCACCGCGTAGCTGTCCGAGGGGAAGGCGCCGTCCTCGATGACGATCCGGGTGCGCCTCCCCGCCGGCCGGTAGAAGCCGACCATCAGCAGGTGCAGGTTGACCGTGAGGGAGTTCATCACCACGGCCTCCGCGGGCCGGGCGCCGACCAGCCGCGCGACCGGCCCGGTCAACAGCTCGTGGTACGGCAGCCAGGGCCGGTCCGCCTCCAGGTGCCCCTCGACGCCGAGCCGGCCCCACGCGTCCAGGTCGGCGAGCAGCTCGGCGCGGGTGGCCCGGGGTTGCAGGCCGAGGGAGTTGCCGGCCAGGTACGCGGCCTGCGGGTAGCGCCCGCCGTCGGCCGGCGGCACGTGGAACAGGTGCCGGTGCCCGGGATCTGCCTGGTCGAGGCGGTGCGCCTCCTGCTCCGAGGGGCGCGTCGCGTCCCGCTCCGAGGTGTCCATGTCGTGCTCCTCGCTCACATTGCCGTCCGGGCCGACCACAGCTCAGGGAAGACCACCCGGGCCATGCTGCGCTGCAACCAGGCGAGGCCGGCCGAGCCGCCGCTGCCGACCTTGGCGCCCATGGTCCGCTGCACCGCCTTGACGTGGTTCCATCGCCAGTCGCCGAACTGCTCGGCCACCTCGGCCAGCGCCTCGCCGAGTAGCCGCAGGTGGTTGTCCGGGCCGTCGTCGGCGTACCCGGCCACCCAGGCGGCCTCCACGGCCGGGTGCGGCCGGTGCTCCTCGGCGACGTCCCGCCCCAGCACCTCGGCGGGCACGTCGAAGCCGCGCCGGGCCAGCAGGGCCACCACGTCGTCCCACAGGCTCGGGACGGCCAGCACGGCGCGCAGTTCGTCGTACACCTCGGGCTGCCGCCGGAACGGCCGGATCAGGGCCGGGTCGCGCAGGCCGAGCAGGAACTCCAGGTGCCGGTACATCGCCGACTGGAAGCCGGAGCCCTCGCCGAGCAGGTTGCGGAACCGGTTGAAGTCCGCCGGGGTCATCCAGCGCAGCCCCTTCCAGGCCGCGTTGAGCCCCTCCAGGTGCAGGGCCGCGCGGCGCAGCGGGGCCAGCGCGTCCCCGATCCGGTCGGCGCGCAGGCAGCGCTGCGCCTCGCGCAGCTCGTGGCAGGTCAGCCCGAAGTACAGCTCCATGATCTGGCTGACCACCAGGAAGGACATCTCGCCCGGGTCGTCGCTGAGGGGCTGCTGCAACCCGTGCAGGGTGCTGGCGTGCACGTACGCGTCGTAGGGCACCCGCTCGGCGAACTCCAGCGTGGGTTCGCCGCCGTTGCGGGCAGCCCGGGCCGCCCGCTGCTGCGGGGTCGCCGGACGGACCGCCGCGGCCAGCGCGGGGGCCCGCAGGTCCGTCTGCTCCACCTGTCGTCTCCATCCATCAGCCGGGTAGCGTCATGGTGCCCTGGTGGAAGGGCCGAATGGAATGCCGAATCGACGGCACCACCGGCCTCGGGCCTGCGGTGGCAAAGGCGAATTCCCCTGCGGGGTTTCGGGAAGGAAGGTCAGGCGTGGACCACATGGACTGGGCGCTGCTGCGCGAGCTCCAAGCCGACGCCCGGTTGTCGTTCAGCGAGCTGTCCCGCCGGGTGCACCTGTCACCGCCGGCGGTGGCCGAACGGGTCCGCCGGCTGGAGGAGTCGGGGGTGATCACCGGCTACCGCGCCCACGTCGACCTGGCCCGGGCCGGCCGCTCCGTGGTCGCCCTGATCCGGATGTCCTGCTACGGGTCCCGGTGCATCCTGCACGACCCGGAGGTGCCGCACTGGCCGGAGATCCTGGAGATCCACCGGATCACCGGCGACGCGTGCAGCATGCTCAAGGTCGCGACCGGGTCGATCGGCGAGTTCGAGCGGGTGATCGACCGGCTCGCCCCGTACGGCCAGCCGTCGAGCACCATGGTCCTGTCCACCCCCCTCGACTGGCACCCCGTCACCCCGCTGGACGGCGGGCCGCCCGCCTGACGCCCCGCGCCGCCCCCCTGTCGACGCCCCCGGCCCGCCGCGCCACCGACGTGCGGGTTTGCCCCGACGCCAGGGGGAAATGCAGGGCGGACTACCCGGGGGAGGATTCCGGTGCCCGGCACCGGGAGGGGGGAATCATGCGGGGGCTCACCGCGTCATATCGCGTCCTGTCGGCCGTGCTGACCGTGTTCGGCCTGGTCGGGGCGTTCGTCCTGGCCACGGTCGCGCCGGCCCGGGCCGGGGAGAACACCTTCGTCGAGGTCACGCCGAACAGCGCGCAGGCCGGCACCCGGGTCAACATCCGGGCGAGCTGCGACAACGACAACAAACGGCAGGCGGACGTGCGGTCCGACGCGTTCGGGCGGGTCGTGCTCCGGCCCGACAACGGCTTCCTGACCGGGGCGGTCACCATTCCGGAGAACAAGCGGTCCGGCGAGTACTCCGTCGAGCTGCACTGCGAGAACGGCGGCGACGCGACCACCACGCTCACCGTGCTGAACATGGCCCAGCCGAGCAAGGGGCCCAACACCGGTGGCGGCGGCACGGCCGGCGACGACCGGGGCACCGGCCCGCTGCTGCTCGTGGGCGGCCTCGCCGCGGCGGCCGTGGCGGCCGGGTTCGGGGCGTTCGGCGCGCGTCGGCGTACCAGGACGCGAACCTGACGAGGTCGCCATGGCCCGCCGACGTACGCGTGTCGACCAGGCCCGGGACCAGCGCCGCGGCGCCGGCCGGCTCCGAATCGCGGCCCGGCTGGTGGCCCAGGGGTGCCACCGGGTCTTCCGGGTCACCGGGCAGGCCCTCTCGGCCAGCGTCGCCACGGTCGACCCGGCCGCACACCCGGTGGCCGCCGCCCCGGGCCGGGGCGGGCCGGGCGCGGGCCGGTGGCGGCTGGCCCGCCGGGGCCCCGGCGGGCCGGTGCTGGTCATCGCCGCCCTGATGGTGCTGATCGTGGCCATGCTCGGCGTCGAGCGGGTGACCGGTTACAGCGTGCTGCCGGACCGGTTCATCGCCGGGCTGCGGCCCCCGCCGAAGAAGTTCCCGGTGCTGCCGGCCAGCCGGCCGGTCGCCATCAGCAGCGACCCGATCGACCTGGACGCCCCGGTGCACGACGTCGGCATCGCGGCGGACGGCAGCATCGGGGTGCCCGACGCCGCCCGCGCCCAGGAGGCCGGCTGGTACGACCAGGGGCCGACCCCCGGCCAGTACGGGCCGGCGGTGATCGTCGGCCACGTCGACACCCGGACCGGGCCGGCGGTCTTCCACGGGCTGAAGGAACTGCGCTCCGGCGACCGGGTCGAGATCCGCCGGGCGGACCGCTCGGTGGCGGTGTTCGAGGTCGACTCGGTGCACCGCTACGACAAGGACCAACTGCCGGTGGGCGAGGTCTACGGCGACTTCACCCGGCCGAGGCTGCGCCTGATCACCTGCGGCGGCCGGTGGGTCGGCGGGGAGACCGGGTACGCCGACAACGTGGTGGTCTACGCGTCCCTGGTGAAGGCCCGCCACGAGTGAGGCCCCGGCGCCGCTCGGGCCGCCGCCCCGGCGCCCGCTCAGGCCGCCGCTTCGATGCCCGCTCAGGCCGCCGCCCCAGCGGCCGCTCAGGCCGCCGCTTCGGTCTCGGGCTCTCGCAGGTCGAGCCAGTGGGCCCAGCGCGGGTCGGGGGTGCGGTGGCCGAGCACCCGCCAGGCCGTCCCCATCGGGACGGCGGGCGACGAGTGCAGCCGCCAGCCGAGCTCCGCCGGAGTCTTGTCGCCCTTGGTGTGGTTGCACCGGGCGCACGCGGCCACCACGTTCTCCCAGGCGTGCCGGCCGCCCCGGCTGCGCGGGAACACGTGGTCGATGGTCTCCGCCGGGCCCCGGCAGTACCCGCACCGCCAGCCGTCCCGGGCGAAGATCGCCCGCCGGGAGAGCCCGACATGGGTGCGGTAGGGAACCCGGACGAACCGGGTGAGCCGGACCACCGAGGGCACCGGGAGCGCGTTGCGGGCGCTGTGCAGCACGCCCTCGCCGTCGGCAACGCAGACCGCCTTGGCGGAGAGGACGAGGATCGCGGCACGACGCACCGACACGACACACAGCGGCTCGTAGGTGGCGTTGAGAACCAGCGCGCCGGAGCCCACCGTGGGTCGTATGTCAGGCATCGAGCTCACCCTCCCGGTCCAGCCGCTCCCACCGCTGGCCGCGCCGGGCACGCCCGCACACGGCGGCACCACGCCCGACGCCGGCAGGATCACCGACGTCCGCTGCGCCAATCGTCCCTGATAAGGCCCAGGATTGCACGTACTAATGTCGGAAGCTGGCTAGGCATCACCCGGAAACGGGCAGATCCGGCCTCTGAGCAGGGCCGGACCCCTCAACGCCTCTCGACGTCTTACACCCGTTTTCAAGCTCAGTTGTGCCGGATCTGTGCCTGATGATCATGCATACACATTGAACTTGGTAAACTTGATCAAGTTAGCTCAAGATCACTAGGGCGCTCGGCGTGAAGCGGGAAGCACCCTCGAAGCGCTGGCCATGGGTTCTCGTCTCCCTCGTCGTCCTGGTGCGGCTATCCCGCTGTGCTGGTCGTAGAGAACCCGAACTGGCCTCGGCACGGCGGTACCCCTGCCCCGGCCGGGCTCCTTCGAACCGGCCTGGGCAGGGGTACCGCAGGGAGGAAGATCGTGTCTCCTGACGCACGGGCCATGGCCCACCTTCGCCCCCCGTCGCCGGGTGAAGAGCTGCTGATCAGCCGAGAGGCGTCGGTGCAGTTCGCGAGACAGCCGGCCTTCATCTTCCGAGTGATCTCGGTGTGTCCGAAACCCAACTACCCGGGCTGGGTGTGGGTCACCGGCTACCAACTCGACGGCCAGGGCCACGCCGTCGCCAAGCGAGAGATCTACGTACGACTGGCCGGTCTCCAGCGCGTCCGCCGCTCTGACGGGTACCCGGGGTCGGACTCGGCTCTCGTGTCACGGCCCGACACCCGGCGGACACCGCCACAGCAGCGCCCTTGACCTGACCGGGACCAGCGACGCGGCCGGCTCCTGGACGACGACCCCGACCACGGCGACCCCCACCCCCTTCCCAGGTGCAAAGTTTGACCTGACCTGGACTTCGGCAGGAGCCGGCACGGGGGGGTCGCCTGCTCGGCAACTGCGGGCGCCGCCCCCTGCTTTGAGCTTGCCGGCTCAGCTCCCCGAAACCGAGCGGACGAAGCCTCGTGTACCCCGGCGTTGGACCGGGCCGCCGCCGGAGCTTGGCTCCGAGAATGACGCGCGGGTAGCGCCGGCTGCGGTTGTCCTGGTACGCCGTGCGCCGGGGCGTGACCGGCCGGAGGCCGCACGCGCGCCCCGGCGCGGGCACGGCGGCGGGCGCTTGCGCCGCCCTTGAGTGCCGGTCAGGCGTCCCGGCGGAGGTGACCGTAAGGCGTGAGCTAGACCGGCTCACGTTCGCCGATTACGCGCAGAGCTGGCAGGGCTCGCGGCAGGCGGGATGGACGGTCGAGACGCGGCGGCGTGTTCCTCAGAATCTTCGGAAGTGTCTTCTGCCGACGTTCGGGGAGCGGGCCATTCGGTCAATCAACCTGACCGATGTACTGGCCTGGCTCGGCCGGCTGCTTGATGAAGGCAGCGCAAATTCATCCATCGGCCTGTACTTTGGCTTTCTGAACACCATCATGAATGCGGCTGTCACCGACAAGGTGCTCACCGACAACCCTTGCGACGGCGTTAACCTGAAGCAATTCCTCCTACGCGGAATGTCGCGGGCTCCGAAGTGGGTGCCGAAGGAGGGTCAGGTACTCAAGCTTGGCTGCGGATGGCAGGGTGGCCGGTTCGGCTCCTACTCGGAGTCGCTCTCCCCGGCCCTCCTTGAAATCACTCGTCTAGTCGGGCTAATCTACCCATGAAATAAGGAACTTCTCATATTCGAAAGCGCCGAACTGGCAGTTCACAATTCCGCCCCCGTAATGAGCCTCCTCATTGAAATCACTGGCATCCATGCGCAGAAAGACGTTGGAGAATGTGATTGATTCGATAGTGAACCCAGATGGACCGTAGACGAACTTGAACCTCTCGTGGTCTCCGTCGGGGCGGCCGAACTGGCAGTTCACAAGCCCGCCACCCTTTTCGGTAGCAGCGGTGAGGCCGAAGGCGACCATACGCAAGAAAACGTTGGGGAAGCGGGCGGATTCCACTGAGAACGAAGAGTCCGGCTGCCTCCTCAGTATGAATCTCTCATAGGAGCCCACATAAGTCTGACAGTTCACTTCACCACCGCCAGGACCCGAGGGCGTAGCATATCCCTTGCTGTCCATGCGTAGATAGCGATCCTTAAAGTGCGCCGACCTGATTGAAACCAGTCTGCCTCCATCGTTGGTGGAGATGTCTGTGAAATTCAAATCCATGGGTCGCCCTCCCTCTGCTCGGCAGCCGATCATTCGCTGACGCCCAGTGACGGCGGTCGCTGCCTACTCAGATACTGCACGAGCGAACGCGAGTGTGCATCCCCCTCCGCGTCGCGTGGGGTGAGACCTGCTATGCCAGCCACTCGCTACGGCCGACCCGGGCGGGGTCCGCGTTAGCAACGCCAGCCATGGAGACCCCTGCCTGTCGGCTCCTACCTGGGGTCGCTCTCCCCGGCCACCCTTGGAATCGCCCGTCTAGGTTGTGCCCTGATTGTGCCAGATGACCTTTTTTGGGCTTTCTTGCAGGTCAGCGCCTTCCGCGCGCAGGCCAATCAGGGATTGCACTAATCCGGGGTCCCTCGTGAAGCTCTTTCGGGCCATGTCAGGATGACCGGTTCCGCACGGTCCGTCGGGGACGGCGGACCGGATGGTGGGTCCGCCGGCCGCCGCCCGGTGACCGTGGGGTACGAAGACAGGGTGAGCGCCGCCAGCCTGATGATGATCACCGCCCTGTCCGTGGTGGCCCCGAGCCCCTCCCCGGACGCCACCCCGAGCGCCAGCTGCCAGGGCAGCACCTCCTGCGAGTGGCTGTACAAGACGACCAGGTCGTCGTGGTTCGCCGAGGGCAGCTACTGGATCCTGCTGAAGCCGCTGCGGGTGCTGGTGATCCTCGTGCTGGCGTTCATCGCCCGCTGGGCGCTGCACCGGATGATCAAGCGGCTGGTCCGCACCACCGCCGACGGGGTGCCGACCATGCTGCGCCCGCTGCGGGAGCGGGTGCCGACCGCCGCGCACCAGCCCGGCGAGTTCGTCCCCGAGCGCCGCCGGCAGCGGGCGGAGGCCATCGGCTCGGTGCTGAGCAGCACGGTCACCGCGTTCGTCTTCGGCATAGCGCTGCTGATGATCCTGCGGGAGTTCAGCTTCGACCTGGCCCCGCTGCTGGCCAGCGCGGGCATCGCCGGCGTAGCGCTCGGCTTCGGCGCGCAGAGCCTGGTCAAGGACCTGATCGCCGGCCTGTTCATGCTGGTGGAGGACCAGTACGGCGTCGGCGACACGGTCGACCTCGGCGAGGCGACCGGCATGGTGGAGTCGGTGGGGCTGCGGGTCACCACGGTCCGGGACGGCCGGGGCGTCCTCTGGTACATCCGCAACGGCGAGATCATCCGGGTGGGCAACAAGAGCCAGGGCTGGGCGCTGGTCGTGGTCGACCTGCCGATCGGATTCGCCGGCACCGAGGAGGCGACGGCGGTGCTGCGGACCGCCGCGGCCTCGGTGGCGATGGACCCCGACCTGGCCCCGGAGATCGTGGAGGCCCCCGACGTGCTGGGCGTCGAGCAGATGACCATGGACGGCGCGGTGATCCGTACCGTCGTCAAGACCACCGCCGACGGGCAGTTCGCGGTCGGCCGGGAGCTGCGCCGGCGGCTCGCCGAGGCGCTGGAGAACTCGGGCATCACGGCGAAGATCGCCGCCGCCCGTCTCTACCCGGGTTACCCGCTGCGCACCGCCGAGGGCGGGGCAACCGGCCAGGGCGGGCCCGCCTGAACCGCAATGAACGTCGATGACCTGCGGCTTTGCCTGGCCGTGGATCTGAGGGGTCGCGGACCGCGCGGCCCCTCGGGTATCGTCCGTTCGTTCAGTCGGAGATGCGACGATCAAACCGTTCGCCCTAGTCAGCTCTCAGACGATCGGGCAGAATCCGGTACGCACGCCATCTGCCGGAGCGTGATCACGTCTCGCTGATCCGTAGATCTGACGACGGTTTCCCGGGCAGGCCATCACGAGTGGCCGCCCGTGGGGACGATGGAGGCCACGGTGTCCGACGAGCGACCCTCCCAGGAAGGGCCAGCCACCTTCCGTGAGGTGTTCGCCCAGCGGGAGTACAGGGCGGTCTTCGCCGCGAGCGCGCTCTCCTGGATCGGCGACTTCATCGCGAAGGCCGCGGTCACCGTGCTGGTCTACCGCGAGACAGAGTCCGTGGCCTACTCGGCCGCCGCGTTCGCGGTCAGCTTCCTGCCCTGGCTCATCGGCGGCCCGCTGCTGGCCACGCTGGCGGAACGGCACCGCTACCGGTCGGTGATGGTGGCCTGCGACCTGATCCGGATGGCCCTGATGGTGCTGGTCGCCATCCCGTGGAATCCGCCGTGGCTGATCCTCTGCCTGCTCTTCGCGACCACCCTGGCCAATCCGCCGAGCCAGGCCGCCCGGTCCGCGCTGATGCCACTCATCCTGACCGGCGACCGGCTGGTGGTCGGGCTGTCGCTGAACAGCAGCACCGGCCAGGCCGCCCAGGTGACCGGCTACCTGATCGGCGCGGCCATCGCCGCGATCAACCCGACCGCCGCACTGCTGATCAACGCGGGCACCTTCGCCCTCTCGGCGGCCCTGGTCCGCTTCGGCGTCCGGGACCGGGCACCGGCGATGAGCGCGGAGCACCGCAGCCACCTGCTGCGGGAGACCGCCGAGGGCTTCCGGATCGTCTTCGGCACCCCGGTGCTGCGGGCGGTCGCCCTGCTGGTGTTCAGCTCCATGCTCTTCTCGATCGTGCCCGAGGGGCTGGCCGCGGCCTGGGCCCGGGAGGGCGCCGGCGGCGGCCTGGACACCGGCGCGTCCCAGGCCGCCATCATGGCCGCCAACCCGATCGGCTTCATCCTGGGCGGTCTGCTGGTCGGCCGGGCGGTCGCCCCGGCCCGCCGGCTGGTCCTGATCCGGCCGCTGGCGGTGCTCGCGCCGCTGACCCTGGTGCCGGCGCTGCTCGACCCGCCACCGCTGGCGGTGGCCCTGCTCGCCGCCCTCTGCGGCTTCGCGGTCGCCGGGCTGCTCCCGGTCGCCAACGGGCTCTTCGTCCGGGCGCTGCCGAACGGCTACCGGGCCCGCGCGTTCGGGGTGATGGCCACCGGGGTTCAGGTGATCCAGGGCGCCGCCGTGCTGATCACCGGCCTGCTGGCCGAGCGGTTCTCGATCCCGCTGGTGGTGGGCGTGTGGAGCGCCGCCGGGGTCCTGCTGATGCTGCTCACCGCCGCGCGCTGGCCCAGCCGGGCCGCGATCGACGCGGCGGTCGAGGCCGCCGGGAACGACTCCGGCCCGCCCCGGCCCCGGCCGGCGGGCGAGGGCGACGGGCAGCTCGACAACCTGCCGGGCGAGCACCGCCGACGCAGCCAATCGGTGGGCTGACGGGCCGGTGTGACGAGGACGGCAGCGGCCCCGGCCGGTACGCCCCCGCCGGTTACGGGCGCACCTGGCAGGATGGGGCGGTGAATCCCGCAGGTGAGTCCGAGCGTGCCGTGACCCTCTTCGAGGCGGTCGGCGGCGAACCCACCTTCCGCAAGCTGGTGGACGAGTTCTACGCCGGCGTCGCCACGGACCCGCTGCTGCGGCCGATGTACCCGGAGGATGACCTCGGCCCCGCAGCGGACCGGCTGACGCTGTTCCTGATCCAGTACTGGGGTGGCCCCAACACCTACTCCGCCCAGCGGGGGCATCCCCGGCTGCGGATGCGGCACGCCCCGTTCCGGATCGGCGCGGCCGAGCGGGACGCCTGGCTGCACCACATGCGTCGGGCCGTCGACCGGCTGGAGCTGCCGCCGGAGATCGCCACCGCGCTGTGGGACTACCTGGAACGGGCGGCCTACTTCATGGTGAACGTGATGGACGACCCGGCGGCCGGCCCGGCCTGACCGGCCGGGACCCCCGCTCCGGCCGGGCCGACTCGGCCTGGCGCAGCACGACCCCACCCGGCACCACGCCCGCCGGCCGGCGGCACGCTTCACCGGCCGGCGGCACGCCGCCCAGGTCGGCCCGGCGGGTCAGAGCAGCGCGCCCTCGTCGTGCAGCCAGTCCACGAAGGTGGTGGCCACCGCCGCGCCACAGTCGAGCATCTCGACCAGGAGCGCGTCGTGCGCCCCCGCGCCGAGGGGCACCTGGAGCTCCGCGTAGATCGGCAGTTGACCCCGCTCGGTGGGGTCGCCGATGTAGGCCTTGCAGAACCGGCGGGTGTGGTTCCACTCGTTGACCACCCGGTAGGCCCGGTCGACCCAGTCGGGCGGGACCGTCGCATGCGGACGGGCCCGCATCACCAGGATCTCGTCCTCCGGGCCCTCCAGGGTGACCAGCACCGCGTGCCGCTCCCACATGGCCAGCAGGTTGCCGTCGCCGTCGGCCAGGTAGCGCACGTCCAACAGGTCGAGCGCGTCGCAGACCCGGCGGAGGGTGACCGGCGCGATGGTCGCCGACATGTCCGGAATCACGGAACGGTCGGCGGGCGGGCAGTCGTCGCCCGGTTGACGTGGGGCCGGTGGTCCGACCCGGACGGTGCTGTCCACTGTGATCCCGCTTCGAGTTTCCGGTTCGCCGTCACCGGCGGGACCGGGGCGCCATGACCACCACGGCATCGCTCGCGCACCTCACTCCCCAGCGGATCCAGTCGCCTACGGTGCGTTGGATCCGAGGATGGACGGTACCCGGACAGCCGGGTTGAAGCATCCCCCCAACGACAGCACCGGTCCAGAAGAATGAATAGGGGTCATACTTTCGGATGAGCCCCGAGTGGCGTGACGGCAAGATCAGCAACCTTCTGCGACCATACGGCTCCGTATGGTCCCACCAGGCTGACCCATTGCCCAGCCACTCGCACCTGAACGTCGCCACGGGTGGCCCCGACGGCAAGGGGTAGGGGTGCCCCGGCGACGGGCGCCACGGGGGTGTCGACACCGGGGTCGGGGCGGCCCAGGAAGCCCATCCGGACCAGTCCCTGGACCAGCCGCTGGGCGACCTCGACCGGCGGGCCGGGCGGATCGTCCGGGGTGACCACCACGGCGACGTGGTCGAGCAGGGCGTCCCGCAGCACCCGCTGCCCCACCGCCCGGCCACCCACGCCGTGGGCTGCGGCGTCGCGCAGCGTCCCCGCCGCCGCCTCGGCGATCCGCCACAGCTCCCCGGCCGGCAACACCTCCACCGGCCGGCTCGTCGAGGGCGGCAGCGGCCAGCGCCACTGCGCGTCCCGCCGGGCCGGCAGGGCGTCCTCGCCGGCCGCCAGCGCGGCCAGCAGTTCCCGGGCGGCGACCGTGACGTCGCCGCGACCGGCCCCGGCCACCGTCCGGGCGGCCAGCACACCCCACGGCAGCCGGGCCCAGAGGACCGTCCGGCCGGCCGACGCCGCCCCGGCCACCGGGCCGGAGGGCGGGGCGGCCGGCACGCCGGGCGGGGTCGGCGGGACGGCCTCCGGCGGGGCCGGCGGGCCGGCCGGACGCAGCCGGACCAGCGCCGCCGGGTCGAGCCGGACCAGCCGGGCCAGGAACGCGCCCGCGTCGGCCACCCCGACCAGCCCGTGCCCGCCCCCGGCCAGGTCGGGCCCGGGCGGGCGGGCCGGGGCGCCGCTCACGCCGGGGCCCCGGCCGCGCCGACGCCCGGGGCGTACGCGAGCAGGAAGGCCCGCTCCTCCTCGGTGATCCGCCGGGGCCGCTTGGCGGCCAGGTCGAACGGGACCAGCACCGAGCGGGCGGTGCTGGCCAGCACGTCGCCGTCGTACAGCTCGTAGCCGACGGTGAACCGGGACGCCCGGATCTCCTCGATCCACAGCTCGATCCGCACGGTGGGGGCGGCCTCCGCGGTGGCCCGGCCCAGCGCGTAGTCGACCGGGCGCAGGTAGTCGACCTCGTGCCGGCGGATCACTACCCCGTCGGCCAACGAGCCCACCCCCCACGCCCGGCCGCCGGCGAACATCAACGCCACCCGCGCCTCCTCGTACAGGGTGAGGAAGCGCGAGTTGTTGACGTGCCCGTACGCGTCCAGGTCGGACCAGCGCAGCGTGCAGTGGTAGACGAACCGGTCAGTCACGGGTGAGCTTGCGGTAGGTCACCCGGTGCGGGCGGGCCGCCTCGGCGCCGAGGCGGTCGATCTTGTTCTTCTCGTACGCCTCGAAGTTCCCCTCGAACCAGAACCACTTCGCCGGGTTCTGGTCGTCGCCCTCCCAGGCCAGGATGTGCGTGGAGACCCGGTCGAGGAACATCCGATCGTGGGAGATGACCACGGCGCAGCCGGGGAACTCCAGCAGCGCGTTCTCCAGGCTGGACAGGGTCTCCACGTCCAGGTCGTTGGTCGGCTCGTCGAGCAGGATGACGTTGCCGCCGATCTTCAGGGTCAGCGCCAGGTTGAGCCGGTTGCGCTCGCCGCCGGAGAGCACCTTGGTCGGCTTCTGCTGGTCCGGCCCCTTGAAGCCGAACGCGGCGATGTACGCCCGCGACGGCATCTCGACCTTGCCCACCATGAGGTAGTCCAGGCCGTCGGAGACGACCTCCCAGACGCTCTTGTCGCCGTCGAGGCCCTGCCGGTTCTGGTCGACGTACGACAGCGAGACGGTGGGGCCGACGCGGACCTCGCCGTCGGTCGGCTGCTCCAGCCCGACGATGGTCTTGAACAGCGTGGTCTTGCCGACGCCGTTGGGGCCGATGATGCCGACGATGCCGTTGCGCGGCAGCGAGAACGACAGGTTGTCGATCAACAGCCGGTCGCCGAAGCCCTTGCTCAGACTCTGCGCCTCGATCACCGTGCTGCCGAGGCGCGGGCCCGGCGGGATCTGGATCTCCTCGAAGTCCAGCTTCCGGGTCTTCTCCGCCTCGTTGGCCATCTCGTCGTACCGGTCGAGGCGGGCCTTGGACTTGGTCTGCCGCGCCTTGGCGTTGGAGCGGACCCACTCCAACTCCTCGGTGAGGCGCTTCTTCATCTTGGCGTCGCGGCGGCCCTCGACGGCCAGCCGGGCGGCCTTCTTCTCCAGGTAGGTGGAGTAGTTGCCCTCGTAGCCGATGGCCCGGCCACGGTCCAGCTCCAGGATCCAGCCGGCCACCTTGTCGAGGAAGTACCGGTCGTGGGTGATCGCCATGACGGTGCCGGCGTACTTGGCCAGGTGCTGTTCCAGCCAGGAGACGCTCTCCGCGTCCAGGTGGTTGGTGGGCTCGTCGAGCAGCAGCAGGTCGGGCGCCTCCAGCAGCAGCTTGCAGAGCGCGACCCGGCGGCGCTCGCCACCGGAAAGCTGGGTCACGTCGGCGTCCGGCGGCGGGCAGCGCAGCGCGTCCATGGCCAGTTCGAGCTTGGAGTCGACGTCCCAGGCATCGAGGTGGTCCAGCTCCTCCTGGAGCTTGCCCATCTCCTCCATCAGCTCGTCGGAGTAGTCGGTCGCCATCTGCTCGGCGATCTTGTTGAACCGCTCCAGCTTGGCCTTGGTCTCGGCGACCGCCTCCTCGACGTTGCCGAGGACGGTCTTGGCGTCGTTGAGCGGGGGCTCCTGGGCGAGCATGCCGACGGTGTAGCCGGGCATCAGCCGGGCCTCGCCGTTGCTCGGCTTGTCCAGCCCTGCCATGATCTTGAGGAGGCTGGACTTACCGGCGCCGTTCGGGCCGACCACACCGATCTTGGCCCCCGGCAGGAAGCTCAGCGTCACGTTGTCGAGCACGACCTTGTCGCCGTGCGCCTTGCGCGCCTTTTCCAGGACGTAGATGTACTGGGCCACGGTGCGGGCTACCTCCGTAGGTTGTGATCTGGAAGCTTGCGGGGTGCGGACGCGGCGCGGCTCCGGGTGCCGCTCGCCGCCGCCGGCCGGGGGCCGGCCACAACGCAGGCCATCGTCAATCCTGACAGGTTCGACCCGCTCCGCCCACATCACCCCGCCCGGGGGTACGCCCGCGAGCCGCGTCGCAGGGCACGGCAGGGCGAATTACGGTCGCCCGCCCAGTGGGAGATGCCGGAAGTGCCCGTCGCCCTGCCGCACACGTCCGTGTCGCCCCGGCCGAGGCACTGCCCGCGCAGTGGCCGACCATCGGCCTCCGACCGGGCTTGACCTGCGTGATCACCTTCACGGTTCGGCGGTCGTGGGACGGGTAGGTAACTCCGGCACGGGGCACCAGACGCCGCAGCTACGCTCAGTACGCTCATCGCGGTGGACCCGCCAGCACCCGGAGGTGGCCGAACGTGACCGTCCGTAGTTCCTTTGTCGTAGTAGCGAACCGACTACCGGTCGACGAGGTGAACACCCCGGAGGGACGGCAGTGGCGCCGCAGCCCCGGCGGTCTGGTCACCGCGCTGCACCCCGTCCTCGCGGAGCACCAGGGCACGTGGGTGGGCTGGGCCGGCGGCACCGGCGCCGCCCCCGAGCCGTTCGACCTGGAGGGAATCCGGCTGCACCCGGTGCCGCTGAGCGCGGACGAGCTGGAGCGCTACTACGAGGGCCAGTCGAACGCGACGATCTGGCCGCTCTACCACGACGCGGTGGAGACCCCGGCGTACAAGCGCCGCTGGCGCGAGGCGTACCGGCTGGTCAACGCGCGGTTCGCGGAGGCCGCGGCGGAGGTCGCGGCCGAGGGCGCGACGGTCTGGGTGCAGGACTACCAGCTCCAGCTGGTGCCGGCAATGCTCCGCGAGCTGCGCCCCGACCTGCGGATCGGCTTCTTCCTGCACATCCCGTTCCCGCCGATCGAGTTGTTCATGCAGATGCCGTTCCGCGCGGAGATCCTGCGCGGGCTGCTCGGGGCGGACCTGGTCGGCTTCCAGCAGCGGCTGGCCGCGCAGAACTTCGTCCGGCTGGCCCGGCACCTGCTCGGGCTGCGCTACGAGGGGCAGATGATCCAGGTCGACGGCCGGCAGGTGAAGGCGGGCGCCTTCCCCATCTCCATCGAGACGAAGGAGATGGAGCGGCTGGCCGAGGACCCGGCGATCCAGGCCCGGGCGAAGCAGATCCGCGAGGAGCTGGGCAATCCCAAGACGATCATCCTCGGAGTCGACCGTCTGGACTACACGAAGGGCATCGAGCTTAGACTCAAGGCCTTCCGCGAACTTCTTGCTGACGGAAAGTTGACAGTTCCGGACGCGGTTATGGTGCAGGTTGCCACGCCGAGCCGCGAGCGGGTGGAGCACTACCAGGCGCTACGAGTCAAGGTCGAACGCGAAGTTGGCCGAATTAATGGCGAATTTGGCAGGGTCGGCGTGCCTGCGGTGCACTACCTGCACCAGTCGTACAGTCGCAGTGAACTGGCGGCGATGTACGTGGCCGCCGACGTGATGATGGTGACCCCCCTTCGAGACGGAATGAATCTGGTGGCTAAGGAGTACGTCGCATCGCGCGCCGACCAGGGCGGCGCGCTCGTGCTCAGTGAGTTCGCCGGCGCCGCCACCGAGCTGCGCCAGGCGTTTCTGTGTAACCCGCACGACCCTGACGCCGTCAAGGACGCGTTGCTCAAGGCCGTGCACGTGGAGAAGCCCGAGGCCCGCCGACGCATGCGTGTCATGCAGCGTCACCTGCGTACCCACGACGTGGGGCACTGGGCGAAGTCGTTCCTCACCGAGCTCGGTGTGCCTGATTCGGAGGTTGCGTGAACACGTCCGTCCACGACGGGGCGGCCTCGGCCGCCGGAGTGCTGGATCCGGAGCTTAGGGCCGCAATCGGCCGGATAGCCCGGGTCCCCCAGCTCCTCGTCGCCTGCGACTACGACGGCACCCTCGCGCCGATCGTGGAGGACCCGAGCAAGGCCGTGCCGCTGCCCGAGTCCGTCGCCGCCGTCCGGGCGCTCGCCGCCCTGCCGCAGACCACCGTCGCGGTGGTCTCCGGCCGGGCGCTGCGCGACCTGGCCGCGCTGTCCCGGCTGCCCAGCGAGGTGCACCTCGTCGGCAGCCACGGCTCCGAGTTCGACATCGGCTTCGTCGAGCGGCTCTCCCCCGAGCTGATCGCCGTGCGCACCCGGCTGCGCGACGCGCTGCGTGAGATCGCCAGCGCCCACCCGGGGGTCCGGCTGGAGCGCAAGCCGGCGAGCGTCGCGGTGCACACCCGCGGGCTCGACCCGCAGGTGGCCGCCGCCGCCGTCGAGGCCGTCCGCAAGGGCCCCGCCACCTGGGACGGCGTCACCGTCACCCAGGGCAAGGAGGTCATCGAGCTGTCGGTGGTGGCGACCCACAAGGGCACCGCCGTCGACCAGCTCCGCACCCAGCTCTCGGCCAGCGCGGTGCTGTTCATCGGCGACGACGTCACCGACGAGAACGCCTTCGGCAACCTGCACGGCCCCGACATGGGCATCAAGATCGGTATCGGGGACACGAAGGCCGACTACCGGGTCGCCGAGCCGATCGAGGCCGCCCGCGCCCTCGGTCTGCTGCTGGAGACCCGGCGGCACTGGCTCTTCGGCGAGCGGGCCGTGCCGATCGAGCGGCACTCGATGCTCGCCAACGGGCGTACCGTCGCGCTGCTCACCCCCGAGGCCAAGGTCACCTGGCTCTGCCACCCCAAGCCGGACTCGGCGGCGATCTTCGCCGACCTGGTCGGCGGCAGCCCCGCCGGGCACTTCAGCGTTGCCCCCGAGCGCGGCGGCATCCCGCTCGGCCAGCGCTACCGCTCGGGCACGATGACCGTGGAGACCCGCTGGTCGGGCCTCACGGTCACCGACTGGCTGGACAAGCCGGCCAGGGAGACCACCCCGGACGGCCCGGCAGTCGTCACCGGCGACTCGACCCTGGTCCGGGTGCTCACCGGCTCCGGGCGGGTCCGGGTGGAGTTCGCCCCCCGGCCCGAGTTCGGCCAGGTGGCCACCCAGCTCCAGCCGGTCGGCGACGGCCTGCTGGTGCTCGGCTCCAACGAGCCGGTCGCGCTCTACTCCCCCGGGGTCCAGTGGCAGGTCAGCAACGACGGCGGGTACGAGACGGCCAAGGCCGTCGTGGACCTCTCCGCCGCCGGCGGGCAGGTCGTGCTGGAGCTGCGCTTCGCCACGCACAGCCTGGAGCACCACCGGCTGCCGGTCCAGGAGCGGCAGGCCATGGCCGAGCAGCCGTGGAAGGACTGGGTGGCCTCGCTGCGGCTGCCCGCCACCGCCCGGGAACTGGTCGCCCGCAGCGCGCTGACCCTGCGCGGGCTCTGCCACGAGGCGACCGGCTCGATCCTCGCCGCGGCGACCACGTCGCTGCCGGAGGAGCTGGGCGGCGTCCGGAACTGGGACTACCGGTACTGCTGGCTCCGCGACGCGGCGATGACCGCCCGGGCGCTGGTCGACCTCGGCTCCATCGAGGAGGCCGAAGGGCTGCTGCGCTGGGTGGACGGCTGCATCGAGCGCACCGGCGGCCACCCCGAGCGGCTGCACCCGCTCTACACGGTCGACGGGTACGAGCTGGGCGCCGAGGCGGTCATCGACACCCTGCCCGGGTACGCCGGCTCCCGGCCGGTGCGGGTCGGCAACCTGGCCAACCACCAGCTCCAGCTCGACGTGTTCGGCCCGATCGCCGACCTGATCGCCGCCGTCGCCGACGCCCGGGGCTCGGTCCGCGAGGACGAGTGGCGGGTGCTGGAGAACATGGTCGAGGCGGTCCGCCGCCGCTGGCACGAGCCCGACCACGGCATCTGGGAGGCCCGCCTCCCCCCGCGGCACCACATCTTCTCCAAGGTGATGTGCTGGATGACCGTCGACCGGGCGCTGCACGTGGTGCGCCAGCACGGCGGCGAGGACCGGGCGGAGTGGGTGGAGCTGCGCGACCGGATCGGCGCCAACGTGCTGGAGCACGGCTGGCATCCCGACGTGGAGGCGTACAGCGTCGCGTACGGCAACGAGGACATGGACGCCTCGTCCCTGTGGATCGGCCTGTCCGGGCTGCTCCCGGGCGACGACCCGCGCTTCCTGTCCACCGTGCTCCGGATCGAGGCGGACCTGCGCAGCGGCCCGGTCGTCTACCGGTACCACTGGGACGACGGCCTGCCGGGGCGCGAGGGCGGCTTCCACATCTGCACGGCGTGGCTGATCGAGGCGTACCTGCGCACCGGTCGGCGCACCGACGCGGAGGAGCTGTTCACCCAGATGATCGACACGGCGGGCCCGACCGGGCTGCTCCCCGAGCAGTACGACCCGCTGGCCGAGCGTGGGCTGGGCAACCACCCGCAGGCGTACAGCCACCTCGGCCTGATCCGCTGCGCCCTGCTGCTGGACAACATGCTCAAGCAGTGACCTGACCGCGACGGCGGCCGGAGACCACCCGTCTCCGGCCGCCTTCGCGTATGCGGCGGCGGTACCCCTACCACTGTCCCCACCCCAGTAGCACCCCGCGACTCATTGACACCCACCTGTCGTCCTGTTTAGCTGCGGCGGCGGCATCGGCATCGACGAGGCCGGATTTCTATCGGGTTGCCAGGACGGAGATGCCGTAGTGAACAGAGCGACGAAGGCCCTGCGTGGGGTAGGCGCGGCGCTGAGCGCGGTGCTGGTGGTGGCCGGGGTCGTGGTCGTCGGACCCACTCCCGCCTCGGCCGCAAACTACTACTACGAGTTGCCCTACCCGGCGGGTGAGTCCTACCGGGTCACTCAGGGGCCGGAGGGCACCTACTCGCACGTCGGCCCCTACAACGAGTACGCCTGGGACTTCGGGCTCCCGGCGTGGTACGAGGTCTCCGCCGCGCAGGCCGGCACCGTCCTCATCTCGGACTGGTCGGTGTACCCGGGGAACGGCATCGAGGTGATGATCCGGCACTCGAACGGCCAGTGCACCCACTACATCCACCTGAACCAGGCGATCTACAACACCGGTGACTGGGTCCCGCAGGGCCGGATCATCGGCTCGTCGGGTGCCACCGGGAACGCCTCCGGGGCGCACCTGCACTTCCAGGTCATCAACTGCAACACCCGGGTGGGCATCCCCGCCACGCTCCAGGGCTGGTCGCCGCCCACCGGCTCCTGGCCGGTGAGCGTCAACAACCGCGCCTGACAACCGCTGGCAGACCCGGCCCGCCGACGATCGACGGCCGAAGCGGCACCGCCCGCTCCGGCCGTCGGTCGTTCCCGCCCGCTCCGGCCGGCTCAGCCGTCGAGCGTGCCCACCACGTCGCCGACGACCACCACGGCCGGCGGGCGGAGGCCCGCCGCGAGCACGTCTGCGGCCACCGCGCCGAGGGTCGACCGGAGGCTCCGCTGGCCGCCGGTGGTTCCCTCCTGGACGACGGCGGCCGGGGTCCCGGCGGGGCGACCGTGGGCGATCAGGGTCTCGGTGATCGCGGCCAGGTTCTTCAGCCCCATCAGGATCACCAGCGTGCCGCGCAGCCCGGCGAGGGCCTCCCAGCGCACCAGGGAGGCCGGCGAGTCGGGCGCGAGGTGCCCGGAGACCACGGTGAAGTCGTGCGCCACCGCCCGGTGGGTGACCGGAACGCCGGCCGCCGCGGGGGCGGCGATCGAGCTGGTCACCCCGGGGACCACGGTCACCGGCACCCCGGCCGCCGCGCAGGCCAGCAGTTCCTCGCCGCCCCGACCGAAGACGTACGGGTCGCCGCCCTTGAGCCGGACGACGAACGCGCCGGCCAACGCCCGGTCGACGAGGATGCGGTTGATCTCCTCCTGGGCCCGGGACGGCCCGTACGGGATCTTCGAGGCGTCCACCAGCTCGACGTCGGGGCGCAGCTCGTCCAGCAACAGCCCGGGCACCAGCCGGTCGGCGACCACCACGTCGGCCTCGGTCAGCAGCCGCCACCCCTTCACGGTGATCAGCTCCGGGTCGCCCGGCCCGGCCCCGACCAGCGCCACCCGTCCGGCGGCCGGCCCGCCCCCCTCGACCGCCCCGCTCCGCCGAGGGGCACCGCCAGCGCCCTCCTGCGCCGCCGGGGGCGTCGCCCCGGGGTGTTGGCCGGCACTCAGCAGGGCGCGGACGGCGTCGCGGACCGACATGGCCCGGCGGGGGTCGCCGCCGCCGAGGACGGCAACGGTGACCGGGCCGTGCCGGGTGACGGCCGGGGTCCAGGCGGTGGCGGCGGCCCGGTCGTCGGCGCGGACGCAGAAAATCCGGCGCTCGGCGGCGGCGTCGCTGACCACGGCCGCGGCGGCCGGGTCGTCGACGGCGGCCTGGACCAGCCAGGCACCGTCCAGGTCGCCGGGGGCGAAGCGGCGCGGCTCCCAGCGCAGCCGGCCGGCGTCGACGTGGGCGCGCAGGGCAGGGGTCAGCTCCGGCGAGACCAGCAGGACGTCCGCGCCCGCGTCGAGCAGCGCCGGCACCCGCCGGGTGGCCACCGCACCCCCGCCCACCACGACCACCCGCAGGCCCGCCAGCCGCAGCCCGAGCGGGTACGGGTTGCTCACTTCTCGGCCACCCCGGCCGAGTCGAAGGTGGCCACCTCGTGCAGCACCCGGACCGCGCCGGTGACCACCGGCAGGGCGAGCAGCGCGCCGGTGCCCTCGCCGAGGCGCAGCCCGAGGTCGATCAGCGGATCGAGCCCGAGGTGGCGCAGCGCGGCCGTGGCACCCGGCTCGGCCGAGCGGTGCCCGGCGACCATCGCGCCCACCGCGTCCGGGGCGAACGCGGCGGCGACGAGCGCGGCGCTGACCGCGATCACCCCGTCGAGCAGCACCGGCACCCGGCGAGCGGCGGCACCGAGGATCAGCCCGGCCAGGGCGGCGTGCTCCAGGCCCCCGACTGCGGCGAGCACGCCGAGCGGGTCGGCCGGGTCGGGGGCGTGCCGGGCCAGCGCCGCCCGGACCACGTCGATCTTCCGGGCGTACGTCGGGTCGTCCACCCCGGTGCCCCGGCCGGTCGCCTCGGCCGGGTCGACGCCGGTGAACACGGCGACCAGCGCCGCGGCCGGGGTGGTGTTGCCGATGCCCATGTCCCCGGTGAGCAGGATGCCCGCCCCGGCGTCGATCAGCTCGCGGGCGATCCGGATGCCGGTCTCCACGGCGGCGCGGGCCTCGTCGCGGGTGAGGGCGGCGGTGACGGCGAGGTCCCGGGTGCCGCGCCGCACGTTCGCCGACACGAGGCGAGGCGCGGCGGAGTGCGCCCCGCTGCCGTCGGTCGCGGCGCCGGACTGCGCGGCGGGCGCGACGGGCGGCAGTGGGGTGGCGACGCCGACGTCGACCACGGTGACCGAGGCGCCGGCCTGCCGGGCGAACGCGTTGACCACCGCCCCGCCGGCCAGGAAGTTGTTGATCATCTGCGCGGTGACCTCCTGCGGCCAGGGGGTCACCCCCTGGGCGTGCACGCCGTGGTCGCCGGCGAAGATCGCCACGGCTGCCGGCTCGGGCAGCGGCGGGGGGCAGGCGGCGGCCAGGCCGGCCAGCCGGACGGAGAGCTCCTCCAGGGCACCGAGCGAGCCGGCCGGCTTGGTCAGCCGGCCGTGCAGCTCACCGGCGGCGACCATCGCCGGCTCGTCGAGCGGCCGAATCGCCGCGATCGTGGACTCGAGCATCATGCCTCCAGGATTTCCGCCAGTACCGCGGTGAACGTGTCAGTGGTGCCCCGGTCGCGTACGGCCACCCGCAGCCAGTCGGGGCCGAGGCCGGGGAAGGTGTCGCCCCGGCGTACCGCCCAGCCGCGCTCGCGCAGGCGCTGCCGCACCTCGGCCGCGCCGGGCAGGTGGACCAGCACGAACGCGCTGGCCGGGCGGCCCGCGACGCGTACCCCCGGCAGGGCCGACAGGCGGGCGGCCAGGTGGTCGCGGTCGGCGGCCAGCCCGACGGCGATCGCGCGCTCGGCCGCGACGGCGGCCGGGGACGCGCAGGCGGTGGCGGCGGCGAGCGCCGGGGTGGAGACCGCCCAGAGCGGCTGCGCCGCGGCCAGCCGGGCCAGCAGGGCGGCGTCGCCGAGCAGGTAGCCGATCCGCAGCCCGGCGAGCCCCCAGGTCTTGGTGAGGCTGCGCACCACGACGAGGCCGGGCAGGTCGCGGCGGGCGGCCAGGGACTCCGGCTCCCCCGGCACTCCGGGCGCGGCGGTGGTGTCGGCGAAGGCCTCGTCGACGACGAGGACGCGGCCGGGACGGGCCAGCGCGGCGACGTCGGTGGCCGGGTGCAGCACGCTGGTGGGGTTGGTCGGGTTGCCGATCATGACGAGGTCGGCGTCGGCCGGCACCCGGGCGGGATCGAGCCGGAATTCCTCGGCCGGGTCGAGCAGCACCCGCTCGACGTCGTGCCCGGCGGCCCGCAGCGCGGCCTCCGGCTCGGTGAACTGGGGGTGCACGACCACCGGCCGGCGCACCCCGGTCAGGGCCCTGGCGAGCAGCACGAACCCCTCGGCCGCCCCGGCGGTGAGCAGTACCTCCTCCGGGGGACGCCCGTGCCGGCCGGCGACGGCCGCCCGAGCCGCCCGGTTGTCCGGGTACGCGGCCAGGTCGCCCAGCGCGGCGGTGATCGGTTCGGCCAGCCAGTCCGGCATCGGGGCCCGCCGCACGTTGACCGCGAGGTCGACCAGGCCGTCGCCGACCTCGGCGTCCCCGTGGTGGCCAAGGTCCGGCTCATCCCGGGTGGGGGTCGTCGAAGCCAGCTGAGCACGCATGTCCGCGATCCTGCCGGGAAGCCGCCGTGCGGGACAGCGCATCCCGGGGTGGGCAGCGTCACCACCCGCCAACCCGCCTTCCCGTTTATGAGTTCTTCTCATTTCCGAATCGGAAATGTCATAGCTTGACCCTGTGAGCAATCGACCCCTTGCTGGCGCTGGCCGTCTCGTCCCTCTCCTGCGTGCCGGGCTGATCGCGGGCATCGTGATCGCCGGGGCCCTCTACCCGCTGGCCGCCGTCACCGGGCTCGGCGCCAAGGCCACCGCGCACGCCGTGGAGCAGAAGACGAACATCCTGCGCGACGCGCTGCCCGCCGAGACCTCCTACCTGTACGCGCCCGACGGCAGGACCGTGCTGACGATGTTCTACGAGGAGTACCGGCGCTACACGAAGGTGTCGGACATGTCCCCGAACATCCAGCAGGCCATCGTGGCCGCCGAGGACAGCCGCTTCTACCAGCACCACGGCGTCGACCCGAAGGGCGTGGCCCGGGCCTTCGTGGCCAACTCCCGCTCCGGCGGGGTGTCCCAGGGCGCGTCGACCCTGACCATGCAGTTCGTCCGGATGGCCCTGCGCGACAGCGCCCGGACCCCGAAGGAGGTCCAGGAGGCCACCCAGCAGACCAGCCTGCGCAAGGTCAAGGAGATGCGGATGGCCCTGGACGTGGAGAAGGAGCTGAGTAAGGAGCAGATCCTGGAGCGCTACCTGAACTCCGCGTACTTCGGCCACCGGGCGTACGGCGTCTACGCCGCCGCGCAGATCTTCTTCTCCAAGACGCCGGCCACCCTCACCCAGGCCGAGGCGGCCACCCTCGCCGGCCTGGTCAAGTCCCCGTCGGAGTACGACCCCGTCACCTCCGACCAGAAGGACGCCACCGGGCGGCGCAACTACGTGCTCGACCGGATGACCCAGCTCGGCTACCTCTCGTCGGACGCCGCGACGGCGGCGAAGGCCGAGCCGATCCGGCTACGGCTGACCGACCCGCCGAACGACTGCGCCTCGCTGCCCGAGAAGTACACCAGCTGGGGCTTCGCCTGCGACTACCTCAAGAACTGGTGGAGCGCGCAGCCGGCGTTCGGCGAGAACCGGCTGGAACGGATGGACAAGCTGCGCCGGGGCGGCTACCGGATCGTGCTCAGCATCGACCCGAAGATGCAGGAGGCGGCCGAGAACAACGTCGGGGCCAAGGACAGCACCGGCAGCCCGTTCGCCAACGGCATCGTGCTCGCCGAACCGGGGACCGGGCGGGTGAAGGCCATGGCGGTGAACCGGAACTACTCGCTCGACGTCAGCGAGAACGGGCTCAGCTCGAACCCGGAGGCCGGCCCGAAGGTGAAGGCGAACTACCCGAACACGGTGGCCCCGCTGCTCGGCGGCGGCGACCTGCCCGGGTACCAGGCCGGGTCGACGTTCAAGATGTTCCCGATGCTGGCCGCGCTCAACGCGGGCATGCCGCTGTCCACCGCGTACGACTCGCCGTACCGGTACCAGTCGGCGATCTACGACGGCTGGGCACCGTCCAACGCCAGCGGCGCGATGACCGGTCGGCAGACCATGTGGTCCGGCTTCGGCAAGTCGGTGAACACGTACTTCGTCCAACTGGAGGAGAAGGTGGGGGCCGACGCGGCGGTCCGGCTCGCCGAGCAGCTCGGGCTGCGCTGGCGCACCGACGTCGACCGGGAGCAGGCGTCGCCCGGCAAGGCGAAGAAGTGGGGCGCGTTCACCCTGGGCGTCTCCGACGCCACGCCGCTGGAGATGTCGAACGCCTACGCCGCGATCGCCGCGGACGGCCGGTACTGCGAGTCGATGCCGGTGCAGTCGATCAGCAACCGGGACGGCAACCCGACGACGTACACCACGGTCGGCGGGATCACGCGGGAGGTCGCCAAGCCGCGCTGCCGGCAGGTGGTCAACGCGGACGCCGCCCGGGCCGCCACCGACGCCGCCCGCTGCCCGACCGGGGACACCCCCGCGAAGGGCGGCTGCGGGGGCTGGTCGACGGCGGACAGCGTGCGGGGCACCGTGGGGCGGCCGGTGGCCGGCAAGACGGGCACCACGGACAGCACCCGGGCGGCCTGGTTCGTCGGATACACCCCGGAGCTGGCGGCGGCGAGCTTCATCGCCGATCCGGACAACCCGTTCAACGCGGTGGGCGACGGCCAGTCCCAGATCCCGGTCAACGCGGTGGCCCAGACCCTCCGCGACGCCCTCAAGGGCCAACCCACCCGCCAGTTCACCCCACCCTCCGACGCAATAGTCGGCTGACCCCGGCTCGGCCCGGCCCGGCCCGGCTCTTGATCAAGAGCGATCGCTGGGTCGGGGTGGGCTGCCGCGGGGCTGTGGTGGCTGTCATACGGGTAGCCTCGACGCGTGTACCGGTTCCTTCTGACGCCACGCTGGCTGGGCATCCTCGCACTGACCCTGGTCGCTGCGGCCGTGATGGTGCTGCTCGGCAACTGGCAGCTGGACCGCTACCGGGGCCGGACGGCGATCAACGAACGGATCGACGCCGGCGAGCGGATGACCCCGGCGCCGCTGCGGGACGCCGTGCCCGCGCCGAGCGGGGGCGCCGGCACCGCCGGCCCGGCCCCCGCCGACAAGGCCACCTGGACCCGGGTCACCGCGACCGGCCGGTACGACACCGCGAACGTCGTCCTGGTGCGCGGCCGGACGGTCGACAACCGGGTCGGCTTCGAGGTGGTCACCCCGCTGATCCTCGCCGACGGCACGGCCGTGCTCGTCGACCAGGGCTGGGTGCCGCCGGCGCCCGGCGGGGCCACGGCCCAGCCGCAGCTTCCACCCGTGCCGCAGGGCGAGGTGACCGTGGTGGGTCGGGTGCACCCGACCGAGAGCGGTGGCGGGGCAATCGACCGACGCGCGGGCCGGCTGGAGACCCGCCGGATCGCCGTTCCCCGGCTGGCCGGCGAGCTGCCTTACCCGGTGCACGGCGCGTACGTCCTGCTGGACGAGCAGACGCCGGCCGCCGACCCGCTGTTCCAGGCGGTGCCGATCGGGCACACCAACAACTGGCAGAACTTCGGGTACGTGGTGCAGTGGTGGCTGTTCGCCGCCATGACGCTCTTCGGCTACGGCTGGGTGGCCCGGCGGGAGGCCCGCCGGATGGCCGGGCTGGACGAGCCGCGTGAGCCGATCGACCGGGCCGCCGAGCCCACGCCGGTCACCCCGGCCTGACCTGACCCCCTGCGGCGTGGGCCGCAGTGATCGACCCGGTGTCGGCGACATCGCCGGCCAACGAGCGCGGGTCGACGTGATGTCGAGGATTCGGAGTGATGTCCGACCAGCCACCGGACGATCGGCGGGCCCGCGACCCGGCGGAACGTTGTAGTGTCCGCGGGTGATCAACTCCCGTGGGGGGTCACGGTGACCCCTGATTCCACGCCCCCGCCGCACCCGGAGCCGCCGCCACCGGCCCACCCGCCGGAGCCGATGACGGCCGCACACCCGTCGGAGCCGATGACGGCCGCACACCCGTCGGAGCCGATGACGGCGACCCACCCGTCGGCCGATCCCTGGGCGGTCCCGCCCCGGTCGACGACGTACTCGACCCCGCCGGCAGGGTTCCCGGCCACGGCCGACCCGTTCGCCGCTCCCCCGCCCGCCGCGCTGCCCGCCACTCGACCGTTCCCCGTCCCGGCGGGCGACCAGATCCCGGCAGCCCACCAGTACTCGACGCCGCTGCCCGCTCAGCACTCCGTACCGCCGCACCAGTACTCGGCTCCACCCACCCCGTACTCCGCTCCGCCGGTCCAGTACTCCGCTCCACCCAGCCCGTATTCCGCGCCGCCGGACCAGTACCCGGTGCCGCCGGACGCCGGTCGGCTCGGGCCACACCCGCCCCTGATGGCGCCGCCGCCTGGCGGTGCCCCTCAGTACGGGACACCGTCCGCCGTGGCGGTGCAGATCGGCGAGATCATGGTCACCCCGCCGGAGATCCGTACGCCCGCCGGCGTGCTGCCCCTGGCCGGGGCGCAGTGGCACGTCGCCGACTACTGGCAGAAGGAGGAGAAGATCGCCCCCTGGGCGATCGTCTGCGCCATCCTCGGGTTCTTCTGCCTCACCATCTTCAGCCTGCTCTTCCTGCTGATCAAGGAGACCCGGCACCAGGGCACCGTGCAGGTCACGGTCACCAGCGGGCACCGGCAGTATGTGGCCCGCATCCCCGTCACCGACCAGAGTCAGGTCATGCACGTCAACAACCAGGTCAACTACGCCCGGTCCCTGTCGATGCGCTGACCCGACGCCACCGCCCCGGGGCCACCCCGACAGCGCCCCGCCGCCGGGGTGGCCCCGGGACCGGTCAGGGGCGGCGACCGGCGTGGATGGCCCGGACCGAGTCGATCGTGTCCGCCTCGGCGGCGGTCTTGTCGCTGCGGTAGCGGACCACGCGGGCGAAGCGCAGCGCCACCCCGCCCGGGTAGCGGGAGCTGGCCTGCACGCCGTCGAAGGCGATCTCCACGACCTGCTCGGGGCGGACCCGGACAACCCAGTCGCCCCGCTCCACGGCGAGGGCGAGGAACCGCTCGGTCTGCCAGCGCAGCACCTCGTCGGTGAGCCCCTTGAACGTCTTGCCGAGCATGACGAACTCGCCGCTGCCCGGGTCCCGCGCGCCGAGGTGCAGGTTCGACAGCCACCCGCTGCGCCGGCCGCTGCCCCACTCCACCGCGAGCACCACCAGGTCGAGGGTGTGCCGGGGTTTCACCTTCACCCAGGCCGCGCCGCGCCGCCCGGCGTCGTAGGGGGCGTCGAGGGACTTGACCACCACCCCCTCCTGGCCGGCGTCCAGGGCTGCGGCGAAGGCAGCCCCGGCCGGCTCCGGGCCGTCGACCTCCACCCGCCCGACCAACAGCGTCGGGTCGACGGCCCCGGCCAGCGCCGCCCACCGCTCCCGGCCGGGCCGGTCGACCAGGTCCTCCCCGTCGAGGTGCAGCAGGTCGAAGAAGTACGGCGTCAGCACCGCCTCGCCGGTGGTCCCGGCGGCGGCGAGGACCGCCGGTGCGACCGGGACGGGGCCGGCGCTGCTCGGCGTGGTGCGGCGGGCGGCCCGGCTGGACGTCTGCTGGAACGGCAGCGGCCGGCCGGTGGCGTCCAGCCCGATCGCCTCGCCGTCGAGCACCAACTCCCGGGCGGGCAACGCCCGGACGGCGGCGACCACCTCGGGCACCCGGGCGGTGATCTCGTCCAGGCTGCGGGTGAAGACGGCGATGTCGGAGCCGGAGCGGTGCACCTGGATGCGGATGCCGTCGAGCTTCACGTCGACCACGGCGGGAACGCCGGTCGCGGCCAGCGCCTCGTCGACCGAGGGGGCGCTCTGCGCCAGCATCGGGGCGAGCGGGCGGCCGACCTGGAGCCCGAAGTCGGCCAGCGCCACAGCGCCGCCGCGCAGGGCGGCCACCGCGACCGCGCGCAGGTCACCGGCGAGCAGCAGGGCCCGGCGGACGGCACCGAGCGGCACGTCGGCGGCCCGGGCGACCGCGTCGGCGAGCAGCCCCGCCTGGGCGCCCTGGCGCAGTTCGCCGCTGAACAGCCCGCGCAGCATGCGCTGCTCGTCGGCGGTGGCCGAGGCGAAGAGGGCGTCGAGCAACGCCCGGCGCCGGGCCTGGGAGCCCGGGCCGCGCACCGCCGCGATCTCGTCGACCGCGGCGTCGACCGCGAGAACGGTCAGGGTCGGCTCGGCGGCCGGCGGCGGCAGGTCGCGCAGGCCGGCCCAACCGACGCCGGTCTGGCGTTGCCGCAGCTCGCCGGCGAGCCAGCCGGCCCCCACCGGAACCTCGGCCGGGTCGAGCGCCTTCAGGGCGGCGACGAGCAGCTCCACCTTGGCCCGCCGGCCGCTGGTGGCGCCCACGGCGGCGGAGGTGGCCGCAAGGTCCAGGAACCGCACGCTCCCATCCTGCCAGCCACCCCCGACACCGCTGGGGATACGCGGCGGACGCCGGAAGTTGCCGCTTCCGGCCGCCCAGCCGCCCCCTACGCCGGGCCGCTCCCCCCAGACCGGCCCGGCGACGACCTGATCAGGCCGGAACGGGTTCCTCGATGCGCAGGCCGCGGGCGCGCACCTCGTCAGCGACCCGGGAGAGCACCGCGTCGAGCGCGACCAGGGCGGTGGAGAGATCACCGATCCGTTCCTTGAGCGTGTCCTCGGGCCACGCGGAGACGTCGACGTCCCCCAGAGCGCTGACGGCGGCCTCAAGCCGGGCCATCACCTCGTTCGTACTCATGTTCGAAAGGCTATAGCAGCCCAACTCCCGACACGCCGAGAACGTCCACCAGAACCGGGGCGTTACCGTTTCGTCACCTAACTCCGGTTCGTGCCGGTGGCGGCCACCTTGGCCAGCAGCAACGCCTCGGCCATGCAGACCCGGGCGAACTCGCCGAGGTGCAGGCTCTCGTTCGGCCCGTGCGCCCGGGCGTGCGGGTCCTCGACGCCGGTCACCAGGATCGCGGCCTGCGGGAACATCTCCTGGAAGGTGGCGATGAACGGGATCGAGCCGCCGATGCCGATGTCCACCGGCTCGGTGCCGTCCCAGGCGGTACGGAAGGCGTCCCGCGCCGCGTCGAACATCGGCCCGGACGCGTCGATGACGCACGGGTCGCCGTCGTGCTCGAACGTCACCGTCACCTGAGCGCCCCACGGCGTGTGCTTGGCGAGGTGCTCCTGGAGCGCCGCGTACGCCCGCTTCCGGTCGTCGCCCGGCGCCAGCCGTACGCTCAGCTTGGCCTTGGCCGCCGGGACCAGGGCGTTCGGGGCCTCGCCGGTGGTCGGGGCGTCGATTCCCAGCACCGCGAGCGCCGGCTTGGTCCACAGCCGGTCGGTGATCCGGCCGGTGCCGATGAGCGACACCCCCTCGGCCAGCCCGGCCTCGACCCGGAACCGGTCCTCCGGGTAGTCGACGGAGGCGCCCTCCCGGGCGGCCAACCCGGCCACGGCCACGTCCCCGGCGTCGTCGTGCAGGGTGGCCAGCAGCCGGGCCAGCGCGGTCAGCGCGTCCGGCACCGGGCCGCCGAACATGCCGCTGTGCACGGCGTGATCCAGGGTGCGGACCTCGACGAAGCAGTTGACGATGCCGCGCAGCGAGGTGGTCAGCGCCGGCACGCCGACCTCCCAGTTGGCGGAGTCGGCGATCACGATCACTTCCGAGGCCAACTCGTCGCGGTGCTCGGCGAGCAGCCGCTCCAGCGAGTCCGAGCCGTACTCCTCCTCGCCCTCGATGAACAGCACCACGCCGACCGGGAGCCGGTCGCCGAACGCGCGCAGCGCCGCGACGTGCGCCATGATTCCCGCCTTGTCGTCGGCGGCCCCCCGCCCGTACAGGCGGCCGGCGCGCTCGACCGGCTCGAACGGGTCGGACTTCCACAGGGACAGGTCGCCGACCGGCTGCACGTCGTGGTGGGCGTAGAGCATCACGGTCGGCGCACCGGGCGGGGCGGCCCTCGTACCGATCACCGCCGGCTGCCCGCCCGAGCGCACGATCCGCACGTCGAGGTCGCAGCCGCGCAGCAACTCCGCCACGGCCTCGGCCGAGCGTTCCACGTGCGAGTGGTCGAAGCCCTCGAAGGCGATGCCGGGGATGCGGACGAGTCGTTCCAGGTCAGCGCGGACGCCGGGCAGTTCCCGCTCGACGGCGGCCCGCACCTCGGCGTCGGACATGATCGGTAAGGTCATGACCGGAATGGTATGCCGGCCTTACCTGCACCGGCCGGCCCCGGCGCCTTACCTGCACCGGCCGGCCCCGGCCCGGAGGCGGACGTACTCCCGGTCGGGATCGTGCGGCACCGCCGGGGCGCCGTCGACCACGAGGTCCACCGCGTCGGCGGTGGGGTCGGCGGCGAAGTGCGCCCGCTCGCCGGCGTGCCAGCGGCGCAGCTCCGGCAGGATTCCCGGCCCGTCCCGGGCCACCGCCCGGGTCAGCCGCCGCTCGGCGGGCGCGGCGACCAGGACCGACAGCGTCAGTTCGGGCCGGACCACGGCCCGCGCCGAGCTGACCCCCTCGACGAGCACCACGGGGGCGGGCGGCACCGGCACCTCGCGGGGCAGGAAGGACCTGCGCACCCAGCTGTACCGCTGGTACCCGCCCGGTCGGCCGGCGCGCAGCGGCGCGAGCACCCCCGCCTCCAGCCGGGGCCAGAAGGTGAGCTGGTCGTCCCAGCCGTCGAGCAGGTCGTCGGTGTGCACCACCGGCGGTCGCCCGCCGCCGGGCAGCGCGGCGAGGGCGTCCGCGAGGCGCGCGGCGAAGACGCTCTTCCCCGCGCCGCTGGGCCCGTCGACCGCCACCAGTCGGGTACGCCCCAACCGCGCCGGCCCGGCCAGCACCCGCCGGCCCAGTTCGGCGTACGTCTCGACGAGCGGAACCACCACGGACCCGACGCTAGCGGTCCGGGGCGCCCCGCCCACGGCGGGTACGTCGTCCGGTCGAACCGAGGCCGTTTCACCGCACGGACCACCCGGGCGGTGGGCATGATCGTGCCGTGCGCCACAACGTGATGAGCCCGGGCGTCGACGCCCTGCTGGAACAGGCCCGCTCCGGGGTCCGCCGGCTGACCCCGCACGAGACCGTCGAGGCGGTACGCCTCGGCGCGCTGCTCGTCGACACCCGAACCGAGCCGCAGCGCCGGGAACAGGGCGAGCTGCCCGGCGCGGTCGTCATCGACCGGACGGTGCTGGAGTGGCGGCTGGACCCGGCCAGCGACTGGCGCGTCCCCGAGGCCACCGGGTACGACCGGGAGATCGTGCTGGTGTGCCGGCAGGGCTACAGCTCCAGCCTGGCCGTGGCCAGCCTGCGGACGCTCGGCCTGCACCGCGCCACCGACATGGTCGGCGGGGTGCAGGCGTGGCGGGAGGCGGGGCTGCCGATGTCCGACCGCCCCGCCGACATCCGTTACTGATCCGCCCGTCGTCAGACGCTGCGGTCAGGCGGGTTCGGCCACCCGGGCCAGCCAGTCGGCGGCCTCGGCCGGGGCGAGGGTCTCCTGCACGGTCAGCGCCGCGGACATCAGCGGGAACCGCCGGATGTTGTTCCAACTCCGCTGGTACGGCGGCGGATCCAGGACCACGACGCGGGCGTCCTCGAAGAGCGGGATGTCCGCCGGGGCGCCCTCGTTCCAGATCCACTTGCCGTGCCCGTCGACCAGGTTGAAGCTGCCGACGACCGTGCCGCCGAACCGGTCCTCGGGGGCGTCGGTGGCCACCGCGACCCAGGACGGGTCGACGGTCAGCCCCTCGATCAGCCCCCGCTCGGCCGGGCCGGCGAGCGCCCCGGCCAGCAGGGTGTGCAGCTGGAAGTTGTCGGCCACGCCGTCGATGGTGACCCGCCAGCCCCGGCCCGTCGCCCGGTGCAGCACGAGCAGCCGCTCGCCGTCGAGCACCCGCAGCAGCCCGAGGACGCACTCCAGGTCGGGCCGCTCGCCGGCCAGCTCCGCCCCGACCGCGAGCAGCCGCTCCCGGTGCGGGAACGTGGCCCGGACGGCGGCGGACTGTTGCAACAGGGCGATCGCGGGCATGGCCCAGGTGCCGGCCGCGTACCAGCCCTGGACCGCGTCGAGGGCGGCCTGCTCGTCGCCGTACGCCTCGGTCAGCACCCCGATCGCCGCGTCCATTGTGCCGGGGTCCTCGGGGTCGGGCAGCGCCTCGTCGCCGCGTACCCGCTGCCACCCGGACCGGAACCGGTGCGCGCCGGCGAGGGCGACGGCGAACCCGTCGGCCACCGGGGCGACCAGCGGGTCGGGGCGGGCGCCCAGCTCGACCAGCGCCCCGCAGAGGACGGAGAACTGGCCCCCTGCCCCGGTGCCGAGCTGCGGCAGCAGCGCCACGCACCGGGGCAGGACCGCGTCCAGTTCCCCGACGGATGCCTGCTGCGCCACCTGCCAGACCCTCGGCACGGCCCTGGTCATGGCGGTGCCGTCGCGCCCGCGTACGGCCGCCTCGACGGCGGCGATCCGGTCCGCCAGCTTCCCCCTGCGGTTGAAGATCATCGGCGCAGCCTAGCGAGCACCCCCGCCCCACACGGCCCGTCCGACGAACCCATCAGCGCCCGGGGCCGCCAGCCAGGCACTGTCCGACATTGTGCGACACGTCACTATCCCCACCACCCCACCCCACCCCACGACCCCGCGCAAACCCCGCCACCCCGCGACCCCGCGCAAATTCAGAGAATGTGTGGCCTTTCGGTGCTCCATGACCACACATTCTCTGAATTTGCACCGCTCGAGAACGGGGGTGGGGGGTGGGGGGCGGCGGACCGCACTCCCTGCGGTATTGCCCAGCGTGGCCGTGAGCCGTGAGTCCCGCCAACCCGCTCTCGCGACCGCGCCGGCCAGTCGACCCACAGTCACCGGGTACGCGGCGGCCACGCCGAGCGCGGCCAGCCCGACCGCGCCGGAGATCCTCGCGGCCCGCTTCAGGTGCCGCGCCTCGGGGCGGGGCCCGTCGCCCAGGTACGGCCGCACCTCCGACCGCCCGAAGTAGATGTTGCGCCCGCCGAGCCGCACGCCGAGCGCCCCGGCCATCGCCGCCTCGCACTGCCCGGCGTTCGGGCTGGGATGGTCGTTGCGGTCCCGCAGCCAGACCCGCCACGCCCGGCCCCGGTCGCCGTGCGCGGTCGGGGCGACCGCGATCGTGAGCAGCCCGGTCAGCCGGGCCGGAACGATGTTGAGCACGTCGTCGAGGCGGGCCGCCGGGGTGCCGAACCGGGCGTACCGGGGCGACCGGTGACCGACCATCGCGTCGAGGGTGTTGGCCGCGCGGTAGCCGAGCAGGCCGGGCAGGCCGGCGACCGCCCCCCACAGCAGCGGCGCCACCACCGCGTCGGAGGTGTTCTCGGCGACCGACTCGACGGTGGCGCGGGCCAGCTCCGCCTCGTCGAGCGTCGACGGGTCCCGCCCGCACAGGTGCCCCAGGCGGCGGCGGGCCGTCGGCAGGTCCCCGCCGCGCAGCGCCCGGCCCATCACCTTCGACTCGTGGCGCAGGGTGCGCCCGCCGAGCACGGTCCAGGTGGCGGCGGCCATCAGCACGGCCCGGCCGACCGGCCGGTGCCGGGTGGCCACCGTCGCCGCCGCACCGACCAGCACCGGCACACCGACGGCGAGCGCGGTGAACACCACACCAGCGGTACGGTCCGGCCGGTACACGCGCTGTTCCAGCGCCCCGGCAGCCCGGCCGAACCCGGCCACGGGATGCCACCGCCGGGGGTCGCCGAGGAGGGAGTCCAGGGCGTACCCCACCACCAGACCTGCCGCGTTGGCCACGGCGACCGACTGCCGCACTCGCTACCACCTCCGGCCGGCCAGCCTAGCCGCGGTGGTTGACGCCGACCCCGCGCTGGTCGGATTTCCCACCCGGAAGCGACTCCCGGACGGGGTTACGACGCCTCCGACGGCGGACCTATGTCGCTCCCCGGGTAACGCCTTCGGAGGCCGCGCCGAGGTCACTGGCAGCGACCGGCACACCTGGCAGCGGTGCCGCCGACGGTGCGGCGAGGCCGTCGAGCGTCAGTTCCAGGTATCGGGCAGGCAGCGACCGTCCCAGGTGGACGGGGAGTTCGGGCAGGTGGCAGGTGAGCAGGCTGATCAGCAGGATCAGGTCGCCGGTGCCGACGTCCGGCCGCAGGGCACCATCGGCCTGTGCCGCGTGGACCAGCTCGTCCACCTGCGCGATCCAGTGCAGTCGGGCCTGTGACAGGTCGGGGTCGGCGATGAACGCGTCCGGCAGCGCGACCTTCAACGCTGCGGACAGCGCGCCCAACTGCGGCTCGGCGAACCGCCGGACCAGTCGACGCAGCGCCCGCCACGCGTCGGGCTCCTCGTCCGCGGCGGCCCGGGTCAGCGTGGCCAGCCGCTCGATGTAGTCGGTGGCCACCGCGCGAACGAGTTCGTCCCGCTCCGGAAACCGCCGGTAGAGGGTGCCCACGCCCACCTGTGCGCGGCGGGCGATCTCCTCCATCGGCACGCCCGCGCCAGCCTCGGCGAAGAGTTCACGAGCGGCCGCCACGATCCGTTCCCGGTTGCGGCGGGCGTCCGCGCGCAGCGGGGGGGCGTCGGAGGTTGTCACATCGCCGAGAATAACTGGACGATTGTCTTCCGGTACGTTACCGTCGTAAGCGGAAGCTGATCATCCGTTTGTGGAGGTCGACGTGATCCTCGTCTCCGGTGCCACCGGCCTCATCGGCCGTCACCTGCTCCGCCAGCTCGGCGAGGCCGGCACGCCGGCCCGAGCGTTCGTCCGCGACCCCGCCCGGGGCGAGGCGCTGGGCTGCGAATTCGTGGTCGGCGACTTCGACCGGCCGGACAGCGTCGCGGCGGCCCTCGCCGGCGTCGACCGCCTCTTCCTCAACACGAGCGCCGGCCCGTCCCTGGTGCGCCAGCAGACCGACGCGATCGACGCCGCCCGCGCCGCCGGTGTCCGCCAGATCGTCAAGGTGTCGGTGCAGGACGCGGCGCCGACGGCCGGGCTCGCCCGCGGCTGGCACGGCGAGATCGAGGAACACCTCAGGAGGTCGGGCGTCCCGTGGGCAGTGCTCAGGCCCAACGGTTTCATGCAGAACTTCCTCGGCGACGCGGCCGACATCGCCGAGGGCGGGCAGTTCTTCGGCGCGTACGGCGACGGCGCGATCGCCCATGTCGACTGCCGGGACATCGCCGGATGCGCGGCGGCGCTGCTGACCCGACCGATCGGTGACGACGAGACGTTCGTGCTGACCGGGCCGGAAGGACTGACCCACGACGACATCGCCGCCCGGTTCTCGGCCACGCTCGGCCGCCACATCCGCTATGTCGACCTGACGCCCGAGGCCATGTCGGGCCGCCTGATCGACCGCTACGGCCTGCCTGCGGGCATGGCGACGGAGGCTGTCGAGACGATGGCCTACCTGGCGTCCGGCGCCTGGGGCAGCCCGACCACCGCCGTAGCGGATCTCACCGGACGCGCACCGCACACGTTCGATGACTTCCTCGCCGACCACATCGACGCGTTCCGGCCGCCCGTCACCGGCAACTGATCAGCTCCAGCAACGATCCGTCGGGATCGCGGAAGTGGCGGCGGATCGGGGCGGACGACGCTCGACGGGCTGCCCCGTGCCAGCCCGTCGAGCGCCTCGGCCGATCGTCAGGCGGGCACCGGGACCCGTCCACGGCCCCGCCTGCCCCGGCGGTCGGGGGTCACCCCGTCCGGCTCCCCGCCGGACGGTTCCGGGTCGCCCGGACCGCCCTGGGCCGACAGGCCGACCTCACCGGCCCGGGCGACCTCGCCGGAGGGTCCCTCGCCGTCAGGCAGTGGGGACAGGTCGTCCCCGCCGTCGACGCCCGGCTCCGTCAGCTCGTCGTCGGCAGGGTCGGCCCGGTCGTCGAAGGGGTCTCCCGCCAGGTCCTCGAAGTCGGGGCTGCCGGCCAGGCCCCGCCCGGCACGCGGGGCGTCGAACGAGCCCCGGGCCTGGTCGAAGCCGCCCGGCTCGAAGTCCTCGTCGAAGGGGCGGTCGGCCGGCGAGACGGGCGCCTGCCCCTGCGGGACCCGCTCGGTCGGCTCCCCGTGCACCCGGGTCTCCGCCTCGGCGTCCTCGACCGTGCTGGTGGCCATGGTCGGCCGGTTGCGCAGGAACCGCCCCCGCCCCCGGGCCAGGTCGTGCCCGACCGCGACCGCCTCCAGCTCGTAGAGGGTGCGGTGGTTGCCGGCCTCGTCGGTCCAGTCCCGGGTGTAGAGGCGGCCGGCCACCACGACCGGATCGCCGACCATCACCGAGGAGGCGACCCCCTCGGCCAGCTTGCGCCAGCAGTTGACGCGGACCCGAAGGCTGTTGCCGTCGACCCACCGGCCGCTGTCCCGGTCGAGCCGACGGGCGGTGGAGGCGACCTTGAAGTTGGCCACCAGGGTGTTGCTCTGGGCGGTGCGCCGCCATTCCGGCGCGGTCAGAACATTACCGACAAGCGTGGGAGATCACAAAGCTCTAATATCTCTCCGTGTTCAGTCGTCGGTTCCGTTGAGCAGGCGGAGGCTGATGCGCCGGACGGCGGCGGCGCTCTCCGGGTCGAGGTTCGCGTCCTGGCTGGCGAGCTGGAGTCGCAGCGCGTCGGCGATGACGATGACCTCGTCGTGCCGGCGGGCGGCGCGCTTCTCGGCGTGGTAGCTGGCGATCGCCTGGAGGCACCCGATGGCCGGGATGACGGCGAAGGATACGAGCACGGCGTGGGTGTAGGTGGCGGGGTCGCCGCCGTGGCTGCCCAGATTGAAGGCGAGGACGAGCCAGAGGAGCATGGCCAGCGCGCCGGCGGCGATGACGAGGCTGAGGTGGATCGGGCCTGGGCCGTAGCGTTGACGCTGGCGCCGCTCTTCGTCTTCGGTGTCGCGCTGTCGGGCGATCGCGAGCCGGATCGTGGTGCGGCGATGGGGGTCGTCCATGGTTCCTCCCCGTGGGAATTGCGTGAAGTGAGATTTCTACTCTCCGTCGATGCAAGTTGCACGAAGAAAGATTCGGCAAAGAGACGTTGCTCTATTTGCATTTCTTCGGATTGCGCGACTTGCCCCGGTTCCGCGCCCCTGTCCGGCCGGAATCTGTCGCGTCATCTGCCAACTACGGCGAGTCAGGATAAGCGGACGTAGGGGACTAACAGCGCCCAAGATCGCCGATCACGCCGTGGTCAGGTCGGTCCGGTCACCCACGTACGTGCCACGTAGCCGGCCGCCCAGCCACACGTCGGCCACCGGCACCACGCTGCCGGCCTCGATGCCGTGCTCCGCCCGCTCCGCCTCGGTGGGCATTCGGAACCGAATCAGCGCACCCCGCGGCACCCGGATTACCTGGCGGTCCTGCTGCTCTGCCACCCGCGTACCGTATCCGCGCTCGGTGATGACGAGCCCCTCGCGTCGCAGGACGTCGAGGGCCGAGCGGACCGTCTGCCGGCCGAGACCGTGCTCCTGGGCCAGCCGGCCCTCGTACGGCAGCAGCTGGCCGGGCCGGATGCGGCCCGTGGCGATGTCCGCGCGCAGCAGGTCGGCGAGCTGCTGATAGGCAGGGTCCCGAGAGGACCGGTTGATCACGGTCGGGACGGTACGGACACGCCGGTACATGTACGGATACGGGGCTCCGCGCATATGCGTATATGGTCGGTGACCTGGGTGGGGCTGCACCCCCGTGCTGCTCCGCCCGGCAATCCTCCCCCGCGATGGAGGCACCATGGATGAGCGTCCGCACACCGGCCCGCTGCCGGGCGCGACCCCGGTCCAGGGCGGCCCGCCCCCGGTGCCTGACGGCCTGGGCGTCCCGCAGCCGCCTACCGCCCCGCCCGCGCCGGCCCTGACCCGCCGGCAGTACCTGATCGGCTGGCTGTGCGCCGCCCTGGTCCTGGTGCTCCTCGCCGCCGGCATCGCCGGGCTGCTGCCGTGACCGTCGGGCATCCGGCCGGCGCCGCACCGGGGGACCTCCGCCCCGGCACGGTGCTCCGGATCGACGCCTGCGCCTCCGTGCAGTTCGCCGGGGACCGCGCCCTCACCTTCCGGCTGGTGTCGGTGTCCGACCAGCCGACGTACCACGGCTGGATCTGGCTGACCGGCTACGTGCTCGGGCCGTCCAGTGAGGCGACCGCCCGGCGGGAGGTGTACGCGCGGACGGCCGGGCTGCACGTACAGCGGCCGGCGCCGGCGGTGGTCCGGACGCAGCCGCGGCGTGCGGTGACGCCGGTGCGTGTGAGGGCCTGACCCTGGACGCACGACCGCCCCCGACCAGCGTCGGGGGCGGCTTGTTGCGGTCAGTGGGCGTCTCGGTGCTTCTGGCGCATCCGGTCCCAGACGCGGCGGCCCATCCGCCACCGCTTCCCCGTGGATTTGCACCACCAGCAGCGGCGCGAGTGCTTCGGGTTCGACTTCGACCGGTGCACCCCCTGCCCGTTGCAGCACCAGCAGTCGGCGAGCGGGAACAGGGTGAGCCTGACCGCCCACGTCAGGGCGAGGATCAGGGCGATAGCGGCAGCGGTCAACGTGCCTCTCACAGCGCCTCCAGGGGGCCGTTTCGGGGGTTCCGGCGGTGGGTGGGTCTAGCGGCTACTTCCCTGCTCAGCACCCCTAGGGGAGGGGCTAGCACTAGCCCTAGCAGGGGCTATCAGTCCTCGACCTCAGCGAGGTCCGTGGAGGTGATCGTCTCGGCGGTTTTCTCAGCGATCCGGTCCTCCAGGGCGGCCAGTTTCACGCCCGCCCGGGTGGCCCGCTTCGTCGAGCTGGAGTCGATCCGTCGGTTCAGCGACTCGGTCTGCACGCCCGCCCGGGCCATCCACGCACCGAACACCTCGACGGTCAGATCCCCGTACGCGTCGGCGTCGAGCTGTTGGAGCCGGGGCACGATCAGCTCCGACCAGATGGCGTCCTCACCCTCGAACCACACCTGCCGCACGTCGGCGAGCAGGTTTCGCAGGGCGATACGCGGCACCTCGACGGGCTGCTCGCCGTGGCGCATCTCCAGGGCCCGCTTCACCACCTGGGCGGCGGCCGGATTGTCGACGTACGACGACCGGCGGGGCCGGATGGGTCCGTCACCCGCGTGGTACCCCCACCCGGAATCCTTCGGGCCGGTGGAGTCGCCCGGCTCGAACTCGGTGGGCCGGGCGCCGGCGGCGTACGCGCCGGTGCCCAGCACCAGGTTGACCTCGACGTGGGAGGTGACCGCGAGGCAGGTGCGCAGGGCGATGTTGCTGCTGATGCCCTTCGGGATGGACTCCTTGTCGATGCGCTGCGAGGCGAGGATCAGGTGGATGCCCAGCGCGCGGCCCCGCTTGACGATGGACGTGAGTAGGAACTTCGCCCGCTTGCCGTGCTTCGGGTCGGTGATCAGTTCCTGGATCTCGTCGAAGAACGGGACCAGGGGCCGCAGCCGGGCGTCGTGCTCGGCCATCCTCCGGTTGACCTTGTTGGCGGTGTTCATGCCCTGAGCTGCGTACTTGCGGACCAGAGGGGCTCGCTCGTCGCATTCGGTCAGCAGCCATTCCAGGGCGGCCATCGCTGCGGCTTTGGTGCCCTCGTCGGCACCGGACCCGTAGAGGCCGGTGGGGCAAAGCGGCTCGAAGCAGTCGAGGTCGCCGCTGCCCTTCAGGTCGAACGTCAGCGGCACGACCAGCGGGTCCAGGACGGCGGCGAGCAGCACCACCCGGGCGGCGAGGGTCTTCCCGGATCCGGGGATGCCCCCGAACAGGGAGTTCTTCTCGGCGAGGGAGTAGTAGACCGGGCGCATCCGCTCGTCGTGGCCGTAGACGAACTTGTCGGCGAAGTAGTCGAAGCCGCCGTCCTCCAGCAGCGGCCACGGCGGGGCCTTCATGCTGCTCACGGGCTTGTGGGCGATCCAAATGGACAGCACCCCCGGGTGCTCGGCGGGGACGGTCGACGGCCACACCTGCGTCTTCGGCAGGCGAAAGCCGGACGCCAGCCGCTCCCGCTCGTCGATGACGTCGGTGGCGAGTACGCCGGGGGGCAGCAGGACCAGGGCCTCATGGCCGGGGCCGGCCAGGGCGATGTCGTGGATGAACTTGATGTCCTTCGGGTCCTTGATGCCCTTGATGTTGCAGGCCAGGATCGCCTGCCTGGTCAGGGTGGCGGTGAGGCGGATGAACCGGTCGGCGGTGAACACCCGGTCGAGGATCGGCGCGTCGAGCGGCCGGCCGACGTAGGCGAGCACCGGCATTAGGACGGCGGAGGCGAGGGCCTGCCCCCACCACGGGGCCACGAGGACCAGCAGCCCCGCCAGGACGACGAGGAGCAGGAACCCGGGGACGGCCGCCCAGAGCCGGCCACCGACTCGGCGGTCGCGCTGCTTGGACAGGGCCAGGTAGTCGCCGACGTTCTTGCGGGTGGCGGCGTCCTGGCGGATGCCGAAGCCCTCCATGTCGAACGTCCAGCCGATTGCTTTCCCCGACAGCCGGACTGCACCCCAGGGCGCGAATATGGCGGCCTTGGCCAGGTACTTCGGGGACCGGGTCACGTGGTAGGCGAGGGTGTAGCCGGCGAACGTAACCGCCCACTGCGCCATGGCGTGCCGCCCGGCTTGGGACCGCAGCGACGCGGGGACGATGGGCTTGCGCGGGCCGCTGTACCGGGACGTGACGTCGGCGAAGGTGCCGACGTGTTGGCGCGGCGGGTCGACGGGCCGCCCGGTGTCCTGGCCGACCTCGACGGCGACCTGCTCGCCGCGCGGCTCGTAGAACTGCGGCTCGTCCTGCCGGGGGGCGGGGATGATCGGCTCCAGGTCGTCGCGCTGGATCTGGTCGGTCATGGTCTTCCTCACTCGCTGGGGATGCGGGGCCGGCCGGACGGTGGCCGGGCCCCGTGCTGGTCAGTAGCCGTGCCGCCGCAGGGCGTTGACCGCAGCGGCCTGCTCCGCGGGGGGTGCCTGGCGCAGCGCCCGCTCGAAGCGGACCTTGGCCGCGTCGAACTCGGGGCTGTCGATGTCACGGTCAGCGGCGTCCGTCTCGGCCATCCCGAGCTTGACCAGGTTCATGACCGTGCGGCGGTCGGCGGCCGGGGCGGGAGGCGGGGGCTTCTTGCCGAACAGACCCATCTCGATGTCCTCTCGTCGTGCCGTCCAGGTGGTCTGGCGGCCTCCGCGCGGGCACCCGGTGATGGGCGGGTGCCCGACGGGGGCGGTCAGCGGCGGTACCAGGGGACGTTCTTCTCGGCGGCGATGACGGCCCGGTTGGCGGCCAGGTACTCGTCGTTCACGTCCTTGGTCTTGCTGCTGACCTGCTCCAGGTGCCGCCGGGCGGCCTGGTGCTGCTGGATGGCGGCGCGCTTCTCGTCCTTGCTGGGCATGTGCTTCTCCGCTCTGTCGTGGCTGCCAGGTGGTCTGGCCGCTCCCGCGTGTCGCCGGGTGATGAGCCGGCGGCCACGGGGGCGGTCAGCGGTTGCGCTTGGCGCAGGCCGGGCAGGTCACCGTGGTGCCGGCGGCCAGCTCCGGCTCACCGGTCAGGTCCACCCCGCACAGGGCGGTCAGGCCTGGTCTGCGCTCGTTGAGCACGTGCACGGCGGCGGACGCGGCCGGCGGCTTACGGTTTCCGAACAGGCCCATCAGCTCTGCCCTGCCTTCCGCTGCTGCTCGGCGGACGCCTTGCGCTGCCGGATCGCGGCGACGGTGAACATCTGCGGGTTGGCTGCCACCGCCCGGCGGGACAGGTCGGCGTACTGCCGGTCGGTGATGGTGTTCGGGACCTCGGGCGGCTTGCTCATCGGGCGTCCTCACGGACCAGGTGGGCCAGGGCGGCGCCCATGCCGAGCACGGCTACGGGCAGACACGCCACGGCGGTGGTGATCTGCCATGGGGCCGAGGTGACGCCGGCGGCGACGAGCAGGTGGTAGGCGACCTGTCCGAGCGCGCCGACGACAAGCGACCCGATGGCCGACCAGCGGGCGAACCGGAGTGCCCGGGGCGGCACCCGCCCGGACAGCCACACGTAGAGCGCGAACGCGCCGTACGTCTCGACGCCGATCGGGAGGGTGATCGCGCTGTCGATGGTCGCCCAGGACCCGGGCTTGACGATGCCGGGCAGCAGGTCGACCATGCCGAACCCGGTGAGCTTGCCGAGTCCGACCCAGCCGGACCAGACGGCGACGAACGCGGGCGCGGCGAGCAGGATCACCGGCCAGGCGACGGCCCGCCGACGGGGCGCGGGCGGGGTGGCCGTACCCGGGTGACCGACCGGCGTGACCTCGGGCGACGCATCGGCGGCCGGGAGGGCCGTGACGGGTTCCGGGGCGGGGTCGACTGCGGCCCGTACCCGGGTGTCCGCCGGGGTCAGCACCTCAGCCGGGGCGACGTCGACGGCCAGCGAGACCGGCGCGGCGGCGGGCTCCGGGGGCGCGACCGGGGCGGGTTCGGTCGGCTCGGACACCCGGGTCTGCGCCGGCTCGGCGGCGGGTCCGAGGGGCACGTCGACCGGGTCCGGGTGGATACCGAACCCCGCCAGCCGGCCGGCCTGCCTGGACTTCTCCAGCTCCCCGTGGAGGTGCTCCCGCATCCGCTCGTGCCGCTCAGCGGCGGGGTCCGGGCCGACCGGCTCGGCGTAGTCCCACGGGTCACCAGCACCGGTGACCACGGCGTGCACCCGCTCGGCCTGCTCGCCGTCGATGCCGAAGGCGTCGGCCACCTGGTCGACCGTGGCCGCCGCGAGCACGTCCTGGTCCAGGCCGAGCGCGTCACGTACCTGTTCCCGGGCCAGCAGGTCGCGCAGCTCATCGGCCTTCGGCGCACCGATCCGGAACTCGCGCATCAGCCGGTTTCGCGACGGCACCTCGCCCAGCTCGGCAGCCAGGGTCCGGGCCAGGGGCAGCAGCTCGTTGACGGGCTGCGGGTACTTCACACCGTTCACGGTGGGGGCGGTCATCGGGTCAGCTCCTTCGGGGCCATGCGCAGCGCGGTGCGCTGCCGGGTGCGGAGGATGGCGAGCTGGGCCGCACGCTCGGCGGCGGCCTGCTCGGCGCGGCGGGCGGCGTAGTACGCCTCGGCGGCGGCCGGGTCGCCGTGGCCGTGGACTAGGGCTCGGGCGACCAGGAACACGGCGGTCGGGGTGCCGAGGCCCCCACTGAGGATCAGGAGCAGGTGGTCGTTCATCGGCGGACCTCCCGGGGCTTGCTGGCGTCACGGAGCACCGTCGCCGCGGCGGCGTCGGTGTCCTGCGTCGGGCGTTTGGTCGTCCAGTCGTAGGGCGGCAGGTTGCCGCTGGTCGGGTCGGTGGCCATGTCAGGACCTCGTGATCGGGACGCACATGCCGGCCGCGCCGAGGTTCGGGGCGCAGGGCTGCGTCACGTGGTTGGTGTAGGCGGCTAGGCCGGCGGCGAGCGCGCACGCGGCGACGGTCAGCCGGACCCAGCGGTCGATGCGGGCACCCATGACGGGCACCTCCTCAGGTGAGGGGTGAGCGGGGAAGCGAGGGGGGAGGTACGTCAGCCGAGGACGTCGGCGAGCAGCGCGCGGTGGGCGGCGAAGACCTGCCGGCCGTAGATGTCGCTCAGGTGCCCGGTGAGGGCCTCGTACGAGTCGGCGCTGATCCAGCAGGCCCGAAGCGCGTCGTCAGCGGCGGTCAGCACCGGCAGGCAGAGCACGCCGCCGTCGATGACGCCCAGGTCGACGCGGGCCGGGGTGGTGACCATCCACGCCTCGTCCGAGGCGCGCGGGTCCGGCACGTAGCGGGCCGGCATCGGCTGCCACATCACCCCGTCGTCGGGGTACAGCAGCAGACCGGTCTCCTCACCCAGCTCCCGAATCGCGGCGGCGGCCGGCGTCTCGCCCGGCTCGACGTAGCCACCGGGGATCGCCCACCCGTGGCCGTCCGACCGCTCGACCATGACGATCCAGCGGTGACCGCCAGCGGTGGCGGTGACGATCGCGTCGGCGCACTGCTGCTCACCCCAGTGGCCGAGCTGGTTGCGGCCGTACCGGATGCCGGTCGTCGGCGCGGGGGCGACCGGACGGCCGTCGACCACGCGGAACGGGATCGCGGCGGCGGCCTGGCGCTTCGCCCAGTCGATGCGGCCCGGGTCCATCTCCGGGTCCGCCCAGGACGCGCTGGTGGCGATGCCGTCCAGGACGGACGGGTCGGTGTACTCGTAGCCGGGCTGCGCGCCCGGGGCGTCGTGGTGGAAGATGCGGGTCATGGTCGACTCCAGTCAGTCGTCCTAGGCCCTCGACCGGCGCTCGAATCGCTGGTCGGGGGCTGCCCCGTCTCCGGGGCTTGTGGGTGTTATGACACCCACCGTACAGTGGGTGTTATGACACCCGCAAGCCCCAATCCCCCGCGCCGTTATGACACCCTTCCGACCGTGAGCAAGGGGACATCACTCCAGAGCTTCCGCGTGGCCAGCGACCTATGGCGACAGTTCGCTGAGCGCACGAAGCTCGCCGGCACGAACCGGTCTGAGGTGCTCCGCCGCTTCATTGCTTGGTACCTGCGGGAGCCCGACGCCGAGCTGCCGGAGCGTCCCGAGCCTCCCGCCTGACCCCAGACACACGAAAACGCCCCCGCCGGCCAAGAGGCCAAGCGGGGGCGTTCGTGTGTCTGGGGGGCGTGGGAGCGCTTCCTACTCAGCCGGGACCTGGCGGAGCTTCTTCTCGACCCGGGCATTGTGCTCGCGGATGGCCTGCTCTACGTAGGCGGTGACGGTAAGGCCGAGCTGGCCGGCGAGCTGCTCGGCGGTGTCCCAGGCCGCTCCGATGCGGACGTTGCGCTTAGGGGTGACGCCGGTGGCGGGGCGTCCTCGGCGAGGTTTCGGCTGCTCTTCCATGCCTAAAAACGTACCACAGAAAGTTGGGCCAGAAGGTTGCGAGGACGCCTCACCCCTGCCTATTATTGTGGTACAGAAAGCGGGATCGACAAGGGGAGACGGACATGGCGAACATCGACTGCGAGGGCTGCGGCAAGCCGAACGCGAAGCTGGTAACCGTCGCCGACGGCGGAACCGCCGAGCTGTGCGCCCCCTGCGTCCGCTACGACCGCCGCCAGGCCGCCATCGACGCCCGCGCCGCCGACCTGGCCGACCTCACCGACGCCCAGGCCGCGCCGATCCTGGCCCACCTCGCCCTGGCGGCCTGACCACCCGGCCGGCCCCCACCCCGCCCCCCTGAGTGCACCGAGAGGACCGACCATGAGCAAGAGCCTGCGCCAACACCGATTCGTCTACCGCCTCCGCCTGGCCGAGATGACCGACGCCCTCCGGCGGTGGCCCGACGACACCGGCGCACACCTGACCGCCGCCCTGCGCCGGGACGCCGCAGCCCGCCGGCTGCGGTGGTGGCAGCGCCTCGACATCGACCTGGCCGACCGGCTCGGCCGCTGAGCCCCGGACGCACTGCGGCCCCGACCTCCACCAGGAGGCCGGGGCCGAGTCGTCGCGCGATTCGTTCTAGGCGTCGAAGAGTGCTGGGTCACCCAGTTGATAGGGCTCTTCAATCCACACGCCGTCGACGTACTGAGCCCTGAGAAGACGCTTGTCCCAGGTCATGAGGACTCCTGCCCCAGCCTCGACGGCTGACGCGAGGTGCAGGGCGTCGTAGTTGCCGAGGCTGCGACCGTAGGCATACCGGCGAGCTCGGATGGCAAGCCCGCGGGAGAGTTCGACGCGGGTCAACGACGGGCTGTCCAGTGCTGCCAAGCACCGCTCATCGAGTTCCGGCGGGTAGGGGTCGACCAGGCCCCAGCCTCGGACCTCGATGTACGACAGGTCCGAGATGACGACCTGAAGTTTCCTAGCCTCCGCCAGCCGCAGTACCGCGGCGACCGGTTCATACCCGGGCTTCTTCGTGATGGCGTAGATCAGGGTGTCGGAGTCCAGGTAGACGGACGTGGGGTTGTCAGGACGCGCCACGGATCTCCCTCACGTAGTCCACTGGGTCCGCGCCGTTGGTGAAGCCGGGGTCCAGGCCGATGAGGTCTGTCGCAGGCGAGCTGGGCAGGATCTCTAGGTCTCGCAGCTTGACGCTGAGCAGTTCGTCGTCGATGGCCCGGATCAGTCGGCCGGAGACCTCTACGCGCTGGCCTAGCGCTGCTCGAACCTGGTCCATCTGGGTCGCTGTGAACGTCACCTCGATGCGTCGGTTCGTTCGCTCGTGCCAGAGCCCGGCCCGCCGCTGCCCGTGGAGGGTTATGGCATCGAGCGTGCCGATTACCGATCCGATCGACTGGCGGCGAACCCTCAGCGCCGTGGAGAGGTTCTCGGCGACTTGGCGGGTCACATGGATGACCCGGGCGGGGGAACCCTCCTGGAGGAGTTCCACCATCAGGCCGTCAGCGGCCAGCAGCCCAAGCGGCTTCGCGAGTTCCACGGCTGCGTTGGCGACCTTCAGTGTCCACCCAGCGGGTAGCCCTTCGTGTTGCTCGGCCTCGGCCAGGCCGGTGACTGCGGTGCCCGCGACTTCCTTCATGGTGATCGCGCTGGCCCCACTGGCAAGGCGGTTGGGGGCCAGCGTGGTGACGAGGCTTCCGAGACGGACGTCCGTGATTCCCCAGGCCGTGCGGTCGTTGGGTGAATCCTTCTGCAGGACGGCGTCTTCAAGCTGTCCTAGCAGGGCGAGAAAGCGTTCGAGGACGCCAAGGGAGCGCCGTGCGTCTGCCGACCCTTCGGGACCGGGCAGAGTCACTCGCAGCTCTGTCGTCATGACCTCAGGGTGCCACAGCGGCCCGAAGGGCGACAGGATCTTCTCGGCGGTGTCTAGTTCTCGATGAGCGGACGCCGATACCACAAACGGTGGATGATCAGGCGGTTATCCACAGCCAGCCGCGTCGTCCACAGGCCCGGGTCGCGCTCGGCCCGCGCCGGGCATCCTGACGAGGTCGGCGCGGCCACCCTCCAGCCGCCGGCCACACCCGAGGGCGGTGGGGCGGCACCGGTCGGCAGGCCACCGGCAGTCCGGGCCCGGACACAGCACAGCGCCCCGCCCTCCCACCAGGGAGAGCGGGGCGCTGTCGTACGGGCTACTCGCCGTCGTCAGGGCCGGGCTCGGCGACCACCAGCTCGGCACCGGTGTCGCCCACCGCGTACCGGCCCGGAGCGAGCGGCACCCCGCCCGCGCTGATCACCTGCCCGTCGAAGTGGATGTCCCCCGGTGGCAGCGGCGCCGGGTTGTTGCGGTCGGTGTCCATACCGGACACGGTACGGTGCCCGGCATGCGCCGTACCCGCCACCTCGCAGCCCTCGCCCTAGCCCTCGCCGTCGTCACCCTGGCCGGCTGCGGCGGCAGCGAGGCACCCTCGACCACCACGCCACCGGCCACCTCGGCGGCACCAACCGGTCCACAGGACGACCCGTACGAGGCATACCTGAAGATCGCGCCGAAGGGCGCCCCGAAGCTGTCCCGGGAGGATGCGCTGACCAAGGCGTTCATCGGCTGCGGGCAGACGTGGGCGCCGGGCACGGTAGACGCGGCACTGGCGACGGCGTACGCGGAATGGTGCAAGAACCGGTGACGACGAAGCGCCCCCACCAGGCGGTGAGGGCGCTCGCGGTCGGCCGGGTCTACCGGCGCGGCCCCGCCACCCGCGCCACGGTCGCCGGGGACCACACCCGGCCCCGGGCGATCGCCGCGACCACCAGCGGGGCGAGCACGGCCACCACGCCGAGGATCGCGCTCTGCTGGCCGTCGGACACCGGCAGGCCGTACGCGGTCAGCAGCGCGATGACGGCGGTCACCGCCGCCGTGATGGTGCCGACGCTCAGCAGCGGCTCCGACGGGGCGTCGATCGAGGGGATCTTGGTCATGGGTGCCTCCTGGGTACGGTCGTGAGGTGGTGCGATACAGGAAGGTCCCCGCCGGGTGGGCGGAGATCCCCGAGGTGTGCCCGGCCGGTCACGTGGACGCGGCAGGGCGGCCGGAGACCAACCCGGGGTGGGGCGGGTGCCCGGAGCCCGGGTGCGGGGTGATGGGGAGGCAGTGGCGGTGCCGGCGGCCCGAGTGCGGGCAGGTCACGCAGGACCGGCACGAGCACCGGGGGCGCTGAGCTACAGGTGGCGGCCGTTGATGGCGCCGCCTGGGTTGCGGACCATCACCAGCAGCGACTCAGGCACACCGGGCGTCGACAGGATCGCCGACCGCCACGTCCTCAGCGTCGCCACCGCGGCGTCGATCTCCCCGGTCAGCTCCCGCATCTGCTGACGGGCGGCGAGGGCTTCCCGCTCCGCCTCCGCCGTTCGTTCTTGCAGCTCGTTGACCTGCTTGAGCGCGCTGTCGGTGAGCAGGGCGACCGCGTCCGCCCGGGTCTTCGGCCGGCCCATCACGCCCGTGATCAGGGTGCCGACCACCCCGGCGAGCCCTCCGCCGCCGACGGCCGCCGCGAGCAGCGCCCAGATGTTCGTCACCCTGTGTCTCCTGCCTGCCTGAGCACCCGCATGCCCTGCCACACCTGCCAGCCACGCCACGCCGACGCGCCCGCCCACGCGAAACAGAACGCGACGGCGAACCCGGCCGCACCCGATCCGCCGGCCAGCAGCGCCAGCCCGTACAGCACCGGTGCCGCCGTCTGCCCGTGCATGGCCGCCAGTTCCAGCACCAGCGCCCGGTAGGCGTCTGGCAGGGCGATGGACACCAGGCCGATCACCCCGGAGCCGAGCAGCAGCAGGTACCAGGTCCACAGCACCCAGGGGGCGACCAGCCGCTCCAGGCTGGTCGGTGGTTTCGCCCCGGACGCGAACAGGGTGCCTGCGGCGGCGGACAGGACGAGGAACATCACCTCGTGAGGGCGGTGGCGGCCGGTGACGATGATGGTCGCCACCGGAGCTCAGCCCTGCGCCGGGGCGGTGCCGGTGGTGAGCACCTCACCGAGCCGGCGCAGCAGCTCGTCCACGGCCAGTTCCCCGGACTGCCCCTGCCGGATCAGCTCGGCCAGCGCCTGGTCCCGGACGGCGTCGGCGGCCGACGTCTCCCGAATCAGGGTCTCGATGCCCCCGAGGTCGACGCCCTGCGCGGCGGCGAGCGCGGCCTGGCTGGTCCGCAGCGCCTCCCGGGTGGTCGCCTCCAGCCGCGAGAGCGAGTTGTTGAAGGAGCGGACGTACGTCTCGAAGGCGACCTTCTTGCCCGTCACGTCGTTCGGGATGGGGTGCGTGAAGACGTCGGCTGCACTCACGTCGGGGTCCTCCAGTAGGCCGATGGTGGTCAGGTAGCGGCGGAACAGCGGCGTCTGGGCGCGGCCGGCCCGGATCGCGTCGCGGAAGAAGCTGAAGTGGGTATGCCACAGGTGACTGGAGTCGCCGCTGCTGCGCCGGCCGAGACGGTCCCACCGCCGGACTGTCCGCCCGTCCGGGCTGTAGATGATCTCCCGGATGTCGAGCGTGTCCGGTGCCCCGTCATCGCACTGCGCTACGCACCAGGTGGAGAACGTCCGCAGGTCGTGGGTGCGGCCGGCCGCTCGGACGCTGAACTGGCCGACGTCCAGGGCGGAGGCGTCGAGGGTCAATCCCGCCCGGTCGCGGGTCGACTCGACGACCGAGTAGTCGTCGATCCGCCCGGACCGCCTGATCACCCGGTCCTCACCGCAGTGATACCCGCCGCGGTGGGCCGGGTCGCCGACGATGCCGACGGCGGCTGGTTCCAGGCCATGGGGCCCGAGGTGGTCGAGCAGCAGCGTGCGCACCGCCAGCAGTACCTTCGGCGCGGTTGTCATCCAGATCATCTCCTCACATTCAGTCAGTCGGCCGACGCTGTTGGTGGCATCGAAGGCTCACACTGGATCTCGTGATGACGAAGACCAGGACCTTCGCGGTTGGCTTCGCCGCGCTCGCGGCCGCTGGGGTGATCGGCGGGGTGACCGCGGTGTCCCTCGTCGGCGGCCAAGAGCCCGCGCGGCAGGACGTGCGTACCGTGTCCGACGAGGCCAGCAGCACGCCAACGGCGACCGCCACGCCCACCAGCGCCACCGCCGCGCCGATTCCCTCGCCTAGCGAAGCGGCGGCCGGCGGCAAGACCCGTTCTACGGGCAAAGAGAAGGGGACGGGGAAGACCGTGACCGATACCGACCCGGCGGATCCGGCCACCGAGCCGCCGGCGCCGCCCGGCAATTCCGCGCCGGAGGGTGTGGAGACGCCGCCCGCGCTGCCCCCGCCGCCGCCCCCGGCTGGCATGGAGTGCCTGCCGCAAGAGGTGGGCATCAACCCGCGCTGCCCGGCTACGTCCGCGCCGAACTAGGACTGTTGAGTCCAGGACGCCGTCACCGTCGCGCGGACCACGCCCGCGCCGGCGGTGCGGCGTCCGTCCACGGACAGACCCATGATCGCCCCGAACGCGGCGGGCGGTAGGGCGACCGGCCCGATGTCGGTGATCCCCTGCGCGAACGCCACAGCGATGGTGGTGCCGAGCTGGACCCCGTTGCACATCACCCGCAGCTCGCCCGTTGTGCCGGACGCGTCCGTGGTGTGGCGGATCCGCAGGTAGATCCGGGGCTGCTGGCGGGGCAGCAGGGTTTCCACGATGGCGGCGAAGGCCGCGTTGGTGGTGCCGGGCCACTGCGTGTAGTCGATGCCCGCCCAGGTGACTGGCAGCCACGGCCGGGCGATGCCCTGCCCGGACACCTCGTCGGTGCTCATGACCATGTTGGACTGCCGGTCCCACACCGCCCAGACGCCGTCGAACAGGGTCATGGCCACCGTGCCGCCCTCGGCGGTCGAGCGGAAGGCCACCAGACCGGGCTTGGTACTGCCGTCCCCGAAGGGCACCTGGCCCAGGCGGATCATCCCGTTGCCCTGCTCGTCGTAGACGATCACCTGGCCGCCGGCGGTCACCTGGACCGTGCCGCCGCCGGTGACCGCCAGGCCTCCGGCTCCGACCGTCGCGGCCTCCAGCCGCCGGCCGGCACGCAACTCCCGCACCTCCGCCTCCAGGGCGTTGAGCCGCGCGTACAGGGCCCTCAGCGGGTCCGTCTCGATCTGGTCTGCCCGCGACACCATCAGCCGTCCTCCGCCATGATCGGCCGGATCACGTCGCCGGCGGTGTCCCATTCCCAGCCCCACGCCCGGGCGGTGACGGTGACACCAGCCGGGTGGCGGGGCGACGTGATGACGTGCAGGCCGACGACGTCGCCGAGGACCCAGTCCCGGCCGAGCCGTGGCGCCCGAGAGGCGACCGCGCTCACCGACCACACCCGGACGCCCGCCCGCATCAGCGCCAGGGCGCCGGCCGCGTGCGCGTTCAGGGTGTCGGTGCTGGTGATGGAGGTGGACGGGGTCCACCGGTGCTCATAGCGGGGCCAGCCGGCGGCGATCAGGTCTGACGCCACCTGGTCCGCCGAGGTGTACCGGGTGTCGCCCTCACCCTGCCCGCGGGCCCGGGTGACGGTCGCGCCCTTGCCCTGCTCGTAGGACTCGAAGAGGTTGTACTCCTTGACGTCGCCCGGGAAGGTGAACACCACTCCCGGTGGCGTCGACTGCACGCCGATCTTCTTGCGGACGCGGGCAACCAGCTCCACCGACGTTTCGGTGGCGTCGCGCCAGCGCAGGTCGACGGTCCACTCCGGGCCGCCGTCGACGTCCATCAGCTCCGACAGCCGAGACAACACGGTCGCGTCGTCGTCGTCGAGGTAGGTGCGGTCCCGGGTCGTGCCGGTGGGTGGCGCGTCGATGGTGAGGCCCAGGCCGTCGATCTGGGTGTCGCCGATCAGCCCCGACGCGATCACTGACGCCTCGTCCTGCTGCGTCCAGGTGTGAGTCTGGGCGTACCGGCGGTCGAAGTATGCCTCCGGGGTGACGCAGCCGAGCGTCACACTTCCGGCCGATCCGCCGGCTCGGGTCAGCACGATGCCGACCCACACGGGCAGCCCGTCGGCGACGCACACCAGCATGGTGCGGCCGGGGTCGGTGGCCGCCTCCCACGACGGCGGTGCGCCGGCCAGGTCGAGGCGGAACCCGGTGCTGCTGTACGTGCCCAGCCGGCGGGCCAGCGGCCCCGCCGGGGTGACTGCGGGCAACTCCTCCACGACGTCGCCGGTGCGCAGGTCGCAGCCCAGCCAGGTGACCTGAACCGGCTGCGGTGCGGGCGGTGTCGGGGGCAGCATCAGCGTCAACCGGTCCGCCAGGTTGGTGGCCGGCTGCGTCACGTCGCCCGCCTCGCCCGCATCAGCGAGTAGATCGAACCGCCGCCGATGTAGAACCAGGCGGTGCCGCTCGCGCCTGCACCGCGGAAGTGCTGCCAGACGTAGGTGTACGACTGCCCGGCGGTGAGGCCGGTGATCCGAGCGGAGTAGCGCAGCCGGGTGGCCTGCGTGTCGCCGGTGGGCAGCATCGCCACCGACGAGTTCGGGACCAGGCCGCCGCCGTTGTTGTCCTTCAGGCACCAGTACGTGCCGAAGGTCCCGGTGCCGGCGGCGACGCCGGTCGACGCGGCCATGCCCTCCAGTTCAATCCACACCCGCCCCGTGTCGGGGGCGGTGAACGTCAGCGCCAGCGCCGCGTCGATGTCCGCGCGGCCGTTCGCGGTGTTGGAGCGGACCGTGTACGTCTGTCCCTGCCCGTACCACAGCTCGCTGAGGACGGCGTCGCTCTGCACCGGCCGCCAACCGGCGGCGTACACCTCCAGATCACCGCCGAGGTCACCGCGCTCGACGACCAGGCCGTCGTACGTGGTCAGCCCGTTCCGCTCGGCGGCGCTGCCCACCGGCACGATCCCGCCGGCGGCGACCGTCCAGAGCCGCGATGGCGTGAACGACGGAACGCCGGAGCCGACCTTCGGCACGTCGACCACGCCGATCAGCAACGACCGGGCCGGCGTCGCCGGAGCTGACGGGGACGCCGCCGCAGTGCCGGCCAGGTACAGCACGCGACCACGGCGCTGCCCGGAGGCGTCCTCGTCGGTGTCGTCGACCTGGACGTAGAGGATGTCCCGGCGGGCGTACGTGCCGTCGGCCGCCGTCATGCTGCCGGTGTCGGTGCCGTCCGACGCCGCCAGGTACGGGGCCTGCACCCCGGTGGCGTTGGCGTTGATCACGCCGGACCATGGGCCCACCGACCACGTCGTCGCGTCTACGGACACGGCCGGAGCACCGCCCGGCCGGAACCCGCTGCGGGTGCGCAGCGCGCCAGCGCCGGCCATCATCAGCGCCGCGAACGCCTGCCGCCCCTGCCGGGCGGTGAACGCCGGCACGCCGCCTGAGGCGTTCATCGGATACGCCGTCACAGCCATGTTCGTCCCCTCACCACGCTGACCGCCAGGCCACCGACAAGGCGGCGTCTGGGTTGTGCACGCTCGCGTTGAACGCGATCTCGGTTGTGCCGGGAGGCAGCTCGAACCACTCCCGCGACGTCATCTGGCCGCTGCGGCTGACCTGCCCGTTGATCAGGCTGGTCCGCCGGTCGGTCTCCACGTCCAACCACTGCCCGGCCGTCAGTGTCAGGTCCCACGCCAGGGTCTGACCCGTGTCGACCAGAGTCACCCGGGGCCCCTCCACCGGCCCGTAGATCACCAGCCGTGGCCGGGTCGGGGCCCGGCCCTCGTTGGACGCCTGGATGCGTCCGGACGTCACCACCGCCGGCCACGTCTCCGGCCACGCCACGGGCCACACCAGACCACCGGACGACGACGGCAGCAGCGTCGACGCCACCTGCTCCGCCCCGTAGATCCGGGGATCGAGAGCGGCGAACGCGCACCGGGTGTACGCCATGCCCAGCCCGATCAGCGACGGGTCCGGCTCGACCACCCGGGGCCGGCCGAACATCACATACTCGACGCCACCCAGACACCACCGCAGCTCGATGTCGGTGTGGCTCGGCGCGAACGCGGCGGCCAAGGCCTGCTGCGCCGTCATCCAACCCGCCACCGACCGGTCGCCGGCCTGCACCAGCACCGGGACCGGCACCACCACTTCGTCGCGCCACTCCGCCCCCGACCACGACCCGTGATCCCACGACCGACGGTCGGACTGGTCCACCCGGGCCGCCTGCGCCCACGGATTGAAGCCGGCCTGCACGCTGTACGGAGTGCCCGGCCCCATCACCAGATCCCGCACCTGCACCTGACCCTCGGACAGCGCCATCACCGCACCCCGTACATGGCCAGGTCCTGCCGCACCTGCTGCAACGAGAACCGGTCGCTGTACGCGCGGAGGTTGAGGTTCTCGATGACCGTCCCGCCCCCGCTGCCTCCTCCTGCGGTGGCCGGCACCACCTGCTGCCCGTACCACCTGGCTGCCCGGGACAGGATGTCCAGGGACCGATCAGGGTCGCCGTACCGGGGGATGAACGCCTCGCCTCCGGTCGCCGGCTCCGCCCACGCGTACCGGGCCGGAGACACTGGGGCGGCGATCTGCGCCTCCCGCAGCACGCCCCACTGGGCGTGCTCCGTGATTCCACCCCACCGCCGGCCACCCAGGTCCCCGATCGGCACGTTCCGGCCCTCCGACCGGGTGATGGTCTGGTTGTGCTGGGTGGTGATCACGACCTTCTTCGACTTGATCTTCGCCAGCAGGTCCCGCACGTCCGCGAGGTTCTTCTCGGCCGCGATCGTGTCCGCGGTGACCTTCGTCGTGACCTGCCCGGGGATCGCCTCGTACTTGCCGATCAGCTTGTCGATCTCGGACTGCTCGTAGCCGAGAGCCTTCAACTTCTCGCGGATCGCGCCGATCTCCGACTGGTACTTGCCGTTGACGACGTCGGTCGCCTCACCCTGCTCCAGCCGCGCGTCCCGCAACGCCTTGATCTTGTCGATTTGGTCGAGCACCGCAGTACGGTTCTCCCGACCCGCAGCCGTGTTCTCGTCGAGGGTTCGCTTGCCGTCGCGCAGCTCGGCGTTGAGTTCCTTGACGCCGTCCTTGTAGGCGATGACCGCGCGGTCGTAGCCCATCGCCCCGCCGAACAGCTCGTCGAAGGCGGTCTTCAGCTCGCGGGCCGCGTCCACCCCGCTCTGCGCGTCCTCGCCGGTCGCGCGCAGCCGGGTGCCCAGTTCGCCGATCACACCGGACAGGTCGGTCGACGAAGAGGCCGCCCCATCCTGGGCGGTGGCGAGCGCCCAAAATCGGGCTACGTCACCCGTCATCAACGCGCCGACCAGCTCCGCCACCTTGTACAACTTGGCCATGCCATCGACCAGGGAAAACGCGGCCCAAACGCCGGCTTTCATGACGCCGAACAGCACGTCCAGTGCGCGGGCACCCTCGTCGGCCATCGGGGCCAGGTCGGACAGGCCGTCACCGATGGCCTGCCCGAGGTCCCGGGCCCCGCCAGCGATCGAGTCGATGACCGGGCCGGCCGCGTCGAGCGCGTCGATCACCCCGGGCAGAGCGTTCTCTCCTGCGTCGAGCAGCCCATCCAGCAGCGGCTCCACCAGCTTCGACGCGGAGCTGAACGCCCGATTGAACTGGGGCTCCAACCGCTCCACTCGGTCGCCGATGGCGTCGATCGCGCTGAGGGTTTCCGGGATGAACGCTGACGACGCCCGACCCAGCACCTCTGACAGGTCCTGCCCCAGCTCCATGCCGGCAGCCTTGACCGCCGGGTCCTTTGCCGCCAGCTTGATGCCGCCGACCACGCCGCCGATACCGACACCGCCGATGATCGCGCCACCCACGGCGGTACCGACCAGCGTCGCCAGCCCGGCCACGATAGGGGCACCGATCGCCAGCACCGCCGGGTTCATTCCGGCCATCGGCGCCCGAGCCAGCAGCGGGCCCAGCCGGGCCGCGAACGACAGGGACACCTGGCTGGCCAGCTCGGCACCCATGTCCGAGGCCGCGCCATCGTCGTCCTTGACGTCGATGAGCTTGCGTAGGTCGACCTGCGACCGCTGCTTCACCCGGGCGGCGGCCAGCTTCTCGGCCAGGTCCGCCCGCTCCGCCTCATCCGACGCGGCAGCGATAGCCCTGGCCAGTTCGCGGATCGTGTCCGTCGTCTCGTCGATCTGCCGGTCCAGGCGTGCCGCGTCGGCCCGGAGCCGGTCCAAATCCTTCCCGGTGTCCTTCGCCGCGTCACCGAGATCCTCGGTCGACTCCTTGGCCCGATCGGTGCTGGTGGTGGTGTCCTTCGCCGACTCGGCGACGTCGTCGAGGGCGTCGTCCAGCTTGTCGGCTGCGTCCGCCGCCCGGCCCATCCCGCGAACGAACGGCTGTTCGGCGACGTCGAGTCCGACCTTGACGGTGCGGGTCACCGGTCACCTCCTCGGCACGAGCTGGACGGCGTGCAGGATCGCCCCTGGGTGCTGCGGGTTCTGCGCGTTGGTCTGCTGCTCGGAGCGCTCCAGGGCGGCGCAGCAGTGGCACTGCACCGGCGTGCCCGGGGCGGGCAGGTAGACGGCTGTGGCCAGCGGGTTGTTGTAGTCGTGCTCCGGCCGGGTCGTCTCCTCGAGCAGGTGCCCGCAGCGGCGACACAGGGCCGCCTCGTACTCGTCGAGAGCGACGAGCAGGGCCACCTGCTGGTCGTTCCACTCCGACTCCGGCGTCGACCGCACCAGCCGGCCGCCCTCGTCGTGCTCGTAGACGGTGGTCGGCTCCCATCCCTCCAGCCGGCGGGGCGCTACTCCGAGGGTTCGGGCGAGCCGGATCCGCTGCCGGAACCCGGGCTCGTCAGCAATCCGGCGACGGAGAAAGGGATGTCGATCTCCGCGACGTTGAGGTTCCAGCAGGCCCGCCACAGCCGCCGCCACTGCTGCTCCGACAGCAGCTCACCGTCGGGGTCGAGCAACGCCTCCCACGTCTCGTCGGCCAGCGTCGGGGCGACCGTGGATGCCCGCACCAGGGCGGGCAGGAACGTCGACCGGTTGGCGCCCAGCGACTCATCTTCGGGGTGTACCTTGCCGCCGGTCTTGCGGGGCGGGTGCGCGTCGGCGAGGTCGTTCCACACCTTGCGGCGCAGGGCACGGATCCGGAACTCGACGGTGCTGGCCTCGATCTCCGACCTCAGCGCCTCCATGCGGGCGGCCACCTCGCCGGTGCCGCTGCCGCCGATACGCGGGTCGGCGGCGTTCTTCACCGCCGCGGCGGTGAGGTCCTGGCCGAGGCGCTTCCACTCGGCGACCAGGTCGGCTCGGGTGCACACCGGCACCCGGTCCTCCGGCAGCCGCGCCCCGGTGAGGATCGCGTCGACGTCGCTCACGCCGCCGCCACCGCGTCGATGACCACGTCGCCGACGACGAACAGCCGCTGGGTGACGGTGTGCACGCTGTTCGCGCCGTTCCACTGCTTCAGCGGCTCGCCGGCCTTGATTGGCCACACGTCCACGATGTCGCCGGCCGCGTACGTCTGCCCGCGCGGCACCCCGTACCGGGTGACGATGTACCCGGTCGTGCCCTCTTCGAGGGTCAGGTACGCCTCGTTGTTCGTCGGGTCGTCCGGGTTGTGCACGTAGGTGACGCTGAGGCTCTTGGTCTTCCGGCCGGGCTGCTCGAACGTCTGCGTGGTGGCGATCCGCTCGTCGGTGACGGTGGCCTGCTCACCGGACGGGTTGAAGCCGTCGCCGGTGACGTACCCGGCCAGCTCCTGCGACCCGGCGGCGAGCAGTTCCGTGGCCGCCTTCGGGGCGGTACGGGTCGTGATGGTCGGCACGAAGTCGATGCGGAGGGTGCCGTCGGACGGCACCGAGGTGGGCAGCGGGGACGTCATCGGGTCTCCTCCTTGCTCGCGCTCTTGCTCTTGGTGGTGGCACTGGTCGACGGAGCCGGCTCCGTCTCGCCCCTCGGGTCCGGCTCACTGGCCGCGGGGGCGGTGGTCGTGGCCGGCAGCGCACGGCCCAGCCGGTCCGCCGCGTCGCCGTCGGTCACCAGCTCGACGCCGCCACGCTCGACGAGCTGGGCGGCCCGGCGGGCGCCAACGCTGTACTCGGTGTCCGTGCTCTTGTCGCGGATACGCACCAGGTCCGGCACGACTCCTCCTCAGGTGTGGCGCCGGTCAGCCCGGCAGGGATTCCAGTCGGTACACGTCCACCTGGTCGACGACGCGACGGCCGGTGGACTCGTCAGGGCGGGCAGGGAGCCCGTCGTCGTGCCGGATCGGGTACGGCTTCCGGCCGGTCATGGTCGGCCCCACGTCCAGCAGCGCGGCCCGCACCCGGCTTGCGACCACCCGCGCGGCCGTGTCGTTCGCGCCGACGCTGTGCACCGTCGCCGTGGCCACGCCGCGGCTGGACCGGCCGTCGATGGTCGGCCCCAGGTCGTAGCGGACGGACACCCACGCCACCACGTACGGCAGGGCCGTCGCCGCCGTCGGGGTGTTGCCGTCGGCGTCGGGGAACACCCGCAGCCCGGACACGTCGCGCAGCAGGGACAGGAACGCCACGGCGTGCGGGTCGTCGCTCACCTTGACCTCACCGCGATGACGACCCGCTTGGAACGGAGCCGCGCGATCAAAGCACGGATTCGGGCGAGGTCGCTGCTCACAACGCCTCCAGGGCGTCCGCCGCGGCCCGCTCCAGCCCGGCCACGAAGTCGGGCGACCAGCGGTCCAGCGCCGGCCCCAGATGCGCGAGCGGCGCGTTGTTGGGCGTGCCGTACTCCAAGATGTTGCCCAGCGCGCCCTGCCTGCGGTCCTTGTCCGGGCCGATCTCCGCGCTGACCCCATCGCCCACACCGCGGTCCGTGGTGTCGTAGGTGATGGCGCGCGGATAGTCGGGCGCGTGGGCAATGCCGCCAGCGGACTGCTGCGCGGCCTTCTTGATCCCGAAAGCGGTGAACCGCACCGCCTTGAGGATGTTGTCGTGGGCGCCCTCGGGCACCTCTCGCAGCTCCGCAACCAGGTCGTTGAGCTGCGAAGACTCGGTGTCGATACGCATCAGCTCGTCGCCTCCTCGATCCCGACCCGCCGCGACGTCGCGTGGCTCTTGGCGAACTCGGCCCGCACCACGAACCGGCGACCGACCAGGTCGGGGTCGTGCTGGCAGGCCGTGAGCCTGACCCGGTGGCCGGCCCGCACGCCCGCGGAGGCGAGCACGGGCAGCTGGAGCACCCTGGTCAGCATCAGCACGTCCGCCTCGCCGGCCCGCTGGTCCGACGCCGACGGTGCCGCCTGCTGCACCCGGCACCGGCCGGCGTACACCTGCTCGACGGTGTCCACGACCTCGCCCGTCTCCAGGTCCGTCGTCGACCCCGTCACCGCCTCGATGACGCACTCGTCCACCATCAGCGCCTCGGCCGCCGCCCGCCCGCGGGCCAGCACCACCTCGAGCATCGAGACCCCCTACGGTCGGACCACCACGCCGCTACTCGGCCGCACCACCACACCCGGCCCGGGCTGGGCCACCATGCCGATGTACGGCCGATGCACCTGCCGACCAGGCACCGATGTGCTCGGCGCACCCAGCGCCACCGGCACGCTGATCCCGTCCGGAGCGGACTCCCCGGCCCAGGTCGCCGCTGGCTCGCCCAGCGCGACGGGCACGGCCAGACCGGCCGGCCCGACGCCCGCCGACCAGCCGGCCCCAGGGGAACCGACCGCGACCGGCGCCGACAGCCCACCCGGGGCAGTCTCGCCCGCCCATGCCGCTGACGGGCCGCCCACCGCTACGGGCACCGAGACGCCCGCCGGGGCGGTGTCGGCCGTCCACGACGCGTTCGGGCCGCCCAGCGCCACGCTCACGGCGAGGCCGTCCGGGGCGCTGACCGCCGACCAGGCTGCCGACGGGTCGCCGACCGCCACCGGGACGGCGATGCCGTCCGGGGCTGTCACCGCATCCGACGACGCCGCGGCCAGCTCGACCAGCACGGCGGCCATCGAGCCGGTCACGTCCGAGGTGACCTGCTCCCCGCCGTACGAGCCGGCAGAGCCAACCACCCGGTACGCGGCACCGGCCCGCACGTTCGCGGCCGACGTCGCCCGGCTGGTGGCCAGGTCCACCACCTCGAGGTAGGCGACCGCCGGCGACAGGCCAGTCGGGATCGTGCCCGACGCCACGCGGCAATGCGCGCCCACCAGCAGCGCCGACCCGGCACCGACCCCGGTCAGGGTCGGCAGGGTCACCGCCGTGCCCGACGCGGTCGCCGCAGCCGCCTGAACGACACCGGACGCGCCCCGCCACGCGGTGCACACCCACGCGCCCGTCATGCTGCCGGAGTTGGTCAGCGTCGGCGCCGCATCGCCGGCCTGGAGTACCCGCGACCAGGCGTACAGCCGGGACGCCGCGTCCTCCGTCACCGGCCACGTGCCCGGCAGCGCCGTCCACCCGGCGGGCGTGGCCATCGTCAGGGAGCTACCCGAGACGTGCCCCACCAGGACCGCCACGTCACCGGGCACCCACCCGGAAGGCAGGGTCGTGGCGAACGAGGTACTGGTCGCCGCCCCTGACGACCCGGACGAGACCGCGACGTACGAGACAGCCACGACGGACCTCCCGGCCTCAGCCCATCAGATCGACGAACGCCTGCCGTTCCGGGCCGCGGGCGTCGAGGTTGCAGTCGCCCCGGTGGAACCACTCCACGAACGGCACATCCGGCTGCGCCCGCAGGTGGGCCACGTTGTCCCGCATCGCCTGCGCGCACAGCGCGCCGTCCGGGTCGTACGGCTTCCCGCCCTTCAGGGTCGGCTTCCGCTTGATGCCCCACTCGGCGACGACCAGCGGCTTACCGACCCGCCGGGCGGCGGCGAGCGCGAAGTCGTTGCGCTCGGCCGGGGTGCGGTACCGCTCGTAGCCGGTGTCGTAGATGTCGAACCCCACCGCGTCCACCCCGGGCATGGCCGCGACCTGGCCGAAGTCGTCCCACCAGGACGCCTGCCGGCGGGCGGCGTACTCGGTGAACACCGGCACCAACCACACCTCGGCCCGACGCGGATGGCCCGCGAGCGCGCCGACCAGTTCCTGCCACTGCTGCCGGAACTCCGCCGGGCTCGGATCGCCCGCCGTCTGCTGCTCCGGCTCGTGATCCAACGTCACCAGGTCGACCACATCCCGACGGCCGGCCGGCCGCGCCGACAGCCACTCCCGGACCGCCGCCGGCGAAGCCGACGTCCAGTCCTTGAAGCTGTAGTGCACCGGACAGCCGGCCGGCACCTGCGTGAGGATCCCCGACGACCACGGCGCGATGCCGCCGCCGGCACCCGTGTACAGCCGCATCACCTGCGGCCGGGCGTACCGGCCGGTCATCGCCCGGATCTGCGCCGTGGTGCTGTCCGGCGGGCACCAGCCCAGCAGCGTCGGTGACCGCACCGACACCGTCACCGCCACCGTGCGGCTGTCCGGGTCAACCGCCTCGATGGTCACCTGCGCGGACTGGCCGGGCCGGAGGGTGGCCAGCGTCGTGGTGACGGATCGGATCACGGGGAGCGTCATGGTCAGCCGACCTTGAGGATCTTCGGCGACGCCGCCGGCCACGTCACCGTGACCGTGCCCGTGCCCGGTTGGATCGGCAGGCCCGTCCCGGTGTCGAACCAGGCGATCAGCCGCTGCGCGGTCGCCGCCACGTCTGCGCCGCCGGCTGCCGCGGACGCCTGGAAGAGCAGCAGGCCGTGGTTTACCGCGCTGGCCGTGGCCGAGATCGTGGTGTCGTCGGCGTCGAACACCCCGCCGGTGACCACCTTGTTCGCCAGGGCCGCCGACGTGCCGTTGATCGTGCCGCCCGCCCCGGTCACGTCGCTGACGTACCGGTGCGCCGCCGAGAACGTATAGCCCCTGACCAGCGCGACCTTGATGCTTGCCGTGTCCAGGTCGATCGACCCGTCCATGACCCCCTCAGCAAAGGGCGTGAAGTAGCCGCTCATCTCTCCGCTTCCTCCCCGTACCGCCAGCACCGCCGTCGCGCCGGGGCGCCCGGGCGGATCGAGAACGCCGTCGACGTCCGCACCCCGACCGCGGCGAGCACCCGAGCGCGTTCGTCGTCCGTCAGCGCCGCACCGGCCAGCACCTCAGCCGCGTACGTCACCGAGTAGTCGTCGATCTGCTCCGAGCGCACCCCGGCCGGGTTGAGCAGGATCCGCCGGGCCACGTCCAGCGCCACCGGCAGCAGCGGTGACAGGTCGACCAGCGCGTCGTAGCGGGCCGCGCCGGCCGCTGACCGGATCAGCGACGTTGCCACCGTCCGGGCCAGCTCCGCCGACGCCTGGTCCAGGTCCTGCTGCATGTACGAGGCGAGCTGGCTCAGCTCGAACAGATCAGCCACCGCTCACCCCTTTCGTTGGTGGTCCGGCCGGGCCGGGTCCGTGGCTTCCCGACCCGGCCGGAGTCTCACTCGGTCGGGACTTTCGCCTCGTCGAGCGCGGCGATCACGGCCTCGCGAGACGCGTCCGCCGGGACTTCCACCTCGTGGCGGGCCGCGTACTCCCGCCAGCGCGGTGCGCCCGATCCCGGGCCGCTCTTCGGCGGCGGGTTGTCCTCGCCGTCGGAGCCGTCGCCGTCGGGGTCGCCGGCCTCGTCCAGCTCGGCGAGGCGGGCCAGCAGCCGCGCCCGCTCGTCGGCCGGCGACTCGACGTCGGAGGGCACCGTGCCGCCCTTCCACGCCTTCGGGTTGACGATCTTCCCGACCGCCCAGGCCGGCACCAGGTCACCCGGGCCGAAGACGTGCCCGACGCCATGCTCGTCCGCCACGTGCACGTACGTGGCCAGCTCCGCCCGGCTCATGCCACGTCCGCCACGAACGACAGGTCCGGGTTCGCCTCCACCGGTAGGCCGATCCCGGCCGCCTTCGTCCACAGGGCGATCGGGTCCTCGGTGGAGTACGCGCCGGCCACGATGCCCGGCCGGTCGCCCTCCTCCAAGCCGTAGCGCGGATCCAGGGACTCGGCGGTCGTGCCCAGCAGCGTCGCCCCGAGCTGGGTGCCGTCCGCGTCGTTCGGGTCCACCGGGGCCGGCAGGTACAGGAACTTGTCCACCGGGATGGGCCGGGTCGCCGAACCGTTGACGTTGATCTGCTCGTCGACGATGTACCACGGCGGCAAGCCGTGGTCGTCGAGGATCCCGCGCAGCGCCGCCTGCGACACCCGCGACGGGGCACCCAGCGTCGACCCGACCAGCGTCCGGATCTCCGCGTTGCGCAGCATGTAGCCCAGCACCGTGCTGGACATGACCATCGCGCCCGGGGCCTCACCGTTGGTGGTGATGTAGGTCTGCTGCCAGGACAGCAGATCCGCCAGCGGAGTCGCCGAAGCGATCGTCGACCAGGGCGTCCCGGCGGTCACCGAGTGCGAGCCGGACCGGCCGAACGAAACGGTCGCGACGACCCCGTTCTCGTTGATCGTGACGGACCCGTTGACCAGGGCGTCACCGCGGGCCAGCTCCAGGCGGGCGGCCACCGAGCGGGTCATGCGTTCCGCGTCGGTGAGCAGTGCATCCCGGATCGCGTCGGCGTTCGCCGACCGCTGGCGCAGCCGGTCGTACTCGCCCAGTCGGATCTTCCGCGAGATCGGCGGCAGCTCACCGGACACCCGGGTCAGGCCCGGCCGGGACCCGATCGGCGACTCGGCGTCGTACGCCCGGAACGTGGCGGCCTCGATCAGGCCCTCCCCGCCCTTGGTGTACCGGTACTCCAGGTCGTCGATGGGCCGGTTCGGCAGCCACCGCGCCAGAGTGAACTGGTTGTCGGGCAGGTTCGCCGCGGCCTCCCGGACGTATCCGGTTAGCTCGACGGGCTCGATGTAGTCGGCGTTGAGCAGCATGATCGGCTACCTCCTCTCAGGCGAATCGGATGCGGCCGGCGACGTCGGCCTTGCCGGCCGTGTCGACGGAGATGGGCAGGCGGGCCTCGACGACGCGGCCGTGCCAGAACAGGGAGCCCTGCGGGTCCTGGGTGTTGACCGACGGCGCGTCGACCGTGCACAGCAGGAACCCGACGAGGGTTTCCCGACCGTCGGAGGCGGCGTTGTCGTACGGGCCGTACAGCCCGGACGTGGTGATCTTCCCGAGCGGCAGGCCGGACGGGAAGTAGCCGTTGGGGTAGTGGGTGCCGGCGGTGAACGCGCTCGTGTCGAGCGTGATCGACTCGCCGGAGCTGGTGCCGTGGGCCGACCCCAGCCACCGCTGGTCCTCGTTCTGGAAGGTCTCGGTCACGGGGTTGAGGTTCATGCCCTCGCGCTCCTAAGTTGTCGTGGTCTTCGTCTTGTTGTGCCGCTCGCCGTACAGGGACCGGCCGGCGTCCAGCGACGACGTCTTCTGACCGGGCCTCGCGCCCTGGGCCGGGTCCGGGCGCATGCCCGGCCGGCGCACGCCGCCCTGACCGGTCTGGTCGCCGTCCTGCCGTGCGCCGCCGAACGCGGCCAGCAGGTCGTCGGCGTCCTTCGCCAGTTCGTCCCGGCTCCCACCGACCAGGCGGGCCGCCTGTGCTGCGGTGAGGCCTTTCTCCGCCTGCACCTCGGCCCGCCACCGGGCGGCCCGCTCCTCGGCGATGGCCCGCTCCTGCGAGGCAAGCCGCTCCGTGAGCTGCTCCACCTCACTCTTGCCCTTGTCAACGTCACCGCCGCCGAGGGCCTCTGCGAGCTTGCGCAGCGGAGCCAGCTCGGCAAGCTGCTTCTTCAGTGCCCTGTGGGCCTCGCGTTCCTCACGCAGCGCCTTCTCGCCGGCCGGGCCGAGCGGCTTGTCCTGCGGATCGCCCCCGGTCGGCGGTGGGCTTGCCGGCGGGGGCTCCGCAACCGGGTCCGCCGGCGGCGCCGGGTCGTTGCTCGGGTCGTCAGGGCTCGCGCCCATGACGGGCCAGATCGCCTGGCCGTTGCGGCGCAACCCCACGGCCCGCAGCGGCAGGCCGGTCTTCGGGTGGGTCAGCGTGGGGTGCGTCGGCAGGTCGCCTGCCGCGCGCAGCCCCGGCTTGGTGAGGGTCATCGCGACCTTCCACGTTTGGTAACCGGCATCGCGCCAGGTCAGGTGATGTATCCGAACCTCCGCAACAAGCGGATCGCCTCGTCGCGGTTGCCACCAGCGGCGGCGAGGATGCTCTCCGGCATCAGCCGGGGCGTCCTGGCCGACCGATACCGGCCGCCGGACCGCCTTGCGCCGTTCTCTCGGGCGCCGAGCCGGACCCCGGCCTGGCCGCGAACCGTCGTGCCCTCGGTCGTGGTGAAGACCTGCCGGCCGTACACGTCCCGGGCCTGGAGCCGGCCCACGTCACGGCCGCCGCGTAGCGCCCGCGCCTCGTCGGCGGTGATCCGGGCCCCGGCCGGGGTCAAGCCGAGCGCGCCCCGCCGGGCGTTCACGACTTGGCTGATGTCCGCACCGAGCCGAATCGACTCCGCACCCGCCGCAGTGAACGCCTTGTCCTGCTCGGTGCGGGACAGGCTGTCGAAGTACGCCTTCGGGTTGGTCTGCACCGCCTCGGCGGTATCCTCCCGCGCCGGCACGTGCACGCAGTCGCCCCGGGTCTACAACGCGGGTGTCTATCGAACCCCGCGTTGTAGCCGTACCACCTCCCCGCCAGCACCACACACCGCGAGCAGGACCCGCCCACCAGCATCCGCCGATACCCGGACACCCCCGGCCGGGCCGCCATCGCCACCACGTCGGCCGCCCGACCCGCGTCCGCGATCTGCGTCCGGACGAGCATGTCCAGGGTCGCAGCCCCGCCAGCCAGCGCCCGCTCCACCGTCGCGCCCCGCCCGATGCCCGCCAGGGCGGCGACAGCCGGCTGGTAGAGCAGTCCGTCCAAGCCTCGGCCGTCCGAGGCGACCCCGGCCAGCGCGGCAGCCTCCACCGCACCCACCGGCGACGCGCGGACCCGCTGCGCGTCGAGCACCTCGTTTAAGTACCGGTCCGCCCGCGCGGCGACGACCCGCTGCGCGCCGGTCACCAGCACCATCAGCCGGGCCAGTAGGGCAAGCCACGACTCGGCGATCCGGCCCGGGTCGACCTGGGACCACATCTGCCCCGCCTCGCCTGCGGCGATGACCGCCAGGCGGCGCCGGTGCGCGGCGTGATCCGCGGCCACCTCAACTGGCGTCGACATCGCCGCCACCAGCGCCCGAGCTGCCGCCGCCGCCCAAGCCGAGGGCGATCTCGCGCACCGGGTCGCGGCGGGCCTCAGCCTCGTCCTCTTCCTCCATGCGTCGGATCTCCTCCGGCGCATACCCGAGGTCGATGCGGGCCTGCCGCAACGTCGTGATGCCCTGCTGGCGCTTCTTCACCGCCGCGTCGGCGGCCTGCGCGACGGTCGGCGTGGAGGCATCCCGCCACACCACCTTCATCCGCCGCACCCGCGCATCCCAGTCCGCGCCGTCGCGGACCCGCAGCGCGATCGCCATGACCCGCCGCCAGTCCGCACCCAGGCCGGTCTGCTTACGCTCCACCCGCTTCACCATCTGTGCCTCGCTGGAGCGGATAGCATCCGCGCTGGCCGGGTTATCGGTCGTGAACGACATGTAGTGCGGCGGCAGCGCCGCGAGTTGGGCGGCGATCTGGGCGAGGACCCGGATGGTGTTGTGGAAGACCGCCAGATCCGACTCGGGAAACTGGCCAACCTGCACGTCGCCCGGCTTCTTCGGGTGCGCCCACATCCGGCCCGCGATCTGCTCGAACGGCGAGATCGCGTTGCCGTCCTCGTCCTCGAAGTCCTCCGCGCCCATGCCCAGCGCCCACCGGCGCGGCATCGCGTGGAACTCCCCGGACACCATCATGTCCGTGGCCATCTTGTTGGCCGCGTCCGCGATCGGAATCACCGAGGCGAACTCACTGCGCCCATCGTGCTTAAGCATTCGGCCCCGGTTGACCAGCGGCACCACCGGCACCACGCCCAGGCGGTGCTCGTCGCGGTCCTGCTCCACCCACCGGCGGGCCCGGTAGAAGTGCCTGGTGGAGTCCGGCAGGTACAGCGTCGCCCGCTGCACGTTGTCCGAGTCCTTCCACCGCTTCAGCGCCGACACCGGCTGCCGGGTGCGCGGATCCTGCTCGGTGATGCACTGCGTTGGGTGCTCCACCGTGATCAGCGGCGAATCGGTGTCCTCGTCGAACGGGTCGGCCAGCGCGCCGTCGGCGGCCGGGCCTTCCTCGAGGGTGCCGCGCGCGCCGACGATCGCGTAGGAGCGGCCCAGCGCGATGGACTCCAGGTGCGCCTGCGGGGCCTGCCGGTCCATGTCGTTGTCCTGCCAGACGGCCCACACGTCCGCATCGGCCTCGTCGACGTCCACCCCGTTGCTGATCGACCCGGGAAAGCGGAACCCGGTCAGGTCCAGGCGGGCCTCGTAGGCGTCGGCCACCATCTCCGGCCAGTTGATGACCAGCTCCGCCAGTCGCTCCCCGAACTCCTGCTTCAACTCCAGGGCCAGGAACCGCAGCGGCTGGGCACCCTCGTAGTAGGCGTCCATCTTCCGCAGGTGCCGCTGCGCCTTCAGCAGCTTCGCGTCGAGGTAGGAGACCGTCTCCTCCGGGGTCATCGCCACGCCCTACCTCCTTCCCGCCCTGCTCCGATTGCGGAAGACGACCATCTTCGAGCTGACCTCCGGCTCCGGCCACAAACCGGCAGCGGTCACGTCCCCGGCCGCCTCGTGGGCGAGGATGCTCGTCACCGCCACGTCGATCTTCCGGCCGTCCTCCGGCTTCGCCAGCTTGTACCGGCGACCCGGACGAGGCTCCTTCACCGCAGCCCCGATGTGGGCGGCAGTGATCTCGCACCCATCGTGCGTGAAGGTGCTCTCCGCCTTCGTCACATCGGTGTGCAGCCGATCGGCGGCGGCCTGCATCTGCACCGGCCGGGCCGTCGCCCAGCGGACCACCCGACGCTCCCCATACTCGGCCGCAGCCTCGTCGATCTCCGTCGTCCAGTACGGCGGGTCCATGTAGGCCCGCACCACCACGAACCGAGTCATCAACTCGGCCAGGGCAGCTTTGACCTCTAGGCGCGGCACCTGGCCGCCCCAGTCCGCCGGGTTCCAGATCGTCGGCAGCTTCGCTCCGTCCGGCCCATACGTCGGCGTGAACTGGTAGCCGTCCTGCGTCTCCGCCCGAAGCGCCGTCCAGTCGTCCAGGTCCGAACCGTCGAATCCGAGCACGATCGGCGTGCCGTCCGGCACCTCGCGCCGCTTCGCCCGCCGCTTCCACTTCGCCGCGTCGAGCCACACCCCGGAGCCGGCCGCGTTGCGGTTGCCGAAGAACCTCTCCGCCTGCGCCAGCTCGCCCTTCGCGATCAGCCGCTCAGCGTCCGCGTCGATCGTTTCGATGCGCACATGCCGAGACCCGCGGTACACGTACTCGTGGATCTTCCGACGGTGCGCCCTGGTCTCGTATTTCAGGTTCGCCGGCGGCGGGCGGTGGAACCGGAACTCGTCCTTGGCCTTCGACTGGTGGGTCATCTGCGCGACCGACTTCTGCGTCGGGTCGTACCCGTTCGTCGTCTCCTGGCCGCGGCCCTGCATACCGGCCAAGCCCCGCCGCTGGGTGTCCGCGACGCTCACCATCTTGTTCTCTTTGGTCCAGATCCCCGTCTCGTCCTGCGGCACATACGTCACCGGTGCGCCCAGGCGGGCCTGCGCCGAACTGGTCACCACGTCGATGCGGCCCTCTTCGACGTCGACGATCCGGGTGAACTTCTCGCCCACCTTCAGCAGATCCGACAGCGGCCCCTGCCGGATCATCGACCGCAGCGGCCGGTAGATGTTCTCCGTCTGGTCCTCAGCGAACGCGGTGATCTGGATCAGCGGCGTCGGCCAGCGCATGCCCATCGGCTCGCCAGGCCGGTAGTCGTATTCCCAGCCGCACCCGCACCCGTGGTCCGAACACGCCCAGCCGTCACCCTTGCCCGCCCAGCCCGCGAACAGCGCCGGCCCGGCCGCCTCAAGAGCCACCCCGCACGCGGACCAGGGACCCTTGCCCGTCTTCTGCGGCGCGATGATCTGCGACCAGCGGTGCACGAACGCCGTCGACAGCAGCGGATTCTCCGGCTGCCACTCGGCGTCCTCCCGAACCCGGTAGTGGTTGAGCGTGCACCACGCCTGCCAGTCGTACAGCTCCATCCGCTGACCGGCGCGGAACTGATCCGGCACGGGACAGTGCTGCTCGATCCAGTCGACCGTGATGAACAGGGTCGGGAAGTCGACGACGAAGGCGTCCGGGTCAACCCGCCGCGCCATCGACGACCTGGAACCTGTCCCGCGCAGCCATCCGCGCCGACTCCGGCGGGGTGGACTTCTCCGCCCGCTTCGCGGCCACCTGGTCGACAGCGATCCGCCACCGGTTCGTGCGCAGCCCCGGAATCGTCAACCCCAACGCGTCGGCCATCTGCCGAACCAGCGTGGCCAGGTTCGCCCGGGCGCCCGGCTGCTCCGCCTCCACCAGACGCCGCACGTACAGCGCGACCTCCAGGTCCTGGCCCTGCCGCTCCCACTCGCACGCCTGCGGACTCGCCCAGAGCCTCCGCCACAGCTCGGCTTCCCGCTCACCCCAGTCGGAATCCTCGTGCTCCGACAGCGGCCAGGCCGGAGGATCGCCCGCCCGGCCCGCCGACGGCAGCACCGTCCACTCGCCGTCGGACTTCCGATCCCGACGCAACGCCTTCGGGTCTGGCGGCGGCCCCGAGCGGGTCCGAGCTCCACCACTCGCCATGTCGATCATCTCCTCAGCCGCATCGCGCGGCATCGGCCGACCGTCACATCGCGTAACGGTCCGAAGTTTTGAACCCGGCCGACCGGACAGAGCCCTCCCCGGCGGTCCGCTGACCTGCGGGTCTTGGGGGTCACCCCCCACCCCTCGTTACTCAGGGTGACTTTCAGCAGGGCTCGTCGTCGGTGGCTCGCTTGCGTAGCCGGGTCGACGCGTACTCGACGAGGCCGAGCATCCGGTGCAGGGGCACGTCGCTGTCGCGGCTGAGGCAGCCGATGGCGGTGAGGCTGTCGCCGTCGTCGGCGAAGCTGTGCTGCGCGGTGACCACCACGTACTCGGTGAGCACGTACGGCTGGCCGTCGGAGTACGCGGCGAGAGTCTGCTCGATGGCGGCGGTGAGCGTGTCGTCGGCGGCTACCTGCTCGGGTGTCCTGCTCATCGGGCGTGCCATCCTCCGGGCTGGTGTGTGGCGGTCTCCCGGCCGTGGCACGAGGCGCACAGGGGCCGGAGCCTGCCGTCCGCGTCGGGGTCGGCCACGCCCTGGGCGACGAGGTCGCGGCGGCTGACCGGGTGGTGGTCGGCGACGGCGGCCGGGGCGGGGCAGAGCCGGCATCGGGTGTGGCGCCGGAGGTAGTCGGCGCGGCGCCGGGCCCAGGCTGGGCCGTAGCCGCGCTGGCTGCTGCTGCCTCGCGCCTGGTCTGCCTCGCGTGTGTGCGTGCCGCATCGGCCGCGTGGTGTGAGGTTGGGGCAGCCGGGCGTGGAGCAGACCTTGAGCGCGCGGGGCATGGTCACCTCCGCCGGGTGGTGCGGGCAGGCCCCGCCGCCAAGGCCTGCCCGCCACCGCGCCCTGCGTCCTGTCCCCGGGAACGCAGCAGCCCGGCGGGACCTGAGTGGTCGACCGTCCGGGCTGTGGGCACACTCCGCCTACGCGGGATGTGAACAAATGATGGGGCTACGCGGCGGCAAGGTCAAGTCGCCGGGGCCGCCCGCGTGGCGAGGTGCGGACGGCATGCTCGATCGCGGCAGCCTCGTCGAGCGGGCTGTAGCCGGCTCGGGTGGTCAACCCTTTGCGGTCGCGCCAGCGGCGGACCATGGCGGGGGTGATGTCGGGGCCGAGGCGCTCGGCGAGCTGCTCGACGGTGCCCCACTCCCGGCCGTCGATCCGGATCATGCGCCGAGCCTATCCGCGCTGCCCTGGCGGGCGCGGGCGGCTGCGATGACGCCCATCAGCGAGTAGGCGGGGTGGTTGTCCGGGGACAGGTGGGAGCGGTCGTAGCCCTCGGTGGTGGCCGGGTTGGCGTGACCGACGGCGTACTGCACGACGCGCAGGTCTCGGCCGGCTGCCAGGTTGAGGGTGACGAAGCTGGCGCGCAGGACGTGGGGGCCCATCTTGGCGATGAGCGGCTCGGGCAGCCCGGCGGTGGTGGCGAGGCGGACGAGCTGGCGGCGCAGGTTGCGGGGGTCGACGCGCCCGCCGGTGTCGGTGACGAGCAGCGGCCGGCGGGGTCGGGCGCCGGCGGTGAGCGCGGGCAGCCGGTCGACGTCGCCCCGGGTGGCCAGGTAGGTGGTGAGGCGCTGGTGGGTGGTGGGGATGAGCGGCACGGCGCGCCGCTTGCGGCCCTTGCCCATGACGTGCAGCACGGTGTGGCCCTGGTCCTGGCCGAGGTCCTCGATGTAGGCGCCGAGGAGCTCGGCGATGCGCAGCCCGGTGGTGGCGAGGGTCCAGACGATGGCGGCGGTGCGTGGGGTGTCGGCGTCGGCGGCGTCGAGCAGGGCGACCACCTGCTCGGCGGCCAGGGCCGGCGTCGGCACGGGGTTGGCGACGGGCCGGCCGACCTTGAACTTCGCGGGGTTGCGGCGGAACGCGATGTCCTGCTCTTCGAGCCACTCGTACCAGGATCGGACGGCGGAGAGCCGGTTGGCGCGGGTGCCGTCGCTGTAGCCGCGGTCGCGCAGCTCGGTGGCCCAGAGCTGGCCGTGGGCGGGGACGGCGTTGAACGGGTCGACGCGGTGGTGGGCGCACCAGTCGAGCCAGGAACTGACGCCGTAGCCGTAGCTGCGCGCGGTGTGGGGGCTGGCGCAGGCGCGCAGGAACGCGGCGACCAGGTCGGCGAGTCGGTCGTGGGTGGTGGTGACGGGCACAAGGTCGGTCATGGCCGGTCCTGTTCGCGTGTAGTGGATCTATCCGGTGGCGGTGCTGGTGGCGGTCCGGGTGGTTCCTGGCAGGGGTGCGAATCCCTGTTGATCTCACTGCTTAATGACAGTTATCGGGTTCGCTGCCCGAGGGCCCGGGGCGCACGGTCGCACCCCGGGCCGGGGCGGGTCAGGCAGTGCGGCGGTCAATCGCCTCGACCCACGCGACGGCGACAGCAGCCACCTGGATCAGCTCCTCGCGGAGCTTGGCGGGGTCGGTCTCCGCGTACGCCTCGGCGATCTCCTCGGACAGGATCGCTGTCCAAGTCAGCTCACCTCGGGCGGCGAGGTGCTGGCACAGGGCCCGAGCCCGGACGGCAGCCTCCTTGTCCCAGCGGCTCTCCTCGGTGCCGTCGGGGTGGTTCTGCTCGCCCCACTGCACGTCCTGGCGGCTGCGCTCCCGGGCGATCTCGTACAGCACCGCGCGGGTGGTGTCGGTCCGCTCGACGTCCTGGTCGACGGCGGCCGGTCGGTCGGTGAGGGCGTGCGGGTTGAGGTAGCCCATCGTGGGTCTCCTTCGATCGGGTCATTTGCTCGGGCTGGTGGCGTGTGCGGCCCCCGCGACCGCACCGAGGTGGTCATCGGGCACCGATCCCGTGGTCGCATCGGCACGTGACCACCCAGCAGAACGGGTGCGCGTAGGGGCCGGGGCAGACGCAGGGCGTCGGCTTGCGTCGGGCGCGCAGGCGCGGCGGGATGATCCACCTGACGTTGATCAACTTGAGGTGGCGGGCGTCGATCACCGGGCACCTCCGACCGCGCCGAGGACGACGTAGCGGGGCCAGATGTGCACCACGCCGGCCACCGCGCCCTCCATCCCGCACGGGCAGCCGGGCCCGGTGCACAGGCACGGCTGGTGGGGCTGGCCGGGCGGCTGGCTGCCGTCGCAGACCACCGTCCAGTCGGCTTCGGGGCCGGCGGTCTGGATGTGGAGGGTGGCGCGGCAGCGGCAGGCGGGGCAGGTGGGCGGGATCGGGCCGCGTAGGGGGGCCCGGCTGGGCGGCGCCCACGGGCCGAGGGTGCGGCGGGCGGACCGGTCGAGCACGGCGAGCGCCTCAGCGGTGCGCTCGGCGGCGTGGGGGCTCATGCTGGGGATGGCGTGGCGGATGCGGGTGAGCGGGTCCATGCCGGGCGCTCCGGGCAGCAGGCCGGCGAGGGGGTCCAGGGCGCGCAGGATGCCGCCGAGCGCCTCCGCGTGGGGGTCGGGGCGGCTGGGGGCCCATGCGCCGATGGCGAGGTCGGCGGTGGGGTCGCCGTGGCCGCCGAGCCCGTGGCGGCGGCCGAACTGCTGGGAGGGGATGGAGATCTCGCCGCTGCGGTTGCCGTTGACGGCGTCGGCGAGCGAGGCCTTGGCGGCGGACTCGAGCGCGCCCAGGGCCGCCGCGAGGGAGTACGCGGCGGCCAGGGCGTGGAGGTGGTGCGGGGTCACGGTGCTCCTTGCGGTTGAGCGGTCCAGAGGTGCTGGAGCAGGGTGGGGCGGTCGTCCAGGTCGTCGAGCCAGCCAGTCAGCCGGCCGAGGTTGAGGTCGGGCCCGAACGCCAGGTACGTCCCGTCGGCGGACTCGCATCCGAAGTCGGCGGCGAGTCGGAGTCGGGCGGCGGAGTTGACCCGGCCCATGTGGATGGTCTTGCCGCGCTCGCGGGCCTCCCGGGTGAGTCGGCGGGCGACGTCGCCGACCTTCCATTCGGTGGTGCCGGCGAGGAACAGCACGTCGAAGTCGTCCCACGGGATGAGGCCGTCTTCGCAGCCGTCCTGTGCGGCGAACGCGGCAGGGATGCCGAGTGCGCGGATCCGGGGCAGCCAGGGCAGGGATTCGGCGAGGGTCCCTTCGGCGTCGAAAGGGACATCGGGGGCGACTGCCCAGGCGCACCGGTCGGGTCCGTAGCGGTCGACGGTGTTGGCGAGCCACTCGTACCAGCGGGCGTGTCCGGGCCAGCCCTTGCCGAACTTGCCGTTGTCTGCGGCCCAGGTGGCTCCGGGTGGGATGCGGTTGCCTTGGGCGGGGGTGGTCATGCAGGCGATCCGTCCGGCGGTCATGGCGGCTCGGATGGCGGGGCTGGATGGTGTCCCGAAGTAGCGCATGGGGTCACGGGGCTCCTCAGGCGACGCGGTTGAGCGGGTTGCGGATGAAGCGGGCGAGGCGCAGGGCGGCCGGGTACGCGGCGGCGGTGTGGACGGGGGTGGCCGGGTAGTAGAGGCGGGGGTCGCCGGCGATCCGGATGTGGCTGATGCCGCGGCGGGCGGTCCACCGCGAGACGTAGCCGCGGCCGATGCCGGCGATGGTGGCGACCTGGTCGGAGGTGAGGAGGTCGATCACCGTGCCCTCCGGGGGGTGGCGGTCACCCCCGCCACCAGTGCGGCGGCGGCGGGGATGACCAGGCGGCGGAGGGTCACCGGTGACCCCGGCGATCAAGCTCGGCGACCACGTCGTTGAGCGCGGCGGCCACTCGGGTCCGCTCGTCGGCGTCGGGGTACAGGTCGTCGTCGGGCCAGCCCTGCTCCAGGCTGGTGCGGATGACGCTGGCGGCCCGCCAGCAGGCCTCCCGCTTGGCTGCTCGGGCGTCCACCGCTCAGCCCTCCCGCGCGGCGTTGGCCGGGTTGTTGGCCGGGCACCGGTCGGCCCGGTGCATGGATCGCATCGTGCGGGCCAGCGCGGCGGGGTGCTGGGTGCAGCCGGGGTCGGTGCGGGTGCTGTCGACGGCGCCGCACGCCGCCTTCGGGCACGGGCAGTCGCGCTCGGCCTCACCGGGGCCGGTGCCGCGGGCCATGTGCAGCGGGCTGAGGGTGGTCGGGTAGGCGGGGCTCATGTGGTCGGTGTCGGTGTCGGTGAGGACGGCGGCCTGGTGCTGGGTGGTGTCGGCGGCGATCTGCGCCAGGGTGGCGTCCCGGCCGGCCCGGTCGGCGACCTGGACGAGCACCGGCCGCATCGCCTCGTCCAGGGCGTCCCACGCGGCGTCGGCGGCGTCCTGCGCGCCGGCCGGGGCGGAACCGGGGGTGCCGTCGCCGGCGAGGCAGGCGTCGTAGGCGGCGAGGAGGGCGGTGTCGTGCTGCTGGGCGGGCGTGACGCAGTCCAGGCGGCGGCGGTGCCAGTGCTGGGCCCAGGCGTCGAGGGCGGCGAGCAGCTGGGCCGCCCAGACAGGCAGCTTGTCGTCGCCCTCGTCGTCCTGCTCGTCGTCGGTCTCGATGTCGATGAGCAGGACCATCCGGGTGGGTCCGCACTCCGCCTCCAGCTCGGTCTCCGAGTCGGCGTGGAGGTCGGCCCGGGTCCAGGTGCCGCCGGGGCCGGGCCGCCAGATGCGGCCGTCGGTGTCGACCCTGACCGTCTCGCCCCGCTCCAGCAGCTCGGCGACGTCGGCGGCGTCCAGCTCGTCGTCCTGGCCGTCGTCGGCCGGCTCCGGCGTCGTCGTGTCGCCTCGGCCGATCTTCTCGCCGAGGTGGTGGAGCAGCTCCCCGTAGCTGACGGGCGCCGGCTGGCAGGTGGTGAGCCAGTCGCGGAGGAGCGCGGGGTCGGCGGCGAGGTAGCTGATGTCGCGGGCGATGTCGCGGTGGACGTCGGCGCGGGTCTGGTCGCGCTCGTCCATCGCGGCGACGAGCCTTTCGACGGTACGGGTGCGCTCGGCGGCGAGTTGCCCGATGAGGTCGGCGACGCTGGCGGTGGGCGACTGGAGGCCGGCGCGGTTGAAGGCGGCCCACGCGTCGGTGAGGTGGGCGAGGGCCTCGCCGTGCTCCCGGCGGGCCTGGTCCCGCTCGTCGAGGGCGGCGTCGCGGTCGCGGACCATGGCGGCGGTCTCGGCCCGCTCGCGGTGGAGCTGGATGCGGAGGTCGTCGCGCTCCATCTCGATGCGGTCGGCCTCGGTCGGCTCCGGGCGGGTCGGCTCCGGGGCCCAGATGCCGTTCGTGACGGCGGTGCGGAGGTCGGCGGGGCGGAGCGGGATGCGGTCGGTGGTCGGGTAGAGGACGGCGCGGTCGCCGCTGCGGGCCTCGATGGCGGCGAGGTCGGCGTGGAAGGCGTCGAGGTGGGCCTTGGACTGGGCGAGCGCGGTGTCGCAGCGGGCGATGGCCTGCTCGATGGGGTCGCGGGTGTCGGGCTGCTGGGTCATGGCGGTCCTTCCGGGTCAGGCGGTCGGGTCGGCGGGCGTGATGTCGTTGAGGGGCGGCTGCGGGATGTAGCCGGCGTCGGCGAGGAGCCGCAGGAAGCGTTCGCCGGTCATCACCACGTAGCCCTCCCCGGGGGAGGTCTTGCCGCGGCGCTTCACCCAGGCGGCACCGACGGACGCCCGGTCGTTGCGGCGTTCGGTCTCGGTCTCGTCGAGCCAGCCGGCGAGGTCGATGCGGCTGGCCGACTTGGCTTCGATGACGACTCCGGGAATCCCCGCGATGTCGCCTCGGTCCTTGGCGCCGCAGAGGGTGCGGCGTTCGGCGTGCGGGACGCCGTTGGCGAGCAGGTAGCCGACGATGGCGGATTCCCAGGCGGTGCCCTTGCGCTTGCTGGCGCTCATCAGTAGGGGATCCCTTCGGTTCGGGGCGTGATGGTCGGGGTGGTGGTGGCGCGCTGGTCGGCGGGGACCTGGCGGTGGCAGGCGTGTTCGGCGAGCACCGGGCCGGTGAGGGCGGTGCCAGCGATGCGGCCGGCGTCGCGGTGCACGAGGCCGTCGCGGGTGAGGGTGTAGGTGTTCAGGCCGGCGCAGAGGACGTGGATCTCACCGGCCCGGTTGAGGGGCACCAGGTCGACGCGGGCGCGCAGGCCTTCGGCGTGGCCGGTGAGCACGGTGGCGCCGCAGCGGGCGTGGATGCCCGGCTTGACGGGGGTGGTGATCAGCGGGCCCGTCATCACTGCCGCCCGGTGCTGGCGGGGATTGCCAGGGTCGCGGCGGCGCTGCCAGGGTGCTGCTTCGACCCTGGCAGCGGGTGTTTCTGCTGGTCAGTGCCGAAATTTGGCCGGCTGGTGCCAGGGTGCCAGGGTCGGTTCCCTGTCGTGGTGCTCTTCTGGGTAGAGAGATAATTCTTCTTAGGGTGCCCTAAGTGCCTTTTATTTCTGTCTTCCTTTACGCGGAAGACGTTGACAAACACCCTGGCAAACCCTGGTAGCCCCAGCTCAGAGGCGGTTTCGACCCTGGTAAGACCCTGGCAATGACCCTGGCAGCGACCCTGGCAATCGGTCATAACGGACGGGCGGCGGATGTTCACAGCGCATCACCGCCGAGCCACCGGTTCTTCACCTTGAAGCCGTCCGGCTCAAGGGGGGCCAGCCCGTAGACGCGTTGGGTGCGCACGCCGTCGACCATCTTTCGGTCGACCTGGATCGAGCCGTTGCCCGCAGAGCGGAGATCGCGGGCGAAGACGGCCTTGGTGCTGACCCGGTCGCGGCCTTCCTCGTCGGCGCACCACTCCTTGTAGACGGCGAAGAGGTCGTCGAGCAGGACCGGCGGCGCTTCCGGGTCGAGGGCGGCCCGGTCGTCGATGAAGCCGTACACCGGCGAGGTGAGCCGGAGGATCTCCCGCTCGGATTCCTCGCTGCTGGCGGGCGGCTTGAACCGGCCACGTTCGGTGAGCCGGTCGAGGCCGTCGAGCGCCCAGTTGAGAATGCCGGGCAGTTCGCCGAGCAGTTCCTTGGTGAGGTTCGGGTTCTCCTTACCGTAGAAGGACACCCGGAACCGGACGTGGATCATGCGACCGGCCAGGGCCCCAGATGCATCGGTGAACTTCGGCATGTCGTTGCCGAGGGCCATGAAGCGGACGCCGAGCCGGCCGTGCCACGTCTCCCGGTTCTTTCGGTTGACGTCGCGGGAGTCCTCGCCGCTGATCGCCTTCATGATCTCAACGGCCTCGCCGACGTCCCGGGTGGACCAGTTGATGTCGGAGAGCACGGCGAGGGATTTGCCGATGAGCGGCTGCTCGCCGAAGTCTCCGGTGAGGCTGGCGAGCCGGACCGCGGCGACCGATTCGGGGCCGAGAAGCGATTCCAGGATCCGGGCGATGGTGCCCTTTCCGGACCGCTTGGCTCCGAACAGGCTGGCGATCTTTTGCAGATCGGTGCGGCCGGACACGACGTAGCCGAACCATTCGCCGAGGAACGCCTGGGCTTCTTCGTCTGCGGGCAGGACCTCGGCGAGGAATGCCCGCCACTTCGGGCATCTGGCCTCCGGGTCGTAGGCGAACGGGAGCGATGCCAGGTTGAACCGCTGCGGGGTGTGGGGGTGGAGCGTCCGGTTGGCGACGTCGAGCACCCCGTTTGTAATGGCGATGCACTTCTCGTCGTCCTCGTCCCAAGGTCGGGCGAGGACTGCGGAGCCGATGGCTTCGCGTAGGTTGCCGATTTTCGCGATGTTGGGAGCCCAACGGCCGAACTCTTCTCCGGTGTCGAAGATGGCGTTCTCGGTCTGTAGGTACAGCCAGCGGTTGATGGAGGCGTCGCGCTGCACGGCCCATCGGGTGCCGTTCCACTCGTAGAAGTCGCCCCGCCACCAGGTGAGGTGCGGGATGTCGTTGGTGGCCGGGAGGCGCTCGACGAGAGCGCGGGCGACGGCCATCGGGTCGGCCGGCGCGGGGATCAGCCGGTCGTGGGTGGCGGCGTTCTGCTTCTTCTCCAGGTACCGCTGCTGGCGCAGCTGCTCGGCGACCTCCTTGGCCCGCTCCTTTTCGGCTCGCCGCTCGTTTCGAATAATCGCGTCGAAGTCGCCCTTGGTGATGGCGGGCACGACCTGCCGGATCGCGTCGCGCCAGGTCTGCTGGTCGGCGGCGTCGAGTCTCGCCACCCGGCGGATCAGATCGCGTGCCTTCGCCTGGCGCTCTTCTTCGCCCGCGTCAGCGAGCAACTTCATCTCGGCGTATAGGTCGGTGGGTGCGTCGTTGGCCTTGAGGACCCGGGCTGCGGTGCCGTCGACTGCGGCGAGCACCCGGGCGGCCGACGCGGGCGGGAGTAGGTCGGCGATGGCGGCGCGCTGCTCGGCGGCGGGGTTGGCGCGCTCCAGGGGGGTGCCGTAGCCGAGGCGGGCCAGTTCGCGGGCGGCGGCCCTGTGATCGCCGCCGTGGTGGAGCAGGGCGTACGCGCCGAACTTGGTGTAGGGCACCTCGGTGTCGAACTCGGTGGAGCTGGAGAAGACGTAGAGCCGGTCGCGCCCCGGGTCCTTGCCGGTGGTGGCCGACGGGCCGGGGTCGGTCTTGCCCGAGCGGCGCCACTCGCAGTAGGAGCCGGGGGTGCCGCTGCAGACGCTCCACCCGGCCCCGCCGAGGAGCAGCTCGTCGTCCCAACCGGTGCGGGCTTCGAAGTCGTCGCCGGGGGTGACGGTTCCGGCGGGCCGGACAACCTGCAGGGCGGGCCGGGCCGGCGTCGGGCTGGGGGCGGGCATCGTGTCGAGGGAGCGGAACGCGCGGTGCAGATGCTCCCGCTCGTTGCTGGTGATGGTGGGTACCTGCCCGTACGTGCCGTAGGTCAGCTCCCACGGCTTGCCGGTCGGGTGGGTGGTGCCGTTCGACGGGGCGACGACGACGTACCCGCCTTCCCCGCGGGTCTCGGCGAGTCCCCGGGTGATGACCCGGTGGGGGTGGCGGGCCAGCAGCGCCCGCTCGTCGTCGGTGAGTTCGTCGTCGCGGGCGGGCCGGTTGGCGAGCTTCGTGTTCCCCGGCACCGGGCCGTCGACGCGGTAGAGGAAGTGCAGGCCGCCGCTCGGGGTGCGTTCGGCGTACCCGCCGGCGGTGATGCGCATCCACAGGTCGGTGAGGTCGGCGTCGGTGAGCAGCCGAGTCACCTCGTCGAGGGCGCCCTCGGCGACGGCCCGTCCCTCCAGCTCCAACATCTCCAGGCCGCCGGAGACGGCGCCGCAGATGATGCCGAGGCCCGGATGGTTGCCGGCGAACCAGGCGGTCACCTGGTCGCGGTCGGGCCGGGTGGTCTGGTACTGGGTCCAGGATCCGACGGCGGGGGCTTTGCTGCCGTCGGTCTTGGCGGGCAGTACGCAGAACCCGGCGTCGTGCCACGCCAGCGCTGCGTCCCGTGCCTGCGTCATCTATCTGACTCCTGAGCTGATCGGTTCGGGGAGGGTGTTGCCGGGGCTCCGGGGCCGCCGGCCGGCCTTGAGGTGGTGGCCGGCCGGCGACTCGGGGGCACCGGTTACCGGGGGCTGCCGAGGGCGGCGTGGAGCTTGTCGCGCTGTTCGGCGCTCATCTGCGCCCAGATCGCCGGGTCGACGCCGGTGGGGGCGTCACTGGCCGGCGCGGGGGCGGCGGGGGCCGGGGCCGCCGGGGCGCTGCCCATGAGCAGGTTGTTCGCCGCCTGGCCGGCCGGCGGCCGGTAGGTCGCGGTGTAGAGCTTCGGGGCGTTGAAGGCCTTGTTGGTCTTCTCCCCGTCGGCGACGTAGGTGACGGTCAGCTCGCCGCCCACTTCCAGGCCCTTCGCGCCGGCGGTCTTCACCGCGTCCCGGACGGCGGCGAGCATCTTGGCCTTGACGTAGAGGGCGCGGACACCGTCGTCCTCGGCGTCGGACGGGTCGCGCTCGTCGGTCTGGATCTGGACGACGAGCTGCATCATGGGGTCGCCGTTGGAGAACGTCTTGAACGAGCCGTCCTTCGGGTCGGTCTGCTGCTGGACCTTCGGCTCGCGGACGATCGGGCCGGTGACGACGGTGCCGATGGAGGGGAAGGCGGCGGACTTGGTGCCGCCACCCATGAGCAGGTCGTTGGCGTTCATTGCTGGGGTGCTCCTTTGCTCCGGTGAGCAGTTGGTTGGCCGGTCGCCCCGGGCGGGGCGCCGGGGCTTTAGGGGGCGATGAGCCCGTCGGCGAAGCGGTCCATCCGCCGGTCGTTCGCGGCGGTGTCACCGGCGCACCCTTCCCAGCCGGTGGGCTGGCCGGGCCGGTTGAACGGGCACCAGGTGCAGGTGTCGCGGTGCGGGGTGGCCGGCACACCGGCGATGAACGCCGGGCTGGCCGCGACGTCGAGGTCGAGGAGCATTTGGACGGTGGCGTAGTACCGGTCGATGGCCAGGTAGGCGATGTCCGGGTCGTACGGCTCCGTCCACTCGTCGGAGTCGTCGTACTTCCACGAGCGGGCGAGCAGGACGAGCCGGACGTGCCGCACGTCGCGGCCTTTGCGCTGGTGGCCGAGGCCGTACAGGTGGGCCTGGATCCGGTATTCGGGGCTGACCTGCTGGGCGGCGGGCTTGCCGAGTCGCCTCGCGGTGCGCAGCTTGGTCAGGGCGGTGGTGCCGACGAACTTCCAGTCGACGACCATGCCGTGGTCGAGGTCGAACGCGTCGCCGTGGCCGCGGATCCCCTCAACGTCTTCCAGGCCAGGGTCGACTTCCAGGTCGTCTTCGGCGAGCCACCGTTCCCGGCCGAGCTGCGCGTTCCAGAACGCGACGACGTTCTCCATCTCGGCGTGCACGGCGGTGCCCTGGAACGGCGCCCAGGTCGGGTCGGTGATCGGCCTGCGGGGTGCCCCGGCGAGCTTGCGGGCCATCTGCTGCTGGCAGGGGGTGCCCAGCTCGGACGGGCCGAGGCGTCGCTGCATGGACCGGGGGCGGCTGGCGTCGTAGTCGATGAGCACCTGGCGGAGCTCGGCGACGGTGGACGGCGGCGGCCCGGCCGGTTCGGGCTGGCAGCCGAAGTGCCAGCCGGCACCGGTGGCCTTGTCGAGCACCAGTTCGGGGGCGAGCTGCTCGCCGCAGTTGGCGAGGCAGTGCGGCCGGGGGGCCGGCGCGGGTGTGGTCGGCCGGCCGGTGAGGCTGGCGATGACCGCGTCGAGGGTGGCCTGGTCGACGCTCATGCCGCCACCTCGCGGTGCTCCAGCAGCTTCTCGGCGTCGAGGTCGACCCGGTTGCAGTCGGGGCATTGGCTGGCACCCTCGATGTGCAGCGGGTCGGTGGTGTCCCAGCGGTCCTCGGGCAGGCCGCAGGTGACGCAGGTGTTCACGCCTTTCCTCCTTTGACGACTCGGAGCTGCGGCCGGTCGGCCTCGCACCCGGGGTGTCGGTCGAACACGCCGGGGGTGCCGTCGTGGCCGGCTGCGGCGGCGGGGTGGAGGGCCCAGCCGCAGCCGGCGGCGCAGCGCCGTCCGGCGCGGCGGGCGGTGGTGGCGGTCATCGGGTGTGCCTGCGGCGGGATCGGGTGTCGCTGGTGCGGGCGCAGGGCCGGCACCGGATCTGCGTGGCCAGGCGGGGCACGAACAGGTCGCGGCAGCGGGCGCACCGCTTGGTCTGCCCGTGGACGCCGAGGTTGCGTCGCTCCGACCCGGTGAGGGCGGCGCGGATGCCGTGCCAGTCGCGCAGGCCGATGAACTCGGTGAGGCACTGGGCGGCGACGGGGCATCCGGTGCACACCTTCTTGGCGGCCTGTTCGCCGGTGTGGTCGCCGCCGTCGGGGTGCATGTTGGTGGTGCTGGTGGTGCAGTGGCCGTGCAGCCGCCAGTTGGCGTCGGTGGGCCGGGCGGCCCGGGTGAGGGTTGCGGTGGTCACGGCTGCTCCGTCCTGGTGTCGGTGGCGAACCAGTCCGCGGCCGGTCCGGCGGCCGGCGGGGTGGTCCACGCCCCGGTGTGGGGGATGTCGCGCACCCTCAGCAGGCCGGTGGCGTCGGCGGGTCCGGCGTGGACCGGGTCGGTGGTGCGGGTGGTGAGCTGCTGCGCGGCGGGGCTGAGCAGGTAGCTGGCGGGCACCGGGTCGGCGATCTGCCGGCGGCCGGCGGCGTCGCGGGTGCCGGCGGGGCAGGGTCGGTGTCCGGCCCCGGCCGGGGCCGGCCCCGCGGTGGGGGCCGGCACGGTCGCGAGCTGCTGGGTGGTGTCGACGGCGGTGCTCACCGGGCCGCCGCCTCGGCGTGGACGGCCGGCATCTCGTCCCAGGTGCGGCCGTCCAGCTCGCGGCCGGCGAGCTTCTTGCCGGCCTTCCGGAGCAGGGCGCCGGGGTACGCGCGGATCTCCTTGCCGGTGGCGACCTTCGGGTCCATCGGCGCGAACTCGCCCCACTGCTTAAAGAAGAACGGGACGCCGGCGCCGGTGCACTGGTCGCGGAGGGCTCGGGCCCAGTCGGGCTGCATGGGCCGGGCGCGGTGGCCGGACTCGCCGCCGGCGATCAGCCAGTCGATGCGCGCGAGCCGCTCCCAGGTGTCGCCGACCCGCTCCATGCCGTTGACGACCGCGCCGTCCGGAGCGTCGAGGTGCCGGTCGGTGACGGGGCGGCGCTGGTCGAGGTACGCGCCCAGGTCCACGGGGCCGAGCAGCGGCTCGCACGACAGGAACCGCACGGCGGCGGGCGTTTCCAGGAGTGCCGGGATGCGCCGGTCGGCGGTCGCCTGGTCCTCGACGGAGGTGCCCAGCCACACGTTCGGCAGCGGCCACGGCGGGATGTCGCGGGCCGGGCCCCGCAGGTCGAGGGTGCTCTCGCGGAGGTACACCGACGACCGCCAGGCCAGGTCGTTGAGGATCCGGGCCATGCGCTCCGGCCGCTTGGTCAGCACCTGATACGTGTGCTGGGGCGTCGCGGCCATGACCCCGAACACCTTGGCGACGAACTCGCGGGGCACCCGGGCGTGGAACAGGTCGGACATGGAGTTGACGAACACGGTGCGGGGCCTGCGCCAGGTCAGCGGCAGCCGCAGCGCGTCGGCGTGCACGGCGACCCCGAAGCCGGGGCCGGAGGTGCGCGGGTCGCCGTCGGTCTGGTACTTCGCCGAGCCCATGCCCTTGAGCCGCTTGGCCAGGGTGAGGGCGTAGCAGTTGTCGCAGCCGGCGGAGATCCGGTCGCACCCGGTGGTCGGGTTCCAGGTCTCCTCGGTCCACTCGATGGCGGTGGTCATGCGATGGCTCCGATCAGGAGGAAGAGGGCGACCCGGAGGGCGAGGGCGGTGAGGGCGGCGAGGCCCCAGGCGCGGCGGCGGGTCACCGGACGCCCCGCGGGCGGATGTGCAGCCGGGCGGCGTACGCGGCGAGGACGGCGAGACGGTGCTGGCCGGTGGTGGCGGTGTCGGCGGCGAGCATCTGGTCGACGAGGCCGCGCACGTGGTGCCGCTCGTACCCGTAGCCGGCGGCGGCGCCGACCAGCAGGCCGAGGAGCAGGGCGAGGGCGGCCATTTCAGGCCACCGCCCGCAGGTGTCCGGCGGCCGGCGGCCAGCCGTACTGGACCAGCTCGGCCCGGTCCTGCGGGGTGAGCGCGTCGACGGCCCGCTCCAGCTCGGCGCGCAGCCACAGCACCCGGGCGACCGGGTCACCGTCGAGGCCGAGCGCGGCCAGGGTGTAGTCGGGCTCGGGAGCGGTGGCGGGGCCGGGCGGCCACGGGCCCGGGTCCATCGGGGGCAGCGGCGGCAGTGGCGGCAGGTCGTCGTCGGCGGTCATCCGCAGCGGGCCGGTCACCGGGTGCCGCCGGCCTGGTGCGCCTCCAGCTCGGCGGCGTCCGCGTCGGGGACGTCGCAGAAGCTCTGCACGTCCACCAACCAACCCGGCATTCCCGGGCAGTTCCGCCCCTTCGTCTCGTAGGCCCGGAACAGCCGCCGGGGCCCCCGCATGGCGCTGCCGTAGGTCGGCTCCCCCAGTCCGAGGAAGGCGGCCCAGCGGTCCACGCTGGCCGGGTCGTCGTTGGCGAGGTGGATGGTGAAGACGGTGTTGTTCGACGGAATCCACGTCTCGTCGGGGATGGGCAGGCCGGCGGCGACGCCGGCGAGCACCAGCTCGTAGGCGGCGCGGCGCGGGTCCAGCTCGGCCGGGGTGGTGGCGTCCGGCTCGGCCGAGCCGACGACGGTAACGCCCTCCTCGACGCCGTACGACGCCGTCACGCCGTCCGCGAACGCCACGGTGACGTCGTCGCTGCCGCGGATCGTGCCGGTGACCCGGTCGCGGGTGCCGTCGTCGTAGACGACCGTCATGCCGGCCGCCAGGTAGCGGGCCTTGATCGTGCGGGGCTGCTCGACGGCCGGGGCGAGCCCGGCGCCGGTGACCGCGCCCACCGCCTGGGCGAGGTCCAGGCCCCGCACGTCCAGGTCGATGCACTGGGCGTGCCGGTCGGTGACCGCCGTGATCTGCCGGCCGGACGGGTGGATCAGGACGTACTCGGCGGCACCGCCGTCCAGGGGCGTCACGGTGTCGGGCCGCCAGCCGGCGGCGTACAGGGCGCGCAGCGCGGCGGTCGCGGCGGTCAGGTCGGGTAGGGTCTGGTCTTGCATCTGGACTCCTCGTGTGTGCGTGTGGTCCGGGTGTTGAGTCCCTGCCGTGGCTGCGGTGGGGACTCGCTTGTGTCAGGCGGCGGCAGCGACCCGGGCGCGACGGCAGGCCTTGCACTCGCGCCGGGCGTAGCCCTTCGCGGTCCGCCGGCTGTACGTGTTCTCCGCCGTGTACTCGTGGCCCTGCGGGCAGTGCGTCTTCGTCGCGTTGTGGTGCGGCATCGTGTGCGGGCTGCGCAGCACGTTCTCCCGCTGCGTCACCGCCTCCAGGTGCGTCGGGTTGACGCACAGCCGGTGCCGGCAGGTGGTGCCGCCGGCGCAGGTCTCGTCGCGGTTGTGGCAGAGGTGGTCGACGTGCAGGCCCTCGGGGATCGGCCGGACCATCAGCTCGTAGGCGGCCCGGTGCGCGCCCTCGGACGCCTTGCCGAACCGGCCGTAGCCGTCGTCGTCGGTGTGGCCGCGCCACGGCCAGCAGCCGTCCGGGCCGGCCGTCGTGTCGACCTGGGCGATGAAGGCCCTGAGGCGGAGCGGGTTCATGCGGTGCAGCTGCGCGGCGTCGGCTTCGGGGCGTTCGGCCCCGACTGGCCCGGTCGGCCCGGCTGGACCGGGGCGGGTACGTGCGGCGAGGTGTTCATGCGGACGCGAGTCCTTTCGGTCGGGGTGGGGCGAGGGATCGGGGTCACGCCGCCAGCTGCTTCGCGGCGCGGCGCCGCAGGATGGCGACCCAGATGTCGGCGAGGACCTCGCTGAGCGCCTCGGCGGCGGCCAGCCCCTCGGGGCTGTCCGGGTCCAGCGGCGTCACCAGCGGGTGGGTGTAGGTCTGCGGGAGCTTCGGCCCGGACGGGCGCGGGGGCTGCGAGGGCCCCGACGGCGGGTGCGTCATGCCGCCACCCGTCCGAACAGCGCCTCGACGGTCGTCCCGAGGTCGCTCGCCATCCGCATCGCCAGCGGCAGGCTCACGCCCTTACGTCCCGCCCGGATCAGGGACATGTGCGTGCGGCCGATGCCGTGCCTCTCGGCCTGCCCCGTAACCGAGGTCAGCCCCCGCTTCTCGGCCAGGGCGTCGTACACCTCGACCCGCAGTCGTATGCCGTTGCCCACAGGCAACGCTGCATCCTTCTTTCCCGTCGCTTGCATGGTCACGACCGTAGACCGTTGGCTTTAGGCAACGCAACATCCGACGCGAAAACCCGCCGAGATCAGCCGAACGGATGGGTACCCCTCAACCTCCCCGATGTCCTATCGTTGCCGTCAGGCAACACTCGGAGGAGGGCGGAAAGCCATGCCGCAGCGCGTGAACGCACAGGAAGCGGATTGGATCCGACGACGGCGGAAGGTGATCGCGACCGTCGCCAAAGAGCAACGACCACCAAGTTACCGATGCCGCTGGCTGAGCGCATACCGTGCGCCTATGGGCGACGCTTCCCCGCCAGCTGAAGACTGGGCTGGCTACCTCAGACGGATGACCCGCCGACCCGGGTGGAGCGTCGCGCGGCTCGCCAGAGAGGCCGGCATCAACAAGTCCACGATCTTCGGGTGGATCAAGGGCGACGGGGTGACCGTCGCCAGCGTCAAGGCCATCGCCAAGGCCCTCGGCGACGACGAGGCGCATGCTCTCGCCGCCGCTGGTGGCGCCAAGCATGGTGACGCCCTCGATGCGGACGTGCGGATCATCCTGCGCCGGCTGGCCTCACCAGACGCGAGCGAGGCCGAGCGAGCGACCATCCGCGCCACCCTGAAATACCTCGCCGATCTGGCCGACCAGGCGGAGCGCGGGGAAGGCCGCGCCGCCAGCTGATGCCACCGCGTCGCCGTCTCGCCACCGTCCCTGACCGCCCCACCCGCGCGGTCCTCTACGTCCGGGTCAGCTCCCTGATGGGCCGCGGCGGCGACGACTTTCACTCACCGGACGTACAGACCTCGGCCATGCGACGCGCCACCACCGGCATGACCGAGGTCGCCGTCATCGAGGACATCGACGTCAGCGGCACCCACTTCTCCCGTGAGGGCATCGACCGGGTCCGCGCGATGGCCCGCTCCGGCCAGCTCGACGCCCTGGCCGTGTACGACGTGTCGCGCTTCGGCCGCGACGTCCTCGAGTCGCTACTCGTCCTGCGCGAGCTGTCCCAGGCCGGCGTCCGCATCATCTCCGCCTGCGAGCAGATCGACACCTCCAGCCCGGCCGGCGAGATGATGCTGATCAATTTGCTCAACGTGGCGCAGTACCGCGCTCGGGAGATCGGCCGCAGCTGGGCGGGGGCCATCGCGCGGCGGGCTGAGGCCGGCAAGCACCACGGCCGGCCGCTTGGCTACATCAAGCGCGACAAGCGACTGATCCCGGACCCCGTGGTAGGACCGGCCATCACCGAGGCCTTCCGCCGGTACGCAGCCGGGGAACATATCGGCCAGATCACCGCCTATCTCGCTGGGCTGCGGGGCACCGCGATGGTTAACGGCAATGTGAAGAAGATGCTCCGCAACCCCTCTTACCTCGGCCAGGTCGTCACCGTTGACGAGATCCTGCCCGGCGAGCACGAGCCCCTGGTCGACGAGGACACCTGGCAGAAGGTCCAGGCACGGCTGGAGGTTGAGGCTGGTACCCCGCCGCGGGCGCTAGCCCACTCCTGGGCGCTCGTCGGACTGGTGGAGTGCCCGCGTGGTCACAAGCTCCAGAAGCAGGGCGAGCGGCTCGTCTGCGGCCACGGCCGGGGCGACACCAAGGGCGGCGACTGTTCGGGCGTCGGACGTCCCTTCATCGACCGGGTCGAGGACGAGGCCCTGCGGCAGGTTGCGGCGTACGCGGCGCAGCTGCGTACCGACGCAGGCGTCCGGGTGGCCCGGATCGCCCGGGTTGCCGCCGGCCGCGCCGACCGGGCACGGCTGGAGAAAGACATCGCAGCCACCCGTGCGGCCATGGTCAAGCTCGCCACCCGCAACGCGCTGGACCAGCTCCCTGACGACGTGTACCAGGAGGCGCTCGGCGAGCTACGTCGCACGGAGGCCTCTGCCACCGTTGAGCTGTCGCGGATGGCCCCCGTCGGGGACGTGCCGGGCGCTGAGGAGGCAGCGGCGATGGTGGACACGATTCTCGGGCTGTGGCCGGAGATGACGAATGCGGAGCGCGGACGAGCACTACGCACGGTGGTTGACCGCGTGGAAGTGCGGGCGACTGACCGGTGGCGACAGCCCGAATCCGAGCGCGTCACGGTGCATTTCCACTGGTAGACGTAATAGGTCTTTGCAATTTCCCACGAGTGTGACGTACGTGTCGAACATCGCCCCTCCAGGGAGATCCGGGCTTGCGGTGGTGAGTCGACTCGCCGCCGAGCCTGGCCGCCCCGACGCTCCCTCGCCACCGCCGGCACCCCGACCTGTGGACAACGGAGGGTCCTGTGGACAACAACCTGATCAAGGCCCGGGCGTGCTAGGGCCCCGGGGTCAGGAGGTCACCTTGGCGACGAAGGCGGCGATGTTCGCCACGGTCCGCTCGATCTTCTCCTCCACCGTGAGCGACTCCTGGAGCCGCCCACCGGCGCCCGCGTCCCTCTTGCCCCGCACGTACAGCGAGCAGGCGAGGTCGCCACAGATGTAGGTGCCCACCGTGTTGCCCTGCTGCCCGGCCTTGCCCGCCTTCGGCGCAACCATCAGTGGGACGCCGCCGCTGTGGCTGGTCAGGCACATGGAGCACATGCCGCGCCGCGACCGCCCGGGGCCGGGGCCGGGGCCGGAGCAGCGCAGCGCGAGGGCCCTCGGGTGGCCGTCCAGCTCGGCGACGAGGTAGCCACGGTCGGGGGCCTGCGGGTCCCGCCAGCCGAGGTAGTCCAGGTCGCCCCAGGGGCGGTCGGCCAGGTCACGCGGGACGTGCAGGCGCTTGGTCTGGCCCTTGGTGCAGTTCACGAACGCGCTGCGGATCTCTTGCTCGGTCAGGGACTTCATATAAGACACGCTAATTTGCCTAAAAGCATTAGGCAAATGTACGTTGGGTCCCGGCTACCGGGAGGACGAGGGGTATGGCGCGGGCAGGACTGACCACGGAACGCCTGACCCGGGCGGGGGCGGAGCTGGCGGACGAGGTCGGCTTCGACCAGGTGACCGTCTCGGCGCTCGCCCGACGCTTCGACGTCCGGGTCGCGAGCCTCTACTCGCACCTGAGGAACTCCCAGGACCTGAAGACCCGGATCGCCCTGCTCGCTCTGGAGGAACTCGCCACCCGGGCCGCCGACGCCCTGGCTGGGCGGGCTGGCAAGGACGCCCTGACCGCGCTGGCGAACGTCTACCGCGACTACGCCCGGGAGCATCCCGGCCGCTACGCCGCAGCCCAACTCCGGCTCGACGCGGAAACGGCGGCGGCCAGCGCCGGCGGCCGGCACGCCCAGATGACCCGGGCGATCCTGCGCGGCTACCACCTGACGGAGCCGGACCAGACACACGCGGTCCGGCTGCTGGGCAGCGTCTTCCACGGGTACGTCAGCCTGGAGATGGGGGGAGGGTTCAACCACAGCGCCCCCGACACCCAGGAGACCTGGTCACGGGTCCTGGACGCGCTCGACGCCCTGCTGCGCAACTGGCCCGCACCGGCCACGCCTTCGACGGAGACCGTGACGGGGGCGTTTCCGGACGGACCATGACTGGGTACAGCAGTGATCAAGCGAGCACCACCGACGGCACGCCCGTCCACAACAGGCGGCATGTCGTCCGATCAGAAGGGCTAGGAAGATGACTTTCTGCCGACTCCGTACGACCGGTTCCGTCCGCACCGAGGGCGAGGCCCGTCGATGAGCGCCGTGGCGAACCCCGCGACCGTGGGTGAGTGCCTGCGCGTCGGTGCCGGGTTCTCCCAGGGCGACCGGAACTGGATCGCCACGCAGTTCGCCACCCTCGACGCCCGGCTGGCCGGCTTCCACGCCGACGCCACCGAGCTGGAGGTGTCGGTGAAGGACCGGGAGGCCCGGGGGCAGAAGGTCACCCTGGAGTGCTGGATCGCCGGCCGACAGAAGATCGTCACCACCTCGTCGGAGGAGGACCTGCACGCCGCGCTCAACGACGTGCGGGACGACCTGCGCCGCCGACTCAACGATTCCAAGACCAAGCAGGAGCCCCGGCACAACAAGCACCTGCGCGACACCGGCCACGTTGGGGCGATCCCGGACGAGGTGGACCTCGACGCCGACGCGCCCCGGGTCGACGCCGAGACGGCCTGATCAGGACCTGAGCAGGACCGGCGGGAGGGTGGGATACGCCCCATCCTCCCGCTTCTGGGCTACCGCCGGGTAGGTTCCCGGCGTACCGTCGCGGTCGTGGAACCGGATGTGCTGGGGCCGCCGTACGAGCGGCAGACGATCGACCTGGGCACCGACGACGAGGGACCGGTCGTCGCGACCCTGGTCCGCCGACGGGCCGACCGCCCCACCGGCCGGGCCGTGCTGTACGTGCACGGCTACGTCGACTACTTCTTCCAGACCCACGTGGCCGACTTCTACGCCGAGCGGGGCTGGGACTTCTACGCCCTCGACCTGCGCAAGTACGGTCGCAGCCTGCTGTCGCACCAGACCCCGAACTTCTGCCGCGACCTCGGCGACTACTTCCCCGAGCTGGACGCCGCCGCGAAGATCATCCGTGACGACGACGGCCACCACACCCTGCTCACCATGGGCCACTCCACCGGCGGCCTGATCATCTCGCTCTGGGCGCACGCCCGCCGCGACTCCGGCATCGTCGACGGGCTCGTCCTCAACAGCCCCTTCTTCGACATCAACGCCCCCTGGCTGGTGCGCAGACCCCTCGCGGCCGCCGTCTCCCGCCTGGCCCGCCGGGCGCCGCACCGCATCCTCCCCACCGGCATCCGCAACGTGTACGGCGAGAGCCTGCACACCGAGCGACGCGGCGAGTGGACGTACGACCTGGCGTGGAAGCCGCTCGCCGGGTTCCCGGTCCGGGCCGGCTGGCTGGCTGCGATCCGCGCCGGCCAGCGGCAGCTCCGCGCCGGCCTCGACATCCAGGTGCCGGTGCTGCTGGCCTGCTCCACCCGCAGCTTCCAGGGCACGAAGTGGCACGACTCGGCGGCGCTCGCCGACGCCGTCCTGGACGTGGAGCACATGGTCCGCTGGGCGCCCCGCCTCGGCCGGCACGTGACCCTGGCCCGCTTCGACGGCGGCATGCACGACCTGACCCTCTCCGGCCCCGCCGTACGCGAGAAGGTCTTCGCCGATGTGGGCCGGTGGGCGGAGGCGTTCCTCGGAGCCGGCCCAACCCCCTCGGTGCCCGCCAGCCGTGAGCCCGCCGAGCAGGGGGCGGGCCCGGCCGAGCAACGACCGGGCTCGGCCGGGCAGGTCGTGGAGACGACCGCGCCGAGCTGACCGGGCCAAACTGGGGTGCCCTGCGCGGGCGGATCATGCGACGCTGGGCGGGCGCCGACGGCCAGCCCCGTCGCACCCGCCCCGGCAGGTGCGGCGGTACCCTCTTGGCGCGACACCCACGACGCGCGCCCGTAGCTCAGCGGATAGAGCAGGGGACTTCTAATCCCAAGGCCGCAGGTTCGAATCCTGCCGGGCGCACAGGTACTTCTCTCGACCGGATGGCTCCCGTGGAGCTATTCGTGGAGCCATCGAGCTACTGTCGGCCCCGTGGCAGGCGTCAAGCGGCAACGTGGCGAGATCATGAAGCTCCCCAGCGGGTCACTCCGCGTGAGGGTCTACGCGGGCGTCGACCCGCTCACCGGCAAGCGGCACTACCTCACCGAAACAGTCCCGGCCGGCCGGACCGCCGAGCGAGAGGCGGAGAAGGTACGGACCCGCTTCCTCAACCAGGTCGACGAGAAGCGCAGCCCGCGCACCCGCGCCACCTTGAACCAGCTCCTTGACCGGTGGCTTGAAGTCGCTGAGATCGAGCCGACCACCCGCATGGGGTACGAGAACAAGCTCAACAAGCACATCCGGCCGGTGCTCGGCAAGCTGCCGGTCGGCAGGCTCGATGCCGAGACGTTGGAGTCGTTCTACGCGAGCCTGCGCCGCTGCCGCGACTGGTGCGGCGGCAAGGCGTACGTGCGCCATCGGGTCGACGGGGAGCACACCTGCACTGCGAAGTGCCGGCCACACGTCTGCAAGCCGCTCAGTGCGTCGTCGGTGCGGCAGATCCACTGGATCCTGAGTGGCGCACTCAGCCGCGCCGTTCGGTGGCGCTGGATCGCCGTCAACCCCGCCGGGCAGGCCGAGCCGCCCGCGCCGCCGCACCCCGACCCGCAGCCGCCGAACCCGGCTGACGCCGCGCGCATCATCAACGAGGCGTGGCTCGACCCTGACTGGGGCGCGCTGGTCTGGCTCGCCATGACCACCGGCGCCCGACGCGGCGAACTGTGCGCGCTGCGCTGGCACCATCTCGACCTGGCCGCCGGCGTGCTGACGCTCCGGCACAGTTCCTACCTGGACGCAGACGGCGCGCTGCGGGAGAAGGACACCAAGACGCACCAGCAGCGGCGGGTGGCGCTCGACCCGGAGACGATCGAAGTGCTGCGCGAGCTGCACGGCCGCTACCTCGACCGCCTGGCGCAGCTCGACGTGGAGGCCGATGCCGCCGATTACGTCTTCTCCCCCGAGCCGGACAACAGCCGTGGCTACCGGCCCGACACCATTACCCAGCGATACGGGCGGCTCGCCACCCGGCTCGGCATCGACAGTCACATTCACGCGTTGCGCCACTTTTCGGCGACCGAGCTGATCAATGCGGGTGTCGACGTGCGTACCGTCGCCGGCCGGCTTGGTCATGGCGGCGGCGGAACAACCACGCTCAGGGTCTACGCCGCCTGGCTGTCGGAGTCAGACCAGCGCGCGGCAGGGACGCTGGCCGCACGGATGCCGCCGCGCCCGGTCGCGCCGACGCAGCGCACCGTGGCGAGTAGTCCGTACCAGAGGATCGCCGCCGAGCTGCGCGAGCAAATCGCTGCCGGTCGACTGCCGCCCGGCGACCAACTCCCCACGGTTACTGAGCTGGCTGCGGCACATGGCGTCTCGGTCGGTACCGCTCACCGCGCCGTCTCCCTGCTGACCAAAGAGGGGCTGGTAAGTGTCGTCCGAGGTCACCGCGCGACCGTTGCAGACGACGTATTGGATAGTCGCGAGAGCGAATCGACTGTCGCTGGCCGTCTCTCGGTACGCCCGAATCCCATTTGAGGCGCTCTCCGACTCTCACCTTCTAGGCCGGCCTTGCGCTAGCTGCTTACGCTTGAGGTTCGGGGTTTTCCTGAGGCACAGCAACGGCGTGTAGATCCGACGGAGGACATATGCAAGGCAGCGAGTCGGATTCATCGAGTCCGTTCGAGTTCGTCGACGACTACATGAAGCCGTTCAGCCCTTACTCTGCCGTAGAACGCTGGTGGGGAGAACCAATCAGCACAGACCTCATCAGTAGAATTCGCAAAGCCCCCAAGGAGCATCACTACTCATTCATTATGGATATCCACGAGGAGCGCTTCGACAAGCTGCCCGCGCTTGTTTCAGGGAGCCTGCGGCCTGCCATTTTCTTTGACCATTACTACCAAGACACTCTTGAAGACTACTTGCAACAGAGCCTGTCATCACTACTCTACTGCCACGAAGTTCTTTTAGAGGACCCCCTCTATTTATTCGACACAGCCGGCGATATTCAGCGGTTTGGTGACATACTCGAAGCTCTACTTCAGGTAAAACCACTGGCAGATCTGGGAATCGTGCAATTTGTTCGAATCGACAGCATCGCACGCCTTCCGACCACGGTCGGCCGATGGTTCCGAGAGATTGACGATAAGAGCGCTTCGCTGGAAGCAAGGAAGGAACTTTTCAAAGCCGTCCAATGCATAGGTGCCGCGTCGAACCCGCAAGCAGCTGTGGCACACTTTCAAATCTCGGTGGGCACGAGCCTGAATTTTCTAGCTAGATGGCCTGGGCAATTTCATACTGTCACACGCAGCAACGCGGAGGACATGGTTCTTCGGTTGGCCCTAGGCCACGCGTACGGCAGGGCAGCGCCAGACCGACGCAAGGTGCGTCTACAAAACCTGCTCGCGGTAGGCTTGCCAGAATTCGCAGCGAGCCTACCTGGGCTGATCGAGATCCGCAAAAACGAGGAAGATTTCGCGAGATGGCGAAACGCACTAAGCAACGCTTTGAAGGACATCGCCGAGATCCCCGAGACTGAGAGTTATTGGAGGCACGAAGCATCCGAGATCCTCGCGGAGGAACTCGCTCCCATCAAGGCCGATTTAGAGAGAACCATAGCGCGATCGAGGGCACTGCGTTCGTTCCGTTCAGGGACGAAGCAAGTCGTCCTCGCTGGCACGGGGGCGGCTTCCGGCGCCCTCGCGGGGGGCGACCTCATATCAGGATTAATTGGCGCGACTGTCGCACCCGCATTCGACCTTATTGCAGAGTTCGTTAAGGCCAACCGTGAACGGCGTCGCTCCAAGGCGATTCTAGACCTTACGCTGTCACTGTCCCAACTAGACTAAGCACCCTGCACCCGACAGCGCATGCTTCGCCGGTGGTAGGCACTGTGCGCGCATGCTGAGTGCTGTTTGCCCCCCGACGGGCTGCCCACTGAGACGCGGCATGATGGAGCGATGCGTTTGTTGGTACTCGGGGGAACCTGGTTCGTTGGCCATGCGATCGTCACCGCTGCCATGGAGGCCGGCTGGGAGGTAACTACCTTCAACCGTGGCAGCTCGGAGCCCTTCTCGGAGGCGGTCAAAGTCGTTAAGGGTGATCGGACCTCGCCGCGAGACGTACAAGCCCTTGCCGAAAGCGGCTCCTGGGATGCGGTGGTCGACACCTCGGGGTATGTGCCGACGAACACCCTGGAAGTGGCTCGCGCGCTCGCTCCCGTCGCCGGTCGCTACGTCTTCATGTCCACGGTCAGCGTCTACCGAGACTGGCCGCTGAAGCCGCTCAGCGAACACTCCGAGGTGCTCTACTGCCCGCCGGACGCTGGCCCCGACTACGGCACCGACACCGAAGACGGCCCGACCCGGTACGGCTACCAGAAATCCGGCTGCGAGGCAGCAGCAGTCGCCGCGTTCGGAGCAGACCGGACGACAATCCTTCGCCCCGGTGTCGTGCTCGGCCCGCGTGAGTACGTCGGCCGCCTCCCCTGGTGGCTGCACCGCGTGGCCGCCGGCGGGGACGTCCTGGCCCCCGGCTCCCCCGACCGCACCATCCAACCGGTCGACGTACGCGACCTGGCCACGTTCGCACTCCACACCATCACCGAAGGCACCTCCGGCGCGTTCAACGTCTGCGCCCCGGTCGACGGCGCCACCTTCGGTGGGCTGCTGGCGGACTGCGCCCACGCGACCCGGGCTGATGCCTCCTTCGACTGGGTGCCCGATGAGGTGTTGCTCAGCCATGGCGTCCGGCAGTGGTCTGAGCTGCCCCTCTGGCGCACGTTCGACGGCGTGTGGCGCGTCGAGACGGCTAGGGCACAGGCTGCCGGCCTTCGCTGTCGGCCGCTCTCCCTGACCGTCCGCGACACCTGGCGGTGGATGGTGGAAAGCGGCGAGGCCAGCAACCACGACCGAGCCGCCGAGATCGGCATCAGCCGGGAGAGGGAAGCGCAGGTGTTGGCCGCCTGGCGGCAGTCAGGCGAGCGGGCGAGCTGAGGTTTCCGACAGCCAGACCGAGATGCGCTCGGCGAGCTGGCGCGCGTCGACGTCACTGCTCCACGGTGACTCGCTCAGCAGGCGCTCGATCCGCGACAGCCGGCCGGTCAGCGAGACGTTGCGTTTCTCCGGCGGCAGCTCCAAGACGGTACGCAGCGCTTCGGCCGCACCATCCTTGTCTCGCATGTGGAGGTGAGCAGCGGCCACGTCGATCTGCGTGCCGTTGATCTGCGAGTACGGCCGCCTGGGCGACGGCAACGCTTCGTACACCTGCAATGCCTCCCGGGCGTACCTCGCGGCCTGCTCGCCGTTGCGCAGGTCAAGCCATGCCGCCGCAGCGCATGCTGCTGCCCGCGCTTCTCCGAAGGCGAACTCCCCACCGGTAGAGGTGGCGAGTTCATCGGGTCGCTCCGCGGCCGACTCTCTGTCGCGCTGGGCTGCTTCCAAGACAGCAGCGACCGAGGCCGAATCGGCGAGCAGAGCATGAGAGCGGGAAGCGATATAGCGAAGCCTCAGTCTCGGCTCTCCATCCGGCGCCGCTCGCATAGCCCGAGCGAAGTAGCTCAGAGCCGAATCAGGCTCATTGCGCCAGTTGGCGAGGGTCATTTGCAGGCCGTACGTCCACGCCTTCAACGATGCGTGTCCCGCCAAGTCGGCGTACTGCGTCGACGCCCTGGCCAGTGCAGCCGAGTCGTTCCAGTGCCCAAGGTCGAAGGCAGTGGAGGCCATCAGGGAAGCGCTTTGGCCGATGACCACGTAAAGATCGGCCAGCTCACCCGGCCGGCGGGTGCGCTCCACCAAGGCTCTTGCCTCGTCCCTCAGCCGGCGGGCGCCGCTGAACATGTCGAAGGCCGCCATGCCTCCCGACCGGGCGAGCAGTGTCACGTCTTCCTGCAAGGACTCGATGGAGTCGTGCGGCAGGGCAAGGCTTGTCAGCAAGGGATCATTGGCGATCAAGTCGGCAGCAGCGCTCACAGCATCAACAACGATGCCTCGACTACCAGCAATTCCCTCGGGCTGCACCCTGCTAAGGATCTCGAAGAAGCGGGAGCGAACCGAATCCGAGACCCGACCCAAGGCGGTATCTAGCAGATCCTGATTGGCGTTCCCAGGGACCGTTTCAGGTCGACTATGCCAATACGCGACTGTCCTTGTCGCGATCCCGAGCCATCCCGCGAATACCTCGTTCGTCATTCCGGCGGCAGCTTGCAGCGAGCAGGCAAGGTTTCCTGTCCACCGGTCTACGGTCGCCACCGTCGTCTCCCGACCTTGCGGTTGCATTGGATTGCCGCGCCTTGCACTGGGTTTGCATGGGCGCCGCGCCCTTTTTCGACTTCACTGGGTCTCAGCAAGCCGAACGAAACGCCAACCACAGACTACTGAGGAGAATCCCGTGGCTGAACCCCTCGCCGCCAAGAACGATCGTCCTCGGTTCCGGTCGGTCGCCGACACCGCAGCGATCCTCTGCATGTCGGAGGTGACCCTCTACCGGGCGATCCACGCCGGCCAGTTCCCCGCCATCAAGGTCCGTGGCCGCTTCGTGATCCCGGCGCGCGCCATCGACGACATGGAGGCGTCTGCACTGGCGTACGGCCTGGTGGACGCCAGCAACTACGCGCTACGACCCGCTGGATGACCGCTAGGAAGCAACCCGCTTTGGCCCCGGCGGAGCAGGCGGGACGCTGTGCTCCCGAGCGAGCTTCCGGACGTAGGCACCGCTGAACGGCGACAGCCGCTCGACCTCAGTCGGGCCGACACCGCCCCGGAGCGCCGCGACCACCGCCGCCACCACCGCCTCACGTGCGGCCTCATGAGCCGCTTCGGTACGCCGATACCGCTTCGTAGCTGCTGACAGCTCATCTCGCGCATCACTCATCGGACCAACATACCGCTACCCCCTTGCGCAACAGAGCCGCGTATCGCTACCTTGTTGCGCAACAGAGGCGCACATCTAGAGCGCCGGATCAGTCAGAAGGGATACGAAGTGACTGAGCCGAACCACTCCCCCGAGATCGAGCCGAGCGGGGCCGACCTCGCCCAGATCGAGCAGGAGTTGCCGCTGATCGAAGCTGAGGTTCTGTTGCTGGACGCGCAGATCATCGTGCTGACCGGCGACGCCGGTCCGACCGAGTTGGACTGGCAGCGGCTTCGTCGGGCGCAGCGTCGGGTGCTGCGGGAAGCGCGTGACCTGCTCGCCGTTCGCTCGGCCGCCGTCCGGGCCGCGTAGGCGGTGGCCACCGTGAGCCGTCGATTCCCGATCCCCCGCCCCGCCGGGGACTCCCGCTTCACGTTCGGTCTGGCGCTGGACGTGGCCCAGGTCCTCGCCGCGCACGGCTACCCGTCGATGACCGAGCCGTACGACGGGTGCGGCCCGGACCTGCTGGCCCTGCAACAAGCCCTGTTCTCGCTCATCTACGGCACTGACGAATCGAAGGGGAACCTGTCATGACCGCCCCCACGCTCTCGGCCTTCCCCCGGCCGGTCGAAGACCTGATCCCCGCCGCCCGCGACCTGGCCGACCACCTCGGCGAGATCCCATCGCGCAACCGCCTCAAGAAGGAACTGCGGGTGGGTGGCCCGAAGGCAGACGCGATCCTCGCCACCCTCACCCACACCGACACCCCGCCGCTCACTGAGCCCGCCACCGACCCGGCCGACACCACCCCAGACCCGCTCGCCGACCCGAACCCGCTGCCGGACCTGCCGCCGATCACCGACGACACCCCGCCGGACGTGTCGGAGCAGGCAGCACCCGTCGTAGACCTGGGCACCAACATCACCACCGAGGCGATCCCGACCGACTCGACGGACAACGCGCGGGCCGTGGCGTGGCCGGTGGTGCTGCTGGCCCTGCCCGCGTTCGTGGCGATCTGGTCCGGATGGGTCGGACTCGGCGGACTCACCGGGTTCGGCCAGGTCCACCCGCTGCCGGGAATCTGGGACAGCTTCTCCATCAACTCGGCCATCACCCTGCCGATCGGCGTGGAGACCTACGGCGCGTACGCCCTCTACGTCTGGCTGTCCGGCCGCGTGCCGGACCTGGCCCGCCGGTTCGCCAAGTGGTCGGCCATCGCCTCGCTGCTCGTCGGCGCGCTCGGCCAGGTCGCCTACCACCTGCTCGTCGCCGCCGGCATCACCTCGGCCCCGTGGTGGATCACCACCGCCGTCGCCTGCCTCCCGGTCGCCGTGCTCGGCATGGGCGCCGCCCTCGCGCACCTCGTCCGCACCCACGACTAGCTATGCCCGGCGGCGCGGCCTCACGGCCTGGAAACCTGCGCCGCGCCGCCGGCCCTCACCCCTCGACCCTCACGGAATCTCAGGAGAGACACCCATGTTCGCAGACCCCACCGGCACCCGCGCCGCCGCGTTCGCCGCCGTGTTCGTCGCCCTCTACGTCGCCCACCAGGTCGCCGACCACTGGGTCCAGACCCAGCACCAGGCCGACTGCAAAGGCCAGCCCGGATGGGCAGGCCGGATCGCCTGCGCCACCCACGTCGCCACCTACACCCTCACCGCCGGCCTGGCCCTGGTGTTCCTGGTCGCCGGCACCGGGCTGCGGCCGGACCCGTGGGGCGTGGTGGTCGGGTTGACCGTCTCGGCGGTCACGCACTACATCGCCGATCGGCGCACCCCGCTCAAGCGCATCGCCGCCGCTCTCGGGTCAGCCCGCTTCTACGCCCTGGGTGCTCCCCGGCCCGGCCGCGACGACAACCCGTCCCTTGGCACCGGGGCCTACGCCCTCGACCAGTCCTGGCACATCGGGTGGCTGTTCATCGCCGCCCTGTTCTGCGCCGCCTGACTTCCCTGAGAGGACTACTGACCATGGCCAAGAACCTGATCAACAAGGCGTTCGACGCGATCACGCGCTGCCTGCCCTGCAAGGGCACCGGCCGGGTGGCGCACTACACCCAGGGCTGCAACGACGTCATCGACAAGAACGGCCGCAAGGTCGCCTACACCGACTGCACCGCGATGAAGACCTGCCCCACCTGCGGCGGATCAGGCCGCTCCCGCTAACCCCGCCCGGCAGCGCGGCCAACCGGCTACCAACCCGCGCCGCGCTGCCGGCCCCTACCTCCCGAGGAACATCCCCGAGCTTGGAGGAACCCCCATCATGACGTCCCCCAACGACGACAACCGCTTCGACTGGCAGGCAGCAGAGCACGATCTGACCGACCCGAACAGCCCGGATGCCGACGTGGTCGACCTCGACGCCGCCCGCGCCGCCCGCACCACCGACCCCGACACCGACGACGGCGGGACGGCGCTGGTCGACTCGCCGGCCGCGCAACGGTCACCGCGGTTCACCCTCGACGGCGCGCGCGCCGGGCAGCGCCGCCCGATCCTGCCCGCCTGGCTGCGCTCCCGTGCCGAGCTGGCCGACGTGATGCGGTGGGCGGTGGGGCACCTCCTACACACCAGCGCCTACCACTCGCTGCGCCTGCCGAAGTACGCCGGCAAACTCGCCCTCCGCGCCCCCGTCGGCGCGATCCGGCTCGTGTCCGGGGCGACGCGGTGGTTGTTCGATTGGGAAGGCGAGACGCTGCGTCAGTCGACGTCCCAGACCCGCGACGGAGACCTCTACCTGAAGCTGTCGAAGCAGCGTGACCGGCGGGTGCGGTGGCGCGGCATCGTCACCGTCTTCACCCTCGCGGTGACCCTGGCCGGGGGCGTCGCCGTGGCCCTGGCCCCACCCTGGGCACGATGGGCCGTCCTCGCCCTGCTCGTGACGCTGTGCGGGATGCTCGGTCAGCCGGCCGACAAGCCGTTGCTCGACACCGCCGTGGTCATCCCCCGCGTCGCCCGGCTCACCTCGGACGTGGTGGTGCGCGCCCTGGCCGTGCTCGGCATCGCCGGCATCACCCAAGCCATCGCCAAGCAAGGCACCCGCGCCATCGCGTTTACCGCGCCGATCACCCGCGACGGCCCGGGATGGCGGGCCGACATCGACCTACCGCCCGGCGTGACGGCAGGGGACGTGATCGAGCGGCGTGACCGGCTCGCCGCCGGCCTCACCCGCCCTCTCGGCTGCGTGTGGCCGGAGGGACAGCCGGAGGTGCACCCCGGCCGGCTGCTGCTGTGGGTGGGAGATCAGGACATGGCCGCCACTCCGCCGAAGCCGTGGCCGCTGCTCAAGACCATGGGCGGGTTCGACCTGGGGCGTCCGGTGCCGTTCGGCACCGACCCGCGCGGCCGGATCATCTCCTTCGAACTCCCGTACACCAACCTGCTCATCGGGTCGATCCCCGGCTACGGCAAGACTGCCGCCACCCAAGTGCCCATGCTCGCCGCCGCTCTCGACCCGTACGCGGAACTGTGGTGCTTCGACTTCAAGGGCACCGGCGGCTTGGACCCGTTGGAGAAGGTGTCGGCGCGGTACGCGTCGGGGCAGGACGACGACACCGCCGAGGAAGGGCTGCTCGCACTGCGGGAGTTGCGCAAGGAGTGCCAGCGCCGCGCCGCCGTCATCAAGGGCCTCCCCAAGGCGGTGTGCCCGGACAACAAGGTCACCCCCGAACTCGCCCGCCGCAAGAAGCTGGGCCTTCACTGGCTCGTCGTCGCCCTGGACGAAGTACAGGAACTGTTCTCCCACCCGGAGTTCGGCAAGGAAGCCGGCGAGCTGGCGGAGAAGATCATCAAGCTCGGTCGCGCCCTAGGCGTGATCCTCGTCGTGGCCACCCAGCGGCCCGACGCCAAGAGCCTGCCCACCGGGGTCAGCGCAAACGCCGGTACCCGGTTCTGCCTGCGCGTCATGGGTCAGATCGAAAACGACATGATCCTCGGCACGTCGGCGTACAAGAACGGCATCCGGGCGACCATGTTCGCGAAGAAGGACAAGGGCGTCGGCTACCTCGTCGGTGCTGCCGACGACGCGCAGATCGTGCGGACCTTCTACGTCGACGGGCCCACCGCAGAGAAGGTCATCGACCGGGCGCGCGCCCTGCGGGAAGCCGCCGGCACCCTGACCGGCCACGCCATCGGGCAGGCCGCACCGACCCCGGCCGCCCGCCGGGACACCCTGCTCGACGACATCCTCACCGTGCTCCCGGCCACGGAGCCGAAGGTATGGGCGGAGACGCTGACCGAGCGCCTGGCCGAGCTGAACCCTGACGCGTACGCCGACCTGACCCGCGACCAACTCGTTGCAGCGCTCAAGCCGTACGGGATCACCACCGGACAGGTGTGGGGCACCGACCCGACCACGGGCAAGGGTGCGAACCGGCGCGGCATCGACCGGGCCGACATCACGAATGCGGTTGCGGAGCGTAACAAGCGGCGGGGAGACAAAGCCGCCTAACCCGGACGGCATGTGGTCGCTAGGTCTAGCGGCACCCCCCGCTAGACCTAGCACCCCTGCTAGCACCACACCCCAACCCTGGCCAGCGCCCTAATTCCTAGCGGCGTGACCCTCGCACACCCGAAAACCGGCCTGTGGAGGCATTTGGTGGTCCCCATCGCCCTGCTCGCTAGCCTCGCCACCCTCATCTACGCAGCGTCATATCTCGCCGTGTGCGCCGTGTCCCCGTGGGGACGCTGCCGACGCTGCCACGGCCGACGCTCGCACCGCACGGCCATCGGCACCCGACGCGACTGCCCCCGCTGCGACGGCACAGGCATCCGCGTCCGCACCGGCCGCCGGCTACTCGACTACATCCGCGCCGAGTACCGGGCAGGCCAGCAGTGACCGCCCGCCCCGGCCGGCACGGTCACACCGGATGGTGCGGGCGCGACCATCGCTGCAACCTCGGCGAACACCGCTCGGCGGAGATCGTGGTCGACCTCCCCGGCCACGCCCGCGCCGTCCTCGTCCGCGTTCGGGCCAGCGACGGCCGCGAACACGCGGAGATCCGCGTACGAGTCGCCCTGGCCGACGTCGACCCGGCCGCCCGCCGCCAGCTCGGCACCCTGCTCGCCGACCTGCGCGACCTGGTGACCCGCGCCGCCGCAGTTCGCCGGCCGCGCCCCGGCCGCAAGGCCGCCTGACTTGCCCTTCCCGACTCACGACAGGAGCACGTCATCGTGACCCGACCTCCCGCGCACGACCACGCCGCCGAGCAGGCCGTGATCGGCGCCGCGCTACTCAACCCGTCCGTCGTCGCCGACCTCGCCCCTACGCTCGCCCCGGCCGACTTTCACCGGCCCGCGCACGGCCGGTTGTGGGAAACGCTCTGCGCGATGCACGCCGCCAGCGAACCAGTCGACCCGATCGCCCTGGCTGCCCGCCTCGCCACGACCGGCGACCTGGCCAAGGTCGGCGGTGCCCCGTACCTGCACACCCTGATTGCCGCCGTGCCCACCACGGCGAACGCGGGCCACTACGCGCGGATCGTCGCCGACCACGCCCGCCGCCGCCAGGTCGCCGACCTCGGCGTCTACTTCGCCGAGAAAGCCGACCAAGGTACGGACGTCGCCGATATCCTCGCCACCGGCCGCGCGATGCTCGATCACGCTGCCACCGGCACTCAGTGGGCCCCGCTGATCCCGCTCGGCGACCGCCGGCACCTCCCCGAGTTCCCGGCCTACGTGCTGCCCAAGTGGGTCGCCGAGCACGTCTACGCCGTCGCCGAGTTCACCCAAACCCCGGTCGATCTGGCCGGCTGCATCGCATTGGCCGCTCTCTCGACCGCCGCCGGGGGCCGCGCCGAAGTGGAGGTGCGCGGTTCCTGGCGCGAGCCGACAAACCTGTTCACCGTCGTCGTATTGCCGCCCGGCTCCCGTAAGTCCGCCGTCTTCGCCGCCATGACCGGGCCGCTACTCGCCGCTGAGAAAGCCCTTGTCGAGCGCACCAAACCGGCGATCGTGGAAGCCGAACTCGCCGCCCGCGTCGCGGGCAAGACGGCGGAGAAAGCCGCCATCGCCGCCGCGAACGCCGACACCTCCGGCCGGGACACCCTGCTCGCCGAAGCGACCGCCGCCGCGATGAACGCCGACGCCGTCACCGTCCCTGTTCTGCCGCAACTGGTCGCCGACGACGTCACCAGCGAGGAAGCCGCATCCCTGCTCGCCGAGCAGGGCGGACGCCTCGCCGTCCTGTCCCCGGAAGGCGGAGTCTTCGCCACCATCGCCGGCCGCTACTCCGGCACCCCCAACCTGGAAGTCTTCCTCAAAGGCCACGCCGGAGACATGCTGCGCGTCAACCGCCGCTCCCGAGCCCCCGAGCACGTCGAACACCCCGCGCTCACCCTCGGCCTGGCCGTACAACCCGACGTGCTGCGCGACATCGCCGACATGCCCGGCTTCCGAGGCAAAGGACTGCTGGCCCGAATCCTGTTCAGCCTCCCGGAAAACACCGTCGGCCGCCGAAAGATCGGCGCCGACCCGGTACCCGAACCCATCGCCACCGCCTACGCCGCCAACCTCGGCACCCTGGTCGCCACCCTCGCCGAATGGACCGACCCCGCCGTGCTGCCGCTCACCCCGGAAGCCAACGAACGGGTACTGGACATCGAACGGGCCGTTGAGCCACGCCTTGCCCCCGGCGGCGCGTGGGGACACGTTGTGGACTGGGGTAGCAAATACACCGGTGCCGTCGTTCGCCTCGCCGGGCTGATCCACCTCGCCGAACACCTGCGCGACGGCTGGGGCAAACCCGTCACCGCCGAAACCGTCGAACGCGCCGCCCTACTCGGCGAGTACTTCGCCGCCCACGCCCTGGCCGCGTTCAACGACATGGGCGCAGACAAGGCCAGCCGCAACGCCAGGCACATCCTGGCCTGGATCGAGCGCACCGGCTCGACCAGCTTTACCAAGCGAGACGCCTTCCGCGCCCTCAAGTCAGCCCAGTTGCCCACCGCTGGCGACTTCGACGGCCCGCTTGCCGCCCTCGAAGCTCACGGCTACCTGCGCCAGATTGATACTCCCGAGCGTCCCCGTTCCGGCGGACGACCATCCTCCCCGACGTACCTCGTTCATCCCGACGTGCACCGGCAAGACGCGCCAGTCCACGCCCTGTCAAACGCCCCACGGTCAGCCTGAACGCTCCTGCCAGAACTGCCACAACCGCCAAAACCGGCGCAACTCAGGGGTTTTGGCGGTTGTGGCAGTTCTGGCGTGGGTATCAGGAGGTCTTGCGATGCATAACCGAACGGGGCCGACCACCCTATTTGCTGGTGATGCCTTCGCTTGCTTCGTGCTCGTCGCCGACGCCTTCCCCGGCGACAGGGTCCGAGTCCTCGACGGAGAGCTCCTGCACGCGTTTGGCGAAGCTCCTCGCCTTGAACTCCCGGTACCCGAAGGCGGCTCCCGCGACGACGAGGCCCCCAACGATCGACGCGCCGGCAACTATCGCTCGGCCTTTCTTGCCTTCGGCCAAGCCCTGGGCGAGCCCATCAGTCAAGCCCTGATGGTAGCCGTTGCCCCACGCCGAATTGCCCATGCCAGTCCCCTTACCCACTGCTCGTGAATCGGGGTAGAGCCTAGCGGCGGGTGCCACCTGCAGGCTACCTGGCAAACCCTGATGAAGATCACCCGCGGCGAGCTGCAGATCTTGAAAGGTCAGCTTTGGTCCACTGTGATGCGTGGTCTCGCTGGTCGGGGGTAGATCGATGTGTTCTCCCGCCGGATCGTTGGGTGGAAGACCACCGACCTGATCCTCGCCGCCCTCGAATACGGCATCTGGTCCCGCGATGTCCGCGACGGCCAGTTGATCCGCCACTCGGACAGGGGATCGAACTACACGTAGTTCCGCTTCTCCGAAAGCTTGCAGGACAACGGGATCCTGCCCTCGATGGGCTCCGTCGGCGACTCGTACGACAACGCGCTGATGGAGAACTTCTGGTCAACGTTGAAGATCGAACTCGTCTACCGCACCTCGTGGCGCATCCGTGACGAGGCCGAGAACGCGATCTTCGCCTACATCGACGGCTGGTACAACATCCGCCGCATCCAACGCGAGCTGGGCTACCCTCAGTCCCGACGAGTACGAGACCACCTGGCACAGCCGCCAGACGGAACCAACCGAGCCACCTATCGCCATCCCTCCACCAGCCGGGAGCAGGTAACCACCGCTCTATCAAAGCGGGGGAAACTCAAGCTATGAAACGGGCTGCACCGGAGCAAGAACTGTCCAACCGTGCGACGTGTAGCGCAGTGAGGGTGTATTCGGGTAGTCCGAGATCAACCATAGGTGAGTAATCTCTGTCGGCAAGACAGGGTGGCGTGCTGGTGGCCCATAGTTGGCTACAGTCATCAGACAACCATGGACCTCAAGCGAGGAAGCTGGCATGAACGGGACGACAACCGCCAGGTGCCGTTCGTTGCGACCGGATCGCGCCAACTTGCGCCGCTCACCCTCACAACGGCCAGAGGCAACGAAGCCTTCGACCCAATCTGCCAGCTTGTTGGGGTGTGAACTGCCCACCCATCCGACCCGCAGCCGGACGGTTCCTGGCACTAGAGGCGGCGAACCGGGCGGGTCGGGCAACGCCGCGACGAAGCCGAGGTCACTGATGCCGGCGGGGATTGTGGTCTGAAACGGTGAGTCGGGATAGATCGTTACGCCAGCCGCGTGTGCCTCCTCCAACCCCAAGAGGAACGGAGCTAGTACCTTCTTCGCCCACGACCTCGGCCGGTCCGGGTATCGGTTAATGCTGATTTCCCAGCCCAGCCTACACGGCGTTACATCCAGGTATTCGATGCGCTTCGCGTGCCAACCGGCTGCAGCCTCGTCGCGGTCCTCGGTAACCTCCACCGCCGCCATCGGGGTGGGCCCTCGCATGATGTCGAAGTCGTGGACCGCATGGCCCGTGTTGAGGTCAGCGTTCTTGAGCCAACGCGGCTTGCTGTGGCGTGCGATGACCATCCAGGCCAGCGCCTCGGAAGGCTTGACGGGTGGTGCAATGACGCGCTCTGGGTAGAACCTCAAAAAGGGGTTTATGTCAACTCCAAATCGCTAGTCGCCGATCCCTTCCAGTATCTCACCCCACTCCGTGGCCCCGCCGATGCGGGGCATTCCCGGTTGGACGGGCCGGGCCTGGGTGCCAGACTGGACGCCCCGTAACGGGAAAACGGAAGGGATCGGCGAGGCGCTGACCAGGGTGGCCTGACCCGTATGATGGCCGCCGTTCCGAATCTTGCTCCAGGCACCCCGCCCGACCTGGGCAAACGCCCTCAAAGTCATTCCGCGCATATTCCGCGACCTACGACAACAGGGTGGACTGTTCGCTCTGCGTATACTCGGCTAGGTCCACGTACAAAGCGGCCCGACGATCCCGCTGCCGAGCAAGGCGCTCGCGTTCATGCCGGACCTGATCCAGCTCGCGCTCGCGTTCCCAACGACGGTCTTCGCGATTCCTGGTCGCCCGCTGAGTTAGCCCGGCGCCGGCCAAGGCCCCCCGGATGCCGAGAGCACCGGAGGCGAGAGGTATCCAGAGATCGAAGCCCACGGCGGCACAGCCCTCCACATTGGGTGGTCATGTCGAGCTGCACCTTACCGCCGATTTGGAAGGTGCTCGATTCGGGGGCAGACCGCCCAGCCGTGCTGGCGATCAGGCTGGTTCTCTGCCGGTCCGGCGACGACCGCCACCCGAACGCACTGTTGTTGCCCCCTACTGACTGGCCTGTCGGGCACGCAGCGGGCAGGGACTGAGTTGGGCGCTCCCCGGTCGGAACGCAGGCCCCCGCCTGCGCCGCTTGGTCCGTGGGACCTGCGCCTGGATGATCTGTGTGTGAAGCGCATCGGCAACGCCTCCCGGCCGCGAACGTATGTTTCGCGACGACCCGCTCCCCCCGCTCCTCGCAAGCAGCATTCCTGGATGGAGCCGCAGACGATAGTTCCAGGGCTCCTTGCGGTAGCGCCTGTGATTTCCGCTGGATTCTCGCTGATAGCTTTTTCCGGCGGCAACAGAGAAACGCTTCTCTACTTAACTCAGAACCTCAATCTGACTGCGATATTGGTGGCATCCTACGCTGCACTATTACCTAATCTCATCCTCATTGGCTTCGTTTGCCATGTTTTCTTTCAGCGGAAACATTTGCGAACGTGGGATGCAGTGCATCGCTTTAGGATCCTAGCGCTGTGGATTCCTGTGCTGCTTGTAGATCTACTAATGCTACCGCAGCGCATTTCCGATTCATTCGTTAGTTGGGGCACTGCACTAGGGGCTGTCATATACCTGTGGCTACCGAAGAAGTTCGTTCGGATCCTGTGGCGCATCGGCAGGAGCGTCAGGAGCGGAGACAGGCCGGAGGACCTGTTCTGGAATCCACAGATCATAGGCTCCTACATGGTGGGCCTTCTGATGGTGACCGTAGTCATACTCGCACCGGTTTCAGGCAACGGATTTTTGCCATCCGAGGTGATCGATGTGTCTGGCGAGGATTCGGCTTCAACTGGTTATGTGGTTGAGGATAAGGAAGATGAAATAGCGATCTTGTGGCACGACGGTCGCGGCATCCGGAGGTATCCGTCCAAGGATGTCCGCTATCGCCGCCCGTGCCACTTCGAGGGCGAGGACTCCTCAAGAATCCTTACTCCATGGACTCAATCGACGGCGCGGGTAAAGAGGCCCGCGACCCAGGTGTGCATTCTGCAATAGCACGTCGAGCGGTACACGACGAGACCGCGGTGGGGATGCGGCGCGTGAACCCTGGGCAAGCCCCCTGGCCTGCCGGCAACGCCGGCCCGAGGGGTCGCAGATGCTCCGGGTTCAAGGGCGGCCAGCAGGGCCGTCGTGCAGCGACGCGCAGCGCCCTTCAGGTCGGAGGGGCGGCCCCGCATCCTCCGCGCCGCATCCCCACCACGGCCGGCGGTAACTCACCCACGGCGCGGCGGTACGACGGCCGCCGCGCCCCGGCCGGCTGCCGGCCCGTCAGCCCACCCAACTGCCTGTAGTTCTGCGGCGGCCCTCCGGGCTTCCCGCTCTCCAGCGCCACACGCCGGGCGTCAGGCGTGACGGCCGCAGAGCGACAGCGGCCGGCGCGCGCCCCGGCGGCGGCGCATGCGGCCCGTTCAGGGCCATCTTGAGACGCACAGAAGGTCCGAACCACCTCACAGACGTCCGACATCACAGACATCCAGCCGGACAGCCGATGCCAGCCCTACAAAGAGTCGACTCACGGAGCGTTACCAGGCCTCGAATGCGTCCGCCCCAGTCAACCCGATCACCACGTGGAGCTATTCGTGGTGCGAAATATGGGCCACCAAGGAAAGCCAGGCACACCAGGGATGAAGTTTTAGCAGCTAGAGAGCCTACTGAAACCAGAGAGTGTGGCGCTAATGCCACTTCTAATCCCAAGGCCGCAGGTTCGAATCCTGCCGGGCGCACTCACATTTACCAGGAGAAGCTTCCTTAGCTGCCTGGCCTCGACCAGCACCGGACCCACCCGACCCACCAGTCACCCGTGGCCAGCCGTACGCCGAGCCTGCGTTGCCCGGCGCCGCGGGGTGGCCGGCACCCCGGCGAAGCCCTCGACGTCGTCGCACCCGACTGGCCAAACCACCAAGTCCTGCTGTCCGCGGACGGCGGCCCGCCACGGTGGCCCGGCTGGCGGGAGAGGTGGTGGTTCCCCGGTGCGGGGCGCCCCGATCAGGCACGGTGCCCGAATTATCGAGCCTCCCGGTAGTTCACCTGATGCAGGAGCGTCACGGACATCGGGGCCATCTCCGGGCCCGCCCCGATAGCTTGCCGGCACGGTGTACCTCCACGATGGGCTTTGCTTCGTATTTGTAGCGACCACTTGGGGAGTTGCTGTGACGTACCGAAGTATTGCCGCTGGCCTCGCCATGATCCTGGCCGGAACCCTCACCTTCGCGACGTCGCCAGCCGCGTCAGGGGCGGACCACCGAAGACCGGCATTGGCGTGGGGGCAATGCCCCGACGACATTCCGGGAGTCCCAGTGGATCCGGTGGTGCAATGTGCGGCGCTGAGGCTGCCGGTGGATTGGTCCAGACCGCACGGCGTCACGTTTGACTTGGCGGTGGCGCGCCGTCCAGCCCGCGACCGGGCGAAACGAGTGGGCGTGCTGGTGTTCGGCCCCGGAGGGCCGGGCGATTCCGGCGTGGAACGGGTCCGGAAAGGAGACCGGTTCAGCGATGAGCTTCTCGACAAGTTCGACATCGTCAGTTTCGACCCGCGGGGTGTTGGTCGAAGTGCCGCACCGCATTGTTCCCCGAGCCCAACCGTGCCTAAGCCACCGCTGCTGCTGGGCAGCCAGGCCGACTTCGACGCCACGGTCGCCTACAACCAGGCGCTGTGGGCAAACTGTCGCCCGACGAGTCCGGTCTTTGACTACGCCGACACCCTGAGCACTGTCTACGACCTCGACGCGATCAGGCGGGCACTCGGCGAGTCACGGCTGACGTTCCATGGCAGCTCATACGGCACGCTGCTCGGCGCGCAGTACGCGGAGCGGTTTCCGTACCGTGTCCGGGCAGTCGTCTTGGAAGGCGTGTTCGACCACAGCCTCGACGTGCCGTCGTTCGTCCGGTCGCAGGCGGCGACGTTGCAGGACTCGTTCGACGAGTTCGTGGCGTGGTGTGACCGCTCGACCGACTGCGTACTGCACGGCACCGATGTGCGGGCGATCTGGGCCGACGTGCTCGCCCGCGCCGACCGGGGCGAGTACGCCCCGAGCACGGCGTTCGACATCGCCGCGCTCCCGCTCGGCATGCTCAACGTGCCGAAATGGACGGACTTCGCGCAGATGATCAAGGGTCTGAATGGCGGTGTCGCACCGGCGCCGAGAGTCCTTCCGGTGGCCACCGCCGTCTTCTGCGCGGACTGGCCCGTACGCGTACGTGACTACGACGAGTACGCCGCACTCGTACGCCTGGCCTCGGCCGCCGCGCCGGACGTGCGGTACGGCGCCGGGCTGATCGCCGTGCAAACATGTCTCGGCTGGCCGACACCGGTGCGCAACCCCCCGCACAAACTTCGCGTGACCGGCAACGCGCGGCTGCTGCTGCTCAACGCGTTGCATGATCCGCGCACCGGATACGAGTGGGCCACGAACGTCGCAGAACAGCTCGGGAAGCACGGCCGGCTGCTCACCTACGAGGGTTGGGGGCACGGTTCGTACCAGCGGACCCCGTGCACCATCGGCGCGGTCGACAGGTATCTGGTCGACCTCGTCCTCCCCGAGGCGGGCGCCCGCTGCCCCGCCGCATAGGGAAGCAGTCGTGGCGGCCGAGGTCCACTCGGCCGCCACTACCCTCACCCGCGCCGAGGCCGACACAGGCACGACAGCCGGCCCGGCTCTTGGCCGACCACTACGGACAGCAGCGCGACAGCGAACTCAACGCTCGGCGTTCTGTGGCGGCGGCGACTCACCGTCGGCAAGGGCCCCGGGCTCGGGCGAGGCTTCCGTTCCGGGCCCAGGGATCGCTCGGAGCGCTTCGCCGTACACGTACGCCAGCGACGCGGCGACGGCGTCGGCGTCTCCGGCTCGCGCGCACCGACCGGCGACGCGGCGGGCCAGGATGTCGAGGTACGGTGCGAGCGCCTTGGCCGTCGAGTTGCCGTCGATCTGAGAGGCGGGCACGACCACGGTGACCGTGAGCCGTCGCCGTCGGGCCGAATACCGCAGATTGTGTACGCCACCGTCGCCCTCGCCGCTGGTGATCGAGCCCCCCAGCGTGAGGAAGATGTCGAGTTCGTCGAGCCCTTCGACCTCGATCCGTCCTGACAACGCCTTGAGCGCCCTCCGCAGGGCGACGGTTTCCACCAGAGAACGTTCCGGTCCACCGAGACGCGCGGTCAGTGTCAGTCTCACGATCTCTCCCCAGCCGGCCCGGCCGCCTCAGTGCGTCGGCGGGGCGCGCCGCCGGTCTGTCACCCCGGATCAGGCCTCGGTCGACGCGGCCAGGTCCAGTTCGCCGACGGTCTCTCCGCCGCTGCGCTCTCCGTTGACCCGGAACCCGAGCCGCAGGTAGAACTCCTCCGGCCCGTCGCCGCCCGGCTCCCACGTCGTGTAGATCCGGGTCTCCCCGCGCCGTCGCGCCTCCTCGGCCACTGACCGGACGGCGAAGCGCCCGTACCCGCGCCCCTGCCGCTCGGCGGCGATGTTCAGCCGCCACAGCCCGGACCGCAAATCGGTCGGGGTGTCCTCCCGCCACGGGATGTGGAAGAAGCCCATCAGGAAGCCGACCATCTCGGCACCGTCGTAGACGAGCCGGGGCCAGGCGATCTCGCCCCACGCGTACGCCTCGGCCAGCGACCGGGCGACCGGCTCGATCAGGTGCTCCTGGTCTGGCCGTACCTTCAGCTCGCACGCCGCGTCGATGTTGGCCGGGTTGATCTTCTCGAGACGCGGGGATGACATCCCGGCACCCTACCGAGCGCCCCACCGCCGACTCGACGCATTAACCGGGATCGACCGCGAACTCCGCTCGCCTCGTACCCTCGCCACGATCGACCTGATGAGGGGCTGCCGGGGCGCGGAGGCCCGGCACACCTACTGCGGTTCCCGCCGTGAAGACGGAGATGGCGGTTCGAGCCGATTGGCCGCCGGTCCCGAGTGTGACGCTACGGTGGCCGGGTGACGACGCAGCCGCCGGCCGACCCGATCGAGGCGATGGAACAGTTCCTGGCCCGGATCGCCCCCTACGACGATCCTGGTGCCGAGCCCGCCGCGACGGTCGACGTGCGGGTGGGCCGGCTGCACGCCTCCTTCCGGTTGACCGACCGGGCCGCCCGGGCCCTGACCGAGGCGCTGGGCCGGTGGACCGACCCGGACGACGCCGGCCGGTGCGGCGACTGCGGCGGGCCGGTGGGCCGGGACCTGGTGTGCTCCGCGTGCGGCCGGCTGGACGGCATCTTCGGCGCGACCGTGGCGCACCACGCGGCGCGGGTCGCTGACCGCCCCGACTGACCGGACACGGAACCGCCCCGCCCGAAACCCGGGTGACGGCGCAAACCGCAACGAACACAATCGACGGATGCCCGCGCATCGCCCCGCCGAACCGGACATCCTGCGCTACTACACGGACGTGTTCGCCGAGGCGGACCGGTTGCACCGCACCCCGCAGGGGCGGCTGGAGTTCACGCGTACCAAGGAACTGCTGGCCCGGGTGCTGCCGGACGCGCCGGCGACGGTGCTCGACATCGGCGGCGGCCCGGGGGTGTACGCCGGCTGGCTTGCCGCCGCCGGATACCGGGTGCACCTGCTCGACCTGGTGCCGGCGCACGCGACCGCCGCCCGCCAGGACCACCCGGCGGTGAGTGCCGGCGTGGCGGACGCCCGCCGGCTGCCGCTGTCCGGCGGCTGCGCGGACGCCACCCTGCTGCTCGGGCCGCTCTACCACCTCACCGATGAGGCGGACCGGGTCGCGGCGCTGCGGGAGGCCGCCCGGGTCACCCGGCCCGGCGGGCCGGTGGTCGCCGCCGCAATCAGCCGGAGCGCCGCGCTGGTCGACCTGACCCGGCAGGGCCGGATCGACGCGCGGACCCGCCCGGCCGTGCTCGCCGCGTACGCCAGCGGCGTGAACGACCCGGAGACCGGCTTCACCACCGCCTATTTTCACCGGCCCGAGCAGCTTGTCGCCGAGTTCACCGCCGCAGGCCTGCCGGCACCCCGGCTGTACGGGATCGAGGGACCGCTGTGGCCGCTGCTGGACGCGCTCGGCGTCCAGCCCACCGAGCGGCTGTTCACCGACGCGCTCGACTGCGCTCGGGTGGTCGAGTCGGACCCGTCCGTGCTCGGTTCGAGCGGGCATCTGCTGGCGGTCGCCGTAGCGTGACGCGCCGAGCGGGGTCAGCCCGGTGGCCTGCCGGAACGGCCGGCCACCGGGCTTTCTCAGGCGGCGGGGGTACGCCGGCCGGGCCGGTCCAGCGCGGCGGCTTCCTCCAGGGTCGGCGCGGTGCCGCCGAGGTGCGCCGGCTGCCACCAGGCGTCGTCGGGGCCGGAGGGCTTGTCCGGGTACTCACGCTGGGCCCGGTCGACCAGTGCGGTCAGCCGGATCTTCAGCTCGGCGCTCATCGCGTTCGCGTCGGGGTACTCGGCCGGGTCGATCGGCTCGCCGACGAGGATGGTGATCGGGGTGTGCCGGCGGGTGAGGGTGCGCGGCCGGCCCTTCGTCCAGAGTCGCTGGGTGCCCCAGAGCGCGACCGGCAGCAGCGGCACGCCGGCCTCCTGCGCCATCCGGGCCGCCCCGTTCTTGAGGTCCTTCACCGTGAACGACCGGCTGATCGTGGCCTCCGGGAAGAGGCCCACGATCTCGCCGCGGCGCAGCGCGTCCACCGCCGCGTTGTAGGAGGCGGCGCCGGCCCGCCGGTTCACCGGGATGTGCTTCATGCCGCGCATCAGCGGGCCGGAGATCTTGTGCGCGAACACCTCGTGCTTGGCCATGAACCGGACCAGCCGGCGGGACTCGTGCGCCCCGAACCCGCAGAAGATGAAGTCGAGGTAGCTCACGTGGTTGCTGGCCATGACCGCGCCGCCGGTGCGCGGCACGTGCTGCTTGCCCTCCACGGTCAGGCGCAGGTCGAGGACCCGGAACATCGTCTTGGCGGCGGTGATCACGGGCGGGTACACAAGTTCCGGCATCCGGCGACTTTACCCTGCTGGGGGCCGGAGGACGGCAGGGCCGCACGCCGCGCCCCACGGCGGACGGCGGGCCCGTGTCGGACGATCGGCCGGCGCCGGCCAGGGCGGGTCAAGGCCGGTGTGCCCGACGAAGAGCGCCTCCAGCCGGGCCAGCTCCGCCGCCGCCCGGTCGGGGTCGAGGCCGGCGAGCTGGTCGGGGCGGCTGGGCACCGGCAGGCCGTCGAGGCTGACCGCCCCGGGGCAGCTGGGCTCGCGGGCGGCCCACCGGGCGGCGAGCAGCCCACCGAGGGAGACCCCGACGACCGCCGGCCGGTCGAGGCGCAGCGCGGAGACGATCCGGGCGAGGTCGTGCAGCGCCCCGGACCAGCTCCACCGGGCCGCGCCGGAGCGTCCGTGCCCGCGCAGGTCGGGCAGCACAATCCGGTACGCGGGCCGCAGCAGCTCGGCGAACGGGAGGAGCCCGGTCGCGTCGCCGCCCGCGCCGTGCAGGAGCACCAGGGACGGGCCGTCGCCGCCGAGGTCACGTACGGCGAGGGGCGGGTCAAGTAGTTCTGCCCTCGGCAAAGCGCTCTGGCGCCCCGAGGCGCGGCGACCGCACGATGGCGGCATGACGGAACGCGGGGTGCTGCTCTGGATCCACGGCGGCGGTTGGCGGGCCCGGTCGAGCGAGGACGGCGCGGCCCTGACCGGGCACGGGCTGCGGGTGCTCCCGGCCACCTACCGGTTCGTCGCCGAGGCGCGCTGGCCGGCCCAGCTCCACGACGTACGGGCGGCGGCGCGGGCCGCCCGGGACCGGGCGGACGGCCTGCCGCTGCTGGTCGGGGGCGACTCGGCCGGCGCGATGCTGGCCCTGCACCTCGCCCTGCGCGGCGTGGACCGGCCCGACGACGTGGCCGGCGCGCTGGCGTACTGGCCGCCGGTGGACCCGCTGGCCACGGACTGGCGGCGGCTGCGCGGCGGTGACGACCCGTGGGCCGAACTGCTCGGGCACCGGCCCGCACCGGGCGACCCGGCCACCCTGGACGTCACCGTTGCCACCCACGTCGGCAACGGGGTCCCGGTGCTGCTGGTGCAGGGGACGGCCGACCCGGCCGTGCCGGCGAGCCAGTCGGTCGGCCTGGCCGCCGCACTGCTGGCCGCCGGGCACCCGGTGCACGCCTGGCTCACCCACGGCGGCCATTCCCTGGCCCTGGACCGCCCCGACATCCACGCCACGACAGCAACCTTCCTCAACACCGTCCTCCTCCCACCCACCGCCCCTCCCGCACCCGCAAATACACGGAATTAGTGCCCTCGGGCGTCGTCCAAGGGCACTAATTCCGTGTATTTGCGCCACGGGTTCTGCGGGAGGGTTCTGTGGGCGGGTGGTGTGGGGGCGGGTGGTTAGGTGGAGAGTTGGTGCAGGTTCAGTCGGCCGCGGGCGAAGGCGTCGACCCGGCCCCAGCGGCCCGGGATGTCCAGCACCTCGATCCGCCCCATGCCGACCGGCAGGCGCGGCTCGACCGCCAGGTGTCCCCCGTGCGGCTCGATGCCCAGCATGGTGCGCAGCAGCAGCATCGGGGCACCCGTCGACCAGGCCTGCGGGCTGCATGCCGTCGGGTACTCGACGGGGAACTTGGTCAACTCCCGGTTGTACCCGCCGAACGCCTCGGGCAGCCGCCCGTCGAAGTAGGTGGCGGCGGAGAGGATGCCGTCGGCGATGGTCGCCGCCTCCTCCGCGAAGCCGTACCGGCGCAGCCCCCAGGCGATGAACGAGTTGTCGAACGGCCAGATCGTGCCGTTGTGGTAGCCGATCGGGTTGTACCGGGCCTCGCCCTCGGCCAGCGTCCGCACGCCCCAGCCGGAGAAGAGCCGCGGGCCCACCAGGTGCTCGGCGAGCTTCTCGGCCCGGTCCTGGTCGACGATGCCGCTCCACAGCAGGTGGCCGATGTTCGAGCTGAGCACGTCCGCCGTCCGGCCGTCCGGGTCCAGGGCGAGGGCGAAGTACTGCCCGTCCTCCACCCACCAGTCGCGGTTGAAGCGCTCCTTGAGCTGCGCCGCCTCCCGCTCCAACTGATCGGCGAACGCCGGGTCGTCCCAGAACTCGCGCGCCATCCGGGCGGCCCGGACCTTCGCGTCGTACGCGTACCCCTGCACCTCGCAGGTGGCCCGGGGGAACGGCGGCAGCGTGCCGTCCCGGTACGAGATGGAGTCCCAGGAGTCCTTCCAGCACTGGTTCTCCAGGCCGGTGTCGGTGTTGCGCCGCTCGTACCAGATGTAGCCGTTGCCGACCAGGTCGGCGTAGTTGTCGATCCACTTCAGCGCGGCCCGGCACTCCTGCTCCAACTCCCTGACCAGCGCGACGTCCCCGGTCCACCGCTCGTACTCGTCGAGCAGCACCAGGAACAGCGGCGTCGCGTCCACCGAGCCGTAGTACGGCGAGTGTGGCTGCTCCTCGAACGCGGCCGTCTCGCCGGAGCGCAGCTCGTGCAGGATCCGCCCCGGGTCCTCGTCCCGGAAGTCGTCGAACCGGGTGCCCTGCAACGACCCGAGAAGGCGCAGCGTGGTCCGGGACAGCTCCGGGACGAACGGTATGACCTGTAGGCAGGTCAGAATGCTGTCCCGGCCGAACATGGTCATGAACCAGGGCAGTCCGGCCGCGGGCAGCATCTGCCCGCTGAGCGACAGCGGCGAGAAGCGCAGCGCCGCCAGGTCGACCAGGCTCCGCCGGTACGTGCGGGCCAGCTCCTCGCACTCGGCGTTCACCTTCGGCGCGGCGGCGATCCACTCCTCCAGGTCGCGCTGGAGGGTCGGCCGCTCGTGGCTGGGCACCCGCAGGTCCAACCGCAGGTCCTGGCTGGCCGGCCCGAGCACGGCCGTATGCACGTCGATGTCCGTGCTCCACCGCGCGTTCGGCTCCAGGTGGACGCTGTACGCGAAGCCGTTGCGGTCGTACCGGGCGGCCTGTGACGAGGAGATCACCGTTTCCCGCCGGAAGTTGCCCCGCCGGTAGCCCAGCCGCAGCCGGTCCGCCTCGGCCTCCGCGTAGATCTCGCCCTTCTTGTTCAGGATCTCGTCCTTGACCTGGAACAGGTCGGCGAAGTCAGCACCGGCGTCCATCCTGATCTCCAGGTCGACCGCCTTCTCGTCGTGGTTGAGGATGATCAGCTGCTCGTGGAAGCTGCCGCCGACCGTCCGCTCGCGGACGATCGACAACTTGGCGTCGACGTAGTGCGTCGGCATCCCCGGCACCAGGAAGAACCGCGCCTGGTAGTACTGGAGGTCGTCGTAGGAGAGCGCATTGAGCCGCTCGCCGTTGACCGTCAGCACCCAGCGGGACAGGAACCGGGTGTCGAAGGAGAACAGCCCGGTCGGCTCGGAGGGCGTCGCCTCGATGTCGCCGGTGTCCTCCGACACCACGAAGGTGCTGCCGTCGAGGATCCGGACCATGTTGGCCTTCGCCATCAGTACACCTCCCGGTGAAAGATCCGACGCGGCTCCCGGCTGTCCGGAGGGCTGGGGAAGAGCCGCTCCACCTGCACCACCAGTCGGATGTCACCGATCACCGTCATGTCACCGCGAATCAGCGCAGCCATGCCGTTCTCCCGTCCGGCGGCGAGATCCTCGAACAGCTCCGGGCTGGTCGCGGCGATGGTGTCGGCCTCCCGGGCCTCCTGGCTCACCCGGATCCGCCCCCGGTCGATCCTGAGCAGCCAGTGCCTGGTCTGCGGCCCCTCGTTCAGGTCGAAACGCAGGGTTCCGGAAAGCTTGGTCAGCAGGGGCTCGTAACCCCGCCGGTCCAGGTCCTCGAAGAACCTGGTGGTCGCGTCCAGCATCGGGCCCTCTCCTCCCGTCGATCCGCGTTCGACGTCACAGGAGGGTCCCCGTGCGGTGCTGGGTCAACCTCGCCCGGATCGGGTGAGGCGGGCGTCCCCCGTCAGGCGCCTCGTCGACGGCGTGGGCGCGCGACGCGACGCCGGCCCCCCGGGTGGGGGCCGGCGCGACGCGCTGCGGCGGACAATCAGTTGTTGGGGTCGTCGGCGCTGATGTCCGCCAGCACCGACTGCGGCTCCCGCTCGACCGCGAGGTCGCCCATCGAGATCAGGCCGACCAGCCGCCCGTCGTCGATCACCGGCAGCCGGCGTACGGCGTAGGTGCGCATCAGGTCGGCGGCGGCCACCGTGTCGTCGTACTGGCTCACCGTGATCACGTCCCGGCTGGTGATCTGGTTGAGCCGGGTCGAGTTCGGGTCCAACTCCTCGGCGACGCCCCGGACCGTGATGTCCCGGTCCGTGACGATGCCGGCCACGTCGGTGCCGTTGGTCACCACCACGTCGCCGATGGCGCTGTCGCGCATCTCCCGCGCCGCGGCGGTGAGCGTCTCGTTGCCGTCCATCGTCACCAACCGGGTCGTCATGAACTCTCCGACCGTTGTCATGGTGCTCCCCTCTCGGTGTCGGCACCCGCGGTCTACCCGCCCGCCCCGAGGGGTAACGCGGACCGGGTTGCCGGTAATCGGGGCCGCCGAAGGGGTCAGCCGTCAGGGCCGGGCACCCGGCCGGTGCCGGTCGCTGTCCATCGGCTCCCCGCCCCGCCCTCCGTGCCGGCCGGGTGGCCGGAACGTGTGGCAGGAGCCGGATACCCGCTGTCGCGGGGCTCAGCCGCGCGGCGGCACGCCGTAGACCCGCTCGACGTGCAGGCGCAGCACCAGCCGCCCCTCGGCGACCATCGCGGCGCGGAAGTCGTCCCAGTCGGGATGCTCGCCCTGCACGGCCCGGTAGAGCCCGACCAGTTCCTCCACCGTCGCGTCGTCCGGCCGACGCGCCACCGGGGTCAGCTCGGCCCGCGCCTCAGCCACCGCGTACGCCCAGCCGTCGTCGCTGCTGACGTGGAAGCTGGCCCGGGGGTCCCGGCGCAGGTTGGCGGTCTTGGCCCGCCCGTCGGTGACCGAGATCCGGATCAGCCCGGCCTCCCGGTCGAAGGAGTAGACCACGTTCGACAGCTGTGGGCGTCCGTCCCGCTTGATGGTCGCCAGCACACCCATCCACCGGCCCGCGATGAGCCCGGTGAGGGCGTTCCGGTTCTTCTCGTCCGCCACGGCAGCCTCCAGGTCGAGTCGTCGTACCTGGGTCCATCCAACCCGGCGCGCGGCCCGCCGGCCGGCCGACGCGACGGCCCGGCCGGCGGGAGCGGGATCAGCGGGCCTCGGCGGCGACCAGCTCGGCGAGCTGCACCGCGTTCAGCGCGGCGCCCTTGCGCAGGTTGTCGTTCGAGCAGAACAGGGCGAGGCCGTGCTCCGCCGTCTCGTCGGCGCGGATGCGACCCACGTACGTCGGGTCCTGGCCGGCGGCCAGCAGCGGGGTCGGCACGTCCGACAGGGCCACCCCGGGCGCACCGTCGAGCAGCTCGCGGGCCCGCTGCGGGGTGATCGGCCGGGCGAACCGGGCGTTGATCTGGAGCGAGTGGCCGGTGAAGACCGGGACCCGGACGCAGGTGCCGGAGACCCGCAGCCCGGGGATCTCCAGGATCTTGCGGCTCTCGTCGCGCAGCTTCTGCTCCTCGTCGGTCTCCTCGGAGCCGTCGTCGACGATCGAGCCGGCGAGCGGGAGCACGTTGAACGCGATGGGCCGGGCGAAGACCCGGGGGGCCGGGAACTCCACGGCCGTTCCGTCGAAGGCCAGCCCTGCGGCCTGCTCGGCCACCTTGCGGACCTGCTCGTCCAGCTCGGCCACGCCGGCCAGGCCGGCGCCGGAGACCGCCTGGTACGTCGAGACGACCAGGCCGACCAGCTCCGCCTCGGCGTGCAGCGGGCGCAGCACCGGCATCGCGGCCATCGTGGTGCAGTTCGGGTTGGCGATGATGCCCTTCGGGCGGTTCGCAGCGGCGTGCGGGTTGACCTCGGCGACCACCAGCGGCACGTCCGGGTCCGTCCGGAACGCCGACGAGTTGTCGATCACGACCGCGCCGGACTCGGCGACCCGGGGGGCCAGCTCCTTCGCCGTGCCCTTTCCGGCGGAGAAGAGCACGATGTCCAGCCCGGAGTAGTCGGCGGTGGCCGCGTCCTCGACGGTCACCTCGCCGTCCCGCCACGGCAGGGCACGTCCCGCCGAGCGGGCGGAGGCGAACAACCGCACCTGCTCCGCCGGGAACTCGCGCTCCGCCAACACCTGCCGCATCACGCCACCGACCTGGCCGGTGGCCCCCACAATGCCGATCCTCATGCCCGCGAGGCTACCCAGGTCGACGCCCCGGCCGGGAACGCTTTCCCACGGCCCGGACCCGTCCCGGCAGTGACCCGACCCACCTCGACCAGCGCCGGAACCGCAACGACCACGCCGGCGCGGGGCGCCGCCCGGAAGATCGCAGGGCGGCCCGGCCGCCGGGCCGCAACATCCGCGCCCGGCAGCCGCCCGCCCCGCGCCGCCGGCCCGGCAGCCGCCACGGCCCGCGCGACGGAGATCACATCTCTCTTCGCCGCGCGGGCCGGTCGGCGGGCCGCCGTTGGGCGGGCCGGTCGGCGGGCCGCCGTTGGGCGGGCCGGTCGGCGGGCCGCCGTTGGGCGGGCCGGTCGGCGGGCCGCCGTTGGGCGGGCCGGTCGGCGGGCCGCCGTTGGGCGGGCCGGTCGGCG
>NZ_JAAALO010000002.1:161489-1122706 GCF_009908295.1 Micromonospora rubida
CGGGCCGCCGTTGGGCGGGCCGGTCGGCGGGCCGCCGTTGGGCGGGCCGGTCGGCGGGCCGCCGTTGGGCGGGCCGGTCGGCGGGCCGCCGTTGGGCGGGCCGGTCGGCGGGCCGCCGTTGGGCGGGCCGGTCGGCGGGCCGCCGTTGGGCGGGTCAGCCGACGGCGTCGACGATCTCGCCGAGGTTGGTGGCGGCGAGATCGTCGCGGATCAGCGCGGCGTCGCCCTCCACCACCAGGGTGAGCGACTCCGGGTGCAGGTGGCCCGCTGCGGCGGCCGAGACCTCCTCGACGTCGGCGGCGAGCAGCGACTCACGCAGCCGGGCGTGGTAGTCGTCCGGCAGGTCGTGCACGACCAGGGTGGTCAGCGCCGACGCGATCGCCCGGGGGCTCTGCAGCTCGACCGAGAGCTGCCCGGCCCGCCAGGACCGGGCCACCGCAAGCTCGTCCTCGGTGACCCCGCCGACCTGGGTACGGCTGATCTCGCCGACCGCCTCCACCAGCGCCGGCGCGGTCACCGCCGTCTGCACTCCCGAGCTGACCGCGAACCGGCCGAACCGCCGGGACGAGGCGAACTCGCCCCGGATGCCGTACGTGTATCCGCGCACCTCGCGGATCAGGTGGTTGAGCCGGGAGGTGAACGCCCCGCCGAGCACCGTGCCGGCCAGCAGCGACGGCACGTGGTCGGGGTGTGCCCGGTGCGGCGACGGGTGGCCCAGCCGCAGCGTGGACTGCACCGACCCGGGCCGGTCGACCAGGATGATCCGCCGCCCGGCGCGCAGCGACACGTCGATCGGGCCGCCCGGGGAGACCGGGCCGCCACCGGTGCCGGCGAACGCCGCCGCGCCGAGCGCGTCCAGGTCGAGGCGCTCCAGGTCGCCGACGACGATCAGGGTCCCGGGGCGGAGGAACCACTCGGAGTGGAAGACGGTGATGTCCTCCGGGTCCAGGCCGGCCACCGAGTCCGGGTCGCCGTACATCGGGCGGCCCCACCGGTTCTCCGCGCCGAACAGGTCGGCCCGCAGGGCCGCGTCGGCCCGGGGGCCCGGGTTCGCCCAGTCCATCCGCAGCGCGGTGGCCTCGTCGTCGCGGACCCGCCGCACGTCGTCCGGGTCCAGCCGGGGCGTCCGGACGGCCTCGGCGAGCAGCTCCACGGCGGCGGGCAGCCGGTCCACCGGCACCTGGACGCTGACCTGGAACGAGTCCCAGTCCAGCCCGGTCACCAGCTCGGTGCCGAGCCCCTCCACGGCCAGCGCGTACGCGGTGGCGTCCCGCTGCGCGGTGCCCTCCTCCAGCGCCTTGGCCAGCACCGCGCCGAGCCCTTCCCGGCCGGCCGGCTCCCGCCCGGCGCCGGCGTCGAGCAGCAGCAGCGCCACGGCCAGGTTCTGCCCGGGCAGGTGCGCGGCGACCACCTGGCCGCCGGCCACCGAGCGGCGCACCACCTGCGGGAACCGGTACGGCCGGGCCAGCCCCGGCCCGGGGCGGTCGGCGATCAGGCTCATCGGGGTTTCCTTCCGTTCACGACTGCGGGGCCGGCGGGCAGCGGGGAGCGGCGGCCCACCGGGCGGCGCCGCTCGGTCGTCGCCCTCACGCGCTCTCCTCGGGCAGGTAGGTCAGGGTCACCCGGTTCTCGGGGCGCAGCATCTCGGCGGCGAGCTCGGCGATCTGGTCGGCGGTCACGGCGAGCCAGGCGGGCAGCCGCTCGGCGGCGACGGCCGGATCGCCGAACTGGGTGGCGTACCGGCCGAGGGTGTCGGCGCGTCCGTCGACCGTGGACATCTGCCGCCACCACCCGGTGCTCAGCAGCGCCTTGGCCCGGTCCAGCTCGACGGCGGTGACCGGCACGGTGGCCAGCTCGTCGACCACCTCGGTCACCCCGGCGGCCAGCCGTTCGCCGCTCACCCCGGGGCGGGCGGTGGCGGTGGCGATCAGCGGGGCGGGGGCGTGCGCGAGGTCCACCCCGTAGGAGCCGACCAGGTCGGGCTGGGCGATCCGCTCGCCGTCGGCGAGGCGCTGGTAGAGCCGGCTGCCCCGGCCGCTGCCCAGCACGGTGGCGAGGACGGTGAGCACGTCGTACCCGGGGGTGCCGAAGGCGTGGGTGCGGTGCGCGACGAAGACGCGGGGCGCGGGCACCGCGGCCGTGACGGTCTCCGCCACCGGCCCGCCACCGCCCGGCACGTGCCGGCCATCCGGCGCGGCCGGGATCGACTCCCGGGCCGGAAGGGCGCCGAAGTACTTGTCGGCCAGCGCGAAGACCTCGGACGCGGTGGCGTCGCCGACCACGGTCAGCACCGCGTTGTTCGGCGCGTAGTAGGTGCGGTGGAAGTCCTGGAAGGTGGTCAGGGCGGCGGCGTTCAGGTCGGCCATCGACCCGATCGTCGCGTGGTGGTAGGGGTGCCCCGGCGGGTAGAGCAGCGGCAGCAGCCGCAGCCACGCGTCGCCGTACGGGACGTTCTCGTAGCGCTGGCGGCGCTCGTTCTTGACCACGTCCCGCTGGTTGTCCAGCGTCTCCTGGGTCAGCGCCGGCACCAGGCCGCCCATCCGGTCGGCCTCCAGCCAGAGCGCCAGCTCCAGATGCTCGGCCGGGACGGTCTCGAAGTAGTTCGTCCGGTCGGGGTTGGTGGTGGCGTTCAGGGAGCCGCCGGCACCCTGGACGAGCTTCATGTGCTCGGTCTTCGCCACGTTCACCGAGCCCTCGAACATGAGGTGCTCGAAGAGGTGGGCGAAACCGGTCTGCCCGTCCGGCTCGTGCCGGGAGCCCACGTCGTACCAGAGGTTCACGGCGACTGCGGGGGCGGCGCGGTCCTCGCTCACCACCACGCGCAGGCCGTTGTCCAGTCGGGTCGTTTCGATCGGCCAGGGGTAACCGCTGTCGGGCATGGCCCGACGCTATCCGATCGGGGGGACGGAAAGGTGACGCGACCGTGGTCCGGCGCGGCGACGCGCCGCCGCCCGCGCCTCCCGCCGGCGTAGGCCGGGGCGCGGACGGCCGCCGCACCGGGTCGGCTCAGTCGGGAGGCTCGATCGGGTCCACCGTCTCCTCCGAGGTGCGCTGCTCCGGCACCGTGTCCAGGGCGGCGTTCTGGTCCGCCTCCCGCAGGTCCGACTCGGTGAGGATGGCGGCGGCCTGGGCCCGCGGGTCGTCGCTGCCGGCGGCGGCCTCCTCGGGCAGCAGGTGGGCCCGGGACTCGATCCGGTCCTGGTCGCTGTGAGCATTCGTCATGCCGGCCTCTGTACCCCGTACGCGGCTCATCGGAACGGGCCGCACGGCGACCTGCCCGCGACGGTGGCGCGCAGCAGCGCACGACGGTCCGTTCGAACCTCCCGGGCACGGCTTGGCGCGCTGGCGCAGCTCACGACGGATCAATCGATGATGGCGAACGTCAGGCGCGGCTTCGCCGACGGCCGGATGAGCCTCCCCCATCGAGTCGGGTACCCTGGGCGTCGTGACGCGTTCGTATCGATGGTTTAGGCAGCCGGCTGGAGGAGCCGGTGACTTCACCATGATCTGACGTCACTCCTCTTCGAGCCGGCCGGGCAGGAACATTGGTTCCTGCCCTTTTGCGTACGAGCAGCCGGCTCGACCTCGGGCGCCGGCCCCGGGGCACGGTCGGCGGAAGGAACCCCACCGTGAGCACCCCGGACAACCATCGCGTCATCGACCAACGGATCGATCGCGTCGTGCCATTGACCACCCCTGCCCTGCTGCACCACCACCTGCCCCTGGACGCGACGCTCACCGAGGCCGTGCTCGACGGCCGGCGCGCGGTCGGCGGGGTGCTCGACCGCGCCGACGACCGGCTGCTGGTGGTGGTCGGCCCGTGCTCGGTGCACGACCCGGCCGCCGCGCTGGACTACGCGGCCCGGCTGCGGACCGCCGCCGACCGTCTCGCCGACGACCTGCTGATCGTGATGCGCGTGTACTTCGAGAAGCCGCGCTCGACGGTCGGCTGGAAGGGCCTGATCAACGACCCCGGGCTCGACGGCTCGGGCGACGTGAACACCGGCCTGCGCACCGCCCGCGCGCTGCTGCTGGACGTGCTGCGGCTGGGCCTGCCGGTGGGCTGCGAATTCCTCGACCCGATCACCCCGCAGTACATCGCCGACACGGTGGCCTGGGGTGCGATCGGCGCCCGCACGGTGGAGAGCCAGGTGCACCGGCAGCTCGCCTCCGGCCTGTCCATGCCGATCGGCATGAAGAACCGCCCCGACGGCAGCGTCGGCACCGCCGTGGACGCCATCCGGGCTGCGGGCGTCCCGCACGTCTTCCCCGGCATCGACGTCTCCGGCACTCCGGCGATCATGCACACCCGGGGCAACGCCGACGGCCACCTGGTGCTGCGTGGCGGCAACGACGGCCCGAACTACGACGCCGCCTCGGTGGCCGGGGCGCTGGACCTGCTCCGGGCGGCCGGCCTGCCGGAGCGGGTGGTGGTCGACGCGAGCCACGCCAACAGCGGCAAGGACCACCGCCGCCAGCCGCTGGTCGCCGCCGACGTCGCGGACCAGCTCGCCGCCGGCCAGCGCGGGATCGTCGGCATCATGCTGGAGAGCTTCCTGCTCCCCGGCCGGCAGGACCTCGACCCCACCCGCGAGCTGGAGTACGGCCGCTCCGTCACCGACGCCTGCCTCGGCTGGGACACCACCCAGGAGGTCCTCGACACCCTGGCCACCGCCGTCCGCGCCCGCCGCACCACCACGGCCTCCCTGGCCCTCCCGGCCTAACCCCACCACCCCCACGCCCCCACCCTTCCCGCCTCGGTGATCAAGAGCTTTGCGTCAGGTCCAGCGCGATTCCTGGACGCAAAGCTCTTGATCACCGCCTATCGAGCGTGGGGGCGAGGTCGGTGACGTTTGACCGTTTCTGGCTCGGGTAGCTGACCGGCGTGACCGACGACGCACCTGTGACGGACGCAGCCGTGGACGACGCCGAACTGGCCGCCGACATCGAGCTGGCCGAGGACGCCGAACTGGCCGTCGACACCGAACTGGCAGCCGAGGACGCCGAACTGGCCGAGGACGAGGAGCCTGTCGAGGAGCCGGACACCCAGCCCCTCGACGAACTGCTCGACGAGATCTACCACGGCCAGGAGCGGATCAGCCAGGCGGACATCTACCGCCGGGCGGTCGCCGCTGAGCTTCCCGCGGCGCTGCTCACCCGGATCGCCGCGCTGCCCCAGGGCGAGTACGCGGTGGACGAGGCGGCCGACCTGCTGGGCGGGTCGGCCGTCTGACGCCTCGGGTTCGGGCGGCACGAGCAGGCACCGGGCCGTCACCGGGCCGACCGCGGCACCGACCCCGCCCCCACCACGGAGAGGACAGCGAGATGACCGATCGCGAGGAGCAGCGGGAGGAGCACGTCCCGGCGCTCGGCCAGCCGCCGGAGGGCCCGGACACCATGCCCGAGCCGGACTTCGCCGATGAGCACGACCTCACCGCCGTCGACCCCGACATCATCACCGGCGACGAGGACGATGAGGAGCGCGAGACGGAGTCGCCGCACGGCTGGTCCGGCATGCAGCGCTGACGCCGGACGGGACGACAGGCAGCGCCGACGCGGCCGAGCAGCATGCAGCGCGCTGACGCCGTACGAGTACGGGGAGGGGCCCGGGCCCCTCCCCGTACCGTGTCAGTCAGTCCTTGTCGTGACCGCCCTCGGCGGCCTGCTGGGCAATGGCGTAGCCCATCTGGAGGAAGTCGGAGGCCGCCACCGCGGTCAGCGCGGTGGCCACCAGCCGGGTCAGCCGGGGGGCCAGCACCAGGCCACCGGTGAGCCCGGTGGCCACCCAGACCGCCAAACAGAACGGGCAGCTCAACAGCTCCCCGATGGCGTGCCGGGTGGGGCTGCCCGAGTCCCGGACCTGCTCCATCACCTCGCCGGAGCCGCTCGGCCGGTCGTACCGGGTGAACGGGGCGCGCAGCGGGCTGGTCACCGCGTCCTTGGACAGCAGCCGGCTGAGCTTGTGGGTGGCGATGGAGAGCAGCACCACGTCCGACGGGCTGGGACGTTCCGGCACCGGCCGGCCGGTCGCCCTGACCAGTGCGGCGATCGTCGCGGTCACACCGGCGTAGGTGCCCATCGCCACCAGGTAGCCACCGAGCGGCCGGTGCTCGTGCGGCGCGTACGCCTGGCGCAGCCGCGCCACCTTCTGCTTCAGGCTGCTGTTGCTCAACCCGGTCTCCTCGTTCTCTGTTCTCTGCGCGTGCGGCGCGCTGCCCGCCGGCAGCGGATCCGGGGGCCGGCTCACCCGGCGGTCAGGTTTTCGGCCACCTCGCGGGCGAGGTTGGCCAGGGTCTCCTCGGCCTGTCCCGGGTCCGCCTGGCCGGACGCACCGGTCAGGTCGAGCTGAACCTGGGCACCCCCGGCGGGAGCGGGCTCCACCCGGATCTCGGCCGACCAGCCGGAGGCGGAGCCGCTGGCCCACCGGGCCCGCATCTGCCCCGGGCTGACGTCGGGGCGGCTGCGACCGTCGGACCGCAGCGGCTGGGGCAGCCACGCGGCGGCCCGGTCCGGGTCGGTGGCCGTGCTGAACACCACCTCGGGTGGCGCGGACATCCCGCGCTCCGCGTGCGCCGCCATCACTCGTCCCGCAGCCGGGCCGGGTCGACCTCGCGTCCCGGATGCCGGGCGAGGTACTCGGTCTCAAGCTCCGCCGTACGACGCAGGTGGTTCGCGAGCGCCGAGTCCGCCGCGTGCCGCAGCGTGTCCAGCCGGGTGCGGTGCAGGCTGTGTATCTCGCGGATCAGGTCCTCGTCGGCGAGCACGGTGGGGTCGATCCCCGGCTCGCCGTCGACGGCCCCGTCGTCGGTGGACATGTCGTGGACATGGTCGCCGTCCCACTCGGGCATTCGCTGCTCCGGGCTGGCTTCCACCGGGCCGCCGGTCTGCCGCACTGGTTCGGTCATCGTCGCCCCTCGTCTCGTCTGGGCTGGCGTCTAGACGGATGCCCACACCGGCCACCACCAAACCCCCGAACTACGACGCCGCGTCGGAGATCGTCCCGGCTCCCGGTACCCTCGAACCCATGAAACGGCTCTGGACACCGGCGTGGATCGCCCGCCACGTGGCCATGGTCGTGCTGGTCGTCAGCTTTCTCGGGCTGGGCTGGTGGCAGATCACCCGGGCCGCCGACGGCAACTCCATCAGCTGGGGTTACGCCATCGAGTGGCCGGTCTTCGCCGCGTTCGTCGTCTTCGTCTGGTGGCGTGAGCTGTGGCACACCCTGCGCTCCGCCGCCGACGGGCCGTCGGCGGGCGGCGGGGAGACGGGCGGCGAGGGGCAGGTGGGCGGCGACGTCATGGTCGACGCGGCCGTGTCGTCCGGCACCCCGACAGGGGTACGCCGACCCGTGCGGGTCGTCCGGGTGCCGGCGGTGCCGGCCGGCGGCCCCGAGGACGCCGACCTGGCCGCGTACAACCGCTACCTGGCATGGTTGAACGCCAATCCGGGCGCCCGGCCCGGTGACTTTCCCGGTTGACGCCGGTTCGCGACTACCCGGCCGAGGCCGGTTCGGAAGGACGGACGAAGGTGGGCGGAGCCCTTACCCGGTACCGCGTGATCGCCTGGATCGTGGGCGTGGCGCTGGCCGTGCTGGTCCTGATCGGCATGCCGCTGAAGTACGGGTTCGACGAGAAGACGGTGGTCGCGGTCGTCGGGACCGCGCACGGCTGGCTGTACATGCTCTACCTGGTGGCGACGTTCGACCTGTCCCGCCGGGCGGACTGGCCGCTGAAGCGGATGCTGCTGGTGATGCTCGCCGGCACGGTGCCCTTCGTGTCCTTCTACGCCGAGCGGCGGGTGAGCCACTGGCTGGCCCCCGAGCACGCCCGCACCCCGGAGCCGGTCACCGGCTGACGCTGCCCTCCGCGCTGACCGGCCGGTGTCAACGGTCCGGGTGCCAGAACCCCTCCACGGTGGCCGGCGCGACGCCCCAGCCGCCGTACCGCACGCCCTCGCGGGCCCGGTGCACGGCGCGGCTGACCTGCCCGAACTGCCGCTGGTCGTCGCTGCTGAACAGCAGCACCTCGACGCCCCGGTGCCAGCCCCACAGCTCGTACGGCGGCGGGCGCCAGCGGGCGCCGGCCACCGCGAGCAGCACGGGCAGCAGGGCCACCGCCCCGAGGGCCAGGTACGCCCCGGCGGTCAGCCGTTGCAGGCCGCCGGTGAAGCCGAGCAGCAGCCCCACCCCGGCGATCATGACGGCGGTCACCGCCACCGCCCGGACGGCGATCCGGTCGTGTGGGCCCCGGGCGGTGTGCAGGTGGGTCAGGTCGGCGATCGCGAAGCTGCTGTGGCCGACGGTGAACCGGTCCGTCGTGACGACGATCCCGGGCTGGGCGTAGAGCAGGGCAGGGGGCGCGGGGGTCACCCTCGGTGACCGGCGCGGGCGGGTAGCGGAGCCATCTCGGACCAAGGCTGTCTCCCACGGCTGAGGGGCCGGGAGCGGTTCCCGTGGCGCCGGTGGACGCCTGACGGGATTCCCGGCTCCGCTCCATTCTCTGACCGTCGCGCCAGCCCAGGCCCGGTTTTTCGGACCCGGGGGCGGGCCTGCGGCCCCCTTCGCGCCGGCAAGAGGCCACCATTTCCGGCTTGTCCGGCTATTAATCGTCCCGTCCGGCGGCATCCGCCCAGAACGACGAAAGCCTCGGATCGCCCGTTCGGCGCCTCAGGCCCTGCCGGTAGTGCCGGAACGACTCCCCTTTCACTACAGAACGTGATTGCATCTCGCGACACATCCGGCCGTTTCGCCACTTTCGCCCATGCTTCACCTGCGGGTAACTTCCGTCCCGGGTTAGGTTGTGCGGGTCGGACCGGTCGACGGCCGTCCACCCGGACAGCCCCGGGCCGGCGTCGCCGCGGCGTCCGCGACGCCCGGCGACTGGTGGGGAGGAGCCCTCCGCTCTTGTCGTCCCTCAGAAATTCGCTGCGCGCACTGGCGGCGGCCGGCCTCGCGGCCGTGCTGATCGTCCCGGCGTCGGCGGCTCAGGCCGAGCCGTCGCCCGCCGAGCTGACCCAGCGGATCGAGAAGTCCTCGACCGAGCTGGAACGGGTCGTCGAGTCCTACAACAAGCTCACCGAGGACATCAAGGCGAACAAGGCCGCTGCGGCCAGGCTGACGGCCCGGATCGGGCCGCTGGAGGCGCAGACCGCGCAGAGCCGGGCGGACGTCGGCGAGATCGCCGTCACCGCATACAAGACGGGCCGGCTGGACACCGCCAACGCACTGCTGAGCGCGGGCGGCCCGAGCAACCTGCTGGCCCGGTTGGACACCCTCGACCAGCTCACCCGGCAGCGCCAACAACGGATCTCCGGCTTCACCGAGAGCCAGCGCCGGCTGCTCGACCAGAAGGCCCGGCTCGACGCGACGCTGGCGAAGCAGGCCGCGCAGGCCAAGCAGCTCGCCGCCGGCAAGAAAAAGATCGAGAAGGACCTGGCCGAGCTGTACGAGATGCGCCGTCAGGCGTACGGACGGGCCACCGAGCCGGCGGCGCCGAGGGCGAAGTCGAAGTCGGGCGGGAGTTCCGCCGAGCAGGCGCCCGCCGTTTCCGGCCGGGCGGGCACCGCGGTCCGGTACGCGTACGGCGCCATCGGTAAGCCCTACGTCTGGGCCGCCGACGGCCCGAACGGGTACGACTGCTCCGGCCTCACCTCCGCCGCCTGGCGGGCGGCCGGCAAGTCGCTGCCGCACAACACGAAGATGCAGTGGGGCGTGGTCAGCCACATCAGCCGTAGCGAGCTGCGCCCGGGCGACCTGGTCTTCTACAACAGCCTCGGGCACGTGTCCATCTACGTCGGCGGGGGCCAGGTGATCCACGCGCCGACCTTCGGCCGCAACGTGGAGAAGCGGGACGTCGACCTGATGAAGCCCTACGGGTACGGCCGGGTCCGCTGACGGCCCCGACAATGACGGCGAACGGCCGGCGTCCCCCTGTCGGACGCCGGCCGTTCGCCGTCATTTTCACCAGGTCAGGCGGCCTGCAACCCCTCCGCCCGGGCGAGTTCGCGCAGCCGGCCAAGGGCCTGGATCTCCAGCTGCCGGATCCGCTCCCGGGAGAGGGAGAACCGCGAGGCGACCTCGGTCAGTGAGTGCTCCCGCCCGTCCTCCAGGCCGTAGCGCGCCCGCATGATGCCGGCCGACCGGTCGTCGAGGTGGTTGAGCAGACCCTCGATGCGCTGCCGCTCCAGCCCGGTGAGGACGATGTCCTCAGGCGACGGGGCGTCGCTGTCGGCGACCAGGTCGCCAAGCTTGGTGTCCCCGTCGTCGCCGACCGGGGTGTCCAGCGACACGGTGTCCTGCGACCAGCGGACCAACTCGTTGACCCGCGCGACGGTCACGCCGAGGGACGCCGCGATCTGCTCCGGCTCCGGGTCGCCGCCCAGCTCGCGGGTCAGCTGCCGGACCACGTTCCGCATCCGGTTGACGTCCTCGACCAGGTGCACCGGCAGCCGCACCGTGCGCTCCTGCTGGGCGATGGCCCGGCTGATCGCCTGGCGGATCCACCACGTCGCATAGGTCGAGAACTTGTAGCCCCGCTCGTAGTCGAACTTCTCGACCGCCCGGACCAGGCCGGTGTTGCCCTCCTGGATCAGGTCGAGCATGGGCATGCCCGAACGCACGTAGCGGCGGGCGATGGAGACGACCAGCCGCAGGTTGGCGCGGATGAAGAGGTCCTTCGCCCGCTCCCCCTCGGCGACCACGCCCTCCAGGTCGTCCCGGTCGGCACCGACGGGAATGCGGTCCTCGTCGAGCAGGTGCTGGGCGTAGAGGCCAGCCTCGATCGCCTTGGAGAGGTCGACCTCCATGGCGGCGTCCAGCAGTGGCGTCCGGGAGATCTCGTGAAGGTAGACTCCGACCAGGTCGCGCTCCTCGGCCACCTCGTCGGTTCGCATGCCGATGTTCTTGTCCACGTTGTCCACGGTCCCCTCGCTCGCGCCGGTTGCCCGGTTCCTTGCCATCCCCACGTCCATCAGCCCTCCCCGTGACTTCCGCTGTGCCCACCGGTGCTGACCTGACACCTGCACAACAGTTAAGACGGGCCCGGGATTCCATGTCGTGAGTCGAAAGTGTCACGAATGCCTGAGTAGTAGCTGAGAGCCCGGTCCATGTTTGCTGTCAGCACCCCTGTCGGGCGACTCGCCGTTCGCGCCACGGACTTCCGGCGGACCGTCGGAATGCCACCGCCCAGGCATGGCATCACTGCCGGCCCCGGGCGCACAGCGACCCGCGTCACCGCGGTGCTGCGATCCTGGTCACCGCCTGATACGCGCCGACGGACCGGTCGGTTCATTCACGGACACTGAATACCCTCACCCCGGTTGAACAATCCGGGGTGGGTGTGAAGTCCCACTCCGGCCGGGGCCGTGACCATCGTCACGGTCGTGTCCCGACGCGGCGTCCCGGTGACGGAACCGCCGCTCAGGAGGCGAGCAGGGCGATGGCGCCGCGGACCTGGTGGGCGGAGCGGGCCAGGGCGGCCCGGGCGGCGGACACCTCGGCCCCGGAGACCAGCGACACGAGGGCGGTCTTCAGGTCGCCGTCGGCCTCGTGCAGGGCCAGCCGGCAGACCTCCTCGGCGCAGCCGGTGGCCTCCACCAGGATCGAGATCATCCGGCCCCGCAGCTTGGCGTTGGTGGCCACCACGTCGATCATCAGATTCGAGTAGACCCGGCCCAGCCGCACCATCACGGCGGTGGAGAAGGTGTTGAGTACCAGCTTCTGCGCGGTGCCCGCCTTCATCCGGGTCGACCCGGTCACCACCTCGGGGCCGGTGTCCACGCCGATGAAGACGTCGACCGCCGAGGCGGCCTTCGCCTCCGGGTTGGCGCAGACCAGCACGGTCGAGGCCCCCTGCTCCCTGGACGCGGCGAGCGCCCCGAGAACGTACGGGGTGCGCCCGCTGGCGGCCAGGCCGACGACCAGGTCGCCGGCGCCGACGCAGTCCGCCGCCGCGGCCGCTCCGCCCCCGTGGTCGTCCTCGGCGTCCTCGACGGCCCGCCACATCGCGTCGGGGCCGCCGGCGATGTGGGAGCAGAACCAGTGCCGGGGCGAGTTGAAGGTGGGGGCCAACTCGGCGGCGTCGAGCACCCCGAGCCGGCCGGAGGTGCCGGCGCCGAAGTAGTGCACCCGGTGCCCGCCGCGCAGCGCGGCGACCGCGAGGTCGACGGTGGCGGCGATCTCGTCGAGGACCGCCGCGACGGCGGCCGGCACCCGGCGGTCCGCCTCGTTGATCACGGTGAGCACGTCCCGGGTGGACATCAGGTCGAGGTCGACGCTGAGCGGGTTACGCCGCTCGGTCGGCGCGCCCACCCGGACCACCGGGCGGGCCGGGACCGCGGCCACCTCGTCGGGCTCGACCCGGCCGGCGGTCATCCCCGCCTCCGGGTGGAGCCGACCCGGTGGGTCTGCACCGCCTCGGCGGTGACCTCCAACGCCTTGCGGGCCCGCGTCCGGTTGCGGGCGGCCACGCCGACGAAGAGGCAGTCGACCACGGTCAGCTGGGCCAGCCGGCTGGCCATCGCGCCGGAGCGGTAGGTGGTCTCCCGGGCCGCCGTGGTGAGCACGAAGTCGGCGACGTCGGTGATCGGCGAGCGGGGAAAGTTGGTCAGCGCGGCCGTGGCCGCGCCCCGGGACCGGGCCTGCTCCAGCACCTCGATCACGTCGGCCGTGGTGCCGGTGTGCGAGATGCCCAGGGCGACGTCGCCCTTGCCGAGCAGGGCCGCCGAGGTGAGCGCGGTGTGCACGTCGGGGAAGTAGAACGCCGTCCGGCCGATGCGGTGCAGCTTCTGCTGAAAGTCGGAGGCGACGAAGCCGCTGGCGCCCGCGCCGTACACCTCGATCCGGCCGGCCCCCACGATCGCCTCGACGACCTGCTCGCAGACGGCCGGGTCGAGCTGCTCGGCCGTCTCCTCGACGGCCCGCGCGTCGTTGAACGCGATGGTGGCGATGATCTGGGCCAGGTCGGCACCGGGCGGGATGTCGCCGCCGACCACCCGGGCGTCCGGGGGCTCGATCCGGCGGGCCGCCTCGGCGGCGAGCCGGATGCGCAGCTGCGGGTAGCCGTTCATGCCGACCGAGCGGCAGAACCGGATCACGGTCGCCTCGGATGTCTCAGCGGTGGTGGCGAGGTCGGTGATGGTGCGCCGGGCGGCGTCCGCCGGGTCGGCGACCACCAGCCGTGCCACCCGCTGCTCAGCGGGCGACAGCGAGGGCAGCAGGCCGCTGATGTGGACGATCAGTCCACCCGGCTCGTGACTCGCAGAAATCTTCGGACTCTTCGCCACGGATGAAACTTACTTTCATGAAGCGTGAGCGTCAACCATCTCCCCGCGTATCGGAAAAAAGTACTCTGGACGTTCATCAGTGTTGCGCCGAACACTGCCATTTCCGCAGCCTCCGGCGCTTCCCCCGGGGCCCGGCCGCCGTGTTGGCCGGCGGCCCGATGCGAGCGTTCCGGCCTACGGGCGGGCCTGAGCTGCCAGCCGGCGGCCCCCGCCCCGGTCTGCCGCGTCGACCCGGCCAGGACCGGCCGGCGCGGGCCGCTCGGCCGGCAGCCACGCGGCCAGGTGGGCCCGGATCTGCCGGGACACCTCCTCCGGCGGGCGACCGGCATCGACCACCACGAAGGTCGGAAACTCGGGCAGCGTCCGGTACGCGGTGTCGGCGGCGGTCAGCCAGCCCATCGTCTCGTGGTCGGTGCCGCGCCGCTCGATCCGCCGGTACGCCTCGGCTGGGTCGACGGTGAGCAGGAAGGTGACCTGCGGCAGCGGGAACATCCAGTACCCGGCGCGGGCCAGCCGCTCCCAGCGCTGCCCGCCGTGCGCCCGGATGCTGGCGTACTGGCAGGCGGAGTAGCGGTCCATCACGGCCGTGCGGCCGGTGACCACGCAGCTCAGCAGGGCCGCCGCGATGGCGAGCCAGCGCAGCAGGGACTCGACGGCGAGCAGGCCGCGCCGGCCGACCAGCCGCTCGGCGTCCGGGCGGCCGAGCCGTTGTGCGAGGCGGCCGAGCCAGCGACGCCCGCCGGCGTTGCGGTGGTATGTCGCCGGCCGCCCGGCGGCGGTGAGCGCCTCGGCGAGATGGTGGGCCTGAGTGGTCTTGCCCGAGCCGTCGATGCCGATCAGGGCGACGGCGCGCAGTCGGGCCTTGCCGCGCCGCTCCCGCAGAGATCTGGCCACCCTCCCCAGCCTATCGGACCCGTGCCCACTTCGGTGATTTGTCCCGTCCGCACCCCATTGCCACCGTCGGGTCGGGCTCAGGTGTGGGCGACCTCTGTGCCGGGTACGCAATTCGAATCCGCCTGTCCACCTAACGACCGACGGGAGAGCCAGATGGCCGAGCGCGGGGACGAGACCCTGGTGCACACGCTCAAAAAGGTCGCCGCCGTGCTCAAACAGTCCGAGATCCCGTTCGCCCTCGGCGGCAGCTTCGCGGTGTACGCCCACGGCGGGCACTCCAGCGACCACGACGTCGACTTCCTGATTCGTGGGGAGGACGTCGACCGGGCCCTGGAGGCACTGATCGAGACGGGCTTCACCGCCGAGCGACCGCCCGAGGACTGGCTGGTGAAGGTCTACGACGGCGGCCGGATGGTGGACCTGATCCACCGGCCGATCGAGACCCCGGTGACCGAGGAGACCTTCGCCGACACGATCGTCCGGCCGGTGGACGCGATCCACATGCCGGTGCTCTCGGCGAGCCAGCTCATGGTGCACAAGCTGCTCAGCTTCTCCCAGCACTACTGCGACTTCGCCCGGGCGCTGCCGCTGGCCCGGTCGCTGCGGGAACAGATCGACTGGGAACGGGTACGGAAGGAGACGCAGCACTCGCCGTACGCCGAGGCGTTCCTGGTGCTGCTCGACCGGCTGGACGTGGTGCCGCAATCCGGCGCCACCGAGGAGAGGGAGATCGTGTGAGCGCCTACCGCGACCACGCCGCCGGGACGCCCGCCGTCGCCGCCGGCCCGCCCGCCGTCGCCGCCGCCGGCCCGCCCGACGAGTACGTGGAGGCCGAGATCCAGCGGCTGCTCGCCGAGGACCCGGCCGTCGCCGAGCAGGGCATCACCGTGGTTCGCCGGGAGCGGGGCCTGGTGCTCTACGGCGAGGTGGAGAGCCCGCACCGGCGGGAGGAGATCCTGCGCCGGGTGGCCGAGCGCTTCCCCGACGTGCCGGTCACCAGCGACATCGGGGTGATCCGTGCGCAGGCGCCCACGGAAGTCGAGCAGTTGCCGTGAGGGAGGTCGAAAGGTGATCCGGATCGCCGCCGTGGGCGATGTGCACGTGGACCAGGACGTGGTGGGCCGGTTCCGGCCCGCCCTCAACGAGCTGCCCGACTGCGCCGACGTGCTGCTGCTCGCCGGTGACCTGACCCGGCACGGCACCGAGGCCGAGGCGCGCTGCGTGGCCGAGGAGTTCGGCGGGCTGGGGGTGCCGGTGGTCACGGTGCTCGGTAACCACGACCACCAGCACGACCGGGTGCCGCAGGTGGTCGAGGTGCTCCAGGAGGCGGGCATCCGGGTGCTGGAGGGCGAGGGGATCGTGCTGGAGGTCGCCGGCGGGCGGCTCGGCGTGGCCGGGGTGAAGGGCTTCGGCGGCGGCTTCGCCGGCCGGTGCGCCAGCGACTTCGGCGAGCCGGAGATGAAGTCGTTCGTCCGGACCACGAACGAGAGCGCGGAGGCGCTGGGCGTGGCGCTGCGGGGGCTGGACTGCGACCTGCTGGTCGCGCTCACCCACTACTCCCCCGTGCCCGACACCCTGGCCGGCGAGCCGCTGGAAATCTACCCGTTCCTCGGCTCGTACCAGCTCGGGCAGGCCATCGACTCGGCGCCGACCGCGCTGGCCCTGCACGGGCACGCGCACGCCGGCAGCGAGCGGGGCACCACCCCGGGCGGGGTCCGGGTCCGCAACGTCGCCCACCCGGTGATCAAGCAGGCGTACAGCATCTTCCACCTGGGAGATCATCTGGACGCCGGCGAGGTTTCCCGGATCAGCCACTCGGGTATTCAGCAGCCATGGAGCTGATTCTTTGGATTCTCGCAGTCGTTCTCGTGGTCGCCGGCGTTCTGGCACTCTTCCGCCGGCAGATCCTGTGGGGCGTCGTCCTCATCGTGGTCGGGCTGTTGGTCGGCCCGGGTGGTGTCAGCATCTTCAGTTGACGCCTGAGCTCGTATCCCCCCTCCCTGACCCGCCGGGGTCGTCGTGACCGGAGCTCCGTCCTCCCAGACAGGAGCACCGGACAGGACGGCCCCGGCGTCCTGCTGTGCGTAGGCCGGGTGGGCCCGCGGGCGGCGTTTGGCTGCCCGGATCGCCGGGCACCTCCTCGACATGACAGTTTCGGACGGCGTCCGGCGGTCGACCGGGGCGCGGAAGTGGTGGGCGCTGCTCGGCTTCGGGGCGGCGGTGACGGTGGCCGCCGCCGTCGGCGGGCTCGGCGTGCGGGGCACCTCCGAGGAGTACGCGAGCCTGAACCAGCCGGACTGGGCGCCCCCGTCCTGGCTGTTCGCCCCGGTCTGGACCCTCCTGTACGCGCTGATCGCCATCGCGGGGTGGCTGGTCTGGCGGCGGGTCGGCTTCGGCCCGGCGCTGTGGGCGTGGACCGCCCAGCTCGTGCTGAACGCGATCTGGACCCCGCTGTTCTTCGGTGCCGGCCGGTACGGCCTCGCCTTCGCCGAGATCGTGCTGATGTGGCTGGCCATCGGGCTGACCGTGGCGCTCTTCGCGAAACTCTCCCGCCCGGCGACGGCGCTGCTGCTGCCGTACTGGGCCTGGGTCACCTTCGCCGCCGCCCTGAACTGGTCCGTCTGGCAACTCAACTGGTAGTAGGGGCCCCTGTCACCACCGAACTCGCGCCTCAGCAACGCGGGACGTTGAGGATGTAGGCGTCGGCGATGAACCGGCCAATCTTCAATGAACCGCCCCCGGCTCGACAGAGATCTTCGCTCCCCGAAGGCCCCGGGCGCCCGCGACCCCTATGCGTGGGAGCGCGCCCACTAGGGGTGAGCAGGTTTCGGGATTGTTACTCGTCCGTGTCCGGCCGGGGCTGGACTCATCCCAATGCAAGCGCTTGCATATGTTGACGCCCATCGGACCGGCGCTGCGTCGAGCACGACCGCGCCGGCAAGGAAGGAGAACGGCATGGCGGTCTCTGCCAGACCACGCCAGGCTCTCGCGGTCGTTGGCGTACTGGGGCTGGCGCTCAGCGTCACTGCCTGCGGCACCGGCGACGACAAGAAGAGCGACAAAGCGGGCTCCACGGAGTGCGCGGCATACGAGAAGTACCAGGGTCACGACGGCAAGAAGGTCACGATCTACTCGTCGATCCGGGACATCGAGGCCGACCGCCTCGCCCAGTCCTGGAAGCAGTTCGAGGACTGCACCGGCATCAAGATCGACCACGAGGGCAGCGGCGAGTTCGAGGCCCAGCTCGGCATCCGGGTCGACGGCGGCAACGCGCCCGACATGGCCTTCATCCCGCAGCCCGGCCTGATCAAGCGGTTCGTCGACTCCGGCAAGCTCAAGCCGGCCAGCGCCGACACCAAGGCGATGGCCGAGCAGAACTACTCGGCCGACTGGCTGAAGTACAGCACCGTGAACAGCCAGTTCTACGGCGCCCCGCTCGGCTCGAACGTCAAGTCCTTCGTGTGGTACTCGCCGAAGACGTTCAAGGAGAAGGGCTGGACCGTCCCCACCACGTGGGACGAGCTGACGGCCCTCAGCGACAAGATCGCGGCGAGCGGCACCAAGCCGTGGTGCGCCGGCATCGAGTCCGGTGACGCCACCGGCTGGCCGGCCACCGACTGGATCGAAGACATGATGCTGCGGACGCAGACCCCCGAGGTCTACGACCAGTGGACCACCCACGGCATCCCGTTCAACGACCCGAAGGTCGCCGAGGCCCTGGACAAGGCCGGCACCATCCTCAAGAACGAGAAGTACGTCAACGGCGGCTTCGGCGGCGTGAAGAGCATCGCCACCACCTCCTTCCAGGAGGCGGGCACGCCGATCACCGCCGGCAAGTGCGCCCTGCACCGGCAGGCGTCCTTCTACGCCAACCAGTGGGCGAAGGGCACCAAGGTGGCCGAGGACGGCGACGTCTTCGCGTTCTACTTCCCGGCGATCGACCCCGCCAAGGGCAAGCCGGTCCTCGGCGGCGGCGAGTTCGTCGCGGCCTTCGCCGACCGCGCCGAGGTCCAGGCGGTGCAGACCTACCTGGCCTCCGGCGAGTACGCCAACAGCCGCGCCAAGATCGGTGACTGGGTGTCGGCGAACAACAAGCTCGAACTGGCCAACGTGCCGAACCCGGTCGACAAGCTCTCCGTCCAGATCCTCCAGGACCAGAAGACCGTGTTCCGCTTCGACGGCTCGGACCTGATGCCGGCCGCCGTCGGCGCCGGGACCTTCTGGAAGGGCATGGTCGACTGGATCAACGGCAAGGACACCGCCACGGTGCTCAAGGGCATCGAAAGCAGCTGGCCGAAGTGATCCCGGCGGTGGGCCGGCCCTCTTCAACGGGCCGGCCCACCGGCCTCATTGAGACCCCGAAGGAGGGTTGATGGAGTTCGACTTCGCCGAAGAGCAGCCGAAGCTCCTCATGCTGATGTACGGGCTGATCGCGTTCGTCGCGGTCGTCGGGGGTCTGCTGCTACTCCTCGACGCCGTGCCGTCCTGGTTCGCCCGACGCCGCGAGGCGCAGCTGGTCGCCGCCTCGGCGAGCGGGGCCCCGCTGCCCCGCCGCCCGAAGCAGCGCGAGGGCATGTTCGCGTTCTTCTTCCTGCTGCCCGCGGTGCTGCTGCTCCTCGTCGGCCTGGTCGTCCCGGCCATCCGCACCACGCTGTTGTCGTTCATGGACGGCAGCAGCGACAACTGGGTCGGCCTGCGCAACTACACCTGGATGTTCTCCGAGGACTCGATCGTCCGGGTGCTGATCAACACGCTCGTCTGGGTGCTGTTGGTGCCGCTGGTCGCCACCGCGTTCGGGCTGCTCTACGCCATCATGGTGGACAAGGCCCGGTTCGAGTCGGTGGCCAAGTCGCTGATCTTCATGCCGATGGCGATCTCGTTCGTCGGTGCCGCGATCATCTGGAAGTTCGTCTACGCCTTCCGCGGCGAGGGGCAGGAGCAGATCGGTCTGCTCAACCAGATCGTGGTGAGCCTCGGCGGTGAGCCGAAGCAGTGGCTGCTCGATTCACCGCTGAACACCCTGCTGCTGATCGTCATCATGGTCTGGATCCAGGCCGGCTTCGCCATGGTGGTGCTCTCCGCCGCGATCAAGGCCATCCCGGGCGACATCGTCGAGGCCGCCCGGCTCGACGGGGTCAGCCCGTGGCAGATGTTCTGGCAGATCACCATGCCGAGCATCCGGCCGGCGCTGATCGTCGTGGTGGTGACGCTGTCGATCGCCACGCTCAAGGTCTTCGACATCGTCCGGACCGCGACCAACGGCAACTACGACACCAGCGTCATCGCGAACGAGATGTACAACCAGTCGTTCCGGTACGGCCAGAACGGGCAGGGCTCCGCGCTGGCGGTCTTCCTCTTCGTCCTGGTGATCCCGCTCGTGATCTACCAGATCCGCAACCTGCGTCAACAGCGGGAGGGCTGAGATGACCACCACGACGCCCACGCTTCCCGCCGGGGCCCAGGCGACCGGAAAGACCGCCACGACCGCCGGGCGGGTCCGCAAGCGGCTGAACAGCCGCACCGCGACGGTGATCTCGGTCGTTATCGCGGTGGTCTGGACGATCCCGACCTTCGGCCTGCTCGTCTCCTCCGTCCGGCCCGAGGACCAGATCAAGTCCAACGGCTGGTGGACGTTCTTCACCGACCCGCAGTTCACCCTGGAGAACTACCAGGAAGTGCTGTTCGGCAGCTCGTCCTCGTCGGGGCAGCTCGCCAGCTACTTCATCAACTCGCTGGCGATCACCATCCCGTCGGTGCTGTTCCCGCTCGCGTTCGCGTCCCTGGCCGCGTACGCACTGGCGTGGATCAACTTCAAGGGCCGGGACTGGATGTACATCGCGATCTTCGCGTTGCAGATCGTCCCGCTGCAGATGGCCATCGTGCCGCTGCTGAAGTTCTTCTCCACCGGTGTCAGCCTGGGTGGGGTCACCATCATGCCCGCCTGGGACCTGGTCGACGAACAGAAGTTCGCACAGGTGTGGTTCGCGCACACCTGCTTCGCGCTTCCGTTCGCCGTCTTCCTGCTACACAACTTCATCTCGCAACTGCCCAAGGACCTGATGGAGGCGGCCCGGGTCGACGGGGCCACCCACCCGAAGATCTTCCGCACCATCGTCCTGCCGCTGATCACCCCGGCCATCGCGGCCTTCGGGATCTTCCAGTTCCTCTGGGTCTGGAACGACCTGCTGGTCGCGCTGATCTTCGCCGGGGGCGGCAACGAGACCGCGCCGCTCACCGTCCGGCTGGCCGAGATGGCCGGCACCCGGGGCAACGAGTGGCAACGGCTGACCGCCGGTGCGTTCGTCTCGATGATCGTGCCGCTGGTCGTGTTCCTGTCGCTCCAGCGGTACTTCGTGCGCGGCCTGCTCGCCGGCAGCGTCAAGGGCTGAACCGAACGACCGCCGCCGCCCGGGACCGGGCGGCGGCGGTCGGGTGCCGGAGCAGAGCAACCATGACGAATATCGATGATGTCGCCCGTCTGGCCGGCGTCTCCACGGCCACCGTCTCCCGCGCGCTGCGCGGCCTCCCGACCGTCGCCGCGGCCACCCGTCGCCGGGTGCTCGTCGCCGCCGAGCAGCTCCAGTACGCGGTCTCGCCGAGCGCGTCGCGGCTGGCCAGCGGCCGGACCGCCACCGTGGCGGTGGTGGTCCCCCGGATCACCCGCTGGTTCTTCGGCACCGTGGTCGAGGCGGTCGAGGAGACCCTCAACGAGTCCGGCTACGACCTCCTGCTCTACAACCTCGGGGGCCGGGAACGTACCCGGCAACGGGTGCTGCGCGCCACGAACCTGAACAAGCGGGTGGACGCGGTCATGCTGGTCGCCACCCCGCTGCGCCCGGCCGAACTGGCCGAGCTGACCACGCTCGACCTGCCCGGGGTGACCATCAGTTCCGGCAGCGGCGTGCCCGGCTGGCCCTGCGTACGCATCGACGACGTGGCGGCGGCGCGGACCGCCACCCGCCACCTGGTCGACCTGGGTCACCGCCGGATCGCCCACATCTCCGGCGACCCCGACGACGAGTTGGCCTTCACCGCCCACCTGGACCGCCGCCGGGGCTACCGGGAGGCGCTGCGCGCCGCAGGCGTGCCCCTGGACCCGAGCCTCGACATCGAGTCGAAGTTGACCGTCGACGGCGGCAACCTGGCCGCCACCGAGCTGCTCGCCCGGGGCGAACCGCCGACGGCGATCTTCGCCGCCTGCGACGAGATGGCGATGGGCGCGATACGCGCCCTGCGCGACGCCGGCCTGCGGGTGCCGCAGGATGTCAGCGTCATCGGCATCGACGACCACGAGATGTCCGGGGTGCTCGGGCTGAGCACGATCGCCCAGCCGGCGGCGGAACAGGGCCGGCTCGCGACGCGCATCCTGCTCGACCCGCTCGGCGGCCGGGCCCTCCCCGAGCCGGTCCGGCGGATCGTCCCCGCCCCCGGCGACACGGCCGAAACGGCGTCCGGGCCGGTGATCCTGCCCACTCGGCTCGTCGTGCGGGACTCGACCGCGCCGCCCCGGCGAGACTGAACGGATTCACCCGCCCACCGGACGGGAACATGACCGGCGGGAACACGACCGGCTACGGCGTCGACACACAGGAGAAGGCCCTGAACACCAACGCGACCCAGCAGGAACCGTCCGCCGGCCCGGCCACCGGTTGGTGGGCCGAGGCCGTCATCTACCAGATCTACCCGCGCTCGTTCGCCGACTCCGACGGCGACGGGATCGGCGACCTGCCGGGCATCACCGCCCGCCTCGACCACCTGGTCGAGCTTGGGGCGGACGCGATCTGGCTCTCGCCGTTCTATCCCTCGCCGCAGGCCGACGCCGGCTACGACGTGGCCGACTACCGGGACGTGGACCCGCTGTTCGGCCGGCTCGCCGACGCCGACCGGCTGATCGCCGAGGCCCGTGCCCGCGACCTGCGGGTGATCGTGGACCTGGTGCCCAACCACACCTCGTCGGCGCACCGCTGGTTCTCCGCGGCCCTCCCCGCCGCGCCCGGCAGCCCGGAGCGCGCCCGGTACGTCTTCCGCGACGGCCTCGGCCCCGACGGCGACCGCCCGCCGAACGACTGGCGCAGCGTCTTCGGCGGCCCGGCGTGGACCCGGGTCACCGAGCCGGACGGCCGCCCCGGCCAGTGGTACCTGCACCTGTTCGACCCCGGCCAGCCCGACCTCGACTGGGACAACCCGGAGGTCCGCGCCGAGTTCCTGGACGTGTTGCGGTTCTGGCTGGACCGTGGGGTGGACGGCTTCCGGGTCGACGTGGCGCACGGGCTGGTCAAGCAGGCCGACCTGGCGGACTGGCAGGAGCCGCAGGAGATCCTCTCCGGCAACGAGGTCGACAAGCCGCGCCCGCCCATGTGGGACCAGGACGGCGTGCACGAGATCTACCGGGACTGGCGACGCCTGCTCGACGAGTACCCCGGGGAGCGGATCCTGGTCGCCGAGGCGTGGGTGGAGCCGGCCGAGCGGCTGGCCCGGTACGTCCGGCCCGACGAGATGCACCAGGCGTTCAACTTCGAGTACCTGCTCGCCGCCTGGACCGCCCCCGCCCAGTACGCCGTGGTCACCCGCTCGCTGGAGGCCACCGACAAGGTGGGCGCCCCCACCACCTGGGTGCTGTCCAACCACGACGTCGTCCGGCACGCCTCCCGGCTCGGCCTGCCCGTCGGCACCCCCAAGCCGAACGGCATCGGCATCGGCGACCCGCAGCCGGACGCCGCGCTCGGCCTGCGCCGGGCCCGGGCGGCCAGCCTCCTGATGCTGGCCCTGCCCGGCTCCGCGTACCTCTTCCAGGGCGAGGAGCTGGGGCTGCCGGAGCACATGACGCTGCCCGACGAGGCCCGGCAGGACCCGACCTGGGAGCGCAGCGGGCACACCGAGCGGGGCCGGGACGGCTGCCGGGTGCCGATCCCGTGGGAGGCCGACGCCCCGTCGTACGGCTTCGGGCCGACCGATGCGAGCTGGCTGCCGCAGCCGCCGGTGTGGGCCGAGTACGCCCTGGACCGGCAGCGCGGGGTGCCCGGCTCGACGTACGAGCTGTACCGGACCGCGCTGCGGCTGCGCCGCGAGCACGGGCTGGGCCGGGGCACCCTGTTCTGGCTCTCCTCCGGCGACGAGGTGCTGGCCTTCCGCAACGGCGCGGTGGCCGTGCTGACCAACTTCGGCGACGCGGCGGCGCCGCTGCCGGCGGGGGCCGAGGTGCTGCACGCCAGCGCCCCGCTGACCGCCGACGGCGCGGTCCCGACCGACGTCACCGTCTGGTACCGGGCCGCCTGACAGACGTGGGCAGGGCCCCTTCCCGGGGGCCCTGCCTCACAGGCGGTCGGCGCGGGTGTGCAGCAGGTCGTGCACGGCGTCGATGTCCCGGGGCGAGGTGCGGGAGGCGAGCCAGTACATGACCCCGGTGGGGATGAAGAAGAGCTGGAACGCGGCCAGCCCGACGGCGTAGTTCAGCGGCGGCGGGAAGGCCACCCGCAGGGCGTGGAAGGCCACCCCGACCAGCCCGTTGCCGGCCGCCCGGCCGACCCCGTTGACCAGGTTGCCGAGGCTGTAGACGGTGCCCCGGTGCTCCGGCGGGTTGACGTCGGCGATCAGGGCGAACCAGTTCGGCGAGTTCGCCGAGGTGAGCGCCAGCGCCAGCACGGCGGTGAGCAGGCTCAGCCCGACCGTCGGCTCGGTGACGACGCTCGCCAGCACCGCGCCGACGATCGCGCCGGTGCCGCCGCCGTCGGGCACGTCGATGCGGATCGGCACGAAGAACAGGACCAGGTAGAACGGCAGGGCCGCGAGGATGCCCACCGCCGCGACCAGCGCCCTGCCCCGGGGGGTACGCCGCTGAAGCGCGTCGCCGACCAGGCCGCCGACGATGGAGAACACCCCGCCGAGCTGGAACAGGGTGGCGAAGACGCTGCCCACCACGACGGCCGTGGCCGCCGAGTAGCCCTGGTCCTCTGCCCGCTCGGCGAAGAGCACCGGCAGCCAGACCAGCGAGCCGAAGGCGGCCTGGGCGGTCAGGCCCTGGAGCACCAGCCACCGGTTGGTCCGGCGGTCCAGGATCCGGGGCAGGTCGGCCCGGGTGATCCGGTAGTCGTACTCGGCGCCGGTGGCGAGCGCCTCGGCCAGCTCCGGCTCGCTCTGCCCGCGCCGGATGTCGTACGTGAACAGGTACGCGCAGGTCGCGGCCAGCCCGACGACGGCGAGCAGCCAGAACGGCCGCCGCCACTCGGTCGCGCCCAGCAGCCCGCCGGCGAGCGTCCCGGCCAGGGTGCCGACGCCCTGGGACAGCCCCCAGAAGCTCATCACCAGCCCGCGCCGGCGCGGCGAGATCAGGTCGGTGACCACCGAGAAGCCGACCGAGCCGACCGCGCCGAGGCCCACCGCCGCGACGAGCTGGGCGGCCAGGAACGTCGGGTAGTTCTGGGCCAGGGCGCTGCCGCCGGTGCCGGCCGCCCAGACCAGGGTGCCGACCATCAGCAGCGGCTTGCGGTCGGTCCGGTCGCCGACGTACGCCCAGCCGACCGCCGCGACGGCGCTGACCAGGAAACTGACCGCGGTGACCAGGCCGAGCAGCCGCTGCGGCACGCCGAGCGCCCCGGAGATCGGCCCGTACAGCGGCGGGACGAGGCCGATCGCCACGTTGTCCAGGGAGGCGAGCAGCACGAAGACCACGACGCTGTAGAGCCGGTGGACCGGGCCGCCGCCGCGGGCCGCCCGGGGCCCGCTCCTGGTCGAGGTCATGTCGGGCAGCCAACCAGGCGCGGACGACGGCCCGGTGAGCGGCCCCCACCGGCGACAGCCGGCGGGTCACCCGCCCACTCCGCGAGGGCAGCCCCGTCCGGTCAGAGGTAGCCGCCGATTTCGGCGTGGACGGAGGGGGCGGTGGGAACGCCGGCACGCAACGCGTACAGCTCGGCCAGCGTCGCCCCGACGGACGGCACCCCGGCGGCGGTGCCGAGCCAGTCGGTGGCCTCCCCATACGACAGCGGGCCCACCTCGATCCGGGCCAGGCAGCGGCCGGGGCGGACCACCGCCGGGTGCAGCCGGGACAGGTCCTCGTTCGTGGTGATCGCGACGAGCACGTCCCGCCCCTGCCCGAGCAGCCCGTCGGTCAGGTTGAGCAGCCGGGACAGCGCCTGCCCGGTGGCCTGCTTCGCCTCGCTGCGAATCAGCTCGTCGCAGTCCTCCAGGATGAGCAGCCGCCACCGCCGGCCGGTGCCGCTCTCCGCGTCCTCCTCCTCGCCGACGGCGACCTCCGACAGGTACGACGTGTCGGCGAAGAGAACCTCGGGGTCGAGCACGCTGTCGACCTGGCACCACTGCCGCCACTGCCGACTCAGCGCCCGCAGGGCGGTGGTCTTCCCGGTGCCGGGCGCGCCGTGCAGCAGCACCAGCCGACCGGTGATGGCCTCCGGGGTGACCGCCATCAGCGCGTCCAGGTCGGCCCGCGCGGTCCTCGTGTAGTTGCCGCGGATCAGCGGCCATTCGGGGGCGGCGATGGACCGCAGGTCCCGCTGGGCGCCCCGGCGCGGGTTCTGGTGCCAGAAGCCGATCCGCCCGGTGTCCGGGTCCTCCGGCTCGGCGGCCCCTTCTACGATCCGGTCGAGGGCCGCCCGGCCGATCTCGTCGCTGACGGCGGTGACGGTCACCTCGGCGCCCCGCCCCTTCCAGGTCACCACCCGGGCGGTCCAGCCGTCGCCGGCCAGCAGTCGGGACCGCTGCCGGTGCTCGGTGGCGGTGCGCAGCAGCCGCCCGTCGGGCGGGGTGAGGGTCGCCTCGGGACGGACCCGGGACAGCCGCACGGTTTGTGACCAGGGGTGGCGGCCGGTGACGAAGTCTGCCAGCGCCAGCGCGTCGATCACGTCGCACGGGGTGTCCGCGTCGTCGTACTGGAGGACCGAGGGCAGGTGACGCGGGCCGTCACCGGCGGGGATGGGCAGCATCAGTCGATGATCCCCAGCCGGGCCGGCCCGCGTACAGCCCATTACGCCGATTCGACGCGGTCGAGCACCCGGTCGCGGGCGGCGGCGTAGCGCTCGCGGACGGCGGGGACGGGGTGGGCGGAGTGTTCCTCGGCGCCGGCCGGTGACCAGTCGGGCGGGGCGTCGCCGCCGAGGGCGAGCCAGGCGGCCTGGCGGGCCGCGCCGTCGGCGACGTACTCCCCCGGCGGCGGGACGACGACCGGCCGGCCGAAGACCTGCGGCGCGATGCGGCGCACCGCCGCCGAGCGGGCGCCGCCGCCGACCAGGATCACCCGGTCGACCCGGGCCCCCTGGGCCAGCAGCGCGTCGAGGCCGTCGGCGAGCGCGCAGAGCATCCCCTCGACGGCTGCCCGGGCGAGGTGGGCGGGGGTCGAGGTGGCCAGGGTCAGCCCGTGCACCGCGCCGGTGGCGGACGGCCGGTCCGGGGTCCGCTCGCCCTCCAGGTAGGGCACCACGACCAGCCCGTCCGCGCCGGGCGGCGCGGACAGCGCCAGGTCGGACAACTCGGCCAGGTTTACCCGGAGCAGGCCGGCGGCGGCGTCGAGCACCCGGGCCGCGTTGAGCGTGCAGACCAGCGGCAGGTACCGGCCGGTGGCGTCGGCGAACCCGGCCACCGCGCCGCTGGGGTCGGCGGCCGGGGCGTCGGCGACGCTGAACACCGTGCCGGAGGTGCCGATGGAGACGATCACGTCGCCGGGCCGGGCGCCGACGCCGAGCGCCGCGGCGGCGTTGTCCCCGGCCCCCGGCCCGAGCGGCACCCCGCCGGCTGCCGGGCCGGCCCCGAACGACGATCCGGCCCCGAACGGCGGACTGGCACCGGACGGCGGGCCGGCACCGGACGACGGACTGGCCGACGGCGACGAGCTGGCCAGGGCGGTCGGGTCCAGGGTGCCGGCGGCCTCGGCCGGACCGAGCACGACGGGGACCGCCAGCCGACGGCCGAAGGCGCGTTCCAGCAGGTCGAGGCGGTATTCCCCGGTGGCCGGGGACCAGTAGCCGGTGCCGCTGGCGTCGCTGCGGTCGGTGCGCAGGGCGGCCAGGCCCGGCGCGCCGGCCAGCCGCCAGGTCAGCCAGTCGTGCGGCAGGCAGACGGCGGCCACCCGGGCGGCGTTGGCCGGCTCGTGCCGGGCCAGCCAGCGCAGCTTGGTGGCGGTGAAGCTGGCCACCGGGACCGAGCCGACCGCGTCGGCCCAGAACCGGCGGCCGGCCCCGCCGCCGCCGGCCTCCTCGATCAGCTCGGCGGCGGCCCCGGCCGACCGGGTGTCGTTCCACAGCAGCGCGGGTCGCACCACCCGGCCCGCCTCGTCGAGGCACACCATGCCGTGCTGCTGCCCGGCGACGGAGATCGCGGCGACGTCGCCCAGCCCGCCGGCGGCGTCGACGGCCGACCGCAGGGCATGCCACCAGGCCGCCGGGTCGATCTCGGTGCCGTCGGGGTGCCGGGCGCGGCCCTCGCGGACCGACGCGCCGGTCTCGGCGTCACGGATCACCAGCTTGCAGGACTGGGTGGACGAGTCGAACCCGGCGACCAGGGGCACGGCGGCGACCTCAGCGGGCGCCGAGCAGGTGCTCGACGGCGAGCTGGTTGAGCCGGACGAAGCCGAAGCCCTTCGCGGCGGCGGCGTCCACGTCGTACTCCTCGAACGCGGTGCGGTCGGCGAGCAGGTCGGCGTAGCCCTCGCCGGGGGCCAGCGTCGGGGTGGCCAGGTCGGGCACCCGGCTGGCGGCCAGCGCCTCGGCCACCTCCGGGTCGGCCCGGAACGCCGCCGCCCGCTCCCGCAGCAGCAGGTAGGTGCGCATGTTCGCCGCCGCCGAGGCCCACACGCCGGTGAAGTCCTCGGTGCGGGAGGGCTTGTAGTCGAAGTGCCGGGGGCCGTCGTAGGCCGGGCCGCCGCCCGGGCCGCCGTGTTCCAGCAGGTCGACCAGGGCGAACGCGTTGAGCAGGTCGCCGTGGCCGAAGACCAGGTCCTGGTCGTACTTGATGCCGCGCTGGCCGTTGAGGTCGAGGTGGAACAGCTTGCCCTGCCAGAGTGCCTGGGCGACGCCGTGGACGTAGTTCAGCCCGGCCATCTGCTCGTGGCCGACCTCGGGGTTGAGGCCGACCAGGTCCGGACGGGCCAGGGTGGAGATGAACGCCAGCGCGTGCCCGATGGTCGGCAGCAGGATGTCGCCGCGCGGCTCGTTCGGCTTCGGCTCGATGGCGAAGCGCAGGTCGTATCCCTGGTCGACGACGTACTGGCAGAGCAGGTCGACGGCCTCGCGGTAGCGGTCCAGCGCGGAGCGGACGTCCTTGGACAGGTCGTACTCGGCACCCTCCCGGCCGCCCCACATGACGAAGGTGCGGGCGCCCAGCTCGGCGGCGAGGTCGATGTTGCGCAGCACCTTGCGCAGCGCGTACCGCCGCACGTCGCGGTCGTTGCTGGTGAATCCGCCGTCCTTGAACACGGGATGGGTGAAGAGGTTGGTGGTGACCATCGGGACGACCAGCCCGGTCGCGTCGAGCGCCCTGCGGAACCGGGTGATGCGGCCGTCGCGGGTGGCCGGGTCCGCGCCGAAGGGGATCAGGTCGTCGTCGTGGAAGGTGATCCCGTACGCGCCCAGCTCGGCGAGCTTGTGCACGGCCTCGACGGCGTCCAGCTCGGGGCGGGTGGCGTCGCCGAACGGGTCGCGGGCCTGCCAGCCCACCGTCCAGAGGCCGAAGGAGAACTTGTCGGCGGGGGTGGGACGGGACGCCATGGCGGACCTCCGGCAGCTATTTGTTCAGTGGTTGAATTATTTGACCGGCGTGTGGCAGTGTCAAGGGGTGATCCGTCCCGCCGCGCCGGCTACGGCGGTCCGCCAGGGCAGCCTGCGCGAGCTGAACCTCGCCGTGGTGCTCGGCCGGATCGCCGCCGCGCCCCGCCCACCGTCGCGGGCCGCCGTGGCCGCCGCGACCGGCCTGACCCGGGCCACCGTCTCCGCCGTGGTCGACGACCTCGTCGCCGGCCGGCTGGTGGGCGAGTCGGAGCCGGCCCCCCGCACCGGCGCCGGGCGCCCGGCCCGGGGCCTGGTGCTGGCCGGCGACGGCCCGGCCGGGCTGGGCCTGGAGATCAACGTCGACTACCTGGCCGCCTGCGTGGTCGACCTGGCCGGCGAGGTCCGGCACCACACCGTGCGCCGGGCCGACCTGCGCCCGGTCTCCCCCGCCGACGCGCTGGCCCGGCTCGTCGGGCTGGCCGCCGCCGCCCGGGCCGACGCCGAGCGGCAGGGGCTCACCCTGGCCGGGGCCGCCCTCGCGGTGCCCGGGCTGGTCGACGCGGCCGGGCTGGTCCGGCTCGCCCCGAACCTCGGCTGGCGGGACGTGCCCGTCCCCGACCTGCTCTCCGGCCATCCACCGCTGGTCGAGCCGGTCCCCGGCATCCCGGCGCTGGTGGTGGAGAACGAGGCCAACCTGGCCGCGCTGGGCGAGCTGCACGCCGGCCCGGACGGGCCGGTCAGCTTCCTGCACGTCTCCGGCGAGGTCGGCATCGGCGCCGGGATCGTCCTCGACGGCGCCCTCTTCCGGGGCGTACGCGGCTGGAGCGGCGAGATCGGTCACATCCCCGTCCGGCCGGACGGCCGACCCTGCCGGTGCGGCGGCCGGGGCTGCCTCGAACGGTACGCCGGCCAGGAGGCCGTCCTCGCCGCCGCCGGGCTGGACCGGGCGGACCTGCCGGCCGACACCGCCGCGACCCGGCTGGCCGACCTCGCGCTCGCCGAGCACCCCGCCACCCGGGCGGCCCTGGCCGAGGCGGGGCAGGCGCTCGGGATCGCGGTGGCCGGCGTGGTGAACCTGCTGGACCTCGACACCGTGGTGCTCGGCGGCGGATACGCCCTGCTCACGCCCTGGCTGCGGCCACCTGTGCTGGCCGAGGTGTCCCGGCGGGTGCTCACCGCCAAATGGTCGCCGGTGACCGTGCGTTCCTCGGCGCTCGGCCCGGAGGCCGCCGTGGTCGGCGCGGCCGGCTCCGTCGTCCGGCGGATCGTCGCCGACCCGGTCGGGTGGCTGAACCGCACCGGCTGAACTGATCTTCGCCGATGCGCGGCGGGCGCCCTCGCCCCGGGTGATCCAAGTCGCCGGCCGCGGCTGCTGCGAGCGGGGAGGCAGACCGGGGTCAGGCCGTGCGCGACCAGCCGCCCGCGGCGGCCTCGCCGGACCACCCGCTCGGGGGGTCGTCGGCCGACCGGCCGCGCGGCATTCCGCCGGGCCGGTTCCCGCTCGACCAGCCGGCCTGCGGCTCCCCCGAGGGCCAGTCACCCGGCCCGGTCGATGTCGCCCGCTCCCCCGACCGGGTCTCGGCGGACGGCTCCGCCACCGGCGGCTCCGGCGGGTGCCGGTGCCGGGCCACCTCGTCGAACTCCTGAAGGCCGGCGAGCAGCGCCTGCCGCCCCTCGGGGGTCATCCCGGCCAGGATCACGGCCAGCCGCTGCCGGCGGTCGTCCCGCAGCTCGGCGAGGAGCCATTCGGCCTCCGCGGTGAGGTGCAGGGAGATCTCCCGGCGGTCGGACCGGCCGGGCTCGCGCTCCAGCATGCCTGCGGCCACCAGCCGGTCGCAGAGCCGGCTGGCCGAGGAGAGCAGCATGTCGAGCAGCGTCGCCAGCCTGCGCAGATTGATCCCGTCGTGCTGCTCGACCACCATCACCGCGCGCAGTTGCGCCCCCGAGAGCCGGCTGGTGGTCCGCTCGCGCGCCGCCTCGAAGACCGTGAGCAGGGTGCCGGCGGCCGCATCGAGGGCGGCGGCCATACTCGCTTCTGGTCCGCGTGGACCGTGTTCTTCGGACATGGTGGGCACGAGACTACCCGGCGTCCCTGGTCGCCGGCCCTCCGAAACAGAGGAGCGACGATGATCGGTGCGGAAGACCGGGCCCGCCGGACGCTGACCGAGGCGCCGGCCGACCTGCTGGTCGACCGACTCGCCGCGGACCTCGAACGGTCGTACGGGATCACGGACGTCGAACTGCTCCAGGTCGACTACCGGCTCTCGGCGCTGCTTCCGCTCATGGAAGGTGAGCCGGTGACCGGGCCGGGACACCCGGCCTGGCGGTGCTTCGACCACCAGGAGCCGATCCTGGCCGACCGGACCGGCTACTTCCCGGTCAGCATGCGGGGGGAACGACGCGGGGTGCTGCGGGTCTTCCCGTTCCCCGAGGACCCGGCCGCCCGCGACGAGCTGCTCGGGATCGCCACCTCCCTCGGCCACGAGCTGGTGGCGGTGAACGACGGCACCGACGTGTACCGGACCGCCCGTCGCAGCCGCCGGCTCACCCTGGCCGCCGAGATGCAGTGGGAGCTGCTGCCCGGCCGGAGCCGGATCCGCCCCTCGTTCAGCCTGGCCGGGCAGCTCGAACCGGCGTACGCGGTGCGCGGCGACAGCTTCGACTGGTCCGACGACGGGAACCGGCTGTGGCTGTCGACGATCAACGGGATGGGTGAGGGGGTCGTCGCGTCCGCGCTGACCGCGCTGGCCACCCATGCCCTGCGCAACGCCCGACGGGGCGGGCTCTGCCTGGCCGACCAGGCGGCACTGGCCGACCAGGCGCTGTACGCCCTGCACCGGGGCGAGCAGCACGTCTCGGCGTTGCTACTGGAGCTGGACCTGGCCAGCGGGACGATGACGGTGGTCGACGCCGGCTCGCCCCGGCTGGTGCTGCTGCGCGGCGGCGAGGTGGTCGAGCAGCCCCTGGAGGCGCAGTTCCCGCTGGGCATGTTCGACGGGACCGACTACCAGGAGCAGCAGTTCACGCTGCGCCGCGAGGACCGGCTCTTCGTCCTCAGCGACGGCGTCGTCGAGGCGACCGGCCAGGACGTCCGGTACGGCGAGACGGCGCTGGACCGGTTCCTGCGCCGGACCGGCCCGATGGAGCCACTGGAGGCGGTCCGGTCGCTGCTCGGCGACCTGCGGGCGTTCGTCGCCGGCGACCTCATCGACGACGCGGTGGTGGTCTGCCTGGACTGGACCGGCCCCCAGCCGTGACCGGGCCCTGCCGGCGGGCGGTCAATAGGCGCCCCGGCTGCGCATCACCGCGCCGAAGGTCTTCCACATGATCGTCAGGTCGGCGGCCAGCGACCAGTTCTCCACGTAGTAGAGGTCGAGCCGGATGCCGTCCTCCCAGCTCAGGTCGGACCGGCCGCTGACCTGCCAGAGGCCGGTCATGCCGGGCTTGACCAGCAGCCGCCGGGCCACGTCGCCGTCGTAGCGGGCCACCTCGGAGGGCAGCGGCGGGCGCGGGCCGACGAGGCTCATCTGGCCGAGCAGCACGTTCATCAACTGGGGCAGCTCGTCCAGCGACCACTTGCGCAGCACCCGGCCGACCCGGGTCACCCGGGGGTCGTCGCGCATCTTGAACATCAGACCGTCGGTCTCGTTGCGGGCGGCCAGCTCGGCGAGCAGGGCGTCGGCGTTGACCACCATGGTGCGGAACTTGAACACCCCGAACTCCCGGCCGCCCTGGCCGACCCGGGTCTGCCGGAACAGCACCGGCCCCCGGCTGTCGACCTTGATGGCCAGCGCGATCACCCCCAGCAGCGGCAGGAGCAACGCCAGCGCCACGGTGGCGGCGGACCGGTCGACGAAGCCCTTGACCAGCTTGCGGGCCCCCCGGAACTCGGGGGCCTCGACGTGGATCAGGGGCAGGCCGGCGACCGGACGGGTGTGGATGCGGGGGCCGGCCACGTCGGTCAGCGCGGGCGCGACGACCAGGTCCACCCCGGTCCCCTCCAGCTGCCAGCCGAGCCGCCGCAGCCGGGTCGCGGTCAGCTCGCCGGAGGCGGTGACCGCCACGGTGTCGGCGCCGATCGCGGTGGCCGCCTGCGGGATGCCCCGGAACGAGCCGACCACCGGGACGTCGCCGAGCCGCTGCGGCACCGGCGCCAGCAGCGCGTCCGGGATGCAGGCGCCGACCACCTGGTAGCCGGCGTACGGCTCCCGGCGCAGCTGGTGCACCAGCTCCAGCACGTGCGCGGTGTCGCCGACCACCAGCACCTTGCGGGACCAGCCCCGGCCCTGGGACCGGGCCCGGTGCAGCCGCTTGCGGGCGGCGAACCGGGCCATTTCCAGGCCCAGCATGCCCACCGCGAACGAGATGGCCAGGAAGCCCCGGGAGACGCCGACGTCGGCGATGTAGCCGGCGATCGCGGTGCCGCCGGCGAGCCGAAGGCTGGCCGCGCTCACCCGGCGGTACTCGTCGGCCCCGTAGCCCAGCACCCGGTCGTCGTAGCAGCGCAGCACCTTGAGCGAGACCAGCCAGGTGAGCACGAGCGCGGGCGCCACCACGACGTACGGGATCTTCGAGCCCACCGGCTCCTCGTCGCCGAACCGGGTGACGTAGCCGACCAGCACGGCGACGGCCAGCACGGCGGTGTCCAGCACCACAAGCGTGCGGACGTACGCCCGCTCGTCGACGCGGGCCACCGGCCCGGCCCGGTGGTCACCGGGACGCGACGACGTCCTGGTGGGAGTCAACAGCGTCGTCGGCGTCACCGGACCTCCCCACTTCTGCTGAGGCCGAACCCGGTCGACGGTCGGTCATCTTCACGGGACCAGCGACGGTGGAACACGTCGACATCTTGCCTTAAAACCATGGCCACCGATCGTCTCGGACGTATTGCCGTCATTTACCTCCGAGGAGCATCCACGGAGAGACCTTCCGTCGCGCCGGGTCCACCGGCGCGACGGTCCGATCTGTACTTATTGGTGGCTCAGCGTGGAGCGTTCGGGCGGAGCGCGATCGCCTTCAGGAAGATGTCACCGATCCTGGTCGGGTCCTTGGTGACGAAGTTCCCCCCACCGGTGACCTCGGTGATCGACTCCAGCTCGGCCTTGCTGACGTCGGCGCCGATGCCGATGATGACGACCTGGACCGGCCGCTCGGGGTCGGCGATCCGCTTCAGCTCGGAGAGCAGCTTCTGCTGGGGGATGCCGTCGGCGTCCTCGTTCTTGCCGTCGGTGAACAGCACCACCGAGTTGACCCGGCCCGGTTCCCAGTCGTTCTGGACCTCCTGGTACGCGGCCAGCAACGTGTCGTACAGGCCGGTGTCGCCGTTCGAGGGCCGGATCGTGGCCAGCCCCTGCTCCAGCCGGGAGCGGTTGCCCGACAGCGGGTTGATCGGCACCAGCTCGCGGTAGTCCCGGGCGCCCACCAGCTTCGTGGAGAAGGTCCACAGCCCGATCGACCACGAGTCGTCGAACAGGTTCAGGCCCCGGCTGGCCGCCGCCACCGTGACCTGCGCCCGGGTGGCGTTGTTGGCGCCCGGCACCGGCTGCTTCATCGAACCGGAGACGTCGATCACGCACAGCATCCGGCCGGACTGCGTGGCGATCGACCAGCTGGAGACCACGCGCTCTATCGCCGTCGGGTCCAGGAAACCGGAACCGTTGCCCCCCGGCGCGGGCGTCGCGCCCGCGCCGCCGGCCGGGCTCGGCGCGCCCTGCGGCGCCTTGAATCCCTCGCCCCAGCCACCGTCCGGCGCGCGCAGCGACCGCTCGGCCAGCCGGTCGCGGAATTCGGGCGCGGTGAGCACCTTGAACAGGGCCCGGGCGGCGGACTGCTTCGCCGGATCGACACCGGGCAGCACCGCGTACGGGTAGTCCAGCGGCACCGGCGACGGTTCGAGGTAGAGCGCCGCCAGCGGGATCGGCGGCTTCCCCTTGTTGTACGCCATCACGTCCTCCTCCGACAGCGCCGCGGCGCCGAGGCCGCTGGCGAGCACCGTCGGGTCGGAGGAGCGCGGGAACCGGGCGAGCAGGTCCTCGCGCAACGCGGACCGGCCGGTGGCCAGGGCCCGCAGCGTGCCGGTGGTCGCCTCCTGCGCGTCGCCGCCGGAGGCGCTGGCCGCCGCGGTCAGCGACAGCAGCCCGGACAGGCCGGCCGCGTCCTGGGTCGGCTCCACGATCCCGGTACGCAGCGGCTTGCTGCTGCTCACCTGCCGCAGCAGGTCGGACCAGGTCAGCTTCCTCTCCGGCCAGCCGAGCCGGGAGGAGGCCACCGGCTCGGGCACCGCCACCACGACCGGGCTGCGGGCGATGGAACCGCCGTTGCTCGGGGCGAACGCGGTGGCCCCGGCGCTCTTCAGCCGCAGCAGCCAGGTCGAGGAGTCCGGCACCCACACGTCCGGGGTGACCACGGCGCCGCCGGGCTGGCCCACACCGGGAAGCTGCACGCCGTGCTTGCTGGCCACGGCCGCGGCGACGTCCACGGAGTCGGCGGCCGAGACGTCGACCGTGATGCAGGTGCCACCGGCCGCCGCGCCGTCGGCCACCCACTCGGCGGCGGCGGCCCGCACCGCGGGCGCGAGCTCGGGGGACGCCGCGACGGTGAGCTGGACCTGCCCCGAGCATGCCGGCTGCGCCAGTTGGCGGTACCCGAACCAGGCGCCCGCGACGACGAGGACCAGCGCGGTCGCCGAGGCGACGGCACCTGCTCCACGGAGACTTGAACGCATGCGATGGCGGCCTGACACGGTGACCATCTTGCGTAACCGCTGCGGGCACTGCCACGTCCGTTCGGACGAAAGTTACTCAGCAGACACAGCTCCCGACATTTCGCGACCCTGAGTCACCAGCCCGCTTCCCGGCGTTGCCGAACCGCTCCTGAGCAGGGCCGGAGTGGAATGCCGGAAGCCGCCCGGTCAGACCAGGACGCAGGTCGGGCTGGGCACCGGGACGGGCTCGCCGACCGGCGTCGGCACCCCCGTCGCCGGGTCCACCTGGAACACCCGGACCATGTCGGCGCGCTCGTCCGCGACGTAGAGGTGCCAGCCGGCCAGCACGATGTGCCGGGGCCACTCCCCGCCGGTCTCCACCTCGGCGACCAGCTCGGGCAGCTCCCCCGCCAGGGCGAAGACCGACACCGTGCCGGGGCCCCGGTTGCCGACGTAGAGGAAGCGGCCGTCCGCGCCGACCATGATCTCGGAGGGCTGGACATGGCCGGCGCGGGTGCTGGCGTCCACCCGGCCGCGCTGGTGCAGCGCCCCGTCCGGGGTCAGCTCGTACGCGGTCACCGTGCCGTCCAGCTCCCCCGCCAGCCAGCAGCGCCGGCCGTCCGGGTGCCTGGCCAGGTGCCGGGGGCCCGAGCCGGCCGCCGTGTGCACCCGAGGGGCCCGGGGCAGCAGTCGGCCGGAGGCGGCGTCGAGGTCGTACCGGTAGACGGAGTCGGTGCCGAGGTCGACGGCGAGCAGCGGCCCCGCGTCCGGCGCGGGGGACACCATGTGGCAGTGCGCCCTCTCCTGGCGCTGCGGGTCCGGCCCGTGCCCGGAGTGCACCACCAGGTCGCTGCGCTCGCCGGGGACGCCCTGCGGGTCGAGTGGGAGGACGGCGACGCTGCCCCCGCCGTAGTTGGCGACGACCAGGTGCCCGCCGTCCGGGGTGACGGCCAGGTGACAGGGCTCCGCGCCGCCGGTGCCCTGCACGCCCAGCGGGGTCAGGTCGCCGTCCGGGCCGGCCCGGAACGCGCTGACCTCCCCCTCGGCCAGCTCGTTCACGGCGTAGAGCACCGGCAGGACGGGGTGCCGGGCGAGGAAGGACGGCGACGGGGTGACCGCGACGGTGCCGAGCGGGGTCAGCGCTCCGGTTCCCGGGTCCCGGCGGGCGGCGGCGATCCCGTCGCCCCGGCCGCCGCTGGCCGCCGTGTAGCCACCGAGGTGGACGATCGTCTGCTGCCCGGTCACCCGATCCGCCTTCCGCCGCTGCCTGTGTCGATCCCACCAGTTCTTTCCCCGCCATCCGCGAGTCAGCCCTGATTTCCGCGAATCGGCCCGATCGCCCTCCGGCCGCGAGCCGCGCCGGGGCCGGGTCAGGCCACCGGCACCGGCTCGCCGCGCTGCCGGGCGACGTGCTCGACCAGCGAGATCAGCACCTCCTTGCCGGACTGCCGGTCCCGGGCGTCGCAGAACACCAGCGGCACCCCCGGGTCCAGGTCCAGGGCCTGCCGTACGGAGTCCAGGCTGAACCGGCGGCCGTCGTCGAAGCAGTTCACCCCGACCACGAACGGGATGTCCCGCTGCTCGAAGTAGTCGATCGACGGGAAGCAGTCGGCCAGCCGGCGGGTGTCGGCGAGCACCACCGCGCCGAGGGCCCCGAAGGCCAGCTCGTCCCAGAGGAACCAGAACCGGTCCTGCCCGGGCGTGCCGAAGAGGTAGACCTGGAGGTCCTCGTTGATGGTGATCCGGCCGAAGTCCATCGCCACCGTGGTGGTCGACTTCCCCTCCACCCCGGAGGTGTCGTCGACGCCGATTCCGGCCCCGGTGAGGACCTCCTCGGTCTGCAACGGCCGGACCTCGCTCAACGCGCTCACCAGCGTCGTCTTGCCGGCGCCGAAGCCGCCGGCGATCAAGATCTTCAGGGCCAGCGGGATCCGCACCCTTGTTCCGTCACGGTCATAGCGCACGGAGTCCACTGACCACCGCCTTGAGGATGTTGTCGTCGGGTAGGAAAGTGGTGCCGGCCGGCGCGTGCACGGAGACCAGGCCACGGGTGAGCAGGTCGCCGACCAGCACCCGGACCACGCCGACCGCGAGGTCCAGCTCGGCGGCGAGCTCGGCGACCGGCACCGGCCGGCGGGCCAGCTCGACCAGGCGCCGGTGCTCCGGGTGCAGTCGCGGGTGGGCGGCGGGGTCGACGATCCGGGCGGCGAGCACGAAGGCCACCAGGTCGAGACCGATCGGTGGCCGGACCCGGCCACCGGTCAGGGTGTACGGGCGGACCACCGGCCCGGCGTCGGCGTCCAGCCACTCGTGCTGCGGCCCGGGAGACTCAGCCCGCATCGGCAGCACCCGACCCGACCCGGGCCGGCGCGGTGAGGTACTCGCCCACCCGGATGACCAGCATCGCCATCTCGTACGCCACCAGGCCGATGTCCGCGTCGGCCTCGGCGACCACCGCCAGGCACGCGCCCTGGCCGGCGGCGGTGACGAAGAGATATGCCGACTCCATCTCCACCACGGTCTGCCGGACGCCCCCGGCGTCGAGGTGCCGGCTGGCGCCCTTGGCCAGGCTGGAGAAGCCGGAGGCCAGGGCGCAGAGATGCTCGGCGTCGCTGCGGTCGGAGTCGGCCGAGGCACCGAGCAGCAGCCCGTCCGCCGACAGCACCACCGCCTGGCGGGCGGCCGGTACCCGGTCCACCAGGTCGTCGAGCAACCAGTCGAGATCGACGTTCGGCTTCGTCGTGTGCACCACTAGGCATCCCTCTCAGTTGCGGTCGGGGGTTGCGGAAGCGCCGCCGGGGTGTCCGGATCCGGTGACCCGGCGGAGGCGGAGGCGGAGGAGACGGTGGTGGGGGTGCCGGGGGGCGGGACGGGACCGCCGGTGGCGCCGTCCCGGCGACCCCGGGCGGTGCCGGCCTGGAGGGCGGACATCAGCCGGCGGGCCTCCTCCGGGGCGCGCGGGGCCGGCGCGTCCAGGGCGGCCGGCCGGGGGCGGGCGGCGGGGCCCCGCCGGCGCACCCGACGGGGCAGGCCGTCGCCCTCATTGGACGGGTCGACCGGCACGGCGCGGCTGGGGACCAGGGGCACCACGGCGCTCTGCGAGCCGGCCCGCTCCCGGGTGATCCGGGCCGGACGCGTCCGGGGCAGGGTGCTGAGCCGGGTCACCTTGGCCATCCGCCGGTCGTCGACCGAGCCGTCCGGCGCGACGGCCGACGGCCCCGGCGGCTCGGTGGTGACCAGGTCCGGCGGGACCAGCACCACGGCGGTGACCCCACCCTGGGCCGCCCGGCGAAGCCGCACCCGGACCCCGTGCCGGGCGGCGAGCCGGGCCACCACGAACAACCCGAGCCGGGCGCTGTCGGCCGGGTCGAACTCCGGCGACGTCGCCAGCCGCCGGTTGGCCTCCTCCATCGCCGGGGCGGACATGCCCAGCCCCTGGTCGGTGATCTCCAGCGCGTACCCGTTGGGCAGGCTCTGCCCGCGCACCGCCACGCGCGTGCCCGGCGGGGAGAACGCGGTGGCGTTCTCCAGCAGCTCGGCGAGCAGGTGGGTGACGTCGCCGACCGCGCGGCCCACCGTGGCGGCGGGCTGCATGTCGGCGACGTCGACCCGGTCGTACGACTCGACCTCGGAGATGGCGCCCCGGACCAGGTCGACCATCGCGACCGGGTTGCGCCAGCCCCGGCCCGGCGCGGCACCGGCCAGGATGACCAGGTCCTCGGCGTGCCGGCGGAGCCGGGTGGCCAGGTGGTCCACCCGGAACAGCTCGGCCAGCTCGTCCGGGTCCTCGACGCGGCGTTCCATCCGGTCCAGCAGGGCGAGCTGCCGGTGCACCAGACCCTGGCTGCGCCGGGCGATGTTGAGGAAGACCTCGTTGAGCCCCCGGCGCAGGCTGACCTCGTCGACGGCGGCTCGCACGGCCGTGCGGCCCACCTCGTTGAAGGCGTGGCCGACCTGGCCGATCTCGTCGCGGCCGTACTCCAGCGTGGGCGCCTCCCGGGCCACGTCCACGTCCTCGCCGCGGCGCAGCCGGGCCACCACGTCCGGCAGCCGGTGTTCGGCCATCTCCAGCGCGGCGGTCTGCACCCCGGAGAGCCGCTGCGCCAGCGACCGGCCCACCCGCAGGGACACCAGCACCGACACCACCACGGCGACGAGCCCGAGCACGCCGGCGGCCCCGAGGCGGGCGAGGATGCCGATCGCCACCGGGACCGTCCGCTCGGCCAATCCGTCGGCCTGGGTCAGCTCGAAGTCGCGCAGGCTCCGCTGGACGGCGTCCTGGCTGGTCTGCCAGGCCCGGACGTCCACGGCGGGCGCCCGGACGGGGTCGGCCCGGATCAGGGCGTCCTGGAGTGCCCGCAGCCGGGCGAAGGCGTCGCTCTCGGCCAGCCGCTGGTACGCGGCCCGGTCGTCGGCCGGCAGGTCGGCCACCGCGGACTCGATCAGGAAACGCTGGTTGCCGATGGTCTGCACGAGCTGGGCGTGCTCGCCCTCGGCGAAGCGCCCGCTGACCAGCACCCCGGCGAGCAGCGCGTCGGCCTGCCCGAGCAGCTCCCGGGAGCGGCCGAGCGCGGTCAGCGCCAGGGCCTGCCGGTTCAGGTCGTCGTCGGGCAGCGTGGCCAGCGCCGAGAACGCCTGGAACGCCGCGCCGACCATGCCGCTGTAGAGCCCGATCGCGCCGGTGCGGTCGACCTCCCGGCGGTCGATGAAGCCCCGGCCGGTGGGCAGCCCGTCCAGCGCGCCGAGCAGCCGGTCGACGCGGGCGTCGAGCAGGTCGTCGGCGGCGTCGCGCAGGCGTTCGCCGGAGACCCGGCCGCGCAGCTCGGCGACCGCGACGTCGGTGCGCCGCCGCTGTTCGGCCAGCGCCGGCAGCGCGGCATCGCCGGCGAGCTGCACCACGCTGAGCCGGCGCTCCCGTTGCAGCTCGGCGACGACCGTCTCGCCCGGCCGGCCGAGGTCGGACAGGAGGGTGCTGGCGGAGAGCAGGTCCCGGGCCGGGCCGAAGGTGAGGGTGGTCGCGAAGATCCAGAGCACCAGCAGCGCACTCACCGGCGCGACGACCAGCGCCGTCAGCTTCGAGCGGATCGGCCAGTCGCGGGTGTTCATCAGACCTCGCCCGGAAGGTGTGGCAGCGGGTGGCGCCGACGCCGACGCGGGCTTCGCCCGCCGCGACACCGAGGCACCGGCACGGCGCCTTGGGCAGGATACGTAATCACCGGCCGTTGCGGTACCGGTCCTCTTGCCCCGCGCGCTCACCCCGGCACCCTCCGCTGTGGACGGTCACGGGCGAGCGCCCCGCCCGATGCCGGGCGGGGCGCTCGTCGATGCCGGTCAGGCCTGGTGGATCAGGCGTCGGCGGAGATGCCGAGGCCCTCGGCGACCCGGCGGCCGTACTGCTCGTCGCACTGGTCGAAGTGCCACACCATCTTCTCCTGGATGTGCTTGTCGCACTGGCCCAGCAGCGTGATCATGTTCTTCACCAGGTCGTCACGCTCCCACTCGGGCATGGTGCGGAACCGCTCGCCGGCCTGTGCGTAGTTGTTCTGCCGCTCGATCGGGGCCCGCATGAGCTGGCCGGAGACGAACGGGCGGTACTCCCGGTACGACTCGCCGGCCTCCTGCAGGCCGGCGACGGAGGACGGCTCGAAGTTGATGTGCGGATTGCCGCCCCGGTTGTCCACCCCGTACGACATCTGGCCGCCGTCCTGGTTGGTGCTGACCTGGACGTCCTCGCGCGGCGCGTTGACCGGGAGCTGGAGGTAGTTCGGGCCGACCCGGTAGCGCTGGGTGTCCGAGTAGGAGAACGTCCGGCCGACCAGCATCTTGTCGTCGGAGAAGTCCAGGCCGTCGACCAGCACGCCGGTGCCGAAGGCGATCTGCTCGTTCTCGTTGTGGAAGTTGGTGACGTTGCGGTCGAGCGTCATCACCCCGACCGGGCGCAGCGGGAAGACGTCCTCCGGCCAGGTCTTGGTGTCGTCGAGCGGGTCGAAGTCCAGCTCCGGGTGCTCGTCGTCGCTCATGATCTGGACGTTGAGCTCCCACTGCGGGTGCTCGCCGCGCTCGATCGCCTCGTGGAGGTCCTTCGAGGCGTGGCCCAGCTCGGTGGCCTGGATCGCCGCCGCCTGCTCCTCGGTCAGCGACTCGACGCCCTGCCGCGACTTCCAGTGGTACTTGACCAGCACGCCCTCACCGGCGGCGTTGACCATCCGGTAGGTGTTCACCCCGAACCCGTCCTGGGTGCGGTAGTTGGCCGGGATGCCCCGAGGGCTGAACAGCCAGGTCAGCATGTGCATCGACTCGGGCGTGTTCGACATGAAGTCGAAGATCCGGTTCGGCTCCTGGCGGAAGGTCACCGGGTCCGGCTTCAGCGCGTGGATCACGTCCGGGAACTTGATCGCGTCCCGGATGAAGAAGATCGGCAGGTTGTTGCCGACCAGGTCCCAGTTGCCGTCCTCGGTGCGGAACTTCACCGCGAAGCCGCGCGGGTCGCGCGCCGCCTCGGAGGAGTCCCGGCCGCCGATGACGGTGGAGAAGCGGATGGAGACCGGGGTCTTCTTGCCCTTGGTCTGGAACAGCTTGGCCCGGGTGTAGGTGGACGCCGGTTCGTCGCCGATCGTCCCGTACGCCTCGAACTCGCCGTGCGCGACGAAGCCGCGGGCGTGTACCACCCGCTCCGGGATGCGCTCCCGGTCGAAGTGGCTGATCTTCTCCAGGAAGTGGTAGTTCTCCAGCGTCGCCGGGCCGCGCGAGCCGACCGTCCGCTGCTGCTGGTTGTTGTGTACGGGGTGGCCCTGACGGGTCGTGAGGGTCGGCTTGCTGGCCTGCGGGTCGCTCATCGCTCTCCTCCGGTTTGTCTCGGACCTGATCGGCACCCCCACCCTGGCTCGCTTTCTGGAATCAGTCAAGTTTTGGCCAGGGCCGGTCGTGTGGGCCGGGTCATCCCGCCGGCCGGAAATCGGACGCCGGAGCCCACCGCGCCCGGAACCGCCCCTGCCGCGCCCCGGCACCCGGGATCACTGAGGAAATTCCCCCGGATCGGGATTGGCGATCAGTGGCCAGCGGGAATACCGGAGGGACGAAGGAGGAGCCATGTCGCCCACGCAGGTAATCGTCATAGTTCTGGTCGTGCTGGTGGTCGTCGCGGCACTGGCCGTGGTGCTCCGGCAGGCCGCCCGCCGCCGCGCGCTACAGGCCCGGTTCGGGCCCGAGTACGACCGCACCGTCGCGGAGCGGGACAGCCGCTCGGCCGCCGAGCGGGAGCTGCGGGACCGGGAGCGCCGGCACGCCGAGCTGACCCTCACCCCGCTCACCCCCGAGTCCCGGGCCCGCTACGCCGCCGCGTGGGAGGAGCTTCAGGTCCGCTTCGTCGACTCCCCCGCCGAGACGGTGAGCGACGCGGACGAGCTGGTCGGCCGGCTCGTCGCCGAGCGCGGGTACCCGACCGGGGAGTTCTCCGACCAGGCCGCCCAGCTGTCGGTCGAGCACGCCCGGACGCTGTCGCACTACCGGGACGCGCACGAGATCCGGCTGCGCAACGAGCGCGGCGAGGCCGGCACCGAGGAGCTACGGCAGGCCGTCGTCCACTACCGGACGCTCTTCGCCGACCTGCTCGGCGAGGACCCGGTGGGCAGCCGGGCGCCGGAGCGGGGCCAGCCGGAACACGTGCCCGGCCACCAGCCGGACGCCACGCCCGAGCAGCGGGCCGACGCCACGCCCACCGACCGTCCGCACGACGCCACGAGCCGTTGAGGAGAGCCACGATGCGCCAGGAGCAGCAGGCCAACAGCGACCACCCGGAGGCCGTCCGGTCCGCACCGGTTCCGGTCCCGTCCCCGGGCAATCGGCCCGCCGACGCCGGCCACCACCGGGATCGCGACGCCGACGGCCGGGTCGACCTGCCCGAGGACGTACTGGACGACCGGGGCACCTTCGACGACCCGACCGCGGCCGGGGAGCGGACCGGTGACTACGACACGGAGCAGCGGGCCGACCGTCGCCGGGACGCCGACGACCTCGACGACACCCGCCCGTACGACATGCGGAACGCCGATTCCGACGACGCGCCCGAGTTCCACGAGCCGGCGCCCCTGCCGACCACGTTCGGGGCCGCCTCGGTGGGCGACGCGGTGGCGGCCTCGGCCATGGCCAGCGGCCGGCCGGCCGACGAGCGGGACCCGCGCGGCGAGGACACCGCCCAGCCCGGCGACGGAGCACCGGGACGCACCGACGCGTTCGACGCCGAGCGCGCCGACCCGACCGCCGGGGACCGGCTGCACGACCGGGACCGCTGGGCGGCGGCCGAGGCGGCCGACGGGCCCGATGACGCACGGCACCCGGCCGACCGGCACACGGACGACGCTGAGACCGACCGGCACACGGACGACGCCGAGGCCGCCCGCGCCGAACGCCTCGGGGCGGACCGCAGCCGCGAGGACGCGGTGGTCGCGGGCGCTGCCGGATACGGCCGGCCCGAGCCGGGCATGACCGACCCGGACGCCGCCGCCCCGGACACTGCCGACGCGGGCGCCCTCGGCGCGGCCACGGCCCGGCCGACAAGCGGCGCGGTGCACGAGGACGCCACCGACCTCTTCGAGCCGGACGCCGCCCAGGCCTTCCGGGACCGCTGGCGCGACGTCCAGCTCCGCTTCGTCGACGACCCGAAGGCCGCCGCCGGGCAGGCCGAATCGCTGGTGGAGGAGGCCATCCAGGCACTCGCCACCGCGCTCGCCGAGCAGAAGAGCAAGCTGGGCGACTGGCAGCAGACCGGCGACGACACCGAGCAGCTTCGGATCGCGGTACGCCGGTACCGCGACTTCCTGGACCGGGTGCTCGGCCGCTGACCGCCCTTTTCGACGCCACCCTTCCGCACGCCCCGGCCACCAACGGCCGGGGCGTGCGGCGTGTCCGGGGACCTCGGATTTCGCGCTTTCCTCGAACCTTTTGACGAGAGCGCGCCGCTGGTCAGGCGGATTGAGTTGGGTGGTCGTAGACGTCGCGGGCGGCCAGGAGGGTGGACATGTGCTCGTGTGCCCAGTGTCGGCAGGCTGCGACGAGGTCGAGCAGGGTGCGCCCCAGTGGTGTCAGTTCGTATTCCACTCGTGGCGGGACCTCGGCGTAGACGGTGCGGGTGATCATGCCGTCGCGTTCGAGTGCGCGCAGGGTCTGGGTGAGCACCTTGGGAGTGACGCGGTGGATGGGGACGCGAAGCTCGGAGAACCGGCGTGGGCCTTGTTCGAGGCAGACAATGATCATCGCTGACCATTTGTCGCCGATCCGGATAGGCATGACGCTGCTGGGGCACCCGGGGTGGAACATGTCGGGGTCGAGCGGATCCATCAGTACCCTCACGGTATTTAGATACCTTTGAAGTAACCAGTATCTCATGGATACCTTCGCAGTCGACGACCCGCGCTTCGGGCCGCTGGTTTCTTAGGATCGCTGAGAGCGAGGGCAGAGAGAATGCGTGCTGTTCGGTTCCATGAGTACGGTCCGCCTGACGTGTTACGTGTCGACGAGGTGCCCGATGCACGACCGGGTCCCGGGCAGATGCTGGTCCGGGTCACGGCCGCAGGAATCGGGTTTGCTGACGTGCAGATCAGGGCCGGCCTGATGCGCACAGCAATGCCGGATCTTCCGCTGCCGTTCACGCTGGGATTCGAGATCGCGGGCACGGTTGTCGCGGTCGGATCCGGGGTGGATGCCAAGGCGGTCGGCGGGCAGGTCGTCGGCGCGACGTCCGGCGGCGGCTACGCGGAGCTGGCGATCCTGCCAGCAGCGGCGGCGGTGCCGCTGCCCGAGGGACTCGACGACCGGACGGCCGTGGCGTTGCTGGGCCAGGGGGCGACCGCGGTCGGCGTGGCCGGGGCTGCGGGCCTCACGTCGACAGACACGGTCCTGGTCGAAGCAGCCGCCGGAGGCGTGGGCAGCCTTCTGGTGCAGTTGGCCAAACGCGCCGGCGCCACGGTGATCGCCGCTGCCCGAGGTGAGGCGAAACTCGCGGTGGCCAAGCAACTCGGCGCCGACATCGTGATCGACTACAGCGCACCCGACTGGCCCCACCTCGTCCGAGAGGCGGTGGGCGGCAGTGTTTCGGTGGTCCTGGAGAGCACCGGCGGCGCCGTCTCCGAGGCAGCCTTCGACCTGCTGACACCCACGATCGGCCGAATGGTGGTCTACGGAACGACCAGCGGGCAGCCGCCGCGATTCGACCCGCTCGCCGTCTACCACCGGGCCGTGTCGGTCACCGGCTTCGCATCCGTGGCCCTCCCCGCACAGCAACTGGCTCGGCTGCGCGACCACGCGTTCGCGCTGGCTGACTCTGGTGAACTACGGCCCATCATCGGCGCGGTCATGCCGCTGGCTCAAGCCACCGCAGCTCACCAGGCGTTCGAAGAACGGGCGACGGTCGGCAAGACCATCCTCACGCCCTGATCGCCCTGCACGACAGGGCGGGCCAGCGGCCCGCATGGAACAGGCCGTGAAGACCGTAATTATCACAAGCCCAGTCGGCGCCGCGTACGAATGGACGCGGCGCCGGCCTCTTTCCTGCCGGAAGTGTCCTTCCCGTTGCGTGCCCTGCCGCGATCGCTGACCGACCTTCGCCAGAGCCCCGCCACACCGCCGCCGGCCGGAACCCGGCCAACCCCGCCCCTCGACCCGCGTGACCCCTTCCCGCTGTTCCCGATGCCCGCACTTTCACGGAAAGTGTGGCTATAGCCCGCGTCACCACCACACTTTCCGTGAAAGTGCGCGCAGGGGAGGTGGGGTGGTAGTCCACAGATCCGGGTCGCCGCCGCAGGAATGTCCTTTCGGGCGGGCATCCGGGCGCGCTGTCGCTGGCGGTCAGCTCAGGGCGTCTTCCCGCATGCTCGTCACGAAGGTCCGCCAGGATGCGGGGGCGAAGACGAGAGCGGGCCCCCGCATGTCCTTGCTGTCGCGCACGCCGACCACGCCAGGCAGGTTGTCGGCCACCTCCACACAGGCACCCTCGTCGCCGCTGCGGCTGCTGGCCGCCCTAATGGGGGACGGCCACGATGATCATCGGACGGGATTCGGGGCCGTCGAGCGCCCGGGCCAGCCCGCCCAGGTGCCGACGGCGGTCGACCGCAACATCATGATGAAGCTCGACCTACCACCCAACGACGATCAGAACCGCCAGGTGGCGGCCATCCTGACCTACCTGCGTGGACAGGACGGCTGACGATCAGCCGACCGCCACCGGTTGGCCGTTGACCGTCACCTTGGTCCCCTCCGGAACCTGGATCGAATAGCCGCCCTCGCAGTACCCGATCCAGCTGGAGCCGCACGGGCTGCCGAGATCCAAGGTGTCAGCAATCAACGACCACGCGGGAGTCTGTGGGCTCTTCCCCATCGTTGACGTGTGGACTTCGACGGTCACCTCGCTGCCCTCATCGACGTCGCCGGTGTCAGCCGACACCGTCACGGGCATGTTGGCGTTGTCGTGGACCACGTTGAGTGTCGTGCCGGTGAACCCGAACGACTCCTGCTCAGAGTGCTCACTTGATGAACACCCCGACAGTGCGAGGCTCGCGACGAAAACCGTTCCGATCGCGCAGTGGCGAAGAGTCTTTCTCATACCCCCAATTCCAACGAAGACCGGTCACCGGCGACATACGTCGAACCTGCGTCTTCTTGGTAGGGCCAGCCCTACCCCTTCGACGCCTTCCCTTCGCACGCCCCGGCCACCATCGGCCGGGGCGTGCGACGTGCGGGGTCGCCCCCGATCACATCCGGTCCGGTGCGCCGATCCCCAGGAGGCCGAGGCCGCGCGCCAGCACCCGTGCCGTGAGGTCGCACAGCGCCAGCCGGTCGTCGCGTACGCCGTCCTCGGCGCGCAGCACCGGGCACTTCTCGTAGAACGTGGTGAACGTCGCCGCCAGCCCGTACAGGTACGTGGCCAGCCGGTGGAACTCCAGCGACTCCGCCACCTCGGCGATCACGCCCTCGAACGCGAGCAGCTCGATCGCCAGCGCCCGCTCTGCGGGCTCGGAGACGGTGAGCGTCACCAGGTCCCGCACCGGGGTCACGCCACCCTGCCGGAAGATCGACAGGATCCGGACGCGGGCGTACTGGAGGTAGGGAGCGGTGTTGCCCTCGAAGGAGAGCATCCGCGCCCAGTCGAAGACGTAGTCCTTGTTCCGGTCGTTGGACAGGTCGGCGTACTTCAACGCGCCGATGCCGACCATCCGGGCCACCTCGGCGCGTCCCGCATCATCAAGCTGGTCGATCTCCTCGACGAGGGCCGCTGCCCGCGACACCGCTTCGTCGATGAGGTCGACCAGCTTGATCGTGTCACCGCCCCGGGTGCGGAACATCTTGCCGTCGGAGCCGAGGATGGAGCCGAACCCCACGTGGTGGGCGCGGGCCGGCGGCCGCAACCAGCCCGCCTCGCGGGCGATCTCGTAGACCATCTCGAAGTGTTGCCGCTGCGGGGACCCCACCACGTAGAGCAGGCGGGTCGCCTCCAACTCCTGGGTGCGGTACCGGATCGCCGCCAGGTCAGTGGCGGCGTACCCGAACCCGCCGTCGCGCTTGCGCACGATGAGTGGCAGCGGCTCTCCCTCGCGGTTGACGAACCCCACCGGGAAGACCACCTTCGCGCCGTCGCTCTCGCGCAACAGACCCAGCCGGTCCAACTCGTCGACGAGCGGGTGCAGCATGTCGTTGTAGAAGCTCTCGCCGAGGAAGTCCTTCTCTGTGAGGCACACGTCGAACCGGTCGTAGACCGTCATGAAGTACTTCTCGGACGCGGCCACGAGCAGACGCCACAGCCGTCGGGTCAGCTCGTCGCCGCCCTGTAGGGCGACCACCCGCTGCCGGGCCCGTTCCTTGAACGAGTCGTCGGCGTCGAACTTGACCCGAGCCGCCTTGTAGAACGAGTTGAGATCGCCGAGCGACAGCTCGGCGACGGCCTCGGACTCGCCGATGTCGAGCAGGTGCTCGATCAACATGCCGAACGGGGTGCCCCAGTCGCCGAGGTGGTTCGCCTTGATCACCCGGTGCCCGAGCCAGTCCAGCAGCCGGACGACGGCGTCACCGATCACCGTGGAACGCAGGTGGCCGACGTGCATTTCCTTGGCCACGTTCGGTGCCGAGTAGTCGACCACGACGGTGTCGGGAGCGGCCACCGACGGGATGCCCAACCGCTCGTCACGGGTCATCTCGGCGAGCAGGGACGCGAGGGCATCGGTCGCCACCGTGAGGTTGATGAACCCCGGCCCCGAGATCTCCACGGAGGTGCAGAGGTCATCGAGCTGGGCGACCCGTACGACGTCCGCGGCGACGTCACGCGGCTTGCGACCGAGCTGGCGGGCGAGCGCCAGCGCGCCGTCTGCCTGGAAGTCCGCGTGCTTCGATCGGCGCACGCCGGGCGAGGTTGGCATTCCTGCCACCAGGTCGAAGGCGGACGCGAGCCGATCGTGGAGCAGCTTCTCCAGGGTTGCCATGGGAGGACAATTTAGTGCAAGTGCCCCTCGACCTCCGCACGAATAAACCCGAAGCCGGGCCGCTCGATGATCGTTACGCGAACCCGTGCGGTGGCGTTGCCGGGCCGGGTGGTGCCGGGTGGAGCTAACGGTCAGCTCCGGGCAGCCCTCCGCACGTTCTCGACGAAGGTCGCCCAGGATGCGGGGGCGAAGACGACGGCCCCACCGGCCCATCGGCCCCACCCGGCCCGGACGGTGGCCGCAGGCCGGATGGACCTCCTTCCGGCTGCCGGTCGTTCCCCGGGTCCTGCACTGTCGGCATGCCTGGGGCCCTGCGGGGTACGCCGGGGGGATCAGGCAGGCACCCGGGACATCAGGAGGGCAGCAGGATGACGGATCGCGACCCGAATGCCGGGCGACCGCTGGAGGAGAGCCCCGAGGTGGCCTCGGCGGTGGACGACGAGAGCACGGTGCCGCAGTTCGTGACCGGTGGCGGACCCGACCGGGACACCCCGTCCTTCGCCGGGCCGGGGGACGCCCCGGAGGGCGCCGGCTCGACCGAGGACCTGCTCGGCGACCCGCACGGCGGGGGCACGGGGGCCGGCGGGGACAACATCCGCACCGGCGCGGAGCAGGAGTGGGAGCCGGAGGACCTGGTGCGCGCCCGGGGCCAGGACCTGACGCCGAAGAACATCGAGCGGGCCCGCCGCGACCTGGCCGAGCAGGGCCGGGCGGCGGTGGAGAAGACCGTGCCCTGAGCCTGCGTGACCAGATGACCGCCCGGCTGGCACTGAGTTGCCGTGATCGTCTGCTGTGTACCGGCACCAGCTCCGGCGTGTCGTGCCGGTCAGGCGCAGACGATCCCGGGGCCGGTACCGGCGGGGGCCCCTGGCCCGACCGGTGACGGTCGGGCCAGGGGCCCGGGGAAGCCTGCCGCTGAGAGTGCCTCACTCCTCGCCAGCGGCGGGCAGGCGTGCCTGGTGGAGCGTCAGAGCGCCGGGTAGGCGTTCTGCATGAGCTGGGCGAACTGTGCCGAGAACCAGGCGCCCGAGATCGGGGCGTCCGGCAGGGCGCCGCTCATGCTGTTGCCGTTGCGGGCGTTACCGGTGTAGGTCGGGTCGCACATCCGGTCGAAGCCCTTGCCCTCGTTGTTCGGGATCTCCTTGCTGGAGCCGTCCGACTCGCCCGGGGGCTTCACCCAGACGTAGGCGTCGATGCCGGACTCCGGGGCGGCCTTCGGACGCTCGCCGAGGCCCGCACCGGACTGGTTGCACCAGTTGCCGGCGTGGATCCGCCGGTCGACCCGGCCGCCGTTGACGTAGGTGTCGACGCTGGTCAGCGCGCCCGGGCCGGTGGGCCGGGCGGTGCCGCCCCAGCCGTTGCGGGAGGTGTCGATCAGCATGCCGATGTTGCTGTTGAAGCCGACCGAGACCAGCTTGGTACGGAACGCCTGGGCGAACGAGAGCTCGTCGGTGTAGAAGTTCCAGTCGATCCACTTCGACTGGCGAACGGACGTTCCGTTCACGTTGTCGGTGATCTTGACGTACGGCTCACGCAGCGCCGAGTAGTTGGCCGTGTTGACGATGAAGCCGTGCACGTTGTTGACGGTGCTGCCCGAGGCGACGGCGGCGGCCTTGAGCTGGTCGGCAGTCGGGCCGAAGTTGCTGTCCCAGCCGATCCAGCCGTGGTGCGCGGCGTCGATGTAGTTGTAAACGTTGCCGAGCGCGCCCAGCCTCGCCAGGGCGTACCCGACGCCGTTGACGTAGGCGCCGTTGGCCTTGACGGTGTCGCACATGGCCGTACCGCCGGGCTGGCCGGAGGTGTTCGTCACCAGGTTCGGCAGCGAGTCGATCTCGATGATGTTGATGATCCGGAGGCTGGCGTACTTCGCGTCGCTCTGGATCGCGGCGATCGGGTCGATGTACTCGGCCTTGTACCGGGGCAGGTCGTTCGGGCCCAGCTCACCGTTGGAGGCGAGCGCGGCGCAGTCCCGGCCGGGCAGGTTGTAGACCACGAACTGGATGTACTTGGCACCCTGCTTCAGCGCCTCGTCCAGGTGGGCACGGACGCCCATCGCCCCGTTGGAGCTGCTGTCCGGCGTGCCGTTGATCGCGGCGATCCGGTCGATCCAGACGGCGGTCGGGTTGTTGGACACCCGGTTGCCGCCGGCCACCGACTCGGCCTTGGCCTTCCACTCGGGATTCACGTACCCCTTGGCGTTCAGGTAGGGGTTGTCCACCTTCTCCCCCGGCGGGGTCGTCGGCGGGGGCGTGGTCGGGGGCGGGGTCGTCGGCGGGGGCGTGGTGGGCGGCGTCGTCGGGGTGCTGCCGTTGCAGACCACGCCGTTCAGGGTGAACGAGGTGGGCTTCGGGTTGCTGCCGCTCCACGCGCCGTTGAAGCCGATGCTCACGCTGCCGCCGCTGGCGATCGAGCCGTTGTACGACTCGTTCGCGGCGGTCACGTTCTGCCCGGACTGGCTCCACTTGGCCGACCAGCCCTGCTGCACCCGCTGGCTGCTGTTCGGGAAGGTGAACCCGAGGTTCCAGGAGCTGACCGCGTCACCCAGGTTCTTGATGGTGACGTTGCCGGTCATGCCGCCGGGCCAGTCGTTGGTGGTGTAGTCGATGCTGCACTGGGTCGCGGCCTGGGCCGCGGTGACCGGGAGGGCCACCAGGCCGCCGGCGACCAGGACACCCGCACCGGACAGTGCGAGCGCCCGGCGGTGGCCGGACAGTCTCTTCCTCATACTCATGCCACAGATCTCCTTGGGCGAGACCGGACTCGCGGCCCGGCGGAACGGCGCCCGACGTCCGGCAGGGACGATCGGCGGCGCCACGGGGGATTTCGGGATGCCCGACCCGGACGGGCGATTTTGGTGGTGGTACCCGCCCGGCACGAGAAACGGCCGGTCGGATCGGCGGACGGCGTCCGGTGGAACCGGTGCCCTCGACGTCTGCCTTGCGCGGTGTGGCTCCCCGTACCGCGTGGGGAAATTCTTGCATGGGAGCGCTTCCATGGCAATGGTTCGATGCTTGTTCGACTCGCCGAACAGGACGTCCGGAGCGGTACGGCGTGACAACACCGCTGGAGACAGCCCGGGACGAGGCACCCCCGTCCCCCGAAAGAGTGCGGCCCACGCAGCCGGGCCACAACCCTCCCCGGGGGCGGCAACGCCCGACGAAAGCCGATGAAGTGCGCTTACCGCCTCATCCACTCGAAGACCAGGAAACTGTAAAACACGAATCTTTCCCCCTATAGCTCGCGAATCGGTCTAACGTCTTGAGTAGCTCGGCTGACGCCGGGCTCAGGACGAACAGGGATGGAGTGACGCAGGTCATGGCAAACAAGATGCTCGGGAAGGTCGTTGCGGGTGCCGCCCTCGGGGGGGCCTCCCTGCTGGTGTTCACGCCGGGGATCGCGTTCGCGGACGGCCACCAGGACGGCGAGTCCCGCGACGGCAAGGTCTACGCCAAGCCGCACATCGTCAGGGCGGGCGACAAGGTCCAGCTCCTGGAGGTCTGCTCGGAGCGGCAGGAGCACGCCTTCGTCTGGTCCGAGGTCACCGGCAAGGTCAAGCTGCGCCCGGCCGAGGACCACCGCGGCCAGCGTGGCGAGGACAGGGACTCCGAGTCCGAGGAGCACGGCAAGGACGAGGGCAAGCCCGGCGATGAGCACGGCAAGCCCGGCGATGAGCAGGGCAAGGACGACGGCAAGGACGACGGCAAGGACAACGGCAAGCCGGGCGAGGACCACGGCAAGGACGACGGCAAGGACAACGGCAAGCCCGGCGGAGAGCACGGCAAGCCCGGCGACGAGCAGGGCAAGGACGACGGCAAGCCCGGCGACGAGCAGGGCAAGCCCGGCGAGGACCACGGCAAGCCCGGCGGAGAGCAGGGCAAGGACAACGGCAAGCCCGGCGAGGAGTCGGGTGGCAAGGGCGGCGGCGCTGCCGACACGTCCGGCGAGGAGGACTGGGGCGGCTACGAGCACGGCCAGAAGGCTGAGAAGGACCACGGCAAGGAGTCCGGCAAGGAGTCCGGCAAGAACCGGTCCGACGAGGGCTCCGGCTGGGGCCGGGACAAGGAGTCGGGCCGCGGCGAGGACTCCGGCTACGGCAAGGACTCGGGACGCGGCGAAGACTCCGAGTACGGCAAGAACTCGGGACGCGGCGAGAACTCCGAGTACGGCAAGAACTCGGGACGCGGCGAAGACTCCGAGTACGGCAACAACTCGGGACGCGGCGAAGACTCCGGCTACGGCAAGAACTCGGGACGCGGCGAGAACTCCGAGTACGGCAAGAACTCGGGGCGCGGCGAGGACGAGCGGTCCTGGGAGCACAAGAAGGACTTCGTCTACTACGGCGAGGCCGAGGTCTCCGAGGACGCCGAGCCGGGCCGCCACAAGCTCCACGGCTCCTGCGGCGAGGGCGAGCTGGTCGTGCTCCCGCGCGGCCACGTCGACGGCGGTGACGGCGGCGCGACCACCGGCACCAACCGTGGGATGGCCACCACCGGGGCGGGCATGGTGGGCGCCGCGGCGCTCGGCGGCATCGTGCTGATGCGGCGGCGTCGGGTCAATGGGTCCCTCGTCTGACGTGACGACGACCCCGGCCGGCGGCCGCCACGGGAGACCGTGGCGTGCCGCCGGTGCGGCCGTCGTCGTCACGCTCGCGATGGTCGGTGCCGGCCTGGTGGGCGCCTCGCTGCGCGGCACCGACCCCGCGCCCCGCCCGCCTCAGCCGCTGTCCCAGGCCAGCACGGACGTCCGCACCACCGCCGGGCCCGGCGGGAACGGCGTCGACCAGGAGCCCACCGACCCCGACACCGGGCCGGCCGGCGAGGGACAGCCGGCGGCCGGGCTGGGCCGGGCCACACCGACCACCATCGCCATCCCCCGGATCGGGGTCGACGCCCCGATCATGACGCTGGGCACCAACCCCGACGGCACCGTCCAGGTCCCACCGCTGGAGCAGGCCCTGAGCGCGGGCTGGTACTCCCCGGGGCCGAGCCCCGGCGAGACCGGCAACGCGGTGATCGTCGGGCACGTCGACTCGGCGAAGGTCGGCGGTCCCGCCGTCTTCTTCTCACTCGGCGCGCTCCAGCCGGGTGACGCCATCACGGTGTCGCGGGACGACGGCAGCCAGGGCACCTTCACCGTCGACGAGGTGAAGGCGTACCCGAAGAAGGCCTTTCCCACCGAGCTGGTGTACGGCCCGAACGACCGGGTCGGCCTGCGGGTCGTCACCTGCGGCGGGCAGTTCGACAAGAACGCGGGCAGCTACCTGGACAACGTCGTCGTCTTCGCGACGATGACCGGCTGAGAGGTGGGGACGGGCGGCCCCCGTAACGCGCCACGGCCGGTCGGGGACACCGACCGGCCGTGGCGTACTCCAGGCGACTCAGGCCGCCGAGGTCCGCACCAGGGTACGGATCTGACGCAGCAGCACCGACAGGGCGGCGAGATCCGCCCGGGACTCGTCGAACTCCCCCATCGCCCGCTGGGCGCGGTGGATCGAGGTGGCGTTCGACTGCTCCCACTGCAACACCCGCTCCAGCGGCGGCAGGTTGTTCGGGGTGGAGCCGAGGACCTCCGCGGTGAGCGCGGCCAGCGCGGCGTACAGGTCGTAGCGCAGCGCCATCCGGGCCAGCGTCTGCCAGCGGTCCTCCCGTGGCAGCAGGGAGATCTTCGACAGCAGGGAGTCGACCCGGAACCGGTCGGACAGGACGAAGTAGACCGAGGCCACCTCGCCGACGTCCCGACCGGTGCTCGTCGAGGTCTCCACCACGTCGAGCAGCCCGAAGCTGTACATCAGCCGGGTCGCCTGCTCGGCCAGGCCGCGCGGCAGCCCTCGGGAGGTCATCTCGTCGATGTGCTCGGCGATGGCCTCCCGCTCGCTGCCGTAGAAGAGGTTCTCCAGGCCGGGCAGCAGCCGGGCCACCCCGTCGCGCAGCCGGGCGGTCTCGGCCGGCACGTCGATCGGCGAGCGCCGGTTCGTGACCAGCCAGCGCACCGCCCGGTCGAGCAGCCGCCGGGTGTCCAGGTAGACGGCGGTCTGCAACTCGGGGTCGACCTTGCTGTCGAGCGCCTCGACGGCGTCCCACAGCTCGCGCAGCCCGAACACCTCGCGGACCACCACGTACGCCCGGATCACGTCCGCCGCGGACGCCGCGGTCTCCTCGACCACCCGGAACACGAACGAGATGCCGCCCCGGTTGATCGCCTCGTTCACCAGCACGGTCGTCACGATGTCCCGGCGCAGCCGGTGCTGGCCCATCCGGTCGGCGAACCGCTCCCGCATCGGGGTCGGGAAGTAGTTGACCAGCACCTCGGTCGTCCACTCCTCGTCGGCGAGGCCCTCGGCGAGGATCTCCCGTTCCAGCACGATCTTCACGTACGCCAGCAGCACCGCGAACTCCGGCGCGGTCAGCCCGGACTCTGTGCGCACCGCCAGTTCCTCGTCCGGCGGCAGCCCCTCCAGCGCCCGGTCCAGCGCCCCCGAGCGCTCCAGCTCGCCGATCATCCGGCGGTGCACCGGCAGCAGCGAGGCGGCCTGGGCCTGCGAGTTGTTGATCGCCCGGGCCTGGTCGTAGTTGTCCCGCAGCACCAGCTCGCCGACCTCTTCGGTCATCCCGGCCAGCAGTTCGTCGCGCTCGGGCCGGGTCAGCGCCTCGTCGGCGACCGCCGTGTTGAGCAGGATCTTGATGTTCACCTCGTGGTCGGAGCAGTCCACCCCGGCCGCGTTGTCGATGAAGTCGGTGTAGATCCGCCCGCCCGCCCGGGCGTACTCGATCCGCCCGAGCTGGGTGCAACCGAGGTTGCCGCCCTCGCCGACCACCCGGCAGCGCAACGCCTTGCCGTCCACCCGGATCGCGTCGTTGGACTTGTCGCCCACCTCCGCGTTGGTCTGGCTGGACGCCTTGATGTACGTGCCGATGCCGCCGTTCCAGAACAGGTCCACCGGCGCGGTGAGGATCGCCTTCATCAGCTCCTGCGGGGAGAGCTGGCTGACGTCGTCGTCCAGCCCGAGGGCCACCCGGACCTGCGGCGAGATCGGCACCGACTTCGCCGCGCGCGGGTACACCCCGCCCCCCTCGGAGATCAGCGACCGGTCGTAGTCCTCCCAGGACGACCGGGGCTGGTCGAACAGCCGCTTGCGCTCGGCGTACGAGGAGGCGGCGTCCGGGTCCGGGTCGAGGAAGAGGTGCCGGTGGTCGAACGCGGCCACCAGCCGGATGTGCTCGGACAGCAGCATCCCGTTGCCGAACACGTCGCCGGACATGTCGCCGACGCCGACCACCGTGAAGTCCTGGGTCTGGGTGTCGTGCCCCAGCTCCCGGAAGTGCCGCTTCACCGACTCCCAGGCGCCCCGGGCGGTGATGCCCATCTTCTTGTGGTCGTAGCCGGCCGAGCCGCCCGAGGCGAACGCGTCGCCGAGCCAGAAGTTGTGCGCCGCCGAGATCTCGTTGGCGATGTCGGAGAACGTGGCCGTGCCCTTGTCCGCCGCCACCACCAGGTACGGGTCGTCGCCGTCGTGGCGGACCACGTCGTCGGGCGGCACGATCTCGCCGGCGGCGATGTTGTCGGTGATGTCGAGCATCGCGCCGACGAACTCCTTGTAACAGGCGACCGCCTCGTCCCGGTCCCCCGGCTTCTGCTTGAGCACGAAGCCGCCCTTGGCGCCCACCGGCACGATCACGGCGTTCTTCACCATCTGCGCCTTGACCAGGCCCAGCACCTCGGTCCGGAAATCCTCCCGCCGGTCGGACCAGCGCAGCCCGCCCCGGGCCACCGGCCCGTACCGCAGGTGCACGCCCTCGAACCGGGGCGAGTAGACGAAGATCTCGAACTTCGGCCGTGGGGCCGGCAGGTCCGGGATGGCCTGCGGGTCCAGCTTGAACGCCACGTACGCCTTCGGCCGCCCGCCGACCGGCTTCTGGTAGAAGCTGGTGCGCAGGGTGGCCTGGATCAGCGTCAGGTACGACCGCAGGATCCGGTCCTGGTCGAGGCTGATCACGTCGTCCAGCGCGGCGTCGATCTCCTTCACCAGCTCGCCGCTGCGCCCGTGGCGCTGCTCGGCGGTCGACTCCCCGGGCGCGAAGCGGACCTCGAAGAGCTCCACCAGCAGCGCGGTGATCCGCGGGTACGCGATGAAGGTCTGCTCCATGTACTCCTGGGAGAAGACCGTCCCGGTCTGCCGCAGGTACTTCGCGTACGCCCGCAGCACCACCACCTGTCGCCAGGTGAGCCCGCCGCGCAGCACCAGCTCGTTGAAGCCGTCGACCTCGGCCTCGCCCCGCCACGCCGCCGCGAAGGCGTTCTCCACGTGCGGGCGCACCTCGGCCAGCTCCTGGTGGCCCTCGGGCAGCCGCAGGCCGAAGTCGTACAGGTAGACCCGGCCGTCGATCCGGTCCACCTCGTACGGGTGCTCGTCGACCACCCCGACGCCGAGGGAGTGCAGCACCGGCAGCACCGCGGACAGCATCATCGGCTCGCCGTACCGGTAGACCTTGAACCGGACGTCCATCTTCTCGTCGGCGTCCGCCGGGCGACCGGCGCCGTTCACGCGCGGCGAGAGCTGCTTGCGGAACAGGTGCATCTCAAGCTGGCCGGGCTCCTCCAGCAGCTCCAGCTTCGCCAGGTCCTTCATCGCCTCGTACGGCGTGTGCCCGTCCTTGTAGCCCTCCGGGAAGGCGTCGGCGTACCGGCTGAACAGGTGTTTCGCCTGCTCGTCGCCGAGCTTGCGCTCCAACACCAGCCGGTAGTCGTCGTCCCACAGCCGGGTGGCGTCGGCCAACTCCTCGGCGAGCAGGTCCGCGTCGATGTCCCCCGGCGGACGGGCCGGATCGGTGCGGACGATGAAGTGCACCCGGGCCAGCATCGACTCGGTGACCCGGGTGGTGTAGTCCACCCCGACGCCGTTCAGCTCGCGCAGCAGGATGTCCTGCATGCGCAGCCGGTTCTGCGTGGTGAACCGGTCCCGGGGCAGGTAGATCAGGCAGGAGATGAACCGCCCGTACGCGTCCCGCCGCAGGAAGACCCGAAGCTGCCGGCGGCCGGCCATGCGCAGCACGCCGATCACCGCGTGGTACAGGTCCTCCGTCTTGATCTGGAACAACTCGTCGCGCGGGTACGTCTCCAGGATCTGGAGCAGGTCCTTACCCGAGTGGCTGCGCCGGCTCAGGCCGGAGCGGTCCATCACCTCGGCCACCTTGCGGCGAACCACCGGCAGCTCCCGGACGCTCGTCCGGTACGCCGCCGTGGAGAACAGCCCCAGGAAGCGCCGTTCGCCGATCACCTGACCGGCCTCGTCGAAGATCTTGAAGCCGATGTAGTCCAGGTACGCCGAACGGTGCACGGTGGCCCGGGAGTTCGCCTTGGTGATGATCAGCAGGCGCTTCTCCAGCGCCTTCTCGTGCGCCTCGGACGTCATCGAGGACAGCGCCCGCGCCTCCGGGGAGTCCGAGCGCAGGATGCCCAGGCCGGTGCCGAGCACCGCCTCCACCGCCGAGCCCTCGCCGCCCGGGGTGTCCACCAGCCGGTACTCGCGGTAGCCGAGGAAGGTGAAGTGGTCGTGGGCCAGCCAGCGCAGCAGCTCCACCGAGTCGGTGATGTCCTTCTCCGGCACCGGCGGGCGGTTGTCGGCGGTCCGGGCGGCGGCCAGCTCGTCGGCCAGGGCCAGGGCGCGCTGGCGCATCTTCGGCCAGTCCTCGACCGCCTCCCGCACGTCGGTCAGCACCCGTTGCAGCTCGCGGCGCAGCTTCTCCCGCTCGCCCGCGTCGCGGACCGGGTCGATCTCGATCCGCATCCAGCTCTCGACCAGGTCCCCGGCGATCGCGTCGTCGGGCTCCACGTCCGCGGAGACCTCGGTCAGCCGGCCCAGCGGCTCCCGGCGCACCACCACCAGCGGGTGCACCAGCAGGTGCACGTCGAGGTGGTGGGCGTTGAGCAGGGCGGTCACCGAGTCGACCAGGAACGGCATGTCGTCGGTGACGATCTCGATCACCGTGTGGTGCTGGTCGGCGTCCGGTTCGTGGATGCGCAGCTTCAACTCGCCCGGCACCCGCTGCTGGGCGAGATCCCAGTGCGCCCGGGCCGCGTCGAGCATCTCCTCGGCCGTGAACCCGATCAGTTCCTCGTCCGGGGCGAACCGCCAGAAGCGCCCGACCAGTGTCGCCGCGTCATGGTCGTCGCCGGCGAGTGTGACCGCCTGGGCGACCAGTCGTTCCGCGTTCGGCACCGGCTCGTCGAGCTCGGCGTCCTCCACGTCGTCGGTCAGCACCTCCACGGGCAGCCCGAGATCGTGGATGGTGTCGATACTCGAACCGGTCATCCCGGTAACTCCTGTGTCGAGCCGGCCGGAGCCGTCCCCGTCGGTCGCCGAATCGAAGCTGTCGTCGTCCCGGCCGGTGTCATCCTGCCGGAGGTCGGGTCCCGGTTTGATCGCCGGACGCCGGTCCATCGGTGCCACTCCCCTCGACCCACCGCGTTGTGGGTCACTCTGCCGCCCAGCCTAGGCCCTGCCCGTCCGTGCCTTCGTCGGCGGACCACCGGCCGGACGTCCGGTTCGGGACTCTGTCCTTTCACCCGTTGCAGACATGTGGTCGGCCGGCTGGGGAGTACCCCGGTCGGGATGTTCATCACACCTTCGCGGGGCCTCTTTCCGCACGTGGCGGGCCAGGCGGGGCAGTGTGCCAGGCGGGGCCGTACTACCGTGGCGGGAGCCCGACGAGATCCGGAAGGACGGCTCCATGCGTCTGTCGTACCCCCTCGGTGGGTCCCGCCGCCCACAATCCCGCCGGCTGGTCGCGGCGCTCGCGGCCACCGCGCTGGCCGCCGCCACACTGACCGCCTGCTCCGCCGAGGACGGCCCGGAACGCGCCGTGGACGCCTTCCTGTCCGGTTGGGGCAAGGACGACCTCCAGGCGGTCGGCTTCGTCGACCCCACCGGGAAGAAGGTGCCCGCCGCCGACGTGACGCGGGAGATCCGGGAGCTCTCCGGAGAGCTGGCGGCCACCCCACCGGCGCTGCGCCGCACCGGAGACCCGAAGATCGACGCGAACATCGCGACCGCCGGCATCCGGGTGGACTGGACCCTGCCCCCGGCCGGAACCCGCTGGGGATACGACCGGCAGGTACGGCTCACCCGGGGCGGCGACGACCAGTGGCAGGTGATCTGGGAGCCCCAGGTGGTGCACGAGCAGCTCACCTCGGGCGACCGGCTCGCGGTGCGCCGGGACGTCGCGCCCCGGTCCGGGGTGCTCGACAGCGCGGGCACGCCGGTCGTGGTGCCCCGCCCGGTGGTCCGGGTCGGGCTGCAACCGAGCGAGGTCACCGACGCGAAGGCGGTGTCCCGGCAGCTCGACGCCGCATTCCGGGCGATCCGGCCGGCGCTCACCCCGCCGGTCGACCTCGCCGACCTGCCCAAGCGCCTCGCCGAGGCCGACCCGAGCGCGTTCGTCGAGGTGGTGACGCTGCGCGACGAGGCGTACCGGCAGATCCGCTCGCGGATCTACGACCTGCCCGGCACCAAGTTCCAGGCCGAGAAGCTCGACCTCGCCCCCACCCGCGAGTTCGCCCGGGCGCTGCTCGGCTCGGTCGACCAGGCCCAGGCGGACGACCTGGCCGCCCACCCCGACCGGTACCGGAAGGGCGACCTGGTCGGCCACGGCGGCCTCCAGGGCCGGTACGACGAGCGGCTGCGCGGCGTCCCCGGGCTCACCGTGATCATCGAGCGGCCGGGGCCGGACGGCACCGTCACGCCGACCGGCACGGCGCTGTTCCGCCAGGAGCCGAAGGCCGGGCAGACCGTGAAGACCACCCTCGACGTGGCCACCCAGAACGCCGCCGACGCCGCGCTGCGCGGGGAGAAGCGCCGCGCCGCCCTGGTCGCGGTACGGGTCAGCGACGGCGCGGTGCTGGCCGCCGCGAACGGGCCGGGGGCCGCCGGGGAGAACCTGGCCTTCACCGCCCAGGTGCCGCCCGGCTCCACGTTCAAGATGGTCAGCGCCCTCGGCCTGCTGGACCGGGGCGCGGTCACCCTGGAGGGCCCGGTCGCCTGCCCGAAGACGTTCGCCGTGGACGGCCGGTCGTTCAAGAACTCCGACAACTTCGCCCTCGGCTCGGTGCCGTTCCGCACCGACTTCGCGAAGTCCTGCAACACCGCTTTCGCCGCGCTCGCCCCGAAGCTGGGCGCGGACGGCCTCGCCCAGACCGGGCGGGCGCTCGGCCTGGAGGCCGAGTGGGACCTGGGCGTCGACGCGTTCACCGGCAAGGTCTCCGCGAACGGCTCCCCGGCCGAACAGGCCGCCGCCTCGTTCGGGCAGGGCACCACCGTGGTCAGTCCGCTGGCCATGGCCGCCGCCACCGCCGCCGTCGCCCGGGGCCGCTGGGAGCAGCCGAAACTGGTCCTCGACCCGGCCCCGGCCAAGGCCGCGCCCGCCGGGCCGGAGCTGAAGCCGGAGTCGGTGCAGCCACTGCGGACGATGATGCGCGAGGTCGTCACCGCCGGCACCGGCAGCGCGCTGAAGGACGTCCCCGGCGGCCCGGTGCACGGCAAGACCGGCACCGCCGAGTACGACGACAACCCCGCGCACACCCACGCCTGGTTCGTCGGCTGGCAGGGCGACGTGGCGTTCGCGGTCTTCGTGGAGCGGGGCGGGTCCAGCACGGCCAGCGCGGTGCCGATCAGCGAACGCTTCCTGCGCGCCCTCGCCGCCTCCTGACCGCCTCACCGCCCACCGCCTGCCGCCTGCCCTCTGCCGCCTGCCTGCCTGCCCGCCTACCGCCTGCCCGCGCCGTACCGCCCCCACCGGGTCGCCAGCGGCCCAAACCGCCACGGCCTGTGGGTGCTCGCTGACCGGGCTCCGCTACGCCGGGCCGTTCTCCGGCACGGGCTTGCGCCGGAGCGCTTTTGAGGCTGCAAGGTCGCCCTCGACATGCTGCGGGGTCTCGGCGTCGCCAGCACGGGCTTGCCCCCGGAGCGCCTTTGGAGCTGCCCGCACAGACGGGGCACCTGTCGCCCTGCGCACCTTTACGAGCGCTCGATGGGCGCTCGATGGGCGCACAGACGGGGCAGCTCCAAAGGCGCCGTGCAGGTACCGTCGGCCGCGTCACGACCTGGCCGACCGGCGACCGGCGACCGGCGAAGCCTCGACCGGCGACCGGCCATGCCCCAGGTAACGCCTCGACTGCCCGGCGGGTCAGCACCGAACAGATCAGCAGGCAGCGACGGACGAACCCTGCGGCAGACCGACAGCGTCGGACGAGCCGCGCCAGACAAGCCGCGTCAGGCGGACAGCATCGGACAAGCCGCGTCAGACGGACAGCGGCAGACGGACCACGGAGGCCGACGCGTCAGGCCATCCCAGCTGCGGACTGCGACGTGTCGTCGCTCGTGCCGGGGTGGCTGGCGTCCGGGGACGATGCGGGAACACGGCGCAACAGGCCCGGGCCGGCCGAGGCGGGGGGCCCGACGGGTTCCAGGACCGGGCCCGGGGTGCCCAGATCCGCCGGCCTGTCCGGTTCCTCCGGCCCGCTGGCGGCACCGCCGAGGTCGGCGGGGAGAGCGGGGGCGGCAGGGAGAACGTGGGCGGGCGGAAGGGCGGCATCGGCGGGGGCGGGCGGAAGGGCGGCATCGGCGGGGGCGGGGGGAAGGACGGCATCGGCGGGAGCGGCGGCATCGGTCGGTTCCCGTGCCGCGCCCGGGTGCGGCGCGTCGGCGGGGAAGGCTCCGGGGACGGCTGCGGGGAAGGCTGCGGAGACGGCCGGGCGGCGGGCCGAGGGAGGGCGCGGGCCGGGGGTCGCCGGGAGCAGCCGGGGCGCCACCGCACTCTGGGCGGTGACCGGGGCCAGCCCGGCCACCACCGTGTTGACGATCTCGGCGGCGTACGCCCCGTCCTGGTCGTAGTCGGGGTCGAAGACGGTCAGCTCGACGCCGAGGCAGTGCGGGGTGTCCACCAACCCGGCGAGCAGGATCTCCAGCTCGGCGAAGGCGATCCCGCCCGGGTCCGGGGCGTCCACCGCCGGCATCACCGCCGGGTCGAGCACGTCCACGTCGACGTGCACCCAGTACCCGGCGCAGTCGGCCAACTCCTCGTGCGCCCACTGGGCGGTGCGGGCCGCGCCCTCGGCGCGCAGCGTCGGCACCGGCCGGGTGGTGATCCCGGCGGCCTGGAGGTCGAGGCGGTACTCGTCCTGCGCCCGGATGCCGAGCACCACCACGTCGATGTCCCGGAAGTACGGCCGGCGCCCCTCGATGGCCGCCAGGTCGGCCTGCCCGCGCCCGGTGACCAGGGCCAGGTCCTCCCCCGCCGCAGCCCCGACGTAGGAGGCGTTGCCGGGGTGCCGAAAGTCGGAGTGGCCGTCGACGAAGACGAGCCCGATCCGGCCGCCGACCGCCTCACCGAGCCGGTGCATGGCCAGCGCCGAGCCGAGCAGGATCGAGCAGTCCCCGCCGAGCACGAGCGGGAACTCTCCCCGGTCGATGATCGAGCCGATCCGGTCGGCCAGCGCGGCCGAGTACGCGGCGATCTCCGGGGCATGGCAGACGCCGTCGCCGGGACGCCAGTCGCCCGGGTCGTACCGGGGCGGGGTGAGGCAGCCGGCGTCGCGGGCCCGCAGCCGGGCCAGCAGGCCCTGGTCGCGCAGCGCGCCGGGGGCCTTGCCGCAGCCGGGGACGGCGGTGGGGGTGGGCGGGCGCAGCCCGAGGTTGGACGGCGCGTCGAGGACGGCGATCCGGCGCATATGGGCTCCCGTCCTCGTGGGTCGGGCGGGCCGGCGAACGCCGGCCCGCGCTGGCGTACGGCGAACTCAGAACAAGGCGCTGGCCAGGGCCCGGCGGGCGGAGGCGACGGCGGGGTCATCCGGCCCGGCGACGGTAAACAGGCCGACCAGGTGCTGGCGTACCTTCTCCCGGTCTTCGCCCGCAGTGCGGCGGACCAGGCCGACCAGGCGCTGGTAGGCCTGCTCCGCCATGCCGCTGAGCACCTCGACGTCGGCGGCGAGGAGTTGGGCCTCGACGTCGTCGGGGTCGGCCTGGGCCGCGGCGAGTGCCGCGCCCGGGTCCGCCCCGGCGACGCGGCGGGCCAGCCCGACCTGGGCCAGGCCGGCCTCGGCCGCGGCGTCCGCCGGCGACTCGGAGAGGATCTTCCGGTACGCCTGCTCGGCGGCGTCCAGGTCTCCGCCCAGCAGGGCGTCGTCGGCCTCGTCGAGGCGCGGGTCCTCCTGCTCGGCAACGGTGACCCCGCCGGCCTTGAGCACCGCGTCGATCCACTGGCGCAGCTGGGCCTCGGGGACCACTCCGGAGAACGCGTCGACCGGCCGCCCGCCGACGACCGCGTAGACGGTGGGGATCCCCTGGACCTGGAACATCTGGGCGATGCGCGGATTGTCCTGGACGTCGACCCGGGCCAGCACCCACGCGCCGCCGCCCTCAACCGCCAACTGCTCCAGCACCGGCGCGAACTGGTCGCTCTCCGGGTAACCGGCCGCGCCGAAGAAGACCACGACGGGCAGGGCCACGGAACGTTCGAGCACCTCGGACTGGAGGGTGGCCTCGGTCACATCGATCACGGCGGCCCCGCCGCCGTCGACGACGCCACCCGGCAGACCGGGGGGCGGGCCGGCCTGGGCCGGTGTGCTGGGACGGGTGGGGGCCGGTGCGGTGCCGCGCAGTGCGCTGAGGTCGACCGCGCCGCGGGTGAAGATCGACGAGGTGATCCGTGGGTCGCTCATGGTTACCTAGTCTCGCACGGCCGCCGCCCAACTCCGATCAACCGCGACGGCGACAAATGTGACTCTCGCGGCTGCTCACCGGCGGTGCCACCACACCCCACCCACGCCCGCCCCCCACCCCGACGATCTTGCACTTGCGGCCCACTTATTGGGGCTTTCGCGGCTTTCGCCGGGGCCGCAAGTGCAAGATCGCGGAGCAGGGTGGGGTGGGGTGGGGTGGGGTGGGGGGTGGCTAGAAGCGTGCTGGTTCGCGGTAGATGCCCCATTCGGCGCGTAGTGCGTCGCAGATCTCGCCGAGGGTGGCCTCGGCGCGGACGGCGTCGAGCATCGCCGGGATCATGTTCTCCCCGGTGCGGCTCACCTCGACCATCCGGGTCACCGCGGCGGAGACCGCAGCATCGTCCCGGGCGGTCTTGCGCTCGGCCAGCGACCGGCGCTGCTCCAACTCCACCTCGTGCGAGATGCGCAGGATCTCCAGGTCCTTGGCGATCGTGCCGGTGTGGCAGTTGACCCCCACGATCCGCTTGTCGCCCTTCTCCAACGCCTGCTGGTGGACGAAGGCCGACTCGGCGATGTGGCCGGTGAACCAGCCGTCCTCGATGCCACGCAGGATGCCGGAGGTCATCGGGCCGATCTGGTGCGGCCCCTCGCCGCCGAGTTGCCGGATCCGGGCGAAGATCTCCTCCGCCTCGGCCTCGATCCGGTCGGTGAGCGCCTCGACGTACCAGGAGCCGCCGAGCGGGTCGGCCACGTTGGTCACCCCGGTCTCCTCCATCAGCACCTGCTGGGTACGCAGGGCGATCTCGGCGGACTCGTCGGTCGGCAGGGCCAGGGTCTCGTCGAGGGCGTTGGTGTGCAGCGAGTTCGTCCCGCCGAGCACCGCGGCGAGCGCCTCCACGGCGGTGCGGACGACGTTGTTGACCGGCTGCTGCGCGGTCAGCGACACCCCGGCGGTCTGGGTGTGGAACCGCAGCCACAGCGCCTTCTCGCTGGTCGCCCCGTACACGTCGCGCAGCCAGCGGGCCCAGATCCGGCGGGCGGCACGGAACTTGGCGATCTCCTCGAAGAAGTCGACGTGTGAGTCGAAGAAGAAGCTCAGCCCGGGGGCGAAGACGTTGACGTCCAGCCCGCGCGACAGCCCCAGCTCGACGTAGCCGAACCCGTCGGCGAGGGTGTACGCCAACTCCTGCGCGGCGGTCGAGCCGGCCTCGCGGATGTGGTACCCGGAGACCGACAGCGGCTTGTACCGGGGGATCTCGCGGGCGCAGTACTCCATCAGGTCGCCGATCAGGCGCAGGTGCGGCTCCGGGTCGAACAGCCACTCCTTCTGCGCGATGTACTCCTTGAAGATGTCCGTCTGCAGCGTGCCGTCCAGGGTGGACAGGTCGGCGCCCTGCCGCTCGGCGGCCACCAGGTACATGCAGAACACCGGCACCGCCGGGCCGGAGATGGTCATCGAGGTGGTGACGCCGGCCAGGTCGATGCCGCCGAAGAGCGCCTCCATGTCGGCGGCCGTGTCGATGGCCACCCCGCAGTGCCCGACCTCGCCGAGCGCCTGCGGGTCGTCGGAGTCGCGGCCCATCAGCGTCGGCATGTCGAACGCGACGGACAGCCCGCCGCCGCCCGCGCCGAGGATCATCTTGTAGCGCTCGTTGGTCTGCCGGGCGTTGCCGAAGCCGGCGAACTGCCGGATCGTCCAGGTCCGCCCCCGGTAGCCGGTCGGGTGCAACCCCCGGGTGTACGGGAACTCGCCCGGCCAGCCGATCCGCTCGAAGCCCGGGTACGCGGCACCCTCCGGCGGGCCGTAGACCGGGTCGACGGTCATCCCGGAGAGCGTGGTGAAGTCGGCGTCCCGCTTGCGTGCGGCGTCGTAGCGGGCCTGCCAGCGTGCCCGTCCGGCAGCGATCTCGTCGGCGTCCATGCGCGGGGCTCCTCCTCGGGTCCTCGTCAGAAGACCGAGTGTAGAACCCGCGCCTGAACGATCGCTAAGGAAGTTGGTACCGGTTGGTAACCCGGGTCAGGCCGGCGACCCGGCCGGCTCGCCCAGGGCCACGTCGTCGACCCGGATGTTGATCTCATCGACCCGCAGCCCGTACGCCTCGACCGCCTGGGTGACCGCCGCCCGTACCCCCTCGGTCACCTGCGGCACCGGCCGGCCGGCGTCGATCACGATGACCAGGTTGACCACCGCCGCGCCGTTCGTGACGTGCGCCGAGCAGCCCCGCCGGGCATCGCCCACCTGGTCCAGCCCCACCTTGTCGAGCACGGCGTTGAAGAACCGGGCCACGTCGCCGCCCAGCTCCGCCACCCCGGGGACCGACCGCGCGGCGGCCACCGCGATCTTCTCCACCACCTCGTCGGAGACCTGGGTGGTGCCACCCGCCACCGCGTCCGGCGTCACCGACAGCTCCTGCGTCGCCTCGTCGCCCATGCTCTCCCCCAGTACGCTCGCACCGCCCCACGGGTACCCGTGGAGCGGTGCGAGCGTACTAGTTCGTGGGGGTCCGCAGTGGACAGCTCAGGAGCGGAGCTGGGCCAACAGCTCGTCGGCCGCCGCGTACGGGTCGAGGGCCCCCTCGGCCACCCTCGCGGCGAGCGTCGGCAGCTCCGTACCGTCGCGCAGCGAGCCGATCCGGGCGCGCAGCACGCCCAGCGCGATCGCCTCGATCTCGGCGGCGGCCCGCGTCTCCCGACGGCGGCGCAGCTCGTCGTGGCGCTCCAGCCAGTCGCGGTGCTTGTCGATCGCGGCGGCGATGTCGTCGATCCCCTCGCCGCGCGAGGCGATCGACCGGACCACCTGCGGCCGCCAATCGCCGGGCCCCCGCTCGCCCAGGGCGATCATGCCCTGGATGTCGCGGACGGTGGCGTCGACCCCGTCCCGGTCCGCCTTGTTGACCACGAAGACGTCGGCGATCTCCAGGATGCCGGCCTTGACCGCCTGGATGGCGTCGCCCATGCCGGGGGCGAGCAGCACCAGCGTGGTGTCGGCCAGCGAGGCGACCTCCACCTCGGCCTGGCCGACGCCGACGGTCTCCACCAGCACCACGTCGCAGCCGGCGCCCTCCAGCACCCGGACCGCCTGCGGGGTGGCCGCCGACAGCCCACCGAGATGACCCCGGCTGGACATCGAGCGGATGTAGACGCCCGGGTCGGTGGCGTGGTCCTGCATCCGCACCCGGTCGCCGAGGATCGCCCCGCCGGTGAACGGGCTGGACGGGTCGATGGCCAGCACGCCGACCCGGTGCCCGCGCGCCCGCAGCGCGCGGACCAGCTCGTTGGTGGTGGTCGACTTGCCCACCCCGGGGGACCCCGTCAGCCCGACCACCTGGGCCTGACCGGCGTACGGGGCGAGAGCCGCCGCCACCTGGGGCAGCGCCTCGTCGCCGGACTCCACGAGGGTGATCAGCCGGGCCACCGCGCGGGGGTCACCGGCGCGGGCCCGCTCCACCAGCATCGGCACGTCCCGGCTGCGGCGCACCGACGGCACGCCGGCGGCCGGGGCCTGCCCGACCGCTCCGCTCACTGGGCCTCGCCAGCGGCGGGGACGTGGACGATCAGCGCGTCGCCCTGGCCGCCGCCGCCGCACAGCGCCGCCGCGCCGGTGCCGCCGCCACGCCGCTTCAGCTCCAGCACGAGGCTGAGCACCAGCCGGGCGCCGGACATGCCGATCGGGTGGCCGAGCGCGATGGCGCCGCCGTTGACGTTCACCTTGTCCGGGCTGATCCCCAGGTCACGGGTGGACTGGACGCCGACGGCGGCGAACGCCTCGTTGATCTCGACGAGGTCCAGGTCGGAAATGCCCAGGCCGCCCTTCTTCAGGGCGTGGTTGATCGCGTTGGACGGCTGCGAGTGCAGCGAATTGTCCGGGCCGGCGACGTTGCCGTGCGCGCCGATCTCGGCCAGCCAGGTCAGCCCGAGCTCCTTGGCCTTGGCCTTGCTCATCACCACCACGGCGGCGGCGCCGTCGGAGATCGGCGAGGAGCTGCCGGCGGTGATCGTGCCGTCCTTGGCGAACGCGGGGCGCAGCTTGGCCAGCGACTCGACGGTGGTGCCCGGCCGGATCCCCTCGTCCTCGCCGATGACCAGCGGGTCGCCCTTGCGCTGCGGGATGATCACCGGGGTGATCTCCTCGGCGAAGTGGCCGTTCTTCTGCGCGGCGGCGGCCCGCTGGTGGCTGGCCGCGGCGAACGCGTCCTGCTCCTCACGGGTGATGCCGTGCTTCGCGCCGTGCCGCTCGGTGGACTCGCCCATCGAGCAGCAGTCCCAGGCGTCGGTGAGCCCGTCGAGCGCCATGTGATCCTTGATCGTCACATCGCCGTACTTGTAGCCGGCGCGCTGGCCGAGCATCAGGTGCGGGGCGTTGGTCATCGACTCCATGCCACCGGCCACCACGACGTCGAACTCGCCGGCCCGGATGAGCTGGTCGGCCAGGGCGATCGCGTCCAGGCCGGAGAGGCAGACCTTGTTGATGGTCAGCGCCGGCACGGACATCGGGACGCCCGCCTCGACGGCTGCCTGCCGGGCCGGGATCTGGCCCGTGCCGGCCTGGAGCACCTGACCCATGATGACGTACTGCACCTGCTCGGGGGACACCCCGGCGCGCTCCAGCGCGGCCTTGATCGCGACGCCGCCGAGCTTCGTCGCCGGGAGGTCCTTGAGGTTGCCGAGCAGGCGACCCATCGGGGTCCGCGCGCCGCTGACGATCACCGAAGCCACTACTTGCCTCCGAGGGGGATGCCGAGCTGTACACCTTAACGATTGTTTGGTTACCCGGGTGTTCGGTCAGACTAGCGCCATGGCTGAGAACTCCCCCGCCGAGCCCGCTGCCGACTTTGTCACAGACATCGGCCTGCGCCGCATCGACCACGTCGGGATCGCCGTCGCCGACCTGGACGCCGCGATCGACTTCTACCAGCGGACCTTCGGGATGCGCTGCGTACACACCGAGACCAACACCGAGCAGGGCGTCCGCGAGGCGATGCTGGCCGTCGGCCCGAGCGCCGAGGGCGGCTGCGTGCAACTGCTCGCCCCGCTGACCCCGGAGTCGACCATCGCGAAGTTCCTCGACCGCAACGGCCCGGGGGTGCAGCAGGTGGCGTACACCGTGGTCGACATCGACGCGGCCTGCGCGGCGCTGCGGGAACGCGGCTTGCGGCTGCTCTTCGAGACCCCCCGCCGGGGCACCGCCAACTCCCGGATCAACTTCGTCCACCCGAAGGACGCCGGGGGCGTCCTCGTCGAGCTGGTCGAGCCCGCCGAGCACTGAGAGCAGGGGTCCCTGATCGCCGACCGGGAGCACGGCAGGGGCCCTCTAGTTCATGCCCCGCCGGACCTCCGGCGGGCCGCTCTCGCCCGGCACGCGTGACGATGCGCGGTTCAGCGGCCGCCCGGACAGCTCCACGCATCGGCCGATGTAGTTTTTCACAGAGACCTTCCCGCCCTAGCTACCGTTCAGTAACGTCCTGCTCCGACAGGAGCGGCCGTTGCCGGATGCGTCGGATGCCGACATCGCGGTCGGCACGCACCGGCGCCGATGGCAGCACCCGGCCGAGGCGACGGCCACCGAGCGGATCCGCCGGACCCCGACGCGGGTACGGACGAACGGGAGGTCACCGTGCAGGACATCCTCGAAGCGATCATGGCGGTGGAGGGCTCCGACGAATCCGGGCGGCAGCTCGCCGGCCTCGCCGGCCTTCCCGTGCCGAAGAGCTACCGGGGCGTGGTGGTGCGCGCCGACGAGGCCGGGATGTTCGAGGGGCTGGCCACCCGGGACAAGGACCCGCGCAAGTCCCTGCACGTCCAGGAGGTGCCGACCCCTGAGCTGGCCCCCGGCGAGGCGCTCGTCGCGGTGATGGCCAGCGCGATCAACTACAACACCGTCTGGACCAGCATCTTCGAGCCGCTGCCCACCTTCAAGTTCCTTCAGCGGTACGGCCGGATCTCCGCGCTGACCGCCCGGCACGACCTGCCGTACCACGTGGTGGGGTCGGACGCGGCGGGCGTGGTGCTGCGCACCGGGCCCGGGGTGACGAAGTGGAAGGCCGGCGACGAGGTCGTGGCGCACTGCCTGTCGGTGGAGCTGGAGGACGCCGCCGGACACGACGACACCATGCTCGACCCGCAGCAGCGGATCTGGGGCTTCGAGACCAACTTCGGCGGCCTGGCCGAGCTGGCCGTCGTCAAGGCCAACCAGCTCATGCCCAAGCCCCGCCACCTGACCTGGGAGGAGGCGGCCAGCCCCGGGCTGGTCAACTCCACCGCGTACCGGCAGCTCGTCTCGCACCACGGGGCGAACATGAAGCAGGGCGACGTGGTGCTGATCTGGGGCGCCTCCGGCGGCCTCGGCGGGTACGCCACCCAGATGGCGCTCAACGGTGGCGCGATCCCGATCTGCGTGGTGTCCTCCCCGGACAAGGCCGAGCTGTGCCGGCGGATGGGCGCCGAACTGGTGATCGACCGGGCCGCGGAGGGGTTCCGGTTCTGGTCCGACGAGCACACCCAGGACCCGGACGAGTGGCGACGCCTCGGCGAACAGATCCGGGCACTGACCGGCGGCGAGGACCCGGACATCGTCTTCGAGCACCCGGGCCGGGAGACCTTCGGCGCGAGCGTCTACGTCGCCAAGCGCGGCGGCACCGTCGTCACCTGCGCCTCGACCAGCGGCTACCAGCACCAGTTCGACAACCGCTACCTCTGGATGCACCTGAAGCGGATCGTCGGCAGCCACTTCGCCAACTACCACGAGGCCTGGCAGGCCAACCGGCTCGTGGCGCTCGGCCAGATCCATCCGACGGTGTCGAGGACGTACCCGCTGGAGCAGACCGGCCGGGCCGCGTACGAGGTGCACCGCAACCAGCACCAGGGCAAGGTGGGGGTGCGCTGCCTCGCCCCGAGCGACGGCCTCGGCGTACGGGACCCGGAGCTGCGCTCCCGGCACGAGGACGCGATCAACCGGTTCCGCGGTCGCTGAGCCGTCCGGGCGCACCAGGCACCACGGCACCCGGGCCGTCCGGGGGATGCCCGGCCGGACATTGCGGTGATCGCGCATTGCCTTTCGACAGGGGTCATCGACCCACTATTCGCGTGATAACGCCACGAGTCGACAAAGGGCCGCGGAGCGCTCGCGCGGCCCTTTGCCCGCCCGGGCGGGCGGCCGGCCGGAGGGCCACCCGACCCGGCCGGGAGCTGCCAAGATCGCCGGTCGGTGCGAGCCGGGTGACGGCGGCCAGTTGACCATGTAAAGAGGACACGAAAGCCCCGCACCGCTCTTGCGAAACACCCCGGGGCGTCTGCGAGTATGTCCCAATGCCCCAGCAGCAGTCCTCCCCTCTTGCGTTCTTCGATAACGCGAACTCGCAGCCAGATTTCACCGTTGGCCTGCGCGGATACAACGTTGGGCAGGTCGATGACTTCATCGGTCGACTCACCGCCGCGCTGACCCAGTCCGAGCAGGCCCGCGCCGAGGCCGAGCAGCGGATGAACGACGCCCAGCGTCGGCTCCGCCAGGCCGAGCAGCGTCAGAGCGCGCTGGAGCAGAAGCTCGCCGAGACCAACAAGCAGCTCGAGGAGAACAGCCGGCCGACCCTCTCCGGCCTGGGCACCCGCGTCGAGCAGATCCTGCGGCTGGCCGAGGAGCAGGCCAACGACCACCGCAACGAGGCCAAGCGCGAGTCCGAGGGGATCCTCTCCGCGGCTCGCCTGGAGGCCCGCGAGATCACCGACAAGGCTCGCGCCGAGGCCGCCGCGATGAAGGCCACCGCCGAGCGCGAGGCCGGCACCGCCCGCACCGCCGCCGAGCGGGAGGCCGCCGAGGTCCGCGTGCAGGCCCGCCGGGAGGCGGACACCCTGCGCGCCGACGCCGAGCGGGAGACCAAGCAGCTGCGCACCGTCACCGCGCACGAGGTCGCCGAGCTGAAGTCGACCGTCGAGCGGGAGGTCGCCACCCTGCGCGCCACCGCCGAGCGGGAGATCACCCAGCAGCGGGCGAAGGCGGCGCGGGAGGCCGAGGAGAAGCGCGCCGAGGCCACCAAGCTGCTCACCGACGCCCGCGACAAGCGCGACAAGGACCTGCAGGCCCTGGAGCTCCAGCTCGCCGAGCGGCGCGAGAAGTCCGAGCGCGAGGAGTCCGAGCGGCACGCAGCCCAGGTCGCGCAGACCCAGAAGCTGGTCGGCGAGGCCGAGCAGCGGGCCCGGGCCGCCCAGGAGCGGGCCAAGGAGATCGAGCAGCGCGCCGAGGCCCGTCGGGTCGACTCCGAGCGCACCGCCAACGAGACGGTCGAGAAGGCCAAGTCGCTCTCGGAGAAGACCCTCAACGAGGCCAAGTCCGAGGCGAAGCGGCTGCTCACCGAGGCCCGCACCGAGGCCGACCTGACCACCCAGGCCGCCCGCCGCGAGGTCGATGACCTCACCCGCCAGAAGGACGCCGTCACCTCGCAGCTCGGGCAGATGCTCTCCGGCCTCGCCGGCATCGTGCCGGGCATTCCGTCGGCGTCGGCGCAGGCCAAGCCGGAGGCCGCCAAGGCGGACACCAAGGGCGAGCGGGTGACCGCGGAGCCCGCCGGCTGACCCACCGTACGGCCGGGGCATGACACGGCGCGGGGTGACACCGGGTGACCGGTTCAACCCCGCGCCGTATGCGTTTCCCAACCCTTGACACCGCTGTCGGTAGCGTTAGTGAAGTACCTCCCATCCGGGCCGCCCGTATCGCCCCAGCCGAGCCTGATGCGTGTGAGGATGGGGGCATGTCGCACGGCGAGGAACTGTTTGCTCTCGGCGGGGATGTGACTACGGAGCCCAGCTTCGAGTCCGCCCTGCGGGGGTACGAAAAACGACAGGTGGACCGGTACGTCGCTCGTGCGGAGCACGAGATCGCGACCCTGGCGGCCGAGCGGGAACAGGCGTACACACAGATCCACAAGCTGGCCGGGCAGGTCGAGGTGCTGCAACGCGACCTCGCCCAGGTGCGCAAGCAGGTCGGGGTGGTTGACCGGGCCTCGTTCCGGCACCTCGGCCCCCGGGTCGAGCAGATCCTCGGCCTCGCCGAGGAACAGGCCGACGACATCCTGGCCGCCGCGAACGAGGAAATCGAGGCCCGGCGGGCCGCCGCCGAGCACATCGTCTCCGAGGCCAAGGAGCAGGCCGCCCAGGCGCTCAAGGACTTCGAGATCGCCCTCGCCGCCCGGCGGGCCGAGGAGGAGCGGCACAGCGCCGGCCGCCGCGCCGAGGCGGACGCCACGCTCCGGGCCGCCAGGGAGGAGTCCACCCGGCTCGGCAGGGCCGCCCAGGAGGCCCTCGCGAAGGCCCAGCAGGAGGCCACCCAGCTCCGGGACGCCGCCAAGGAGATCCACACCCGGGCCCAGCAGGAGGCGACCAAGCTCCGCGAGGCTGCCAAGGAGGCCCTGGCCAAGGCCCAGCAGGAGGCCACCCAGCTCCGCGAGGCGGCCAAGGAGGTGCACGCCAAGGCCCAGCAGGAGGCCAAGCGGCTCACCGATTCCGCCACCGAGGCCGGTCGGGCCACCCACGCGAAGGCGATGCAGGAGGCCAAGCGGATCACCGACGACGCCGAAGCGGCGGCGAAGGGCAACCGCGACCGGGCCCGGCAGGAGGCCGAGCGGCTCACCGCCCAGGCCGCCGAGGCCACCCGGCACCAGCGCGCGGAGACCGAGGCGTACGTGCAGCGGATGCGCACGGAGACCGAGGCGTACGTGCAGCAGTCGCGCGCCCAGACCCAGCAGGAGCTGGGCGCCTGGCGGGCCGGGGTGGAGAAGGAGGTCAACGACCGGCGGGAGGTCGCCGACCGCGAGTTGGCCGGGCGCAAGGCGAGCGCCGAACAGGAGTACGCCAAGCGCCGTGACGAGCTCGACAAGCAGCACGCCACCCGGCATGGCGCACTGGACGAGCAGCACGCCACCCGGCAGACCGAGCTGGAGCAGCAGTACTCCGCCCGGCGCGCGGAGATCGAGGGCGGCGCCGCCGAGATCCGGCGTGCCGCCGAGCAGGACGCCCTGACGATGCGCCGGCAGGCCGAGGAGGAGGCCGCCACCCTGCTGGGCCGGGCCGAGGCCGACTCGACCGACAAGCGCCGCAAGGCCGACGAGCACGTGGCCGCCTCCCGTCGTCAGTTCGAGGAGTACGCGGCCACCACCCAGCAGCACCTGGCCACCACCCAGCAGCACCTCGCGGCCACCCAGCAGGAGGTGGCCTCGGGCCGCCAGCAGCTGGCCCAGGTGATGCTGGAGATCGCCCAGGCCCAGCAGCAGCTCGCCGACCTGCGGCAGGAGACCTGGCAGTCCCGGCAGGAGTCCGACGAGCTCCAGCGGCAGATGCTCGACCTGCGCCACCAGTTGGCCGACCCGCGGCTGTCCGGCGACGGCACCGGCCCGGCCCTGGTCACGCCGCGCCTGGACGGCGCGGGACCGGCCAGGACCGACGATGGCGCGGGACCGGTCAGGACCGACGACGGCAAGGTTCCGGCGGTGGCCCACAACGGCACCGCCCCGGCGATGGCTGCCGACGGCCCAGCTCCGGCCGCCCAGGTCGCGCCCGGCCCCGTCCCCGCCGACGGTGGGGCCGTCAAGGTGACCGCCGACACGGGGGCCGCGAAGGCCGCACCGGCCGGCGGCGCCGGGCCGACCAAGGCTCGGCCGGTGGCTGAGCCGGTCACCACCGTGGACGGCGGGGCGGCCAGCGCGGGGGTCGACGGCGAGCCGACGGTGGCCGCGGTACCCGGCGAGGGCGGCCGGAAGCCCACCCCCACGAAGATCACCAGCACCGGCGAGAACGGCAAGCGGCCGACCAAGCCGACCACCGACGAACGCAGCGCCAAGCCGAGCAAGGTGACCGTCGAGGCCGAGTGAAAGGTGACCGTCGAGGCCGAGTGAGTCGCCGGCGGGGCCGGTCGCCCGGGCCCACCGGCTGGCCACGGGTGACCGGGCCGACAGCACCGAGGTCGCGAGGCCGGGTGACCGGGGTCGCGAGGCCGGGTGACCTGGCCGGGTGACCGGGGCCGCAGGGCCGGGTGACGGGGGCCGCAGGGCCGGGTGACCGGGGTGGCCTCGGGGATCGTCGGGCACTACCCTCCCGGGCAGGAGCCCGCGCGCCCGGCGACGCCCGCGGGCCCGGGAGAGGGTCTCCGGTCGGGGCACCGGAGCGCGCGGAGGAGGCCCGGTGACGCAGGACGCGCCGGTAGGCGGTAACCCACCGGACGACGAGACGACCGCAGCGGCCCCGGCCGACGGCGGCCCACCACGCACCCCTCCGGCCGACGGGCGGGGCAGCCGGGAGCCGGCGGGCGACGCCCCCACCACCGGAGGACCCGGCTGGGAGACGGCGGGCGACGCCCCGACCCCCGGAGGACCCGGGCGAGAGCCGGCGGGTGACGTCCCGACCGATGGCGTCGACGCGAGCGACTTCGAGGCGCCCGGCGAGGTCGCCACCGGCTCCGGCCGGTTCGGGGCGCCGGGGCGGCCGTTGCGCCGCAACAGCTTCCTGGTCGGCTTCACCGGTGCGCTCGGCGTGCTGCTGGCGTACGCCGTCTTCCTCGGCGTGCGCAACGCGGCCGGCATCCTCGTGCTGGTGGTCATCGCGCTGTTCCTGGCCGTGGGGCTCAACCCGGCGGTGGTCCGGCTGCGCTCGTGGGGCCTGCCGAACGGCCTGGCGGTGGCGACGGTGGCGCTGACCGTGCTGCTGCTGATCGTCGGCGGCCTGGTGGCGCTGGTGCCGCCGGTGGTCACCCAGTCCGGTCAGTTCGTCGAGCAGCTCCCCAGCTACGTGGAGGAGTTGCGCCGCAACGAGGCCGTGAACGACTTCGTCGTGCGGTTCGACGTGATGGAGAAGGTCCAGGCGGCGGCGAACGCCAACACCATCGGCCGGGCGCTGGGCGGGGTGCTCGGCGGCGCGCAGCTGATCTTCGGCACCATCTTCCGGGCGCTCACCGTGCTGGTGCTGACGATCTACTTCCTCGCCTGGTTCGACCGGCTGCGCCACCTCGGGTACTCGCTGGTGCCCCGCTCGCGTCGCCGTCGGGTGCAGCTGATCGGCGACGAGATCCTCGCCAAGGTGGGCGCGTACATGGTCGGCGCGCTGAGCATCGCCGTGCTGGCCGGCGTGACCACCTTCGTGTTCGCGCTGATCGTCGGGCTGTCGTACCCGTTCGCGCTGGCGGTGGTGATCGCGGTGACCGACCTGATCCCGCAGATCGGCGCGACGCTGGGTGCGGTGGCGGTGAGCCTGGTCGGCTTCGCCACCAGCCTGCCGGTCGGGATCGCCTGCGTCGTGTTCTTCGTGCTGTACCAGCAGGTGGAGAACTACCTGATCTACCCGAAGATCATGCGCCGATCGGTGGAGGTCAACGAGGTCGGCGCCCTGCTCGGTGCGCTGCTCGGGGTGTCCCTGCTGGGCGTGGTCGGCGCGCTGGTCGCGATCCCGGTGGTGGCCGCCCTCCAGTTGATCCTGCGCGAGGTGGTCCTCCCCCGCCAGGACGCCCGCTGACGGACGCCCCGAACACCGGACGCCCCGGGCGCCGACGGGCCGCCCGGCTCCGGCGCGGCGAGGTCAGTCCGCGCGCGGGCCGGGGACCGGGGTGTCGGCGAAGGACGCGACCGTCCGGTCGGCGTACGCGCTGACGTCGCCGGTCTGCATCGGGCCGTCCCAGGTGCGCGGCAGGGGCAGCGGGGCGGCCGGGTTGACCCGGCGGACGATCTCGTCGAGCACGGTCTCGGCGTCGCCGACCCACAGGTGCTTCGCGCCGGGCACCCCGACCAGCTCGGCCTGCGGCACCGCCGCGAAGCGCTCGCGGGCCTCGTCGGGGCGCAGGTAGTCGTCGAACTCGGGCACCAGGGCGGTCAGCGGCTTGCCGCTCTCGGCCCAGTGGGTGAGGTCGCCGGGGGCGGAGAAGCGCAGCGGCGGGGAGAGCAGGATCGCCCCGGCCACCGCCGGGTCGCAGCCGTACTTCAGCGCCAGGTCGGTGCCGAAGGACCAGCCGACCAGCCAGATGTTCGGCAGCTCGGCGAACTCGGCGTACTCGATGGCGGCGGCCACGTCGAAGCGCTCGCCGGCCGCGTTGTCGAACGCGCCCTCGCTGGTGCCGCGCAGGCTGCTGGTCCCCCGGGTGTTGAACCGGAGCACGGCCAGGTCGGCCAGCGCCGGCAGCCGCCAGGCCGCCTTGCGGAACACGTGGCTGTCCATCATCCCGCCGTGGGTGGGCAGCGGGTGCAGGCAGACCAGCGTGCCGACCGGCTCGCGGTCCACCGGCCGGGCCAACTCGCCGACGAGCCGCAGACCGTCCGCGGTGTGCAGCTCGATGTCCTCGCGGTGCCCGGGCAGGATCGACGACGCGCGGATCGGTGTGCTCACCGTCCCAGTCTCCCGCGCCGCCGCCGTCGGCGCCCGGCGGGGCGGAAACGGGGTGATCCAGATCGCTCAGCCGTACCGGGGGGCGCCCCGGCCGCGCTGGACCCCCGGGCCGCGCCGGTCCCGCGCCCGCCAGCAGCCGCTGTGCCAGTGCCGGCGGTCGGTCAGGTCGCCCCGGTCGTCCGCCGGCCAGGCCACCAGGTGCGCCACCCCCGGGCGGATCTCCTGGTCACAACCCGGGCAGCGGTACGTCTTGGCCGACGCCCCGCCGCTGATTCCGCGCACCTGCCAGTCGCCGTCGCGCCACTGCTGCACCGTGGGCACGCCGTGTCGGGCCTGGTCGGCGTTCAGTTGGACGTGCTCGTCCCGGCGGGGGCGGTTGCGACGAGGGCTCACAGTCACCAAGCGTACGGTCAGTTCCAGGCCTCGGGCCGGGTGAGGTCGTCGGCGAGCCGGGCCCCGGCGAGGCCCCTCGGCGTACGCCGGGGTGACGCCCGCCGGGCGTCACCCCGCTCAGCGGCGGGTGTGGTCGCGGAACCCGCGCCCGGTCTTACGGCCCAGGTAGCCGGCGGTGACCAGGTGCTCCAGCAGCGGGGCCGGGGCGAAGCCGGGCTCGCGCAGTTCCAGGTACAGCTCGCGCTGGATGGCCAGGGAGACGTCGAGGCCGACAACGTCGAGCAGCTCGAACGGGCCCATCGGGTAGCCGCAGCCGAGCTTCATCGCGTGGTCGATGTCGTCGGCGGTGGAGTAGCTGGCCTCCAGCATCCTCACCGCGTCGTTCAGGTACGGGAAGAGCAGCGCGTTGACGACGAAGCCGGACCGGTCGGCGCAGACCACCCCGGTCTTGCCCACCGCCGCGCAGACCGCGCGGGCCGTGACGGCGGTCTCCTCGGAGGTGCGGATGGTCCGCACGATCTCCACCAGCGGCATGACCGGCGCCGGGTTGAAGAAGTGCAGCCCCACCACGTCGGCCGGCCGGTGGGTGGCCATCGCGACGTCGACCACCGGCAGCGAGGAGGTCGTCGTGGCGAGCACGACGCCCGGCTTGCAGATCTCGTCGAGGCTGGCGAACAGGGCCTTCTTGACGCTGAGCTCCTCGACCACGGCCTCGACGACGAGGTCGACGTCGGCGAGGTGGTCCAGGGTCGCCGACCAGGTGACCCGGCCGAGGGCCGCGTCCCGGTCGTGCTCGCTGAGCTTGCCCCGCACCACGCCCTTGTTCAGCGAGGTCTTGACCGCCTCGCAGACCTTCGCGGACTTCTCCGCTCCCCGGGTCACCGAGACGACCTCGTAGCCGGCCTTCGCGAAGACCTCGATGATCCCGGTGGCCATCGTCCCGGAACCGACCACCCCGACCTTCGCGATGGCCCGCGCGCCGTCGGCCTGCGCCGGCGCCGTCGCCGCCGGGGTCCGCTCGTCCGGTACGACCTTCGGCGAGCCCGGCCGCTCGTAGGTGTAGAAGCCCCGGCCCGACTTTCGGCCGAGCAGCCCCGCGGTGACCATCTGCTTGAGCAGCGGCACCGGCGCGTGCCGGCGGTCCCGCCCGCCCCGCCGGTACATGGTGTCCAGGATCTCGTACGCGGTGTCGAGGCCGATCAGGTCCATCAGGGCGAGGGGGCCCATCGGCAGGCCGCAGCCGAGCTTCATGGCGGCGTCGATGTCCTCGCGGGTGGCGTAGTGCGACTCGTACATCGCCACGGCGTGGTTGAGGTAGCCGAACAGCAGCGCGTTGGCGATGAAGCCGGCCCGGTCGTTGATCGTGACGTCGACCTTGCCGAGCCGGGCGCAGAGGGCCTCCACGTCGGCGACCACCTCGGCGGAGGTGACCACCGTGCGGACCACCTCGACCAGCTTCATGACCGGGGCGGGGTTGAAGAAGTGGATGCCGATGACCTGGTTCGGCCGCCCGGTGGCGACCGAGATCTCGGTGACCGACAGCGAGGAGGTGTTGGTCGCCAGGATCGTCTCGGGCCGGCAGATCCGGTCCAGCTCGGCGAAGAGCCGCTGCTTCAGGTCGAGGTGCTCGGGGACCGCCTCGATCACCAGGTCCACCGAGTGCAGCGCGTCCAGGCCGACCTGGAAGTCCACCCGGGAGAGCAGGGCGTCCCGGTCGGCCTCGGCGAGCTTGCCCCTGGCAACCGCCCGGTCGGTCGATCCGGTGAGGTTGGACCGGCCGCGCTCCAGGGCCCCGTCGGAGATCTCGACCGCGACCACGTCGATGCCGTTACGCGCGAAGACCTCGACGATCCCCGCGCCCATGGTGCCCAGCCCCACGACACCCACGCTGGTGAACTCGCGCGCCACGACCCGCCTCCCGATGCTCCACGAGACCGCTGAACGGTCACTAGGGTTATGCGCGCGAGTCTGCCACGTGACGTTCGGTTGTCGAGTCACGGTGGGGTATTTCACGAGCGTGGGCGCGGTCCGCGGCCGGGGCGGGAACGGGGCGGCACTGCGCGTCGGCACCGGAGCCGGATGTGAGCCGGTGGCGTGGCGGCACGACTGACTGTCTGGGTGGCCTCAGATGCGGGCGGCGGGCGGGGCGGCGAGCGGCAGCGGAAGGGTGCGGCGCTGGTCGCGGCTCCGGAGAATCGGGCTCAGCCGCAGCCCGACGGGGTCGGTCCGGGCCAGACCCGGGTCGAAGAAGCGCAGCTCGGTGCGGCCCAGCCGGATCACGTCCCCATCGGAGAGCTGCTCCGGCCCGTCGATCCGCCGGTCGTTGAGCCAGGTGCCGTTGGTGGAGCCCAGGTCCACCAGCGTCACCCCGCCGACGGTCAACCGCACACTGGCGTGCCTGCGGCTCAGGTGCGGGTCGTCGACGGCGATGTTCGCCGTCGACGCGCGGCCGATCACCTGCGGCTCCGAACGGAGCCGGAAGCTCGCCCCCCGCATCGGCCCGCCCGCGACGGTCAGCAGCGGCATCAGTTCCGGAAGATCCTCCATGGACGGTCAGCCTCCAGCTCCCGGTGTCCCGGCGTCAGCGTGCCATCACGCGGTAGCCGTCCCCACCACCGGCCGGTCACCTCCGCGACCCCGCCCGGCCATCTCCGGTTAGCCGGTTCGGCTCCCGCCAGAGCCGTCCGGCCCGTCCCGCCAGTCGGATTTCCGGCACGGTCGAGGCCACCGGCCCCAGGGCCGTCCGGGAGTGGCTTCCGGGCGGCGCGGCACCGGCCTCCCGGGCTCCCGGGCCACCGGCACCCGGTTCTCCGGGCCACCGGAGAGCTACCAGCGGGTAGCTTTCGGGTCTAGACTTCCGCCATGACGGCTGTGCGTGTCCCGGGTGCCCCGGTCATCGAGGACGGTCTGCTGGTGTCGACCAGCCCCGCCACCGGCGCGGAGGTGGGACGGCTGCCGGTCGCGGCAGCGGCCGACGTCGCGGCGGCGGTGGACCGGGCCCACCAGGCCGCGGCCTGGTGGGCCGGGCTCGGCTTCACCGGCCGCCGGGAGCGGCTGCTGCGTTGGCGCGGCATGCTGGCCCGGCGAATCGAGGAGCTGGCCGAGCTGGTGCACGCCGAGGGCGGCAAGCCGGTCCCCGACGCCATCGTCGAGGTGCTCACCGCGATCGAGCACATCGATTGGGCCGCCCGCAATGCCGGCCGGGTGCTCGGGCCGCGCCGGATGCGCTCCCGGCTCATCCTCGCCGAGTTCTCCGCCCACCTGGAATACGTGCCGTACGGGGTGGTCGGGGTGATCGGCCCGTGGAACTACCCGGTCCTCACGCCGCTCGGCTCCACGGCGTACGCGCTCGCCGCCGGCAACGCCGTCGTCCTCAAGCCCAGCGAGTACACCCCGGCCGTCGGCCAGTGGCTGGCCGACGCCTTCGCCGAGGTGGTGCCGGAGCACCCGGTGTTCACCGTGGTGCACGGCCTCGGCGACGTCGGGGCGGCGCTGTGCCGCTCCGGGGTCGACAAGCTGGCCTTCACCGGCTCGACGGCCACCGCCAAGAAGGTGATGGCGGCCTGCGCCGAGTCGCTGACCCCGGTGCTGCTGGAGGCCGGCGGCAAGGACGCCATGATCGTCGACAGCGACGCCGACCTGGACGCCGCCGCCGAGGCGTGCGTCTGGGGCGCGCTCACCAACGCCGGCCAGACCTGCATCGGCATCGAGCGGGTGTACGCGGTGGAGCCCGTCTTCGACGCCTTCGTCGGCAAGGTGGTGGAGCGGGCCGGTCGGCTGACCGTCGGCGCCGAGGGAGCCGACATCGGCCCGATCACCATGCCCGCCCAGCTCGACGTGATCCGCCGGCACATCGACGACGCGCTGGCCCGGGGCGGTCAGGCCGTGCTCGGCGGCGCGGACGCCGTGCGGCCGCCGTACGTGCACCCGACCGTGCTCGTACAGGTGCCGGAGGACTCCGCCGCCATCCGCGAGGAGACCTTCGGCCCGACGCTGACCATCAACCGGGTCCGCGACGCCGAGGAGGCGCTCACCCGCGCCAACGCCCTCCCGTACGGCCTGGGTGGTTCGGTCTTCGGCCGGCGGCGGGCGGTCGCCATCGCGCGACGGCTGCGCTCCGGGATGGCCGCGGTGAACTCCACCCTGACCTTCGTCGGGATGTCCACCCTGCCGTTCGGCGGGGTCGGCGACTCCGGCTTCGGCCGGATCCACGGCGAGGACGGGCTGCGCGAGTTCGGCCGGGCCAAGGCGATCACCCGTCGCCGGGCCCGGTCGCTGCTGCCGGCGACGACCTTCGAGCGCACCCCGGCCGACGTGGCCCGCCTGATCAAGGTCACCAAGCTGGTGTACGGCCGCCGCCGCTGACCCGCAGCACCGCTGACCCACCGCGCGCTCGGCGGCCGACCAGGCCGATCGGGCGGGCCGGCTGCCGGTCGGGGCCGGTCAGAACAGGGTCAGCTCGTCGCGCTCGATACCACGCAGCTTGTCGTAGTTGACCACCACGCAGCGGATGCCCCGGTCCGTCGCCAGCACCCGGGCCTGCGGCTTGATCTCCTGGGCGACGAAGACGCCGCTGACCGGGGCGAGCAGCGGATCGCGGTTCATCAGTTCGAGATAGCGGGTGAGCTGCTCCACCCCGTCGATCTCGCCGCGCCGCTTCACCTCGACGGCGACCGCGCCCTGCGTGGCGTCCCGGCAGAGCAGGTCCACCGGCCCGATCGCCGTCATGTACTCCCGGCGGACCAGGGTGAACCCCTCACCCAGGGCGGTCGGGTTGGCCGCCAGCAGCTCCTGCAGGTGCGCCTCGACGCCGTCCTTACGCAGGCCCGGGTCGACGCCCAACTCGTACGAGGTGTCCTGGAAAATCTCCTCCAGGGTGATCCGCAACTCCTCGCCGGCCTTGTTCACCACCCGCCACACGCCGGGGGCCTCCTCCAGCCGACAGGGCGGGCTCATCCAGTTCAATGGCTTGTACGCCCGGTCGTCGGCGTGGATCGACACCGACCCGTCCGCCTTCACCATCAACAAGCGGGTGGCCAGCGGCAAGTGAGCCGAGAGCCGTCCGACGTAGTCCACCGAGCACTTCGCAATTACCAGCCGCACCCGACGAGGGTAGCGGAGACCCCGACCTCCGCCGTCGAGCGGCACTGGCGTGGCGGTGCCATGCTGAGGCGGTGTTCGAAGTACTCACGGGTACCGGGCTCGCCGCGTCGGCGGGCCTGAACGCCTACATACCCCTGCTCACCATGGGATTGCTGGCCCGCTACACCGACCTGATCGACCTTCCCAGCGGCTGGCAGTGGCTCGGCAACGGCTGGGTCGTGGTGATCCTCGCGGTGCTGCTCACCGTCGAGGTCGTCGCCGACAAGGTGCCGATCGTCGACCACGTCAACGACGTCGTCCAGACGGTGGTGCGGCCGACCGCCGGCGGGCTGGCCTTCGGTGCCGGCTCCAGCTCCGAGACGGTCACGGTCAGCGACCCCGGCCATTTCTTCTCGTCCAGCCAGTGGGTGCCGGTGGTGACCGGCGTGCTCATCGCCCTCGGAGTGCACCTGCTCAAGTCCGCCGCCCGCCCGGTGATCAACGCGGCCACCGCCGGGGTCGGCGCCCCGGTCGCGAGCACCGCCGAGGACGCCACCAGCGTCGTGATGTCCCTGGTCGCGATCATCCTGCCGGTGCTGGTGCTGGCCTTCCTGGTCGGCTTCGTCCTCTTCCTCTTCTGGTTCCTTCGCCGCCGCAAGGACCGCCGCCGCGAACGCCAGGCCGCCCGCGCCGCCGGCTTCCGCGTCTGACCAACCGCACACCTCACGATCCCTGGACCCTGTTCCCACAGACGCCGCTGGCCGGGCCCCGTTCTCGGGGACCCGGCCAGTTGGCTGTTCGGTGGTGCTGGGGTCAGCTGTTCCAGTGCTGGGTGACGAGGTCGGCGGCCTGCTGTTCCCACTGCGCGTACGCGTCGGGGTAGGCCGACACCTGGACGGTCTGTGCGGCGTCGGTCAGGGGCATGTCCTGCCAGCCGTCGACCTGCTTCAGGCCCTTCAGGAACGCCAGGGTCGAGTACTCGGGGTCGGTGATCTGCTCCGGGGTGCCCCAACCAGACGTCGGACGCTGCTGGAACAGGCCCAGCGAGTCGTGGTCGTTGCGGTCACCCAGGTGGCCCAGGTTCTCCAGCTTCGACTCCTGCAGGGACGTGCCGATGGAGATGACGGCGGCCCGCTCGTCCAGGCCGGCCTTCTTCGTGGCGGCGATGATCGCCTTCACGTTGGCGGTCTCCTCGTCACCGAGGTCGATGCTGGACTGCTCACCCTGCACGCCGTGCGGGATCAGCTTGCCCTTGTCGACGCCGGGCTTGTCGGCCTGCACGGCCACAGCGGTCGTCGGGGTCGCCGACTCGGTGGGGGTGGCGTGGGCGGTGGCCGGGCCGGCGAACACGCCACCGGCGAAGGCCAGACCAGCGATTCCGAGAACGCTCTTACGCATGATCGTGTTCATGGGGGGTTACTCCAATCGGGGGTCGACACACACACCACCCCAAGGGGGAAGGGGCGGGGGTGTAAGCACCACGTCGAGGCGCCCAGAAGATCAAAAGGGGGAAAGTCGTCCGCAGCTCACCGCACCCGGGAGGTGCTGATGGCGGCGGGTCCATGTGTAACGACCGGCGGCCGACCCACATTCCCCGAGGGGCCCCGGGGGCCGGGCGGCTCAGCAGCGGTGTGCGCTACTCGATCGTCTGCCATGTGTAACGACCCCGGGCCGCCCGATGTTCCGCCATCCAAACCCCCCAAACCCCCAAACCCCCCACCCCAACCCCGGCCCTGCGCGGTGATCAAGAGGTTTACGTCAGGTTCGGGGCGCAAACCTGACGTAAACCTCTTGATCACCGCGGCTGGCAGCCCACGGGATCGGTTAGTTGTCCGGGGGTGGATGGGGTCAGCGGGTGGGGGCGTTCGTTGAGATCATCTGGCGGTGTCTGTGAAGAACTCCCGCGTTCCCCTGGTGGCGACGCTCGCCGCCCTGACCGGCGTCGCCGCGGTGCTGGCCGCGCCGACCCCCGTACGCGAAACCGGTCACACCGCCATCGTTCGGGCGCCGGCGCCCTCGGGGGCCGCAATCGCCTCCGGCAGGCCGCGTACCGCCCCGGCCGGGGGCTCGGCGGAGCCGACCGGACAGCCTGCACCGTCGGCACCATCACCCGTGGCGAGCGGTCGGACCGACCCGGGGACAGGGGCGGTGCCGGGTTCGAGCCGGGCGGGGCGACTGCCGCCGGTGGTGGACCACGGGCCGCGCATCGGCGACAAGGTGGCGCTCACCTTCGACGCGGACATGACCGACTCGATGCGGGGCCAACTGCGCAGCGGCGCGGTCCGGTCGTACGCGAACCTGGCGATCATCGACCTGCTGGAGCGGGAACGGGTGCCGGCCACCTTCTTCCTGACCGGCAAGTGGGTCGAGGAGTACCCCGACGTCACCCGTCGCCTGGCCGCCAACCCGCGCTTCGAGCTGGCCAACCACACGTACGGCCATCTCGCCTTCACCGCGGACTGCTACCACCTGCCGATGGTCCCCCGGCGGCGGATGACGGCCGACGTGGCCCGGACCTTCGACGTGATCGCCCCGTACGGCGGGCGGCAGACCCGGTACTTCCGCTTTCCCGGGCTCTGCCACGATCGCGCGGCCCTGACCGAGTTGGCGCCGCTGGGCGTCACGGTGGTGGACGGCGACGTCGTCAGCGGCGACCCGTTCGCGCGGTCCTGGCGGCCGATCGTCGACGCGGTGCTGTCCCGGGTACGCCCCGGCTCCGTCGTCGTCCTGCACGTCACCGAGGCGAACGCCCCGATGACGGACGAGGCGCTGCCGCGCATCCTGGCCGGGCTGGCCGCCCGGGGTCTCACCCCGGCTCCGCTCTCCGAGGTGCTGGCGGCGACGCCGCCCGGCCCCGCCGGTTGACCTCGGCCGCCCCGAGCGGGTGGCCGGCTGGCCGATCATCAACATGAAATATGACAAAAGCCTAATGTCTGAAGGGAGTCGACGAGAACCCAGAGGAGGCCGTCATGACCACGGCGATGGAGATGCCCCGCGTCCAGGAATGCGTGGTCGCGGCCTGCGCCTACAACGACACCGGCGACTGCCACGCGTTCGCCATCACGATCGGCAGCTCGGACCACGCCCACTGCCACACCTTCGTCGAGATGCCGGTCCGTGGTGGCATCGAGACGCTGATCGCCCAGGTGGGCGCGTGTCAGCGGTCGGACTGCCGGCACAACTCCCAGTTGGAGTGCCACGCTCCGGCGATCCGGGTCGGCCCCGACAACGACATGGCCGACTGCATGACGTACGACGGCCGCTGACACCCGTACGGCGGGACCTGCTCACAGGCCGTTGGCGGCGCGGACGACGGTGACGAGGTCGTCGATGATGTAGGTGAGCGCGAAGTCCTTCGGCGTGAACACCCGGGCCACCCCGGCCGCACGGAGCGTCTCGGCGTCGCCGGGCGGGATGATGCCGCCCACCACGACCGGCAGGTCGCCCCGGCCGGCGGCGCGCAGGCCGTCCAGCACCGCCGGCACGGCGGCCAGGTGCGAGCCGGAGAGCACGGACAGGCCGACCAGGTCGACGTCCTCCTCCACGGCGGCGGCGACGATCTGCCCGGCCGTCAGCCGGATGCCCTGGTAGATCACCTCGAAGCCGGCGTCGCGGGCTCGTACCGCGATCTGCTCGGCACCGTTGGAGTGCCCGTCCAGGCCGGGCTTGCCGACCAGCAGCCGCAGCCGGCCACTGCCCAGCTCGCGGGCGGTGGCGGCGACCCGCTCCCGGACGGCGGCCAGGCCGCCGCCGCTCACCCCGGTCGTCGCGCCGGCCAGCCCCGTCGGTGCCCGGTACTCGCCGAAGACCTGGCGCAGCGCGCCGGCCCACTCGCCGGTGGTCACTTCGGCCCGCACGCACGCCAGGGTCGCCGGCATCAGGTTCGCGGTGGTCGCGGCGTCCGCGCGCAGCCGGTCGAGCGCCGCGTCGACCGCCGCGCCGTCCCGACCGGACCGCCACTCGCGTACGGAGGCCACAGCCGCCGCCTCGACCGCCGGGTCGACCTGCTCGATCGCCCCGGCACCGGCCGCGGTCAGCGGCGACGGCTCGGTCTCGGTGAACCGGTTGACGCCGACCACCACGTCGGTGCCGACCTCCAGCCGCCGGCGGCGTTCGGCCAGCGAGCCGACCAACGCGCTCTTGAGGTACCCGGTCTCGACGGCCGCCACCACGCCGCCCATCTCCAGCACCTTGTCCAGCTCGGCCCGGGCGCCGGTGACGATCCCGTCGACCAGCGCCGTCATCACGTGCGAGCCGGCGAACAGGTCCGGGTATTCGAGCAGGTCCGACTCGTACGCGAGGACCTGCTGCATACGCAGCGACCACTGCTGGTCCCACGGCCGGGGCAGGCCGAGCGCCTCGTTCCAGGCCGGGAGCTGCACCGCGCGGGCGCGCGCATCCCGGGACAGGGTGACGCCGAGCATCTCCAACACGATCCGCTGGATGTTGTTCTCCGGCTGGGCCTCGGTCAGGCCGAGCGAGTTGACCTGCACGCCGTACCGGAACCGGCGCTGCTTCGGGTCGGTGACGCCGTACCGCTCGCGGGTGATCTCGTCCCAGAGCGCGCCGAACGCGCGCATCTTGGCGATCTCCTCGACGAAGCGCACCCCGGCGTTGACGAAGAACGAGATCCGGGCGACCACGTCGCCCATCCGCTCGGCCGGCACCTGGCCGGCGTCGCGCACCGCGTCGAGCACGGCGACGGCGGTGGCCAGGGTGAAGCCGACCTCCTGCACCGGCGTCGCGCCGGCCTCCTGGAGGTGGTACGAGCAGATGTTCACCGGGTTCCACCGGGGCATCTCCCGCAGCGTGTACGCGATGACGTCGGCGGTCAGCCGCAGCGACGCGGCCGGCGGGAAGATGTACGTCCCCCGGGACAGGTACTCCTTGATGATGTCGTTCTGCGTGGTCCCGGCGCAGCGGGCCAGTTCGGCGCCCTGCTCCGCGCCGACGGTGCCGTAGAGGGCGAGCAGCCACATCGCCGGCGCGTTGATGGTCATGGACGTGTTCATCTCGGCGAGCGGTATGCCGTCGAAGAGGGCCCGCATGTCGCCGAGGTGGGCCACCGGCACGCCGACCCGGCCGACCTCGCCGGCTGCCAGCTCGTGGTCCGGGTCGTATCCGGTCTGGGTGGGCAGGTCGAAGGCGACCGACAGGCCGGTCTGCCCCTTCGCCAGGTTGCGGCGGAACAGGGCGTTGCTCGCGGTGGCCGAGGAGTGCCCGGCGTAGGTGCGCATCACCCACGGACGCTCGCGCTCGGGAAGCCGGCCGGGGGGAGCCTTCTCGTCCATGGCGGGAGTCTAAGTTACCGTTAAGTCACTGGGGTTGGTGAAAAACCGCACAGGTCCATGCTCCCGGGGCACCGCCGACCGTTCCGCAGGACGCACACTTGACGACATGGATGACGAGCTCGCAATCTCCGTCCGGGGGCTGCGCAAGGCGTACGGCGACAACGTCGCGGTGGCGAGCGTGGATCTCGCGGTCCACCGCGGCGAGGTGTTCGCCCTGCTCGGGCCGAACGGCGCGGGCAAGACCACCACGGTGGAGATCCTGGAGGGCTACCGGCAGCGCGACGCCGGCGAGGTCTCCGTGCTGGGCAGCGACCCCGCCCGCCCCGGGCCGCACTGGCGGTCCCGGGTCGGCATCGTGCTCCAGGGCACCGGCGAGTTCGACGAGCTGACCGTCGGCGAGTTGGTCTCGCACTTCTCCGGCTTCTACCCCGACGCCGACGACCCGGCGAAGGTCATCGAGCGGGTCGGCCTGGGGGCCAAGGCGAAGGCCCGCACACACACCCTCTCCGGCGGACAGAAGCGTCGTCTCGACGTGGCGCTCGGCATCATCGGCCGCCCCGAGCTGCTGTTCCTGGACGAGCCGACCACCGGCTTCGACCCGGAGGCCCGGCGCGAGTTCTGGGAGCTGATCCGGGACCTGGCCGCCGCCGGCACCACCATCGTGCTCACCACCCACTACCTGGACGAGGCCGAGGCGCTGGCCGACCGGGTCGGGGTGATCGCCGCCGGCCGGCTCATCGAGGTGGCCCCGCCGAACCGACTCGGCAACCGGCAGGAGGCCCTGACGACGGTCTCCTGGCGTACCCCCGAGGGGGCCGCGGAGACCACGGAGAGCGCGACGCCGACGGCCCTGGTGGCGGAGCTGGCCGCGCGCTTCGGCGGCGAGGTCCCCGGGCTCACGGTGACCCGGCCGACCCTGGAAGACATCTACCTGAAGATGATCGGACACTGATGACCACCACCACCAGGCCGGCGGCCCCGGTCGACCCCGCCGCACCGGCCCGCCGGCTCGGAGCGGGCGCGCTCGCCCTGCGCCAGGGCCGGCTGGAGATCACCCAGTTCATGCGCAGCCGGGAGTCCGTCGTGTTCACGATGGGCTTCCCGATCATCATGATCCTAATCTTCGCGGCCATCTTCAGCGACGAGATCGCCCCGGGCGTCAGCTACACGCAATACTTCATCACCGGCATGATCGCCACCGGCCTGATGACGGGGAGCTTCCAGAACCTCGGCATCTGGATCCCGATCGAGCGGGACCGGGGGGTCCTCAAGCGCTACCGGGGCACCCCGATGCCGAAGTGGGTGTGGTTCGCCGGCAAGGTGCTCATGGTGGTGGCGATCAGCGTCGCCGAGACCGCCCTGCTGCTCGCCGTCTCGGTCGCCATGTTCGACCTGAAGCTGCCCGGCACGGCCGGCAAGTGGTTCACCTTCGGCTGGGTCTCCCTCCTCGGGGTCACCGCGTGCACCCTGTGCGGCATCGCGATCTCCTCGCTGGCCCGCACGGCGCGCAGCGGCTCCGCCGTGGTCACCCCCATCGCCCTGGTGCTCCAGTTCACCTCCGGGGTCTTCTTCGTCTTCACCAACCTGCCGAGCTGGATGCAGCAGGTGGCGGCCCTCTTCCCGCTGAAGTGGATGTGCCAGGGGCTGCGGTCGGTCTTCCTGCCGGAGAGCTTCGGCGCCCAGGAGCCGGGCGGCTCCTTCGAGCTGGGCCGGGTCGCCATCGTCCTCGCGCTGTGGTGCGTGATCGGCCTGGTGCTCTGCCTCACCACCTTCCGCTGGACCACCAAGCGCGACGGCTGAGGGTCTTGCCACGGCACGAAGTGGAGGTTGCGGTGGGTTACGCGGTGGCTCCCTTCGGGTAGTGGCGGCGCAGGTTGGCGGCGCTGACGCGGTCGAGCGTGCGGTCGGACAGCACCCGGGCCAGACGGGTGAGCAGGGCGGCATCCCGGCCGATGGTGTAGCGCGTGCGTGGTCTGCGGGTCGTCACGGCCTTCGCGATGACCCGGGCGGCGGCGTCGGCGGTCTCCACGCACGCGGGGTGATCGGGCGTCCGGCGGGGCGGCGGGCCGAGGACGGGGCTGGCAGACTGGGCCGGTGGTGGCGAGACCGACGCGGCGACGGCTACTCCTGGCCGGGGCAGCCACGGCGGCGCTGGCCATGGCCGGCGGCGCGACGGCGCGGGAGCTGACCCGCCCGCGCCCGGGGCCGACACCGGCGCTGCCCGACGCCCCGGCCGGCGACGAGCGGCTGCTCCGGCGGCAGTCGGCGGCCCGGGGCCGTGCCGTCGACTTCTGGACGGCCGTGCCGGCCGGGCACGGCGACGGGCGAGGGCTGCCGGTCTGCCTGGTGCTGCACGGCGCTTCGTCCACCCCGCACGACTACGCGCGCTTCGGGCTCGCCCGGTTCCTCACCGACGCGGTGCGCCGGGGCGCTCCGCCGTTCGTGCTCGCCGGGGCGGCCGGCGGCCGGCTCTCCTGGCGGCGCTCCGGAGCGGACGACCCGCAGCGGATGGTGCGCGAGGAGCTGCCGGCCTGGTGCGGCGAGCGCGGCTTCGACACCAGCCGGGTGGCCGCGTGGGGCTGGTCGATGGGCGGCTTCGGATCACTGCTGCTCGCCGAGACCTTCCCCGGCTGGCTGCGGGCGGTGGCCGCGTTCTCCCCCGCCGTACGCCCCGGGGACGCGGTCTTCACCGACGTGGAGCGGCTGCGCGGCACGCCGGTCGGGCTCTGGTGCGGCCGGCAGGACGGCCTGTTGCGCGACGTGCGGGCGCTGGCCCGCGCCCTGCCCGAACCCCCGGCCCGCGCCGAGTACGCCGACGGCCGGCACAACTTCGTCTACTGGGGCACGGTCGTCCCGGACGCCTTCGCCCTGCTGGGCGCGGCCCTCACGCCGCCGCGCCCCTGACCCGGCCCCGAGCGGGAACGGATCAGGGGTCGGTGCGGCGTCAGTACGTGTAGAAGCCCTTGCCGGTCTTGCGGCCCAGGTCGCCGGCGGTGACCATGCGCTGGAGCAGCTCCGGCGGGAAGAACTTCTCGTCGGCTGTGTCGGTGTAGATGTTCTTCGAGGCGTGCAGCAGCACGTCCACGCCGGTGAGGTCGGTGGTGGCCAGCGGGCCCATCGCGTGGCCGAAGCCGAGCTTGCAGGCCGTGTCCAGGTCCTCGGCCGACACCACGCCGGACTCGACCAGCTTGACCGCCTCGACGACCAGTGCGGCGATCAGCCGGGTGGTGACGAACCCGGCGATGTCCCGGTTCACCACGACGACGGTCTTGCCGATCTCCTCGGCGAACGCCTTCACCGTGGCCAGGGTCTCGTCGCTGGTCTTGTACCCGCGCACCAGCTCGCAGAGCTTCATCATCGGCACCGGGGAGAAGAAGTGCGTGCCGACGACCGCCTCCGGGCGCTCGGTCACGGCGGCGATCTGGGTGACCGGGATGGCCGAGGTGTTGGTGGCGAGCACCGCGTCGGCCTTGCAGATCTTGTCGAGCGCCCGGAAGACCTCGTGCTTGATTTCCAGCCGCTCGAACACCGCCTCGACGACGATGTCCGCGTCGGCGACCGCCTCCAGGTCGGTGGTCGGGGTGATCCGGCCCAGCGTCGCCTCGACCTCGGAAACCTCGATCTTGCCCTTCTCGGCGAACTTCTCCAGCGACTTCCGGATGCCGGCCAGTCCGCGCCCGGTGGCCGCGTCGTCCAGGTCCCGCAGCGTCACCTGCCAGCCCGCCTGCGCCGCCACCTGGGCGATACCCGAGCCCATCAGCCCGGCCCCGACGACCGCGAGTCGACCCGCCATCTGCTTCTCCCTCGCCTGATTGAGTGTCTGTCTGCACCCTAGTCGGCGACCTTGAACGATGGCTAAGCCAGCCTGCGGCCGGACCCGCGCCGCAGTCAGATCTCCAGCGCCGGCTCCTCCGGCACGCTGCCGCGCTCGACCTCCACGCCCAGCGCCCGCAGGTCGGCGACGAAATCCGGGTAGCCGCGGTCGACGTGGTGCACGTGGGAGACCTCGGTGACCCCGTCGGCGCAGAGCCCGGCGATGATCAGACCGGCGCCGGCCCGGATGTCGGTGGCCCGGACGGGCGCCCCGGAGAGCCGGTCCCGGCCCCGGACCACGGCGTGGTGGCCGTCGGTCTTGATGTCCGCGCCGAGCCGCATCATCTCGTTGGCGAACATGAACCGGCCGTCGAAGATGTTCTCGGTGATCAGGGACGCGCCGTCGCTGACCGCGGCGAGCCCGATCGCCATCGGCAGCAGGTCGGTGGCGAAGCCCGGGTAGGGCAGGGTGACCACGTCCACCGCCCGGGGGCGCTCGTCGACCCGTACCCGGAAGGCGTCGCCGCGGGTCTCCACCAGGCCGCCCGCGCAGATCAGCTTGTCCAGCGCGACCTCCAGGAAGCCCGGGTCGATCCCCGTCACGGTGACGTCCCCCCGGGTCATCGCGGCGGCGAACGCCCAGGTCCCGGCGACGATACGGTCGCCGACGGTGGCGTGCCGCACCGGCCGCAGCTCCGGCACCCCATCGATGTGCAGGGTGGAGGTGCCCTCGCCCTCGATCCGGGCACCCATCCGGATCAGCATCGAGCAGATGTCCACGATCTCCGGTTCCCGGGCCGCGTTGTCGATCACCGTCGTGCCCTGGGCCAGCACGGCGGCCATCACCAGGTTCTCGGTGGCCCCGACGCTGGGGAAGTCGAGCACGATCTCCGCGCCGTGCAGCCCGTCCGGGGCGGCGGCGATGACGAAGCCGTGCTCGCCGGAGATGTCCGCGCCCATCCGGGTCAGCCCGGCGATGTGCATGTCCAGCCCCCGGGAGCCGATGGCGTCCCCGCCGGGGTGGGCCACCCGGACGTACCCCCGGCGGGCCAGCAGCGGGCCCAGCACGCAGATCGACGCGCGCAGCCGGCGGACCAGGTCGTAGTCGGCCTCCGCGCCGGGCCGGTCGGGCACGTCGACGGTGACCGACCGGGACCGGGCAACCCCGCCCCGGGCCACCATCGGGTCGACGGGCTCGTCCGCGTCGAACCGGACGCCGCACCCCAACCGGCGCAGCACCTCGCCCATGATGGCGATGTCGGTGATCCGGGGGACGTTCGTGATGACGCTGCGCCCGGGGGCCAGCAGCGCGGCGGCCATCAGCTTGAGGGCCGAGTTCTTCGCCCCGACGACGTGCACCGTCCCGGCGAGCCGGGCGTTCCCGGAGACCCGGATGACGTCGACGTCGTTGACCGCCGGGTCGCTGGCGTCGCCGGGGCCCACCCCGGCCGGCCGGGTCGGAGTCGGCCGAGCGGGGATGGTCAGGTCGGGTATCCGTAGGCTGTGCGTCATGGCCGTCCACCTCACGCGCATCTACACCAGGGCCGGCGACGCCGGCATGACCAGGCTGAGCAACAACGAGCAGGTGCCGAAGACCGATCCGCGGATCGCCGCGTACGCGGACGTCGACGAGTGCAACGCCGCGATCGGCGTCGCGATCGCGCTGGGGCAGCTCGACGACGAGCTGCGGGCGGTGCTGGGGTCGATCCAGAACGACATGTTCGACGTCGGCGCCGACCTGTCCACCCCCGTGGAGCCGGACCCGGAGTACCCGCCGCTGCGGGTCACCGAGGAGTACGTGGACCGTCTTGAGGGATGGTGCGACGAGTACAACGCACGCCTGAGCAAGCTCGACTCCTTCATCCTCCCCGGCGGCACCGCGGGAGCGGCGCTGCTGCACGTGGCACGGACGATCGCCCGGCGGGCCGAGCGTGCGGCATGGGCGCTGGTCGCACAGGACTCCGACCGGACCAGCATCCTCCCGGCAAAGTATCTCAACCGGCTCTCCGATCTGCTCTTTATCCTGTCAAGAGCGGCCAATCCGGCAGGAGACGTGCTGTGGGTTCCGGGCGGTAAGCGCTGAGCGTCGACGCGAGCCGCGCCCCGGTCGGGGCCCTGCACCACGTCGAGGTCTGGGTGCCCGACCTGGCCGGCGCGGTCCGCAGTTGGGGCTGGTTGCTGGGCGAGCTGGGCTGGACGCCGTTCCAGGACTGGCCGGCGGGCCGGTCCTGGCGGCTCGGCCCGACGTACCTGGTGCTGGAGGAGTCCCCCGCGTTGTCCGGACGAAACCACGACCGGCTCGCCCCGGGCCTGAACCACCTGGCCTTCCACGCCGGCCCGCCGGCCGCCGTGGACCGGCTGGTCGCGGCCGCGCCGGCCCACGGCTGGACGCTGCTCTTCCCTGGCCGCCACCCGCACGCCGGAGGCCCGGCCACCTACGCGGCCTACCTCACGAACACCCAGGGGTACGAGGTCGAACTGACCGCCTCCACCACCACCTGACCCCGCACGACACCCCTCGGGTCCCCGGCGATCTTGCAGTTACGGCCCCGAAAGCGCACCCTTTGACCGTTACGCCCGGGCCCCAAGTGCAAGATCGCCGAGGGGTGGGGGTGGGGTGGGGGTGGGGTGGGGGTGGGGTGGGGTTAGGCGGCGGGCCAGTCTTGGGATGCCAGGCGGGGCGAGGCTGCCCCGGGTGCGGCGGCCTCCAGCCAGGAGAGGAAGCCGGTGACGGTGGAGCGGGCCATGGCGATCTCCACCGGGGCGTGCTGACTGGTGCACCGCAGGATCACCCAGTCGGCGGGCATGGAGAGGCGCTCCTGCCCCTCGGGCAGCCGCCGGCGCTCGACCGCGAGGGTCTTGCGGGACAGCGCCAGCTTGGGGCGCAGGGCGAACGAGAACATCCGGTACCACCGGAGCTCATCGCCCGCGAACCGGCCGAACCCGGGTGACCAGCCCCGGCCGTCGAGCATCGTGGAGACCCGGACGCTGAGCCGGATGATCCCGCCGGTGCGGGTGACCAGCGCCCGTCGGACGAAGAGGATCAGCAGAGCGGCGATCACGGCGGCGAAGCCGATCCCGATCCCCTCCACGATCTCCATCGACGGGTATCGACTCAGCGACTCTGCGGGGCGGAGACCGGGGTGGCGCTCTCGGCGAGCACGGTGACGCCCTCGCTGCTCACTGAGAGGAAGCCACCGGCCACCTCGTACGAGACCTGCTCGCCGCTGGCCAGCTTGATCCGGACCTGGCCGGGCTCGGCGAGCTGGCCCAGCAGGGGCGCGTGCCCCGGCAGCACACCCAGCTCACCCTCGGTCGTGCGGGCGACGACCATCTCGGCCTCGCCGGACCAGACCTTCTCCTCGACGGCTACGAGCTCGACGTGAAGCTGCTTTGCCACGCTGTCTCCTTGCTGCGGCGGCGGATTGTCGAAAGTCTAGTCGCGCCCCCCGTGGACGCCGAACGCGGGTGGCGTAAGCTGCGCCACCCGCGTTCGGACCCCGCTCGCGGGGCGCTACTTCGTCTTGTTGCGGAAGTCCGGATGTTCCAGCAGGAACGCGTCCAGTTGCTCCTTCTCCAGGGCGGTGAAGAAGTCCTCGGCCTCGGGCAGCAGCCGCTCCCCCCGGTACGCCGACCCGGTGCCGATGTTCTCCCCCGGCAGCTTGATCAGCTCGACGTTGTCGGCGCGCGTGGACTTGAGGGCGATCGCGAAGTCGATCACGCTGCTGCCCCGGCCGTTGAAGATCAGCGACTGCCCGGCGGCCCGGATCACCTTGTCCAGCTTGATCGGGTTGGTCACCACGTCGGCACTGAACGCCTGGTTGACCATCGCCTTGATGAACTGCTGCTGGTGCCGCTGCCGACCGTAGTCGGCGTCCGGGACGCCGTTCTTCGGGTACCGCTGCCGGACGTAGTCCAGCGCCTGCCAGCCGCTGAGGTGCTGGTTGCCCTTCTTGTAGATCGCCTGGGGGCCGATGTAGCCATCGCCGTAGGGATTGCCCTTGCGGTGCACCCCGCTCGGCTCGCGGTGCTCGGAGCGGACCTCGCGCTCGACGTACATGTCGACGCCGCCCATCGCGTCGACGATCTTCTGGAAACCGGTGAAGTTGATGATCGCGCCGGCGTCGAAGCGCTCGATCCCGGTCACCTGCTGCACGGTCTTGGCCAGCAGCTCGAAGCCGCGGGCGGCATCGGGGTTCTGCCCCGACACCCGGCTGCCGTACGACATCGCGGCGTTGAGCTTGTCGGTGCCGCCGTGGAACTCCGCCTTGCTGAACTTCGGGATCTCGACCCGCAGGTCGCGGGGCAGCGAGAAGAGGTACGCCCGGTCCAGATCGGCCGACACGTGCAGCACCATGATCGAGTCCGCCAGCGGCGGGGTCTCCGGAACCCGCGGGTCGATGCCCACCAGCAGGATGTTGAGCGGGCCCTTGATGTCGCTCTTGCGCTCCTGGGCGCCCGCGGCCTGGTCGCCGAACAGGTCGCCCTTGCCGACCGAGCCCTCGTACCGGGACAACAGCGCCTCGTAGCCCACCAGCACGGCGCCGCTGAGCAGCATGAGCACGGCGCCGAACACCGTTAACACCCGCGCCCACTTCGGCACGCCCGACCACACCGACGGCTTCTTCCCGCCGCTCTTGCCGGCCTTACCCACGAGATTCTCCGTTCGTCACGCCCACAAAGAGGAGACGGGCGCACGCAGCCGAAAGGTTGCAGTATTTGTCACTCGCCGGGGGACGGCGTGGATCGACGGTACCCCGCCCACGACGCGACCACCGGCTCGGCAACCGGACAGCGGAGATCATAGGGCCTGTAGACGACCGAAGACCGCCCCGGTTGCAACCGGGGCGGTCCTCAAGGGTGTGACGGTCGTCTACTTCATCAGCTCCGCGGCCTTGCGCTCCAGGTCCTCAAGACCGCCGCACATGAAGAAGGCCTGCTCGGGGAAGTGGTCGTACGCGCCCTCGCTGATCTTCTTGAACGCCTCGATGGTCTCGGCAATCGGGACCGTCGAGCCCGCGACGCCGGTGAACTGCTCGGCGGCGTAGGTGTTCTGCGACAGGAAGCGCTCGATCCGCCGGGCGCGCTGCACGGTGATCTTGTCTTCCTCGGAGAGCTCCTCGATGCCGAGGATGGCGATGATGTCCTGCAGGTCCTTGTACTTCTGCAGGATCCGCTTCACCTCGGTGGCCACCGCGAAGTGCTCGGCGCCGACGAACTCCGGGGCGAGGATCCGGGACGAGGACGCCAGCGGGTCCACGGCCGGGTAGATGCCCTTGTCGGAGATCGACCGCTCCAGGTTGGTCGTCGCGTCGAGGTGGGCGAACGTGGTGGCCGGGGCGGGGTCGGTGTAGTCGTCCGCCGGCACGTAGATCGCCTGCAACGAGGTGATGGCCTGGCCCCGGACGGAGGTGATCCGCTCCTGGAGCTCGCCCATCTCGTCGGCCAGGGTCGGCTGGTACCCCACGGCGCTCGGCATGCGGCCGAGCAGGGTGGACACCTCGGAACCGGCCTGGGTGAAGCGGAAGATGTTGTCGATGAAGAGCAGCACCTCCTGCTTCTTCACGTCGCGGAAGTACTCCGCCATGGTCAGCGCGGAGAGGGCGACCCGGAGCCGGGTGCCCGGCGGCTCGTCCATCTGGCCGTAGACCAGGGCGGTCTTGTCGATGACGCCGGACTCGGTCATCTCGGCGATGAGGTCGTTGCCCTCACGGGTGCGCTCACCCACGCCGGCGAACACCGACGTACCACCGAAGTTCCGGGCCACCCGGGTGATCATCTCCTGGATGAGCACCGTCTTGCCCACGCCCGCGCCGCCGAACAGGCCGATCTTGCCGCCCTTGACGTACGGGGCGAGCAGGTCGATGACCTTGATGCCGGTCTCCAGCATCTCGGTCTTCGGCTCCAGGTCCGCGAAGGCCGGGGCCTTGCGGTGGATACCCCAGTGGTCGTCGGGGTTCAGCGTCTCGCCCTCGGTGAGGTTGAGGCACTCGCCGATCGCGTTGAACACGTGGCCCTTGACCGCGTCGCCCACCGGAACGGTGATCGGCGAGCCGCTGTCGCGCACCTCGGTGCCGCGCACCAGGCCGTCGGTCGGCTGCATCGAGATCGCGCGGATCAGGTTGTCACCCAGGTGCTGGGCGACCTCCAGGGTCAGCGTCTTCTCGCCGCCGGACAGCGTCACGTTGACGTGCAGGGCGTTGAACAGGGCCGGCATGGCGTCGCGCGGGAACTCGGCGTCGACGACCGGGCCGATGACCCGGACCACGCGACCCGTGGCCGTCTTGGTCTCAGCTGGTCCACCAGCAACTGCGGATACAGTCATCACACTTCACTTCCCGACGCGGCGAGCGCGTTCGCGCCGCCGACGATCTCGCTGATCTCCTGGGTGATCCCGGCCTGGCGGGCCGAGTTCATCTCACGCGTGTACTTCTCGATCATGTCTTCGGCGTTGTCGGTGGCGCTCTTCATCGCCCGCCGCCGGGCCGCCGACTCGCTCGCCGCCGATTCCAGCAACGCCGCGTAGATCCGCGTGTTGATGTACTTCGGCAGCAGCGCGTCGAGCAGCGACTCCGCCTCCGGCTCGAACTCGTACGCCGGGAGCAGGCCCTCCGACCGCGGCCGGTCCTCGACCTGCATCGGGCCGATGATCTTCGCGACCGGCGTCTGGGTCATCAGGGAGTGGAACTCGGTGTAGACGATGTGCAGCTCGTCGACCCCCAGCACCCCGTCGGCTCCGGCGTCGCCGTCCACGTCGTCCGCGCCGGCGGTGAACGCCTTGATCAGCGTCTCACCCACCTCGCGGGCGTCGGCGAACGTCGGCTGCTCCGAGAAGCCCGTCCAGTTCGCCGCGATCGGCCAGTCCCGGAACCGGTAGAACGCGACGCCCTTGCGGCCGATGACGTAGAGCACGGGCTCCTTGCCCTCGGCGCGCAGGCGGGCGATCAGCGACTGTGCCGTCTTGATCGCGCTGGAGCTGTAACCGCCGGCCAGGCCCCGGTCGCTGGTTACCAGCAGGACACCCGCCCGCCGCACCTGCTCGCGCGGGGTGAGCAGCGGGTGGTCGATCCGGGCGTTGGACGCCAGCGCGGTGAGCACGCCGGTGATGGCCTGGGCGTACGGCAGGGACGCCTGCACCCGGGCCTGGGCCTTGGCGATCCGGCTCGTCGCCACGAGCTCCATCGCCTTGGTGATCTTCTTCATCCCCTTCGCCGAGCGAATCCGTTGACGAAGAACGCGTACCTGGGCCGCCATGAGTCAGCCCTACTGCTTCTCGGCGTTGCCGTGGTAGCGGGTCACCGTCTCGCGGCTCTGCTCGCCCTCCAGCGGGGCGGCCGGGGCCTCGTTGATCCGGGGCTCGTCCTCCTTGCCCAGGAACATCTGCTTGAAGCTCGCGATGGCCTGGTCGAGGGTGGAGACCACCTCGTCGTCCCACTTGTGGTCGGCGATCGCCGCGAGGGTGCCCTCGTGCTTGTGCCGCAGGTACTGGAGGAACTCCGACTCGAAGCGGCGGACCTCGCCGACCGGGATGTCGTCGAGCTTGCCCTCGACGCCGGACCAGACGGTGACGACCTGCTCCTGCACCGGGTACGGCGAGTAGTTCGGCTGCTTGAGCAGCTCGACCAGGCGGGAACCGCGGTCCAGCTGGGCCCGGGAGGTCTTGTCCAGGTCGGAGGCGAAGGCGGCGAACGCCTCCAGCTCGCGGTACTGGGCCAGGTTGAGCCGGAGCGAACCGGAGACCTTCTTCATCGGCTTCACCTGGGCGGCGCCGCCGACCCGGGAGACCGAGGTGCCGACGTTGATGGCCGGCCGGACGCCCTGGTTGAACAGGTCCGTCTCCAGGAAGATCTGGCCGTCGGTGATGGAGATGACGTTGGTCGGGATGAAGGCCGAGATGTCGTTGGCCTTGGTCTCGATGATCGGCAGGCCGGTCATCGAGCCGCCGCCCAGCGCGTCGGAGAGCTTCGCGCAGCGCTCCAGCAGCCGGGAGTGCAGGTAGAAGACGTCACCCGGGTACGCCTCGCGGCCCGGCGGGCGGCGCAGCAGCAGCGACACGGCCCGGTACGCCTCGGCCTGCTTGCTCAGGTCGTCGAAGACGATCAGGACGTGCTTGCCGCCGTACATCCAGTGCTGCCCGATGGACGAGCCGGTGTACGGGGCCAGGTACTTGAAGCCGGCCGGGTCGGACGCCGGGGAGGCGACGATGGTGGTGTACTCCAGCGCGCCCGCATCCTCCAGGATGCCCTTGATCGAGGCGATCGTGGAGGCCTTCTGGCCGATGGCGACGTAGATGCAGCGGACCTGCTTCTTCGGGTCGCCGGAGCGCCAGTTGTCCCGCTGGTTGAGGATGGTGTCCAGCGCGACCGTGGTCTTGCCGGTCTTCCGGTCACCGATGATCAGCTGCCGCTGGCCCCGGCCGATCGGGGTCATGGCGTCGATCGCCTTGATACCGGTCTGCATCGGCTCGTCCACGGACTGCCGGGCCATCACGTTCGGGGCCTGCAGCTCCAGCTCGCGGAAGCCCTCGTTGGCGATGTCGCCGAGGCCGTCGATCGGCTGGCCGAGCGCGTTGACCACGCGGCCGAGGAAGGCGTCGCCGACCGGCACGGAGAGCACCCGGCCGGTGCGCTTGACGCGCTGGCCCTCTTCGAGCTTCGCGGAGTCACCGAGGACGACGACGCCGATCTCCCGGACGTCGAGGTTCAGGGCCACGCCGAGCGTGCCGTCCTCGAACTCCAGGAGCTCGTTGGTCATGGTCGAGGGCAGGCCCTCGACGTGGGCGATGCCGTCGCCGGTGTCGGCGACGGTGCCGACCTCCTCGCGGGAGACGTCGGGCGAATAGGAGGAGACGTAGCGCTCCAGGGCGCCGCGGATCTCCTCCGTCGAGATGGTCAGCTCGGCCATCCTCTGCTTCCTTAAATTTCAGGGGCCCGGGATACCTAGTACCGACCGGTCCGAATGGCGTCTGTCAATCCGGGCGCTTCGCGGGGTGTGCCAGCGGGCGCCGGTCAGCGCTTCGCGAGCGCGTTGCGGGTCTCGTTGAGGCGGCGCAGGACGGTGCCGTCGTAGAGGTCGGAGCCGACCCGGACGCTGACGCCACCGAGGATCGTGGGGTCCACCGTCTGCTTGACGGAAACCTCTCGACCGTACATCGCGGAGAGGCGGGCACCGAGCCGGCGCTCGTCCTCTTCACTCAACGGGGCCGCCACGGTCACGTACGCGACCTGCCGGTCCCGCCGGTCGGCGGTGAGCTCGACCAGCCGGGTGACCGAACCGGTGAAGGACCGCCCGCCGAACCCGCCCAGCGCCACCTCGACGAGGCGGACGGTGATCGGGCTGGCCTTGCCGGCCAGCAGCTCGCGGGCCAGCGCGGCCCGCCGCTCGACCGGGGCGACCGGGTCGGACAGCGCGCCGGAGAGCGCGGGCTGGCCGGCGACCACCTGGCCGAAGCGGAACAGCTCGTCCTCGACCTCGCCCAGCTCGCCGGACGCGTCGGCGCTGGCCAGCAGCGCCTCCACGCCCAGCCGCTCGGTGCCGTCGAGCAGTTCCGACGGCGCCGACCACCGGCCGGACGCCAGCCCGGTGAGCAGGTCGAGCGCGCCCGCGCCGACCTTCCCCCGGAGCATGTCGCCGAGCAGCCCGGCGCGGTCCGCGCCCGGCCGGGCCGGGTCGGACAGCGCCCGGCGCAGCCGCGGCTCGCGCCGCAGCAGGCCGGCGACGGAGAGCAGGTCGTCGGCGGTGGCGGCCACCGCCGACGGCTCCGCACCCCGCGCGTACGCCGTCAGGCGCTCGGTCGCGGCCCGGTACGACTCCCGGCTGGCGGCCTGCATCAGCGGGCCCCCGTGCTTTCGAGGCCGCTCAGGAACCGGTCGACGGTGCCCTTGCGGCGGGCCTCGTCGGCCAGCGACTCGCCGACGATCTTGCTGGCCAGGTCGACCGCGATCGTGCCGACCTCCGTGCGCAGCTCGCGCACGATGGTGGCCCGCTCGGCGGCGAGCTGCTCCTTGCCGGCCGCGATGATCCGGTCGGACTCCTCGCGCGCCTTGGCGAGGACGTCCTGGCGGATGCCCTCGGCGTCGGCCCGCGCGTCGTCCCGGATCCGGGCGGCGTCGGTGCGCGCCTCGGCGAGCTGCGCGCGGTACTGCTCGAGCAGCTGGTTGGCCTCGGCCTGGGCGGCCTCGGCGCGCTTGATGCCGCCCTCGATCGCGTCCACCCGAGCCTGGAACGTCTGCTCCATGCGGGGGAAGACGAACTTCATCAGCACGAAGCAGAGCACGGCGAAGGCGACGGACCCAACCACGATCTCCTGCCAGATCGGGATGATCGGGTTGTGCGTCGACTCACCACCCTCAGCGGCGAGGAAGAACATGGAAGACCTCCCGGTCGAAGGGGGGCGGGATTAGGAGAGCGTGCCCTGCCAGATGAAGCCGAACGCGATGCCGAGCAGCGCGAGCGCCTCGATGACGGCGAAGCCGATCCAGACGTACGGCAGGGTCATCTTGGACGACTCCGGCTGGCGGGCCGTCGACTGGATGTAGGCGGCGAAGACCAGGCCGACACCGATACCCGGGCCGATGGCCGCGAGACCGTAGCCGATGGCGGCGGTGCTGCCCTCTACCGCGGCGTAGATGTCCATTAGTTGGTTCCTCCTGGTTATCACGCGTGACGGTCACGCGGGACGACAACTGGTTGGTGCAAGGTGGATCAGTGCTCGTCGGCGAGCGCGCCCTGTACGTAGCTGGCGCTGAGCACCGTGAAGACGTAGGCCTGGAGGCAGATCACCAGGAACTCGAGGAAGGTGAGCGCGATGGTCATCACCCAGGACAGCACCGAGACCGGCGCCAGCCAGGCGTTGGCGCTCAGCATCGCGAAGCCGCCGAGCGTGAAGACCAGCAGGAGCATGTGGCCGGCGAACATGTTCGCGAAGAGACGGACGGCCAGCGAGAACGGCCGGACCAGGAAGGTCGAGAAGAGCTCGATCGGGATCAGCAGCGGCAGGATGTACCACGGTGCCGGCGGGATCAGGGAGTTCTTGAAGTACTTCGCGAAGCCGTGCTTGCGGATGCCGATGTAGTTGAACAGCACGTAGCTGATCAGCGCCAGGAAGGCCGGGAACGCGATGTGCGAGTTCGGCGAGATCTGGAAGAACGGCAGGATCGCGAAGAAGTTCGTCAGCAGGACGAAGCAGAAGAGCGTGGTGAAGTACGGCGCGAACCGCACCCCCGCGTGCCCGATCATGTCGACGGCGATGTTGTTCCGCACGAAGCCGTAGATCGACTCGGCGAGCCACTGCTTCTTCGTCGGCACGAGCTGCGGCTTCCGGTACGTGACCAGGAAGAAGATGATCAGGATGCCGACGGCGATCCAGACCATGGCCGTGATCTTGGTGAACCAGTACGAGTCGTGCGCACCCCAGGGGAGGATGCTGGGCAGGTAGAAATCGTCCACGCTGGGTGGGAATGCTGCCTCGCCCTGTGCCAGGACGTTCGCCTGTCCGAACACCGCGTCCCTTCCTAAGTAGGCGTGCCGAGCCGGCGGATGACCAGGATGATCCCCCCGGCCATGCCGAGCACGACGCCGATCCCGGTGGCGATGCCGCCGGTGTCGAGCCACTGGTCGACCAGCCAGCCGATGAAGCCCCAGACGAGCATGCCCCCGATGAGGTACGAGAGCGCGGTCCAACCCTGGCCGGCGCCGGTCGGAATGTCGTCCGGGCCGCCGGTGGGTTGGGGGGTTTGGTCACCAGCCATGACGGGGCGAACGATATCAGTCGGGAAAACGAGGCTGTGCCTCACCCCCCGCACAACCGGCGTTGTGTGGGTGTCGGGCGGGCAGTTCGTCTGTGGGCACGCTACTCCCCTTCCGCCACCCAGAGAATGACCGGCATCGGACATATTCGCGCGTCGTGTCGATGAGTGGGACGCCGACGAGGTCAGGCCCTGGTCCGGCGCATGTGGACCGTGCTGATCCACCAGATGTGCGCGCCGGTCCAGGCCGCCACGCCGACGGCGATGCCGAGGCAGAGCGGAAGCAGCCCGGCCCACCCGGTCGACGCGACCGCCACCATCACGCCACCCAGGAGGGTGAACTTGGCGGCGTAGAGGCCGAGCCCGAACGGCAGCACGAGCTGCGGGTTCCGCGCGTCCGCCCAGGCCAGCACCACCGTGGTGAGGGTGTAGCTGGCCACCGTGACGGCCATCCCGGCGGCCACGCCGAGCGCCGCGTCGGCGCCGCCGAGGACGCCGCCGGCCACCGCGCCGAGGGCCGCCACCACGGCGGAGACGACCAGCAGCACCGGCAGGTGGCGCAGCCGCCAGCCACCGTCGTCGGCCGCGTGCGCCGCGTCCACCCCGCGCTCAGCCACGGCGGTACGCCGGGAAGGCGACGGCCATCTCGGCCACCTCGCCGACGATCTCCGGGTCGGTGGCTCTGAGCTGCTCGAAGTCCGGCCCCCAGGGGGTGCGCGTCGGGTTCTCCACAGCGCAGGAGTCTATGGGTCCGCGCACCGGAGGCCGTGAGATGCCCCGTCACGGGCGCGACGCGGGCACGGCCGACCCTTCGCCGTCGCGGCCCGCCGCGCGGGCGTACGGCTCGCGTGGGCAGCACCACGCACCCTGATCACGGGTCAGTTGCCGGTGCGGGCGCCCGTGACGCGGAAGGCGACCGACTCGCCGGGCGGAACGAAGTCGCGGACCGGCTCGTCCCGGAGGGTGTCGTACAGGATCCTGCCGACGACGTCGACCAGGCGGGCCTGGACCGCCTTGCCGACCGCGTCGCGCGGGTCGTCGGGGTTCGCCGCGATCGAGGCGACGGCGAGCTGCGGGGTGAAGGCCACGACGGTCTCCGTCCCGTTGCCGTCCGAGCTGCCGGTCTTGCCGGCCACCGGCCGGCCGAGCCGGGAGCGCAGGTCGGCGGCGGTGCCGCCGGTGCAGCGGCGGTACATCGACTGGTCGCCGACCGGACAGCGGGCGGCGTCCGCCGCGCCTCGGGCCACGTCGACGTCGAGCACCTGCCGGCAGTCCGGGCGACCGGCCGAGGCCGCCCGGCCACCGCCGTCGGTGATCGACAACACCGGCATGGGGGCGCACCACCTGCCCTCCGCGGCCACCGCGGCGTACGCACCGGCCAGGTCGAGCGGGGTGGTGGCGGTGACCCCAAGGGTGAACGGCCCCCACTCCCGCGCGCCGTACCGGGCCATCCGGGCGTCGGACTCGGCGCGGAACCGGATGCCGAGCCGCTCGGCCATCTCGACCACCCGGTCCGCGCCCACCCGTTCGGTCAACCAGGCGAAGTAGGTGTTGACCGACAGGCCGAAGGCGTCCCACATGGTCCGGTGGCCGTCCATCCCGAGCGGGTCGGCGTTGACCGGGCACCACCGGCCGTCGCAGTTGGCCGAGTCGCCGTCGATCTGGAAGCGGGTGACGATGCGGGACGGGGAGTCGAACCCGGTGTCCAGCGGCAGGCCGGCCTCCAGCGCGGCGAGCAGGGTGAAGAGCTTGAACGTGGAGCCGGCCTGGTAGCCGGTGATGGCCCCGCCCCCGGCGACGAGCTGGTTGGCCGTGTTCGGGCGGTTCTTCCAGCCCGCCGGGTTCTCGGCCACGCCGTAGTTCCGGTTCACCGCCATGGCGAGCACCCGGCCGGTGCCCGGCTGCACCACCGCCGTCGGCGCGGCGCGGCGGTCGTTGACGTCGTACACCTTCCGCACCTGCTCGGTGGCGGTCCGCTGCACGGCCGGGTCGAGCGAGGAGACGATCCGGAACCCGCCCCGGCGCAGGGTGCGCTGCCGCTCGTCGGCTGTGGCGCCGAAGGCCGGCTGCTCGTTCCACCAGCGGGTGAACCAGTCGCAGAAGAAGCCCCAGTCCTCGTGCCCCTTCGGAACGGCCGCGCAGTCGTTCGGCGTCGTGCTGGGCTTCAGCGTCAACGGCTCGGCCTGCGCCGACGCGGCCGCGTCGGGCGCGACCTGGCCGGTTTCGACCAGCCGGTCCAGCACGTACGCCCGGCGCAGCAACGCCGCGTCGGCGTCGCCGTTGATCGGGTCGTCGGTGTTCGGCGAGCGGACCAGCCCGGCGAGCAGGGCGGCCTCCGCCAGGGTGAGCTTCGCCGGCGGCTTCGAGAAGTACCGCTTGCTGGCGGCGCCCACCCCGTACGCCCCGGCTCCGAAGTAGGCGATGTTCAGGTAGCCGGCGAGGATCTGCTCCTTGCTCAGCTTCTGTTCCAGCGCCAGGGCGTACCGCATCTCCTTGAGCTTGCGGGCGAGGGTGATCTCGGTGGCCCTGGCCCGCTCCTCCTCGGTGAGCCCCGGGTCGCTGGCCAGCACGTTGCGGACGTACTGCATGGTCAGCGTCGACGCGCCCTGCCGGGTGCCGTCGCGCTGGTTGGCGGTGAACGCCCGGACCACGCCGCGCGCGTCGACGCCCCGGTGCTGGTAGAAGCGGACGTCCTCGGCGGCGACGATGGCCTGGCCCATCACCGGCGCCACCTCGCTCAGCGGCACGTCCACCCGGTCCTCGGTGTAGAACGAGGTGATCAGGGTGGTGCCGTCGTTGGCGTAGAGGGTGGAGCGCTGGGCCGTGGGCGGTGTGCGCAGCGACTCGGGCAGCCCGGACCAGGGCTCGGTGAGCCCCCGCACGCCGATCCCGAGGACCAGGGCGGCCGGCAGGGCCGCCACGGCCAGCGCCAGCCCGGCGAGCACCCCGGCGATCACGATGGTCATCAGCTTGTCGAGACGGCGGACCCGGATCATCAGCTCTCCCCGCAGGAGCCAGCGTGCGAACCCGTCCAGAATGACCCGGAAGCCACCAGACGCCCCCGGTTTTCCCCAAAGGGGGACGAGTTTCGCGAGAAAAGCACGCGACGCGCCGCAGGACGCGCGGGACGACCGACCCGGCCGGGGCCGGCGGTACGCCGGTGGCGGGCGTCAGGGCAGCAGGGCGGCGGCCAACGGGTGGACGGTCTCCTCGATCTCGTCGGCCACCCGGCTGAAGCACTGGTCGCCCCGCCCCCACGGGTCGTCGAGGTCGTCGGTGCGCAGCGGGGACGTGCCCTGCCGGCCGGCGTGCGCGGCGGCGACCAGGGCCACCCCGCGCGCGAACACCGCGTCGGGGCTGGCCTCGGCGGCCGGCAGCGCGGCGGCGTCCACCGCCGCCAGCAACCGGCCGAACTCGCCGAGCACGAAGGTGCGGGCGGCGGCGTCGGGGCGCAGCGCCACCACGTACTCCTGCTGGTCCGCGGTGGCGGTGAGGACCAGGTCGGCGGCGTCGATCTGGTCGGAGCGCAGCTTGCGGGCGGCGAAGCCGTCCACGTCGCCGCCCCGGGAGAGCACCTGCCGGGCGGCCGGCGGGTTCATCTCCTCACCCGCGTGCCAGCCGCCGGTGCCGGCGCTGTGGCTGTGCAGCAGCCCGTCCGCGCCGGCCGGGTCGACACCGCGCCGGGTCAGCCGCTCGCGGACGGCCAGCGCCAGCAGCCGCTCCGCCATCGGCGAGCGGCAGATGTTGCCCATGCAGACGTGCAGGACGGTGAACGGCGGCACTCAGCCCACCCGACTCTCGACGATGTCGGGCACGACGTCCCGCAGCTTCTCGAACGGGATCGCCCCGGCGCGCAGCACCCGGGGCACCTCGCCCGTGAGGTCGACGATGGTGCTCGGCACCGGGTCCGGGCAGGGCCCGGCCTCCAGGTACGCCCGGACGGAGTAGCCGAGCTGCTCCCGGGCCGCCTCGGCGGTGACCGTCGCCGGCTGGCCGAGCTTGTTGGCCGACGCCACCGCCATCGGGCCGGTCTCCCGCAGCACCTCCAGGGCCACCGGGTGCAGCGGCATTCGCACGGCGACCGTGCCGCTGTCGTCGCCCAGGTCCCACGACAGGCTCGGCGAGTGCTCCACCACGATGGTCAGCGCGCCCGGCCAGAACGCCTCGACCAGGTCGCGGGCCGCCTGCGGCAGCGTGAACACCAGCCCGTCGAGGGTGTGCCGGGAGCCGATCAGCACCGGCGGCGCCTGCCGGGTGCCGCCCTTGGCGTCCGAGAGGGCCTTGACGGCATACGGCGTGAAGGCGTCGGCGCCGATCCCGTAGACCGTGTCCGTCGGCAGGACGACCAGCTCGCCGTTCTTGACAGCCTCGATGGCAGCGGCGATGCCGCGGTCCCGGTCGGCAGGCGACCGGCAGTCGTAGAGCATCACGAGAAGCCAGTCTGCCACGCCCGGGCCCCGCCGGTGTCCTCGGCGTGACCAGGTGCCCCGGGCACGGACCCCCGGCGGCGGCGGGCGGTGGCGAACCGGGGCCGTCCGGCCAGGTCCCGGTGCTCCTCGACCGCCTCGTACCGGCCGTCGGCGGCGAGCAGCGCCGGCAGCGCCACGCCGTGCGTGTCGTCGTGCTCGACCCCGAGCACCCCGCCGGGGCGCAGCAGCTCGGCGGCCCGGGCGAGCACCGGCCGGATCACGTCCAGCCCGTCCGCCCCGCCGAAGACCGCCTCGTCCGGGTCGTGCGCCGCCACCTCGGGCGGGACGAGCACCGCGCGCGGCACGTACGGCGGGTTGCAGAGCAGCACGTCCACCCGCCCGGTCAGCCCGGCCAGTAGCTCCGGGTCGGTGACATCGGCGGCCACCACCTCGATCGGCCGGTCCCCGGCGGCGGCCCGGTCGGCGGCGTTGCGGCGCAGCCAGGCCAGCGCTGCCGGCGACCGCTCCACCGCCACCACCCGGGCTCCGGGCGCCTCCTGGGCGACGGCGAGGGCGATCGCCCCCGACCCACTGCACAAATCGACCACCAGCGGCCCGTCGCCCACCCCGGCGATCTCGCCCACCCCGGGGCGCGGGGGGTCGACGATGGTGGCCCCCGGTCGCAGCCGGGCCTGGTCGACGCCCCAGCCGGCGAGCAGTTCCGTCTCCGGCCGGGGCACGAAGACGCCCGGCCCGACCGCCAGCTCCAGGTGCCGGAAGCCGGCGCTGCCGGTGAGGTGCTGCAACGGCTCCCTGGTCGCCCGCCGGGCGACCAGGGCGTCGTACCGGTCGAGCTGGCCGGCGGTGAGGCCGTCGGCCAGCGCCAGCCGCCCCCGGGGTACGCCCAGCACGTGCGCGGCGAGCAGCTCGGCCTCGGCGCGGGACGCCTCGACGCCCGCCGCGGCGAGGGTCCGCGCGGCGCGGGCCACCGCCACCGAGGGCCGAAGCCGTTCTGACCCTTCGGACGGGTGTTGCGGAAGGGAGGTCACGACATAATCATGAAGCGTCGCCGGAGCGCGCCACGAACTGGTGCGTCGGCGCACACCGACAGGGAGGTCGCGGGTGGGCTGGCTCGACCGGGTCAACGACCAGGTTGACGCCCTCACCCGGGCCCGCACCCTGCAGGAGGTGGACCGCTCCGCCGAGGCGTGCACCCTCCTCGACAGGGTGGTGGGCAGCACCACCGACCCGCACGCCCGGGCCGACGCGCTGGTGCAGCGCCTCTCCGCGTTGATCAATCTCGGTCGCACCGCCGAGTTCACCCGGGCCATCGAGGAGGCTTCCGCCGCCGTGCGGGACCTCGCCGAGCCGTACCTGCACGGGCACCTCAACGCGCTGGCCGCGCTCGCCGCCCACCACCAGGGGGCGCTCGACCGGTGCGTCACCCACCTGGTCAAGGCGGCCCGGGCGCTCGGCGCGGTGGACGACCCGGACCGGGACACCGCGTGGGGCTGGCACGACCTGGCGATGGCCTACTCGTACCTCAGCTTCCACGGCTACGCCCTCGGCGCCATCGAACGCGCCCGCCAGCTCGGGGTCGCCGCCGGCATCCCCGAGGAGACCTTCGCCGCCCCCGGGATCCGGCTGCGCAACGCGGTGGCCCTCGACCACAACGGCGACAGCGACGGCTGCCTGCGGGTGCTCCGGGACGTCGCCTCCGACCTGGGCCGGTTCCTGCGCGGCGAGCGGGCCGGCCGGCTGCGGCCGAGCAGCCTCGCCGCGTACGGCTACGCCGCCGCCCGGCGGGCGGCACTGGGCGACCAGGTGGAGACCGGCACCGACGCCGACCCGTCCCGGCTCCTCGCGCACGGCGGGGACAGCGCGCGGGCCCGGGACATGCGTCAGCTCGGCCAGGTGTGCCTGGCCATCGCCGCCGGCAACCCGATCGAGGCGGTCACCCGGCTGGACACCGCCCGGGTCTCCCACGAGACCCTCGGCGCCGCCGAGGCGGCGCGGCTGCGCAGCATCGCGTACGGGCGGGCCGGCGACCACCCGGCGGCACACCGGGCCGACCGGCACGCGTTCCGGCTCGCCGCGCAGCGCAACGACCGGCTGCGGGACGTCTACATCGACGGCATCGCCGCCCGGATCGACCACGAGGAGATGCGCCGCGAGGCGGCCCGGTACGAGGGCGAGGCGCTCACCGACCCGCTGACCGGGCTGCCCAACCGGCGCCGGCTGGAACGCTACATCGCGGCGGTGGTGGCCCGCGGCGAGCGGGTGGTGATCGGCGTCTGCGACCTGGACGGCTTCAAGGCGGTCAACACCCGGCACGGCCACCACTCCGGCGACCTGGTCCTCCAGCGCGTCGCCGGGGTGATCAACCGGGTGATGCGCCGGGGTGACTTCGTGGCCCGCTACGGCGGCGACGAGTTCGTGGTGGTGCTGTCGGGCGCGGGCATGACCGAGGCCGCCGAGGTGGCCCGCCGGATCGAGGCGGCGGTGCGCACGGAGGACTGGGAGTCGCTGGTGCCCGGCACCCCGGTCGGGGTCAGCATCGGCTTCGCCGAGGTGACCGGCTCCGGCCCGGGCCTGCGCGACGCGCTCGGCACGGCGTTCGAGATCGCCGACCGGGAGATGCTCGCCGCCAAGACCCGCCCCCGCGCCTCCTGACCCCGGGGGCGGTTCCAGGGGCCGGTCAGCGGCGGGTCAGCTCGGTGTCGCCGGCCAGCCGGGCAGCCCGGTCGGCCTCGGCGAGGGCGTCCAGCACGCCGTCCAGCTCACCGGCGAGGGCCAGGTCGAGGTTGTACGCCGTGTAGCCGATCCGGTGGTCGGTGATCCGGTTCTGCGGGAAGTTGTACGTGCGGATCCGCTCCGAGCGGTCCACCGTGCGCACCTGCGCCTTGCGGGCGTCCGAGGCGGCGGCGTCGGCCTGCTCCTGGGCGGCGGCCAGCAGCCGGGCCCGCATGATGCGCATCGCCTGCTCCCGGTTCTGGAGCTGGGACTTCTCGTTCTGGCAGGAGACCACGATCCCGGTCGGCACGTGGGTGATCCGCACCGCCGAGTCGGTGGTGTTCACCGACTGCCCGCCCGGCCCGGACGAGCGGAACACGTCGATCCGCAGATCGTTGGGGTCGATGGTGACGTCCACGTCCTCCGCCTCGGGCAGCACCAGGACCCCGGCGGCGCTGGTGTGGATCCGCCCCTGCGACTCGGTGACCGGGACGCGCTGCACCCGGTGCACGCCGCCCTCCCACTTGAGCCGGGACCAGACCCCGTTGCCGCCCTCCGGGACGCCCTTGGTCTTGATCGCCAGCGAGACGTCCTTCACCCCGCCCAGGTCGGAGTCCTGCGCGTCGATCACCTCGGTGAGCCACCCGTGCCGCTCGGCGTACCGGGTGTACATCCGCAGCAGGTCGCCGGCGAACAGGGCCGACTCCTCGCCGCCCTCGCCGGCCTTGATCTCGACGATCACGTCCTTGGCGTCGTGCGGGTCGCGCGGGATCAGCAGCTCGGCGAGGCGTTCCTCCAGCGCCGGCAGTCCGGCGGCGATCGACTCCGTCTCGGCCGCGAAGGACGGGTCCTCGGCCGCCAGCTCCCTCGCCGCGACCAGGTCGGCGCGGGCCTGCTCCAGCTCGCCGGCCGCCTTGTTCAGCGGCACCAGCTCGGCGTACCGGCGGCCGACCCGGCGGGCGGTGTTCTGGTCGGCGTGGATGGCCGGGTCCGCGAGGCGCTTCTCCAGCTCGGCGTACTCGTCGAGGAGGGCGGCCAGCCGCTCACTGCTCATGCTCGGGGTGCTCCTTCGACGACGAGGACCGGCCGGGGACGGTGACCCGGACGGGGGGCAATACGGACAGCGCCCGCGCCCGGCGGGAAGCCGGACGCGGGCGCCGAACGTGGAGCTACTTGGCCTTCTTGGCCTGAACCTTGGCGTACTTCTGCTGGAACTTGGCGACCCGGCCGGCCGTGTCGAGAACGCGCTGCTTACCGGTGTAGAACGGGTGGCAGGCGCTGCAGGTCTCGACGTGGATGGAACCGCCCTTGGCGGTGCTGCGGGTCGTGAAGGTGCTACCGCAGGAGCAGCTGACCTCGGTGGTCGTGTACTCCGGGTGGATGTTGGACTTCATGTCGCCTCGGTCCTTTCGTGGGTGGTCGCCGGGTCGCCCGTGCGGCGCCGACGCGTGGTGCGCGCCGGGCTCGGGCGTGAACCGGAACCGGTGGCCGATTGACCAGTGTGCCATGGGCGTGGGCCGACCCGTCAGGCGGGCCGCACAGCAGGTCCGGCTTCGTCAACGTGCCGGTCCCCTCCCGCATTCCCGCCCCGCCGCCCCCTATTCGCCCGCCCCGGCAAACCGGACATTCACCCGGAATCGGGGGACGGGTGTCGGATCCCCCGACGACCGGATGCAGGTGGTCCGGATCTCACGGTCCCCCGGCCGCATCGTCTCTCAGGTGGCCGAAGGCGACCCCTGAGCCGTCTCGCGGGGGCCCTGGCACGGGACGGGCCCCGGCCGTTCGCGTTTCCGCGGCGGCCGGGGCCCTTGCTCACCTTCTCAGGCAGCGGGGGTCCGGGCGGCTGCGGCGGCCCTCCGGGTGAGGGCGACGGTGGCCTCGGCGCGGACGCCGTTGACCGTCACCGCGAGCTGGACCGTCGCGCCCGGACGCAGCGCCGTCAGCACGCCGGTCGCCGGGTCGAACCGGGCCACGTGCCAGGGCCGCAGCCCGACGACCGATCCGACGAGGACGCTCGGCGAGGCGGACCAGTCCGCGCTGACCGGGGCGGCCACCGGCACGACTCGCCCGCCCGGCTGGGTCAGCGTCGCGGTGACCCGGGCCGGGGCGCCGACCGCCACCGTCTCCGGCGCGGCCAGCGCGAGCTGGTCGACGTGGGCGTGGAACTCGGCGGCCACCCAGCGGGGGCCCTCGGCGAGCGGGTCGCGGCGGGCCCGCTCGGCCTCGGCCGGGGTGACCGGGTCGACGCCGAACTCCGTCCAGCCGGTGAAGCCGCCGAGCTGCGCCGGGGTGGACGGATTCTTGCCCGAGTTGCCGTTGATCACGTACGGCACCCCGTCGACCCGGTCGGCGTGGAACGTGCCGACGTGGCCGTTGACGACGAGCGCGCCCTTGCCGGTGCGGTGCTGGAAGTCGGCGAGCCACTGCTCGACCAGCGCCGCCTCCTTGCGGTCGCCGAGCTGGCTGGCCTTGGCCGGGCTCGGGTCGCGCGGCGGGTGGTGGAACAGCACGGCCACCGAGCCGACGTTCCGGTCGGCGGCCGCCCGGTCCAGGGTGTCGCGCAGCAGCTCGACCTGGTCGAAGCCGCTGCCGCGCAGCGACCCGGCGGCCGTGTTGAGCGTGACGAACCGGGTGCCCGCGTGGTCGAAGACCCGCGAGGTGGCCCCGAACGCGGCGGTGAAGTTGCCGATCGGGGCACCCATGATCTCGTGGTTGCCGGGGACGTAGTAGTAGGGCAGCTCGCCGCCCAACTCCTCGTCGAGGATCCGCTTCGCCAGGGCGAAGTCCGCCGGGTACGCGGTGTCCACGAAGTCCCCGTTGATCACCAGGAAGTCCGGATCGGCGGCCCGGATCTCGCGCAGCGTGCGGCGGGCCTGGGCGACCAGGTCGCTGTCCGGGGCGGCGGCGACGAACTGGGCGTCGGACATGACCGCGAAGCGCCAGGGCGCCCCGTCGACGGTGCCGTCACGCAACACCACCCGGTCGGTACGCGGCTCCTCGGCCGGCGCGTCGACCGTCGGGGGAACCTTCGCCACCAGGTCGTCGACGACGATCTCGCTGGTGTACTGGGCGGCGGCGTTGGTCTCCGCGACGTAGAACCGGCGCACCCGCACCGGGTACTGCACCCCGGCCGGGACGGCGAACTCGACGTACTTCCAGCCGGTCCAGGTGATCAGCGGGCCGCGCAGCACGTGCTGGGTGTCCTGGGCGTCGTGCAGGTGCAGGCTGGGCCACTCCCCTTTGCCGCTTCCGTTGATCCACATGCCGAACGCCTGCGGCTGGCCGGGCACCTCGATCCAGGCCGGCGGGTCGGCGTACGCGGCGCGGGTGCCGGTGGACTGACTGAAGTCGTACGACATCTTCAGGCCGGTGCCGGTGTGGCCCGGCGCCGGGGCGACGGAGCCGCTGGCCCGGGCCTGGCTGAACTTCCAGGACGCCGCGTCGTCGAAGGTGGCCACCGGGACGTCGGTGAGCCCGACGGTGACCGGCAGCACGGTGGTCCGGGCCCCGACGCGCACGGTGACCAGGGCGGAGCCGCTGTCGGTGAGCGCCTTGACCGAGAGGTTGCCGTCCTCGGTGGGGGTGACGTCGAGCAGGCTCCGGTCGTAGTCGAGCCGCAGGTCGGCGGGCTCGATCGGGGCGGTGTTGCCCTCGGCGTCGTAGCCGACGACGCCGATCAGGGCGGCATCGCCGGCCCGCTTCAGGCCGACCCGGTCCGTGGTCGCGTCGATCCGGGCCAGCGGGCCGAGCACGGTGAGGGCGAGCGTCCCGCTGGCCCCACCCCGCTGGGCGGTGACGGTGGTGCGGCCGGGCAGGAGGGCCCGGAAGACGCCGCCGCGGTCGACCATCCCGTGGACCGCGGGATTCACCCGCCAGGCCGGGGTGCCGGCCGCCGGGCCGTACGTCTCGTCGTGGCCGGCGGCGGTGAGCCGGCGGGTCAGGCCGGGGAAGACCCGGTCGGGCCGGCCGCCCCGGACCGGGGCGACGCCCGGCGCGGCGGTCGGGTCGCTGGTGGTACGCAGCCAGTAGCCGGTGAGCCGGCCGCTGCCCTTCGGCGCGTAGATGGCCAGGCCGTTGGGCACGGCGCGCTCGGCACCGTCGGACGGGCTGTTCGCCACCTCGACGGTCGCCTCGCCGGGGCGGCGGGCCAGCAGGGTCGAGGAGCCGCCGCCGTCGAGGTTGAGCGCGGTCCACGCGCCCAACTCGGCCATCATCCGACCCATCTCGGTCTGGCTGACGCCCCGGCTGTCCACCTGCCGGCCGTCCACGGTGAGCATGATCATGCGCTTGCCGTCGGCGGTGAAGCCGACCGCGGTGCGCGGCGCCAGGGAGGCGTCGGCGATGCTCTGCACCGCCCCGTCGCGGACCAACACGCTGCTGCCGCCGACCGCCGCGCGCAGGGTGCCGCCGTCGGAGGGCTTCGGCTGGTACGCCACGCTCACCGCGTCGCCCGGCCGCAGGCCGGCGAGGGCGTCCGCGCCGGCGTCCCGGCCGAGCAGCACGGTGGTGCCGGCGGGGATCGGGCCGGCGCCGGCCGCCGTGGTCACCGTCGCGACGCGGCCGTCGACCACGGTCACCTCGGCGACGCGCTGCGCCCCCTCCACCGCACGTTCCCGGGTGTACGCGCCCCAGAGCGGGGTGAACAGGCCGATCCCGTTCGCCTGCACCATGTTGTTGAACTGGGTCAGCGGCACCGGGCCGGCGGGCAGGGTGGCGGTGCCGTCGAAGTTCACCTGGATCACCCGGCCGAGGCCGTCGGCGCTGATCGCGACGGCGTTGTTGTGCCCGGCGACGGGCGACTGGACCAACTCCCCGGCGCGTACCCCGATCCCCTGGGCCGCCCCGGAGTTGTTGATGTCGAAGAAGTCGCCGTTGACGGCGGCGACGGCCCGGGACCGGTCCACCGCACCGCGCAGCGGCTCGGCCTTCGCCACCTCGCCGGAGTTGACGTAGTCCACGGTGACCCCGCCGGTGAGGTCGGCGGTCAGCGCGTCGGCGCGTAGCCAGCCGTCGGCGTCGTAGCGGTCGAAGGAGGTCAGGTCGAGGCCGGGGGCGACCGGCCGGACGGTCTTCGCGGTTTCCAGGCCACCGGCCGGCTCGACGCCGGAGGCGGCGGCGCGGGTGGGGGCACTGGCCGCTGCCGGGTCACCGGCGAGGGCGACCGCGTCGGCGGGGGCGGACGAGGCGCGGGGGGCGTCCTCGGCGGCGGTCCCGCCGGCCGGGGCCGGGGGTGGGCCGGCCGTGGCCGGCGCGGGGCCGGTCAGGGTGAGTAGCGGCGTCAGCAGCAGGACGCCGGCGAGGTGAGCGGATCGACTGCGGGTACGCATGGGCGCCAGTCAACCCGACGGTGAACAGAAGTTTCAATACCTGGCGGCTTAACCGAAGGAAAACTTCACGTCGGCCGACCCGGCCGGCCTGCCCCGACGACGCGGAAGGGCACGGCCGCGAGCGGCCGTGCCCTTCCGTCAGTCCCTCCGGGTCACTCCCCCGGCGTGGACTTCGCGATCTGCATCAGGAACTCGATGTTGGTGCGGGTCTGCTTGAGCTTGTCGAGCAGCAGGTCCATCGCCGCCTGCGAGTCCAGCGAGTGCAGGACCTTGCGGAGCTTGTGGAGGATTGCCAGCTCCTCGGGTGCGAGCAGGACCTCCTCCTTACGCGTACCGGACGGGTTGACGTCGATGGCCGGGAAGGTCCGCTTGTCGGCGATCCTCCGGTCCAGCTTCAGCTCCGCGTTGCCGGTGCCCTTGAACTCCTCGAAGATGACCGTGTCCGCCATGGACCCGGTCTCCACCAGCGCCGTGGCGATGATGGTCAGCGAGCCGCCGTTCTCGATGTTGCGGGCCGCACCGAGGAAGCGCTTCGGCGGGTAGAGGGCCGTGGAGTCGATACCACCCGACATGATCCGGCCCGAGGCCGGCGCCGCCAGGTTGTACGACCGACCGAGCCGGGTCACCGAGTCGAGCAGCACGACGACGTCGTGCCCCAGCTCGACCAGGCGCTTCGCCCGCTCGATCGCCAGCTCCGCCACCGTCGTGTGGTCCTGCGGCGGACGGTCGAACGTGGCCGCGATGACCTCGCCCTTGATCGACCGCTGCATGTCGGTGACCTCTTCGGGCCGCTCGTCCACCAGCACCACCATCAGGTGGCACTCCGGGTTGTTGTGCGTGATCGCGTTCGCGATCGCCTGGAGCACCATCGTCTTACCCGCCTTGGGCGGCGACTGGATGAGTGCCCGCTGGCCCTTGCCGATCGGCATGACCAGGTCGATGACCCGGGTCGTCAGGATGTGCGGCTCGGTCTCCAACCGCAGGCGCTCCTGCGGGTAGAGCGGAGTGAGCTTGTAGAACTCCGGCCGACGCTTCGCCTCGTCCGGCTCCATCCCGTTGATGGTGTCCAGCCGCATCAGCGGGTTGTACTTGTCCCGCCGCTGCTCGCCGTCCCGAGCCGAACGCACCGCACCGGTGATCGCGTCACCGCGCCGCAGGCCGTACTTCTTGATCTGGGACATCGAGACGTACACGTCGTTCGGGCCGGCCAGGTAGCCGGTGGTCCGGACGAAGGCGTAGTTGTCGAGCACGTCGATGATGCCGGCGACCGGGACGAGGACGTCATCCTCGCCCACCTGCGGCTCGCGGCCTCCGCCGCCACCGCCACCGCCGACGCCAGCGCCGACGCCGTCCTCGCCGCGCTCACCACGGCCCCGACGGCGGTCCCGGAAGCGACTGCGCCGGCCCCGCCGGCCGCCGTTCTCGTCGTCGTCGTCGTTGTTGTTGTCACGATCTGCGCGCGGGCCCCGGTCGTTACGGTCGCCCCGGTCGTTGCGGTCACCGCGATCGGTCCGCTCGCCACGGTCGGCACGCTCGGCCCGGTCGGCACGCTCGGCCCGGTCGGTCCGCTCGCCACGGTCAGCACGCTCGGTCCGCTCGCCACGGTCGGCACGGTCGGTCCGCTCGCCACGGTCGGTCCGCTCGCCACGGTCGGGCCGCTCGGCACGGTCGGTCCGGTCGGGCCGCTCGGCACGGTCGGTCCGGTCGGGCCGCTCGGCACGCTCGGGCCGCTCGGCACGCTCGGGCCGCTCGGCACGCTCGGGCCGCTCGGCACGCTCGGGCCGCTCGGCACGCTCGGGCCGCTCGGGCCGCTCGGCACGCTCGGGCCGCTCGGGCCGCTCGGCACGCTCGGGCCGCTCGGCACGCTCGGGCCGCTCGGCACGCTCGGCCTGGTCCCGGCCGCCCCGGCCCTCGCCGCGCTCCCGGCGGCCCTCGCCGCGCTCGGCGGACTCGGTGACGGTCGCGGCCGGCGCCTCCTCGGCACGAGGCTCGGCCGGCCGGGTCTCGGCCTCGGCGGCCCGGGACTCGACAGTGGCGGCGGCCCGGCTGCGCCGGGTCCTGGTCCGGCCCTCGGTCGGCGCGGCAACGGCCGGCTCGGCCTGGGCCCGGTTCTGGTCGGCGCCGGACGGGGTCTGGGAGACCTCCACGTGCACCTCCTCACGGGCGGGGGCAGCAGCCGCGACCTCGGCCCGCGGTCGAGGGGTCCCGGTGGCGGCACCGCCCTGACGTTCGGTGATCGCGCTGATCAGCTCGCCCTTGCGCATGCGAGCCGTACCAGAGATGCCGAGCGACGCGGCCAGGCTCTGCAGCTCCGGCAGCAGCATCGCCGACAGACCGGTGCCGCTGCGCCGACGGCGAACGGGGGCGGCGGCGGTGGCGTCGCCAGCGACGTTGGAAACATCCGACGTCACGTCGGTGGTGTCGCTCAATGGATTCCTTCCCTCGATAGGCCGGGACTGCCCGGAGTCGACAAGCAGGTGGCCGGGCGGCCTCGGTGCACCCGCCTCGCATGACGCGTCGCGGGAGACTGTAAACAGCAGCCGGTCGGGGTTCCCGACTCACCAACATCGGTGAGCAGGTCTCGCCGTCTGCGGGCGACCTGCGGAAACTGCGGTGCGGCGTGGGCCTTAAGCAGAGGTGACGGGCTGACCGCCGAGAGCTTCGGGGGTTCGCCGACCCGCAGGAAGATCGCATGCTTCGCGGCTGTGCTAAGTCTAGAGCGTAATCAACTCTTCCGACCTGCGGCAACAGGGTCCCGCTCGGCGTGTCCAAGTCTACCCCGTGCGACCCGTGCTCCGTGCACGTCTATGGCCAACCGCAGAATCCGCCACCCTGTTCCCACCGAGAAGCCCGGGCCAGGCTCGCTCAGCGCCAGCACCGTCGGCCCGGCCCCACTGACCACGGCAGCCACACCGGCCGCACGCAGCGCGTCGACCAGGGCAGACGTGCCGGGCATCCCCTCGGCGCGGTAGTCCTGATGCAGCCGGTCGACCGTGGCGGGCAGCAGCAGGGCCGGCTCGGCGGTCAGTGCGTGCACCAGCAGCGAGGCCCGGCCGGCGGTGAGCGCGGCGTCGGCATGCGGGACGGAGCCGGGCAGCGCGGCCCGGGCCACGGCGGTCAGGCCGCGCTCCTCGGGCACGAAGACCATCGGCCGCACCCGGTCGTCGACGGCCAGCGAGACCGCGCGGGCGCCGGACGGCTCCGTCCAGGCGATCGTGAAGCCGCCGAGCAGACAGGGGGCCACATTGTCCGGGTGTCCCTCGATCTCCGCCGCCAGCCGCAGTGCGCCCGCGTCGTCGAGCCGGGTGTCGCCGTCGACGACCAGCGCCCGGGCGAGCTGCACGCCGGCCACGATGGCAGCCGACGAGGAGCCCAGGCCGCGGGCCTGCGGGATCCGGTTGACACATTCCACGGAAAAGCCCGACGGCTGGCCGCCCAGCGCGTCGAAGGTGGCCCGCATCGCCTGGGCGACGAGGTGCGCGTCGTCGTCGGGCAGCTCACCCGCGCCCTGCCCGGTCACCGTCACCCGGACGCCGTCGGGCACCACCTCGGCGGCCACGTCGTCGTACAGGCCAAGCGCCAGCCCCAACGCGTCGAACCCCGGACCGAGGTTGGCGCTGGTGGCGGGGACCCGGACCTTGACCGGCCCGGACACGAATGTCGTCGGCACGCGCTCATGCTAGGCCGCCGGGGCGGCCCGGCGGCGGTCCGCCCGGCCCGTGGGATTCGTCCGTCCCCGCCAGCCTGCCGGAACGGTCACGAGGCGTGACCCCACTCCCGTCCGACGGTCAGCGGGCCGGCGCGGGCTCGGCGACCGGGTCGGTCAGCGAGAGCCGCCGGGTGGCGATCCGCCAGCCGACCGCGTAGACCAGCGTGACCAGGCCGCAGCCGGCCAGCACCACCCGCTCGTCCACCAGGTCGATCACCCCGGCCACCACGAGCTGGCTGACCGAGACGGCGAGCGTCGCCAGCATCATGTCGGTGGCGAAGACCCGGCCGCGCAGCCGGTCCGGCACCTCGCCCTGAAGGGCGAAATTCGACATCACCCAGTTGCTCCCGCCGGCGAAGTGCGCCACGAAGACCAGCGCCAGCACCAGCGGGAACCAGTCGACCACCGAGGTGCCCAGGTAGGCCAGGCCGTAGAGGGACATCGACAGGGCCAGGCCGGGCAGCAGCCAGGCCCGGTTGGTCAGCACCCGGCGCATCAGGATCGGACCGACCAGCGCGCCGGCGCCGCGCACCGCGAAGAGCAGGCCGGTGCCGATCGCGCCCACCCCGTACAGGCCGGCGAGCAGCGGGAAGACGGTGAGCACGCCGTTGCCCAGTCCCACTGCGGACTTCACGGTGACCAGCCCGAGGACCCGGGGACGGTGACCGATGTAGCCCAGCGCCTCCCGGATCGCCGCCCAGGTGCGCTGGGCGGGCACGGCGGCGTCCCGGGGGGCCTGCAACGGACGGCGGATCAGCGCCGCCAGTCCCACCGCCAGCGTCAGGCCGACCGCGGCCACCCAGAAGCAGACGTACGGGCCTGCGGCGGCGCTGAGCACACCGCCCAGCGAGGCGCCGACGACGGTCATCGTGCCCCAGGCGGAGCCGGCGACCGCGTTGCCTGCGGCCAGTTCCTCCGGGTCGAGGACGTTGGGCAGGGCGGCCTGGGCGGCCGGGGAGTAGAACGCCTTCGCCACCGCCACCACGGCGATCCCCGCCATCGCCAGCCACGCCGTGTCGGCGCTGCGGACGCCGAGCAGCAGCAGCACGCCGAGCAGCGACGCCACGTTGGCCGCCATCATGATCTTCTTGCGGTCGAACCGGTCGGCGATCGTCCCGGTGTACGGCAGCAGCAGCGCCACCACGCCGGTGTCCACGGCCAGCACGAGCGCGCCCCAGACACCGCTGCCGGTCAGCGTCGGCAGCAGCACGAGCAGCGGCACCATGACGAACCAGTCGGCACCGAAGACGACCAGCTCGGCCAGGAAGAGATTGCGGAAGTCCCGGTTGCGGACCAGGACCGAGGTGGTGGGCGACACGTACCGGGACCCTACCCGCCGGCGCGTGGCAGGCTCGCCCGGCTCAGCAGCTCGGAGACGGTGACGAAGGTGAAGCCACGGTCCCGCAGCCCGGTGATCATGTCGGGCAGGCCGCGCAGCGCGATCAGCCGGTTGGCGGGCCCCACGTCGTGGGCGAGCAGGATGGCGCCCGGCTGCACATCGGCGACGATCCGGCGGGCATGCCCGGCGGGGTCGTCCGGGAACCTCCCCTCGAGCATCTGCACCGACCAGAGCACGAGCCGGTAGTTCAGCCGGACGGCGGCGTGCAGCACCGCGCCGCCGAGGTGCCCGTACGGGGGGCGGAGCAGCCGGGGGGCCACCCCGACCGCCTCGGTGATCGCCTCGTGCGAGCGGCGCAGGTCGTCGTAGACCTCGGTGGCGTCCTTCCGGGCCAGGTCGTGGTGTGCCCAACTGTGGTTGCCCACCTCGTGCCGGCCGAGCCGGTCGCGCAGGATGCCGCCGTGCTGGCGGACCCGCTCCCCCACCAGGAAGAACGTGGCCGGCACGGCGTACTGGTCGAGGGTGTCCAGCGCCATCGGCGTCCACTGCGGCCTCGGGCCGTCGTCGAAGGTGAGCGCGACCAGCCGCTGCTCGGTCCGGACCCCCCAGACGACCGACAGCTCGCCCGCGCCGACCTCCTGGCGGTCGCTGCCCAGGGTGGCGCTGGCCGGGCCGCCGGCCAGCGGCAGCTTGCGGTCGGCGATCCAGGTGGTCTCGACGGTCGCCCCGGCCCCCAGAACCCCGCCACCGACGACCAGCCCGGCCCGGCGCAGCACGGCCCGCCGCCCCCACCGACCGACGCCGTCCGCCATTGCCCGCTCCCGCCCCCAGTGAACCGCCGCCGAGAGCGATTCGAGACCGCCATTATGCGCGTGCCGACCAGGCGCACCGAGCCGGGTGTGCGGCGGACCCCGTACGCAACGCGCCCCCGCCGGAAAAACCCGGCGGGGGCGCGTGGTGGCTGCGAACGGCTACTCGGCCGGCGGCAGCGGGGACTGCCGGCTCTTCGGCAGCCGCAGCACCTCGAACTGGTCGGTGCCGTCCACCAGGGCCGCCGAGGGCGCCGGCCGGGCCGGGCCCGCGGGCCGGGCCTCGGACGCACCGGACGGCGAACCCACCAGCGCCGGCTCGCCGGGGCCGGTGACCGGGGCGTCGCCCGCGCCCGGCGCACCGGACTCCGGCGCCGACCCGCCGGTGCGCCGCAGACGGCGGGCCCGCAGCGACCCCTTGGTGTTCTCCACCATCGTGTACAGCGTCGGGACCAGGATCAGGGTGAGCAGGGTGGAGCTGAGCAGGCCGCCGATCACCACGACCGCCAGCGGCTTGGAGATGAAGCCGCCCTCCCCGGTCAGCCCGAACGCCATCGGCAGCAGGGCGAAGATCGTCGCGACCGCGGTCATCAGGATCGGGCGCAGCCGGCGCCGGCCGCCCTCGACCACCGCCTCCTGGACCCCCATGCCCTGCGACCGGTACTGGTTGATCAAATCCAGCAACACGATCGCGTTCGTCACCACGATGCCGACGAGCATCAGCACGCCGATCAGCGCCGGCACGCCCAGCGGGGTGCCGGTGGCCAGCAGCAGGCCGATCGCCCCGGTCGCCGCGAACGGGATCGAGATCAGCAGGATCAGCGCCTGGGTGAGGCTGCGGAACGTCGCCACCATGATCAGGAAGACGATCGCGATGGCGGCCAGCACGGCCAGCCCCAGGTCGGCGAACGCGTCCTCCTGGTCGGCGCTGACGCCGCCGATGCTGATGCTCGCCCCGGGCACGTCGATCGCGTCCAGCTTCTTCTGCAGCTCCTGGCTGGTCGCGCCGAGGTTCGCGCCGGTCCCCGTGCCGGTGACCGTGACGCTGCGCTCGCCGTCGATCCGGGTCACCTGCTGCGGCCCCTCGGCCTGGGTGATGTCGGCGATGTCGTCCAGCTTCACCGGGCCGACCGGGAGGGCGCGCAGCTCCTCCACGGTCGTCGGCGGCTTCCCGCCGCCGCGCAGCACCACGTCCTGCTGCCCGCCGTCGAGGGTCACCTGTCCCAGCGGAACGCCCCGGTACACCTGGGCCACGAGCTGCCCGACGGCCGCCTCGCTGAGCCCGACCCTGGCCGCGGCCAGCCGGTCGACGGTCACGTCCACCCGCGGCACCCGCTCGGCCAGGGTGGTCGAGACGTCCTCGACGTCGGCCGTGCCGGCCATCGCCGCCCGCGCCTGCTCGGCCGCCCGGGCCAGCACCTCCGGGTCGGCCGCCTGGACGACGACCGCCAGCTGGTTGGTCGCGCCCTGGCCCCCGCCGAAGCTCAGCTCACCCACCTCGGCGCCGAGGGCGTCGAACTCCCGGCGCAGCGTCCGCTTCACCTCGGCCGCGTCGGTGTCGCCGTCCAGCGCCACCGAGAAGGTGGCGGCGTTGTTACCCCCGCCGCCCGCCCAGGGCTGGTCGCTGCCGCCGGCGCTGACCTGGTACGTCTCGACGCCGTCGGTGCGCTCCAGCACCGCCTCGACCCGGCGGGCCGCCTCGTCGGTGGCCGCCAGGCCGGTGCCGGCCGGCAGCTGCTGGCTGACGGTCAGGGTGTCCTGGCCCGAGTCGTCCAGGAAGTTGGTCTTGAGCGCGCTGGACAGGCCGAACGTGCCGAGCAGCACCAGCAGGCCCAGACCCAGGGTGATCCAGCGGGTGCCCCGGCCCCGGGTGGCGAACCCGATCACGGGCAGGTACGCCCGCTGCAACGGGCTACGCAGCTCCTTCTCCTCGACCGCACGGCGTGCGGCGGCGTCGTCCGCCCCGCCCCGCTTCGGCTTCAGGAACCAGTACGCCAGCACCGGGATCACCGTCAGCGAGACCAGCAGCGAGGCGAGCAGGGCCACCGTCACGGTGATCGCGAAGGGCGCGAAGAGCTGCCCCACGAAGCCGCCGACCAGCGCGATCGGGGCGAAGACGGCCACTGTGGTCAGCGTCGACGCGGTAACCGCACCGGACACCTCACGGACCGCCGTGAGGATCGCCTCCCGCTTCGGCTCGCCGTACTCCAGATGTCGTTTGATGTTCTCCAACACCACGATCGAGTCGTCCACCACCCGGCCGACGGCGATGGTCAACGCGCCGAGGGTGAGCAGGTTGAGCGAGTAGTCGCCGATCCAGAGCGCGATCAACGCCACCAGCACCGACAGCGGGATGGAGACCGCCGTGACGACGGTGGAGCGCACCGACAGCAGGAAGACCAGGATGACCACGATCGCCATGACCAGGCCGAGCAGTCCCTCGGTGGTGAGGCTCTCGATGGACTTCTCCACGAAAGGCGCCTGGTCGAACACGACGGTCAGGTCCGTGCCGGAGGCCGAACGCAGGTCGGCGAGCCGGTCCCGGATCTCGTGGGAGATCTCGACGGCGTTGCCGTCCGGGGAGGCGATGACCGCGACGCCGAGGCTGTCCCGGCCGTTGGTGCGGGTGAGCGAGGTGGCCGGTGCGAGCTGCTGCTCCACGGCCGCCACATCGCCGAGCCGGACCGGGGCCGCCTTCGGCGCGGTCGGGGCCAGCACGATGTCCTTGAGGTCGTCGACGGAACGGATCGGCGTACCCACCTGGACGGTGAGCGACCGCGAGCCGTCGGAGACCGCACCGGCCGGCACGGCGACGCCGTTGGTCTTCAGGGCCGCGCCGATCGCGGTCGGCGCGAGCTTCGCGGCGGCCAGCTTGGCCGGGTTCGGGGTGACCGTGACGACCTGGTCGCGGGTGCCGGTCACGGCGACCGTGCGGACCCCCTCGATCGATTCCAGCTCCGGCACGACGGTGTCGCGCAGCTTGTCGGCCAGCGCCCGCTCGTCGCCGCCGCCGGCCGCGGCGATCATCACGACCGGGAGGTCGTCGGTGCTGCCCGTGAGGACCTGCGGGTCGACGCCCTCGGGGAGCTGGGCGTCGATCCGGCTCAGCGCGGTCTGCATCTTGTTGACCACGCCGTCCAGGTCGGTGCCGAACGCGAACTGCACCTGGACGGTGGTGGAGCCCTCGCGGGACGTCGAGGTGACCTCCTCCAGCCCGGGGATGCCCTGGAGGCTGTTCTCGATCGGCTCGGTGACCTGAGACTCGACGATCTCGGGCGCGGCACCGGGGTAGACCGCCACGACGAAGGCCCCGGGGAACTCCAGCGACGGCAGGAGTTGCTGCTTCAACGACGGCACGGCGAACAGGCCGAACATCGTCGTGACCACCGCGATGAGGGCGACCAGCCCCCGGTTGGCGAGGCTGAATCTGGCAAGCAGCGACATCGGCGAGGCTCACTCCTGAAGAAGAGGGCGGAACAGTCCGGTGAGGGGGATTCTGCCGCACCGGATCCCTTCTCCGGCGCGCGGGCCTCGGCCGGCGAGCCCGCCCCGGGGTGACCTGGGGAACGTCGGCGGGCCGTCAGGCCAGGTCGAGGGACCGGGCGGCGGCGAGCGGGTCGTTGGCGATGGTGATCGGCGCGGGAGCGGTGGAGATCGCCCACTCCGGGTCCTTGAGGCCGTGGCCGGTGACCGTGCAGACGACCGTGGCGCCGGCCGGGACCTTGCCGGCGTCGGCCTGCTGGAGCAGCCCGGCGACGCTGGCCGCGCTGCCCAACTCGACGAAGACCCCGACCTCGCGGGCGAGCAGCCGGTACGCGGCCAGGATCTCCCGGTCGGAGACGGCGGCGATCAGCCCCCCGGAGGCGTCCCGGGCGTCGACGGCCTTGGTCCAGCTCGCCGGGTTGCCGATCCGGATGGCGGTGGCGATGGTGGACGGCTCGCGCACCACCTGGCCGCTGACGATCGGCGCCGCCCCGGCGGCCTGGAAGCCGTACATCTTCGGGGCCTTCGTGGCGTTGCCGTCGCGCAGGTCCTCCGAGTACCCCATCCAGTACGCGGAGATGTTGCCGGCGTTGCCGACCGGCAGGCAGTGGATGTCGGGGGCGTCGCCGAGCGCCTCGACGATCTCGAACGCGGCGGTCTTCTGCCCGTGCAGCCGGTCCGGGTTGACCGAGTTGACCAGCGCGACCGGGTAGTCCTGGGCGAGCTTGGCGGCCAGCGCGAGGCAGTCGTCGAAGTTGCCGTGGACCTGGAGCAGCCTCGCGCCGTGCACCAGCGCCTGGGCCAGCTTGCCGAGGGCGATCTTGCCCTGCGGCACCAGCACCGCACAGGTGATCCCGGCGCGGGCCGCGTACGCGGCGGCGGAGGCGCTGGTGTTGCCGGTCGAGGCGCAGATGATCGCCTTGTCGCCGTGCTCGACGGCCTTGGAGACCGCGAGGGTCATGCCGCGGTCCTTGAACGAGCCGGTCGGGTTGGCCCCCTCGACCTTGAGGTGGACGTCGCAGCCGAGCCGGGCGGAGAGCACCGGCGCGGGCAGCAGCGGGGTGTTCCCCTCGTGCAGGGTGACGACAGGAGTGGCGTCGGTGACCGGCAGCCGGTCCCGGTACGTCTCGATCAGACCCCGCCACATGTCGCTCTCCTCGCCTCTGACCCGCCCCGCCGCGCCGCGCCGGGGACACCTCCAGCGTGGCCCAGCCTTCCCGACCCGCGCCCGCCGCACCCACGCATAACCACCAGGCGAGACGCGAACGCGGACCGGACTCCTCAGGCCTCGCCCTCGACCCGCAGCACGCTCGTCACCGACCGGACGATGTCCAGCCCGTGCAGCTCCCCCACGGTGGCGGCGAGCGCGGCGTCCGGCGCCACGTGGGTGACGATGACCAGCTCGGCGTCGTCGCCGGAGCCGGGACGGCCACCGCCCGCCGAGCCCTGCCGGACGGTGGCGATGGACACGTCGTGCCGGGCGAACACCCCGGCCACCGACGCCAGCACGCCGGGACGGTCGGCCACGTCGAGGCTGACGTGGTAGCGGGTCAGCGCCTCCCCCATCGGCCGCACCGCCAGGTCGGCGTACGCGGACTCGCTGGCCGCGCGCACCCCGGCCAGCCGGTTGCGGGCCACCGCCACCACGTCGCCGAGCACGGCGCTGGCCGTCGGCGCGCCGCCCGCGCCCCGGCCGTAGAACATCAGCTGCCCGGCCGCCTCGGCCTCGACGAAGACGGCGTTGAACGCGTCGCCGACGCTCGCCAGCGGGTGGGTCAGCGGGATCATCGCGGGGTGCACCCGGACGCTGACCGTGTCGGCCCCGGCGGCGTCCCGGCCCCGGGCGGCGATGCACAGCAGCTTGATCGTGCAGCCCATCGCCTTGGCGCTGGCCACGTCGGCGGCGGTGACCTCGGTGATCCCCTCGCGGTACACGTCCGCGGCGGTGATCCGGGTGTGGAACGCCAGCGAGGCGAGGATGGCCGCCTTGGCCGCCGCGTCGAAGCCCTCCACGTCGGCCGTCGGGTCGGCCTCCGCGTAGCCCAGCTCGGTGGCCTCCTCCAGCGCCTCGGCGAAGCCGGCCCCGGTGGCGTCCATCGCGGAGAGGATGAAGTTGGTGGTGCCGTTGACGATGCCGGTGACCCGGTTGACCCGGTCGCCGTGCAGCGAGTCGCGCAGCGGGCGTAGCAGCGGGATCGCCCCGGCCACCGACGCCTCGTAGTAGAGGTCCGCCCCACCTTCGGCCGCCGCGTCGTGCAGCGCCGCGCCGTCCTCGGCGAGCAGCGCCTTGTTGGCGGTGACCACGCTCTTGCCGGCCCGCAGCGCCTCGACCAGCCAGCCCCGGGCCGGCTCGATCCCGCCGACCACCTCGATCACCACGTCGACGTCGTCGCGCTTGATCAGGCCGAGCGCGTCGGTGGTGAACAGCGCATCGTCGACCGGCAGGGCGCCACGGTCCCGGCCGAGCCGGCGGACGGCGATCCCGACGATCTCCAGGGGCGCACCGATCCGGGCGGCGAGGTCGGTCGACTGCTCGTGCAGCAGCCGTACCACCTCGCTGCCGACCGTTCCGCAGCCGAGCAGCGCCAAGCGAACAGGTGAGGTCATCCGACATCCAATGCGAGCAGGTCTTCTTCCGTCTCCCGCCGGACGATCAGCCGGGCCCGGCCGTCGCGTACCGCGACCACCGGGGGGCGGGGCACGTGGTTGTAGTTGCTGGCCATGCTCCGGCAGTAGGCGCCAGTGCCGGGCACTGCGACAAGATCTCCGGGCTGCACGTCGGCGGGCAGGAATTCATCCTTCACCACGATGTCCCCGGACTCACAATGCTTTCCCACCACGCGGGCGAGCAGCGGCGGCGCGGCCGAGGCCCGGGAGGCCAGCGTCGCCGAGTACGACGCGTCGTAGAGGGCGGTACGGATGTTGTCGCTCATCCCCCCGTCCACGCTCACGTACGTCCGGATCCCGTCGACGTCCTTGACCGTGCCGACCTCGTAGAGCGTGAACACGGCCGGGCCGACGATCGCCCGGCCCGGCTCGATGGACAGGTGCGGCACGGCCAGCCGCTCGGCCGCGCACTCGCCGTCGACGATCTTGCGAAGCCGCTTGGCCAGCTCCTGCGGGGCGGACGGGTCGTCCTGGGTGGTGTACGCGATGCCGAACCCGCCGCCCAGGTCCAGCTCGGGCAGCTCGACGCCCCGGGCGTCGCGGATCTGCGCCTGGAGGGCGAGCACCCGCCGGGCGGAGACCTCGAAGCCGTTGGCGTCGAAGATCTGCGAGCCGATGTGCGAGTGCAGGCCGCGCAGGTCGAGCACGTCCTCGTCGAGGATCTTGAACGCGGCCGCGGCGGCGGCCCCGCCCGAGAGGGAGAAGCCGAACTTCTGGTCCTCGTGGGCGGTGGCGATGAACTCGTGGGTGTGCGCCTCCACGCCGACGGTGACCCGGATCAGCACCCCGGGGCGGACCCCGCGCTCCCGGGCCAGCGCGGTGAGCCGGTCGATCTCGGTGAACGAGTCGAGGACGATCCGCCCCACGCCCGCGTCCAGGGCCCGGGTCAGCTCGGCCATGGACTTGTTGTTGCCGTGGAAGCCGATCCGCTCCGGGGGCATCCCGGCGGACAGCGCGGTGGCCAGCTCGCCGCCGGTGCAGACGTCGAGGTGCAGGCCCTCCTCGGCGATCATCCGCACCACGGCCCGGCAGAGGAACGCCTTGCCGGCGTAGTAGACGTCGGCGTCGGCGAAGGCGGCCCGGAAGTCCCGGCAGCGCGAGCGCAGGTCGTCCTCGTCGAGGACGTACACCGGGGTGCCGAACTCGGCCGCGATCTCCCGGACGCCGAGCCCGCCGACGGCGAGCGCGCCGTCGGCGGCCCGGGTCGCGGTGCGCGGCCAGAGCTGCGGCACCAGGGCGTTGACGTCGACCGGGGTACGCAGCCAGGCCGGCCCCCGGTTGCCGATGTCGCCATGCAGCGCACCGGCCTCGTGAGCGCGCATGTCACATCCTCTCGGGCGCGGAGACGCCGAGCAGGCGCAGGCCGTTGGCGATCACCGTGCGGGTGGCGTCGTTGAGCCAGAGCCGGGCCCGGTGCAGGTCGGTGATCTCCTCGTCGCCGCGCGGCAGGATCCGGCAGTTGTCGTAGAACCGGTGGTACGCCCCGGCCAGCCCCTCCAGGTACCGGGCCACCCGGTGCGGCTCGCGCAGCTCGGCGGCGGAGGCGACCACGGCGGGGAACTCGGCGAGCGCCTTGAGCAGCTCGTTCTCCTTCTCGTGGGCGAGCAGCTCGGGGCGGAACGCGTCGGCGTCGCCCCGGGTCAGCCCCACCTCGGCGGCGTGGCGGCCCACGCTGGCCGTGCGGGCCGCCACGTACTGCACGTAGTAGACCGGGTTGTCCCGGGTGGCCCGGGTCCACAGCTCGACGTCGATGTCGATCGGCGAGTCGCTGGAGTAGCGGGCCAGCGCGTACCGGGAGGCGTCGATGCCGATCGCGTCGACCAGGTCCTCCAGGTTGACCACGGTGCCGGCGCGTTTGCTCATCCGCACCGGCGCGCCGTCGCGGACCAGGTTGACGAGCTGGCCGATCAGGATCTCCAGGGTGGTGTCCGGGTCGTCGCCGAAGCAGGCGGCCATCGCCCTCATCCGGCCGATGTAGCCGTGGTGGTCGGCGCCCAGCATGATCACCACGCGGTCGAAGCCGCGCTCGCGTTTGTCGAGGTAGTACGCGCAGTCGGCGGCGAAGTACGTCCACTCGCCGTTGGACTTGCGCAGCACCCGGTCCTTGTCGTCGCCGAAGTCCGTGGTGCGCAGCCAGACGGCCCCGTCGGTCTCGAAGACGTGACCCTGCTCCCGCAGCCGGGCGAGGGCCTGGTCCAGCTCGCCCCGGTCGTGCAGGTCCTTCTCGTTGAAGTAGGTGTCGAACTCCACCCCGAACTCGCGCAGCGAGGACTTGATCTCGACGAACATGAGCTGCACGCCCTCGACCCGGAACACCTCCCGGGCGGCGCCGTCGTCCAGCTCCAGCACGTCGGGCCGGCGGGCGCGCACCTCGTTGGCGATCTCCGCGATGTACGCGCCGCCGTAGCCGTCCTCCGGGGCGGGCTCGCCCTTCGCGACGGCGAGCAGGGACCGGGCGAACCGGTCGATCTGGGAACCGGCGTCGTTGAAGTAGTACTCCGTGCCGACCTCGGCGCCGGTGGCGCGCAGCAGCCGGCTGAGCGCGTCGCCGACGGCGGCCCAGCGGACCCCGCCGATGTGCACCGGGCCGGTCGGGTTGGCCGAGACGAACTCCAGGTTGAGCCGCTGGCCGGCGAGCGCGTCGCCCCGCCCGTAGGCCGGGCCGGCCTCGACGATCGCCCGGGCGAGCTGGCCGGCGGCGGCCGCGTCGAGCCGGATGTTGAGGAAGCCCGGGCCGGCGATCTCCACCGACTTGACCCCGGCGGCCCGGCCGAGCTGTTCGGCCAGCTCCGCGGCCAGCTCGCGCGGGGGCACGCCCACCTTCTTGCTCAGCTGGAGGGCGAGCGTCGAGGCGTAGTCACCGTGCTCGGGATTGCGCGGTCGCTCGACGGCCGTGCGCTCCGGGAGCGCCGCGCGGTCCAGGCCCCGGTCGACGAAGACGGCATGGGCTGCGGAGAGGACGGCGTCGGCCAGTTCTGCGGGAGTCACCGAACCATGTTATCGGGGGTAGACTCGGGCACTCGGCGGCGACCCTGCGCGTGAATTCCGGCCCGCCACCCACCCTGACCGACCGACCTGACGAGGCACGATGAGCATCAGCACCCCGGGCGGCCCAGAGCGCCGTCCGACCGTGGTCACCACCGGCAAGAAGCCGGCGGCGGGCCGGCCCGCGTCCGGCGCCAAGCCCGGGGCCGGCAAGTCGACGGGCGACAGCCCACGCCCCGCAGCCGGCGGCAAGGGCAAGGGCCCCCGCAAGCCGATCGCCCCGGTGAAGGTCAGCCAGGGCCGGTCCTGGGGGCCGATCGCGCTGTTCGCCGCGGTCGGCGTGCTCGCCGTGGCGATCATCGGCTTCGGCGCATGGGCCACCTTCCAGGGTTCGAAGTCGTGGGAGAAGCGGGCCGACGACATCAGCGGCATCGTCAACTTCCGCGACAAGGACCCGGAGCTGGTGAAGGGCAGCAACCACCAGCAGGGCTCACTCAAGTACGCGCAGGCCCCGCCGGTGGCCGGCCCGCACAACGCGTCCTGGCAGAACTGCATGGGCGACGTCTACGACGCGCCGATCGCCAACGAGCACGCGGTGCACAGCCTGGAGCACGGCGCGGTGTGGATCACCTACCGCCCCGACCTGCCCGCCGACCAGGTGGCGAAGCTCAAGGACAAGGTCGCGGGCAAGGAGAAGATGATGCTCAGCCCGTACGAGGGGCTGGACAAGCCGATCTCCCTCCAGACCTGGGGATACCAGCTCAAGGTCGACAAGGCCGACGACAGCCGGATCGACGAGTTCATCAAGACGCTGCGGGTGAACGCCTCGATCGAGGGCCCGACCGCCAACTGCGCCACGGGCATCACCGCCACCGGCACCACGCCGCGTGACGGCAACCAGATGCCCACCCAGTGATCCGGACAGCGAGGACGGGGACCCGATGACCGCACCCACGACGACGGACCGCGACCTGGCGGATGGCCCGGTGGACGATGGCCGGCCGGCCGGGCGCCGGTTCGGCGTCCTGGTGGTCGCCGCCGCCGTCGTGGTCGGTCTCCTCCTCGGGTACGCGGGCGGCCTGCTCACGCCGAGGCTCACCCGCCCGGGTGACGCCTCGGCGGAGGCGGGCTTCGCCCGGGACATGACCAGTCACCACGCCCAGGCGGTGGAGATGGGGCTGATCGCGTTCCAGCGCGGCACCGACCCCGAGGTGGTCAGCATCGGCGGCGACATCGCCACCGGCCAGCAGGGCGAGCTCGGTGCCATGCAGGCGTGGCTGCGCTCCTGGGGCCTCGACCCGACCGGGTCGCAGCCCCGGATGGCATGGATGCCGGACGGCGAGGACACGGTGCGCGACGGGCTGATGCCGGGGATGGCCACCCCGGAGGAGTTGGCGAGGCTGCGCGCCGCCCAAGGCAGGGAGCTGGACGTCCTGTTCGTGGAGCTGATGATCCGGCACCACACCGGCGGCATCCACATGATCGACGGCATCCTCGATGTCAGCGACCAGCCCGACGTCGTGCGCACCGCCCAGACCATGAAGAACACCCAGCAGACGGACCTCACGAACCTCAGGGCCGCCCTCGCCCGACTCAAGGGCTGAGGCAACCCGCGCACGACTTGGAAGGCCCGCGTCCCGCCAGCAAGGTGGGGTGCGGGCCTTCCGTCGTCCACCCGCCTCTCCCCTGAGCCCTTGTCCACCTGCCCCCGAGCCTCTGTCCGATTAGCCGGTTTGACGGCTTGACGCCCAAATGCTGCGGTTGGTGGACTTTTCTACCTACATATCGTGACCAGTAGCGATTCGGGCTCGTTGCGCAGGACGTGGGGGTTGCACTCAGAGACGCAGGGCGCTCGGTCACCAGCTGGTGCCGGCGCCACACCATCGGCGGTGACGGAACGGTGGCAGCCGTTCGTCGCGGACAGCGGCAGGGCGAGCCGGGAACGCTCAGCCGCGAACAGGAGCTGGAACTGATCGACGTCCTGCGGGGCGTCCACCCCGACGAGTTCGGCCTGGACGAGGAGCTGTGGACGCGGCAGAGCCTCACCGCGCTCGTCCAGCGCCGGTTCGACCCGGCGATGGACGTCGGCGCCGTCGGGGCGTACCTGCGGGCCTGGGGGTTGGGGCCGCGCGAGCCGCGCGAGCGCGCCTGCGGGCTCTGCGCCGGCGCGGTCGAGCGCTGGGTGCGCAGCGAGTACCCGGCGATCACCCGGGCCGCCCAGGAGCACCTGGCCGAGGTCTACTGGCTCGGCCGGGTCCGGCTGCGCGGGACGATGCCGGCGGCCGACGTGGTCTCCGCCGTCTCGTCGCGGGGGCGGGTCCGGTTCATGGTGACCACCCCGTCGGTCGACCCGCCGCTGCCCCGGGACTTCGTGCTGCGGCTCAGCGGGGTCGAGGAGCGGCCCGTGCACCTCATCGTCGACGGCTCCTGGCCGAAGAACGAGTGGCCGCGCCGGCTCCCCCGGCGGATCGCGTTGCACCCGCTGCCGAGCTGCGGGCGCGTGGCCGCCGCCTGACGGCTGGCCAACCGGGCGACCAGCACCGCCACGTCGGCGACACGAAGTCGATCACCGATACCGATTCGGCGATCGTCGGGGACGTTTGCTAGTCTTCTCCAGTCGCTGAGCCCCCGTAGCTCAGGGGATAGAGCACCGCCCTCCGGAGGCGGTGGCGCAGGTTCGAATCCTGCCGGGGGCACCAGAGTCAACCAGCACGAAAAGGCCCCTGACCAGGGAAGATCCGGGTCAGGGGCCTTAATCGTGTGTCCGGCCGTCAGAAGATCTTGATCACCCCTCAGCCAGCCGGTACGCCCGCATGATCGTCTGGTCCACGGTGTTGCCGGCGCTGTCCGTCGCCCTGGCCCGCAGCGACACGTACCCGGCGGACGCCGGATGGCGCAGGGTGAGCGTCCCGCCGTTACCGGAACGCTTCAGCTCCGCCCGCTGCCAGGTCTGCCCGTCGTCGTACGACACGTCGACGTTGAGCGCCCGGACCGCTCCGGCGGCCGAGCCGGGCTGCCGGAGCACCGTCACCGGGAACCGGACCGTGGCCCCGGCGGGTGCCGCGTTGACCTCGTCGAGCCGTGGCGCGAACCGCACCACCGAAACCGGCAGCATGGTGTTGCCGCTGCCGTTGGCGCCGGACCGGAAGGTCCATTCGACGGTGGTGCGGGTGGCCAGGCTGGCCGGTGCGGCACGCTGGGCCTCGAACCGGAGCCGGTAGCCCGCCTCGGCGGCCGGGACGTTGAAGCTGCTCTCCCAGCCGTTCGCCGTGCCGACCAGCACCCCGTCCCGGTGCAGCGAGGTGGTGTAGTCGGCCTCCTGCCCGAGCCCGAACCGGTCCGCCGCGTCCGAGTACAGCGACAGGTAGGTGTGGATGGTGTCGCCGATCCGGGCCACCTCCTTCGGCTCGCGGTCGGGATCGTCGAGGCCGAAGAAGGCCGGACCGAGCACACCCCGGTTCCAGCTCTCCTGGTAGGCACAGCCCGCCCGGTAGCGACTCACCCCCCACAGCGAGGTCAGCAGATGCTTGTTGTCCTCGCTCTGTTCGGAAAAGCCGTTCTGCCAGGTCAACCCGTTTCCCGCGAGGTAGTACTCGGTCCGGGTGGTGGGCAGCGCGAAGCCGATGTCGATGAGGAATCCACCGCTGGGCAGATCGTCCGCCGCCGCGATCGCACTGAACCGACCCCGCAGCCCCGGAGCGGAGTTGGCGTACGAGTGCCGCACCGTGGCGAGGTCGTCGGGGCGCACGTTCCGGGTGAACCCGGTGGGCAGCCGACCCCGCTCGTACCAGGCCAGGCGGTAGCCGTACGGGCTGTTCAATCTCCCGTCGACGCCCCCCTTGGCCCACTGGCTGCCGATCTTCGCCCAGACGCCGTCCAGCGGGTCCACCGGACCGAGCTGCGCGCTGTACATCCCATCGAACGAGTCACCGAACGACAACGTGGCGACGCCGAGGTTGTCCCCGGTCGGGATGGCCGCGATCAGCTCGGCCAGGATCGAGCCGGCCGTCGGGTCGGGCACGGTCACCTGGAGTGGTCTGCCCAGCCGGGCATCCAAGTTGACGGTCTGGTCCCCGGTCAGCTCCAGCCGGGGCCACACCAGGTGGGTCCACTCGCCGTCCGGGCCGTAGATCCAGGTGTAGACCAGGTACCTGCCACGGGGCAGCCGCAGCCGGCCGTTGGCGGGCACCGCGATTTCCGTGGTCTCGCCGTCGATCCGGAACACCGCCGGCTGGACGTCGGTGGCCGGTGCCCCGTCCCGGCCGGTGTGCACCAGGGTCAGGTCGTAGCTCTCGACCTCCCGGCCGACCGAGATCGGGGTGTTCACCACCAGGTTCCCGGCGGTGGCCAGCAGGTAGCCGGCGTAGTTGCCGTCCTGGGTGCCCAGCCGGGTGTCCGCGGTCACCGTGGTCCGCGCGTCCCCGCCGGCCGGTACGGTGAGCCGACTGGCGCCCAGGGTGAACATCCCGGCCGGGGCCGGCGCGCCGGCCGGTCCGGTGGCCTGCACCGCCAACTCCAACTGCACCGGTTGGTCGCCGCTGTTGTGGTAGGTGACGGTCTCGACCACCGGTTCGTCGTCGCCGTGCGGCCACCGGTGTGACCCGAGCGCCACGCTGGGCGGGGTCACCGTGACCGACTGGTGGAGCGCCCGGCCCAGGTCCACCCGGCCGGCGCCCTGCCCGAAGATCCCGATCTGGGTCGAGCGGACCGCAGCGGCCATCAACGTGGCCTTGAGTCGTTCGCCGGACCAGTCCGGATGCTGCTGCGCCAGTAGCGCCGCCGCGCCGGCCACGTGTGGGCTCGCCATCGAGGTACCCGAGAGGGCGACATAGGCCTCGCCCGGACTGCCGAACCCGGCGTCCGCACCACGCGCCGCGGTGATGTCCACTCCCGGGGCGGTCAGGTCGGGTTTCACCGCGGCGTCACCGATCCCCGGTCCCCGGCTGGAGAACCTCGCGAGCGCGTCGGTCCGGTCGACCGCGCCGACGGCCAGCGCGGCCGGGGCGCTGGCCGGTGAGCCGACCGACGCATCCGCGCCCTCATTGCCGGCGGCGACCACGAAGAGGGTGCCGTACCGGGCACTCAGCTCGGCCACCGTCTGCTCCAGCGGATCGGTCTCCGGACCGTCCGGGCCACCGAGGCTGAGGTTGACGACCTTCGCGTGCCGCTCGGTGACGGCCCACTGCATCCCGGCCATGATCCACGACTCGAAGCAGCCATACACGGCGCAGACCTTGCCGCTGACCAGCGAGGCGTCCGGGGCGACTCCCCGGTTGCGCCCGTCCGAGGCGGCTCCGCTGCCGGCCACCGTGGACGCCACGTGGGTGCCGTGTCCCACCAGGTCACGGTCGTCCTCAAGGCCCTCGGTGAAGTTCTCGCTCGCCACGACCCGGCCGGCCAGGTCCGGATGGGCGACGTCGATCCCGCTGTCCAGGACCGCCACCGTCACCCCCGCCCCGGTGTAGCCGGCCTGCCAGGCCGCCGGCGCGCCGATCTGCGGCACGCTGGTGGCCAGCGACGGTTTACGGAGGCCGTCCAGCCACACCTTCCGGACCCCACCGGTCGGGGCGAATCCCTGGGCGCCGGTGCCCAGGCTTCGCCAGAACGTGCCGGCGTCGCTCCGCTTCGCGCGTACCGCGAAGGTGGCCCGGCCGGGCAGGGCGCGGACCACCCGAGCCCCGGCGCCGGCCCGGGCGGTCCGGGCAGCGTCGGCGTCGGCGTACGTCACGATCAGCGGCAGGTCGGAGCGCCGGTCGTCGTACCCGCTGTCGAGCAGCGTGGTGATGTCGAACAGCCGGCGGTCCAGCAGGCCGGCGCGCAGCGGGCCGACCGCGTCGCTCGGCACCAACCGCAGGTGGTCGCCCACTCTGCTGCCCTGGAAGGTGACGTTCTCCCGCCCGGGGCCCCGGGCGACCGACCACCGGGCCTGGTCCGCGCCGTACACGGTGACCCGGTCTCCGGTGAGCAGGGTGACCGTCCGGGCCAGTTCCTTCGACGCGGTCCGTGCCGGCGGCGACGCGGCGGCGAGGTCCGGCCGTACGGCGACAGGCTGACCGCCCGCCGCTGCGGCACTGGCGCCGCCCGGCGTGAACGGTGCGGCGGCCAGGACGGCCACGACCAGGCCCAGTCCGCCGGCAACCGGTTGTCGGCGGATGCGCATCAGTTGTTTCCCTTCGCACACTGCCAGCGGACCGCTGCGGAACCGCTGGTACCGGCGGCGAGCGTGCCGGCGTCGTTCAGCGCGTACGCGTACACGTGTGCCCCGCTGGCGAGGCCGGGAAGTTCACGAACGGTTCCGGCCGGATCCCGCAGCGCGGCGGTCCGATCGGCGGTGTGATTGACCACCGCCTCACCTCGGGGGTTGACGGCCTCGATCCGGCGGTCCTCCAGCGCGGTGGCCTGGCCGGTCGCGAGGTTCCACAGCACCGACTCGCTCGAACCGACCACGATCGGGCGCCGGGCCGTCTTCCGGTCCAGCGTCGCCGATACGTCCTTCGGATCGCGGGACAGCAGGCCGTACGCCCAACCGCCGCGCACTCCGTGCGCGGCACCGCCCACCATTCCCGCCAGACCGGCCAGCTGGCTGCCCTGCCCGTTGGCGTCCCACTGATAGGGGACACTGTTGCTGCCGTCCTCCAGCGCACCGACCACGACACCGGCGTCGGAGATGCCGGAGGCCATCGCCCCGCGCGGTGCGGTCAGCACGTCCGCCCGGGGGGTCGCGCCGACGCCACGCCAGACCACGGCCACCGTCCGATTGGACGTGAACAACACGCCGGTCACGTCTCCTCGGGAATTGACCGCGTTCGCCTCCGCACCGCTGTAACCCGGTGGAACCGGCAGTTCGACCACCTTGCCCCCGACGTACGCCCAGGCGAACGACCCCCCGGATGTGCGCTGACCCTCGCCGACCACCATCCCGCTGTCGTTCACTCCGTGGGCCTCGCCGATGCCGTTGATCTTGATACTCGCCGCCTTCGTCCCGTCCCAGCGGACCGGCGTAGCCAGTGACCCGCCGGCCGCGGTGAAGCCGACCAGGTACCGGCCGCTCGGTGACCCGTCGTTCACCTGGCCGGACGTCGCCCGGCCCGGCAACGCCAGCGCCTCGACGGCGCACCCGGCGGGCCGGGCCGCAGTCCCGGGCAGTAGGGGCAGCGACGCAGGCTGAGCGACCGGGTCGGCCGATCCCGGGTCGACCAGCCCGATCCCGCCGACGGTGGCCAGCCCGAGCAGGAGGACCCCGGCGACCGTCGCGGTCGCACGGCGCTGTCGGCGTACCCGCCGACCGCGGACGAGCAGCCCGCCCGACGTCAGCCGGCCGGCCGGGACCTCCGCTGTGGACAGCAGCGAACGGACCGCCGCCGAGTCGCGGTCCTCGACATCGTTCCTCGTCACGTCGCCGCCCATCGTGTCGCCGGTCATCGTGTCGCCGGTCATCGTGTCGCCGGTCATCGCACACTCCCTGTCGCAAAAAGTCGGTCGTTGTCGGAAGGGGCCGGCCGGGCTGGAGCGGGTGCGGCGTCGAGCCACTGCGCACCCAGCAGACCGCGCAGCGCGGCAAGTCCCCGGGATGTCTGACTCTTGACGCTGCCCACCGAGCAACCGAGCGCGTCGGCCGTCTGCTGCACGGACATGTCACAGAAGAACCGCAGTACCAGCACACTGCGCTGCCCCCGGCTCAGCGTGCCGAGCGCCGCGCGCACCGCGTCGGCGTCCTCGACGCCCAGGCCCGCCGGTGCCGGCGACTCCGGCATCCGCCACGCCAACAGCACCCGCGCCCAGGACCGGCGGGTCTCGTCGAGGTAGCGGCGTACCAGAATGCGGTGCACGTATCCGTCGATGTTGTCGACAGCCCTCACCTTCGACCACCGCAGGTAGACCGCGACCAGGGTGGACTGCACTATGTCGTCGCCGCGGTGGGCGTCCCCACAGAGCAGATAGGCGGAACGCCGCAGCCGACCCAGGGCCGCCGAGACGTACTCGACGAACTCCTGGTCATCATCTGTCGACAAACTGGGACTCCTCTCTCCGGTGTCACCCTTCTATCGGGATCGGCGTGGGAGTCGGTTGACAGCATGGGCCGAAAATTCGGCCAGTTTGATTCAGAAGTACAAGTACGACGAGCGCGGGACGGCGCGGGACTAGAAGCAACGCCGTTCAGTTAGGGCTGGCTGTCCGGTGTCAAGGTGATGATGTTGATTTCGATGGTGGCTTGGTAGGTGGTGCGGTTGATGTTCGGGCCGCGGGCGTTGTATTTGCTGATGGCGCGTTTGACGATGCGTGCTTTGGTGCGTACGCGCCGGTTGGGCATGAGGCCGGCCAGGACCTGTCGGCCGATGACGCCGACCAGGTCGATCGTGGTGCCGGCGATGACGCTCGCGGCCTGAACGATCTGGTCGCGGGCGGTGTTCAGGGCGATGGTGAAGCTGGCCCGGTCGGGGTCGGTGCCGGCGATGCTGTCGGTTGCGTCGACCATCGCGGTGCGCAGTACTTGGTAGGTGATGAGCAGGGCGTAGATTTCCTGCTCGATCCCGGTCGGGGTGCGTGAACGCAGGACCCGGCCGTCGAGGATGGTCGATTTTAGTTCGAGGTAGGCCGTCTCGATTTCCCAGCGCTGGTGGTAGAGGGCGATCAGTTGGCCGGCGGGATAGCGGTGGTGGTCGAGCAGGGTGGTGATCAGCCGGTAGTGGCCGGTCTGCCGGACGCCGTTGGCGATGATGGTGATCTCGGCGTCGATGACGCGGACGGTGAGCGGGCCGAGCTGTGACTGGTGGGAGCCGTCGTCGTGGCGGCCTCGGACCGGTAGACGGCGTCCACTTTTGGCAGCGCACGAGAACGTCGGCGCCGGCTGCGGCAAAATTTTGCAGGAGTGCGGCGGCGGCGAAGTTGCGGTCGGCCAGGATCAGCATCCCGGGTCGTAGGCTGCGGGCCAGTTGCGGGGCGTATCCGGTTTCTCCGGTGCTGGCTGATCCGAACACCGCGTCGATGATGTGGCGGGTGCCGCAGGAGACCAAGGCCAGCATGCGGATCGTGGGATAGCCGCCGGTGCCGTGATTGCAGCGTTGCTTGGTCAGCGCGGCGAGGTTCGCCGTGCTGTCCGCCACGCTGATCATCGTGCCGTCGATCGCGCAGACGAGCAGGCCACGCCACGTCACGGCGGTCATTGCGGTCGTGACGGCCGGGCCGCGTAGTAGATCGAACAGTGCCCGCATCGGGGCCACGCCGAGTCGCTGGCGGGCCTGACGCAGCGCGCTGGCCGAGGGAGTGGTCAGAGCCAATGTGCGTAACCCGGCGGTCAGCCGATGCCACACCTGGATATAGCCCTGATCGGCGAACAGGCAGGCCGCGAGCAGGAGGTAGACCACGACACGGGCCGGCAGCAGGCGGATCCGCTGCTGGACCGCGCCGCAGCGTTGCAGAGCGTCGTCGACCATGTCGAACGGCACCAGCTGGGTCAGCTCACCCAGATGGCCCGGCGCGAACCGGCCCGCCGCGACCGTCCTGGTATGGGTTATGGCAATCTGATCAGGCAGCGGAGCTCCCGGTGTTGAGGGCGTCTTAGAGTGACCACCCTCTATACAGGAGCTCCGCTGCTTTCATGCCCGCGACACACCTTGACCACCGCCCGAACCGCCTAACTGAACGGCGTTGGGACTAGAAGCGCGGGCCGCAGGCCGGACGTGGACCGGCGCGACGCGGGGTCCGTCCTCGCGTCGCGCCGGTCGTCGCGCCCGGGTCACTGGGCAAGTTCGCCGGCCGGCTCCCGCTCCGGGGCCGACTCGCCGGCCTCCGTCGGCGTCGGTCCGGCCGACCGGCGGCGCAGGGTGGCCAGGGCGACCAGCAGGGCCGCGGTGACCAGAGCCGCTGCGACGGCGAAGGCGGTCCGGTAGCCGGCAGCGAGCGCGGCGACCTCGGCCCAGCCGGCCCCCCGCAGGTCGCCGGTGCGGGTGGCGGCCAGGGTGGCCAGCGCGGCCACCCCGAGCGCACCGCCCACCTGCTGGGTGGTGTTGACCAGCCCGGAGGCCAGGCCGGCGTCGGCCCCGCTGGCTCCGGCCATCGCCAGCGTGGTCACGGCCGGCATCGACAGCCCACCGGCGAGGCCGAAGAACAGCATCGCGGGGAGCACGTCGGACAGGTAGCCGCCGTCGGCCGGTATCCGGGCGAACAGCAGGAACGCGACCAGGGCGGACGCCAGCCCGGTGAGCAGCACCGCCCGGGCACCGTACCGGGCCATCAGCCGGCCGGCGAGGCCGATCGAGACCGCCCCGATCATCAGCGGGGCGGGCAGGAAGGCCAGCCCGGTGGCCGCCGCATCGAACTTGAGGACCACCTGGAGTTCCACCGCGAGCAGGAACTGAAGGCCGAGGAACGCGGAAACCATGAGGAACTGGACCGCGTTGGCGGCCACCAGGTCGGGGGTGCGCAGCACCCTCGGCGGCAACAACGGGGTGGCGGTCGCCCGCTGCCGCAGCACGAAGCCGCCGAGCAGGACGGCGGCGAGTGCGGCGGCGCCGAGCGTGCGGGCCGACGTCCAGCCGTGCTCACCGGTGCCGACGATCGCCACCACGGTGGCCATCAGGCCGGCGGTGACCAGCACCGCGCCGAGCAGATCCAGGCCGGCCCGCAGACCCAGGCCCCGGTCGGCCGCGATCAGGCGTACGGCGGCCAACAGGATCACCACCCCGATCGGCAGATTGATCAGGAAGATCGCTGGCCAGCCGACGAGGTCGGTGAGCACTCCCCCGGTGAGCATGCCGAGCGAGGCGCCGGCGGCACCGGTGAAGCTGAAGACGGCGATGGCCCGGCCCCGCTCGGCCGGTTCCGGGAAGAGCCGGACGATCAGGCCGAGGCTGACCGCCATGGTGAGCGCTCCGCCGATGCCCTGGAGGAAACGGGCGGCGACCAGCACCCCCGGCCCGGTCGCCACCGCGCAGAGCAGCGAGGCGAGGGTGAAGAGCGCGACGCCGGCGAGGAAGACCTGCCGGCGGCCGAGCAGGTCGCCGAGGCGCCCGGCGAGCAGCAGCAGCCCGCCGAAGGCGACCAGGTAGGCGTTTACCACCCAGGCCAGGCCGGTCGCGGTGAAGCCGAGGTCGCGCTGGATCGCCGGCAGCGCCACCGCGACGACGGTGCCGTCCAAGATGATCATCAGGCTGCCGGCGCAGAGCACGAGCAGCGCCGGCCAGCGGGGCGGGACGGAACGGGTCATCACCGGATGCCTCCTTGGTGCACTGTTTGTTACCGAAGCCATCATCTGTGACTATGAGGCGGAGCGTAAGGAGGCACTTTCATGTCCCAGGAGAACAACAATGTGCCCGTGACGACCGGCAGCCTGACGAGGTGCGAGGCCGGCGACCGCCCCTTCCCTCCGGGCCAGGCGAAGGCGTGCACGGTCCGCGAGGTGCTCGACCGGGTGGGCGGCAAGTGGAGCATCGGCATCCTGGTCGCCGCGTCCCAGGGTCCGGTGCGCTTCACCGAGCTGGAGCGGCAGATCGAGGGAATCAGCCGGCGGATGCTCACGCTCACCCTGCGCAACCTCGAGCGCGACGGTTTGCTGCACCGGCGGGTGTACCCGACGGTGCCACCGAAGGTGGAGTACGCCGCCACCCCCATCGCACTGGAGCTCTACGAATCACTGGTCGCCCTGACCAGCTGGGCCGAGCGGCACCACACCGCAGTCGCCGACGCCCGGGGCGCCTACGACCAGGCGCACGGCACCGCGGACTGAATCCGGCCGTGCTCTCGGGTGTCCGGCCGACGGATGCCCGGAGCCGGTTCAGCCGGGTCACGGGCGCTCAGCGCGCTCCGCATGGGCGCGGACCTGCGAGCGGATGCAAGGAACCGACCATCCGCCCATCAAGCTTGACGAATCCCTGCGAAATCGCCGGGAATCTGCCGGAGAACCGTTGGTCAGGCGGTTGAGCCCGTGCCAAACTCCCCGGCATTCCAAGCGAGCCCGCCGGAGGGAACAGATCATGCCATCGCTGCCAGCCCAGGACCATGCCCATCTTTCGATGGACCGTCGCCGGTTGCTCGGCCTGGGCGTCGGCGCGGTCACCGCGGCGGCCACCGGCGCGGTGGTCGGCGGTTCGCCCGCGGCGGCCGGCTCGCCCGGGCACGGTGGGCCGGGCAGGCCGGGGTCGTCGGGGTTCGCCCTGCTGGGCGACACGCAGATCGACGTGAATCTTCCTGAGCGGACCGAGGGGGTGCGCTGGGTGTACCAGCAGATCGCCGCGGCGAACCCGCCGATCGTCTGCCACGTCGGAGACCTCGTCGAGCACGGCTCGGTGGCCGAGTACGACACCTATCTGGACACCATCCCGGCGGCGTTGCGGCCCCGGATCCGGCACGTGCCGGGCAACCACGACTGGCGGTGGGACAGCACCGCCGGTAAGCGGTACGGATCGCTGTTCGGGCCGAGCCGGTACTCGTTCGACTTCGACGGCCTGCACTTCGTCGCGCTGGACCCGAGCCACCTGCTCCAGGAGCCGGGCGGATTCGGCGAGTCCGGCATCCAGTGGCTGACCCGCGACCTGGACAGGGTCGCGCCCGGGATGCCGATCGTGCTGCTGTGTCACTTCCCGTTCGGCGGCGACAACTACTACGTCTCCGACCAGGAGCGGCTGCTGAAGCTACTCGACCGCTACGACGTGCGGGCCATGTTCGCCGGGCACGTGCACGAGGAACAGGTACAACGGTTCAACGGGGTGGCCCAGCTGGCGGTCGACGACACCCGTGGCACGCCGATCTACTACTGGGTGCAGCGCGCGGTCGGGTCCGACGGCCCGGTGCTGAAGGTGACGGCCGTGCAGCGGGCCGCCGACGGCAGCGCCGAGTCCCGGCCGGTGCTGGACATTCCGCTCGCCGGCCCACGGATCGCCGCGGAGCAGCGACCCCAGGCGGTCTCGCTCGACCCGGCCGGCGCGGCGCTGGCGGTGTCGGTACGGCTCTCCCCGCACGCCCGGGCCAACAACGTGCAGGCCAAGCTCTACCCGCAGCACACCTACGGGCTCAAGGACGCCGGCCCGTGGCGGAACCTGTCCCCCGACTCCGCCGGCCGTCGGTTCACCGGCGGCCTGGACATCACCGCGCTGCCGCCCGGCGAGCACCGGATGACCGTGCGGGTCACCGACCCCGACGGCGCCTGGCACGAGCAGACCCGCGCTTTCGCCCTCCCCGACGCCGGCCGGCGACTGCGCTGGAGCGAACAGCTCGGCGCGCCGGTGCAGGCCGGCCTGGCCGCCCGGGACGATCTGCTGGTCGCCGCGACCACCGGCGGGACCGTCATCGGCGCCCGGCCCACCCGCCGTGGGCTGCAGCGGCGCTGGCAGACCCGGATCGGCCCGGTGCACGGCCGGCCGGCGTTCGCCCCCGACGGCAGGACCGTCTACGTCCCCTCCGACGACCACCGCCTCTACGCCCTCGACCCGGCCACCGGGCGCCGCCGGTTCGCCCACGACGCCGGTGCCCCGGTGCTCGGCAGCCCGCTGGTGACCACGGTCGACGGCCGCACCCTGGTCGTCCTCTCCGCCGGCCAGACCCGGCAGGCCGTCGACGCGCGCTCGGGCGAGACAGTGTGGACCGTCGCCGGCCGGGGCATGTTCGCCGGGCGTGCGGCCAGCGACGGTGCCCGCGTCTACGCCGGAGCCGGGGACGGCAACGTCTACGCCCACGACGCCCGCACCGGTGCCGCGCTGTGGTCGTTCTCCGCCACCACCCGCACCACCGCCTACAGCCGCCTCATCTACGGCCCCTGGGCGGACACCCTGGAGGTACTTTCCAACGGACTGCTCCTGGTGTCCACCGTGACCAACGCGTTCGCGCTCGACCCCGCCACCGGCGAGCCCCGCTGGTCGATGGCCGGCTCCTACATCTACGATCCACCGCGACGTCGCGTGGACCCCGACCACCACCGGCCTGCTGGTCGGCCTCGACCTCACCACCGGGTCGGTCCGGACCCGGCTCCAGCTGACCACCACCGCATACTGCTACAGCCCAGCGGTCGTCATCGGCGACATGTTCCTCGTCGGCGACCAGGACGGCCTGCTACACGGCATCGCGGTGGCCTGACGACCTGGTGGTCCCCCGTTCGGCGCCCCTACGCCGATGGCGGGGCGTACGGGTTCTTGCCGGCCCGGACGGCGTCGAGCAGCGCGGCGGTCCGCGCCTTGACCGCCGCGTACGGGCCGGCGCCGTAGCTGACCCGGGCCGCGCCGAGCCGGGCCATCTCCGCCAGGCTCGGGGCGCCGGGCTTGAAGACCAGGTTCACCGGGGCGTCCGCGCCGGCCACGAACTCCGCGATCTGCTCCGGGTCGGTCAGGAAGATCGGGTAGACGCAGTCCGCCCCGGCGGCCCGGTAGCGCCGGGCCCGGCGGACCGCCTCGGCGGTACGCCCGGCCGGGTCGCCGGCCTCACGCAGGTACAGGTCGATCCGGGCGTTGAGCACCAGCGGCACCCCGGCCGCGTCGGCCGCGGCCCGGACGGCGGCGAGCAGGTCGGCCTGCTCCTCCACGTCGTACAGCGCCCCGGTGCGCGGGTCGGAGTCCTCCAGGTTGCAGCCGACCACGCCTGCGGCGAGCATCCGCTCGACCAGCTCGGCCGGGCTCAGGCCGTACCCCCGCTCCAGGTCGGCGGTGACCGGGACCGGCACGGCGCGGGCGATCCGGGCGACGGCGGCGAACATCTCATCGACCGGGGTGGCCTCGCCGTCGGCGTACCCGAGGGACTCGGCGACTGCGGCGCTGCTGGTGGCGACGACCGGGAAACCGGCTGCGGCGACGGCCCGGGCGGACCCGGCGTCCCAGGCGTTGGGCAGGACCAGCGGGTCGCCGGTCTTGTGCAGGGCACGCAGCGCGTCCGCGCGCTCGACGAGGGTCGATGAGTTTTCGGTCATCACCGCATCATGACAGCCATCGGGGCGACGGCTGTTCTTCCAAAGAGCCGTGTCGCGTACTGCGAGGGCGGTGTTCCCGGCCCTCCGGGCCCTTGCCGGCGTGCCGGCACCCCCCCGTGGCCCACAATCTGTTACCGAGGCCATCGCCTGTGACCCTCAGGCGGAGCGGAAGGAGGCACTTCGATGTCCCAGGGAAAGAGCGGGGTGCCCTTCGCCCCGGGCCAGGCCCCGGCGTGCACCGCCAGGGAGGTCCTGGACCGGGTGGGCGGCAAGTGGAGCATCGGCATCCTGGTGGCCGCCTCCCACGGGCCGGTCCGCTTCACCGAGCTGGAACGGCAGGTCGAGGGGATCAGCCGGCGGATGCTCACCCTCACCCTGCGCAACCTGGAGCGGGACGGGCTGCTACGCCGCACGGTCCATCCGGCGGCGCCGCCGAGGGTCGAGTACGCGGCAACGGCCATGGCCCTGGAGCTGCACGAGTCCCTGGTCGCGCTGACCACCTGGGCCGAGCGGCACCGTACCGCCATCGCCGACGCCCGGGCCGCGTACGACCGGGAGCACTGCGCCGAGCGCTGACATCGGTGTCGTTGCGTGACGAACGGGGTACAGCGAACCCGGACCGGGGGGCTGTGGCGAAAGCCACCCGACCTCTCTGACCGATCGGTCAGGGTCTGACCGATCGGTCAGGCATGCTGGTGGGCGGGAGGTGGCCGACATGGCTCGCGTAGTACCGGAGACGCATGCCGAGATTCTCGCCGCAGCGGCGCGGCGGTTCGCCGTGACCGGGTACAAGGGCACCTCGTTGCAGGACCTCGCCCGCGAGGTCGGCGTCTCGAAGGCCACCGTGCTCTACCACTTCGCCAGCAAGGAGGCCCTGCTCAGCGAGCTGATGGCCCCGGCGATCACGGTGCTGCACGAGCTCGACGACCGGTTCGCCGGGCTGGCCGGCGCGGACGCCCAACGGGTCGCCGGCGAGGGCTTCGTGAACCTCGCGGTGCGCTTCCGGCGGGAGATCGCGCTGCTCCGCGGGGAGTTCCCCGTCCTGCTACAGCAGCCGGCGTTCGCGCATGTGCAGCAGATCTCCGAGCGGCTGGTCGCGGCGCTCGCCGGCCACTCGACGCGCCCGGCGACCCGGATCGCGGCGCTGGTCGTCCTCGCCGGGATCGCCGAGACGTGCGGCGAGTTCGGCGACGTCGCCGACGACGAGCTGCGCGACGCCCTGCTCGGGCTGGTCCGGCGGGCGCTGGCCCCTCCCGACTGACCCCACCACCGTCCAGTTCACCAACGATCGAGGACAAGAATCTGATGTCGACCCTGTTGTACCGGCTCGGCCGAGCCTCGCTGCGCCGCCGACGGCTCGTCGCCGTCGTCTGGCTCGTCGTGCTCGTCGGCCTCGGCCTCGCCGCGGCGACGCTGCGCGGCCCGACGACGAGCAACTTCACCATGCCCGGCACCGAGTCGCAGCAGGCGATCGACCTGCTCAGCGAGCGGTTCCCGGAGGCCAGCGGGGCCACCGGCACGATCGCCCTGAAGGCTCCGGCGGACGGCCAGCTCGCCACGCCCGAGGGTCAGGCCCTGGTCAAGCAGGTGACCCAGGAGGCGGCCACCCTGCCCGGCGTGGTCGCCGCAGTCGACCCGTACCAGGCCCAGGCGATCACCCCGAACGGCCGGTACGCGCTGATCCAGGTGCAGTTCGCCGGCCGCGCCGACGACGTCACCGACGACCAGCGCGACGCGTACGAGAAGGTGGGCGCGCAGGCCGAGGCGCAGGGCTGGCAGGTCGCTCCCGGCGGCGAGGTGCTCAGCGGCGAGCCGGAGATCGGCTCGACCGAGGCGCTGGGCGTCCTGGTGGCGGCGATCGTCCTGGTCATCACGTTCGGCTCGCTGGTCGCGGCCGGGATGACCATGCTCAACGCGCTGATCGGCGTCGGCGTCGGCATGGCCGGCCTGTTCGCGCTCAGCGGCGCGATCGAGCTGACCAGCACCGCGCCGATCCTGGCCCTGATGCTCGGCCTGGCGGTCGGCATCGACTACTCGCTGTTCATCACCTCCCGCTACCGGCAGAACCTGCTTGAGGGGTTGTCGCCGGAGGAGGCCGTGGGCCGGGCCGTCGGCACCGCCGGCTCGGCGGTGGTCTTCGCCGGGGCCACCGTGGTCATCGCGCTGGCCGGCCTCGCGGTGGTGCAGATCCCGTTCCTGACCGTGATGGGCCTGGCCGCCGCCGCCACCGTGAGCGTCGCGGTGCTGGTCGCGATCACCCTCGCCCCGGCCCTGCTCGGCTTCGCCGGCGTCCGGGTGCTCCCCCGCAAGCTGCGCAAGACCGAGGCGGCGGCCAACGGCGCGGACCCGACCGAGACCCCCGAGGCGGCAGCCGCGGCGGAGGACCGGTCCGGCTTCGGCTTCCGCTGGGCACGCCTGGTCACCCGGCTGCGCGTACCGGTGATCCTGGTCGCCCTGGTCGGCCTGGGCCTGCTCGCGCTGCCCGCCCCCGACATGCGGCTGGCCCTGCCGGACGCCAGCACGGCCGCCACCGGCTCGCCGGCCCGGGTGAACAGCGACCTGATCCGGGAGAGCTTCGGGCCGGGCTTCACCGGCCGGCTCGCGGTGGTCGTCACCTCCGACTCGCAGGGGGCCACGGCCGCCGCCGCCCCGCAGGTCGCCCAGCTCGTCCAGCAGACGAACGGGGTGCTCGCGGTGGCCCCGCCGCAGACCGACCGGACCGGACGGACCGTGCTGCTCGGGGTCATCCCCAAGAGTGGTCCGACCGACGAGGCCACCGAGAACCTGGTGCACGACATCCGCCGGCAGGTCTCCGGCGTCACCGGCGCGGACGTGCTGCTGACCGGCGCGACCGCGATCGGAATCGACGTGTCGGAGAAGCTCTCCGACGCGCTGCCGGTCTACCTGGTGCTCGTCGTCGGCCTGTCGATCCTGCTGCTCATGTTGGTGTTCCGGTCGATCCTGGTGCCGGTCAAGGCCGCCCTGGGCTTCCTGCTCACGGTCGCCGCGACGTTCGGCATCACCGTCGCGATCTTCCAGCAGGGGCACCTGGCCGACCTCGTCGGCCTGGACACCCCGAGCCCGCTGGTCAGCTTCCTGCCGATCCTGCTCATCGGCATCCTGTTCGGCCTGGCCATGGACTACGAGGTCTTCCTGGTCTCCCGGATGCGGGAGGACTTCGTGCACGGCGACACCGCGCAGCAGGCCACCGTCAACGGCATGGGGCACGGCGCCCGGGTGGTCACGGCCGCCGCGCTGATCATGATGGCGGTGTTCGGCGGCTTCGTCTTCCTCGAAGACCCGATCATCAAGTCGATGGGCTTCGCGCTGGCCGTCGGCGTGGCCATCGACGCCTTCGTGGTCCGGATGACCATCGTCCCGGCGGTGATGTCGCTGCTCGGCAAGGCGGCCTGGTGGATCCCCCGCTGGCTCGACCGGCTGCTGCCCAACGTGGACATCGAGGGCGAGGGGCTGCGCGCCCACCTCGCCGAGAAGAAGCCCGCCGACGCCTGACCGGTCCGGACGGGCCCCGCACCGCCGCTCACCCGGCGGGGCGGGGCCCGTCCGGCTCAGACCCCCGCCGGGTACGTCTCCAGCTCCCCGAACGAGGTGAGCGCGGGCAGCGGTTGCAGCGCGGTGGTGTCGTCGCACCAGACGAAGGCGTCGTAGCGCTCGCCCAGCCGGGTCGGCACGTAGTTGCCCCACGACTCGAAGGTCGGGTCGTAGACCACGCCGATCGCCCGGTGGTCCTGCTCCTCGGTGACCCAGCCGGGCTGGTCCGGGCCGCCGAAGACCAACACCGCGCGCTCCGGCAGCAGCTCGTGCAGCCGCCGCTCGACCGAACCGGGCCGGGCCGGCGGCACCACCATCGCCTCGGCGGGCGACCCCCACCGGGGAGCCGCCACCACCGTCCCCCGGTAGCCGCCGAAGCCGACCAGCACCACGTCGTCCGCCCCGTGCCGCTCCCGGGCCAACTGGCCGATGTTGACCAGCCCGTCGGCGGCCATGTCGGTGGCCCGGGCGTCGCCGACGTGGGTGTTGTGCGCCCAGACGATGCCCCGGGCGTCCGGGCCGTGGAAGTCCAGCAGCCGGTCCAGGGTGTCCGCCATGTGGATGTCCCGCACGTTCCACGACTCCGGACCGCCCGCCACCATCGCCCGGTAGTAGCGCTCCGCGCCGGCCACCACCTCCGCGTTCTGCCAGGCCGAGAAGCGGTCCGGGCCATCCGAGGCGGCCTGTTCCCGGGTACGCGCCAGCAGCTTGATCACCTCTTCCTCGCAGCGCGCCGAGACGAACCGGCTGGCCGCCCCGTACTCCTCGACCCGCCGCCCGTACGGCTCGAAGCACCGGTACGCCTCCTGCGCGGCCTCCAGCGAGGCCGGTTCCTCCTCGCCCAGGTAGTCGAAGATCGCCTGCATCGACTCCCAGAGGCTGTAGACGTCCAGGCCGTGGAAGCCGGCCCGGTGTTGGGCCGGCTGCTCCAGGTTCCACGCCCGCAGCCAGCGGCAGAACCGGGCCACCTCGGCGTTGGCCCACATCCACGTCGGCCAGCGCTCGAAGCGTTCCAGGGCGGCCTGCGGGTCGGCGAGGCCGTTCGGGGCGGCGGTGACCGACCGGTGCACCCGCTCGCAGTCCGGCCAGTCCCCCTCCACGGCGACGAAGGAGAAGCCCCGCTCGGCGATGAGCCGCCGGGTGAGCTGCTCACGCAATCGGTAGTAGTCGTGGGTGCCGTGCGTCGCCTCGCCGATCATCACGATCCGGGCGTCCCGGATCCGCTCCAGCAACGGATCGAAGTCGCTCGGCGCGCCGAGCCGCTGTACCAGCATGTCCGCGGCTACCCGCCCCCCTTCGGGGCAAACCGCCCGCCCGCCGGACCCGGCGGGGTGGGGTTCGGCAGCCGGGGGCGGGCATGTCGTGCGGTGCAGCGGGTAGTGGGCTGGTATGACGGTCAGCGGAACGGAGTTGCAGGAGTACCTAACCGGGCTCGACTACCCCGCTTCCCGGGAGGACCTGGTCCGCTGGGGGCAGGAGAACGGCGCCAGCACGGAGGTGTTGCAGATGCTCCGCGCGCTGCCGGCTGAGGAGTTCGACTCTCCGACCGAGCTGAGTCAGGCGCTGAGCGGTCTCGCCTGACAAGACGGCGGTCAGCCCGGGAGGTCGACGGTGCGGCCCTCGGCGCGGGCGGTCTCGGCGGCGACCAGGACGGCCACCACCTCCCGGCCGAACCGGACGTCGCAGCGGTGGTCCCGGGTGCCGGAGTCGATCTCCTCGGCGAGCTGGTCGATCGCGACGGAGAACGCGGTCAGCGCGTTGCCGTCCCCGGGCGGGACCTCCAGCACGCCGTCCTCCCCGAAGAAGACGAAGTCGCGGGTGGTGGCCTCGGGCGGCGCGTCGAGGGTGAGCGACACCGTGCTGGTCGCCCCGCCGTCGTGGGTGAGCAGCAGGTGGACCAGGCCGCTCGGGCCGTCGACGGCCGCGACCCGGGTCACCCGGCCGAGCACCGGCAGGATGATCGACAGGGCGTGCGGGCCGATGTCCCACAACGCGCCCCGGTCCCGCCGCCACTGCGACGCGCCGTACGGGTTGCCGGGCTGGAAGATGGACGTGAACATCGTCGCCCGGGCGTGCTGCCACCCCCCGGCCGCCGCGGTCGAGGCGAGGAAGCCGGTCACGTTCGGGTGGAACCGCTGGGTGAAGAACACCACGGAGGCGACGCCGGACTGCCCGGCCGCGGCGACCACCCGATCGGCGTCGGCGAGGGTGAGCGCCAGCGGCTTGTCCAGCAGCAGGTGCCGGCCGGCCGTGGCAGCCCGGACGGCGATGTCGGCCTGCACGTCCGGGGGCAGCGCCACGGCGACCGCGTCGGAGGCGTCGATCAGCGCGTCGATCTCGGTGAAGACGGGCACCCCGTGCCGCCGCGCCAGCTCCGCCGCCTTGTCGGGGTTGCGGCCCCAGACCCCGGCCAACTCGGCACGGGGGTGCGCGCCGATCGCCGCCGCGTGCGTCTCCGCCGCCCAGTGGCCGGTGCCGAACAAGCCGAACCGCAGCACGTGTACTCCCGGTGTCGTCGCTGGCCACGGCGGTCCCGTGGCCGTGATCCACGCTAGTCGCCCGGCCGGTCCGACGCAGCCGACGGGTCGGACCGAACCGGGCCAGGGCACCTGCGCTCCGGCGAACCCGGGCGGATCGGACCAGGCCGGGCCGACCCGCGCACCGGCCGACCCGGACGCACCGGAGCAGGCCGGGCCGGTTCGACCATGGGCGGGCTGACGGTTGGCGCGGGCGGAACCGGTAGCGGGCGCGGCGGCGGACCGGGCCGGGGCGAGTACTACACCGGTTAGTAGGCTGTCCCGGTGACCGAGACTCCGACGCCGGTGGCGTCGATGACCAGCGCCGCCGCGGCCGGCTCGCCGGTGGACGGGATCCTCGCGACGGCGACGATCGTGCTGTCGCTCGTACTCGCGGTGTGGGCACTGGTGGCGGCGATGCGCAACCGGCCGCCGGACCGGGTGCAGGTTGCCGGCCTGGCCGTGCTGGAGCTGGGCCTGCTCGCGCTGACGGTGGCGGCGCTGGTGGCGCTCGGCGGCGGCGAGCGGCCGGGCGAGCCCGGCGCGTTCTTCGGCTACCTGGTGACGCTGGTCTGCCTGCCGGCGCTGGCCTGGGTGCTGGCCCGGATGGAGCCGACCCGGTGGGGGTCGGCGATCATCTGCGCGATCTGCCTGGTGACCCCGGTCGTGGTGGTCCGGCTGCAACAGACCTGGGAGGCGCTCGGTGGCTGAGACGAAGACCCCCCGGCTGGCCACCAACTCCGGGCCCGGCCGGCTGCTGATCGCCGTGTACCTCGTGTTCGCCATCGCCGCGACCTCCCGGGCGGGGTTGCAGATCGCCACGAAGTTCGACGAGGCCCCGGTGGCGTACCTGCTCTCGGCGCTGGCCGCGCTCATCTACATCGTGGCCGCGGTGGGGCTGGCCCGGGCCGGCCACGCGGGCCGGCGGATCGCGCTGGCCTGCTGCGCGGTGGAGCTCGTCGGGGTGGTCGGCGTCGGCGCCCTCAGCCTGGTCGACCCGGACCTCTTTCCGGACGAGACGGTCTGGTCGCAGTTCGGCAGCGGCTACGGCTACGTCCCGCTGCTGCTCCCCGTGCTCGGCCTGCTCTGGCTCTGGCACACCCGCCCCCACCCCCACCCCCACTGACCCCCCGCGCTCTTTCACGGAAAGAGTGGGCATGGGACGCGAAATGGCCACTCTTTCCGTGAAAGAGCGGCCACTTCGTGGGGGGAGGGGGGAGGGGGGAGGGTTAGGAGTTGGGGCCGCCGGATACGTAGATGACCTGGCCGGAGACGAAGGACGCGCCCTCGCTGGCCAGGAACGAGATGGTGTGGGCGACGTCCTCGGGGCGGCCCACCCGGCGGACCGGGATCTCCTGCTCGGTGTGCTTCTGGAGGGCCTCGAAGTCCACCTTCATCCGGGCGGCGGTCGCGGCGGTCATGTCGGTGACGATGAACCCGGGGGCGACCGCGTTGACGGTGACGCCGAACGGGCCCAGCTCGATGGCGAGGGTCTTGGTGAAGCCCTGCATGCCCGCCTTCGCCGCCGCGTAGTTGGCCTGCCCCCGGTTGCCCAGCGCCGAGGTGCTGGACAGGTTGACGATCCGGCCCCACTTCCGCTCGACCATGTGCTTCTGGGTGGCCTGGCTGAACAGGAACGCGCCGCGCAGGTGCACGCCCAGGACGGTGTCCCAGTCGGCGTCGGTCATCTTGAACAGCAGGTTGTCCCGGAGCACCCCGGCGTTGTTGACCAGCACGGTCGGCGCGCCCAGCTCGGTGGCGACCCGCTCGACGGCCGCCTCGACCTGGCCCCGGACGGCGACGTCCGCGCCGACGCCGAGGGCCCGGCCGCCCGCCGCGACGATCGCGTCCACGGTGTCCCTGGTGGCCGACTCCTCGATGTCGACCACGGCGACGGCCAGGCCGTCGGCGGCGAGCCGGCGGGCGGTGGCCGCCCCGATCCCCCGCGCGGCCCCGGTGACGATCGCGACCCGCTGCTCCTCGGACATGCCTACCTCCCGGTAACCTACGGCGATCCCCGGAGCCTAGCCCACCCCGCCGGTCAGAGGGCGGCCCCGCGACAGAGGCGGGGAGCCCACCCCCGGGGTCAGTAGGCGGCCCCGCGACAGAGGCGGATCCAGCGGTAGCCGTACCCGGCGAGCTTGAGCGCGTCGAGCTTGCCCACCTCGCCGTAGTTGCGGTCGGCGAGGACGTCTCTCGGCAGGTCCGCCTCGTCGGCGAGCGTGCCGAGGTCGACCTCGACGTCGTCGGTGCCGAGGTTGTGCAGGAAGACCATCGTCCCGGTCGGACCGTCGGCGCGGTGGGCGAGCACCCCGTGCGGCATCGGCACGTCGATGTGGGTGGTCGAGCCGGAGCCGATCTCCGGTGCCTCGCGCAGCGTCCGGATCATCCGCTCGAACCACGACAGCAGCGACGTGTGGTCGCCGCGCTGGGCGGTGACGTTGACCTTCTCGTACGAGAAGTCGCCCTTGTCGATCACCGGGCGGACCAGCTTCTCCGGGTCGGCCGTGGAGAAGCCGGCGTTCGGCTTGTACGACCACTGCATCGGGGTACGGATCGCCTCCCGGCCGGGCAGCGAGAGGTCCTCGCCCATCCCGATCTCCTCGCCGTAGCGCAGCACCGGCGTGCCGCGCAGCGAGAACTGGAGCGCGTACGCCAGCTCGATGCGCCGTCGGTCGTTGCCGAGCATCGGGGCGAGCCGGCGACGGATGCCCCGGTCGTAGATCCGCATGTCCTCGTCGGGGCCGAACTCGGCGTACACCTGGTTGCGCTGCTCGGTGGTGAGCCGGGACAGGTCGATCTCGTCGTGGTTGCGCAGGAAGGTGGCCCACTGCCCGCCGGTGGGCAGGATCGGGGTGTCCCGCAGGGCCTCGATCACCGGCTCCGGGTCCTGGCGGGCCAGGGCGAGCACGAGCCGGCCGTTGAGCATGAAGTCGAAGAGCATGTGGATGCGGTTGCCGGAGCCCGCGCCGTCGCCGAAGAAGGTGGGAAGCTGGTCGGGCTCCACGTTGGCCTCGGCGAGCAGGACGGCGTCGCCGCGCCGCCACTGGACGTGCTGACGCAGCTCGGTGAGGTACTCGAAGTCCTTCGGCGAGTTCGGGTTGCCCGGCTCGGTCAGCTCGATGATGAACGGCACCGCGTCCATCCGGAACCCGGAGACGCCGAGCTGGAGCCAGAACGAGACGATCTTCTTGACCTCGGCGCGGACCTCGGGGTTGTTGAAGTTCAGGTCGGGTTGGTACTTGTAGAACCGGTGGTAGTACCAGGCCTTGGCGGTCCGGTCGTAGCTCCACGTCTCCTTCTGCTCGCCCGGGAAGACCATGCCCTGGTGCCGGTCGTCCGGCTCGTGGTCGGCCCAGACGAACCAGTCCCGGTACGGCGAGTCGGGCGAGGACCGGGCGGACTGGAACCACGGGTGCTCGTCCGAGGTGTGGTTGACCACCAGGTCGATGATCACCCGGATGCCCCGGTTCTGCGCCTGGTGCAGCAGCTCGGCGAAGTCGCCGAGGGTGCCGAAGCGGGGGTCCACGTTGTAGAAGTCGGTGACGTCGTAGCCGTCGTCCTTGTTCGGCGACGGGTGGATCGGGTGCAGCCACAGGCAGGTCACCCCCAGCCGGGCCAGGTAGTCGAGCCGGCCGATGAGGCCGCGGATGTCGCCGACCCCGTCACCGTCGGAGTCCGCGTACGTGTCGATGTCGAGGCAGTAGACGACCGCCTCGGAGTACCACCTGTCACCCATGCCGGCGTACCTTCTCCGATTCCGGCTCCCCGCAAACGTGAACGCCGCCCGCGTCGGGGCGGGTGGGCCGGGTCGCGGGCCTCGGCAGCCCCGGAGCCCGGGCGACGGGACCGGCGGTAGCGTGCCGGTCATGGATACGGGGTCGAACAGCGGAGACCGGGACATGGATGCGGGGTCGAACGGCGGAAACCTGGACGTCGACTGGGCCGAGGGCCGGTGGCTGCACCGGCCGGTCCGGTCGGAGCCGACCCTCGATGGCGGGCTGCTCGTCGAGCCGGGCGCGGGCAGCGATTTCTGGCGGCACACCAGCTACGGCTTCGTGCACGACGACGGGCCGGCCCTGCTCGCCCCGCTGCCCGGCGGCACCGCCGTGGAGGTCGACTTCCGGCTCGACTACACGGAGCAGTTCGACCAGGCCGGCGTGCTGGTCCGGGTGGACGAGCGGAACTGGGTCAAGGCCGGGGTGGAGGTCAGCGACGGCCAGCCACAGGTCGGGGCCGTCGTCACCCGGGAGTTCTCGGACTGGTCGGTCGCCCCGGTGCCGGACTGGTCGGGGCGGGACGTCACGGTCCGGGTCAGCCGGGCCGGCGACGCGTTGACCGTCCGGGCGCGGGCCGGCGGGGAGCCGTGGCGGCTGGTCCGGGTGGCCCCGCTCGCGCCGGACGCCGAGGCGACGGCCGGCCCGTACTGCTGCGCGCCGAGCCGGGCCGGGCTGGTCGTCCGGTTCACCGGCTGGCGGCGCGGCCCGGCCGACGCGGCGCTGCACCCGTCGGGCTGAGAACGCAGTTGGATCGTGGGCCTGTCCGATGTTGGGAGAGGTGGGGCCTCAGGAGTCCTCCGGCGTGTTCCACACGGTGACCCGTGCGGTTACCTGGAAGGAGTCGTCCGGATAGCGGGTGACCTTGAACATGGCAACCCGATCCTTGTTGGTGGTCAGGCAGCCGATCCGGTCGATCGGGATATGAACCCACTCGGCGCCGTGTGTGGAGACGCGGTCCGCGCATTGCTGCCTGGTGGGCTCGCCCGGTCCCGGCCACAGGGCGATCTGCCCCCAACTTGCGTGTAGCGCACCATCCGCGTTGGCCGAATCCCGGTTCAGGTCGTCGTCGGTCGAGAAGTACCTCTGCACCGTCGGCGGCACGGTGTCGAGATCGACGCCGAGGGTGGCGAACCGCACCTCGCCGCTCCACCGAACCTCGCCGATCGACGGGGCGGTCGCGCTGGAAACCGGCGGGGTCACCGGGGTGGCCGCAGGACCCGGCGTGGCCGGGGAGGTGGCCGAGGCATTCGGCATCGGTGTGGCGCCGGCCGGGCCGCTCGCTCCGGCATTCGGCGTGCTCTCCGGCGGTGCGTCCCTGTCGTCGCCGCTGGCCACCCCGTAAACCGCCACAGCGGCCGCGATCAGGGCTCCCACCAAGCTGATAAGGGCGCCCAGCACGGCCCCCCTGCCACTCCCGTCCAGTTTCTGGTGGTAGTGGCGGCTCAGGCGTTGCCGCAGGCTCCGCCGCTCGTCGGGCTTGTGGTTGCTGGGCATACCCTCCGGCACCGCCACCGCGATTCCCCTCCTCGCCTCGACCCTGACGGGCCGCCCGGGCCCATCGACCATCATCATGGCAAAGCGGGGAGGCGGGTCGCACGTGCGGACCGAAGGCCCAAGAGACGGGTTGCGTCCGGGGGAGCACCGTGCGACGTGCCGGCGTCGGCCCGGACGGGGGGTGCGGTCACCGGCAGGTGTGATCGCCTCCGGGATGGGTAACACACTTTGATCCCCCGGCCAGCTTTCAGCGGAAGGACCCTCATGGCCCACGCCCAGGACGTCGATCCTTCGCAGTTCACCGGCCTGACCGGGTGGGTGGCCAGCGTCATCGACTCGCTCGGCGCGGTCGGGGTGGCCGCGCTGGTCGCCCTGGAGAGCATCATCCCGCCGATCCCGAGCGAGGTCGTGCTGGCCATGGCGGGGTACCTCGCGGCCGAGGGGCGGTTCAACCTCGTCCTCATCGTGGTCGCCGCGACGGTCGGCTCGGTGGTCGGCGCGCTGGTGCTCTACTGGCTCGGCGCGGCCGTCGGCGAGGACCGGCTGAAGCGGTGGCTGGATCACATCCCCCTGGTCGACCGGGAGGACCTGGAGAAGGCCAACCGGTGGTTCGAGCGGCACGGCCGGTGGGCGGTGCTGGTCGGCCGGGTGGTGCCGGTGGTGCGCAGCCTGGTCTCCGTCCCCGCCGGGGCGAACCGGATGCCGCTGGGCGAGTTCATCCTGCTGACCACGCTGGGCAGCGGGGTGTGGAACGCGCTGATCGTCGGCGCCGGCTTCGCGCTCGGGTCACGCTGGGAGGATGTGGACCAGTACAGCAGCTGGTTCAACTACGCGATCTTCGCGGTCTTCGGCGTGATGGTCGTGGGCTGGGCGGTGAAAAAGGTGCGCCGCCGCCGCGCGCGGCGCGACCGGCAGTCCATGACCACCGGCCGCTGACCGCACGCTGCTGCTGCTGCTCAGTTGTACTGGGCGGTGATGCTGGTGAACTCCCAGGTGTTCTGGGCGATGCCGGAGCAGTTCGACACCACTCCCCCGCCGGGGCACGGCCGGTCGCGGTTGACGGCCCAGAAGGTGAACCGGGACAGGCTGCGGGCCTTTGCCCAGTCGCGGATCTGCGTCCAGGTCGCCGCGGTGGTCAGCTCCTGCTGGTCGGACAGGCCGTTCATGCCGGAGATGCCCATGTGCGTGTACGCCGTGGCGTCGGACCAGCCGAAGGCGCTCTTCAACGCGTTCTTCAGCCCCTCGGCCGCGTTGACGGTGCTCTGGTACATGTTCGCGCCGCCGGCGAAGTCGAACGGCATGATGGTGAACGTGTCGATGTTCGCCCCGAGCGCGGCGGCCTGGTTGATCAGCCGGGTTCCGTAGTACGACGGCCCGGTGGTCGTGGTGCCGAAGGTGACGATCGTCTTGATCCCCGGGTTGTTCTGCTTGACGATCTTCAGCGCGCCGAGGATCCGGTCCTGCACCGCCTCGTTCTCGAACTCGTCGCTGTTCTCGATGTCGATGTCGATCGCCTTCAGCCCGTACGCGTTGATCACCTGCTGGTACGCCCCCGCCAGCGCGCTGGCCGACGAGCAGTTCGGGCCGAGCTTGTTGCCGCTCCACCCGCCGAAGGACGGGATGACGTCGCCCCCGGCGGCCCGGATCGCGGCGATGGTGTTGGCGTGCGCGCCGCCGGTGAGCGGGCCGCTGCCGTCCCAGGCCGGGGTGCAGCCGCCGCCGGAGAGTACGAACGCGATGGTGAACCACTTGATCCCGGTCGCACCCATCACCGTCGAGGGCGCGGGCGGGTCGCCCCAGCCCGGGTAGAGGTACGGCGCGGCGGCCATCGGGGCGTTCCCGCCGGAGCAGCCGGTGGTGGTGGCGGAGACGGCCGGCGACTTCGCCGACTCGCCCGAGGAGTTGTACGCCGCCACGGTGTAGCTGTGCGCGGAGCAGGTGGCCAGCCCGGACACCGTCGTCGAGGTTCCGGTGAGGGTGGCCTTCACGGTGCTGCCCTCGTACACCCGGTAGCCGGTGACCGTGCCGGAGACGGCGTTCCAGGCCAGCGAGACCGAGGCGGCGGTGGTGCCGGTGACCCGCAGCCCGCCCGGGGTGGCCGGGCCGCCCGGGTTGCCGCCGCCGGTGCAGGAGCCGCCGTTGACGGTGCAGTTGGTCGGGTCGCCGGTGCCGGCGACGATGAACCCGAACGACGTGCTGGCGCCCGGGGCGAGGGCGCCGTTCCAGGACTTGTTGACGGCGGTCACGTGCTGACCGGCGGTGGTCATCGTGGCGTCCCAGAAGGAGCCGAGCGAACTGCCGGCGGGCAGGTCGAACTGGACGTTCCAGGAGCCGATGCTGGCCGAGGTGTTGTTGGTGACGGTGAACTTCGCCTCGTACCCGCTGCTCCAGCTTGAGGTGCGGACGAAGGCGGCGGTGGCCGCCGACGCGGCCGGCGGGGCCACGAGGGTGGCCGCGACGACGGCGGCGGCGAGCGCGGCGGCGAACGTCGCCGCGCGGGGGGACCGGAGTTTCACGGTGGCCTCCAGGGACCGGTGGTGGGGGTTTCCGCCCGAGGGGGGTGGGCGGGGCCGCCGGCCCGCGCGGGGCGGGCCGGCGGTGGTACGGGGGCGGTGCTGCGGGGTGGCGGTGCGGGGGTGGTGCGGCCGGGTCAGGGGCAGTGCAGGGCAGGTTGGGCCAGGGTCAGGGTCAGGTCACGGCAGGGTGGCCAGGTGTGGCTTGACGGTGCGGGCGAAGCCGTTGCCGTTGCTGACGTCCCAGTTGACCGACCAGGTCATCGCGCCCCGGATGCCCGGGTAGGTGCGCGGCGGGCGGAAGCTGCCGCAGTTGGTGCCCTTCGCCAGGCAGTCGAGGGCGGCGTTGACCACGCTCGGGGCGACGACGCCGCCACCGGCCGCGCCGGGGCCGGCGGGCAGGCCGAGCCCGACCTGGTCGGGGCGCAGCCCGGCCTCCAACTGGATGCAGGCGAGCGCGACGATGAAGTTCACCGTGCCCTGGCCGTACGCGGCGTTGTTGTCGCAGCCGAGCATCGCCCCGGAGTTGTAGAACTGGGTGTTGACCACGGTGAGGATGTCCCGGATGTCCAGGGCGAGCTTGAAGTAGCCGGCGGCCGGGGACTGCATGTCGATGGTCTGCGGGGCCATCGCGATGATCAGGTTGGCCCCGACCTTGGCCCGCAGGGCCCGCAGCGCCTGGGCCATGTACGTCGGGTTGAGGCCGTTCTCCAGGTCGATGTCGACGCCGTCGAAGCCGTACCGCTGGATGAGGGCGTACGTGGTGTCGGCGAAGGCGGTGGCCGAGGCCGCGCTGTTGACGGCGACCCGACCGGTCTCGCCGCCGACGGAGAGGATGACCTTCTTGCCGCGCGAGTGCAGGGTCCGCACGTCGGCGGTGAAGTCGGCGTCGGTGTAGCCGCCGAGGGCGGCGGACAGGCCGGGGTCGACGGCGAAGGTGACCGCTCCGGGGGTGCCGGTGGCCTCGGCGAAGGCGACCGCGACCAGGTCGTATTCGGCGGGGACGTCGCGCAGCCGCAGCTCGACCGCCGGGTTGTCGAAGTTGTGCCAGTAGCCGGTGAGCAGGTGCTTCGGCAGGCCGCCGGTGGGTGGGGCGGTGGTCGGGGGCGGGGTGGTCGGCGGCGGGGTGGTCGGGGGCGGGGTCGTCGGGGGCGGGGTGGTCGGGGGCGCGGTCGTCGGGGTGGGGCCGCCGCCGCAGGGTGCGCCGTTGAGCTGGCAGTTGGTCGGGCTGCCGGAGCCGGTGGCGAGGAAGCCGAACGACACCGACGCGCCGGGGGCGATACCGCCGTTCCAGGAGCGGTTGGTGAAGGTGTACCGCTGGCCGGAGGTGGTCAGCAGGGCGTCCCAGTAGCTGCCGACGGCGGTGCCGGCCGGCAGGTCGAAGGTGACGGTCCACCCGGAGATGGCCGTGGCGCCGCCGTTGGTGATCGTGTACTTGCCCTCCCAGCCGGAACCCCAGTCGGAGGTCTTGACAAAGTTCGCGGTGGCTCCGGCGGCGAACGCCGGCAGCGCCACCCAGGCCGCCCCGATGGTCGCGGCCAGCGCCGTCACCAGGGCAAGGACAATGGATCGGGAACGCTTCATGCAACCCTCCACGCCCGGACGGGCATTCATGCTCGTCTACGTTGGCGCCTATTATTAGGACTGTTAACTGTTTCTGTCCAGAGGGTGACGCGCATCGACGGGTCCCGGTCCCTCACGGAGGTGTGCGAGGAGGGCCCCAAGCCCGTGCCGGAGGCGTCGGGCAGGGGCTCTCCCCGCACCGTCAGCGGCGGCCGGTGGACCCGTCCCGGTCGTCCGCCCGGGTCCGGACGGGCGTCACCGCGCGCCCCCGCCGCCGACGGTCAACGGACCTCGACGGGTGCCGCCTGGGGGCGGCGCAGCACCGCCTGCTCCGCCGCCGTCCACGCCGTCGTGGTCACCAGGTAGAGCACCGCCGCCAACGGCACCACCAGCGCGACCAGCACGGTCAGGTACGGCAGCAGCGGGACCAGCCGGCCCAGGGTCGCCGCGCCCGGCCCCTCGGTCGGCGTACCGGCCACGGTGCCCACGGCAGCCGCCGCGCGCCGCGCCCGGCGCGACGACCACCAGGCCAGCGCCACCAGCGCCGCCAGCAACACCCCGAACAGCGGGCCGGCCGCCCCGGTCAGGCCGTCGGAGAGGTGCCAGCCCAGCGGCACCCCGGCCAGCCGCTCGTCGAGCAGGCCGATGCCGCCCTCGTTCGTGCTGAACAACCGGTACATGATCAGGAAGAACGGGGCCTGGAGCAGGGCCGGCAGGCAGCCGGCGACCGGGCTCGCCCCGGCCGACCGGTAGAGCCCCAACAGCTCGCTCTGCAACCGGGCCGGGTCGTCGGCGTGCCGGCGTTGCAGTTCGCGGACCTGCGGGGCGAGGGCCGCGCGGCGCCGCTCCCCGCGAACCTGGGCCAGGGTGAGCGGCGAGACCAGCAGGCGGACGGCGACGGTGAACAGGACTATGGCGGCGGCCGTGGCGGCCCCGCCGGTCAGCGGGTGCAGCGTGTCGGCGAGCCAGGTGACAACGGTCGCGGCGGCGGAGACCGCGCCGCGCAGCGGTGCGAAGGCGAGCATGGGTGACCCCTCGGTCCGGTTCCGGATGCCCCGACCGGCCCGGAGACGGGCGCGCGGCGGGACGGACGACGGCGGAGGCGGCCGGATGACGGATGGCGGATGGCGGATGGCGACGGGGAATGCCCCGTCCGCCGCCCCGGGGCCGACGGGCCCCGTCCGCCGCTCCAGGGGGCCGACGCCGACGGAAGCCGGCGCGGCCCGGGAAGCTACCCGGCCGCGAGGCCCAGGCCCGGCGCGCGGGGTCGGGGGCGGCCGGCGGCGTCCGGGTCGACCTGCCGGGGAACACCCCGACGCCGGGCGCGTTCCCGCAGGCCGACGCCGTGCCCGGCGGCCCTGGCAGGGGGGCCGGCCGCCACCCCGGGGCGCGCGGCGAGCAACACGGCGAGCAGCACGGCGGCGGCCACGGCCGCCCCGGCCAGCAACTCGGCCGGGCGGTCCGCGAACACGGTCAGGTGGGTGAGCGCGTACGCCCACATCCCCGTCACCGTCAGCAGCAACCCGCCCACGCGATCACCCTATGCCCCGCCGTCCACCCCGAAGGCCGGGAGCGTTCCTCCCCCGAACGCCGAAGCCGGGAGCGTTCCTCGTTCGAGCGCGGGCCGGGTCCCGGCAACGGGGATACGGAACACGAGCGGCGTGCCGACGGGCAACACGCGGGCGGCGGAGTTTCCCCGCACCGATACTGCGGGTAATGGCCGGTCACGTCGCGGCACAGCGCCGCGACCGGCACGGAAACGGACGGTGAGGACGATGAGCGGTTCAGTGGTGCAGCGGGAACCGAACGTGGCCCCGGGCGGCACCGACCTGCTCACCGTCGGCGTCGAGGAGGAGTTCCTGCTCGTCGACCCGCACACCGGCACCGCCGTGCCGGCCGTGGACCTGGTGATGGAGCAGGTGCCAGCCGAGCTGCGCGGCCAGGTCGAGCGCGAGTTCCAGACGAGCCAGATCGAGATCGGCAGCCCGCCGGGGCTGGAGCTGTCGTCGATCCGGCACTCCCTCGGGGTGCTGCGCCGGGCGCTGTCCGAGGCCGCCGAGCGGGCCGGCGTACGGGTGCTGGCCATCGGCACCGGCCCGGTCGACGGCCCGGTGCCGCCGGTGGTCGACAAGCCCCGCTTCGACCGGATGATCGAGCGGTTCCGGCTGCTGGTGCCCGGTCCCGGCAACAACGGCATGCACGTGCACGTCGGGGTGCCGGACCCCGAGACCGGCGTCCAGGTGCTCAACCACGTCCGGCCCTGGCTGCCGATCCTGCACGCGGCGACGGTCAACTCCCCGTTCTCGGCCGGCGTGGACACCGGCTACGCGAGCTGGCGCTCCGTGGAGTGGGAGCGGTGGCCGTCGGTGGCGCCGACGCCGTACCTGGAGTCGCACGAGCACTACGAGCGGCTGATCCGGCAGCTCATCGCCAGCGGCGTGATGCTCGACGAGGGGATGCTCTACTGGTACGCCCGGCTGTCGGCGAAGTACCCGACGGTGGAGCTGCGCATCGGCGACGTCTGCCCGTCGGTGGACGACGCCGTGCTGGTCGCCGCCCTGGTCCGGGCCCTGGTGGCCAGTGCGATGACCGACATCGCCGAGGGCCGGCAGCCCGTCCGCACCGACCACCACCTGCTGGTCGCCGCGCACTGGCGGGCCGCCCACGACGGGCTGGAGGGCGACGGCGTGGACCTGACCGACGGCGAGCTGCGCCCCGCGTGGGAGCTGCTGGACCGGCTCGTCGAGCGGCTCCGGCCGGCGCTGGAACGGCACGGAGACCTGGCCGAGGTGACCGACCTGCTCGGCGGGCTGCGCCGGCACGGCACCGGGGCGGCCCGGCAGCGGGCGGTCTTCGCGCGTACCGGGAACCTGGTGGACGTGGTGCACGACGTGGCGCGGCAGACCCGTGGCTGAGCCCACCGCAGCCGCGCGGGCGTCCCGGCGGGACGGGCCCGCCCGCAGGCGCGGGACGGCAGGATGACCGGCGTGGCGCAACGGCTCGTCGTCATCGGCGGGGACGCCGCCGGCATGGCGGCGGCCTCCCAGGCACGGCGTCGCCGCGACCGGTCGGGCCTGGAGATCGTGGCCTTCGAGCGGGGGCACCACACGTCGTACTCGGCGTGCGGCATCCCGTACTGGATCAGCGGGATGGTCGCGGACCGGGACCAGCTCGTCGCCCGCGCCCCGGCCACCTTCCGCGACGAGTTCGACATCGACGTCCGGCTGCGGCACGAGGTCACCGCGATCGACCTGGACCGCCGGGAGGTGGTCGCCCGTGACCTCGACCACGGCGGCGAGGTCCGCGAGCGGTTCGACGACCTCGTGTACGCCGCCGGAGCGGCGCCGACGAAGCCCGGCTGGGCCGACACGGACATGGGCGGCGTCTTCGGCGTGCAGACCCTCGACGACGCCGGGAGCCTGCGCGACTGGCTGGACGGCGACCCGACGCCCCGGCGGGCGGTGGTGGTCGGCGGCGGCTACATCGGGGTGGAGATGGCCGAGGCGCTGGTCCAGCGCGGGCTGTCGGTCACCCTGGTCGAGAAGGCCGACCAGCCGATGGCGACCGTCGACCCGGACATGGCCGCTCTCGTCGCGACGGCCATGCGCGGCATCGGCATCGACATCCGTACCGGCGTGGGGGTGACCGGGCTCGACCAGCGCGACGGCCGGGTGTCCGCCGTGATCACCGACGACGGGCCGGTGCCGGCCGACGTCGTGGTCCTGGGCCTGGGGGTACGCCCCAACACCGCCCTCGCCGAGGCCGCCGGCCTGCCGGTCGGCTCCTCCGGCGGGATCCGGGTGGACCGGCGGATGCGGGTGGTCGGGGCGCCGGGGGTGTGGGCGGCCGGCGACTGCGTGGAGAGCCTGCACCTGGTCAGCGGCCTGCCGGTGCACGTGCCGCTCGGCACCCATGCCAACAAGCAGGGCCGGGTCGCCGGGATCAACCTCGGCGGCGGGTACGCGACCTTCCCCGGCGTGATCGGCACGGCCGTGACGAAGGTCTGCGAGCTGGAGGTGGGCCGCACCGGGCTGCGCGAGCGGGACGCCACGGCCAGCGGCTTCGAGTTCGTCTCGGTGGTGGCCGAGTCGACGAACCGGGCCGGCTACTACCCGGGGGCGCGGCCGATGACGGTGAAGCTGATCGCCGAGCGCCCCACCGGGCGGCTGCTCGGGGCGCAGATCGTCGGCTGGTCGGAGGCGGCCAAGCGCATCGACACCCTGGCCGTGGCGCTGTGGAACGGCATGACGGTGGACGAGATGACCGCACTCGACCTCGGCTATGCCCCGCCGTACGCGCCGGTCTGGGACCCGGTGCTGATCGCGGCCCGCAAGGCCGTCGACGCCCTCGACCGCAGCCGGGGATAGACCGAACCTGTCGGGGGGCGCGGTTAGCGTGTGCTCGCTGTCGCGGTGCCGGGTCCGGCGCGCTTCCCCCCGAAAGGCGATGCCATGTCGCAGGAGACGACCTACCTCGAACTATCCGAAGTGGACGGAGCGGCGCACAAGTTCTACGAGGTGGTGGTGGACGACACCACGATGACCGTTCGCTACGGCCGGATCGGCGACCAGGGTCAGGTGAAGACCACGGCCTTCCCGGACAACGCCCGCGCCCGCGCCACCGCCGCGAAGAAGATCGGCGACAAGGTCCGCAAGGGGTACGCCCCGGCGGTGCCCGGCGCCCGCCAGAAGCGGCCGATCTCCCGCCGCCAGATCGTCAGCACCCGCTCGACCGCCCGTACCGCCCCGGTGCTGTGGCGGTACGCCTCCGGCGCGCCCGCGTTCGGCATCTTCGTCGACGGGCAGCACTGCATGGTCGGCAACGAGCACGGGGTGATCACCACCCTCGACCACGACGCCCGGGTGCTGAACCAGGTCCGGCTTCCCGAGGGGGTGAAGTCCATCGTCGCCGACGACGCCTGGATCTACGCGGGCTGCGACGACGGCAACGTCTACGACCTCTCCGGCAAGGTGCCCCGGGTGGCGTACGCGATCACCCCGGAGATCGACATCTACTGGCTGGACATCCACGACGGGGTGCTGGGCGTCTCCGACGCCGACGGCGGGATCGCCGCGATCGACCACGAGGACGAGTTCCTCTGGCGGCGGCCGGGGCGCGGCCGGTCCGCGTGGATGGTGCGCTGCGACGCCGACGCGCTCTACCACGGCCACTCCCAGGGGGTGACCGGCTACGACTGGCGCACCGGGCGGGAGCTGTGGCACACCCGCACCGGGTCGGTGCTCTTCGGCTGGCAGGAGCGGGACGCCGTGTTCGCCGGCACCGGCACCCGCGAGGTGGTGCGGCTGCGCAAGGACGGGCACACCGAGCGGTCGTACCGCTGCGACGCCCCGGTCTTCTCCTGCGCCACCGCCGAGGACGGTCGGTACGTCTTCGCCGGCGACAACCAGTCCTCGATCTACTGCTTCGACGCGGCCGGCAACCGGCTGTGGAAGCTCGGCACCGGCTGCGGCTCGGCGTACTCCATGCAGTATCACGACCAGCGGCTCTACGTGGTCACCACCTCGGGCCACCTGGCCTGCGTCGACGCGAGCGAGCCGGCGATCCGGGCCGCCGAGCAGGGCAGCGTGCCGGAGGTGGTGGACGTCAAGGCCCCCGCGCGGCTGCCCGAGCCGGCGGCCTGGACCACGGTGGAGGTCGCCACCGACGACCTGGGTGGCGTGGTGGTGCAGTGCGTCGACGAGGGCGGCCGGCTGCGCGTCCACGTGCTCTCCGCCGGCTACCAGCGCGACTGGACGGTGCAGTTCCCCAAGGGCATCCGCGAGGCGGGGGCGCGCTACCTGGTCACCGAGGTCCGCCAGGCGGGCCGGGGCGGCTTCTACCGGGCCTACGGCGACATCCGCCGGCTGCGCTGAACCCGGCCGGCGGCTCGCCCGACCCGGGAGAGGAGGGCGTCCTTCTCCGCCGGGGCCGGCGTGCCGCCGGCCGGTGCCGCCTCCGTGGGGCGACGCGGCTCAGCGGCGGACCGCCGCCCGGGCCGCCTCCGGGGTGTCGGCGGCCAGGGCAGCCTTGGCGATCTGGCGGCACTCGTCCAGGGTGTGCGCGGCCAGGGACTCGCGCACCGCCGGGATACTGCGGGGGGCCATGGACAGGCTGGTTATGCCCAGCCCAGCCAGGACCAGGGCAAAATCCGGATCCGCAGCGGACTCTCCGCACACGCCGACCGGCTTGCCCGCCTCGACGCCGGCCGCCGCGCAGGAGGCGATGAGCCCGATCAGCGCGGGCTGCCAGGGGTCGAGCAGTTCGGCGAGGTCCCCGCACATGCGGTCGGCGGCGAACGTGTACTGGCTGAGGTCGTTGGTGCCGATGCTGAGGAAGCCCACGTCACGCAGCACCTGGCCGGCGCGCAGGGCGGCGGCCGGCACCTCGATCATCACGCCGGCGGTCGACAGGCCATGCTCGCGGCAGGACACGGCGAACGCGGACGCCTCCGCCGCCGTGGCGACCATCGGCGTCATCACCCAGACCTCGGCGTCCTCCGCCGCAGCCGCCACCGCGATCGCGCCCAGCTGCGTGGTAAGCACGGACGGAGTCTGCCGCGCGACCCGCAGACCGCGGATGCCCAGCGCCGGGTTGGGTTCACCGGCCAGGCGCAGGAACGGCAGCGGCTTGTCGGCGCCGGCGTCGAGGGTGCGCACGACGACCTTGCGGCCGGGCAGCGCGGCGAAGACCTCCCGGTACGCGGCGACCTGTTCCTCATGCGACGGCGGGTCGCTGCGGTCGAGGTAGAGCAGCTCGGTGCGGAACAGCCCGACGCCTTCGACCTCGCCGGTGAGGTCGCGGGCGGAGCCGATGTTGGCCAGCAGCGCGACGGGATGGCCGTCCGCGGTCCGCCCGGGGCCGTGGGAGCGTGCGCGGCGTTCGATCTCCGCGAGCCGGGCGGCGTTGACGCCGGTCGCCGTCTCGGCGGAGACGCCGGTCGCCACGACGCCGGTCGAGCCGTCGAGGCTGACCAGCGTGCCGTCGGCCACGTCCAGGATGCCGGCGCAGCGGACCACGGCCGGTATGCCGAGTGTCCGGGCCAGGATCGCGGTGTGGCTGGTCGGCCCGCCCTCGGCCGTGACCAGGCCCAGCACCAGGGCCGGGTCGAGCCCGGCGGTGTCGGCGGGCGCCAGGTCGCGGGCGATGAGCAGGAACGGGCGGCCGGGGTCCGGAACACCCGGCATCGGCAGCCCCAGGCACGCCGCGACGAGGCGGTCCCGCAGGTCGTCGAGGTCGCTGACCCGCTCGGCGAGGTACCCGCCCGCGGCCTCGAAGGCGGCCCGGTGCACGGCGAGCACGTCGGTGATCGCGTGCGGGGCGTCCGTGCCGCCGTCAATGGCGACGTCGGCCGCGTCGATCAGCGTCTCGTCCTGCGCCATCATGACCTGTGCCCGCAGCACCTCGGCGGCGGTCGTGTCCGGGGCGGCGTCGGCGCGACGGGTCAGGTCGGCGGCGACGGCGAGGACCGCCGCCCGGACGGCCGTCTTCTCGGCCGAGGGGTCGACGGTTGCCGGGGCGGGCGGCAGGGCGGGTGGCGGGGCCAGCCGGTGGACCGGCCCCGCCGCACCGCCGGGGCTGGCCCCGATTCCCCGGAGTTCACGCATCGACGGCGTCCAGATCACGCGCGAGGAGGTCGGCCAGGGTGTCGACGGCTGCCTGCGCACCGTCGCCGTCGGCCTCCAGGGTGACCTCGGTGCCCTTCTTCGCGCCGAGCGACAGCACGGCGAGCATGCTGCGGGCCGGCACGGGTTTCTTGTCGCCGGTGCGGATGGTGACCGGCACCGGCTGCTTCGCCGCTTCGGCGACGAACAACGCCGCCGGGCGGGCGTGCAGCCCGCTGGCGGAGCCGACGACGACTGTCCTGGTGGGCACGGATCCTCCTACGGTTCGATCGTCACCTTGATCGCTTCGCCACGGGCCACGATGCCGAAGGCGTCGAGGGCACGGTCGAGCGGCAGGCGGTGGGTGATGAGGTCGGCCACCGGCACAGAGCCGTCGGCGATGAGCCGCAGCGCCTGCTTGTTGTGCTCGGGGCTGGAGCCGTTGGCGCCGACGATGGCCAGTTCGCGGTAGTGCACGAGGTTGGAGTCCAGGGAGATGACCGGCTTGTCCTTCGGCAGGCCGCCGAAGAAGCTGATCCGTCCCTGCCGCGCGGCCATCTGCACCGCCTGTTCCTGGGCGGCGCCGGCTGCGGTGGCGGTGATGACGACGTCGGCGCCCCGGCCCTCGGTGAGTTTGAGCACCGCGTCGACGACGTCGGTCTCGGCACCGCAGATCGCCGCGTCCGGCTGGACCAGGTTGGCCGCCAGGTCGAGGCGTTCGCGGTTGAGGTCGACGAGGAACACCCGGGCCGCGCCGCGCGCCCGGGCCAGGCGGACGTGCAGGCAGCCGATCGGCCCGGAGCCCACGACGACCACGTCGTCGCCCTCCCCGACACTGGCGAGGTTCTGGCCGTTGAGGACGCAGGCGAGGGGCTCGGCGACGGACGCCTCGGCGAAGCTGAGTCCGTCGGGGATGCGGTTGAGCCCGTCGACGTCGAGGACGTTGTGCGGTACGACCATGTATTCGGCGAACCCGCCGTCGAAGTGGTACCCCATCGACACCTGGCTAGGGCACACGGTCATCCGGCCGCGCCGGCACTCCGCGCACTTGCCGCACGGGATTGCGGCGATGACCTGGACCCGGTCCCCCGGCTGCCAGCCCGAGACGTCGCCGCCAACCTCCACGACCTCGCCGGCGATCTCGTGGCCCATGACGCGCGGCGGGACGATGTGGTGGTGGCCGAAGCGGGAGATCTTCACGTCGGTGCCGCAGGTGGAGCAGGCCCGGACGCGGATCTTCACGTCGGCGGGGCCCGGCGTGGGCTCGGGCGCGTCCTCGATGCGGATGTCACCGGGGGCGTGGAATCGCACAACTCTCACGATGGTTCCTCTTCAAGGATGGTGATCACTTCATCGGCACTTGTCGAGTTTCGTAGCCGCTCCGCCTGCGCCGGGTCCATCAGCACCGAGGCGAGCCTGGCCAGGATGTCCACGTGCCCGTCGCCTGCCGCGGCGATGGCCACGCAGACCCTCACGTCGAAGCCGTCCCAGTCGACGCCGCCGGGGAAGCGCAGCACCGCGAGGGCGTCGCGCTGGACCGATTCCTTGCTGTTGAGCGTGCCGTGCGGGATGGCGACGCCCTCCCCGATGTATGTGGAGACACTCTGCTCGCGGGCGAGCATCGCGTCCACGTATGCCGGGGCGACCGCGCCGGTCTCGACGAGCACCGCACCGCAGCGGCGGATCGCCTCGTCCCGCGATCCGGCCCGCTCGTCGAGCCGGATCGCGTCACGGGACAGCAGCTCAGCCACTCAGCTCACCACCACGCTGCACCGCGTTCACGACCTTGGTGACGGCCGGGTCGCCGATGAACACCTGGATCGGCACGATCACCTTGTCGGGCGCACTGACCCGGGCCCGGGCGGCAAGCCCCCGGTGGCAGATGACGACGTCGGCGTCCGCCGGGATCGAGTTGACCGGCGTGTGCTCGACGGTCACCGCGTTCTTTGCCAGTTGCCGCCGTAGCTGGCTGGCCAGCATCACGCTGCTGCCCATGCCGGCGTCGCACGCGACGACGACCTTCTTGATCTCGGTGCCGTTGATGGTGGGCATGGCGTTCAGACCTCCAGCTTCGCCGACTTGTTGGTGGCCTCGTCCGGGTCGACGATCGTCTCCTCGTCGGGGCCGAGGGGGTCCTCGGCGGGTTCGCCGCGGCCGAAGCCGAGCAGGGCCGAGGCGATCGCGAAGGTGACCGCGGTGGCGATGACGACGCCGAGGACGACCCCGAAGTAGTCGCCCTTCGGCGTGACCGCCAGGTAGGCGAAGATGCTGCCCGGCGACGGGGTGGCGACCAGGCCCGCCCCCGTGATCATGAAGGTGCCGACGCCCGCGGCGCCGCCGCAGATCATGGCGAGAATCAGCTTCGGCTTCATCAGCACGTACGGGAAGTAGATCTCGTGGATGCCGCCGAGGAACTGCACGATGATCGCGGCCGGGGCGCTGGGGCGCAGCGCGCGGGGGCCGAAGACCATGAAGGCGAGCAGCAGGCCGAGGCCGGGGCCGGGGTTGGACTCGATCATGAACAGGATCGACTTGCCCTTGTCCGCCGCCTCGGCCATGCCCAGCGGGCCGAACACCCCGTGGTTGATGGCGTTGTTGAGGAACAGCACCTTCGCGGGTTCGACGAGCACCGAGGTCAGCGGCAGCAGGTCCTTGTCGACGAGCCAGTCGACGCCCGAGCCGGCCTGCTTGGTGAACCACTCGACCACGGGGCCGATGCCGTAGACGCCGCCGATGGCCATCACACCGCCGATGATGCCGGCGCTGAAGTTGTCGACCAGCATCTCGAAGCCGGGGCGGATCTTGTTCTCGACCAGGCCGTCGAACAGCTTGAGGACGTAGGCGGTGAGCGGGCCGATGATCATCGCGCCGAGGATCATCGGCACGTCGGCGCCGACCACGAGGCCCATGGTCGCCACCGCACCGACGACGGCGCCGCGCTGCCCGTGGACCAGCCGGCCGCCGGTGTAGCCGATGAGCACCGGCAGCAGGATGCTGATGATCGGGCCGACCAGTTCGGCAAGGGTCTTGTTGGGGAACCAGCCGGTCGGGATGAACAACGCGGTGATCAGACCCCAAGCGAGAAACGCGCCGATGTTGGGCATGACCATCGCGGCCAGGTGACCGCCGAGGCGTTGCACCGAGGCTCTGAAGCCCTGGCCTTGCACCTTGGGTGTGTAGGAGGAGGTCACGGGGGCATCTCCTTCAGGAGGGGGACCGGGCGGCAGCGGGGGGAGAAGCTCGTCCGGTCAGGGGTGGATGGTGACGGCGTGGCGGAACAGGTCCGCGGGGCCGGGCATGCGGCTGCCGGGCAGGCTCACCGCGGCGGCGCCCCAGGCAAGCCCCTCGGCGAGGGCGGCGGCGCCCCGCGCGCCCGCGGCAAGGAACCCGGCGAGCAGCGCGTCGCCGGCGCCGACGGTGCTGCGGGGCCGGACGACCGGGCAGCTACCCATGACGACCCCGTCGGCGTCGACGAGGACGGCACCGTCGGCGCCGAGGCTGGCCACGACGGTGCCGGCCCCCCACGCCCGCAGGCGCTGGGCGGCGTCGACCACGTCGCCGAGGTCCGCCAGGGGAATGCCGACCACCTCGGCCAACTCGTCGCGGTTGGGCTTGAGCAGGGTCGCCCCGGCCAGGGCGGCCTCACGCAGGGCGGGGCCGCTGGTGTCGACGGCCACCCTGACGCCGGCGGCGCGCAGCTTCCGGCACAGCTGCGCGTAGGCGTCGGCGGGCAGGCCGGGCGGGACGCTGCCGCACAGCACGACCCAGTCGGCATCGCCGGCGCGGGTGAGCACCCGGTCGGTCACCTCGTCGAGCTCCGCGCGGAACATGGTCGGGCCGGGCTCGTTGACCTTGGTGACCGTGCCGTCGGGCTCGGCGAGGGTGATGTTGGAACGGGTCCGTCCGGAGATCGGCACCGCGAGGACCTCCACCCCCTCCGCCTTGAGCAGGCGGATGAGCTGGTCGCCCTCGTCGCCGCCGGACGGCAGCACCGCCACCGACGGCACCCCGTTGGCCAGCAGGGCCCGGGACACGTTGACGCCCTTGCCGCCGGGGTCGAGGTGCGCCGTGGCGGCCCGGATGACCTCGCCCCGGGTGAGCGAGTCGACCTCGACGGCCCGGTCGAGGCTGGGATTGAGGGTGACGGTGACGATCATGCCCTGCCGGCTTTCATGCTCGTGCCACGCGGACGCCTGCGGACTCCAGGTCGCCGACCAGGTCGGAGTCGGCGCGGCTGTCGGTGATGAGCAGATCGAGGTCGGCCAGCTCGGCGAACCGGGCCAGGTAGTCGTTGCCGATCTTGGTGTGGTCGGCGACCAGTACCGTGCGGCGGGCCGCACGGACCATTGCCCGCTTCACCGCCGCCTCGGCCGGGTCCGGGGTGGTCAGGCCGCGCTCGACCGAGATGCCGTTGGTCCCGATGAACGCGACGTCGACGTAGAGGTCCGCCAACGGCCGCAGCGCCCAGTCGTCCACGGTCGCGAGGGTCTTCCCGCGGACCCGTCCGCCCAGCAGCAGGACATTGAGGTTGGCACAGGTGCCGAGGGTCGTGGCGATGACCGGCGAGTTGACCACGACGGTCAACTCCCGGTCGACCGGCAGCAGCTGGGCCAGCCGGGCGGTGGTGGTGCCGGCGTCGAGGATGATCGCGCCCTCCTCGGGCACCTCGCTCAGGGCGAGCTTGGCGATGCGCTCCTTCTCCTCGATGAGCACCGCGTCGCGCGCCGCCAGGGCGGGCTCGAACCCGATCCGTTCGACCGGGATCGCGCCACCGTGGACCCGGCGTAGCACCCCGGCCCGCTCCAGGATGGTGAGGTCGCGCCGGATGGTCTCCGGCGTGACGCTGAGCTCCTCGGCAAGGCCCGCCACCTCGACCCGGCCCTCGGTGCGGGCCATGCGAAGGATCTCCTGCTGCCGCTCTTCGGCGTACACGATGTTGTTTCACCGCCGTTTCGTTTTGCTTGTGCTTTGTTTACGCCCGGATGAGTGGGAAGTCAAGAGGTCGGCCACAGAAACCCACACCGCCGGGCCGAGCAGTTGGGTCCGCTGGCGAGCGCCGGCTGCTGGACACCGCGCTGGGGCAGGGTCCGGGGCTGGGGCGGGGTCCGGGGCTGGGCGATCGGGCACACCCGGGCCTGGAGCATCGCCGGGGGCGCGGTGTTCGGCCACCAGATCGAGACGGCCCGCTGGCTCGCGGGCTTGGCCAGCTACCGCTGGCAGGTGGGGCACCAGTAGAGGTTGCGCCCGGCGAGGTCGCCCCGGCGCACCTCGCCGGAGCAGACGTGGCAGGGCTGGCCGGGGCGGCGGTAGACGTACACCTCGCCGCCGTGCCGGTCGACCCGGGGCGCCCGGCCGGTGACCTCCGGCAGGTGGGCATCCCGGACGGTGTCGATCCGGCCCACCTCGACGGCCCGGGTCATCAGCGCCACCAGGTCCGCCCACAACTCCCGCCAGAGCGCCGGGGTCAGCTCCCGGCCGGGCAGCAGCGGCGGCAGGCCGGCCCGGAACAGCGCCTCCGTGACGAAGATCAACCCCGTGCCGGCCACCACCGACTGGTCGAGCAGCAGCGCCGCGAGCGGGGTCGGGCTGCGGGAGATCCGGGCGTACGCGCGGGACGGGTCGGCGTCGGCGCGCAGCGGGTCGGGGCCGAGCCGGTGGCGCAGCGCCGCCACCTCGGGCGGGGTGAGCAACTCACAGGCGGTGGGGCCGCGCAGGTCCAGCCAGTGCGCGTCGCTGGTCAGCCGCAGCCGCACCTGGCCGACGGGCGGCGGCGGCTCGCCCGGCCCGTCGGCGAACCTGCCGTACAGGCCGAGGTGCACGTGCAGGGTCAGCTCGTGCGCGTAGTGGTGCAGCAGGTGCTTGCCGTACGCCTCGGTGTCGTCCAGGACGGTGCCGGACAGCCGGGCCGCGCCCTCGGCGAAGCGGCCCTGCGGGCTGGCGGCCTGCACCTTGTCGCCGGCGAACAGTTCGGCGTGCCGGGCGGCGAGGCGGTGGATGCTGTGTCCCTCTGGCACGCCGCAACGGTATCTCCGACCGCCGACCGCCGACCGCCGGTCCCGCCGGCCGGGCGCGGGTCACCCGAGCGCGATCCTGACGCGACCTCCGTCCTGTCGCCCCCACCACCCAATCCGGTTCCCGGCGACGGCAGCGCCACCCCGAACGGGTGGTGGAAGTGTCGGCGGGGCTCCGGTTGGGTACCTCGGACGCCGTACCGCGTGGCTGCCGACCGGCGCTTCCGAGGCCTCCACGCATGGATCAGGAGGTGATGAGGTGAAGATTCCTTCGCTGTTGTCCCGCCGGAACGAGCCGGCGACGACGAACGACAGCAACGGCGACGGCCACGTCGACGAGTTCGAGAGGGCCGTCGCGACGGACACCGGCAGCCGCCCCGACGGGCGGCCGGTGCTCACCGACCGCGGCGACGAGCAGACGACGTACCGCAGCAGCACGACCGCCAGCGACGGCGAGCGGGCCTCGGACGCGGAGCGACAGGCCGCGGAGCAGGGAGCCCGGGCCCGCGCCGCGACCGCCCGCGCGGCCACCGCCCGCACCCCGGACGGCGAGACCAAGCGGCCGACCACCGGCCCGTCCACCGCCACGGCCGCCCCCACCACGACCGGTTCCCCCACCACTGAGCCGACCCTCGACCTCGACCGGAACCGCACCGCCGGACGGCCGCTGCCGGCCGACCCCACGAACGGACAGCCGGCGGGCCGGGGCCGTACCGCCGAGCCGTCGACGCCGGTGGACCGCACCGCTGCCGACGGCGAGACCCGGCCGGGGCCGGCAGCGGCCGGGCCGAAGCCCCGGTCCAGCCTGCTCGCCACCCTCGGCCTGGTCGTCGGCGTCGCCGGGGCGCTCGCCGTGCTGACCGGGACCCTCGCCGGGTACGGCATCGCGATCGGCGTGCTCGGGGCGGTGCTGTCCGTGTTCGGCCTGCTCGCCACCCGGCGTCGGCACATCGCCGGCAAGACCGACGCCCTGCTCGGCATGGCCTTCGGCGTCGCCGCCGTGGTCCTCGGCGTGCTGGCGATGACCGGCCAGTTCGACTGGCCGACCACGGACGGCGACTGGGTGCAACGGCTCCGTGAGTGGCTCGACTCACAGTTTGTCGACCGCTTCTGACGGGCAGTTGATCTCCGCCGGCGGTTCGCCGGCCCAGCCCGACCAGTCTGGTGGTTCACCAGCCGGGCACATCCTCTTTCGGGGGGCGGCGGTTCGCCGCCCCCCGAAACACGTCCGGGCCCGCCTCCCCACCGCCACACCGTCTTAACCAAAACACCCCCACCCGTCCCACCCCACCCCACCCCTTCCCCGCGATCTTGCACTTTGGGCCCTCGGTACGCCCGTTGTGCCCCTTTCGCCCGGGCCGCAACTGCAAGATCGGCGCGGGAGGGGTGGGGTGGGCGGGGTGGAGCGGCGGGGTGGGGCGGGGTGGAGCGGCAGGGTGGGGCGGGTGGGGTGTTGATCGAATAGTGGTCTGCGCAATGAATCGTCGGGTGGGGCCTGCTATACGCAATGATCAGTCGGTCTACGCAAGTTCCACCGGTGGATGTCGTTGACGCCGGCCGCATACCGTTGGGCCACGGCGCCAGCCCCGTGGGCCGAAGGTGGCCGGGGCGCGCCCGACCCCTGGGAGCAGGACAATGACGATGGACGCCACCAGCCAGCGCTTGCTGATGTGCCGGCCGACGTACTTCGCCGTCGACTACGCGATCAACCCGTGGATGGACCCCACCGCGCCGGTCGACGCCGACCTGGCGATCCGGCAGTGGGAGGAGCTGCGCGGGATCTACCGCGAGCTGGGCCACACGGTCGAGGAGATCGCCCCGCTGCCCGGCCTGCCCGACATGGTCTTCGCCGCCAACGGCGGCACCGTGATCGACGGCCGGGCGATGGCCGTGCAGTTCCGCGACCCGCAGCGCGCCGACGAGGCCCCCGCCTACCGGGCCTGGTTCGAGGCCGCCGGCTTCGACGTGTACGACCCGAAGCACGTCAACGAGGGCGAGGGCGACATCCTGCTGGCCGGCGATGTCCTGCTGGCCGGCACCGGGTTCCGCACCGCGCACGCGTCGCACGCCCAGTTGCAGGAGGTGTTCGGCTATCCCGTGGTCACCATGCAGCTCGTCGACCCGCGCTTCTACCACCTGGACACCGCGCTGACCGTGCTCGACGAGCGGACCGTGGCGTACCTGCCGGAGGCGTTCTCGCCCGGCAGCCAGGCGGCGCTGCGCCGGCTCTTCCCGGACGCGGTCCACGCCACCATGGCCGACGCCGAGGTGCTGGGCCTGAACGCGGTCGGCGACGGGCGGCACGTGGTGCTGCCCGCGCAGGCCACCGACCTGGCCGCGAAGCTGCGCGACCGGGGCTACGAGACCATCGGTGTCGACCTGTCCGAGCTGCGCAAGGCCGGCGGTGGACCGAAGTGCTGCACGTTGCGGCTCCGTCAGGGAAAGGCGAGCAATTGATCGTGGACGACAGGCTGCGGACGCCGGGCGCGGTCCGGGACGCCGAGCGCTTCACCGCGCACAACTACCACCCGCTGCCGGTGGTGATCACCTCCGCCGAGGGGGCCTGGCTCACCGACGTGGACGGCCGGCGCTACCTGGACTGCCTCGCCGGCTACTCGGCCCTCAACTTCGGCCACCGGCATCCGGGGCTGATCGCCGCCGCGCACGCGCAGCTCGACAGGCTGACCCTGACCAGCCGGGCGTTCATCCACGACCAGTTCGCCGACTTCTGCCGCGAGCTGGCCGAGCTGTGCGGCAAGGACCTGGTGCTGCCGATGAACACCGGCGCCGAGGCGGTGGAGACCGGGATCAAGGTGGCCCGCAAGTGGGGCTACCAGGTCAAGGGCGTGCCGGCCGGGCAGGCGAACATCGTGGTGGCCGAGGGGAACTTCCACGGCCGCACCACCACCATCGTCAGCTTCTCCACGGACGAGGACGCGCGGGCGGACTTCGGGCCGTACACCCCGGGCTTCACGGTGGTCCCGTACGGCGACCTGGACGCGCTGGCCGCCGCCGTCGACGAGAACACCGTCGCCGTGCTGCTGGAGCCGATCCAGGGCGAGCAGGGCGTGGTGGTGCCGCCGGAGGGCTACCTGCCGGGCGTGCGCCGGGTCTGCACCGAGCGCAACGTGCTCCTCGTCGCCGACGAGATCCAGTCCGGCCTGGGCCGGACGGGCACCACCTTCGCCTGCGAGCACGAGGGCGTGGTGCCCGACATGTACCTGCTGGGCAAGGCGCTCGGCGGCGGCATCGTGCCCGTCTCCGCAGTCGCCGCGAACACGGACGTGCTGGGGGTGCTCAAGCCGGGCCAGCACGGCTCCACCTTCGGCGGCAACCCGCTGGCGTGCGCCGTCGCCACCGAGGTGGTCCGGCTGCTGGCCACCGGCGAGTTCCAGCGCCGCTCGGCCGAGCTGGGCGAGCGGCTGCACGCCGGCCTCCAGTCGCTGGTCGGCAAGGGGCTGGTCGCCGTCCGGGGCCGGGGCCTGTGGGCCGGCCTGGACATCGACCCGACGCTGATGACCGGCCGGCAGGCCTGCGAGCGGCTGATGGAACGGGGCGTGCTCGCCAAGGACACCCACGGCTCGACGCTCCGACTGGCCCCGCCGCTGGTGATCACCGCCGAGGAGATCGACCACGCCGTGGCCCAGCTCGCCGCCGTGCTGGCCGGCTGATCCTCTCGTACGACAGCGGCGGGCGTCGGGACCACGGTCCCGGCGCCCGCCGTCGTGCGTCCGCCCCGACGGCCCGGGTCAGGGCCGGGGCAGGCGCATCGCCATGGTGGGGGCCTCGGCCATCACCGAGGTGGGGGTGAACGGGGCGCCCGTCGGAAGCTCGTCGGCGCGGCCGATCTGCACCCCCGGGTACAGCTCGACCATGTCGTTGGCGGAGAGCACCCGGGACTGCTGCGGCCTCAGCGGAATCCGGTCCGGCTCGGCCAGCGAGCCGGACGGGCGGATGCCCGAGCCGTTGGTGCTGACGTCGGTGACGATCACCTCGCCGACCCGCAGCTCGAACCGGACGTGGCCACGGCTGATCCAGCGCCGCGCCTCGTCGTTGAGCCACTGGCCGAGCACGATCCCGCCCTGCTGCTCCGGCGCACGCCCGACCAGCACCGACTGCCCCTCGGTGAGCACGAACCGGCGGCGGATCAGCCCGCCGACGCGCACAGCCAGCACCTCGGTACGCGGGCGCGGCCCGGCGTCGCCGAGCCGGGCGCCGTGCCGTGGGCAGGTCGGCACCCCGCCGCGCAGGGTGGGTGGCGGCTGCCCGGCCGGGGCCCGCTCCACCCGGGCCAGGTCGGCGAACGCGCCGCCGCCCCCGCCGCCGCCGAACAGGGCGCAGCCCGGCTCGGGGCAGCGCCACTGCCGGGCGAGCAGCTTCGCGCCGGTCGCCGAGCGGGTGCCGGCGATGGGCACGTTCCCGCCGCCGACGTGGCCGATGAACACCGGCCCGCCCGCGCCGGGCACCGGTGCCAGCACCCGGCCGGGCTGCTCGGCCACCCATGGGAACCGGCCGCGCAGGCCGTCGAACCGGGCCCGGCTGAGCACCGGCAGCCCGAGCAGGTCGGCGACCTCCAGCATCCGGTCGCCCGGGTTGTCGAGCACCTCCACCAGGCCGTCGTCGGCCCAGCGGCGGACCACCATCCGCTCGTTGGACGTCAGGTCGGCGTCGGAGAGCAGCGCCCGGTGCACGATCGCGTAGACCGGGACGCTGTCCTCCTCCAGGTCGCGGGCGAGCGCGTCGATCACCATGCCCAGCCGCAGCAGGCTCGCCGGCCGGCCGCCGTCGAGGTCCTGGTACCGGATCACCTCGGCCAGGTCGAGGACGGCCCGGGCCAGCGACGGGTCGGTGCAGACCCGCCCCTCGATGGCGTCGAGCACCTTGCTGATCTCGAATCTCATCGGGCACTCCGGACGATGTCGTCGATCCGCCGCGCCAACTCCAGGTCACGGTCGGTGATTCCACCCGCCGAGTGGGTGACGCATCGGAAGGTGAGGGTCCGCCACCGGATGTCGATGTCGGGGTGATGGTCCAGTTCCTCGGCCACCTCGGCGACCCGGTCGACCACGGCGATCGCCGCCGGGAAGCTGCCCAACTCGGTGGTACGGCTGATCCCGGTCGGGTCCCCCGTCCAGTCCGCCAGGCCGCCCAGCCCGTCTCGCACCGCCTCTGCGGTGAGCACGTCTGCCATGGCCCCGACCCTACCGGCTGTGCTGTGCGACCGGCTCTCCCGCCACCTCGTCCACCCCCCGCCGACCTGCGCGGACGGGCCTGTCAGGGCACTGGGCGGGCGAAGGCGGCCGCTGACGGACCAGCGGTTGTCGCCCCGGCCCGCTACGCTGGCCCGCGGCCCGGCCGGGCAGCCACGCCGCCGCCCGGCCCACCCTTAACGAGGAGTCATCCACAATGAACACTCGACGGCTGGCAACCACGGGGGTCGCGCTCGTCGCCGCGTTCGGTCTCGGTCTCGGCCTCACCGGCTGCGGCAACGAGACCGGAGGGGACGCACCAGCCGGCAACGGCAATGCTGGCGCGAGCGCGAGCGCGGCGCCCGCGAGCAGCGCCCCGGCCGACGCGCTCGCCGAGCTGACCGCCGCCGCGCTGAAGCTGAACGAGCAGAGCGTCCGGATGACCATCAAGTCCTCGGTCATGAACGGCGGCGGCCTGATGGACCCGCGGAGCAAGTCCGCCGACATGACGCTGGACCTGGGCGCTCAGGGCGGCAAGATCCGCATGGTCACCATCGGCGACGACATGTGGCTCAAGGCGAACAGCATCTCCAAGAAGTGGCTGCACATGGACGCCACCAAGCTCGGCGCCAACGGGCAGCTGAACCTGATGCCCGACGGCGACCCGGGCGGCGCCAAGAAGATGATCGATGGCGTGGTCGACGTGAAGAAGACCGGCGAGGGCGCTTTCTCCGGCACGCTGGACTACACCAAGGCCAACCCGGATGCCAAGGACATCAAGGCGCTCGGGACGAAGGCCAAGGCAGTCCCCTTCACCGCGAAGACCGACGCCGAGGGCCGGCTCGTCGAGCTGGACGTGGACACCAGCGTGCTGCTCGCCTCGCTGGGCAAGATGACCACCACGTACTCGGACTTCGGGGCCACCGTGTCGCCGGAGAAGCCTGCGGCCGGCGAGACCGAAGAGGCGCCGGAGTCGCTGAAGAAGGCGTTCGGCGGCTGACCTGTGCGGAACACCGGGACGGGGCGGTGCCGGTCGGCGCCGCCCCGTCCCGCGTCCGGGCTCAGCCGCGCAGCGGACGTCCCACCTCGTGCAGGTGGGCGAGCGCCTGCCGGTACGACTCGACCAGCCCCGTCTCCGCGTACGGCAGGTCGAGCTCGGCGCAGTACGCCCGCACCAGGGGTCGGGCCCGGCGCAGGTTCCCTCGGGGCATGTTCGGGAACAGGTGGTGCTCGATCTGGTAGTTCAGCCCACCGAGCGCGCTGTCGACGAACCGGCCGCCCCGCACGTTGCGCGCGGTGAGCACCTGCTTGCGCAGGAAGTCGAGGTCGTCGTCGGCCGTCGGCATCGGCATGCCCTTGTGGTTCGGGGCGAACGCGCAGCCCATGTAGAGCCCCCACAGACCCTGGTGGACGGCGATGAACGCCAGCGCCTTCCCCGGCGACAGCACCGCGAACAGCAGGCCGAGGTAGCCGATGGCGTGCGCCGCGAGCAGCAGCCCCTCGACGATCCGGTGCCGCATCGGCGTCGCGTACCGGCCGTCCGCCCCCCGGGCGACCAGCGCCCGCACGCTCGCCACGTGCAGGGCCAGCCCCTCCAGCAGCAGCATCGGGAAGAACAGCCACGCCTGCCGGCGGGCCACCCGGCGGCCGAACCCCCGGGTCGCGGCGGCCTGCTCGTACGTCCAGACCAGCGCCCCGGCCCCGACGTCCGGGTCCTCGTCCTCATGGTTGGGGTTGGCGTGGTGGCGGTTGTGCTTGTCGACCCACCAGCCGTAGCTGAGCCCGATCGCCAGGTTGCCGGCGAGTAGCCCGGTCACCTCGCTGGGGCCCCGGCGGCGGAACATCTGCCGGTGCCCGGCGTCGTGCCCGAGGAACGCCACCTGGGTGGTGGCCACCGCCAAGCCGACCGCCACCGCGAGCTGCCACCACGAGTCGCCGACCAGCGGCACCGCCACCCAACCCGCGACGAAGGCCGCCACGGTCAGCGCGATCCGGGCCGCGTACCCGCCTGGCCTGCGGTCCAGCAGACCCGCCCGGCTGACCCGCCGGGACAACTCCGCGTAGTCGCTGCCCCGCCTGGCGGGCCGGTCCACTGTCGCTGCACGCACCATCTGGGCTCCTGCGTCTCCACACCGAGGCACGCCGGACGGCGTGCCCTACCGTCAGTCTGCGGGCGGCCGGTTGCGCAGCGTAACCCGGGCATCCCCCGTCTCCGGGGTAGGGCGTGCCCTACCTCGCCCCGCCCGGGCTCCCTCCGGCCCCGCCCCGCCCTACCCCGATCCCTCGGCCTTCGCCCTGTTCACCGCGCCTGCCCGCACGCGGGGAACCGCCGGCGGGTTCACCCCATCCGGCCGACCACCGCCCGGAGTCGGGCAAGATCGCGCCGACGCCGCTCGTAGGTGGCGGCCAGGCCGATCAGGGCCAGCCCGCCGACGGCCAGGAAGATCCAGCGGGGCAGCAGGTCCCAGCTACGCACCAGCTCGTGCAGCGCGAGCAGGGTCAGGGTGATCCCGCCGAGCAGCACCGGCGCCTGCCAGCGACGGGCCGACCCGGCCAGCACCACGGCCAGTGCGCCGGCCCCGAGCAGCAGCCGCCGCCAGGGCTGCGGCTCCGGCGCGAACAGCACCGACACCAGGCCGGGCAGCAGCGCGGCGGCCAGCCCCGGTCCGAGCGCGAGCCAGCTGTTCAGGCCCGGCCGGGTGCGCAGCGCCACCACCCCGGCGGCCAGCGCCACCCCGGCCGTCGGCAGGGTGTACGCCTCCAGCAGCACCACCCCGCCCGCGCCCAGCAGCAGCCAGGTGCCGAGCAGCTCGCTGCCCCCGGCGATGCCCGCGAACGCCCACCGCCGCCCGGTCGGCTCGCCGCGGCGCAGCAGCCGCAGCCCCACGGCGACCCCCCAGAGCACGCAGACCGCGGCGGCATGCCGGGGCGACCCGCCGGCCAGCAGCACCGCGAGCAGGGCGACTGCCTGGGCGGCGGCGTCCAGCGCCGGGCCCCGGGCCGGGTCGCGCCCGGCCGGCAGCGCGGCGACGGCCAGGACCAGCACCGCGACCGTCAGCACCGCGAACGAGGCCGAACGCAGCGGCAGGCTCGCCGCCAGCGCGGCGGTGACCGCGAACCCGGTCGCCGCGCCGACCGCCACCAGGGCCCCGCCCAGCCGGACCGGGCCCACCCGGCCCCCGACGGCGACCGCAGTGGCGGCCACCACCAGCGCGCCGAGGCCGGCGAGGGTGCCGACACGGGTGGCGAGCAGCCCGGCCAGCCCGAACGCGGTGGCCACCAGCCCCACCGGCACGGTGACCGGGACGAGCAGCGGCCGGGGCCCGGCGAGCGCGGCGGCCAGCAGGGCGGCCAGCCCGGTGAGCAGGAGGACGGCCGGCACCACCGGCCACGGCGTGCCGGCGGCGACCAGCAGCACCGGCAGCGCCGCCGCGGCGAACGGCAACGCCGACAGCAGCACGCCGGCCAGGGTCCCCCCGCCCACCGGCGCCCCGGAACGCCCCACGTCGGCCGGCCCTCCGGCCCGCTTCCAACCCACGAGCACGGCCGCCAGGGTGAGCACGAGCAGGGCCACGCCGGCCGGGGTGGCCTCCGAGACCGTCCCACCGGTCGGCGCGCCGGACCAGGGCAGGACCGGCCCGCCGTGCGGGGCGACCAGCGCCGCCACGACCGCCGGGGCGGCGGCGAGGAGCGCGATCACGAGCAGCACCGTGCCGGCGACCCGGGGCGCGTCCGTCGGGTGGGTGCCCGGCCCGGCGAGCACCGCCAGCAGCACAGTCAGCGCGGCGTAGAGCGCCACCGGCTCGTCGGCCCGTACGACCAGCGGCGCCAGCCCGGCCAGCGCGGACCCGACGGCGAAGGCGGTCGAGGCGTAGCCGGTCAGTTCGGGCCACCAGCGGCGAACGGCGCGCAGGCCGACCAGCGCCAGCCCGACGGCGGCAAGTGCGGCCCGAGCCTGCCACCAGGGTGCCGCCCCGGCCGCGAAGCACGCGACGGCCACCGTGCCCTGGACGGCCAGCAGCGCGACGGCCAGGGCGGCCCCGCCGACGCCCCGGCCGACGCCGGTGGCCCGGCGGCCCCGGGCGGCGACCGCCGTCCCGACCAGCACGACCGCGCCGAGCAGCACCGCCTCCCCGGCCGGCGTGGCCAGCCCGACCAGGAGGGCGTGCCCGACCAGCGCCCCGCCGGCGACCGCCGCCACCAGCGCCTCCCACCAGGGCCGGGCCCGGGTGACCGCGTACAGCAGCAGGGCCGCTCCGACGACCAGGTCGGCGGCGGGCACCGCCGGCCACGGCACCGGCCCGACGCCTGTGATTGCGAGGGTGCCGAACGCGACCGCGAGCACCCCGGTGACCGGCCTCGTCACCCGGGGCAGCAGCACCGCCAGGGCCACCGCCGCCAGCACCACGGCGACGGGGACCTGCCACCCCCACGACAGGTCCGGAGCGGCGCCGACGCCCCGCCACGGCGGCAGCGCCCGGCCCACCGCGACCGCGCCGAGCACGACCGCGAGCAGCGCGGCGACGTGGGCGGCCCCGGTGGCCACCACCAGGGCCCCGACCCGGGGGCCGGGCCCGGCCAGGCGGGGCAGCGGCCGGACCGCGCCGACCAGCGCGAGGGCGATCAGCGCCGTCGCCACGGTCAGCAGGTTCGGCCGCAGCTCCGCCACCGGCCGGAGCAGCGCCAGGGCGAGCACCGGGACCACCGCACCGGCCGTGATCGCCCGGAACAACCGGCCGCCAGCGACCAGCGCCGCGCCGAGCAGCGTCAGGGCCACCAGCAGCAGCGGCCCCCCGGCCAGCAGCGGCGTGCCGGCGGCCCGGCCCAGGGCGAGCGGCACCAGCGCGCACCCCGCCGCGGCGGCCAGCGCGACCCCGTGGCCCAGCCAGGCCAGTACCCGCCCGGCGGCGACGGCCGACCCCCCGGCGGCCGTCGCCAACACCGCCGGCCCCCCAACCACCGGCCCCCCAACCACCGCCGGAACCGGACCGACCCACGCACCGGGCACCCCCGTCGGCCCGGGACCGATCGCCACACCCGGGCCGCGCAGGGCGGCGACCACGGCCAGGTTCAGCGCCGCGACGCCGATGAGCACCAGCGTCCACCCGGCCGCCGAGGGGCGGGCCGGGGCGGCGAGCAGGGGCAGCACCGGCTGCACGGTGAGCAGCGCCGCGAACCACGGCACCGTGAGGCGGGTCAGCCGGCCGTAGCCGACCGCCAGCGCCGCGCCGGCCCCCCCGACCAGCGCGGCGTAGCGGGCGGCCGACCAGCCGGCCACCCCGAACAGGTCCACCGACCAGGCGGCGTACCCGTCGAGCACCACCAGCAGCAGCCCCACGGCGGCGAAGGTCTCCGCAGTGCCGCGCAGCCCGCGCCGCGCCAGCAGCGGCGGGACGGCCAGGGCGAGCGCGGTGAAGGCGAGCAGGATCAGCGCCCGGCCGACGACGCCCACGGCGGCCCACGCGACCGCCGTGAAGACCACCGCCGCGGTGCCGAGCAGCAGGCCGCCGAGGACGAAGAGCAGCCCCTGCACCGTCCGGGTGGAGGTCTCCGCCCCGCCGACCGGCGCGGCCGGCACCGGCCGCTGCGGCGGCACCGGCCCGGGCGACCCGGCCGGAGCCGGTCCGGCGCCCCACACCGCCGGGCCCGGCACGGGCCGGCCGGGGGCGACCGCAGGCGCGGATGCGGGAACGGGCCGGGCGGGACCGACGGCGGGCGCGGGCGCGGGAACGGGCCGGGCCTGCGGCGGCGCGGCCGGGCGCGGGGCGCCGGCCGGGGTCACCGCCCGCACCAGGGCCGCCAGCTTCGCCCGGCGGGCCTGCGCCGACCGTACCGCCCCGGCCAGTTCGTGGTACGCCCGGCGGGCCTGCTCCACCCGCCCGGCGAGCAGGACGATCTCCCGGTCGAGCCGGATCACCTCGGCTGCGGCCGGGTCAGGCGCCCGACCGCAGCGCCGGCAGCCGACGCGCAGGTCGGCGGGGGCGCCGCACCCCGGGCAGGGGTAGCCAGTGGTGTCCACCCGGCCATCGTGCCGACCGTGATCCACCCCGCCCAGAGTGCGGGTACTCAGGGGCGGGTCTGCTCGTGCACCCAGGCCGCGTAGTCGGGGTTGCCGCTCTCCGCCCGGCTGACCAGGATCTCCGGCACCTCGTACGGGTGGGTGGCGCGGATCTGGTCGACCAGCGCGTTCACCCGGTCCGGCGCGGTCTTGAACAGCACCGACCACTCCGAGCTGGTCTCCACCGCGGACCGCCACCAGTAGGTGCTGTCCACCTGGCCGCCCACCTGCGCGCAGGCGGCGAGTCGACCGGCCACCGCGGCGGCCGCCAGAACGTCCGCGACGGAGCGGCTGTCCACCACCGTCGTCACCACGCTGATCTGCTCCACGACCGCACCCTACGCGGCGTCGACCCCGTCGTGGTGCGCTGCGATCCATTCGTCGATCCGCGCCCACCAGTCGAAGAGCCAGTCGATGCGCTCCTGCTTGCCGACGGGGACCTCCTCCGGCGGCACGGACCAGAACCGCATCACGATCCGCTTGTCCATCGGCAACTCCCGCCAGACGTCGGCGACGGTGAGCATCCGGTCCAGCCCAGTGTGCGCGACGAAGATCACCCCGGCGTCCGGGGCCGCGTCCAGGGCGGCGAGCAGCCCGCCAGGCTGCGGCGCGAGCACGTGCTGCATCCGTTCGGCGCGCAGCGCCATCCGCTCCAGCCCCAGGGACCGCAGCCGGTCGATGGCCCGCAGCCTGCGGCGCGGGGTGAAGTTGCCGCCCTCCGGGAAGATCACGAAAGCGTCGTTGTCGTCGAGTCCGGTGGCGAGGTGGCCGATCTGCTCGGCCACCGGCCCGTCCCGGTTCCCGGCCGGGGCCAGGAACCGGGACGGCAGCCGGTTGAGCAGCACGTCGATGGCCGGGTCCCACTGGAGGCTGTCCTTGAGCACGATCCGGGGCTCCCGGTGGAACCAGTTGACCAGCGCGTGGATCAGGATGAACGAGTCGCCGGGCCCGGCGTGCCGGCAGAGCACCAACTCGGGTCGGCCGGGCAGCGCAGTGTCCGGGTCGGTGCCGACCACGTCGATGCTCAACCGCAGCGTCCACCGGGCCTGCCAGAAGAGCACCCGGAGGAACCACCCGGCGAGCACGTAGTGCGCCCGCTGGAACGGCGGCGTGCGCTTCCACACCCCGAAGCCCGAGGCCAGCCAGAGCACGAACAGGGCGAGCAGCGCCGCCGCGTCCCAGATCAGGTAGACGCAGCCGATCCAGAGCAGCCGCAGCGGCCGGAGCCGGCCCGGCACCAGCGGGGACAGCGCCAGCGCGGCGAACGCCCAGACCGGCAGGGTGGTCACGACCAGCACCGCGAGCAGCACCACACCGGGTGCCAGCAGCAATCGGCGTACCCACCGGGGTGGCAGCGGCATCAGCGTTCCAGGTGGGTGGCCAGGTAGCGGCGGGAGGCGGTGTACGCGCGGCTGATCCGCCGCCCCACCGCCGCCATGTCCCGGTACGCCCACGGGCTGTCCTCGCGCGGTCCCGGCCCCCCGGTCGGCAGCACGTGCACCCGCACCCCCTCGGGCAGCGCCGCCATCTCCCGGGCGAACCGGTGCCGGCGGGCGATCTCGAACGCCACCTGGGCGATCTCCCAGGGCCGCCGGGGCGGGGTCAGCTCCCGCTCGATCCGGCCCACCTGGAGGACGAAGATCTGCCGCGCCCCGACGGCCACCGCCTCGCCGATCGGGATGGAGTTGACGATCCCGCCGTCGATGAAGTGCTGCCCGCCGATCTCGGTGGGCGGCAGCAGCCCCGGCACCGAGGCGGAGGCGAGCACCGCGGGCACCAGCGGCCCGCTGTCGAACCAGTGCTCGGCGGCCCGCTCGATGTTGGCCGCGCAGCACCGGAACGGCACCCGCAGGTCGGCGAACGTGGTCTCCTCACCGAGTTCCGCCTCCAGCAGCCGGCGCAGCGGCCGGGGCGAGTGCAGGTGGGTGCGGGCGGCGAAGCGGCGAAGCTGCCGGGCCACCGAGTCGCCGTACACCTCGCTGGCCTCGGGTGAGGCCCAGAGCCGGACCAGCCGGTCGGTGACCGCCTCGGTCGGGTCGGCGGCCACCAGCGCGCCGTTCACCGCGCCGATCGAGGTGCCGAGCACCATGTCAGGCCGGACGTCGGCGCGGAACAGGGCACGCAGCATGCCCACCTCGACCGCACCGAGAACTCCACCGCCGCCGAGCACGAACGCCACCGGACCGCTGACCATGCCGTCCATCCTGGCACGGCCCGTCCGGTCGGCCATCCACCGCCCGAGCTGCCACCGGCCACGGGCCGGACGGGTGGAACCGGACGGCCCGTTGACACGCTCGACACATTCGCGCAACCTGATACCGCCCCGACACCAGGCAGGTGCGCTCCGTGATGGCAACACTGCACGCCGGAAGGCTGCTGGCCCGCAGGTACCGGCTCATCGACCAGATCGGCGCCGGTGGCATGTCGGTCATCTGGCGTGCCCGGGACGAGGTGCTGGACCGCACGGTGGCGCTGAAGGTGCTCGCCCCCTCGCTGGCGGCGGACGCCCGGTTCCGGGACATGGTCCGCGAGGAGGCGCGCAGCGCCGCCCAGCTCGTCCACCCGCACGTGACGGCGGTGCACGACTACGGCGAGACGCTCGCCCCGGACGGCAGCATCACCTCGTTCGTGGTGATGGAGCTGCTCGCCGGGGAGGAGCTGGAGTACCGGCTGACCGAGGGCCCGCTGCCCTGGCCGGACGCGGTCGAGATCGGCGCCCAGGTGGCGGAGGCGCTAGCCGCGGCGCACCGGCTCGGCATCGTGCACCGGGACATCACCCCGGCCAACGTGATGATGACCCCGGTCGGCACCAAGGTGCTGGACTTCGGGATCGCCACCCACATCGGCGCACCGGACGAGGACGAGGACGGCGGCACCTTCGGCACCCCCGCGTACGTCGCCCCGGAGCGGCTGGACGGGGCGCCGACGCAGCCCGCCACCGACATCTACTCCCTCGGGGTGCTGCTGTACGAGATGCTGACCGGGCGGGTGCCGTACCCGGCGGACACCTGGGAGCAGCTCGGCGCGGCGCTGGAGACCGGCGACGCCCCGCCCCCGCTGGAGGCGCCGGGGCTGCCGACCGAGGTGGCCCGTATCTGCCTGCGGTGCCTGTCCCGGGAGCCGCGGGACCGGCCCACCGCGCACCATGTCGCCCTCGCGCTGCGCGATCAGCTCCTGCCGGCCGACCCGCAGGCCGCCACCATGCTCGCCCCGACCATGACCCTGCCGTCGATCGTCGGCCCGCCCGAGCCCCCGCCGGCCCCGGTCGCCGGGCCCACCGGGCCGCCGCCCGTTGCCGTGCCGGTCGCGTCCACTCCGGACACGGCGCCGCCGGCCGGGCGCGGTCGGCGGCGCGTCGGGTCCGATCGTCGCCGCTGGCCGGTGCCGGTGCCGGTGATCGCGGTGGGGGTCGTGGTGGTCACCGGGCTCGCGCTGCTCCTACCGACGCTGACCCGGGACGCGGACCCGCCGCCGCCCGGGGCCGCCCCGCCGGGCGCCCCGATGGTGGCGGCGTCGACGCCCGCCCCGGATCCGTCCCCGAGCGCCACATCCCGGCCGCCCGGCCGGACTCGGCCCACCCCGTCGGCGGCGACCACGCCGCCTGCCCCGTCCGGCGGGAGCCTGGCCGAGGCGGCCAGCCGGATCGACCAGCTCATCGAGGCGGGGGTGGCCGACGGCGGGATCCGCGCCGACGTCGGCACGGACCTGCGCAACCTGCTCGGCCACGCCACCGCCGCAGGCGGCCGGGGCGACCTGGCCGTCGCGGTGCGGCGGGCCCGGGACAAGGTCACCGACCGGCGGCGCGAGGGCAGCATCACCCCGGCGTACGCCCGCCAGCTCGACACGGCCTTCCAGCAGCTCGGCGTGACCCGGGTCTGACCCCTCGGGGTCGGTCCGGGGCGACCCGGCCGGACGGCGCGGGCTCGGGGCGGCCCCGGTCAGCGGGCGGTGACGGGGACCGGACGGCGGGTCGCCGCGTGCCCGGAGGTGCCGAGGAAGTCCCGGTACACCGCCTCGTAGCCCAGGGCCATCCGGGAGGTGGAAAAGTTCTGCGCCACGTGTGCCACGCACGCCACCGGGTCCAGCCGTCCGGCCTGCCGCAGCGCGCCCGGCAGGTCCTCGGGGCGGTCACAGACCAGACCGGTCACGCCGGGGCGGACCAGCTCGGGCACGGCCCCCCGGCGCAGCGCCACCACCGGCGTACCGGTCGCCATCGCCTCCAGGATCACCATCCCGAACGGCTCCTCCCACTGGATCGGCATGATCAGGCAGTGGGCGTCCACGAGCATCCGCAGGGTGGCGTCCCGGTCGGCGTTGAGCACCACGGTCACGTCCTCGTCGAGCATCGGCTCGACCACCTGCTCGTAGTACCGGCGCTCGGCGGGCTCGTTGCACTTGCCGGCGAGCACCAGCGGCAGGCCCGCCGACCGGCAGGCCCGGACCGCCACGTCGGGGCCCTTGTCCGGGCTGAACCGGGCCAGCCAGAGCACCGGGCCACGGCCCGGGACGGCCTTGTGCGGCACGTCCCGGGTGTCGAGTGCGTTGTGCACGGTGCCGACCCACGGCAGCCCCGGGTTCAGCCGGCGCTGGGTGTGTGAGATGGCCACCAACCCGACCCCGTGGTCGGTGCTGCCGAGCACCGTGCCGTACTCGCCGACCGGGTTGCCGTGCACGGTGGCCACGGTGGGCACCGCCCGGCGGCCGGCCACCAGCGGCCCGATGGTGGTGTGGTCGTGCACGAGGTCGAAGTCGTCCGACCCGACGAGGCGGTCGACGCGGGCCAGGTGGGCCAGTTCCGGCAGCGACTCGCCGAGCCGGTCGTACTGGAGGTCGTCGCACGTGGAGACGTATCCGGCCCGGGTGCCGTGCTGCGGGCCGGCTCCGAAGACCGTCAGCGTGTGCCCCAGCTCGACCAGCGCGTCCACCAGCCCGGCGACCACCTGCTCCAAGCCGCCGTAGCCGGGCGGTGGCACGGAGAGCCACGGCGGAACCACCATCGCGATCCTCAACGGGTGCTCCCCCGAGCGGTCGGACGGCAGGTCGTTCACGGCCACGAGTCCTCCCCGTTGTGGTCCCAGTGCGCGTGATCGGCGACGCTTTCCCGCCCGGGACGGTGGTCAAACCGACCGCACGGCGCCCGCGTGGCCCGCGCCGGATGCTGGGCGGGGTGCATGAATGCCTGGCGGGTAGGGCGGCGCTGAGCGGGTACGCCGACACCGAATTCGACAAGCCCCAGCTAGCCGGCCACCACGAGCCGGTCGTCGACGGCCCGCACCCCCGGGGCCGACCAGGCGATCCGTGCCGCCTCGTCCCGTTCCCACCAGGAGCGGACGACGCCGCTGAGGACCACGGTGTCGCCGCGCACCCGGGCCTGCACCCGCTCGCCGAGAATCCGGGACACGGCCCGTTGCACGTCCTGCCGGGCGGGTTCGCCGGTCGGCCGCCGCGCGGGGCCGACCTCGACCAGGTTGGTCACCCCGCGCACGCCCCGCAGCCGGCGCAGCTCCCGTTCGGCGGTACGCCGCTGCCAGCCGAACTCCACCTCGCCCCGCAGGATCAGCCACCCGTTGGCGGCGGTGACGTCCAGCCGTTCGGCCGGCACGAAGCTGTCCCACTCCAGGGCCCGCCCGGCCGCGAGGGCCAGCTCGGTGTCGGTCTGCCCGGGGAGGTCCGGCGGGCGTACCTCGATGTCGTCGGCGACCGCGTGGACGCCGCGGATCCGCTGGGCGCACCGCACGGCCGCCCAGCGGTGGGCGTAGCTGTCCACCGAGCCGGTGAGGGTGACCACGCCGTGCAGCACGGCCACCCCGACCACGGTCGGCGGGACCTGGGGATCCCAGTCCAGCTCCGCGAGGACGTCGCGGTGGATCTGCGGATCGGTCCGGGTGCTCGTAGCCGTGTCCATTGGTTCCCCCTTCCGCGCCACCGCGCGTGGTCACCGTGCCCGGCGAGGGGGTGAGACCGGCTCACCCGGATCGGGTGGGAGCGGGGCGGGGACGGGCTGGAACAGGGAAAAAGGCGGTGGGTGACGGAGCCAACCCCCTTGGCTCCGCCACCCACCGCCCCGGAGGAGGTAGGTCTATTGGTGTTACGACGTCTCGGAGAGCGTTACGGTTGCCGTCGCCGCCGATCCATTTCGCTGATATTTCACCTCGACCCGATCGCCGACCTTGCCGGCCTGGACGGCGCCCACCAGATCGTTGGAGTCGTTGACCACCGTGTCGCCGAACTTGGTGATCACGTCGCCCCGCTGGAGGCCGGCCTTCTCGGCGGCGCTGCCCGGGGTGACGGTCGCGACCACCGCGCCGCCGTCCTCGCCCGGGCTCACGCTCACCCCGAGCGAGGGGTGGCTGACCTTCTCGCCGCGCTGGAGCTTCCCGGCGACGTCCTTGGCCTTGTTGCTCGGGATGGCGAAGCCGACGCCGATGTTGCCGGTGCTCTGCCCGGAGGTGGCGATGGCCGTGTTGATGCCGATCACCTCGCCCCGGGTGTTGACCAGCGCGCCGCCGGAGTTGCCCGGGTTGATCGGGGCGTCGGTCTGGAGCAGCCCGGCGATCGAACTGACGCCCTGGCTCGGATCCTGCTGCTGGCCCTCGCCGGCCTGGATCGTGCGGTCCCGGGCGCTGACGATGCCCGCGGTGACCGAGCCCTGCAGACCCAGCGGGCTGCCCAGGGCCAGCACCTGGTCACCGACCTGCATGCCGTCGCTGTCGCCGAATTTGGCGGCCTTGAGGCCGCTGACCCCGGTGGCCTTCACCACGGCCAGGTCGGTCTTCGGGTCGGTGCCGACGATCTTCGCCTCGGCGGTCTTGCCATCGGCGAAGACCACCCGCACGGTGTCGCCGCTGGCGGAGGCCACCACGTGGTTGTTCGTGAGCACGTAGCCGTCGGCGCTCAGGATCACGCCGGAGCCCTCGCCGCTGCCGGTGGTGATCGAGACCACGCTGTCCTGCACGGCGGCGGCGATCTTCGGCAGGTCGGCGCTGTTGATCACCGGTGCGGCGGAGTAGGTGCGGGTGACCCCGCCCGAGTCGCCGTCCACGGCGAGCGCGAGCGCGCCACCGGCGACGCCGGAGCCGAGCATCAGCGCGAACACCGCGACGCCCGCGCCGGCCAGCTTGGCGATCCGGCTCGGCTTCGGGGCCGGGCCCTGCGCCCACTGCGGGACCTGCTGGCCGGGGTACTGCGGCGGCACCGGGCCGCCCGGGTACGCGGGACTCCCGGCGGGCGGGCCGTACCCGGGGGTCGCCGGCCCGTGCTGGCCCCCCGCCGACCAGCCGGACTGCTGCCCGGGCTGCCAGGGGCTGTTCGGGTACTGCCCGGCCGGCTGCTGCTGCCCGGCGACCGGGTACGGCGGGGCGGACGGGGGGGCGGCCGGCGGTGCGTAACCGCCGTACGGGTGCGGGCCGGGGCCGGAGACCGGAGCGGCCGGACCGGAGACCGGAGCGTGGGGGACGGCGGGCGCGTCAGCCGAGGTGGCGGGCGCGTCAGCCGAGACGGGGGATGGGGTCGTGGGGGCGGCCGGCGCGGCCGGGGCGGACGGCTCGACGGCCGGGGAGTCGGACTGCCCGGGCTCGACGCGGGACAGCTCGGCGGTGGGGTACGACGGCTCGGCGTCGGAGGGCGCCGTCCGCCGCTGCGGGTCGGTCTCGTACTCGGTCATGTGTACACCTTCTCCCCTGCCACTGCGATCAGCCTGGAACCCGCCTGGAAGTTGCCTGAAAGTCACTCGCCCGAATCGTCGATGTCCGGCAGCAGCGGCAGCCGAACCCGGAAGGTCGCGCCCCCGCCGGGGGTCTCGGCGACCTCGACGGCGCCGTGGTGGGCGGCCACCAACGCCGCCACGATGGCCAGGCCCAGCCCGGTCCCGGTGGCCCCGCCGGCCCGCCGGGTGCGGGCGGCGTCGGCCCGGTAGAAGCGTTCGAAGACCCGCTCGGCCTGTTCCGGGGAGAGCCCGCGGCCGGTGTCCGCGACCTCGACCACCGCCAGGTTCCCCGGCTCGGTACGCAGCCGCAGGGTCACCGAGGCGTCCGACGGGGTGTGGGTGAGCGCGTTGGTCATCAGGTTGCCGATCACCTGGCGCAGCCGGGCGTCGTCGCCGAGGACCACCAGCGGCCCGGAGCCGGGCTCGATCTCCAGCTCGATCCGCCGGTCGGGGGCCACCACCCGGGCAGCCTGCACGGCGTCGCCGGCCAGCAGCGGCAGCTCCACCGGGGCGAGCGAGAGCGGGCGCTCCCGGTCCAGCCGGGCGAGCAGCAGCAGATCCTCCACCAGCAGCCCCATCCGGGACGCCTCGTCCTCGATCCGGCGCAGCAGGCCGGCGGTCTCCTCGGGGGCCCGGGCGGCACCCTGTCGGTACAGCTCGGCGAAGCCCCGGATGGTGGTCAGTGGCGTACGCAGCTCGTGCGAGGCGTCGGCGACGAACTGCCGCATCCGCTCCTCGGAGCGCCGGGCCCGGGTCTCGGACGCCTGGGCGGCGGCTGCCGCGTCGCGGGCGCCCGCCTCGGCCGAGCGGGCGGCGATCTCCGAGGCGGCGCGGGCGGTGAACGCGGCCTCGATCTGGGCGAGCATCGTGTTCAGCGCCCGGGACAGCCGCCCCAGCTCCGAGGTGGGGAAGGGCTGCCCCTCCTCCGGGTCGGGCACCCGCCGGGTCAGGTCGCCGCCGGCGATGGCCCCGGCGGTGCGTTCGATGTCCACCAGCGGCTTGAGGCTGGTCCGCACGATCGCCGCGCCGATGGAGGCGAGCAGAATCAGCACCGCCCCGCCGACCAGGAGGTCTATCCAGACCAGCCGCTTTACCGCCAGGTCCACGTCAGTCAGGTGCTGCCCGACGGCGAGCACCCGGCCATCCGACAGCTCCCGGTAGAGCATTCGCCAGCGGCCCCCCCGGTCCTGTGCCTGAACGTTGAACGGTTCGCCCTCCTCGGCGCGGAAGCCGGCCAGGTCGGCCGGGATCGGCGGCAGGTTGTCCGCTAGCAAGCTGCGGTCGTACCCGATGAACCGGGCCTGGTTCTCGTCGGCGAGCGCGACGACGTAGTCGGTGGGCAGCGTCGCCAGCGCACGGCGGGCCTCCAGGTCGGGGAGCACGCCACCGACCTGGGTGCTGGCCGACTGCAACTCGCCGTCCACCTGGCCGATCAGGTAATTGTGCAGGAAGTACGTGGTCAGCGAGCTGATCACCACCAGTGCGGCGGCGACCAGGGCCAGCACCGCCGCGACCAGCTTGATCCGCAGAGGGACGCCGCGCAGCCTGCCCTTCGCCTCCGATACGACGCTCACGCCGCCGGCTTGCGCAGGACGTACCCCACTCCGCGCAGGGTGTGGATCAGGCGGGGCTGGGTGTTGTCGACCTTGCGCCGCAGGTAGGAGATGTACGACTCGACGATGTTGTCGTCGCCCCGGAAGTCGTAGTTCCACACGTGGTCGAGGATCTGCGCCTTGGACAGCACCCGGTTGGCGTTGAGCATCAGGTACCGCAGCAGCTTGAACTCGGTCGGCGAGAGCTGCACCCGCTGCCCGGCCCGGTGCACCTCGTGGGTCTCCTCGTCCAGCTCCAGGTCGGCGAAGGTGAGCCGGGACGGGGCCTGCTCGCCGCTGGCCGTCCGGCGCAGCACGGCCCGGATCCGGGCGGTCAACTCCTCCAGGCTGAACGGCTTGGTGACGTAGTCGTCGCCGCCCAGGGTCAGCCCGCGGATCTTGTCGTCGGTGGCGTCCCGGGCGGTCAGGAAGACCACCGGGGTGCGTGTGCCGCCCTCGCGGAGCATCCGGATGACCTCGAACCCGTCGAGGTCGGGCAGCATCACGTCGAGGACCACCAGGTCGGGGCGGTGGTCCTTGGCGGCGCTCAGCGCGGCGCTCCCGCTGGTCGCGGTCGCCACGTCGAAGCCGGCGAAGCGGAGGCTCGCGGAGAGCAGTTCGAGGATGTTGGGGTCGTCCTCGACGACGAGCAGTCGCGCCTCGGTCTGGGTAGCGGCCATGCCGTCCATCATCCGTGACATGGCTGCGCCCACGCTGGGCGGTTGCTGGAAAAACCCTGAGAGCCCGCCGGGCCGGTCAGCGCAGCAGGTGGCGCAGCCCGTCCAGGGCGCCGTCGAGCACCCGGATCGCCGTGCGGAGCTGGGCGTCGCTGGGCTGGCCGGCGCGGACCAGGCCGCCGACCTCGACGGTGAACGCGGCCAGCCGCTGGTCGAACTCGCCCAGCAGGGGCGACTCCCCCGCCGGGGCGGCCGGCCGCGCCGGGCCCGGGTTCGGCGGCTCCCACCTGGCACGCCGGGTCTGCCGGGTGGCCTCGCGCAGCTCCCGCTTGAGGTCCTGGACCGAGCCGCGCACCTCGGAGCGGATCTCGCCGGCCAGGGCGGAGAGGTCCGCCACGGAGGCGCTGATGTCGGACTCCAGGGTGGCCAGCTCGCCGGCCCGCTGGCGCAGCTCGGCCCGGCCCGGCTCGGTGATCTCGTAGACCTTTCGACCACCGGCGGCGGTGTGGGTCACCAGCCCCTCGACCTCCAGCCGCTGGAGCCGGGGATAGATGGTGCCGGCGCTGGGCGCGTACAGGCCGAGGAAGCGGTCCTTCAGCAGGAGGATCAGCTCGTACCCGTGCTTGGGGCCGTCGTCGAGGAGCTTGAGCAGGTAGAGCCGGAGCCGCCCGTGGCTGAACACGGCGGTCACGGCAACTCCTCCTCCTTTTCGTCGTCGACGGGGCGGGCGAGCAGCGCGATGCTGCCGGAGGTCGCGGACGCCCAGAGCTTACCCGCGCCCGTGCCGATGACCCCCTCGCTGTCCCGCACTCCGCCCAGCCTGGCCCGGTCGCGCACCTCGGGGAACCCGCTGGTGATCCGGCCGGAGGTGGTGTGCAGGTGCACGGCGAGGTCGCTGTCCCGGCGGACCCGGACGGTGATGGCGCCGGAGATGGTGTCGAGCCGGATCTCCCCGTCGCGCGGGTTGTCCAGGTCGCAGGTGATCTTGCCGGAGACGGTGTGCGCGCGGACCGTGGCGGCGGCGCTGTCGGCGAGGACCACCTCGCCGGAGACCGTCTCCAGGATCAGGTCGCCGGCGGCGTCCAGCGCCTCCACCCGCCCGGAAACGATCTTCGCGGTGGTCCGGCCCCGGACGCCCATCAGGGTGATCTGCCCCGTCGTGACCTTGGCCTGGGTCTGCCGGCTCAGGCCGGAGGCGACCAGTGCCCCGACGACCAGGGTCAGGCCGGTTGGCACCTCGGCGGGGACGGCGATCGAGACGTCGGCCCGGAAGCGCTGGACGAGCTGACCGAGCCACCAGAGCATCCCGGGCCTCCTCGGGTGCCGTTCGTGCCGGACGGTCAGCACGCCGTCCCGGTGCTCGACGATCACCGGCCGACGGCTGATCCGGGTGACGTCCACCCGGGCCGGGCCGTCCGTGCCGACCACGTTGAGCCGCCCGGAGACCAGGTTGACCTTCAGCGAGGTGACCGGCTCGTCCAGGGTGAGTCGCTGCGGGCTGTCGACAGTCCAACTGGCCATGGTTTCCTCCCCGGCCGGACGTGCCCGAGCGGCGCGTCCGCGAAGGAAATGTAACGCGATACATCGCGACTGAGCAAGGCTGTCGCGTGTCGGGAAGGCGTCCGGAAGGACGCCGCCGGGCGGGATGAGATGGTGGTCCGCGTCACCGGCGACGCCAGGAGGGACCGTCCATGACAGTGATCATTCCGGCGCGATTCAACGGGCCGCCCGGCTCGGGCAACGGCGGCTGGGCCGCCGCCGCCCTCGCCGCCGCTGCTGGGCACGACGGGCCGGTCGAGGTGACGCTGCGGCAGCCGCCGCCGCTGGAGACCCCGCTGACCGTGGCCGGCGGGGAGGTCCGCGACCCCGGTGGCCGGCTCGTCGCCGAGGTGCGGCCGGCCGGGGACACCCCGGAGGCGGTGCCGCCGGTGAACCTCGGCACGGCGCGGGCCGCCGCGGCGGCGTACCCCGGGCTGGCTGAGCATCCCTTTCCCGGCTGCTACGTCTGCGGGCCGGACCGGGTCGACGGCCTGCGGATCTTTCCCGGCCGGCTGCCGGACGGGCGGACGGCCGCGCCGTTCACCGTTCCGGCCGAGGCCACTCCCGAGACGGTCTGGGCGGCGCTGGACTGCTCCGGGGGCTGGGCCGTGATCGGCCCCGGCCGCCCGTACGTGCTCGGCCGGATCGCCGTCGTGCTGGACGCGCTGCCGGCCCCGGGCGACGAGTGCGTGGTCACCGGCGTGGCGGACGACACCCGGGGGCGCAAGGCGCTGGTCCGCACCACCCTGTACGGCCCCGACGGCCGCCTGCTGGGCCGCGCCCGGGCCACCTGGATCGCGCTGCCCGGGGCGTGACCCGGCGGGCGACACCGGGCGTCTCGTCCCTGGGGAGGATGCCCTCCTGCCTGAGACGGAGCCGGGTGTAGGTGTCGCGCCTGATTGACCTGGTTGCGCCGTCTTGCCACGCTGTGCGACGGCGCATCCGCAACAGCGCCGCACACGTCGGCGCGTCCACGCGCCACGCACGGGAGGAGAACGATGTCTGACGGGCAGCGAAGCCCCACCACCGACAGCGGTCAGATCGTGGTGTCCGGCCTGACGAAGCAGTACAAGAACGTCCGGGCGGTCGACAATCTGTCGTTCACGGTCGCATCGGGGCGGGTGACCGGCTTCCTCGGCCCGAACGGCGCCGGCAAGACCACGACGCTGCGCATGCTGCTGAACCTGGTCACCCCGAGCGGCGGCGGTGCGACCATCGGCGGCCAGCGGTACGTCGACCTGGCCGACCCGCTGCGCCACGTCGGCGCGGTGCTGGAGGCGTCCAGCGCGCACAAGGGCCGCACCGGGATCAACCACCTGCGGGTGATCTGCGCGGCGGCCGGGCTGCCGAAGCAGCGGGCCGACGAGGCCCTCGCCCTGGTCGGGCTGACCCCGGCGGCGAAGCGCAAGTTCAAGGGCTACTCGCTGGGCATGAAGCAGCGCCTCGGCATCGCCGCCGCGATGCTCGGCGACCCCCGGGTGCTGATCCTCGACGAGCCGGCGAACGGGCTCGACCCGGAGGGCATCCGGTGGATGCGTGGCTTCCTCAAGGGCCTGGCCCACGAGGGCCGCACGGTGCTGGTCTCCAGCCACCTGCTGTCGGAGATGCAGCTGCTCGCCGACGACGTGGTGATCATCGCGGCCGGCAAGCTGATCCGGCAGGGGCCGGTCGAGCAGGTGCTCGGCTCGATGGCGCAGGGCGGCCAGGTGCGGGTGCGCACCCCGCAGGCCGACGAGTTGGTCGCGGCGCTGCGCGCGCAGTCCGCGACGGTGGAGACCGGCGAACACGGCGTGCTCCTGGTCGGCGGGCTGGACGCCCCGGCCATCGGCAAGGTCGCCCTGGCCGCGAAGGTGGAACTGCACGAACTGACCCCGGAGCGACCCGACCTGGAACGGGTCTTCCTGGAGCTGACGGCCGGAAAGGCGGGCATCCGATGAACCTCGTCCGATCCGAGCTGCTCAAGATCCGTACTACCAGCACCTGGTGGATCTTCGGGCTCATCTCGCTGCCGCTGTGGATCCTCGCCCTGCTGTTCAACTGGTTGCAGACCGACGCGCTGGCCGGCGGGACACTCGAAGACGTGCCGGCCGAGCAGGCCGACCAGATCCAGGCCGTGCAGTCGGCGGACAGCCTGGCCGCCAACATCTACACCAACGGCCAGTTCTTCGGGCTGCTCATCGTGATGCTGCTGGGCATCATCGTGGTGACCAGCGAGTTCTTCCACCAGACGGTGACCACCACGTTCCTCACGGCGCCGCACCGCACGGCGGTGATGATGGCGAAGCTGGTCGCCGGGGCCGTGATCGCGATGCTGTTCTGGCTGGTCACCACCGCGCTCAACCTGGTGTTCGGCGCGCTGATCCTGAACAGCGTGGACGTCGGCGCCCAGTTCGGCAGCGGCGCGGTCTGGCGGGCGGTCGGCCTGAACGCGCTGGCGTACCTGCTCTGGTCGGTGCTCGGGGTCGGGATCGGGGTGCTGATCCGCAGCCAGATCGGCGCGACGGTCACCGGCATCCTGCTCTACCTGGGTGGCTCGATCGGGGCCATCGCCGTGCTGGCCCTCCTGGCCTCCAAGTACGGCGAGTGGATCAACAAGCTCCAGGTGGCGGTGCCGTCGCTGGCGTCGTCGCTGATGGTCAGCGGGGCCGAGATCCCGGGCAACCCGCCCCGCTGGGTGGGGGCGGCGGTGCTGATCGGGTACGCCGTGCTGGCCGGCGTGATCGGCGCCCTCACCCTCCGGCGGCGCGACATCTCCTGACGCCTGCGGTCGACGCGGCGACCCGGCCCCGGTACGTGATCACCAGATCGCGTACCGGGGCCGGGCCCGTTCCAGCCGGCGGTCAACTGGACACGCGGCGTACCCCGGACTTCTGCATCTTCTGTGAAACGGACCACGCGCCGGAGCCGGAAATGCCTAGCGTGGTCCTACGGCGTAGCCTGGGAGCCGTCTTCCGTCCGCCCGCGTACCGGGGCGATGGCTGGCACCGCGTGACACACAAACCCGCGTGAAAGAGGCGATTACCGGCCGTGTCGACCCAGCAGACTTCGCAGGAGAACCCACTGGCGGGTTTCGGCCCGAACGAGTGGATCGTCGAGGAGATGTACCAGCGCTACCTCGCCGACCCAAGCAGCGTCGATTCGGCCTGGCATGACTTCTTCGCCGACTACCGGCCGGCGCCCGGCGCCGCCACGCCGCGCCCCGACGGCCAGGCCGGCAAGGCGGCTGCCGCCGCGCCGGAGCCCGCCGGGCAGCAGGAGGCCAGCGCCACCGTCGCCCGGCCGGCCGCGAAGGCCGAGCCGACCCCGGCGAAGGCCGCCGCGCCGAAGGCGGAGCCGGCCACGAAGCCCGCCGCGCAGCCGGCCCCGGCGAAGGCCGCCCCGGCGAAGCCCGCCCCGGCAGCCAAGGCCGCCCCGGCGAAGCCGGCCGTCTCCGGCCCGCAGACCACCCCGCTGCGCGGCGTCGCCGCGAAGATCGTCCAGAACATGGACGCCTCGCTCAGCGTGCCGACCGCGACGAGCGTGCGCTCCGTCCCGGCCAAGCTGCTGGTGGACAACCGCATCGTGATCAACAACCACCTCGCCCGCGGGCGAGGCGGCAAGGCCAGCTTCACCCACCTGATCGGGTACGCGATGGTCCGGGCGCTCGTCGAGCACCCGGAGATGAACAACTCCTTCGCCGAGGTCAACGGCAAGCCGGCGGTGGTCCGCCCCGAGCACGTCAACCTGGGCATCGCGATCGACCTGGCCAAGCCCGACGGCTCCCGCAACCTCGTGGTCCCGTCGATCAAGGGCTGCGAGCGGATGGACTTCCGGCAGTTCTGGCAGGCGTACGAGGACGTGGTCCGTCGCGCCCGGCGCAACGAGCTGACCATGGACGACTACTCCGGCACCACGATCTCGCTGACCAACCCGGGCGGCATCGGCACGGTGCACTCGATCCCGCGCCTGATGAACGGGCAGAGCGCGATCATCGGCGTCGGCGCGATGGAGTACCCGGCGCCGTACCAGGGGATGAGCGAGGCCACCTTGGCCGAGCTGGCCGTCAGCAAAATCATCACCCTGACCAGCACGTACGACCACCGGATCATCCAGGGCGCGCAGTCCGGCGAGTTCCTCAAGGTCATGCACGAGCTGCTGCTCGGCGAGCACGGCTTCTACGACCAGATCTTCACCTCGCTGCGCATCCCGTACGAGCCGGTGCGCTGGATGCGGGACGTCGCGGTCGACTCCGAGGGCCAGATCAACAAGACCGCGCGGGTGCACGAGCTGATCCACGCGTACCGGGTGCGCGGCCACCTGATGGCCGACACCGACCCGCTGGAATTCAAGATCCGCAAGCACCCCGACCTGGACGTGCTCCAGCACGGGCTGACCCTGTGGGACCTGGACCGGGTCTTCCCGGTCAACGGCTTCGCCGGCAAGCAGCGGATGAAGCTGCGGAACATCCTCGGCGTGCTGCGCGACTCGTACTGCCGCCGGGTCGGCGTGGAGTACATGCACATCCAGGACCCGGAGGAGCGGCGCTGGATCCAGGAGCGGATCGAGCGCAAGTACGAGAAGCCCAGCACCGACGAGCAGAAGCACGTGCTCAACCGGCTCAACGCCGCCGAGGCGTTCGAGACCTTCCTGCAGACCAAGTACGTCGGCCAGAAGCGCTTCTCGCTGGAGGGCGGCGAGTCGCTGATCCCGCTGCTCGGCGAGGTGCTGGAGTCCTCCGCCGAGGCGGGGCTCGACGAGGTCGTCATCGGCATGGCCCACCGCGGCCGGCTCAACGTGCTGGCCAACATCGTCGGCAAGCCGTACGAGAAGATCTTCTCGGAGTTCGAGGGGCACCTCGACCCGCGCTCCACCCAGGGCTCGGGCGACGTGAAGTACCACCTCGGCCAGAACGGCAAGTTCACCACCCCGGACGGCGAGCACGCCGTCAAGGTGTCGGTGGTGGCGAACCCGTCGCACCTGGAGGCCGTCGACCCGGTGCTGGAGGGCATCGTCCGGGCCAAGCAGGACCGGATCGACCTCAAGCTGGAGGGGTACACGGTGCTGCCGCTGGCGGTGCACGGTGACGCCGCCTTCGCCGGTCAGGGCGTGGTCGCCGAGACGCTGAACCTGTCGCAACTGCGCGGCTACCGCACCGGCGGCACGGTGCACGTGGTGGTCAACAACCAGGTCGGCTTCACCACCGCACCGGAGCACTCCCGGTCCAGCCTCTACAGCACCGACGTGGCCCGGATGATCGAGGCGCCGATCCTGCACGTCAACGGCGACGACCCCGAGGCCGTGGTCCGGGTCGCCCGGCTGGCGTTCGAGTACCGGCAGGCGTTCAACAAGGACGTCGTGATCGACATGGTCTGCTACCGCCGGCGCGGGCACAACGAGGGCGACGACCCGTCGATGTCCAACCCGCAGATGTACCAGATCATCGACTCGAAGCGGTCGGTCCGGAAGCTGTACACCGAGGAGCTGATCGGCCGGGGCGACATCACCGTGGAGGACGCGGAGGAGCTGCTGCGCGACTACCAGTCGCAGCTGGAGCGGGTCTTCAAGGCCACCCGGGACGCCGCCTCGGCGCCGAAGCAGCCGGCCCGGCAGCGCCGCGAGGACGAGCCCGAGCCGCAGGTGGAGACCGCCACCAGCGTCGACGTGGTCAAGGCGGTCGGCGACGCCCACGTCAACCTGCCGGAGGGCTTCACCCCGCACAAGCGGATCCAGCAGCTGCTCGACCGGCGGGCCAAGATGTCCGTCGAGGGCAACATCGACTGGGGCTTCGGCGAGATCATCGCCTTCGGCGCGCTGCTGCACGACGGCGTCACCGTCCGGCTCGCCGGGCAGGACTCGCGCCGTGGCACGTTCGTGCAGCGGCACGCGTCCGTGGTGGACGCCAAGACCGGCGCCGACCACCTGCCGTTGCAGTCACTCACCGCCGACGGCGAGCGGTCCCGGTTCTTCGTGCACGACTCGCTGCTCAGCGAGTACGCGGCGATGGGCTTCGAGTACGGCTACTCGGTGGAGAACATCGACGCGCTGGTCTGCTGGGAGGCCCAGTTCGGCGACTTCGTCAACGGCGCCCAGTCGGTGATCGACGAGTTCATCTCCTCCGGCGAGGTGAAGTGGGGCCAGCGCTCTGCGGTCACCCTGCTGCTGCCGCACGGCCACGAGGGCCAGGGCCCGGACCACACCTCCGGCCGCCCGGAACGGTTCCTCCAGCTCTGCGCCGAGGACAACATGCGGGTGGCCATCCCGACCACCCCGGCGAGCTACTTCCACCTGCTGCGCCGCCAGGCGCTGTCGCCCAAGCGCAAGCCGCTGGTGGTGTTCACGCCGAAGTCGCTGCTGCGGCACAAGCTCTGCGTGTCCCCGGTCGAGGACTTCGCCACCGGCACCTTCCAGCCGGTGCTGCCCGACACCGCCGCTCCGGCGCCGGAGCAGGTGAAGCGGGTGCTGCTCTGCTCGGGCAAGGTCTACTACGACCTGTTCCAGGCCCGGGCCGACCGGGGCGTCACCGACACCGCGATCATCCGGATGGAGCAGCTCTACCCGCTGCCCGTCGAGGAGATCCGGGCCGCCCTGGCGCAGTACCCGAACGCCGAGGACTACGCCTGGGTGCAGGAGGAGCCGGCCAACCAGGGCGCGTGGAGCTTCGTCGCGCTCAACCTGCTGGAGCACCTGAGCGAGATCCGGCTGCGCCGCATCTCCCGCCCGGCCGCCGCCGCCCCGGCGGTCGGCTCGGCCAAGACGCACGAGGTCGAGCTGAACGCGCTGATCGAGGCGGCCCTGCCCCGCCCGTGACCTGACCGCACCGCGCGCAGCGGGGCAGCGACCGTCACCACGACGGCCCGCTGCCCCGCTCGCGTCGGCGGACCACCCGACCCGGCCGCCGGCCGGGCCCAGGAATGAGGACGTACGGATGTACTTCACCGATCGCGGGATCGAGGAACTGGTCGAGCGCCGAGGCGAGGAGCAGGTGAGCGTGGAGTGGCTGGGCGAGCGCCTGCGCGACTTCGTGGACCTGTTCCCCGAGTTCGAGACGCCGATCGAGCGCTTCGCCACCTGGCTCGCCCGCCTCGACGACCCCGACGACGAGTAGCCGCCGGTACCGCTGCGGGGGCGTGCCACCCGACGCCGGCCCGACCCGGTCCGGTCACGATCCGGCCGCGCCGCTTTCGGCCGGCCCGGGGTCGGGGGGTTCGACTGCATCGGAAGGAGCGGCCCGAGCGTCACCGGCCCGCTCGGCGAAGGCGCGCGCCCAGACCGCGTCGACGTCAGCCCCGGGCGGGAACCGTCCGGCCAGTTCGAGGTCGACCAGCCCGTGCGCCAGGCCCCAGAGCACGCGCGCCTCGGTCAGGTCTCCCCCGGTCATCCGGAGCAGCGGTACGGCGGCAGCCGCCTCCACGCCGGGTGCGAGGCGCTCGCGCGCCAGCGGCAGCCGGGTGGCGATCTCGTACAACCGGGGATGCCGCAGCGCCCAGGCGCGGTAGGCGACGGCGAGCGAGGGCAGATCGGGTGCAGCCTCCAGGGTCGCGCCGAGCCGCTGCAGGGCCCGCTGTTGCAGGGCGGCCTCGATCTCGTGCTTGCCCGCGACGTGCTTGTACAACGAGGGTGCCTGGATGCCCAGTTCGTCGGCGAGCCGGCGCATCGTGACGGCCTGTGGTCCGGCGCGCTCCAGCAGGCGTTCGGCCACGTCGACGATCTCCTCGCGGCGGGTCACCGACGCGGCTCCGCCACCCAGCCCCGGCAGAGCACGAACGCCACGACGAGCAGCACCGACAGGGCACCGTCCCAGGCCAGGATGGTGCCGGTCCCCTCGATCGCGGGGTTGCGCGAGTAGGCGAGCGCGGTCACGGTCATGGCCACCTTGTGGAGGATGACCAGCGGCCACACCCCCCGGTAGCCCCGGGGACGCACGGCCAGCAGGGCGAAGAGCCCGGCGAAGACCACGAAGCCGTACGCCCGCCACGTCTCGACCACCGTGCCGGCCGGCTCCGCGTCGGCCACGGTGCCGTACGCGCCCAGCGCCGCCGCCACCGCCGCCACGGCGGCCAGCCAGAGCAGCGCCCGGCCGATCCGGTCCCGGACCGGCCCCCCGCCGGTTGTCGCGGGTCGGGCTCCCATGGTCGTCATTGCGGTCATCGCGGCACCGTCCTCAGGTGTGGCTAACACTGTTAGCCACGACGTTAGCGAACGCCGTTAGCCTGGTCAAGGCCCCGCAGCGACGCCCGCCTCCGGACCACCGGCACCGGGCCGAAGGACCCGAGCGGGGGGGTAGCGCGATCTTGTAACGTGAGAGCGTGGCACGCAGCGTGTACCTGACCAGCGTCGGTTCCGGCGGAGGCAAATCGACCATCGCGCTCGGCCTCGCCGAGCTGCTCTCCCGGCAGGTCGAACGGATCGGCGCGTTCCGGCCGCTGGTCCCCGGCCGTGGGCCCGACCAGATCCTCGCCCTGCTCACCGAGCGCTACCGGATCGAGATCCCGGTCGACGAGCTGCACGGCTGCACCTACGCCGAGGCGAGCGCGCTGGTCGCCGACGGCCGGCGGGAGGAGCTGATCTCCCGGATCGTCGAGCGGTACCGGGACGTCGAGCGGCGCTGCCCGGCGATGGTGGTGGTGGGCAGCGACTTCGCCGACGGCGGGGACGGCGCGGGCCCCCGCGAGCTGGCCTTCAACGCCCGGCTGGCCACCGAGTTCGGCAGCGTGGTGGTGCCGGTGATCGACGGCTTCGGGCAGGAGCCGGAGGCGATCGCGGCCGCCGCGCGTGGGGCGTACCACGATCTGGAGGACCTCGGGGCGACGGTGCTGGCGGTGATCGCCAACCGGGTGCCGGGGCCGATGACACTGCCGGAACTGCCCGTCCCCACGTACGCCATCCCGGAGGTGCCGGCCGTGTCGGCGCCGACGGTGGCCGAGGTGGCGGCGGCGCTCGGCGCCACCCTGCTGGCCGGCGACGACGCCGCGCTCGGCCGCGACGTGCTCGACTACGTGGTCGGCGCGGCGCACGTGCCGACCCTGCTCGACCACCTGACCGAGGGCGCGCTGGTGATCACCCCCGGCGACCGGGCCGACTTGGTGGTGGCGGCGAGCGCCGCGCACGTCGCCGGGCAGGTATCCCTGGCCGGCGTGGTGCTCACCCTCGGCGAGCAGCCGGACCCCCGGGCGATGAAGCTGGTGGAGGGGCTGAACACCGGGTTCGCGGTGCTGTCGGTGCCCAGCGACAGCTACGACACGGTGGCCGCGTCCAGCCGGATCGAGGGGCGGCCCAGCGCCGCGAACCCGCGCAAGGTGGAGGCCGCCCTCGGCGCGTTCGAGAGGTGCGTCGACACCGAAGCCCTGTCCCGTCGGCTGCGGGTCAGCCGCTCCGAGCGGGTCACCCCGCTGATGTTCGAGTACGACCTGATCGACCGGGCCCGGGCCAACCGCCGGCGCCTGGTGCTGCCCGAGGGGACGGAGGAGCGCATCCTGCGCGCGGCGGAGATCCTGCTGCGCCGGGGGGTGGCCGACCTGACCCTGCTGGGCCGCGCCGACGACGTCGCCCGGCGCACCCGGGAACTCGGCATCGACATCACCGGCGCGGACGTGGTCGACCCGGCCACCAGCGAGTGGCGCGACGAGTTCGCCGAGGCGTACGCGAAGCTGCGCGCCCACCGGGGCGTGACGGTCGAGCTGGCCCACGACGTGGTGGCCCAGCCGAACTACTTCGGCACGATGATGGTGCACACCGGGCACGCCGACGGGATGGTCTCCGGGGCCACCCACACCACCGCCGCGACCATCCGCCCCGCCTTCGAGATCATCCGCACGGTGCCCGGGCTCTCGGTGGCCTCCAGCGTCTTCTTCATGCTGCTCGCCGACCGGGTGCTGGTGTACGGCGACTGCGCGGTCAACCCCGACCCGGACGCCGCCCAACTCGCCGACATCGCCACCTCCTCGGCCGACACCGCCGCCCGGTTCGGCATCGAGCCGCGGGTGGCGATGCTGTCGTACTCGACCGGGGACTCCGGGGCGGGGGCGGACGTGGAGAAGGTCGCGGCGGCCACCCGGCTGGTCCGCGAGCGCCGCCCGGAACTGCTGGTGGAGGGCCCGATCCAGTACGACGCGGCGATCGACCCGAAGGTCGCGGCCACCAAGCTGCCCGACAGCGCGGTCGCCGGGCGGGCCACGGTGTTCATCTTCCCGGACCTGAACACGGGCAACAACACGTACAAGGCGGTGCAGCGCTCGGCCGGGGCGGTGGCCGTCGGCCCGGTGATGCAGGGCCTGCGCCGGCCGGTCAACGACCTGTCCCGGGGCGCCACCGTCCCGGACATCGTCAACACCGTCGCGATCACCGCCATCCAGGCCGCCGCCGGGGAGTCGTCATGATTCGGGTACTCGTCCTCAACTGCGGTTCCTCGTCGGTGAAGTACCGGCTGTACGACGGCGACGAGGCCCGCGACTCCGGGACGGTGGAGCGGGTCGGCGAGCCGGGGGGCGGCCCGGCCGACCACGAGACGGCGGTCCGGGAGATCCTCGACCGGCTCGACCTGGCCGGGCTCACCGCCGTCGGGCACCGGGTGGTGCACGGCGGGCGGCGCTTCGCCGAGCCGGTGCTGATCGACGACGCGGTGTTCTCGGCGATCGAGGACCTCGTCCCGCTCGCCCCACTGCACAATCCGGCGAACCTGGCCGGCATCCGGGTCACCCGCGAGGCGCTGCCCGGCGTGCCGCAGGTCGCCGTCTTCGACACCGCGTTCCACCACACCCTGCCCGAGGCCGCCGCGACCTACGCGATCGACCGGGACATCGCCCGGCGGTACGACATCCGCCGGTACGGCTTCCACGGCACCTCGCACGCGTACGTCTCCCGGCGCACCGCCGAGCTGCTGGGCCGGCCGTACGAGGAGCTGAACACGATCACCCTGCACCTGGGCAACGGGGCGAGCGCCTGCGCCGTGCAGGGCGGGCGCAGCGTGGCCACCTCGATGGGGATGTCCCCGCTGGAGGGCCTGGTGATGGGCACCCGCAGCGGCGACCTCGACCCGACGATCATCTTCCACCTGCGCCGCGAGGGCGGCCTGGGCGTGGACGAGATCGACGACCTGCTCAACCACCGCAGCGGCCTGCTCGGCCTGACCGGGGTCAACGACATGCGCGAGGTGCTGGCCCGCCGCGACGCCGGTGATCCGGCCGCCGCGCTCGCCTTCGACGTCTACCGCCGCCGGATCACCGGGTACGTCGGGGCGTACTACGCCCTGCTCGGGCGGGTGGACGCGATCACCTTCACCGCGGGGGTGGGCGAGCACGCCGCCGCAGTGCGGACCGCCGCGCTGGCCGGGCTGGAGCGGCTCGGCATCGCCGTCGACCCGGGGCGCAACGCCGGCAGCGGCGACCGGGTGATCTCCCCGGACGGCATGGAGGTCGCCGTCTGTGTGATCGGCACCGACGAGGAGCGCGAGATCGCCCGGGAGACCCGCACGGTGGCCGGGACGGCCCACTGACCCCGCCCTGCCAAGCACCGGCACCGGCCGGCCAAGCCCAGACCACGAGCGGCCAAGCACGGGCCCGGCCGGTCAGGCCCAGCCGAGCCTCCGCCGGGCCGGGTCGCCGGGGCCGGTCAGGCCAGGGCCAGCCAGGCGACCACGGCCACCAGCACCACCGCGACGACCGCGACGCCGGCGATCAGGGGAGCCCGGGACGCCGTCGGGACGGTCGGGGTGGCGGCCTCCGGCGCGTGGGCGAACGCCCGGAACTGCTCTGTGTTGCCGCTCGGGTCCAGGTACTTGTCAGACATGGGCCAGACCATAACCAAGGCGGCCCGGCCGAACCGCCCCCAGGCTGGCGAATCGCCGCAGGACCGCCGGATCGGGGGAGCCGCCCCCGCCGGGTGGCTTCGCCGACCGGTCCGGACGGCGGGGGCCCGCCGGCCCCGGGCCGCCTACCGTGGGGGGCGTGGGGGGCGTGGGGGTGCGACGGCTGATCGCCGTGCTGATGACGGCGCTGCTGGTCGGCTGCGGCCCGGCCACCGCCGCCGCTCCCGGCGGGGAGCCGCCCGCCCGGTCCGCGCCCGCCGGGGCGTACCCGGTCGGGGTGCGGACGTTCACGCTCGACCCGGCCGGCGCGCGCCCGCTGCCGGTGACCGTCTGGTTTCCGTCCGGCCCCGGCGGGGTCGCCCGGGGCCGGTTCCCGGTCGTCGTGTTCAGCCACGGGCTGGGCAGCCTCCCCGAGCTGCACGCCCCGCTGACCACCCGGTGGGCCGCCGCCGGGTTCGTGGTGGCCGCTCCGGCGTACCCGCACACCCGACGCGGGGCGGCCCGGTTCACCCGGGCGGACGTGCGCAACCAGCCGGCCGACGGCTGGCGGCTGATCCGGCACCTGGTCCGCCTCGACGCCCGCCGGGGCGACCCGCTCGCCGGCCACCTGGACGTCGCCCGGTTCGCCGCAGCCGGGCACTCGGCGGGCGGGTTCACCAGCGCCGGGATGCTCACCTCCGGGCACTCCCCCCGGCTGCGGGCGGGCGTCGTTATCGCCGGGGGCGGCCTGGCCGGCGCGTTCGCCGGTCCCTCCGCGCCGGTGCTGTTCGTGCACGGCGACGCCGACCCGGTGGTGCCGGTGACCGTCGGCCGGGCCGCGTACGCCCGCACGCCCGGCCCGGCCGCGTTCCTCACCCTCACCGGCCAGGGCCACGGCGCGTACCTGACCCCCGGCCACCCCGGCTTCCCCCAGGTCCTCGCCACCACCACGGACTTCCTCCGCTGGGCCCTCTACGGCGACCCCACCGCGCTCCACCGCCTCCCCACCGACGCCCGCTCCCCCGCCACCACCTGGCTCCCCCGCCTCCCCACCCCGCCCCTCTGACCCCCGCCCCAGACGAGATGGGCCTGTCTCGCGGGCCTGCCTCGCTAAGGGTGTTTCCGGCGATCTTGCAGTTGCCGCCCCGACATTTAGTGCGAAAGGTGCGAATCGTGGGCCCTAAGTGCAAGATCGCGGGAGTGAGGGGTGGCGGGGTGGGTTGGGTTGGGTTGGGGTTGGGTTGGGGTGACGGGAGGGGTGGGCGTAGAGGGGCGGCAGGTGAGGGCTATCGGCGAGGTGCTGGAGGTGGCTCGGGAGGGTGGGATGGGGGTTTGGCTGCGGGGTGGGTGGGCGATGGACTTCCACCTCGGCGAGGTGACCCGGCCGCACCTCGACGTCGACTGGTACTGCTGGCGCGACGACGTCGACCGGCTGTGCGCCGCGCTGCTCGGCCGGGGCTGGCGGGTGGATCCCCGGGTGCCCGTCGACACGCAGCTCGACCTGCTGCGGGACGACGTCGAGCTGAGCTTCGCGTACCTGACTCGGGACGCGTCGGGGCGGTTGGTGGTGGGCGGCGGGCCCTGGGCGGGTACGCCGCTGCCGGAGGGGATGCTCGACGGGCCGCCCGGCCGGATCGGCGACCTGACCGCGCCGATCATCTCCGTGGCCGCCCAGATCGAGTTCAAGGAGATGTATCCGATCTGGATGCCGCAGCGGCCCCGTCGCTCGAAGGACATCGCCGACATCGCCCGCCTCCGCGCCGCCGCCACGCGTCCGGCGGCCCCGACCGGCCGAGCGGGTCCGACCGGCCCAGCGGGTCCGACCCCGCATTCCGGGTGATCGGCCGCTCGCCTGTGGTCCGATGCCGGCCGACGGCCACGCTCCGCGAGGCACAATCGGGTTCATGCCCCGTCGCCGCACCGCCGCCCTGCTCGCCGCCGCACTGCTCACCGTCGGCGTCGTCGGCTGCTCGGGCGAGCCGGAGCCCAGCCAGCGCGCCGTCGCGCCGACGCAGCCGACGGAGCCGCCGAAGGCGACCACCCCGGCGCCACGCGTGCCCGCCGGCACCGCGCCGAGCGGGTCCTTCGCGGTCGGCGTACGCCAGCTCAAGCTGAACCGCGACGGCGACCGGCCGCTGCCGGTGACGATCTGGTACCCGGCCCGGGGTTCGGCCGGCGGCTCGGCGGAGCGGTCCGCGCCCGCGGCGACCGGCCGTTTCCCCGTGGTGATGTTCAGCCACGGCCTCAACGGCCGGCCGGACGACTACGCGACCCTGCTCACCCGCTGGTCGGCGGCCGGCCTCGTGGTGGCCGCGCCGACCTTCCCGCACACCGCTCGGGGCGGTGACGGCAACGTGTTGGACGTGCTCAACCAGCCCGCCGACGTGTCGTACGCGCTGACCCGGGTGCTCGCCCTCGACGCGAAGGCGGGCGATCCGCTGCGCGGCCGGCTGGCCACCGACCGGGTGGCCGCGGCGGGGCACTCGGCCGGCGGGGTGACCACGATCGGCCTGTTCACCGCCGGGCGGGACGACCGGCTGGACGCCGGGGTGGTCTTCGCCGGCACCGCCCTGGGCGTGGGGACGGCGTTCGCCGGGGCCGCCGCGCCGCAGCTCTTCGTGCACGGCGAGGCCGACGAGGTGGTCGGCTACGCGTCGGGCCGGGCGGCGTACGACAGGGTGCCCTGGCCCAAGGCGATGCTGAGCCTGCCGAAGGGCGACCACGGCCGCGCCCTGCTCACCGACGGCGCGGCCCTGCGGGTGGTCTCGGACACCACCGTCGAGTTCCTCCGCTGGACCCTGTACGGCGACGCGGCGGCCAGGGGCCGGCTGCCGGTCGAGGCCGCCCGGGGCGGCCTCGCCACCCTCGACGACCGGCTGTGAGGCCCCTCCCGCCGGGGCCCGTTTCGGCCGAGGGCCGATCAGGCCGTGTGGCCGATCAGGCCGAGGGCCCGATCAGGCCGTGTGGTCGATGACGATCTTGCCGAAGACGTCGCCCGAGTGCAGCCGGGCGAAGGCGTCCTCGACCCGGCTGAACGGCACCACGCTGTCCACCACCGGGCGCACGTCGTGCTCGGCGCAGAACGCCAGCAGCTCGGTCAGCTCGCCCGGAGTGCCCATCGAGGTGCCGAGGATCTCCAGCTGCATGGCGAAGACCCGACGCAGGTTGACCTTCGGCTCGTGCCCGGCGGTCGCCCCGGAGACCACGATCCGGGCCATCGGCGCGGCCGACTTCAGCGAGTGGTCGAAGGTGGCCGCCCCGACCGTCTCGACCACCACGTCGACCCGCTCCGGGAGCCGGGCGCCGGGCTCCAGCGCGGTCGCCCCCAGCTCGGTGATCCGTTCCCGCTTGCCGGGGTCGCGGCTGGTCGCATACACCCGCTTGCCGAGCGCGACGGCGAGCGCGACGGCCGCCGTGGCGACGCCGCCGCCCGCGCCCTGGACCAGCACCGACTCGGCGTCCTCCACCCGGCCCTTGGTGGTCAGCATCCGCCAGGCGGTGAGCCACGCGGTGGGCAGGCAGGCGGCGTCAGCGGCGGACACGCCGCCCGGCAGGGGCAGCAGGTTCATCCGGGGTACGGCCACCCGCTCGGCGAGGGTCCCGGGGAAGCGCTCGGAGAGGATGGACATCCCGCGCGGGTCGCCCGGATCGGCGACCAGCGGGTAGACCACGACCTCGTTGCCGTCCGGGTCGGTGCCGACGGCGTCGCAGCCGAGGATCATCGGCAGCCGGTCCGCGTCGAGCCCCACGCCGCGCAGCGACCACAGGTCGTGGTGGTTGAGCGAGCTGGCCCGCACCTGCACGGTGACCCAGTCGTCCTCGGGGTGGGTCGGCTCGGGACGCTCGCCGACGGTCAGCGCGGAGAGCGGGTTGTCGGCGTCGAAGCTCGACGCGAAGGCGGCACGCATGGTCCGCACCGTAGCAAGGAGCGGGCATGTCAAGAAGGGCCCCTTCTCCTGCCGGATGGCAGCGAAGGGGCCCGTCGTCCCACCTCAGGCGCGGGCGACGCCGTCGCGGCGGGCGGCCTCGGCGACGGCCGCGGCCACTGCGGGGGCGACCCGCGGGTCCAGCGGGGACGGCACGATCGCGTCGGCGGTCAGCGTCTCCGCCACGACGCCGGCGATCGCGTCGGCGGCGGCCACCTTCATGCCCTCGGTGATCCGGGTGGCCCGGGCGTCCAGCGCGCCCCGGAACACGCCGGGGAAGGCCAGCACGTTGTTGATCTGGTTCGGGTAGTCGCTGCGGCCGGTCGCGACCACCGCGACGTGCCGGGCGGCCACCTCGGGGTGCACCTCGGGGGTCGGGTTGGCCAGCGCGAAGACGATGCCGCCGGGGGCCATCCCGGCCACCGCTTCCTCCGGGATCTGCCCCCCGGAGACGCCGATCAGCACGTCCGCGCCGCGCAGCGCCTCGGTGACGTCGCCCCGGCGGCCCGCGGCGTTGGTGTCGGCCGCGAGGGCGGCCTTGGTGCCGGTGAGCTCGGCCCGGTGCCGGCCGATGATCCCCTTCGAGTCGCAGACCACCACCCGCGCCGGGTCCACTCCCCCGGCGATCAGCATCCGGGTCACCGCCACGCCGGCCGCTCCCGCGCCGCTGACCGTCACCCGCAGGTCGCCCAGCTTGCGGTTGAGCAGGGCGGCGGCGTTGCGCAGCGCGGCGAGCACGACGATCGCGGTGCCGTGCTGGTCGTCGTGGAAGACCGGGATGGGCAGTTCCTCGTCGAGCCGGCGCTCCACCTCGAAGCAACGCGGCGCGCTGATGTCCTCCAGGTTGATCCCGCCGAACGAGGGGGCGATGGCCTTCACCACCGCGACGATCTCGTCCACGTCCTGGGTGTCCAGGCAGACCGGCACCGCGTCCACGCCGCCGAACTGCTTGAACAGCACCGCCTTGCCCTCCATCACCGGCAGCGCCGCGCGCGGGCCGATGTTGCCCAGCCCGAGCACCGCAGACCCGTCGGTGACGACCGCGACGGTGTGCCCCACCCAGGTGTAGTCGTCGGCCAGGGCGGGGTCGGCGGCGATCGCCTCGCACACCCGGGCCACCCCGGGGGTGTACGCGAGGGAGAGGTCCTCCCGGCTGGTCAGCGGGACGGTGGAGGCGACGGCCATCTTGCCGCCGGCGTGCAGTCGGAAGACGGGATCGGCGGGATCCACGATGGACGAAGGCATGGTGACTCCAGGATCTGTCGAGCAGATGGAGCGTCCGGCTCGGCCGCGAGGTGAGGCGACGAGCGGCGGTACGCGGTGCGGGGGGTCACCCGGGCACCTGCCGAGCATAGTGTCGGCCGTGAACACCGGATGTGAGTAGGGTCATACTCGGGAGTAGCTCAAGGGCGGCGCAGGCGGCCCGGCCGGGGCCAGTACCGGGCCACCACCCGGCCCTGCACGTCGGCCACGCCGTACACCCGGGAGTCGTCGGTGACCAGGTCGTTGTCGCCACGTACCCACCACCCGCCGTCCTGCGAGCGGACCGCGCGCTTGACCACCAGCAGGTCCGGGCGACTGCGGAAGACGGCCACCACGACGTCGCCGGCACGGACCGGGCGGCCGCCCCGGCGGACCAGCACGGCGTCGCCGTGGCGCAGGGTGGGGACCATCGACGGACCGGCGACCAGCACCGCGGCGAGCGGCCCGCGCAGCCGGTCGGCGGCCCGGGGTTCGTCTGGGCGCACCGGGTTTCACCTCCGCGCCGTCGGGGAGCATGTCCAGGAGTAATGTCGTCTTGGATCATCGCAAACTTCACATGGAGGATCCCGATGCGACTTCCACGCATCCTCACGCCGAGCGTCACCGCCAGCGCCCACTGCGACCTGCCGTGCGGCATCTACGACCCGGCCCAGGCCCGGATCGAGGCCGAGTCGGTCAAGGCGATCGCCGAGAAGTACCAGGCGAACACCGACCCCGAGTTCCGCACCCGGGCGCTGATCATCAAGGAGCAGCGCGCCGAGCTGGTCAAGCACCACCTGTGGGTGCTGTGGACGGACTACTTCAAGCCGGCCCACTTCGAGAAGTACCCGAACCTGCACACCCTGTTCAACGAGGCGACCAAGCTGGCCGGTGCCGGCGGCGCCAAGGGCAGCGTGGACCCGGCCAAGGCCGACGAGCTGCTGACGAAGATCGACGAGATCTCGAAGATCTTCTGGGAGACCAAGCAGGCGTGAACGCCGGCCTCATCCCGACCGTACGGCCGGCACGTCCCGAGGACGTGCCGGCCGTCGTCGCGATGGTGCACGAGCTGGCCGAGTACGAGCGGGCGCCCGACCAGTGCCACCTGAGCGCCGGGCAACTCGACGCGGCCCTCTTCGGCCCGGCACCGGCGCTGTTCGGTCACGTGGCGGTGGACGACGCCGACCGGCCGCTCGGCTTCGCGCTCTGGTTCCTCAACTTCTCCACCTGGGCCGGCGCGCACGGCATCCACCTGGAGGACCTGTACGTCCGCCCGGAGGCCCGGGGCAGCGGTGCTGGCCGGCGGCTGCTGGCCACCCTGGCCGCGATCTGCGTGGAGCGGGGCTACCGCCGGCTCGACTGGTCGATGATCGACTGGAATCCGGCCGCCCGGTTCTACGCCGCGGTCGGCGCCGCGCCGCTGGCACAGTGGGTGCCGTACCGGCTGGCCGGGCCCGCCCTGCACGCGCTCGCCGAGCAGGCGCGCGGCGGCCTCTCGGCCGCAACCGGCGGCGCACCCCAGCACCCTTCGGCCTGACGGGGTAGAGTCCCCGCCGGGGGGATGAGCGTGACTCAACTGACCGGCCAGCCAGCGACCGACGACGACGTGGTGCACCTCACCGTGCCCGCCGACGGCGGCTACCTCGGCGTGCTCCGTACCGCCACGGCCGGCCTCGCCGCCCGTCTACAGTTCGCCCTCGACGAGATCGAGGACCTGCGGATCGCCGTGGACGAGGCGTGCGCCATGCTGCTCGCGATCGCCACCAGGGACGCCGAGCTGGAGTGCCGGTTCGCGGTGACCGACGACGCGCTCACCGTCGAGGTGACCGTCCCGACGGTGCGCGGCGCGACGCTGCCCTCCGAGTCGTCCTTCGCCTGGAAGGTGCTGACCGCGCTGACCACGGCCGCGTCGGCGAACGCGGCGAACGGCCGGGCCACCATCTCCCTGCTCACCCGGCGCGCTTCCCGCTACTGACCCCCGCGACCCGCCGGAGGCCGGCTAGTAGCCGAGGGCCCGGGTCGTCGGCGGGCTGACCAGCAGGGCGGACACCCCGAGGCCGAGCGCCATCAGCGGCAGGCCCAGCCACCCCAGGCCGCCCTGGATCATGTACCAGCCGACCGGCAGCAGCATGAGCTCCAGGACGATCGCCGGGGCCCGGGCCCCGGCCCGGCGCCGGCTCAGGGCGCCGCCGAGCGCCCACAGCGCCGCCGCGCCACAGAGGGCGAAGGCGGTCACCAGCAGCGCCGACGGCAGGTCGGTGGTCTCGGCGGTGAGGTCGGCCCAGACCAGCCAGGCGGCCACCAGGGCCAGCGCGACCGCCTCCGCCCGGAGCAGCCGGACCGCCCATTGCAGCGGGGTGGGATTCCGGTCCGAGTCGATGGTCACGCGCGACACGATACCCGTGGTGGATCGCGGTACAGTGCCGCCCATGCGGGCCGTCCTGGTCGTCAATCCGAAGGCCACCACCACCAGCGAGCGCAGCCGGGACGTCCTGGTCCGTGCGCTGCGCAGCGAAGTCGACCTGTCGGTGCGGTACACCCGCCGGCGGGGCCATGCCACGGACCTGGCCCGGGAGGCTGCCGAGGAGGGCGTCGACCTGGTGGTCACGCTCGGCGGTGACGGCACGGTCAACGAGGTGGTGAACGGCCTGATGACGGCCGACCCGCCGACCATCCGCACCGGGAGGACGCTCGCCGAGCGCCTGCCGGCGCTGGCCACCGTTCCGGGCGGCTCGACGAACGTGTTCGCCCGGGCGCTGGGCCTGCCCCGGGAGTGGCCCGAGGGCACCAGCATGATCCTGGAGGGGTTGCGGCTGGGCCGGTCCCGGACGGTCGGGCTGGGGCGGGCCGACGACCGCTACTTCACCTTCTGCGCCGGCTTCGGCATCGACGCGGCGGTCATCCACCGGGTGGAGCAGGCCCGCCGACGGGGCCGGGTCTCCACTCCGGCGCTCTACCTTCGGTCGACGGTGAACCAGTACTTCCTCCGCTCGGACCGGCGCCACCCCGCGATCACCCTGGAGCGGCCCGGGGCGGCCGCCGAGGGCGAGCTGGCCACCGTCATCGTCCAGAACACCGCGCCGTGGACGTACCTGGGCGAGCGGGAGATCAACCCGAATCCGGAAGCGTCCTTCGATCTCGGGCTCGACGTGCTGGCGATGCGTCAGCTCCACGTGGCGAGCACAGCACGCACAGTGACCCAGGCGCTCTCCCGGGCCCCGGATCCCCGGGGCCGCCAGGTGCTGCGGCTGCACGACGTGAACGAATTCACCCTGTTCACGAGCCGCCCGCAGGCCTTCCAGCTGGACGGGGACTACCTCGGCGAGCGAGAGAAAGTTAGATTTGCATCCGTTCCGGCCGCACTGAGAGTAATCTGTTAGGCCTCGGGTACAGCCCTTGGTCAAGCGGTCCCCCACACCGTGTTGACACGGTGGCCGCAACACCGAGGGCGAGGTGCCGGAAATGTCAGCAATGTCACGCGTAGTGTACTATATTGATCCTCGACTGTGGCACGGCGGGTTGCTGGATCACTCTAGAACCCGGACAAAAGGGTCGTGAGCTTGCTCACCGCTTGGAGTTTTTCCGAGCGTCGCCCTTGACATTGCGTGAGTTCGTGAAAGTATTCACAAGCGAACTTGAGTTACCGGGACATTGCCTGGATATGCTCGCCGTGTTGAGCTGTTCCAGCAGGTCCCAGGGGCCGCAAGAGCCTGCTCACGCAGCGCCGAATTGATGGACGCGAACCGTCACCATTCGGCGTGCGGACGCATATAAGAAAAGCACCAAAAGCAAATCTGCCACCCATCCAGAATGAGGAGTGTTGCCGCCATGGACTGGCGTCACCATGCTGTCTGCCGCGACGAGGACCCGGAGCTGTTCTTCCCGATCGGGACGTCCGGTCCGGCCCTCCTGCAGGTCGAGCAGGCCAAGGCCGTCTGCCAGCGCTGCTCCGTGACCGACCAGTGCCTCCAGTGGGCACTCGAGTCCGGTCAGGACGCTGGCGTCTGGGGCGGGATGAGCGAGGAGGAGCGGCGCGCCGTCAAGCGTCGCGGTGGTCTCCGGGTGCTGCGCGCTCACTCCGCCTGACCTGCACCGAACTAAAGGCTCGACGCCCCGGCAGGGCAACTCCCTGCCGGGGCGTTCTGCCGTCCGGACGGCGTCGACGAGGCCCGGGGGCCGGCGGACGGCGTCGTCGGCAGGCGACATCGCCCCGACCCCGGGTGCCGCCGGGCGGCGTCAGCGAGGGCCGGGAGCCGGCACGCCGCCACGGCGGTACGCCGTGCGCGGCGGTGGGCGTCGAGGCCGGCCGTCCACCGCTGCGTCCACCCGGCGCAGCACCAGCGCGGCCAGCTCCGGGGCGTCGGCGAGCGGCCCGGACACCGTCACGGCACCGGCCGACCGGGCCCCCGCCACCACGGCGTCGTGGAAGAGGCCGGCGGCCAGGAAGTACGCCGACACGGCCACCCGGCGGGCGCCCGCCGCGCGCAGCCGGGCCACCGCCGCTCCCGTGAGCGGCGGGGCCGCCGAGGCGTACGACACCCGGCAGGGCACCCCGAGTTCGGCGCCGAGCGCCGCGGCGACCCGCCCCACCGACCCGCGCGCCCGGGGATCCCGGGTGCCCGCCGCCGCCAGCACCAGCGCGTCGAACCGCCCCGGCTCAGCCTCGGCCAGCCGGCGCCGCAGCCCGGCCAGCAGCGCGGCGTCGACCACGCCGTCGGCGGGGCCGAGCACGTCGGATACGCGTACGTCGATCGGCGGGCCCGAGTCCCGGGCCGCCGCGACCGCCGCCGGGACGTCGACCCGCCGGTGGTACGCGGCGGTGAGCAGCAGCGGCACCAGCACCGCCCGGGGATGACCGGCCGCCGCCAGCGACCGCAGCACGGCCGCCGGCCCCGGCTCGGTGTGGTCCAGCCAGCTCGTCGACACGGTCACGCCGGGACGGGCGGCGGCGACCGACCGGGCCAGTGCCCGGGTCGCCTCGGCCGCCCGGGGATCCCGGCTGCCGTGCGCGACCAGGACCACCGGGTCCGGGGCCGTTGGCGACGGCCCCGCGACCCCGGCGACGGTCAGGGGTGCAGGCCGCACTCGGTCTTCTCGAACATCGCCCACCGGCCGGCCCGGGGGTCCTCCCCCGCCTTGGTCCGACGGGTGCACGGCCAGCAGCCGACCGAGCCGTAGCCACGCTTGAACAACTCGTTGACCGGGATGTCGTGGCGGGCGACGTAGGCGTCCACGTCGGCCTGCCGCCAGGCGGCGATCGGGTTGACCTTCACCTTGCCGCGCCGGGCGTCGAAGGTCACCACCGGCGTGTTGGCCCGGGTCGGCGACTCGTCGCGACGCAGGCCGGCGGCCCAGGCGTCGTACCCGGTCAGCGCGCGCTCCAGCGGTTCGACCTTGCGCAGCCCGCAGCAGTCGTCCGGGGAGCGGTTGAACAGCCGGGGGCCGTACTCGCCGTCCTGCTGGCCCACGGTGAGCCGCGGACGGATCGAGCGGACGTTGACGGGCAGCCGCCGGGCCACCTCGTCGCGGACCCGCAGCGTCTCCGGGAAGTGCAGGCCGGTGTCGAGGAAGATCACGTCCACCCCGGGGGCGACCCGGGAGACCAGGTGGGCCAGGACGGCGTCGGCCATCGAGCTGGTCACGCAGAGCCGGTCGCCGAAGGTCTCGGCCGCCCAGCGGGCGATCTCCAGCGCCGGCGCACCCTCCAGCTCCCGCCCGGCCCGCTCGGCCAGGGCGCGCAGCTCCTCCGGGCCCCGCCGGGTCGGGTCGGTGGGCTCCGCGCCGCTGCGGGCCGGGTCGGTGGGCTCCGCGCCGCCGAGCCCCACCAGTCCGAGGCCCGCCGCCGACACGACGCTCACCGGGTCACCGCCCGGCTGAGCAGCCCCGTGAACCTCACCGTGAAGACCCGGGCGCAGGCGTGGCACTCCCAGGCGCCGTGGCCCGCCTCGCTCGGCCGCAGGTCCTCCTCGCCGCAGTACGGGCAGTACAGGGGTGCCGATCGGGTCTCGCTCATCGCAGTTCCTCCTCGTCGGCTCTGATCACCCAGTTGGCGAACGTCTCGCCCGTGGTCCGGCCGGCCAGGTAGCGGCGGGCCAGTCGCTCCACGTACTCCGGAAGCTCGTCGGCGGTGGTCTTCAGGCCGCGCAGCTTGCGGCCGAAGCCGGCGGTCTGCCCCTGCGCCATGCCCAGGCCCCCGCCCAGGTGCACCTGGAAGCCCTCCACCTGGCGGCCGTCCTGGCCGACCACGAGCTGGCCCTTGAGGCCGATGTCGGCGACCTGGGTGCGGGCGCAGGCGTTCGGGCAGCCGTTGATGTGGATGGAGATGTCCGCGTCGAAGTCCCGCAGCCGCTCCTCCAGCCGGGCCACCAGCTCCTCGCCGCGCGCCTTGGTCTCGACGATGGCGAGCTTGCAGTACTCGATCCCGGTGCACGCCATGGTGCCGCGCCGCCAGGCCGACGGCCGGGCCGCCAGGCCGATGCCGCCCAGCTGCGCCACCAGCGAGTCGGTCCGCTCCGCCGGCACGTCCAGCACCAGCAGTTTCTGGTACGGGGTGAGCCGCACCCGGTCGCTGCCGTGCGCCTCGACCACGTCGGCCAGCCGGGCGAGCTGAGGGCCGGAGACCCGGCCGACCACCGGGGCGGCCCCGACGTAGTAGCGGCCGTCGCGCTGCCGGTGCACCCCGATGTGGTCGACCGGCCGCTCGGGCAGCTCGGGGGCGGGACCGTCGAGCAGCGTGCGGCCCAGGTACTCCTTCTCCAGCACCTCGCGGAAGCGCTCCACGCCCCAGTCGGCGACCAGGAACTTCAGCCGGGCCCGGTTGCGCAGCCGGCGGTAGCCGTAGTCGCGGAAGATGCCCACCACGCCGGCCCAGACGTCCGGGATCTCTGCCAGCGGCACCCAGACGCCGAGCCGCTTGGCCAGCATCGGGTTGGTCGACAGGCCGCCACCGACCCAGACGTCGAAGCCGGGGCCGTGCTCGGGATGGTCGACGCCGAGCAACGCGATGTCGTTCGTCTCGTACGGGGTGTCCACCAGCCAGGAGATCGACGTCTTGAACTTGCGCGGCAGGTTGGAGTACTGCTTGTCTCCGACGTACCGCCGGACGATCTCGTCGATCGCCGGGGTCGGGTCGAGCAGCTCGGCCTCGGCCACCCCGGCGACCGGGCTGCCGAGCACGATCCGGGGGCAGTCGCCACACGCCTCGGTGGTCTGCAGGCCGACCGCCTCCAGCCGACGCCAGATCTCCGGCATGTCCTCGACCCGGATCCAGTGGAACTGGATGTTCTGCCGGTCGGTGATGTCGGCGGTGTCCCGGGCGAACTCCCGGGAGATGTCGGCGATGACCCGAAGCTGGGCCAGGTTGAGCTGCCCGCCGTCGACCCGGACCCGGAGCATGAAGAGCTCGTCCTCCAGCTCGTGCGGCTCCAGCACGGCGGTGCGCCCGCCGTCGATGCCCGCCTTGCGCTGGGTGTAGAGCCCCCACCAGCGGAACCGGCCGCGCAGGTCCAGTGGGTCGATCGAGGCGAAGCCCTGGTGGGCGTAGATGCTCTCGATCCGGGCCCGGACGTTCAGCGGGTCGTCGTCCTTCTTGATCCGCTCGTTGGCGTTGAGCGGCTCGCGGTGGCCGAGCGCCCACTGGCCCTCCCCGCGCGGACGGCGGGGGGCCCGGGCGGCGGGCGTCGTGGGAGCGTCGGGCCGGGCGGGGGTGCTGCTGACCGCCATCGCGGCGTCCTCCGTTGTCTGCTGTGCCTCATGGCGCGGGCGCACGGCCGGCCCGCGGTACGGGCCATGGACAACGGTGTCGGACGGCCGGCGCGGGAACGCGCGCCCGAGACGAGGGGTCGGGCGTCGTCAGTAGGCCGGACAGATGGCGCTGCGCACGCGGCCGTAGTCGACGTGGCGACGGGCCACGAAGCGACGGACGACGGCGGCAAGCATGCGGCCATGCTCCCACACCCCGAGGGGCCCTACCAGTGACAGCGTGGGTGATCCCACATCACGGGCCGCCGATGCGGGCTGGGGCCAAGATCGCCCTCGATCAGGGATTCTGTCCCCGCCCCGGGAGCGACCCTGACGCGTCCCCGGGGCGGCCGACGTGTGGAAGGCTCGACGGCGTGGACGAATTGCCCGGAAGGCGGCATTCGCCGGGGTGGTTCGGTCCGGTCTGGGGGTGGCCGGCGCTGGTGGCCCTGGCGGTGACCGGCGCGGGGGTGGGCTCCGCCCAGCCGTGGCGGGACGAGTTGGCCACCTGGAGCGCGGCCACCCGCCCGCTGGGCGCCCTGGCCCGGATGGCCGGCGTCATCGACGCGGCGAGCTGGCCGTACTACCTGCTCATGCACGGCTGGGTGGCGGCGTTCGGCGACTCCCCCACGGCGCTGCGGCTGCCGTCGGTGCTGGCCACGGCCGGGACGGCCGGGCTGACCGCCGCCCTCGGGTGCCGGCTGTTCGGCCGGCGGGCCGGGCTGCTGGGCGGGCTGCTGTTCGCGGTCCTGCCCGGCACGTCCCGGTACGCCCAGGAGGCCCGCCCGTACGCGTTCGTAGCCCTCTTCGCCGTGCTGGCGACGCTGCTGCTGGCCCGGGCGCTGGACCGGCCGGGGTGGCGCCGCTGGGCCGGGTACGCCGCCGCCGTCGCCGGGCTCGGCCTGGCCCACCTGGTCGCCCTCACCCTGCTCGCCGCCCACGCCGCGACCGCGCCGTACGCCCACCGGGCCGCCGCCCCGCGCCCGGCCGGTGCGCCACGGTCAGCCCCCGCGCACACCCGTCGACCCTGGCCGCCGTGGGGCTGGCTGATCGCGGTGCTGGCCGCCCTGGCCGCGCTGGCCCCCCTGGTGCTGCTGGCCGTCGGCCAGCGGGGCCGGCAGCTCGACTGGGTCGACCGCGCCCGGCCGGCCGACCTGGCCGCCCTCCCGGGCGCGGTGACCCAGAGCGGCGCGGTGGGCGGGCTGCTGCTGGGGCTCGCCGCGCTCGGGGCCGCCCGGTCGGGGCGGCGTGCCCTGCTCCCGGCCGCGTGCGTGGCGCTACCGGTGCTGCTGGTGTTCCTGGCCGGGCTGGCCGGGCCGCTCTGGGTGCCGCGCTACCTGTTCTTCACCGTCCCGTTCGCCTGCGTCCTGGCCGGCGCGGCGCTGGGCGCAACGGACCCGGCGGCGAGATCGGGCCCGGCGGGGCGGGCGCCGGAAGGGGGCGGGGTGTCGCTGCCGGCGGCGCTGGGCGTGGTGCTCCTCGCCGGCCTGCTCGGCCTGCCCGACCAGGCCGCGCTGCGGCGCAGCCACGAGTGGCCGCGCGACGCGCTGGTCGACTACCGGGGCGCGGCCCGGGTCGTCGACGAGGGACGCCGGCCCGGGGACGCGATCGTCTTCTCCCCCCGGGACAGCTGGCTCTTCCTCGACCTTGGCGTCCGTTACCACCTCGGCGACCGGCAGCCCCGGGACGCCCTGGTCGTCCGGGACCGGGACGCGCGCGGGGACTACTGGGCCGACGAGTGCCCGCGCCCGGCCGAGTGTCTGGCCGGGGTCGCCCGGGTCTGGCTGGTGGTCGCCGGCCGGCGGGCCGACCCGGTCGACGCGGTGCCCGGCGCGACCGGGGACGCGCTGCGCGACGGTTTCACCGTCGAGCGGGTCCACCCGCGCCCGGGCCTGACCGTGGCGCTGCTCACCCGGTGACCCGGTAAAGACCCGCTGTGCCACGCCCGGGCGGCCCATCGTCGATGTCCGGCAGCAGCGGCAGCCGGACCCGGAAGGTGCGGTGGCCCCCTGGCCGGCGAGCCGGCCGGTCAGGAGCGGATCAGGGGAACCACCAGGACCGCCTCGGTGCCGCCCTCGGTGCCGTTGCGCAGCTCGATGGTGCCGCGCAGCTCCCCGGTCACCAGCGCCCGGACGATCTGGAGGCCGAGCCGGCCGCCGCGCTCGGCGTCGAACTCGGCCGGCAGCCCGCGCCCGTTGTCGGCGACGGTGACGTGCAGTTGCTTGCGGAACCGGTGCGCCGAGACGACCACCAGCGGCACGGCCGCCGGGCCGGGCTCCGTGGCGACCGGCAGGACGCGGTCCGCCTCAGGCCGCGCGGTCCCGCCCGCCGTCGGGGACCCGGCCGCCGACGACTCAGCCGCCGACGCGGTCCCGGCCGCCGACGCGGTCCCGGCCAGCGGGGCGGGACCGGGCGCAGGGGCCTCCGGGGCCGGCGGGAAGCCGTGCTCCACCGCGTTGAGCAGCAGCTCGTTGAGGACCATGACGAGCGAGGTGGCGATCTCGGCGGGCAGCACCCCGAAGCTGCCCCGGCGGCGCATCCCGACGGTCTGTTCGGTCGCCGCGACCTCGGTCGCCGCGCTGGCCACCCGGTCGACGATGCCGTCGAACTCGACCGCCTCGTCGCTGGACATGGAGAGCGTCTCGTGCACCAGGGCGATGGAGGCGACCCGGCGTACCGACTCCTCCAGGGCGACCCGGGCCTCGGGCATGGCGACGCGGCGGGCCTGGAGGCGCAGCAGCGCGGCGACGGTCTGCAGGTTGTTCTTCACCCGGTGGTGGATCTCCCGGATGGTGGCGTCCTTGGTGATCAGGGCGCGGTCGCGGCGGCGTACCTCGGTGATGTCGCGGACCAGGACCAGCGCGCCGATCGGCACCCCGGCGGGCATCAGCGGCAGCGCCCGGGTGAGCATGGTCGCGCCCCGGGCGTCGATCTCCCGCCGGGGCGGCGCCTCGCCGCGCAGCGCGGCCAGGATGGCGTTGCCGGCGTCGGTGCCCTCCAGCGGGTCGCCGGCCAGCCGGCGGTGCAGCTTGGCCAGGTCCTCCCCGCCCAGGTGCGAGGCGTAGCCGAGGCGCCGGTACGCGGACTGGGCGTTCGGGCTGGCGTAGGTGACCTTGCCGCCCGCGTCCAGCCGGACCAGGCCGTCGCCGACCCGGGGCGCGGAGGTGGTCTCCCCGGGATGCCGGGGCGGCGGAAACGTGCCGTCGGCGATCATCTGGGCCAGGTCGTCGGCGGTGGTGAGGTAGTTCAGTTCGAGCTGGCTGGGCGTGCGGGCGGTGGAGAGGTTGGTGTCCCGGCCGACCACCGCGATCACCTCGCCGGCCTCCCCGTCGGCGGTGCGCAGCCGGACCGGGATCGCCTCGTGCCGGGCCGGCACGTCGCCGTACCAGACCGGGTCGCCCTCCCGCCAGATCCGGCCCTGCCCGTACGCGACGTCCAGGTGGGACACCTCCGGCCCGCCGACGATCCGCCCCACCTGGTCGTCCTGGTACGCGGTGGGGGCGGTCGTCGGGCGGACCTGGGCCACGCAGAGGAAGCTGCCCTCGGCGTCCACCGGCACCCAGAGCAGCAGGTCGGCGAAGGACAGGTCGGACAGCAGTTGCCAGTCTCCGGCGATCCGGTGCAGGTGGTCGATGTCGGCGGGGCGGAGCTGGGTGTGCTCCTCGGCGAGGTCGCGCAGCGTGGACACGCTGACCAGCCTGCCACGCCGGAACTCACATCGTCGCGGTGACCTTCTTGAGGCCGCGCGGGGCGTCCGGGTCCTCGCCCCGGGCCAGCGCCAGCGCCAGCGCGAGCCGCTGCAACGGCAGGATGTCCAGCAGTGGGGCGTACCGCTCGTCGACCTCGGGGACGGCCATCCGGGTGGCCCCCTCCACGTCGGCGGAGCCGACCACCACCACGTCGGCGCGGCGCTCGCCGAGCCGGGGCAGCACCTCCCCCATCGACCGGCCGCCGGGGCCGGAGCCGACCACGGCCAGCACCGGGACGTCCGGGTCGGTCATGGCGAGCGGGCCGTGCAGCAGGTCCGCGCCGGAGAAGGCGAGCGCCGGCAGGTACGACGTCTCCATCAGCTTCAGCGCCGCCTCCCGGGCGGTCGGGTACGCGTAGCCCCGGCCGGTGGTGACGAGCTGGGCGGCGAACCGGTAGCGCGGGGCGAGCTGGGCCGGGGTGGTGTCGTCCAGGGTGCGGGCGGCCAGCTCGGGCAGGGCGGCCAGCGCCGACCGCTCCTCGGCGGGCAGCGCGCCGTCGCCGGCCCGGATGCCCTCCACGAGCATCAGCAGGGCGAACAGCTCGGCGGTGTACGTCTTGGTGGCGGCCACCGCCCGCTCGTGCCCGGCGGCGATGTCCACGCTCAGCTCGGCCACCTCGGCCAGCGGGGAGTCCGGGTTGTTGGTGACGGCGAGGGTCAGCGCGCCGGAGGCGCGGGCGCTGCGCAGCACCTCGGCCAGGTCGGGTGAGCCGCCGCTCTGGCTGACCCCGACGACGAGCGCGTCGGACAGGTCGGGCCGGGCACCGAAGAGGGTGACCGCGCTGGGCGAGGCGAGCCCGGCGGGCAGGCCGAGCCGGATCTCGGTCAGGTACGCCGCGTAGAGGGCGGCGTGGTCGGAGGTGCCCCGGGCGGTGAAGACCACGTGCCGGGGGCGGCGCTGGGCGACGGCGGCGGCCACCCGGGCGATCGCCCCGGCGTGTTCGGCGGAGAGCAGCCGCTCGTAGCCGGCCGGCTGCTCGCTGATGTCGGTGGCCATCCCGGCCCCTGCACGTGTCACGAATACCCCATCCCTGCGCGATAGCCGCGCGTTTCCTGCTCAGTCTTGCAGGTTTTTTCGGGCACGAGCAATCCAGCGAGCAGCATTGCGCAGAGGATCACCACATCGCCGCAACATCACCTACGCTTGCCCGGCCCGGCGCCACACCGACGAGCGGGGCCCGCCCGTCTCCGGCGAGCGCCTGCGCGCGGACGAACCCGCCGGCGGGCGAGGCACCTACGAGCGGGAGGCCCACGTGTCCGAGGGAAGGGACGATCCCCCGCTGTCGGCGGAGGAGGAGCTGACCCTGGCCCGGCTCGCGCTGGACGAGGGCGACCTGTCGCACGCCGCCGGGCACGTCGCCGGCGCGCTGACCCGGGCGCCCACCCTGCCCGAGGTGCACGAGACGCTCGCCCGGCTCGCCGCCTCCAGCGGCGGGGGCGTCGACCTGTTCCCGCTGCACCAGCGCGCCTTCGTCGGCGTCGTGGTGGCCCGCGCGCACCTGCTCGCCGCGACCGGGCGGCCCGACGACGGGCTGGAGCTGCTCGCCGCCGCCACCGGGCACGACCCCCACGCCGACTGGGCCGGGGTGCCCTGGGTGACCTCCCCCGAGCTGCCCGAACGGCTCGACCCCGAGCGCGTCGCCCGGGTGCTGATGCAGGTCTGCGCCACCGTGGGCGACCCGGTGCCGCGCGCCGACCGGGGGCCGCTGTCGCCGTACCTCGTGCTGGCCCGCAACGCGGTCACCGTCCACCCCGACCACGGCCTGCTGCTCGGCGCGGCGTCCGCGCTGGCCCGGCGCCTCGGCGAGGTCACGCTGGCGATCCACTGGGCCAGCCGGGGGGTACGGGTCCAGCCGTCGAAGCTCGGCGAGGTCTGGCTCGGGTACGCCTACCGCAGCGCCGGCCGGACCCGGGACGCCCTCGCGGCGCTCGGCCGGGCCGTCGAGCACGACCCGACAGATCTCGCCGTGTACGCCGACCTCGCCGGCACGCTGGCCGACAACGGGCGGCTCGACGAGGCCCTGGACTGGATCGACCGGGCCCTGGCCCGGGACCCCACCTTCGACTGCGCCGTGCACACCGCGCACCGGCTGCGCTTCCAGCGCGACGGCGACGTGGCGCACCTGGTGGCGCTCGCCGACTTCGTCCGCGACCACCCCGACGACTCGCACGAGCACGGCGACCTCGCCGAGGGCTGCCGCAGCCGGCCCTGGCTCGGGCAGGTCACCCCGGCCGCCGGGGCGGCGGTGGCCATGCTGCGTCACGCCCTGACCGAGGAGAACCGCGGCCGCGGCGCGACCGTACGGCTGGAGACGCTGGAGCCGCCGAGCGCCATGCGTACCGTGGCGACGGCCGCGCCCGGGCTGCGGGTCGAGGTGGTCGCGGTCGGCGACCCGGACCCGCGCGAGCCCCGGTGGGCCAGCGACCGGCCGCTGTGGCACTGGGAGGGCACGGTCCCCGCGCCGACGGTGCCGGCGCCCTCGGCCGAGGCCGCGGACCGGATCCGGCAGCTCGCCCACCCGGCCTGGCCGCACCCCCCGGCGGCGTACGACGCGGCGGTCGGCCTGGCCACCCTGGGCCTGACCGACCTGCTCGGGCTGCTGGTGCACCCGCCCGCGGCACCCGCCACCGGGATGGGCCGGTTGCTGGCCGGCCATGACCCGTCGCTGTGGGTGCGCTGCGTGCAGGTCTGGGCGTGCCTGGGCCTGCTGCACCACCGCACCGACGAGCCGTGGCCGGAGTCCACCCGCCGCCGGGTGCTGGTCGACCTGGTCTGGGGTGTGGAGGACTGGATCACCGAGGCGGCCCTGTTCGCCCTGGTCACCGCCGCCTGGGTGGACCCGCTCGTCCGGGCCGACGTGGCCCGGGTGGTGGCCGAGCGGCTCGCCGACGCGGCGGCGGTGGCCCGGGAGCGGCCGGTGCCGATCGCGGTGTCGCTGGCGTACCTGGCGCTGGCCACCCCGGCCCTCGACGCGGACACGGCCACGCTGGCCGGCGAGCTGATCTCCGGTCCGGGACCGCAACGGCCTGGACCGCTGCGCCGGCTCTGGGCCTGGCTCACCCGTTCCCGACGCCGCCCCTGACCGACCCGGCTCACCGCCCCGACCCGGCTCGCCGCCCCCGACCGCGACTGGCCGCAGGCCGCGCGGCCGCGCCGTACCCCGCAGGGTGGGCGCGGCCGGGCGGGCGGTGGTCAGGCCGTGGGGGCCCGACCGAGGGCGACCTCCGCCTGTTCCTCCCCGGCGGCTTCGGCGGTCGGGGTGTCGTTGGTCGAGCGCAGCGGGACCTCCCGGATGAACCAGGCGAGCACCGGCACCAGGACGGTGAAGAGCACCGCCCACCAGAAGACGTGCGAGATGGCGTCGGAGAGGCCACCGAGCACCAACTGCCGGGCCGGCGCCGGCAACTCCTTGAGCTTGTCCAGGTCGAGCTGGCCGCCTTCGCCGCCCCCGCCGCTGAACGCGGACCCGGCGGACGAGTCGGCGAGCCGGTTGGCGAAGATCGCGCCGAACAGCGAGATGCCGAACGAGCCGCCGATGGAGCGGAAGAAGGTGGCCGCTCCGCTGGCCGCGCCGAGGTCCTTCTGCTCGACGCTGTTCTGCGCGACCAGCATCGAGGTCTGCATGAGGAAGCCCATGCCGACGCCGAGGACGATCATGTAGAGCGAGGACTCCACCTTGCCGGTGCCGACGTCCAGGCGGGTGAGCAGCGCCATGCCGGCGGCCATCACCACGCCGCCGACGATCGGGAACATCCGGTACCGGCCGGTCTTCGTGATGGCCCGGCCGACCGCCAGCGAGACCACCAGCATGCCGAACATCAACGGGAGCAGCAGCAGGCCGCTGTTGGTGGCCGAGGCGCCCTGGACGGTCTGCTGGTACAGCGGCAGGAAGTTCATCGCGCCGAACATGGCGAAGCCGAGCAGGAAACCGATCGCCGAGATCAGCGCGAAGTTACGGTTCGCGAAGAGCCGCAGGGGCAGGATCGGCTCGGGGGCGCGGCGCTCGACGAGGCCGAACACGACGAGGGTGACCAGGGCCAGCGCCGCCAGGCCGAGGATCTGCGGGGAGGTCCAGTCGTAGGAGTTCCCGCCCCAGGTGGTGATCAACACGATCGCGGTGATGCCGACCGAGAGCAGCCCCGCGCCGAGCCAGTCGATCCGGTGCTCGGTGCGGTACTTCGGCAGGTGCATGGTGGTGGCGAGCAGCACCAGGGCGATGCCGCCGAGCGGCAGGTTGACGTAGAACGCCCAGCGCCAGGAGAGGTTGTCCGTGATGAACCCGCCGACCAGCGGGCCGGCGACCATGGCGATGGCCATGATGCCGGCGATCATGCCCTGGTAACGGCCCCGCTCCCGGGGCGGGACCAGGTCACCGATGATCGCCATCACGCCGACCATCAGCCCGCCCGCGCCGAGGCCCTGGACCGCCCGGAAGGCGATCAGCTCGACCATGCCGCTGTCCGTCCCGCCGAACAGCCCGGAGCCGGCCATGCCGCACAGCGCCGAGCCGACCAGGAAGATGACCACCGAGGTCAGGAAGACGATCTTGCGGCCGTAGATGTCGCCGAGCTTGCCCCAGATCGGGGTGGAGACCGTGGTGCCCAGCACGTAGGCGGTGACCACCCAGGTGAAGTGGTCCACCCCGCCGAACTCGCCGACGATCCGCGGCAGCGCGGTGCTGACGATCATGTTGTCGAGCATCGCGAGCATCATCGCGATCATCAGGCCGAAGAGCACCACCCGGATGTTGGGTCGTCGCTCCACAGTCTGCTGTTGCACCTGAGTCATCAGTAGGCTCCCCCGAGGCGTGACTGGCTTACTTGCCGGCCGGTTAGCTTACTAGCCGCGCGGTAGGTTGGACAGCAATATGACGTCAACGAGTGGGATGGTGGACCGGTGACAGAGAGCACGGGCGGCACGCGGGAGCGCATCAAGACCGTGGCCCTGGAACTCTTCACCGAGCACGGATACGAGAAGACGTCCCTGCGCGAGATCGCCGAGCGACTCAACGTGACCAAGGCCGCGCTCTACTACCACTTCAAGAGCAAGGACGAGATCGTCAGCAGCTTCGTCCACGACCGGCTGGACCGGATGGACACGCTGATCGCCTGGGCCGAGGGGCGGCCGGCCACGCTGGCGACCCGGCAGGAGCTGATCGCCCGGTACGCCGACACGATGTTCGCCACCGAGGAGCACTCGGTGATGCGCTTCTTCGAGCAGAACCAGACCGTGCTGAAGAGCCTCACCGCAGGGCAGCAGATGCGCGACCGGATGATGCGGCTGGCCCTGGCGCTGGCCCGGGGCGACGACTCACCGGCCGCCCAGCTACGCGCCGCGGTGGCGCTGTTCGCCGTGCACAGTTGTTGGTTCGCGATCCGCGGCCAGCACGTCACCGACGCCGAGCGGCGCAAGCTCGCCCTTGAGGTGGCCGACGAGTTGCTCGCCAGGATCGGCGAGGGCTGAGCGCGCCGCCCCGGGCCCGTCGGGCGGACAGTCGCGGATCAACCCTCGGGGGTCGCCACGGGCAGTTCCCGGCGCAGGCCGAGCAGCTCCACCCCGGGCAGCGGGGACCAGTCCCGCTCCGGCGTGCGGACGAAGCCCAGCCGCTCGTAGAGCCGCCGGCCGACCTCGGCGAACCCGTCGCGGACACAGATCACCACCGCCGAGCAGCCCAGCTCGGCGGCACGGGACAGGCAGGCCCGCGCCAGCGCCGCGCCGGCGCCCCGGCCCTGCGCGGCCGGGTCCACCGCGAGCATCCGGAACTCGGCCTCGCCGGGCCCGGAGATCTCGGCGTACGGGGTGCCGGGCAGCACGAACGTGACCGACCCGAGCAGCTCGTCGGTGGCCTCGTCCACGGCGACCAGCACCTCGCCGCTCGCCGCCCGGGTCGCCACGTCGGCGAGCGCGACGGCGTAGCCGTTCTCCCCCTTGAGCTGCCCGTCCGCCTCGTACGCGGCCACGGTCAGCCGGGCCACCGCCGCGAAGTCGGCTGCGGCGGCCCGCCGGACCAGCAGGCCGGTCAACCGATCACCGCGATGAGGTCGCCGTCCTGCACCACGTCGCCCTCGTTGACCGCGAGCTGCTCGATGACACCGTCGGACTCGGCGACGACCGGGATCTCCATCTTCATCGACTCAAGGATCACCAGCGTGTCCCCCTCGGACACGGCGTCCCCGGCCGACACGACGATCTTCCACACGTTGGCCACCATCTCGGCGCGGATCTCCTCGGCCATGTCGGCCCTCCCTCTCCACCGGCGTCTCTGCGATCGGTATCCAATCATGCTCCGGCCCGCCCCGGGGCCGGAGCGGGCGAGAGCGTGCGACACACGGCACGCCGAGTCGACGAAACAGGGGCAGCCCGGGCGGGCGCGGCGCCAGCACCGCCCCGGCGGACCACGGCGGACGCCGCCCGCACTAGCATCAGCGGGTCGGCCCGCGGGCGCCCGAGGGCCGGTATCCGACCACCGCCGCGCTCGCGCGCGGGCGGAAGTGACCAGCACCTGAGGAGGTCGACATGGCGAAGAAGTCCCGGAAGAAGAAGGCCCGGAAGAAGAGCAACGCTAACCACGGCAAGCGTCCCAACTCCTGACCGGCGCGGCGGCCTGCCCGCCGACCGTCCAGCGGCCCGGTCCGACCCGCCTCGCGGGGGCCGGAGAAACGACGGTGGCCCGGGTCGATCGACCAGGGCCACCGTCGTGTCGTTGTGCGGGTATCCCGCCGGGTCAGTCGGCCAGCTCGCGAGACTCGCTCGTCTCGAAGACGACCAGCTCGGTGAGGCGGACCCGCAGCCGTTCGCGCAGCTGCTCCGGCGCGGTCTCGTTGCCGCAGCACCGGGCCACCAGCGCCTTCACCTCCTGCTCAAGGCCGTACTCGCGCAGGCAGGGCCCGCACTCGTCGAGGTGGTGCCTGATCAGCAGGCGACGCTCCTCGGCGCACTCCAGGTCCAGGTAGAGGTAGACCTCGGCGAGCACCTCACGGCAATCCGTCCTGTGCGGCTTCCCACAGCTCACGTCACACCTCCCGGCTGGCGGCGGCGGTCGAACCCTTGGCCGGCTGCGCGGCGGAGAAACCGCGCTCGGCGGCGTACCGTTCGAGCAGCTTGCGCAGATTACGTCGGCCGCGGTGCAACCGCGACATCACCGTGCCGATGGGGGTGCCCATTATGTCGGCCACCTCCTTGTAGGAGAAGCCCTCGACATCGGTGAGGTAGACGGCCATCCGGAACTCCTCCGGCAACTGCTGGAGGGCGTCCTTGACGTCGCTGTCGGGCAGCCTGTCCAGCGCCTCGGTCTCGGCCGAGCGGAGCCCGCTGGAGGTGTGCGACTCGACCGCGGCGAGCTGCCAGTCGGTGATCTCCTCGGTGGGCGCCTGAATCGGCTGGCGCTGCCGCTTGCGGTAGGAGTTGATGTAGGTGTTGGTCAGGATCCGGTACAGCCAGGCCTTCAGGTTGGTGCCCTGTTCGAACTGGTGGAAGGCCGCGTACGCCTTCAGGTACGTCTCCTGGACCAGGTCCTCCGCGTCCGCCGGATTGCGCGTCATGCGCAGCCCGGCGGCGTAGAGCTGATCGACGAAGGGCATCGCGTCCCGCTCGAAGCGGGCCCTGCGTTCGTCCGTCTTCTCGGTGGTCAACCGCACATCCCCTCGCGTCGGATGCTTTCCCGCCGAGGATACGCGCCAGGACCCCGGCGCAGATTCGGTTCCGCCCGGTGTGCTGGTCCTCACCGCCGCAGGCCCGTCCGGCCACGCTGCGGCGGGCCACTCCGGTGCGTCGAGCAGCCCTCTGAGCTGCCCGGCCTCCCGTTCGTCCCGTTCCCGGCTCCGTGTCTCGGTCGGCACCGGTCACCCCCCTGAAGCAGAAATTTCGTCCATGGGAGGTAACGCGGACCGCCGGGCCCGGCATTCCGGCCGACCGGCCCCGTTCCCGGTCCCGGCCCCGGCGGACGCCGGCGCCGGGACCAGGAGGGCCTGGGCGGGACGGCGCCGGTCGCCCGGATCGACACCCGACACCACCGGAGACAACGACGCGTGCCGCACCCCGGTCACGGCCGCGCCCCGGCTCAGCCCGCCGCGACCGGGCGCGGCCCGCGACCGGGGTCACGGGTCAGGGCGACGACGCCCAGCCCCGGCCGCGCAGCCAGTCGACCACCACGCCGGCCGTGCCGGCTGGATCGTCGCGCAGGTCGTGCCGCTCGCCGGGGCGGACCACCACCCGGACCGGCGGGCCCGCCTCGGGCACGCCGAAGGGATCGCGGTCGCCGTTGACCACCAGCGTCGGCAGCCCGGTGGCCAACTCCGCCGCCCGGGAGCGCTCCGGCCGACCCGGCGGGTGCAGCGGAAAGGCCAGCGCAAGCACCGCGTCGGCGCCGACGGCCACGGCGGTACGGCAGGCCACCCGGGCGCCGCTGGACCGGCCGCCGACCAGCAGCGGGGGCCCGGCGGGGTGCCGCCGGCGCACCTCGGCCACGACCGCCGTCCACGCCTCGTCGAGGTGCCCGGCGGGGGCCGGGGCACGCCGGCCGGCCACCCGGTACGGCTGGGTCACCCGGACCACCGCCACCCCGGCGGCCACCGCCGCGTCCCGGACCGCGACCAGGTCCGGCGCGTCGACGTCGCCGCCCGCCCCGTGCCCGAGCACCAGCAGGGCGAACGGCGGACCGGCCGGCAGGTCGGTGTCGACCCGGGCCGGCCCGCGTGGTGTCCCGATCTCCTCGTCATGCCGCACGGGCCCATTCTGCGGGTCGACGGGGCGACGGCCCCGGGGACCGTCCCGGCCCGTACGCCGAACCCGCCGGCCGTCCGTCCTACCCGGGCGGGAGGACGGCCGGCGGGTTCGGGTCAGCTCAGCGGGACCAGGGTGAGCAGCCGGTCCCGCACCGGCGGGCCGGCCCCGTCGACCGCGTCCGGGTCCGGGTCCACCTCACTGCGCCAGGCGACCAGCATCGCCCGGCGCTCGCGCGGCGTGGTGCCGCCCCAGACGCCGTGGCAGTCGCCGACATCCAACGCCCAGGCCAGGCAGGGCCCCTGCACATCGCAACTGCGACAGAGAGCCACCGCCGCATCGGCCGGTTCGTTGGGCGCCGGAAAGAATGTCTCCGGGTCCACGCTCTGGCAAGTCCCTCTCGTTCGCCAGGCTTCGTCCTGTTGCCGTTCACGCAGCGCCCGCAGCAGTCGCGGATCTCGTCGTGCGGCGGCCACCTCATGCGGGCGGGGCATACGCGCCCGTGTCATCCACCCACCTCCCCCGTGGGACCGGCATGATCGATGGACGTCGTTCGCACCGTGCGAATCGCCGTCCACTACCGGCGCTGTGTTGTATCGCACTTTGGGACACGGGGACAAGGGCCTCGCGTGAAGAAAGCCTAAACAGCGGGCGACGATTCACCGCAACCCTGGCGAATCAGTGCGCGACAATGCGCTTCGCCGGCTGTCAGAAAAGCGTCATGCCCCCGGTCGGCGCGATCTCTGCCGGCACCCGGGCGGTCAGCTCCGGCCCGTCGTTGCGCACGTTGCCGACCGCCGGCCCGATCGGTCGGATCTCCAGGCCGGCCAGCCACCCGGCGGCGGGCGGGGCGAGCAGCGCGGCCGGGTCGTCCACGGGGCCCAGCCAGGACGCCCAGCGTTCCCGCGGCAGCAGCAGCGGCATCCGCTCGTGCACCTCGGCGAGTTCACCGACGGCGGCGGTGGTCAGCACGCTGAACGTCAGCACCGGCCCGGCCGGGCCCTCCCAGGTCGTCCAGATGCCCGCCAGGGCGAGCACCGAGGCGTCGGCCGGGGTCATGTAGTAGGCCTGCCGGCCGCCCTCCGGCCGCCGGACCCACTCGTACCAACCGTCGGCGGGGACCAGGCAGCGGCGGCGGGCGAACGCGGGCGCGTACGCCCGGCTGGTGGCCACCGTCTCGGCCCGCGCATTGATCATCCGGGCCCCCTCGCCCGGCGAGCGCGACCAGGGCGGCAGTAACCCCCAGCGGCCGACGGACAGGGCACGGTGCCCCTCGGCGGAGAGCCGGACCAGCGGCACGGCGGAGGTGGGCGCCACGTTGTGGCTCGACCGAACCCGGTCGTCGGTCTCGTCGGACGACTCGAACAGCCCGCTCAGGTCACCCGCGCTCCGGGTCGTCGCGTACCTCCCGCACATGGGGCACACGCTAACGCCCTGTGCGACGTTCGGCTGTCCCGCCAACCGGGAGCGGACCCGCCGGCCCGTCGCATCGGGGGCGGAAGGCGGCAGAATGTGATCCGTGGGGATTCCGACCGCGACCCGGCCGCTACGGCCGTGGACCGCTCCGACCGCGTCCGACCCGGTGGTGGCCACGCTGCGGCTGCCCGGCTCCAAGTCGATGACCGCCCGCGCGCTGGTGCTCAGCGCGCTGGCCAGCGGCCCCTCCACGCTGGCCGGGCCGCTGCGGGCCCGGGACACCGAGCTGATGGCCGGCGGGCTGCGGGCGCTCGGCGCGCACATGTCGATCGCGGACGACGACCGGTGGCTGGTCCGGCCGCACCCGCTGGCCGGCCCGGCGCACGTCGACGTCGGCCTGGCCGGCACCATCATGCGGTTCGTGCCGCCCGTCGCCGGTCTCGCCGACGGGCGGGTCACCTTCGACGGCGACCCGGCCGCCCGCACCCGGCCGCTCGGCCCGCTGATCGGGGCGCTGCGCACCCTCGGGGTGCGGGTCGACACCCCGACCACCGGCAGCCTGCCGCTGACCGTGTTCGGCGCCGGCCGGGTGACCGGCGGCGAGGTGGTGATCGACGCGTCCGCCTCCAGCCAGCTCGTCTCCGGCCTGCTGCTGGCCGCGCCCCGCTTCGACCGGGGCGTGGTGGTCCGGCACGTCGGCCCGCCGGTCCCGTCCGCGCCGCACCTGCGGATGACCGTGCAGATGCTCCGGGCCGCCGGTGCGGCCGTCGACGACAGCGTCGCAGACGTCTGGGTCGTCGAGCCGGGTCCGCTGACCGGGCGGGGCTGGGAGATCGAGCCGGACCTCTCCGGCGCGGTGCCGTTCTTCGCCGCCGCGCTGATCACCGGCGGCGAGGTGACGCTGCGGGGCTGGCCGCGCAGCAGCGCCCAGCCGGTCGAGCAGCTCCGCGCCCTGCTGTCCCGGATGGGGGGCGAGGTGACCCTCACCACCACCGGCCTGACCGTGCGCGGCACCGGCACCGTGCACGGGGTCGACGCCGACCTCTCCGAGGTCAGCGAGCTGACCCCGGCGCTGACCGCGCTCGCGATGCTCGCCGACTCGCCGTCCCGTTTCACCGGCGTCGCACACATCCGGGGGCACGAGACCGACCGGATCGCCGCGCTCGCCCGCGAGTTCGCCGGCCTCGGCGCGGACATCACCGAGTCCGACGACGGGCTGGAGATCCGCCCCCGTCCGTTGCGCGGCGGGATGTTCCGCACGTACCACGATCACCGGATGGCGCACGCCGCCGCGGTGACCGGGCTCGCCGTCCCCGGCGTCGAACTTGACGACGTGTCGTGCACCTCGAAGACCATGCCGGAGTTTCCGGCGCTATGGTCGGCGATGGTGACCGGAGAGAGCTGACACGGCGGGGGGACGTCCTGGCGACCAAACGGCGGGAGTACGACGAGGACGACGTGCGGGTCCGGCCCGGGAAGTCCTCGCGCCCACGCACCCGGACGAGGCCCCTGCACGCCGACGCCGTCGACGGTTTCGTGATCGCCGTCGACCGGGGCCGCTACACCTGCGTGCTGCCCGACCCCGGCCCGGACGCCCCGCTCGTCACCGCGATGCGGGCCCGGGAACTGGGCCGCAAGTCCGTGGTGGTGGGCGACCGGGTGAGCCTGGTCGGCGACACCTCCGGGGCGGCCGGGGCGCTGGCCCGGATCGTCCGGATCGCCGAGCGCAGCTCGGTGCTGAGGCGCACCGCCGACGACGACGAGACCACCGCCGAGGGGCGGCTGGAGCGGGTCGTGGTGGCCAACGCCGACCAGCTCGTGATCGTCAGCGCGCTGGCCGACCCGCCGCCACGCACCGGGTTCATCGACCGCTGCCTGGTGGCCGCGTACGACGCGGACATCGAGCCGCTGCTCTGCCTGACCAAGGCCGACCTGGCCGGCCCCGAGCAGGTGCTCGGGTACTACGCCGAGCTGGAGCTGCCGTACGTGCTGATCCGGCCCGACTCCGACCTCGACGCGCTGCGCGACCTGCTGGCCGGCCGGGTGTCGGTCATGGTCGGGCACTCCGGGGTGGGCAAGTCGACGCTGGTCAACCGCCTCGTCCCGGACGCCGACCGGGCGGTGGGCGTGGTCAGCGCGATCGGCCGGGGCCGGCACACCTCGACCAGCGCGGTGGCCCTGCGGCTGCAGCCCCGCCCGGGCGCACGCCGGTCCGGCGCGTCCGGCGCCGCCACGGGCTGGATCGTGGACACCCCCGGGGTGCGCAGCTTCGGGCTGGCGCACGTCTCGGCGAACAGCCTGCTGCACGGCTTCCCCGACCTGGTGGAGGGGACGGTCGACTGCCCGGCGAACTGCCAGCACACCGCCGACGAGACCGACTGCGCGCTGGACGCCTGGGTGGCCGCCGGCAAGGCCGACGCCCGCCGGCTGGCTTCGTACCGCCGGCTGCTGGCCTCCCGCTCCGGGGACGGCGACGCGCGCGAGCCCGACCAGCGCAACCCCGGCGACCCGCTCGCCGGGTCGTGAGCCACCAGCCGGGCGCCACCCGCGCGGCGGGGGCCGACCCGGCCGCCGCTACCGTCTGCGGCATGACCGGGTACGCCGACGATCTCGCCCTCGCCCACCTGCTCGCCGACCGGGCGGACGCCATCTCGGCGGCCCGGTTCCGCGCCCTCGACCTGCGGGTCGAGGCGAAGCCGGACCTGACCCCGGTCTCGGACGCCGACACGGCCGTCGAGCGGGAGATCCGCGCGCTGCTGGCCGAGCGGCGCCCCGGCGACGGCCTGCTCGGCGAGGAGTACGGCGAGCAGCCCGGCGACGGGCCGGGCGGGCGGCGCTGGGTGGTCGACCCGATCGACGGGACCAAGAACTTCGTCCGGGGGGTGCCGGTCTGGGCGACCCTGATCGCCCTGCTGGAGGGGGGCCGGCCGGTGCTCGGGCTGGTCTCCGCGCCCGCGCTGGGCCGGCGCTGGTGGGGTGCGGTCGGCGAGGGCGCGTACGCCGGCCCGGACGCCGCGCACGGCGCCCCGATCCGGGTCTCTCGCGTGGGTCGGCTCGCCGACGCCAGCTTCTGCTACTCGTCCCTGTCCGGCTGGGAGGACGCCGGGCTGCTGGAGCCGGTGCTCCAGCTCATGCGGGACACCTGGCGCAGCCGCGCGTACGGCGACTTCTACGGCTACATGCTGCTGGCCGAGGGGGCGCTGGACGTGATGGTCGAGCCGGAGCTGTCCCTGTGGGACGTCGCCGCGCTGGTGCCGATCGTCACCGAGGCGGGTGGGACGTTCACCGACCTGGCCGGCCGGCCGGCCCCCGGCGGCGACGCGGCCGGGGAGCGCAGCGCGGTGGCCAGCAACGGGCCGCTGCACGCCGACGTACTCGCGAGGCTGGGTCGGCCCCCCGCGCGCTGAGCGCCGCCAGCCTCTATCCTCGCCAGGTGGTGTCCTCCGGTTGGTGCTTCCTGGCGGCGATGATCGTCGCGTACGGCATCGCCAACCTCCTGCAGTCCTTCGCCGCGGCGCGGACCACCATGCACCACAACTTCGATCCCGGGCTGCTGCTGCGGCTGGCCGGCCACCGCACGTACCTGATCGGGCTGGGCTGCCAGGTGGGCGGCTTCGTGCTGGCCTTCCTGGCCCGGCGGGACCTGCCGCTGTTCCTGGTCCAGGCGAGCGTGGCGGCCGGGCTGGGGGTGACCGCCATCCTCGGCGTACTGGTGCTGAAGTGGCGGTTGCCCGCCGCGGAGGTGGCGCTGCTGGTGCTGCTCTTCGCCGGGATCGCGGGGCTGGTGCTGTCGGCGCAGCCGGCCCAGTCCGGGCCGCTCGGCACCGCCGGCCTGGTCGCGCTGGCCGTGGCCCTGGTGGTGATCGCCGTGGTCGGCTTCTTCGCGGTACGGCTGCACGGCGCACCCGGGTCGGTGGCGCTCGGCTCGCTGGCCGGGATGGCCTTCTCGGCCGCCGCGGTGGCCGCCCGCCCGCTGGCCGCCGTGACGAGCGTGGAGGGGTTCGTCCGGGACCCGCTGCTCTACCTGCTGGTGGCCCACTCGGTGGTGGGCCAACTGCTGCTCGGCCTGGCCATGCAGCGCGGGTCGACCACGGCGGCGGTCGCCGCGATGGACGCGGCCGGGGCGGTGCCCGCCGCGATCGTGGGGCTGCTGCTGCTCAACGACAAGATCTGGCCCGGCCGGGAGTGGCTGGCCGCGCTCGGCTTCCTGACCACGCTGGCCGCGGTGATCGGCCTGACCCGGTACGCCGAGCCACAGCACCACCACGAGGTGGTCCGGGAACGCGACCGGGCGATACTGCCCGCCGGCGCCCCGGCCCACCCCCGCCGCTGAACCGCCGCCACTCAACCGCCGCGCTGAACCGCCGCCGCTGAACCGCCGCCGCGACCGCTATGCGGCCTCGACCGGCCGGCGTCGGCCGACCACCCGCTCGTAGAGCCGCTCCAGCGCGCCGGCTGTTCGCTCCCAGGTGTAGCTGCACCGCACCCGGTCCACCGCGGCGTGCCCGTAGGCGAACCGGCCGGCGTTGTCGGCGAGCAGCCGGCGCAGGGTCACCCCCAGTGCCCGGACGTCGCCCGGGGGCACCAGCTTCCCGGTGACCTCGTCGACCACGGCGTCGGCGAGGCCGCCCATGGCGTATCCGACGACCGGCACGCCGCAGGCCATCGCCTCCAGCGACACCCGGCCGGCCGAGGAGTAGTGCGGGGTGCAGGCCACCACGTCGGCCGAGCGGTACCAGGTGGCCATCTGGTCGTGCGGCACCGCGCCGACGAGCTTCACCTGGTCGGCCACGCCGGTGCGCTCGGCCAGCTCAAGCAGGCGGCGGGCCTCGGCGTGGTGGGTGAGTTGGTCGACCGGCGGCCCACCGGCGATCACCAGCTCGGCGTCGCCGACCAGCCGCATCGCGCGGATCAGGTCCTCCTGCCCGTGCCCGGCCGACAGGCCGCCGACGGAGAGGATCCGGTGACGCTCGTCACGCGGGGCCGCCTCCCCGTCGGGGTGGAACCGCTCGATGTCCACCCCGGCGGGCACCATCGCCACCGACGTGCGTTGCAGCCCCATCCGGGTCAGCTCGTCGACCTCGTCGTTGCACTGCGCGACCGCGATGTCCACCGCCCGGGTCAGGGCCCGCTCCAGCGGGATCCGGGTGCCCGGGCCGTCGTACTGGGAGCCGAGGTGGCGAAGCTGCTCCACGCCGAGGGAGTGGAAGGTCTGCACGACCGGGATGTCGGTCTCCCGTACGGCCTGCGCGGCGGCCAGTCCGCCGACCCAGTAGTGCCCGTGCACCACGTCCGGGGTCCACTCGCCGGACCACCGGTCGGCCAGCCAGCGGCCGAGCTCGGCCACGTGCGGGACGAGCTCGGCGGTGGGCGTCGGGGCGGCCGGGCCGACGGCGGCCCGTTCCACCCGGTAGCCGTCCAGCTCCAGCGTCGCCGGCAGCGCCGGATCGTCGCGGCGCTCGTACACGTGCACGTCGTGGCCCCGGCCGGCCAGTTCGGCGGCGACCCGCGCGATGTGCTCGCGCGTGCCGACGACCGGACCGTCGACGGGCCGCGACGGTCCGGAATGCGCGCACACTAGGCCGACGCGCATGGGTCACCTCCATGCGTTTCCCGAGCTGGTGGGTCCTCCCGGTCAGAGGGTCCCATTAACCGCGACCCCCGGGTGCGAAACCTGGCAAGTCGGAAACGTGCGACCGGTCGGGCTGGGGGCGTGACCGGTCGCGGCTGCTATCCGACCAGGGCCGGCGGCATGAGCGGGCCCATCGAGGGTACGGGCGAGGAATGCCTCTCACCCGCAGTCTCGATGACGCGAGCGTCGTTCTCACCGGCGCCTCCAGCGGCATCGGCACGGCGACCGCGTACGCGCTGGCCCGCCGTGGCGCGGCCGTGGTGCTGGCGGCCCGCAGCGAGGAGGCCCTGGAGCGGGTGGCGTCCCGCTGCCGCGAGTTGGGCGGCCGGGCGCTGGCCGTGCCCACGGACGTCACGGACCCGGTGGCCGTCGAACGCCTCGCGGCCCGGGCGGCGGCGGAGTTCGGCCACATCGACGCCTGGGTCAACAACGCGGCGGTCAGCGCGGTGGGCCTCTTCGACGAGATCCCCGTCCGGGAGTTCCGCCAGGTGCTGGAGGTGAACCTGCTCGGCGCCGCGTACGGGATGAAGGCGGCCCTGCCGTACCTCGACGCGGCCGGCGGCGGGGTGCTGGTCAACAACGTCTCCGTGCTGGCCGAGGTGGCGATGCCCTACCAGTCGGCGTACAACGCCACCAAGCATGGGATCCGGGGGCTGGCCGACACGGTCCGGCAGGAGCTGCGGGTCACCGGGCGGGGGAACGTCTCGGTCTGCACGGTGCTGCCGGCCAGCATCGACACCCCGTTCTTCCGGCACGCCGCCAACCACAGCGGCCGGGAGCTGGTGCCGCCGCCGCCGGTCTACCCGCCGGAGGTGGTGGCCGAGACCATCGTGCGGGTGCTGCGCCGGCCCCGCCGGGAGGCGTACGCCGGGGGCGCCGCCCGGCTGATCGGCGCGCAGTGGCGGCTCGCCCCGGCGCTGGCCGAGCGGGCCCTCGGCTGGTACGCCCACCGCACCCAGTTCGGGCCCGCCGGGCGGCCGGACAGCACCGGCAACGTCTTCACCGCCGACGCGGCGGCCGATCGGGAGGGTGGGTGGCACGGCCGGCGGCGGCAACTCGTCCGGATGACCGCCGCGTTCGGGCTCGCCGCCGCCGGCACCGCGGTCGGCACGATGGCGGCGATGAACCGCCGCTCCCGGACGGACCGCTGATGAACCGCCCCGACCGACCGGATGACCGCGACACCACCGACGTGCAGAATGGGGCGGTCATGCCGACCGACGTGCGCTGCCTGGTGGAGACGGACGAGTCGTCCGGCCTGCTCCGGTTGTCCGGCGTGCTCGATTCGGCCGCCATCGGCGCCGTACGCGACGCGCTGCTCCTGCGGCTCTGCGAGCGGCCCGGGCCGGTGGTGGTCGACCTGTCCCGGCTGCGGGTGGCCGATCCCGCCGCCCGACGGGTCTTCGCCGAGGTGCGCCGCGAGATCGCCGACTGGCCGGCGGCGGACGTGTTGGTTCTCGACCCCGCCGAGACGACGGCCGGCGACGGGCTGGCGGTGTGCTCGACCCTCGACGAGGCGCTGGCGGCGCTGGCCCGGGCCCCGACGACCGCGGCGACGACCACGGAACTGGCCCCGGTCGTCGGCGCCGCGCGGCAGGTCCGGATGCTGGTGACCGACCGCTGTGCCCGGTGGGGGATCGACGACCTGGCCGAGGCGGGCTGCATCGCGGCGACCGAGATGGTCAACAACGTGGTCGCGCACGCCCGCACCGGGATGACCGTCCGGTTGGCGCCCCGCGGCGGCACGCTGCACATCGGCGTACGCGACCGCTCCCGGCGGCAGCCGGCGTACCGCGGGTTCGCCCCGGTGGACACTGCGGGGGGCCGGGGCCTGCTGTTGATCGACACCGTGGCCCAGCGCTGGGGCAGCACCCTCCTGCCCGACGGCAAGCTCGTCTGGGCCGTCCTCTATCCCCCCATCTACACCGTGTAGCGGCTTTTGCCGAACGACCCGATTCCATGATCGACGGGACGCGAGGTGGGCCGGGCGCGGGAGATCGGGCGGGGGCGTCGGTTACGGGCGGTGGGCAACGGGTAGTGATCAGCCATGCGTGACGACGAGTACCCGACCCCCGTTTCCGATCCCGAGGCCGACGGCCTGCCCGACACCGCCGACGACGACTCGACGGCCAACGACGACGTCCTGACCGGCCGGGAGGCGGACGGCCCGGAGCCGGCCCAGCTGCCCGGGGACCGCACGCCGGTGGCGGTGGACCGGTTCGGCACCACCGCCGAGGAGCAGCTCGACGGCGAGTCGCTGGACTACAAGCTCCAGCGGGAGAGCTACGAGCGCCCCGCCGACGACCCGCTGGCGGCCCCGGTCGACCCGGGCATCGCCGCCGAGGCGGACAGCCAGGAGCAGGCCGCCCAGGCGCAGCTCGACGCCGACGTGCTCAACCCGGGCCCCACCTCGGACCCGCACTCCCCCGTCTCCCTGTACGACCACGGCCAGCTCGGCGCCCCCGACGCCGAGGTCGGGCGGCTGATGGAACCGGACGAGGGGACGCACACCGACCGGGAGCCCGACAACATCGCGTACGACGCCGGGTCGGCCGGCGGCGGGGCGACGGCCGAGGAGCTGGCGGTCCACGAGACCCGCCCGCCGGACTCGCACTAGACGCGGACGCCCGGGACCGGGCGCTCGGGCCGTCAGTCGTCCAGCCCCCGCTCGATGGCGTACCGGGTCAGCTCGACGCGGTTGTGGAGCTGGAGCTTGCCGAGTGTGTTCTGCACGTGGTTCTGCACCGTCCGGTGGGAGAGCCGGAGCCGCTCGGCGATCTGCTTGTACGACATTCCCTTGGCGACCAGCCGCAGCACCTCGGTCTCCCGGTCGGTCAGCCGGGGCGCGGCGGCGTCCGGGGTCACCGGGCCGACCGCCAGCCGCCGGTACTCCCCCAGCACCAGCCCCGCCAGGCCCGGCGTGAAGACCGGTTCGCCGGCCGCCGTCCGGCGCACCGCGTCCAGGAACTCGGCCGGGGCGGCCGACTTGACCAGGTAGCCGGTTGCACCGGCCTTCACCGCGTCCAGCACGCTCTGCGGCTCGCCGCTGGCCGACAGCATCAGCACCCGCACCTCGGGCAGCACGGCGCGCAGGCCGTGGATCACCTCGACGCCGGAGACGTCCGGGAGTTGCAGGTCGAGCACGACCACGTCGGGCCGGGCCGCGGCGGCCACCCGGACGGCCTGCCGCCCCTCCCCGCTGGTCGCGACCACCAGGTGCCCGGCCTCGGTGAGGTCGCGGGCCACCCCCTCACGCCACATCGGGTGGTCGTCGACCACCATCACCCGGACGCCGGTGCTCATGATCCGCTCCTCGGCACGCTCAGCTCGATCTCGGTCCCCGCTCCGGTGGTGGAGACGATCCGCACCTCGCCGCCCAGGTCGGCGACCCGTCCCCGGATGGACTGCGCCACTCCCAGCCGCCCCTGTGCCGCGGCCTCGACCAGCCGGCCCGCCGGAATCCCCGGCCCCTCGTCGCGTACGGAGACGGTCACCTTCTCCCCCTCGTCCTCGATCAGCACCCAGGCCCGCCCGCCGGCGTGCCGGGTCACGTTGTCCAGCGCCGCGCCGACGGCGGCCGCCAGCTCGGCGGCCACCCACCCGGGCAGCGGCACCGGGGTGGCCGGCGCGGAGACCGCGACCGTCGCCGAGGCGTACCGGTCGAGCATGGCCCGCAGGTCGCGGATGCTCCCGTCCCCGGCCGGCGCGACGGCACCCGCCCGCCCGATCAGGGCACGCAGGGCGGCCTCCTGCTCCCCGGCCAGCCGGGCCAGCTCGCCGGCCTCCCCGTCGAGGTGGGCGCCGCGTCGCTGCACCAGCGCGAGCACCTGGAGCACCGAGTCGTGGATGTCCCGGGCCAGTCGCTCCCGCTCCCGGGTGGCCGCCTCCAGCTCCACCGCCCGGTGCAGCCGCTGCTCGGCCGTCACCGCGAGCCGGGCGACGTGGCCGACCACCGCGCCGGCCAGCAGCAGCAGGATCGCCCCGGTGAAGGTGGACTGGCCGATCCGGTCCCGGGTCGCCAGGTCGACCCCGCCGACCAGCAGTGCGGCGACCGTGCCCCGGCGCCGGCCGCCGGAGACCGCCCAGGCGAGCACCGGCCCGGCCAGCCAGACCACCGCGAGGCTGGGCACGCCGGCGGCGAGTGCCGTCCGCCCCTGCACCCACGGGCTGACCAGCAGGACCCCGAGCACGACCGCGAGGTCGGCCACCAGCAGCGGCCAGCGCCGCCGGGCCGGGCGGGCGTAGCCGTACGCGGTGGTCACCGTCGCGCCGAGCATCGCGAGCAGGATCACCCCGGCCGGCACCGGGTGGGCGTACCGGTCGGCGTCGCGCAGGGCCAGCAGACCGACGTACGCCAGGGCCGCGAACCGGAACACCGCTACGGCCCGCCAGAGCGGGACCTCGAATCCACCGGGCGGCGACGGCACGCCCGTCACGATGCCACAGCCCGGCACCGGGCCCGCAGGGGTGGCGGATGCGCGACCACCAATTCTGGCGTACGGTGGAAAAGCCGCAAATCAGGTCCGCGCCCCACCCCCCGGACGGGGTCATGACGAACGTAGAGCTGCCCGCACCGCGTACGGTGGTGCCCATCGACACTTCCCCCCTGATCGCCGAGGCCTTCGAGCAGGCACAGGTGACCGAGCTGCGTCACTCGGTCACCTCCTGTGCGCATGCAGCAGGCCTGGCCGGGCAGCGCCTCGACGACTTCGTGCTGGCGGTCAACGAGCTGATCACCAACGCGGTACGCCACGGCGGCGGGCAGGGTTGGCTGCGGATGTGGCGCCGCCCGGGGCGGCTGGTCTGCGAGGTCGCCGACCACGGGCGGGGAATCAGCGCCCGACGGCTCGACGACCACGACCGCCCCGCGCCCGACACCGCCGGCGGCTGGGGCCTCTGGCTGGCCCGGGAGCTGAGCGACGCCATGGAGGTGGAGACCGGCGCGGCCGGCACCACGGTCCGGATCAGCGCCGCCCTCGGCGCCCGCCAGCCCACCGGGGGCTGACCCGCCACCGGGCCGCGTTCAGCCGAAGAGGGCGCTGACCGACTCCCCGTTGTGAATCCGGCGCATCGCCTCGGCCAGCGCCGGCGCGACCGAGAGCACCTCCAGCTTGGGCACCCGCTTCTCCGCCGGGATCGGCACCGTGTTCGTGCAGACGATCTCCAGCACCCCGTCCTGCCCGCTGAGCCGGTCCAGCGCGCCGCTGGAGAAGAGGCCGTGGGTGCAGGCCAGCCGGATCGAGCGGGCCTTCAGCTCGCGCAGGTGGGCCATCAGCTCGATCACCGTGCTGCCCTTGGCGATCTCGTCGTCGAGCACGATCACGTCCCGGTCCGCCACCTCACCGATCACCGTACTGATCTTGACCAGGTCGTCGCTGAACCGCTGCTTCGCGCCGGCCGCGACCGGGGTGCCGAGCATCCGTGCGAAGGCGGCGGCCTCCTTGGCGTTGCCCAGGTCGGGTGAGACCACCACGGTGTTGCTCAGGTCGTACCGCTGGAAGTGGCCGGCCAGCTCCCGCAGCGCGTGCAGGTGATCCACCGGGACGCTGAAGAACCCGTGCACCTGCGGCGAGTGCAGGGTCATCGCCAGCACCCGGTTCGCGCCTGCCGAGGTGAGCAGGTCCGCGACCAGCCGGCCGCCGATCGAGATGCGCGGCCCGTCCTTCTTGTCCGACCGGGCGTACGCGTAGTGCGGCAGCACCACCGTGATCCGGCCGGCCGACGCCCCCCGGGCCGCGTCGATCATGAGCAGCAGCTCGACCAGGTTCTCCTGCACCGGCGGCACCAGCGGCTGGATCAGGAAGACGTCCCGCTCCCGGCAGTTCGCCTGCAACTGCACCTCCAGGCAGTCGTTGGCGAACCGGGACACCCGCACGGGGTGCAGCGGCACCCCGAGGTGGGCGCAGATCTCGGCGGCGAGGTCGGGATGGGCTGTTCCACTGAAAACGGCGATGTCGCGCACGTTGACCAATCGTACGGCCGTCGGCGGCCGGCGGACGCGGGGCGGGCCGGGTACGGTGCTGCCGTGACCGCAGAGTACGTCGCCGCCATCGACCAGGGCACCACCTCGTCGCGGTGCATCGTGTTCGACCGGGGCGGGGAGATCGTCGCCGTGGCCCAGCGCGAGCACCGGCAGATCTTCCCCCGGCCCGGCTGGGTCGAGCACGACGCCGAGGAGATCTGGGACAACGTCCAGCTCGTGGTGCGGGAGGCGCTGGACGCCGCCGGCACCGGCCCGGAGGGGCTGGCGGCGGTCGGCATCACCAACCAGCGGGAGACCACCGTGGTCTGGGACCGGGCCACCGGCCGCCCGGTCGCGCCCGCCATCGTCTGGCAGGACACCCGCACCGGCCCGCAGCTACGCGCGCTGGCCGACGCGTACGGCGAGGAGCGGCTGCGCGCCCGCACCGGGCTCACCCTGGCCACCTACTTCGCCGGCCCGAAGCTGCGCTGGCTGCTCGACCACGTCGACGGGCTGCGCGAGCGCGCCGAGCGGGGCGAGGTGCTGTTCGGCACCATGGACAGCTGGCTGATCTGGAAGCTGACCGGCCGGCACGTCACCGACGTGACCAACGCGAGCCGGACCATGCTGATGGACCTGGAGACCCTCGACTGGGACCCGGAGCTGCTCGACGCGCTCGGCGTGCCGGCGGCGATGCTGCCGGAGATCCGCTCCTCGTCCGAGGTGTACGGCACCGCCGAAGGGCTGCTCGCCGGGGTGCCGGTGGCCAGCGCGCTCGGCGACCAGCAGGCCGCCCTGTTCGGGCAGACCTGCTTCCAGCCGGGCGAGGCGAAGTGCACGTACGGCACCGGCAGCTTCCTGCTGCTGAACACGGGGGCCAGCCCGGTCGCCTCGACGCACGGCCTGCTGACCACGGTGGCGTACCGGATCGACGGCCAGCCGGCCGCGTACGCCCTGGAGGGGGCGATCGCCGTCACCGGCTCGCTGGTGCAGTGGCTGCGGGACAACCTCGGGCTGATCGCCACCGCCGCAGAGGTGGAGGACCTGGCCCGCACGGTCGACGACAACGGCGGCTGCTACGTGGTGCCGGCGTTCTCCGGGCTGTTCGCCCCGCACTGGCGAAGCGACGCGCGCGGGGTGATCGCCGGGCTGACCGGGTACATCACCAAGGGGCACCTGGCCCGGGCGGTGCTGGAGGCGTCCGCCTGGCAGACCCGCGAGGTGGTCGACGCGATGAACGCCGACTCGGACGTGGCGCTGCGCCGGCTGCGGGTGGACGGCGGGATGACGGCCAACGGCCTGCTGATGCAGTTCCTCGCCGACGTGCTGGACGTGCCGGTGGTCCGCTCCCGGATCACCGAGACCACCTGCCTCGGCGCCGCGTACGCGGCCGGGCTCGCCGTCGGCTTCTGGCCGGACCTGGCCACCCTGCGCGCCCAGTGGCGCTCCGACGCCCAGTGGACCTCCACGATGGATGCCGGGCACCGCGAGCGGGAGCTGCGCCAGTGGCGCAAGGCCGTCCAGCGCACCCTCGACTGGGAAGACTGACCAACGCCCCCGGCCAACCCCTCGCCTCATGATCGTCTGTCGTTGGGCGACACATCGCCCGGCGTGTCGTCTCGCCGAACGACAGACGATCATGAGGCGAACCGGTGGGCTAGTCGGGTAGCTTCTGCTGCAGCACGTAGCCGGTGTGTAGTGGCCGCATGAGGGTGGCCAGCAAGGACCTGGTCAACTGGGCCCGGGTCGCGCCGTTGTCCAGCCCGCGCCCCGTGCACCCGTTCCAGTTGACCCGCACCCGGGTCTCCTCGCCTCCGTGGCGCACCACCAGCAGGACGTTGTAGCCGGCCGGATCCGGGTGCCGACAGGACATGGCGAAGGCGTCCGGGTTGCTGCCGGGGCGGGCAGCGTTGAGCGCTGCGGCGAGCGCGGTGGCCTCCGCGCCGGTGAGCCGGACCGACGCCTGGAGCCGACCGGGCCGGGTGCCGTCGGGCAGGCTCGAATCGTACGAGCAGACCCCGATCGAGGACGGATCGGACGGCACGAACGTCGCCTTGTTCGGGATGCTCGTGGATTCCGCCCCGGAGGCGCTCGGCACCCCGGTCGCGGGAGACGCGGCGGTGATCTCCGGGCGCCGGGCGGCGCAGCCGGCGTGATCGGTCTCCACCAGCCGGAGGCTGTCCAGGATCCGCCGGGTGGTGGCCGCGCTCCGGGTCCGCACCGTCACGGCGACCTCCCGGGCGGACACGGTCACCGTGCCGGCGTACCGGCCGTCGGGCAGCCGCCCCTCCGCGCGGACGGCCCGCACCCCGTCCACGGTGACCTCGCGCCCCGGCAGCCCGTCGCCACCGGGCTGGCCGACCGGCCGCTCGCCGATGACGGCGATCTCCTTGTCGACGGGCTCGGGGGTCAAACAACTGAACTGTATGTGCTGCCCCCGGACCACACTCGGCTCGCCGGTCATCAGGCAGCCGAAGTTGTTCACCGCCCAGCCCGCCGGCACCCGGATCTCCGCGCCGAGGGAGCTCTCCCAGCGCCAGTCGGCGGTCGCCGCCCGGTCCTCGGCGGTCCCGTCGACGGCCGGTGGCCGGTCGGTCAGCACCGAGGCGGTCCCCCCGGCGGCGGCGAGCACGGCCAGCACGCCCGCCCCGGCCGCGATGACCCGGGCCCGGCGGCGGCGTGCCACCCGGGCACGGACCGCGCCGACCAGGCCCGGCTGCGCGTCCTCCGTCTCGTGCTCTCGGCTGCGGAACGCGTCCCGGACCAGCGTCTCCACGTCGTACCGGCTCATGGCAATGCCTCCCGATCCATCGCGGGCACCACGGCCCGGAGCGTGGCGAGGGCCCGGGCAGCCTGGGAGCGCACCGTGCCCGGGGTGCAGCCGAGAACCTCGGCGATCTGCGTGTCGGAGAGATCCTCGTAGTACCGCAACGCCAGCACCGCCCGCTGGCGTCGGGGCAGCCGGCCCAGCAGCGCCCAGGCGGCTTCCCGTGCAGCGTGCGACCCGACAGCGTCGGAACCCGCCGGGCCGTCGTCGGGCGCGGCGACCGGGACCTCGCGCGACGAGCGCCGCCGCCACCAGCGCAGGTTCTCGTTTACCAGCACCCGTTTCAGGTACGCCTCGGGCTGGCTCATCCCGGCCACCCGGTCCCACCGGACGTATGCCTTGGCCAGGACGGACTGGACGAGATCCTCGGCCTGATGCCGGTCACCGGTGAGCATCAGCGCGAACCGCAGCAGCGATCCCCCGCGCGCGGTTACGAACTCCTCGAACGTCGGCTGCATGGCACCTCCACCCCGGAAAAGGCCACGGGACGCCCGAAGTGCTGCATGTGCGGGGGACCGATGTTCAGCCCGCCTCGACCGGGTCGACGAAGGAGCGCCAGGCGGCGAAGCGCGGTTACGGGTCGCGGTCAGGCCCAGGTGTTGCCGGTGAGCCTCTCGTAGACCTCGACGTAGCGGGCCCTGGTCGCCTCGATCACCTCGGCGGGCACCTCGGGGGCCGGCGGCTGCTTGTCCCAACCGCCGCCGGTCGCCCAGTCCCGGACGTACTGCTTGTCGTAGGAGAACTGCGCCCGGCCCGGCTGGTACGACTCTGCCGGCCAGAACCGGGACGAGTCGGAGGTGAGCACCTCGTCGCCGAGGAGCAGCGTGCCGTCCGCCGCCCAGCCCAGCTCGATCTTGGTGTCGGCGACCAGGATGCCCCGCTCGGCGGCGAGCTCGGCGCCACGGCAGTAGACGTCGATGGTGATCTGCCGCAGCCGCCCGGCGGTCTCCGCGCCGACCTTGTCCACCACCTGCTGGTAGGTGATCGGCTCGTCGTGCTCGCCCTTGGGCGCCTTCGTCGACGGGGTGAAGACCGGCTCGGGCAGGATCGACGCCTCGACCAGCCCGCGGGGCAGCTCGACGCCGGAGACCGCGCCGGTGCGCTCGTACTCGGTCAGGCCGCCGCCGGTCAGGTATCCCCGGGCGACGCACTCGACCGGGACCATCTCCAGCCGCCGGCAGCGGATCGCCCGGCCGGCGAACTCCGCCGGCACGTCGGTGGCGGAGACGACGTGGTTCGGCACCAGGTCGGCGAGCTGCTCGAACCACCACAGCGACAGCGCGGTCAGCAACCGGCCCTTGTCCGGCACGGGGGTCGGCAGCACCACGTCGTAGATCGAGATCCGGTCCGAGGCGACCAGGATCAGGTCGTCACCGTCGGCGTAGACGTCCCGGACCTTGCCCGAGTGCAGAAGTTCCACGCGGCCTAGTACACCACGGCCCCCCGGAACGCCTGGGCCGGCCACCCGGGGAGGGGTCTACCGGCCGTGGCCTCGGCCCGATCCCGGCCGGAAGGCCGTTGACACCCGCCCGCGCAGGCTGTGTAAATGGTCCGACCGCCCGCCGGACGACCAGGAGAACCCCCGTGCCCACCGCCAGCCCCCCGCTCCCCCACGCCGGCGCCGATCCGGGCCGCCGGCGACTGCTGGGGGCGCTGTTCGGGGCGCCGCTCGCGGCGACCGGCCTGGCCGGGTGCGGCGGCGCGGAGGAGACGCCCGTCGACGACGGGCTGATCGAGCTCTCCGTCTTCTGGTACGGCAGCACGAAGCGGGCCGAGCTGACCGAGAAGGCGCTGCGGCTCTACTCCGCGCGCAACCCCCGGGTCAGCTTCCGGGTCACCTGGCAGGGCGTCGACGGCTACTACGACCGGCTGGCCACCCAGGCGGCCGGCGGGAACGTGCCCGACCTGATCCAGGTCGACGACACCGTCCTCACCGAGTACGCCCGGCGGGACATCCTGCTCGACCTCGGCGGGTACGCCGCCGACAACCGGCTCGACCTGCGCGGGCTCCCCCCGGGGCTGGTCCGCTACGGCGAGGTCGACGGCCGAACCGTGGGTGTGGCGGCGGCCCAGACCAGCGCCGCCGTGGTCTACAACCGCGCCCTGCTGCGCCGACTGAGAGTCCCGGAGCCCCGCACCGGGATGTCCTGGCAGGAGTACGTCGACTGGGCGGCGCGGGTCACCCGGGCCGCCGACGGCCGGGTGGCCGGCACGATGGACCCGTCCGGGGACCACCGGGCGCTCTGGCTCTGGCTGCGGTCCCGGGGCGGCGAGCTGTACCAGGGCCGGCAGCTCGGCTTCAGCGCGAGCGACCTGGTCGACTGGTTCGAGCTGTGGCAGACCGCCCGGACCCGCCGGGCCACCCCGAGCGCCGCACTGGTCGACCAGGCCGACAGCGGCGAGACGAACCGGCAGTTGGTGGTGACCGGGCACACGGCCGCCTCGTTCGCGTGGGCCCATCAGCTCCCCGAGCTTCAGCGCTACACCAACGACGAGCTGGCACTGGCCGCGTTCCCCGGCCCGCCGGCCGCGCAGTGGGCGCGGGCGTCCATGTACTGGGCGGCGTTCCGTGGCACGCGGCGACCCGACGTGGTGGCGGAAGTGATCAACTTCCTCACCACGAACATGGAGGCGGCCCGGGCCCTGGGGCAGGAGCGGGGGGTCAACCCGAGCCTCGCCAACCGCCGGTACGTCAAGGAGAGCGTCACCGACGCAGGCCAGCAGCGGGCCGCCACCCTCGCCGATGCCCTCGCCGACGCCCTCGGCCCCGCGCCCAGCCCGCCCCCGAGGGGGCACGCCCGGGTGCGGGCCCTGCTCGTCGCCACGGCCGAAGGGGTCCTTTCCGGCCGGTCCGGCATGCGCACGGCGACGTCCCGGTTCATCGCCCAGGCCAACGCCGCGCTGGCCGAGTGACCCGACCCGCCGCGCTCGGGCGCGGCGGGTCGACCCCACCCGGTCAGCGCGAACCGGTCAGCGCGGTGGCCGGTTACGCCGGTTGCGCATCAGCATCAGCACCAGTAGGACGATCCCGCCGACGACGACGAGGCAGCAGAGCAGCCCCAGGAAGCCGAAGCCGCCGCCCCGGCGCCTCTTGGCGGCCTCGACCACCAGCTCGCCGGGACCGGTGGACGCCCAGGCCGCGACCGGGACGAAGACCGACAACACGACCGCACCGAGGACCGCGCTCAGCCGGCCCCACCACTTGTTCAACGAAGACATGCCCCTCATCCTCGCCGAGCGGCGCAACAGTGGCACCCGGGACAGACGGGGATTTCACCGACGCGCTCCGGGCGGACCGCCCGCCGTGGCGAGGAAAGCCCGGTCGGGGACATGAACCGAAGACCTGGACAGGGGCGGCACGCCGAGCCCGGCCACGGTTAGCGGGACGGGACATGCGAAATGGCCCGGAGTTTCCTCCGAGCCATTTCGGTTCGTAGCGGGGACAGGATTTGAACCTGCGACCTCTGGGTTATGAGCCCAGCGAGCTACCGAGCTGCTCCACCCCGCGTCGACTTCTAAAGACTAGCGCATCCCCGGAACGGAGATCAGCCGGCCCCCTGAGTTGGGTCGTCAGACGGCGCCCTGCCGCTGAGGCGAAGCATGGTCAGCCCTGCTCCGAGCCTTGGGCTGGGACAGGCCGGGCGGCGTTGCGGGCGGCGGCGGTGAAGTCGCCGGTCGTGGGGGCAGCGACCGGAATCTCGCGCGCGCACTCCGGGCGCAGCCCGTCGAAGATCAGATGCAGGTAGCGCCGCCACAGGCCGGGCACCGTGTCGCCGAGCGGTGCCGCAGCCTGGACGGCGGCGTTGAAGAGCAGCACGATGTCGTGGCCGGTGACGTCCGCTCGGATCGCGCCGGCATCGCGGGCCCGCCCGGTCAACGCCTCCGCGACCTGCGCCAGGCGCTCGCTCGCGGCACGCACCCTGGGGTCGGCCCGTGAGATCGCGGTGGCTGCCTCGCAGAACGAGCGGTCGTTGGCCTGTAGCTCGATGCCGGCGGTCATGAACCGCAGTAGCGCGGACTCCGGGTCGGCTTCTTCCCGTAGCTGCTCCCCGAGCGCAACCAGACCGGCGACGCGGTCGCCGAAGATCTCCGCGACCAGGTCTTCCTTCGTGGGGAAGTGGTTGAAGACCGTGCCCTTCGCCACGCCGGCCCGGGCCGCGATCCGGGCGATGGAAACCTCCAGGCCGTGCGCGGCGAGTTCCGCCGAGGCGGCGTCCAGCAATGACTGTCGGTTGCGAGTGGCGTCGGCGCGGGGCACCTATCCAGCCTAACTCAACTTGACCGTGTGGTCATCTTCTCTGTTACGGTCGAGACAATATGACCCCATGGTCAAGTTGCTGGATGCATGGAGGCTGACGATGAAGGCAGTGGTAGCCCGGGAATACGGCGGCCCCGAGGTGCTGGCGGTCGAGGAGATTCCCGTTCCCCGGCCGGGACCCGGCCAGTTTCAGGTACGGATACGCGCGGCCGGGCTCAACCCCGCCGATCTGCGGACCCTCAGCGGAGTGCTGCACCGCCTGACCCCGCTGGAGTTCCCGTACGTGCTCGGCAGCGATTTCGCCGGCACAGTCACCGAGGTCGGTCCGGACGTTGCCCGGTTCGCGGTTGGCGAGGAGGTGTTCGGGGTCGGGCTGCCGCGTGCGACGGGAGAGATGGCCACGATGCTGTCCACTCCGCCGTCCCTGACCACCGGCACCATGGCGGAGTACGCGGTGTTCGAGGCGGACACGCCGGCCATCGCCCGACGCCCGGAGAAGCTCGACGCGGAGCAGGCCTCCACCCTGCCGATCGCCGGGCTGACCGCGCTGTCGCTGCTGCGCGCCGGCGGCTTCGACCCGGCCGACGGGCAGACCCCACTGACGGGCGGCGGCAGGGCACTGGTCACGGGCGCGGCGGGCGGGGTCGGTGGCGTGGTGGTCCCACTGCTCGTAGCCGCAGGACTAGAGGTGATCGCCACGGCGATTCCCGACGATGAGCAGTACGTGCGCGACCTGGGCGCCGCCGACGTGATCGATTACCGCAGCGTCGACACCATCACCGAGACACTGCGGCGCCATCCCCGTGGCGTCGACACCCTGATCAACCTCGCGCTCCCAGGGCCCGCACTGATCGAGGCGAGCCGCGTGCTCCGACCCGGAGGCCAACTGCTCAACGCGGCCTTCCCGAGCCCCGACCCGTCGGCGTTCGACGGTGCCGATCTGACCGTGAAGACGGCCTACAGCACTGCCCGCCCCGGCGACCTGGACCGGCTCGCCGCATACGCTCTGGACGGGACGCTGACCTCCACCATCAGCCGGCGGTACGCCCTGACCCAGGCACCCTGCGCGTACGCCGACCTGGTGCACACGCACATACGCGGCAAGCTCCTCGTCACCGTCGCACCCACGGCCTGACCCGGTGACGCGGCGGGCATCGAGCCCGCTGCTACCAGACACCCGATCTACCCACAGATCATGTTCCGTCTGCCCGGACCATGCCCGGAAGGAGATCAAAAGCCCGGCCCCCACGATCTGGGGGCCGGGCTTTGACTTGCACTTTCATTTGTAGCGGGGACAGGATTTGAACCTGCGACCTCTGGGTTATGAGCCCAGCGAGCTACCGAGCTGCTCCACCCCGCGTCGACTTCTAAAGACTAGCGCACCGCCCGGGCGGACCGCAAAACGGCCCCACCCGGGCGGCTTTGCGCAGGTCAGCCACCCGCCGAGGGCGACGGGGCGGGACTGCCACTCGGCGAGGCGCCCGGCGTCGGCGAGGCCGCCCGCTGCGCCTGCTGGAACGCCGTCATCGCGTCGTCCAGGGCCTTGAGCGCCCGGCCGTACCGCTCGAAGTCACCGGACGTCTGCGCGGCCTTGACCTCGACGATGGCCGCCTGCACCTTGCCCGCGGCCTCGGCCAGTTCGCCGGTCAGCGGCGGCGCGTCGGTCCCGCCGCTGGGCGGCGGCGTGCCGCCGGCCGACGGCGGAGTGGCACCCTGAGCGGCCTCCTTGCCCTGCTCGACGAGCTGCTTGATGCCGTCGGTGAGGTTGTTGGCCAGCACCACGTACGAACCGCCGTCGCCGTACGACAGCAGCACCTTCTGCAGCAGGGGGTACGCGTCCTGCTGGTTGCTCTTCACGTACACCGGTTCGACGTAGAGCATCCCGTTGCCGAACGGCAGCGAGAGCAGGTTGCCGTACTGCACCTGGGCCTGGTTCGAGGAGAGCAGGTTGAGCTGCTGCCGGATGTTGGCGTTGTTCGTCATCTGCTGGTGCACCTGCACCGGGCCGGAGATCCGGGTCTGATCCGGCAGCTCCAGCACCTCCAGTTGCGGCTTGCCGTCCACGTACGAGCCGGAGATCAGCGCGGCGAGGTTCTGCCGGCCGTTCGGGGTGACCGCCGAGGTGAGCTGGAAGCGCGGCGCGTCCTGGCCGGGGAACTGGGTCCACAGGTAGAACGGCGGCTGCTTCTGCCCGCCGTCCGGGTTGTCCGGCACGTTCGGCACCTGCCAGAAGTCCTGCGCCGAGTAGAAGTCGCCCGGGGCGGTGACGTGGAACTTGGTCAGCAGGTTGCGCTGCACCTTGAACAGGTCGGCCGGGTAGCGGAGGTGCTCCCGCAGCTCGGCCGGGATCTTGTCGTTGGGCAGCACCAGGTCCCCGCCGAACGCCTTGTTCCACGCCTTCAGCACCGGGTCCGTCTGGTCGAACTCGTACAGCCGGACCGTGCCGTCGTACGCGTCGACCGTGGCCTTGACCGAGTTGCGGATGTAGTTGACGTTCTCCCGGGCGAGCTGGAACGTGCCCCGTCCGGTCAGCTCGTCGGTCGTCTCGGCCTGGAGGTTCACCCGCTCGGCGTACGGGTAGGTCGCGGCCGTGGTGTAGCCGTCGACGATCCACTGCACCCGGCCACCGACCACCGCCGGGTACGGGTCGCCGTCGACGGTGAGGAACGGCGCGACCTTCTCCACCCGGTCCCGGGGGTTACGCACGTAGAGCAGCTTCGAGTTCTCGTTGACCGCCTCGGAGAGCAGGAAGTTCGACTCCTGCTGCTTGATGGCGTACAGCAGCCGGCGGGTGAACGAGCCGATCTCGACGCCACCCTCACCGGTGTAGGTGTAGTACTGCTCGCCGCCGGTCTGGGTCGGCCGGTCGAACTCCGCGTTCCGCTCCGGGTTCGCCTGCCCGACGATCGCGTAGTCGTCCGGGCCCATCCGCTCCCCGTAGTAGATGCGCGGCTGGCTGGCCGGGATCTGCTCGACCTGCGAGGAGCAGTCCTCCTTGGTCTTCTCACCCAGGAAGCCCGAGACGAAGTACGGCTGACCGCCGCAGACCACCTGGTTGGCCGGCGCGGCGACCAGGCCGTAGCCGTGGGTGTAGACGGTGTGCCGGTTGATCCAGGTGTTCTGCTGGTCGGTCAGCTCGTTGTAGTTGACCTCCCGGACCCCGACCACGTAGTCGGAGGTCTTGCCGGACACGGCGTACCGGTCGATGTCCAGCTTCGGGCCGAAGTCGTAGAAGCCCCGGACCTGCTGGAGCTGGGTGTACGTCTCGGAGACGAGCTGCGGGTCGAGCAGCCGCACGTTCGGCACCACGGAGGTGTCGGTGGCCAGGCTCGCCGGTGGAGCGAGGTTGCTCGCCGCGTACGGCGAGGTCTTCGTGTCGCCCAGCCCGAACGCCGACCGGGTGGCCCCGATGGCACGCTCGATGTACGGGGCCTCCTTGTCCTTGGCGCTCGGCTTGACCTCGAAGGTCTGCACCGCCCAGGGGTAGATGCCGCCGATGGCGACCGCGGAGACGCCGAGCAGGGCCAGCGAGATGCCCGGCCACACCAGGTTCCGCATCACCGCGTTGGAGAACACGATGATCGCGATGGCCACCACGACAGAGATGTAGGCGAGGATCTCCTTGGCCGGCAGCAGGGCGTTGATGTCGGCGTACCCGGCGCCGTAGAGCTTCGCCCCCTCGTTGTACTCCAGCAGCAGGGAGCGCCGGTCCAGCACGTACGCGACGGCCTTGAGCAGGACGAAGACCGCCACGAGCGTGCTCAGGTGGGCCCGCGCGGCGTTGGTCATCCGGTCCCCGACGCCCTGCAACCGAACGCCGCCGAAGATGTAGTGCACGGCCAGCGCGCCGAGCAGGGCGAGCACGACGGCGGTGAAGCCGACGCCGAGCACGTAGCGCCAGAACGGCAACTGGAAGACGTAGAAGCCGATGTCGATGCCGAACTCCGGGTCCTTGACGCCGAAGTCGCCGCCGTTGCGGAACAGCAGCCACTGGCTCCACCGGCTCTGCGCCGAAAGCCCGGCGAAGAGCCCGACCACCACGGCGACCAGGCTGATCCACAGGCCGAGCCGCGGGCCGAGCACCATCCGGTACCGCTCCAGGGTGGCCTGTTCCAGCGAGTGCGGGCGCAGCCGGGGCCGCAGCCGGTGGGCCAGCCACAGGTTGCCGCCGACGATCACCGCCATGGCGAGGCCGACGATGAGGAAGAGCAGCACCCGGGTGGCGAGCACCCCGGTGAACACCTGGGTGTAGCGGACCTCGTCGAACCAGAGCCAGTCGGTCCAGGCCTGCACCCCCCAGCCCAGCAGGGTGAAGAGCACGAACACCCCGATCAGCACCCCGATCGTGACGCGTCCGCGTCGGCTCATCCTCGGCAGGGGGCTGCTACGCATGACCACTCTTGGCTCCGCACGCTCGATGTGATCGGCTCCGACCAGGCACCCAGCGTACGGGGTGTTCCTGAAAGCGTCGGCCCACGGTCACGCCGGGCAGCGGCGGGTCGGTCAGCAGCGGGTCGGCTCACCGCCCTCGCGCAGCGCCGTCAGGGCCGTCAGCGCGTCGTCGAGGGTGCCCACCTTGAGCAACGGCAGGCCGGGCTGCGGGTTGCGGACCGCCTCGGCGCAGTTGGCCTCCGGCACCAGGAACACCTTGGCCCCGGCCTGCTTCGCGCCGACCAGCTTCTGGGCGATCCCGCCGATCGGGCCGACCTGCCCCTCGTCGTCGATCGTGCCGGTGCCGGCGATGATCTTCCCGCCGGTCAGGTCGGCCGGCTCCAGTTTGTCCACGATCCCCAGGGCGAACATCAGGCCGGCGCTCGGGCCGCCGATGTCGTTCAGGTCGATGGAGAGGGTGAACGGGTGCGGCTGCTGCTGGTCGATCTCGATCCCGATGCGCGGCCGGCCGTCCTGCTCCCGGCTGGTGACCTGCGCCGTGGCGGCGGCGCCGTCGCGGGTGTAGCCGATGGTCAGCGCGGTGCCCGCCGGCTTGGCCCGGATCAGCTCGGTGAGCCGGCCGGCGCTGGTCACCGGCGTGCCGCCGACCGAGGTGACGACGTCGCCGGCACGCAGCGCCCCGGCCGACGGGCCGCCCGCCGTCACGGTCTTCACCCGCACCTGGACCGGGTACCCCAACTCCCGCAGGGCCGCCGTCTCGGCGCTGGTCTGGGAGTTACGGAAGTCCTCCTCGTTGCGCTGCTCCACCTCCTGCTGGCTCTCCCCCGGCGGGTAGACCAGCTCGCGCGGCACCACGGCCTCGTCGGAGGAGAACCAGCCGGACAGCGCCGAGCGCAGCCGGACGGTGGGCTGCACGCCGACCGTGGTCAGCCGGAGCTGGCCGGCGGAGGTGGACGTCGCCCGCCCGGACACCTGGATGATCTCCTTGCCGTCCGAGGTGCCCAGCGTGTTCACCGTCGGCCCGGGGCCGAGCACCACGTACGGGATGGGCGCGTTGAGCACACCGAAGCTCAGCAGGGTGGTCAGCAGGGCACCCAGGAGGACGGTCACGCCGCGACGTCTCATGGCGCAGAGCGTACCGACCGGTCCGGCGGGGGTCCGGACGGTGACGACGACTTCGCCCTCAGCGCAACGCCGGTGGCGGCTACCAGGGGCGCAGCCCGCGTACCGTAGACGTCGTGCCTGATATTCCGTTCGGTTTCGCGCTCCCGGGTGGGCAACCACCAGACCCCAACGATCCCGCGCAGATGCAGCAGTTCATGTCGCAGTTGCAGCACCTGCTCTCCGCGCCGGGCAGCGGGCCGGTCAACTGGGACCTGGCCCGCCAGGTGGCCGCCAGCCAGCTCGCCGCGGCGGGCGACCCGGCGGTCTCGCCACACGAGCGGCACTCGGTCGAGGAGGCGCTGCGCCTCGCCGACCTCTGGCTTGAGCCGGTCACCGCCTGGCCCTCGGGCATCCGCACCTCGCTGGCGTGGAACCGCAACGAGTGGATCTACAAGACCCTGGACGTCTGGCGCAAGCTCTGCGACCCGGTGGCCAGCCGGATGGTCGGCGCGATGGGTGACCTGGTGCCGCCGGAGGCGCGGGCCCAGCTCGGCCCGATGCAGTCGATGATGGCCACCCTCGGCGGCGCGCTGTTCGGCGGGCAGCTCGGGCAGGCCCTCGGCTCGCTCGCCGCGGAGGTGCTCTCCGCCGGCGACATCGGGCTCCCGCTCGGCCCGGCCGGCACCGCCGCGCTGATCCCGGCCAACATCCGGGCGTACGGGCAGGGCCTGGAGCTGCCCGAGGACGAGGTGCGCCTCTACGTCGCCCTGCGCGAGGCGGCCCACCAGCGGCTCTTCGAGCACGTGCCATGGCTGCGCGGGCACGTGTTCACCGCCGTCGAGACGTACGCGTCGGGCATCCGGGTCAACCGGGAGGCGATCGAGGAGGCCATGGGCCGGGTCGACCCGACCGACCCGGAGTCCATGCAGGCGATCGCCCTGGAGGGCATCTTCACCCCGGAGGACACCCCGGCGCAGAAGGCGTCGCTGGCCCGGCTGGAGACCGCGCTCGCCCTGGTGGAGGGCTGGGTCTGCCACGTGGTCGACGCCGCCGCCGGCGAGCGGCTGCCCAACGTCGTCCGCCTCGGCGAGGCGTTCCGGCGGCGGCGGGCGGCCGGCGGGCCGGCCGAGCAGACGTTCGCGGCGCTGGTCGGGCTGGAGCTGCGCCCGCGCCGGCTGCGCGAGGCGGCGACCCTGTGGGCGGCGCTGACCGAGCACCGGGGCATCTCCGGCCGGGACGCCGTCTGGGGCCACCCGGACCTGCTCCCCTCCGACGACGACTTCGCCGACCCGGTGGCGTTCGCCACCACCCGGCTCGACCTCGACGACGAGCTGGCCAACTTCGACTTCAGCGCGCCGGGTGGCCCGGAGGAGCAGGCACCGGGCTCCCCCCGTCCGCGCCCCGAGGGCACCGGGGACGACGCCGAAGAGTCCTGACCCCGCTTTCTCTCCCGAGCGCACCCGAGGGCCGCCGACGCACCGCGCCGGCGGCCCTCGGCCGTCCTCGGCGTGAGCCGCTGCGAGCGGGGAAGCCCATGATCCAGACGCGGAACCGCTCGGAGGTCTCGTCGGGGGATTTCCGTGGGGCCCTGACGGCGGCACCTCGCACGGCCGACCCGGACGCGGAACCGCTCGGGGCTCGGCGGCGGCCGGAGGCAGCCCGGCGCGGGTCGGCTGGTGGCGTCAGCGGCCACCGGAGAGCAGTGCGCGGGTCGTCTCCCAGCCCTCGACGGCGGGGTCGAGGGTGGCCAGGTCGGCGGGGCCGCGCATCCGCCGCCAGGCGGCGGTGACGGCCACGTCCCCGGGTTGCGGGGCGGCCCGCCGCACGTCCGCCGGGAGCGCGGTGTCCAGGTCGACCTCCGGCAGCCATCCCGGCACGGGCAGCCGGGACGCGACGCCGAGCAGGCCGGGGCCGGCCCCCTCGGCGGGGGCCACCGCCACCGACCGGGTGGTCAGCGGGCGGAGCAGCTTGCCGACGGTCAGGCCGGGCAGGTCCGGGGCGTCGGCGGCGACGACGGCCGCCTGGTCGTAACCGGTCAGCGCCGCCAGGACGGCGGTGCCGGTGGCCTCGGGCACCTCGAGCACGGCCATCCCCGGCCAGACGACGGCCTCAGCCAGCGAGCGGTCCTGCGGGGTGGCCGCGATCGCGGTCTCCACCTCCTGGAGCGTGGCGAGCAGGTCCACCACGTCCTCGGCGAGCGCGGCACGCCAGACCGCCGGGTCGATCCCCGGCGGCGCCCACGCCACCGGTCCGAGCAACGCCACCACCACACGTCGGGCCACGCACCGACCCTAGGCCGTCGGCCACACCACCGCGCGCCCGGTGCCGGGGCGCGGTTTCGACGCCCGGTCACCCCGGACCATCGACATCGAGCCGATCGAAGCGGGGCAACCGGAGCCGGCGGCCGGTCAGTCGACCGGAGGGCCGCCGGAGGCGGCGGCGACGCCCTCCAGGTACCCACGGGCGCGCTCGGCCTTGGGATAGCGCCCGACCAGCGCCCAGAACCGGGCGTTGTGGCTGGGCACGATGAGGTGGGCCAACTCGTGCAGCAGGACGTAGTCGATCACCCAGTCGGGCATGTCCTGGATCCGGTGCGAGATGCGGATGGTCCGGTCGGCGGGGGTGCAGGAGCCCCAGCGGCCGTTCTGGTTGGTCACCCAGCGAACGCTCGACGGCAGCGCCCGTTCGCCGTACTCGGCGAGGTAGAGGCTGCGCAATCGGGTGGCGCGGTCGAACAGCTCGTCGTCGGAGCGGGCGAGGCGCCCCTCCCGGGCCTCCAGCCGGGCCAGCATCCGGTCGACCCACTCGGTCTCCTCGGCCCGGGAGAACTGGTCGGGGATGAGCACCACGACCCGTTCACCGTCGCGGTAGGCGGACACCGTACGTCGCCGGCGCTGGCTGCGCCGTACTTCGACGACCGGCTTCCGCGCCCCTGCCATCAGTGGGCCGCGCAGCCTCGTTTTGCTGTCACGAAGGAAAGCTAATGGGTACTGACCAGGGGTCCGCAAGAGTCAACACCACGACACGCGCCCGGAAAGTCATGGTTGATGGCCAGAAGTCCCGAAAAAAAACCTTGCAGACCGTCACGAAGACGCTCCGTCACGGTCGAGGGACCGGGTCGGGCGGCCCGAGGGCTCGCCTCCCACCGTAGGTGATCATCGCCCCGACCGCCTCCTCAGGGCCACCTTGTGGGGCATCTGGGTGCTTTCACCCGGCGTGTCCCCGCCAAACTGACTTATCCGACCTAATTCGGCATGCACACTCTCGACGTCGACTTGCTCACAGTGTCGAAGCACAGCTGACATGGAACCGCCCGCACCTGGGTAGGGTCCGCGGACCAGCGGTCACGAGGGTGGCCGTGGAGAAAGACCCAGCGTCGGCGCCCCGCGTGGCCCGCCGCCGGGCAACCGCCGGAACCGGATTGACCGGCGGACGAGACGAGGAGGGCACCCGTGGCCGACCAGGCCCAGACCTACAACGGTTACTGCGTCAAGTGCAAGGAGAAGCGGGACTTCGAGGGGCACGTCGAGGTCTCGAAGACCGGGATGAACATGGCCAAGGGCAAGTGTCCGGTGTGCGGCACAACAGTGAACCGCATCCTGGGCAAGGCGAAGGTCTGACCCGTACGGGTCCGGTACGGGGGAGGGCGACTGCGGTCGCCCTCCCCCGTACCGTTTCGGCGCCCGCCCGGTGTCGGCTGACCGACACGGTTACCGGCCGGTTGTGGATAACCCGGCCTTTTCTGTGGAGAACCCTGGGCAGGGCCGTGCGCACCTGTGGACAACGATCGACGGAAAGCAGGGACTCGGTGACGATTCGTCGTCATGGACCGTCCCACGCTGCCCCGGCCCGTTCTGCTTCCCGGCCTGACCCGCCTGTGGCGGGACCGGCACACCCTCCAGCTCGGGCTGGGATCGGGCCGCGCCGTCCTCGTCGAGGTGGCCAACCCCCGCGCCGTCCGGGTGCTCGACCTGCTCGACGGCACCCGCAGCGAACGGCTCGTCCTGGCGCACGCCGCCAACGTCGACGTGCCGCCGGACGAGGCGCGCGGCCTGCTCGACGCGCTACGCGACGCCGGGCTGGTCGTACCCGCGCACACGCTGCTCCCCCGCGACCTCACCGGCCCGGCGCGGCACCGCCTCGCCGCGGAGGCCGGGGCGCTGGCCCTGGCCGCGCCCGCCCTGCCCGGCACCCCGGCCCAGGTGTTGCGGCGACGCCGGGCCGCCCGGGTGCTGGTGACCGGCAGTGGCCGGCTCGGCGCTCCCGTCGCCGTCGCGCTCGCCCAGGCCGGGGTGGGGCACGTGCACGCGAACCTCGCCGGGTCGGTGCGCCCGACCGACCTGGTCGGCAGCGGGCTGGCCGCCACCGACCTGGGGCACCCACTCGCCCCGGCGGTACGCGCCGCGGTGGACCGGGCCGCTCCCGGCACCGCCACCCGCCCGCTGCACCGCAGCCGGCCCGACCTCGTGCTCCAGCTCGGCGTCGACCGGCCGGCCGCCCTGCTCGCGGCGGGGTTCGCCCAGCGTCGCCAGCCGCACCTGCTGCTCACCCTGCGCGAGGGGATACCGACGATCGGCCCGCTCGTCCGGCCGCCCGCCGGGCCCTGCCTGCGCTGCGTCGACCTGTACCGCACCGAGCGGGACCCGGGCTGGCAGGCGCTCGCGGCCCAGCTCGCCGCCGACGCCTCGGACCAGTCCTGCGGCACGGCCATCCTGCTCGCCGCAGTCGGGTACGCCGTCGCCGAGGCGCTGGCCCACCTCGACGGCGGCACACCGGAGACCCTGGGCTGCTCCGTGGAGGTGACCGGCCCCGGCCGGCTGCGCCGGCGCACCTGGCCGCCCCACCCGTCCTGCCGCTGCGCCGGACGGGGCCGCTGACCGGCCGCGACGGCTGACTCGGCGTCGGCGGGCAAGGTCGGCGATCGGCCGGCGGGCCGGGGCCCTGGATCGGCGGCGGACGGGTACGGCGGGGCGGCGGCACGGCAGGCAGGCGGGCACGGAGGGTACGGAGGGCACGAGACGGGCGGCCCGTCGGCCACCGATCTGGGGGTCGAGCGGTCCGGCCCGGCCACGGAGCAGCCGCGAGGCCGCCGAGTCGGTAACAATGGCCGAGTGACCGACATCCCGCGCCGGGCCATGTCCCGGACCGCCAAGCTCGCCGCTCTGCCGCTCGGCTTCGCCGGCCGGACCGTCCTCGGCATGGGTAAGCGCGTCACCGGGCTGGCCTCCGACGTGATCTCCGCCGAGATCCAGCAGCGCACGGCCGAGCAGATGTTCAGCGTCCTCGGGCAGCTCAAGGGCGGGGCGATGAAGTTCGGCCAGGCGCTGTCGGTGTTCGAGGCGGCCCTGCCCGAGGAGGTCGCCGCCCCCTACCGGCAGGCGCTCACCAAGCTCCAGGAGGCGGCGCCGCCGCTGCCCGCGGCCACCGTGCACAAGGTGCTCGCCGAGCAGCTCGGCCCGGCCTGGCGGGAGCACTTCGACAAGTTCGACGACACCCCGGCCGCCGCGGCCAGCATCGGGCAGGTACACCGGGCCGTGTGGCGGGACCCGGACGGCGGGGCGTCCCGCGACGCGGCCGTCAAAATCCAGTACCCGGGGGCCGGCGACGCGCTGCTCACCGACCTCAAGCAGCTCTCCCGCCTCGGCGGGATGTTCCGGGCGATCCAGCCGGGGCTGGACGTCAAGCCCCTGCTGGTCGAGCTGCGCGAGCGGATCACCGAGGAGCTGGACTACGAGCTGGAGGCCGAGTCGCAGCGCGCCTTCGCCGCCGCGTACGCGGACGACAACGAGATCTTCATCCCTGCGGTGCTCGCGGCCACCCCCCGGGTTCTGGTCACCGAGTGGATCGAGGGCACCCCACTGGCCGAGATCATCCGGGCGGGCACGGAGGAGCAGCGCGACGAGGCCGGCCGGCTGATGGCCATCCTGCACCTGTCCGCGCCGGCCCGGGCCGGCCTGCTGCACGCCGACCCGCACCCGGGCAACTTCCGGCTGCTGCCGGACGGCCGGCTCGGCGTGATCGACTTCGGGGCGGTGGCCCGGATGCCGGAGGGCACGCCCGAGCCGATCGGCCGGCTCGCCGGGCTGGCCCTGCGCGGCGACGCCGACGGCGTCGTCGAGGGGCTGCGCGAGGAGGGCTTCGTCAGCCCCACCGAGCCGATCGACGCCGGGGCCGTGCTGGACTACATCCGGCCCATGCTGGCCCCGGTCGCCGAGGAGGAGTTCCGGTTCACCCGGGCCTGGCTGCGGTCCGAGGCGACCCGGCTGGCCAGCCCCCGCTCACCGGCGTACCAGCTCAGCCGGCAGCTCAACCTCCCCCCGTCGTACCTGCTGATCCACCGGGTGACGCTCGGATCGATCGGGGTGCTCTGCCAGCTCGAGGCCAAGGCGCCGTACCGGTCGATCCTGGAGCGCTGGCTGCCGGGCTTCGCCCCGGTGGCCTGAACCGGCCGCACGGACGAACGGCCGAAACCGCGGCACGGACGGGCGGCCGAAACCAGCGGCGCGGACGGGACCGGTCGACGACGTGGGGGCGTGTCGGCCGGTCGGCCGACACGCCCCCACGTGTGTCGTGTTCGGTTACAGAACGCCCAGGTCGCGAGCCGACTGGATGCGGCTGCTGATCGCGATGGTACGGGCGGATCGGGTTGCCTCAGTGCTCGTGGTGGTGCGACCGGCCTGAGGCCGGGGCATTCGGGCCCGGGACAACGCTTCGTGGAGTAGTTGCATCTCGACGGCTCCGATGGGCAGGTGCATCATGGGGCTCAGCTCTCTCTCGTGTCTCTCTTAGCCGGTGTGGACCGGCGGGGATGGTGCGGATCGGGTGTGTCAGGCAGCAAGCCGGACGGTGTTGCGCGACGAGGACAGCCCACCGGCTGCCAGACGCGCCTCGGCCTCGACCTTCAGCGCGGCGTCACGGGCGACATCCTCCTTGCGCGGACGGCCCCGGGGCCGCTTGCGCGGGACGACCGCGCCACGCTCGAAGATCTCGCCACCCCAGACACCCCAGGGCTCGGCCCGCTCCATCGCCCCGGCGAGGCACTCGACGCGCAGCGGGCAGTCCCCGCAGAGCGACTTGGCCAGCTCGAGCTCGGTGGGCGAGTCGGAGAACCACAGGTCGGGGTCGAACTTCCGGCAGGACAGGTTCGCCTCCACTTCGACGCTCACGTCGACGGGGGCCAACGCCAGACTCATCTCCCGGTCACCTCTCTCTCACTTCGATCTTGTGGATCGGACTTTCGACGTACTTCGGCAGGCAGGCAAAAAACTGAGGCCGCGGATCCCAGTAGCGGGTTCCGCGGCCTCGAGGTGAGCCGGAGTCTGATGATCAGACCGGTCTACCTCGAGGTGGAACGCCGCGGACATCCGTGCGCTTCTTGGCGCCATCGATATCCATGCCCGTGAAGCCACTGGCCCCCTCGACTCCAGTCGGCGGCGCGACGGTCAGATTCAGCTCGGCCTGAACCCGGACCTGGTGCGCCTGCGGAGCCGACGGCCGAGCAGCGAGGGCCACCCAGACAGTCGACAGCGGAGCAACGGCAGCGGGCATCCCCACTGGGCGCTCATAGGTGAAAATCTCCATTGGTGACACCCCCTCACGTTCCTCGAAGTCGACTGGCCTCTACCCCCTGAGCAGCCGGAATGGCGCTGCTCGCGAGGTGTGTCCTGAGGCTATTCCTCGCCCGGGGGCGAGGGCAAACGAATTTACGGCTCGATTTCGAAAGTTTTCTCAGGGCAGACATCGTCGACCGCCGCGCCCCCCACGAGGGCCAGCACCAGCTCGCCGTAAAGGCCGAGTTTGCGGGGGCCGATGCCGGCGATCGCGATCAGCTCCTCGGGCCGGCCGGGTCGCCGTTCCGCCAACGCGACGAGGGTGGCGTCGGTGAACACCACGTACGCCGGGACCTTCTGCGCCCCGGCCACCCGGGCCCGCCAGTCGTGCAGCCGCTCGTACAGGCCCTGATCGATGTCGGACGGGCAGGTCGGGCAGCGGCCGAGCTTGCGGTCCGGGCCGGAGAGCAGGGTCGCGCCGCAGATCCGGCAGGAGACCACCTGGGGGCGGCGGCGCTCGGCCCGCTTGGCCGCGCCGGCCCCGGCCGTCGCGGTCCCGGCCCGCTCGGTCCCGCCGCCGGAGCGGTCGAGCTGGGGCAGGAACCGCGACGGCCGCCGGGCCCGCCCACCGGGCGAGCGGGCCACCGCGTACGACAGCCAGAGCCACTCCCGGGCCCGGGTGATCCCGACGTAGAGCAGCCGGCGCTCCTCCTCGACCTGCTCGGCGGTGCGGGCGTACGTGGTGGGCAGGGTGCCCTCGGAGAGCCCGACCAGGAAGACCGCGTCCCACTCCAGGCCCTTGGCCGAGTGCAGGGACGCCAGGGTCACCCCCTCCACCGTCGGCACATGCTGCTGGGCGACCCGGCGGGCCAGTTCGTCGTTGAAGTCGGCCAGCGTCACCGGGCGCTCCACGGCGGCGGCCTCGCCGATCAGCAGCACCGGCGGGCTGGCCGCGTACTCCTCGGCGAGCTGGACCAAGGCGGCCAGCGCCTCCCAGCGTTCCCGGGCCGCGCCGCCGGCCGGGGCGGTGTCCGGGGCCCAGCCGACCGCCGAGAGGCCCTCCACGACGGCGACCCGCAGCGGGGTCTCGCCGGGGATCGAGCGGGTCGCGGCCCGCAGCGCCACCATCGCCTGGCGCACCTCGACCCGCTCGAAGAACCGCTCGGCGCCCTGCACCACGTACGGCACCTCGGCGTCGGTGAGCGCCTTCTCGTACGCCTCGGACTGGGCGTTGGTGCGGAACAGCACGGCGATCTCCCGGGCCGGGGTGCCGGCGTCGACCAGGGCCCGGCAGCGGGTCGCCACGGCGGCGGCCTCGGCCGGCTCGTCGGTGAAGATCCGCAGCTCCGGTTCGGGGCCGGTCGGGCGCTGCCCGCGCAGCTCCAACCGCAGCCGGGCCTCGGTGCCCCGGGCCTGGGAGATGACGGCGTTGGCCAGCCCGACCACCTGCGGGGTGGAGCGGTAGTCCCGGACCAACCGGACCACGGTGGCGCCGCGGTGCCGGCGGGGGAAGTCGACCAGGTACGCCGAGGTGGCCCCGGTGAACGAGTAGATCGTCTGGCTGGCATCGCCGACCACGGTCACGTCGTCCCGGCCGCCGAGCCACGCCTCCAGCAGCCGCTGCTGCAACGGGTTGACGTCCTGGTACTCGTCGACCACGAAGTGCCGGTACTGCCCGCGGACCTGCTCGGCCACGTCTGGATGCTCCTCGATGCCCCAGACGGCGGCGCGCAGCATGTCCTCGAAGTCGATCACCCCGTTGGACCGCTTGAGCCTCTCGTACGCGGCGAACACCTCGGCCACCTTCGCCGGCTCGTGCGGCGTGTCGCGCAGCGCCTTGGCCGCCGCGACGACGTACTCCCCTGGCTCGACCAGGGACGACTTGGCCCACTCGATCTCGCCGGCCAGGTCCCGCGCGGCGGCCCGGTCGGTCCGCAGGCCGACCCGGGCGGCGGCGAGCGTGACCACCCGGGCCTTGCTGTCCAGCAGCTCGGGCATCGCCCGGCCCGCCAGCAGCCGGGGGGCGAAGTAGCGCACCTGGCGCAGCGCGGCGGCGTGGAAGGTGCGCGCCTGCACGCCCTGCGCCCCGAGTGCGGTGAGCCGAGCCCGCATCTCGGCGGCGGCGCGGGCGGTGAAGGTGACCGCGAGCACATGTCGGGGGGACACCTCACCGGTCAGCGCCCGGTGGGCGATGCGGGAGGTGACCGCCCGGGTCTTGCCGGTGCCGGCGCCGGCCAGGACGCAGACCGGGCCGGCGGGGGCGGTCACCGCGGCGCGCTGCTCCGGGTCCAGCCCGGCGAGCACCAGTTCCGACGCTGAGTGAACCCCCACAGCGAGGAATCATCTCAGCTCCGTCTGATGTTGCAACGGTTAGCCTGACCTGACCGGACGGGCGGAACGGACCTTGGAGGACACCCGATCATGTTGACGATGTACTCGACCCCGTGGTGCGGCTACTGCCACCGACTCAAGTCGCAGCTCGACCGGGAGGGCATCGCGTACCAGGTGGTCGACATCGAGCAGGACACGAAGGCTGCCGAGTTCGTGATGAAGGTCAACGGCGGCAACCAGACCGTCCCGACACTGCACTTCGCCGACGGCAGCGCCCTCACCAACCCGTCCATCACCCAGGTCAAGCAACACCTGGCCGCCCTACCCGGCTGACCCCCCACCCCCACCCCCGCCCCACCCCGCGCCCTCCTGATGGGCGCGCGCACTTTCACGGAAAGAGTGGCCATTCCGCCTCGAATGGCCACTCTTTCCGTGTATTTGCGGCGTGGGTGGGGTGGGGGGTGGGGGGTGGGGGGTGGGGTGGGTTAGGGGGTGGGGCGGGGGGTGGGGGTGGCCGGGGCGGGCGGGCGGCGTTGGAGCGGGATGTGGACCATCGGGGTGGGGGTGGGGGTGGGGGTGGAGAGGCTGCGGCCTCGCCACAGGAAGACGCCGGCGGCCGTGGTGGTCAGGCCGACCAGCGCGAACAGCAGCCGGTAGTCGAACACGCCGACGAGCAGCGCGCCGGCGCCGATGGAGACCGCCTGGGGCCCGCTGACCAGGGCCTCCGACGCCGCCGCGACCCGGCCGAGCAGGCCCGCCGGAGTACGCCGTTGGATGAGCGTGTTCAGCCCCACCGTGATCAGCGGAAGCGCGGCCCCGGCCAGCAGCAGCGCCACGCAGCCCAGCCAGAGGGCCGGGTACGCCAGGGCCAACGCGGCCGGACCGAACAGGGTCACCCCGGCGGCCAGCGTGCCCACCTCGCCCGCGCGGCGTACCGTGGCGGCGGAGAACAGGCCACCGACCAGCCCGCCGACGCCCTGCACGGTGACCAGCACGCCGACGAACGCGGCGTCGCGGCGCAGCCCGTGGTCGACGTACGCGAAGATCAGCGACTCGGTGAAGCCCATCACCAGCGAGCCGAGGCCGTAGCCGAGCAGCGCCCGGCGCAGCGCCGGCTCGCCGGCCAGGTGGCGCAGCCCGGCCCCCAGCTCGGCCGACCACCGCAACTCGCCGCCGGCCGACGGTGTCTCGGGCACCCGGAGCAGGGCGACCACGGCGGCTGCCACGACGAACCCCGTCATCGCCAGCGCGGTCAGCAGCCAGCCGCCGACGGCGGCGTAGAGCGCGGCACCGGCGAGCGGCCCGATCAGCCGCAGCCCCTGGCGCACGGTCTGCAGCAGACCGTTGGCGTCGGCGAGCAGGTCGACGGGGACCAGTTGCTGGATCAGACCGTTGAGCAGCGCGCTCAGCGTCAGGTACGACAGCCCGTACAGGACCGCCACCACGTAGATGATCCGGACGTCGGCGCTCTCGGAGACGGTGAACAGCGGGGTGAGCAGGGCGGCGGTGGCGAGGTTCGCGATGATGAAGAAGGGCCGCCGGGGGTACCGGTCGACCGCCCAGCCGACCAGCGGCGCGAGCACCATCGGCGCGATGATCGCGAAGATCGTCGCCCCGGCCAGCCCGTCGGAGCCGGTCAGGTCCTTCACCCAGATGGCGAGGGCGAGCAGCAGGATCGACTCGGCGGCCATGCTGGCCAGCAACCCGCCGAACAGCAGGCGGAACTCGGGGCGGCGCAGGACGGTGCGCATCGGGTTTCCTCTCGGAGGGTGGCCGGGGGCCACGGGGGTCGACGGCGACGTCGTCGGATCGCTCGCGCCAGGTCAGCGGTCCTCTTTCTGCGAGACACGCCCCCGTCGGGGCGTCCGACTTCGATCGCGCCCGTCCATACTGAACGTGGGGGGCGAATTTCATACAGTTACCGTCGCGTCTGCGGCGGCCGACGGAGAAGAGGACACCGTGCCTCCAGCCGGACCCAGCCCGATCATGCGTCGCCGCAGGTTGGGCAACGAGCTGCGCCAACTGCGCGAGGCAGTCGGCCTCACCGGGGACCAGGTCATCGCGCGAATCGGCTGGGCCTCCGCGTCCAAGCTGTCCCGCCTGGAGAACGGCCGCAGCCGTCCCGACCTCGACGACGTCCGCGTCCTGCTGGACCTCTACGGCACCGACGGCGAGTCGCGCACGGAGCTGCTGGGCATCACCCAGGAGGCCGGCGACATGCGAGGCTGGCTGAAGAAGTACCCGGTGATGACCCCGCAGCAGCGCATCTTCGCCGAGCTGGAGGCGGGCTGCACCGAGATCCGGGAGTACAACCCCGTGCTGGTCCCGGGCCTGTTGCAGACCCAGGGGTACGCCCGGCTGCGGATCGTCTCGGCCCAGCAGGTCGAGTCCGGCGCGGGGGCCCCGGAGCCCGACGAGGCCCCGGAGACCGAGGTGGCCGCCCGGTTGGCCCGCCAGTCGCTGCTGGACCGCACCGAAGCGCCGCGCTACACGGCGGTGCTGGAGGAGGCGGCGCTGGGCCGGCGGGCCGGCCCGCCGGACGTGCTGCGGGAGCAGCTCCGGCAGCTCTGCGAGCTGGCCAGGCTGCCGCACGTCACCCTGCACGTGCTGCCGAGGGACACCCCGATCGGCGACTGGTACCTCCCGCCGACCGCGTTCTCGATCTACCTGTTCGCCGACCCGCTCGACCCGGAGACGCTGGCGATCGAAGGTGGCTTCACCAACGTCATGTCTACCGAGGCAAAAGCCCTGAATCGCTATAAAGTGGTCTTCGAGTGGTTGCGCTCGGCCGCGCTCTCCGAATCGGACACCATCACCTGGCTCTCCGAGGCTTCGGGGCGGCTGGCCGAGGCGGTGGGCCCGACCGCGGTCGGCCACGGGCCGGCAACGGCGCCGGCCCAGCGCCGCCGACACTCCGGACGCCTGACGGAGCGGTGACCCACCGCGGGACCCGCCCCGTCCGGGCGTGCGGCGCCACTCGTCCCGTCGGAGCAGTTCCAGTCAGGAGCAGACCATGAACGACATCCGCAACACGCCGTCCGCACTCGCCCGGCAGCTGACCGACGCCCCGTGGCGGACCAGCACCCGCAGTCAGACGTCGAACTGCGTCGAGGTGGCCCCGCTGAGGGTGGGCCCGGCCGCGGTCGCCCTGCGCGACAGCAAGGACCGCGGCGGCCCGGTGCTGCTGTTCGACCGCGCCGGCTGGCGGGGGTTCATCACCGGGACAAAGGACGGGCAGTTCGATCTGACCTGATCCGGTGACCGGGCGGGGCCGTCGGCGGGTGCCGGCGGCCCCGACGCGTATCCAGCGTTCCACCCCTGCTGAACAGGGTTCACCCGATCGGGCGACCCTGCGGACCAATCGGCGGGTTTCACTTGCTGAGACGCCGTCCGGGCGTAGCATGTCGACAGAGTGACGTGGAACTTCCACGGAATACCGCCCGTCACGGTCGCATCGGAGTTACCCATGCGGTTCCTGATCGTTCGCACCGACATCCGCGCCGCCGCCGACATCGACATCGCCGCGGCCTGGGCCGGCGGGGGTCGGGTCCGGGACGAGACGACCAGCCCGGAGCCGCGCCGCCAGGTGGTGCACGCCGAGAACCGGGACGCCGCCCTAATGCTGGCCCGGGCCCTGTCGACGGTGGGCGCGGTCCGCTACGGCAGGCAACGGGTGAAGGTGCTTCCCCTCGGCGACTCCGCTCCCCGCCGCCGGCGGCTCGGCTCCGGCGGCTGACCCACCCGACGTCCGTCGTGGTCGGACCGGCTCCCCCGCCGATTCCTCGCCTCACCCGACCAGGGCGGCCCGTGTTCCCGGCCCGGGACCGTCGCGGCAACGGCGGCCCGGGCCGGCACCGTGTCCAGCTCCGACCCGAGGCTGGTCGACCGGCGACCCGGGCAGGCCGCGTTCCATGGCTGATCACCGAACCGACGGGGCCAGCGGCACGACGGGCCGCGTTCCATGGCTGATCACCGAACCGAAGGGGCCAGCGGCACGACGGGCCGCGTTCCATGGCTGATCACCGAACCGAAGGGGCCAGCGGCGGGCCGGGATGGTCAGCAGTGGCCGTCGAGCCAGCGGTGGATCAGGAAGAGCGCGATCGACGACGGCGGGGGCAGCACCAGCCGGTCGCCGCCGCCCGCGCCCGCCGGCCGCCCGGCCAGCGCCGCGCCGATCTCCCGCCGGGTGAACCAGCGGGCGTGCGTGATCTCGGCCGGGTCCAGGTGTACGGGGTGTTCCGGGTCGGCCAGGGCGAGGAAGCCGAGCATCAGCGAGCCGGGGAACGGCCAGGGCTGGCTGCCCGCGTACACGATCTCCTCGACCGCGACGCCGACCTCCTCGCCGACCTCGCGCAGCACGGCGGCCTCGGCCGACTCGCCCGGCTCGACGTACCCGGCGAGGCAGGAGTACCGGCGCCCGCCCGGGATGCCCGCCCAGGCGGCGTTGCTGCCGAGCAGGCAGCGCCCCTGGAGCCCGTCGACCCCGTCGTGCACCAGGACGATCATCGCCGGGTCGGTGCGCGGCCAGGCCCGGTCGCCGTCCGGGTCGGTCCGGGACCAGCCGGCCTCGTCGACCCGGGTTGGGTGGCCGGTGGCCGAGGAGTAGCCGTGCCGGACGTGCCAGTTGGTCAGTGCCAGTGCGGTGGTGAAGATACCGGCGTCCCGGTCGAGCAGCAGGTGGCCGATGTCGCGCAGGTGCGCCGCCCGGGTGCCCGGCAGCTCGGGCAGCGGGCTGTCCACGGCGAACACCGGCACCCCGTCCGGCTCTACGCCCAGGAACATCGGGACCGAGCGGGGCACCTCAGGCAGCTCGCCGGAGTCGAGCAGCACCAGCTCCGGCGGGGAGGTGTCGTCCCGGACCAGGGCCCGCCCGTCGCTGGCCGAGTCGAGCACCAGCACCCGGGCCTGCTCCCAGGCCTCGGCCAGCCACGCCGGGTCGGCCCGCCGGTGCGCGGCCCGGTCGAGCGTGGTCCGGGCCAGCGGCGGGACGGCCTCCCCGGTCGTCCCGGCGTCCCGGACCAGCCCTCGCCGGGCGGTCACGGCCGGGCCGGCTCGGTGTGCACCGGGGCGAGCGCGGACAGGGCGGGGGCGATCCGCCCGGCGTCGCCGAGCACCACGGTGACCGCCCGCGCCGGGGCCAGGTAGCGCCGGGCCGCCTCGGCCACGTCGGCGACGGTGGCCTTCGCCAGCCGGGCGGCGTGCTCGGCGAGGAAGTCCAGGCGCAGCCCGTTGGCCGCGAACACGCTGGTCAGCGACGCCAGCCCGGCCTGGGTGGACATGCCGAGCTGGAGGGTGCCGAGGGCGTACTGGCGGGCCTGCTCCAGCTCGTCCGGCTTCGGCGGCAGGGAGGCCAGCCGGCCCAACTCGTACGTCGTCTCCAGCAACGCCGGACCGGTGACCTCGGTGGCCACCTCGGCGGCGGCGATCAGCACCGACCCGGCCACCGAGTGCTCGACCAGCGAGTGCGGGCCGTACGTGTAGCCCTTGTCCTCGCGGATGTTCTCCACCCAGCGGGACGAGAAGTAGCCGCCGAAGAGCAGGTTGGCCAGTTGCAGCGCGGCGTGGTCGGGGTGGGTGCGGGGCACCGCCGGCAGGGCGATGCGCAGCGAGGACTGCACCGAGCCGGGCCGGTCGACCAGCAGCAGCGGGCCGGGCTCCAGCGGCGGGGCGGGCGGCAGTTCGCCGGCGTGCCCGGCGCCGCTCCAGCCCGACAGTGCCTTGTCGGCGGCGTCCAGCGCCCGCTCCGGCTGCACGTCGCCGACCAGCACCAGCACCGCGTCGGCCGGGTGCACCCGCTCGGCGTGCAGCCGGCGCAGCGCCGCCGGCCGGACCGCGTGCACCTGCTCCGGCTCGGGGGTCTGCACGGCGTACGGGTGCTTGCCGTAGACCCGCCGGAGCAGGGCGTTGCGGGCCAGGTGGGCCGGCTGGCTCTGGGCCACCTGGATCCGGTCGACCAGCCGGTCCCGCTCGGTGCCGACCTCCTCGCCCGGGTACGTCGCCCCGGTCAGCACGTCGGCGAGGATCTCCAGCATCCGGTCCAGCCCGGTGACCAGGCCGGCGCCGGAGAGCATCAGCCGGTCCGGGTCGAGGCCTGCGGAGAGCCCGCCGCCGACCGCCTGGAGTTCGGCGGCGATCTGCACGCTGGTCATCGACGCCGTGCCGGAGAGCATGGTCTGCGCGAGCATCGCGCCCCGGGCCGGGGGGATCCGTCCGGCCGGCATCGACAGCCGCAGCTCGACCAGGGGGACGGACGGCCGGCGCACCGCGATGACGGTCAGGCCGTTGCCGAGCCGACGCTCGGCATACTTGGGCACCTTGAGCCTGCGGTTCGGACCGAGCGGCGGCAGCGTCCGCTCCCCGGCCTGGACGGTTGCCGTCACCTGACCCTCCTCCGTTCGCGACTGCGGGGCTCGCAAACCCGGCTCACTCCTCGCGCTCACCGGGCACCTCCTGCGATGACCTCGACGGACGCGCGGCGCTCCGGCCGCAGGGTGGCGGCGGCGGCCCGGACCTGCTCGTCGGTGACCTCGCCGACCAGTCGGGGCAGCTCGTTGAGCAGGCCCGGCTCGCCGCGCTGCTGTTCCAGCACCGCCATCCGCAGCGCCCGGCCGAGCACCGCGTCGGTGTCGCGCAGCAGGTGGGTGGCCATCCGGGCCTGGGTGCGGGCCAGCTCGCCGTCGGTGGGGCCGTCGGTGGCCAGCCGGTCCAGTTCCTCGTCGAAGGTGCGCAGCACCTTGTCCACGTCGCCGCCGGGTGGCAGGTGCGCCTGGAGCAGCAGCGCGGTGGGGCCGCGCGTGTCGAACGGGTCGCCCATGAAGCCGACGTACCCGCCGAGGCTGGTCACCGCGCGGTCCCGCTGGACCAGCCGCTCGACCAGCCGGGACGCGTCGCCGTCGGTGAGCACCTCGGCGAGCACCACGTACGGCAGGTAGCCGGTGAAGTCGGTGATCGGGTCGGGCACCCGCCAGGCGGCGGCCACCGCGGGCAGCGGGGCCAGCGCATCTGTGTACGACGAGCGCCGCTCGGCGGTCAGGTCGGGCTCGTCGAAGTCGGGGCGCTGCGGGGCGGGCCGGGCCGGCACGTCACCGAAGTGCCGCTCGATCAGCGCGGTGGCCTCGGCCACGTCGACGTCCCCGCTGACCGCGAGCACGGCGTTGCCGCTGGCGTAGTAGTGGCGGAAGAAGTCCGCCGCGTCGGCGACGGTGGCCGACTCCAGGTCGTCGAAGGAGCCGTAGCCGTCGTGCGCGTTCGGGAAGGTGTCGAACATGACCGGTGGCAGGGTCAGCCACGGGAACCCGCCGTACGGGCGGTTGAGCACGTTGACCCGGATCTCCTCCTTGACCACGTCGACCTGGTTGCGCAGGTTCTCCTCGGTCAGCCGGGGGCCGCGCATCCGGTCGGCCTCCAGGAACAGCGCCCGTTCCAGGGCGTTGCTCGGCAGGGTCTCGTAGTAGTCGGTGTAGTCGTGATGGGTGGAGCCGTTGAAGGTGCCGCCCGACCCCTGCACGTGCCGGAAGTGGGCCAGCTTCTCCAGGTTCTCCGAGCCCTGGAACATCAGGTGCTCGAAGAGGTGGGCGAAGCCGGTACGCCCCTCGGGTTCGGACCGGATGCCGACGTCGTAGACCACCGCCACCCCGATCACCGGGGCGCTGCGATCGGGGGTGAGCACCACCCGCAGGCCGTTGTCGAGGGTGAACCGCTCGACCGGATACTTCGTCGCTGGAATTCTCGATCTCCGCGCCGCCACGGGACCGACCCTAGCGCGTCGGCGCCTCCGACGGCGGCGACCTCCCGCAGGCCGGCTCAGCCCACCGGGGCCGGGCCCACGGCGAGGGGGGCGGTCACCCGGGGCAGCACCTCCGCGCCGACCCGATCCGCCTCCTCCCGGTGCGGCCAGCCGGAGAGGACGAACTCGTCGACGCCGTGTGCGGCGTACTCGTCGATCCGGGCCGCGACCTCGGCGTAGCTGCCGACGAGCGCGGTGCCGGCGCCCTCGCGGACCAGGCCGACCCCGGCCCAGAGGTTCGGCGCGACGGTGAGCCCGTCGGCGTTCCCGCCGTGCAGGGCGGCCATCCGGGCCTGGCCGACCGAGTCCATCCGGCGGTACCGCGCCTGCGCGGCGGCGATCCGCTCCGGGCTCATCCCGGCCAGCAGGCGGTCCGCCTCCGCCCACGCCTGGGCGGCGGTCGGGCGGGCGATGACGTGCAGCCTGATCCCGGTGCGCAGGGTCCGCCCCTCCTCGGCGGCCCGGGTGCGGACGCGGTCCACCCGGGCGGCGATCGCGGCGGGCGGCTCGCCCCACATCAGGTACGTGTCGGCCTGCCGGGCGGCCACCGCCTCGGCGGCCGGGGACGCGCCGCCGAAGTAGACCGGCGGCGGGGCTACGAGCGGGGCGGTCAGCCCGCCGCCGGCGACCTGGTAGTGCTCGCCGGCGAAGTCGAACGGGCGCCCGCGCCAGGCCCGGCGGAGCACCTCGACGAACTCGCCGGTCCGCGCGTACCGGGCGTCGTGGTCCAGGAAGTCGCCGTACGCCCGCTGCTCGGCCGGGTCGCCGCCGGTGACGACGTTGAGCGCGAGGCGCCCGCCGGACACCGACTGGAACGCCTCGGCCTGCTGGGCGATCAGGGTGGGCAGCGCGAATCCGGCCCGCACGGCGACCAGCATGCCGATCCGTTCGGTGTGCTGGGCGACGGCCGCGCAGACGATCCACGGGTCGGGGCAGCCGGACCCGACAGGGGTGAGCAGCGCGGCGAAGCCGGCCGCCTCGGCGGCCCGGGCCACCTCGGTCAGGTAGCCGACGGTGGCCGCCCGGTCGTGCTGAGCCGCGCCGGCCGCGACGGTGGCGGCGCCGACCTGGTGCCCGTCGCCGGAGGTGGGAAGGAACCAGTGGAAGGTCATGCCGACCGCCTCTCCGCCGCCCCCGACACCCGGCCGAGGGACGCCGGAGAACCTACCAAGAAGGTAGGAAAACCGGGAATAACTTCGAGCGTGAATCCCGCGATGTGGACGGGCCTTGACGCCACCCGAACACTGCCCCACTCTTCCTACCAACTAAGTAGGAATACTTCGGATTGGACAGACGATGAGACGGCTCCCCTTCCGTCGGACGCTCTCCCTGGCCGCCCTCGCCGTGGTGGGCACGGCGACCCTGGGCGTCACCGCCGCATGCGGCGAGGACGACGGCGCGGCCGGGGGCGACTCCGGCCCGGTGACTTTGCGGCTGGGCTACTTCCCCAACATCACCCACGCCCCGGCCGTGGTCGGGGTGGAGAAGGGCATCTTCGCCGAGAAGCTCGGCGCCGACGTCAAGCTGGACACCAAGACCTTCAACGCCGGCCCGGCCGCCATCGAGGCGGTCTTCTCGGGCGCGCTCGACGCGACGTACATCGGTCCGAACCCGACGGTGAACGCCTTCTCCAAGTCCAAGGGCGAGGCGGTCCGGGTCATCTCCGGCGCGGCGTCCGGCGGCGTCGCGCTCGTCGTCAAGCCCGGGATCACCTCGGTCGAGCAGTTGCGCGGCAAGAAGATCGCCACGCCGCAGCTCGGCAACACCCAGGACGTCGCGCTGCGCTACTGGCTCAAGGAGAAGGGCCTGACCGCCACCAAGGAGGGCGGCGGCGACGTCAAGGTGGTCCCGCAGGAGAACGCCCAGACCGTGGAGACGTTCACCAGCGGCGCGATCGACGGCGCGTGGGTGCCCGAGCCGTTCGTCTCCCGGCTGGTCAACGCCGGCGGCAAGGTGCTGCTCGACGAGCGCGACCTGTGGCCGGACAAGAAGTTCGTGATCACCAACCTGATCGTCTCCACCAAGTTCCTCAAGGCCCACCCCGACGTGGTGAAGAAGCTGGTCGAGGGTCAGGTCGCGGCGAACGAGTTCGTCAACACCAGGCCCGACGAGTCGCAGCAGGCCATCTCCGACCACATCGGCAAGATCGCCGGCAAGCCGCTGGACGTGAAACTGATCAAGCAGGCGTGGCCGACGTTGGAGTTCACCAACGACCCGATCGCCTCGTCGCTGAAGACCGGCCTGGACCACGCGGTCGCCGTCGAGCTGACCCAGCCGGTCAACCTGGACGGCCTCTACGACCTGAAGTACCTCAACGAGGTGCTCAAGGCCCAGGGCAAGCCCGAGGTCGCCCAACCATGACGTCGACCACGACGACGCCACGCAGCGCGACCGGATCGGTCGCGCTGCACGGCGTCACCAAGGTGTACGGGCACGGCGAAAGCGCCGTCCTCGCCCTGGACGGAGTCTCCCTCGACGTCGCGCCCGGCGAATTCGTCTGCCTCGTTGGCGCCTCCGGCTGCGGCAAGAGCACCCTGCTCAACCTCGTCGCCGGCCTGGACCGGATCAGCGGCGGGCGGATCGAGCTCGGCGACGGGGTCAACCCGGGGCTGATGTTCCAGGAGTCCGCCCTGTTCCCCTGGCTCACCGTCGAGGGCAACGTGGAGGTGCCGCTGAAGCTGCGCGGCATGCCCCGGTCCGCGCGCCGGGAGCGGGTCGCCGAACTGCTGCGCACGGTGCACCTGGCCGACTTCGCCCGCAAGCGCCCGCACGAGCTGTCCGGCGGCATGCGGCAACGGGTGGCCCTGGCCCGCACCCTCGCGCTGGACACGCCGGTGCTGCTGATGGACGAGCCGTTCGGCGCGCTCGACGCGATGACCCGGGACCTCCTGCACGACGAGCTGGAGCGGATCTGGACCGAGCGCAAGCTCACCGTCCTCTTCGTGACCCACAACGTCCGGGAGGCCGCGCGGCTCGCCGACCGGATCATCCTGCTCTCCAGCCGGCCCGGCCGGATCATCTACTCCACCCGGGTCGACGTGCCCCGGCCGCGACGCATCGACTCCCCGGAGATCGCGTCCATCGCCGCCGAGGTCACCGACAAGCTCCGTACGGAGGTGGGCCGCCATGGCCAGTGACACGATCGCCGGCACCCCGCGCGCCGACGCGGAGATCTCCGGACTCGACGCGCTGGAGATCGCCGGCCGGCAGAAGACGACGACCCGGGCCGCGGCGATCTGGGCGTCCACCTGGCCGAAGGTGGCGGCGCTCGCCATCGCCATCGGCGCCTGGCAGGCCGTGGTGTGGGCCGGGTTCTGGCCACCGTACTCGCTGCCCGGGCCGGCCACCGTCGGGCAGGAGCTGCTCCGGCAGGTCAGCGGTCCGCAGCTCTGGGAGGGGATGGCCACCACCCTGCGCCGGGCGGCCCTCGGCTACCTCTTCTCCGTCGGGGTCGGCCTGCTGCTGGGGCTCGCCGTGGCCCGGTCCCGGGTGCTGCGGGCGGCCATCGGCTCGATGATCACCGCGTTGCAGACCATGCCGTCGATCGCCTGGTTCCCGCTGGCGATCCTGCTGTTCGAGCTGAGCGAGAAGGCCATCTTCTTCGTCGTGGTGCTCGGCGCGGCCCCGTCGATCGCCAACGGGGTGATCAGCGGCGTGGACTACGTCCCGCCGCTGCTGCTGCGCGCCGGGCGCAACCTCGGCGCGCGGGGGCTGAACCTCTACCGGTACGTGATCGCCCCGGCCGCCCTGCCCGCCATCGTCGCCGGGCTCAAGCAGGGCTGGGCCTTCTCCTGGCGCAGCCTGATGGCCGGCGAGCTGATCGTGGTGGGCATCTCGCAGACCTCGCTCGGCGCGCAGCTCACCTACTCGCGGGAGCTGTCCGACGCGCCCTGGCTGCTCTCCACGATGATCGTGATCCTGGTCGTGGGCCTGGTGGTCGACGCCGCGTTCGGGGCGGCGGACCGGTCGATCCGCCGACGCTGGGGCGTACTGGACCAGGCCGGGCAGTGACGTGTACGTCTCCGCACGCAGCGACTACGCGCTCCGGGCCATGCTCGCCGTCGCCGCCTCGACCGGCGGCGACCGGCGGGCCGAGGCCCGGGGCGTCTCCCCCGAGCCGGGCGGCGAGCTGGTCAAGGCGGCGGTCCTGGCCGAGGGCCAGGCCATCCCGCTGAGCTTCCTCCAGGGCATCCTGCTCGACCTGCGCCGGGCCGGGCTGCTGTACAGCCACCGGGGCACCGAGGGCGGATACGCCCTGGCCCGCCCTGCCGCCGAGATCAGCGTCGGGGACGTGCTCCGCGCGGTCGGCGGGTCGCTCACCTCGGTGCGGGGCCTGCCGGCCGGGCACTCCGGCTACCACGGGGTGGCCACCGGGCTGCGCGACGTGTGGCTGGCGGTGGACGGGGCCATCGCCCTGGTGGTGGACCGGACCACCCTGGCCGACCTGCTCACCCGGGAGGGCCTCGACGACAGGCCGAGCCGGGACATGCCGGACGCCCTGAGGGCCCGGCCCGTCGGCGGCCCCTGACCGGCCCCGGTTGACCCGACACGGTCCGCCGTCCGGGCTGACCGGCCGGCACGGCCACCCGGTCGAGGCCGTCGCGCCGTACGGGATCAGCCGGCGGACTCCTCGGTCTCCTGGACGACGGAGGCGGTGAGGTCGCTGCCCGTTCCCCCCGGAACGTGGAGCCCCACCACCCCCGCCGGTGTCCGGCCGCCACGGGTGGGATGCCACGGCGAGAACGCCGCGACCGTGGCCAGCGCCAGCCCCGCCCCCGCGACCGCCAGCACCACCGTCAACTCCCGCAGCGCCCCCGACTCGGCGTTGCACGCCATGGTCAACCCCTCCCCCAGTGGGCCGACCCCGCCGACCCGCGTTCCCCCACGGCTAGCATCGACCACGCCGAGGCTGCCGAACAGTCACCGATCGGACCCCACCCTGCCTGATTCCCGACTCAGGCGCGGGACAATTCAGGCGCGCGGCGACTCAGATCCGGGACGGGTCAGGCGTCGATCGGTGACCGCGGAGAAGCCGTTCAGGCCGTACGGGGACGACGCGGCCGGCGCGACCGACCCGAGGCGCGGTGCCCGGCGCGTCGGCCGTCGGCGCCCGCCCCGTCCTCGGACGGGCGGGCGCCGCGCGACGCGCCCCCGGTCGCGGCGGTCCCGGCGGCGTGCGACTGACCGGCGGGACGGGACGAACGTGGGCCACGGCCACCGCCCGAGGCGGGCCGGTCCGGAGCCGGGACGACGATGGTCACCGGCACCCCGGACGGTTCCCGGGCCCCGGTGACCCGGGCCAGCGCCTCGTCGCCCAGCCGGACCTGGGTGGCCTGCGGCCGGATTCCGGCGGTCGCCATCAACCGGGACACCTCGCGGCGCTGCTCGGGCAGGACCAGGGTGACCACGGTGCCCGCCTCGCCGGCCCGCGCGGTACGCCCGCCCCGGTGCAGGTAGTCCTTCGCCTCGGTCGGCGGGTCGACGTTGACCACCATGTCGAGGCCGTCCACGTGGATGCCCCGGGCCGCCACGTCGGTGGCGACCAGCGCGGTCACCTGGCCGGTGCGGAACTGCTCCAGGATCCGGGTGCGCTGCGGCTGGGACTTGCCGCCGTGCAGAGCCGCCGCGCGCACCCCCTTGGACAGCAGCTGGCGGGCCAGCCGGTCGGCGCGGTGCTTGGTGCCCATGAACAGGATGGTGCGGCCCTCCCGGGCCGCGATCTGGGTCAGGGCGGCCGGCTTGTCCTCCGCGTCGACGTGCAGTACGTGGTGCGTCATCGCGGTCACCGTGGCGGTGCCGGGGTCGACGGAGTGCGAGACCGGGTTGGTGAGGAAGCGGCGGACCAGCTTGTCGACGCCGCCGTCCAGGGTGGCGGAGAAGAGCATCCGCTGGCCGTCGCCGGCCACCTGCTCCAGCAGCTTGGTGACCTGCGGCAGGAAGCCCATGTCGGCCATCTGGTCGGCCTCGTCGAGCACGGTCACGGCGACCTGGTCGAGCCGGGCGTCCCCGCGGTTGATCAGGTCGTGCAGCCGGCCGGGGGTGGCCACGACCACCTCGGCGCCGGCGCGCAGCGCGTCCGCCTGCCGCTGCAGCGACAGGCCGCCGACCACGGTGGTGATGCGCAGCCCGACCGCCCGGGCGTACGGGGTCAGCGCGGTGGTCACCTGCTGGGCCAGCTCCCGGGTCGGCACGAGCACCAGGGCCAGCGGACGCCCCGGGCGGGCCCGGCGGCCGACGGTGCGGTGCACCAGCGGCAGCCCGAACGCGAGGGTCTTGCCCGAGCCGGTGCGGCCCCGGCCGAGGACATCCCGGCCGGCCAGCGAGTCCGGCAGCGTCGCCGACTGGATCGGGAACGGCTCGGTGATGCCCTGCGCGGTCAGCTCGGCGAGCAGTTCCGGCGCGAGGCCGGTGGTGGAGAACGAGGGGATGACGGTGGTCATGCGAGAGCCTTCCTCGACGCGGCACGTGTCGAGGAGGCGCCGGAGTGGCGCTGCACCGGCGGCGGGGCCGCGGTGGTCACAAGCACGAACCGAAGGTGGGGTGCGGCCGGCCCGCACGGGGCGGACCGGCCGCGACACCGCGCCTGAGGCGCGATGGGTGTTCCGAAGAACGGTGGTGCCTGTTCAGATGAACAGTCGTGCCTGTTCCGAGGAACAGTGCTGCCGACGATCAGATCGGGCGGATGTTCTCCGCCTGCGGGCCCTTCTGGCCCTGGGTGATCTCGAACTCGACCCGCTGGTTCTCGTCCAGGCTCCGGTAGCCGGAGGACTGGATCGCCGAGAAGTGGGCGAAGACGTCAGCGCCGCCGCCGTCCGGGGTGATGAAGCCGAAACCCTTGTCAGCGTTGAACCACTTGACGGTGCCAATTGCCATGTGTTCTGTCTCCTTGACGGAACGTTCGGCCTCGCACTTGTTGCGAGCCGAAGAGGGAGGAGCGGACCACGCCCGTATGCGCGGCCCACCTGTCGCTTCTGGTCGCCCCGCCCGGAGAGCATCCGGACACAACAAAGAGCGCCTGGGGCTACAATCCGCCAGGCGCACACAAGGTCTCTGGTAACCAAAACTGCAACCCGGATACGGTACCACGGATTCGGATCGCCGGAACCCCACGGTCGAAAATCTTTATCGCCCGGTGCGGCGGACGGCGGGCGGTGCCTCCGGCACGCCCGCGATCAACGCGGTGAGCCCGTCGGCGTCGAGCAGGTCCGCCGGGCGGACCGTCGCCCCGTCCCGCACGTAGTGGAAGGCCGCACCGACCCGGTCGACCGGCACCCGGGCCAGCTCCGCCCAGGCCAGCCGGTAGACGGCGAGCTGCACCGCCGCCGCCTCGGCCTCCTCGCCGACGGGCTGCCGCCCGGTCTTCCAGTCGACCACGTCGTACCCACCGCCGGGCCGGGCGAAGACCGCGTCCATCCGGCCGCGCACCACCACCCCGGCGATAACTGTGGCGAACGGCACTTCCACCTCCGCCGGCACCCGGTCGGCCCACTCCCCGGCCAGGAAGCGCGCCTGGAGTGCGGCCAGCGCCTCGTCGGGCGCCGCGTCGGCGTCCGCCGCGCCCGGCAACTCGTCGACGTCGAGCAGCCGGTCCGCGCCGAAGCGCCGCTCCAGCCAGGTGTGGAACGCGGTGCCCCGCCGGGCGTACGGGTTCGGCTCGCTGGGCATCGGGCGACGCAGGGCGCGGGCGAGCTCCTCCGGGTCGCGGCGCAGCGCCACGAGCTGGGTGACCGAGATCTGGCCGGGCAGGGCCACCTCGACCGCCCCCGCCCCCGCGGCCAACTCGGTCCGCTCGGCGAGCAGCAGGTCGGCCTCCCGCCGCCAGCGGGCCACCTCCGGATCCTCGGCCACCTCGGCCACCTCGGCGGCTGAGGCCGGGGGATCCTCGGCGAGAAAGCGGCGAACCAACGCGGCGGCCTCGGCCAGCGCCGGACGACGCCCGCCCAGCGGGTCGGCCGGCCACTCGGCACGCAGCACCACCTCCGTGGTGGGGTTGGTGGCGTCACCGGCCGGCTCGGGGGCCCACCGGTCGACCAGGTGCCCAGCCTCGCCGTCCAGGCACACGTCGTGCACCTCACGCAGGAACACCGACGGCCCGCGCGGGCGCTTCGTCCCCTCGCCCCACCAGTAGCCGGAGCAGAGCAGCAGCCGCCGGGGGCGGGTCACCGCCACGTACGCCAGCCGGCGCTCCTCCCGCTCGTCGTGCGCCCGCCAGTCGTCGACGAAGTCGGCCAGCGCCCGGGCCACCGCGCGCTGGTCAGCCGCCTCGGCCAGGCCCAGCTCCGGCAGCCCGTCGGCGTCCCCGCGCAGCGGGAAGGGCAGCACACCCAGCCCGCCGAGCCAGTGGTCGGAGTTGCGCACCGGCCCCGGCCAGCCGCCCCGGCTCAGGCCGGCGACCGCGACCACGTCCCACTCCAGGCCCTTCGCCGCGTGCGCGGTGAGGATCTGCACCGCGCCGGAGACCACCTCCACCTCGCCCGGGGCGAGGCCGCGCTCCTCGTCCTCGGCCGCGGTGAGGTAGGCCAGGAAACCCGAAAGGGTCGCTGCCGGGGATTCCCCGCTGAACCGGGCCGCCACGTCGCCGAGGGCGTCCAGGTGGCCCCGGGCGAGGCCGGCGTCGCCGGTGCCGTCCCGACCGGCCCGGACCGCCACCTCCACGTCCAGGCCGATGGTCCGCTCGACGTCCGCGATCAGCTCCGGCAGCGTCTGGTCCAGCCGGTAGCGGAGCAGGGCCAGCTCCTCGCCGTACGCGCGCAGCCGGGCATAGCCCTGGACCGAGTACGCCTGGGCGGGCCCAAGGTCCGCCAGCGCCTCCACCAGCGTGGCCTCGTCGAGCAGGTCGGCGGCGATCTCCGACTCCTCGGCGGCGGCGAGCCGGCGGCGGCCGGCGGCGATCGCCCGGGCCCGGCGGTGCAGGGCCACCAGGTCACGCGGCCCGATCCGCCAGCGCGCACCGGTGAGCAACCGCAGCAACGCCGCCCCATCGGTCGGGTCGGCGAGCACCCGCAGGGTGCACACCACGTCCCGCACCTCGGGGGTGTCCAGCAGGCCGCCCAGGCCCACCACCTCCACCGGCAGCCCTCGGGCCCGCAGCGCGGTCGAGAGCGCCGGGATCTGGCTGCGCAGCCGGACCAGCACGGCGGTGGTGGGCCGCTGCGGCACCGGGATGTGCTCGGGCAGGGCCTCCGGCATCCGAGCCGCCCCGCGCCAGGCGGCCAACACGCTGTCGGCGATCCAGTCCGCCTCGTCCGCGTACGTCGGCAGGAGCGCGCAGTGCACGGTGCCGGCGGCCAGGCCACCCGGCGTGCGGTGCGGGATCGGGTCGGCGACGCTCAGCGCGGCGCGCAGCTCGGGCACCCGGGCGCCGGCCGCCCGCAGCGGGGTGGCCAGGGCGTTCGCCACGCCGAGGATCTCCGGCCGGTTGCGCCAGCTCGTGGTGAGGCCGAGCACTGCGGCCGGCTCGCCGTCGGGGCGGGCGAACTCGCCGGGGAAGCGGTCCAGGGTGCCGGCGCTGGCCCCACGCCAGCCGTAGATGGACTGGCAGGGGTCGCCGACGGCGGTCACCGGGTGGCCGCCCCCGAACAGCGCGTTGAGCAGCACCACCTGGGCGTGGCTGGTGTCCTGGTACTCGTCGAGCAGCACCACCCGGTAACGGTCCCGCTCGATCGCGCCGACCGCCGGGTGGTCCCGGGCCACCCGGGCCGCCCGGGCGAGCTGGTCGGCGAAGTCCATCGCCTCGAAGTCCTCCTTGCGCCGGGCGTACGCGCGGACCAACGGCAGCAGCTTCAGCCGGGTCTGCTGAAGGGCGAGGGACTTCCGCACGTCGGCGTAGACCCGGCCGGGGCGGGACTGCACGTCGGCGAAGAACCGGCCGGTCCAGGCCGCCAGGGCGTCCGGGGCGACCAGGTGCTCGTCCAACTCGCCGGCCAGGGCCAGCACGGCGTCGGTGATGGTGCTGGGCATCCGGTCGACGCTGGTCATGTCGCCGTCGTAGTTGCGCACCAGCAGGTCGACGAGCTGCCAGCGGGACGCCTCGGTGAGCAGCCGGGTCGACGGCTCGTACCCGGCGCGCAGCCCGTGCTCGGTGACGATCCGCCCGGCGTACGAGTGGTAGGTGGACACGGTCGGCTCGCCCGCGAACGGGTCGTCGAGCGGGTCCCGGCCCCGCCGCCCGACCCGGCGCACGAGCTGGTCGAGCCGGGTACGCACCCGGTGGCCCAGCTCGCCGGCCGCCTTGCGGGTGAAGGTCAGCCCGAGGATCTGCTCCGGCCGGACGTACGCGTTGGCGACCAGCCAGACCACCCGGGCGGCCATCGTCTCGGTCTTGCCGGACCCGGCGCCCGCGACCACCAGCAGCGGTTCGACCGGCGCGGCGATGATCGCCGCCTGCTCCCGGGTGGGCGCGGGCAGCCGGAGCAGCTTCGCCAGCTCGACCGGCGTGTACCGGGGGCCGGAGTCGGCCGTCCGGGGCGCCGGGGTCGCGGCGCTGAACAGGGCAGGCTGGGTCACGGCACCAGCTCAGTTCGCGACTGCGGGGCTCGCAAGCTCACTCCTCGCGCTCACGGGTGACATCTCAGTTCGCGACTGCGGGGCTCGCAAGCTCACTCCTCGCGCTCACGTCAGCCCCTGGCGGCGGGGGGTCGGCGGCTCGACGACCTGGCGCCCCTGCCCGGACACCGGGCAACTCGTGCGCACCGGGCAGACCCGGCACTTCGAGTTGGCGACCGCGGCGAAGGTGGCGGCGGCCATCGTATCGGCGGTGCGCCGCACCAGCGCGGTCGCCCAGCCCGCCTCCGGCCCCTGCCCCGCCGCCGGCTGGCTCTGCTCCTTGGCGTCCTTCGCGCCGGTGCCGAGCTGCACCAGCGCCGCGCCCCCGGACTCGTCGCCGAACTCCGGGAACGCCCCCGACTCCACCGCCGCCTGGTACGCCCCGAGCTGCGGATGCTCGCCGATCTCGGGCTCGGTGACGGCGGTGGACTTGCCGGTCTTCAGGTCCACCACCACCAGCCGGCCGGCGTCGTCCACCTCCAGCCGGTCCACCCGGCCGGTCAACTCGACCGGCCGGTGCGGGTCGTCGAGCCGGACCGCGAACTCGTGCTCGATGGCGAGCAGCCGGCGCGGGTTGCCGGCCAGCCAGCGCAGCAGCTTGTCCACCATGGCCTCGGCCCGCTCCCGCTCCGGGCCGACCATCCACCGGGCGGCCAGCTCGATCGCGTCGAACCGGGCGGCCACGTACTCCAGCAGGGCGGAACGGTCCGCGCTGGCGTCCTCGGCGAGCATCGCGGCGGCGTGCACCAGGTTGCCCACCCCCTGCGCGGCGCTGGCCGGCCCGCTGCCGCCGTGTCGCTCCAGCAGCCAGCGCAGGCTGCACCGCAGGGCGCTCTCCATCGCCGACGGGGTGACCTTCACCGGCTGCCCTTCGTCGACCAGCGGCCGATCGTCGGAGAGGCCGCGCAGCCCCCACCAGTCGTCGGGGTGCGCGCCGGGCACCCCGGCGGCGGACAGGCGGGCCAGCTCGGCCGCCGCCGCGCGCCGCCGGTGGTGCGACGCCGCCGGGTCGGCCACGGCGGTACGCAGCTCCGCGACCAGCGCCGGCAGGGTCAGCGCCCGAGGCGGCCCGGCCACCGGCAGGGTGACCGGACGATGCTCGGCGGGGACCGGGCCGCCATCGCCCGGACCGCCGTCGCCCGGGCCGCCGTCGCCCGGACCACCGTCGCCCGGACGCGGCGGCTCGGTCTGGTCCAGCTCGTACAGGAACCGGCTGGGCTGTTCCTCGTGGTCGTCGCCGCCGACCGCGGCCGAGGCGACGGCGCTGACCAGCAGCCGGCGACGGGCCCTGGTCACCGCCACGTGGAAGAGCCGGCGCTCCTCGTCCAGCAGGGCGGACGTCTGCCCGATCAGGACCGCCCGCCCGCCGTCGTCCTGGCCACGGCCGGCGAGCACGTCGACCAGCCGCTCGGAGCCGAGCAGGCTGCCGCGCAGCCGCAGGTCCGGCCAGACGCCCTCCTGCACCCCGGCGATCGCCACCAGGTCCCACTCCAGCCCCTTGGCGGCGTGCGCGGTGAGCAGCCGGACGGCCTCGCCCCGGTCGGCCGTCGCGGCCAGGGTGTCCGCCGGCAGGTCCTGGCCGAGCACGTGGTCGAGGAAGACCTCGGTACGGGCGCCGGGCAGCCGGTCGGCGAACCGGGCCGCCGCGTCGAAGAGCACCAGCACGGCGTCCAGGTCCCGGTCGGCGGCCTCGGCCCGCCAGCGCCGTGCGGTCTCGTGCTCGCCGGTCGCCGCCTGCCCCCGGGTGATCGCCCCGGCCCAGCGCTCGGCCAGGCCGCTGGCGTCCCACACCGCCCAGAGCACGTCCTCGGCGGTCGCCCCGGGCCGCTCGGCCGCCTCCCGGGCGATGGCGAGCAGGCCGGCCACCGCCTGCGCCGGCTCCGCCCAGAGCCGGTCGATGGCCGCCAGCTCCTCCGGGTCGCGCAGCGCGTCGACGATCAGCTCGCCGGAGGGCCGGCGGTCCCCACCGGCCAGGGCCAGGGCGCGCAGCCCCTGGCGCAGCCGCCGCTCGGCCAGCGGGTCGGCCCCGCCCAGCGGCGAGTGCAGCAGCACCACCGCCGCCTCCTCGTCCAGCCGCTCCGGCTCCAGCGCGCAGCGCAGCAGGAGCAGCAGCGGGGCCACCGCCGGTTGCAGGTGCAGCGGCAGGTCCTCGCCGTGCACCACGGTCGGCACCCCGGCGGTGTGCAGCGCCCGGCGCAGCACCGGAAGCTGCCGGGCGGTCGAGCGGACCAGCACCGCCATCGCCGACCAGGGCACGCCGCCGAGCAGGTGCGCCGCGCGCAGGGCCTGCGCCAACCAGGCGGCCTCGCTGGTGGCCGAGCGGAAGGTACGCACCTCGACCGAGCCGGCCGGGGCCGCCGGCAGCGGATGCAACCGGCGGTGGGCCGCCGGGCCACGCAGCCGGCCGGTGAGCCGCCGGGTGGCGGTGAGCATCCCCGCACCGGCCCGGTACGACGTGTTCAGCACGACCTGCGCGGCCGGCGCCCCGGAGACGGTGCGGAACCGGTGCGGGAACGCGCTCACCCCGGCCGGGTCCGTGCCCCGGAAGGCGTACGTGGCGGAGTCCGGATCGGCGAAGGCGACGAGGGACTTTCCCCCGCCGGCCACCGCGGCGAGCAGGTCGAGCTGGGCCGGGTCGGTGTCGGCCAGCTCGTCGACGTACACGTGGGCGAGGCGGCGGCGTTCGGCCTCCATCAGCTCCGGGTCGTCGAGCAGCAGCCCGGTGGCGGCCCGGACCAGCTCCGCCGGGTCGTACGCGATCGAGCCGCGGTTACTGACGTCACGCAGGGCGAGCACGGCGACGTACTCGCGGAGGAAGCGGGCGGCGGCCGGCCAGTCCGCGCGGCCCAGCCGCTCCCCCAGCCGGGCCAGCTCCGCCGGGCCCACCCCGCGCTCCGCGGCCCGCATCAGCAGGTCGCGGAGCTGGGCCGCGAACGCCCGGGTACGCAGGGCGGGGCGCAGGTCCTCCGGCCAGCCGACCGGGTCGTCGTCGGGTTCCTCGCCGACCACGTCGAGCAGCTCCCGGATGATCAGATCCTGCTCGGGGCCGGTGAGCAGCCGCGGGGACGGCTCCCCCCGCTCGGTGGCGGCCCGGCGCAGCAGCCCGTACGCGTACGCCGGGAAGGTGCGCACCAACGGCTCGCGCAGCACCCGGTGCCCGTCGCCGGCCACCCGGGCCTCGATCCGGCGGCGCAGGTCGGTGGCCTGCCGACGGCCGAAGGTGAGCACCAGGACCCGCTCGGGGTCGACGCCCTCGGCCACCCGCGCGGCGACCGCCTCGACCAGCGTGCTGGTCTTCCCGGTGCCCGGCCCGCCGACGACGAGCATCGGCCCGCCGGTGTGCGCCACGACCTCGGCCTGGAGCGAGTCGTCCCGCCACCCCCGGCCCCGTTCAGCCCTTCCGCCCCGCTCCGTTTCCTCGGCCGGCCCAGCTTCCTCGGTGCGTTCCGCCCTCTCGGCCGGCACCGCGGTCGACTCCTCGGCGTGTCCCCGCCCGGCGGGAGACTCCTCGGCGCGCGCCAGACCGCCGGCAGGCTGGTCGGCGTACGTGCTACCGCCCCCGCGGCCCTCACCGGCCTGCGCGTCATCGCCGCCCGGTCCCCCGGCCCGATGATCCCGCTCGGTCGCCCCCTCGGGCCGACCGTCCCCCCGCGCCGCCCCACCCGACCGGCGGTCCCCCCGGGCCGCCTCGGCAGGCCGACGCACCAGCCGGTACGCCTGCATCCCCCCATCCCACCACGCCCCTACGACACCCCACCCCACCCGGTCCCGCCCCCGCCTGGCGATCAAGAAGTTCGCGTCAACAGCGCGCCAGATCCTGACGAAAATCTCTTGATCACCGGGGCAGGCGGGGCGAGCGGGGTGGGGCAGAAAGGTCAGGTGAGGCGGGGGGTCAGGGCGTCCAGGGCGGCGGGGATGCTGTCGACGACCGTGAGGAGGCCCAGGCCGGCCGGCTTGAGGAAGTTGCGGTCGGCGAGGCTGGCCAGCCAGTCGATCAGGGGGCGGTAGAAGCCGTCCACGTCGACCAGCACCATCGGCTTGGTGTGCAGGGCGAGGGTGGCCGTGGTCCAGACCTCGAACAGCTCGTCCAGGGTGCCCAGCCCACCGGGCAGGGTGAGGAACGCGTCCGACTTTTCGATCATGAGGGTCTTGCGGTCGGCCATACTGCCGGTGACCAGTAGTTCGTCCGAGGCGAGGTCGGCCACCTCCAGGTCGACGAGGGACTGCGGGATCACCCCCAGGGTGGTCCCGCCGGCGGACCGGGCCCCGTCCACCACCGCACCCATCATCCCGACGCAGCCGCCGCCGCTGACCAGCGTGTGGCCGCGCCGGGCGATCTCCGCGCCCGCCTCGGCGGCCAGGTTGAGCCAGCGCCGGTCGAGGGTACGGGACGACGCGCAGAACACGCAGATCGCCGCCACCGGCTCAGCCCTCCCGGCCGTGCTCGGCGGCGGCCTGCTGGTCCGCCGCAGTCTGGGCGACGGCCTCCTCGCGGACCGCCTCCTGCTCGGCGGAGAGCGCGGCCTCGGCCTCCACGATGTGCCGGACCGCCGCGTCGACGTCGTCGGTGAGGCAGATCAGCTCCAGGTCGATCGGCCCGATCTTGCCCTCGACCGCCATCGTGTCGCGCAGCCAGTCGAGCAGGCCACGCCAGTAGTCCGTCCCCATGAGCACCACCGGGAACCGGGTTACCTTGCCGGTCTGCACCAGGGTCAGCGCCTCGAACAGCTCGTCCATGGTGCCGAAGCCGCCGGGCAGCACCACGAACGCCTGGGCGTACTTGACGAACATGGTCTTGCGGGCGAAGAAGTACCGGAAGTCGATGGCCAGGTCGACCCAGTCGTTGAGGCCCTGCTCGAACGGCAGCTCGATGCCGAGCCCGACGGAGAGCCCGCCGGCTTCGCTGGTGCCCCGGTTGGCCGCCTCCATCACGCCGGGGCCGCCGCCGGTGATCACCGCGTACCCGGCCCGGGCCAGGGCGGCGCCCAGGTCCTCGGCCATCCGACACTCCGGGCTGTCCGGCTTGCTCCGGGCCGAACCGAAGACGCTGACCGCCGGCGGCAGGTCGGCCAGGGTGTCGAAGCCCTCCACGAACTCCGACAGGATGCGCAGGGCCCGCCAGGCGTCCTTGGTCTTCCAGTCGCCGCGCCCCCGGGAGTCCAGCAGCCGTTGGTCGGCGGTGCTCGTCGGGATGGCCTGGCGGCGCAGCGTGACGGCGCCCCGATGCCGTTCCCGCCCCCGCTCGCGGCCCGAGCCTCGTCCGTTGCTGTCGCTCATGGGAGCAACCGTAGTGGAGGGGCACCCACCGGAGGTGGCACCGGAACCAGGTGGCGGGCGGACAGCGGCGGGGCGGACAGATTTTCCACGACCAGGGCAACTAATTCGGTCGCACGCACGTCTTAGTATTCACATACCGGGTATGCCCCGGCGCGCGCCTTCGGGGGAGGAGCCAGCGTGATCAGCAGCAGCGAGATGATCCGGATCCGTCGGCAGATGCAGCGACGGATCCAGGACGTGGTGGCCGAGCGCCGCCGCACCCGGCAGATGGAAGCCAGCACCGCCGACCTCACCGGCGACCCGACCGACACCCGCCCCGAGTCGTCCCTGTCCCCGACCGCCTGACCGACCGTACGGCTGCCGGCCGGGCGGCCCGCCCACCGAATCAGAGTGGGCGGGCCGCCCGGCCAGGCCACGCCCCCGGCCAGGCTTTCAAGCCCCGGGGCACGGCGGGTTCAGGCGGGGGTTAGCCAGCGGTGCAGGGTGGCCGCGCCGTCGCGGATCTTGCTGATCTCGACGTGCTCGTCCGGGTGGTGGGCCAGGTTGGGATCCCCCGGGCCGAAGTTCAGCGCCGGGATGCCCATCGCGGCGAACCGGGCCACGTCCGTCCAGCCCAGCTTGCCGATCGGGGTGGTGCCGACCGCCGCCACGAACTCCTTCGCCGGGGCCGCGTCCAGCCCGGGCGCCGCCCCGGCCGCCGAGTCGGTCACCCGCAGCTCGAAGCCCGCGAACACCTCACGCAGGTGCGCCTCGGCCTCGGCCGGCGTCCGGTCGGGCGCGAACCGGTAGTTCACCTCGATCTCGCAGTGGTCCGGCACCACGTTGCCGGCGACCCCGCCGCCGACCCGGACCGCGTTCATGCCCTCGCGGTAGTCGCAGCCGTCGAGGGTGACCCGCCGCGCCTCGTACCCGGACAGGCGGCGCAGCACCTCGCCGGCGGCGTGGATGGCGTTCACGCCGTGCCAGGAGCGCGCCGAGTGGGCCCGGACGCCGGTGGTGGTCACCACCGCACGCATGGTGCCCTGGCAGCCGGCCTCCACGATCCCGTGCGTCGGCTCCAGCAGCAGCGCGAAGTCCGCCTGGAGCCACTCCGGGTACGCCTCGGCGACCAGGAAGAGGCCGTTGTACTTCGACTCGATCTCCTCGGCCTCGTAGAAGAAGTACGTGACGTCGTACTTCGGCTCGGGCAGGGTGACCGCCAGGTGCAGCGCGTACGCCACCCCGGACTTCATGTCCGAGGTGCCGCAGCCGTACATCAGGTCGCCGCGCATGGTCGACGGGAAGTTGTTGTTCAGCGGGACGGTGTCCAGGTGCCCCGCGAGCACCACCCGGGAGTCCCTCCCCAGGTCGGTACGCGCCATGACGGTGTTGCCGTGCCGGAACGTGGTCAGATGCGGCACGGCACGCAGCACCTCCTCGACACAGTCGGCGATCGCCTTCTCGTCGAGAGAGACGGACTCGATGTCGACCAGGACGCGGGTCAACGCCACCGGATCGGCGAGGACCTCAGGGGTCAGCGGGTTCTCCATGGTTCGCACGGTACCGTCACAGACGTGACGACTGCACAGCCTGCGTGGGGCATCGGCTTGGCCACCATCACCGCTGACGAGCAGGTGCTCGACACCTGGTACCCGACGGGCAAGCTGGGGCTCGGCGAGCTTCCGTTGGTCTCCGGCGAGGACGAGGCGGACGTGCTCGACCTGCCGCCGGGGGCGGTCGGCGAGCGGTCGCTGCCCGGCCTGCGTACCGCCCAGGTGGTCACGGTGATCGGGGCGCTGGACGAACCGATCAAGGACGCCGCCGACGCGTACCTGAGGTTGCACCTGCTCTCCCACCGCCTGGTGCGGCCCAACGAGCTGAACCTCGACGGCATCTTCGGCAAGCTGGCGAACGTGGCCTGGACGTCGGCCGGGCCGTGCCCGCCGGAGCGGGTGGACGAGCTGCGGGTGATCGAGCGGGCCGCCGGCCGCCACCTGAGCGTGTACGGGGTGGACAAGTTCCCCCGGATGACCGACTACGTGGTCCCCGCCGGGGTGCGGATCGCCGACGCCGACCGGGTCCGGCTCGGTGCCCACCTCGCCGCCGGCACCACCGTGATGCACGAGGGCTTCGTCAACTTCAACGCCGGCACGCTGGGCACCTCGATGGTCGAGGGGCGCATCGTGCAGGGCGTGCTGGTCGGTGACGGCTCCGACATCGGCGGCGGCGCGTCGATCATGGGCACCCTGTCCGGCGGCGGCACCGAGAAGATCAGCATCGGCGAGCGCAGCCTGATCGGCGCGAACGCCGGCGTCGGCATCTCCCTCGGCGACGACTGCGTGGTCGAGGCCGGCTGCTACGTCACCGCCGCCTCGAAGATCGCCCTCCCGGACGGCCGGGTGGTCAAGGCCCGCGACCTGTCCGGCGTCGACGGCCTGCTGTTCTGGCGCAACTCGGTCACCGGCGCGCTGGAGGCCCGCCCCCGCACCGGCCGGGGCATCGAGCTGAACGCCGCCCTGCACGCCAACGACTGACGACCGTCGGCGGTGCCGCGTGGCCCGGCGGCCGGATCACCGAGGCCGGGCGACGGCGGCACCGCCGACGGAGGACGGCACGGGTCCGGGCCCGGCGGGACGTGCCGCCGGGCCCGGACGCCGGTTCAGCGCAGCCGGTACGCCTGGATGATCCGCGTGGTCACCGTGTTTCCGGCGGTGTCCTTCGCGGTGGCCCGCAGCGAGACGTGGCCGGTGCCGGCCGGGTGCGTCAGCGTGGCCGTCCAGCCGGAGCCCTGGCGGCGCAGTTCCGCCTTGCGCCAGGTCTTCCCGCCGTCGTACGAGGCGTCGACGGTCAGCTTGGCGACCTTCGCCGCCGGAGCGCCGTCCTGCCGCTCCACCCGCACCGGAACGGTGAAGGACCGCCCGGCGGGGGCGCTGTTGTCGACGCGCAGCGCCGGGGCGAAGCGCACCGCCATCGCCTGCAGCGACGCGAAGCCGTCACCGGGGACGTGCTTCGACCGGAACGTCCAGGCGCTGGTGACCTCTGTGCTCAGGTCGGTGAAGCCGCGCTTCGCCGAGGTCTCCAGCCGGTAGTTCGCCGCGCCCGCCGGCACCTCGAACTCCCCGTACCCCGGGTATTCGCTCTCCCCGACCAGCTTGCCGCCGCGATACAGCCTGGTCCACTCGGTGTCGTTGAGCGACCCGCCGGCGTGTCCGCCCGCGTCGCTGTGTACGGGCAGGTCGGCCACGATGGTGTCGCCCGTGCGGGTGATCCCCTCGTGCCCCCAGCGCCGCACCGGGAAGGACGGCGCGAACGGGGCCTCGCCCCAGGTCTCGTGGGACGTCCGGCCGGCCCGGTACGCCGTCGGCGGCGTGCGCAGCACCGCCTGCGTGTCCAGCCAGCCCTCGGGGCTGGGGGTGCCGAAGTTCAGCTCGCTCTCCCACCGCACGTGGTTGGTGCTGTAGTGCTCGACCCGGCGGCCGGGCGTCGCGGTGGGCAGGACCACGGCGGAGCCGCCCGTGTTGTACTCCAGCTCGCCCAGGACCATCCGCTCGGCCTCCAGCCCCGGGTAGGCGTCCCGGAAGGTGTGCACGACGGTGGCCAGGTCCCGGCTGCGGTAGTGCTTGACGAAGCCGGTCGGCATCCGGCCGGGGAACGCCTCCAGCAGCGCGTACAGGTAGGGGCTGCTGGCCGCGCCCTGCTCGGCCCATTGGCTGCCGATCGTGGCGACGAACCGCTCGGGAGTGCTGGCCGGGCCGACCTGCCCGCTGGTCAGCCCCTCGAAGCCGTCGCTCCACAGGCTGAACCCGTAGATGCTTTGGTCGGCGCCGAAGAAGACCGTGCTGACGTCCACCAGTCGCGGGGTAGCGCCGCGCTGCGGCACCGTGTTCAGCACCGGCTTGGCGGTGCGGGCGTCGAGGGTGAGCCGGAGCGCCCGATCGACGATCATCTCGGGCCGGGCGAGCACGGTGGCCCCGGCGGGCTCGCCGTTCGCGTCGGTGGCGAACAGGTAGCTGGCCAGCCCGTACCGGCCCTTCGGGACGCGCACGGTCGCCGTGCCGTCGGCGTCGTAGACGTCCACGAAGTTGAAGGAGTTCAGGCCGACCAGGGTGGTGCCGTACTCGCTGATGGGCTGGCCGTCCCGGCCGACGTGGGCGATGGTGACCTCGTAGCTCTCCACCTCGCGGTGCACGGCGATCGGGGTGACCGCCACCGTCGCGCCGGATCGGGCGACGACCCGGCCGGTGTAGTACCCGTCCGCGCCCTGGACCCGGGTGTCGGCGGTGACGGTGGCCTGCGCCTGGCCGCCGGCCGGCACGGTGACCTGGGACGCGCCGAGCTGGAACAGGCCGGCCGGGGCGGGGTCGCCGTCCGGGCCGGTGGCCTCGACCGTGAGGTCGAGGGTGACCGGCGTGGACCCGGAGTTGCGCCAGTTCACCGTGCGGGCGATCGTGGGGTCGTCGCCGTGCGGCCACTCGGCGCGGCCGAACGACACGCTCGCCGGGTCGCTGGTGACCTGCTGGCCAATCGCGCGGGCCACGTCGACCCGGCCCGCGCCCTGCTGGTAGGCGGTCTGCCCGGGGTGCGGCTTGGCCGAGGCCATCAGCGTCGACTTGAGCGCGCCGGCCCGCCAGTCGGGGTGCCGCTGGGCGAGCAGCGCCGCCGAGCCCGCGACGTGCGGGGTGGCCATCGACGTGCCGGAGAGCGTCATGTACTTCTCGCCGACCGGGTCGCCGAGGTCGCTGCCGGCGGCCCGAGCCGCGACGATCTCCACGCCGGGGGCGGTGATGTCCGGCTTGAGGCCGTCGTCGCCGACCCGGGGGCCCCGGCTGGAGAAGTCGGCCAGCTCGTCGTCGCGGTCGACCGCGCCGACCGCCAGGGCGGCGTCCGCGCTGGCCGGGGAGCCGACCGAGCCGTCGGAGCCGTCGTTGCCGGCGGCGATGACGAAGAGGGTGCCGGTCTGCGCGGTGAGGGTCTGCACCGCCTGCTCCAGCGGATCGACCTCGGGGGTGTCCATTCCGCCGAGGCTCAGGTTGACCACGGTGGCGTGCTTCTCCGCCGCCGCCCACTGCATGCCGGCGAGGATCGCCGAGTCGGCGCAGCTGGTGCTCTCGCAGACCTTGCCGGAGAGCAGCGTGGCGTCCGGGGCCACCCCCCGGTACTTCCCGCCGGAGGCGGCGCCGCTGCCCGCGATGATCGAGGCGACGTGGGTGCCGTGGCCGACCGTGTCGCCCGGCTCGGGCGCCTCGCTGAAGTTGTGCGACTCGGCGAGCCGGCCGGCGAAGTCGGGGTGCTCGGGGTCGACGCCGGTGTCCAGCACCGCGACGGTGACGCCCCTGCCGGTGAGCCCGGCCGCGTGGGCGGCGGGCGCCCCGATCTGGGGCACGCTGTGGTCCAGGGTCACCTTGCGCCGGCCGTCCAGCCAGAGCCGGTCGACACCCTCCGCCGTGTCGACCCGGGCGGACGCCCGGCCGGAGGTCATCGCGCCCCACACCGCGCCGGCTCGGGCCTTCTCGGCCGTCACCGCCGCCCCGCCGATCGCGGGCAGGTCGCGGGTCACCCGGGTGCCGGCGATGCCGGCGACGGCCCGGCGGGCCTCACCCGAGCGGTACGAGACCAGCAGCGGCAGGCTGTTGCGGTGGGCGTCGTCGTAGCCGGCCTCGATCAGCCCGGTGACGTCGAAGAGCCGTCGGTCCACCTTGCCCGACCGGAGCAGCGGCAGCGCATCCTGGGGCAGCACGGTGACGCGGCCCCGGTCCCGCTGGACCAGGAAGCGCAGGTCGGCGCGGCCGGCTCCGGGCCGGACGGACACCGCGCCGGAGGCCGCGACGGTGACCCGGTCACCGGTGACCAGCGTGACCGTGGTGGCCGGGCGTCCGGCGGTCCGGCCGGCCGGCTCGGCCCCGGCGGGGGTGGCGGAGGCGGGGGACGTGGCCGGGGCGGCCCCGGCCGGGGTGGTCAGCGGCGCGGCGAGCACCAGACCGAGGGCCAGCGCCAGGCCGGCCGATTTTCTTCCTGCTCGATGCAACGGATTCCTCCTTGTGAGGCGTCATCACTGACAGGGGTCGCACAGGTACAGAAGAGAATTGCATACTCGGTATGCGGAAGAGAAGACAGGAAAGTGACAAACTTGACACTAAGTGGAGGCCCGGCCGGGGGATGATCGGCCGATGACCTCCATGAAGGACCGCATGCTCGCCGGCGAGTTGTATCGCGCCGAGGACCCGGAGATCCTGGCCGACCTGGACCGGGCCGCCTGCCTCAACGAGGCGTTCAACCGCAGCTCGGCGGCCGACCCCGAGGGCCGGCTGGCCGCGCTGCGCGAGCTGCTCGGCTCCGTCGGCGAGGGCGCCTGGGTCCGACCGCCGTTCCACTGCGACTACGGCTGGAACGTCCACCTCGGGCCGCGCGGGTTCGTCAACTTCAACGCGGTCTTCCTCGACGTCGCCCGGATCAACGTCGGCGCGGACGTCCAGATGGGACCGAACGTGCAGCTCCTGACGGCCACCCACCCGGTCGACCCGGAGCCCCGGCGGGAGAAGTGGGAGGCGGCGCAGCCGATCACGATCGGGGACAACGTCTGGCTCGGCGGTGGGGTGATCGTGCTGGCCGGGGTGAGCATCGGCGACAACACGGTGGTCGGCGCGGGATCCGTGGTGAACCGCGATCTGCCGGCGAACGTCGTCGCGGTGGGCAACCCCGCCCGGGTCGTACGCGAGCTCGCCTGACCCGTCGACCGGGCCGCGGCTCACGGTGCGGGACGCCGCCCCCGGGGCACCGCCGCCGGCCCCGTCGCTCAGGCGGGCGGGTCGGCCAGCCGGACCACCAGATCGGCGCGTACGGCGGTGCCGGCCACCAGAGCCGCGTTGGTCTCGTCGCTGCCCAGCGCCCAGGCCCGCGCCTGCTCCGCCGACCGCCCGTACGACTCGTGCCGGGCGGTCAACCGGCGGAGCCGCAGCTCGGCGTCCAGGTCGAGGAACCACACCTCGTGCAGCAGCGACCGCACCTCGTCCCACGGATCCTCGGGCAGCAACAGGTAGTTACCCTCGGTCACCACCAAGCGCACCTCGGGCGGCACCTCGACCGCACCGGCGACCGGCTCCTCCAGGTCCCGACGGAACTCCGGGGCCCAGACCGAGATCGGCTCCAGCCGGTGCAACCGGCGCAGCAGCGCGACGTACCCGCCGACGTCGAAGGTGTCCACCGCGCCCTTGCGCGCGTCCCGGCCGAGCCGGCGCAGCTCCGCCTGGGCCAGGTGGAACCCGTCCATCGGCACCAGCCGGGCGGCCGCACCCACCTCGGCGACGACCCGCTCGGCCAGCGTGGACTTTCCCGCCCCCGGCGCTCCGGCGATGCCGAGGAGCTGACGGGGCCCGGCCCCGGCCAGGGCCCGGGCGCGGGCCACCAGCTCTCCGAGCGAGAGGACCCGGGCGGCCGGCATCAGCCGAGGGCCGGCTCGGTGATCGTGAACCGGGCCTCCACGGCCGCGTGCACGCTCTGCGGCTGCGGGTCCAGCTCCAGCTCCGGCGGGGCGTCCTCCAGCCCGCCCGACTTGAACGCGGCGCGGGTCATCATCGGCTGCGGGGTCAGCCCGTTGTCGGCCAGCTCCAGCAGCGCGGTCACCCGGGAGCCCAGCGCCTCGGCGTACTCCCGGGCGCGGGCCAGCGCGTCGGCGATGGCGGCGTGCCGCGCCTCCCGGTACGCCGGGCTGTCCGGCCGCAGCGACCACCACGGGCCGGCGACCTCGACCTGGTCCTGATCGGCCAGGCGGAGCATCAGCTCGCCCAGCGCGGTGAAGTCGGTGACGGTGACGGTCGTGGCGACGCTGCCGTGCCAGGCCACCACCCGCTCGCCGGAGCGCTTCGTCTCCGGCCAGACCCGCAGGTCGCCGGTCTCCCGGCGGTCCACGGCCGGCTCGGCGGCGTCGAGCAGCACCCGCACGGCGGCGGCCCGCTCGGCGAGCCGGGCCAGAACGGCCTCCCGGTCCCGGTCCCGCGCCATCGCGGCCACCGTGAACCGGGCCAGCTCGGGAGCGACTTCCCGGTACGCCTCGCCGCGTACCGCCACGATTGGTCCGTCCACCATGCCCTCACCCTAGAGGAAGGAAAGGGCGCCTCATCGTGGCCCGCGTTGAGCAGGGCCCTCGTCGGCACCTTCGCGGGCGCACGGGACGGCGGAACGACGAGGTCTCGGGCGAGCGGCCGGGGCTGGCCCGGGGTGGTCGGGGCTCAGACCCGGGGTCGCCGGGGTTCAGGCCGGGGTGGTCGGGAGGTGGCCGGTGTAGGTCACCGTCCCCGCCGCCACCCGGCACCCGGTCAGGTGCCCGCCGGCGGCGCCCAGCGACAGCAGGTACCCCAGTTCGCCGTCGACGTCCCCGCCGAGCGAGAAGCCGCGGACGACCGGGGGCAGCTCGCGGTCGATCAGGGCCAGCCGCAGCCCTCGCGCCCGCTCGTAGTGCCCCACGAGGGCCGCCGCGTCGCCGGCCCGCAGCGCGGCGGCGAGCTGGTCGAGCAACCCGGTCACCCGGCCGAGCTGGGCGAGCACCTGGTCGCGGTTGTTCAGCAGCATGTCCGCCGTCCGGGCGGCCGGGGTGCCGGCGACCCGGGTGCCGTCCCGGAAGCTGCCGGCGGCCAGGCCCAGCACGGCGTCCCGCAGGTCGGCGTCCGCCACCGCGCCCGCCAGGCTCCCGGCCAGCAGGTGCGGGATGTGCGAGGCGAGCGCCGCCGCCGCGTCGTGCGCGTCCGGCGTCATCGGCACGACCCGCGCGCCGAAGACGTCGATGACCAGGGCGGCGAGCGTACGGAACCGCTCGATGCCCGCCGCCGCCGGGCAGAGCACCCAGGCCGCGCCGTCGAACAACTCGGGGACGGCGGCGGTCAGCCCGGCGCGCGCCGCTCCGGCCATCGGGTGCCCCGGGATGAAGCGGTCGGGCAGTCCGTTCGCCGCCGCGAACCCGGCGATCCCGCCCTTGGTGCTGCCCACGTCGGTGAGCACGCAGTCGGGACCGGTGTGCTTGGCGACGATGAGCAGGGTTTCCGGCAGGCTGGACAGCGGGCCGCAGAGGAACACCACGTCCCGGCCGCGGACGGCGTCGGCCAGTTCTTCGGGGAAGGGGATGCCCCGGGCGCGTCCCTCCGCGCGGGTGGCGGTGTCCGGGTCCCAGCCGGTGACGTCGATCCCGCGCTCGTGCAGGCGGAGCAGGACGGAACCGCCGATGAGCCCCGTGCCCACCACCGCGGCCCGGGGGTCGCCACTGCGCCTGTCCACCATCACGCACCTCGGCGTTTTCGGTCGGTACACGTCAAGCTTCGACTCGGTTCTTCGGCACCAGGGCTGTCCCCAGCCCGGGCCCGCTCGGCGCATACCCGATCTTGAGGAGCGGAGCGGCGAGGGGGCCTCCGGTCAGGGCAGGGCGAGGCGCGCGGCGACCGCCGCGATGTGCTCGTCGGACTCGGTCAGCGCCGCCCGGACGTGCTGCGCGCCGCCCGGGCCGTAGAAGACGCCGGCTGCGACCAGGATGCCCCGGCGGGCCAGCCAGTCCACCGTCGCCCAGCAGTCCTCGCCCCGGGTCATCCACAGGTAGAGCCCGGCCTCCGAGTGCTCGACCGTGAACCCGGCACCGGTGAACGCGGCCAACAGCCGCTCCCGCCGGGCCCGGTAGCGCTCCCGCTGGGCGTCGGCGTGCTCCTGGTCGCCGAGCGCGGCGATCATCGCCGCCTGCACCGGGGCGGGCACGATCATGCCGGCGTGCTTGCGCACCCTGAGCAGCTCGGCGACCAGGGCGGGGTCGCCGGCGACGAGGCCCGCCCGGTACCCGGCCAGGTTGGAGCGCTTGGACAGCGAGTGCACCGCCAGCAGCCCGTCGTACGACCCGCCACAGACCTCGGGCGCGAGCACCGACACCGGCTCGGCGGCGGCCGACCAGCCCAGCGGCAGGTAGCACTCGTCGCTGGCCACCACGGCGCCCCGCTCGCGGGCCCAGTCGACCACCTTGCGCAGGTGGTTGGCGGGCAGCACCCGGCCGGTCGGGTTGCCCGGCGAGTTCACCCAGACCAGCCGGACCCGGGGGTCGGGCCCGAGCGCGGTCAGCGAGTCGGTGCGCACGGTGGTGGCGCCGGCGATCCGCGCCCCGTCCTCGTACGTCGGGTAGCAGACCGACGGCACCACGACGATGTCACCGGGGCCGAGGCCGAGCAGGGTGGGCAGCCACGCCACCAGCTCCTTGGAGCCGATGGTGGGCAGCACCCCGAGGCCGTCGACGCCCGCACCGCAGACCCGGGCCACCCAGTCCGCGATGGCGGCCCGCAGGGCGGGCGTGCCGGCGGTCAGCGGGTAGCCAGGGGCGTCGGACGCGTCGGCCAGGGCCTGCCGGATCACCGGGGGCACCGGGTCGACCGGCGTGCCGATCGACAGGTTGATCAGGCCGTCCGGGTGCGCCGCGGCCACTGCGGCCGCGGCGCCCAGGGTGTCCCAGGTGAAGTCGGGCAGCCGTGACGAGACCGGCTCGGGCCGACTCAGTGGCCTTCTCCGCGCGGTGGCTGGCCCGCGACGAAGGTCGCGTCCTTCTCCACCTTGCCGATCTTCGAGGCGCCCCCGGGCGAGCCCAGGTCCTCGAAGAACTCGTAGTTCGCCCCGGTGTAGTCCTTCCACTGCTCCGGGACGTCGTCCTCGTAGAAGATGGCCTCGACCGGACACACCGGCTCACAGGCACCACAGTCGACGCACTCGTCGGGGTGGATGTAGAGCATCCGGTTTCCCTCGTAGATGCAGTCGACCGGGCATTCCTCGATGCATGCCTTGTCGAGCACATCCACGCAGGGCTCGGCGATGATGTAGGTCACCGGTCTTCTCCTCCGCAAGACACGCCGCGATCACCCGCGACGGTTAGAGCCTAGTATCTCGCCGGGGAGGGGGTCGATCGTGCTCCGACAGCAGGATGTGGGACACCGGATCGTGGTTCGCCGGATTGTGGGGATTCGCGAAGGCCGGCCGCTCTTCTCGGACGCCCTCGGCGAGCTGGTCGAGCTGACCGAGACCCATCTCACCCTCACCACCGCGCAGGGCCGGCTCCAGGTCCCGGTGGGCGAGGTGCACCGGGCCAAGCGGGTGCCGCCGGCCCGCCGGCCGACGGCCGGCGCGGTGGTGGCGCTGGAGCTGGCCGCCGACGCGGCGTGGCCGGCCCCGACCCGGGGCCGCCTCGGCGACTGGCTGCTGCGCAGCGCCGAGGGCTGGACCGGACGGGCGAACTCGGCCCTGCCGGTCGGCGACCCGGACCGGCCGCTGCCGGCCGCGCTGGACGCCGTCGAGCGCTGGTACGCCGACCTCGGGCAGCCCGCCATGGTCAACACGCCGCTGCCGCTCGCCGCGCCGGTCGGCGCCGAGCTGGACGCGCGGGGCTGGGGCGCCCGGCCGCCGGTGCTGGTGCAGACCGTGCCGCTGGCCAGGCTGCGGGCGGACCGCGCCGGGCTGCCGCCGGTCGAGCTGACCGCCGCGCCGCCGGTCGAGCTGACCGCCGCGCCGTCCGACGACTGGCTCGCCGTCGCCGCCGGGCGCAAGGGCGGCCTGCCGGACGCCGCCCGGCACGTGCTCACCGCCGTGGACCAGGTCCGCTTCGCCCGGGTGTACGCCGACGGCGAACTGCTCGCCGTCGGCCGTGGCACGGTCACCGGCGCGCGGCGGCTGCTCGGCCTGACCCTGATCGAGGTCCTCCCGCACGCCCACCGGCAGGGCCTGGCCACCCGGGTCATCCGCGCCCTGGCCGACTGGGGCGCGGCCCTGGGCGCCACCGACGTCTTCCTCCAGGTGGAGCAGAGCAACGCCCCGGCGGTGGCCCTCTACCGCTCGCTGGGCTTCACCACCCACCACACCTACCTCACCCGCGTCGCCCCCTGACCAATCCGGCTCCGGGCCCGACAGGTCCGACCCGCGCGGGCCCTAGCCTGTGTCGAGGTCATCGACGCGGCCCCCTTGGGGGGCGACGATGTGCGCGTTGGCGCCGGGGTGCACCGCTGCCTGCCGTGGCGTGATCGTCTGCTGATTTGTGAGACGACACGCCGGGCGAGTTCTCCAAAATCAGCAGACGATCATGAAGCCCCACCCCAGAGGGCGGGGCGGGAACGCCGACGCTGACATCGTCGCCGACCCGCGGGCAACCCCGCAGCGCCCCCTTTGCTCTGCCGCCCCCGGCGCAACGCTCGCGGAGCGTGACGATTCTGCCGCCTCTCGTGCCCGGCCGGCACCCGACCCGAAGCGACTGCGCGACGCTGGTGCTGGTGTTGCACGGCGTGCTGGTGTGCAGGCAGATGCTGGTGTTGCGGTGGCGGCAGCAGAGCAAAGGGGGCGAGGTGGCACTACCCGCCCGGCCCCCAGCCGCTCGGACGGCGGTCCCGCCGTCCCACCTCACCCGGGGCGGGCGGACCGGGCGGTCAGCGGCGGACCGGGCGGTGCGGCTTCGCCGCCTTGATCTCGGCGTACCGCTTGAGCATCCGGGAGCGGTGGTCGCGGCCCAGCGCCGTGAGGGTCAGGTAGCCGACGAGCACGCCGGCGGCTGCGGCCAGCAGGTAGAGCCCGGCCTGGGCCAGCAGGGTGCCCGCGTCGCCGTCGAACGGGTTCTGCCCGACCAGCAGCGGCCCGACCAGGACGGTCAGCAGCACCGCGATCCCCACGGCTGCGGCCACGTCGCCGGCCCAGCGGGCCACCGGGCGGTCCTGCCCCCAGCGGAACGCCAGCACCGCGAGGATCGCCCCGATCACCAGGAACATCGCCAGCGAGACCCGGTCGGCCGCCGCGTCGTCGCCGTCGAGACCGAGCTTGGTGACCACCCGGGCGACCACGTTGACCACGAACAGCGCCGCCGCGAGCACCCCGGCCGACCGCCACCGATCCTTCATCGCACGCCTCCCGCCGCACCGCCCGCCGCGACAGCGGGCCTCCTGGCAGGAATGTCTACCACCGGAAGATGAGCGCCGTCATCACCCGACACGGCGGACCGGCGGCGGAGCCAGCACCTGCCGGAACCCCATCACCGCGAAGGTCATCGCCCCCACCACGATCATCGCGAGCCCGACCCAGTTGTCCCCGGCGAGCAGCAGGTCCCCCTCGCTGGTCCGGACGGCCGCCGCGCCCATCAGCACGAACCACGGCGTCGCCGGCAGGACCACCGCCCACCGGCGGCCGACCGCCGCGTACGCGAACCAGCCCAGCGCGATGTTGGCGACGACGGCCACCAGCACGGACACCCCGATCAACTGCCCGCCGACCCGGGCGGTCGACAGGAGCAGCTCCAGCAGGCCGGTCACCACCGCGCCGAGCACGGCCACCAGGCCGCCGACGACCCGCAGGGCGACGTCGAGCAGCCGCCACGCCCGGCCCGGCGGGGTCGGGGCGGGGGCCTGCGGCGGGACGACCGACATCGGCGCGGCGGGCAGGGTCACCGGACGCCGGCCGCCGAGACCGGTGCGCGGCCGGACCCGTCGTCGTCGAGGCCGATCCCGGCGAAGAGGTCGTCCTCCCAGCCGTACGGGCCGGAGCCCGGCCCCTTCTCCCCCACCGCCAGGGTGAAGTACTCCACCCCCATGAACTCCGCGCCGAAGTTGCCGGCGATCGAGTAGAGCCAGGAGGTGGCCGGAATCTGGGTGGCGTGCGCCCGCATCGCCGCCTCCTTGGCGGTGTGCTGCTCGGTAGCGTCGATCCGGGCGGCGATCTCCGGGTCGGGGGTGCCGAAGGGCAGGTCCTCGATGCTCTCGATGCCGTCGAACGGGTTGTCCGACGACTCGGTGAAGTGGCTCAGGCCGGCCTCCAGCACGCTGCGCGGCATGGCCGTCCAGTAGACCTTGGCCGGGGCGATCCCCTCCGCGGCGGCCAGCTCCACCGCCCGCATCGCCACCCGGTGCGCCTGGATGTGGTCGGGGTGGCCGTAGAAGCCGTTCGGGTCGTACGTGATCAGCACCTGCGGGCGCACCTCCCGCATGATCTCCACCAGGTGCCCGGCGGCGGTGTCGAGGTCGGCCTGCCAGAACGCCCGGGGGTGCTCGTTGGTGTCCAGGCCCATCATCCCGGAGTCGCGGTAACGGCCCGCGCCGCCGAGGAAGCGGTGGTCGGCGACGCCGAGCGCGGCGCAGGCGGCGGCCAGCTCGCCGATCCGGAACCCGCCGAGCTGGTCGGCCTCGGCGGCGGCGAGCTGGGCCAGCTCCGGCACGTGGATCTCACCCTCCTCACCGAGGGTGCAGGTCACCAGCGTGACGTGAGCGCCGGCGGCGGCGTAGTGGGCCATCGTCGAGCCGGTGCCGATGGACTCGTCGTCGGGGTGCGCGTGGACCAGCAGGAGGCGGCGGTCGGGCAGCGTCGTCACGACGGTCACTCTAACCGGCGCTGGATTCCCCGCTGTTCCCGACGCGTCCACGCAGGTCGGCCACATCGCCGCCGGCCCCGCTCTACGATCCGACGTGTGGACTTTCCGGAGCTGGCCGCCCGTACCCGCCGGTTCTGTCACGGGGCACCGCGCGCCGTCTCCGTGGCCGACGACGGCGCCCGGGTGATCTTCCTGCGCTCGGCCGGTCCGGAGGACCCCGCCGACGCGCTCTGGCTGCTCGACCCGGCCAGCGGCGAGGAGCGGCTGGTCGCCGACCCGGCGGGGCTGCTCGGCGCCGGCGCCGACCCGGCGGCCCTCGCCCCCGGGGAGCGGGCGCTGCGCGAGCGGCTGCGGCTCAGCGCCGCCGGCATCGGCTCGTACGCCCTGGACGGGGCGGGCCGGGTGGCGGTGTTCGCGCTGGCCGGCCGGCTGTTCCGGGCCGACCTGGTGCACGGGGACGTGGTCGAGGTGAACACCGCTGGCCCGGTCATCGACCCGCGCCCGGACCCGACCGGCGAACAGCTCGCGTACGTCACCGACGCCGCCGACGGGGTGCGCCGGGGCGAGCTGCGGGTGGTGTCGGCCGACGGCACCGACTCCCTGCTGGCCGGCGAGGACGCCGGGGTCACCTGGGGGCTGGCCGAGCACGTGGCGGCCGAGGAGTTCCACCGGTTCCGGGGCTACTGGTGGGCGCCGGACGGGCGTGCCGTGCTGGCCGCCCGGGTCGACGAGTCCCGGCTGCCCCGCTGGCACCTGCACGACCCGGCGGACCCGGCGAGCCCGCCGACCACCGTCGCGTACCCGCAGGCCGGCGGGCCGAACGCCGAGGTCAGCCTGCACCTGCTCGACCTCGATGGCGGCTGGGTCGACGTGCACTGGGACCGGGAGACCTACCCGTACCTGACGTCGGTCGACTGGGCCGACGGCAACCCGCTGATCACCGTGCTGCGCCGCTCCCAGCAGCACGGCCTGGTGCTCGCGGTGGATCCGCGCACCGGGGAGACCCAGGTGCACGCGGAGTTGGCCGATCCCCGCTGGGTGGAGCCGATCCCCGGCACCCCGGCGCACCTGCCGGACGGCCGGGTGCTGGTCGGCGGCGAGCTGGCCCACGACGGGTACGACGCCCGCTGCCTGTTCGCCGACGGCACCCTGCTCACCCCGCCCTCGCTGTACGTGCGCCGGGTGGTGGGCCGGCTGCCCGCCGGCAACGGCCCGGCCGACCTGCTGGTCGAGGCGAGTGAGGGCGAGCCGAGCCAGCGACACCTGTACCGGGTCCGGACGCTGATCGGCGGCGGGGTGGACGCCCGCCGGATGAGCGGCACCCCCGGCTGGCACACCGCCGCGGTGGGCGGGGACACGCTGGTGGTCGGCACCGCGTCGCTGGAGCAGCCGGGGACCACCTGGTCGGTGTGGCGCGGCGACCGGGAGGTGGCGCAGCTCCGCTCGCTGGCCGCCACCCCGCCGTACGCGCCCCGGCCGACGATGGTGCGGGTGACCGACCGGCGGCTGCCGAGCGCGGTGCTCTACCCGACCGACCACGTCAAGGGCACCCGGCTGCCGGTGCTGCTGGACGTCTACGGCGGCCCGGGGCACCAGGAGGTGGTGGCGGCCCGGTCGGCCTGGTTGGAGCGGCAGTGGTGGGCCGACTCCGGCTTCGCGGTGGTGACGGTCGACAACCGGGGCACCCCCGGGGTGGCCCCGTCGTTCGAGAAGGCGGTGCACCGGCGGGTCGCCGACGTGGTGCTGACCGACCAGATCGACGCGCTGACCGCGCTCGCCGGCAAGCACCCCGACCTGGACCTGGGACGGGTCGGCGTGCGGGGCTGGTCGTTCGGCGGCTGGCTGGCCGGGCTGGCGGTGCTGCGCCACCCGGAGCTGTTCCGGTGCGGGATCGTCGGCGCCCCGGTCACCGACTGGGCGTTGTACGACACCGCGTACAGCGAGCGCTACCTGGGCATGCCGGAGGACGGAATGGACGTCTACGCGCACCACTCGCTGCTGGAGCTGGCCGCCGAGCGGCCGGTGTCCGGCGAGCCGGCCCGGCCGCTGCTGCTGGTGCACGGCCTGGTCGACGACAACGTGGTGGCGGCGCACACGCTGCGGCTGTCGGCGGCGCTGCTCGGCGCGGGCCGGCCGCACTCGGTGCTGCCGCTGACCGGGGCCACCCACCTGGCCGCGGGCGGCCTGTCGGAGCGCCTGCTCCGCCTGGAACTCGACTTCCTCCGCACCCACCTGGGGTGAACGAAGGGCCCCCGCTCGACGGCGCTGTCGAGCGGGGGCCCTTCGTCTACCGGGCTGGGGCCCGGCCGTGACTCGGCACTACTTCTTGACGTGCGCGTTCACGAAGGACGGGTACCCGAAGACGCTGGAGATGAAGACCCCGCCGGCCTTGGAGCCGTGCACGAGGTAGGCCACGTCGACGTAGAGCGGCACCACCGGCGCGTGCTCCTTCATGATCTTCTGGTCGAGCTTGGCCCACTCCGGCCCCTGCTTGGTCGGCTCCAGGGCGAGGATCCGGTCGAACTCGGCGTTGATCGCCGGGTCGTTGAAGAACGCGCTGTTGCTGTTGCCCTCGGCCTTGATGGAGCGGCCGTCGTAGAGCACCGGCAGGATCGACGCGCCGCTGGGCCAGTCCGCCGCCCAGTTGCCGATGTACAGGTCCCAGGGGTTGTTCTTCTTCTTGACCTCGTCGAGCTTCGCGTCGTCCGGGATGTTCCGAACGGTGATCTTGAAGCCGGCCCGCTCCAGGTTGCCCTTGAGCTGGATCGCGATCTTCTGCTCGCCCGTGTTGTCGGCCACGCCGAGGACCAGCTCCGGGGTCTTGCCGCCGAGCAGCTCCTTGGCCTTGTCGACGTTGCCGTTGGCCCCGGCCGGGTACGCGTCGTACGCCTCGTAGCCGATGGTGGACGACGGCATCAGCGTGGTCATCGGCTGGGCCACGGTCTGCCCGCCGACCGCCTTGATCAGGCCGTCCCGGTCGATGGCGTAGTTCAGCGCCTGACGGATCTTGAGGTCCGTCACCCGCTGGTTGTTGATCACGAGCTGGTTGGCGCTCGGCGTCGGGGAGAGGATCGTCCGCGACTTCAGCGCCGCGTCCTGGGCCACCTTGGCGACCAGCGAGGACGGCACGTAGTTGAAGGCGACGGCGCTCTGGTCGGCGCCGTTGTCGGCGATCACCCGGTTGTTGGCGGCGTCGGCGGTCGGGCCGAAGCTCCACACGAACTGGTCCGGGTACTGGTGGCGCACCGGGTCGGTGGCGGCGTCCCAGTGGGGGTTACGGTCCAGGGTGAGCTGCACGCCGGCCTGGTTCTTGGCGACCTTGTACGGGCCCGAGGAGAACGGCCGCTGGTCCAGGTTGACCCCGGTGTCCTTGTCGGCCTTCAGCGGCGCGCTGGTCGGCAGCGACACCGCGAACGGCAGGTCGCAGCGGGGCTTGGCGAACTCGAAGCGCAGGGTCTTCGGGTCCGGTGCGGTCAGCCCCGGCGGCAGCGAGGTCTGGTTCTTCTTGAAGTCCCACTTGGTGTCGTACTCCGGGCTGTCGGCCAGCCACTCCTGCACGTAGGTCGGGCCGCCGGCGAGGTCCGGGTTGAACGACCGGGCGATGCCGTACGCGATCTCCTTGGAGGTGATCGGGGTGCCGTCCTCGAACTTCACCCCGTCCTTGATCTTGAACTCCCAGACCTTGCAGTCGGAGTTGACGTTGGTGCCCGGGGTCTCGGCCAGGTCGCCGACGAGGACCAGGCCGCCCTTGCCGTCGTCCTTCCAGGTGGTCAGGTAGCGGGAGAAGAGCGGGTTGGCCATCAGGCCCGCGAACGAGTACGTCCGCTGCGGGTCCAGGTGGGAGATCGGGGTCTCCCGGATGATGGTGAAGGTGCCGCCCTTCTGCGCCCCGGCCACCTCCGCCGCCGGACCCAACGAGTCCTTCGGGTCGGTGGCGATGACCCCGGTCTGCTGCCGGGTGTTGTCCACCGTGGTGCCGTCGCCCGTGTTCTCCGAGCACGCCCCCAACGTCACCACCAGTGCGATGGCGCCGCCTGCGGCGACCGCTGCGCGTGGTCTCATCTGCTACCTCCTCCACCCGGTGCCGCCGGGCGGAAACGCCGACGTCCCGAGGATCGTAAAGAAGAAAATCTTCGAATTGTGTAACGGTTCTTGATGATTCCGTCAGCGCCGCGGTGGCGGCCGGGCGACGGTCAGCGCAGCCGCACCCGGGGGTCGATCACGGCATAGAGCAGGTCCACCACGACGTTGGCCAGCACCACGAAGACCGCGGCGATGAGCACGGTCGCCATGATGGTGGGCAGGTCACCGTCGCTGACCGCGTTCACCGCGGTACGCCCCAGCCCCTGGATGCCGAAGGTGGTCTCGGTGATCACGGTGCCGCCCAGCGCCCCGCCGACGTCCAGCCCCGCGATGGTCACCACCGGGGTGATCGCCGCGCGCAGCGCGTGCCGCCCGTACACCTTGGGTTTGGTCAGGCCCTTGGCCCGCGCGGTGCGGACGTAGTCCTCGGAGAGCGTCTCCAACATCTGCGCCCGGGACAGCCTCGCGTAGATGGCGGAGTAGAGGAAGGCCAGCGCGACCCAGGCGAGCACCAGCCCGCTGGCCCACTTCGCCGGACTGTCGAACAGCGATGTGTAGCTCGGCACCGGCAGCAGCCGCAGGTTGTAGACGAGGACCAGCAGCAGCACCGCGCCGACGAAGTAGATCTGCAACGACGCGCCGGTCAGCGAGAAGCCGATGGCCACCCGGTCCAGCCAGGTGCCCCTGCGCAGCGCCGAGACCATGCCGAGGCCGACGCCGAGCAGCAGCCAGAGGATCGCCGCCGGGATCACGATGCTCAGGGTCACCGGCAACACCCGGGCCAGGGTGTCGCTGACCGCCTCGTTGTTCGCGTACGACCAGCCCAGGCAGGGGGCGTCGCACCGGCCGCCCTGGGCGCTGCCCAGGTCCCGACCGGTGAAGATGCCCTTCATGTAGCCGGCGTACTGGCTGATCAGCGGGTCGCGCAGGCCCAGCTCCTGGCGGACCCGTTCCAGTCGCTCCGGGTTGCAGTTCTTCGGGCACATGCCGCTGACCGGGTCCCGGGGCAGGGCGAAGAACATCAGGAAGCTGAACACGCTCACCGCGAACAGGGTGAGCCCGGCCGAGAGCAGCCGCTTGACCAGGAATCGCGCCATAGGAAACCCCTACCGGGACGACTTCGGGTCGAGCGCGTCGCGCAGCGCGTCCCCGAAGAGGTTGAAGGCGAGCACCAGCGCGAAGATCGTGATGCCGGGAAAGAAGACGTACGAAGGGTCGGTCTGGAGGTAGTCCAGGCTGCGGTAGATCATCCGGCCGAAGCTCGGCGTCTCGTCGGTGAGGCCGACGCCGATGAACGACAGCGCCGCCTCGCTGGTGATGTACGAGGGCACCGCGAGGGAGAACGACACCAGGATCGGCGCCCAGATGTTCGGCAGGAGCTGGCGGAAGAGCATGTGTCCCAGCCCGGCGCCGCTGGCCCGGGCCGCCTCCACGAACTCCCGCTCGCGCAGCGCGATGACCTGCCCCCGGACCAGCCGGGCGGTGCTGGTCCAGCCGAACAGGGCGAAGATGGAGATCAGCACGCCGATCTGGAACGCGGGCGGCACCGCCTCGCGCTGGCCGTAGAAGCGCAGCGCGACGGTCGGGGTCAGGGCCAGCGCGATGATCAGGAACGGCATGGCCAGGGTCAGGTCGGTGATCCAGTTGATCACCGCGTCGATCCAGCCGCCCAGGTACCCGGCGAGGGTGCCCAGCAGGATGCCGAGCGCGGCGGTGATCACGGCGGCGGCGAACGCGATGAACAGCGACGTCCGCAGGCCGTGCACCATCCGGATGAAGATGTCCCGGCCCAGGCCCGGCTCCAGCCCGAACCAGTGCTCGCCGGTGATGCCCCCGGCGTAGCCCAGCGGCATGCCGAAGCCGTCGAGCCGGTCCTGGAACTGCTCGCGCGGGCCCACCCCGTACAGCGCCTGGATCAGCGGCACGGCGAACGCGAGCAGCACGAAGAAGACCAGCATCGCGGCGCTGATCATGGCCGTGCGGTCCCGCCGCAGCCGGACCCACGCGAGCTGGCCGGGCGACCGGCCGACGAAGCCCTTCGCCTTCGGCGCGTCGCCGTCGCCGTCGCCGGTGGACTCGATCTCCGCCAGCGCCACGCCCTCGACCGGGGACAGGCTCACCTCGTCACCTCCGCACCACTCACGTCGACCCGCTCGGACTCCGGGAAGTGGCAGGCCGTCGACTGGGCGCCGCCGTCCCGGGGCTTCAGGGCCGGCTCCTCCGTGGCGCAGACGTCCTGCGCCTTCCAGCAGCGGGTGCGGAACCGGCAGCCCGACGGCGGGTTCAGCGGCGTCGGCACGTCGCCGGTCAGCCGGATCCGGCCGCCCGGCCCGAGCGTCGTCACGTCCGGGATCGCCGACAGCAGGGCCCGGGTGTACGGGTGCTGCGGGCGCTCGTAGATGTCCGCCCGGTCGCCGATCTCGACGATCCGGCCCAGGTACATCACGGCGACCCGCTGGCAGAAGTGCCGCACCACGGCCAGGTCGTGGGCGATGAAGACGAACGCCAGCCCGAGGTCCCGTTGCAGGTCCCGCAGCAGGTTGACCACCTGCGCCTGGATCGAGACGTCCAGGGCGGAGACCGGCTCGTCGGCGACGATCAGCTTCGGTCGCAGGGCCAGCGCCCGGGCGATGCCGATGCGCTGTCGCTGCCCGCCGGAGAACTCGTGCGGGTAGCGGTTGTAGTGCTCGGGGTTCAGCCCGACCAGCTCCAGCAGCTCCTGGACCCGCTTGCGCACCCCGCCCGGCGGTTTGATCCCGTTGACCTGCAACGGCATCGCCACGATCCGGCCCACGGTGTGCCGGGGGTTCAGCGAGGCGTACGGGTCCTGGAAGATGATCTGAAGGTCCTGCCGCAGCGGGCGCAGCTCGCGCCGCCCGGCGTGGGTGATGTCCCGCCCGGCGAACTCGATCTTCCCGGCGGTCGGCTCCAGCAGCCGCACCAGCATCCGGCCGGTGGTGGTCTTGCCGCAGCCGGACTCCCCCACCAGGCCCAGCGTCTCGCCGGGGCGCACCTCGAAGTCCAGGCCGTCGACGGCCTGGACCAGACCGGTGCTCCGGAACCCGTCGCGCACCGGGAAATGCTTGGTCAGCCCGCTGACCCGCAGCAACGGCTCGGTGTCAGTCGTCGGGTCCGTCATCGGGCCACCCCCACATGTGCGACGTCCTCGCGGTACAGCCGGGTGCGCTCCCGCGCCGGCAGGTGGCAGGCGACCAGGTGACCCGCCTCGCCGGCCGGGCCCAGCGTCGGGACCTCGGTGCGGGAGCGGTCGCCGTTGCGGTCGGCGTACCGGCAGCGGGGGTGGAAGGCGCAGCCCGACGGCAGGTTGATCAGGCTGGGCGGGTTGCCCGGGATGGGGATCAGGTCCGCGTCCGAGTCGCCGTGCAGCGACGGCACGCTGGAGAGCAGACCCCAGGTGTACGGGTGCTGCGGGCGCCGGAGCACCTGCTCCACGGCGCCGTGCTCGACGGCCCGCCCGCCGTACATCACCAGCACCTCGTCGGCGACCTGGCTGACCACCCCGAGGTCGTGGGTGATCAGGATGATCGCGGAGTGGAACTCGGCCTGGAGGTCGGCGAGCAGGTCGAGGATCTGCGCCTGCACGGTGACGTCGAGCGCGGTGGTCGGCTCGTCGGCGATCAGCAGGTCCGGGTCGTTGACCAGGGCCATGGCGATCATCGCCCGCTGCCTCATGCCGCCGGAGAACTCGTGCGGGTACTGGTCGTAACGCTTTGCCGGCTGCGGGATACCGACCCGGCCGAGCATGTCCACGGCCCGCCGCCGGGCCTCCCGCTTACCGGCCCCCGGGTGGTGCACCCGGAACGCCTCGGCGATCTGCTTCCCCACCGTGTAGTACGGGTGCAGCGCGGACAGCGGGTCCTGGAAGATCATCGCCATGTCCCGGCCGCGCAGCTGGCGCACGTCCTCCTCCGGCAGGCCGATGAGCTGCCGGCCGCCGACGGAGATCCCGCCGGTGATGGTGGCGCGCTTCGGGTCGTGCAGGCCGAGGATCGCCAGCGAGGTGACGCTCTTGCCCGAGCCCGACTCGCCGACGATGCCGAGGGTGCGCCCCCGCTCGACGGCGAAGGAGACCCCGTCCACGGCGCGGACCGTGCCGTCGGAGGTGGCGAACTGCACCCGCAGGTCGCTCACTCTCAGGTATGGGCCGTCTCCGCGTTGCTCCGGCACGCCGGGACGGTCGCCCGGTTGCCCGGACGGCGCCGGTGCTGACTTGTCCACGACCGCCTCCCTCAGTGACGAAGAGAACCTACAACAGATCACTGAGGCTGAAACTAAGCTACAAAACGGGTGCTGTCAGCGGGGGTCAGCGTAACGACTCGGCATCTACCTCCGACACCCCCCACCAGGACATCGACGCGATGCGCACCCCCCGATCGCACCTCGGGTGCGACCATGGTGGCGGCAACCGGGAGAGGATCCGCGCCGGATCGAGGTGGAGGTGACCATGACCGCGGCGGTGTTCGACCACGACGGCCCGTGGACCGAGGAGGAGTACCTCGCCCTCGGCGAGACGTCCCAGCGGGTCGAACTGTTCGACGGGAGCCTCCACGTGACCCCAGCCCCCACCCCCCGGCACCAACGAATCTCGCGCAAGCTGGGCAACATCCTCGAACCGGCCGCCGAGGCCGTCGGGCTGGAACTGCTGGAGGCGGTGAACGTCCGGCTCAGGCCCGGGCGGGTCCCCATTCCCGATCTCGTCGTCACGAACCCGGTCGACCTCGACGATCCCAACATCGAGGCGCACGAGGTCCGGTTGGTCTGCGAGATCATCTCACCGAGCAACGCGGCCACCGACAAGGTGCTCAAGATGCACTACTACGCCGCCGCCGGCATCGACTGGTACCTGTTGATCGAGCAGGACACGGGCGCGCTACGTCTTTACCACCGTCGGCACGCCCACTACGTGGAGCACGCGGCGGTCAAACGGGGCGAGGTGCTGGAGCTGACCGAGCCTGTCCGGGCGACGGTCCGGCCGGAGGATCTCGTCCCCTGACGGTGCCCATACCGGCCGGATCGTGCGTCTCGTAGCCGAGGTTGTCGGTCAACTCCTCGTTCAGTCGCACGTACGGTGCGACCATGGTGGCGGCAACCGGGAGAGGATCCGCGCCGGATCGAGGTGGAGGTGACCATGACCGCGGCGGTGTTCGACCACGACGGCCCGTGGACCGAGGAGGAGTACCTCGCCCTCGGCGAGACGTCCCAGCGGGTCGAACTGTTCGACGGGAGCCTCCACGTGACCCCAGCCCCCACCCCCCGGCACCAGAACATCTCGGGCGAACTGCGGGCCGTCCTACGGACGCCGGTCCGCGAAGCCGGCCTACGCGTGCTGGAAGCCGTCAACGTCCGGCTGAAGCCAGGTCGCATCCCCATTCCGGACCTGGTGATCACCGGCGAGATCGATTTCGACGATCCCAACATCGAGGCGCGCGACGTGCGGCTGGTCTGCGAGATCATCTCACCGAGCAACGCGGCCACCGACAAGGTGCTCAAGATGCACTACTACGCCGCCGCCGGCATCGACTGGTACCTGTTGATCGAACAGGAGAGCGGGACGCTGCATCTCTACCGTCGGCAGGGCCGTCACTACATCGAGCGGTCGGTCACCAAGGTGGGTGAGGTGCTGGAGCTGACCGAGCCTGTCCGGGCGACGGTCCGGCCGGAGGATCTCGTCCCCTGACGGATGTCGGTCCCGTCACCTAGGGTCGGGCCATGACCGGATTCGACGCGGCGTCCGCGGCCGTGCAGGCCGCCCTGGACGCGGGGGCCCGGTACGCCGACGCCCGGGTGATGCACCGCCGGTACGAGTCGATGTCCGCCCGCAACGGCGACGTCGAGGAGCTGACCCAGGACGAGAGCCTCGGGCTGGGCGTCCGGGCGCTGGTCGGGTCGAGCTGGGGCTTCCACGCCGTGCCCGACCTCTCCGACGCGGCGGCCCGCGATGCCGGCCGGCGGGCCGCGCGGATCGCCGCCGCGAGCGCGCGCGTCCCTGGCCCGCCGATCGACCTGGTGCCGGCCGAGCCGACCGTCGCGAGCTGGTCCTCGCAGTGCGAGGTGGACCCGCTCGGGGTGGCCCTGTCCGACAAGGGCGACCTGCTCGTCGGCGCGACCGCCACGATGGCCGCCCACGGCGCGGACGTGGCCGAAGGGCTCTACCAGGTCTGGGACACCACGAAGTGGTTCGTCTCCAGCGAGGGCCACCGCATCGACCAGCACATCCGCGAGTGCGGCGGCGGCATCTCGGCCACCTCGATCGGCGACGGCGAGACCCAGCGCCGGTCCTACCCGAGCTACCGGGGCCAGTACGGCACCACCGGCTGGGAGCTGGTCACCTCGCTCGACCTGGCCGCGCACGCCGCCCGGGTCGCCGAGGAGAGCCGGGCGCTGCTCACCGCCCCGCTGTGCCCGGCCGGCGAGACCGACCTGATCCTCGGCGGCGAGCAGCTCGCGTTGCAGATCCACGAGTCGGTCGGGCACGCCATCGAGCTGGACCGCATCCTCGGCTGGGAGGCCGCCTTCGCCGGCACGTCCTGGTTGGACCTGGCCCGGCTCGGCTCGCTGCGCTACGGCTCCGAGCTGATGAACGTCACCATCGACCCGACCATCCCCGGCGCGCTCGGCAGCTTCGGCTTCGACGACGAGGGTTCCCCGGCGGTGCGGCGCGACGCGGTGCGCGAGGGCCGGTGGGTCGGGGTGCTGGCCGGCCGGGACTCGGCCGCCGTCGCCGGCCTGGACCACGGCGGCAGCGTGCGGGCCGACGGCTGGGCCCGGCTGCCGATGGTGCGGATGACCAACGTGGGCCTGGAGCCCGGCCCGCACACCCTCGACGAGATCGTCGCGGCCACCGACGACGGCGTCCTGATGGACGTCAACCGCTCCTGGTCCATCGACGACAAGCGGCTCAACTTCCAGTTCGGCTGCGAGATCGGCTGGGAGGTGAAGCGGGGCCGGCGGGGGCGGATGCTGCGCAACCCCACCTACACCGGCATCGGGCCGCTGTTCTGGCGCTCGATGGACATGCTCTCCTCGGAGACCGTCGCGTGGGGCACGCCGAACTGCGGCAAGGGCCAGCCCGGCCAGACCGGCCACACCGGCCACCCGGCCGCGCCGGCCCGGTTCCGCAACGTCCGAGTGGGAGTCCGCGCATGAGTGAGCGCAGCGGTGGGCGCATGAGCCACGATGCCGAGCGGCACGCGCTCGACCTCGCCGGCCGGGTGGTCGACCTGGTCCGCCGGCTGGGCGGGCCGGGGGCCGAGGCCGAGGTGGTGGTCACCCGGTCCGAGCTGGCGCTGACCCGGTTCGCCAACTCCTTCATCCACCAGAACGTGGCCGAGTCGGGCGTCGGGGTGCGGCTGCGGGTGCACGCCGACGGGCGTACGGCCGCCGGCAGCGGCAGCGTGGTCACCCCGGACGGGCTGGCCGCCCTGGTCGAACGGGCCCTGACCGCGGCCCGACTCTGCCCGCCCGACCCGGCCTGGCCGGGGCTGACCCCGCCGGCGTCGGTGCCGGCCGTCCCGGCGTGGGACGAGGCCACCGCGTTCGCCGAGCCCGACGAGCGGGCCGAGCGGGTGCGCGCGTTCGTGGCCGCCGTCGGCGGGCTGGAGGCCGCCGGCTACTGCCGCACCGCGTACCGGGCTGCGGCGTTCGCCAACTCGGCCGGCCACTCGGCGCAGGGCAGCGCGGCAGAGGCGGCGATGGACGGCATCGCCCGGGCCGGCGCGGCGGACGGGGTGGCCCGGCTCTGCGCGGACCGGCTCGCCAACCTCGACGGGGCGGCGCTGGGGCACCGGGCCGCCACGAAGGCCCGGGCCGCCGTGGCCCCGGTCGAGCTGCCGCCGGGCCGGTACGAGGTGGTGCTGGAGCCGGCCGCCGTGGCCGACCTGCTGCACAACTTCGCCGTGTGGGGCTTCAACGGCAAGCGGTTCGCCGAGCGGCAGTCGTTCGCCGAGCCGGGAGTCGCCCAGTTCGACCCGGCGGTGACGCTCGTCGACGACCCGCTCGGCGGCTCCGGGCTGCCCTTCGACGCCGAGGGCACCGGCCGGCGGGCGCTGACCCTGGTGGACGCGGGCACCACGGTCGCCGTGGCGCACGACCGGCGCAGCGGCGCGCAGGCCGGCACGGGTTCCACCGGGCACGCGGAGCCGGGGGCGGCCACCTTCGGCCCGACGCCCGGCAACCTGCGGCTCACCGGCCCCGGCGGGGTGGCCGCCGCCGGTTCCGCCCGGGGGACGGGCGACCCTGTGGCGAGTCCCACTGTGGCCGGCGGTGGGCCGATGGACGGGCCGGGGGCTTCGGTCGGGCCGGCGGGCGGAGTGGAGACGCCGGGCGGGTTGGAGACGCCGGGCGGGCCGGTGCTCGACGCCGAGACCGCCGCCCTGGTCGCCGGGATGGAACGTGGCCTGCTGGTCAGCGACCTCTGGTACACCCGGGTGCTGGACACCAAGAGCCTGGTGATCACCGGGCTGACCCGGAACGGGGTCTGGCTGGTGGAGGGCGGTGTGCCGGTCCGGGCGGTGCGAGACTTCCGCTTCACCGAGTCGTACCCCCGGGCGTTGGGGCCCGGCGCGGTGCTCGGGATCGGCCGCCACCCGGCCCGGCAGCCGGACCGGGTCGACGGCGTCTGGTGGGATGCCCCCGCGCTGCGGCTGGCCGCCTGGAACTTCACCGGCGGCGCCTCCGGCTGAGTCCCACGCCGCGACCGGTCAGTCCCCTGCCGACCGGCGCGGTGCGGCCCGCAACCCCGGAATCGAACGTGTTGCGAGGGGTTTTCGGGGGACCGGACACCCGGGACGCTCCCTTGCGCGGACGGCCAGCGGAGATCGGCGTAACGTGTGTCACTTAGCTGCGCCGGCACACCGGTGCGGTCGTTGGCTTGCGCGTGACGTGGCAGCGGGTACGAGGTTCGCCGGTCCGCGTGCCGGCCGGAACATGATGCCGCCCGTCAGGGCCCCGTCAGGGAGACGACTCGAATGACATCAACGGCAACGAGGCCGCGGGGCGCGCGAGCACGCGCCGCCATAGCGGCGAAGACGTTGCGGACCGACCGCTGGTGGATAGCCCCACTGATCACCGTCGTCGGGCTCAGCGCCTGGATCGCGTACGCGACGGTCCGGGTCTTCATGCACAAGTGGTACTGGGTGGAGCAGTACCACTACCTGACCCCGTTCTACTCGCCCTGTGTCACCGAGCGGTGTGTCGAGAGCGCCTCGCACTTCGGGCGCTTCCTGCCCGGCTGGTGGGTCATCCCGGACGCGGCGCTGACCCTGCCGTTCCTGCTGCTGTTCCGGCTCACCTGCTACTACTACCGCAAGGCGTACTACCGGTCGTTCTGGCTGTCGCCGCCGGCCTGCGCGGTCCCGGACGGGCACAAGACCTACTCCGGCGAGACCCGGTTCCCGCTGCTCGGCCAGAACCTGCACCGCTACTTCTTCTACGCCGCCGCGATCATCTCGCTGATCAACACCTGGGACGCGATCCTGGCCTTCCACTCGCCGAAGGGCTTCGGCTTCGGGCTGGGCAACATCGTCCTGCTGGTCAACGTGATCATGCTGTGGGCGTACACGATCTCCTGCCACTCCTGCCGGCACATCATCGGCGGGCGGCTCAAGCACTTCTCCAAGCACCCTGTGCGATACAAGGCCTGGACGTTCATCTCCACGCTGAACGCCAGGCACATGCAGCTCGCCTGGATCACCCTCGGCACCCTGGCGCTGACCGACTTCTACGTCATGGCGGTCGCGGCTGGCTGGTTCAACGACCTGCGGTTCATCAACTAGAGGGCCTGACATGACGACCACGAATCGCATCGAAAGACACCACTACGACGTCGTCGTGATCGGGGCCGGCGGCGCCGGCCTGCGCGCGGCGATCGAGGCCCGGCTCGCCGGCAAGAAGACCGCGATCATCTCGAAGTCGCTGTTCGGCAAGGCGCACACGGTGATGGCCGAGGGCGGCGCGGCGGCGGCCATGGGGAACGTGAACAGCCGGGACAACTGGCAGGTGCACTTCCGCGACACCATGCGCGGCGGGAAGTTCCTCAACAACTTCCGGATGGCCGAGCTGCACGCGAAGGAGTCGCCGCAGCGGATCTGGGAGCTGGAGACCTACGGGGCGCTCTTCGACCGCACCAAGGACGGGAAGATCTCCCAGCGCAACTTCGGCGGCCACGAGTACCCGCGGCTGGCGCACGTCGGCGACCGGACCGGCCTGGAGCTGATCCGCACCCTCCAGCAGAAGATCGTCTCCCTCCAGCAGGAGGACAAGGCGGAACTGGGCTCGTACGACGCTCGGATCAAGGTGTTCGACGAGACCACCATCACCGAGCTGCTGCTCGACGGCGAGAAGGTCGCCGGGGCGTTCGGCTACTACCGGGAGTCCGGCGAGTTCATCCTGTTCGAGGCCCCGGCGGTGGTGCTGGCCACCGGCGGCGTCGGCCGGTCCTACAAGGTCACCTCGAACTCCTGGGAGTACACCGGGGACGGGCACGCGCTGGCGCTGCGCGCCGGGGCGACGCTGATCAACATGGAGTTCCTCCAGTTCCACCCGACCGGCATGGTCTGGCCGCCCTCGGTGAAGGGCATCCTGGTCACCGAGTCGGTGCGCGGCGACGGCGGCGTGCTGAAGAACTCCGACGGCAAGCGGTTCATGTTCGACTACGTCCCCGACGTCTTCCGCAAGCAGTACGCGGAGACCGAGGAGGAGGCGGACCGCTGGTACACCGACCCGGACAACAACCGGCGCCCGCCGGAGCTGCTGCCCCGCGACGAGGTCGCCCGGGCGATCAACAGCGAGGTCAAGGCCGGTCGGGGTACGCCCGCCGGCGGCGTCTACCTGGACATCGCCTCGCGGCGCTCGGCCGAGGAGATCCGCCGCCGCCTGCCGTCGATGTACCACCAGTTCAAGGAGCTGGCCGACGTCGACATCACCAAGGAGCCGATGGAGGTCGGCCCGACCTGCCACTACGTGATGGGCGGCGTCGAGGTGGACCCGGACTCCGGGGCCGCGTTCGGCAGCGTGCGCGGGCTCTTCGCCGCGGGTGAGGTCTCCGGCGGCATGCACGGGTCGAACCGCCTCGGCGGCAACTCGCTGTCCGACCTGCTGGTCTTCGGCAAGCGGGCGGGCGGCCACGCCGCGTCGTACACCGATCAGCTCACCGTGCGCCCGAAGGTGGCGATCGGCGCGGTGGAGGCCGCGGTGGAGACGGCGCTCGCGCCGTTGCAGCGCGACACCGGGGAGAGCCCCTACCAGCTCCAGCAGGACCTCCAGGTGGTGATGGGGGATTTGGTCGGCATCATCCGGCGTGAGGGCGAGCTGGCTGACGCGTTGGGGCGGCTGGCCGAGCTGCGCGAGCGGGTGGCGAAGGTCAGCGCGGTGGGCGGCCGGCGGTACAACCCGGGCTGGCACCTGGCGCTGGACCTGCGCAACATGCTGGTGGTCTCGGAGTGCACCGCGAAGGCGGCGCTGGAGCGGCAGGAGTCGCGCGGCGGGCACACCCGGGAGGACTTCCCGGCGATGGACCCGATGTGGCGGCGGGTGAACCTGGTCTGCTCGCTGAACGGTGACGCCGTGCGGCTGGCCCACAAGCCGCTGCCGAAGATGCGCTCGGAGCTGATCGGCCTCTTCGACCGCGCGGAACTGGCCAAGTACCTGACCGACGAGGAGCTGGCCGACTTCGACGCCCTCGTCTCGGACGCCGACGCCGAGGAGGCGGGGAACTGATGGGCACCAAGCGTCACTTCAGGGTCTGGCGCGGCGACGACAGCGGCGGCGACCTTCAGGACTACCAGGTCGAGGTCAACGAGGGCGAGGTGGTCCTCGACATCATCCACCGGCTCCAGGCCACCGACGCGCCGGACCTGGCCTGCCGGTGGAACTGCAAGGCCGGCAAGTGCGGCTCCTGCTCCATGGAGATCAACGGGATGCCCAAGCTGGGCTGCATGACCCGGATGTCGACCTTCGAGGAGAACGAGACCGTCACGGTCACCCCATTGCGCACCTTCCCGATCATCCGGGACCTGGTCACCGACGTCTCGTTCAACTACGAGAAGGCACGGGAGACCCCGGCGTTCGCACCGCCGGCCGGGGTGGCCCCGGGCGACTACCGGATGCAGCAGGTGGACGTCGAGCGCTCGCAGGAGTTCCGCAAGTGCATCGAGTGCTTCCTGTGCCAGAACACCTGCCACGTGATCCGGGACCACGACGAGAACAAGCACGCCTTCGCCGGCCCCCGGTACTTCATCCGGGCCGCCGAGCTGGACATGCACCCGCTCGACACGCGGACCGACCGCAGGGAGTACGCGCAGGCGGAGCAGGGGCTCGGCTTCTGCAACATCACCAAGTGCTGCACCGAGGTCTGCCCCGAGCACATCAAGATCACAGACAACGGGATCATCCCCATGAAGGAACGGGTCGTCGACCGCAGGTACGATCCCCTTGTGTGGCTCGGTAGCAAAATCTTTCGGAGGGGTCAGGTGCCTCAGACCTTCGTGACCAGCGCGAAGCACGGCGACGCGGTGCACTCCCACGTCGCGCACGGCGGGGTGCACTCGCACGCGGGCGACTCGCACGACCCGGCAGCCGAGGCCGAGGCCCAGGCCGGCGTCAACTGGCACCGCGAGGTGCCGAGGCCGACCGCCCCGGCGGTGGACGACAACGGCAGGCTCCCGCTGACGGAGCTCACCTTCGACCGGGCCGCCGCGCCGTCGCCGTTCGGCGACGACGTGACGTTCCCGCTGCCCCCGGAGCACCTGAACTTCGCCCACCCGGAGCAGGACAAGCACTGAGCGCAGCGACGCAGACGGGGGCCTCGGCACGCGCCGGCGGCCCCCGTCCGCATTTCGCCCGTACGCCCGCTTCGGCCGGTCAGTCGGCGGCGAGCAGCGGGCGCAGGGCGGCGACGATCGGGGCGTCGGCGGGGAGCCAGGTGACCGTGTCGAGCTCGTGGGCGGACAGCCAGCGCAGGGCGGAGTGTTCCAGGGCCTGCGGTCGGTCGCCGTGCAGCAGGCGGGCGGCGTACACCTTGAGCACGGAGCGGCCGTGGGCCATCCGCACGTTGCGGCCGACCCGGTCGCCGACCGCCACGCGTACGGCCAGTTCCTCGGCGCACTCGCGGGCCAGCGCGGCTGTCTCGCTCTCCCCCGGCTCCACCTTGCCGCCCGGGAACTCCCACATCCCGGCGACCTCGGGAGGGGCGGACCGGGCGCAGGCGAGCACCTTCCCGTCCTCGATGATCGCCGCGCCGACGATCACCTTTGGTTCCTGTCGTTCGGTCTGTCCGTCCTCGCTGGCCCGTTCGGTCTGCACGGGCGTCCAGGGTGCCAGATCAATCGGCGGTTTGGGTACCGTGACCGTCCGCCAGGCCAGTAGAAGTAGGAAGTGTGGGCGTGGACACACCCTCGGTCGGACGACAAAATTGACGCACCGGCATAGACACGGGACGGCGACGATTTGGCCACAAGCCGGCAACGACGCCTGGGAGGTGCGGTGATGCGCGTGCTGTTCAGGGGGCGGACGAAGCACGACTACCTGAGCGACGCACTGACCCTGTTGACCGGATGGACCCGGGAGGGCGAGCAGATCCGGCGCACGTTGGTGATGGACGACACCCAGCACGCCGCGCTCACCGAGCGGGTGAAGGTGGTCGCCGACGCCCTGCACCTGCGCCCCGAGATCAGCCGCCGGGAGGGCCGGACCCAGATCCGGGTCGGGCACGGCGACGGCGAGCCGCTCACCGAGGGCGAGGTCCTGCTGGCCGCCCGCATCGAGGACGTGTACCGGGCCGTCACGAGCGCCTGAGAGCTCTTGGGCGGGGTGACCCGCACGCCGTATGGTGCACGCGTGAAGTCCGGTCGGATGTTCGCGCTCGCCTCTGTCGGTGCCGTCGTGGGCGTCGTCGTCCTCTGTGGTGCCGTGCTGGCCGGCTGTGCGGGCCTACTGGCCGTATTTAGCCCCGTCAACTACTTCGGCTGCGGGACCGAGCGCCCCACCGGGATCACTGCGGCCGACCTGACGGGGTCGTACGCCACCGCCGATGGCGGGCGACTGGAGCTTTTCGCGGACTCCACACTCAGCGCGAGCGGCCTCACCAACTGGGAGAGCTGGGACGCCTCCGAGCAGGATCAGGATCCCCCGCTCTCTGGTCCCGGCACCTGGTCCCTCAACCCGGCCGACGGCCCGTCACACGACATCCTCCTGGCCTTCACCGCTCCGCCCGGCTACGGCAGCAGCTTCGGCACATCGCTGAACATCGCGGGCAGCCGCGCCGAGCCCTGGCTCTACCAACACCTCACCGACTCGGACAGCTGCCAGCTATACCGCCTCGACCGGGTCTGACCGGGTGGCCGTTGGCGCGACCGACCTACCGTGGGCTCATGGCGAACGCGACGTACGACCGCAAGGAGCAGTTCCAGCAGATCCAGAGCGGCCTGCTCGACGGTGAACAGATCATCGCCGTCTACGACGCCGTGGGCACCGGCACCGGGTTCATCGGCCTGACCGACCGGCGCGTGATCATCCAGGACCGGTCCTTCGTCGGCAAGCGGTACGCGATCACCAGCATCCCGTACTCGAAGATCACCAGCGTGAGCGTGGTGAGCAACAAGTCGTGGGGCGGGTCGTTCTTCTCCACCGGCTCGATCGCGATCCACGTCGGCACCCACACGTACGAGGTCGAGTTCCGAGGCTCGGACAAGAGCCACCACGTGCACAACGTGATCCTGCACTACATCTCCTGACCCTCGCCGGGCGGTGAGCACCGGTGAGGGTCAGGAGACCTGTTGACGTCGCCCTAACCGCGCTTGTCCAGGAGCGCCGCGATCGCGTCGGCGCCGCCTCGGGCGAGCCAGGTGGGGAAGTCCAGGAGTGCGGGGTGGCGTTTGCGCAGGGCTGGGATGTCGGCCCGCCACACACCCCGCTCGGAGGCGAAGGCGCTGGTGGCGTCCCCGTTGAAGTTCAGGGTGGTGGCCGGGATCTGCTCGTAGGTGATCGGACGGCCGAGATGCTGGCTGATCAGGCGCACGGTGGCGTCGGGGGTTAGCTCGTCGCCCGCAAGTTCCAGGGCTTGACCGAGGTATGCGGCGGGGTCGGCGAAGGCGAGGGCGGCCATGGCACCGATGTCGGTCACCGCGATCAGTTGCACGGGCACGTCCGGCCTGAAGAGGTGGCGCAGGACACCGTCCGTGATGCCGCCCATGGGTAGTCCGGGAATGGTGTGGTTCTCCATGAAGCGCACCGGCCGCAGGACGGTGGCGGGTACGCCGACGGCGCGGATGTGCTGCTCGATGGCCCACTTGGCCTCCCAGTAGGAGATGCCGTCGTTCCGGTCGGCGCCCCCGACGGAGGTGAAGACGAGGTGGGTGACGCCGGCCGCCGCCGCGGCGTCCACGAGGTGCCGTCCGCGCCGGATCTCACGCTCGCCGTCCCGGTCGTCGGGGGTGACGGCGAAGACGCCGTGGGCACCGGCGAGGGCCGCGTTGAGGGTCTCGGGGGTATCCAGGTCGCCCTGATGGAGGGTGGCGCCCGCTGCGGCCAGGGCCCGGGCGGCCGGGGCGTTCGGGTCGCGGACCAGGACCCGGACCGGCCAGCCGTCGGCCAGCAGGTGGGTGGCGGTGGCGCCGCCCTGCCGGCCGGTGGCGCCGGTGACCAGGATGGGCTTGTCGGCTCTGCGTGCCGCAGTCATGAGCTGTCCCCTTCGACGTTAAGATGAGACTGTCCCGAGAAATATATTGAGACTGCCTCAACTTGTCTAGTGAGGGATGCGTATGAACACCGGAGAGTCGACGCCGCCGCGTCGAATGCGCGCGGACGCTCGCCGCAACTACGACCGGCTGCTCGCCTCGGCGGCGACCGCGTTCGCCGAGCGCGGCACGGATGCCTCCCTGGAGGAGATCGCGCGGCGGGCAGGCGTGGCCAACGGCACGCTGTACAGCCACTTCCCCAACCGGCAGGCGCTGCTGGAGGCGCTGCTGGGTGATCGGATGCGCGCACTGGCCGCAACCGGCGAGGAACTGCTTGGTCGCTCCTCGCCGTTCGAGGCCCTGGCCGCCTGGGCGGAGGCGGCCGTGGCACACGCGGCCCGCTACCGAGGGCTGGGCGCCTCGTTCATGCGAGCGATCGAGGACGAGTCCTCGGATCTGCATGCCGCGTGCGAGGCGGTACTCGCCGCTGGTGAACGGCTGGTGGCGCGGGCGCGGGCGGCCGGAGAACTGCGGGAGGACGTCACCGCCCCGGACCTGTACGCGCTGGTCAACGCGATGGCGTGGGTGGGTGAGCAGAGCTCCCCGGCGCAGGGTGAGCGACTGCTGACCTTCACGCTGGACGGTCTCAGAGCCCGGTAGGGAACGCCGCCTCAGGCGCACCCTGTCGACGGTCGCTCTAAGCCTCGTCGGTGAGGCGCAGTTCCCGGCACACGCGACACCTGCCGCCCCACTCATCCCGGTCCCAGTCGTGCTCCGTCCGAACCTGGGTGACCTCGTCACAGACGTCGCAGACCTGGGCGTAGTCGCAGGGCTCGGGAGGATGAAACCGTCGCTGAGCTGCGGGCAGGTCGGCCACCAGCACGGAATGGGTCCGGTTGTGCTTGCGCCACTTCGACTCGTGCCCGCACCGGACGCAGGCGGAAACCTGCTCGCAGGGCTCCGCCCCGCCGCGGGCTCGGCCGTACGTGTGGATCACCTTGGCGGAGAAGACCTGCCCGCAGTGCCGGCACCGCCGCTCGTGGCGGCACGGGTCGGCGGAGTCGGCGAACCCGGACGGTAGGTGCAGCCTGAGCCGGCAGAGGACCCGTCGAGCCCTGCCCGTCCGCTGCGGAACTGGCATCGCGCGTCCTAACCTCGGCTGCGAAGGGTGTCGATGACACTACGCCCCACCATTCCCCACCGCTACCGAGCGCGACGCCTCGGCCACCACCAGGCCGTCCACGGGTCGGCGGCCCTCACCCGGTTGCCCTACCGTCGGGACATGACGACAGTGATGATTGTCTTCGGGTCGGCCCTGGCGCTGGCCGTGGCCGCGTTCGTCGTGGTCGCCTGGCGGGACCGGCGGCGGCAGTCCACCCCGGAGGACTCGGCGGCGGCCCGCGAGGCGGCCAGCACCCAGGAGCGGTACGCGGCCGAGCGGCACGGTGCCCAGGGCGAGGTGTGGCAGCGCGGGCAGACCCCCGGCTAGATCGGGAAGCGGCCGCGGCGGATGTGCCAGTGGCGGCCGGCCCTCAGGTGGTCGACGATCGCGCGCTCAAGCACGGTGCGGCGCGGCAGCCGGTCCAGCGGCGTGGTCAGGGTGCGGAACACGAACCTCAGCACCTCGACGTCGGCGTCCAACCCTTCCGGCTCCTCGTAGGGCTCCAGCTCGAACCTCCGCTGGAACCGGACGATGTTGGAGTCCCCAGGCAGGTATTCGAGCAGCTGCGGGTCGAGCAGCCACGAGCCGCAGGAGAACGCCGTGTAGTGCTCGTCGGGAAAGTGGTGCGGGAAGAACGCGCGGGCCTCGTCGAGCGACGCCGCGACCGCCTCCGGGGTCATCGGCCCCGACTCGGGGATGTGCAGGTCGATGGCGGTGCCGCCGCGCTGGTGCTGCAACCGGCCCAGCTCGTAGAGGCCGCCGCGCGCGTGCAGCGTCAGCCAGCTCTGCATGACCGGCCAGCCCTCGCGGTGCATCCGCCGGTCGACCGCGAGGTTGCGGCCCAGGTCCGCGAGGGTCGCCCACGACACGGCATCGGCGATGCCGTGGTCGCGGTGGTACGCCGTGACGACGTCGACCAGGGCCAGGTACGCGTACACGTAGAGATGTTGCCAGGCGGGGCCCCGTTCGCGCGGCAGCTCCGGGCCGGGCGACAGCCAGCCGTGGCCCCCGAGGTCGGCGCGAACCAGGGCGATCGAGCGGTCGAGCAGCCAGCGCAGCTCCGGAGTCCACAGCGGAGAGTCGGGGTCGGGCCAGCCTGCCATGATCTCGGCGGCGTCGTCCGGCCGCACCGCGAGCCGGTCGAGGATCGCGGGCGCGTCGGCCTTGGCGGGCAGCGGAGCCGACGGCCGGTCGCCGGCGAGCCGGTGAATGCGGTCGACGTCCTCGACGGGTACGCCGAGCCGGGCGGCGGTGTCGTCCAGATCCACGCGGCGACCCTACCGGCTTGGTCGCTGAACCATCTACCGGAAACCTCGCTATCGAGGGGTTCGCGCAGGCCCCTCGCCTGAAGCCCGGCCTGGGTCTGACCGGGGCGCGGCCCGAACCGCCGCCGGCCTGGCTGCGCGCTGCCGGCGTGCCCGTCCGCCGAGGGTCAGCGGCTCGGCCGGCGGGTGCAGGGGCCGTCGTGGTCGGCCCTGAGCAGGCAGCGCCGACCGCCCGGCAGGCGCAGGTCGCAGAAGACCCGATGCCGTACGCCCTGCTCGTCCTCGGCCGACACGGTGGTCTCCCCCGGGTCCGCCGAGGAGAGCATGCCCGCCCAGCGCGCCACCACCCGGGCGAGCCGCACCGCGCCGACCAGGTCCGGGGCGAGGACGGGCAGGTGGATGACGAACCGCCCCCGGGCCGCCATCAGTGCCGGCCAGCGTTGGGTCGGCGAGCCTGCTCGGCCCGCAGCCGCCGCAACTCGCAGCCGAGCCGCGCCGTCTCCAGCCGGGCCGCCCGCAGCGCGTCGTAGTGGGCGGCCAGCTCGGTGGCCAGCCGGTCCATGAACGCCTGCACCTCCCCCGGGTCCAGGCCACGTCGACCGAGCCGGGCCGACCGGAACCGCTGCGTCCGCACCTGCCAGGGCAGCAGCGACACGGATGTCGAGGAGCGCGGGCAGGACGACGCCCCGCGCCTCCACGACGCCCGCCCGGGCCCGCCGGACCACCTGAAGAAGCCGCGCACCACCAACCACCCCTCCCCACATCGGACCAGCCTCACTCGGTCGAGCCAGTGCACCTCAGCGTTTCCGCCCAGACACCGAACACAACTGGAACTATAGGCATGAAGCCCATAAGGCATCAAGGCCTTATGGGCACATAGCCACAAGCCACCCTGGCCACGAGGCCACCACGCTGATGCCATGACCATCGATCCGCGTTCTCACACGCCCGTCTACGTGCAGCTCGCCGACCTGCTGCGGGAGCGGATCGAATCCGGTGCTCTGCCGGCGGGTTCGGCCGTCGGCAGCGAAACCCGACTGACGCAGGAGTACGGCATCGGACGGGACGCCGTCCGGATGGCGATCTCGGTCCTTCGCTCCGAAGGACTCGTCACCACCAATCGCAGCAGGGGCACCGTCGTCCGGGAGGCACCTGAGCGGCGGCGGGTGGAGTTGTTGCCGGGGGCGTCCGTGATCGCGCGGGTGCCCAGCGTGAACGAGCGCCGGGCCATGCAGCTCGACGAGGGCGTGCCGGTCCTTGAGGTACGCGGCCCGGAGGGCGACGTGGAGGTCCTGCCCGGCGACGAAGTCGAGCTGACCCGCCCGCCGTCCTGACCCGCTGGCGGCACCGACGCCGCCACGGGGTGGATCAGCGATCACTCTCGTCGGAGTCCGAGCGCCGGTAGCGGTCGAACACGGACGGGTCGGCGAGCCATGCGGCGACCATCCGCTTGCCGTGGCGGTGGCGGAGGTACTCCTCCGCGCCGATCCGGCTTCCCCCGTACCGCTGGAGCACGGCGAGCACCCCCTCCGGCAGGACCGTGAAGTCGTCCATGTCCAGCAGGGTGTAGACGCGACGGCCGTCCTTCCTGGTGGCCCAGCGTCCCCCCAGCCGCACCCCGGGGGCCAGCCGGATCTTCAGGGGCGGGTTCGCCCACCCCTCCCCGGCCTTGACGACGGTGATCGACTCGATCGACGCCCACGGCAGGACGGTGGTGGACCCCCTCGCGAGGACGGTCAGGCCGTCCGCGCCGACGTCGAGCCGGAACGGCCACAGCAGCGACACCCACGCCGCCACGGCGAGCAGCACCATGAGGTACGTCAGGGGCTCGTAGAACGAGACCGTGGCGGGCCAGTCGTAGCCGGCCTTGGCCTCTTTCGCCTGCGCCGCCGCCCAGCCCGCCACCCCGAGCACGCCCCACGCCAGGCAGGTTTTGCGCAGCTCGCCGGTCTTCCGCTGGAATCGCACGCCCTGCTCCACCACGCCATGGTGACGCTCCCCCACAACTGACCACCCCGGAGGTGGCGGGCAAGATCAGTTGTCAGGCCGCCCTGGAATACTTGCCCGATGCGCGTTCGACTCTCCACGCTGATCCGTCGGCTGCGCTCGACCGGCGGCAGGCGTACCCGCTGGCTGCGCCGTGTCGTCGTCGCGGCCGTCGTCGGCGCGGCGCTCCTGGCCGGTGGCACCGTGGCCAGCGTGCAGTGGATCCGCGGCGGCGCGGAGGGACACATCTTCGCCGAGCGGGACGTCCCCGACGCCCCGGTCGCCCTGGTGCTGGGCACCAAGGTCCACCCCGACGGGACCCCGTCGCCGTTCCTCACCGCCCGGCTGGAGATCGCGCGGCGGCTGCTCGCCGCCGGCAAGGTGCGCGCCATCCTGCTCTCCGGCGACAACATGAACCCGGACTACGACGAGCCGACCGCGATGCGGCGCTGGCTGCTCGACCAGGGCGTGCCGGCGGAGAAGGTGGTGCTGGACTACGCGGGCTTCGACACGTACGACTCGTGCGCCCGCGCGAAGCGGATCTTCGGGGTGGAGCGGGCGACGGTGGTGACCCAGTCCTTCCACCTGCCCCGGGCCGTGGCGGTGTGCCGGCGGCTCGGCGTCGACGCCAGCGGCGTGGGCGACGAGACCGCCCGCGAGTACGACCGGACGTGGCGGATCAGCTCCACCCGCGAGTACGGCGCCTGCGTGAAGGCCGCCGTGGACCTGCTGTCGGGCCGCGACCCGGCCCACCTCGGCCGCCGGGAGACCGGCGTCGAGGACGCGTTACGCCGTGCCTGACCCCGTCCGCTGACCGGCGGGCAGCAGGGCGTCGAGCCAGCTCAGCACCGTGGCCTCGTACTGCGGGCTGATGCTGTCGAGGTCCTCGCCCTCGTGCAGGGTGGGATAGTGGTCGCAGCCGTCCAGCCGGCAGACGGTGGGCGGGGTGGCGGCCCCGGCGGTGGCCCGCCGCCAGGCGGCGACGCTGGCGTCGATCGGGACCCACGCGTCGGTCGTACCGTAGAAGAGCAGCACCGGGCAGGTCACCCGGGCGAACACCGGGACCGGGTCGAAGTCCATGTCCCGCCAGGTGCCCGGCTCGTCGGGCAGCTCGCGCGGCAGGTAGACCAGCGGGAACCACGGGCGCTCGGCGGCCCGGTCGACGGCCGCCTGCGCGGTCGCGCGGTCGAGGTCGCCCCGCAGGTACGCCTCCATCGTGGCCCGCACCCGGCCCAGCTCGGTCAGGTCGACGTCGCCGTAGCCGTTCCGGCGGAGCTGCTCGGCGGTGCCGTAGCGCATCTGGGCGGCGGGGCTGACCCCGCTGGAGGAGACGAGCACGAGGAAGGCGACCAGGTCCGGGCGGAGCGCGGCGGCCAGCGGCGCCGACCATGCGCCCTGACTGAGCCCCCACAGCCCGACCGGCGCGTCGCCGACCTGCCGGCGCAGCACACCGATGGCCGCTGCCGCGTCGGCGGCCTGGTCGGCCAGCGGAACGTCGTGGCCGTCCACCCGGGGCCGGCGGTCGAAGCGCAGCACCGCGATCCCCGCGCCGGGCAGCACCCGGGCCAGGTGCTCATAACAGAAGTACGACCGGTGCCCGGCCTCGGCCGCGTGCAGGATCACCAGCCCGGCCCGGACCGGGCCGACCGGCAGGTCCAGCGTGGCCGCCAACCGCACCCCGCCACCATCGAACTCAAGCTCCACGCCGACACCCAACCACGCCCCGCCGCCCCCGCCGCTTTCAGCCGCCCCCGGCCGTCCCCGACTTCCCCGGCCGCCTCCGGCTGCCCCGCCTTCCCCGGCTGCCCCCGCCGCCCCCAACCGCCCCCGTCGGAGACCTTGGACGTTTACCGTCGCCCCGCAACGACAACTGTCCAACATCGAGAGTCGGCGGGTGGTGTCCTGGAGCTATGCCCCGCCGAGTGGGGTCGTGGCGGCGCGGATCGGTCGCCGCCCGGGCGTCAGGAGACGTCGCTGAAGCGGCGCAGGGTCCATCGGGCCGGCGGCCAGCCGGTGGGGTCGTCGTCGGTGGTCCACTCGGTGATCGAAGCGTTGGCCACCGCCACGTCGAACGCCCTGAACATCGGCTGGGCGGCGAGGGCGTGGAAGGAGCCCTCGACCGTCTCGGTGTGCCCGACCAGCACGACGGTGCCGCCCCGGTGCCGGTGCGCGATATCCATGATCGCGCGACTGACCCTCACGACCAACTCCGCCCAGGTCTCGTTGCCCTCCTCGAACGGCCGGAACACCCCACCGCCCGCCGTCGCGTGGTCGGTCTGGAACCGGGTCGCCGACAACCCGTCGGCGTACGGCGGGGTGTGCCAGGCGCACAGTCCGCAGTCCGCCACCGGGCTGACGCCCAACGCCCCGGCGATGGGCCACGCGGTCTCCACCGCCCGGCGCAGCACGGACGAGTAGACGGCCACGGGGCCGGCGGCAGACAGTTCGTCGGCGAGCCGGCCGGCGAGCCGGTGTGCCTGGTGGTGGCCCGCGTCGGTCAGTCCCCGGCAGCCGTGCGGGCCACCCACGACACCATCGACGCGGTGCACCGACTCGCCGTGTCGGACGAAGAGCAGCCGTGTTCGCATCACGCCATCATGCAGCGCACCGCCTGACCTGTCGATCAGCCCGGTACGAGTTGGTCGAGGAGACGGCCGCCGTTCGCCCCCACCCGCCCGAAGAGTGTGCAGGCGGTGTCGGAGCGTATGCAGAAGCTGGGGCGATTCGGACGTTGAAGCGGATTCAGACGTTGAAGCGGAACTTAGGCCCGCTCTCCCGTGATCTGCGGATGTCTAGCCGGCACGCTGGTCACGTCCCGTCGTGGGCTCACGTCATTGGCGGTTGGTTGCCGACGTTTCACGCTGTCTTGTGCCCCGTGTGTGCCCCAAGCCCGAGGAGTGGTACTTCCTCCAACGGCGGAAACCTGCCCCGATCATTCCCCCGCCCACCGCGCCCAACATCGCCTCGTTGAACGGCCCTGGCTGCTCGACGTGTCCTAAGGCGACCATGAGTCCAGTCCCTGCCGTCATCACGCCTCCAGCCAGCAAGGCGACGTAGAGGAGAAGACGGGCACGCATCCCTTCAGTGGAGCAGTTTGCTCCGCCCGAGCGCCAGGCCGCGCAGCGGGACTTGAACCCCTAATACCGTAGGCCGGGTAGAGATCGTCTGCAAACGGACAGATCTGGCCCCTGACCAGGGCTGGAGTCCTCAGCGCTTCTCGACGTTTTACACGGCTTTTCGGGCTCAGTTGTGCCGGATCTGTGCCCGATGATCTTGTAGATACATCGAGGGCTACCTTCCAGGCGCTACTGCTGCTCGCGCCGGGGCGCAGAGTTCGTCCCGGACATGCGTGCAGTTCGGCAGACCAGACACGTCACCACCCTCAGCACGTTCATCGACGCGGCCGGATCGGATACACCGCCGATCCGGCACGCTCGCCGGTGCGCCCTTCATCGCCTAGCCCTCCGGATGCGATCCCCGAGCTGTTCGCTCTCGTCGGTGGACATAGGCTTGATCACCTGACCCGACACTGCCGGTTGGTAGATAGGAAATTCATTATGAGCGTCTTGGGCGACTTTGCGCGGCTGAGCCCGGAGCAGTTGGAAGAATTCCGAACGATGCCCTCAGTCGACGCGTATTCGCAACTTGCGGATTTCGACGAACCGGGCTGCCGGCTGGATCTGGATCGAACCTGGAGCAGACTCGCTTTCCTCATTGACGCGGCACATTTCCCGATTAACCCGATTACCGCCGGATCATTCTTCCCCGACGAACGAACGGCCTGGGGCCAGGACGGGGACTCGCGTTCACTCACACCTGAACAAGTCGCGCAGGCCGCTGTCCACCTCATGTCGACGCCGTTCGACGTGCTGGCGCCCCACGTGCATGCGGCGCTGACGGCCGAGTACCGCGGCCCCTTGAATAAGAAACAGTCACGGTACGTCAGCGATATCCTGCCGTGGATCACTGAACACCTGGCCGCGTACTACCGGGCCCTCGTCGAGTTTTTCGACGCCGCTGCCCGAAACAATCAATGCACGGTGTTCTGGGCCGCCTGACGGCGGTTACTTGCCCCACCGCGCAGCGGCACGGAGGCCCTGGGCAGTCAAGGCTCCGGCTTGGTGTGGCGACTACATCCGGCCGGACCGGTGCTGACGGTTGGCGCCCAGGGCGACAGGGCGATCAGTCACGCCTTAGAACTCCTAACTAAATGATGCTGGGCGTAACTGGCTGGACGTGAGGATCGTTCTGTCTGAACGTGAGGAGGGGTCAGCAGCCGCCGTGGGTCGTCTCGGATGAACTCTGGGCCGAGATCGAACCGCTGCTGCCGCCGCGGCCCCCTCGCCGGCGCCGCTACCCGGGACGTAAGCCGCTGGATGACCGCAAGGTGTTGTGCGGGATCTTGTTCGTGCTGCACACCGCGATCCCGTGGGAGTACCTGCCCCAGGAACTCGGGTTCGGGTCGGGGATGACCTGCTGGCGCAGGTTGCGGGACTGGAACGACGCGGGCGTGTGGCAACACCTGCACGAGGTGCTGCTGGGCAAGCTCCGGGCCGCCGGGCAACTCGACATGTCGAGGGCGGTGATCGACGGCACCCACATTCGGGCGCTCAAGGGCAGCCCAAAACAGGTCCGAGCCCGGTCGACCGCCGCAAGCCGGGCTCGAAACACCACATCATCACCGACGCGGGCGGCATCCCCCTCGCCGCGAGCTTGACCGGCGGCAACCGCCACGACGTCACCCAACTGCTGCCCCTGGTCGACAAGGTCCCACCAATCGGTACTGCTCATGCAGGGTGAGTCGGTCATCGTGGTGGCCGAACGGCTGGGGCACGAGAACACGACCCTGGTCCTGTCGACGTACGGCCACCTGATGCCGGACTCCGAGGAACGTACCCGGCGGGCGCTCGATGACCGCTTGGGGTTGCGCCCCGGATGTGCCCCCGAGCGAAGGAACATGCGCGTGAGCTGCGCAAACAGGTCGGATTCAGACGTTGAAGCGGAACTCCACAACGTCGCCGTCCTGCATGACGTACTCCTTGCCCTCGATGCGGACCTTGCCGGCCGCCTTCGCCGCCGCCATCGATCCGGCCGCGACCAGGTCGTCGAAGGAGACCACCTCGGCCTTGATGAAGCCGCGCTGGAAGTCGGAGTGGATGACCCCCGCGGCCTCCGGGGCGGTCGCCCCGACCGGGACGGTCCAGGCCCGCGACTCCTTCGGCCCCGCCGTCAGGTACGTCTGGAGCCCGAGCGTGCGGAAGCCGATCCGGACGAGCTGGTTGAGGCCGGGCTCGGCCTGACCGATCGACTCCAGCAGCTCACGGGCCTCCTCCTCGGGCAGGTCCACCAACTCGGACTCGATCTTGGCGTCCATGAAGACGGCCTCGGCCGGGGCGACCAGGGCACGCAGCTCGTCGAGGAACTCGGCGTTGGCCAGCTCGGCCTCGTCGACGTTGAAGACGTACAGGAAGGGCTTGGTGGTGAGCAGGTGCAGCTCGCGGAGGTGCTCCAGCTCGATCTTCGCGGCGGCGGCGCCCGCGTACAGCGTGGTGCCGCCGTCGAGAACCTCGACGGCCTGCTTCGCGGCGGCCACGGCGGCGGCCCGGTCCTTGCGGAGCTTGGCCTCCTTCTCCAGCCGGGGCAGCGCCTTCTCCAGGGTCTGGAGGTCGGCCAGGATCAGCTCGGTGTTGATCGTCTCGATGTCGTCGGCCGGGGAGACCTTGCCGTCGACGTGCACCACGTTCGGGTCGGAGAAGGCCCGCACCACCTGGCAGATCGCGGACGCGTCGCGGATGTTCGCCAGGAACGCGTTGCCCCGGCCCTGCCCCTTCGACGCGCCCCGGACCAGGCCGGCGATGTCGACGAACGACACCGGCGCCGGCAGCACCTTCTGCGAGGAGAAGATCTCGGCCAGCTTGTTCAGCCGCTCGTCCGGCAGCCCGACGACGCCGACGTTGGGCTCGATCGTGGCGAACGGGTAGTTCGCCGCGAGCACGTCGTTCTTGGTCAGCGCATTGAACAGGGTGCTCTTGCCGACGTTGGGCAGGCCGACGATCCCGATGGTGAGGCTCACGGGCGGCCAGTCTACGCGGCCGGCACCGGCCGTCTACGGTCAGCTCAGCAGACGCGGCTCGATCCGGGTCTCCCGCACCCCGCCGTCCCCCGACCGGGCGACCTCGTACGCCGCGACGCCCTCGCGGTCGGCGACCGCCTCGACCAGCCGGGTGCCCCGGTAGACCAGCCCGACCCCGTCGTCGGTGCAGTGGCTGGTCGGGAGCGTGCCGTCGGCGACCAGCGCGTGCATCAGCGGTCGCCGCTGGTCCTCGCTGTCGTAGTGCACCCCGTTGCCGTACGGCAGCCAGCCCAGGCCGTCGGTGAAGCCGCGCAGCCGGGGGCCGAAGCTGTCGGTGGCGCCGCCGAGGTGCCAGCAGATCGAGCCGGCCGAGACTCCGGCCAGCACCACCCCGGCCTGCCAACACTCGTGCAGGATCTCGTCGAGGCCGTGCGCCCGCCACACCGCGCACAGGTTGGCCACGCTGCCGCCGCCGACCCAGATCACGTCCTGGGCGAGCAGGTGGGCCCGGACGTCGTCGACGTTCGGCATCGGGAACAGCGCCAGGTGCGACGCCCGGAACCGGGTGAGGTGCAACGACCGGAATTGGGTGCCGGCGAACGCCGCGTAGACGGCGGCGATCGAGGCGTCCCGGTCGCCGACGGCCTGGCCGAGGTAGCACAGTCGCGGCTCGGGGCCGGCCTGGGCCAGCTCGGCGGCCAGCTCGAACACCGGCCCGGGGCGCAGATCGTTCGGGCCGCGACGGCGGCTGAAGAAGCCCATGCTGGTGGCGACGATGGTCGGCTCGCTGGCGGCCACGGCGGTCCTCTCCTCGGGGTCCTTATTCCGGCATTGTGCCCCGCCTCGCACCGGCGCGGTTCGCTCGGCTCGGCCGTGCCGGGTCGTGGGCCGTGAACTCACCGCGGGCCGGCTGCGGCAGCTCGCGGGCCGCCGCGGCCGGCAGCGTGAACCGGTACGCGGCGGACGGGCCGGCCGCCGTGGACTCGCCGAGCATCCAGCGCACCTCGTCGGCCGTCCAGCCCAGCCCGGAGCAGCCGGCGATCTCCCGGACCAGGCGCAGCCCCACCCGGGTGTCGTCGTCGTAGAAGCGCATGCACCAGTGGTGCGCCCACATGCCGAGGGCGCGCAGGCCCGCGGCGTCGAGCGACGCGGCGAGCCGGCCGCAGGCCGTGTCCCGGAACGCCCGCCCCGGGTCGCCGGCCCGGTCCCGCTCCATCGCGCCGTACGCCGCCGGGGCGACCGCCCGCATCCGGTCGTAGAAGCCCTGGACCACCGTGCGGTCGAGCCGCGCCTGCCCCGACCGCATCAGCGGACACCTCGCCCGGCCACGCTCGCCATCGCCGCACCCTTCTTGAGTTGGTGGCGGGGACCGTACCGGCACCGACCGACACTTTCGGCCCGGATATCCGTTCCCGGGCCGGGATGGGCGGCTGAGGTGAAGGGATGTCGCGAGTAGCCCTGATCACCCCCACGGCGAGGTCCGATTTCCGCGAGCCGAAGGGTCGGGCGGCGGGGCAGTATCGGTGTCGTGGACTTGGACTTCGAGCGGTGCTACCGGGCAGTCGACAGCCGTGACCAGCGATTCGACGGCTGGTTCTACACGGGCGTGACGTCGACCGGGATCTACTGCCGGCCGTCCTGCCCGGCGATGACGCCCAAGCGGCGCAACGTCCGGTTCTTCCCGTCGGCCGCCGCCGCGCAGGGAGCCGGGCTGCGGGCCTGCCGCCGCTGCCGCCCGGACGCCGCCCCGGGCTCGCCCCAGTGGGACGTCCGGGCGGACGTGGTGGGGCGGGCCATGCGGCTGATCGCCGACGGGGTGGTCGACCGGGACGGCGTGCCGGGCCTGGCCGCCCGGCTCGGCTACACCGAACGTCACCTGCACCGGATGCTGCGCGCCGAGCTGGGCGCCGGGCCCCTGGCGCTGGCCCGGGCGCAGCGCGCGCAGACCGCCCGGATCCTGATCGAGACGACCGGGCTCGGGATGGCCGAGGTCGCGTTCGCGGCCGGGTTCGGCAGCGTCCGGCAGTTCAACGACACGGTCCGCGAGGTCTATGCCGCCGCCCCGTCGGAGCTGCGCGACGCCCGGGGACGGGCACCGGTGGTCGGCGGGCCGGGCACGATCGCGCTGCGGTTGGCGTACCGGCCGCCGTTGCACGCGGCGGCGCTGCTGGACTTCCTCGCGCTGCGGGCCCTGCCCGGGGTGGAGGAGGTGCGCGACGGGACGTACCGCCGGGGGTTGCGGCTGCCGCACGGCGGCGCGGAGGTGGCGCTGACCCCGGCGGCCGGGCACGTGGCGGCCACGCTGCGGCTGGCCGACATGCGCGACCTGGCCCCGGCGGTGGCCCGCTGCCGCCGGCTGCTCGACCTCGACGCCGACCCGGCCGCCGTGGACGGCACGCTCGCCGCCGACCCGGCCCTCGCCCCGCTGGTGGCGGCGGAGCCCGGGATCCGCGTCCCGCGCGCCGTCGACGGCTTCGAGATGCTGGTCCGCGCGATCGTCGGCCAACAGGTCTCGGTCGCCTCGGCCCGAACCACCCTCACCCGCCTCCTCCCCCCACCCCCTCCCCCCGCCGCTCCTCCGGGACACGAACTTCTTGATCACCCCGGGGAGCCTGGTCGGGGGCGGTTGGGGTGGGGATTTCCTGCGGCGGAGGAGGTGTTGAGGATCGCCGACAGCGGGTTCCGGATGCCGGTGGGGCGGCGGGAGACGATCCGGGCGGCGGCGCGGGCCGTCGTCGACGGCGAGCTGGACCTCGATCCGGGCGGGGACCGGGAGGAGGCCGCGCGGCGGCTGCTCAGGGTGCCCGGGATCGGCGCGTGGACGGCCGGCTACGTGGCCATGCGCGCCCTCGGCGACCCCGACGTCCTGCTCCACACCGATGTGGCCGTGCGGCGCGGTGCCGCCGCGCTCGGCCTCCCCGACGCCCCGTTGACCCTCGACGCGTACGCGGAACGCTGGCGCCCCTGGCGCTCGTACGCGGTGATCAGACTCTGGAGAGCAGCATGAACGTCACCCTCGACGGCACGGCCATGGACACCCCCACCGGCCCGCTGAGCATCCTGACCGGCCCCGACGGCGCGGTCCGGGCCGCCGGCTTCACCCCCGAACCGGAGACGCTGCTGCCGCTGGTGCACTCCGGCCTGCGCGGGCCGCTGCGGCGGCGGGCGGAACTCGGCCCGGTCACCGCGGCGGTCACCGCGTACCTCGACGGAGACCTGACCGCGATCGACACGGTGCCGGTGGAGCAGCACACCGGCGGCGAGTTCATGGCGCACGCGTGGCGGGTGCTGCGCGAGGTCGGGCCCGGCCGGCCGGTCACCTACACCGGGTACGCCGGGCTGGCCGGTCGGCCGGCGGCGGTCCGCGCCGCGGCGGCTGCCTGCGCGCGCAACGCCGCCGCCCTGTTCGTCCCGTGTCACCGGGTGCTGCGCACCGACGGCGGCCTCGGCGGCTACCGCTGGGGGCTGGACGTGAAGCGGTGGCTGCTCGCCCACGAGGCATCCGCCGGGCGGTGAGCGGCCGGCGGACTGGCCGGGGGCCGGGGTTCGGACGTGCTGAAAGCTGACAGCGGCGACAGTCCCGTTTGACGCTACCGTCGGTTGGTGCCTGCCGAGAGCGACGGCGACCCGGCACGGGCGGCCGACCGCGCTCGCCCGCTGCGCAACCTCTGGCGGTTGCGCCCCTACCTGCGCCCGTACGCCGTCCAGTTCTGCTGGCTGCTGGCGGCGGCGCTGGCTGCCACCGGCGCGAGCCTCGCCGTGCCGCTCGTGGTGCAGCGGGTGGTCGACGGCCCGATCGCCCGGCACGACCCGGCCGGCCTGGTCCGGCTCGGTGGCCTGGCCCTGCTGCTCGGCCTGGCCGAGGCACTGCTGATCTTCATCCGCCGGTGGACGCAGTCCTCGTCGTCGGTGGGCATGGAGGCGGCGATCCGCGCCGACGTCTACGCCCACCTGCAACGGCTGCCGCCCGGCTTCCACGACCGGTGGCAGACCGGGCAGTTGCTCTCGCGGGTCACCAGCGACCTGTCGGTGATCCGCCGGTTCCTCTCCTTCGGCCTGCTGTTCCTGGTGCTCAACCTGGTGACGTACGCCGCCGTGGTGGTGCTGCTGATCCGGCTGCACCCCGCGCTGGGTGCGCTGGTCGCGGCCAGCGCCGTGCCGCTGTTCCTGATCAGCCGCCGGTTCGGGCGGTACTACCACAGCGCGTCGCGCCGGATGCAGGACCAGCAGGGCGACGTGGCCACGCTGGTCGAGGAGACCGCGCAGGGGCTGCGCACCATGAAGGCGTACGGCCGGGGGCCCGAGCTGGCCAGCCGGTTCGCGGCCGGCGCCCGGGCGCTGCACGACACCGGGGTGGCCAAGGGGCGGCTGCTGGCCCGCACCTCCGCGCTGTTCGACCTGGTGCCGAACCTGACCCTCGGCGTGGTGCTGGTCGCCGGGGCGGTCGCCGCCGCCCGGGGTGTGCTCACCATCGGCGAGCTGGTCGCCTTCGTCAGCCTGCAACTGATGCTGATCTGGCCGGTGCAGTCGCTCGGCTGGATCATCGCCAACGGGCAGGAGGCGGCGACCGCCGCCGACCGCATCCAGGAGGTGCTGGACACCCGGCCCTCCATCGTCGACGCGCCGGGCGCGGTCACGCTGGCCCGGCCGGCGGTCCACGGCCGGCTGGTCTTCGACCGGGTGTCGTTCCACTACCCGGGCACCCCCGCTCCGGTGCTGCGGGAGATCGACCTGACCGTCGAGCCGGGCGAGACCCTGGCCCTGGTCGGCGCGACCGGCACCGGCAAGAGCACCCTGCTCTCCCTGGTCCCCCGGCTGCACGAGGTGACCGGCGGGCGGATCACCCTGGACGGCCACGACCTGCGCGAGTTGCGGCTGGCCTCGCTGCGCCGGCTGGTCGGGGTGGCCTTCGAGGAGCCGACGCTGTTCTCCATGTCGGTGTGGGAGAACCTCACCCTGGGCCGCCCGGACGCCGGCGAGGACGACGTCCGGGCGGCGCTCGCGCTGGCCCAGGCCGACTTCGTGTACGAGCTGCCGTGGGGACTGGCCACCCGGGTCGGTGAGCAGGGGCTCACCCTCTCCGGCGGGCAGCGGCAGCGGCTGGCGCTGGCCCGGGCGGTGCTCGGCCGGCCCGCGCTGCTGGTGCTCGACGACCCGCTGTCCGCCCTCGACGTGCACACCGAGGCACTGGTGGAGACGGCGCTGCGGCGGGTGCTGCGGGACACCACCGCGCTGCTCGTGGTGCACCGGCCGTCGACCGTGGCGCTGGCCGACCGGGTCGCGCTGCTGGAGCGGGGCCGGATCACGGCGATCGGCACCCACTCGCGGCTGCTGGCCGAGGTGCCGGCGTACCGGGCGGTCCTCTCCGCCGCCCCGGACGAACGGGGGCTGGTGCTGTCGTGACCGCCGTCGACCCCACGGTCCGCCACCCCGAGGACGAGCCCGTCGACGGGCCGGGCAGTCCGCCGGGCGCGACCGGCCGGCGGGGGCTGGGCGCACCGGAACAGCAGGCCCGGAGCGCGCCGGACCTGGACCGGTGGCGGGGGCGGGCCACCGACCCGGAGGCGGACCGCAGCCGGGCGGAGGAGGCGACGCCCGAGGCGCTCGCCCGGCTGCGCGCCCGCAGCCGCGCCCTGCTGCGGGACCTGCTGCGCCCGCACCGGCGCCGGCTCGGGGCGGCCGTCGGGCTGCTGCTGGCGCAGAACGCCGCCGCCATGTCCGGGCCGTACCTGGTGATGCTCGGCATCGACCGGGCGATCGGTCCGCTGCGAGCCGGGGACAGCGGGCCGCTCGTCGCGATCGCCGGGGCCTTCGCCGCCGCCGCGCTGACCGAGTACGCGGCCCGGCGCGGCTTCCTCGCCCTCTCCACCCGGATCGGCCAGGCCGTCCTGCTGGAGCTGCGGCAGCGGGTGTACGGCCACTTCCTGCGGCTGTCCGTCGGCTTCCACGAGCGCTACACCTCGGGCCGGATGATCTCCCGGCTCACCAGCGACCTGGACTCCATCGCCGAACTGGTCGACGGCGGCGTGGACAGCCTCGTCCTAGCCGCCCTGTCCATCCTGTCCGTGGCCGGCATCCTGCTCTGGCTGGACGCGCCACTGGCCGCGGTGACCCTGCTGGCGTTCCCGTTCCTGTTCTGGCTGTCCCGCTGGTTCGCCCGCGCGTCGGCCGGGGCGTACCGGCGGACCCGGGAGGCGGTGGCGCTGCTGATCGTCCACTTCGTCGAGTCGCTGCGCGGCATCCGCGCGGTGCAGGCGTACCGGCGGGAGCCGCGCAACCAGCGGATCTTCGCCGCCGTCAACGACGACTACCGGCGGACCAGCCTGCACGCGTTCCGGCTGATCGCCACGTACTCGCCGGGGATCAAGGTGATCGGCAACGTGACGGTGGCGGTGGTGCTCGGCTACGGCGGGACCCGGGTGCTCGGCGGCGGGATGGAGGTGGGGGTGCTCGCCGCGTTCCTGCTGTACCTGCGCCGGTTCTTCGAGCCGATGCAGGAGCTGAGCCAGTTCTACAACTCGCTCCAGTCGGCGACGGCGGCGCTGGAGAAGCTGGCCGGGGTGCTCGACGAGCGGCCTGCGGTGGCCGAGCCGGCCCGCCCGACGCCGCTGCCCGACGGCCCGGGGCGGGGGGCGGTGGAGTTCCGGTCGGTCTCGTTCGGGTACCGGGCCGACGCGCCGATCCTGACCGGCCTGGACCTGACCGTGCCGGCCGGGCAGACCGTCGCGCTGGTCGGCCCGACGGGCGCGGGCAAGTCGACGATCGCCAAGCTGCTGGCCCGCTTCCACGACCCGGACGCCGGCACGGTCCACCTGGACCGGGTCGACCTGCGGGACCTGGCCGACGCCGAGCTGCGCCGGGCGGTCGTGCTGGTCACCCAGGAGAACCACCTGTTCAGCGGCTCCGTGGCGGAGAACATCCGGTTCGGCCGGCCGGGCGCGGACGACGCGGCGGTGCGGGCCGCCGCACGGGCGATCGGCGCGCACGACTTCATCGCCGCACTGCCCGACGGGTACGACACGCAGGTGCGGCGGCGCGGCGGCCGGCTCTCGGCCGGGCAACGTCAGCTCGTGGCGTTCGCCCGGGCGTTCCTCGCCGACCCCCGGGTGCTGGTCCTGGACGAGGCGACGTCGTCGCTCGACGTGCCCACGGAGCGGCTGGTGCAGCGGGCGCTCGCCACCGTGCTGCGGGACCGGACCGCGCTGGTGATCGCGCACCGCCTGTCCACCGTGGAGACCGCCGACCGGGTGTTGGTCCTCGACGACGGCCGGATCGTGGAGGACGGCCCACCGGACCGGCTGGCCGGCACCGACGGCCGGTACGCGGCGCTGCACCGGCAGTGGCGCGACTCCCTGGTCTGAGCGCCGGACGCGCCGCCCGGCCCGCGCGGGACAGCCCTGGCCGACGGAAGGCGCCTAGAATTACGTCCGATCGGGCACCGCCGACCACACGGGGAGGACACGGGGTGCGTACACGACGCATGATCATTTTTGGGGTCGCCGCCGCCTGCGCGGTCGGGACGACCGCCTACGGGCTGACGCCGGCCGACGGGGCGGCGGCGAGGCCGGTGGCGGCCGGGCGACCCGCCGCCGAGGTCGCCGCCGCCGCGCCCGCGTCCGTCGCCTACCTGCGCGACCGGTACGGGATTTCCGCGACCGAGGCGGCCCGGCGGCTCACCCTCCAGGAACTCGCCCAGCCGCTGGCCGCGACGCTCACCGACCGCCTTCCGGGCGAGTACGGCGGGATGTGGCTCGACCAGTCGGCCGGCGGGGTGCTCACCGTCGCCGCCACCCGGCCCGAGTCCGTACGGGCCGCCGTGGCCGCCGTGCCGGACGCGACCCACGTCCGGGTGGTGCCGGTGCGGCACTCGCTGCGGCAGCTCGACGCCTCGGCGGCCCGGGTCGCCAAGGCGCTGGGCGCGACCGTCGGCACCGACGTGGTGGTGGACCAGGCGGCCAACGAGGTCGTGGTGCTCACCGGTGGCCGGGTCGCCGCAGGCGACCGGCGACTGCCGGCGGCGCTGGCCGACGCCGGGGTGTCCACCCGGTCCCGTGCCCGGGTGGCTCGGGTCTCCGTGCCGAAGGCGTGCGACCCGCTCGACTGCGACAAGGCGCCGATGCGCGGCGGCATCCGGCTGGACGTCCCGCGCGACGACGGCACGGTCGGCGGCTGCACCAGCGGCTTCAACGTGCTGGACCGGCACGGGGCGGCCTACGTGCTGACCGCCGGGCACTGCGTGGCCGGCAGCAGACACACCCGGCGCGACGACACCTGGCACAAGTTCCTCGGGCCCAAGAGCCCGGTCACGATCGAGTCCGGCAACGCCGCGCTGACCGAGAGCACCTACCCGAACGACTACGCGGTCATGCCGTACCAGGCGGGGGCCCTGAAGCGGTGGGCGTACCCGACCACGGCGACCAGCCGGCCGAGCCTGGTCAACTACTGGTGCGTCGCCGACAACCCGCGCTGCACGACCAGCCGGGACGTGGCGATCACCGGGTACGTGTCGTGGAGCGGCATCCAGACCGGCTGGGTGGTCTGCGCGACGGGCTCCGCCTACACCCCCAAGGCCGGCGAGCCCTACGTCGACTCCGGTGCCGGGTCGGGTTACCTGCCCGGCACCCGGTGCGGGGAGATCACCGGTAAGTCCGGTGGCGGCATCGACGTGCGGATCTGCGCCCGGCCCGGGGACAGTGGCGGCCCGCTTTTCACCGAGTCCGACGGCAAGGCGCTGGGCATCCTGTCCAGCGGCGATCCCGGCCAGGGGCGGTGCGTCAACGCCGACGAGCACAACAGGTACGCCCCGGTCTCGACCATCCTCGACCGGGCCAACGCCCGCACCAACGGCCGCTTCGGATTCCGGCTGGCCACCACCGGCCCGGTCTTCGGCCCGATCAAGCGCTGACCGTCGGCCGGTTAAAGCCGTGGTTGGACGCACCGCCGCTGCCTAGGATCGACGGATGACTGATACGGCGAGGACGGCCCGTGCCGGCGTCCCCGAGCGGCCCACGTTGGACGGGCTCGAGGAGACCTGGGCCCGCCGCTGGCAGGAGGAGGGCACGTACGCGTTCGACCGTTCCAAGGCGACCGTTCCGGTGCCCGACGCGCCGAGCCGGAATGGTCGTAGGGCCGACGTGTTCTCCATCGACACCCCGCCGCCGACCGTGTCGGGCGAGCTGCACATGGGGCACGTCTTCTCGTACACGCACACCGACACGGTGGCCCGCTTCCAGCGGATGCGCGGCCGGACGGTGTTCTACCCGATGGGCTGGGACGACAACGGCCTGCCCACCGAGCGCCGGGTGCAGAACGTGTACGGGGTGCGCTGCGACCCGACGCTGCCGTACGACCCGGACTGGCAGCCGCCGGCCGCCCCGGTCGACGACGCGGCCCGCAAGGACCCGACGCCGATCTCCCGGCGCAACTTCGTCGAGCTGTGCGGGGTGCTGACCGCCGCCGACGAGCAGGTGTTCGAGGCGCTGTGGCGGCGGCTCGGGCTGTCGGTGGACTGGTCGCTGACGTACACCACGATCGGGCGGGTGGCCCGGGCAACGTCGCAGCGGGCGTTCCTGCGCAACCTGGCCCGGGGCGAGGCGTACCAGGCGGAGGCGCCGACGCTGTGGGACGTCGGGTTCGCCACCGCCGTGGCGCAGGCGGAGCTGGAGGACCGGGAGCGGCCGGGGGCGTACCACCGGCTGCGGTTCGCCGGGCCGGGCGGGCGGGAGGTGCTGATCGACACCACCCGGCCGGAGCTGCTGCCGGCCTGCGTGGCGCTGGTCTGCCACCCCGACGACGAGCGGTACGCGGACCTGGTCGGCTCGTCGGTGCGTACCCCCGTCTTCGGGGTCGAGGTGCCGGTGCGCGCGCATCCGCTGGCGGACCCGGCGAAGGGCACGGGCGCCGCGATGGTCTGCACGTTCGGCGACCTGGCCGACGTGACCTGGTGGCGGGACCTGGACCTGGACACCCGGGTGGTGATCGGCCGGGACGGGCGGCTGCTGCCGGAGCCGCCGGCCGGCGTGCCGGCGGAGCCGTACGCGGCGCTGGCCGGGCAGACCGTGAACGGCGCCCGGCGGACGCTGGTGGGGCTGCTGGCCGACGCGGGCGACCTGGTCGGCGAGCCGCGCCCGATCACGCATCCGGTGAAGTTCTACGAGCGGGGCGACCGGCCGTTGGAGATCGTGTCCACCCGGCAGTGGTACCTGCGCAACGGCGGGCGGGACACCGGCCTGCGCGCGGAGCTGCTGGCCCGGGGCGGGGAGCTGCGCTGGGTGCCGGAGCACATGAAGCACCGCTACGACCACTGGGTGGGCGGCCTGACCGGTGACTGGCTGGTCAGCCGGCAGCGCTTCTTCGGCGTGCCGGTGCCGGTGTGGTACCGGCTCGACGACACTGGCGAGCCGGACCTTTCCCACCCTCTCACACCAAACGAGTCGGCGCTGCCGGTCGACCCGTCCAGCGAGCCGCCGCCCGGCTACGACGAGTCCCGGCGCGGCCTGCCCGGTGGTTTCGTCGGCGACCCGGACGTGCTGGACACCTGGGCCACCTCGTCACTGACCCCGCAGATCGTCGGCGGTTGGGAGACCGACCCGGAGCTGTTCCGGCAGGTCTTCCCGATGGACCTGCGCCCGCAGGGGCAGGAGATCATCCGCACCTGGCTGTTCTCCACGATCGTCCGGGCGCACCTGGAGCACGGCGTGCTGCCCTGGCGGGACACGGTGCTCTCCGGCTGGATCCTCGACCCTGACCGGAAGAAGATGTCCAAGTCCAAGGGGAATGTCACCACCCCGATGGCGCTGCTGGAGCAGTACGGCTCCGACGCGGTCCGGTACTGGGCGGCCAGCGGCCGGCCCGGCATGGACCTGGCCTTCGACCCGGCGCAGATCAAGGTGGGCCGGCGGCTGGCCACCAAGCTGCTCAACGCGTCGAGGTTCGCCCTCGGGCTGGGCGCGGCCGACGCGCTGCGCGCCCCGTACGACAACTCCAGCTCGGCGCGTCTGACGCCGCGCCGCGACCTGGAGCTGTCGGCCACCGAGCCGCTGGACACCGCCATGCTCGCCGAGCTGTCCGGCGTGGTCGCCGCCGCGACGGCCGCCTTCGACGGGTACGACCACACGGCCGCCCTCCAGGCGGCGGAGGGATTCTTCTGGCGGTTCTGCGACGACTACATCGAGCTGGTGAAGGAGCGCGCCTACGGCACCGGGCCGGGGGCCGACTCGGCCCGCGCGGCGCTGGCGACCGCCCTGTCGGTGCAGTTGCGGCTGTTCGCGCCGGTGCTGCCGTTCGCCACCGAGGAGGTCTGGTCCTGGTGGCGGTACGGGTCGGTGCACCGCGCCACCTGGCCGACGACGCACGAGGTCGGGCGGGCGATCCAGGGCGACGGCGACCCGGAGCTGCTGCGGCTGGCCGGGGACGCCCTGAGCCAGGTGCGCCGGGCCAAGTCCGAGCGGAAGCTGTCGATGCGGGCGGAGGTGCCGCTGGCCGAGGCGCTCGGCCCGGCCGCCCTGCTCGACCGGCTGACGCTGATCGCCGACGACCTGCGGGCCGCCGGCCGGATCGACCGGCTCGACCTGCTGCCGGACCGCGCCCCGGAGCTGGTCGTCGCCTGCGCCTTCTGAGCCGCGCGGGGCCTCACCAGCCGCGCAGCATGCGGACGCCGAGCAGGGCGGCGACCACGGCCGGCCCGACCAGCAGGGTGACCGCCTGGAGCCGGTACGGCATCCGGTGCCGGGCCAGCTCGACCGCGTTGCCGCAGACCACCACCCCGGCGAGCAGCACGAACCCGCCCCACCAGTGGGTCTGCCCCGGGTCCACGAGCCGGGCGCGGATGAGGAACAGGGTCACCCCGACCAGGGCGCCGGCCAGGGCGAGCAGGGCGACCGTCCGGTGCAGCCCCCGGGCCAGCGGGTCGGCGGACCGCCACAGGTAGGTTCCGGCGACCGCCAGGCAGGGCAGCGTGACCAGGGCCGGCCAGCCCCGGCCGGTCGTGCCGGTCATCAGCAGCGCCCCGACCGTGAAGATCAGCACGCCGACGCAGGCCACGACGTACCCGACGAACGCCCGCCCGCCGCCGCGGGCCAGCAGCACCCCGCCGCCCGCCGCGGTCAGCGCCCCGGGGACCAGGACGAAGCCGGCCCACCAGTGGTAGTCGCCGATCGACTGGGCCACCGTGGTGGTCGCCGCCGCGGCCGTCCCGGCGATCGCCAGGCTGGTCGCCCAGTGCCGGGTGCTCCTCGGGTACGACCGCCGGGGCGTCGCCCGGCTTGTGTCCGCCACCATGGCACCCAGCCTTCCGTAGCGGGCCCGGCCCGGTCCATCCGGCCAGCCCTACCATTCTCCGACCAGTCCTACCATTCCGGCCGTCCCGGGGAATGCCGACGGGCGGGGTAGGAAGGGGCGCGGCCGGGACACGACGAGGGGCGGGGCCGGCGTGCTGCCCGCCCGGCCCCGCCCCGCCGGGTTCAGCCGCGGGTGATCACCTCGTTGCCCCGGAGGCTCTCCGTCCGCTGCTTCACGAGGGTGCGCAGCCGGTCCGCGTCGGTGTCCACGGCCGTCGCGTCGGCCCCGTCCACCGCCTTGAGGACCGCGGTGATCGCGTCGAGCGAGCCGGCGGCCCGCCCGTCGGCGTACACCTGCTGGTAGAGCGCGCGGTACGCGTCCTCGTAGACGCCCTTGAAGGCGTCGCTGGCCAGGAAGCGCTCCTTGAGCTTGTGGCCCGACATCATGCCGCCGGGCCGGCCTCGCTCGGCGGCTCCGTCCTCCCGCCCGGCGTCCGCGCCGCCCGGCGGCTGGGCGCCATCGGGGAACCCCGCCCCACCGGGCGGCCCCGCCCCCTCGGGAGCCTGCTCGCCCTCGGTGGGCCGCATCCCGCCCGGCATGCCGAGGCCGCCGCTGTCGTGCGGTCCCTGGGCGGCGTTGCCACTGAAGGTGAGGTTGTGGTCCCAGCTGATCACGCTGAACTTCTTCGTCTCCAGGTCGTACCAGAGGTAGTAGTTCTTCCCCGGTCCGGACATGTCGTCGAAGTTGAGCAGCAGGTTCTGGAGTGCGACGTAGCGGGCGAACGACTCCACGTCGACCCGGTCGGTGAGGTGTGCGTCGAACTCCTCGTCGCTCGCCGAGTTCACCCACTTGATCAGGTTGATCACGGGTTGCAGGTCCTGGCTGCCCTGCATGGTGATCTGCTTGAAGTCGTCCTGGTAGTCGGTCTGGTCGTCGCCCTGATCGGTGAAGCTGCTGCTGGCCAGGGACTTGTAGAGCACACCGGTGCCGTCCATCTGGTCGGCGAAGTGCTCGTCGGGGTGCTCGACCAGCAGCCGGGCCGTGGTCGGCCGGCCGTTCACCGTGAACGAGGAGTACGCGTACCGCTGGGCCGCCTCGCCGACGCCGGCGAGCAGGGACAGCGACAGCGCCTCGTTCAGCACGGTGGAGCCGCCGCCCATGCCGGAGACCCGGACGGCCACCTCGCTGTGCCCCTGGTACCGGCGGCCGTCGACGAACTCGTCGAAGCTGATCAGCCAGGGCAGCGTCTCCGGCTCCTCGGCCTTCAGCGAGGTCCGGGCCATCCCCCCACCGGGAAACCCGCCCCGACCCGGCTGCTGGCCCTGGCCCTGGCCCGGCTGCTGGCCCTGGCCCGGCTGCTGGCCGGCGCCGGGGGCGGGGCGCCCGCCGCCGGGGGCGGCACCCCCGCCGGGGAAACCGCCGCCGCCCTGTCGCGGCTTGCTCTCGCCCTTCCAGGTCAGCCCGCCCAGCGTCGAGTTGCCCTTGAGCCGGATGCCGACGCTGGGGACCGTGGTGCCGTCGATGGTCAGGTCCGCCTCGACGTAGTCCTTCTCCCCCTCCTTCCAGTAGGTGTCGAGCATCCGCTCGTAGTCCGCGTCCCGGAAGGTGAGCCGGATCGAGTGGGCGGTGGTCGCGTCGAAGAGGTCCGTCGTGCCGGCGATGTCCACGGTCACCGCGTCCGCCCCGGTGTCGCTGGCGCTCGTGACGTACGGGTGGATCCGCTCCGTGCCCAGCACCAGGGTGAGGACGGCGACGAACGCCACGCAGGTGGTCAGCAGCTTCCAGTTCTGCCGCACCCGCACCGGTAGGCGTCGCCGCAGTTTGCGGGGCAGCAGGGACCGGGTGCGCAGCGGCTCGGACATCACAGGTCCGTCTGGTCGTAGCCGGTCAGCACCGTCACCCGCTGGCCGGAGGTCCGCTCGCCGAGCGCCGAGATCAGCTCGCCCGGCTCGCTGCCCTTCTTGAGCCGGACCGTGTACATCAGCTCGGTGAGCGCGCCGGCCCGGATCGTCTCCAGGCTGACCAGCTCGAACTCCGTGGTGTAGCGGACCAGCACGTCCTGGATGTCGGCGGTGTGGTTGCCGCCGGCCGGGACCTGGACCTTGACCACCTGGCGCTGCACGTTCAGGGCGAACCAGTTGAACCGGTGCATCACCACGATGATCAGGCTGATCGCGACGGCGGCGGCGATGGCCAGGGTGTAGAACCGGGTGCCGCAGGCCATGCCGACGCCCATCACCAGGAAGATGAACCCGACGTCCCGGGTCTCCTTGATCGCGTTACGGAACCGCACCACCGACAGCGCCCCGACCAGGGCGAACGCCCGCGCGATGTTGGAGCCCACCACCAGCATGATCAGCGAGATCAGCATGCCGAGGATGATCAACGTCTGCACGTACGACTGGCTGTACGACACGTTGCGGTGGGTGGCCCGGTAGATCCAGCCGATCATGGCGCTCAGCAGGAAGGACAGCGACAGCACGATGGCGATGTCGCCGACGCTGAACGTGCCGGACAGATCCTGGAAGGTGATGTCCATCGGTGCTCAGGCCTCACTTCTGGTAGGGGTGGCCGCCGCCAGGCCGGCGGCGGGGTCGTCGTCCTGGACGTGGAAGACCGAACGCGGCGCCCGGCCGAACGCCTCGACGCTCTGGCAGTACTTGGAGACCCGCACCACCTGAAGCTCGGCGCGGGCGGCGAGGTCGGTGAGCCAGTACGGGACCCGCTCGTTGGCCTTGATCTCGACGACCGACAGCCCGGCCGGGACGATCAGCCGGTTCTCGGCCTCGGCCCCGAGGTGGAAGTCGCGGTCCCGGCCCCGGATCCGGTGGTCGAGGGTGACCCGCAGCCCGAGGTCGGCGTCCTGACCGACGAACGCCTCGCGCTGGTAGCCGGTCATCGCCACCGGGCGCAGGTCGAGGCCGGCGACGAGTTCGAGCACCTCATCGACGAACGCCCCCTGGGCGAGGTCGTGCTCGACCGCCACCCGCTCGTCGCAGAGCCGCCGGGCCAGCCGGTACGGCAGGGCGATCCGGCGCTTCTGGGTGACCCGGTTGACCCGCTGCTTGATCTCGACGTACACGGTGGTGTCGTCGTCGATGGTGGAGCGGTCGCCGTAGTGGCGTATCCGCAGCTTGCGGCGGAACCGCAGCCCCTCGATCTTCTCCCAGTAGAACCGCAGGTCGGTGGTGTCGTAGTAGACGCTCCACACCCCGTACCCGTCGTCGCCGCCGTGGCTGTCCGGGGCGAGCCGGCCGGCCAGCTCACGCCGGAGCGCCGGCACCTTCGTGGTCGCGACCAGGTACTTGATCTCGTACCGGTTGAACGCGTGCAGTTTGCTCGGCGCCCGCAGGGCGTGACCCGCGTGGTCCGGGCCGGCCGTCGCGGGGCCGGGATCCGGTGTCGGGTCGCCTCGATGGTCAGCAGCCGGGTCTGGGGGACGGGCTCGGCGGTGCAACCGTAGACGCATGGACACGTTTCCTCCGGTCGGGTTCCTCGGCTGACGGAACGGCTGGGGGCCAAGGAAAGCGATCGGTCATGGAAACGGCGTATGAACAAGCTGTGGATGAGCTTTGGACCGCAGGTGAACGGCGGCAGAGAAACGCCGCCCCGCCCGCCTCGCGCCGTCCGTGACCGGCGACACGTCGGCGCTTCACCGAGGGCCGCCGGCTGACCGACCCCGGCAACTCCACCCGGTAGGGGGAATGGCGCTCTCGACCGATCGCCGGTCGACTGAGAAACTGTGTGCCGGCCAGTAGTGGGGGATGCGATGAGTAACGGGTGGGTGCTGCCCGAAGAGGTGCTGCGGGACGCTCCGGCGTACACACCGCGGCCCGGGGAGCTGGCCGATCTGGAGTTGCTGCTGACCGGGGCGTACGCGCCGCTCGCCGGCTTCATGACCAGGGCGGACCTGGTCGGCGTCGCCCGGCGGGGCCGGCTCGCCGACGGCACGTCCTGGCAGGTGCCGGTGACCCTCCAGGTGCCGGCGGCGCTCGCCGACGGCCTGGACCCGGCCGACCCGCAGCGCCGGGCGCTGGTGCTGACCGACGGTGAGGGCGCCCCGGTCGCCGCGCTGGAGGTCACCGACGTCTGGCCGGCCCGGGACGGCGTCGCCGGAATCGCCGGCCCGGTACGGCGCCTCGGCGACGGCGGCCACGGCCCGTTCCAGCGGCTGCGCCGCAGCCCGGAGGAGATCCGGGCGTTGCTGCCCCCGGGCCGGGTGCTCGGCGTCCTCGCCGACCGGCCCCTGCACCGCCCGCAGCTCGCCCAGATCGCCCACGCGGCCCGCACCCTGGGGGCGCACCTGCTGGTGATGATTCCGGTCGGCGAGGGAACGACCAACGGGCTGCCCTCCGAGGCGCTGGTCCGGGCGGTCTTCGCCGGCCGGGACCGGATGCCCCCGGCGACCCTGGTCGCGGTGCCGCTGTCCCGCCGCCGCGACGAGATCAGCGACGCGCTGCTCCAGGCCCGGGTGGCCGCCGCGTACGGGGTGACCCACCTGCTCTCCACCGGCGAGATGCTCTCCGGCGCGGGCCTGCGGGTGCTGGTCCCCCGCGATCTGGCCTACGACAACCGGGACGGGCAGTGGCGCTGGCGGGAGGACATCCCGCCGCGCAACCGGCGGCTGGCGCTCAGCCAGGCGGAGATCGACGACCTGCTCGACCGGGGTTTCCCGCTGCCGGAGTGGCACACCCCGCCGGCGGTGGCCAAGGAACTCACCCGGGCCCGCCCGGCCCGGCGGCACCGGGGGCTCGTGGTGTTCCTGACCGGCTTCTCCGGCTCCGGCAAGTCGACCATCGCCCGGGGCCTGGCGGACGCGCTGCGCGAGGGTGGGGACCGGACGGTGACCCTGCTCGACGGCGACGTGGTGCGCCGGGAACTCTCCGCCGGGCTGACCTTCAGCAAGGCGGACCGGGACCTCAACGTCCGGCGGATCGGCTGGGTGGCCGCCGAGGTCGCCCGGCACCGGGGCGTCGGCATCTGCTGCCCGATCGCCCCGTACGCGGCGGCGCGGGCGACCGCCCGGGAGATGGCCCACGCCGCCGGGGCGGGCTTCGTGCTGGTGCACGTGGCGACCCCGATCGAGGTCTGCGAACAGCGCGACCGCAAGGGCCTGTACGCCCGGGCCCGGGCCGGCCTGCTCACCGGGATGACCGGCATCGACGACCCGTACGAGGTGCCGGCGGACGCCGACGTGGTGGTCGACACCACCGACCTGTCGATCGACGAGGCGGTGCACGCGGTGATGCATCACCTGACCGAGATCGGGTGGGTGGAGCCCCGTCTCCAGTCCACCTGACGCCGGCCGCGCCGACCAGGAAGAGGAAACGGCGGAGTGAAGCGTACGACGATCGAGTTGGCCGACGGCCGGGAGCTGATCTACTTCGACGAGCGGGACGACGCGGTCCGCGACCAGCCGGACCGGCGGGAGCTGCCGCCGCCCCCGCCCGCGTCCCAGCTCCGGTACGACCCGCTGACCGACGAGTGGGTGGCCGTCGCCGTGCACCGGCAGATCCGCACCTTCCTGCCCCCGGCCGACCAGTGCCCGCTCTGCCCGTCCCGGGGCGACCGGCTCAGCGAGATCCCGGCGCCGGACTACGACGTCGCCGTGTTCGAGAACCGGTTCCCGTCGCTGAGCCAGCGGATCGGCGAGGAACCCTCGGAGATCACCCCGTTCACCCCGGTCCGGCCCGGCCAGGGGCGGTGCGAGGTGGTGTGCTTCACCGACGACCACAACGCTTCGTTCGCCGGCCTCCCGCCGCGCCGGGTCCGCACCGTGCTGGACGCCCTCGCCGACCGCACGGCGGCGCTGGCCGAGCTGCCCGGGGTGGAGCAGGTGTTCTGCTTCGAGAACCGGGGCGTGGAGATCGGGGTGACCCTGCACCACCCGCACGGCCAGATCTACGCGTACCCGTTCGTCACGCCGCGCACCCGGGCGATGCTCGGCGCGGCCCGTCGGCACGCGGGGCGCACCGGCGGCGGCAACCTCTACGCCGACGTCCTCGCCGCCGAGCGCGCCGCCGGGACGCGCGTGGTCACGAGCAACGAGCACTGGACGGCGTACGTGCCGGCGGCGGCCCGATGGCCGTTCGAGGTGCACGTCGCCCCGCACCGGCCGGTGCCGGACATCCCCGCCCTGACCGACGAGGAGCGGGACGCCTTCGGCCCGCTCCACCTGGACGTGTTGCGCCGCTTCGACGGGCTGTTCGACCTGCCGATGCCCTACATCGCCGCCTGGCACCAGGCCCCGGTACGGGTCGACCGCGAGCTGGGGCACCTGCACCTTGAGCTGTTCAGCATCCGGCGTGCCGGGGACAAGCTGAAGTACCTGGCCGGCTCGGAGTCCGGCATGGGGGTGTTCATCAACGACATCGCCCCGGAACGCGCCGCCGAGCTGCTCCGCGCCGCCTGACCGGAGATCCGGGCCGGGATGTCAACGAGCGGTCTGACCCCCCGGTGACGGCAGGCGCACCGGAAGGCCCTCAGCCCGGACACGACGAGCCGGGACAGTAGGGATCCCGGACACGACGGAGCCCGCCGGCGCGGGGCCGGCGGGCTCGGTCGGTGGCGCATCCCCCGCGCAGGGGGGGTGGACGGTAGGTCAGGCGGCGAACCGACGCGCCAGGTTCTCGTCCAGCGCGTTCATGAACTCGTCGGTGGTCAGCCACGGGGCGTCCCGCGAGATGAGCAGCGAGAGGTCCTTGGTCATCTGGCCGCCCTCGACGGTGTCGACGATGACCTGCTCCAGGGTATTGGCGAACTCGGTGACCGCCGGGGTGCCGTCCAGCTTGCCCCGGTGGGCCAGGCCCCGGGTCCAGGCGTAGATGGAGGCGATCGGGTTGGTCGAGGTCTTCTCGCCCTTCTGGTACTGCCGGTAGTGCCGGGTGACGGTGCCGTGCGCGGCCTCCGCCTCGACGGTGCGGCCGTCCGGGGAGAGCAGCACGGAGGTCATCAGGCCGAGCGAGCCGAAGCCCTGCGCGACGGTGTCGGACTGCACGTCACCGTCGTAGTTCTTGCAGGCCCAGACGTAGCCGCCCTCCCACTTGAGGGCGGCGGCGACCATGTCGTCGATCAGCCGGTGCTCGTAGGTGATGCCGGCGGCCGCGAACTCCGCCTTGAACTCGTTCTCGAACACCTCGGCGAAGAGGTCCTTGAAGCGGCCGTCGTACGCCTTGAGGATGGTGTTCTTGGTCGACAGGTAGACCGGGTAGTTGCGGTCCAGGCCGTACCGGAACGAGGCGCGGGCGAAGTCCCGGATCGACTCGTCGTAGTTGTACATGCCCATGGCGATGCCGCCGCCGGGGAACTTGGCGACCTCCATCTCCACCGGCGCGGAGCCGTCCGCCGGGGTGTAGGTGATGGTCACCGTGCCCGGGCCGGGGACGACGAAGTCGGTCGCCTTGTACTGGTCACCGTGGGCGTGCCGGCCGATGATGATCGGCTTGGTCCAGCCCGGGACCAGCCGCGGCACGTTGGACATGATGATCGGCTCGCGGAAGACGACGCCGCCGAGGATGTTGCGGATGGTGCCGTTCGGCGACCGCCACATCTTCTTCAGGCCGAACTCCTCCACCCGGGCCTCGTCCGGGGTGATGGTGGCGCACTTGACGCCGACGCCGTGCTCCTTGATGGCGTTGGCGGCGTCGACGGTGACCTGGTCGTCGGTCTCGTCGCGGTGCTGGATCGAGAGGTCGTAGTAGTGCAGGTCGACGTCGAGGTAGGGCAGGATCAGCTGCTCCCGGATCTGCTTCCAGATGATCCGGGTCATCTCGTCGCCGTCGATCTCCACGACCGGGTTGTTTACCTTGATCTTCGCCATCGACCGGCGCTCCTCTCGGGGGACACATGCTCTAGCAGTACGAGCGTACTGGAAACTGGCCGGCAGTCCCCAGCCGGCCTCGGTGGGCCGGTGGAAACGGGGTGCACGGCACGGGAGATCGCTGGCATCATCACCGGATGCCGCCGCGCCGCACCCTCGGGTCTATCACGGTCACCGCTCTGGCCGACGGGGAGGGCCCCTTCTTCCAGCCCCGCGAGGAGGCGTTCCCGGGCGCCACGGCCGAGCACTGGCGCGCGGCCGACGAGCGGGACCCGGCCGCGGTCACCGACGACGGGCGGTGGTGGCTGCAGTTCCGCTGCTTCGCCCTGCGCGTCGGGGACGGCCCGGTCACCCTGGTCGACGCCGGCATCGGCCCGGCCGACTCCCCCGCCGCGAGCTGGGCCCCGGTGCCCGGGCGGCTACCGGCCGAGCTGGCGGCCGCCGACATCGACCCCGCCGACGTCCGCACGGTGGTGCTGACCCACCTGCACACCGATCACATCGGCTGGGCGATCACCGGCACGGCCGGCACACCCTGGTTCGGCAACGCCGACTACCTGGTGCAACGCGCCGAGCTGGACACCCTGGGGTCGATCAATCCGGGGTTGGGCGCCGGGCTGGTCGCGCCGTTGCGCGCCGCCGGCCAGCTCCGGGTCCTCGACGGCGACACCCCGCTGACCCCGGGGGTACGCGTGCTGAGCACGCCGGGGCACACCCCCGGTCACCAGTCGGTGCTGGTGGACGCAGGCGACGAGCGGTTACTGGTCACCGGCGACCTGCTGGTGCACGCGGTCCAGCTCGTCGACCCCGGCCTGGCGTACGCCCACGACGAGCAGCCCGCAACGGCGCGCGACACCCGCACGGCCCTGCTGCGAACCCTGCTCGCCCACCCCGCAGCCACCCTGGCCACCCCCCACCTGGGCCACCCCTTCGTGTCGCTGCCCCAGCCCTCCTGACCACCGGGGAGAAACAGGGGTGGGGTGGGGTTACATGTCACTTATGTCGGATTGTTTGGCGCGGACGGATTCGGCGGCGGCCTTCAGGCTGGCCAGTTCGTCGGGGTCCAGGCTGGTCTCGATGATTCGCCGGACGCCCTCCGCGCCGATCTCGGCCTCGACGCCGAGGTAGACGCCGGAGATGCCGTACTCGCCGTCGACCCAGGCGCAGACCGGCATCACCTCCCCGGAGTCCTCCGCGACGGCCCTGGCCATCCGGGCGGCGGCGGCCGACGGGGCGTAGTACGCCGAGCCGGTCTTCAGCAGCGCGACCACCTCGGCGCCGCCGTTGCGGGTCTTCACGACCAGTTCCTCGATCTGTTCGGCCGGCATCGCCTCGCGCAGCGGCCTGCCGTCGACGGTGCTCATCGACGGGACCGGCACCATGGTGTCGCCGTGCGAGCCGAGGGTCAGGGTCTTCACCGACCGGACCGGCACGGACAGGGCCTCGGCGACGAAGTTGGTGAACCGGGCGGAGTCGAGCATGCCGGCCTGGCCGAGCACCCGGTTCTTCGGGAACCCGGTGGCGAGCTGGGCCAGCGCGGTCATCTCGTCCAGCGGGTTGGACACGACGATGACCACGGCGTCCGGGGCGTGCCGGGCCACGCTCTCGGCGACCTGGCGGACGATCTTGGCGTTGGTCTCCAGCAGGTCCATCCGGCTCATGCCCGGCTTGCGCGGCAGGCCGGCGGTGACCACCACGACGTCCGAGCCCGCGATGGCCTCGTATCCCTCGCCGTCCGGGCCGGTGGTGACGCCGACGACGGTGGTCTCGAAGCCCTCGACGGGGCGCGACTGGTTGAGGTCCAGGGCGAGGCCGGCCGGCTTGCCCTCCACGATGTCGGTGATCACCACGGTGTCGAAGACGTCGTACTCGGCCAGGCGCTGCGCGGTGGTGGAGCCGTAGAAGCCCGCCCCGACGACAGTGACCTTCTTACCCATGGTCGTCCCACTCCCTGATACCCGACGGATTACCGGACCGTATCAGTCATCCTGGCACCGATCGGGGCATAACCGGCGGCCTTTCGGCAGGATGGGTCGAGGCTCCGCCGCGCCCGGACGGCAGCCACGGAGGGACGGTGGCTCAGTTGCCCTCGGCGCGCTCGACGACGTTGGTGAGCAGCATGGCGCGGGTCATCGGGCCGACGCCGCCGGGCATCGGGACCAGCTTCCCGGCCACCTCGGCGACCTCGGGGGCGACGTCGCCGGTGTAGCGGCCCTTGCCGTCCGCGCCGACCACCCGGGTGATGCCGACGTCGACCACCGTCGCGCCGGGGGTGACCATGTCCGCGGTGAGCAGCCCCGGCACCCCGGCCGCGACGATGACGACGTCCGCCGCCCGGGTGTGCGAGGCCAGGTCGAGGGTGCCCGTGTGGCACAGGGTCACCGTGGCGTTCTCGCTGCGCCGGGTGAGCAGCAGGCCGAGCGGGCGGCCCACGGTGTTGCCCCGGCCGACGACGGCGACATTGGCGCCGCGCAGCGCCACGTCGTGCCGGCGGAGCAGCTCGACGATGCCGCGCGGGGTGCAGGGCAGCGGGCCGGGGTAGCCGAGGACCAGCCGGCCGAGGTTGACCGGATGCAGCCCGTCGGCGTCCTTGTCCGGGTCGATCATCTCCAGCGCGCGCTGGGTGTCGAGGTGGCCCGGCAGCGGAAGCTGGACGATGTACCCGTGGCAGGCCGGGTCGGCGTTCAGCTCGGCCAGCACGTCGTCGACCTGCTGCTGGGTCGCGTCGGCGGGCAGCTCGCGACGGATCGAGGCGATGCCCACCTCGGCGCAGTCGCGGTGCTTGCCGTTGACATACGCCTGGGAACCGGGGTCCGCCCCGACCAGGACGGTGCCCAGTCCCGGGACGATGCCGCGTTCCGCCAGCGCCTTGGCCCGCGTCCGCAGCTCGTCCTTGATCTCCGCCGCGGTTACCTTGCCGTCCAGGATCGTCGCCGTCACGCCCAGATCGTCTCACGCCCCGGGCACGCCGATCCGGCGACCCGCGCGCCCGCCGCGGCGGGCTGCCGGCCCGACCGAGGAGCCGGGGCCCACCACAGCCCGTCACCATGGACCCACGTGGGCATTGTCACTGATTGTAACGATCTGTGGATCGGGTCACGGGTCGATCCGGACGACCTGCCCGCCGGGGGCGTAAACCGGACGGTCGGCCGTCGACGGGGCGGCCGTCGCTTAGTGGCATCACGTCGGCCCGAACCGCGCCTCCGAGGGCTGGTGACAGCCCATTTGTCCGACAGGACTTAGCAGACCGAGCGGCCGTCGGCAAGGCCGGAGACACCGCTCCATTACCGGTTCACAACGGCTCCGTTGCCGACCACCCCCGCGTGACCTAACGTTGCCGAACGTTGCGCAGCGTTACCCCAGCGCCGGGCCTTGACCGCGCAGCGTATGGAGACGAGGAGACCGAATGCGTGTTCGTAGGCTTGCCGCCTGGACCGCCCTCCCGCTCGCGGTGACCCTGGGCCTGGTGGCCTGCGGCTCGGGCGGCGACGGCGGATCCGGCGAGAGCGACCCCAACGCGGCCGTGCGGATCGAGATCGCCGAGCCGCAGCACCTGGTGCCGACCAACACCAACGAGACCAGCGGCTCACAGGTGCTCAGCGCCCTGTTCAGCCCGCTCGTCGACTACGACGAGGCGAACAAGCCGTACGAGGTGGCCGCCGAGTCCGTGACGTCGTCGGACAACAAGGTCTGGACGGTCAAGCTCAAGGACGGCTACACCTTCCACAACGGCGAGAAGGTCACGGCCGAGAACTACATCGACGCCTGGAACTACGGCGCGTACGCCCCCAACGGGCAGAACTCCAGCTACTTCTTCGAGAAGGTCGCCGGCTACGACGACCTTCAGGGCGAGCAGCCGAAGGCGAAGACGCTGACCGGCCTGAAGAAGGTCGACGACCTGACCTTCACCGTGACGCTGTCCCAGCCGTACAGCGAGTTCCGGACCATGCTCGGCTACACGGCGTTCTACCCGCTGCCGAAGGCGGCGTTCTCCGCCCCCGGCGTGCTCGCCGAGGGGTACGAGCAGGCCCCGATCGGCCAGGGCCCGTTCCGGATGAAGGGCTCGTGGCAGCACGACGCCAAGGTCGAGGTGGAGAAGTACGACGCCTTCCCCGGCCAGCAGCCGAAGGTGGCCGGCGTCGAGTTCCGGATCTACCAGCAGCCGACCGCCGCGTACGCGGACGTGCTGTCGGACAACCTCGACGTGATCAAGACGATCCCGACCGAGAACCTGTCGACCGCCGGCACCGACCTCGGCGACCGGTTCCTGCAGAGCTCCGCCTCGTCGCTCCAGGTGCTGGCCATCCCGACCTTCCAGAAGGAGTTCAGCAACCCCGAGGTGCGCAAGGCGATCTCCATGGCGATCGACCGGGACGAGATCACCAGGTCGATCTTCAAGGACTCGCAGCAGCCGGCCCGCTCGTTCGTCTCGCCGGTCGTCGCGGGCTACCGGGAGAACACCGTCGGCGCCGCCGGCGAGTTCGACCCGGCCAAGGCCAAGGCCATGTACGAGGCCGCGGGCGGCCCGAAGAAGATCGAGATGTCGTACAACGGCGACGGCGGCCACAAGGACTGGATCGACGCGACCTGCAACCAGCTCAAGGCCAACCTGGGCGTGGAGTGCGTGGGCACCGCCGAGCCGAAGTTCGCGGACCTGCTGACCAAGGTCAAGGCCAAGCAGCCGGTCGGGCTGTTCCGGATGGGCTGGGTCATGGACTACCCGTCCATGGAGAACTACCTGGGCCCGCTGTACAGCACCAACGGCTCGTCGAACTACTACGGCTACAGCAACCCGGAGTTCGACAAGCTGCTCGCCGAGGGCGCCAAGGCCCCGAACGAGGAGGAGGCCGTCAAGAAGTACCAGGCGGCGGAGGACCTGCTCGCCGAGGACATGCCGGTGATCCCGCTCCGGTACGGCCAGAACAACTTCGGCCACTCGACCAAGGTCAAGAACGTGGAGATGGACCTCTTCGACCGCATCGACCTGCTGAAGATCGAAGCCGTCAAGTAACTCCCCCGGAAAGCGGGTCGGGTCACCGCGAGGTGACCCGACCCGCCACCGCTTTGCCCCTTTTCAGGAAGACTGCTCAGTATGCTCCGCTTCATTCTGCGGCGACTGCTCCAGATGGTTCTCGCCTTCTTCGGGACCACGCTGATCGTCTACGCGCTGATGTTCGCCGGTCAGGGCGACCCGATCCAGGCACTCGCGGGGGAACGTCCGGTCACCGCCGCCCAGCGGGCATACCTGACGGAGAAGTACCACCTCGACGCCACGGGCGTCGGCGGCTTCTTCTACCGCTACTTCGACTACCTGAAGAACCTGCTCCAGGGCGACCTGGGGCAGTCGCTGACCGGGCGGCAGATCGGCGACATCCTCGCCGCTGCCTGGCCGGTCACCGTCAAGCTCGCCCTGATCGCCATGGCGGTGACGATCGTCATCGGGGTCACCGCCGGCGTGATCGCCGGCATCCGGCGGGGCAGCATCTTCGACAACGCGACGCTGGTGCTCACCCTGCTGGTGCTCGGCATCCCCACGATCGTGCTGGCCCCGCTCGCCCAGTACCTCCTCGGCGTCAAGTGGCAGCTCTTCCCGCCCACCGCCGGCGCCAATCCCGACCTGTACGCGCTGCTGCTGCCCGGCATCGTGCTCGGCTCGCTGTCGCTGGCCACCGCGCTGCGGCTGACCCGGACCTCGGTCGCGGAGAACCTGCGCGCCGACTACGTCCGCACCGCCCGGTCGAAGGGCCTGGTCAAGCGGCGGATCGTGGGCGTGCACGTACTACGCAACTCGCTCATCCCGGTGATCACCTTCCTCGGCGTCGAGATGGGCAACCTGATGAGCGGCGCGATCATCACCGAGGGTGTGTTCAACATCCCCGGCATCGGGTTCAACCTGTTCCGCGGCATCCGCACCGAGGACGGCCCGCTGGTGGTGGGCATCGTCAGCGTGCTCGTCGTGGTCTACCTCGTCTCCAACCTGGTGGTGGACGTCCTGTACGCCGTACTCGATCCGAGGATCCGCTATGAGTGAAGCAGCGTGCACAAGTGAGCGCAGCGAGGTGGCGGCATGAGTGACTTCGAGACCGTGGCGGCCACCGAGAACCAGGCCGCGCGACGGGGGCCGTCGGGCGAGCCCGGGGCACCCAACCAGGTCGGCGTGCCGCGGAAGCCGCGCAGCCTCGCCGGCGACGCCTGGCGCGACCTGCGCCGCAAACCGATCTTCTGGATCAGTCTGTTCCTGGTCGTCCTGGTCGCCGCGATGGCGGTCGTCCCGGCGCTGTTCACCGCCAACGACCCGCGCGACTGCGTGCTCTCCCGGCAGCACGCCGGGCCGTCCGGCGGGGCCATCTTCGGGTACGACTTCCAGGGCTGCGACACGTACTCCCGAGCGGTGTACGGCGCCCGCGCGTCGCTGCTGGTCGGCGCGCTCTCGGCGCTGTTCACCGGGCTGATCGCGGTGGTCGTCGGGATGCTCGCCGGGTACTTCGGCCGGTGGGTCGACGCGGTGCTCTCCCGGGTGATCGACATCGTGCTCGGCATCCCGCTGCTGCTCGCCGCGATCGTGCTGCTCAAGCGGGTGAGCGCCAGCAGCGACAACGTACGGCTGTTCGCGGTGATCTTCGTGCTGGCGGCGCTCGGCTGGACCACGGCGGCCCGGGTGATCCGCTCCTCGGTGATCACCGCCAAGGAGCAGGACTACGTCGCCGCCGCCCGGATGCTCGGGGCCGGCAACGGCCGGATCATGTGGCGGCACATCCTGCCGAACGCGCTCGCCCCGGCGATCGTGGTGCTCACCATCGCGCTCGGCTCGTTCATCTCCGCCGAGGCGACGCTGAGCTTCCTCGGCATCGGCCTCAAGTCGCCGACCATCTCCTGGGGCATCGACATCGATGCCGGCCGGGTGCACATGCGGGAGTCCGCCACCCCGCTGGTGGTGCCCTCGACCTTCCTCGCGCTGACCGTGCTGGCCTTCATCATGCTCGGCGACGCGATCCGTGACGCCTTCGACCCGAAGCTGCGGTGATCCCCTCATGAGCCACTCCGCCGTCAAGCCGACGCCGGCCTCTCCGACGCCCGAGGGCGGCCACCTCCTGGAGGTCCGGGACCTGCACGTCGAGTTCCGCACCGGCGAGGGGGTGGCCCGGGTGATCAACGGCGTCTCGTACCACCTGGACGCCGGCGAGACCCTGGCCGTACTCGGCGAGTCCGGGTCCGGCAAGTCCGTCACCGCGCAGGCGATCATGGGCATCCTGGACACTCCCCCGGCGAACGTCCGCTCCGGGCAGATCCTCTACCGGGGCCGGGACCTGCTGGGCCAGTCGGAGGAGCAGCGTCGCCAGGTGCGCGGCAAGGAGATCGCGATGATCTTCCAGGACGCCCTGTCCGCGCTGAATCCGGTCTTCCCGGTCGGCTGGCAGATCGGCGAGACGCTGCGCCACCGGGAGGGGATGTCCCGGGGCGACGCCAGGGCCCGGACCGTCGAGCTGATGGACCTGGTGCGGATCCCGGCGGCGGCCAGCCGGCTCGGCGACTACCCGCACCAGTTCTCCGGCGGGATGCGGCAGCGCGTCATGATCGCGATGGCGCTGGCGCTGAACCCGAAGGTGCTGATCGCCGACGAGCCGACCACCGCGCTGGACGTCACCGTGCAGGCCCAGATCATGGACCTGCTCGCCGACCTGCGCCGGGACCTGGACATGGCGATGATCCTGATCACCCACGACCTCGGCGTGGTGGCCGGCGTCGCGGACCGGATCGCCGTCATGTACGCGGGCCGGATCGTCGAGCACGCCGACGTCCACTCGCTGTACCGGGCGCCGGCCCACCCGTACACGAAGGGGTTGCTGGAGTCGATCCCGCGCCTGGACGTGCGCGGCCAGGCCCTGTCGACGATCAGAGGGCTGCCGCCGAACCTGATGCGGATCCCCTCCGGCTGCCCCTTCCACCCCCGGTGCCCGTACGTGCAGCAGGTCTGCGTCGACGTGGTGCCGCACGACCTGGTCCTCGGCGACGGCCGGACCAGCGCGTGCCACTTCGCGCAGGAGGTCTGTGATGACAGCGCCCGCTAGCCCGGCCAAGGTGCGGGGCGAAACCATCCTCGCCGTCGACAACCTGGTCAAGCACTTCCCGATCACCCAGGGGGTGCTGTTCCAGCGCCAGGTCGGCGCGGTGCGTGCCGTCGACGGGGTCAGCTTCGAGCTGCGCCGGGGCGAGACCCTCGGCGTGGTCGGCGAGTCCGGCTGCGGCAAGTCCACCCTGGCCCGGCTGCTGATGCGGCTGGAGACGCCCACCTCCGGCCGGGCCACCCTGGAGGGGAACGACCTGTTCCGGTCCTCCGGGGCGGAGCTGCGCCGGCTGCGACGCAACATGCAGATGGTGATGCAGGACCCGTACACCTCGTTGAACCCGCGGATGACGGTCGGCGCGATCATCGGGGAGCCGTTCGACATCCACCCGGACGCCGCGCCGAAGGGCAGCAAGCGCAAGCGGGTGCAGGAGCTGCTGGACGTGGTCGGGTTGAACCCGGAGCACATCAACCGGTACCCGCACCAGTTCTCCGGCGGCCAGCGCCAGCGCATCGGCATCGCCCGCGCGCTCGCCCTGCGCCCGGAGATCATCGTCTGCGACGAGCCGGTGTCGGCCCTGGACGTCTCCATCCAGGCCCAGGTCATCAACCTGCTGGAACAGCTCCAGGACGAGTTCGGCCTGTCCTACATCTTCATCGCCCACGATTTGTCCGTGGTGCGGCACATCGCCGACCGGGTCGCCGTGATGTACCTCGGCAAGATCGTGGAGATCGGCACCGAGGACGAGATCTACGAGCGGGCCACCCACCCGTACACCCAGGCGCTGCTGTCGGCGGTGCCGGTGCCCGACCCGGACGCCCGCGACGACCGGACCATGATCCGGCTCACCGGCGACGTGCCCAGCCCGGCGGATCCGCCGAGCGGCTGCCGGTTCCGCACCCGCTGCTGGAAGGCCCAGGAGGTCTGCGCCCGCGAGGAACCCCACCCGGTCCCCCGCGCCGCCGACCCCCACCCGTCGGCCTGCCACTTCGCCGAGCTCCGGCCCACCACCACCTGACCCGCCGCCGCCGACGTGGGCGGCGGCGGGTGGCGGCGATCAGTGGAAGAAGTGGCGGGTGGCCGTCAGGTACATGGTGACGCCGGCCTCCTTGCAGGCGGCGATCACCTCCTCGTCGCGGATCGAGCCGCCCGGCTGGACGATCGCCTTCACCCCGGCCTCGATCAGGATCTTCGCGCCGTCGGCGAAGGGGAAGAACGCGTCCGAGGCGGCGACCGAGCCCTCGGCCCGCTCGACGCCGGCCCGGGTGACCGCGAGCTTCGCCGAGTCGACCCGGTTGACCTGACCCATGCCGACCCCGACGGTCGCGCCGCCCTTGGCCAGCAGGATCGCGTTGCTCTTCACGGCGCGCACCGCCCGCCAGGCGAACGCCAGGTCGCGCAGCGTCGCCTCGTCGGCCGCCTCGCCGGTGGCGAGCCGCCAGTTGGCCGGGTCGTCGCCGTCGGCGTCGATCCGGTCGGCCAACTGGACCAGAATGCCGCCGGTGACCTGCCGCCACTCCGCCGGCAGCGGGGCGTACGCCGGGGCGCGCAGCAGCCGGATGTTCTTCTTGCCCTGGAGGACCTCCGCCGCGCCGGGCTCGAACTCCGGCGCGACCAGCACCTCGGTGAAGATGTCGGCGACCTGCCGGGCCAGCTCCACGGAGACGGGCCGGTTGACCGCGATCACCCCGCCGTACGCCGACACCGGGTCGCAGGCGTGCGCCCGGCGGTGCGCCTCGGCGACGTCGCCGCCGACCGCGATCCCGCACGGGTTGGCGTGCTTGATGATCGCCACGGCCGGCTGGTCGGCGAAGTCGTTCGCCGCCCGCCACGCGGCGTCCGCGTCGACGTAGTTGTTGTACGACATCTCCTTGCCGTGCAGCTGCTCGGCCTGGGCCAGACCGGCGGGGCTGCTCGGGTCGGCGTAGAGCGCGGCGGCCTGGTGCGGGTTCTCGCCGTAGCGCAGCACCGGCCCGCGGCGCAGCGCCAGCCCGGCGAACTCCGGCCACCCCCCGGCGTCCGGGGCCAGGGTGACGGCGCACCACTCGGCCACGGCCACGTCGTACTCGGCGATGGCGGCGAACGCGCGGGCGGCCAGCGCCCGGCGCTGGGCCAGGGTGAACCCGCCCTCGCCGAGGGCCGCCAGCAGGGCCGGGTACCCGGCCGGGTCGGTGACCACGGCCACCGAGGCGTGGTTCTTGGCGGCGGCGCGGACCATCGCCGGGCCGCCGATGTCGATCTGCTCCACGCACTCCTCGACGCCGGCTCCCGAGGCGACCGTGGCCTGGAACGGGTAGAGGTTGGACACCAGCAGGTCGATCCCGGCGATGCCGTGCTCGTCGAGCTGGGCGGCGTGCGAGTCCTTGCGCAGGTCGGCCAGGAGGCCGCCGTGGATCGCCGGGTGCAGGGTCTTCACCCGGCCGTCGAGGATCTCGGGGAAGCCGGTCACCGACTCGACCGGGGTCACCGGCACCCCGGCGTCGGCGATCGTCGACGCGGTGCTGCCGGTCGAGACGAGCTCCACGCCGGCCGCGTGCAGGGCCCGGGCCAGCTCGACCAGGCCGCTCTTGTCGTAGACGCTGACCAGCGCCCGCCGGATCGGGCGGCGCTCGTCCTCAGTGGCACTCACGGAAAGGTGACCTTTCTTCCGGTGATCGTCCAACCTTCGCGGACCAGCCGACCGACCTGCTCGACGAGCTGGCGCCGCTCGGCGGACTTGATGCGCTCGGTGAGCGCATCCTCGTCGTCGTCGTCGAGCACCGGCACGGCGACCTGGGCGACGATCGGGCCGGTGTCCATCCCGGCGTCGACGAAGAAGAGGGTGGCCCCGGTGATCTTCACGCCGTAGGCGAGGGCGTCCCGGGGGCCGTGGATGCCGGGGAACGCCGGCAGCAGGGTGTTGTGCGTGTTGAGGTAGCGGTCGCCGAACGCGGCGAGGAAGTCGGGGCCGACCAGCTTGAGGAAGCCGGCGGAGACCACCAGGTCGGGGCGGTGCGCGGCGACCTGCGCGGTGAGCGCGGCGTCCCAGTCCGCCCGGGTCGGGTGGTCGGAGACCCGCTCGACGAAGGTCGGCACCCCGGCCGCGGCGGCCCGGTCCAGGCCGGCGATGCCGTCCCGGTCCGCACCGACGGCGACCACCCTGCCCCCGTACGCCGGGTCGACGGCGGCGTCGAGCAGAGCCTGGAGATTACTGCCGGAGCCGGAGACGAGGACGACGATGCGGGCGACGGGCGCGGGCTCGGTCACGCCGCCACCCTATCGGGCAGGTCGGGGCCGCCCTCGTGTGGGCGGGCCGGCCGGATCGGCCATCGGCAGGGGCAATCAGGATCCCGACAACGAGAAATTGGTGACCGCCGTTGTCGCCCCCACCCTGTACGCTGCCGGTCGCTCGGTGCCGGCGCAAGCCTGGCCCCGCACCCGTCAGTGACCCGACATGCGCGTCGTGTCGATGGATTAGAGGAGTAGGCAGCGATGCAACCCGACTACAGGTCCCCCCAACCGCAACAGATCAATAACAACATGACGATGTCCATCGTGGCCATCTTCCTCTTCTGGCCGTTGGCCATCCCGGCGATCATCAACGCGTCGAAGGTCAACCCGCTCATCCAGCAGGGCGACTACGCGGGGGCCCAGGCGGCGGCCGCCGAGTCGAAGAAGTGGTCCAAGTGGGCCCTGATCGTCGGCATCGCCTGGTATGTGATCTTCATCGTGTGCTGCGCGCTGGGCGGCATTGGGGCGATCATGGGTGCGGATACCGGCACCACCAGCTACTGACAGCAGCCTCAGGCAAGGAGCACCAGCGAATGCAGCCCGGTCAGGACCCGTACGGCCAGCAGCCCCACGACCCGAACCAGCCCCAGCACAACGACCCGTACGGGCAGCCCCCGCAGGCGCCGTACGGGCAGCAGCCCACATCGGGGCAGCCGTACGGGCAGCAGCCCACATCCGGGCAGCCTTACGGGCACGACCCGTACGGCCAGCAGCCGGCCGCCGGTCAGCCGTACGGCCAGCAGCCGGCCGCCGGTCAGCCGTACGGCCAGCAGCCGGCCGCCGGTCAGCCGTACGGCCAGCCGACGTCGGGTCAGCCCTACGGCCAGCCCGCCCCGGGCCAGCCGTACGGGCAGGACCCGTACGCCCAGCAGCCCTACGGAGCCGCGCCGGGCTACCCGAACGCCGGCTACCCGCAGGCGCAGGGCCAGCAGAACACCCTCGGCCTGGTGTCGATGATCCTCGGCATCGCGTCGATCCCGCTGGTCTGCTGCCTGTTCCTGGGCGTCCCGGTCGGCATCGCGGCGATCGTCACCGGCTACCTCGGCCGGCAGAAGGCGAACCAGGGCCTGGCCAGCAACGACGGCCAGGCCAAGGCCGGTCTGATCTGCGGTGCGGTGGGCGTCGGGCTCGGCATCGTGCTGTTCATCCTCAACCTGGTGGGCCTCAGCCTGCCGACCACCTGAGTCGACGGCACCACCGAGGGGCGCTCCGGGCAGTTTCCGGGGCGCCCCTCGGCGTGGGCCGTCAGGAAGCGGCCCGGCCCTTCGACAGGGACCGGGTGGCGGCGGCGCCGAGCAGGGCGCCGGCCGCGACCACCGCCGTGGCCGCCCCGGCCACCTGCCACGGGACCGGGCCGATCTCGGCCAGCCGCCCCCCGCCGAGCGGCCCGCCGGAGGCCCCCGCGAGCACCCCGAGCAGCAGCCCGGCGACCGGGCCGGCGAGGGCCGCCGGCACCAGCAGGGCGGGCCAGGCCAGCTCCGTCCGCTGGGCGGCGGCCCGCCGCATCAGCCGGCGGGCGAGCAGGCAACCGGCGGCCATGCCGGCCAGGACCGGGATCGCGAGCAGGGCCGCCCCGAATCCGTCCACCGGCCCGCTGGGCAGGCCGGCCAACAGCGGTAGGGCCGGCAGCGCGCCGAGCGAGACCTCACTGGCGCGTACGACGGTGTCGGCGCCGACGGCGAACCCGGGGCCGAGCAGGTAGCTGGCGGACCAGACCGTGGCGTTCGGCGCGTAGGCGAGGCTGACCAGGGTGATCCCGGCCTGCCCGGCCACCCCCGTGCGGTACGCCCCGATCATGTCCGCCGCATCCCCGCCGCCGGTGGCGATCGACAGCCCGGCTACTCCCGCCCCCGCCCCCAGCAGCAGCAGCCCGGCGACCAGGCCGGTGCGCACCCCGTCCCGCGCCGGGGCGGGCACCCGCTCGACGAGCAGGCCGGCCACGCCGGTGGTGCGGGCCGCCCCGGCCAGGGCCGCGAACGCGCCGAAGATTGCGAAGGTCCCGCCGGCGCGGATCGGGGACACCGCCGGCCCGCCGACGCCGGCCAGCACCGCGGCGAGGGTGCCGAGCAACGCGTACCCGACGCCGACCGCGCCGGCGGCGGTGAGCGCCTGGCGCGGCGAGCGCCCGCCCCGGGCCCCGATTGCCCGGCTGGTGTGCACGCCGGCCCGGAAAAGCCGCCAGACCGCCAGCACCGTGAGCGCCACCGGGGCCAGGCCGACCGGGCCGGCGTCGGTGGCCAACGGGACACCGTGGCCGAGCAGCCAGCCGCCCAGGCCGGCGCGCAGCGCCCCGGCGACGGAGCCGGCGTCCTCGCTGAGCTGGGCGAGCCCGAGCACCAGCGCGACCGGCAGGTACGACGTGAGCGCGGCCCAGGTGGCGGCGACCCCGGCGGCGACCGCGAGCGGAGCCCGGCTGCGGCGGGCCTCCCCGGCCCGGGGCGCGGGCACCCGGGGACCCGGTGGGCGGCCGGCGGGCCGGTCGTCGGCGCCCACCCCGGCGGCCGGACGGCGGGGCTGATCAGGGGTGACGGAGGACATCGCGTCTACTCTGGCACGCCGCGCCGTCGGGGGCAGTCCGATACCGCGCCCGATCGGCAGCAAGTTCGTGATCCACCGACTTGTCGCCCGCTATCCGGTCTAGCCTCGGCCCAGGACCCGAACTCTTCCCGTCGCGGCCTCTTCCGGGTACCGGCCGGCGTCGGCCGGCCGGAGCAGCCGACGCAGACCGCTCGGAGGTAGCCGTGAATGCTCCGTATCCACCGCCGCCGCCGCCACCGGCCGCCGGCCGGGACCGCACCACGCTGTGGGGCGTGCTCGGCATCGTCCTGGGCCTGATCTGTTGCGGCGTCCTCGGCATCGTCTTCGGGTACCTGTCTGTCCGGGACGCCAAACGGTACGGCCAGTCGCCGGTGCTGGGCTACCTCGCCATCGCGTTCGGCGTGATCAACATCATCGGCAGCGCGATCCTGCGGGCGCGCGGCAACTACCCGTTCTGGAACAACGACTGATCTGTACGACGCGAGGGGGCCGACCGCCCGGTCGACCCCCTCTGCGCGGACTCAGGCGGCTCAGCCTGCGGACATGATCTCCCGCATCAGCTTGGCGGTCTCGGTCGGGGTCTTGCCGACCTTCACGCCGACGGCCTCCAGCGCCTCCTTCTTCGCCTCGGCGGTGCCCGCCGAGCCGGAGATGATCGCGCCGGCGTGGCCCATGGTCTTGCCGGGCGGGGCGGTGAAGCCGGCGATGTAGCCGACCACCGGCTTGGTCACGTTCGCCTTGATGAAGTCGGCGGCCCGCTCCTCGGCGTCGCCGCCGATCTCGCCGATCATCACGATCGCGTCGGTCTCCGGGTCGGCCTCGAACGCGGCCAGGGCGTCGATGTGGGTGGTCCCGATGATCGGGTCGCCGCCGATGCCGACGCAGGTCGAGAAGCCGATGTCGCGCAACTCGTACATCATCTGGTAGGTCAGCGTGCCGCTCTTGCTGACCAGGCCGATCCGGCCGGTGCCGGTGATGTCGGCCGGGATGATGCCGGCGTTGGAGGCGCCCGGCGAGGCGATGCCCGGGCAGTTCGGCCCGATGATCCGGGTCCGCTCCCCCTTGGCCACGTTGTACGCCCAGAACGTGGCGGTGTCGTGCACCGGCACGCCCTCGGTGATCACCACGGCCAGCGGGATCTCGGCATCGATCGCCTCGATCACGGCGGCCTTGGTGAACTGCGGCGGGACGAAGATCACCGTGACGTCGGCACCGGTCTGGGCCATGGCCTCGGCGACGGTCGCGAAGACCGGCAGCGCGGTGCCGTCGAAGTCCACGGTCTGGCCCGCCTTACGCGGGTTGGTGCCGCCGACGACGTCGGTGCCGGCGGCAAGCATCCGCCGGGTGTGCTTGGAACCCTCGGAACCGGTCATCCCCTGCACGATGACCTTCGAGTTCTTGGTCAGCCAGATAGCCATGATCAGACCCCCGCAGCCGCCAGCTCGGCGGCCCGCTCGGCCGCGCCATCCATGGTGTCGACCCGCTGTACCAGCGGGTTGTTCGCGCCGTCGAGGATCGCCCGACCGGCCTCGGCGTTGTTGCCGTCGAGGCGGACCACGAGCGGCTTGGTGACCTTCTCGCCGCGCTGCTCCAACAGGGCCAGCGCCTGCACGATGCCGTTGGCGACCTCGTCGCAGGCGGTGATGCCGCCGAAGACGTTGACGAACACGCTGCGCACCGACGGGTCGGACAGGACGATCTCCAGCCCGTTCGCCATCACGGCGGCGCTGGCGCCGCCGCCGATGTCGAGGAAGTTGGCCGGCTTGACGCCGCCGTGCCGCTCGCCCGCGTACGCGACCACGTCGAGGGTCGACATGACCAGGCCCGCGCCGTTGCCGATGATCCCGACCTCGCCGTCGAGCTTGACGTAGTTGAGGTCCTTCTCCTTGGCGGCCTGCTCCAGCGGGTCCACCGCGGCCTGGTCGACCAGGGCCTCGTGGTCGGGGTGCCGGAACCCGGCGTTCTCGTCCAGGGTCACCTTGGCGTCGAGCAGCAGCAGCTTGCCGTCGCTCGTCGTCGCCAGCGGGTTCACCTCGACCAGCGTGGCGTCCTCGGCGACGAACGCCTGCCACAGCCCGACGGCGACGTCGACGACCTGGTCGGCGACGTCGGCGGGGAAGTTGGCGGCGGTGACGATCTCGCGGGCCTTGGCCTCGTCGACGCCCTTGACGGCGTCGATCGGGGCCTTGACGACCTTGTCCGGGGTCTCGGCGGCGACCTGCTCGATGTCCATACCGCCGGCGACGCTGGCGATGCAGAGGAAGGTGCGGTTCGCCCGGTCGAGCAGGTACGAGAAGTAGTACTCCTCGGCCACGTCCGCGGTCACGGTGATCATGACCTTGTGGACCGTGTGACCCTTGATGTCCATGCCGAGGATGTCGGTGGCACGGGCCACCGTCTCATCCGCGCCCTCGGCCAGCTTGACGCCGCCGGCCTTTCCTCGGCCGCCGACCTTCACCTGCGCCTTGACGACCACGCGACCGCCGAGGCGTTCGGCGATCGCGCGGGCCTCCTCCGGGGTGTTGGCGACGCCGCCAGCGAGCACGGGCAAGCCGTGCCGCTCGAACAGGTCCCGCCCCTGGTACTCGTACAGGTCCACGATTGCGCGTCCCGTCCCGTCTCCGCGGCGCGCCGTCGCGCCGCCACCAGCGTGTGAAAACAGTTTGACGCCTGTCATCAGTTGAAACAGGCCATTGGGCGCAGCCTAGCGAGGTCGGCACGGGCGGCAACCGAGCGGGTGCACGGTGTGCCCTAATCCACAACCGGCCCAGTGGCCCCCGTGCGCCCCGGATCCGGGCAGCCCCGCGTGCTCGCCGGTGGGCGGCCTGACGTGGGATTCCTGTCGACGATGTTCGGCGGGCCGCGTAACCCCCTGGCCAGGGCTTCGTTGAGTCAGATGTCGGAGCGCTGCTGGTCAGCGCAACGGCGGGAGACGGCCGATGCCCTGTCGGTCGAGGGGTGGCGGCGGGGCATCGTGCATAGAGGGGCCGGACGTGTGAGGGGTGCGTCCGGCCCCTCCCCCGTGTCTGGGGGAGGGTGCCGACCGCCGGGTCAGGCGACCGGCTGGGCGACGTTGGCCCGGACCCACTCCACGATCGACCGGGTGGTCGCGCCCGGGGTGAAGACCTTCGCGACGCCGAGCCGCTCCAACTCGGGGAGGTCGGCGTCCGGGATAATGCCGCCGCCGAAGACGACGATGTCGCGCGCGTCCCGCTCACCGAGCAGCTCGATGACCCGCCGGAACAGCGTCATGTGCGCCCCGGACAGCACGGAGAGCCCGACGGCGTCGGCGTCCTCCTGGATGGCGGTTTCCACGATCTGCTCCGGGGTCTGGTGCAGGCCGGTGTAGATGACCTCCATGCCGGCGTCCCGCAGGGCACGGGCGACCACCTTGGCCCCGCGGTCGTGGCCGTCGAGGCCCGGCTTCGCGACGACGACCCGGATACGAGAGCTCATCAGCGGACACCTTTCGAGGCGCTACGACTGTCACCTGAACGAACGGTAACCCGACCGGCCGAGCCCGGGGAATCCGGGCGTCCGAACCATGGGAAGCGTAGGGGCGCGGGCCAGGTTCGGACATTCGGTGGGCGACGTCACTCTGCGCGACGAAAGGGCAGCGGCGAGGGCATACGCCCACCGTGACGAGTTCAGACAATAGCGGACACAAACGGACGGATCGACACGCCAATTACCGGGTCTGGCTTGTGACCGGCGTGGTGGTTGGCTAACGTGACCACGGTTGTCATCAGGTCCACCGACGGGTGACGACGCGGCCAGCCGACGTTCACCACCGCTTCACGGGCGCCGGCCGACCGCTTCGGAACCCCGACAACGGAGGGTGTGCGTGCGCCAGCGCCTGTCGTCTGAGCCCGATCGATATCGCGGCCGCCGCCGCGTACCCACCCCCCCGCGCAGCCGCTACGCAGCCGTCGTCACCACCGCGTTCGTCGGTGCGGGCATGGTCGCGCTCGGCGCGGCCGCGCTGCCGGACGCCAAGAGCGTCAGCCCGTCGGTGCTCGACGAGCTCAAGCAGGCGTCGATCACCAGCCAGGACGTCGCAGCCCGCGCCGGCTCCGACGACCGGGCCTCCCGGGACAGTCGGGTGGAGACGAAGGCCTCCACCGAGCAGGACGTCTGGCTCCTGCCCCTGCAGGGTTACGACTTCAACACGCCCTACGGCATGCGCTGGGGCAAGCTGCACACCGGCGTCGACCTGGCCGCCCCGGAGGGCACCCCCTACGTCGCCATCCACGACGGCACCGTCACCAAGGCCGGCTGGTTCGGCGGCTACGGCTACACGGTCATCGTCAAGCACGCCGACGGCAGCGAGGCCATCTACGGCCACTCCTCCACGGTGACCGTCAAGGAGGGCCAGCAGGTCAAGGCCGGCGACCAGCTCGGCCTGGTCGGCAACACCGGCCACTCCTACGGCGCGCACCTGCACCTGGAGATCCATGTCAACGGGGATCCACGGGACCCGGTGCCGTGGCTCCAGGACCGCGGAGTGGACATCAAGATGCAAGTCGAGGCATTTTACGACGACGTGACCACGCCCTGACGCTGAGCATCGCCCGTTGGCCGCCCGGATCAGTCGATCCGGGCGGTTTTTTCGTGGTCGCCCCCGCCGAATGTCTGCTACGCCACACCGCAAGATGTGGCCGGCCACACCCCCGCCATGATCACTTATCGGGATGAAGCAGTCCGGGACGGGACGGAACGGGCGGGAGTCGGCTGCGGACGGGCCGGCGGAACCCCGCCCCTACCCACCGGCCAACAGCGCAAACACCAAGATTTCGAGGTCCCTGCCCCTCGAAGACGTGAAGGTCCCGCCGTGCAGGAAGAGAACATCCGCAACGAGAACACCCCAGACGCGCCGACCCGCCACCGCCTGCGCCCCCGACGCGGCGGACGGGCCCTGGTGATCGGCGCGGCAGCCCTGGTCGGGCTCGGCCTCGCCGGCGTCGCCGTCGCCACCACGGGCGGCGGAGACGAGCCGACCCCGGCCGCCGTGGCGATCGACGCCCAGGCCCGCGCCGAGGCCGCCGACCGGGCCGACCGCTCCGCCCGCGAGTCGGCCGAACCGGTCACCCCGTCCGCCAGCCCCACCACCCCGTCGCCGAGCCCGTCGAGCGCCAGCGCCAGCCCGACGAAGCAGGCCGCCACGAAGCCCAAGCCGAAGACCACGCCGAAGAAGACCAGCAAGCCCGCGCCGGCCTGGGTCATCCCGATGGCGGGCGCCCAGATCACCTCCTGCTTCGGCCAACGGTGGGGCACCCTGCACGCCGGCATCGACTTCGCCCTGCCCGCGGGCACCCCGATCCACGTCGCCGCGGCGGGCACCGTGGTCAAGGCCGGTGACGTCGGCGACGGGTACGGCATCTCCGTCTTCGTCGACCACGGCAACGGCTACCTGACCCACTACGCCCACCAGAGCCGCACCGCCGTCAGCGAGGGCGCGAAGGTCAAGGCGGGACAGGTCATCGGCTACGAGGGCTCCACCGGCGACTCCACCGGCCCGCACCTGCACTTCGAGGTGCACCAGGGCCAGATGTGGAACCAGATCGACCCCGCGCCGTTCCTGCGCGCCCGGGGCATCGACGTGGCCTGCTGACAGCCGGCAGCACGCCGGCCCGGTCCGGCAGCACGCCGGCCGGGCCGGGTGGGCTGCCGGCGGGCAGGCGGGTCAGAGCTTGTCGACCGGGGCGTGCCGCAGCACCAGCCACATCGTCTGGTCGCCGAAGTCGATCTGCGCCCGCGCCCCGGGGCCGTGCCCCTCGACGGCGAGCACCCGGCCCAGGCCGTACCGCTGGTGGTTGACCCGGTCCCCGGCCGCCACCTTGGGCCCCTGGGGCAGCTCACTGGCCGTGGTCAGCCGACTGCCGTCCACGCCGAGCCGCTTGGCCAGCTGGGCCGCCTTGGGCGTCCCCCCGGCGAAGCCGCCGGGGCGGTCCGCGCGACCGCCGACGCCGCCGCCACCCCCGGCCCACGAGGTGTACGTCCCCTCGGTGCGCTCCCAGCGCACCAGCTCGGGCGGCAGCTCCTCCAGGAACCGCGACGGCGGGTTGTAGGCCGGCTGCCCCCACGCCGAGCGGGTCACCGCGCGGGACAGGTAGAGCCGCTGCCGGGCCCGGGTGATGCCCACGTACGCCAGCCGGCGCTCCTCCTCCAGCTCCCGGGTGTCGCCCAGCGAGCGCAGGTGCGGGAAGACGCCGTCCTCCAGCCCGGTGAGGAACACCACCGGGAACTCCAGGCCCTTGGCGGTGTGCAGGGTCATCAGGGTGACCACGCCCTGGTGGTCCGGGTCGTCGGAGGGGATCTGGTCGGCGTCGGCGACCAGCGCGACCTGCTCCAGGAAGCCGGCCAGGGTGGCCCGCTCCCCCTCGGCGCCCAGCGCCTCGACCCGCTCGGTGTACTCCCGGGCGACGCTGACCAGCTCCTGGAGGTTGTCCACCCGGCCGGCGTCCTGCGGGTCGAGGCTCTCCTCCAGCTCGGTGAGGTAGCCAGAGCGGGTGAGCAGCGCCTCCAGCACCTCCTCCGGGGTGCCGGTCTCGGCCAGCTCCCGCGCCCCGTCCAGCAGCGCGATGAAGTCGCCGATGCCGTTGGCCGCCCGACTGGAGATGCCCGGGGCGTCCTTGGCCCGGCGCAGCGCCGCGCCGAAGGAGACCCGGTCCCGGCCGGAGAGCGCCTCGACGCACGCCTCCGCGCGGTCGCCGATGCCCCGGCGGGGGGTGTTCAGGATGCGGCGCAGGCTGACCGTGTCGTCGTCGTTGACCACCGCGCGCAGGTAGGCCAGCGCGTCGCGGACCTCCTTGCGCTCGTAGAAGCGCACCCCGCCGACCACCTTGTAGGGCAGGCCGATCCGGATGAACACCTCCTCGAAGACCCGGGACTGGGCGTTGGTGCGATAGAAGACCGCCACGTCGCCGGGGCGGGCGGCACCGTCGTCGACCAGCCGGTCGACCTCCCGGCTCACCCAGTCCGCCTCGGCGTGCTCGGTGTCGGCGACGTACCCGACGATCTGCTCGCCCGCCCCCGCGTCGCTCCACAGCCGCTTGGGCTTGCGGGAGGTGTTCCGGCCGATCACCGCGTTGGCGGCGTTCAGGATGGTCTGGGTGGAGCGGTAGTTCTGCTCCAGCAGGATCGTCCGGGCGTCGGTGAAGTCCCGCTCGAACTCCAGGATGTTGCGGATCGTCGCGCCCCGGAACGCGTAGATCGACTGGTCGGCGTCGCCGACCACGCACAGCTCCGCCGGCTCGATCCCCTCGGTGCCGGAGACCAGCTCCTTGATCAGCGTGTACTGGGCGTGGTTGGTGTCCTGGTACTCGTCGACCAGGACGTGCCGGAACCGGCGGCGGTAGCTCTCCGCGACGTGCGGGTGCGACTGGAACAGGTGCACCGTCGTCATGATCAGGTCGTCGAAGTCCAGCGCGTGCGCCTCGCGAAGCCGCCGCTGGTAGAGCGTGTACGCCTCGGCGAGCGCCCGCTCGTTGGGGCCCTTGGCCCGGCCGGCGAACTCCTCCGGGTCGACCAGCTCGTTCTTCAGGTTGGAGACCTGGGCGGCCAGGCCGCGCGCCGGGTAGCGCTTCGGGTCGAGGTCCAGCTCGCGGGCGACCATCTGCATCAGCCGGCGGGAGTCGTCGGCGTCGTAGATCGAGAAGGTCGACTTCAGGCCGGCGTGCTCGTGCTCGGCCCGCAGGATCCGCACGCAGGCCGAGTGGAACGTCGACACCCACATCAGCCGGGCGCGCGGGCCGACCAGGTGGGTCACCCGCTCCTTCATCTCACCGGCGGCCTTGTTGGTGAAGGTGATCGCGATGATCTCGCCGGGGTGCACGTCCCGGGCGGCGAGCAGATATGCGATCCGGTGGGTGAGCACCCGGGTCTTGCCCGAGCCGGCGCCGGCCACGATCAGCAACGGCGAGCCGGCGTGGGTGACGGCGTCACGCTGGGGCCCGTTCAGGCCCTCCACCAGCTGCTGCGGGTCGAGCCGGACCGGCGGGCCGGACCGGCGCGGCGGGGCCGACGCGGGCTCGGACACGGACGGGGACGCGGGGATGTCGAAGAGAGGCTGCATCGCAGGGCGAGTCTATGCCGCCCGCCGGACACTTCCCGACTCACCGCCCCGCCCGCCGTGGCCCCCGTGGCCCGACGCGCAGCCCGAAGAGACCAACCCGTCACCCGACCGGCTCTGGCGCGGCCGTCCCCGATAAACGACGATGGCCGGGAAACCCCGGATCCTCCCCCGTACACGATTTGGGAGAAAAACCATGAGTCAACCGCGCTCGCGCGGTCGGGCGGCGCTGCGTCACCTCGCCGCGCCGGCCCTCGCACTGGCCGTCGTCGCCACCCTGCCGGCCGCCACGCGGCCCGCGCCGGCCCCGGCCGCCGACCCCTGGGCGGCCCTCGCCCCGGTCTCGGTCTCCTACGCCAAGCCGCTCGGCGGCGAGGTCAAGGGCAACTTCCTCAGCTACAACGACTTCCACGGCGCCATCGACCCGCCCGGCGGCAGCGGCGCCACCGTCAACGGCACCCCGGCCGGCGGCGTCGAGTACCTCGCCACCTGGCTGAAGAAGCTCCGCGCCGAGGCGAAGGCCGAGGGGCGGACCAGCACCACCGTCGGCGCCGGCGACCTGATCGGCGCCTCTCCCCTGGTCAGCGCCGCGTTCCACGACGAGCCGACGATCGAGCTGATGGACGAGATCGGCCTCCAGGTCAGCTCGGTCGGCAACCACGAGTTCGACGAGGGCGTCAACGAGCTGATCCGGCTCAACAAGGGCGGCTGCCACCCGGTCGACGGCTGCCAGGACGGCGACGGCTTCGCCGGCGCGAAGTTCACCTACCTCGCGGCCAACACGGTCAGCAAGAAGACCGGCCTGCCGATCCTGCCCCCGGTCGACATCAAGTTCGTCGGCGGCGTGCCGGTCGGCTTCGTCGGGGTCACCCTGGAGGGCACCCCGGGCATCGTCAACCCCGCCGGCATCACCTCGGTCACGTTCAAGGACGAGGTGGAGACCGCCAACAAGTGGGGCGGCCTGCTCAAGCTCTTCGGCGTCAAGGCGATGGTGCTGCTGGTGCACGAGGGCGGCGCGCAGTCCCCGCCGCCGAGCACCCCGGGCGTCTCCGACTGCGCCAACTTCTCCGGCCCGATCGTGGACATCGTGCGCGGCCTGCGGCCGGAGTTCGGCCTGGTCGTCTCCGGCCACACCCACCGCTTCTACTCCTGCTCGCTGCCGAACTCGGCCGGCCAGCAGAGCGTGGTCACCAGCGCCGGCACCAACGGCCAGCTCGTCACCGACGTGGACTACTCGCTGGACCGCCGCTCCGGCCGGTTCACCGGGATCTCCGCCCGCAACGTGGTCGTCGAGAACGGCGTCCGCAACGCCGACGGCACCTGGCAGCAGAGCTCCCCCGGCGTGTTCGCCCGCAACCCCGAGCTGGTCGACGCGCGCGCGAAGGCGCTGGCCGACAAGTACCGCACGGCGGTCGCCCCGATCGCCAACCGGGTGGTCGGGAAGATCAGCGCGGACATCGTCCGGGACGTCCGGCCCAACGGCGAGAGCCCGCTCGGCGACGTGATCGCCGACGCGCAACTCGCGTACACGGCCGGCGACGGGGCGCAGATCGCCCTGATGAACCCGGGCGGCGTCCGGGCCTCCCTGTCGTACGGGGCGTCGGTCGGCGGCGAGGCGCCGGGTGAGGTGACCTACGGCGAGGCGTTCAGCGTCCAGCCGTTCAACAACCTGGTGGTCACCCAGACGTTCACCGGGGCCCAGCTCAAGAACGTGCTGGAGCAGCAGTTCCCCGGCTTCAACGGGCAGACCGCCCAGCGGATCCTCCAGGTCTCGGCCGGGCTGACCTACTCGTACGACAGCACCGCCCCGGCGGGCTCCCGGGTGAGCGCCCTGGCGCTGAACGGGACCCCGATCGACCCGGCGGCCAGCTACCGGGTCACCACGAACGACTTCCTGGCCAACGGCGGCGACGGCTTCACCGAGCTGGCTGGCGGCGCCGGCCGCACCACCGCCCCCGGCTTCGACGTCGACGCCCTGGTGTCGTACGTGGGCGCGGGCGCCCCGGTGGCGCCGGGCCCCGCCGATCGGATCACCCGCCTCGGCTGAGGTGTGAGCGGGGCCCCTTCTCCCCGCCTGACGCCGGTCGGAGAAGGGGCCCCGCGCCACGAACCCCCGTGGACCCGGCGCGAATCCTTGCGGACCGGGCCGGCGGGTGGGCATACTCGACGACGTGTTCGGTCAGCGCTTCTACTTTTACTACGGCACCGGGAGTCCGGCAGCCGTGGGTCGCGCCTGATCAGATCAGACCTACGAAAAGCCCCGGGCTCTGGAGAGCCCGGGGCTTTTCCGTCCCGGGATCCGGGCACCGGGCCCGACCGTCCGAGGGGTACGGCGATGATGACAGACGTGGTGGAGCAGAGCGGCAGCGTGGCACAGTCCCGGCCGGGCAACGAGCACGAGGCCGGCGGGCCGGCCGATGACGGCCGGACGGAGCCGGCGTCGACGGCCGGCGGGACGCCCCGGACCGGGACCGACGACTCGGCGGCCGCGGCGCGGATCGTCGCCATCCGAAAGCGGATCGACGAGATCGACCGCACCGTGATCGAGCTGTGGCAGGAGCGGGCCGCCCTGTCCCAGGAGGTCGGGGTGACCCGGATGGCCTCCGGCGGCACCCGGCTGGTGCTCAGCCGGGAACGGGAGATCCTGGAGCGGTTCCGCCAGGCCCTCGGCGCCGACGGCACGCAGTTCGCCCTGCTGCTGCTCCGCGCCGGCCGCGGCCCGCTGTAACCCCCGCCCCGCCCCGGCCCCGCCGGTCACGTGCGCGCAAATACCCGGAAAGGGTGGCCTCCGCGCGACCCCGAGGCCCCTCTTTCCGGGTATTTGCGCGACCGCCCGAGCGGGTATCGCGCGGGCGGTCACGGATGGATCGACCCCCGACCGCCGGGGGCGGTCGGGGGTCGGGGTCGGTCAGCCCGGGAGGCTCACGCCTCGTGGGTCGCGACGATCTCGCGCTTCTCCGCGAAGTGGCAGGCGCTCGCGTGGTCCGAGCCGGAACGGATCTCCAGCAGCGGAACCTGCTCGGCGCAGACATCCTGCGCCTTCCAGCACCGGGTGCGGAACCGGCAGCCCGAGGGCGGGCTGACCGGCGAGGGGACGTCACCGGTGAGCCGGATGATCGCCTTCTGGTCCCGCAGGGTCGGGTCCGGCACCGGCACCGCCGACAGCAGCGCCTGGGTGTACGGGTGGGTCGGCCGCTCGTAGATCTCGTCCTCGGTGCCGATCTCCACGATCTTGCCGAGGTACATCACCGCGACCCGGTCCGACAGGTGCCGGACCACCGACAGGTCGTGGGCGATGAAGACGTAGGACAGGCCGAACTCGTTCTGGAGCTTCTCCAGCAGGTTCATCACCTGGGCCTGGATGGAGACGTCCAGGGCCGACACCGGCTCGTCGCAGACAATGATCTCCGGGCGCAGGGCGAGCGCGCGGGCGATGCCGATGCGCTGGCGCTGGCCGCCGGAGAACTGGTGCGGGTACCGGTGGATGTGCTCCGGGTTCAACCCGACCAGGTCGAGCAGCTCCTTGACCTTCTGCCGCCGGCTGCCCTTCGGGGCCACCTCGGGGTGGATCTCGAACGGCTCACCGATCAGGTCGCCGACCGTCATGCGCGGGTTCAGCGAGGTGTACGGGTCCTGCATGACCAGCTGGATCTGTCGGCGCAGCCGGCGCAGCGCCCCGCCGGACAGCTTGGAGATGTCCTGCCCCTTGTAGAGCACGCTGCCGGCGGTCGGCCGCTCCAGGTTCATCAGGACCCGGGCCAGCGTCGACTTGCCGCAGCCGGACTCGCCGACCACGCCGAGCGTCTCGCCGGACCTCAGCTCGAACGAGACCCCGTCGACGGCCTTGACCTGACCGATGGTCTTCTTGAAGACGATGCCCTGGGTGACGGGGTAGTGCTTGACCAGGTCACGGACCTCGAGGATGTTCTCAGTCACGGTTAACCAGCTCCTCGGCGAAGTGGCAGGCGCTGGCCCGGTTGCTGCCGATCTGCAGCAGCGGCGGCACCTTCTCCCGGCAGACCGGCTGCGCCATGGGGCAGCGCGGGTTGAACGGGCAGCCCGGCGGGATGTTCATCAGGTTCGGCGGCAGGCCCTTGATGGTGCGGAGCTGCTGCCCCCGCTCGTCCATCCGCGGGATCGAGTCGATCAGGCCGAGGGTGTACGGATGCGCCGGCTTGGCGTACAGCTCGAAGACATCGGCTTCCTCGACGATCCGCCCGGCGTACATGACGGCGATCCGGTCCGCGACGTCGGCGACCACGCCGAGGTCGTGGGTGATCAGGATCAGGCCCATCTGCCGCTCGCGCTGAAGCTCGGCGAGCAGGTCCATGATCTGGGCCTGCACGGTCACGTCGAGCGCAGTGGTCGGCTCGTCCGCGATCAGCACCTCCGGGTCGAGCGCCAGCGACATCGCGATCATCGCGCGCTGCCGCATGCCGCCGGAGAACTGGTGCGGATAGTTGCTGAACCGGCCCTTGGCGTTCGGGATCTTGACCTGGTCGAGCATCTCGATGGCACGCTTCTTGGCCTCGGCGCGGCCGAGGCCCCGCCGGATCCGGAACTGCTCAGCGATCTGGAACCCGATGGTGAAGACCGGGTTCAGCGCGGAGAGCGCGTCCTGGAAGATCATCGCGATGCCCTCGCCGCGGATGCGGCGGCGCTCCTCGGCGGACATGGTGAGCATGTCCTTGCCGTGGAAGCGCACCTCGCCCCCGGTGACGAACCCGGGCGGCGTGTCGAGAATGCCCATGACGGCCTGCGCGGTGACGCTCTTGCCGGAGCCGGACTCGCCGAGCACGGCGAGGGTCTCCCCCGCGTCGACGTGGTAGGTGACCCCGTTGATGACCTTGGCGACGCCGTCCCGGGTGCGGAACTCCACCCGCAGGTCCTCGACCTCCAGGAGGCGGCCGGAGGGGCGGCCGGATCCGTCGGCGCCCGGCTGGGACTGCTCGGTCACGAGAATGTCGGACAACTCAATCTCCCCTAGCGCAGTTTCGGATCGAGGGCCTCGCGGACCGCCTCACCGAGCATCACAAAGCTGAGGACGGCGGTGACGAGGAACGCGGAGGGGAAAAAGAGCAGGAAGGGCGAGACCCGGATGTAGTTCTGCGCTTCGCTGATCATGATGCCCCACGAGACCACCGGGCTCTTCAGGCCGATGCCCAGGAAGGACAGCGTCGCCTCCGCGCCGATGAACGACCCGACCAGAATGGTGCCGTAGACCAGCAGCGGGGCCAGGCAGTTCGGCAGCAGGTGCTTGATGATGATCCGGCCGGTGCCGGCTCCCAGCGCCCGGGCCGCCATGATGTAGTCGGCCTCCTTGGTGGCCAGCACCGAGGAGCGCATCAGGCGCATCACGACCGGCCAGCTCAGCACGACCAGGGACATGATGACCAGGGCCATGATGTACCACTCGTTGTTGCTCGACCCCGCCCCGTTGAAGGTGGTCAGGATGACGATCGCACCGAGCACGAAGGGCAGGCCGAAGAAGATGTCGCCGAAGCGGGAGAGCAGGGCGTCCGCCCAGCCGCCGAGGTAGCCGGCGAGCATGCCGATCGCGCCGCCGATCAGCAGCGTGCCGACGGTGGAGACCAGGGCCACGATAATCGAGGCGCGGGCGCCGTAGATGACCCGGGCATAGACGTCCCGGCCCTGCACGTCGTACCCGAACCAGGCGTCGCCCGACGGCTCGACCCGACTGCGGGACAGCGCGCCGTTGACCGCGTCGCCGGAGGTGAACAGCGACGGGAAGGCCGCCATCAGTACGAAGATCAGGATGAACGTCGCCGAGATCCAGAACAGCGGCTTGCGGCGCAGGTCGCTCCAGGCGTCGCCGAGCAGTCCGCGGGGCTTCTCCCGGCGGGCGTTCTCCGGCAGGCCGGCGTCGACGGGAGCGCCGGACCCGGCCTCGGTGGGCGGGGTCGAGACGATCGATGCGGTGCTGGGGTCACTCATGCCGCCACCTCGCTGCGCTGGGTGCCGGGACGGTGGTCACGGCACGCTGCGTTCAAAATTCGTTCGACACGCCGCTCACTCATAGCGGATCCTCGGGTCCAGGGCGGCGTAGAGCAGGTCCACCAGCAGGTTCATCAGGAGGTAGACCAGCACGAGGACCACCACGATGGAGACAACGGTAGCGCTCTCCTTGGTGACGATCGCCCGGAGGACGGCGCGGCCGATGCCGTTGATGCTGAAGATGCCCTCGGTGACGATGGCACCGCCCATCAGCGCGCCGAGGTCGGTGCCGAGGAGGGTGACAACCGGAATCAGCGAGTTGCGCAGCAGGTGCACGCCGACGACGCGGCGCATCGGCAGGCCCTTGGCGATGGCGGTGCGGACGTAGTCGGCACGGCGGTTCTCCGCGATGCTGGTGCGTGCCACCCGGGCGACGTACGCCATGGACGCGCTGCCTAGGACGAAGCCCGGTAGGAGCAGCTCCGAAAACCGCATCTCGCTGGAGACGGTCGGGTCGACGATGCCCCACTTCACGCCGAGCAGCCACTGCAGGATGAAGCCGATGACGAACACCGGCAGCGCGATCAGGAAGAGGGTGGAGACGAGGACCAGGTTGTCGAGGAAGCCGTTGCGCCGCAGGCCGGTCAGGACACCGGCGGAAAGGCCGATGATCGCCTCGATCGCCAGGGCCACCACGGCGAGCTTCAGCGTGTTCGGGTACGCGGTGGCGATGATGTCCCCGACGGCGCGGTTGTTGTACGTGACGCCGAAGTCCCCCTGGAACAGGTTCTTCATGTAGGTGGCGTACTGCACCCAGATCGACTGGTCGAGCTGGTACTTCTCGGTCATGAAGTTGATGTACGTGTCCGGACACCGGCGGTCGCCGCACTTGCCGGCGAACGGGTCGCCCGGCACCGACCAGACGAGCCAGTAGATCAGGAAAGTCGTACCAATGAAGACCGGGACGAGTTGCAGTAGCCGTCTCAACAGATAACGGCCCATGGGGTGGTCCTCCTGACAGGGGGCGCGTCGGGCGAGGGGGCCGACACGGTTGGCGTCAACGTGGCGAGGGATGTTGTACACCCCTCGCGGAACGGCTCCGGGCCGGGCCCACCGGTAGGTGAGCCCGACCCGGGGTCAGACCGAACGGATCAGAGCTCGACCGTGGTGATGTCGAGTTCGCCGACGTTGGTCAGTTCCATCTTCTTGATCTTCTCCGAGTGACCGGACTGCTGGCCCGAGAAGTAGACCGGGATCGACGGGGCGTCAGCGTCGATCAGCTTGACGGCCTCGGCGAACTTGGCGTGCGACGCGTCCAGGCTCGGAGCCGCACCGGCCTCCTTGGCGAGAGCGTCGACCTGCTTGTTGGTGTACAGGCCGTCGTTCGAGGAGCCGCCGGTCACGTAGAGCGGGTTGACCCAGTTCTCGACGTCCGGGTAGTCCTGCTGCCAGCCGGCGCGGTACGGGCCCTTCATCTTGTGGGCGTTGATGTTCTGGCGGAACACCGCGAAGGTCGGCACGCCCTCGGCGCGGGCGTTGATGCCGAGGTTGGTCTTGACCTGCTGCGCGACGGCCTCCATCCACTCCTTGTGGCTGGCGTCCGCGTTGTAGTAGAAGACCATTTCGCCGCTGAAGCCACCGGCCTCGGCGAGCAGCTTCTTGGCCTCGTCGACCTGGAACTGGCAGGCGGTGCAGTTGCCCGGCGCCGCACCGGGGGCCAGCGGGTTGGCCCAGCTGTCGGCCGGCTTGCGGTTACCGAAGAAGATCTTGTCGGTGATCTCCTGCCGGTTGATCGACAGGGAGACGGCGCGACGCAGCTTCGGGTCGGTGAAGCGCTTGTCGTAGATCGGGAAGGCGATGATGCCGGTGACCGGGGCAACCGACGAGACGGCCCGCTCGCCCAGGTCCTGCTTCCACTTGTCACCCGCGAGGGCGGAGACCGGAACCTGCTGCTGGAAGTCGATGTTGTTGGAGACCAGCTCGCTGTAGACCGCCGTGTCGTCCTGGGAGATCTTGACGTTGACGTCCTTGATCTTCATCTTGTCGCGCAGCTGGTAGTCGTCGAAACGAGTCAGCTTGATGGAGACGTTGTTCTCCCACGACACGAACTTGACCGGGCCGTTGCCGATCGGCTTCTTGCCGAAGTCCTCCGCCTTGCCCGCGAAGAACGCGTCCGGCAGCGGCATGAAGGTGCTGTAGCCGAGCTTGGTCGGGAACACGGCGGTCGGCGCGGTGAGCGTGACCTCGAAGTTCCAGTCGTCGACGACCTTCAGGCCGGACATCTCCTTGGCCTTCGGCTCCGGGGCCTTCTGCGGGCCGTCCGCGCCGTCCGGGTCGGAGGTGTTGACGTCCTCGAAGCCCTGGATGTCGGCGAAGAAGCTGGAGTTCTGCGCGCCGTTCGGCGAGTGGGCACCCCAGTTCCAGGCGTCCACGAAGTTCTTGGCCTTGACGACGGTGCCGTCGTGGAACTTCGTGTCCTGCTTGATCTTGATCTTGTAGACCTTGGAGTCGGCCGTCTCGATCGACTCGGCCAGGGCGTTCCGCGGGGCGCCACCGTCGTTGGGGTACTCGACCAGGCCGGTCCACATCCAGTCGATGATCTTGCCGCCACCGGTCTCGGTGGTGTTCGCCGGGACCAGCGGGTTCTCCGGCTCGGTGCCGTCGACCGTGATGGCACCGTCCGCGCTGTTACCGGCGTCGCCGCCGTCGTCGCTGCTGGAGCAGCCGGACGCGACGAGCGCGAAAGCCGCGCCCAACGCGATCGCGCCACTCGCCCGCTTCGAGACTCTCATTCCGAGGGGCCTCCTCTTTCTAGCCTGGTTCCGTCGTGAGTTTCACGCACGTATGGGGGTGACACCGCCGGCAACCGCAACCATTGACCACCGGTTAACCGCAGAAAAATCGGGACACCCCTGATGTACCGATCGCCGGACCACCACACCACACCGGGGCTCGGCTCCGCGCAGGGCTCGACGGCCACGAACCGTGACTGCTCAACGGCTTCCGTGGTCGCAGAACCGTGCATGGGCGCCTTACACCGGGGGTGAGGTGCTGCAACTGTGACACCTACCGGCCCGTTACGTGAAGGTGCCGTTATCAAGCCGTTAGTTGGTCGCAGCGTTGCCGATACTTGAGAAAAGATCATGATTCGGCCCGACAGCATCGCTCTGACCAGGCAAAACGCTGTCGACCCCCCTCGCTCGGGTCGCCGCGTAGGCCCAACTCTGTGAGCTTCCCCGCCTCCCCACCGGCGCTCGCCGGCATCCTCCGTGCGCTGGCCGTATTTGCCCATCCGGACGATGTCGACTTCGGCTGTGCGGGCACCATAGCCGGCTGGGTGGACGAGGGGACAGAGGCGGCCTACCTCATTGTCACTCGGGGTGACGCCGGCGGGTTCGACGAAATGCCCCGCGCGGAGGTGCGCGGACGGAGTGGCCGGGCGGCCGACGTCAGACCAGGCGGCGGTCCGCCGCCCAGCGGGACAGCTCGTACCGGTTGGACATCTGGAGCTTGCGCAGCACGTTCGACACGTGCGTCTCGACCGTCTTGATCGAGATGTAGAGCTCCTTGGCGATCTCCTTGTACGCGTACCCCCGGGCGAGCAGCCGGAGCACCTCGCGTTCCCGGTTGGTGAGCTGGTCCAGCTCCGGGTCGGCCACCGGGGCGTCCGGCCGGGCGGCGAAGGCGTCCAGCACGAACCCGGCCAGCCGGGGGCTGAACACGGCGTCGCCGTCGGCCACCCGGCGCACCGCCGCGGCCAGCTCGTCCGGGGAGATGGTCTTGGTGACGTAGCCCCGGGCGCCGGCCCGGATGAGGCCGATCACGTCCTCCGCCGCGTCGGAGACGCTCAGCGCCAGGAAGCGCACCTGCGGGTGGGTCCGGCGCATCGCCTCCAGCACCGCCCGGCCGCCGCCATCGGGCATGTGCACGTCCAGCAGCACCACGTCGGGAGCGGTGGCGGCGATCCGGGCGACCGCCTCGGCCACCGTGCTGGCCTCGCCCACCACCTCGACGTGGGCGCCCAGCTCGGCGCGGACCCCCGCGCGGAACATGGCATGGTCGTCGACGAGGAAGACGCGCAGCCGCTCGGGGCTGCCCTGCGTCCCCTCGACCGGCCCGTGCTCAGCCATGATCATTTGTCCCTCTCCGTCGTGGACTGGTCGCGGGGGATCGGCAGGATCAACCGGACCTCGGTTCCCTCACCCGGCTCGGAGCGGATCTCCGCCCGGCCGCCGTGCCGCCTCATCCGTCCGATGATCGACCCCCGGACCCCGTGCCGGTGGTCCCCCACGGTATCCGGGTCGAAGCCCTTGCCCCGATCCCGGACGAAGGCGCTCACCTGGTCCGGCTCCACCTCCGCGTACAGCGAGACGGTCCGCACCCCGGCGTGCCGGGCCGCGTTCACCAGCGCCTCCCGGGCCGCCGCGACCAGCGCGCCGATCCGCTCGTCGGTGTCCCGGTCGCCCACCACCACCGTTTCCACGGTGATCGCGAAGGTGTCCTCGACCTCGGCCGCAGCCTGCTCCAGGGCCGCCGCGAACCGTTCCGTGGGCGAGGTGGCCGGCTTGTAGAGCCAGTTGCGCAGCGAACGCTCCTGGCCGCGCGCCAGCCGCTGCACGGCCGTCACGTCGGCGGCGTTGCGCTGGATCAGCGCGAGGGTGTGCAGCACCTGGTCGTGCACCATGGCGGCCAGCTCCGCCCGTTCCTGCTCCCGGATGCGCCCCTCGCGCTCCGAGCGGAGCTGGTTGTACGTCCGCCAGAGCACCGGGGCCGCCACCACCCCCACGCCGGCCAGCCCGACCAGCGCGAAGATGATGCCGTTGAGCACCGCTGCGAAGTTCTGCACCGGCGAGTAGACCGCCACGACGCCGATGATGCCCACCGCGACCAGCACCCCGCCGCCGATGAACCGCAGCACGAAGGCCCGCCGGTCGCTCTCCTCCACCACCGCGCCCAGCCAGGGCACCGGCATCGACTCGCCCCACTGCCGGCGGCGCTCCGGCGCGGCCTGGTGCCAGATCACCCCGGCGCCCACCGCGATGATCGCGACCAGCCAACCGGCGGTGCCCGCCGCGCCGACCGAGTCGAAGACCATCACCTGCACCAGCAGCACCCCGAGCCCGATCGCCACGAACGGCAGCAACTGCCCGATGTCCCGCCGGGGCGGGGCGGCGGTGTCCCCCGGCCGCAGCGGGACGACCGCCCAGAAGGCGGCGTAGAGCAGCATCCCGAGCCCGCTGAGGCCGAGCAGCACCGTGAAGGCGATCCGCACCCGCACCACCGGGATGCCGAGGTGGTCGGCGATGCCTGCGGCGACACCGGCGGCCATCCGGTGCTCGGGCGCCCGGTAGAGCCGGGGCGGCTGGATCACGGTGCTGATCGGATACTCCCTGCTCAGGATGCGACGCGGCGGCGCCGGACCGGCGTGCCGGTCTCGATCGTCACACGCGGGGACCCCAGCGGGCCACGGGGACGCCCCCGACATCCCGGCCGCTCGGATCTCAGGGTGGGGTCAGGGTCAGGTCCTGAGGCCACCCGGCCGGTCGGGGCAGCAGGATCGAAGCATGACCGAGGAAGCTGCCCCGCCACCCCGTCCCGGGGCGGCACGGCCGGACGGGCCGCCACCGGCGGATCCGGCTCCCACCACGCCCGCCAGCTGGACCGAACCGACCGTCTTCGGGCCGGCGGCGCCCGCCGGGCCGGGGGAGCGGGCTGCTACCGGCTCCCCCGCGACACCGGGGGTCGCCGCGACCGGAACCCCGACGGGACCGGGCACTCCCGGCGCCGCCGACCCGAGGGCGTCCGCGTCGGGCGGCCGGCCGCCGCCGACCGCCGGCGGCAACCCGGCCTGGTCGCCGCCGGCCGGGGAGACCTTCGGGCCCCACGGCCAGGGGCCGGGCACCCCGCCACCACCACCATCCGGGGGGTACGCGACCCCGCCCCCGCCGCCCGAGGGCGCCGGCTTCACCTCCCGGTACGGGCTGGTCCGGCCCCGCGAGGGCCGCTACCTGGCCGGCGTCTGCGCGGCGATCGGCCGGGCCACCAACACCGACCCGGTGTTGTGGCGGGTGCTGCTGGCCGTGCTCGGCTTCTTCGGCGGCATCGGCATCCTGGTGTACGTCACGGCCTGGCTGATCATCCCGGGCGAGGGCGACACCGCCTCCCCGGTCGAGTCCATGCTGGGCCGGGGCCGGTCGAGCATGTCCCCGCTCACCGTGATCGTGCTGGGCATCCTGGTGGCGGTGAGCTTCGGGTACATCGTCACCGACGGGTTCCGGGCGGTGCTGCTGGGCGCGGCCATCCTGGTCGGCGGCGCGCTGCTGCTCAACCGCGAGCGCGGGACGTTCGGCCGGGGCGCACCCGCCGACCGGGGTCCGGTGCCCGGCGCGCCGGCCGCCACCGCGCCGGGCCCGGTGCCGCCGGTCGCGTGGCCCGCGCCCGGCCTCTTCGCCCCGCCCGCGGGCGGGCTGCCGCCGGTCGGGCCTTCGGCTCCCGGCCAGCCCGCCGGGTGGCCGTTCGCAGGGCAGCGGTCCGGGACGACAGCGCCCGGGCAGCCCGCCGCCGCTTGGGCGGCCGCCCCGGCCGGGTCGACCGCCGGGCTCCCCGCCTGGCCGTCGGCGGCCACGTCGACCGGCTCCCTCCCCCCGGTCGGCGTGCCCGCGACGGGCTACCCGCCGGTCGCCGCGCCCCAGCCGCCGGCCGGCTACCGGCCGCCGTTCGCCCCACACGGCCCGTACGCCAAGGGCCCGCAGCAGGCTCCCCCGCCGCCCCGCCCGGTCAAGCCCCCGAAGCAGCCCCGGGAACGCTCCCCGCTGGGTGCCGTGACCTTCTCGCTGGTCTTCCTGGCGCTCGGGGTGGTCGCCATGCTAGACCTGCTGGACGTGATCCACGTGGGGGCGGCGGCGTACTTCGCGGCGGCCCTGGCGACGGTCGGGCTCGGCCTGCTCGTCGGCGCCTGGTTCGGCCGGGCCCGCTGGCTCATCGCGCTCGGGCTGGTCACCGCTGCGGCGCTCGGCGTCGCGACCGTAACCGAGTCCTACGACCGGATCCGGGGATTCGACGGGGACGTCACCTGGGCGCCCACGGACCGCCGTGACCTGGCCGACCGGTACGAGAACAGGTTCGGCGACGCCGTGCTCGACCTGCGCGGGATCGACTTCGACAAGCAGGACAGCCAGGTCACCGTCGCGGTCCAGTTCGGGAAGGCGACCGTGGTGGTGCCGGCGAACGTCGACGTCACCACGATCGCCGAGGTCAACGCCGGGGACGCCACGATCTTCGGCAAACGCTCCGGAGGGCTGAACGGCCGGCTCCGGGAGAGCACCGACCTCGGCGCGGACGGCGCCGGGGGCGGGAAGCTGCGCCTGTACGTCCGCATCAACGCCGGCAACCTGGAGGTGACCCGGTGAAGGCCCACCGCACCGATGTCGTGTCGCTGGGCTTCGGCCTGGTCTTTGTCGCCCTGGCCGGGTGGTGGCTGCTCGCCCAGCTGCTCGGCCTGGACCTCCCGCCGGTCGGCTGGTTCCTGGCCGGCGGGCTGATCCTGATCGGCGTGCTGGGCCTGGTCGGCGCGCTGCGTTCCGGCCGGGGCGACCGGCGCGACGCCGAACGGCCGGCACCGGCGGACGCGGGCTCCGGCGACCGGCGCGACGCCGAACGGCCGGCACCGGTGGACACCGTGGACGCCGGCTTCGGCGATCGGCCGGGCCCCGAACGGCCGCTCACCGAGACCGGGCCGGCCCTGGCCGACGAGTGGCCCACCGCGGCGGTCACCGACGAGCGGCCGGGGGCGGTCGAGGATCGGCCGGTCAGCGGCGGCGGGACGCCCCGCTGGTCGCCGGCGGACCCGCTCGACGCCGACCCCACGGGCGGGCCACCGCCCGGCCCGGCCGCTGAACGGGTCACCGAGCCGCTGCCCCGGTTGACGGCCGACCCGACCGTCGCGGGGCCGACGTCCGACCCGACCGACCCGACAAACCCGGACGCGCCGCGCCGCGGGCCGCAGCGGGCGGACGGCTGACCACGGCGGTGCGGTCGCCCGCGCCGGGCGCATATGCTGGCCGGTGGAGAGCTCGCCTCCGCCGGCCGGCACTGGCCGCGGCCCCGTCCGCAGCCGCTCCGGCAGGTCGCTGGCCCGTTCTGCGGCCGACCCGACCGGGTCGCCGTGGCGGTCCCGCCGCGATTCCGTCTCTACCCCGTCAGGAGCCAGTCCGACATGACCCAGTCCCCCGCCGTGCGAACCTCCGGCCGGCCCGGTCCGGTCCGCATCGGCGAGCGCGCCGCCCGTACCCTCGTCACCGAGCTCGCCCGGCGCAACGACCCGAAGGCCGCCCTGCTGGTCGGCGCGGCCCCGGAGTCCGCGGTGCTGGCCGCGGCAATCGACGCCCTGCTGCCCGGCGACTCCCTCACCGTGGTGCCGTCCGCGACGGCCACGCCCGCCGCGCTGCGTGAACACGTGACCGCCCAGGGCCGCTGGGTCGCCGACCGGGTTCGGGTGGTGGACTCCCTCGCCGAGGCCGACGCCGCCGAGGTGGTGATCGCCGCCGAGCCGCTCACCGGCACCGCAGAGGATGCCCGCACGACCATCGACGGCCTGGCCAAGTACCTCGCCGACGGCGCGGTGCTCAGCCTCGCCGCGCCCGCCGCCCCGGGGCGCACCGCCGGCGCCGCCGCCGAGTTGGAGCGGCAGGGCGTGCTGCACGCCGCCGGGACGGACCTGGTGCTGCGCAACTCCCCGCCGGTACGGGTGTACCGGCTCCGCTTCACCCCGGCCGTCGTGGCCGTCGCGGCCCGGCTCGCCCCGGCCCACCGGCCGTCCAGCGTCCCGCTGACCCGGGGCATGCACATCGACTCCAACGGCGTGGCCGCGGCCGGGATCGTCCTCGGGCTCGCCGCGCTGACCCGGGCCGTCCGGCCGAAGTCGAAGCTGTGGCTGCTGCCGGCGCTGGCCGCAGCCCCGGTGGCCGCGTTCTTCCGGGACCCGGAGCGGGACGTCCCCGAGGACCCGTCGGCCGTCGTGGCGGCCGCCGACGGGCAGGTGCTCTCGGTGCAGCGGCTGCACGACGAGCGCTTCGGCGACGGCGAGTGGCTGCGGGTCGCGGTCTTCCTCTCGGTGCTGGACGTGCACGTCAACCGGTCACCGGTGGCCGGCAAGGTGGTCGACTACTTCGTCGCCGACGGCGGCTTCGTCAACGCGATGAAGCCGGACGCCGAACACAACGTGGCGGCGTACACGGTGCTGGACACCGAGCACGGCACGGTGGTCGTCGCGCAGCGCACCGGGCTGATCGCCCGGCGGATCGTGCAGCGCGCACCGATCGGGTCGCTGCTGGCCAGGGGCGAACGGTTCGGCCTGATCCGGTTCGGCTCGCGGACCGACGTCTACCTGCCGGCCGACGCGGCCGACCCGCTGGTCGGGCCGGGCGACAAGGTCATCGGCGGGTCCACGGTCATCGCCCGCTGGCGCTGACGACGAAAGGGGCGCCGCGGACAGCGGCGCCCCTTTCGGGTGGATCGTCGGTCAGGCGGTGCGGCGCTGGTGCAGCCAGAGCAGCGGGCCGCTGACCAGGTAGCCCACCACGACCAGGGCGAAGGTCAGCCGGACGTCGACCAGCGCGCCGATCGCCGGGGCCAGCCAGAGCCACGGCGGCAGCTTGACCAGCCGGGCCAGCTTCGCGTAGGGGAAGCTGGAGACCATCGCGAAGGCCAGCAGCGCCACCCCCGCGATCTGCACCAGACCGGGCAGCGGCAGCCCGATGGCGACGGTCAGGGCGAGCACGGCCGCCGCCATCGTGGTCGGCACACCGCAGAAGAAGCGGCCGTCCTTCGGCGAGACGTTGAACCGGGCGAGCCGGATCGCCGCGCAGGAGGCGACGAGCGCTGCGGCCACCGCGGCGGCGGCGGGCGGGGCCTCGCCGGCCAGCGAGGCGTAGACCACCACCGGGGCGGCGAAACCGAACGAGCACATGTCGGCCAGCGAGTCCATCTGGGCGCCGAACGGGCTGGCCACCCCGAGCTTGCGGGCGAGCGCGCCGTCGAGCCCGTCGAACACGACGCAGGCGATGAGGAGGAGCGCGGCGATGCGCACCTCACCATGCATGGCCACGAAGATGGCGTTGATCCCGAGCGCCAGGCTGGCCAGGGTGCAGGCGTTGACCAGCGCGAACTTGGCGCGGCGGGCCGCCGTCCGCTCGCCGGGCAGCAGCGGGATCGACATCGACGCCGCGTCGTCGACCGGGGTGCTGGGGGCGAGGGCCGGGCTCACCGGCGCGATCGCCTGGACCTCGGCGCGCTCGTACCGGTCGAGGCCGTACCGGCGGCGCTGCCGATCGAGGTAGCGGTGCTCGGGCGAGGCCAGGTCGGCACCGACGGCGTCGCCGCCGTCGCGGCGACCCACCCGGACCAGCAGCACCTGGCGGGCGAATGTGCTGCTGCGGCGCAACGGGCCCGCCCAGCGACGCCCTGCGGGGCGCGGACTGTCAGTCGTACGACGCCGGCGCCAGGGGGCTCTCGGCACGTTTCCTCCATCACCGGATCGGCTGGCCACCACGGGGCGGGGCGTCCGGCTGTCTCGTGCCGGACCGCTTCTGGCCCGGCAGCCTTCAAGCGGAGTACACCATTGCACAGGGGAGTAGGGCTTGGCGATAGCTGACGGCGGCACTTGTCATCTCGGTCAAACCGCGCGAACCGCCTCGTTATTCCCATCCCGGGCCTCATCGCCCGTTCCTTACATCAACCCCGCCACACAGCCTACCGGAGCCGGTCGATGCCGGCCCGACGGGCGGGCGCTATGCGACTCGATGTCCGATTGCCAGGGCCGCGACCTCGGTCATGCGCAGCCCTTCGAGCCCGTCGGGCGGGAACCAGGCCGCAGCGGCCGTCGACCCCCCGGCCAGCTCGACGACCCGCGCCTCAGTCGGCTCGTCGACCAGCACCCGGTAGACCACCCGCACCCCGTGCCGGTCCAGCGGCCTGCCCTCCGGCCCCAACGCGGCGGGATTGTGCAGGTTGTGCACCATCAGCAGCTCCACCACCCGGCCGAGCTGGCCGGCCTCCTCGACCAGCTCCCGGAGCAGCCCGCCGGCCGGCTGCTCGCCGTGGTCGGTGCCGCCGCCGGGCAGGTGCCACCACCCAGCGCCCGGGTAGCCGTCCGCGATCATGGTGAGCAGCACCCGACCGGCCGGGTCGGTGACCAGGCCGTACGCCGCGAAGCGCTGGTGCCGGTCGGTCGCCGGCGCCGGTGGCGGCGCGGTGCCGGGCGCGACCGGCCGCAGCGGGGTGACCGGCAGGCCGAGCGCCTCGGCGGTGAACGGCATCAGCGGCAACCCGGCCGCCTCCTCGGGGCTCGACCAGCGCACCAGGTCCGTGGTGCCGTCGGCCTCGTCCCGGAGCGCACCGCCGCCGCTTGGCCGGACGGCGAAGATGATCCGGTCGGTGTGCAGCGTGACGCCCGCGCCGGGCAGCGGTGTGACGTCAGCGACAGCGGCGAGCAGGTCGGTCACCTCGACGGCGAGCCCGGTCTCCTCGGCGAACTCCCGCAGCACGCCGGCCTCGGGGTGCTCGCCGTGCTCCAGGCCACCCCCGGGGAGCTGCCACACCCCCGGGAGGCCGGCCCGGTCGGAACTCCGCACGAGCAGCACCCGCCCGTCCTGGTCCCGACAGACCCCGTACACCCCGACCCGCCGCCGCTGCTCCATGCGCCACTCCCCGTCCGCCCGGATCGCACGCCCGGTCGATCATGAAGCTATCGCCTGCCGCCAGGGCGGGTCGCGGCGACAACCCGATGAGCGACCGGGCCCACGCGAGGGCTGAGGGGACGGGGCGGTCAGGTGAGCCGGGCGGCCTGGACTGCCTCGGCCGTGACCTCGGTGAGCCGGTCGGCGGGCAGGGCGCCGAGCTCCTCGCGGGCGAACCAGCGGGCCTCGCAGGTGGAGCCGCCGACGTCGGTCACGGTGGGCGGGGCGGGCTGGTCGACCGCAACCCGGTAGAAGGCACGCACGCCGTGCCAGTCGATCGGATAGCCCTCGGGGCCGAGCGAGGCGGCGTCGCGGTGGCTGGCCACGCCGAGCAGCTCGACGAGGCGACCCCGCTGGCCGGTCTCCTCGACCAGTTCCCGGATCAGCGCCGCGCCCGGCTGCTCGCCGTAGTCGGTGCCGCCGCCGGGCAGGTGCCAGCAGCCGGCGCCCGGGTACCCGTCGGAGACCCGGGTGAGCAGCACCCGGCCCTCGGGGTCGGTCGCCACCGCGTACGCGGCGAAGCGCTGGGCCCGGTGCAGCCCGTCCGGGCCCGGGACCGCGTAGAAGGAGGGGAACTCCGGCGGCTCGTCGGGCACCACGTCGGCCGAGGAGGCGGGCAGGCCGAGGGCCCGCGCGGTGAACGCGCGCAACGGCAGCTCGCGGGCCTCGGTGAGGGTGAACCAGCGGGCCAGGTCGGTGGGCCGGTCGACCCGGTCGGCGAGCGTGCCGCCCCGCACCGAGACCTGGTAGATGAGCCGGTCGGTGTGGATGGTGATGCCCCGCTCGGGCAGGGCCCGCATGTCCGCGAGCACGTCGTCCAGCCCGGCGACGGCGACCGAGAGCCCGGTCTCGGCGGCGGTCTCCCGGACGACGGTGTGGTTCGGGTCCTCCCCGTGGTCGACCGCCCCGCCGGGGAGGGACCACGTTCCGGGGGTGCCGGAGCGCTCCGATGCGCGGACCAGCAACACTCGGCCGACTGAATCAGCACAAACTGCGTATGCCGCGATCCTGCGGAGCGGCTCCAGCATGGTGGTCACGGGGGGGAATTCTCCTCGGCCGGCGTTACCTGCACCGAAAAGAGTCAGATTCCTGACTGATGACTGGATCATCAGGGAACGGTCAGGGTAACGATCCGGGCCGTCACCGAGGTCGCCGCGCCGCCCGGCGCGGACCGTGGGGACATGACCTCGACGCCGCCGCACCAGGCCCCGTACAAGCAGCTCCGCCGCCCCACCACCGACCGGATGGTGGCCGGGGTGGCCAGCGGCCTCGGCCGCTACTTCGCCGTCGACCCCACCCTCGTCCGGGTGGGGTTCGCCGTCGCGACCGTGCTCACCGGCGGGCTCGCCGCGCTGACGTACCCGATCATGTGGTTCCTGATGCCGGAGGAGCCGGCCGGCGCCCCCGCCTGGCCGCACCCGGCGGGCCCCGCGACGCCCGGCACGTCGCCCACCCCGGGGTACGGCCCGCAGCCCACCTGGCCGCCGGCCCCGCCGACCGCGCCCGGGGCGCCGGACGAGCCGGTGCCCCAGACGGCCGGCTGAGCCGGCGTCACTCCCACTCGATGGTGCCCGGCGGCTTGCTGGTGACGTCCAGGACCACCCGGTTCACCTCGGCCACCTCGTTGGTGATCCGGGTGGAGATCCTGGCGACCACCTCGTAGGGCAGCCGGGACCAGTCGGCGGTCATCGCGTCCTCGCTGGAGACCGGGCGCAGCACCACGGGATGCCCGTAGCTGCGCCCGTCACCCTGCACGCCGACGCTGCGCACGTCGGCCAGCAGCACCACCGGGAACTGCCAGACGCCCCGGTCCAGGCCGGCGGCGGTCAACTCCTCGCGGGCGATCAGGTCGGCCTGGCGCAGCAGGTCGAGCCGCTGCTGGTCGACCGCGCCGATGATCCGGATGGCCAGGCCGGGACCCGGGAACGGGTGCCGCCAGACCATCGCCTCGGGCAGGCCCAGCTCCAGGCCGAGCGCCCGGACCTCGTCCTTGAACAGCGTGCGCAGCGGCTCGACCAGGGCGAACTTCAGGTCCTCCGGGAGGCCGCCGACGTTGTGGTGGCTCTTGATGTTGGCGGTGCCGGTGCCGCCGCCGGACTCCACCACGTCCGGGTAGAGGGTGCCCTGGACCAGGAACTCGACGTCGCCGTGCGAGGCGACCTCCCGGGCGGCGGCCTCGAAGACCCGGATGAACTCCCGGCCGATGATCTTCCGCTTCTGCTCCGGGTCGATCACCCCGGCCAGCGCGCCGAGGAACCTCTCCTGCGCGTCGACCACCTTGAGCCTGATGCCGGTGGCGGCGACGTAGTCCTTCTCCACCTGCTCGGCCTCGCCGGCCCGCAGCAGGCCGTGGTCGACGAAGACGCAGGTGAGCTGGTCGCCCACGGCCCTGTGCACCAGCGCGGCGGCGACCGCCGAGTCCACCCCGCCGGACAGGCCGCAGATGACCTCCTTGTCGCCCACCTGGGCGCGGATCCGGGCCACCTGCTCGTCGATGATGTTCGCGGGGGTCCAGGTGGGCTCGATGCCGGCGATGTCGTACAGGAACCGGGTGAGCATCTCCTGGCCGTGCGCGGTGTGCCCGACCTCCGGGTGGAACTGCACCCCGGCCCGGCGGCCGGTGAGGTCCTCGAACGCGGCGACCGGGGCACCCGCCGACTCGGCGGTGACCGTGAAGCCGGCCGGGGCCTCGGTGACGCAGTCGCCGTGGCTCATCCACACCGGCAGGTCGGCCGGCAGGTCGCGGAGCAGCACCCCGGGGTCGAGGAGGCGGGGGCGCAGCGGGGTGCCGCCGTACTCCCGGTTGCCGGTGCGCGCCACGGTGCCGCCGAGCGCCTGGGCCATCGCCTGGAAGCCGTAGCAGATGCCGAACACCGGGACGCCGGCGTTGAACATCCCGGCGTCGATCTGCGGGGCGTCGGGGGCGTAGACGCTGGACGGGCCGCCGGACAGGATGATCGCGGCCGGGTTCTTCGCCAGCATCTCGGCCACCGGCATCGAGTGCGGCACGATCTCGGAATAGACCCGCGCCTCACGCACCCGGCGCGCGATGAGCTGGGCGTACTGGGCTCCGAAGTCCACCACAAGGACGGGGCGAGGCGTGCTCATGTGCAGGAAGCCTACCGACAGTCACACCCGCCCCGGGCAGCGGCCGGCCATTCCCGCGTGGCGTACCGCGCCCGGCCTGCGGACGGCGGGGGCTGCCTTCCCACCGGAGGCGTCAGGAGGCGTCCCGCTCAGGGCCGCAGGGCGCCGGGGGCGTCCGCCGGGACGGCCGGGTGGGCCGGCGGCACCGGGTCGAGACGCAGGTACGGCTCCCCGAGCGGCGGGCGCGGGTCGGCCTCCCCCTTGTTGGGCCAGAGGGACATCGCCCGTTCCGCCTGTGCGGTGATGGTCAGCGAGGGGTTCACCCCGAGGTTCGCCGAGACGGCCGCGCCGTCCACCACGTGCAGCCCGGGATGGCCGTGCACCCGGTGGTACGGGTCGATCACCCCGTCGGCCGGGGTGACCCCGATCACCGCCCCGCCGAGGATGTGCGCGGTCATCGGGATGTTGAACGGCTCGGTGAGCGCCCCGCCGGGCGTACCGCCGATCTCCTCGGCGAGCAGCCGGGCGGCGGCGTTGCCGGCCGGGATCCAGGTCGGGCTGGGCTCGCCGTGGCCGGCGACGGCGGCCAGCCGCCGGCCGAACAGGCCGCGCCGCCAGCGGGTGGTCAGCGAGTTGTCGGCGGACTGCATGACCAGCGCGATGATGGTCCGCTCCGACCAGTTGCGGACGGTGAGCATCCGGGCGGCGGTCCCGGGCTGCCGCAGCAGGGTGGCCACCCAGCGGCGGACCCGGTGCGGGCCGCCGTCGACCAGCAGCGACTGGAGCAGCCCCATCGCGTTCGAGCCGCGCCCGTAGCGGACCGGCTCGATGTGGGTCTGCGGGTCGGGGTGGAACGAGCTGGTGATCGCCACCCCCTCGGTGAAGTCCAGCCCCTCGGCGCGGGCCCGCGCGGGCGGCACCGACGCGCCGAGGATCGCCTCGGAGTTCGTCCGGGTCAGCTCGCCGAGGCGGGGCGACAGGGCGGGCAGCGCCCCGGTGGCCTTCATCTCGTGCAGCAGCCGCTGGGTGCCGAGCGACCCGGCGGCGAGGACCACCTGGTCGGCGTGGAACACCTGGCGGCGCCGGCGCAGCCAGGCCCCGGTGCGGACGGTCTCCACCCGGTAGCCGCCGCCGTCGGCCGGGCGGACGGCGGTGACCGTGGTCAGCGGGTGCACCCGCGCGCCGAGCCGTTCGGCCAGCCACAGGTAGTTCTTGACCAGGGTGTTCTTCGCCCCGTGCCGGCAGCCGGTCATGCACGCCCCGCAGTGCGTGCAGCCGGTGCGCTCCGGGCCGGCCCCGCCGAAGTACGGGTCGGCGACCCGCTCCCCCGGCCGGCCGATGTGCACCCCGACGGGGGTGGAGTGGTAGGTGTGGCCGACGCCCATCCGGTCGGCCACCGCCCGCATCGCCCGGTCCGCGCGGGTCTGCACCGGGTACGTGGTGACGCCGAGCATCCGCTTCGCCTGGTCGAAGTGGCGGGCCAGCTCGGCACGCCAGTCGGTGACGTCCCGCCACTGCGGGTCGGCGTAGAACGCGTCGAGCGGCTCGTAGAGGGTGTTCGCGTAGACCAGCGAGCCGCCGCCCACCCCGGCCCCGGACAGCACCAGCACCCCGCCGCCCGCCCCACGGCCGGCGGACCGGAGCAGGGTGATCCGTTGCAGCCCGTAGCAGCCGAGGCGCGGGGCCCAGAGGAACCGGCGCATCCGCCACGAGGTCTCCGGGAACTCGTCGTCGGCGAAGCGCCGCCCGGCCTCCAGCACGCCGACCGAGTAACCCTTCTCGGCCAGCCGGAGCGCGGTGACGCTGCCGCCGAAGCCGGAACCGATGACGAGCACGTCGTACCGCATGAAGGCATCATTACCGACGGGTAGCTATCGCGCCAGCGCCCGTTTTCGCGGCATCATGCACCCCGCCGCCGGCGATCCGTCGCCCAGCGGCCGCAACCCGACGACTCGGTCGGAGCGTTGTACGAGCGGGGGGTGTGACATGGCCGGACAGGCGGGAACCGGACGCCGGCGGTGGCGGCTGGGGCTGGCGGTCCTCGCGGCCCTGGTCCTGGTGGCGGGCGGCGCGACGGCGGCCGTCCGGCTGGCCGCCGACCGGCAGCCCGAACGCGGGGCGGGGCGGATCGCCGCCGCGCCCACGCCGTCGGAGGCCACGCCGAGCCCCACCCCGCCGCCGGGGGCCGACGTGACCGGGCCGCTGAACCTGCTCATGGTCGGCGTGGACACCCGGGTCAGCGTGCCCGGCTGGGAGCCGCACGGCGACGCCGTGCTGGTGGCGCACGTGACGAAGGAACTGGACCGGGCGTACGTCTTCTCGCTCCCCCGCGACCTGCTGGTCGACATCCCCGCTTTCCCGAAGGCCGGGTACTCCGGCGGGAAGACCAAGCTCACCCACGCGATGAGCTACGGCAGCCGGGTCCCCGGCAAGCCGAAGGAGCCGAGCGCCACCCAGGGGTACGAGCTGCTGCGCAGCACCGTCAGCGGGTACACCGGGCTGCGCTTCGACGCCGGGGCGGTGGTCACCTTCCAGGGCTTCGAGAAGCTGGTGAACGCCGTCGGCGGCATCGACGTCTACGTCGACCAGCGCACCGTCTCGCTGCACCGGCAGCCCAACGGCAAGCACCGCGACCCGGCGCCGGGCGGCGGCGGCTACGTCGGCCCGCAGATGGTCTACGAGAAGGGCGAACAGCACCTCAACGGCTGGCAGGCGCTGGACTACGCCCGGCAGCGCTACGGCCTGGACGGCGGGGACTACGCCCGGCAGCGCCACCAGCAGCAGCTGATCCGGGCGCTGGTCCGCAAGATCCAGGGCGAGGACCTGGCCCGGCAGCCCGACCGGGTCGAGCAGGTGGTCGGCGCGCTCGGCGACACCCTGATCTACGCGGGCGGGCCGAGGATCGTCGACCTCGCGTACGCCCTCGGCGGGCTGCCCGCCGACCGGCTCGTCCTGGTCAGCCTGCCCGGCGAGGGGGTCGGCAAGGGCAGCGCCTACCGTGGCGAGCAGCTCAAGCCGGTCGGCCGGAAATTCCTCACCGAGCTGAAGGCGGGCCGCGCCGAGCAGTACCTGGCCGCCCACCCCGAGCTGATCGTGAAGAAGTGACCGGTGCCGGGGCGGCCGATCCACCGGGCCGCCGCGCGGGCGACCCGGATCAGCGCGTCGGCCCCGGCCGCTCCGGCCGCTCGGTGCCGTACAGCCACGCGTCGAAGAGCGCGTCGAGCTGCTTGCCGGAGACCTGCTCGGCGAGGGCCACGAACTCCGCGGTGGTGGCGTTGCCGTCGCGCTTGTCCGCCGCCCAGGTCTTCAACAGCTCGAAGAACGCCCGGTCGCCGACGGCGGCGCGCAGCGCGTGCACGGTCATCGCCCCGCGCTGGTACACCGATTCGCTGAACAGGTCCTTCGCCCCCGGCTTCCCCGGCGGGGTCCGCCAGACCTGACCGGACGCGCCGAGGTACGCCGCGTCGAACGACTGCCGCGCCGTCCGCCCGCCACGGTGCTCCTCCCACAGCCACTCCGCGTACGTGGCGAGCCCCTCGTTGAGCCAGATGTCCTGCCACCTGGCCAGCGCCACGCTGTTGCCGAACCACTGGTGGGCCAGCTCGTGCGCGACCACCCCGGTGTTCTCGCCCCGGCGGAAGAAGTTGGCCGAGTAGACCGGCCGGCTCTGCGTCTCCAGCGCGTACCCGATGCCCGGCTCGGAGACGACCACCCCGCCGTACGCGCCGAACGGGTACGGCCCGAAGACGCCCTCCAGGTAGTCGGCCACCTCGACGGTGCGGGCGATCGACGCGTCCGCGGCCCCCTTCGGCACCTTCGTGGTGACCGCGCTGAACACCGGCCGGCCCTTGTGCTCGGCGCGGGTCACCCGGAACTCGCCGATCGCCAGGGTGCTCAGGTAGCTGGCCATGGGCGAGCGCTCGGCCCATTTCCAGGTGGTCCAGCCGGCCTGGGTGCTCTTCCCCAGCGGCACCCCGTTGCTGACCGCCGTCAGCCCCTCCGGCACGGTGATCTCGAAGTCGTACGCGGCCTTGTCGGAGGGGTGGTCGTTGACCGGGAACCAGGTGCTCGCCGACTCGGGCTGGCCGAGGGCCACCGCGCCGTCGGAGGTGGCCCGGAACCCGCCCTCGCCGAGGGCCTCGTTGCGCAGCAGCTTCGGCTCGCCGTCGTAGCCGATCTCGGCGGTGAAGCCGTTGCCGGAGGTCAGCCCGGCGGCGGGGGTCACCACCAGCTCGTCGTCGGCGCGGGCGTGCCGGGCGGGGACGCCGTCCACGGTCACCTTCCGCACGGTCAGCCCGGCCAGGTCCAGGTTGAAGGAGGACAGGTCGACGGTGGCCGTGGCCTGCACGACCGTGGTGCCGGTCAACCGGTCCTTCGCCGGGTCGTAACGGACCCGCACGGTGTACCGGGTCACGTCGTACCCGGCGTTGCCGTACCGGGGGAAGTAGTCGTCGCCCACCCCGGCCGCGCCGGGCCTGAACTGCCGGGCCGAGGTCGTCGACGCGGCGGCCTCCGGCGCGGACGGCTCGGTCGGCGTCGAGGAGCAGGCGGCCGAGGAGCAGGCGGCCAGCCCCAGCGCAACGGCCAGCAGCAGCCCGGTGCCGGGGCGCAGGCCCCGCAGGGTCAGCGTCATCACGTCGTCCCTCCCGGCGGAGGTCCCCGGACCGCCCGACCCTGGCCGGCCGCTCCGCCCGCGGCAGCCTACCGAGCGCCGGCCACGGCGCGGTCACGCCGGGTGGGACCGGGAAGGGCGGCTGGGATCCCTCGGCGGCCCGGTCCGAGACGTTCGTGGTCGGGTTGTCACGCCGGGTGGGACCGGGAAGGGCGGGTGGGATCAGGGCAAGGCGGGAGCGGTGCCGCCGACGAGCCAGGCGTCGAAGAACGCGCCGAGCCGCCGGCCGGAGACCCGCTCGGCGAGGGCGACGAAGTCCGCAGTGGTGGCGTTGCCGCCGCGCCGCTCGGCGGTCCAGGTGCGCAGGATCCGGAAGAACACCTCGTCACCGACGGTGCGCCGCAGCGCGTGCACCGCGAGCGCGCCCCGCTGGTAGACGGCGGCACCGAACATGTCCGCCCGGCCCGGATTCACCGACGGCCGCGACCAGTCGGTCGCGGCGTGACGCAGCTCGAAGGCGCGCTGCGCGGTCCGGCCGCCGCCGTGCTCCGTCCAGAGCCACTCGGCGTACGTCGCGAAGCCCTCGTTGAGCCAGATGTCGCCCCACCGGTCCAGCGAGACGCTGTCGCCGAACCACTGGTGGGCCAGCTCGTGGGCGACCACCTCGGTGTTCGGGCCGCCGGCGAGGAAGAACCCCGGCCCGTAGGCCGGGCGGGACTGGGTCTCCAGCGCGTACGAGATCCGCCCGTCGGCGAGCGCGATCCCGCCGTACGAGTCGAACGGGTACGGCCCGAAGCGGTCGGCCAGGAAGTCGGCGATCTCCCCGGTACGGGCGATCGAGGTGGCGGCCGGCCCGTCCGCCGGCAGGCCCGCCGCGACGGCGGTGACCATCGGCTTGCCGGCGTGGGTGCCCGTGGTCACCCGGTAGTCGCCGATCACCAGCGTGCTCAGGTAGCTGGCCATCGGCGCCCGCTCGGCCCAGCGCCAGGTGGTCCAGCCGCCGCTGCTGCTCCGCCCCGCCGGCACCCCGTTGCTGAGCGCGGCGAGCCCGTCCGGCACGGTCACCTCGACGTCGTAGGTGGCCTTGTCGGACGGGTGGTCGTTGACCGGGAACCAGGTGGCCGCCGACTCGGGCTGGCCGAGGGCCACCGCGCCGTCCGGGGTGGCCAGGAAGCCGCCGACGCCCAACTCGCTCTCGACCGGCGCGGGCACCCCGGCGTACTCCACCTCGACGGCGAACGGGGCGCCCCTCGCCAGGCCGCGTGCCGGGGTGACCACCAGCTCACGCCCGTCCCGGGCGTGCCGGGCGGGCTTCCCGTCGACGCGGACCGTGGACACGGTCAGGCCGGCGAGGTCCAGGTTGAACCGGGACAGGGCGGCGGTCGTCGTGGCGGTGATCGTGGCGTGGCCGGTGAGCCGATCGTCGGCCGGGTCGTAGCGGACCCGCAACCGGTACGCGGCCACGTCGTAGCCGCCGTTGCCGTGGCCCGGGACGTACGGGTCGCCGACGTCGACCGGGCCGGGGCGGGGGCGGTCGGGGTCCGGAGGCGCCCCGGTGCAGCCGGCGAGCACGGCCACGACGAGCCCTCCGGCCAGCAGAGAACGCCCCGCCCACCCGGTACGGACGCCCCCCGACCTCGGCCGAGCGCCACTGCTGCCTGCGGCAACTCCCCGACCCGGCCACCCTCCCACTCGAACCATCACTCACCTCGCCACGCTCAGAAAACCCCACCCACCCACCCCATACCCTCCCAAACTCCCCGCCCCGCCCCCACCCCCTCCCGTCCCCACCCCCGCCTAATACACGGAAAGAGTGGTTATTCCGGCGGGAATAACCACTCTTTCCGTGAAAGTGCGGCCCGTGGGGTTGCCCGGGGGGCCCCGGGGGCGGGGGTGGGGTGGGGGTGGGTTAGCGGTCTAGGACCAGGCCTACCTTTTGGAATTCCTTGAGGTCGCGGTAGCCGCACTTGGCCATCGCGCGGCGGAGGCCGCCGAACAGGTTGAGCTGGCCGTCCGGCTCGTCGGCCGGGCCGGACAGGAGCTGCTCCATCGAGCCGAGCGGCTCGCCGGCCACCTCGAACGCCCCGCGCGGCAGCGACGGGTGGCTGGCCGCGGAGTGCCACCACGCGCCGCCGGCCGGGGCCTCCTCGCACAGCGACAGCGGCTCGCCGAGCATCACCGCGTCCGCGCCGCAACCCAGCGCCTTGGCGATGTCGCCGGAGGTCTGGATGTCCCCGTCGGCGATCAGGTGCACGTACCGGCCGCCGGTCTCGTCCAGGTAGTCGCGGCGGGCAGCGGCGGCGTCGGCGATCGCGGTGGCCATCGGCACCCGGATGCCGAGCACCGACTCGGTGGTCGACCACTCGTCGCCGCCGATGCCGACGATCACCCCGGCCGCGCCGGTGCGCATCAGGTGCAGCGCGGTCTTGTAGTCGGTGCAGCCGCCGACGATGACCGGGAGGTCGAGGTCGGCGATGAACTCCTTGAGGTTCAGCGGCTCGTCGGTGGTGGAGACGTGCTCGGCCGACACGATGGTCCCCTGGATCACCAGGATGTCCACGCCCGAGTCGAGGATCACCGGGGCCAGCGCCAGGGTGTGCTGCGGGGAGACCCGGACCGCCACGGTGCTGCCGCCGGCCCGCAGCTCACGGACCCGCTCGGCGATCAGGTCCGGGCGGATCGGCTCGGCGTACACCTCCTGGAGCCGCTTGGTGGCGCGGGCGTCCTCGCCCAGCGCGGCCAGCTCCTCAAGGATCTTGGTCGGGTTCTCGTACCGGGTCCACAGGCCCTCGACGTTGAGCACGCCGAGCCCGCCGAGCTGGCCGAGCCGCACGGCCGACTGCGGGCTCATCGTCGCGTCCGAGGGGTGCCCCACGCAGGGGATGTCGAACGGGTACGCGTCGAGCTGCCAGGCGGTGGAGACGTCGTCGACGTCCCGGGTGCGGCGGCTCGGCACGATGGCGATGTCGTCCAGGTGGTAACCGCGCTGCGCGGTTTTGCCCAGGCCGATCTCGACCACGTCACGCATGGGGGCTCCAGGTGTCTCGGGGGGTGGTGGTCAGCGGGAGTGGTAGTTCGGCGCCTCGGCGGTCATCTGGATGTCGTGCGGGTGGCTCTCCTTGAGCCCGGCCGCGGTGATCCGGATGAGCTGACCCCGGTGGTGCAGATCCGGGATGTTCTCCGCACCGGCGTACCCCATCGCCAGGCGCAGCCCGCCGACCAGCTGGTGGGCCATCCGGGAGAGCGGCCCCCGGTAGGGCACCTGGCCCTCCACGCCCTCCGGGACCAGCTTGTCGTCGCTGAGCACGTCCTGCTGGAAGTAGCGGTCCTTGCTGTACGACTTGGCCTGGCCCCGGGACTGCATCGCGCCGAGCGAGCCCATCCCCCGGTATGCCTTGTACTGCTTGCCGTTGACGAAGATCAGCTCGCCGGGGCTCTCCTCGCAGCCGGCCAGCAGGCTGCCGAGCATCACCGTGTCGGCGCCGGCCACCATGGCCTTGGCGATGTCACCCGAGTACTGGATGCCGCCGTCGCCGATCACCGGCACGCCGGCCGGGCGGGCGGCCCGGGCCGCCTCCATGATCGCGGTGATCTGCGGGACGCCCACCCCGGCGACGATCCGGGTGGTGCAGATCGCGCCGGGGCCCACCCCGACCTTCACGCCGTCGGCGCCGGCGTCGACCAGGGCCTTCGCCCCGGCGTACGTGGCCACGTTGCCGCCGACGATGTCGATCTTTACGTCCTTCTTGAGCTGGCGCACCATGTCCAGCACCGCCCGCTGGTGGCCGTGCGCGGTGTCCACGATCAGCACGTCCACGCCCGCGTCGACCAGGGCCCGGGCCCGCTTGTAGGCGTCCTCGCCCACGCCGATGGCGGCGGCGACCCGGAGCCGACCGGCGTCGTCCTTGCTGGCGTCCGGGTACTGCTCGCTCTTGGTGAAGTCCTTGACGGTGATCAGCCCGCGCAGCCGGCCCGAGTCGTCGACGATCGGCAGTTTCTCGACCTTGTGCTGGCGCAGCAACGCCAGCGCCTCGTCCTTGCGCACCCCGACGGGCGCGGTGACCAGCGGCGTCCGGGTCATGATCTCGTGGACCGGGGTGGCCGGCTCGGAGACGAAGCGCATGTCCCGGTTGGTGACGATGCCGACGAGCTGGCCGTCGCCGTCCACCACGGGCACCCCGGAGATCCGGTACCTGCCGCAGAGCGCGTCGACGTCGCGCAGGGTGTCCTGCGGGCTGGCCGTCACCGGATTGGTGATCATGCCGGACTCGGAGCGCTTGACCAGGTCGACCTGGAGCGCCTGGTCCTCCAGGGAGAGGTTGCGGTGCAGCACGCCGATGCCGCCCTGGCGGGCCATCGCGATCGCCATCCGCGCCTCGGTGACCGTGTCCATCGCGCTGGACAGCAGCGGGATGGCCAGCTCGATGTTGCGGGTCAGCCGGGTGCGGGTGTTGACCCGGCTGGGCACCACGTCCGACTCGCCGGGCTGGAGCAGCACGTCGTCGAAGGTGAGGCCGAGCGGAACCACGCGGGCCGAGCCGGCGGGCAGCTCCGGCAGGTGGCCGCCCAGCTCGCCGTGATCGGCGCCGGCCGGCGGAACGGTGCTGGGCGAATTATCCACGAATGCTCTCCTGAGCTGGTCGGGCGGGCTTCAGCGAGGCGGCGCGCGCGGGCAACCGGCGCACGCCGGGTGACGGCGCGTCAGTGTCATCGTACCCATCGGCCCGGGCCGACCCCGCCGGAGCCGGCCCGGTCGTCGACGCTGCGTGACGGCGGCCCCCGTCAGCCCCGACGCCGGGTGACCGGGCGGACGGGGGCGGGCGGCACGTGGTCACGGGGTCTACGGTGAGGGGGTGCACGACGAGCCCATCGACCCGTTCAACGGCGACCCGGCCGATCCGGCGGCGGAGCTGCACGACCCGGACGGCGACGCCGCACTCGACCCCCTGACCGAGGTCGAGCGGCAGGACGTGCTTGAGGACCTCGCCGATCTGGAGATCTACCAGGCCCTGCTGGCGCCCGTCGGGGTGCGCGGGCTGGTGATCGAGTGCGAGGACTGCCGGGAGCCGCACTACTTCGACTGGGACCTGCTCCGGGGCAACCTGCGTCACCTGCTCAGTTCCGGCCGGCCCCGGGTGCACGAGCCGGCCTACGACCCGGACCCGGACCACTACGTCACCTGGGACTACGCGCGCGGCTACGCCGACGGCGTGCACGACACCCTGACCGAGGGCACCGAGGACGACACCGAGCCGGGTAGCTGAGACCGGAACCGGCCGGGCAGGGGCCCCGGCGGCGCGCTCAGGCGACCAGGCCGGCACGGAAGCCGGCGGCCACCGCGTGCGCGCGGTCGCGGGCGCCGAGCTTGCGGAACAGCCGGCGGGCGTGTGTCTTGACGGTGTCCTCCGAGACGAACAGCTCCCGGCCGATCTCGGCGTTGCTCTTGCCCTCGGCCATTCCGAGCAGCACCTGGAGCTCCCGCTCGGTCAGGCCGACCGCCCCCCGGGCGCCCCTGGCCGGGACGGCCCGCCGGGGGTTCGCCGGCTCCTCGGTCTCGCCGCCGGCCGGCTCCGGCTCGTCGTCGCCCCGCTGCACGGGCACCACCGACGGCACGCCGCCCGGCCCATCCTGGGCCGCCGACCAGGCCGAGCCTGGATTGTTCGGGGCACGGCCGGCCGGGGCGGGGCGCTTCTGGCCGCCGACGGCTGCGGCGTCCCGGGCCGGGTCGGCCACCCGGCGCCGGGTCGCCCGGCCCGGCGCGGAGAGCAGCAGCAGGGCCTTGGCCACCGCGCTGGTCAGGTCGTGGTCGGTGCCCTGGATCAGGCCCCGGGCCCCGGCGCCGATGCTGGCCGCGGCCGCGTCGGACTCCTCGGCCCCCAACAGCAGCACCGCGGCCTGTGGGGCGCGGGCCAGCACCCGACGCACGAAGCCGGCGCTGTCCGGCCGGGTGAGCGCCGTGTCGGCGAGCACCACGTCGGGTGGGCCCTCCGCCAGCCGCAACATCACCTCGGGATCGGAGACGGCGGTACGGACGGCGGCGGACAGTCCGAGCCGGGCCGCCGCGGAGTTCAGTTGCTGTGCGGCGAGCGGTGTTCGAACGCACACGAGAACAGTACGCACTGTGGTCTCCTCTCCGACCCGAAGCAGACCACGGCGGGGTGGGGCGGGGTGGGTGTTCCCAGCAATCCTCCGAACTTTTCCGACAGATGGGGCATATGCGGACCAATGTCCGACGTTTTCGATCACAGAAGTGTGAGCCGGCGCAAGCCGGGGTACCGGAATCCCAAGCCGGAAATCGGTGCGCCAGCGCGGCCGCCGCCCGGACATCCGGTCAACTGAGAGTCTCCGCGGTGCCGCGGGAGGAGGGGTGCTGATGTCGAACGTACGCAGGCTGCCCGGACCCATCGTCGACCTCTGGGACTGGCAGCGGCTCGGTGCCTGCCGGGGCCGCGACAGCGCCCAGTTCTTCCACCCGGACGGGGAGCGCGGCTCCTCCCGCCTGCGCCGCGAGTCCGGCGCCAAGACGGTCTGCCGGGCCTGCCCCGTGCGCGCCGAGTGCGCCGCGCACGCGCTGTCCGTCCGTGAGCCGTACGGCGTCTGGGGCGGCTTCAGCGAGGCGGAGCGGCTACGACTGCTCGCGGTCGGCTGGGAGGACCTGGCCGACCGCCGGCACAGCCGCGTCGACGTGGCCCGCCTGGAGTCCCGCCTCGGCCGCCCGCACAAGTCCACGATGCCGGCCCAGCGCAGCGTCGCCTGACGACCGCACCCACCGCACGACAACGCCGCGCCCCGGCCGCCCATCGCACGACGACGCCGCGCCCCGGCCGCCCATCGCACGACGACGCCGCGCCCCGGCCGCCCATCGCACGACGACGCCGCGCCCCGGGCGGCCGGGGCGCGGCGTCGTCGGTGGTGACCTGGTCCGGCCGGATCCCGCCGGATCCCACCGGATTTAGGGCGGCCGAGGCCGACCCGCAGGGCACCGGCGTTCCGGCCCCGCTGGGTGGTGCTGCTGGCGCCGGAGGTCGCGTAGCTCGGCCGCCCTTCGACACGCCCACCATCGGGTGACGGGGCTCCCGACGCGCCCGCCACGGGGTGACCGACCGCCGGGCGCGTCGGACCTGCGGCGGAAGCGTGTCTTCGGCCGGGCCGAGCGGGGCCCCCCACCGCCCACCCGCCAGGAGGCGGAAAGGACGTCAGAGAGGCGGGAAGGACGTCAGCGGCGCGGGAAGCGCGGGAAGGACGTCAGCGGCGCGGGAAGTGCGGGAAGTGCGTCAGCGGCGCGGGAAGTGCGTCAGGGCACGCCGTCGGGGTGACGGCGTGCCCTGAGCGGTGTCGTACGGCGTCGGTCAGAAGCCCGGGCCGTGCTGGTGGCCGTGGCCGTGCGAGTGGCCGTGGCCCCCGGCGGCCGGCTCGGCCTTCTCCGGCTTCTCCACCACCAGGCTCTCGGTGGTGAGGAGCAGGCCGGCGATCGAAGCGGCGTTGGAGACCGCGCTGCGGGTCACCTTCACCGGGTCGATGATGCCGGCCTTGACCAGGTCGACGTACTCGCCGGTGGCGGCGTTGAGGCCGTTGCCCCACTCCTGGGCGGCGACCTTCTGCACCACGACGTAGCCGTCGTGGCCGGCGTTCTGCGCGATCCAGCGCAGCGGCTCGACCAGCGCCTTGCGCACGATCGAGACGCCGACCTTCTCCTCGCCGGTCAGGCCGAGGTCGTCGTCGAGCACCGACCGGATCTGCGCCAGGGCGGCGCCACCGCCGGGCACCGTGCCCTCCTCGACAGCGGCCTTGGTCGCGGCGATGGCGTCCTCGATGCGGTGCTTGCGCTCCTTCATCTCGACCTCGGTCGCCGCGCCCACCTTGATGACCGCGATGCCGCCGGAGAGCTTCGCCAGCCGCTCCGCCAGCTTCTCCCGGTCCCACTCGGAGTCCGAGGCCTCGATCTCCTTGCGGATCTGGGCGACCCGGTCGGCGACCTCGCTGGACTGCCCGCCACCGTCGATGACGGTGGTGTTCTCCTTGTCGACCACGACGCGCCGGGCGGTGCCGAGCACCTCCAGGCCGACCTGGTCCAGCTTGTAGCCCAGCTCCGGGGCGACCAGCTCGGCGCCGGTGAGGATCGCCATGTCCTGGAGCATCGCCTTGCGGCGGTCGCCGAAGCCGGGGGCCTTCACCGCGCAGACCTTGACGGTCTTGCGGATGGAGTTGACCACCAGGGTGGACAGGGCCTGGCCCTCGACGTCCTCGGCGATGATCAGCAGCGGCTTGCTGTTCTGGAGGACCTTCTCCAGCAGCGGCAGCAGCTCCTCGATCGCCGAGATCTTCTGCGTGGTGATCAGGATGTACGGGTCCTCCAGGACCGCCTCCTGCTCCTCCACGTCGGTGACGAAGTTCGGCGAGATGAAGCCCTTGTCGAACTGGAGACCCTCGGTCACGTCCAGCTCGGTGGCGAGGGTGGAGCCCTCCTCGACGGTGATGACGCCGTCGCGGCCGACCCGCTCCATCGCCTCGGCGATCAGCTCACCGATCGTGGCGTCCTGCGCGGAGATCGTCGCCACGTGCGCGATCGACTCCTTGCTGGCGACCTCGACGGCCCGTTCGAGCAGGGCCTCGGAGATCTTGTTGGCGGCCGCGTCGATGCCGCGCTTGATGCCGGCCGGGTTGGTGCCGGCGGTCACGTTGCGCAGGCCCTCGCGGACCATCGCCTGGGCCAGCACGGTCGCGGTGGTGGTCCCGTCGCCGGCGACGTCGTTGGTCTTGGTCGCCACCTCCTTGACCAGCTGCGCGCCGAGGTTCTCGTACGGGTTGGTGAGCTCGATCTCCTTGGCGATGGTCACGCCGTCGTTGGTGATCGTGGGCGCACCGAACTTCTTGTCCAGGACGACGTTGCGCCCGCGCGGGCCGAGAGTGACCTTGACCGCGTCCGCGAGGGCGTTGACACCGTGCTCCAGCAGGTGCCGGGCGTCATCCGAGAAGCTAAGGATCTTCGCCATTAATGTCCCTTCGAAGCGTCACTGCCCCGGCCCGGCGAACCGGACCGGGGCAGTGACACTGATCGGTTTGTCTACTTCTCGATGACCGCGAGGACGTCGCGGGCGGAGAGCACCAGGTACTCCTCGCCGGCGTACTTGACCTCGGTGCCGCCGTACTTCGAGTAGAGGACGGTGTCGCCGACGGCGACGTCAACCGGAATCCGGTTGCCCTTGTCGTCGATCCGGCCCGGGCCGACAGCGAGGACGGTGCCCTCCTGCGGCTTCTCCTTGGCGGTGTCGGGGATCACGATGCCCGACGCCGTGGTGGTCTCAGCCTCGTTCGCCTGGACCAGGATCCGGTCCTCGAGCGGCTTGATCGCAACCTTGGTCGCGGTAGTCACGGGCATACCCTCCTGGGGTATTGGTTTCGTTGCTGGCCGACGGGGCCGACCAGCGTCAATCTGCCACATGCCACCGGGCGGGGCCGTCGTCGCGGGTGCCGGTCCGCCTGGCGTTCAGCGCCCGGGCATGGGCCCGGAAGCTGGCACCCTCGATGGGAGAGTGCTAATCGCAGGTTAGGCCGTGGCTAGCACTCCGTCAAGGAGAGTGCCAGCGCGCCGCCCGTCGTGTCGCCGCAGAGCCGCCACAATTCCGCCACTCGTAGCCGCGACACGCCGACACCACCTCGCCACACCGTCACCAACCCCCGCTGGGAGACTGTGACCGCAGAGGCACTGCCGCTGGGGCAGTCCGCCAGGGCCTCGGCAAAGTCGCTGGGCGCCGATTCCCGCCCGAGGTTCATCCAGCCTCCGGGACTCCTGTCCCGCTGCTTGAGGATGATCCGAGATCCTGGCCAGGGCCTTGGTCACGGTCTCGCCGGTCCTGCGCTGTCCCTGTCTCCGCTCCCGCGAATGCCCCGGAAGATTGCCGCACGCCGCCCCATGCCGCCCCGCGCTTCGGGCAGTCCGGGTGGCGGCCGGACGATTGCCCGTTACCCCCCCGCATCCGGTCGGGGATCTGCCTGTCGGCCCCTTTGGAGCTGCCCCGTTTACGCGCCCGCTCCACCGGTAGCACAAACGGGGCAGCTCCAAAGGGGCCGACGGAGGGTGGACCGACCCGATGGCGCACACCCCGGCCGCGCACGCCATCCTCGACCGGCTCACCGACGGGGCCGACCCGGCGAAGACCGACCCGGCAGGGGCCGACGATGTCGGTAGGCGCACGTATCCCCTGGGACCTGCCAACCCGGGGACCCTCACGACCTTGCCGGGGTGTCGGGCGTCATGCAGCGCCATCGGTGCCTCCGTTTCTGCGGCACCCCGCCCCACCGGGCTCCGCCTCCACCAGGGCGGGGGTACCGCGCCACCGATCACACACCCGCCGAACGCCCCCTGTCAGCTAGGGCAGGCCCTAAGGGGTAGGACCTACTGTGCCTACCTTCGGGGTCATGGGCGAGGAGGAAGTCCCGGGTCCGCTCGTTGGAGCGGCTGAGATTCAGCAGATGCTGCGCGTGAGCCGGTCGCGGTTCCGGCAGATCATCCTGCTGCCCAAATTCCCAGCGCCGTTTCAGAAGCTGATCGGCGGCTCGGTGTGGCTGCGGTCAGACGTCGAGGCGTACATCCGGGACTACCGCCGTCCCCGGCCGCCAGCGGACGAGGACACCCCGGGCTGACCCAACGCCTCCCGTACGGGAGGTGGCGGCATCAGGCAGAAGCAGGGCCGGCAAGTTCGCCGCCTGATCAACGGTGCCGGGTGCGGCAGATGACCACACCCGGCTAACGCAAACCGTTGGCTAGTCAAGGCCCACGGCGAAACCATGACCCGATGCACGGACCCCTGACGGCCCGCAGCCGAACAGCCCGGCCGGGGCCGGGACAATGGGCGGGTGGATCTCGACCAGTTCGCCGCCCTGCGTACCCCCGAGGGGTCGGCCGCGCTCGACGCGGCGACCGAGAGGGCCGGCGGCGACCCGCTGGCCGCGGCGGGCGCACTCCGCTCGGCCGGCATCCCGGCCGGGCTCGCGGCGGCGGCGCTGACCCAGGCGGAGCTGCGCCGCCGGGCGGTCGGCAAGTTCGGGCCGGAGGCCGCCGGCATGTTCCTCACCCGCGCCGGCCTGGAGCAGGCCACCCGCCGGGTGGTCGCCGACCGGCGGGCCGACCGGCTGCGCGCCGCCGGGGTGCGCACCCTCGCCGACCTGGGCTGCGGGCTCGGGGCCGACGCGCTCGCCGCCGCCCGCGCCGGCATCCGGGTGTACGGGGTGGAGGCCGACCCGGTGACCGCCGCCATGGCCGCCGCGAACGCCGAGGCCGCCGGGCTGGCCGACGCGTTCACCGTGGAGTGCGGCGACGCCACGGCGTTCGACGTGTCCCGGGTCGATGCGGTCTTCTGCGACCCGGCGCGGCGCCGGGCCGGCACCGGACGGCGGATCTTCGACCCGAACGCCTACTCGCCGCCGTGGGACTTCGTCACCGGCCTGGCCGAGCGGGTGCCGCACACCGTGGTCAAGGTGGCCCCCGGCCTCGACCACGCGCTGATCCCGGCGGGCGCCGAGGCGGAGTGGGTGAGCGTGGCCGGCGACCTGGTCGAGGCCGCCCTGTGGTGCGGCCGGCTCGCCGCGGTCCCCCGCCGCGCCACCCTGCTGCGGGAGCCTCCCCCCACCGCCGCCGCCGTGCCGGTCGCCCACCATCAGCTCACCGGCTCCGGCGCGGTCGAGGCCAGGGTCGGCCCGGTCCGCCGGTACGTCCACGACCCCGACCCGGCGGTGGTCCGCGCCCACCTGGTCGCGGAGCTGGCCGACGCCATCGACGCCACACTCGCCGACCCGAGCATCGCCTACCTGTACGCCGACGCGCCGGGCGAGACGCCGTTCGCCCGCTGCCTGGAGGTCACCGACGTGCTGCCGTTCTCGCTGAAGCGGCTGCGCGCCCTGCTGCGCGAGCGCCGGGTGGGCCGGGTCGAGATCCTCAAGCGCGGCTCGGCGCTGGAGCCGGAGAAGCTGCGGCGAGACCTGCGGCTGGCCGGCCCGGAGGCGGCGAGCCTGGTGCTGACCCGGGTCGCCGACGCACCCACCGTGCTGCTGTGCCGACCGGTTGGCTGAGCGCCGCCGCAGCCGGTGGCGGGCGAACCGGCGGGGTGCGAGCCGGGCGTGCCGCCGCGTCGATCGGCCGATTCCCGGGGCCCGTCGATCGGCCGATTCCGGTGGCCCGCCGGGCGACGCCGGGTTAGCTTGTCGGGCATGGCGGGACAGGGCACTCCGGCGACGGCGCTGCTGAACAGGCGGAAAATCCGGCACAGCACCCATCCGTACGACGTCTCGCCGGACGCGCCGAACTACGGTGCGCTCGTCGCGGCGGCCCTGGGCGTGCCCCCGGAGCGGGTGTTCAAGTCGCTGGTCGCCGAGGTCGACGGCGCGCTCGCGGTGGCGGTGGTGCCGGTGACCGGCGAGTTGGACCTCAAGGCGCTGGCCGCCGCGCTCGGCGGCAAGCGGGCGACGATGGCGGACCGCGCGGTCGCCGAGCGGGCCACCGGCTACGTGCGCGGCGGGATCAGCCCGATCGGCCAGCGCAAGCGCCTGCCCACGGTGCTGGACGCGTCCGCCCTGGGCCACGAGACCGTCTACGTCTCGGCCGGCCGACGCGGCCTTCAGCTTGAGCTGGCCCCGGCCGACCTGGTCACCCTCACCGACGCGACGACCGCCGCTCTCGCCGCCGGGTGAGCGACGTCCGTTCGACGGCGAGGCCGGGTGAGCGACGCCCGTTCGACGGCGAGGCCGGGTGAGCGACGCCCGTTCGACGGCGAGGCCGGGTGGACGCCACGACAGCCGCCGGGACGGCACCAGCCGGTGGCGTCGGTCGCCCGCGCCCGGCGGGCGGAGCCGTCGGTTCGTGCCACCGGCAGCGGGGCGGACAGCCCGGCGCGGAAACGGGAACCGCCGGGTGGCCGGTGTCGGCCCACCCGGCGGCCTCCTGGTCAGCCGCGGGTGCTGACCCGCTGGATGTTGACCACACCCTCCTCGTCGAAGACCTCGAGGATCTGGGTGGAGAAGCTGCGCTGACCGCGTCGGGTCAACGTGACGCCCTCCTGGACGCGAACCCGGTCGGCCCTGTTGTGCGAGGCGAAGACGTCGACGGGCTCACCGTTGCGGATGTCCGCGCAGATGTGGATGGTCTGCGTACCGTCGGCCTCGTCGCTGACGACGACGAGGCCGCGGTCGATGGGTAGTTTCACTGCAGGACCCCTTTCCTCTCAGAGGTAGCGGTTTGCGGGGTTTCCGATGGGTGCGACGGCCCGGCCGCGACGGGCGAGGCCGGGGCCCGTCAGCCGTACTGGCAGGAGGCGGCCGACCCCACGGTGGTGCCGCCGGACTTCTTCTCGCAGCACTGGCACCAGAGGAAGCCGCCGGAGGTGGTGCACGACCAGGTGTAGTTCGTGGCCGCGCTGCAGTTGCTGAAAGTGACGTTCGGCGGGACGAAGACCAAATTGCAGCACTGGTAGTTGGCGGCCATCGCCGGGGTCGACCGGGCGAAGACGGCGCCCGAGGTGACCAGGCCCACCGCGCCCAGTTTGGCGAGGAACCCCCGCCGGGACCCGCCACCGCGGGACCGGGGTGCCTCGCGTTCGTCGTCGCTCATACAGCCTCCTTAGCTGCCTGTACCGCGGCACGGACTGCCGCGACATCGCTGAACAACAATGCGGAAACCAGCCGCCCCTCTTTGATGACCAGAGCGGAGGGGCTGATCTTTACGCCGAATTGAGTGGCGACCCAGTCGCCGCCTTCATCTATGTGGTGGGGCAGTCCGTCGATTCTGTGTCGGTCGATGAACTCCAATGCTTCGTCTCGGTGGGCCGTCGTCACGATGACGCCGAGGTTGTCGGGGTCGGGCTGGCCGGCGAGCTGCGCGGCCACGTCCTCGCAGCTCGCGCATCGCGTGCTGAGGACCAGCACCACGCGCGGGCCGCCGCTGCCGAAGCCGGCCAGCTGGCCGGGCCAGCCGCTCGGGCGCTCGCCGAACCGGGCCTGTTCGAGCGGCCGGACCCCGGTGCCGCCGGCCGGGGAGGCCGGCGAGCCTTCCAGGCCGCCGGTCCGCGCGTACAGCTCGCCGGCCAGGGCGAAGAGAAGAACGATCGCTCCCGCGAGCAGCACGGTCACGAACATGGTCAGGTAGCTCATTCCGGCCCTTCCTTCATCCCGTCGTGGCGGCGGTCCGTCGTGTCGCCGGATCGGCGACTGGGGTGGCTGGGTGCAGCGGCGACTCGGCCTTGGCCGCTCCGCCGAACATGACCCGGGTCCATCCGCCGGCGTAGCAGAAGACGCCGCAGGTGGTGGTGATGCCGAACCTGCCCGGCGCCCGGGAGGCCCCGACGTGCCGCGGGATCCCGCCCATCGAGTAGACGCTGTCCAGGTCCTGCCACAGCGAGATGCTCAGCACCACCCGCTGCCGCCAGTCCACCAGCACCTTGATGCCGAGGTAGCCGGTGGCCTGCCGACGGACGTGCCGCTTGAGCCGCAGGTGCATCAGCAGGATGAGCAGAACCTTGGGCAGGGTGTGGCAGGTGAACCGCGTGACCACCACCTGCCCCTTGGCCGGGTCCGGCTCCAGCAGCGGCGTCATGCCTGGACCACGGCCACGACGAGGGACAGCGCCACGGCCAGGATCGTCACGCCCGAGGCCCGTCTCGCCCGTACCACCCATTTCCGGCTCCTCCTTTCCGGTAGGTCGGCGTGCTTGGACATGCTCCAGAGCGAGACCAGCAGGCTCGCGACGAGCACGACGCAGAGGAGGAGGATCGGCGCCGAGGCCGGATCGACCAGCAGGACGGCCGCCAGCGCGAGCCAGATCAGGGACACGGTCTTCTGCGTGGTGAAGAGCAGTCCCAGGTCGATGCCCCAGACCACGCCGAGCGTCCCGCCGGGGAGCGTGCGGACCAGTCGCTGGGGCACCTGCCGCCAGATGTGCGGCGTACGGTCACGGAGGTCGGCGACGCCGAGCCAGACGGCGACCGCGGCCAACAGCGCCAGCCGCAGCGGTTCGGGCAGCAACTGCTGGAGCAGCATGCCCGCGAGGAACACCGGGATCGCGAGGAGCACGCCGGCGATCACCCCGCCGACCGCGAGGCCGACCAGGAACCGGACGCCCTCGAACGGGTTCCGACGCAACATGGGACCGGCGACCCCGGCCATGGACACGCCTCAAGGGCTGAGGGCCTGCAGCATGGCTCCTGTTATGCCGAGAACGACCCAGACGATCATGGCGACGCTCCTTCTCGACGTGCGGACGGTCGGTCGCGCGGCGGGGCGCTGTCGCTCAGACCCGCTGCCGGGTGGGGGACACGGTGGCCCGCAACAGGGTGAAGTCGGTGAACGCCAGGGCGGAGATGAGCATCCCGTCGCGGAAGACGAGCGCCGCAGGGCTGATGGCGATGCCGAACTCCCCCCGCACCCAGTCACCGCCCTCGTCGACGTGGTGGGGAAGCCGGGCCAGTCCGTTGGCCGCCACGAACTCCGCGCCGACGACGGCGTCGCCGGTGGAGACGACCACCGCGACGTCAGCCACGTCGGACCCGCCGACGAGTTGGTCGGCGACCTTTCGGCAACTGGAGCAGGCTGTGCTCAACACGAGGACGATCCGCAGCGGCCCTTCGCCGGCCCCGGACAGGCCGGCCGGCCAGGTGGACGGAGTGGTGCCGATCCGGGCCTCCTCCAGCAGGCGTACCCCGCTGGTCCCGGCGGCGGCCCCGCCGCCCGACCGGGTCGAGAGCTGGCCGAGCATCGCGAAGAGCACCACCACGGCGCCGGCCAGGACCAGGAGGGCGAACCCGAACACATAACCCATCGATGCACTCCTCAGTCGTGGGCGGCCGGGGTCGGCCGGGCGCGGATCAGGTCGCGGACCATGTCCCGCCAGGTCCAGACGACAATGGCCACCGCGAGGCCGGCGGTGCCGACCGGCAGCAGGTCGGGGCGCGGGAGGCCGCCCGGGCCGTACCGCAGGACGATGATCGCGGCGGCGACGAGCGCGAGCCCGCTGAGCACGGAGCCGGCCCCCAGCGGACGGCTCTCCGGCCGCCCGAAGCAGCCGCACGGCGCGCGCAGGCCCCGGGCCCGGCCGAGCAGACCCGCCCCGGCGAAGGCCAGGCCGAGTACGCCGGCGAGCAGGGCGCCGGTCGGGCGCAGGACCGGGACGAGCAGGGCGATCGCGACGAACGTCTCCGCCAGGGCCAGCAGGCGGACGACCCGTCGCGCCACCGGGTCGGCCAGCCGCAGCAGCCCCGCGACCGCCTCGCGGGCGTGCTCGGGGGCGACGAGCTTGCCGAGCCCGGCGCAGAGGTGGACGGCTGCGGTGGCGCAGGCGACGACGCCCACGGCAACGGCGGCCGTCGTCATGACGGCGGGAACGTGCTCAGGGCGCAGTTCATCGACATGTGGTGACCCCCGTTCGCTGACCGGCGTCCCGTGCCGGCACCGGCGGTTGCGTCCACCATGGACGGTCACCGCAAGTGGCAACAGTCTTACGCACCGAGTTGCACGGGGTCAATATTCCATCGATGGGTATTTATTAATTTCCGTGCACCTTCCATGGCGGCGACCACCCCGACCGGACCGATGACGGAGCGTGTCGAGCGCGTTCCCGAATCGTTACCGTCCGCGATGAACTCTTGACCTCCGCGGCCTTGTGCGACAGATCCGCCAAACAATAGGTTGCCGGAGACAACAAAGGTCGCCGTCAGCAACCACCACCAGGCCCTGTCGCGCGCGCGTCACCACCAGGCACCCTCGAGTTCCGTCCCCCTCGAAAGGACCCGTGCACATGCGCAGAGGGATCCTCGCCATCGCCGCGGTCGGCATGCTGACCGCCGGAAACCTCACCGCCTGCGGCGGCGACTCCGACGACACCGCCGGCCGGCCGAGGCCGAAGATCGGGGTGATCCTGCCGGACAGCGCCTCGTCGAACCGCTGGGAGGCCGCGGACCGCAAGTACCTGGCGGCCGCTTTCAAGGCGGCCGGGGTGGAGTACGACATCCAGAACGCCCATAACGACAAGGCACGCTTCGTCACCATCGCCGAGCAGATGATCACCAACGGGGTCACCGCCCTGATGATCACCAATCTCGACTCGGGCACCGGCAAGGCCGTCCTGGACAAGGCCACCCAGCGGGGGGTCGCCACGATCGACTACGACCGGCCCACCCTGGGCGGCTCCGCGCAGTACTACGTCAGCTTCGACAACGTCTCCGTGGGCAGGCTCCAGGGCGAGGGCCTGGTCAAGTGCCTGGCCGAGAAGGGCGGGCAGAAGCCGGTGGTCGTCGAGCTGAACGGCGCACCGACCGACAACAACGCGGCCCAGCTCAAGGAGGGCTACGACTCCGTCCTCGGGCCGAGATACGACGCACGGGAATACGTCAAGGGGCCGGACCAGTCGGTGCCCGAGTGGAACAACACCACCGGCGGCACCATCTTCGAGCAGATGCTGACCCAGACCGGTGGCAAGATCGACGGCGTGCTCGCCGCCAACGACGGACTGGCCAACGCGGTCATCGCCGTGCTCGCGAAGAACAGGCTCAACGGCAGGGTCCCGGTCACCGGCCAGGACGCCGACGCGCAGGCCCTGCAGCACATCCTGGCCGGGGACCAGTGCATGACCGTGTACAAGCCGATCAAGGCCGAGGCCGAGGCCGCGGCCGCGCTGGCCATCGCGCTGGCCAGGGGCGAGAAGAGGAAGACCGACCAGAGCTTCCGGGACACCGCGGGCAACCGGGACGTCCCGGCCGTGCTGCTGGAGGCCCAACCGATAACCAGGGAGACGGTGAAGAACGTCATCGCGGACGGCTTCGTCGACAGGAACGCCGTCTGCACCGAGAAGTACGTCGCGCTCTGCGCCAAGATCGGCTTGAGCTGAGCCGGTCGGTCCCGGCCCGTGTCGGATGTGACACCCTCTTGCCCGGCCGTCGGACACTTCCGTCGTGTCGGACGGCCCGTCCGGTGGGCCTCCGACCGTCGGACACCTACGCGAAGGAGACCACCGTGTCGGGGACCCCCCTGCTGGAGCTGCGCGGAGTCGACAAGAGCTTCGGCCCCGTACAGGTCCTTCACGACGTCGCCTTCTCAGTCCATCCGGGCGAGGTGACCGCCCTCGTCGGCGACAACGGCGCCGGCAAGTCGACGCTGGTCAAGTGCATCAGCGGCATCCACGGCACCGACGCCGGCGAATACTTCTTCGAGGGCCAGCCGGTGACCATCAACGGCCCCCGGGACGCCGCCGCCCTGGGCATCGAGGTCGTCTACCAGGACCTCGCCCTCTGCGACAACCTCGACATCGTGCAGAACATGTTCCTCGGCCGGGAACGGCGCTCGGGCCTGGTGCTCGACGAGCCGGCCATGGAGGAAGAGGCGGCCCGGACCCTCGCCTCGCTGTCGGTGAAGACGATCAGCTCGCTGCGGCAGCACGTCTCCAGCCTCTCCGGCGGCCAGCGCCAGACGGTGGCGATCACCAAGGCGGTGCTCTGGAACAGCAGGCTGGTCATCCTCGACGAGCCGACGGCGGCGCTCGGCCTGGCCCAGACCGCCCAGGTGCTCGAACTGGTCCGGCGACTGGCCGACAACGGGCTGGCCGTCGTCCTCATCTCGCACAACATGAACGACGTCTTCGCGGTGTCGGACCGGATCGCGACGCTCTACCTCGGCCAGATGGTCGCCCAGGTCAGGACGACCGACGTCACACACGCCCAGGTGGTCGAGCTGATCACCTCGGGGCGTAGCGGGAGGCTCGGCACCGCCACCGAGACCGGCAACGGTTACCTCAGCACCAGAGTCGCGGGAGCTGCGGAATGACCACACGGACCAGGACGGTCCACACCGAACCGGTGGCCGCCGTCGGGCAACCCACCCTCAGCGGCCACGTCCAGGGCTACCTGGCCCGCCTGCGCGGGGGCGACATGGGCGCCCTGCCGGCCATCCTGGGCCTGGTCGTGCTCTGCGTGTTCTTCTCGGTCCTGCGGCCCAACTTCCTCACCGCCGGCAACTTCGCCAACCTGTTCACCCAGGGCGCGGCCGTCGTGCTGATCGCGATGGGCCTGGTGTTCGTCCTGCTGGTGGGCGAGATCGACCTGTCCGCCGGCTTCGCCAGCGGGGTCTGCGCGGCGGTGCTGGCCAACCTGCTGACCATCCAGGGCTACCCGTGGTACGTGGCCACCCTCGCCGCCCTCGGCACGGGCGTGCTGATCGGGCTGGCACTCGGCTTCCTCGTGACGAAGGTCGGCATCCCGTCCTTCGTGGTCACGCTGGCGGGCTTCCTCGCCTTCCAGGGCGTCATGCTGATGCTGATCAAGGGCGGCACGAGCGTCCCGGTCCAGGCCGAACCCATCGTCGCCATCGAGAACAACAACCTTCCGCCGCTGGTCGGCTGGCTGCTGGCCGCCGTGGTGGTCACCGGGTACGCCGCCTCGCAGCTGCTGCGGTACCGCAACCGCTCCGTCCGCGGGCTCGTCACGGACCCCCTGTCGGTGGTGCTGGTCCGTATCGGCACGCTCGCCGTCGGCGTCGGCGGCACCGTTCACGTGCTCAACCTCGAACGCAGCCTCAACAGCCTGATCAGCTCGAACCGGGGGATGCCGGTGGTCGTACCGTTGATCGCCCTGCTGCTCGTCGCGCTGACCTTCGTCCTGTCCCGCACCGCCTACGGGCGGCACGTGTACGCGGTCGGCGGCAACCGGGAGGCCGCCCGCCGCGCCGGCATCAGCGTCGACCGCATCCGCATCTCGGTCTTCGTGGTCTGCTCGTCCATGGCGGCGGTCGGCGGCGTCGTGGCCGCCAGCCGGTTCAGTTCCGTGGACGCCAACACCGGCGGCAGCGACGTGCTGCTGTACGCCGTCGGCGCGGCCGTGATCGGCGGCACCAGCCTCTTCGGCGGCAAGGGCCGCGTGGTGGACGCGGTGCTCGGCGGCGCGGTGGTCGCGGTGATCGACAACGGCATGGGCCTGATGAACGCGAGCTCCGGAGTGAAGTACCTGTTCACCGGGCTGGTGCTGCTGCTGGCCGCCGGCGTCGACGCGCTCTCCCGCCGCCGTGCCGTCGCCACCGGGAACCGCTGAACAGCCGATGCGCGCGGGCCCGAGCCAGGAGGAGATTCGCCGGCAGAATCTCGGTGCGCTGCTGCGCCACGTCCACGTCCACGGGGCGACGTCGCGCGCCACGCTCACCACCGAGTTGGGGCTCAACCGCAGCACCATCGGCGCGCTCACCACCGACCTCGTCAACGCGGGCCTGGTCAGCGAGGAGACGCCGAGGGAGACCCGGCGGGCGGGACGACCGTCGCTGGTCGTCCGGCCCGAGTCGGCCCGGGTCTACGCCTGGGCGTTCAGCATCGAGGTGGACCGGCTGCGGATCGCCCGGATCGGGCTCGGCGGCGTCGTGCTCGACCGCCGCACGGTGGAGCGTCCGCGCGGCCTGCTGGCTGAGGAGACCGCGCCGCTGCTGGCCGGGGAGCTCAAGAGGATGCAGCAGGAGGTGCGGCCGGGAATGATCTGTATCGGCGCGGGCATCGCGGTCTGCGGCATGGTCCGCCGGGACGACGGCATGGTCCGCCTGGGCCCGCACACCGGCTGGGTGGACGAGCCGATCGCGGACGCCCTGGCCGCCGAGCTCGGCACCGGCACGACGCCCACGGTGGGCAACGTGGCCGACGTCTGCGCCTTCGCCGAGTACACCCGCGGCGCCGCCGCCGGCTGCAACAACGTCATCTACCTGTACGGCGACGTGGGGGTGGGCGCCGGCATCATCGCGGGCGGCCGCCGGCTGACCGGGCACGGCGGCTACGGCGGCGAGGTGGGGCACATGGTCGTCAACCGGGACGGCGTCCGCTGCGCGTGCGGATCGCGCGGCTGCTGGGAATCCGAGATCGGCGAGTACGCCCTCCTACGCGCCGCGGGCCGGCCGGAGGCCCACGGCAGGGAGGCGGTGCTCGCGGTCTTCGACGCCGCCGACCGCGGCGACGCGCGGGCCCAGGCGGCGGTCCGGCAGATCGGCGACTGGCTCGGCTTCGGCGTGGGCAACCTGGTCAACATCTTCAACCCCGAGATGGTGATCTTCGGGGGGACGATGCGGGACCTGTACCTCGCGGCGGCGGCCCAGATACGCAGCCGGCTCAACTCGATCGGCCTGTCGGCCTGCCTCGAACACGTCCGGCTCCGTACGCCGAAGCTGGGCGACGACGCCGCCCTGATCGGCGCGGCCGAGCTGGCCTTCGAGCGGTTGCTGGCCGACCCGCTCGACGCCGCCTGACAGCCACCTCTCGGCGGGGCGGACCCGACGGTGACGGCTGCGTACCCTGTCCTCCGTGGACGTCGAGCTGCGCGCCTCCGACGACGACCGGCACCGGGTGGTCGCCGAGCTGCAACGGCACACCTCGGCGGGCCGGCTCAGCCTGGACGAGTTCTCCGAGCGGGTCGGGGTGGTCTGGTCCGCCCGTACCCTCAACGACCTGGCCACGGTGACCCGGGACCTGCCGGTCGAGCCGCCCCCCGCCGGGCCGGCCGCCGAACACGGCCGGCGGGACCTGCTGGTCGTCTTCGCCGTCGCCGTCGCCACCCTGATCCTGCTCGGCCTGCTGATGGCCCTCACCCGCTGACCCGGCCACTGGCCCCCGCCCCCGGGCTCAGCCGTGCCAGGAGCGCCAGAGGGCCGCGTAGGAGCCGCCGGCCGCGACCAGCTCGTCGTGCGAGCCCAGCTCGATGATCCGGCCGTCCTCCACCACGGCCACCCGGTCGGCGTCGTGCGCGGAGAAGAGCCGGTGCGCGATGGCGATCACCGTCCGGCCCGCCAGCACGGCGGCCAGCGAGCGCTCCAGGTGCCGGGCGGCCCGGGGGTCGATCAGCGAGGTCGCCTCGTCCAGGACCAGGGTGTGCGGGTCGGCCAGCACCAGCCGGGCCAGCGCGAGCTGCTGGGCCTGCGCCGGGGAGAGCGGGTGCCCGCCCGCGCCGACCACCGTGTCGAGGCCCTGCGGCAGCGCATCCGCCCAGCCCAGGGCGTCCACCGCCGCCAGCGCCGACCGGACCCGGGCCGGGTCCGCGTCGGGCCGGACCATCGCCACGTTGTCGGCCAGGGTGCCGATGAAGACGTGATGCTCCTGGGTGACCAGCGCGACGTGGGTGCGCAGCTCCGCCAGGGGCAGCCCGTCCAGCGGCCGGCCGTCCACGGTCACCGACCCGGTGCGCGGGGAGTGCACCCCGGCCAGCAGCCGGCCCAGGGTGGACTTGCCCGCCCCGGACGGCCCGACCATGGCCACCTTCTCCCCCGGCTCGGGCACCAGGGTCACGCCGTGCAGCACGTCCCGGCCCTCGCGGTAGGCGTACCGGACGTCGCGGGCGACGAGCCGGGGAGCGGCCGGGCCGCCGCCCGCCGACGGTCGCGGTGACCCGACGGCCGGGTTCGGGCCCGCGTCGTCGGCGGCGGCCACCCCGAGCAGCCGGGCCATCGAGGCGCCGCCCACCTGCAACTCGTCCAGCCAGGAGAGCAGCCGGTCGACCGGGTCCACGAGCTGCTGGGCGTAGAGGGTGGCCGCGGTGACCTGGCCGAGGCTGGCCCAGCCCTTCAGGTAGAACCAGCCGCCGACGACCAGGGTGGCGACCACCGGCACCACGTACCCGAGCTCGGCGACCGGGAGGAAGACGGTACGCAGCCCGAGGGTGTACCGCTCGGCCACGTACGACCGGCGGATGTCGGCGGCGGTGCGGGCACCGCGGCGGGCCTGTTGGCGCAGCGCCTCCGTGGTCCGCGCCCCCTCGACGGTCTCGCTGATCCCGTCGGTGATGTCGGAGTACGCGGCGTTCTCCCGCAGGTAGCCGGCCGGGGCGCGGCGCAGGTACCACCGGGTGCCGGCCCACAGGATCGGCACCGCGAGCAGGCTCGGCAGCACGAGCAGCGGCCCGGTCAGCAGCAGCGCGACGACGACGAACACGACCGTGACCAGCGCGATCAGCGTCTCCGGCACCGCGAACCGAACCGTCCTGGACAGCGCGGAGACGTCCCGGGACGCCCGGGTGAGCAGGTCGCCGGTGCCGGCCCGTTCCACCGTGGACAGCGGCAGGGCGAGCAGCCGGTCGACGAACTCCTCGCGCAGCTCGGCGAGCATCCCCTCGCCGAGCCGGGCCGACGCCAGGTGGGCGAACCGCACCAGCACCGACTGGGCCACCACGAAACCGCCGATGGCCAGCGCGATCCGGTCCACCGTGACGGTCGAGGTGCCCTGGGAGATGCCCTGCACCAGGTCCCCGAGCAGCCGCGGCGCGACCAGCCCGGCCGCCGCGGCCAGCGCGTGCAGGCCAAGCGTGACGGCCAGGGCGCGGGGATGCCGGCGGACCAGGGCGCGGGCGTACCGGCGGACCTGGCCGGCGTCGGCGACCGGCAGTGCGGTGGTCATCAGCTCTCCCCCCGGCTCACCGTGGCCGCGTAGCGCGGCTCGGTGCGCAGCAGTTCCTCGTGCGGCCCCTCGGCCACCACCTTGCCGTCCTCCACGAACACGACGTGCTCGACGCCGCCCAGCACCAGCGGGCTGGTGGTGCAGACCAGGGTGGTCCGGCCCCGCCGGGCCGGGCCGAGCCGCGCGGCGATCCGCGCCTCGGTGTGCGCGTCCACCGCGCTCGTCGGCTCGACCAGCACCAGCGTCTCCGGGTCGGCGACCAGCGCCCGGGCCAGCCGCAGCCGCTGCTGCTGACCGCCGGAGAACTCCCGGCCCCGCTCGGCGACCCAGCCGTCGAGCCCGTCGGGCAGGGCGTCGACGATGTCGGTCGCGCTCGCCGCGTCCAGCGCCGCGAGGATCGTCGCCGGCTCGGCCGCGTCGTGCGGGTCCAGCTCCACCCGCAGCGGGCCGGTGAACAGGTGCGCGTCGTTGTCGGCCACCAGGATCCGCTCGCGCACCGCCGCCAGCGCCACCTCCCGCAGCGGTACGCCGTGCAGCGTCACCTCCGCGTCGACGTACCGGCCGAGCCGGTCGGCGATCGCGGCGGCGTCCTCGGGGGCGGCGGCGACCAGCGCGGTGAGCCGGCCGGCTGGCACGACCAGCCCCGACTCGGCGTCCACCAGCTCGCCCGGGCCGGCCGGCAGGGTCGCCGGGCGGGCGGGGTCGACCAGCTCGGGGGTGAGCCGGAGCAGCCGGACCACCCGGCGGGCCGCCACGTGCCCCCGGGTCAGCCGGTCCACCGCCTCGGTGAGGTTACGCAGCGGGCTGACCAGGAACGCGGTGTAGCCGTAGAAGGCGACGAGCTGGCCGGCGGTGATCTCGCCGCGCAGCGCGAACCGGGCACCCAGCCAGGTGACCAGCACCAGGAACGCGCCGGGCAGCAGGATCTGGGTCGCCTCCAGCAGCGACTCCACCCGGGCCACCCGCAGCCCGTCGGCGCGCAACGCCTGGGACCGAGCCCGGTACCGGGCCGACAGCACCGGCTCGCCGCCGACACCGCGCACCACCCGCAGCCCGGAGACGATGTCGCCGGCCCGGGCGGTCAGCGCCCCCTCCGAGTCCCGGTACGCCTGCTGCCGGCGGTGCAGCGGCCGGATGAGCAGCCCCACCACGGCCATCAGCAGCGGCACCCCGAGCACCACGACGAGGCCGAGCGGCACCGACGCGGAGAGCAGGATCACCGCCACCGTGGCGATGGCGACCAGCGATCCGGCGCCCCGGGCGGTGATGTCGATCGCGTGGCCGATCTGGCCGATGTCGGCCGTACCGATGCTGACCACCTCGCCCCCCGCGACCCGGCGGGGCAGCGCGGCCCCCAGCCGGTTCGCCGCGCCGACGGTGACCTGCACCGTCCGGTACGCGCCGCCCAGCCAGTTGTGCAACGCGCACCGGTGCCGCAGCGCACCCGCGCCGGCCTGGAGCACGCCCAGCCCGAGCAGGGCCAGCCCCCAGGTGAGCAGGGCGCCCTGGTCGCGGTGGGTGAGGCCGGCGTCCACGGCCCGGCCGACGGTGGCCGGCATCAGGGCCTGGGCGACCATCCAGACCACGCCGAGGCCGATGGCGGCGAAGAAGAGCAGCGGTTGCCGACCGGCCAGCCACACCAGGTAGCGGGTCGCCGAGCGGTCGTCGGGTACGCCGGGATCACCGGCCGGTTCGAATCGCATGACCCGCCGACGCTAGGCGGTGGAGAACCGGTTGCGCCAACGCTTTCCCGCCGGTGTAAGTGATCGCACCGCAGGTAGACGGGGCCGCGGGGATGCAAGATCACCCGACTGGCCGGGAGGGGCTAAGCTCTCGGCGGACGTGTCCGCGCACCGCCGAGGCGAATCGAGGTGTCCCTTGACCGACCAGGACGACCAGCCCAGCGACCTGGTGAGCCGCTTCACCACGGCCCGGGCGACGGCGGAGGAGTGGGACGGCCTCGTTCGCGTCGAGGTGGACGGCACCGGCGACCTGCTGGCCCTCGACCTCGACCCCCGGGCGATGCGGTACCCGTCGACGGACCTGTCGGCGGCGATCCGGTCGGCGTTCCGCACGGCCCGGGCACAGGTGCAGGTGACCCTGCAGGAGCAACTCGCAACCGAACCGGTGTCCCTGCCCGACGGGCTGGGGTCGCTGGGCACGGTAAAGCACGACGCCGAGCTCCGGCTCGGCGAGCTGACCTCCAGCGCCCAGCAGATCCTCGACCGACTCGGCCGGGCCGGCTGAGGGGCCGGGGTGAATCCGACACATGTCGAACCCGACCTGCTCGCGACGGCCGGGCAGCTCATCGGCGACGCAGCCGGCCAGCTCGACAACGGCCTTGCCGAGTTGCAGGCCACGGTGACCACGGACAACCCGTGGGGCGCCGACGAGCCGGGCACGCTGTTCGGGGCCGCGTACACGGGGGTGCTGTCGCACGCGCTGGAGGTCTACGGGTCGCACGTCGGCCTGCTGGCCTACGCCGGGCAGAACCTCGACGCCTGGGCGCGGGAGGTGGCCGAGACCGACCGGGCCGCCGACGAGATGTTCACCGCGCTGCACGGCCGGACGGGCCTGTGACGTGGGGCTGCAACTTCCCGCGGAGCTGACCGAGCCGCTGAGCTGGATCGGCCTGGAATGGCCACAGGCCGACGAGGAGTTACTCTTCGCGGCCGGGCAGCAGTGGCTCACGTTCGGGCTGCGGCTCCAGACGACGGCCGAGACCGGCAACGGCGCCGCCCGGGCGGTCTGGGAGCGGAACCAGGGCGAGACGGTCGACGCGTTCCACGCCTGGTGGACGCGCGACGACGGCCCGCAGCCACGGCTGACGGAGGACGAGATCGCCGCGCAGCTCATCGGCGCGTCGCTGATCGTGTTCGCGGCGATCACGCTCTTCATGAAGATCGCCTTCATCGTCCAGCTGATCATCCTGCTGGTGCAGGTGACCATGGCGATCGCCGCCGCCGTGGCCACGTTCGGGGCGTCCACGGCCACCATCCCGGGCTTCGTGGCGGCCACCCGACTCGCCTGCCGGCAGCTGCTCAAACAGGTTGTCAAACAGGTGCAGACCCTGCTCAAGGAGCTGCTGGAGCGCGCGCGGAAGCTGCTCAAGCGGGCCCGGAACGCCGGCCCGAAACGGGCCCCGAAGACCGGCCCGGACGGGATACCGCCGCGCATCACCGACGGCCCGCGGATGCCGACGCAGCAGATGAACCCGCACTACCGGACCGAGACCGACCCGACGAAGCCGCCGTTCCCCGGCCAGTCCGTGCGCTACCTCGACGACGCCGAGCGGGAGGCCCACCGGGTGGTGGTGGGTCGCGACGGCCAGCTGTACCGCAGCGACGGTACGCTCTTCGACACCACGGCGGGCAGTTCCGTACACGCGGGCGGCGGCGGCCGGGCCATCTTCGTGATGGACGAGCGGGGCAACCTGTACGCCTCCAACTACCAGGCAGTCGGCGATTTCCACCACTCCAGCTTCCTCGGCGGTCAGCCGGTCGCCGGGGCCGGCGAGATCGAGGTCGTCAACGGCCGGTTGCAGTTGCTCACCGACCGCAGCGGCCACTACATGCCGGGCCGCTCGTTCACCGACCAGGTGGCGGCCAACCTGCGCGATGCGGGTGCCCCGCCGTTCAGAACCAGCTACATGGCACCGAAGGGCACGTGATGATGACCGCAGACTGGCGTGGGCCCGTCGACCAACTCCTCTACAGCGTGATGTTCGATTCCGTGCTGGACGACGCGGTCGTGGCCCGGACCGCCCGGACCGTCCTGGACGGCCGGTCGCTGACCGCCGGCCCGGGCGCGTACGTGGACGCGATCGGCGCCGCGCTCTCCTCGGACGCCCGGCTGGCCGAGTCCTTCGACACGCCGCACGACGAGGCTGCCTTCCGGGACTTCCTCGGCCGCCTGCGGCACCGGCTCGAACAGTTGCGGCCGTGGCCCGAGCCCGCGTACGTGCGGCTGCCGGTGGAGCAGTGGCTGACGTTCGGGGCCGCCCGGCCGGTGGCGCAGCTCGGGCAGTCGCTGATGGCGGTACAGGACCGGCTGGCCCAGCGGTTCGAGCGGCTGCCGGGCGACGACGGCCGGTACGGGCTGCTCCTGCGGCTCAACTCCGGCCACACGGTGGCGGTCGTGGGGTCGTACCAGCCGGGGCCGGTGACCCTGCTGCAACGCGGTCCCGGCGACCCGGCGACGGTCATCGCCGCCTTCCAGGCGGCCACCGGCCTCGACCGGAGCCTGATCGTCCCGACCCCCTGACCGCCCCGGCGGGCGGGGGGGGTCAGCGGTCGACCTGGGTGAAGTCCCACGAGTGCGGCGGGCGGGCGACCAGCGTCGCGGGCGGGTCGGGCAGCGGCCGAGGGCTGCTGCGCCACTTCGAGATGACCACCACCCGGTGATCGGTCGAGCTGAACACCTCGCTGGACAGGTGCAGCGGGTCGTGCTCGAACTCGGGCAGCGCGGTGTCGCAGACCCAGGTGATCAGGTCGGCGAAGCCGTAGGCCTCCGCCCGCGCCTCCCACATCCGTACGATCACGTCGTCGCTCCCCTCGCCGTCACGTCGAGCCGTCACACGCTCACCGTGGTCAGCGGCAGGGCCGAGTCGGCCGGCAGGTCGAGCCGGCTCGGCGCGACCCCGGCGGCGACCAGGTGCGAGCCGAGCGCGGCCACCATCGCCCCGTTGTCGGTGCACAGGTTCGGCCTGGGCACCCGCACCCGGATGCCCAGCTTCGCCGCCCGGTCCTCCGCGAGCACCCGCAGCCGGGAGTTCGCCGCCACTCCCCCGCCGATCACCAGCGTGTCGATCCCGTGGGCCCGGCAGGCGGCCAGCGCCTTCGTGGTGAGCACGTCGCAGACCGCCTCCTGGAACGACGCGGCCACGTCGGCCACCGGCACCGGCTCGCCGGCCCGCTGCCGGGCCTCCACCCAGCGGGCCACCGCCGTCTTCAACCCGGAGAACGAGAAGTCGTACTCGTGCTTGGCGAGGTCCTTGGCGGCGGTGAGCCCGCGCGGGAAGCCGATGGCGGCGGCGTCGCCGGCCCGGGCCTCCCGGTCGATGTACGGCCCGCCGGGGAACGGCAGGCCGAGCAGCCGGGCCACCTTGTCGAACGCCTCCCCGGCGGCGTCGTCGATCGTCGCCCCGAGCGGGGTCACCCCCCGGGCCAGGTCGTCGACGAGCAGCAGGGACGAGTGCCCGCCGGAGACCAGCAGGGCGATCGCCGGCTCGGGCAGCGGCCCGTGTTCGAGGGTGTCCACGGCGACGTGCGCGGCGAGGTGGTTGACCCCGTACACCGGTTTCTCGGCCGCCAGCGCGTACCCCTTGGCGGCGGCGACGCCGACCAGCAGCGCGCCGGCCAGCCCCGGGCCGGAGGTCACCGCGATGGCGTCGATGTCGGCGATGGTCACCCCCGCCTCCCGCAGCGCCCGGTCCATGGTCGGCACGATGGCCTCCAGGTGGGCCCGGCTGGCCACCTCGGGCACCACGCCGCCGAACCGGGCATGCTCCTCGACGCTGGAGGCCAGCGCGTCGGCGAGCAGGGTGTGCCCGCGCACGATGCCGACCCCGGTCTCGTCGCAGGAGGTCTCGATGCCGAGGATCAGCGGTTCGTCAGCCATGTCTCCTCAGTCCTGCTCGCGCCGCATGACCAGCGCGTCGGTGTTGCTCGGTTGGTAGTAGCCGCGGCGCACCCCGATCGGCTCGAAGCCGTACGTCGCGTAGAGCCGCTGGGCGGGGGCGTTGTCGGCCGCGACCTCCAGCAGCGTACTGCGGGCACCCCGGCGGGCGGCCTCGGCGAGCAGCGCCTCCAGCAGGGCCCGGCCCACGCCGCGCCGCTGGGCTCCCCGGCGGACGGCGATGTTCTGCACCCACGCCTCGTCCGGAGCCGCCACGGCCAACCCGGCGTAGCCGAGCAGGGAGCCGTCGTCGGTCGCGACGAGGTAGAAGTGGCCGTTGGCCAGCTCGTTCCAGAACATCGCCGGCGACCACTGCTCGGCGCCGAACAGGTCCGCCTCGATCGGCAACACCTCGTCGATGTGCCACCAGCGGAACGGTTCCAGCCGTACCCCGGCGGGGCTCACGGCGCCACCTCGGCTCGCGACTGCGGGGCTCGCAAACCCCGCTCACTCCTCACGCTCACGGCAGGGCCGGTTTGCGGGTGGTGGCCGCCACCGCGTCGGGGCGGCGCAGGTACAGCGGGGTGAGCGGGTCGCCGGGGGCACCGGAGCGGATCCGCTCGGCCGCCAGCGTGGCCAGCACGGTCGGGTCCGGGTAGCGGGGCTCGGCCCGCAGCGGCAGGTCGAACACCTCGGCGTACCGGTGCGCGCCGTCGCCGGCAGCGGCGGTGACACCGAGGTCGTGGGCTCGCCGCGCGGCCACCGCCGGGGTGTCCACGTCCGGGCCGGCGATCCGCTGGCCCGCGCCGTCGTACACCGCCCAGTAGACCTCCCGGCGGCGGGCGTCGCTGGCCGCCAGGACCGGCTCGCCGGCCGCCGCCGGGTGCCCGATCCCGTCGAGCGAGCAGACGCCGTACGCGGGAACGCCGAGCACCTGGGCCATGGTGGCGGCGGTGACCAGCCCCACCCGCAGCCCGGTGAACGGGCCCGGGCCCAGCCCCGCCACGATCGCGGTCAGGTCGGCCGGGCGGGCGCCGACCTCGGCGAGGACCGCGTCGACCTGCGGCGCGAGCAGCTCGCCATGCGCGCGGGCGTCGACGGTACGACGTTGCGCCCGCGCCGTCACTCCGTCGGCCGTGACCTCCACCAGCGCTGCGGTCACCGCAGGAGTCGAGGAGTCCAGCACCAGTACGAGCACGAACGCCACCCTAACCGCCCCACCCCGCCCCACCCCGCCCCGGCCCCTGACCGGCGAGGGTGGGGTGGGGTGGGGTGGGGTCAGTTCGGGGCTCGTAGGACTCGGAGGAAAGGAAAGAGGAGCCAGGGCCGGGGGCCCCGGAGGGCGAGCTTGCCGGCGAGCACCGTGCGGACCCGGCTGACCCGGCCGAACAGCATCAGGTTGAGCGCCGCCGGGTCGAACCGGACCCGGACGTCCGGCGGGGTGCCCGGGGCAGCGACCGTCACCACCCCCCGGTGCAGGACGAGGGTGGTGTCGGCGCAGTACGCGGACCGGAACTCGACGGTAATCCGGCGTTCCCGGGGCGGCTCGTCGTTGTCGAGCAGGTGTCCGTAGCCGGCGCGGAGCACGTTGACCAGGAAGACCTCGAAGAAGAGCACGGCCTCCGAGCCGGGCATCTTCCACGGCCGGCCGGTCGCGCGGGCGATGTCCCAACCGTGCACGAGCAGCTCGTTGACCAGGTGGCCGAAGAGACCGGCGAGGGGCGCGCGGGCGTCACCGAACCAGCTGAGCAGCTCGTCCGGGCGGCGGTCGGCGGTGATGCGGAGGAGCTTGTCCACGTCGGCCTGGAACCGATCCAGCAGCGGCCGGGGCGACCGGTCGGTCAGGTGCCGCATTATCAGGTCGTTGACGTCAGCGATGGTGTCCACGGTGACGGTCGGGAGCTGGGCGTCGAGGCCGGGGATCGGCATCGGCGGATGATCCGGGTCGAGTTTGGTCGCGTACCACCAGGCGACCGAGACCAGATGGACGACGGTGTCCGCCACGGACCAGTGCGCGGTCACCATGGTGTCCGGCCGGTCGACCGTCTCGACCAGCCGGACGAACCGGGCGGTGGCCTGCTCCAGCGCCGCCCTGGCACTCTGCCACTGCTGCGGGCTGATGGTCGCCGTCGTCGCCATGGGACGCCTCCGATCGCGGAGTCACCGGGTCCCGGGAAGCCTACAGCGGATAGTGATCGCCGCCTCACTTCAAGCGTGCCCTCGTTGGAGGCGGCCGGTCGACCGGCCGAGGGCCACCCGGCGGCTCGCGGGCTCGGCCCGCCCTTTTGGGGCAGGTCGCGGGCAGCAGACCGGATCGGGCTTGGCGCGCAGCCGGACCGGTCGTCCGTTGCGACGGCGACCGGTCCGGCGCGGTTCGGTTCAGCGTGGTGCGGGCCGGGTCAGCTGGCGGACCGCTCCCAGTCGATGGTCGGCAGGCCGGCGTCGGCGAGGGCCTTGTTGGTCGCGCTGAACGGGCGGCTGCCGAGAAAGCCGCGCGGGTTCATCGGGCTGGGGTGGCCGGCCTCCAGCACCACGTGCTGCGGGTTGGCGACCAGGGCGGCCTTCTTGCGGGCGTACCCGCCCCAGAGCAGGAAGACCACCCGCTGATCGAGAGCGTCCAGCGCCCGAATCGTGGCGTCGGTGAACTCCTCCCACCCCTTGTTGGCATGCGAGCCGGGGGTGGCCTGCCGAACGGTCAGCACCGAGTTGAGCAGCAGCACGCCCTGCGCCGCCCAACCGTCGAGGTTGCCGCCGCGCGGCTTCGCCACGCCCAGGTCCTCGCCCAACTCCTTGAAGACGTTGCGCAGCGACGGTGGGACCGACACCCCCTCACGGACGCTGAAGCTCAGCCCGTGCGCCTGCCCCGGCTTGTGGTACGGGTCCTGCCCCAGAATCAGCACCCGACACTCCTGCGGCCCGCACAGCCGGTAGGCGGAGAACAGGTCCTCGACCGGCGGGAACACGGTCTGGGTGGCGTACTCCCCGGCGACGAACTCGGCCAGCGCAGCGGTGCGGGCCGGGTCGAGGTGGGGGGTGAGCACGGCGCGCCACTCGTCGGGCAGCAGCGCGAGCAGGTCGAGGGCGGGGGCGTCGTCGGGCATCGGCAACCTTTCGCAGTCGGTCGGTCCCCTTCCTACCAGCCCCGTCCGACACCCCGACACGGGAGTACGGGCTCCCGTCGCCGCCCGTCGACGGGCAGCGGGAGCAGTTTCTCGGAAAGAGTGGCCTCACGACGGCCGATAGCCACTCTTTCCGAGAAACTGCACGATCTCGGGGCGGGGCGGGGCGGGGCGGGTGGGGTGGGTGGGGTGGGTGGGTGGGGTGGGTCAGGGCAGGGTGGCGAGCCGGGTGGGCCAGTCGCCGCCGACCGGCTCCAGCTCGACCACGCGGGTGTCGTCGTCGCGCCGGTCGATGCGGACCCGCAGGTGGGCGTCGACCAGCTGCTCGACCAGCCCCTCCCCCCACTCGACCACGGTGACCGAGTCGTCGACCGAGGCGTCCAGGTCGAGGTCGTCGATCTCCGCGCGCGGATCTGCGGCGTCCCCGAGCCGGTACGCGTCCGCGTGCACCAGCGCCACCGCGCCACCGCGCGCCGGGTCGGGGCGGTGCACCCGGGCGATCACGAAGGTCGGCGAGGTGATGTCGCCCCGTACCCCGAGGCCCGCCCCGATGCCCTGGGTCAGCGCGGTCTTGCCGGCGCCGAGCGGGCCGGTGAGCAGCAGCAGGTCGCCGGCGCGCAGCGCCCCGGCCAGCCGACGGCCGAACGCGTGGGTGTCCTCGACCGTCGGCAGCGTGACGACGCTCACCGCGCCACCCCCCACGTGATGCCGACCCCCGACGGCGCTCACAGCGCCGCCAGGAAGTGTTCCAGTGCGGCGTCGACCTCGTCGGCGTGCTCCAGCATCACCACGTGCCCGCTGTTGTGGATCTTGAGAAACTCGGCGTGCGGCAGCCGCCGGACGATCTCCTCCGAGTGCGTCACGGGCGTGATCATGTCCTTGTCGCCGACCACCACCAGCACCGGGGTGCCGCCCAGCGCGGCCAGCGCCGGGTACCGGGAGTGGGTGGCCAGCGTGCGCAGGTAGCGGGTGACCGTGTCGGCGGAGGTGCGCGAGTTCATCTCCTCGACGTACGACACCAGGGCCGGGCTCGGCTTCGGGGTGCCGAAGCCGTACTGGCGGGTGAGCAGCCAGGCGATGTTCGAGGCCGACTTGCGGGCCTTGTCGATGGCCGTGCCGCCGTACCGGGTGGCGTTGTTCATCATGTAGAGCACCGGCGAGCTGACCCGCCCGAGCAGGGCCGGGGCCACCAGCCTCGTCTCGGCCAGCAGCCCGCCGGAGGTGGCCATCAGCACCGTGCCGACCACCCGGTCGCCGAACAGCTCCGGGTACAGCTCGGCGAACGCCATGATGGTCATCCCGCCCATCGAGTGGCCGACCAGCACCAGTGGCCCCTCCGGGGTGGTCCGGTCGATCACCCGGCGCAGCGTGCGGCCGAGCGCGGCGAGGTCGTACTCGCCGGTCTCCAGCCGCCCCGACCGGCCGTGGCCCGGCTGGTCGTACGCGACGATCCGGTGGTCGCCGCGCTCGGTGAGCATCTTGCGCTGGAAGTGGAAGGTGCCCATGTCCAGGCAGAAGCCGTGCACCAGCACCACCGTCGGGTGCCCGGCGACGGGACGGGTCGGCTCGACCACCTCGACGTGGATGTCGGTGCCGTCGGCCAGCTCCAGCCGGAACGCCTCGTCGTACGGCTGCGCGCCGAAGACCTCGTCGGCGTACGGGTCGGTGGAGTCTGCCTTGAGCCGGCGGACCAGGGCGCGTTCGCTCACCACGCCCGCCGCGAGCCCGGCGGCGGCCACGCCGACCGCGGCCCCGAGCACGCCGGCGACCCGGCCGGCGGCGGTGCGCGGCCGGGGGATGTGGAACCTGCTCACGCCGCCACCCCGGTCACGGCCGCTCGCCGTCGTACACGCGGGGCACCCGGACCCCGCCGAACCGGGTGACGATCTCGTAGTTGATGGTGCCGACCGCGTCGGCCCAGTCGTCGGCGGTCGGCTCGCCGTCGGTGCCGGGGCCGAAGAGGGTCACCACGTCGCCGTCGGCCACCGGGTCGTCGCCGCAGTCGACCACGAACTGGTCCATGCAGACCCGGCCGGAGACGGACCGCCGCCGCCCGGCGAGCTGCACCGGGCCGGCGTTCGAGGCGTGCCGGGGCACCCCGTCGGCGTAGCCGAGCGGCACCACGGCCAGGTTGGCGTCGGCCTCGGTGAGGTAGGTGTGGCCGTACGACACGCCGCTGCCGGCCGGGACCCGCTTGGTGAGCATGACCCGGGCCCGGGCGGTCATCGCCGGGCGCAGCCCGAACCGCTCGCCGGCCACCGGGGAGAGCCCGTAGATCGCGATCCCCGGCCGGACCAGGTCGAAGTGGGTGTCGGGGCGGGTCAGGGTGGCGGCGGAGTTGGCCAGGTGCCGGTAGCGCGGGCGCAGCCCGGCCCGCTCGACCATGTCCAGCCCCTCGTGGAAGACGGCGAGCTGGCGGTCGGTGGTGGGGTGGCCGGGCAGGTCCGCGTACACGAAGTGGCTCCACACGCCGACCACCTCGACCAGGCCGTCGGCCTGGGCCTTCGCGGCGGCCTCCAGCAGCGCCGGCCATTCGGCGGCGGTGGCCCCGCCGCGCGCCAGGCCGGTGTCGATCTTCAGGTGCAGCCGGGCCGGGCGGCCCGCCCGCCGGCCCGCCTCGATCATCTCGTCGAGCTGGGGCAGGCTCGCGGCGGCCAGGTCCACCCCGACGGCGACGCCCTCGTGCAGCGGCAGGCCCGGGGCGAGCAGCCAGGCCAGCACGGGCGCGGTCACGCCGGCCCGGCGCAGGGTCAGCGCCTCGTCCAGGGTGCAGACACCGAGCCAGTCGGCCCCGGCGTCGAGCGCCGCGCGGGCCGAGGGGAGCATGCCGTGGCCGTACCCGTCGCCCTTGACCACCGCCATCAGCTCGCCGCTGGTCCCGGCGCGCAGCCGCGTCACGTTCTCCCGGATCGCGTCAAGATCAACCCGCACCTCGGACTGCCACATGCCCCCAGCCTACTGACCCCCGTGGTCAACCCGGGCCGGAGCCACCACGAACGGCGGGGCGGCGGCCCGAGGTCAGGGCAGCCGGGCGACGACCGGGCGGAGGGCGGCGGCCACGTCGGGCGCGGTCACCGGCCCGCCACGGGCCGCCTCCCGGCCGGCCAGCCCGTGCAGGTACGCCGCCACGGCGGCCGCCCGCTCCGGGGCCAGCCCGGCGGCCAGCAGCGAGCCGAGCAGCCCGGCGAGCACGTCGCCCGTGCCCCCGGTGGCCAGCGCGGGAGTGCCGGTCGGGTTGACGTACGCCCGGCCGTCGGGGGTGGCGACGATCGTCCGGTCCCCCTTGAGCAGCACCACCGCGTTCATCCAGGCGGCCAGCCGCAGCGCCGCGGCGGCCCGGTCCGCCCCGGGCTCCTCGCCGCAGAGCCGGCCGAACTCCCGGTCGTGCGGGGTGACCACGATCGGGGCGTCCCTTCTGCGCAGCCGGTCCGCCATCGACCCGTCGACCAGCAGGGTCAACGCGTCGGCGTCGAGCACCACCGGAACCGGGGCGGCGAGCACCGCGCGCAGTTCGGCCACCGCGTCCTCGCCGGTGCCGAGGCCGGAGCCGCAGACCCACGCCTGCACCCGGCCGGCGTCGGCGACCCGCCTGCTGGCGATCACCGAGGGATGCTGGCGCAGCACGTCGTCGCGGGCGCTCCCGGCGTACCGGACCAGGCCGGTCGGCCCGGCGAGCGCGCCGCCGACGGAGAGCACCGCCGCCCCCGGGTACGCCGCCGAGCCGGTCGCCAGGCCGACCACGCCCCGGGTGTACTTCTCCGAGGCCGGGCCCAGCTCCGGCCACCACTGCTCGACGTCGGACCACTCGGTGACCCGCAGCGCGGGGGTGCCGCGCAGCCAGGGCCCCAGCCCGATGTCGACCAACTCGACCTGGCCGGCCAGCGCCACGGCCGGGCCGACCACCAACGCCGGCTTCAGCGCGCCGAACGCCACCGTCACGTCGGCGCGGACCGCGTTCGGCCGGCCGGAGGCAGCCAGGGGCACGTGACCGGTGTCGACGGCGACCCCGCTCGGCACGTCCACGGCGACCACGGCGGCCCGCACGCCGTCCCGGCCGCGCAGTCCGGGCAGCTCGACGGCGAGCCGGTCGGCCGCCTCGCGCAACCCGCCGGTGCCGCCGATCCCGACGATCCCGTCCAACACCAGGTCCACCTGCGCGGGCGGGCGGTCCACCAGCCGGCCCCCGGCGGCGCGCAGCGCGGCCAGCCCTTCGGCGTGCGCCCGCCCCGGGGTGAGCAGCAGGACGGAGACGGCGGCGCCCCGGCGGGCCAGCCGCTCCCCGGCGTACAGGGCGTCGCCGCCGTTGTCGCCGGTGCCGACCAGCAACAGCACCCGGGAGCCGTACACCCCGCCCCGGTCGGCGAGCAGCAGCGCGCAGCGGCGGGCCAGCCCCGCGGCGGCCCGCTGCATCAGCGTCCCGGCGGGGAGGGTGGCCATCAGCCCTGCCTCCGCCGCCCGCACGTCCGCGACCCGCCACACCGGTTTCATGCCACCCCGTCCCGTCCATACCACCCGCGCCGGTCCCGTCCGTACCCGTGTCGGTCCCGGGTTCGCGGGTTGCCGGCGGTGCACCGCTCGGCCTCGGTGAACAGCCGGTCGGCGAGCAGCGCCGTCCGCGCCAGCGCCTTGGCGAACCGCTCGACCAGGACGACGTCGATGCCGACAGCGACGATCACCGCCTCACCCTACTGGCGGAGGACGCCGCAGATTAGCCATCGGTCCGGCTGTGGGCAAGGCCTGTGGACAACCCGGGGGCACGGGCCAGAGCCGTTGTCCACAGGGCGTACCGGCCGGCACCGGGGCCACCTAACGTCGTCGCCATCGTCCGTCGTGGTCACGGCCTCGCCCGGCGCCTTTGCGCGATCGCGGAGTCCCTGTCGCCCGTCGACGACACCGAGCCGGAGGAGTGCGCCGATGCGCGAGGAGCCGTTCACCGTCCGCCCCGAGCTGCTGCGGGAGGTGGCCCGGGCGCTCGACGCCGACGCGTACCGGCTGGGGCACGGGCTGGCCGGGGCGCCCGGCCTGGTGGTGCGGGCGCCCGGGTGGCGGTCGGCGCCCGCCCTGGCCGCCCTGGAGTCGGCGGTGCATGCCTGGTGCGGCGGGCTCGGCGCGCGGGTGGCTGCCGCCGGTCAGGCGTTGTCCGCCGCCGCCGAAGGTTACGAGACGGCCGACGAGCGGGCGGCCCGCCGGCTGACGGTCCTGCCCCGGTGAGCGCGTCGGCGAACGCGTCGGCGGGGCACGCCGGGGCGGGGAATGCCCCCGCCGGGGACGGCGGCTACGCCCGGCTGTGGGCGGCCGACCCGGCCGGCTGGGCGGCAGCCGGGACTGCCTGGCGGGGGCTGACCGGGCTGGTCGACCGGCGGTCGGCCGAGCTGGCCGGGGCTGCCGGGGCACTGCGTGCCGGTTGGACGGGTGCCGCCGCCGGGGCTGCCGGCGGGCGGATCGCCGCCTTCCGGGCCGACCTGGCCGCCCTCGCGCCGGCACTGATCGAGACCGACCAGGTGCTCGCCGAGCTGGCCGGGCGGCTGCGCCGGGCCAGGGCCGGGCTGGCCGAGGCGGTCGCCCTGGCCGAGGCCGGTGGGGTGCGCATCGACCGGCGGGGGCGGGTGAGCGTGGCCCCTTCGGGTGCCCGGCCGGGCGACCCCGGCCCGCCGGTGGCGCGGGTGGCCGCCGCCGTGACCGCCGCCCTCGCGCTGGCCGACGCGGCCGACCGGGAGGCTGCCGGCCGGCTCGACGAGCTGGCCGCGGCGGCCCGGGCGGGCTGGGTGGCCCCGCCCCCGCCCTGGCGGCCGACACCCGGCGCCGACCCGTCGGCCGTCCGGGCCTGGTGGGCCGGCCTCACCCCGGCGCAGCGCCGCTGGCTGGTGGCCCGGGAGCCGGAGCTGGTCGGCCGGCTCGACGGGGTGCCGGCGGCGGCGCGGGACCAGGCGAACCGGCTGCTGGTCGGCCGGTGGCGGGAGGTGCTGCTGGCCGAGCGGCGGCGGCTGGTGGCCCGGTGGCCGCACGGGCCGGTGGAGACTGTCGGGCTGGCGCGGGTGGGGGCGACCCTGGCCGGCCTGGACGCGCTGACCGCCCGGCTGACCGGCGGCGGGCAGCCGCGCGCGTACCTGCTGGGGCTCGACCCGGGTGGCGAGGGCCGGGCGATCGTGGCGCTGGGCGACCCGGACCGGGCCGACCGCGTGCTGACGTACGTCCCGGGGATGACCGCCGGCCTCACCGACGCCACCGGGGAGCTGGGCCGGGCGGGCCGGGTGCAGGCCCGGTGCGCGGCGCTGGACCCGACGGGGGCGACGGCGGCGGTGCTCTGGCTGGACTACGACGCGCCGGACTTCCTGCACGAAGCCGTCCTGCCCGGCCAGGCGCGGGACGCCGGCCCGGCGCTGCACCGGTTCCAGGAGGGCCTGCGGGCCACCCACGACGGCCCGCCGGCCCGGCAGACGGTGCTCGGGCACAGCTACGGCTCGCTGGTCGTCGGCACCGCCGCCCGGGACCACGGTCTCGCCGCCGACGCGCTGGTGTTCGTGGGCTCCCCCGGGGTGGGCGTGGACCGGGCCGACGGGCTGCGCCTGCCCTCGGGCGAGGTCTGGGCGAGCACCGCGCCCGACGACGCGATCCGGCTGGCCCCAGCCCCCGACGAGCTGCCCCGCCGCGTGCTGCGCGGGCTCAGCCCGCTGACGGCGGTGCTGACCGCCCGGGAGGACCACACGCTGTGGTTCGGGCACGACCCGGCCGACCCGGGCTTCGGGGGCCGCACCTTCCCCAGCGGCCGGTACGGCCACACCGGCTACTGGGACCAGGGCAATCCCGCCCTGGACGGCATGGCCCGCGTCGTCCTCGGCCGGTGACGGCCCCGACGCGTGCCCCGGGACCCGCAGCGGCCCCCTGCCGCCGACGGGCGGAGAGGGCCGGCTCCGGCGGGCGGTTTACTCGACGGTGACGGATTCCGGCGGCGGTTACTCGACGGTGACGGACTTGGCCAGGTTCCGGGGCTGGTCGACGTCGTGGCCCCGGGCGGCGGCGATCTCCGCCGCGAGCACCTGCAACGGCACGGTGGTCACCAGCGGGGCGAGCAGCGTCGGCGTGCGGGGCACGCGGATCAGGTGGTCGGCGTAGCGCACCACGGCCTCGTCGCCCTCCTCGGCGATCACGATCGTCCGGGCGCCCCGGGCGCGGACCTCCTGGATGTTGGAGACGATCTTGTCGTGCAGCATGCCCCGGCCGACCGGCGACGGCACGATGCAGATCACCGGGGTGCCCTGGTCGATCAGGGCGATCGGGCCGTGCTTGAGCTCTCCGGCGGCGAACCCCTCGGCGTGCATGTACGCCAACTCCTTGAGCTTGAGCGCGCCCTCCAGGGCCACGGGATAGCCGACGTGCCGGCCGATGAAGAGCACCGTGGGCTCGTTGCGGATCTCCCGGGCCAGCTCGCGCACCGGCTCGATCCGGTCCAGCAGCTCGCGCAGTTTGGCTGGCATCTGGTGGAGCTGGTCCACCACGGCGGCCACCTCGTCGGCGAACTTGATCCCGCGCACCTGGGCCAGGTGCAGCCCGATCAGGTAGCAGGCCACGAGCTGGGTGAGGAACGCCTTGGTGGAGGCGACGGCGATCTCCGGCCCGCCGTGGGTGTAGAGGACGGCGTCGGACTCGCGCGGGATGGTCGAGCCGTTGGTGTTGCAGATGGCCAGCACCCGGGCCTTCTGCTCCTTGGCGTGCCGCAGCGCCATCAGGGTGTCCATGGTCTCGCCGGACTGCGAGATCACCACGATCAGCGTGGACCGGTCGAGGACCGGGTCACGGTAGCGGAACTCGCTGGCCAGCTCCACCTCGCAGGGGATCCGGGTCCAGTGCTCGATGGCGTACTTGGCGACCAGGCCGGAGTGGTAGGCGGTCCCGCAGGCGACGATGAAGATCTTGTCCACGTCGCGCAGGTCCTGGTCGCTGAGCCGGACCTCGTCGAGCATGATCTCGCCGCTGCCGGTGAGCCGGCCGAGCAGGGTGTCGGCGACGGCCTGCGGCTGCTCCTCGATCTCCTTGAGCATGAACCAGTCGTAGCCGCCCTTCTCCGCGGCCGAAGAGTCCCAGTCGACATGGAAGTCCTTGCCGGTGGCCGGACGGCCGGCGAAGTCGGTGATCTCGACGGAGTCGGGGGTGATCAGGACGATCTGGTCCTGGCCCAGCTCGATCGCGTCGCGGGTGTGCTCGATGAACGCGGCGACGTCGCTGGCGAGATAGTTCTCCCCGTCGCCCCGGCCCACCACCAGGGGGGAGTTGCGCCGGGCGCCGACCACCGCGCCGGGCACGGCGGCATCGACGGCCAGCAGGGTGAACGCCCCTTCGAGGCGCTGGCAGACCACGCGCATCGCGGCGGCGAGCAGCCCTGGCCCGTCCGGCTCGCCGGCGGCGCGCAGCTCGGCCAGCGCGGCGGAGAGCAGGTGGGCGGCGCACTCGGTGTCGGTGTCGCTGCTGAACTGGACGCCGGCATCCTCCAGTTCGGTGCGGAGCTTGGCGAAGTTCTCGATGATGCCGTTGTGGATCACGGCGACCCGGCCGTCGGGGGCGACGTGCGGATGGGCGTTTCGGTCGGTGGGGCCGCCGTGGGTGGCCCAGCGGGTGTGGCCGATGCCGGTGGTGCCGTCGCCGATGCCGATCGGGCTGGCGGCGCAGCCCTCGGGGTCGACGGCGGCGCGCTCGGCCAGCAGCTTCTCCAGGTTGGCCAGCTTGCCCGCCTTCTTCTCGGTCAGCAGCTCGCCATCGCACACGACGGCCACGCCGGCCGAGTCGTAGCCGCGGTACTCCAGGCGGCGCAAGCCGTCGAGCACGATGCCGAGCGCCGGGCGCGCGCCGGCGTAACCCACGATTCCACACATGACCCGCAGCCTAACCCAGTTTCACTCATCACACGTGCGCGGAAGCCGGGTAAACAAGCACTGAATTTGAGCGAATGGGTGAGGCGTGGCGGTCGCGGGGATGAACTTCCCCGCCCCTGGGCCCCCTGTTCCGGCCGGACGGCGCCCACCAGCAGGGGCCCGCCGGGCGGACCGGACGCGTACATTGAGGGCCTCCCTCGCGGGGAGCCGGTCTCGGTAACGGTCCCCGGCGTACCCGCTCCCTCCGCGGCCACGTCCGCGCCCCTTCCCCGGAGCCCTCCGATGTCCGAGGCGTCGTCGACCCCCGAGCCGAGCCAGTCCCCCGACAACGACCCCGGCGGCCCTCCGACGCCCGCGCCGGACCAGGCGCCCTCGTCCGTCCCGGACCTCCCCCCGGCCACGGTGCCCTCGACACCGGGCGCCGCACCGTGGGCACCCCTCAGCCCGCTCGCCCCACCGGAGCCGTGGGCGGCGCCGGAGCCGTGGGAACCGTCGGCGGCGAGCCATGCGGGTCTCCCGCCCGCCGCCGCCTCGGAGGCGTCGGCGGCGGGCGGTTCTCTTCCCGGTGGGCAACCCCGGTCGGGGTACGTCCCGGCGGGCTGGCCTCCAGCCCAGCCCGGCCCCGCCCAGCCCGGCTGGCCCGCCGGGGGAAACCCCGCGCAGGCCGGTTGGCCCCCGGCCGGCTATCCACCGCCGTTCGCCTACCCGGGGCAGCCGCCCACCCGCTCGGGCGGCGACGCGAAGGTGATCGCGCTCGTGATCGGGCTGGTGGTCGTCGTGGTGCTCGGGCTGTGCTGCTGCGTCGGCCTGGGCGGGATCGTCACCACCGCAGCGGACGACGGGACGACAGCAGGCGACCCCTGGTACGACGAGGACGGGACGACACCAGGCGACCCCTGGTACGACGAGGACGAGGACGAGCCGGCCGACCCTCCCACCTTCCCCGCCGACCCGTCGAAGAAGCCGGTGACCCGGCCGACCGCCGGCCCGGCTCCGGTGACGGTGGTCTACGAGGTCACCGGGGGCGGCCGGGCCGACGTCGCGTACTTCGACGCCGACAGCGACCTGATCCATGTCGACAGCGCGAAGCTGCCCTGGCGGACCACCATCCGGACCAACGGGCGGAGCCGGGTCATGGTGGAGGCCACCCGGCCCTACGACGAGAACGAGCCGCTCACCTGCCGGCTGTCGGTCACCGGGGCGAGCCCACCGGTGACCGACACGACCACGGCAGTCTGGCGCACCACCTGCTCGACCGGCTGAGGGTGGGCGTCGCCGGGCGCGGGCCGTAGGCTGACGCGGGTGACGACGCCCACCGATGTCGACCCGCTGGTGGCCCGGATGCGGCCGTTCGGGACGACCATCTTCGCCGAGATGTCCGCTTTGGCCGTGCGCACCGGCGCGGTCAACCTGGGCCAGGGCTTCCCGGACACCGACGGCCCGCCGGAGATGCTCGCCGCCGCCGCCGAGGCGCTGCGCGGCGGGCAGAACCAGTACCCGCCCGGCCCGGGCATCCCCGCGCTGCGCGCCGCCGTAGCCGGCCACCAGCGCCGGTTCTGGGGCCTGGAGTACGACCCGGACGGCGAGATCGTGATCACCGCCGGAGCGACCGAGGCGATCGCCGCGAGCATCCTCGCCCTCTGCGAGCCGGGCGACGAGGTGGTCTGCTTCGAGCCGTACTACGACTCGTACGCGGCCTCGATCGCCCTCGCCGGCGCGGTCCGGCGGCCGGTGACCCTGCGCCCGGGACCGGACGGCCGGTACGCCTTCGACCCGGACGCCCTGCGCGCCGCATTCGGGCCGCGGACCCGGCTGGTGCTGCTGAACTCGCCGCACAACCCGACCGGAAAGGTCTTCACCCCCGACGAGCTGGCCCTGGTGGCCGCGCTGTGCCGCGAGCACGACGCGTACGCGGTGACCGACGAGGTGTACGAGCACCTGGTCTTCGGCGATGCCGCCGCGCCCCACGTGCCGCTGGCCACCCTGCCCGGGATGCGCGAGCGCACCCTGCGGATCTCCTCGGCCGGTAAGACGTTCTCCTGCACCGGCTGGAAGGTCGGCTGGGTCAGCGGCCCCGCCCCGCTGGTGTCGGCGGTGCTGCGGGTCAAGCAGTTCCTCACCTTCGTCAACGCCGCCCCGTTGCAGCCGGCGGTGGCGGTGGCCCTCGCCCTGCCGGACGGGTACTTCGCCGACCTCGCGGCCGGCATGCGGGCCCGCCGGGACCAGCTCGTCGCCGGGCTGGCCGACGCCGGCTTCGACGTGCTCACCCCGGAGGGGACGTACTTCGTCACCGCCGACATCACCGCTCTCGGCGGGCGGGACGGGGTGGAGTTCTGCCGGTCGCTGCCGGAGCGCTGCGGGGTGGTCGCCGTGCCGACCCAGGTGTTCTACGACGACGCCGAGGCTGGCCGGCGACTGGTCCGGTTCGCCTTCTGCAAGCGGCCGGAGGTGCTCACCGAGGCGGTGGCCCGGCTGCGCCGGATGGGGGCCGTCGGATGACCGACGCGAACGCCGACCGGCTCCGCCGGATGGCCGCCATGCGCGGCTGTGACCAAATACTCTCCGGCAGCCGGCCGGTGTCGATGGCCGAGCATCTCGACGCCGTACGCGCCACGGTCGCCCCCGACGCCCTGCCCGACTTCTACGGCGAGGGCGGCCCGGTCGAGGCCCTGGAGTTGCGGGTCGCCGAGTTGCTCGGCACGGAGGCCGCCGTCTTCTTCCCGACCGGCACGATGGCCCAGCAGGTCGCCGTCCGGTACGGCGCGGAGCTGACCGGCAGCACCACCGTCGGCCTGCACCCGCTCAGCCACCTCGTGCTGCACGAGCGGGACGCGTACGCGGTGCTCGGCGGGCTGCGGGCGGTGCGCACCACGAACGCGCCGCGCAACCCGACCGCCGAGGAGGTGGCGGAGCTCGCCGAGCCGATCGGCACCCTGCTGCTGGAGCTGCCGCTGCGCGACGCGGGTTTCGTGCTGCCCAGCTGGGACGAGCTGGTCGACGTGGTCGCCGCGGCCCGGGACGCCGGAGCCCGGGTGCACCTCGACGGCGCCCGGCTGTGGGAGTCGACCCCGCACCTGGGGCACCCGCCGGCCGCGGTCGCCGCCCTCGCCGACAGCACGTACGTCTCGTTCTACAAGTCCCTCGGGGGCATCTCCGGGGCGGCCCTCGCCGGGGACGCCGGGCTGATCCGGTACGCCCGGGAGTGGCGGCACCGGTACGGGGGCACCCTGTTCCAGCAGTGGCCCACGGCGGCGGCCGCGCTGGTCGGGATGGACCGGGAGCTCCCCCGCCTGCCCGGGTACGTGGCACACGCGACGGCGGTGGCCGCCGCCCTGGCCGGGTTGCCCGGCGCCCGGGTGTATCCGATGCCCCCGCACACCCATCAGTTCCGGCTCTGGCTGCCGCACCCGGCGGACCGGCTCAACGCGGCCAACCTCGCCCTCGCCGAGGAGGAGAGGGCGTGGTTCGTCGGCGGCTGGCAGGACACCGAGGTCCCGGGCCTGGCGATGGCCGAGGTCACCGTGGCGGCCCCGGCCCTCGACCTCGACCCCGCCCAGGTCGCCGACCTGGGTGGCCGCTTCCTCCGCCGGCTGGCGGCGACCTGACGCTGACCGCGCTGTAGATCTTGGAAGAATGTGGCCCCCGGCGGGGCCGTTTCCCTCCGAGATCTACAGCGCGGGGGCGGGGCGGCGGGGCAGTGGGGGTCAGGTGGTGGGGCTCGCGACGCGGACCCGCTCGGCGATGCGCTCGGCGACCTCGCGGGCGGTCTGCTCGGTGGCGGCCTCGACCATGACCCGCACCAGGAGCTCGGTGCCCGAGGGGCGCAGCAGCACCCGACCGGTCTCGCCCAGCTCCGCCTCGGCCCGCTCCACCTCGGCCCGGACGGCCGGCGCGGCGGCACCCACCGAACGGTCCCCGACGGGCACGTTGATCAGCACCTGCGGCAGCTTGGTCACCACCGCGGCCAACTCCGCGAGGGACTTGCCGGTGGCTGCCATCCGGGCCATCAGGTGCAGCCCGGTCAGCACGCCGTCGCCGGTGGTGGCGTAGGCCGGCATGACGATGTGCCCGCTCTGCTCACCGCCGAGGGCGAGGTCGGAGGCGCGCAGCTCCTCCAGGACGTACCGGTCGCCGACCTTGGTCTCGACCAGCCGGATGCCCTGCGCGGACATGGCCAGCCGCAGGCCGAGGTTGCTCATCACGGTGGCGACCAGGGTGTCGTCGGTGAGCGTGCCGGCGTCCCGCATGGCCAGGGCGAGGATCGCCATCACCTGGTCGCCGTCGACCTCGACCCCGTCGGCGGTGACCGCGACGCACCGGTCGGCGTCGCCGTCGTGGGCGATGCCCAGGTGCGCGCCGTGCTCGACCACGGCCTCGCGCAGGGCGTCGATGTGGTTGGAGCCGCAGTCGTCGTTGATGTTCAGGCCGTCCGGCTCCGCGTGGATGGCGATCACCTCGGCGCCGGCCTCCCGGTACGCCACAGGCGCGACGTCGGCCGCGGCGCCGTTGGCGCAGTCGACCACGACCTTGATCCCGTCGAGGGGGTGCGGCACGGTGCCGGTCAGGTGCTGGACGTAGTGGTCGGCGCCGTCGAGCAGGTCGTGCACCCGCCCCACCCCGGCGCCGGTCGGCCGGTCCCACGCGGTGGCCGCGTTCGCCTCGACGGCCGCCTCGATCCGCTCCTCGATCTCGTCGGGCAGCTTGTGCCCGCCGGAAGCGAACAGCTTGATCCCGTTGTCCGGCATCGGGTTGTGCGACGCGGAGAGCATCACGCCCAGGTCGGCCTTGGTCTCGGCGGTGAGGAACGCCACGGCCGGGGTGGGCAGCACGCCGACCCGGACCACGTTGGCGCCGGCACTGGTGAGCCCGGCCACCACGGCGGCCTCCAGCATCTCGCCGCTCGCCCGGGTGTCCCGGCCGACCACCGCCAGCGGCGGATGGCTCCGGTCCGTCTCGGCGAGTGTGTGGGCGGCGGCGACCGCCACCGCGAGTGCCAGCTCGGGAGTGAGATCCGCGTTCGCCCGCCCGCGTACGCCGTCCGTGCCGAACAACCGGCCCATACCCGCCAACCTCCGAGGAAATGGTGCACAACAGGAAAGCGAAACGGCCGGGCCACCTCCCGTCGAGGGGAGGTGGACCCGGCCGTTCGTCAGAAGTACAACGTGCCGCTGATGATCAGCGCTTCGAGTACTGAGGAGCCTTACGGGCCTTCTTGAGGCCGTACTTCTTGCTCTCCTTGACCCGGGCGTCACGGGTCAGGAAGCCGGCCTTCTTCAGGGCCGGGCGGTCGTCCGGCTCGTTCACGATCAGCGCCCGGGCGATGCCCAGCCGGAGCGCGCCGGCCTGGCCGGTGGTGCCGCCGCCACGCAGGTTGGCGATGACGTCGAAGGTCTCGGGCTTCTCGGCGGTGACCAGCGGGTCCTTGATGAGCTGCTGGTGCACCTTGCTCGGGAAGTACGCCTCGAGGTCACGGCCGTTGCAGGTGATCTTGCCGCTGCCCGGGACGATGCGCACCCGGACGATGGCCTGCTTGCGCCGGCCGACGGTCTGGATCGGCCGGTCGCCACGGGGGGCGCGGGCGACGGGCGCCGGCGCCTCGGTGGCCTCGGGGGCAACCTCGGTCTCGGTGATGTCGGTCATGCTGCTTCCTTCGCCCGCGCTCACTGCGCGATCTGCTTGATCTCGAACGGCGCCGGCTGCTGCGCGCCGTGCGGGTGCTCGGCACCGGCGTAGACCTTCAGCTTGTTGATCAGCTGACGGCCGAGCTTGTTGTGCGGGAGCATCCCCTTCACGGCCAGCTCCACGGCCCGCTCGGGACGCTTGCTGAGCAGCTCCTCGTAGCCGACCTGCTTCAGGCCGCCCGGGTAACCCGAGTGGCGGTAGGCGACCTTGGTCTGACGCTTGTTGCCGGTCAGCGCGACCTTGCCCGCGTTCACGATGACGACAAAGTCGCCCGTGTCGACGTGCGGCGCGAAAGTCGGCTTGTGCTTACCACGCAGCAGCGTGGCGGCGTGGGTCGCCAGGCGGCCCAGCACGACATCAGAGGCGTCGATAACGTGCCACTGACGCTCGATCTCACCCGGCTTCGGGCTGTACGTACGCACAGGTCTACCTTGTCTCGTCGTCGGTCTGGGGTCGCGCGCCGAGGTGACCAGGCGCGCACGAACGACCAAGCGTACCTGATGCGGCACGCCTCTGGATGTCGTACAACAGCAGGCAACGATACTCGGGGGTACCTCCGCAGGTCAAAACGGGGGGGGCGTTCCCACTCTCCCACACCGCCGTCATGATCTCGGTCACACGTGCGGCGCGCGTTGTTCCTGGCGGCGCGCGGAGCCCCGGTCAGAGCTCCTGGAGGATGCGCAGTGCGCGCCCCACCCGGAGCATCGTGCCGGTGTCGGCCACCTCGACGCACTCGGTGAACCACTTCTTCATCGGCGAGGAGAGCCGGTCGGGCATCACCACGTACCCGCCCATCGGCACGGCCAGCGGGGAGTCGCGCAGCAGCACCGTCTCGACCACCTCGGCCACGATCACGATCGGCACGTCGGTGGAGTTGTAGACGTCGGAACTGAGCACCAGACCGAGCCGCTCCCGGGCGCCCTCGATGCGCCAGACCTCTCCCCTACGCAGCACGTGGACGCCCGCCGAACAGCGCGTCGTCGACCATCGCCACCTCGCGGGCGTCCGCCAGGGCGGCCGTCTCCAGGTCCAGCCCGGCGCGACCGACGGCGGCGGCATGCGCGGTGAAGACCTCGCGCAGCGCCTTCTCACGGGCGGCCTGGTCCATCCAGGCGGAGAGCGACAGCCCCTCCCGCTTGGCGAACCGGCGCGCCTCCTCGATCGTCTCGTCCGAGAACGACAACGTCACCTTGGCAGTCATGCCGCCCAGACTACCCCCGGTATGACCACTGGTCATCCCATCCCCCCACCACCCACCGCCCACCGCCCAACCCCCCAAACCACCACACCACACCCCCACCCACCCCACACCCCCGACCTCCGCGCAGTTTCGGGGAAAGTGTTGCCTCCTCACGCTCCAAGGCCACACTTTCCCCGAAACTGCGCGGGCTTTGGGCGGTCGTCGGGCCCGGGGGGGTAGGCCGGGTCGGGAGGCGGTGGCCGGGGGGACGCGGGTGGGGCGTGTGAGGTGCTCTTGACAGGACCGAAACAAACGGGACCCGGAGCCGAAACTGCCCGGCGGCACGCTTTCCCGACATGACAGACGGTGAACGGCCGGCGACTCGACCGGGGAGCCGAGCCCGGGAGGCGGCGCCACACTGCCCGCACTTCGCCCTCCAGTGCGGGATGTCGCTGCGCGAGACCGCCGGCCGGGGCGAGGGCGGGCTCCGCCGGGAGGGCCGGACCGTCGCCGAACTGCTGGACCGTCCCGGCCGGCTGACCACCCCGCTGAAACGCGACGCGGTCACCGGCGAGCTGCGCCCGGCGGGCTGGGACGAGGCCGACGGGGCGTACGCGCGGGCCCGGAGGACCCTGGCCGGCCCGGGCGGGGCACCCACCGTCGCCTCCCCCCTGCACAGGCGGGCGTACGAGCTGCGTACCGGCGCCTGCCTCGACCTGCCCGGGGTGTCCGTCGCCCGGCACGACGGGCGGTGCCGTGACGTCCTGGTCGAGGCGCGGCTGAGACGGGAGGGGTGATGCCCCACGAACTGGCCGGCTTCACCATCGGGGTGACCGCCGACAGCCAGCGCGACGAGTTGGCCACGCTGCTGCGACGGCGCGGGGCGCGGGTGGTGATCGCGCCGGCCCTGCGGATCGTGCCCCTGACCGACGACACCGAACTGCGCGAGGCGACCCGCGCCTGCCTGAGCCGCCCGCCGGACGTGCTGGTGGCCAACACCGGCATCGGAATGCGCGGCTGGCTGGAGGCGGCCGAGGGCTGGGGGCTGAGCGAGCCGCTGCGTGGCGTGCTGTCGCGGGCGTACGTGGTGACCCGGGGGCCGGAGGCGCGGGGTGCGATCCGCGCCGCCGGCCTGCGCGACCGGTGGTCACCGGGCGCGGAGAGCTGCGAGGAGGTCGTCGAGCACCTGGTCCGGCGCGGGGTGGCCGGGCAGGTGGTCGTCGTGCAGTTGCACGGTGACCGGCAGCCCGAGTACGCCGCCGCGCTGGAGGAGGCCGGTGCCACGGTCATCGAGGTGCCGGTCTACCGGTGGGCCCCGCCGACCGACCCCGCGCCGCTGCACCGGCTGATCGACCTGGTCGCCGGGCGGCTGGTCGACGCGGTCACCTTCACCTCCGCCCCGGCCGCCGAGGCGCTGCTGCACGCCGCCGGGGACCGCACCGAGACGGTGCTGGAGGCGCTGCGGGGCGACGTGCTGGCGAGTTGCGTCGGTGCGGTCGCCGCCGAGCCCCTGGTCCGCCGCGGGGTGCCGGTCAGCGCGCCGAGCCGCGCCCGGCTCGGCGCGCTGGTGCGGACAATCGTGGACGAGCTGCCCCGGCGCACGGTCACCATCAGGGCGGACGGGCACCTGCTGACCCTGCGCGGGCACGCGGCTGTGATCGACGAGGAGCTGCGTCCGCTGGCCCCCGCCCCGATGGCGGTGCTGCGGGCGCTGGCCACGTCACCAGGGCGGGTGCTCTCCCGTACCGCCCTGCTGCGGACGCTGCCGCGCGGCGCGGACGAGCACGCGGTGGAGATGGCGGTGGCCCGCCTCCGGGCCGGCCTGCGCGCCCCCCGGGTGGTGCAGACGGTGATCAAGCGCGGCTACCGGCTCCGGGTGGACTGACCCCTGCGGCAGGTGACCCGGCGTGCCCCAGTGCGCGCGGTCGGCAGCCGGGCCGTTGACGACGACCACGCCGGCAGGTGGGCCGTGGACGAACGACCACGCCGGTAGCCCGGCCGTGGACGACCAGGTCGGCGGCCGGCCGTGGACGATCACGCCGGCGGTGGCCCGGACTGTCCGGGCCACCGCCGACATACGTCAGCCGACCGGGGTCGGGTAGCCGCGACCGTGCTCGGCCTGGAGGCGCAGCATCGCGTGCTCGACGACCGTGACCAGCACCTGCTTCACCGAATCCCGGTGCCGGGCGTCGGTCATTATCAACGGTACGTGGGGCGAGATGGCGAGGGCCTCGCGGACCTCCTCCAGCTCGTACTGCGGCGCGTTGTCGAACCGGTTCAGCGCCACCACGTAGGGCAGGCGGCGGTTCTCGAAGTAGTCCAGCGGGGCGAACGCGTCGGTGATCCGGCGGGTGTCGACCAGCACCGCCGCGCCCACCGCGCCTTTGATGATCTCGTCCCACATGAACCAGAACCGGGTCTGGCCGGGTGTGCCGAAGAGATAGAGGATCAGGTCCTCGGCCATGGTGATTCGGCCGAAGTCCATGGCGACCGTGGTGGTCTGCTTCCCCGGCACCTTCGACGGGTCGTCGATCCCGACGCCGGCCGCAGTCATCACCGCCTCGGTGGTCAGCGGAGTGATCTCCGAGACCGCGCCGACCAGGGTCGTCTTGCCCACGCCGAAGCCGCCCGCAACCACGATCTTCGCGGAGGTGATCCCGCGGTTGCGGCGTGCCCCAGCGGGGTCATAGCCTGCGAAGTCCACTTAGCACCCTTCCAAGAATTTCCATCCGCTCCTCGTACCCTTCGGGCGGAGCGGCAGTGTGTAGCGTCAGCAGGCCCTCGGCCACCATGTCGGCGATGATCACCCGGGCGACGCCCAGCGGCATCCGGGTGTACGCGGCGACCTCGGCCAGCGACTGGGGTCGGCCCTCGCAGATCGTGGCGATCCGGTGCTTGTCGTGGCCGGCGAACCGGGACTCGGCGACCGCCGTGGGGCTGGCCGTCAGCACCGCCTCCAGCGCGATGTCCTGCCGTGGCTCGGTACGGCCACGGGTGACCGCGTACGGACGCACCAACGCGCCGCGCGGGTCTTCCCGTCGTTGGTCCATCCGCGATCACCTCCTCGGGCGGGTGCCGTCCCTCGACACCCGGTCAGTCCGTCCGTGTGGCCAGGCGCGCTAGGAGCGCACCGCGTCCCGCCGCAGCGGCACCAGTGCGGCGCCCACCCGTTCGACCAGCAGTGCCATCTCGTACCCGACCTGGCCGACGTCGCAGCTGCGGGCGGCGAGCACGGCCATCGACGAGCCGTCGCTGATCGACATGAGGAACAGGTAGCCGCTGTCCATCTCGATGACTGTCTGGAGCACCCCGCCGGCGCTGAACATGCGGGCCGCGCCCTCGGTAAGGCTCACCACACCGGAGGTGATCGCCGCGAGCTGGTCGGCCCGGTCCGTGGGGAGGTCCCGCGACGAGGCCAGCAGCAGCCCGTCCGCGGACACCGCCACCACGTGGGCGATGCCCGCCACGCTGTCGGCGAAGTTGGTGAGCAGCCAACCCATGTCCTGCATGGCCGCTGGCCTGTTCATCGGCTCGTCTCCTTGGTCGGGGTGCTGTTCTGGTCCGCGCCGACCGTCCGTCCGCGCTGTACGCCGCGGTGGTATGCCGACAGCAGGCCGCGTACTTCGTCGGGGGTGCGCCGGCTGCGGTCCTTGCTGCTCTTCTGTTCGATCCCGCCGGGAACGAGCTGCGCCTGCGGGACCCGCTTCGGCAGGCCGGAGCGGGTGGTCCCGGACGCGGTCGGTTCGGCCGCCCGACTGGCCCGCGACCAGCCATCGTCGGCGGCTGTCCGCCAGGCCTCGGGGTCGGTCGCCGGCGGGGTGGCTGCCGCCGGCCCGCTCGGCACGGTCGGCCCGGTCGGCCGGGTCGCGGCGGGCGGGGCCACCGGCGGGGTGTACGCCGGCGGCGGAGTCGCCGTGGCCGTACCGTCCGCGGGGGTGGCCCCCGGCGTACGGGTGGGAAGCGGTGGCCGGGGCGCGGCGGGAACCTTGGCCGGCGGCGGCTCCTCGTCGAACTTGGGCCGCTGGAAGATCGCGGTCACGTCGTCGCCGTGCGACCGGAACCAGACCGCCTCCATCTCCCGGAAGATCGGCGCCTCGGCCGGCTGGGCCGGACGGGCGACCACCGGGGTGGCCGGGGCTGCCGACACGACGGGAACGGTCGGCGTCGTCCCGGCGACCGGGCCACCGGGCAGCACCGGCGGGGCGGGGGCCGCAGCGGTGGGGGTTGCCGGCTGGGCGGCCTCCCCGCCGGGGGTCCGCCGGGGCAGCGGATCGATCGTCGGGAACGCCACGGTCGGGCTGCCCACCGAGAACCCGCCGCCGGGCGTGAACGCCGGCTGCGTCGGGGCGGGCGGCTGCGTCGGGGGTGCCGGCGCGATGGCCGGTGCCGCCGGCTGGGCGACGGCCGGCATGCCGAACGGCGTGGCCGGCGCGGCATCCCGGGAGTCGCCGGGCACCTGCCAACGGGCCGGCGTCGGGGCGGAGGTCCGCCACTGGTCGTTCAGCGTGGCGGTGCGGCCGGCACCGGTGAGCGGCGAGTCGAGGCCCATCGGGGTGAGCGGCGTCTGCTCGATCTGGGCGGGCTGGCGCGACGGGGTCAGCGGCGCCGGGGCCGGCTCGCGACCACGCAGCGACGGCAGCACCACGGTCGAGCTGGGCAGCGTCACCTGGGCGACGGTGCCGCCCTCCACGTTGCGCCGCAGCTCCACCCGGATGCCGTACCGGGACGCGAGGCGGCTCACCACGGCCAGACCCATCAGCCGGAACGCGGCCACGTCGACCGTGGACGGGCCGGCGAGCCGGCGGTTGAGCGAGTCGAGCTGCTCGTCGGTGAGCCCGAGGCCCCGGTCCTCGACCTGGATCAGCACGTAGTCGCGGATCCGCCGGCCGTCGGCGACCACCACCGTGTTCGGTGGCGAGAAGCGGGTGGCGTTGTCGAGCAGCTCGGCGACCAGCCGGACGACGTCGTTGACGGCGTGCGCGGCCACCGAGATGTCGGTGTCGACGGTGCCGAACTCGATGCGGTTGTACTGCTCGACCTCGGACTGGGAGGCCCGCAGGACGTCGATCAGCAGGGCGTCGTCGCGGCGCGGCACCGCCGAGTCCGCACCGGCGAGCACCAGCAGGTTCTCGTCGTTGCGGCGCATTCGGGTGGCCAGGTGGTCGAGTTCGAAGAGCTGGGCGAGGCGCTTCGGGTCCTCCTCGCCGCGCTCGATCGCGTCCAGCTCGCCGATCATCCGGTCGACCAGGGTCTGACTGCGCCGGGCCAGGTTGAGGAACATCGCCGAGACGCTGGTCCGCAGCGCGGCCTGCTCGGCGGCCACCCGGACCGCCTCCCGGTGGACGACGTTGAACGCCAGCGCGACCTGGCCGATTTCGTCTCGGTTGTTGAGTTTGATCGGGTCGCGGACCTGCCGGACGATCTCCTCCACGCCGCCGTCGCCGACGCTGCCGATGTTCTGCAGTCGGGCGACCGCGTCGGGCAGGTCGTGGTTGGCCACCGACAGGGCCCCCTCGCGCAGCCGGCGCAGCGAGTGGTTGAGCGACCGGGCCAGCACCACGGCCAGCGTGACGGCGACGATCAGGGTCAACAGCACCAGCACCGACTCGATGATCGCCTGCTGGATGACGTTCGAGCGGGCTTCCTCGGTCTGGGCGAGCAGGCGGTCCTGGAGCCGGATCTCGGCCCACCGCATCAGGTCGTTGACCGCACCGATGGAGGCGGTGGCGTCGCTGGGGGAGACCAGCGGGGCCTGCCCGACCGACCGGGTCAGGTCGGCGGCCACCCGGTCGGCGAGCGTCACCGCGTCACCGGAGACCGTGCTGTCGACGAGGGCCCGCTGGCTCGGGTCGGCGGCCAGCGAGAAGGAGAGCAGGGCCTCCTGCTGGCTGGTCAGGGTGGCCACGAACGAGGAGAACTGCTCCTCGTCGAGGCTGCCGGCGGTGAGCGCGGTGTAGGCGACCGCCTCTTCCTCGGCGACCGCCGCCTTGGCGTGGGCGAACGCGGCCACCGCCCGGCGGGTGTCCGCCAGGCTCTCCTGACCGGGAAGCTGGGCCAGCGTGTCGCCGTAGGAGACCAGGTCGGTGAGGATGACCCCGTAGCGCAGCGCGGCCTCGGCCACCGCCATCTGCTGACGGTCGAGGACCTCCTGCCGGGTGCTGTTGAGCGTCGTCAGGTGGTCCTCGATGACCTTGAGCCGGTCCCGCACCGTGGCCGGGACGTCGCCGACCCGTCCGCGCTCGGCCTTGTACTCCTCGATCCGGGCGTCCGTGCTGCGCACCAGCAGGTTGTACGTGTCGGGTCGCAGCCCCGGCGTGGCCAGGTAGCTGGCTGCGGCCATCCGTTCCTTGTGCAGGTCCTGGGTGAGTGCGGAGACGTCGATCGACAGCTCGGTCAGCGACCGCAGCCGGGTCGCCTCGATCGCGCCCTCACCGGTCGAGATCAGCCGAACGGTGGCGAGCGCGATCACCGCCGCGACCGGCACCACCAGGATCAGCGCCAGCTTCGAGCGGATCCGGGCGTCGCGTAGGCGCGGCAGCCGACGACGTCGACTCCGCTCGTCCGACTCGCTGCTCTCGGGCAGGGTCGTAGGTCCGGTGCTCACGACATCGCCTCCGTCGTATCTTCCACGCCTGAACCGCCGACCCGTGGCCGGTGCAGCGGACAGCGCCGCGCGCGGCACGGCCGCGATTTCATCAGAGATGATCGTGTTTGGGAAGCCGCGGTGAGGTAGGAAACGGTCGCACGGCACTCATCGCGTGATCCGGTCAACTAATACCTTCATTTTCTCAAGCCCCTGATCAGGGCATGTAACTCCAAGGTGGTCACGTGCTTATGCAAAGTAAGCGTTTGCAAAGATTGGGTTACCCCAGCATGTGGGACGGCAGTCCCGAAACGCTTCGGCGCATCCGCGCTTGACCACAGGGCCCGGCATTGGCAAGGTTTTGCAGGCTTCGCGCATACCGTACGGCAGACCAATCCCGTTTCTCCACTGAGGACGGAACAAGCGGCGGTGACCGGGCAGCCGCCCGCGCCGCACCTGGAGGACTGAGTTGATCACCATCCGCTCCGTGACCATCACGGCGCTCGCCTCGGCCGTCCTGGCCACCTCGCTCACCGGCTGCCAGTTCGGCGAGGCGGAACAGGACACGAGCCCCATCGTGATCGCCGTGGACCTGGAGCTGTCCGGCTCCGCGGCCCCGGTCGGCAAGGCGTACCAGCGCGCCCTGGACCTGAAGGTCGAGCAGCTGAACGCCTCGGGCGCCCTGGGCGCCCGGAAGATCAAACTCAAGGTGAAGGACAACCGCTCCGACGCGAGCGAGTCGCTACGCAACGTGGACGACTTCAGCAACGATTCGCAGGTCAGCGCGCTCATCATGGGCGGCTGCAACGAGTGCGCCGTCCGCGCCGTCCGCACGATCAACGAGAAGAAGCTCCCGACCGTCGTGCTCGCCCCGTCCAGCGCCGTCGCCAGCCCGGTGGCCGACCGCCGGTACGTGTTCAAGCTGGCCCCGAACGCGGTGGACAGCGCCGCCGCCCTCACCGGTGAGCTGCGCCGACGCAGCATCAAGAAGGCCTCGGTGCTCAACAGCGAGGACAGCTACGGCCGGGAAGGGCTCGCCGCCCTGCGCAGCGAGTTCGCCAAGGCCAACATTCGGCTGATCAACGACCAGGGGATCAAGGCCACCGAGACCGACGTCAGCCAGCCGGTCAAGGCGCTGACCGACGACAAGCCGGGGGCGCTGGTCGTGTGGACCCCGCCGGAGCAGGCGATGCTCGCCGCCGCCGCCGCCCAGCAGGCCAAGTTCAAGGGCGCGCTCTTCTTCGACGCGGTGGCTGCCGGGGACCTCTTCCTCGGCGCGTCGGCCCGGTCGACCGAGCAGGCAACCCTGATCTTCACCCAGACCATGGTGATCGACGACGTCATCGCCACCACCCCCGCCAAGGCGGCCCGCCGCCAGTGGTTCCAGAACTACACGGCGCGGTTCGGCGGCTACAACGGTTTCTCCTCGTTCGGCGCGGACGCCGTGCAGCTCATCGTCGACGCCGAGCTGCGGGCCGGTGGCGAGGCCGGCAAGGCCGGCCGGGACGACCTGCGCGACGTGCTCGAGACGTCCCAGATGGACGGCCTGTCGGGCCCGATCCGGATGACCCCGGACAACCACTCCGGGCTGATGCCGCAGGCCCTGACCACCCTGGTCGCTCGGGGCGGCCGCTGGCGGCTCGCCGGCTGACCAACGGTTTGCCGTGACCGGCGTCGTCGGGCCCGGGCCCGACCCGGTCACCGCGGCGAACCGGTCGGCCGACCAGGTGAGCCTGGTCGGCCGACCGGGCTCACCTGGTCGAGGTGGTCTCCCTGACCCACGGCAGGGCCAGCCGCTCCAGGAAGACCAGCGCCGAGTACAGCAGGATGCTGATCAGCGCCACCAGCATGATGGCCGCCCACGCGGTGGCGGTGTCGCCCATGCCGGCATACTGGGTGATGACGTATCCGAGCCCGCCCTCCCCGGCCTGGAACTCGCCGATCACCGCGCCGATCGCGGCCAGCGGCATGGCCACCTTCAGGCCGACGAAGATCTGCGGCAGCGCGGCCGGGAACCGCACCTTGCGGAACGCCTGCCACCAGGACGCGTTCCAGGAGCGGACCAGCTCGGCGAGGTCCGCCGGGGTGGTGGTCAGGCCGGTCGCCGTGGACAGCACGATCGGGAAGAAGCACAGCAGGAAGACCATGGTCAGGATCGGCTTCTGACCCCAGCCGAGCGCCACCACGAGCAGCGGCCCGAGGGTGATCTTCGGGACCGCGTTGACCGCGACGAGCAGCGGGGTGAACATCCGCTCAACCGTTCGCGATGCGGCCAGCGAGAGCCCCAACAGGACCCCGGCCGCGGCGGAGAGCGCGAAGCCGATCACGATCTCCAGCAGGGTAGCGGCGGTGTGTTCGAGCATCTTGGCCGGTTTGTCGGTGAACGCCGACAGCACCGAGCCGGGGGTGGGCAGCGCGGCGGGGTGCACCAGCTCCAGCCGGGCGGTGACCCACCAGACCGCGAACGCGATCAGCAGGCCCGAGGCGGGCAGCAGGGCCCCGTTGAGTCCGGACCGCACCCCGGCGTTGGGGCCGGAGTGACCAGGCGTGGGGACGGGAGCGGCGGGCCGGTGCGCGACCGCCGGCTCCGGTGACCGGAGGTCGGTCATCTTCTCCTCCTCTCCTACCGGCACGGTGGCCGGGGATGGAACGGGGGTACGCCCCGCCGGAGGCCGGCGGGGCGTACCCCTGGGACAGTCGGACCGGTCAGGCCTTCGGCGCGAGGTCGAAGTCGATGATCTGGTCGGGGGTGAGGTTCTGCTTGAGCTGGCCCGCGCCCTGGAGGATCGCGATGCTCTTGGCGACCCGCCCGCTGTCCAGCGTGCCGATCTGGGTGCCCGAGTTGCTGGACCGGACGTACCCGGCCATGAGCTGGAGCTCGGCGGCGGCGGCCGCGGGGTTGCTGGCGTCGACGTTCTTCTTCAGGATGTCGCCCGCCTCCTGCGGGTTGGTCAGCGCGTGCTCCAGGCCCTTCATCAGGGCGGCGGAGAACCGCTTGACCATGTCCGGCTTCTCCTTGGCGATCTTGCTGGAGGTGATCAGCACGTTGCCGTAGAGGTCCTGCATCACGTTGCTGTAGGGCAACATGACGGCCTTCTTCTTGGTCACCGCCTCGATGGTCGGCTGACCGACGACGAACTGGCCGATGCCGTCGACCTTGCCGGCGGCGAGCGTGCCCATCAGCTCCTGCGCCTGGCCGTTCTGCCAGGTCACCTTGCTGGCGTCCACGCCGGCCAGCTGGGCGTACGTCGGGAAGAGGTTGCGGACGACGGAGCCGGGGGTGTCGGCGAGCTTCTTGCCCTCCAGGTCCTTTGGAGAGGCGATGCCGGTGCCCTCGACGGTCGCGATGCCCGCCATCGTGCGCTGCTGGATGGCGGCCACTGCGACAAAGTCCTTGGCCTGGCCGTTGCCGAGCTGGAGCAGACCACCAGTGAGGTCGATCGGGCCGAACTGGGCCTGGCCGCTGACGATGGTCTGGATCACGGAATTGGTGCCCTGCCCGGGCTTGATCTCGACGTCGAAGCCGGCCTCCTTGAAGAAGCCCTTCTCCTTCGCCACCCAGGCATAGGAGTCACGCCCGAAGTTGCCGAACGAAGTGAGGTACGTCACTTTTTCCAGCGACTTGCCGTCGCCGCCCTTGGCGCCGGACGAGTCCGCGTCGCTGCTGCACGCGGACACCAGGGTGAGTGCGGTGGCCAGAGCGGCCGCGGCGACCGTGCGGGTCAGCCTTTTCATCTGTGCACCATGTCCTTTCCGACCGGGGGCGATGCGCCACCGGAGGGGTTGTCGAGAGGGACGGCGTCGACAGAGGGGGGAGTCGACGCCACCGTCGTGAGGGGACTTCTCGCCGGCACAGACTACGCAAGGGACCTGCCGGTGTAGCCAGGAGTGTCGGTTGCGGAACGGAAACGAACTGAAGTCCACCCCGGACCCCCCGGGCCGCAGCGCGGCGGGCTACCCTAGCTGCGCTCCTGACCGCTTACTCAGGGAGAACACCGGCGATGATTCGACTGTCCGGCGTGTCCCGCACCTTCGACGGCCGCTCCGGCCGGGTCGAGGCGCTGCGGGGCATCGACCTCGACGTGGCCGACGGCGAGTTCGTCGCCGTGCTCGGCCGCTCGGGCTGCGGCAAATCCACCCTGCTGCGCATGATCGCCGGGCTGCTGCCGGTCACCGCCGGGCAGATCACCGTTGCCGGTACACCGATCACCCGCCCCCGCCAGGACATCGCCATGCTGTTCCAACGGCCCGCCCTGCTGCCGTGGCGCTCGGTGCTCGACAACGTCCTGCTGCCGGTGGAGATCTTCGGCTGGAAGCGGGCCAGGCATCGCGCCCGCGCCCGGGAGCTGCTCGAACTCGCCGGGCTGGCCGGGTTCGAGAAGCGGCTGCCGCACGAGCTGTCCGGCGGCATGCAGCAGCGGGTTTCGCTGTGCCGGTCGCTCATCGGCGACCCCCGGGTGATGCTGATGGACGAGCCCTTCTCCGCCCTCGACGCGCTGACCCGGGAGGAGCTCTCCGGCGAGCTCCAGCGGGTGCACACGACCAGCGGAGCCACCATCGTCTTCGTCACCCACTCGATCGACGAGGCCGTGCTGCTCGCCGACCGGGTGGTGGTGCTGAGCCCCCGCCCCGGCCGGATCCGCTCGGTGGTCGAGGTGGACATCCCGCGTCCCCGCACCCTCGGCCGCAACGCCCACCTGGCCGACGTGGCCCGGGTCAGCGCCGAGCTGCACGAACTGCTGATGGAACGTGACGCCCCGACCGGGCCGGCTCCGGTGCCACTCGGCCCCGGCACCCACCGGCAGTCCCCGGCGCGGGCCGGCGCGGAGGGCCGCTGACCGTGCGGGTGGCCGTCTTCACCGAGCCGCACCGCGGTGCCAGCTACGACGACCAACTCCGCTTCGCCCGGACAGTCGAGGCGGGCGGCTTCGAGGGCTTCCTGCGGGCCGACCACTATCAGGCCATGGACGCCGACTCCGGGCTGCCCGGCCCCACCGACGCCTGGCTCACCCTCGCCGCGCTGGCCCGGGAGACCTCCCGGATCCGGCTCGGCACCCTGGTCACCTCGGCCACCTTCCGGCTGCCCGGGCCGCTCGCGGTGATGGTCGCCCAGGTCGACCAGATGAGCGGCGGCCGGGTGGAGCTGGGCATCGGAGCCGGCTGGTACGAGCGGGAGCACACCTCGTACGGCATCCCGTTCCCCGCCGTCGGGGAGCGTTTCGACCGGCTCGACGAACAGCTCGAAGTGATCACCGGCCTGTGGCGAACCCCGGTCGGCGAGACCTACAGCTTCCTCGGCGACCACTACCGGCTGGTCGACGCGCCCGCCCTGCCCAAGCCGGTGCAGCAGCCCGGCCCGCCGGTGATCGTCGGCGGGCGCGGCCCCAAGCGCACCCCGGAGCTGGCCGCCCGGTACGCCGACGAGTTCAACCTCCCGTTCAAGAGCGTCGCCGAGACGGCCGCCGCATACGACCGGGTCGTCGAGGCGTGCGACCGCCACGGCCGTACGGACTCGGGGCGGACGCCGCTGGTGCTCTCCGCCGGGATCGTGGTGGCCATCGGGCGCACCGACGCCGAGGTGCGGGAGCGGGCCGCGCCGCTGCGCCGCAAAAGCGCCCTGCCGCCGGAGGACCCGGTGATCGGCTCCCCCGCCCAGCTCGTCGACCGGATCGGCGAGTTCGCCGCGGTCGGGGCCACCCGGGTGCACCTGCGACTGATCGATTTGGCCGACCTGGACCACCTGGAGCTCATCGCCGCCGAGGTGCTCCCGCACCTCTAGACGGGCCGGCATGATCGGCGGACCGTGCCGGGTGGACCACGCCCGGCGCCGACTAGCCGGCCGGTGGGGTGGTGGTCCGCCACGGCACCGGGGCCGTCCGCCCCTCACCACTGTCGGAGACACGACGTACCTGGGCCGGCTGGTCGGGCTGGAGTAGTCGCAGGTCGGGCGCGTCGCCGCGCCGCGCTGTGCCAAGGTGGCGATCGGGGGCACCGGGCCGTAACGTGCCCGACATGGCCTTTCGGACGTGGGGCAAGCTGCTGCTCACCGCGCTCGGGGTGAGCGTGCTCGCCGGGGCCGGTCAGCTCGGCGTCGCGTACGGGTTCGGCATCGTCCGACTCGCCGGCGACTTCACCGACGCCACCGTCAACCGGTGGCCGGCCCAGTTGGTCTGGGTGAGCTGGTTCGCGACGGTCGCCGCCGTGGTCGGGGCCGTGGTGGCCGAGCGTATCGCCCGCGCCGAACCCGTCGCGGCCACCACGACGGGGCGGCTCGGAATGGCCGGCGCGGCGGCGCTGGGCGCGACCGTCGTCGCCCCGCTGTGCATGCAGCCGGCCCGCGCCACCGAGCTGAGCGGCGTCGACCCGGTCTGGGCGGTCGGCATCTGCGCCGTCCTCGGCGCGGTGGCCGGCGCCGGGGCGGCGCTCGCCGTGCTGCTCCGCCCGCCGCTGGGCTGGAACCTGACGATGGTGGCCGGCGCGGTGTGGCTGGTCGCCCTGTTCTCGTCCCTGCCGGCCCTGGTCGGCACCGGCCCGCTGCCGACCATGCGGCTGGGGGTGTTCGAGCCGGGCTGGCTCGACGCCGCCGCGGCGCAGCGGCTGGCCATGGTGCTGCTGCCGCTGGTGGCCCTGCTCGCCGGCGCGGCCTCGGGCGCACTGGCCCGCTGGCGGGGCCACCCGCCGCTGATCGGCGGCGCGTCCGGCGCGTCCGGCCCCGTGCTGGTCGCCTTCGCCTACCTGGCCGCCGGCCCGGGAGACTCCGTCGACCGGTACCAGCTCGCCCCCTACTACGGCGCCCTGATCGCGGTCGCCACCGGCGTGCTCGGCTCCGCCGCCGCCACCCTGGCCCGCTGGCCGCTCGTCACCTCCGGCCACCCCACCGACCAGCCGGCCGACCGACCCGCGACGCCGGTCGAGGCCGTCGGCGACCCGGCGATCGAGCCCACGGACATCCTCCGGCCGCTGCCTGCCGGCCCGACCGTGCCGGTGACCGGCGACGCGGACGGCGCCGACCCCGTCGGCCCGCCCGCCTCGGACACCGCCTCGGCCCGTCGGGTCCCCGCGACCGTCGGCGATCCGCTGCCGGACGGCCGCCCTGCGCCGGGCACGCCGGCCGGCGGGAGCACGCCGGCGCACTGGGAGTGGCCGACGGCCGCCGGCACGGCATCCTCCGCCCAGGGCGCCATGCCCCGCACCGCCGACGGGCCCGCCACCGCCGACGGGCCCGCCGTCTCCGGGACCCCCGACGCGCCCCGCACCCCCGACACCTCCCCCGTCGCCGAAGCCCTCCCCGCCGAGGCGCCTCCCGCCACTGACGCCTCCCGCCCCGGCGGCGATGACGCCGGGGTCACGGTCGCCCCGGTGCCCCGGCCGAAGCGGGCCCGGAAACCGAGGGCCGGCACCCCACCGGCGCCGGCCACCGAGACACCCCCGCCGGCCGACAGCCCAGATCCGGCCGGCACCCCAGACCCGGCAGCCTTGACGGGTCGGAGCGCCGCCGGCAGTGCGGGCGCGAGCCGCCCCCGCGCGGCCGACACCGCCGACACGACGGACAACGCCCGCCCCGGCAGCCCTCGGGACAAGGGAACCGCCGCCGACCCGACGGGTCCGGCCGGCCCCGGGAGCGTGCCGGGGGTGGAGGAGGTCACCGACGGCGCCTCCGGTGGCTCCGGAACCGCCGCACCGGCGGCCACCCCCGCCCGACGGCAAGCCAGGCCCACGTTCTTCGAGGCACCCTCGTTCGAGGACATGGTGCAACCCGCCCCGCCGGAGCCGACCTGGACGAGCGACGCCACGCGCGACTGGTCGCCCCCGGCCGAACCGGACAGCCGGCCGGCCCCCGCCGATGCCGACCCGCGGCCCCGGCCCCGGCGGCCCCTGCCCGACCTGGGCCGGGTGGCGAGCTGGGACGCTTTCGGCAACACCGTCCGGCGGGCCGGCCCCACGGCGACCGTCGGCCACGGCGGGGTCGGGCCACAGCCTCACGCCCCCCGGCCGGCCGATCCCGGGCCGAGCGAGCTGGACCGGACCGACAGCGGACAGACCGACAGCGGACGGACCGACAGCGGACGGACCGCCGGCCGCCCGCCTGTCGACGGCGGCCGAACCGACACCGGGCCGAGCGACACCAGGCCGGCCAACACCGGGCAGGGCGACGGCGAGCCGGGCACCGCGACCCCGGTGGCGGCCGGTGACGCGATCGAGGACCCCGCCACCGGCCGGTCCCGCCTACGGCGCGCCCTGTTCCGGCGCAACCGGGCCCGGACCCCCGACGACGCGGCGCCCACGGCCGAGCGGGACGACCGCCGGGAGCAGCAGGACGAGGAGTACGTCGACTGGGTCACCGGCCTGGCCAGTCCCGTGCCGGACCAGGACGGCGGGCCGGAGAACGCCGGGCAGCGGTCGCTGCGTCCCCCCGGCCGCCACCACCGGGACTGACGGCGAGGTTCGACGACGGAACGCCGACGTGGCGGGGTCTCGCCCACCATGCGCCGCGACGTCGCCGGCCGGAGGCGACCCGGGCCCGCCGGCCCGGAGGTGACCCGGGGCCGGTCGCGGCTCAGAGGATCGCGTCGAGGGCGTCGAGGTCCGCGTCGGTGGGCTGCCAGACGCCGGCCTCCGCGTTGGCCCGCACCTGCTCGGGCGTGGTCGCACCGGCGATCACCGAGGTCACCGCCGGCCGGGCGGCCAGCCCGCCGATGGCCACCTGGAGCAGGGACAGCCCTCGCTCGGCGGCGTACGCCTCCAGCGCCTCGATGACGTCCCACCGCGCGGCGGCCAGGCGCTCGGCGTACCGGCCGCCCCCGGAGAGCCGACTGCCGGCGGGTGCCGCCTCGCCGCGCTTGTACTTGCCGGTGAGCAGCCCGTTGGCCAGCGGGAAGAACGGCAGCATGCCCAGGCCGAACCGCTCGCAGGCTCCGATGACCTCGGCCTCGACGCCCCGCTCCAGCAGCGAGTAGTGGTTCTGCGCGCTGATGAACCGGGCCCGCCCGCTGGACGAGGCGACCCAGTCGGCGTCGGCGATCTGCCAGCCGGCGAAGTTGGAGTTGCCGAGGTAGCGCACCTTGCCGGCGCGGACCAGGTCGTCCAGGGCGGCGAGGGTCTCGTCGATCGGGGTGCCCGGGTCCGGCTCGTGCATCTGGTACAGGTCGATGTGGTCGGTGCCGAGCCGGCGCAGCGACGCCTCCACCGCCCGGGCGATGTACCGCCGGGCGCCCCGGGCCCCGTGGTCCGGGCCGTTGCGCCCCTGCATGTCCATGCCGAACTTGGTGGCCACCACCACGTCGTCCCGGCGGCCCTTGAGCACCTGGCCGAGCAGCTCCTCGGAGCCCCCCGGCTCATCGCCGTAGATGTCGGCGGTGTCGAAGAGGTTGATGCCGGCGTCGAGGGCGGCGTCGACCACCACCCGGGTGCCGTCGAGGTCGAGCTTACGGCCGAAGTTGTTGCAGCCGATGCCGACCACGGACACCACGAGCCCGGAGTCGCCCAGCCGGCGATAGGTCATCTCAGTCACGTGATCCACCCTATGCCCGCCCCGGTGGGGCCACCGGTCGGACGCCCCACCGCCCCGGCGTAGCCCGCCCGCCCCGGCAACAGCGGCTCACCCCGGGTGCCGCCGGAGAGACGGCCACCCCGGCTCAGCGGGGCGACCCGGCACGGCCCCGTCGAGCGGCGGATCAGCGGAGCGCCTCGGCGACCAGCCGATGCGCGTCGGCGACGGTGGCGGCCAGCTCGGCCGGGGTGCGGCCGACCGCGCCGAGTAGCCCCTGTGCCCGGCGGGCGAAGTCCACCGGGGCGCCCGGCAGCCTGCCGGCCGAGGCGATCATGCCCTTCTCGTTCACCAGCCACCGCCCGGCCCGGCCGTGCAGCGCCTGGACGACCACGCCGACCGCCCGAAACAGGCAGCCGGCCACGTAGCCGCCATCCCCCGCCGCCGCGCCCTTGGCGGCTGCGTCGAGCAGGAACCCCGCCTCCCAGCCCCCGGCCAGCAGGGCGGTGGCCAGCGCAGCCGGGTAGCACCCGGTCTCCGCCCGCAGCGCGGTCAGCTCCCCGGTCGGGTCGCCGAGCACCCGGCACAGCGCCACCTCGCCGGCGTAGGCGTGCGAGTAGAAGCCCAGCGGGTGACCGGCCTGCACCTCGACGGTGTACCGGCCGGCCCGGCAGTCGGCCCAGACCCGGCCCACCCGGTCGAGGTCGCGGTAGATCCAGTCCACCGCCACCCCGCCGACGCGCAGCCAGCCGCCGCCGTCCACCCACGGCCCCCAGCCGCCCGGCGCGGTCAGTTCCGCCTCCGCCCCGGCCACCGAGGCGGCGACGGCGCGCAGCGCCGGCACGTCCAGGCCACCCCGGTAGTAGAGGCCCACGTCCCAGTCGGAGTCGGGCCGGTGTTCGCCCCGGGCCCGGCTGCCGCCGAGAGCCACCGCGACCACCCCGTCCACCCCGCAGAGCCGGTCGACCAGCTCGTCGCCGATCACCCGACGTCCCAGACCGGCTCCGGCGTCTGCACCACCTCGCCGTCGCTGCGGAACAGCACGAACCGGTCGAAGGAACGGGTGAACCACCGGTCGTGGGTCACCGCGACCACCGTCCCGGCGAACGCGGTCAGGCCCGCCTCCAGCGCCTCCGCGCTGGCCAGGTCCAGGTTGTCGGTGGGCTCGTCGAGCAACAGCAGCGTCGCCCCGGACAGCTCCAGCATCAGCACCAGGAAACGGGCCTGCTGGCCGCCGGAGAGGGTGCCGAACCGCTGGTCGCCCTGCCCCGGCAGCTCGTACCGGCTCAGCGCCGCCATCGCGGCGTGCCGGTCCATTCCGGCCCGGTGCTCGTCGCCGCGCCAGAGGATGTCGACGAGCGTGCGGTCCACCAGCTCGGGGCGGTCGTGGGTCTGGGAGAAGTGGCCGGGGCGGACCCGGGCGCCGAGCCGGACCGTCCCGCCGTGCGCCACCGGGGCGAGCGCGGCGGCCCCGTCGACCGGGCCGTTGGCCGGCTCCGGGTCGGTGCCACCCCGGGCCAGCAGCCGCAGGAAGTGCGACTTGCCGGTGCCGTTCGCGCCGAGGACCGCGACCCGGTCGCCGTACCAGATCTCCAGGTCGAAGGGGTAGGTCAGGCCGTCCAACTCGAGCTGCTCGGCGACCACCGCGCGCTTGCCGGTCCGCCCGCCGGTCAGCTTCATCCGGATGTCCTGGTCCTTCGGGGGTACGGGCGGCGGCCCGGCCTCCTCGAACTTGCGCAGCCGGGTCTGCGCGGCCTGGTACCGCGAGGCCAGCCCGTCGTTGTACGCCGCCTTCTGCTTGTACATCAGCATCAGCTCGCGCAGCTTCTGGTGCTCCTCGTCCCAGCGGCGGCGCAGCTCGTCGAGGCGGGCGTGCCGGGCCACCCTGGCCTCGTGCCAGCTCGCGAAGCCGCCGGGGTGCACCCAGGCGCTGCCGCCCTCCACGGCGACCACCCGGCCGGCGGTGCGGGCCAGCAACTCCCGGTCGTGCGAGACGTAGAGCACCGACTTCGGCGACTCGCGCAGCCGGTCCTCCAACCACCGTTTGCCGGGCACGTCGAGGAAGTTGTCGGGCTCGTCGAGCAGCAGCACCTCGTCGGGGCCGCGGAGCAGCAGTTCGAGGGCGAAGCGCTTCTGCTGGCCGCCGGAGAGGGTCCGCACCGGACGGTCCCGGGCGGCGTCCCAGGGCAGGTCGAGCACGATGGTGGTGACGGTGTCGAAGAGCACCTCGGCGTCGTACCCGCCGGTCTCGCCCCAGGCGGCAAGCGCGTCCGCGTACGCGAGCTGGGCCCGGCCCGCGGCGGTGCTGAACTTGCCGCGGGCCTCGGCCGCCCGCATGGCCGCCTCGGTCTCGGCGAGCCGGCGGCCGGCGTCGCGCAGCGCGGGCGGGGCGAGCGACAGGGCCAGGTCGGCGAGGGTGGAGTCGTCGCCGATCATGCCGATGAACTGGCGCATCACGCCGAGGCCCCCGGAGCGGGAGACGGCACCGGTCCGCACCGGCAGGTCGCCGGCGACCATCCGCAGCAGGGTCGTCTTGCCGGCCCCGTTCGGCCCGACGAGAGCGACCTTGGCACCCTCTCCGACCCGGAACGACACGTCGGTGAAGAGTTCCCGACCGTCGGGCAGGATGTGCCCGACCATTGCCACGTCCACGTATCCCACGTCGGCATCCTGCCCGAGCAGCCGGCCGGGCGACACTCGATTACCGGGTGACCCGCAGCACCCGGAAGCCCTTCTGGCTGGCGTGCCGCCACACCTGCCAGCCCTGCTCGACCAGCCAGCGTTGCAGGGAGTCGCCGCCGAGGTGGCGGGCCACCACCAGCCAGGCCACGCCGTCCGGGGCGAGCCGGGGCAGCCAGCGCAGCAGCAGCTCGTGCAGGCCCTCCTTGCCGATCCGGATGGGCGGGTTGGACCAGATCTGGGCGAAGGCCAACTCGGTCGGCACGTCGTCCGGGGTGGCGACCCGGACCCGGTCGGCGGCGCCGACCCGCTCGGCGTTGACGGTGGTGAGCGCCCGGGCCCGTTCGTTGACGTCGACCGCCCAGACGGTGGCCGCCGGAGCGCTGTCGGCCAGCACGCAGGTGATCGGGCCGAAGCCGCAGCCGAGGTCGAGCAGCGGGCCGGCGACGTCCGGCGTCGGCAGGTCCGCCTTGCGCAGCAGCACCGCCGTGCCCGGGTCGAGGCGGGCGGCGGAGAACACCCCACCGGCCGAGGTCAGGGTGTACTCGCGCCCGGCGGCGGTGAACTCGACCTCCCGGGGGCGGGCGTCGGTTCCGGGTTCAGCGCTGAAGTAGTGGTCGCCGGTCACGTCCGGCATTCTCGCACCGCCGTTCGGGCCGGCGATGGCGCGGTGGGCGGCGGCGGCGACCCGGCACCGCGATATCCCGTTATTACCCCCTAAAGGGACAATAGGCCCTAGTCTGGGCGGCATGGTGTACCGGTACGAATCCGATGAGGACGCATTCGAGGGACGCCCTCGGCCCGGCTCGGAACTGTCGACGGTCGGCGACGCCGGCCCCGCCCATACCGGCCCCTCCCCGTCCCGCTTCCCGACGCCGTCCCTGCCCCGGGCCACCCGCCCCGCGCCGCCCGCCCCACCGCCGGGCCCGGTCCCGTCCCGCGGCGCACCCCCGTTCTCCCCGCCGCCCACCCGGGCTGCCGCCACCACCCAGCCGCTGGACCTCCCCCGCAGCCGGCGAGCCCCGGAACCCGGCCGAAGTGGCGGCCGGCTCTGGCAGGTGCTGGTCGGCGGCGCGGCGGTCCTGGTGCTCCTCGCCCTCTGCGGGCTGGCCGGCGCCGCCCTGCTGCCCGACGGGACCTCGCAACCGAAGGTCACCCCGAGCCTGCCGGCCGCCGCCCCGTCGCCGTCGCGCACCGAACGGCAGGACATCGACTCCCGGGACACCGACCCGGCGCCACTGACCGCCAAAGAGGTCTTTTCCGGCCGGAAACTGACCATCGGCGACGGCGAGGAGCCGTACGCGGTACTCAAGACCCAGTCGAGCGCCAGCTGCCCGACCGCCGCCACCGGCGAGGTGGCCGACCTGCTCGTCCAACTCGGCTGCAACCAGGTGGTCCGGGCCACCCTGCGCTCCCCCGACGAGGAGCACCTGCTCACCGCAGGGCTGTTCAACCTGACCGACGTGGCCACCGCCCAGCGCGTCCGGGACCGCCTACGGGAGTTGCTCGACGGGCGGGAGGGCCGGTTCCGCGGCATGCCGGCCGGCGACGACACCGAGGCGCTCACCGACGCACCCTCCCGGGTCGGCTGGCAGGTACGCGGCCACTACCTCGCGTACTGCCTGGTGGTCCGGGCCGACGGCAAGCCCGTGAAGGCCGGCGACCCGAAGGTCCGCGAGGTCCTGTACGACCTGATCGAGCTGCACCTGGACAAGAAGGTGCTGGAGCGTCGCGCGACCGGAGGCTCGACCGGACAGGCCACGGCCGCCCCCGGCGGAACCAACTGACCGGCCGCCCGGGGAACCTGCGGCCTCAGGCCTGCGTGGGGACGCGGAGCCGGCGGGTGAGGTCGGAGCGGCGGGCGTACTCGGCCGGGTCGTCGGGGTAGCCGACGGCGACCAGGGTCAGCCCGTGCGCCGGGGCCACCGTCACCTCGCTGGACCGGTCCCGCCGGGCCAGCAGGCCACCCGGCCAGTCCACCGGGCGCCGGCCGTCCCCGGCGACCAGCATCGCCCCGACCAGGCTGCGGACCATCGCCTGGCAGAACGCGTCAGCCTGGACGGTGGCGACCAGGATTCCGTCCGGGTCGCGCCGCCAGTCCAGCCGGGTCACCTCCCGCAGTGTGGTGGCGTTCTCCTTGCGCCGGCAGTACGCGGCGAAGTCGTGTTCCCCCACCAGCCCCGACGCGGCGGCGTTGAGCAGGCCCGGGTCGAGCGGCCTCGGCCAGGCCAGCACCTCGTGCCGGCGCAGCGGCTCGGCCCCGAACGGCGCGTCGGTCACCCGGTACTCGTACCGGCGAAAGGTCGCCGAGAACCGGGCGTCGAATTCGGCCGGCACCTCGGTCATCGTCCGCACCCGCATGTCGGTGGGGAGCAGCCGGGCCAGCCGGTGCAGCAGCGAGCCCTCCCACTCGTGCCACACGGCGGTGGGCAGATCGAGGTGGCAGACCTGGCCGGTGGCGTGCACCCCGGCGTCCGTCCGCCCGGCCACGGTCAGCCCGGCCGCCACGCCCGCCCCGAGGACCAGGTCCAGGGTCTGCACGAGCACGCCGGCCACCGTCCGCCGGGTCGGCTGGGCCGCCCAGCCGGAGAAGTCCGTGCCGTCGTACGAGACGTCCAGCCGCAGCCGGGTCCGCTCGTCCACCTCGCGTACCTCCTCATGGGTCGGGCCCGGCATCCCCGTGGGGGTGCCGGGCCCGAAGGTGCCGTTGATCAGGCCTTGTTCTCGGTGGCCTCGTCGCTGTCCTCGCGGGCGGTGTCGGTGTCGCCGGACGCCGACACCGGCGCCTCGGCGTCCTGGTCGTCGGACTTCGCCTGCGGGGTCTCCTCCGCGGGGGCGAGCGCCTCGACCTTGTCCTGCTGCGCGGCCTTGCGAGCGGCGGTCTTCTTGTTCGCCTTCGGCTCGGCGACCTGCAACTCCTCGACCAGCTCGATGACCACCATCGGAGCGTTGTCACCCTTGCGCGGGCCAGTCTTCACGATCCGGGTGTAGCCACCGTTGCGGTTGGCGTACCGGGGCGCGATCTGGTCGAACAGGGAGTAGACCACGTCCTTGTCCTTGACGACGCCCAGCACCCGCCGCCGCGCGGCGAGGTCGCCCCGCTTGGCCTTGGTGATGAGCTGCTCGGCCAGCGGACGCAGCCGCCGGGCCTTCGTCTCGGTGGTCTTGATCTTGCCGTGCTGGAACAGCGCAGTGGCCAGGTTGGCCAGCATCAGCCGCTCGTGCGCGGGGCTGCCGCCGAGGCGGGGGCCCTTGGTGGGCGTGGGCATGCTTGGTGCTCCTCAGGTGTGGCGGCAGCGGGGACTAGAGCTGCTCGGTCTCGCGGTAGTCGTCGGTGTCGTAGTCGGCCTCACCGAAGGCGTCCACGACGTTCGCCGGGTCGAAGTTCGGGGCCGAGTCCTTCAGCCCCAGACCCATCCCGGCCAGCTTCATCTTGACCTCGTCGATCGACTTCTGGCCGAAGTTACGGATGTCGAGGAGGTCGGCCTCGGTGCGCCCGATGAGCTCACCGACGGAGTTGATGCCCTCGCGCTTGAGGCAGTTGTAGGAGCGGACGGTGAGGTCCAACTCCTCGATCGGCAGAGCCAGGTCCGCCGCCAGCTGCGCGTCCTGCGGGGACGGCCCGATGTCGATGCCCTCGGCGGTCTCGTCCAGCTCCCGGGCCAGCCCGAAGAGCTCCACCAGCGTCGAACCGGCGGAGGCCAGCGCGGTGCGCGGGCCCATCGACGGCTTGGTCTCGACGTCAATGATCAACCGGTCGAAGTCGGTCCGCTGCTCGACCCGGGTCGCCTCGACGCGGTACGTCACCTTCAGCACCGGCGAGTAGATCGAGTCGACCGGGATCCGGCCGATCTCGGCGCCGGACTGCTTGTTCTGTGCCGCGGTCACGTAGCCGCGACCCCGCTCGACGGTCAGCTCCATGTCGAGCCGGCCCTTGCCGTTGAGGGTGGCGAGCTTCAGGTCCGGGTTGTGCACCGAGACGCCGGCCGGGGGCTGGATGTCGCCCGCCGTCACGTCGCCCGGGCCCTGCTTGCGCAGGTACATGCTGACCGGCTCGTCGTGCTCGGAGCTGACGCACAGCTCCTTGATGTTCATGACGAGCTCGACCACGTCCTCCTTGACACCGGGGATCGTGGTGAACTCGTGCAGCACGCCGTCGATCTTGATGGAGGTGATCGCCGCACCCGGGATGGACGACAGCAGCGTACGCCGCAGCGAGTTGCCCAGGGTGTAACCGAAGCCCGGCTCCAGCGGCTCGATGGTGAACCGGGACCGGGTCTCGTTGATCGACTCTTCGGACAGAGACGGTCGCTGGCTGATGAGCATGTCTTCTCTTCTCTTCCGGGACGCCCGCTATTTGACGTCCGCGACACAAACTGTTCCGGTGGCCCGCCCCGCAGGACGGACCACCGCAACGAGCCCGACTACTTGGAGTAGAGCTCGACGATCAGCTGCTCCTGGACCTGGGTGTCGATCACCTGGCGGGCCGGGAGCGAGTGCACGAGAACCTTCATCTGGCTCGGGATGGCCTCCAGCCACGCCGGGACAGTCTTCGAGCCGGCCTGAGCCTGCGCCACGATGAACGGGGTGAGCTCCTTGCTCTTGGCCCGAACCTCGATGATGTCGTGCTCCTTCACCCGGAACGACGGGATGTCGACCTTCTTGCCGTTCACCGTGAAGTGGCCGTGCTTGACCAGCTGACGGGCCATGTCACGCGAGTGCGCGTAACCAGCCCGGTAAACGACGTTGTCCAGCCGCGACTCGAGGATCTGCAGGAGGACCTCGCCGGTCTTGGCCTGCTTGCCCACGGCCTCCTCGTAGTAACCGCGGAACTGCTTCTCCAGCACGCCGTAGACGCGGCGGGCCTTCTGCTTCTCGCGGAGCTGGAGCAGGTACTCCGTCTCCTTGGTGCGGCCGCGGCCGTGCTGCCCGGGCGGGAACGGCCGGGACTCGAACGGGCACTTCGGGCCATCGCACTTGCTGCCCTTGAGGAACAGCTTCATCTTCTCCCGCCGGCAACGGCGGCAGTCAGCACCGGTGTAACGAGCCATCTCTCTCTACCTCTCAGACCCGGCGACGCTTCGGCTGACGGCATCCGTTGTGCGGCTGCGGGGTGACGTCGGCGATCTGGCCGACCTCCAGCCCGACGGCCTGCAGCGAACGGATCGCGGTCTCCCGGCCGGAACCGGGGCCCTTGACGAACACGTCGACCTTGCGCATGCCGTGCTCCATCGCCCGACGCGCGGCGGCCTCGGCGGCCAGCTGTGCGGCGAACGGAGTCGACTTGCGCGAGCCCTTGAAGCCAACCTGGCCGGCGGAGGCCCAGGAGATGACCGCACCGGTCGGGTCCGTGATGGACACGATGGTGTTGTTGAAGGTGCTCTTGATGTGCGCCTGCCCGTGGGCGACGTTCTTGCGTTCCTTGCGCCGGACCTTCTTGACAGCGGCTCCGGCACGAGCCTTCGGTGGCATAAGTCTGTGCGCTCCTAGTTACTTCTTGCCGGGCTTCTTCTTGCCGGCGACGGTCCGCTTCGGGCCCTTGCGGGTCCGCGCATTGGTCTTGGTCCGCTGGCCACGCACGGGCAGACCCCGGCGGTGCCGGATGCCGGCGTAGCAGCCGATCTCGACCTTGCGGCGGATGTCAGCGGCGACCTCGCGGCGCAGGTCGCCTTCAACCTTGTAATTGCCCTCGATGTGGTTCCGGAGCTGGACCAGCTCCTCGTCCGTGAGGTCCCGAGCGCGCTTGTCCGGCGAGATGCCGGTGGCGGCGAGCGTCTCCAGGGCGCGGGTACGACCCACGCCGAAGATGTAAGTGAGCGCGATCTCCATCCGCTTTTCGCGGGGGAGATCCACGCCGGCTAGACGTGCCATGTGCGGGCGTACTCCTTGTGGTGTTCTGCGGAGGTCTGAACCCGTCCCACCCCACTCCGGTCGGCCCAGCGCCGTGGCGCCGGGAGGATCGACCGCTGCCCGAGCGGGCCCCGGCCTCCGACCGGGGGTCAACCACGCAGAGGTACGCGCTACGCGCACCGCTCGTGGCTGGGACGAGCTGATGATGTGTTGGCTGGACCTGCTGCCCGGACCGGTTCGACTGGCCGTGACCAGTAGGTCACGGTCGATCGGACTAGTTCAGCCCTGGCGCTGCTTGTGACGCGGGTCGCTGCAGATGACCATGACCCGGCCGTGCCGACGGATCACCCGGCACTTGTTGCAGATCCTCTTGACGCTCGGCTTGACCTTCACGGTTGCCTTACTTCCCATCCGGCCCGGAGACGCGACACGCGCGACGCCGGACGTCGAAGACGGACACGGGGACTACCCGGCCGCCGTCAGGTCGCTTACTTGTAGCGGTAGACGATGCGCCCGCGGGTCAGGTCGTACGGCGAGAGTTCGACGACGACCCGGTCCTCCGGCAGGATGCGGATGTAGTGCTGCCGCATCTTGCCGCTGATGTGAGCCAGCACCTTGTGACCGTTCGCGAGCTCCACCCGGAACATGGCGTTCGGCAGGGGCTCGATGACCCGACCCTCGATCTCGATGGCTCCGTCTTTTTTCGGCATGTCCTCCGCTGTCCTGACGTCGGTTGCTCCGGACGGCCCACAACGTCTTACACGGGCCCCGAAACGGGACCCGAGCCAGCCGCGGCTCCGACTCCCACCGAAGCGCAGGATGGGCATGCCGGAGTGGACGCTGTGCGCCGATCAGAAAGTCTACGCCCGCTTGCCGGCCGTCGCCAAACCGGGCTCGGTTCGGTGCGCCGGACCGGACAGAACCGGCCGTTCAGACCTCGGCATCGGCCTCGCCCCGCCGGCGTTCCCGCTCGCCGACCGGCAGCTCCCCCGTCGGCCCCCGAGGGTCCTCCCCGCTCGACGGCCCCAGGCCCGGATGCTGCGGATTCCCGGCGGCCGACGGCCACCGCCGCTCGTGCTCCTCGGCGGCGGCAGCCAGCTTCCGCGCCCGCTTGCGGGCCCGCTTCGCGAGCCGGTACTCACGCCGTCGCTCCTGCTCCACCGCCCACCGCCGCGGCTCCCCGGCGGTGAGGCCGGCGACCGTGCGCACCAGGAGCACCGCCCCCCACGGCCCGGCCACCCAGGCGGGCCAGAAGTAGAGCAGGTCGGTGGCGAGGGTCGAGGTCACCGCCCAGACGGTCACCACGATCGCGACCACCCGCAGGTACGGAAGCCAGACCTCGGCCAACCACCGGACGGTCACCGACGACTGGGCGCGTTCCGCCGCCGAAGGGACCGCGGCCGGCACCGTTGCTAGTTCCGACGCCGCCGGGGCGGCCGGCATCGGCAGATCGGTCACCAGCGCGTCCAGTTCGCCGTACGTGCGCGAGGTGTACGCCCGCTGCAACCGCTCGTCGTACTCGTGCAGGTCGAGCCGGCCCTCGTCGACTGCCGCCCGCAGTTGGTCCGCCACTACCTGCCGGTCCGTGTCGGCGGCCCGCATTCCGTCGCGTCCCTCCATGCCCGTAAGCATGCCACCGCCCCACCAGCACCGTCCGCCGCTACCGGCTCCTCGCGTCGGGCTGGAGCCGGGCCGGCACCCCGTGCCGGCGTCCGGGACACCTCAAGAGGCCACCGCGCGAGCCTCAGGCGGGGCGGTGGGAGCCGTAGCGGCCCGGGTGCGCGGACGCCCCAGCGGGACGCGGAGGAGGGCTCAGCGGGTCGGAGAGCCCGCGGGCTGGCGGGAGGTGACCAGGTCGCCGAGCCGCCCCCGGCCCCCGTCGAACGCGGTCAGCACCCACACCCCGTCGGGCAACAGCGCCATCGTGTGCTCGACGTGCACCGCCATCGAGCCGTCCCGGGTGACAACCGTCCAGCCGTCGGCCAGCTCGGCCGTGCGCGGCGAGCCCTTGGTGATCATCGGCTCGATGGCCAGCGCCATGCCCGGCACCAGCCGGGGGCCCTTGCCGGGTCGGCCGTGGTTGAGCACGTGCGGGTCCTGGTGCATCTCGGTGCCGATGCCGTGCCCGCCGTACCCGTCGACGATGCCGTACCGGCCGCCCTTGCGGACCGCGTTCTCCACCGCGTGCGAGATGTCGGTCAGCCGGCCTTTGCCGCTGGCAGCCCCCCGCGCCGCAGCGGCGATCCCGGCCCACATCGAGTCCTCGGCCACCGCGGCCATCTTCAGCAGCGCCGGGTCGACCTCCCCCACGCCGACGGTGATCGCCGCGTCGCCGTGCCAGCCGTTCAGCACCGCGCCGCAGTCGATCGAGATCACGTCGCCGTCCTGGAGCACCTGGGCGGGCGACGGGATGGCGTGCACCACCTGCTCGTTGACCGACGAGCAGATCGAGGCGGGGAAGCCGTGGTAGCCCTTGAACGAGGGCACCGCCCCGGCCTCCCGGATCGTCGACTCGGCGATCGCGTCCAGGTCTGCGGTGCTGACCCCGGGGGCGACCGCCTCTCGCATCCGGCGCAGCGCCTCGGCGACCACCAGCCCGGCGGCGCGCATCATCTCGATCTGGTCGGGGGTCTTCAGCTGGATGTCCAGCTGGGGACGACGCATGGAGCAGTTACCTTTCGTCGCGCGGATCAGCGGGGCACGTCACACGTACCCCGCTGTTCGCACTCTATCCGCCGGAGCCCCGGCGGTCGTCAGCCGCCGTATGAGCGGAGGGCGTCGATGGCGCGGACGGTGACGTCCTCCACCGGGCCGGTGGCGTCGATGCCCACCAGCTTGCCCTGGGCGCCGTAGTAGTCCACCAGCGGCGCGGTCTTCTCGGCGTACTCCCGCAGCCGGGCCGCGATGGTCTCCGGCTTGTCGTCGTCGCGCTGGAACAGCTCCGCGCCGCAGCGGTCGCAGATGTCGTCCCGGGTCGTCGCGTCGAACTCGACGTGCCAGATCTTCCCGCAGCCCCGGCAGGTACGCCGGCCGGAGAGCCGCCGGATCACCTCGTCGTCGTCGACGACCAGCTCCAGCACCAGGTCCAGCGCGGTGCCGAAGTCGGCGAGCAGCTTGTCCAGCGCGGCGGCCTGCGGCGTGGTGCGCGGGAACCCGTCGAGCAGGAAGCCCTCGCTGGCGTCCGGCTCGGCGAGCCGGTCCCGGACCATGTTGATGGTCACCTCGTCCGGGACCAGCTTGCCGGCGTCCATGTACCGCTTGGCCTCGATGCCCAGGGGCGTGCCCTGGGAGACGTTCGCCCGGAAGATGTCACCGGTCGAGATCTTCGGCACCGAGAGGTGAGCGGCGACGAACTCCGCCTGTGTGCCCTTGCCCGCGCCCGGCGGGCCAACCAGAACGAGTCGCATCTACCGCAGGAACCCTTCGTAGTTCCGCTGCATGAGTTGGCTCTCGATCTGCTTCACGGTCTCCAGACCGACGCCGACCATGATGAGCACAGCGGTGCCGCCGAACGGGAAGTTCTGGAACTGCTGGCTGTTCAGCCAGATGAAGAAGAAGTTCGGCAGGACCGCCACGATGCCCAGGTAGAGCGCGCCCGGCAGGGTGATCCGGCTGAGGATGAAGTCGAGGTAGTCGGCGGTCGGCTTGCCTGGGCGGATGCCCGGCACGAAGCCGCCGTACTTCTTCATGTTGTCCGCGACCTCGGTCGGGTTGAACGTGATCGACACGTAGAAGTACGTGAAGAAGATGATCAACAGGAAGTAGGTCACGATGTACAGCGGCTTCGACGGGTCCACCACGTTGTTCTGGATCCAGGCCTGGGTCTTGCCAGGGTTGTTCTGGTCGAAGAACTGGAGCGCCAGCTGCGGCAGGTAGAGCAGCGAAGAGGCGAAGATGACCGGGATGACACCCGCCTGGTTGACCTTCAGCGGGATGTAGGTCGAGGTGCCGCCGTACATCCGCCGGCCGATCATCCGCTTGGCGTACTGCACCGGGATCCGGCGCTGTGCCTGCTCGATGAAGGTGACGGCGGTGATGACCACCAGGACCAGCGCGAGCACCAGGAAGAACTTGCCCCAGCCCTGCTGAGTCTTGATCTTCCAGCCCTCGCTGGGGAGGCGGGCCGCGATCGAGGTGAAGATCAGCACCGACATGCCGTTGCCGACGCCCCGGTCGGTGATCAGCTCGCCGAGCCACATCACCATGCCCGTGCCGGCGGTCATCGTCATGACCAGGATGGTCAGCGTCAGCCAGTTCGGGATGCCGGTGCCCTCGGGGACAATCGGGAACTGGTCGCACTTGTTCTGGAAGAGCTGCCCGGAGCGGGCCAGCGCCACGAACGCCGACGACTGGAGGATGCCCAGGCCGAGGGTGAGGTAGCGGGTGTACTGGGTGATCTTCGCCTGGCCGGCCTGACCCTCCTTGCGGAGCTGCTCCAACCGCGGGATGACCACGGTGAGCAGCTGCAGGATGATCGACGCGGTGATGTAGGGCATGATCCCCAGCGCGAAGACCGAGAGCTGGAGCAGCGCCCCGCCCGAGAAGAGGTCGAGCAGGTTCAGCACCCCGGTGGTGTCCCCCTGGATGCTGTCGAGACACTTCTGAACGTTGCCGTACGAGACACCCGGGCTGGGCAGGGTCGCGCCGAGCCGGTAGACCGCGATGATGCCTACCGTAAACAGCAGCTTCTTGCGCAGGTCAGGCGTACGGAACGCACTGAGAAAGGCGGACAGCAACTTTCTTCCTCCTGCGCGAGGCGGGCCGCCGGTGGTGGTCCCTGGCGGTCGGGGTGGGTGCCGGGCGAGCGCCCGATATCCATAGCTGGGATGGGACTCTAACAGCCCGATCCCGGTCTGGGCAGGTGTGCCCAGCTACATAAACCGAATCCGATATTACCCGGTGCACACGTTCGGGGTAGACCGTGGCGCCCGCCCAGTCACAGACAACTGAGCGGGCGCCACAGGTTCTGCCCTACAGCTCGGTGACGGAGCCACCGGCGGCGTTGATCTTCTCCTTGGCCGACGCGCTGAACGCGTGCGCCGACACCTGGATGGAAACGCCGCTCAGGTCGCCGGTGCCGAGGACCTTGACCGGCTGGCCCTTGCGGACCGCGCCGGCCTCGACCAGCTCCAGCGGGCCGACCTGGCCGCCGTTCGGGAACAGCTCGGCGAGCCTGTCCAGGTTGACCACCTGGAAGACCACCTTGAACTTGTTCTTGAAGCCCTTCATCTTCGGCAGGCGCATGTGGATGGGCATCTGCCCACCCTCGAACGCCGCCGAGATGTTCTTGCGGGCCTTGGAACCCTTCGTGCCGCGACCGGCGGTCTTGCCCTTGGAGCCCTCACCGCGACCCACACGGGTCTTCGCGGTCTTGGCACCGGGCGCCGGGCGCAGGTGGTGGACCTTGATCGTCATTACTCGACCTCCTCGACCTTCACGAGGTGGTTGACCGCGAAGATCATGCCCCGGATCTCCGGCCGGTCCTCCTTGACCACCACGTCGTTGATCCGCTTGAGACCAAGCGAACGCAGCGACTCACGCTGGTTGTGCTTGGTCCCGATCACGGACCGGAGCTGGGTGACCTTCAGGCGAGCCATCAGGATGCCACCCCCGCCCGCGACGCGAGCATGGCGGCCGGCGCGACGTCCTCGACCGGCAGGCCACGACGGGCCGCGACGGCCTCCGGGGACTCGAGCCCCTTCAGCGCCGCCACCGTGGCGTGCACGATGTTGATCGGGTTCGACGAGCCGAGGCTCTTGGAGAGCACGTCGTGAATGCCGGCGCACTCCAGCACGGCACGCACCGGGCCACCGGCGATGACGCCGGTACCGGCCGAGGCCGGCTTGAGCAGCACCACGCCGGCGGCGGCCTCACCCGTGATCGGGTGCGGGATCGACTTACCGATCCGCGGCACCTTGAAGAAGTGCTTCTTGGCCTCCTCGACGCCCTTGGCGATCGCCGCGGGCACCTCCTTGGCCTTTCCGTAACCCACGCCGACGGTGCCGTCGCCGTCGCCCACGATCACCAGGGCGGTGAAGCTGAAGCGACGACCACCCTTCACGACCTTGGCGACGCGGTTGATCGCGACGACCCGCTCGAGGTGCGGGGTCTTCTCGACGGGCGCGTTTCCGCGGCCGCCCTCACGGCGGTTGTCGCGGCGACCACCCTCGTTGCCACCGGACCCGCCGCCACGGCGCTGTTGACCTGGCATCAGCAGCCTTCCTTCTCTCTCGTGACGGGGTTTCTAGAACTCGAGCCCGGCTTCGCGGGCGGCGTCGGCAAGCGCGGCGACCCGCCCCGCGTACCGGTTGCCACCGCGGTCGAAGACGACCTTCGAGATGCCGGCAGCCTTGGCCCGCTCGGCGAGCAGGGTGCCGACCTTGCCGGCCAGGGCGCTCTTGTCGCCCTCGGTGCCGCGCAGCGAGGCGTCCAGGGTCGAGGCCGACGCCAGGGTGTGACCCTTGGTGTCGTCCACGATCTGGGCCACGACGTGGCGCAGCGACCGGGTGACGACCAGACGGGGACGCTCGGTGGTGCCGCTGACGTTCTTGCGGACCCGGAAGTGCCGACGCGCACGGCCGACGGCGCGCTTGGCGGCAACGCCGCGGCGGCGCTTGAGCAGCGTGGCGCTCACTTCTTACCTGCCTTTCCAGCCTTGCGGCGGATGACCTCGCCCTGGTACTTCACGCCCTTGCCCTTGTAGGGCTCCGGCGGGCGGATCTTCCGGATGTTGGCGGCGACCTCGCCGACCTGCTGCTTGTCGATGCCGGCCACGTGGAACACGGTCGGCTTCTCCACCGTGAAGGTGATGCCGTCCGGCGCGGGGACCAGCACCGGGTGCGAGAACCCGAGCGCGAACTCCAGGTCCTTGCCCTTGGCCGTGACCCGGTAACCGGTGCCGGCGATCTCCAGGCTCTTACGGTAGCCCTCGGTTACGCCGACGATCATGTTGGCGACCAGCGTACGGCTCAGGCCGTGCAGCTCCTTGGCCTTGCGCTCGTCGTTGGGCCGGTTGACGTGCAACTGGCCGTCCTCGGCGCGCTCCGCCTTGATGGGCTCGGCGAGCGTGTGCGACAGCTCGCCCTTCGGGCCCTTGACCTTGATGGTCTGGCCGTCGATCGTGATGTCGACGCCGGCAGGCACCGGGATCGACTTACGTCCAATACGCGACATTTCTACCTGTCTCCCGTTACCAGACGAAGGCGAGGACTTCCCCGCCAACGCTCCGCTTGCGGGCCTGCCGGTCGGTGAGCAGCCCCTGGGACGTCGAAATGATCGCCACGCCCAGCCCGCCGAGCACCCGCGGGAGCCCGTCCGACTTGGCGTACACCCGGAGACCGGGCTTGGACACGCGCTTGATGCCGGCCAGGCTCCGCTCGCGGCTCTGGCCGTACTTCAGCTCGACGACCAGTCGCTTGCCGACGGCGCCCTCCTCGGGCTCCTCGACCGACCAGGTGGCGATGTAACCCTCGGTCTTCAAGACCTCGGCGATGTTCGCCTTGATCTTGGAGTAGGGCATCGTCACCCGGTCGTGGTACGCCTGGTTGGCGTTACGCAGACGCGTGAGCATGTCTGCGATCGGGTCGGTCATCGTCATGGATTTCGTCAGCCTTTCTCGCCGGGGTTCCCGGGGCGGTGAGCCCCGGGCCTACGGCGAAGAGCAATACATGATCGGTGCAAGGGGCCCCGGCCGGCAGCCGGGGCGCGGTCGCCCTTACCAGGAAGCCTTGGACACGCCCGGCAGCTCACCGCGGTGGGCCATCTCCCGGATGCAGATCCGGCAGAGACCGAACTTGCGGTAGACCGCCTTCGGACGCCCGCACCGCTGGCAGCGGGTGTACGCGCGAACCGAGAACTTCGGCTTCGCGGCCGCCTTGAGGATCAGCGCCTTCTTGGCCATCTCAGTTCTCCTTGAACGGGAAGCCCAGGAGCTTGAGCAGCGCCCGGCCCTCGTCGTCGGTCGTGGCGGTCGTGACCACCGTGATGTCCATGCCCCGCTGGCGATCGATCTTGTCCTGGTCGATCTCGTGGAACACCGACTGCTCGGTCAGACCGAACGTGTAGTTGCCGTGCCCGTCGAGCTTGCGCCCGTCCAGACCGCGGAAGTCCCGGATACGGGGCAGCGCGATGGACAGCAGGCGGTCCAGGAACTCCCACATCCGGTCGCCGCGCAGGGTGACCTTCGCGCCGATCGGCATGCCCTCGCGGAGCTTGAACTGCGCGATGGACTTGGTCGCCCGCCGCACCTGCGGCTTCTGGCCGGTGATGGTGGCCAGGTCCCGGACGGCGCCGTCGATCAGCTTGGCGTCCCGGGCGGCCTCGCCGACACCCATGTTGACGACGATCTTGACCAGCCGCGGCACCTGCATGGGGTTGCCGAAGCTGTGCTGCTCCTGCAGCTTGGCCACGATCTCGTTGCGGTACCGCTCCTTGAGGCGCGGCATGGTCTTGGTTTCGGTAGCCGTGGTCATCACAGGTCCTTACCGGTGCTACGCGCGATGCGGACCTTCTGGCCGTTGTCGTCGAAGCGGTACCCGACGCGGGTCGGGTTCCCCTCGGAATCCAGGACCTGCACGTTGGAGACGTGGATCGGGGCTTCCTGGGTGACGATGCCACCGGTCTTGGCGCCACGCTGGGTGGTGCTGATACGGGTGTGCTTCTTGACCCGGTTCACGCCCTCGACCAGGATCTTGTCCTGCCGCGGGTAGGACGCGATCACCTTGCCCTTGGCACCCTTGTCCTTGCCGGCGATGACGACGACCGTGTCGCCCTTCTTGACCTTCACGGTCACAACACCTCCGGCGCGAGGGAAATAATCTTCATGAACCGCTTGTCCCGCAGCTCCCGGCCCACCGGGCCGAAGATACGGGTACCGCGCGGGTCCCCACCGTCCTTGATGATGACGGCGGCGTTCTCGTCGAAGCGAATGTACGAGCCGTCCGGCCGCCGCCGCTCCTTGGCGGTGCGGACGATGACGGCCTTGACGACGTCGCCCTTCTTCACACCGGCACCCGGGATCGCGTCCTTGACCGTGGCCACGATGACGTCGCCGATGCTCGCGTAGCGCCGACCGGAGCCCCCGAGAACCCGGATGCACAGGATCTCCCGGGCACCCGTGTTGTCGGCGACGCGCAGTCGCGACTCCTGCTGAATCACGTCTATCTCCTATGTCTGCCGGTTCTCCGGCCGCACTGCCGCGGCCGGAGCCTGGCGGAACCCGCGCCCGACTGAAGCCGGGCGAGATCGAGCCTTCGCTACTTGGCCTTTTCCTGGATCTCCACGATCCGCCAACGCTTCGTGGCGGACAGCGGCCGGGTCTCCATGATCAGAACCCGGTCGCCGATGCCGGCGGCGTTCTGCTCGTCGTGCACCTTCAGCTTGCGGGTACGGCGCATGATCTTGCCGTACAGCGCGTGCCTGACCCGGTCCTCGACCTCGACCACGACGGTCTTGTCCATCTTGTCGCTGACCACGAGGCCCTCACGCACCTTGCGGCGGGTCCGCGCTTCGGCGGTGGTGGTGGTGTTCTCGCTCATGATGCAGTCACCTCAGTCGGCGCGGCGGAGAGACCCAACTCGCGCTCACGCATGATCGTGTAGATCCGGGCGATCTCCCGACGGATGACCTGCAACCGCCGGTTGTTGTCCAGCTGCCCGGTTGCGCCCTGCACGCGGAGGTTGAACAGCTCCGCCTTGGCCTCGCGCAGCTTCGTGACCAGCTCCTCGTCGGAGAGCTCACGCAGCTCGGAGGCCTTAACGCCCGCTGCCATCAGGATTCACCCACTTCGCGCGTAACAATGCGGCACTTCATCGGGAGCTTGTGGATCGCGCGACGCATCGCTTCTCGCGCGGTCTGCTCGTTGGGGAACGACATCTCGAAGAGGATCCGTCCCGGCTTGACGTTGGCGACCCACCACTCGGGCGAGCCCTTACCGGAACCCATCCGGGTTTCGGCCGGCTTCTTGGTCAGGGCCTGGTCCGGGAAGATCGAGATCCAGACCTTACCGCCACGCTTGATGTGGCGGGTCATCGCGATACGCGCCGACTCGATCTGCCGGTTCGTCACGTACGCCGGCTCGAGAGCCTGGATCCCGAACTCGCCGAACACCACGCGGTTGCCACCCTTGGACGCGCCACTGCGGTCCGGGTGGTGCGGCTTGCGGAAGCCCTTCGGGGGCTTGCGCGGCATCAGCATCTGTCAGCCCTCCTGCTGCGTTTCTGCCGGAGTCGAAGCGACCGAGGCGACAGCAGCGCTGTCGATCGGCTCGCCGCTCGGCGTCTCAGCCTGCTGCGCGATGGTCGTCGCTGCAGCCCGGCCGGCCTCGGTGCCACCGGCGGTCGTGCCGGACGAACCGGACCGACCACGGCGCGGACGCTCCGGACGGTCGGCGCGCTCACGACGCGGGCGCGACGGCGCCTCGGCCGGGGTCTCCCGACCCGGCACCGCGTCACCCTTGTAGATCCAGACCTTCACGCCGATGCGGCCGAAGGTGGTACGGGCCTCGAAGAAGCCGTACTCGATGTTGGCCCGCAGCGTGTGCAGCGGGACGCGACCCTCGCGGTAGAACTCGGTCCGGCTCATCTCGGCGCCGCCGAGGCGACCCGAGACCTGGACCCGGATGCCCTTGCACACCGGGTTCTTCATCGCCGACTGCATCGCCTTGCGCATCGCCCGACGGAAGCTGACCCGGCTGGAGAGCTGCTCGGCGACGCCCTGGGCGACCAGCTGCGCGTCCGACTCGGGGTTCTTCACCTCGATGATGTTCAGCTGCACCTGCTTGCCGGTGAGCTTCTCCAGCTCGCCGCGGATCCGGTCGGCCTCCGCACCCTTCCGGCCGATGACAATGCCCGGCCGGGCGGTGTGGATGTCGACGCGGACCCGGTCCCGGGTGCGCTCGATGTCGACCTTGGAGATGCCGGCGCGCTCGAGGCCCTTGGACATCATCCGGCGGATCTTGACATCCTCGCCGATGTAGTCCTTGTAGAGCTTGTCCGCGAACCAGCGGGACTTCCAGTCGGTCGAGATGCCGAGCCGGAACCCAGTGGGGTGAACCTTCTGACCCATTACTCGGCGCCCTCCGTCTTGCTCTCCGTCTCAGCGGCCTCAGCCTGCTTCGCCGGGGCGACCTTCTTCGCCGCGGACTTCTTCGGCGCAGCCGGCGCGACCGCCTCGACCGCCACAGTGATGTGGCAGGTCCGCTTGCGGATCCGGTACGCCCGGCCCTGCGCCCGCGGCCGGAACCGCTTCATCGTCGGGCCCTCGTCGACGAACGCCTCGCTGACCAGCAGCGCGTCGGGGTCCAGCCGCTCGTTGTTCTCCGCGTTCGCGATCGCGCTCGCGAGCACCTTGTACACCTGCTCGCTCGCAGCCTGCGGCGCGAACTGCAGCACCGTGAGCGCCTCCTTCGCGGGCAGGCCGCGGACGAGGTTGACCACCCGGCGCGCCTTCATCGGCGAGATGCGCACGTGCCGCGCAATCGCCCGCGCGCCCGGAAGCACCGGAGCGTCGCCCTTTCCTGGCATCGCTGTAACCCCTTGTTCCTCTATCCGTATGCCCGCGGCGTCAGCGCCGGCGGCTCTTCCGGTCGTCCTTCTCGTGACCCTTGAACGTGCGGGTCAGCGCGAACTCGCCGAGCTTGTGCCCGACCATCGCCTCGGTAACGAACACCGGGACGTGCTTGCGTCCGTCATGCACGGCGATCGTGTGGCCGAGCATCTCGGGGATGATCGTCGAGCGCCGCGACCAGGTCTTGATGACGTTCTTCGTGCCCTTGTCGTTCTGCGTCTCCACCTTCTTGAGCAGGTGGTCGTCGACGAACGGGCCCTTCTTCAGGCTGCGAGGCATGTCTTATCTCCCTCAGCCGCGCTTACGCGTGGCGTAGCGGCGGCGAACGATCAGCCGGTCACTCGGCTGGCCCTTGCGACGGGTGCGGCCCTCGGGCTTACCCTGCGGGTTGACCGGGTGACGGCCACCTGAGGTCTTACCCTCACCGCCACCGTGCGGGTGGTCGACCGGGTTCATGGCGACACCGCGGACGGTCGGGCGCCGGCCCTTCCACCGCATCCGGCCGGCCTTGCCCCAGTTGATGTTCGACTGGTCGGCGTTGCCGATCTCGCCGACGCTGGCGCGACACCGCACGTCGACCCGCCGGATCTCACCGGACGGCAGACGCAGGGTGGCGTACACGCCCTCCCGGCCGAGCAGCTGGACGCCGACGCCGGCCGAGCGGGCCAGCTTGGCGCCGCCGCCCGGACGCAGCTCCACGTTGTGGATGGTGGTACCGACCGGGATGTTGCGCAGCGGCAGGTTGTTACCCGGCTTGATGTCGGCGCCCGGGCCGGACTCGACCGCGTCGCCCTGCTTCAGGTCCTTCGGCGCGAGGATGTAGCGCTTCTCGCCGTCGGCGTAGTGCAGCAGCGCGATGCGCGCGGTGCGGTTCGGGTCGTACTCGATGTGCGCGACCTTCGCCGGGATGCCGTCCTTGTCGACCCGCTTGAAGTCGATCAGACGGTACTGGCGCTTGTGGCCGCCACCGTGGTGCCGGGTGGTGATCCGGCCGTGGACGTTACGCCCGCCCTTTTTCGGCAGCGGCGCGAGCAGCGACTTCTCGGGCTTCGACCGGGTGATCTCGGCGAAGTCGGCGACGCTCGAGCCACGCCGGCCCGGCGTCGTCGGCTTGTATTTACGGATAGCCATTGTCTACACCCCTCAGCTGACCGGGCCGCCGAAGGCCTCGATACGGTCACCGTCAGCCAGCTTCACGATCGCCCGCTTGGTGGCCTTGCGCTGACCGAAACCGGTCTTCGTGCGCTTGCGCTTACCCTCACGGTTGAGCGTGTTGACCGTCAGGACGCGGACGTTGAAGATCTGCTGGATAGCGATCTTGATCTCAGTCTTGTTGGCGTCCGGGCGCACCAGGAAGGTGTACCAGTTCCGGTTCAGCTCGCTGTAGCTCTTCTCCGAGACGACCGGCGCGACGATGATGTCCCGCGGATCGGCGATCGTGCTCACTTGCCACCCTCCTCGGTGGTCTCGGCGGGCTCGGTCGCCCGGCCGACTACCGTCGGCAGCCCCAGGAACTCGTCCAGGGCGTCCTTGGTGAAGACCACGTCGTCGGCCACCAGCACGTCGTACGTGTTGAGCTGGCCGGCCTCGATCAGGTGCACCCGCGGCTCGTTGCGCAGCGACACCCAGTTCAGCTCGTCGGTGCTGCTCAGCACGACCAGGACCCGGTTGGCCTCGGTCAGCTTGACCAGCGTGGCCAGTGCGGCCTTGGTCGACGGCTTCTCGCCCGAGACGAAAGCCTCGACGACGTGCACCTGGCCAGCGCGGGCCCGGTCGGAGAGAGCGCCACGCAGGGCGGCGGCCTTCATCTTCTTCGGGGTCCGCTGGCTGTAGTCACGCGGCACCGGGCCGTGCACCACGCCACCGCCGGCGAACTGCGGCGCGCGGATCGAGCCCTGACGGGCCCGACCGGTGCCCTTCTGCTTGTACGGCTTCTTGCCGCCACCGGCGACCTCGCCGCGGGTCTTGGCCTTGTGCGTGCCCTGGCGGGCCGCCGCGAGCTGAGCCACCACGACCTGGTGCATCAGCGCGACGTTGGCCTGGACGTCGAAGATGTCGGCCGGCAGCTCCACGGAGCTGCTCTTGGCGCCTTCGACGTTGAGGACGTCAACGGTGGTCACTTGGCCACACCGCCCTTCTTCACCTTGGTCTTGGCCGCGCTGCGGACCAGGACCAGCGCGCCCTTGGGACCGGGAATGGCCCCACGGACGAGCAGGAGGTTGTTCTCGGTGTCGACCGCCTGGACGGTCAGGTTCTGGACGGTGTAGCGCACGCCACCCATCCGGCCGGCCATCCGGGTGCCCTTGAAGACGCGACCCGGGGTGGCGCAGGCGCCGATCGAGCCGGGCGAGCGGTGCTTGCGCTCGACACCGTGGCTGGCGCGCAGGCCGTGGAAGCCGTGCCGCTTCATCGGGCCGGCGTAGCCCTTGCCCTTGGTCTTGCCGGTGACGTCGATGCTGACGCCGACCGGGAACTCCTCGACCGTGACCTCCTGGCCCAGCGAGTAGTCCGCGGCGTCCGCGGTGCGCAGCTCGACGATGTGTCGGCGCGGCGCCACGTCCGCCTTCGCGTAGTGCCCGCTGACCGGCTTCTTCACCTTGCGCGGGTCGATCGTGCCGTAGGCGAGCTGGACCGCGGAGTAACCGTCCTTCTCGGCGCTACGAACCTGGCTGATGACGCACGGGCCGGCCTGAACCACGGTCACCGGGACAACACGGTTGTTGTCCCAGACCTGGGTCATGCCGAGCTTTGCGCCCAGGATCCCCTTGACTTGCCTGTCCATTTGTCCGGTCCCTACAGCTTGATCTCGATGTCGACGCCAGCCGGCAGGTCGAGGCGCATGAGCGAGTCGACCGTCTTCGGAGTCGGGTCGATGATGTCGATCAGCCGCTTGTGCGTGCGCATCTCGAAGTGCTCGCGCGAGTCCTTGTACTTGTGCGGCGAGCGGATGACGCAGAAACGGTTGATCTCCGTGGGCAGCGGCACCGGGCCAGCGACCTGCGCCCCGGTACGCGTCACCGTCTCGACGATCTTCCGCGCCGAGGAGTCGACGACCTCGTGGTCATAGGCCTTGAGCCGGATGCGGATCTTCTGTCCCGCCATGGTGGCTTCTGTTCCTTCTCTCGATGCCGCTGTGTCGCGGGCACCTGCACCGGCTGGCACAGGCCCACTTCCGCCGACCCCCGCGGTCGGGCGTGTCGCGCCCTCGGACCAGGCTCCGCCCCGGGACTCCGGAGCTCTGCTGACCGCGCGGTGGGTCATGGCGCCGATCGCGTCACCGCGACCTGGGCGCCGTGCGAGGGTGGTTGGCCGCCAGGGACAGGCCAACCACCCTACGCGCGACTGTTCAACGACCCGGAGGTCCAGCGGACGCCGGACACGGGCGACGAACTGTCGTTACGCAACCTGACTAGTATGCCCCACTACCGGCAGCAACGCTAATCGGGGTTACCCAGCTCACTTGAGGATCTTGGTGACGCGACCCGCGCCGACCGTACGGCCACCCTCCCGGATCGCGAACTTGAGGTTGTCCTCCATCGCGATGGGCTGGATCAGCTTCACGGTCATCGTGGTGTTGTCGCCAGGCATGACCATCTCGGTGCCCTCGGGCAGCGTGACGACGCCGGTGACGTCCGTGGTCCGGAAGTAGAACTGCGGACGGTAGTTCTGGAAGAACGGGGTGTGCCGCCCGCCCTCTTCCTTCGAGAGGATGTAGACGGTCGCCTCGAAGTCCGTGTGCGGGGTCGTGGTGCCCGGCTTGACGACGACCATGCCGCGCTCGACGTCCTCGCGCTTGGTGCCACGCAGCAGGAGGCCGACGTTCTCGCCTGCGCGGGCGTCGTCCAGGGTCTTCCGGAACATCTCGATCGCGGTGACCTTGGTCTTGAAGCCCTTCTCGCGGATGCCGACGACCTCGACGTCCTCGTTCGGGAGCAGCACGCCACGCTCGACACGACCGGTGACGACGGTGCCACGACCGGTGATCGTGAACACGTCCTCGACGGGCATGAGGAACGGCTTCTCGGTCTCGCGCTCCGGCTGCGGAATCGCGGTGTCGACCGCGTTCATCAGCTCGAGCAGCTTCTCGGTCCAGACCGGGTCGCCCTCGAGCGCCTTCAGCGCGGAGACCTGGACGACCGGCAGGTCGTCACCCGGGTACTCCTGCGTCGAGAGCAGCTCGCGGACCTCGAGCTCGACGAGCTCCAGGAGCTCCTCGTCGTCGACCATGTCGCTCTTGTTGAGCGCCACGACGATGTACGGCACACCGACCTGACGGGCCAGCAGCACGTGCTCGCGGGTCTGCGGCATCGGGCCGTCGGTCGCCGCGACCACCAGGATCGCGCCGTCCATCTGCGCGGCACCGGTGATCATGTTCTTGATGTAGTCGGCGTGCCCGGGGCAGTCGACGTGCGCGTAGTGCCGAGACTCGGTCTGGTACTCGACGTGCGCGATCGAGATCGTGATGCCGCGGGCCTTCTCCTCCGGCGCCTTGTCGATCTGGTCGAACGGCGTGTAGGGGTTCAGGTCCGGGTACTGGTCGTGCAGGACCTTGGTGATGGCCGCCGTCAGCGTCGTCTTACCGTGGTCGATGTGACCAATGGTGCCGATGTTGACGTGCGGCTTAGTCCGCTCGAACTTAGCCTTCGCCACTGGTGTCCTCCTGTGGACTTCTTGGTTCGTTCGCCCCGGCGCGCCAGGTCGGCGCTTAGGACTCTGTCGACAGCCCTTCCGGCCTCGCGGCCGGATAGCTTTGGTGGGTTCTGCGGCGATGAAGCCTACAGGCCCGGTCTCACGCAACCCGACCGAGGTGGCCGCGGGCGGGGATACCCTCCCGCGACCAGCCCCGGTTCATCCGGTCAGCTCAGGTGAGCGTCACTCACCCGTCGCCTTGGCGATGATCTCCCTCGCCACGCTCTGCGGAACCTCGGCGTAGGAGTCGAACTGCATGCTGTAGCTAGCCCGGCCCTGGGTCTTCGACCGCAGGTCGCCGACGTAGCCGAACATCTCCGACAACGGCACCAGAGCCTTCACGATGCGGGCGCCGCTGCGCTCCTCCATCGCCTGGATGATGCCACGGCGGGAGTTGAGGTCGCCGATGACGTCACCCATGTTCTCCTCAGGAGTGGTGACCTCAACGGCCATCATCGGCTCGAGCAGTGCGGGGTCGGCCTTGCGGGCCGCCTCCTTCATCACCATCGAGCCGGCGATCTTGAACGCCATTTCCGAGGAGTCGACCTCGTGGTACTGGCCGTCCAGCAGCGTCAGCTTGACACCGACCAGCGGGAAGCCGGCCAGGATGCCGTACTGCATCGCGTCCTGGGCACCCGCGTCCACCGACGGGATGAACTCCCGGGGGATACGGCCACCGCTGACAGCGTTGGCGAACTCGTACGTCGGGGAGTCGTTGTCCAGCGGCAGCGGCTCCACGCTGACGATCACGCGGGCGTACTGGCCGGAACCACCGGTCTGCTTCTTGTGGGTGTACTCGATCTTATCCACCTTGCGGCGGATCGTCTCGCGGTACGCCACCTGCGGCTTGCCGATGTTCGCCTCGACGTTGAACTCGCGGCGCATCCGGTCGACCAGGATGTCCAGGTGCAGCTCGCCCATGCCGGAGATGACCGTCTGACCGGTCTCCTCGTCCAGCTTGACGCGGAAGGTCGGGTCCTCCTCCGCCAGCCTCTGGATGGCGGTGCTGAGCTTCTCCTGGTCGGCCTTGGTCTTCGGCTCGATGGCGACCTCGATGACCGGCTCCGGGAAGGTCATCGACTCCAGGATGACCGGGTTCGCCGGGTCGCACAGCGTGTCACCGGTGGTGGTCTGCTTCAGACCCTGCACCGCGATGATGTCGCCAGCCTGGGCAGAGCCGCGCTCTTCCCGCTTGTTGGCGTGCATCTGGTAGATCTTGCCGATCCGCTCCTTGCGGTCCTTGGTGGAGTTGACCACCTGGTTGCCGGTCTCGACCACGCCGGAGTAGACCCGGACGTAGGTGAGCTTGCCAAGGTGCTTGTCGGTCTGGATCTTGAAGGCGAGACCGGCGAACGGCTCCGACTTCGACGGCTTCCGCTGCAACGGCGTCTCACCGTCGGTCGCGGTGCCCACGATCGCAGGGACGTCCAGCGGCGACGGCAGGAAGTCGACCACGGCGTCGAGCATCGGCTGGACGCCCTTGTTCTTGAACGCCGAGCCGCAGAGCACCGGGTTGGCCTTGCTGGCGATGGTCGCGCGCCGGATGGCGGCCTTGATCTCCTCGACGGAGATCTCCTCGCCCTCCAGGTACTTCTCCATCACCGCGTCGTCGACGTCGGCCAGGGTCTCCACCAGCTTCTCGCGCCACTCGGTCGCGGAGTCGGCCAGGTCGGCCGGGATCTCCTCGATCGCGTAGTCCTCACCCTTCTGGGTCTCCCCGCGCCAGGTGAGGGCGCGCATGCCGATCAGGTCGACGACCCCGATGTGGTCGCCCTCGAGCCCGATCGGGATCTGGAGCACCAGCGGGGTGGCGTTGAGCCGGTCGATCATCATCTGCACGCAGCGGAAGAAGTCCGCGCCGGTCCGGTCGAGCTTGTTGACGAAGCACATCCGCGGGACGTCGTACTTGTCAGCCTGACGCCAGACGTTCTCCGTCTGCGGCTCCACGCCGGCCACACCGTCGTAGACCGCGACCGCACCATCCAGCACCCGCAGCGACCGCTCGACCTCGACCGTGAAGTCGACGTGACCGGGCGTGTCGATGATCTGGATCGTGTGGTCCTTCCACTCACACTTGGTAGCAGCGGAGGTGATGGTGATACCACGCTCCTGCTCCTGCTCCATCCAGTCCATGACGGCAGCGCCCTCGTGGACCTCACCGATCTTGTACGTGATACCGGTGTAGAAGAGGATCCGCTCGGTGGTGGTGGTCTTACCGGCATCGATGTGAGCCATGATGCCGATGTTGCGTACGTTGGCGAGCGCGTCTGCGGCGGCCACTTCAATCCCTACTTATCGTCGTCTCGACACAACTGGTGGCGGTTCCGGCGCCGCCAGGGCGCCGGAACCAGGGTGTTACCAGCGGTAGTGCGCGAAGGCCTTGTTCGACTCAGCCATCTTGTGCGTGTCCTCGCGCCGCTTCACGGCGGCACCCAGACCGTTGCTCGCGTCCAGCAGCTCGTTCATGAGCCGCTCGACCATGGTCTTCTCGCGCCGGGCCTTGGAGTACGTCACCAGCCAGCGCAGACCGAGGGTGGTCGCGCGGGTCGGGCGGACCTCGACCGGCACCTGGTAGGTGGCGCCACCGACACGGCGGCTGCGCACCTCGAGGGTCGGCTTGACGTTGTCCATCGCCCGCTTGAGGGTGACGACCGGGTCGGTGCCGGACTTCTCGCGGCAGCCCTCCAGGGCGGCGTACACGATACGCTCGGCGAGCTGGCGCTTGCCGCGCATGAGGATCTTGTTCACCAACTGGGTGACCAACGGCGAGTTGTACACCGGGTCAGCGACCAGCGGCTTCCGCGGAGCGGGTCCCTTACGCGGCATCTCAGCTCTTCTCCTTCTTCGCGCCGTAACGGCTGCGCGCCTGCTTGCGGTTGCGGACACCCTGGGTGTCCAGCGAACCGCGGACGATCTTGTAACGCACGCCAGGGAGGTCCTTCACGCGGCCGCCGCGGACGAGCACGATCGAGTGCTCCTGCAGGTTGTGACCCACGCCCGGGATGTAGGCGGTCACCTCGATCTGGCTGCTGAGCTTGACACGAGCGACCTTGCGGAGCGCCGAGTTCGGCTTCTTGGGGGTGGTGGTGTACACGCGGGTGCACACGCCGCGCCGCTGAGGGGAACCCTTCAGCGCCGGGGTCTTGGTCTTGGTCGTCTTGGCCTGGCGGCCCTTTCGGACCAGCTGCTGAATCGTGGGCACCGGGTTTCTCCGCTCCCTTCGGCCGCCATCCGGCGGCCGCGCCGTCTACTCGTAACCAACCCTGATGGGGAGGCTCTCCTACATTCCGGCCAGGCCCACCTTGCGGAGGTCCCGGCACCCGCGGTCGGGCGTGTCGCCCAGCCCACGGCCCCGGTGCCGTCGCTCGCGCGCGCACCGGATCGTCTGTCACCGGCATGCGATCACCCGCGCCGGGTCTTTGGCTCTGTCGTGTCGCCGCATGATCACCAGGTCGCCCGGGTCCAGCGCACGCACGAGTTGCCCGGGCAGGCCCGGGCACAAGGGGAAAGAGTACCTATCACAGCCGCACAGGTCAAAACGGAGGGGCCCGGAGATCGGCGTCACCGCCTGCCGGCCGAACCGTCGTGCCTGCCCATCCGCGATGAGCACCTACGGAAACAAGTGTAACGGCTTCCGCCGGGTACGCCCCGGTCGCCCCCGCCCGCACCCGCCGTCGGCCGCCCGGCGGGCCCGGGCGCCTCTGGCCGGACGTCTGACGCCGTCGATCACCGGGCCCGGCAGGCCGCAGCTCAACCGAGGCCGAGAAGCAGCGCCAGGCCCAGACCGAGCAGGCTGAGCGCCAGGCCCGTCGCGCCGCAACTGATTCCGGCCAGGGCCAGGCCCCGGCCGGTGAAGCGCACTGCGGGCGGCGGCGCGGGCCGCCGGATCTGTCGCCTGCCGAGCAGACCGGCCACCACGGCCGCCGCCCCGGCCAGCACCCCGAGGAACGTGAACACGCCGGCGGCCCAGACCCCCTGCGAGTCCGCGGTCACCCCCAGGCAGATCACCAGGACCGAGACCAGGGCCGACACGATCCCGGCCACCAACGAGCCGACCGCAAGCCCGGAGGTGACCGGGGGGACGTCGAGGTGCACCACGCCGAACGGGGTGCCGGGCACCCGGTCGACCCGCTTCGGCGGCCGGGGGGCCTCCCTGGGCGGCGGGGGCACCCGCCCCCAGCCGGCGCCCGGCCCGCCCCAGCCGACACCCGCCTGCTGGCCCGGGTACCCCGCCGGCCCCGCCCCGGGATGAGCCCCGGCCGGCTGCCCGGACCAGGGTGCCTGCGTCGGGTACGGACCGGCCGGCGACGACCAGCCGGCCGGCGGCGCGGTGCCCGGGTGCGGCGCGGGACCGGCCGGCGGGAACGGGCCCTGAGGAAGACCCGCGCTCCCGGCCCCCGGGGGCGGGGAGACCGGCGGGGGCGCGTACTCCACGGAGGCGACCTCCGGGACGATGCGGGGCCCGGCGTCCGCGTCGGCAGCCGGCCTGGCCCACAGGCTCTCCCCCGGCGAAGCGGGAGGCCCGGTCGGGTCCGGGGGCGCGGCGGGTCGCTCCGCCGAATCGCCCGAGGGCCGCGCCGGTTCCGTCACGAGGGCCTCCTGTCGCCGGTCGGTGTCCACCGCCGCGCGACGGACACCGGTCAGGCTACCGCCGCCGCCCCAGCCCTCGTGGGTGGGCGGGGACGCATCCCCCGGGACGGTCAGTCCACGTTCGGCGCGTAGTCGTGCCCGAACGGCTGCCCGGCCAGCCGGACCAGCCCGATCACCACCGCCACCACGACCGTCGTCGCGACCAGGACCAACCCCGTCCAAGCCAGCCGTTCCCCCCGCCGCAGCCAAACGCCGCCGGTGAGGAACCCCCCTGAGGCGTACGCCTCCCGGCGGGCCTGACGGGCCAGCACGAGGGCGAGCGTGGCCGGCACCACCCCACCGACGAAGAGCCCGGTGAGCGCGCCCATCAGGCCGAGGGCGAAGACCGCGCGGGCCTTGCTGGACCGGACCGGGTCAGGATCGAGCGGATGACGCGGCCCCTGCTGCGCGACGGGCACCTGCCCGGGTGCGGTCGTCATGCCCACCATCATGCCCCTCCGGCCCGGCCGCTCTCTTCCCCCACCGGAACCACGGCCGGCGGGACGGGGGTTTGGCGCACGACACGACACCCGGCCGAGGGATTCCCTTCATCGATTCTCGGTCCGAGACGCGACGAGGCCCCCGGCGGCTGCCGGGGGCCTCGTCGTTCCTACTGCTTAGCGGTACGACCCGAAGTCGAAGTCGTCCAGCGGCACGGCCTGCCCGCTGGCCGGCCCGAAGCCGTAGTCGCTCTCCGGGTAGCCGGTCATCGAGTAGACCTTGGCCTTGGCCTCCTCGGTCGGCTCGACCCGGACGTTGCGGTACTTGCTGATGCCCGTACCGGCCGGGATGAGCTTACCGATGATCACGTTCTCCTTGAGGCCGACCAGCGAGTCGCTGCGCGAGTTGATCGCCGCGTCGGTCAGCACCCGGGTGGTCTCCTGGAAGGAGGCCGCCGAGAGCCAGGAGTCCGTGGCCAGCGAGGCCTTGGTGATACCCATCAGCACCGGACGACCGGCGGCGGGCTCGCCGCCCTCGGAGACGAGCCGGCGGTTCTCCGACTCGAACAGCGCCCGGTCGACCAGCACGCCCGGCAGGAACTCGGTCGAGCCGGAGTCGATGACCGTCACCCGCTTCAGCATCTGGCGGATGATGATCTCGATGTGCTTGTCGTGGATGAGCACACCCTGCGAGCGGTAGACCTGCTGGACCTCCTGGGTCAGGTGGACCTGGACCGCGCGCGGGCCGAGGATGCGCAGCAGCTCGTGCGGGTCGATGGTGCCCTCGGTGAGCTTCTCGCCGACCTCGACGTGGTCGCCGTCGTGGGCCCGCAGACGAACCCGCTTGGAGATCTTGTCGTAGACGATCTCCTCGCTGCCGTCGTCCGGCACCACGATGATCTTCCGCGACCGCTCGCCGTCCTCGATCCGGATCCGGCCCGGGGTGTCGGCGATCGGCGCCTTGCCCTTCGGGACCCGGGCCTCGAAGATCTCCTGGACACGGGGCAGACCCTGGGTGATGTCCTCACCCGCGACACCACCGGTGTGGAACGTACGCATCGTCAGCTGCGTACCGGGCTCACCGATCGACTGGGCGGCGATGATGCCGACCGCCTCGCCGACGTCCACGGTCTTGCCGGTCGGCAGCGAGCGGCCGTAGCACGCACCGCAGACGCCCAGCTTCGACTCGCAGGTGAGCACGCTGCGCACCCGGATCGTCTCCACCCCGGCGGCGACGATCCGGTCGACCCCGATGGAGTTGACGTCCTGGCCGCGCTCGGCGACGACGTTGCCGTCCGGCCCCTTGATGTCGTCCGCCAGGGTCCGGGCGTGCACGCTGGTCTCGGCGTGCTCGTGGACGTACAGCTTGCCGTCGCGCCGCTCGCCGATCTGCATCGGGATGGCCCGGTCGGTGCCGCAGTCCTCCTCGCGGATGATGACGTCCTGCGACACGTCCACCAGACGACGGGTCAGGTAACCCGAGTCGGCGGTCCGCAGCGCGGTGTCGGCGAGACCCTTGCGGGCACCGTGCGTGGAGATGAAGTACTCCAGCACGGACAGACCCTCCCGGTAGCTGGCCTTGATCGGCCGGGGGATGATCTCGCCCTTCGGGTTGGCCACCAGACCACGGATCGCGGCGATCTGACGGAGCTGGAGCAGGTTACCGCGGGCACCCGAATTGATCATCTTCCACAGCGGGTTCTCCTGCGGCAGCGCGGTGTCCATCTCCTTGGCGACCTCGTTGGTCGCCTTGGTCCAGATCTCGATGAGCTCGCCGCGACGCTCCTCGGCGGTCATCAGACCCCGCTGGTACTGCTTGTCGATCCGGTCGGCTTCCTTCTCGTACTTCTCCAGGATCTCCCGCTTGCGCGGCGGAGCGATGACGTCCTCCATGCCGATCGTCACGCCGGACCAGGTGGCCCAGTGGAAACCGGCCTCCTTGAGGCCGTCCAGGGTGGCGGCCAGCGCCACCTTCGGGAAGCGCTCGGCCAGGTCGTTGACGATCGCGGAGAGCTGACCCTTGCGGATCTCGTAGTTCACGAAGCGGTAGCCCTGCGGCAGCGTCTCGTTGAACAGCACCCGGCCCAGGGTGGTCTCGACGGTGAGCGGGTCACCCTCGACCCAGCCCTCAGGCGCGACCCACGGCTCGGCGCCGGCGCCGTTGTCGACCCCGACCAGCCCGCGCAGGCGGATCTTCACCGGCGCCTGCAGGTGCAGCTCGCTGGCGTCGAAGGCCATCCGGGCCTCGGCGTCCGAGCTGAACGGCCGGCCCTCGCCCTTCTCACCGGCCCTGAGGTGGGTGAGGTGGTAGAGGCCGATGACCATGTCCTGGGTGGGCATGGTGACCGGCTTGCCGTCGGCCGGCTTGAGGATGTTGTTCGACGACAGCATCAGGATCCGCGCCTCGGCCTGAGCCTCGGCGGACAGCGGCACGTGCACCGCCATCTGGTCACCGTCGAAGTCGGCGTTGAACGCGGTGCAGACCAGCGGGTGGATCTGGATCGCCTTGCCCTCGACGAGCTGCGGCTCGAAGGCCTGGATGCCCAGTCGGTGCAGGGTCGGCGCGCGGTTCAGCAGCACCGGGTGCTCGCCGATGACCTCTTCCAGCACGTCCCACACGACCGGCCGCTGCCGCTCGACCATCCGCTTGGCGGACTTGATGTTCTGCGCGTGGTTGAGGTCCACCAGCCGCTTCATCACGAACGGCTTGAACAGCTCCAGCGCCATCTGCTTGGGCAGGCCGCACTGGTGCAGCTTCAGCTTCGGGCCGACCACGATGACCGAACGGCCGGAGTAGTCGACGCGCTTGCCGAGCAGGTTCTGCCGGAACCGGCCCTGCTTGCCCTTGAGCATGTCGGACAGCGACTTGAGCGGGCGGTTGCCCGGACCGGTGACCGGCCGGCCGCGGCGGCCGTTGTCGAACAGCGCGTCGACGGCCTCCTGGAGCATCCGCTTCTCGTTGTTGACGATGATCTCGGGCGCGCCGAGGTCGATCAGCCGCTTGAGGCGGTTGTTCCGGTTGATCACGCGGCGGTACAGGTCGTTCAGGTCGGAGGTCGCGAAGCGGCCACCGTCGAGCTGCACCATCGGGCGCAGGTCCGGCGGGATGACCGGGACGCAGTCCAGCACCATGCCGAGCGGCGAGTTGCGGGTGTTCAGGAACGCCGCGACGACCTTGAGCCGCTTGAGCGCCCGGATCTTCCGCTGGCCCTTGCCGGAGCGGATGGTCTCGCGCAGGCTCTCGGCCTCGGTGGCGAGGTCCATGTTCTGGACCAGCGCCTTGATGGCCTCGGCGCCCATCGCCCCGGTGAAGTACTCGCCGAACCGGTCGCGCAGCTCCCGGTAGAGCAGCTCGTCGGTGACGAGCTGCTTCGAGTCCAGCTTGCGGAAGGTGTCGAGCACCTCGTCCAGGCGGTCGATCTCGCGCTGGGCCCGGTCGCGGATCTGGCGCATCTCGCGCTCTCCGCCCTCCTTGACCTTGCGCCGGACGTCCGCCTTCGCGCCCTCGGCCTCCAGCTCGGCCAGGTCGGCCTCGAGCTTGGCGGCCCGCTTCTCGATCTCCGAGTCGCGGCTGTTCTCGGACTGCCGCTTCTCGGCCAGGATCTCGTTCTCGATGGTCGAGAGGTCGCGGTGACGCGACTCGGCGTCCACGCTCGTGATCACGTACGAGGCGAAGTAGATGATCTTTTCGAGGTCCTTCGGGGCGAGGTCCAGCAGGTAACCCAGCCGGCTCGGCACGCCCTTGAAGTACCAGATGTGGGTCACCGGAGCGGCCAGCTCGATGTGACCCATCCGCTCCCGGCGGACCTTGGAGCGGGTCACCTCGACGCCGCAGCGCTCGCAGATGATGCCCTTGAACCGGACCCGCTTGTACTTACCGCAGTAGCACTCCCAGTCCCGCTGCGGGCCGAAGATCTTCTCGCAGAAGAGCCCGTCCTTTTCCGGCTTGAGGGTGCGGTAGTTGATCGTCTCAGGCTTCTTGACCTCGCCGTGCGACCACTGACGGATGTCGTCGGCGGTGGCGAGACCGATGCGCAGCTCGTCGAAGAAGTTGACGTCGAGCACTATGTCCCCTATGTCGTCGTCTGTACTGCTTAGCTATTGGGTGGGGTCGGGAGCCGGCGGACCGGCTCCCGACCGCTCACCTCAGACCTCTTCGACCGAGCTCGGCTCGCGCCTGGACAGGTCGATGCCCAGCTCCTCCGCGGCCCGGAACACCTCGTCGTCGGTCTCGCGCATCTCCAGGGCCACACCGTCGCTGGAGAGCACCTCGACGTTGAGGCACAGCGACTGCAGCTCCTTGAGCAACACCTTGAACGACTCCGGAATGCCCGGCTCCGGGATGTTCTCGCCCTTGACGATCGCCTCGTAGACCTTGACCCGGCCCAGGACGTCGTCGGACTTGATCGTGAGCAGCTCCTGCAGGGCGTACGCGGCGCCGTACGCCTGCATCGCCCAGCACTCCATCTCACCGAAGCGCTGGCCACCGAACTGCGCCTTACCACCCAGCGGCTGCTGCGTGATCATCGAGTACGGGCCGGTCGACCGGGCGTGGATCTTGTCGTCGACCAGGTGGTTGAGCTTCAGGATGTAGATGTAGCCGACCGCGATCGGGTCCGGCAGCGGCTCGCCCGAACGGCCGTCGAACAGCTGCGCCTTGCCGGAGGAGCCGATCAGCTGCTTGCCGTCCCGGTTGGGCAGGGTCGACGAGAGCAGGCCGGAGATCTCCTCCTCGCGGGCGCCGTCGAAGACCGGCGTGGCCACGTTGGTGTCCGGCCCGGACTCGTGCGCCTCGATGGAGCGCAGCTGGCGCTTCCAGTCGGTGTCGTCGCCGTCCACGCTCCAACCCGTCTTGGCCACCCAGCCGAGGTGCGTCTCCAGCACCTGGCCGATGTTCATCCGGGACGGAACACCCAGCGGGTTCAGCACGATGTCGACCGGGGTGCCGTCCTCCAGGAACGGCATGTCCTCGATCGGCAGGATCTTCGAGATGACGCCCTTGTTGCCGTGCCGGCCGGCGAGCTTGTCGCCGTCCTGGATCTTCCGCTTCTGGGCGACGTAGACCCGGACCAGCTCGTTGACGCCCGGGGGCAGCTCGTCGCCGTCCTCCCGGGAGAAGGTACGCACGCCGATGACCGTGCCGGTCTCACCGTGCGGCACCTTCAGCGAGGTGTCCCGGACCTCGCGCGCCTTCTCGCCGAAGATCGCGCGGAGCAGCCGCTCCTCCGGGGTCAGCTCGGTCTCGCCCTTGGGCGTGACCTTGCCGACCAGGATGTCACCGGGGACGACCTCGGCGCCGATCCGGATGATGCCGCGCTCATCGAGGTCGGCAAGCATTTCCTCGCTGACGTTCGGGATGTCGCGGGTGATCTCCTCCGGGCCGAGCTTGGTGTCCCGGGCGTCGACCTCGTGCTCCTCGATGTGGATCGAGGTGAGCACGTCCTGCTGCACGAGGCGCTGCGACAGGATGATCGCGTCCTCGTAGTTGTGGCCCTCCCAGCACATGAACGCCACCAGCAGGTTGCGCCCGAGCGCCATCTCGCCCTCGTCGGTGCACGGACCGTCGGCGATGACCTGACCGGCCTCGACGCGGTCGCCCTCGAAGACGACCGGCTTCTGGTTGACGCAGGAGCCGGCGTTGGAGCGGCGGAACTTGTGCAGCAGGTACGTCCGGCGGTGGCCGTCGTCCTGGTGGATGGTGACGTAGTCGGCGCAGAGGTCCTCGATGACACCGCCGACCTCGGCCACGACCACGTCACCGGCGTCGACGGCGGCGCGGTACTCCATGCCGGTGCCGACCAACGGCGACTCGGCCTTGACCAGCGGCACCGCCTGGCGCTGCATGTTCGCGCCCATCAGTGCCCGGTTGGCGTCGTCGTGCTCAAGGAACGGAATCATCGCGGTCGCGACCGAGGTCATCTGCCGCGGCGACACGTCCATGTAGTCGACGGCGGCGGGAACCACGTCCTCGGTCTCGCCACCCTTACGGCGACACAGGACCCGGTCCTCGGCGAACGTGCCGTCGGCCTTCAGCCGCGCGTTGGCCTGCGCCTTGACGAACCGGTCCTCCTCGTCCGCGGTCAGGTAGTCGATCTGGTCGGTGACCCGACCCTCGACGACCTTCCGGTACGGCGTCTCGATGAAGCCGAACGGGTTGACCCGGGCGAAGGTGGAGAGCGCGCCGATCAGGCCGATGTTCGGGCCTTCCGGCGTCTCGATCGGGCACATCCGGCCGTAGTGGGACGGGTGCACGTCGCGGACCTCGAAGCCGGCCCGCTCCCGGGACAGACCACCCGGGCCGAGCGCGCTCAGCCGGCGCCGGTGGGTCAGGCCCGCCAGCGGGTTGGTCTGGTCCATGAACTGGGACAGCTGCGACGTGCCGAAGAACTCCTTGATCGCCGCCACGACGGGGCGGATGTTGATCAGGGTCTGCGGCGTGATCGCCTCGACGTCCTGGGTGGTCATCCGCTCGCGGACGACCCGCTCCATCCGGGACAGGCCGACCCGGACCTGGTTCTGGATCAGCTCACCCACGGTACGCAGGCGCCGGTTGCCGAAGTGGTCGATGTCGTCGGCCTCGTAGCCGTCCTCGCCGGCGTGCAGCCGGCAGAGGTACTCCACGGTGGCGACGATGTCGTCCTCGGTCAGGGTGCCGGTGGTGATCGGCACGCCCACTTCGAGCTTCTTGTTGAACTTGTACCGACCGACCTTGGCGACGTCGTACCGCTTCGGGTTGAAGAAGAGGTTGTCGAGCAGGGTCTGGGCGTTCTCGCGGGTCGGCGGCTCGCCAGGGCGGAGCTTCCGGTAGATGTCGAGCAACGCCTCGTCGGCGCCGGCGATGTGGTCCTTCTCGAGCGTGGTCATCAGCAGCTCGGACCAGCCGAACTTCTCGCGGATCCGCTCGGCGGACCAACCGATGGCCTTGAGCAGGACCGTGACGGCCTGCCGGCGCTTGCGGTCGATGCGGACGCCGACCGTGTCGCGCTTGTCGATGTCGAACTCCAGCCAGGCACCCCGACTCGGGATGACCTTGACGCTGGAGAGGTCGCGGTCGGAGGTCTTGTCCGGCTCTTTCGAGAAGTACACGCCCGGCGAGCGGACGAGCTGGCTGACCACGACACGCTCGGTGCCGTTGATGATGAAGGTGCCCTTCGGCGTCATCATCGGGAAGTCACCCATGAACACCGTCTGGCTCTTGATCTCGCCGGTGGTGTTGTTGGTGAACTCCGCGGTCACGAACAGCGGGGCGCAGTAGGTCAGGTCCTTCTCCTTGCACTCCTCGATCGAGGCCTTGACCTCGTCGAAGCGCGGTGCCGAGAAGGAAAGCGACATGGTGCCAGAGAAGTCCTCAATGGGACTGATCTCTTCGAGGATTTCCGCGAGACCCGAGCGTGGGTGCGGGTCGTCCGCCGACCGGCCCTGCCAACCCTCGTTGCCGACGAGCCAGTCGAAGGACTCGTTCTGGATGGCGAGGAGGTTGGGGACCTCGAGGTGTTCGGTAATCCTGCCGAAAGAGACTCGGCGGGGAGCGAAAGCGCTCGACGTACGACTGGTCTTCGCAGGGCGGGAAGCTGCCAAGATGCGTCCTTCCGAGGACCGGTGCTGCAGAACGGCTGGTACGCGTGCACTCCAATATCCCCACCAGAAATACCCGCAATCGGACATTTCTGCGCAGGGGTCAAGTCGGAAGGCAGCGCAAACTAGCAGTGTAGCCGAGAGGCTAACCGCTGTCCAGCCCAGCCCGCAGGTCGTCGCGGAACGCGCCTCGGCATCCCTCGAAAGAGGGACAACCGGGCCGCTCGGAACGCGGCGGACCTACGGATCCGCTCGGGTGCGGCGGCCGGTGGTGGTGCCGCTGCCAATACCCAAGAGGTGGCCGTTGCAAGCGCGGAAGGTCTTGCAGGTGTCAGCGTGCCTGGCGGCCCGGGGCCGCGTCAAGGGCCGGTCTCGCTGGCGACACGTGTTTCCCACCGACGGGCGACCTCCGCTCCGGCCGTACCGCCGGGCGCCGGGCGCCCGAGCCCTGCTCAGAACGTTGCTGGCGGTCCCAGCACGAACACGGCGGGCGACGATCCAAAATTTGGATCGTCGCCCGCCGTGTCGGAGTGTGCCCCGGCTCACGTGCACCTTGAGCCGGGCGCGCGCCCGGTCAGCCCCAATTACTTGAGGGTGACCTTGGCGCCTTCGCCCTCGAGCTTGGCCTTGGCCTTCTCGGCGGTCTCCTTGTTGACCTTCTCCAGGATGGCCTTCGGCGCGGACTCGACCGCGTCCTTGGCCTCCTTGAGGCCCAGGCCGGTCAGCTCACGCACGACCTTGATGACCTGGATCTTCTTGCCACCGTCGGCCTCGAGAACGACGTCGAACTCGTCCTTCTCCGGCTCGGCCTCGGCGGCGGACGGGGCAGCGCCCCCGGCGGCGACGGCGACCGGAGCCGCGGCGGTGACCTCGAAGGTCGTCTCGAACTGCTTCACGAACTCGGAGAGCTCGATCAGCGTCATCTCCTTGAACGCGTCAAGCAGCTCGTCGGTGCTGAGCTTCGCCATATCTGGCGTCCTTTCCTAAGGTTTGACTAAGAACGTGGGTGCGCCGCGGGGCCTCAGGCCGCCTCGGCGCCCTCCTTCTCGCGCTTGTCCTGCAGGGCTGCCGCCAGACGGGCGGTCTTCGACAGCGGGGCCTGGAACAGGGCCGCGGCCTTGCTCAGGTTGCCCTTCATCGCGCCGGCCAGCTTGGCCAGCAGCACCTCACGGGACTCCAGGTCGGCAAGCTTCGTGACCTCGGCCGCGGAAATGGCCCTGCCCTCGAAGACGCCGCCCTTGATGACAAGCTTCGGGTTGGCCTTCGCGAAGTCGCGAAGCCCCTTCGCCGCCTCGACGACGTCGCCCGAAACGAAAGTCAGCGCGGTAGGACCGGTGAACAGCTCGTCGAGCCCGGAGATCCCCGCGTCGGTCGCGGCACGCTTCGCCAGCGTGTTCTTCGCGACCGTGTAGGTGGTCTCCTTGCCGAGCGAGCGCCGCAGCTGGGTGAGCTGGGAAACCGTCAGACCACGGTACTCGGTCAGCACCGTAGCTCCCGCGTTGCGGAAGTTCTCGGTCAGCTCGACGACGGCCGTGGCCTTGTCGGCCCGGATCGGCTTGTCCGCCATGTCCCTCCTCTCTCGTTGCTCCAGGCTGGTCGACCGGGAAGCCAGCAGGCTTCCGCGGTACCGGAGGGCCGCGACAACGAGAAACGCCCCGGCGCAGGGCGCACGGGGCGAGGGTCGGCCGATCCCACCGCAGTCGGCGGACCACGGGAACACGGCCAAGTTTCGCTTGCCGCCCTGCGCGGGTCGCCCGTCGAAGCGGGACCTTCGACCGTGCCGAAGCACGGTGACCAGCGGTCTCTGGGTGTTACTTCGTCCCAGAGGTTACGCGACACGCCCCGTGACCGCCAAATCGCCCCCGGGTGCGCCCCATCACTCCCCCGCCGGTGATCGACCCGTTCACCAGGCTCCGGGCCCTCAGCGGCACGGAGGACGCAACGTGCGGCGCCCGGCGGCCGCCGGTCAGACGCGGACCCGCCGGCGCCAGGCGTACGCGGCCAGGGCCGTCGCGCTCCAGGCGACCCCCCACCCGCTGAGCAGGGCCAGGGTGCCGCCGGACGGTCCGGCGGCGGCAGCCCGGGCAGTGGACATCACCGGCGGCGCCAACCACGGGATCACCGAGTCGGAGAGACCCAGGACCAGCGTGCCGACCACGCCGAGCGCCAGCACCGCGACGCCGTACCCGGCGCTGCCCGTGACGGCCCGGCTGGCCAGCGCGCCGAGCGCCACGGCTGCCGGCAGGGCGAGCAGGTGCGCCCAGACGCCGAGAGCGACACCGGCGGCCAGCGACCGGCCGCCCGGCGTCACCTGGCTGGTCACCCCGCCCACCAGCCACGGATAGACCAGCCCGGCGGCGACCGTGCCGAGCCCGGCAACGACCGCCGCGAGCAGCCCGGCGGCCCGCTCCCGGGCCGCCCCGGCGAGCACCAGGGCCAGCCGGCGCTGGACGTCCGGCTCGACGTCGAGCAGGATCTTGGTCTGCCAGGCCAGCACCGGGAACAGCACCACCGCCGAGACGCCGTACGCCTCGCCCGGCTGGGCTCGCCCGCCGCCGTAGAGGACACCGAGGGCGAGCAGGCCGGCCAGCAGGGGCGCGACAGCCCGTCCGGTACGCAGGAAGCCGGCCAGCCTCATCCGGACCAGCGCGCTCACCGGCTCACCCGCCCTGCCGGCCCCGAGGCCGGCACGCCCCCGCCCGCCCCGTCGGCAGGGCCCGGCGGACCACTGATCGGGAGCGCGACGGGTACGGCCGCCCCGTCGGCAGGGCCCGGCGGACCGCCGATGGGCGCGACGGGTACGGCAGACGCGCCGGCGACGGGAGCCGCCGGCCCCCCGACGGCAGCAGCGCCCGGCTCTCCGGTGCCGGAGGCGGACGCGCCACCGGCGACGAGGGCGGCCGGCTCCCCGGCAACCGGTGCGACCAGTTCCCCGGCGACGAGGGCAGCCGGCGTCCCGACGGGCGGGGCGGCGTCGGAGCGTACCCGTAGGACGTGGTGGCCGTCGGCGCGCAACCGGGCGACGGTGCCGGCCACCCGCGTGGCCGACACCGCGACCTCGACCACGACGAGCGCGTCGGCCGGCGGGGCGGCCGACGCCTGCGCGGTGACGGTGCCGTCGGCGACGGCCCAGCGGGCCGCGCCCGGCAGCCGTGCCGTCTCGCCCCGATGATCGCTGACCAGCACCGACCCGCCGGACGCCAGCACCTCGCCGATCAGCCCGGGGACCAGTTCCCGGGCGGCGGCGTCGAGGCCTTCCCACGGCTCGTCGAGGATGAGCAGGTCGGGCCGGCGCAGCATCGCCTGGGCCAGGCCCACCTTCTGGGCCGTGCCCTTGGACAGCTCGGGAAGGCGCACGCCGTGGAACCGCGTCAGGCCCAGCCGCTCGGTCCACCGGTCGACCGCCAGGTCCGCCTCGCTACCACCCAGCCCGGCAACCCGGGCCATCCCGGCCAGGTAACGCCTCACGGTGAACGGCTGGTCGACGGGGAACCGCTCCGGCACCCAGCCGACGTGCCGCGGGCGGTCGACGACCCGGCCCCGGGTCGGCCTGAGCACCCCGGCCGCCAACTGGAGCAGAGTGGACTTGCCGACGCCGTTGCGGCCGAGCACCACGGCCGCCTCGCCCGGGTCGAGCCGCAGGCTGGCCTCCCGCAGCACCCACGGACCGCGCCGGTGGTACCGCAGCCACACGCCCTCCCACCGCATGCCGCGAGCCTGCCACACCCGTGAGACGGAAAGGGCCCCGCCACGAGAGTCGTGGCGGGGCCCCGTCGAGGCAGCGGTGCTCAGGCCTCGGTCGTGCCCTCCTGGAGGTTCTTGACCAGGTTCGGGTCGACCGGAACGCCCGGGCCCATCGTGGTGGTGAGGGTGACCTTCTTGAGGTACTTACCCTTCGACGACGACGGCTTGGCCCGCAGCACCTCGTCGAGGACGGCGGCGTAGTTGTCGATCAGCTGGGACTCGGAGAACGAGGCCTTGCCGATGATCAGGTGGAGGTTGGAGTGCTTGTCCACCCGGAAGGTGATCTTGCCGCCCTTGATGTCCGCGACGGCCTTGGTGACGTCCATCGTCACCGTGCCGGTCTTCGGGTTCGGCATGAGGCCGCGCGGGCCCAGGATCCGCGCGATCCGGCCGATCTTGGCCATCTGGTCCGGGGTGGCGATCGCCGCGTCGAAGTCGAGCCAACCGCCCTGGATCCGGGCGACGAGCTCGTCGGTGCCCACCTCGTCCGCACCGGCGGCGGCGGCCTCCTCGGCCTTCGCGCCGGAGGCGAAGACGATCACGCGGGCGGTCTTGCCCGTGCCGTGCGGCAGGTTGACCACGCCACGGACCATCTGGTCCGCCTTGCGGGGGTCGACGCCGAGGCGCATGGCGACCTCGACCGTGGCGTCGAACTTGGCGTTGGTGGTGTCCTTCGCGACCTTGACAGCCTCGGCCGGGGTGTAGAGCTTCGACCGGTCGATGACCTCGGCGGCCTTGCGGTAGGTCTTGCTGCGCTGCATTTCTAGCTACTCCTGTGGTCTATGGCGGGCCGCGGTGACCGCGCGCCCTCCCACGAAATGACGGGGAAGCGGTGACCGAGGTCAGTCGGCGACGGTGATGCCCATCGACCGGGCGGTGCCGGCGATGATCTTCTGAGCCTGGTCGATGTCGTTGGCGTTGAGGTCCGACATCTTCTTCTCGGCGATCTCGCGCAGCTGAGCCCGGGTGACGGAGCCGACCTTCTCGCTCTGCGGCACGCCGGAACCCTTCTCGACGCCGGCGGCCTTGATCAGCAGCCGGGCGGCGGGCGGGGTCTTCAGCACGAAGCTGAAGGTGCGGTCCTCGTACACGCTGATCTCGGCGGGGACGATGTCGCCCCGCTGGGACTCGGTCTGCGCGTTGTAGGTCTTGCAGAACTCCATGATGTTCACGCCGTGCTGGCCGAGCGCGGGGCCGACCGGCGGCGCCGGCGTGGCCTGGCCCGCCTTCAGCTGAAGCGTGAACGTCTTGACGAGCTTCTTCTTCTTCGGAGGCATGTCACTTCCTGGGGCTTGGAGCTGGGAAAGGTGCCGGCCGGGGGCGCGCACGGTCAGCGCGATGCGACAGCCGACGTTCTAGAGTAGCGCAATGCTCCGCCGCCCCCTACGCCGAGGTCCGGCGAGGGGGCGGAATGGATACGCCGGCGGCAGGCTGCTGCCCCACCGCCGGCGCCCGGGAACGTCAGATCTTGGTGACCTGGTTGAAGTTCAGCTCGACCGGGGTCTCCCGGCCGAAGATCGACACCAGCACCTTGAGCTTCTGCTGGTCGGCGTTGATCTCGCTGATCGTCGCCGGCAGCGAGGCGAACGCGCCGTCGGTGACGGTGACCGAGTCGCCCACCTCGAAGTCCAGCACCCTGATCTCGGTCTTGGCCTTCTTCTGCCCGGTCTCGACCGCCGGGGCGAGCCACTTGAGCACCTCGTCGAGGCTCAGCGGCGCCGGCCGGTCGGCCCGGTCGGTCGCCCCCACGAACCCGGTGACCCCGGGGGTGTTGCGCACGCAGGAGTAGGACTCCGCGGTCAGCTCCATCCGGACCAGGATGTAGCCGGGGAACACCTTGGCCTGGATCTGGGACCGCTTGCCGTTCTTGACCTCGATCTCTTCCCGGGTCGGCACCTCGACCTGGTAGATGTAGTCCTCCATGTCGAGGGAGGTGATCCGGGTCTCGAGGTTGGTCTTGACCTTGTTTTCGTAGCCGGCGTACGAGTGCACCACGTACCAGTCGCCCGGCGCGTAGCGCAGCTTCTGACGCAGCTCCGCGACCGGGTCGAAGTCCTCTTCCGGGGCGGGCTCGGTGGTCGGAAAGTCCGGCTCGCTGGCGGCCTCGACCGACTCATCGTTGGCCGCCGTCGCCACCGCGGACTGCTCGTCCGTGGTCTCGGCGGTCTCGTCGTACTCAGGCACGCTCGCTCACTTCCGTCACTATCGGCTTGAGTCAGCCGGTCAGCTGGGGTTGCCGAAGACCCACAGCACGCCCTTCGCGAAGGCGTAGTCCAAGCCGGCCACGATCGTCAGCATCACCGCGACGAAGGTGACGACCACGGCGGTGTAGGTCAGCAGCTCCTTGCGGGTAGGCCAGATGACCTTACGCAGCTCGGCCACGACCTCGCGGAAGAACCGCGCGATGCGGGCGAACAACCCCACCCGCTCGGTGTCCTTGCGGGTCTTCCTCTCGTCGGCCGACTCAGCCTTGGCCCGCGCCCGGGTCGCCGTGCCGCCACGGGAGACCGGCTCGTCCGCGTCGGTGGCGTCGTCGGCGGCCACGTCGTCAACGACATCGTCGTTCAGACGATCGTCGTCGCCGGCGTCTTCGCTGTGCCGCTTGTTCTCGGCCACTTCGCCCTCCGTCGCGGGAATCGGGTCACACGCCGGTGCGGCGTGCGCGGCGCTGGTCGCGCCGGCCGGACCAACCGTCCCGCGACGGGCCGCGGGCCGGCGGATCGACGGACGGGCCCGATGCCTCGGAACCACCCCGCCGATGCCACCACCACGGGCCGGACACCGCCGGTTGGCGGCGCGACCCACGGGAACGGTCAGGCCTGAGGCGCAGGGGTGACAGGACTTGAACCTGCAGCCTGCGGTTTTGGAGACCGCTGCTCTGCCAATTGAGCTACACCCCTATGCGGCAACGCTCGCCCGACCCGGTCGTGCAGCACCGGGCGGGGTCACTTGCCCCACGGCGGACCAGTGTACGGGTAGCAAGGCCACTTTCCCAACTGGTCCGCCTCCTCGCGTGGCGGAACCCCCTCAGCGGGGCGTCCGGATCACTGCCCGGGCCTGCGAGAGCACCTTCTCGCCACGGCACTTCACGGTGATGTCGAGCCTGGTCAGGCCCTCTTCGGTGGTGTCCTTGACCTTGGCGGTCACCTCGACCTCGGTGCCGTCGTCATCGTCGGGAACGGCCACCGGACGGGTGAACCGGACCCCGTAGTCGACCACCGCGTCGGGCGCGCCGGCCCACTCGGTCACCGCCCGGCCGACCAGAGCCATGGTGAACATCCCGTGCGCGATCACCCCGGGCAGGCCGACGCCGGTGGCGAACCGGTCGCTCCAGTGGATCGGGTTGAAGTCGCCCGAGGCGCCCGCGTAGCGGACCAGGTCGGCCCGGGTGATCCGGAAGGTCTTGGTGGGCAGCTCCATGTCAGGCCTCCCCGCGTACGACGAGCTTGGACCAGACGGCGACCACGGGGTCGCCGGCGGCGGTGGTGACGTCGGTGCGGGTGGTCAGGAAGTCGTGCCCGCCCCGGCTGCTGATGTCCTCGATCGTGTTCGCACAGACCAGCTCGTCACCGGCCACCACCGGGCGGGTGTAGGCGAACCGCTGGTCGCCGTGGACCACCCTGCTGTAGTCGATGCCGATCGCCGGATCGTCGATGATCTGCCGGCTGGCGGCCATCGTCAGCACCACGGGGAAGGTCGGCGGGGCGACCACATCCGGGTGACCGAGCGCCCGGGCGGCCTCGGGGTCGTGGTACGCGGGGTCGGTGGCGCCGATCGCCGTGGCGAACTCGCGAATCTTCTCTCGGCCCACCTGATAGGGGGCGGTCGGCGGATAGGTTCGGCCGACGAAGGACTGGTCCAAGGGCATGCCCGAGAACCTACACGGGAAGCACGAAAGCCGACCCGGGGGCGGACGTGCGGCAGAAGCCGCGCATCCGTTCCGGATCGGCGATCGAGTGTCGTGCGGCCGGCTCGCGCCGGCGACGGGTCAGCGGGTCTCGCGGTGAGCCGTGTGCCGGCCGTCCCGGGGGCAGAACTTCTTCAGCTCGATGCGGTCCGGGTCGTTGCGGCGGTTCTTGCGCGTGATGTAGTTGCGCTCCTTGCACTCCACACACGCCAAAGTGATCTTCGGCCGGACATCGGTAGCCTTCGCCACGGCGGAGTGCCTTCCTCGCTAACGGTCAACAACTACAACGCCTCAGCCTATGTGCTGGAAGCGCGAACATGCAAAGTGGGCGCCTATGGCGCCCATCCCAACGTCCACCGGGAACGAGCCCGAGGGACGAGAGTAGCGGTGGCCGGAATTGAACCGGCGACACAGCGATTATGAGCCGCTTGCTCTGCCATCTGAGCTACACCGCCGCGGCGGGCCCAACCGGACCCTTTGAGCCCCCTTACGGAATCGAACCGTAGACCTTCTCCTTACCATGGAGACGCTCTGCCGACTGAGCTAAGGGGGCCTGCACGATCACCCGGTGGCCGCGCAGAGGTAAGACTACACGGCCCCGCCCCGGAGGTGAAATCGGATCCCCCCGCCGTCAGACAGGTAAACGTCCGCCCAGGTCAGCGGCTTCGGGCCGGCCCGTCAGGGGACGACGCGCAGCCGACGGACGTCCGGGCCGACGAGCGCCTCGGACTCCAACTGGGCCCCGAACCACGCCTCCAGCCGCTCGTACGGCAGCGGGCGGCTGAACAGGAAACCCTGGCCGATCTCGCAGCCGATGTCCTGGAGCAACTCCAGGGTCAGCTCGCTCTCCACGCCCTCGGCCACCACCGCCAGGCCGAACTGCTGGGAGAGGGTCACCACCGCGTTGACGATGGCCAGGTCACTCGGGTCCGTCGCCATTCCTTGCACGAACGACCGGTCGACCTTCACCTCGTGCACCGGCAGCCGGCGTAGGTAGGCCAGCGAGGACGACCCGGTGCCGAAGTCGTCCACCGACAGGCGGACGCCGAGGTCGCGCAGCCGGTGCAGGGTCGGGATCGGGCGGTCGGTGCCGTCCAGCACCCCGGCCTCGCGGATCTCGAACGTGAGCAGCTGCGGCGGGACGTCGTACTCGGCCAACAGCTCGCGCACCTGGTCGGGGAAGTGCCGGTCGGTGAGCGTACGGGCGGAGAGGTTGACCGCGACGGCGAGCGGCTGCTCGGTGTGCGTCCAGTCCCGGCTGCGCCGCAGCCCCTCCCGCAGCACCACCTCGGTGAGCCGGCCGAGCTGGCCGGTGTGCTCGGCCACCGCCACGAAGTCCTCCGGGGCGACCTCGCCGTGCGCGGGGTGCTCCCAACGGGCCAGGCACTCCACCCCGACCAGCCGGCGGTCCCGCAGCGTCACCTTGGGCTGGAAGTAGACCTCCAGCGCGCCGTCGTCGAGGGCCTTGCGCAGGTCGCCGGCGAGGCCGAGCCGGCGCAGGGACCGGGACTCCAGGGCCGGGTTGAACAGCTGGATGCTGCCGGGCATGGACTTCGCCGCCGACGCGGCCAGGTCGACCCGCTGCAGCAGGGTCGCCGCGTCGCTGCCGTGGTCGGGGTGCACGGCCACCCCGACCGCGGTGTCCACGTCGAGGGTGAACGCGTCGAAGACCATCTCGGCGCGGATCTCCTCGCGCAGTCGCGCGGCCAACTCCAGCGCCGCCTCGGCGTTCTCCAGCCGCAGCGTCACCAGGAACTCGTCGCCGCCGGCCCGACCGACCAGGGCCGACGACGGCGCGGAGGCGCGCAGCCGGACGGCGACCTCGGCGAGGACCTGGTCCCCGGCGGCGTGGCCGAGCGACTCGTTGACCTGACGCAGCCCGTCCACGTCGAACAGCAGCACGGCGACCACCTCGCCCGGGGCCCGGATCTTCACGGCCTCGTCGAGCGCGCCGCTGATCCGCCGCCGGTTGGGCAGCTTCGTCAGCGTGTCGTGGTACGCGTCGTGCCGCAGCCGGTCGACCAGCCGGGAGTTCTCCAGGGCCACCGCCGCGTGCGCGGCCACCGTCTCGATCACCGGCACGTCGGCCGGGGTGAAGTGACCGAGGCTGCTGAGCCGGTTGACCACCTCCAGGGTGCCGATCACCGCCTCCCCCGAGCGCAGCGGCACGATGATCGCGTCCTTCGCTGACGCGGCCCGCAGCATCGTCAACTGCTCCCGGTCGCCGCCGAGCCGGGCGCCGAGCGCGGCGGTCTGTCGCTGCTGCACGACCCGCTCCCGGACCGCCCCCGGGATCTTGGAGAAGTCGAGCAGGCCGCGCCCGTCGACCCGGGCGGTCAGCAGCACCTCCGGGTGCCGGCCCTGGGCGGGGAGCCACAGGGTGGCGTACTCGGCCTGCATGAGCGCGCGGACCCGGCCGAGCAGCGCATCCGGCAGCGTGCCGTCCTGGCCGCTGCGGGTCATGGCCCGGGTCAGCTCGTAGATGTCGGCGAGGGTGCGGTGCTGCCGGAGGAAGTGGGCGTAGGCCCGGTAGACCACGGCCACCGTCACCGCGAGCGCCCCGAGCACCAGCAGCGACCAGTAGGTGGCGGTCAACGCGAGCAGAATGATCAGGCCGACGGTGGCGTTCACGCCGGCGACCAGCAGCGGCACGGTGGACGTGCGGACCACTTCGAGCCCGGCCTGCCAGCCCTGGAGCAGGGTGATCACGCCGACCACGGCGGCGAGGGTGACCAGGGTGATGGTGCTGACCGCCGCGAAGAGGATGCCCCAGGTGCCGGGCCCCACTCCCCGGATCGGGGGGAGCGCCAGCAGGACCAGGGCGGCGAGGGAGGTCGCTGCGGCGGAGCGGGCGACGTTGAAGGCGAACTTGGCCGGACCGAGTCGGCGCCGGAGCTGGGCGATCAGCGCGGCGAGGGTGGCAACCAGCACCAGGGTCAGCGGCGGCAGATAATACAGCGCCAGGACCAGCGGAATCTCGGTGATCGTGACCGAAAACGTCTGACGCCGGACGACGAAGCTCAGGACCGGCAGGTGGGCGGCGACCAGGGCGGTGAGTAGCAGCAGGCCCAGGCCCCACTCGCCGTATGGCTCCCGCTCGACCAGCGCGACCAGCAGGCAGCAGACGACAGCCAGGAACGCCAGAGGCCCGGTTATCAACCAGGCGAGGTCAGTCCCGCGTCGTCGCACGGCTGTCGCACGGCTCGTCATCCTGCTCCCTTGTCATCACCGAGAGTGAACTCCGCGCCGATGCCCGGTCGCTACCGCCGTCGCCCGGGTCCCCGGGCGACGGCGGGTGTCAAACGAACCGCGAAGAACCTAGTTCCACTCGAACTCGAGGGTCGCCCGGTCACCGGCGGCCGAGTCACCGGCGGCGGAGGCGGCCGAGGCGGCGCCGGAGGCGAGCGCGAAGAGCATCAGGGTCATGCCGAGCAGCCGACCCAGCTTTTGAGTAGGCATCTGTGGGGCTCCTCTGTCACGAAACGGGCAGCACGGGGGGCGTGAAGATTCCATGATGGTGCCACACGCACTGAGGGCAACAAAGCCCTCGGTGCCCTGACTCCGCCTGGACGGCAGCAAGTCCGACCGATCGGCAGGACGCCCTGCCTGGCGGGGTGATACCCCCGCGTTCCCGGGTTCCACGCCCTGCTTCATTTGGCGAACACTCGGACCAAGTGCGCCAATCACGGAAACACATTGAGTGCGTCTAAAGTCGCATGGCGTTTTACTTCGGGACAGCGCACCACAGTGGAGCAGATATCGAAAGGGACCTTCATTTCCCGGACCCCCACCCGGTCGTTCCCCACCCCTGGTCGGCGGTCCGCCCCTTTCAAGGCGCTGACGGGCCATCGACGCGATCGCCCCCGGCCGACTCGAAAGCCAGGCCGACGGCCGCCGCGCATCCCAGCTCAGCTTCACGACATCGCAGTCTCTCAGTCGTCCTCCGGCATGGGCCGCTGTCTCACCGACGGCTTGGCTCGGGCGGTCGGGCGTGCACCATCGACGGGCCGCGTGCGCCGTACTGCCGGACTGACCGGCCTCCCCCGTCACCTGCTGATCGTCTCCAGCCGGGCCCGGACGCTGCCCTTCTCGTCGGCGACACCGACCCGGCCGCCCGACCGGGGGTAGTTCAGGCGCGCGACCGGGTCGAGGTCGGCCAGTCGGCGGTAGGGGTTTCCCCACCACCGAGATCATGGGTCGCCGTGTGTTCCGGAAACGCCGCCTCGACCAGGCTTTCCGCTATGCGAAACAGCGATGTGACCCCCGCTCGCGGGCCGGTCGTCGAGGTGCTCGACGTGACGAAGACCTATGCCGGCGGGGGCGGTGTCCGGGCGTTGGACGGCGTGTCGGTCGCCTTCGAGGCCGGTTCGTTCTGCGCGGTCATGGGCCCGTCGGGCTCGGGGAAGTCGACGCTTCTGCACTGCGCGGCGGGCCTGGATCGGCCGGACAGCGGACGGGTGCTCCTCGCCGGTCAGGACATCGGCGGGCTGAGCGAGCCGCGGCTAACCCAGGCACGGCGGCAGCGGGTCGGGTTCGTCTTCCAGTCGTACAACCTGATGGACTCGCTGTCGGTCTGGCACAACGTCCTGCTGCCGCAGCGGCTGGCCGGGGTACGACCGGACCGGGACTGGGCGCGGGAGGTGATGTGCCGCGTCGGGCTCACCGGACGGGAGAACGACCGGCCCGGCCAACTGTCCGGCGGTCAGCGGCAGCGCGTCGCGCTCGCCCGTGCCCTGGCCGGCCGGCCGGAGGTCATCTTCGCCGACGAGCCGACCGGGGCGCTGGACCTGTCGACCGGCCGCGAGGTGCTCGGGCTGCTGCGCGAAGCGGTGGACGGCATCGGCACGACGATCGTCATGGTGACGCACGACCCGGCCGCGGCGGCGTGGGCCGACCGCGCGGTGTTCCTCGCCGACGGGCGGATCGTCACGGAGCTCGCCGACCCGACCGCCGAGAAGGTCGCGGCGCAGATGATGGCGGTGACCGTCCGATGATCCGGCTCGCTCTCGGCACCCTGCGCCAGCACCGCGGCGCCTACGCCGGCACGTTCTTCGCGGCGCTGCTGGCCGTGGCCCTGCTCGCCGGCGGCGGTCTGCTGCTCGCCTCCGTGCTCACCGCGAAGCCGCCGGCCGACCGGTTCGCGGCAGCGCCGATCGTCGTGTCGGGCGACCGCGACGTCACCCTCGAGATGGTCACCACCAAGCAGAAGAAGGACAAGGTCAAGCGCAAGGTCAAGTCCGAGCGGCTCACCGGTGCCGGCTCGCTGCCGGCGGACCTCGTCGGCCGGCTGGGCAACCTTCCGGGTGTCGCGGCCGCGGTCGCGGACGTCGCCTTCCCGGTCCAGGCGGATACGCCGGACGGACGTCAACTGCGTGGTGCCGACGACGCTCCCGTGATCGGACACGGGTGGGCCTCCGCGCCGCTGACCCCGTACTCACTGCGCACCGGCGAGTCACCCGGTTCGGGCCAGGTCGTCATCGACGCCGATCTTGCCAACCGCTCGGGAACCACGGTGGGCGGACGTCTCGTCGTCACCACGAAGACCGGCGTCCGCACCATGTTCGTGTCCGGTGTCGCCGCACCGGCCGGGCGGGACGGGCTGCCCGCCCAGGGCGCGCTGTTCGTCGCCGACAGCGAGGTGGCATCGGTGTCGGGGCTGTCCGGCCCGACCGCGGTGGCCGTCCTGGCCAGACCCGGCACCGACCCGGTCGCGCTCCGCAATGCCGTCGAAGGGGTCGCCGGGGAAGCGCCCGTGCTCACCGGCGCCGACCGGGTCCGGGCCGACCTGCCCGGCGCCCTGCCGGACTACATCGGTCCCATCTCGATCTTCGGCTTCGTCATCGGCATCACGGCGTTCGCGGCCGTCTTCGTCCTCACGGGCACGGTCACGCTCGGCGTACGCCAGCGCCTGCGCGAGCTGGCACTGCTGCGCACCGCCGGCGCGACCCCCGGTCAGCTGCGCCGCCTCCTCGGCGTGGAAAGCCTCCTGCTCGCCGGGGTCGCCGCGCTGCCGGGCGCGCCGCTGGGTGTGGTGTTCGCCCACGTGGTGGCCGCCCGGTTCCGGGAGCTGGGCGCGGTGCCGGCCCAGTTCGTCGTACGGACCAACGTGATCGTACTCATCGCCGCCACGGCGGCCGGGATGCTGGTGACCTTCGTCGGTGCCCGGATCGCCGGCCGCCGAGCGGTGCGGATCGCCCCGACGCAGGCACTCGCCGAGACCGCGAACGCACCGACCGGTGGGTTCGCCCTGCGGACCGCCGTCGCGGTGGTGACCACGGCCGGCGCGATCGCCCTGCTCGTCTTCGTTCCGCTCGACGGGCCGCTCGGGATGGGCATGAGCTTCGTGTCGTCCGCCCTGTTGCTGTGCACGGTCGCGGCCCTGGGCCCGCTGCTGGTCCGGGTGCTGACGGCGCCGGTGTCCCGCCTCGTCGGCGCCGGCGGCGCGATCGGCTGGCTGGCCGGCCTGGTCACCCGGGCCGAGCGGCGACGGGTCGCGGCGGTCGCGGTCCCGCTCGTGCTCATGTTCGCGATCAACGCCACCATGCTGCTCAACAGCGCCCTGCTGGACGAACTGACCGCGCAGGAGCAGGCGGACCGGACGGCAGCCGCGACGGCGCAGGTGACCGCACCGGGCGGGCTTCCGCTCAGTACCGTCGAAGGGCTCGTCGCTCTCGACGGGGTGACCGGCGCGTCGGCGACGTTGCCGACGCGGGCGATCGTCGAGCAGGGTGGCAAGCCCGAGGACTACGTGGCGCAGGGTCTGCTGGTCGCCGGCACCGAGGCGGCGCTCGATCTCGATCTCCGCGCCGGGACGCTGCCGGGCACGGGCACGTTCGCCGCCAGCGAGTACGTGACCGGCCAGTACGGCTGGCGGGTGGGCGACGACGTGCGGATCTGGCTCGCCGACGGCCACCATGTCCAGCTGCGCCTCGCCGGGGTGTACGCCCGCGCCCGGGGCTTCGGCGACCTGGCGCTCCCCGCGGACCTGGTGGCGGCACACGACCCGCGCGGACTGGTCAGCACGGTCGGGCTGCGCTACCACGGCGACGTACCGGACCGGATCGCCGCCTCGTGGCCCGGCCTGCGGCTGACCCCCACGCTCGGTGCGGCACCCGCCGGTGACGCGCAGAACCAGCAGGGCGCCTGGGAGCTCATGGTCATCATCTCCCTCGGCTTCACGGCGATCGCGGTCGTCAACACCTTCGCCATCGCCACCGCCGCGCGCCGCCGCGAGTTCGCCGACCTGCGGATGGCCGGGGCGACGACCGGGCAGCTCCACCGGCTCGCCGGACGCGAGGCGATGATCACGGTCACCGTCGGGCTCGTGCTGGGCGTCCTGGTCACCGCGATCGTGGTCGGCGCGTTCAGTACCGCGCAGGACGGCACGTTGCGGGTGTTCGTCGACGCTGGCACGTACGCGGGGATGCTCGGCGGTGTCACGGCACTGGGACTGGTCGCGGGTGCCGTGCCGGCCCGGGTCCTGCTTGGGCGGCGCAGCCTGCCGGCCCTGAGCGACGGGCGCTGACCGTACTCACGGCCGGATCGCCGCTCGGACCCGTCCTCCGGATCGCCGAGGGCCGGGTCCGGTCGGCGGCCGCCGTCCGGTGCCTGCGCGCCGCCGGTACGATCGCCGCGATGATCCGCACAACGGCGTCGGCGCTGGCGTACCTGGTCAGCAGCCTCGTCGCCGGTGTCGTCGGCCTGGCCTGGGCCCTGGCGTCCACCCTCGGCGTCGGTCTGCTGGCGATCACACAGCTCGGCGGCCCGGCGTTCCTCGGCGCCGCCTGGGTGACCCGGCACCTCGCGGACCTGGAGCGGCACCGGGCCCGTTGGGTGCTCGGAACCGCGATCGCCGCGCCGTACCTGCCGATCGAGGGCGGCACCGTCCGGCAGCGGGTCAGCGCGGTCGCCGTACAACCGGCCACCTGGCGCGACGTGGCCTGGCTGCTCGCGCTGTTTCCGCTGGGCCTGGCAGGCGGGATCGCCGCCATGGTGGTCACCGTCGTCGATCTCGCCGCCGTCGTGGCGCCGGCATGGGCGTGGGCGGTGCCGAACCCGCACGCACCGTTCCCGATGCGTCCGCTCATGACGACGGTGTCGGGCCGGTTCGGCCTGACCGTCCTCGGCGTGCTGCTGTTGCCGGTCACCGCGTGGTTCCTGCGGACCGCCGGACTGGCCCAGGCCCGTGCGGCCCGGGCCCTCCTGGCGCCCGGCGCACACCGGCACCTGGTCGAGGAAGCCGACCGCCTCGCGCAGACCCGCCGTCGGGTCGTCGATGCCCAGGCGGCGGAGCTGCGTCGGATCGAGCGGGACCTGCACGACGGCGCCCAGGCCCGGATCGTGGCCGCCGGCATGACGCTGGCACTGGCCGCCCGCAAGCTGCGCAACGGTGCGGCCGCCGCATCCGACGTCGACCTCGCCCGCCGGCAGCTCGACGACGCCCTCACCGAGCTGCGCCGGCTGGTACGCGGCATCCATCCACCGATCCTCACCGACCGGGGGCTGCACGCCGCTGTCGCCGCCCTGGCCGGCGACAGCCCACTCGCCGTCGAGATTCGGGGCGCCCCGGACGACCGCTACCCGCCGGCGGTCGAGTCGGCGGCCTACTTCGTCATCGCCGAGGGTCTCGCCAATGCGGGCAAACACGCCGACGCCCGGACCTGCGTCGTCACCCTCGCCCGAACCGCCGGCACGGTCACCGTCACGCTCGCCGACGACGGACAGGGCGGCGCCGACCCGTCCGGCTCCGGGCTCGACGGTCTGCGCCGCCGCGTCGAGGCACTCGACGGCCGGCTCACCATCACCAGTCCACCCGGCGGTCCCACCGTCCTGTCCGCGGAGCTGCCCCACTGATGCGCATCGTGATCGCCGAGGACCTGCTGCTGCTCCGGGAGGGCATGGTGCGGCTGCTGACCGACACGGGCCACACCGTCGTCGCCGCCGTCGACACCGCACCCGACCTGCTGGCGGCCGTCACCGAACACCGACCCGACCTGTCCATCGTCGACGTTCGGCTGCCACCCGGCTTCCGCGACGAGGGACTCCGCGCCGCTCTGACGCTGCGTGCCACGGACCCGGACACCAAGGTGCTCATCGTCTCCCAGTACGTCGAACGGGCCTACGCCGTGGAACTGCTCGCCGACGGCCGGGGCGGTGTCGGCTACCTCCTCAAGGACCGCGTGACCGCCCTCGATGATTTCCTTGACGCGGTGGAACGGGTTTCCAACGGTGGCACCGCCCTGGACCCGGAGGTGGTGCGGCAACTGTTCACCCGCAACAGCCGCAACCACGGGGTCGACGGGCTCACCGCACGGGAACGGGAGGTGCTCGGCCTCATGGCCCAGGGCCTGTCCAACGCGGCCATCTGCGCGGCGCTCGTCCTGGCGCCGGTGTCGGTGGAGAAGCACATCACCAACATCTTCGCCAAGCTCGGCCTGCCGCCGGCCGAGGACGCCAACCGGCGTGTCCGTGCGGTCCTCGCCTACCTCAACCACTAGCGGCTCCCACAGCCCACCGCTTCATCGAAATTTTCTGGTGCTGACCCCTCGCACCTGCCCTCGCAGAGCGGATTCCTGGACGTAACGTATTTGCCGATCGACCCCTACGTCGCCAGTAGCGCGACCCGGACGCCGGTCTTCACCGTGGTGCCCGTCGGCGCACGGCGGTAGTGGAACGCACCGGCGAGCCCACCCGCTCACCGGTGCGCCAGCCGTCCTGACTGCGCTGAAGCGACAGGCTAATCCGCAGCGTCGCCCCAGGTGAGCCGGCCGGCGGCAAACCGCCCCCCGGTTTGCCTTCGGAGCCGGACCGCCGCCCCGAGCCCGCTGGTCCAGAGCGGCCGATTGCGGACAGGCGGCACGGAAGCCGAACGGGTCGGCCAAATCACGCCTCAAGCTTCCGACTGCCACGCCAGTCCAACCCCCGGGACTGGCTTGCCACCGGCCCCACCTGCCGCAGGCGAGTCAAACCGGTGCGCCCCTCAGCCGCCCACAACCAGTCGTCAACGGCTGGAACGAGCCGGACCCCGCCGGACAAACGAAAGCAGCCCCGATCAGCATCTCTGCTGGTCAGGGACCGTTTTCGCACCTGGTGGCGGGTGAAGGATTCGAACCTTCGAAGCTTTCGCGACGGATTTACAGGACGCCCGTGATCTCACTGCGATCGGTGGCGCTGAGCTGCTACTTCTTGTCGCCAAGCCCGAGCCATCCGACCAGCCGCCCGCCATCTGCCCATGCTCACAGGAACAGCCCGTCGGGAGGATAGGCAACAGGCAAAGCGACGAACTCGAACGGCAGGACGATAGCCGCCCTATCAAGCCGCACCTGCCCCCCACTGAATCTCGTCCCGTCGAAGGAGACCTCCCCGCCACTGAACTCCGCCCCATCGAAGACCACCCGCCCGCCACTGAACGCCGCCACGAAGAAGGAGACCCGCCCACCACTGAACCTCGCCCATTGGAAGGACACCACCGCGCCACTGAACTTCGCCTCGAGGAAGACCACCCGCCCGCCACTGAATCTCGTCCCGTCGAAGGAGACCTCCCCGCCACTGAACTCCGCCCCCTCGAAGGACACCTCCCCGCCACTGAACTCCGCCCCGCCGAAGGACACCTCCCCGCCACTGAACTCCGCCCCGCCGAAGGACACCTCCCCGCCACTGAACTCCGCCCCGCCGAAGGACACCTCCCCGCCACTGAACTCCGCCCCGCCGAAGGACACCAACCCGCCACTGAACCTCGCACCGTCGAAGGACACCAACCCGCCACTGAACTCCGCCCCGCGGAAGGACACCAACCCGCCACTGAACCTCGCACCGTCGAAGGACACCAACCCGCCACTGAACTCCGCACCGCGGAAGGACACCAACCCGCCACTGAACTCCGCCCCGCGGAAGGACACCAACCCGCCACTGAACGTTGCATTTGAAAAGTCGGCACCGTCGAAAACGGCACCAGTGAAGTCAAAGTCGAGGCCGCCCCAGGATGTTGTTTCCTCCGCAGAACTTAGATGGCTGCCGATGAGTCGGGTAACCGTATGACGCACCTCTCGCTCCTCCCGAGCGGCCCGGGTCGCCTCCGCGTCCGCGATCGGCACTTGGTCGTCAGCCTGCGTTGGCCCCTCGCTCAGAGTCTTTGGCGGCGGCGTGTAGGGCAATCGGAGGTACCCGCAGAGGACGTCGATGCAGGTCTGCCGCCCCTCCCGCCAGTCATCTGCGAGACCAGCCATGGCGTAAACCCCGGCCAGTCGGACCGCCGCCTTCTCCGACCCGAGCTGCTCGGACGCCTTGGCGAAGCGTTCGTTGAACAGGCGGACAACGTTGCGGTCAGTCTCGACCTTTGCCCGTTCGTCGGCCGCCTCTGCGAGAGCCTTGGTCACTTCGGCACGCAGATCAGCGGCCTGCGCCAGTTGATGAGCGAATTCCGCCAGCGCGTTCGTGTGCTCCGCTACCCGCTGCCGACGGTAGGCGACCACCAAGGCGGCGACACCACCGATGCCCGCCACAACGGCGAAGACGAGCTTCAAGAGGTCGAACAGCGTGGCCGCTGTGACGCTTGCACCCGCTCAAGGCCAGGCCAACCGGCGAAGCCGAGCGCCGCAGCAATCAGGCCACCGACTAGCAGCAAGGCAGTTGCGACAGCCAAAGCGATTGACCGACGGATACCCCAGAGGCGCAGCTCTGGCACGCGACTATCACTGGCTGGAATCGAACCAACCGTGACGCGGACCTCGGACCGGGTTGAGTCATGCGGTGCGGGCAACTCCACCCCCTCCTTTTAGCGCACCTCGTCCACAACAGTTCTCAGCGGGACGCTGTCCAGGCCAACAACAACGTCATCCGAGGGCATCGCCGATTTTGTCGTTCATGGTGTCGTCGCCGCCGTCGATGCAGTTGGCGTAGACGCGGAGCAGGACGGCGACGCCGTGGCCCAGGCGCCGGGCGACCTCGGTCGGTGGGACGCCGGCATTCAGCCAGAGCGAAGCCGCCGCGTGGCGCAGGTCGTAGGGCCGGCGGACGAGCGGCGAGGCGACCTGCGATTCGGTCAGCGCCTTCTCGCGGGCGAGCTTCCACCACCGGTCGTAGACCGACTCAGAGAGCGGCCCCCCATGCAGCCCCCGAAAGAACCGACCATCCTGACCAACGCCGTGATTCTCGACGTGCGCGCAGAGCAGCTCGACCAGTCGGGGCGGGATCGGGACCGTACGGGTCTCCGACCTACCCCGATGTTTGAGTCCACGCCGCTCGTGGGAGCCACCGTCGTCGGTCCAGTGCGACCCGGCGCGCGGCGAAGTGCCGGCCAGCACCAGGCGGCCCCAGCGGTATTCAATTTTCTCGTGGTCGCATGACCGGGAAGGCTTCACCGCCGCCAGGTCGTCGAAGTCAGTACCGCAGTCGGCGCACCGGCCGGGAAGGTCGCAGTCTTCCCGCCGTAGGTCTGCGGCTTCCGAGGGACGCATGCCCGCGTAGTAGAGGCAGCCGAAGAAGGCCGTGACCTTGTCGGCGCGTTTGCCGAGAGATTTCACCGCCTCCAGCAGCATGGCGACCTGGGCCGGGTTCGCCACCACCCGCCGGTCGATCGACTGCGCCACCTCGGGGGCGGTCCACTGGACCCGGTCGACCGGGTTGGAGGCGATCAGCTCCAGCTCGACGGCGTACCCGAGGGCGTTGTAGAAGGTGGCCCGCTTGCGCTGGACGGTGGAGGCAGCCGCGGGCTTGCCGTCGAGGCGTACGCACAGGCTGTCGAGGAGCCGGCGGATCATTGCGGGCGAGTCCAGCTCGACGACCGGGAGCGAGGCGGTTTCCAGCCAGGCGAGGGCCGCCGCGTGGGCGGGCGGGATCTCGTCGGACCAGCGGCGCGGGTTGAGGCCGTAGAGGTACAGCGCCTCACGGAGTAGGGCGGCATCCGGTCGGCCCCGCTTCGTCGGCCGGGTCAGGGTCACCGTGATCGAGGTCAGCGCCTCGACGATCGACCGCCGGGTCTTGGCCGCCGCCCGGGGCCACTTCATCTCGACGTACGCGCGGCTGTGCGCGTACCAGGTGGTGGGGTTCTTGGTTCTCGCCTCGGAGACCGGGCGGCCGGTGGCCGGGTCGAAGGGCTCCCCCGCGTTGGCCGCCTGGACCAGATCGGCGCGGAACGAGTGCGCCAGGGCCTTGGTACGGAACATTTCCTCGAAGCGCTGGTTGCTCACCGCCCAGCGGACCCGCCAGGGTCGAGCCTTCCGGTCGGCGCGCTTGCCGATCTCCCAGATCTGGACCTCGTAGCTCTTCACGCCGCGTCCTGCTCCAGGTCCCCGAGCCACCGGCCCAGCGCTGACCGGCGGACCCGCAGTTGCCCGTTCGGGAGCTTGATGACCCGTGGTCCCTTGCCGGTCTGCCGCCAGTAGAACCAGGTCGAGCGCGGTACGCGCAGCTCGGCGAGCACTTCCGGCACGGTCAACAGCTCCTCGTTCAACGTGATCCCTCCCCGTGGTGCTGTGCGCTGTGCTCAGTTGCCGAAAGATCTGGTGGACCATGGGCGGCCCGGTCCTTTGCGGCGAGCAGTTCGGACCGCCAGCGGGCGCGTTCGCTGATCGACCGCATGAGCCGGTGGGACAGGGGTCCCACGTCGGGGTCGTCGGGTCGGGCGAGTTCCCAGGCGTGCCGGACCCGCTCGGGTGTGTCGGCCTGGTCGTCGACGAGCTGAGCGCCGTCGGTGGTCGTGCCGAGCAACGCGCGGACCCAGGCGCGGGCGTCGTGCTTGTGGTCGGCGAGGGTCTTGCCGGACCAGTCGCGGGAGACGAGGATGCGCCGGCCGCCGATGCCAAGGGTGTCCCGCTGATGGACCTTTCCCTTGCAGCGCCCCGGTTTGAGCCTCGCGTGTGCCTTCTTCGGCTGGACGCCGTAGAGCAGCCAGTTGGCGCACCGGTCGGTGCACGGGGTGACCCGCAGCGCGTGCCAGAGCCGGTCGAGGTGCTTGCGCTGCCGGTCGGTGGTGGCTTTGTGGCAGTCGCCGGTGTGCTTGGTGATGTACTTCGTGACGTACCGGATGGTGCGCTCTGCGTCGGCGGTGCCGGGCATGACGCCTCGGGCGTCGACCTGGGCGCCGAAGCGGGCGACGTGCGCGGGTTCGGCGTCCGGGTCCTCGTCGAGGGCGTCGAGGGCTTCCGTCCAGGTGGTCAGCGGGTGGTGGGTGTCCGGGTCGACCCACGTGGAGGCGTCCGCGTCCCAGACCGGGGGTCGGTCGGCGGTGTACCGCTGGACGTCCACGCTCGGCCACCACACCTGGTGGTAGGTGGCCGCCGCCACGGTGCGCAGGGTGTCGCGGGGAATGGTGCCCCGGATGGCGAAGTGCGCGTGTGGGGCGAGGCGGCGTTGGGGCTCGACGCAGCCGGCGTACTGGACGTTCCAGCCCTCACAGCGACGCAGGTTCTGCCAGAACCGGTCGAGGAGCCGGGGGAAGTGGACGGCGTCCCAGGCTGCGCGGCGGTAGTCGTACCGGTCGGGGTTGACCGGGGTGCCGTCGGGGCGGACCGGGCCGTAGGAGTCGAGGGTGAGCGTGAGCCACATCGACGGCCGGTAGGTGGAGCCGTCCGACGCGGTGTAGGTCTTGCCGACGGTGCGCCGCTCGACCTTGCGCCGGGGCAGCTCGGGGGCATCCTGGCGCCGCTTGGTGGAGCGCTTGCGCCGGCGGCCGGTGTCCTCGTCGCCCTGGTCCTCGTTGACGGCCGCGTGGGGTGGTCCGACGCGACCGCGTAGACCTTCGGCGGCGATGGCTTCTTCAACCTCGCGGATGGCCTCGTCGAGGTCGGCGACTTGGTCCCACTGGCTCGCTCGTACCGCCTCGTCGCGGGAGAACTCCAGGTGTGCCCGGAACAGGATCAGTGACTTCTGCGCCTCGGTGGCGGGTTGCGGGCCGGGTAGCGGTTCGTCGTCGCGGTGCCAGCCCTCGCGGATCTGGGCCTGCCGCAGCCGGCGGTTCTTCTTGGCGCACGGCGCACACTTGTCCTCGCGGGTGGCGCCGCAGGGCAGGTCGATGACTTCGGTCAGGCCGGTGTCGAGGTCGGTGCGTCGCATGGCCAGGGGGCGGACGCAGACGCCGTACTCGGCGGCGATCTGCTTGAGTACGTCGACCGAGCGGGGTAGCGCCATGCGGGCCGCCCGCGACCCCGGTCGGGGAGCAGCAGCCGGGGTCGGGGCGGGTTCGAGGCCGGGCAGGGTTGCGGCGGTCATCGGATGATCCCGACGACGTGTGGCCGGTTCGAGTGGATGACGCCGCGTGGAGGCAGCACCACTGCCGGGGCGGGGACGACAGCCGGGGCCGGGACAGTCGGCGGCGCGGGGGCGGCCGGACGCTCGGGTTCGGGGTCGGTGGTGACCTGCTCGGGCACCTCGTACCGGTCGGCCGGAGGTTGGTCCGGTTCGGGAGCCGGCGGGGTGGCCGGGGTGTTGGACAGGACGACCTTGACCAGGGCGAGGAACGCCAGGGAGGGCACGGCCGCCACGGTCCAGCCCCACACCGAGGGTTCCGCTTCGGCGACCTGGGCGGCGAGGGAGAGCAGCGCGAACCCGACGAGCAGCGAGGCGACCAGGCCGACCGGGCGACGTGCACGGCGGCGGGCGCGGAGTTCCAGGCCGAGGTAGATGGCCATCAGTTCGACGGCGACGGCGTTGGCCCAGCCGATCCAGTCGGGTTGGCCGTGGGCTACGGACAGGTCGTGGACGTGGGTGAAGGCGGCGGCGCCGGCCATCGTGCCGATGGCGAGCAGGATCACCAGGCGTACGGCGGATTCGGTGCGCTCGGTCATCGCCACTCCTGCAACGGCTTCTCGCGGATGGTCAGGTCGATGCGGATGCGCCGGTCGGCCATGTCGGGTCGGCGGTTGACCATGTGCGCCAGGCCGTGCAGGGCGGCGGCGGTCTGGTCGGCGGGGCCGACGAGCCGGATGCGCAGCGGACGCCGGAGCCGGTTGATGAGGCGGGTGAGGGGGTTCATGGTGGTTACCTCCGGGCCGGTCGGATGTCGGTGCGGATGTAGTCGGGAGGGGTGCCGAGGGCGGCGACGGCTTCGGAGAGGCAGCGCCACAGTGCCCACGCCTCGTCGGGGGTCAGGGACATGCGGCGCCGGCCACCGCCAACGGCGAGATAGACCGGGTACGGGTCCGGTCGCTCGGGGTCGACGCGCACGGAGACAGCCGTACTGCTCGCTCCGTCGGTGGCGGGGGCACGGAGCCGGTAGAAGGTCGAGGTGGTCACTGCGGCTCGCCCCCGTCGGCGTCGAGGATGTCGCGCAGCGCGTCGGGCAGCAGTGGCCCGCGATGTGGCCGGGGCAGTGGCCGGCGGATCGGTTCGGGGGTCGACTCGCGGGCGACCTGGGCGAGGATGTCCGCCGCGTCGACCGGGGCCGGGTACTGGCGGGCGAGGTCGCGGATGTGGTCGTCGGTGACGTACGAGAACCGGACCCGCAGGGGTTCGGGGGTGCCGTCGAGGATCACGTAACCGACGCCTTTGGCCCAGCGGGGCATCTGGTCGGCCAGGGCACCCCGGTTGCGGGCGCCGTCGCCGAGGACCATGTCGACCTGAGACGCCTCGGTCAGCCCGAGCGCGATGCGGGTCGGGAACAGGTCCCGGAACGGCAGCACCTCCTTGCGCGGGTCCTGCAACGCGGCCACCACCAGGACCCCGACCCCGGCCCCCTGCGACAGCAGCAGCCCCAGCGAACCGGCGATGCGCTTGCGCAGGTCGACGTCTTGCAGGTACGCGGTGAGCGCCGCCATCTCGTCGATGACGACCACGACCAGGGGGTCAGCCTCGGTCGGGGTGTGGACGCGGACCGTTCCGGCGAGCCGGGCCTGACGTTCCCGCATGACGGTCACGGCCTCGTCGAGGAGGTCGGCCATGGCCTCGAAGGACTTGCAGGCGAACCGGGCGAACATCGGCCGGCCCATGGCAAACTCCATCCCGCCCTTGGGGTCGATCACCCAGAGCCGGACCAGGCCGGAGGTGATGCCGCCGGTCAGCGAGCGGACCAGGGACCAGAGCACCGAGCCCTTACCGGAGCGGGTGGCCCCGCCGATGAGGACGTGTGTGGCGAGCAGGTGCAGTGACCATGTGCCGAGGTCTTCCCGCCGGGCCAGGGGCAGGGCGGTGAGGTCGGGGACGGCCGGGGCGTCGAACGGTGCCACGACCGGCCGCAGGGCATCGGTGCGGACGAGCACCAGGTAGACCACGGTCGGCCGGTCCCGGAACCGGACCCGGTCGACCAGGCCGAGCAGCAAAGCCCCGTAGCCGGTACGGGTCGGCGGGTCGTCGGGCCGCTCGGAGTAGACGCGGGCGTGTCGTCGGCCGAAGGCGTACGCGAGGTTCGCCGTGACCTTCTGGAAGTTGGCCGGGGTCTGACCCCGGACCATGCGGATGGTCAGCACGTCGAGGGCCTGATCCGAGCGCACGCGCAGCAGCTCGGGCAGGACGGCCCGATGGTCGTACGTCTCGGCCAGGCCGCACAGGGTCATGGCCTCGTGCCACGCCCGCCGGTACACGAAGACCTGCCGGAACCGGCCGAGCAGCGGCCCGGCGCACCACCGCCACCAGGACGCCTCATCACGCCACCGCCAGATGGCTGACACAGCCGAGGCCAGGGCCAGCGGCACGACCAGGCCCGGCCAGCCGTGGTCGGCGTAGAGGACGACGGCGAGCACGGCCAGGGCGACGGTGAGCGGGTGGCGCAGGCACCACCAGCAGCCCTGGGCCAGCCAGCGCAGCACCAGGGCGAGCACGACCAGCCACCTGGGCAGCGCGATCCGCTTGGGCCGGATCACCAGCAGATCCCCAGCGGTCGTCATGAGCACCTCACCGCGAGGCCGACGCATCATCGCGCACCCCGCAGCGACACGAACCGGCCCGACGAGTCCCGGACCGGGGGAAACGGGAGGACCAACTGCCCGATACAGCCGTCACACCGGCCGTCGGCACCGGTGGCCGGGTCGAACCGGGACTGACACACGCCGCACCGAGGCTGGGCCGGGGCAGGCGAACGCCTACGCTTGGACACGTCACTACCTCTCTCGTCAGAGCAGGGGGAAGAGACAGAGGGCGGGGCTGCCGTCCGCCAAGACCTGACAGCCCCGCCCCCACCTGATGCGGCTACGCCGCCGCCTTGTTGGTCACGCCCGCCGGGGCGCGCATCCCGGTCGCCCGCAGCGAGTACGCCATCCGGCCGGTGTTCGACACGTACGGCGTGACCGTCATGCCCTCGAACTCGACGCCCTCGAACGGGGCGCCCGTCGGCGGGACCGGCTGGTAGTCCGCCGAGATCTTCACCGTGGTCTCCCGGGAGCGCTTGCCGAGGTCCGGGTCTAGGTCCATCACCCGCACCTGCCACACCCGCTGGCCGGTCAGCTTGTCCTTCGCCGGGGACCGCCGGCCCGTCTTCTCGTCGTAGTCCTCCACCTCGCCCAGGGACTCGGGCACCAACGCGCACCCCGCCGGGAACACGTCCTCACAACGCACGGCGAACCTCGTACCGCCACGCAGAGCCATCGCTCAACCTCCAGGTCGTTGACATGTCTGCCAAGTTGAGACTCCAAGGTAGACGGCACTTGGCAGACAAGTCAACAACCTTACTGGCGACGCTTTGCCCGAATAGAGCATGATGCGCCTATTGCCTGCTATTCTCAAACTTCAGCAGCTAAATAATGAGACCGTGAGGTATCGCATTCGCGTCGACCGAGAGTAGAAATAGCGGGTTCGAGTGCCGACAATCCGCTACCCAAATGACAGTCATCAATCTAATTGATGCCGAGTCTGGCACTTGCGCTCGAATCGACTACCCCTGTACCTTCCTGGGTGTCGCAGGGGCGACGTTATCGGAGTTCCACGCAAGGGAGAGTTACATGCTTTCGGTCAACGTCTCGTTTACCGCGCCCATCATTGTCGTGGTTTGCATTCTGTTGCTGCTCATCAGCCTGTGGCCGGCAGCACATGGGGCCATCTAGGCGGCAGGTTGGGCGTTCCAGAGGTGGGTAGGGATAAGGCATGGAGAACGGCAAGAATGAGGACCACTCACGCCCGGTCGGAATGAGCGATAAGACTGTGGAGGCGCTGGGCGAGTTGAGTAAGGCGCTGGAGACGATTCACCGGGTGCGCGGGCACTTGTACTCGGCGCACCAGCTCGTTGGCGGCGCGGATCTCACCCTCGATCGGGTGGTAAAGCTGCTCCGCGAGGCAGGACACGACGAGGTGGCCGACCGGGTTAAGCACGAACTGTTGGGGCGCAACGTGCTACCGGGCCGGTGGACGTTCCAGATCGTGGAGGAGTTCGACGACGGGTACTACGCGGCGTTCCAGGAGATCGAGCGGGACGCCCGAGAGAAGCTAGCCAGCGGACGGCGGCACATCTACGAGGCGGAGATGAAGGAGCGGCGGCGTACCCACGGGATGCCGGGGCACGAGGCTACGCCGTAGCGCCGCGCTCGAAGCCGTTCGGGACCATCGAGGCCAGGGCGTTGGCTCTGGCCTCGATGATCCTCATCCGCGCCTGATACTCAGCCGGTTCCCGGTGCGCGGCCTGGCTGGTCACCTGGCCGGGCCACTTGCGGTAGAGCAAGCCGTACTCCCGAGTGAAGTAACCCTCGCTGACCGCGTTGGCGGCGAGCAGAAGGCCGGTGTCCTCGGAGGCGGGCAGGGCCATCCAGCCGCCCAGGGCGAAGACGAGATCCCGGCGCAGGCACAGCGTCGCCGGGTGCACCGATGCCCGGTAGTCGTTCGCCTGCCAAAACGACAGGACCGCACCGCGGTCGATGAGCCCGCCAGCGGGGTCCTTGTCCCAGCCGGCGGTAGACCCGTCGGGCAGCAGATCGAGTACCCGCGAGGTGGTCCAGCCGATCTGCGGGTGCGCGTCGAACGCCGCGATGTCCCGGGCGAACGAACCGGGGGTCAACTGGTCGTCAGCGTCCAAGACCTTGATGAGTTCCCCGGACACTCGGGAAAGCGCGAGGGTACGAGCAACACCAGGCCCACCGGGACGGCCAGTGCCGAGACTGATCCGGGGATCATCGGGCAGCGCGTCGACCAGTGCGCCGGTCTGTCCGTCTTCCTGGACGAGCCATTGCCAGTCCCACCCGGCCGGCATCTCCTGCGTGACCAGGGAGGCGTACGCGCCAGCGAGGTACTCGATGCTGGGCACGTGGACGGGGGTGATGACCGAGACGAGCTGCGTCAAGCTTTCCACCGCTGAAGTTTGTGGGAGTAGACAAGCTCGGTGCGGTCACCCGGCATCACCACGTCGGCGACCTCGACGACCCGGCCGGTGGTGTCGACCGAGGTCTTCCGCACGGTGAGCACGGAGACGCCCGGGTCGATGTCCAGCAACTCCGCCTCATCGGGCGACGGCGGACGCGCCCGGATCTCGTCGTCGATCCGATCCAACTCGATGCCGAGCGTGTAGAGCTGATGTTGCGTCCCGCCCGGCCACGGTTCCTTGCCCTCGTCGAGCAGGTCGGGGTTCGCGGCCACCAGGTCGTACGGCAGGTAGGAGTACGACACGGTCAGCGGCGCGTTCTCGTGCCGGGAGGACGTCCAGTAGACCCGGCGCAGCAACGGCGTGCCCGGCTCGACGTGCAGGGCCGCCGACATCTCCGCATCCGCGTCCACCCGGGAGTACTCGGCGTGGAACTTGAGGTCATCGACGGTCAGGCCGGTGTCGTGCTCGGTGGCGCCGGTCTTCAACCGCTCGGCCTCGTCGAGCAGGACCCGATCCTTCTCCCACTGGTACCGCTCGGTGTTGCGACGGCGTACCCGCTGGCGGGGTGCCCGCACGTAGGTGCCGCGCCCCTGCTCCGCCCGGACCAGGCCCCATTCCCGGAGCTGCCGGATCGCATTGCGCACGCTCGTGCGGGACAGGCCGGACGACTCGGCCAACTCAGTCTCGCTCGGCATCAGGGTGCCGGGCGCCATCTCCCCGCCCATGATCTTTACCCGCAACTCTTCCGCGAGTTGCAGGTAGCGAGGGCGCCAGTCCCGGCCATGCACACCGGCCACCGTACCGCCTAGACGTTCCAACGTCTGCCAGGCGGTCCCCCCGGCCGGCCGCTCGGGAACCGGAGGAACCGTTACCGCTGCTCGCGGTGACTGCGCCCGGCGTGGGCCAGGAGTACGAGGGGCAGCTACACCCCGGCGGTTGCTCGCGTTCACCGCGTCTCCCCCGTCTGTCCGCGACCACCGGCCGGCGCCCGCATCATCTGTCGCGCGTGCGTCAGCTCCTCGATGAGCCGGTCTACCTGCGCCGCCGACAGGAGGACGGCTTGGGTTGCGCCGTAGCGGGTCGCGTCGAGCTTGACCGCCAGGTCCCGCCGCGCGAACCGGTCGACGAGCAGTTGAACGCTGATCCAGCCGGTCCGCTCCCGCCCGATGGTCGCGAGAAGCCCTCGGTGCATCGGGTCGTTCGGCCCGCAGCCCCGGCACCACACAGGGCACACGACCGGCGCGATCGACGACGGCGGCCGGCCCTCCGTCACGGGCTCACCTTCACTCATCGTCGGCCCCCTGGTGGCTGGCGGCTTGCGCTAACAACCCGCGAAGCTGCTCGACAAGCTCAGCCGCTTGGAGCAAGGACAACTCCGCCCAGGCGTTCCCGCCCCGGCACGTCGCGTGAACCCCAACCATGGGACCCAGAGCATCGCAACCGATGAGGTAGGTAGCGACGAGTCCGCCTGCCCGTTTGTCGCCGACGCGGTGCATCGGGCCGCGATGACGGCGGGCCATGTGCGCCATCACTGGCGGCACCAGGTAGCCGCAGCGATCCGGGGTGCACCAGTCAGGGTGGCTCGTGACATCGGCCGGCTTACTCGTGCGCCTCATCGCGGCCACCGCCCACCGTTGCCCCGCTCAGCCTGGGCCAACGTCATCAGCGGCGCGTACCGCAGCACGGGCAACTCACGCGTAGGACCCACGGACCACCACGGCGAGGGCAGGACGGAAGCCGTGCGTGGACTTGACGGGGTGTTGCTTGCGGCCCGGATCGGCGTACGTCTCCGAGGCCACCAGGACGAGAGCCAGCCGCGCCGACGATGAGAGCCGGACATCGCACCTCCACAGGTAGGGGGGCCGGTGGCCAGTCACGGGGGAGGCGGCCGGCCACCGGCCCGGATGAAGGCACGGCGCACCGTCCGACACAGACGGGTCGGGTATCGCCGAGCCAACTTGTACGCGCGGCTACCGCAACCGGTCCAACAGGACGCCGCGCATCAGATGCGACCAGGGCCGGCACGAGGCCACCCCTGACACGAGCCGTCACCCTGGCCGCACACCAGGAAACGTACCTACAAGTGGATGAGTTGTCCATACAACAAAACGGGTGGCTTGGTTGGCACTTGGTAAGACAAGTGCCAGGTACGGTAAGCAGGTGCCCACCCCGCACTACGGACAACCCCGCTACCGGGTAATCGCCGACGAGCTCAGGAAGCGCATCGAGAGCGGCGCCATCCCGCCCGGAGCTCTTTTGCCCGCCGAGAGCATGCTCACCGCCGAATTCCGAGCAAGTCGCGGCACAATCCGGCAGGCCATAGCCGTTTTGCGAGAGGATGGCGTGGCGACCACCGAACACGGTAGGGGCACTTACGCAAACGCCTACACCTACGATCACAGCCCGGATCGAAGTAGCGACCTAGAAACCAGGCAACGCGAGGTTGCTGCCAATGCAGAGCTAGCAGCCCTATTCGGTGTCGAGGTTGGAGCGGCTTTGATCGAGCGCGAAAGTGTTAGGCGGAATGGAACAACGGTGGTAACGGTCGTCAGGGCCTATCGGCCGCGTACGACAGGTCATTAGAAGTATCGGGTCTCAGCAACCTCCGTAACAGCTCATCTGGGTTTCGTGAGCATCTTCCATACGTTGTCAGGGGCGACCGACGCCCGGGCCGATCGAGCCACCGCTAGGGCGGGGCCCGCACTCCCCTGCGCTCCGCTTCGGCCAACGCAACAAGCCCAGCGGCTGGCGCAGACAGGCAGGGAAGCGCGCGCCGGCCGCGTCAGCGAACGGGTAGGCAGTCACGGAAGTGCCGGCGGGGGTGTCCCGCATCCAGGATGGCGGAACACCGCAGGCTGTCGCCCCTCATGGATGGCCATCCCGCCGCCAATGCCCGGGACAAGTCAAGCAAACCACCGCCCAGCCAACCAGCCTACAAACCTGCGCCAATGCCCGCTTAACATGGCGGAGGGGGCGGCGGCCCGCTCCCGATAGGGCGGGTTGACGGCAGACAGGGATGACTAGGTTGCGACTAGGTGAACACCTAAGGCGCGATTGATGATACCTTGGGAGGCCGCTGTCCACTTCGGACCATTCCAAGCGTGAAATCTCCCGCCAACCTCATGGAGGATCTCGTGAGTGAGAGTGCCATTCAGCAGACGTCGCTCTGGAAGCACTCCTTTGAATCGGACACATACTCGGCTTCCCAGGAGGCTGCGAACCGCCTGCGCCAGGGCTTCACCGACATGCGCATCAAGGCCCGACTGCTGGCCAACGAGATAGCTCGGGATCTGCCAGACTTCACCGGCCACGACATCGATCACATCGACTCAATATGGGAGACTGCGGACACCCTAGCAGGACAATCGGTCGAGCTTAACCCTGCGGCTGCGTTCGTATACGGTGCGGCAGCACTGACACATGATCTAGCAATGAGCCGTGCTGCATACGTAGTGCTGGGAGAGGGTCTCAGAACTCAGCCTGAGTGGCCTGACCGCTTAGCATCCAAGCTGCGACAGGAGTACGGTCGTCCTCCGCATCCCTTTGAGTTAGTGCAGCCACCAGAAGAACTTGCTAAATCTGCTGAGAACGGCATGCTTCGCGAACTTCACGCGAAACAAGCGGAGAATCTACCGCTGGGCCACTGGCGAGGACTCGATGGGTCCGAGCATTACCTCATCTCTGATTCTGACCTTCGATCGACCTTCGGGCGCCTAATTGGCCGACTCGCCGCCAGCCATCATTGGCCCCGCGACATAGCAGTCAAAGAATTCTCCAAATTTGTCGGGGCACCTGCCTTTGCTCCCGCTGGCTGGAAAGTTGATCCACTGCTAATCGCGTGCATGCTGCGTACCGCTGACGCAGCGCACCTCGATGCCTCAAGAGCCCCGGACATTCTTGCGGCCGTGAGGGGGGTCGCCGGCAGCAGTCGCGATCATTGGATCTTTCAGCACAAAATGCAGAAACCGTACCTAGAGAACGGGAAGCTAATCTTCACCGCTCCCGCAGGGTTCAGTGACGAGGAGATAGACGCTTGGTGGCTAGCCTTTGACATGATCCGCATAGTGGATGAGGAACTACGCGGAGTGGATAGCATTCTGGCGGCAAGCGGAAGGCCCCGACTCTCAGCGAACGCGGTCGTTGGCGCAGACTCTCCCCGGTCCTTTGGAGAGCTAGCAGAATGCATAGGCTGGGAACCTGTTGAAACGCATGTCCAAGTGACGGACGTAGCTGGTCTTGTGCGCCGTCTAGGGGGCACGGAACTGTACGGACAGGACTCTCTCGCGCCACTACGAGAAATTCTGGCTAATGCGTGCGACGCGGTAAAAGCTCGCGAGGCGCTTCAGAACTATCGTGGCGGCCATTTTGGCCAATCGCACGTCCGAATCAGTCTAGAGTCGGCCGAGGACGAAATTTGGCTAGAGATTCGAGACAACGGTATCGGGATGTCGCCAGAGGTGATGAGTGGCCCGCTACTAGATTTCGGGTGTTCGTCGTGGCTCTCTCCCACCGTGACGCGAGAGAATCCCGGCCTACTTGCGAGCAGATTTGCACCAACCGGCCGATTCGGTATTGGGTTTTTCTCGGTCTTCATGTTGGGAAACAGAGTGAGAGTCGTCTCCCGTTCGCTTTCGGCGGCGCGAGAGTCAACGTGGATCCTAGACTTCGGCAGCGGCCTGGACAGACGGCCAACGCTCCGTATAGCAAAAACAACAGAGGTCCTCGACGAGCCGGGAACACTGATTCAGGTACTGCTCGACGGTGATCTACTGGATGAGGAGGGGCGGCTTACATTTGAAGTTGAGCGTACATTTGACGAACACGTGTTTACATCTATTGCGGGAGGATCATTAGCGAGAATCGTGCGCTACGTAATGCCAGCTCCCGAGGCGAACATTTGGGTTAAAGAGCGCTCTTCCGGTCAAGCAGTTCAAATTATGGCAGCTAATGACTGGACCGCTGTAGATGGCGAGACGTTGTTGTATCGAATCTTAGGTGGTTGGGCTGACGTAGACGAGATGACAGAGGATAATAGCGATAGAAAGCTCGTTAGCGTAGTCAAACGTTACGGTTCGATGCTTGAAAACATTGCTAACCCAGACGGCACGGTAGTCGCACGCATTTGCGCCGTAGATGAGATCGCGATATCGGTTATCGGGTGGGCCGGTCCGCAGTTGTCATGTGTAACTGCCGGGGCAGCGAGGACCGCGACCGGAGCATTCGGCATTGTGGGCCTGATGCTAGGGTCACCGACGCGCGCGGCTCGCGACTCTGCCCTCCCTGTGATCTCGACCGAGCGAATAGCGGAGTGGGCGTCACAAGAAGTCCAGAAGGTGGAGACTCGGCACCTCGATCGCCGGCAATTGTGGTGGATCGAAACCTTTGCTGAGGCTATGCGGGTTCTGGGCGGAAGTTATGAGTCTCTTCCGTTCTGGAAAGTATGTCAGGATCGACTTAACGAAGAAGAGCTACGCCATTGGCTGCGCTCCCGTAACGATATTTACGTCGTACATCCTGTGCACAAGTTGATCAGGGTCGGGATGACGGACCAATACGCCGACCCAATCTCTGGGACAATTTGGTTTGAGGATGGGTCGCGACCGGCATTGAGGAATGCCACACGTCGCTGGCCCCTCCCGAACGCAGACGAAACCCTCGATCCTGGAACGCTTTTTGAAAGAGCAGTATCGGACGCTTGGGGCATATCTTTGGGAACCGTCGCCGCCTATCGCAAAAAGCTCGAAGCTGTAATAGTCAAAGTAGCCGAGCACGACGGAAAGGACATCGTCGGCGAGGCAGAGCATCTTGTCCGGAGTGACCTTGTGGAAGCCGATGCTAGTACTGAAGAACACGTCTCTGTCCAGGAGAGGCGGCAGTAATGCCATCCGACGCTTCGAATACAACCGAGTTTCAGGTTGAACGCTACAGGTTCATTCTGCAACAAATTCATGCAATCAATGAGAACGTCTATCGCTTCCTAGCAATCTACCAAGCGCTTACAGTCAGCCTTGCCTCTGCCGCTCTCGCGCTTATGATTGGATACAAGAAATGGGGCATCGATGCCGGGTTAGCCAGAAAGGGGGTCGTCGGCCTGGCCGCACTGGTCACAGTGGTCGCATTATTTGTGATCTTTTTGATTGTCGTTGGTATCGCATCGTGGATTGATTATCGGCGCGAGGAGTGCACTCTCTCAGAGAAGGTGGTTGGGCCAGGCTTCCGCGCTGCCCCGAGTCTTCGAAACTGGTACAGGTGGTATGAAACCTTTGTAGTTCTGTTCGTACTCACCACGACGCTGTCAGCCTGGATCGGTGTACTCGCTTTCATACTGCCTGCAATGAAATGAGGTATTGTTGCTTTCGGTTAGGACGGCCGCAGGAACAACTCTCGCTGATGCGGATATCAGTATCCAAAGTGCGGGTGGGGGTAGCGGACGTAAAAGAGGATTAGTTTAGGGCGTCACTTGTTGCTCCCTAAACGGGCAGCAGGGGCCCGGAGGAACTGCTGCGCCTCGCCTGCCCGGAGGAATTGACGGACGGCAGCCGGTTGACGAGACCTAGGCTAACCAGATCGCACCAGCGGACCCAGAGGCTGCCATCAGGTGCCCCGCTGTTTGTACAGCTCGGAGAGCCGGATCTAACGTTTTTCTGGAAAGGCCGATAGGCTGGCAAAAGCTCATCGGTATATGCCGATCACGCGTCGCATTCTTTGCCGGAAGTCCATAGTATTCAGGTAGAGATGTGCGTCTAGTCCCACCACACTGCTGCCGATTTCTTCTGTTCTGGATCAAGGCGCCGCGCTCCGCGCGGCGCGGGCGGGAAGCCGGCCGGCGGCAATCCGCCCCGGCCGCCTCCGGCACCGGGGCGGTGAGCCACCGACACCCGCCGGCCGCCGCCCCGTACGGCAGCACAGACGCCTCGACGACCACCAAGCGGTACGGAAGCCGAAGCGGTCGGTCTGATCGACGGTCGGGGCTTCCGACTGCCGCGCCAGTCCAACCCCGGGACTGGCTTGCCACCGTCCCGCCCACCGCAGCCGAGTCGCACCGACGCGCCCCTCAGCCGCCCACAACCCGCCCGGGGCGCGCAAGCCCACACGCTCCCACCAACCCCGGCCGAAGAAGCCTCAGCGGCAAGATCGACCTGCCCACTATCTGCCCACAACCAGTCGTCGATGGCTGGACTCAGCCGGACTTCGCCAGACAAACGAAAACGACCCCCGATCAGCATCTCTGCTGGTCAAGGGCCGTATTCACACCTGGTGGCGGGTGAAGGATTCGAACCTTCGAAGCTTTCGCGACGGATTTACAGTCCGCTCCCATTGGCCGCTCGGGCAACCCGCCAGGGCGTCACCACCACGCTATGCGCGGCAGCGGAGCCAAGGATAGCGGTTGCTCCCGGGTCCGGCGCAACCGGGTACCGTCAGGGCGTCGTGCCGCTGGTCGGCGGGCGACGCGTACGAGCACTGACCGCCCGGACAGCAGGAGCATGAGCATGGCAGCGAATCCGTCGTTCGACATCGTGAGCAAGGCCGACCGGCAGGAGGTCGACAACGCCCTCCGCCAGGCGGAGAAGGAGTTCGCGACGCGGTTCGACTTCCGGGGCACCGGCGCGGAGATCTCCTGGTCGAGCGAGGAGGCGATCAGCCTCCGGGCAGAGACCGAGGAGCGGGTCCGGGCGGCCCTGGACGTCTTCAAGGAGAAGCTGGTCAAGCGGAACATCTCGCTGAAGTCGCTCGACGCCGGCGACCCGCGTCCCTCCGGCAAAATCTTCAAGATCGACGCCAAGGTGATCCAGGGCATCGACTCGGACAAGGCCAAGGTGATCAGCAAGAAGATCCGGGACGAGGGCCCCAAGGGCGTCCAGGCGCAGATCCAGGGCGACCAGCTCCGGGTCACCGCCAAGAAGAAGGACGACCTCCAGGCCATCATCACCCTGCTCAAGGGCGATGACTTCGGCGTCGCCCTTCAGTTCACCAACTACCGCTGACGCGGTGGCGACCGGCCACCACCCTCGGGGGCCGGCCGCCATCGGTACGCGGCGACAACTGCGCGCCCGGTAGCCGCCAAAGGCGTGGCTCGCGAGTACCGCATCCCGTCCGATCCAGGTTCTGAGCCGAAGCGGCACGGGTCGGGACGGAGGCCGTAGCCCGTAGCCCGTGTCGCCGGTCCGGGGCCTCGGGGGCCTTTGGTCCGGTGTCGACGGGCTCGCCGCGCACGAAAAGACTCACGCGGGCCGTCGTCCTCGGGACCTGGATGGGGTAGCCGAGGCGATTTGGTGGCAGAAGCGCACCTTTTTCCATCTAGCGGGGGATTTCACCTTCCCCTGCGTGACGCGCATCTTTTACTACTCGTTGCCCCCCTTGTCAACAGTCCACGACACGGGGGAACACATGAGCAAGACCTCTTCGCCGCGCATACGAGCCGGCGTCCGCGTACGACTGGCCGCCTTCACGCTGCTGGCCGGCGGCCTGCTGCTCGCGGCCGGCTCGCCGGCCGTTGCGGCGCCGCCGATCAACATCGACCCGGGCAACGTGCCGACGACGGCAGCCCAGTTCACCCAGAACTGCGACCCCAAGCTCGGTGGTGGGCCCTTCCCGAACGAGGACGCGTGGGTCTTCAACCTGCCGGGCAACCCGCACACCAGCGGCACCTTCCAGTCGGTCACGGCGACGTTCAGCACGCCGAGCGGCACCGTCACGAGGACGATCCCTGCCGCTCCCGACAGCGGCATCGTCAATGACATGGGCACCAGCAAGGCGTGGGTCCGGCTCCCGGCTGGTGGGACGCTCACCGGCGCCAGCGCGGTGCTGGTCTCCGGAGGCGCACGCTCCTTCGAACTGGTCAGCACCTGTGGGGCGAGGCGACCGGCGGACCTGAAGCTGGGGCTGACCAAGACCGGAACCCCGTCCACCGGCGTACAGGCCGGTGACAAGGTCACCTACACCTACACGGTGACGAACCAGAACACGGGTATGACCTACCCGATCACCGTCACCGACATCACTGTCACCGACGACACGGTCACCGGCATCACCTGCAAGGCCACGTCGCTCAAGCCGGGGGAGAGCACCACCTGCACCGGCACGTACACCGTCACGAAGACCGACGTGACCAAGGGCAAGATCGTCAACACCGCCCAGGCGACCGGGTTGTTCCACCGGCAGAAGGTGCTGTCCGACTACGCGACGTTCACCGTGACCACCGAGCGGGTCGCGCCGAAGCAGAGCAGCCTGTCGATCGACAAGAAGGCTCGGGTCGAGTCGGACTGCCGCAACAAGTGTGAGAACGACGGCTTCGCGGCGAAGGGCGACAAGATCTTCTACACCTACCGGGTGGCCAACACCGGCACGGTCGCCATCACCGACGTAGCCGTTTACGACCGGAAGGCCGGTCGGGTGGTCTGCAACAGCACCACGCTGGCACCGGGCACGAGCACCGACTGCCACGCCGTCAAGCCGCATGTGGTGACCTCGGCCGACGTCAAGGCCGGAAAGGTGGTCAACACGGCCCGCGCCATCGGCAAGTTCTACCGCAAGGTCGTGGTCTCCGACCCCGTGACCGTCACCGTCTGCATCCGGGATGGCAAGTTCGACCACCGGCACGACGGCAAGGACGACGACCACGGCAAGGACGACGACCACGGCAAGAACGACGACCACGGCAAGAACGACAAGGGCGGCAAGGAACTGCCGGTCACCGGTGACAGCTCCGCCGGTGTTCTCTCCCTGGGTGGCGGCCTGCTGGCCGCCGGCGCGCTCCTGGTCGGGGCCAGCCGGATCCGCCGCAGGGTGGGCATCCAGGTCTGACCGGTACGTCAATCAGGCACTCCGGGCACCGCACGCGGTGCCCGGAGTGTTTCCTGGGGGATCGAGGCGGGGAGGGTCAGGCGGCGAGGGTCTGCTCGACGCGTACCGCCGTGGCCTCGGCCCGGGCGATCGGGCCGGCGGGGAGCGCGGCGACCGTGGCCCCGACGGCGACCGCGGCCCCGGCGAAGAGGAACGCCCAGGACACGCCGCCGCTGTGGTCGACGATCAGCCCGGCCACCGCGCCGCCGGCGGCGCTGGCCGCCACCGACATGGTGACCACCCAGGTGTACGCCTCGTTCAGCATGCCGGCGGGGGCGATCCGCCCGACCAGGGTGTTCTCCAGGGTCAACGCGGGCGCGATGGTGGCCCCGCCGATGATCAGGGCCACGCCCAGCGGCAGCGGCCCGGGCATCACCGCGAACACGGCGAAACTGCCGGCGACGGTGGCGAGCAGCCAGGCGAACTGGCGGGTCATGTTCGCCGCCGGCTTGCGGACGCCGAACCAGAATCCGCCGGCCGCGCTGCCGATCCCCCAGACCGCGAGCAGCAGCCCGGCCAGGCTCTCCGGGTCGTCGGTCGGCTGGCTACCGGCGAAGGCCGGCACGATCACTCCGGCGGCGCCGAACGCGATGCCGAGGCTCGCGACGCAGAGCAGCAGTGCGGGGAAGCCGCCGACCCGCAGCGGGCCGAGCCCCTTGGCCTGGTGCTCGTGCGCGTGCGGGCGCCAGCCGCGCATCACCCGGCCGAGCGCCACGGCGGTGGTGCCGGCCAGGGTGACCACCGCCGCGCCGATCAGGGCGGCCGTCGCGTCGGCGAACAGGACGAACGCGGCCACCAGCAGCGGGCCGAGCACGAAGACCACCTCGAAGAGCGTGGTCTCCGCGGCCAGGGCGGTGTTGCGCAGGTGGTACCGGCCGGAGGCGGGGCCGGTCAGGTCGTTCCAGGCGCCCCGGATCGCGGCGGTCAGCGGCGGATATGTGGCGCCGGCGACCCCGGCGGCCACGTAGATCAGGGCCAGGTTGGCAGCGTCGGAGCGGCTCGCCATGAGCAGGCCGGACAGCGCGAGGGGGTGGGCGACGGCGGTGGCCAGCAGCACCGGTGTCGGGCCGACCCGGTCGGCGACCCGGCCGGCGATCGGGCTCAGCGCGGCGCTGGAGAGGGCGTAGATGCCGCCGGCGACCGCGGCGAGGGAGTACCGCCCGGTCACCTGTTCCACGACGAGCAGCAGCGCCAGCGGCGTCATGCCGATCCCGAGCCGGCCGAGGACGCCGAGGACGAGCAGCATCGGCGCGCCGGGGATCCGCCAGACGCCCAGGTACTGGCGCAGTCCGGCCACGGGGAACCTCCAGAGATGTAATGAGCGGAAGACGTTGCGACCCTAACGCCGCGACTGCCGGGAGTGAACCGGATATGGCCGGAGTCTCGTCGCGTACACGACGATCCGCCCGGGCCCGGTGGGACCGGGCACGGGCGGATCGGGTGGTGCGGGCGCCAGGTACGGGCGTCAGCGCTGGAACTGCACCGGGCCGGCGCTGGCGGCCATCTGCTCCAGCCGGGCGACCCGCTCCTCCATCCGGGGGTGGGTGGAGAAGAGGGCGGCGATGCCGCCGCCCCGCTTGAACGGATTGTCGATCATCAGGTGGGCGGTGCTGGTGAGCTGCCCCTGGGCCGGCAGCGGGCGGGCCTGCGTGCCCATGTGGATCTTCTTCAGGGCGCTGGCCAGGGCCAGCGGGTCCCCGGTGAGCCGGGCTCCGGACGCGTCGGCCTGGAACTCCCGGCTGCGGCTGATCGCGAGCTGGATGATGCTGGCCGCGATCGGGCCGAGGATCAGGGTGAGCAGCAGCACGGCCGGGTTCGGGCGGTCGTCGTCGTCGGAGGAACCCAGCGGGATGAACCACGCCAGGTTGGCCAGCATGGTGATGATGCCGGCCAGACCGGCCGCCACGCTGGAGATGAGGATGTCCCGGTTGTAGACGTGTGACAGCTCGTGCCCGATCACCCCGCGCAGCTCGCGGTAGTCGAGGACCTGGGTGATGCCCTGGGTGACGCAGACCGCCGCGTGGGCCGGGTTGCGGCCCGTGGCGAACGCGTTGGGCTGCGAGGTGGGGCTGACGTAGAGGCGGGGCATCGGCTGCCGGGCCTCGGTGGCCAGCTCGCGGACCATCCGGTACAGCTCGGGGAACTGTGCCTCGCTGACCGGTTGCGCCCCCATCGAGCGCAGCGCGAGCTTGTCGGAGTAGAAGTAGGTCACGCCGTTCATCACCAACGAGATGACGACGGCGATGACGAGCCCGCCGCTCCCGCCGAACCAGTAGCCGACCGCGAGGATCAGCGAGGTCAACAGGCCGAGCAGCGCTGCGGTCTTCAGACGGTTGTGATGCACGATCGCTCCTTCGGTGCGCGGATCACGCGGGACCCGCTGACCGGTCCAACAAACCGGTACCCACCAACCATCCGCCTAATGACTGTGAGTTACCTGAAAAGCTGAGCGACGACTGAGCCCCAGGTCAGGAGCGATCCGGCCGGGCCGCTCCCGGGGGCGCGATCTACGCAGGGTCAGCGGGCCGCGAGGTCCAGCAGGAGCTGCGGGGCGAAGCCGACGACCACCGCGACGCCGGTGGCGGCGGCGAGCGCGACGGCGACCGCCCCGGCCGGGCGGGCGAGGACGGGCGGGGCGTCGGCCGACGGGGCGTACAGCAGGGCGGCGACGCGGAGGTAGTAGGCGAGGCCGATCACCGCGTTCACCGCCACGACCAGGGCCAGCCAGGCCGCGCCCCCGTCCAGCAGGGCCCGGACCACCGTCACCTTCGCGAAGAGGCCGGCCAGCCCCGGCGGGAGACCGGCCAGCCCGACCAGGGCCAGCGCGAATGCGGCCCCCACCCAGGGCCGCCGCCGGGCAGCGCCGCGCAGCTCGACGAGGGCGCCGCCGTCGGCGTCGGCCGGCCGCAGCGCCACCAGTGCCGCGAACGCGGCCAGCTCCAGCACCACGAAGAAGACCGCGTACGCGACGGCGGCGGCGTACGCGGCGGCACGGGCGTCCGCGGTGCGGCCGGCGGCCAGCGCGAGCGCGCCGAGCGGGGCGAGAATGTAGCCGGCCTGGGCCACCGACGACCAGGCGAGCAGCCGGACCGCCCGGCGCTGGCGCAGCGCCACCAGGTTGCCCACGGTCATGGTGAGCACGGCGAGCACGGCGAGCACCGGGCCGGTCACCTCCGTCGGCAGGGCCCGCTGGACCACCGCGAGCAGGGCCACCACCCCGCCGAGCTTCGAGGCGGTCGACAGGTACGCCGCCACGGGCAGCGGAGCGCCGTCGTAGGTGGCCGGGGCCCAGGCGTGGAACGGCACGGCGGCCACCTTGAACGCCAGCCCGAGCAGGACCAGCGCCACGGCCGCCGTGGTCAGCGGCACGTCCAGCAGGTCGGGGCGCTCGGCGAACAGCGCGCCGACCCGACCCAGGTGCAGTCCGCCGGTGACCGCGTAGAGCAGGGCCGCGCCGAGCAGGGTGAGGGTGGTGGCGACCACGCTCACCACGAAGAACGTCACCGCCGCCTCGGCGCTGGCGAGGCTGCCCCGGCGCAGGCCGACGAGCACGTACAGCGGCAGGGTCAGCGTCTCCAGCGCCACGACCAGGGTGATCAGGTCGCCGGCCGCGCCGAGCACCACGCCGCCGGTCATCGAGCAGGCGAGGAGGAAGCAGTACTCGCCCACCGGGGACCGGCCGGCCCGCAGCAGCGGCCCGGACAGCGCCAGCACCCCGAGGGTGAGCAGGGCGAACAGCGCCCCGACCAGGGCCGCCCGGCCACCGAAGACGTACGAGCAGTCGGCGCCGACGCAGAACGTCGAGCGCTCGCCGCCCGCCCCGACGACGGCGCAGCCGACTGCGGTGGCGGCCGACCCGGCGGCGGCCACCGCCACCGTCGCGGCGGCCCGCGCCACCAGCAGGTCGGTCAGCAGCACCAGGACGGCGGTGCCGGCAGCGAGGTACGCCGGGAGCAGCGCCACGCTGTCGACGCTCTGTACCACGCTCATCTGAGCCCGCTCTCGTTCACGACTTCCGCCACGGGGCTCATGGGAGGACCGCCACCAGGGCGGCCACCGGGTCGGCGGCGACGCCGAGGACCAGGGCGGGGGCCAGGCCGACGGCGAGGGCGAGCAGCACCAGCGGGGCCCAGGCGGCCAGCTCGGCGGCGGCGAGGCCGGGGGCGACCCGGCCGACCGCGGGGCTGGGCCGACCGTGGGTGACCCGGCGCAGCAGCCGCAGCAGGTACGCGGCGGTCAGCGCGCCGCCGATCGCCGCCAGCACGCCCAGGACGGTCCAGAACACTCCGCCCCGCCCGATCGCGGCGACCACGGCGAAAGCCTCGCCCCAGAACCCGGCCAGGCCGGGCAGGCCCAGCGAGGCGACGGCGGCGAAGCCGAGCAGCCCGGCGAGCCGGGGCGCGGTCTCCCGCAGCCCGGACAGCTCCGCGAGGGCCCCGGTGCCCGCCCGGTCCTTGACCGCCCCGGCCAGGAAGAAGAGCAGTCCGGTGATCACCCCGTGCGCGATGTTGCCGATCAGCGCGGCCTGGATGCCGGTGGCGGTGAGGGTGGCCACCCCGAGCAGCACGAACCCCATGTGCCCGACGCTGGAGTACGCGATCAGCCGCTTCAGGTCGCTCTGCGCGAGGCAGACCAGGGAGCCGATCGGGATCGCCGCGACGGCGAGCACCCCGAGCACCGGGGCGGCCCAGCGGGCCCCCTCCGGCGCCACCCCGACGGCGACCCGCACCAGCCCGTACGTGCCCATCTTGAGCAGCACCCCGGCGAGCACCACGCTGCCGACGGTGGGTGCCTGGGTGTGCGCGTCGGGCAGCCAGGAGTGCAGCGGCCAGAGCGGGCTCTTCACCGCGAACGCCAGCCCGAAGAGGGTGAACGCGGCGAGCTGGGTGCCCCGGGGAAGCCCGGCCCCGCCGGTCAACGCGACGAGGTCGGCGGTGCCCGCGGCGGCCACCACGACGTACACGCCGACCAGCAGCAGCACCGAGCCGAGCAGGGTGTAGAGGACGAACTTGCGGGCCGCCCGCCGCCGGTCCGGGCCGCCCCAGCCGGCGATGATCGCGTACATCGGGAGCAGGACGACCTCGAAGAAGCAGAAGAACAGCACCAGGTCGAGGGCGAGGAAGGTGCCGAGGATGCCGACCTCGACCACCAGCAGCAGCGCCACGAGGGCCCGGCCGCTGCCGCCGCCGGCGGGCACCTTCCACACCGTGTACGCGCAGCAGAGCAGGGTGAGCAGCGCGGTCAGCACCACCAGGGGGTACGAGATGCCGTCCACGCCCAGGTGGAAGCGCAGGTCGAGGCCGGGCACCCAGGACAGGTCGAGCTGGTGCCAGGGCCGCACGGCGGGCGGCGCCCCGTAACCGGTCCAGAGCTGGTCGCCGGTGACCAGCGCCACCGTGACCGCCAGGGTCAGCCCGGCCGCCGCCGTGCCGACCAGGCGGGCCGCCCGGTCGGCGGGGACGGCGGCGACCACGGCCGCGCCGACCGCCGGCACGGCCAGCGCCGCGACGAGCAGGATCTGTCCGAGCGTCATGCGGCCCCTCCGATCAGCACGGCGGCCAGCCCGATCAGCAGCGCGCCGGCCAGCACCCCCGCCACCGCCCGGGGCAGCGCGGCGCGGTGCAGCCCGGCCAGTGCCCCGCCGAGGCCGCGTGCGCCCCGGGCGGTGCCCTCCACCGCGCCGTCGATCACCAGCTCGTCGCCCGCACGGGCGACCCGGGCCAGGGCGGCCACCGGGCGCACCACGAGGGCACGCTGGACGTCGTCGAGCCGGAAGCCGGCGGCGAACAGCGGCCCCAGCGGGCCCAGCGCGCGGGCCGGGTCGGCGGTCCGGTCCCGCCGCCAGCCGGCCCAGGCCAGCCCCGCGCCGAGGGCCAGCAGGGCCAGCGGCAGCAGCAGGGCCGGGCCGAGGTGCACCAGCTCCCCCTCGCCGACGGCGAGCCGGTCGGTGAACGGGGGCAGGAACGCGGCCAGCCCGAGCAGGGCGGCCGGGACGGCGAGCAGCAGCACCGGCCAGCGCATCAGCGCGGGCGGGTCGTGCGGGTGGACCAGCGGCATCCGGGTCTCGCCGAGGAACGCGCGCAGCAGCAGCCGGGTGGCGTACCAGGCGGTGACCGCGACGCCGGCCAGCCCGGCCAGCCAGACCAGCCAGCCCACCCAGGCGGGGGCCGGGCCGGCCCCGTCCAGCGCGGCGGCCTCGGCGGCGGCGAGCACGCCGTCCTTGCTCCAGAAGCCGGACAGCGGGGGGACGCCGGCCAGCGCGCCGAGGCCGACCACCGTGCACCAGAAGGTCACCGGCATGGTGGCGCGCAGGCCGCCCATCCGGGACATCAGGGTGGTGCCGACGGCGTGGATCACCGCCCCGGCGGCGAGGAACAGCAGCGCCTTGAACGCGGCGTGACTGAGCAGGTGGAACAGCGCGGCGGTGGGTGAACCGACGGCGAGCGCCCCGGTCATGTACCCGATCTGGGAGACCGTGGACCAGGCCAGCACCCGCTTGAGGTCGTCCTGGGCGGTCGCGGCGAGCGCGCCGAGCAGCAGGGTGACCGCGGCCATCACCCCGAGCACGGCGAGCGCGGCCGGGGCCCGCTCGAACAGCGGGTAGAGCCGGGTCACCGCGTACACGCCGGCCGCGACCATGGTGGCGGCGTGGATCAGCGCGGAGACCGGGGTCGGGCCGGCCATCGCGTCGGGCAGCCAGGTGTGCAGCGGGAACTGGGCGCTCTTGCCGGCCACCCCGGCGAGCAGCAGCAGGCAGGCGGTGGTCAGCAGGCCGGCGGAGTAATCGTGGGCGAGCACGTCGGCGATCCGGAAGCTGCCCGCCGAGACGCCGAGCAGCGCGATGCCGAGCAGGAAGCCGACGTCGCCCACCCGGGTGACCAGGAACGCCTTCATCGCGGCGGCCGGCGCCTCGGGCAGCCGGCGGTCGTGGGCGATGAGCAGGTAGGAGCAGAGGCCCATCACCTCCCAGCCGACCAGCAACATGATCAGGTCACCGGCGACCACCACCAGCAGCATCGCGGCGGTGAAGAGGCTGATCTGCGCCGCGTACGGCGGGTAGCGGTGGTCGACCTCGACGTCGTCGTGCGGGCCCCGCCTCAGGTAGCCGACGGAGTAGACCTGCACCGCGAGGGCCACCGCCGCGACGGCGACCGCGACCAGGGCGGCGGCCCCGTCGAGCCGGACCCCGAGGGTGACCCGCAGCCCGCCCAGGTCGACCCAGGTGGTCGAGGTCTGCACCGGCTGGCCGACGCGGACCAGCAGGACGACCGCGATCAGCAGCGCCCCGGCCGCCCCGGCCACGCCCAGGCCGATCGCCGCCCGCCGGGCCGGGCCCTCCCCGGCGGTCGCGCCGCGCGGCGAGGGCGGCAGCAGCAGCCCGACCAGGCCCGCCACCAGGGGTACGGCCGGCAGCAGCACGCCGAGCAGGCCGGTCACCGGGTCACCTCGCCGGCCGACCCGCCCGGGGACGCCGCCGCGCCCGCCCCAGCCGGCGGCCCGGTCGGAGACGGCCCGGTCGGAGACGGCCCGGTCGGAGACGGCCCGGTCGGAGGAGGCTCGGCCAGCGGCACCTCGTCGACGGCGACGCTGGCCCGCATGCGGTAGAGCTGGAGCACGATCGCCAGCCCCACGCCGATCTCGGCGGCGGCCAGGACGATCACGAAGAGGGCGAAGACCTGGCCGGCGTGCGGAAGCTGCGCCCGGACCGTGGTGTCGGCGGTGACCAGGACCAGGTTGACCGCGTTGAGCATCAGCTCCACCGCCATCAGCACCAGCACCGCGTTGCGGCGGCGCAGCACGCCGTACACGCCCAGGCCGAACAGCAGGGCGGCGGTGACGTACGGGATGACCGGTCTCACCGGCGGCCCCCCGGTGCCGGCCGGTCGGCCGCAGGGCGGCCGATGTCGGGGCGGGAGAGCACGATCGCGCCGACCAGGGCGGCCAGCAGCAGCACGGAGAGCACCTCGAACGGCAGCACCCACCCGCCGAACACCTGCTCGCCGAGGCGCTCGGCGGTGCCCGGCTCGGGCAGGTCGACCCGCGTCCAGCGGAACGCGTCGACCAGCAGGGCGGCCAGCCCGAGGCCGGCGCCGCCGCCGATCAAAGCGGCCGGCCAGCCGGGCCGGTCCAGGTCGTCGGAGACGCCGATCGGGGCGCGGGTCAGCATCACCGCGAACAGCAGCAGCACCACCACGGCGCCCACGTAGATCAGCACCTGCACCCAGGCCACCAGCTCGGCGGTGAGCACTAGGTAGAGGCCGGCCAGGGCGCCCAGGCAGACCACCAGGTAGAGCCCGGCCCGGACCAGGTGCCGGGTGGTCACCACGAGCACTCCCGCGCCGACCGCCACCGCGCCGAGGGCGAGCAGCAGCGCGTCCACGCCGGTCACAAGGCGGCACCCGGCTCGGCCGCGCCCGGCCCGGGGTCGAAGCCGGGCTCGGGGCGTACCCGTGTGGGGGCCGGACGGGCGGCGGGGGCGGCCGGGACGGCGGCCTTGCGCGCGGCGGTGGCCTCCTCCTTCGCCGGCTCGCCGTTGCGGTCGTGCGCGGGCGGCGGCGGGACGGTGCCCATCCACTCGCCGAGGTGGTCCTTGTCGTGCAGCAGGTTCCTGATGTCGTACTCGGCGTACTCGAACTCCGGCGACCAGTAGAGCGCGTCGAACGGGCAGACCTCGACGCAGATGCCGCAGTACATGCAGAGCGAGAAGTCGATGTCGAACTTGTCGAGCACGTTGCGCTGGCGGGGACGGGCGGCGCCGGGCACCGCCACCTCCTCCTTGTGCGAGTCGATGTAGATGCACCAGTCCGGGCACTCGCGGGCGCAGAGCATACAGACGGTGCAGTTCTCCGCCAGCAGGGCGATCACGCCCCGGGACCGGGGCGGCAGCTCGGGGGCCACGTCCGGGTACTGCTGGGTGGTCGAGCGGCGGGTCATCGTCTTCAGCGTGACGGCCAGCCCCTTCGCCAGCCCCTCGCCGGGCACGCTCCGCTCGCTCACGCCGCCACCCCACTTCGCCCGCCGACGCCGTGCGGCACCCTCCCGCCGAGCTGGCCGACCCGCTCGCTCCGCTCGCTCATGCCGCCCATCCTGCCCTGTGCCCCCGGTGCGCGCGACCACCACCCGGCGCGTTGCGTTGGTACGGTGACCGCGGGGAGAACGACGCACCGGGAAGGACCTTTCCCATGACCGCCGCGCTGCAGAGCGACCAGCCGCCCGAGGGCGGGTGGACGACCGACGACCTCGACGCGCTGCCCGAGGACGGTCGCCGCCGCGAACTGCTCGATGGAGTGCTCCTCGTGTCCCCCTCCCCCACCCGCGTCCACCAGACCATCGCCGGCCGGCTCATGGTCGCGCTCGAAGAAGACTGCCCCGACGAGTACGACGTCACCCAGGGCGTCGAGGTGCGCATCAACCGCACCCGCTCCTTCATCCCGGACGTGCTGGTCACCACGTCGGTCGCGGCGCGGCGTCAGCCGTCGCGGTACGAGGCGCACGAGGTCGTGCTCGCGGTCGAGATCGTCTCCCCCAGCACCCGCTCCATCGACCGGGTGCTCAAGCCCGCCCTCTACGCGCAGGCCGGCATCCCGTACTTCTGGCGGATCGAGGTGGAGGACGACGGGTTGGTCGTCCACACGCACCGGATCGACCCGGTGGACGAGGTCTACACCGAGACTGGGCGCTGGACGAAGGTCGTGGACACCGGCGAGCCGTTCCCGGTCAACCTGCCGGTCGGCCGGATCACGCCCCGGCACCTGTGACCGGCGGGAGCACCTCGACGCCGAGCTGCTGGAGGAGCTGGAACAGCTCGGTGCAGTGCCACACGTCGGCGATCCGCCCCGCCGGGTCGAAGCGCAGGAACGACGCCCCCGAGAAGCTGACCACCTGGCCGGTGGGCGGCACCGGCCCGAACGCGCCGGCCTGGGTGCCTGCGGCCCGCCAGTGCACGGCCACCCGCTCCTCGGACGCCACCACGTCCACAATCTTGTAACGCAGGTCCGGGAAGGCCGCCCGCCGCTCCCGGTGCCAGGCCAGCACGGCCTCCGGGCCGGTCCCACCCAGCCCCGGGCACTCCGCCGCGACCAGCTCGTGCGCGGACTCCTCGCGCCGGCCGTTCCACACGTCGGCGATGAAGCGTCGGGCCGCCGCCTCCACATCGTTCACCCGGGCAGCCTAGCCACCGGGGACCGGGCCGCCCCGGGGCACGCGCGCGGGCCTCCGGAGGGCCGCCCGCCGACCGGGCCCCGCCCGCGCGGGCCGGAGATCGGCCAAGATGGGACGGACGGAGACGACCGGCGGACACCAGGAGGCGACGTGGGCGACGAGGCAGAGGCGACGACCGGCGGGAAGTACGTCGAGCCCGGCAGGGAGTTCACCCGCGACCAGCGGTACATCGCCACCCGGATCACCGCCGACGAGCGGGACGGCTGGCCGGTCGAGCCCGGCCGGTACCGGCTGGCGGTCAGCCGCGCCTGCCCCTGGGCCAACCGGCTGATCATCGTGCGTCGGCTGCTGGGCCTGGAGGACGCCATCTCGATGGCCGTGGCCGGGCCGACCCACGACGCCCGGAGCTGGACGTTCGACCTGGACCCGGGCGGGCGGGACCCGGTGCTCGGCATCGAGCGGCTGGCCGACGCGTACTTCGCCCGGTTCCCCGGGTACGAGCGGGGCATCACCGTGCCGGCCATCGTGGACGTGCCGACCGGGCAGGTGGTCACCAACGACTACGCCCAAATGAGCCTGGACCTGTCGACCGAGTGGACGGCGTACCACCGCGAGGGCGCGCCGGAGCTGTACCCGGAGCGGCTGCGCGACGAGATCGACGAGGTCAACGCGGTGGTCTTCGCCGACGTCAACAACGGCGTGTACCGGTGCGGCTTCGCCGGCAGCCAGCAGGCGTACGAGAAGGCGTACCACCGGCTGTTCGACCGGCTGGACTGGCTGGCCGAGCGGCTGGCCGGGCAGCGGTACCTGGTCGGCGACACGATCACCGAGGCGGACGTGCGGCTGTTCACCACGCTGGTCCGGTTCGACCCGGTCTACCACGGCCACTTCAAGTGCAACCGGCAGAAGCTCGCCGAGATGCCGGTGCTGTGGGCGTACGCCCGGGACCTGTTCACCACGCCCGGCTTCGGCGACACGATCGACTTCGACCACATCAAGCGGCACTACTACGAGGTGCACGGGGACATCAACCCGACCGGGATCGTTCCGCTCGGCCCCGACCTGGCGAATTGGCTCACCCCGCACGGCCGCGAGCAGCTCGGCGGCCGCCCCTTCGGCGACGGCACCCCGCCCCCACCCCCACCCCCCACCGAACGGGTCGCCCCGCCCCACACCCCACTCCCCTAACCTCCCTCCCCTCCCCCGCTCCCCGCCCCCTCTCCCGCGATCTTGCAGTTGCGGCCCCGACACAAGGTGCGAAAGGTGCATCACGGGGGCCCAAAGTGCAAGATCGCGGGGAGCGGGAGGGGGAGGGGAGGGGAGTGTGAGAGGCGGGGTGGGGAGCGGGGGGCGGGGGGTGGGGTTAGAGGGTGAGGCGGATGGCGGCCGTCAGGACCAGTTGGGCCAGGGAAGCGGGGACCAGGACCAGCCAGCAGAGGCGCTGGAGCTGGTCCTCGCGCAGCCGGGGGTACGCCACCCGGAGCCAGATGATCACGAACGCGACGGCGAAGACCTTGAGCAGCGTCCACAGCCAGCCGAGGTGCTCGTCGGCGAACGGGCCCCGCCAGCCGCCGAGGAAGAGCACGGTGGTCAGCGCGGCGATCACCACGATGCCGACGTACTCGGCGAGCAGGAAGAACGCGAAGCGCAGGCCCGTGTACTCCGTCATGTACCCGAAGACCAGCTCGGAATCGGCGATCGGCATGTCGAACGGTGGCCGCCGGATCTCGGCCAGCCCGGCGACGAAGAAGACGATCATCGCGGGCGCCTGCCAGAGCAGCCACCAGGGCCGCCACGCCTCGACGATCCCGGACAGGCTCAGCGTGCCCGCCGCCATGGCCACCGACGCGGCGGCCAGCACCAGCGGCAGCTCGTAGCCGAGCAGTTGGGCCGCCCCGCGCAGCCCGCCGAGCAGGCTGTACTTGTTGGCCGACGCCCACGCCGACATCAGCACCGCCAGCACGCCCACCCCGACCACGGCCAGCACGAAGAACAGGCCGATGTCCAGCGGCTGCCCGACCAGGTCACCGGGGCCGAGCGGGATCACCAGCAGAGCGAGCAGGTACGGCACCAGGGCCACCACCGGGGCCAGCCGGAACACCGCCCGGTCCGCCTCGCGCGGGGTGACGTCCTCCTTCTGCACGAACTTGACCCCGTCGGCGACGAGCTGAGCCCAGCCGTGGAAGCCGCCCGCGTACATCGGGCCGAGCCGGCCCTGCATGTGCGCCATCACCTTGTGCTCGGCCTGCCCCACGACCAGCGGCAGGACGAGGAAGGCGGCCAGCACGCCGACCACCCGCAGGACTGCCTCCAACCAGTCGGGCATCAGGCCGTACCCCCGTTCCCGCCGGCGTCGTCGCCCGCCGAGCCCGGAGCCTGATCCGGGTGGGCCGGTGGCTCGGCCGGGGTGGGGGGGTCGGGACGCTCGGCGGGGGCAGGGCGGGGCGGGCGTTCCCGGGCCGGTCGGGCGGGCGTGCCGCCGCGCGGCCCCTCGCCGGCCCCGGCCGCGCCAGCCGGCGTCGGCGTCGTCCCCCACTCCCCCGGAGCCGGTACGCCCGGCGGGCGGATCGGGCGCCGGCCGCCGCCGGCCCCGGACTCGCCGGGCTCCTTCGCGCCCGGCCAGGGCTTCGCCACCCGGGAGGCGAGCACGAACTCCTTGCGCAGCGGGTGCCCCTCGAACTCCGGCGGCAGCAGCAGCGGCCTCAGCTCGCCGTGCCCGGGGAAGTCGACGCCGAACATCTCGTACGTCTCCCGCTCGTGCCAGGCCGCACCCGGGTAGAGGTCGACGACCGAGGCCACCTGTGGCTCGTCCCACGGGACCCTGGTGCGCAACAGCAGGCCGTGCCGGTGGCCGGTCGACCAGAGGTGGGACACCACCTCGCAGCCGTCGGCGAGCTGGTCGACGGCGGAGAGCCAGTCGAAGAAGTCGCAGGCCAGGTCCGCGTCGTCCCGGGCGGCGGCCAGCGCGTCCCGCCAGCTTGCCGGGGGTACGTCGACGGTGGCCCGGGCGTACGCCTGGCCGCCGGAGACCGACGCGGTGGCCTCGACGGGGGCGAGCAGCGCCACCAGCCGCCGGCCGACCTCTTCCGGAGTCATGCCGCTGATCCTATGGCCGACGCCGGCCCCACGCGGCGGCCCGCCCCCGCGACGGGCCGCGCGGAGTCCGCGTGCGCGCGGCCCGACGGACCGGATGACCGCTTTGCCCGACGGCGGTGGACCGGATGCCGCTTTGCCCGGCGGCGGCCGGCCCGGCGGGGAAAGATGAGGTCGTGCGCGCCGTGACTGTCACCCCCGGGATCCCGAACTCACTGTGCCTGGTGCACGACCATCCCGAGCCGCCCGCCGAGGAGGGCGCGATCCTGGTCGAGGCGCTCGCCGTGGGGATCTGCGGCACCGACCACGAAATCATCGCCGGGGACTACGGCGAGGCCCAGCCCGGCGCGTCGACCCTGGTGCTCGGGCACGAGTCGCTGGGCCGGGTGCTGGAGGACCCGAGCGGCACGCTGCAACCCGGCGACCTGGTCGCCGGCATCGTCCGGCACCCCGACCCGGTGCCCTGCCCCAACTGCGCGGTCGGCGAGTGGGACATGTGCCGGAACGGCGAGTACACCGAGCACGGGATCAAGGCGCTGCCCGGCTTCGCCCGGGACCGGTGGCGGGTGCAGCCGAGGTTCGCCGTCGGCCTGGACCCCGCCCTGGCCCCGGTCGGGGTGCTGCTGGAACCGACCGCGGTGGTGGCGAAGGCGTGGGACCACATCGAACGGATCGGCGCCCGCGCCGAGTGGCAGCCGCAGACGGTGCTGGTCACGGGGGCCGGGCCGATCGGCCTGCTGGCGGCGCTGCTGGCCGCCCAGCGCGGGTTCTCCGTGCACGTGCTCGACCGGGCCACCAGCGGGCCGAAGCCGGACCTGGTCGGGGCGCTCGGCGCGACGTACCACACGGAGTCGGTGGCGCAGCTCGACTTCGACCCGGACGTGATCGTCGAGTGCACCGGCGCGCCGGTGGTCGTGCTGGACGCGATGTGCAAGGCCGGGCCGACCGGGATCGTCTGCCTGACCGGGGTGTCCAGCGGCGGCCGGCGCATCGAGTTCGACGCCGGGGCGCTCAACCGGGAACTGGTGCTGGAGAACCACGTGGTGTTCGGCTCGGTGAACGCCAACCGCCGGCACTGGGACCTGGCCGCCGAGTCCCTCGCCCGGGCCGATCCGGCCTGGCTGAATTCGCTGATCACCCGACGGGTGCCGGTGGAGGCGTACACCGAGGCGTACACCTCCACCCCCGACGACATCAAGGTGGTGCTCGACTTCACCGCCTGAGCGGCGGCCGACCGGGCTCAGATGCCGGGGAGGCGGCCGTTGCGGAACAGGTCGACGAAGAGCTGGTGGTCCTCGCGGGCCCGCAGCCCGTACGCGTGCGAGAACTCGACTAGCCCGGTGACGAACCCGTCGGGGTCGGCGTCCACCGCGGCGACGATCGCTTCCTCGGTGGAGTAGTCGACCAGGTCGTGGCTGGACTCGTCGTCGGCCACCGAGTGCATCCGGGCAACCGCCCGACCCAGGTCGGCCAGCACCCCGGCCAGTTCCTCCGGCTCGTTGACGTCCGCCCAGTTCAGGTCGGCCGCGTACGGGGAGACCTCGGCGACGAGCTGCCCGGCCCCGTCCAGCTCGGTGAAGCCCAGCCACGGGTCGGCGTGCGCCTGGAGCGCCCGCTGCGACTCGGCCGTACGGTGCCCCTGGTGCCGGAAGTAGCCGCGCACCCGCTCGTCTTCGATGTGCCGGGCCACCGCGGGCACCTGGGCCTGCTTCATGTAGATGACGACGTCGTTCTCCAGCGCCTGGGTGTGCCCCTCCAGCAGCAGGTTGTACGACGGCAGCCCGGCCGAGCCGATGCCCACCCCCTTGCGCAGCACGACGTCCTTGATGTGCGCGGCGACCGGGCGCAGCCGGGCCGAGGACTCGGGCAGGGTGCCCAGGTAGTCCTGGAAGGCGGCGCAGACCTTGGCCCGGGTGTCGTCGTCGATCTCGAAGACCCCGTCGCCGAGGGAGAACCGGCGCTCGTAGTTGTCGACGGTGGTCTGCGCGGTGAGCAGGTCGACCCGGGTGTTGAGCCGGGCCTGCTGGAGCACCCGGCGCAGCACCCCGTCGGCGTTGTCCAGGGTGATCGAGCCGATCGCGTCGTCCCCGCCTGCGGCGATCGCCCCCAGCTCGGTCAGGTACGAGCGGGCGAAACCGGTGACCAGGTCACTGATCGCCCGGTCGGAGAGCGCCTTGGCGTACCCGAGCAGGGCCACGCTGGCGGCGAGCCGCCTCAGGTCCCAGGAGAACGGCCCGACGTACGCCTCGTCGAAGTCGTTGACGTTGAACACGAGCTGCCCGGAGGCGTTCATGTAGGTGCCGAAGTTCTCCGCGTGCAGGTCCCCGTGGATCCACACCCGGCTGGTGCGCTCGTCCAGGAACGTGTCGTCGGCGAAGTCGCCGCGCTGGTCGGCGTAGAAGAGCGAGGCGCTGCCCCGGTAGAAGGCGAACGGTGAGGCGGCCATCTTGCGGAACTTGCGGCGGAACGCCGCCGGGTCGAGCGCCATCGACGCGCCGAACTCCTCGGTGAGCACGTCGACGATGAAGGCGGAACGCTGGTCCGCGGACTGGGTCATGGACCGCAGGCTAGCCCCCGGTCGCCACGAGGCGGCCTACCCGCGGGCGCGTGCCCAGCCGGTGAAGCGTTCGGCCAGCCTGGCGGGCGGGACGACCTCAGCCAACTCCCGGGCCGCCTCCACCTGAAGGGCGGCGAGGTGGACCAGCAGGCCGGCGCGATCCTCCCGGTACTCGCCGAGGAGGCGCAGCTTCGACGGGGAGCGGGGCCAGGCGATCCCGCACGCCCGGCAGCGCCAGGTGGGCCGGCCCGGAAGGTGCTCCCGCCGTCTCATGCCGGCACCCGCGCACCGCGAGCGGCCGAGTTTTGACGGCGGGTCGCCGGGGCGGGCGGACCGGGGGTCAACCAGCGCAGCCCGGCGCGCAGGACGAACAACTCACGCTTGGCGACCGCCAGGCCCCGGGGGTCCAACTCGTACGCCTCGATCCAGGTCCAGCCGTAATAGGTGTGCCGGTCCGCCAGTTCCCGGATCACCCGCACGACGATCGGGTGGACGAACTGCGGGCTCGCGGCGCGGGTCAGGTGCAGCAGGTCACCCGCCCTGATCGCGCGCTCCGTCACCAGCCTCCCCCGTTCCTGGGCCGACACGAGGTGGACCCGTGCGGCATGGACCCGTGCGGCATGGACCGGCACGGGGTGGACCCGGTCGCCAGCAACGTGGAGCGAGCTGGCACGGACGCGAAGCGGTCTGGGCAGGGCGCTGGCAGGCCGCACGAGCAGCGACGCCAGAACGAGCGCCACGTCCGGCGGTGGCGAGGGGCGAGGGGCACAGGTTTGGGAACACGGCGGCTGACCATGCGAGCAAACTCGCGGATCGGCGGCAGACAGGTCGTCAACACCTCCGGTGACAGGTTGCCTACCCATGGCACCGAGACTGCGCCGGTGCGAGTCGTGGCGCTGTCCCAGGTCGCCGCCCATCTGGGCGTCTCGCGCCAGCGCGCCGCGATCCTGGTCGACCGGCCGGACTTCCCCGCCCCCATCGACACGCTCACCGTCGGCCGCATCTGGGATGCCGCCGAGGTCCGGGCGTACACCGAACGGCGCAGCCGGCGACTGGCAGACGAAGAACCCACCTAACGGCGCGACCACACCCACTCCCACACGCCGTCGCCGCACTCCGATGCGCCGATCTTGCACTTACGGCCCCCGGCATGGGCGTTTCACCCCCTTTGCCCGGGCCATAACTGCAAGATCGCGCAGAGTGGGGTGGGGTGGGGTTGAGGCCTGCGTCGGAGTCATCGTTGCAGCCACCCCTTAGCGGCGACGATGTGCGCGGCGGTGGCGGGGTGCACGGCAGGCTGTCGTGATCGTCTGCTGATTTATGAGACGACACGCCGGGCGAGGTCTCCAAAATCAGCAGACGATCATGAAGTCCCACCTTAGGGGCGGGAACGCCGACGTCGTCGCCGGCCGGCGGGCAACACCGCAGCGCCCCCTTTGCTCTGCTGCCCCCGGTGCAACGCTCGCGGAGCGTGATGGTTCTGCCGACCTCTCATGCCGGCACCCGACGCGAAGCGGCTGCGCGATGCTGGTGCTGGTGCTGCACGGCGGTGCCGGTGTTGCGGTGGCGGCAGCAGAGCAAAGGGGCGAGGTGGCGTTACCCGCCTGGCACCCCGGCCGGACCCGCCTGGCACCCCGGCCGGACCCGCCCGGCACCCAGGCGCATGGACGGCTGGCCCGCTGTCCCACCTCACACGCCCACCCACATCGGCCAGGGCCTGCAACATGGTCAGGGCCTTCGCCGCAATCTATCGATCAAGCCGCAGCCACGGCACTCACACCCATGACGGTGGATGTCACTACACCTAGCCGGCCGGCGGACGGACCGGCGGGGCGGTCAGCGACTCCACCGGGCGTGGCGGGTGCGCGCCGGCCGGGGAGGCGGGAGCGCCGGCCGGGGAGGCGGGAGCGTCGGCCGGGGAGGCGAGCGGGTCGGTGCGGGGGACGCCACCGATGCCGGACTGCTCGGCGGCGATCTTCTCCTGGAGGCGCAGGATGGCGTGCAGCAGCGCCTCCGGCCGGGGCGGGCAGCCGGGCACGTAGACGTCGACGGGGATGATCTGGTCGACGCCCTTGGTCACCGAGTACGAGTCCCAGTACGGGCCGCCGCAGTTGGAGCAGGCACCGAACGAGATGACGTATTTCGGCTCGGGCATCTGGTCGTAGAGCCGCTTGATCGCCGGGGCCATCTTGTCGGTGACCGTGCCGGAGACCACCATCAGGTCGGCCTGGCGTGGGCCGTGGGCGAACGGGATCACCCCGAGCCGCATGAAGTCGTGCCGGCCCATGCTGGTGGCGATGAACTCGATCGCACAGCAGGCCAGGCCGAAGTTGAACACCCAGAGCGAGTAGCGGCGGCCCCAGTTCAGCACGAACCGGATCGGCTCTCCCAGCACTGCCGGCAGTTGCACGACCGGCCCCCTCTCTCCCAGCGCCAGTCAACCACAGCCACCGGACGGCCCGGCCGGGCCGCTCAGTAGGTCGGGCGTTGCAGCAGGCCGACGAACTCGACCAGCAGCCGCTCCCGCAGGGCCGGCGGGGCGGCGTCGAGCAGGGCGTTGACGGTGGCGTCCGGCGCGAAGGCCCCGGGGCCGGACGGCGCACCGCCGGACGCCGCGCCGCCCGGGCCGGACGGCGTACCGCCGAGGCCGAGGCCGGCGGCCAGGCCGGCGACCAGCTCCGGGGTCAGGGCGTCCGGGGTCAGGGTCGCGGCGAGCGCGGTCAGCTCGGGGGGCAGCTCGACCGGCCCGGCGGCCCGGGCCGCCGCCACCGCGTCGGCCAGGTCGGGGCCGAACTCCGCCACCCGGGGGGCCACCGAGGCGGTCACCGTGAGGTGCACGCTGGCCGGCAGTTCGCCGTACGCGAGCTGGGGCTGGGTGTGCCAGCCGCGCACGGTCAGCTCGTCGACCAGTACGAACAGGTCCAGCCCCGGGTCGACGGAGGTGAAGCAGACCACCGTCGACTCGGGCTCGGCCATCAGCCGCAACCCGTCGACGCCCCGCACGGCGTCGGCGAGCCCGGCCACCGCGTCCCGGGTGGCCCCGGCCAGCCGCAGGTAGCCGTCCTCGCCGAGGTGACGCAGGGTGGCGTACGCGGCGGCGATCGGCCCGCCGGAGCGGGTGGAGGCGATCACCGGGTTGATCATGGTGTACCCGGGCCAGTCGGCGTACGCGAAGTACTGCGGGGCGCGCAGCGCCGGGTCGCGGTGCAGCAGCACCGAGACGCCCTTCGGGGCGTACGCGTACTTGTGCAGGTCGACCGAGATCGAGGTGACCCCGTCGACGGCGAAGTCGAACGGCGGCACCGGGGCGCCGAGCCGGCGCAGCCAGGGCAGGGTCCAGCCGCCGAAGCAGGCGTCGACGTGGCAGCGCACCCCAGCCGCCTCCGCCACCGCCGCGATGTCGGCGACGGGGTCGATCACGCCGTGCGCGTACGAGGGGGCGGAGCAGACCACCAGCACGGTGTCGGGGCGGATCGCGGCGGCCACGTCGGCGGCCGACGGGCGCAGCGTGTCCGGGTCGACGGGCACCGGGTCGAGGGCCACCCGCAGGTAGTGGGCCGCCTTGGCGAACGCCGCGTGCGCGGTCACCGGCACCGCGATCCGAGGTTCGGCGACGTCGGGGCGGGCGTCCCGGGCGGCCTTCACGGCGAGGATCAGCGACTCGGTGCCGCCGCTGGTGACGCTGCCGACGACGTCCGGGGCGGTCGTGCCGGGGCCGCCGCCGAGCAGCCGGGCCGCCGCCCCGACCAGCGCGTTCTCCATCGCCAGCAGAGACGGGAAGGCGGTCGGGTCGAGCCCGTTGACGTGTGCGCTCCCGGCGTGGGCGGCGGCGGCCAGCTCGTCCAGCCCCGGCACGGCGGGGTCGTACACGTACGCGAACAGCCGCCCCCCGTGCGTCGGCCGGTCCCCCTCGCGCAGCCCCCGGATCTCCCGGAGCACCCGCTCGGCCGGCACCCCGCGCTCCGGCAGCGCCCGGCCGGTGTCCTGGTCGTCGATCATCAGGTGGTGGTGCCCTTCTCGTGGCGGTCAGCGACTTTTCTCCCCCAGCACAACTCCATGATCGGCGGAGCGGTGCTGGGGGGCGGCGGTGGTCAGGTCGGCCGGGGTGAGGGTGTAGTGGCGCAGGAGGAGCAGGGGCGGGGCCACCAGGAGGGCCGGCAGGATCGTGAAGCCGAGAAGGACGCCGAGACGGGCGGTGCCGGACTGGGCGGCCGCCGCGCCGGTGTCGGACGAGACGTAGCCGCTGAGCTGGAGCACCAGGCCGTAGATGCCCGGGCCGAGGGCGAGGCCGAAGGTCTCCCCCGCCGTCCACAGGCCGGTGAACACGCCGGCCTGCCGACGGCCGGTGCGGGCGGTGTCGTACGCGATGCAGTCGGGCAGCATGGCCAGCGCGAAGACCTGCTGGCCGGCGTACCCGACGCCGATCACCGCGACCACCAGGTAGACCGCGACGGCCGGCAGCACCGGCGCGGCGACCAGGACGATCGCGCCGGCCGCGAGCAGCACCGACGCGGCGACCAGGGCGGCCCGCTTGCCGACCCGGGCGCCGACCCGGGTCCACAGCGGCATCACCAGCAGCGCCGGGCCGACGAAGCAGGCGAACAGCACGGTCGGGCCGGTGTCCGGGTCGCGCAGCACCTGGCCGGCGAAGTAGCTGACCCCGGCCAGGATGGTGGCCACCCCGGCCGACTGGATCACGAAGCAGACCAGCAGCGCCCGGAACGGCCGGTTCCGCCCGGCGACGGCGAGCTGGGCGCGCAGGGTCGGCTCGCTCTCGCCGACCGTGCCGGTGGGCGCACCCCGGGTGCCGAGGAACGCCCCGACCGCGCCGAGCACGATCAGCGCGGCGACGAACAGGCCCATCCAGCGGTGCCCGGGGACGCCGTCGCCACCGGCGGTCACCACGGCCGGGGCGACCGCGCCGGAGACCAGGATGGCCACCGCCAGCACCGCGATCCGCCAGCTCATCAGCCGGGTACGTTCCGCGTGGTCGTCGGTCAGTTCGGCCGGCATCGCCACGTACGGGACCTGGAAGAAGGCGAACGCCGTCGCGGTGGCCAGGAACGCGACGGCGACGTACCCGGCGGCGGCCGGGCCCGACCCGAACGGGGCGGCGAAGATCGCGGCGAACAGCACGGCGAGGGCGAGCCCGCCGAGCAGCAGGTACGGCCGGCGGGCCCCCCAGCGTGACCTGGTCCGGTCGGAGATCCGGCCGACGACCGGGTTGACCAGCACGTCCCACGCCTTCGGCAGGAGCACCAGCAGGGCCGCCGCCCCGGCGGCGACGCCCAGGGTGTCGGTCAGGTACGGCAGGAGCAGCAGCCCGGGCACCGTGCCGAAGGCCCCGGTCGCCAGGGAGCCGAGCGCATAGCCGAGGTGCACCCGGCGGGGCAGCCCGCCGTTCGCCCGGTGGGTCGGCTCCCCGGGCGGCGTGCCGGGTCCGGCCGGCGGCAGCGTCATGACGCCGAATGTTACTCACGTTATGGCCGAGGTCACATCCCCTCTTCCGGCGACCAGCTCGCCGCCATGTCCACCCCGGAGGGACGCAGCGGGGCGCCCTCGGCACGCAACCGGGCCCGCGCCTCGACCTCGTGGCCGGGCGGCAGCCGGCCGGCGGAGTTCACCACCCGATGCCACGGCACCCCGCCCCCGTGCCGGGCCATGATCGACCCGACCAGCCGCGCCGACGCCCGCCCCGAGCGCTCGGCGAGCGCGTCGGCGACCGCGCCGTACGACATCACCCGGCCCGGCGGGATGCGCTCGACCAGCTCCAGCACCGCCTCGACGTACTCCTCAGGTGTCACCCGCGCCACTCCTCAGCTGTCCCGACCGGCCAGAGTATGGGAACGGCCACGGGGGCGGCGGGACCGACCGCGCAGAATGGGCGGGTGCGCGAAGCAGTCACCTCGGCCCGGCGGATCGTCGTCAAGATCGGTTCGTCCTCGCTGACCACGGCGTCCGGCGGCCTCGACGACGACCGGGTCGACGCGCTGGTCGACACCCTCGCCGCGCTCGCCGCCGCCGGCCGCGAGGTGGTGCTGGTCTCCTCCGGCGCGATCGCCGCCGGGCTCGCCCCGCTCGGCCTCACCCGACGCCCCCGCGACCTGGCCACCCAGCAGGCCGCGGCCAGCGTCGGCCAGGGCCTGCTGATCGGCCGGTACGCGGCCGGCTTCGCCCGGCACGGCCTGACCGTCGGGCAGGTGCTGCTCACCGTCGACGACGTGACCCGGCGGGCGCACTACCGCAACGCGTACCGGACCCTGCGCAAGCTGCTCGACCTGCGGGCCGTGCCGATCGTCAACGAGAACGACACGGTGGCCACCGAGGAGATCCGGTTCGGCGACAACGACCGGCTGGCCGCCCTGGTCGCCGCGCTGGTCCACGCCGAGCTGCTGGTGCTCCTCTCCGACGTCGACGCGTTGTGGACCGGCGATCCGGCCCGACCCGAGTCGACCCGGATCACCGAGGTCCGCGACGAGCGGGACCTGGCCGGCGTGCAGGTCGGCGGGGCCGGCCGGGCCGGGGTCGGCACCGGCGGCATGGTCACCAAGGTCGAGGCGGCCCGGATCGCCACCGGCTTCGGCATCCCCGTCGTGCTCACCGCCGCGCCGCTGGCCGCCGGGGCGCTGGCCGGCGAGGAGGTCGGCACCCTGTTCCACGCCGGGCGGCGGCGCCCCACCGCCCGGCTGTTCTGGCTGGCCCACGCCACCACCCCGCGCGGGCGGCTGCACCTCGACGAGGGTGCGGTCGCGGCCGTGGTGGGCCGGCGCAAGTCACTGCTGCCCGCCGGGATCACCTCCGTCGACGGGACGTTCACTGCGGGCGACCCGGTCGACCTGGTCGACGCCGGGGGCGCGCCGGTCGCCCGGGGACTGGTCAACTACGACGCCGTCGAGCTGCCCGGCCTGCTCGGCCGGTCCACCGGCGAACTCGCCGCGGCCCTCGGCCCGGCGTACGAACGTGAGGTCGTCCACCGCGACGACCTGGTACTGCTGTAGACAGGGGCCTTTCCCCCACACCGTGAGGAGTACGTGATGAGCGTCGACGAGCAGGCCCGGCGGGCCCGGGGCGCGGCGGAGGCGCTGGCCGTCGCCACCCGTACCGTCAAGGACGGCGCGCTGGCCGCGATGGCCGACGCGCTGGTGGCGCGTACCCCCGAGATCCTGACCGCGAACGCGGCGGACCTGGCGGCCGGGCGTGCGGCCGGGCTGAGCGCGGCCGTGCTGGACCGGCTCGCCCTCGACGCGGGCCGGGTGGCCGGCATCGCCGACGCGCTGCGCGAGATGGCCGCCCTGCCCGACCCGGTGGGCGAGGTGGTCCGCGGTTCGACCCTGCCCAACGGCCTGGAGCTGCGGCAGGTCCGGGTGCCGTTCGGGGTCGTCGGCATCATCTACGAGGCCCGCCCGAACGTGACCGTGGACGCCGCCGGGATCTGCCTGAAGTCCGGCAACGCGGCGCTGCTGCGCGGCTCCTCCTCGGCAGCGAACTCCAACGCCGCCCTGGTCGCGGTGCTCCGCGACGCCGTCGCCGACGCGGGCCTCCCCGCGGACGCGGTGCAGCTGCTCGACGCCACCTCCCGCGACTCGGTCAAGGAGCTGATGCGCGCCCGCGGCCTGGTCGACGTGCTGATCCCGCGCGGGGGCGCGTCGCTGATCCGCACCGTCGTCGAGGAGTCGACCGTGCCGGTGATCGAGACCGGGGTGGGCAACTGCCACGTGTACGTCGACGCCGCCGCCGACCTGGCCAAGGCCGTCGCGATCACCCTCAACGCCAAGACCCAGCGCCTGTCCACCTGCAACACCGCCGAGTCGCTGCTGGTGCACGCCGGGATCGCGGACGCGTTCCTGCCGGCGGTGCTGGCCGCGTTCGCCGAGGCCGGGGTCACCGTGCACGGCTCCCCCGAGGTCGCCGCGCGCTCCGACGCGGTGGTGCCCGCCACCGACGAGGACTACGCCACCGAGTACCTGTCGGCCGACATCTCGGTCGCCGTCGTCGACTCGCTCGACGCGGCGGTCGCGCACATCCGCCGGTACGGCAGCGGCCACACCGAGGCCATCGTCACCGACTCCCAGTCGGCGGCCCGGGAGTTCGTGGCCCGGGTGGACGCGGCGGCGGTCATGGTGAACGCCTCGACCCGGTTCACCGACGGCGGCGAGTTCGGCTTCGGCGCGGAGATCGGCATCTCGACGCAGAAGCTGCACGCCCGGGGCCCGATGGGCCTGCCCGAGCTGACCAGCACCAAGTACGTCGTCACCGGCGACGGCCACCTGCGGGGGTAGGCACGGGTGCCGGCCCGGTCAGCGACGGCGACGGCGACCCGACCGGCGGGGCTTTTCGCGCTGACCGCGGGGGCGTCGCCGGCCCGGTGTACCCCCGGCCGGCGGCAGCGCGCCCTCGCCCCAGAACCGCAGCGCCACCAGCGGAGCGGCGACCACCAGGAAGACCAGTATCTGGAACCAGCCGTACTCCAGCAGCTCCACGTCCCAGGTTCGCCAAACCACCAGCAGGACGACGGCGAGCACCGCGAGCACCAGGAACATGAGCAGGTCGCCGTACCGGCCGACGAACCGCCGGAAGCTCCCGCCGTGGGCGGCGGGCGGGTCAGCGGCAGGCACGGATGGCCGCGAGGGTGGTGTGCACGTCGAAGTGGTGGCCGTCGTCGCTCTCCCAGCCGCCGTCGCTGCGCTGGGTCCCGGCCAGCCGGCGCCGCGCCGCGACCAGGGTCCAGTGCTGCTCCTCGACGCCGACCCGGCGCAGTGCGGCGGCCAGCCAGGCGGCGTCGGCCGGGGAGATCCCCGGCATCCGGTCGGCGAGCACCACCTGGATCCGGGCCGACTCGTAGAACATCTCCTGCCGGTGGAACACCGCCGCGCTGAGCCAGCCGACAGCCAGGTACGACGGCCAGGTGCCGTCCGGCTTCAGCTCGGCGCCGAGCGCCTGGGCGGCGGTGTGCACCACCCCGGCGTACCCGCCACCGACCCGGTGGTCCAGCGGCCCGGCGGCGCGGGCGTCCAGGCCGGCCACGGTCAGCCAGAAGGCGGCGGTGGCGGTCAGATAGAGGCGGGCCTCGGGGTCGCCCGGCCGGGCCCACGCCGGGGAGGCCTCCGCCAGCGCGGGAGCCTCCTCCCAGCAGCCGTCGGCCTGCTGCCGGGACGCCAGCCAGTCCAGCGCCCGGCGGGCGGCAGGACGACCGAGGGCGCCCAGGTCGTCCAGCTCGGCGAGGCGGAAACAGGTGGCGTCGACCGAGGCTACGTCGCCGCCCCAGACCGCCGGCCAGCCGCCGTCGGGGGTCTGGCCGACCTCGGCGATGTCGAGCAGTTCCGGCGACGGTGCGGCCCCGGCGCGCAGCCAGGACAGCCGGGCGCGGTCCACCGCGTCGCCGTGCGCCACCACGAAGCCGATCGCGGCTTCCAAGTCGACCACGGCAGCCACGCTACCGGCGCAAACGCGATCACGCCTCGGACGGTCGGCCTAGCGACAGGAACGGGTAGGTGCCCCTTCCGTCGGGAAGGGGCACCTACGCCAGGCTCAGTACGCGGGGAGCGAGGGATCGATCTGCTTGATCCAGGACAGCACGCCACCCTGGACGTGCACCGCGTCGCCGAAGCCGGCCGCCTTGAGCGCGGCGAGCGCCTCGGCGGACCGGACGCCGGACTTGCAGTGCAGCACGATCTGCTTGTCCTGCGGCAGCCTCGCCAGCGCCTCGCCGGAGATGATCTCGCCCTTGGGGATCAGCGTCGAGCCGGGGATCCGGACGATCTCGTACTCGGCGGGCTCGCGGACGTCGACCAGGAAGAAGTCCTTGCCGGCGTCCTGCCACTCCTTGAGCTCGGCCGCGGTGATGGTCGCGTCGACGACGGCCTCCTGGGCCTCCTCGGAGACCCCGCCGCAGAAGTCCTCGTAGTCCTCCAGCAGGTCGGTGACCGTCGGGTTCTCGCCACAGAGCACGCAGTTCGGGTCCTTCCGGACCTTGATCTTGCGGTACTCCATCTCCAGGGCGTCGTAGACCATCAGCCGGCCGACCAGCGGCTCCCCGATCCCGGCGAGCAGCTTGATCGCCTCGTTGACCTGGATCGAGCCGATCGACGCGCAGAGCACACCGAGCACGCCGCCCTCGGCGCAGGAGGGGACCATGCCGGGCGGCGGGGGCTCCGGGTAGAGGCAGCGGTAGCAGGGGCCGTGCTCGGCCCAGAACACCGACGCCTGGCCGTCGAACCGGTAGATCGACCCCCAGACGTACGGCTTGCCGAGCAGCACCGCCGCGTCGTTGACCAGGTACCGGGTGGCGAAGTTGTCGGTGCCGTCGACGATCAGGTCGTAACTGGAGAAGATCTCGCGGACGTTGTCCCGGTCCAGCGCGGTGTTGTGGATCTCCACGTCGACCAGTGGGTTGATCTCGCGGATCGACGCGGCGGCGGACTCGGCCTTGGACCGGCCGATGTCGGAGACGCCGTGGATGATCTGCCGCTGGAGGTTCGACTCGTCGACGGTGTCGAAGTCGATGATGCCGAGCGTCCCGACGCCTGCGGCGGCCAGGTACATCAGGGCCGGCGAGCCGAGGCCGCCGGCGCCCACACAGAGCACCCGGGCGTTCTTCAGTCGCTTCTGCCCCTCGACCCCGACGTCGGGGATGATCAGGTGGCGGGAGTAGCGACGGATCTCGTCAACGGTCAGCTCGGCGGCGGGCTCGACGAGCGGGGGCAACGGCACGGTGGACTCCCCGGGATCGGCGGTGGCAACCGCGCCATTGTTGCTCGCCGCGGCGGCTTCGGCCATGAGCAGGGCCACGTCGCCCGAAATGCGGGAGCGGGAATATCTCAGACGCCCGGGATCGGCTCCCCGGCGTACCGGTCCCCGTCGAGGTAGGGCCAGGCGTTGGCGACGCAGCCATCCAGGCCGTACGTCTGCTGCTGCATCACCGGCGCGGCCTGGCCGGGCCCGGGGCAGGCCTCGTGCAGCTCACCGAACTCGTGCCCGACCTCGTGGTTGACCACGTAGCTGCGGTAGACCGCCAGCGGCGCGCCGTAGTCCGGGACCGCCTCCATCCAGCGGGCCAGGTTGATGATCACCTGGCCGGGGAGCCGGCAGGAGGTGTACCGCTCGGTGCTCAACCCGCCGAGCGCGCACATCCGCTCGGAGGTGACCGGGGTGGCCAGGTAGACGGTGAAGTCGGCGTCGGCGGCCTCGGCCACCCGCTGCACCCGCAGTTCCCCGGAGGCGATCCAGCTCCGCGGGTCGCCGAGCGCCTCGTCGACGGTGGCCGCGAACGCGTCCGCGTCCTGGCCGGTGCCCTGCTCGACGAGCACCTGATAGCGGCGCACCGGGCCGTCCGCGCCCCGGACCGGGGTCTGGCCCGCCGCCGGGGCGAACCGGCCGGGGCCGCTGCTCGGCCAGCCGGCCGACGCGGCCGGGCCCGCCGGAACGCCCTGGTCCCCCGCGCCGCCGCCGGGCAGGACCCACCTTCCGCCGGTGCCGGCGGGGCCGGCCGCAGGACCGCCGCCGAGGACCAGGGCCGCCGCCCCGACGAGCGCCACCAGCCCGGCGAGGCCGCCAAGACCGGCGAGCAGCGTACGCGGGCGGAGCCGACCCGCCCGCCGCCCGGCCATGTCGGGACACGGACGGGCGGGGCGGGACGACCCGGAAGAGGACGCCGAAGTCACGCCACCAGCCTGCCAGACCAGCGGGCCATTTCCGGGCATTTACCGCATCCACCGTGAAAAGCCCTCGCGTTGCCGGCTCGCGTCGCCCGGTCGCCGGCCCCCGGTCAGAGCGGTGGGCCGGAGTACCGGCGGCCGTCCAGGTACGGCTGCGGGTTGGCCACGCACCCCCGCAGGAACAGGGTCTGCTGCATCATCACCGGCGCGGGCCGGCCCGGCTTCGGGCAGCGCTCGTGGTGGTGCCCGAGCTCGTGCCCGACCTCGTGGTTCACCACGTACGTCCGGTAGACCGACAGCGGTACGCCGGCCGACACGAAGTGCGGCACCGAGTTCCGCCACCGGTCCAGGTTGATGATCACTTTTCCGGGCGCCCGGCAGGAGGTGTACGGCCGGCCGCCCACCCGGATGTCGACGCCGCCGGCCGCGCACATCCGGCCCGCGGTGCGCGCCGTGGCCAGGTAGACCGTGAAGTCGTGCGGGGCCCCGCCCGGCACCCGCTGCAACCGCAGCCGGCCGCCGTCCACCCAGCTCCCCGGCCCGGCCAGCGTCTCCTGCACCGCCGTGCCGAACGCCGACGCGTCCTCGCCCGTCTCCGGCTCCACCGCCACTCGGTAGCGGCGCAGCCGGCCGGACGTGCCGAGCACCTCGCCGGCCCGGTCGTCGTACCGGAAGCCACCCCGGCCGGCCGACGGCACCGGGCCGGGCAGCCGCAGCACCGGCGACGCGGAACCGCCGGAGGTCGGCGTGGCCGGGTGGGTCGACACCGCCCCGGAGGACGCGACGGCCGGGCCGAACGGGTCGAACGGGCCGGCCGGGCCTGAGGGGTCGGCCGGGGCGGAAGGGTCGGCCGGGGCGGTCGCCGGCTGGTCCATGGCCGCCCCCGCCACCCTGCCCGCCGACCGCTGCACCGGGCCGGCCGTCGGCTGCCCGATCAGCCCGGCCAGCACACACCCGGCGAGCGTGACCAGCGAAAGGACCGTCCGCCACCGGCGACCGGCCGGGCGCGCGAGAGGAGCCGCCGGGAGGCTCGTACGAGGAGCGCGGCGGGAGAGGGATCGGGGCATCCCGGTCAGCCTGCCATGTCGCGGCGGGCCACGGCGTCCTCCGTTTCGGCGAGGAGCCCGAGCACCGCCCGGGCCACCGTGCGGGGCACCTCCATCTGGGCCACGTGGCCCACCCCGTCGAGCATCAGCAGCCGGCTGTCCGGGATCACCCGGGCGGCCTGCGGCGCCACCCGCACGTCGACCAACCGGTCGTGGGAACCGCCGATCACCAGCGTCGGAGTGGGCACCGCCGCGGCCATCCGCCACAGTGACTCCGACCCCCGCAGGTACGAGCGCAGGAAGCTGGACACCAGTCCCCGGAAGCTGCGCACGTACGCGGCGGCGTGGTGCTCGGCGTGGTAGCGCGCCCGGATCTCCTCCAGCGCCTCCCGCCGACGCTGCTCGCTGATCCGGGTCAGGTCGGCCACAGAGGACTCCATCATCTGCTGCTCCATCACCTCGGGGGCCACCCGGGCCAACTGCCAGCCGACGAGGCGTTCCCCCCGGGGGATGGCCAGCACCGGCAGCATCCGCCCCTGCAACGACCGGCGGAAGTCGAGGAAGGGCAGCGCCGGGGAGACCAGCGTCAGGGTGCGCACCAGATCGGGGCGCAGCGCCGCGACCCGTACCGAGATCGCCCCGCCGAGCGAGTTGCCGAGCAGGTGCACCGGCCCTCGGCCGGCGTGCTCGATCAGGCGGACCAGCCGGTCGGCGAAGGCCGGGATCGTGTACCGGCGCCCCGGCTCGCTGTGCCCGAACCCGGGCAGGTCGATCGCCTGGCCGTCGAGGCGGTCGGCGAGGAGCCCGGCCAGGTCGGTCCAGTTCTGCGACGAACCGCCGAGGCCGTGCACGTAGAGCGCCGGCTCCGCGCCGGGGGCGGTGGCCGGGGTGTCCCGAACGTAGGTGACCGAGCCGTCGAGGCGTACCTCCCGGCCTGGCCACGGCGGCGGATCCTCGTGCCCGGGTAGGAGGTGGTCCGGCCCGAGGGTGGCACGTTTCATGGCTCAATTCTGCCCGGCCCGGCACCGGGTGGCAGCGGACCCGAGGTGTGTGCCACGCCCCAACCTTCGCGCCGTCGCACCTGGACCCTCGCACCGGCCCGCCCACCTTCCAGCCCGGTCAGGCCAGCCGCGTGACCGGTCAGGCCAGGCCAGGCCAGCCGCGTGACCGGTCAGGTCAGGCCAGCCGCGTGACCGGTCAGGCCAGCAGTGCTTCGAGCCGCCGGTTGACCGCCGCCAGAGTCGCCCGGACCACGGCCTGCCGCGGATCGCCGGCGACCAGCGCCGACCCGGCGAGCTGCTCGACCCAGCCGTCGCAGACCAGCAGCACCACGACCGTCGCCACCTCGCAGTTGCCGAACGGCACCACCGCCGCGTGCTCGACGAAGCACCGCCCCTGATCGGCGTCCTGCTCCTCGCCACGCAGCAGCTTGTCGACCGCCGCTGCGGCGGCGACCGCGCAGAGCCGCAACACGTAGCCGTCCACGGCCGGCCCGGTGGCGTGCCCCGCCGCGCTCTCCGCGCCGGCGAAGAGCCGTACCTCGACGGTGGCGTCGAGGCCGAACGTGCTGACCTGGACGTGGTCGATCACCACTCGGGGGCCCGGCACGCCGCCGGTGTCCAGCGGTCGCGACGGCGCGGTCTCCGTCGTGGTCATCTGCCCGCCCGAGTACGAGGCGCCGAGCGTCGCCGGGCTGCCGGTCGCGGCGCCGGCCGTCGTGACCTGGCCCGGCTCCTCCACGACGGCCCGGCCACGATGCCCGGCCGGCTGGCGGCGGCGGCGCGGCGGCTCACCCGCCGGCTCGGGTCGGTGGTCGACCCGGTACGGCGGGGCCTCGGCCGGCGCGCGGCCCTCGGGCGCTCGCGGCCCGGCACCCCTGGCGTCGGGGACCCGGGCGTCGGGCAGCGGGTCCGCCGAGCGGCGCCGCACCGGCGGGGGCGGCGGGGTGTTGGGAATCCCGGGGACGTTCTGCGGCGCGGCGGCCAGCCCCATCCGCTCCTGGAGCAGGCGGGCGACGTGCCGGCTCACCTCGGCCGGGTCCGCGCCGTCGGCGAGGTCGAGGCGGAGGCTGTGCGCCCCGGCCGGGGTACGGCGCAGCGCGGCGTCCCGCACCCCGGCGACCCCCCGGACGGCGTCGAGGATCGCGTTGACGTCGAACCCCTCGGGCCGTTCCTGCGGCGGCGCGGGCTCGTCGTCCCTGCGTAGATGGGTGGCGATGCGGGCGAGTTCCGGGGTTTCGGCGGGTGGCTCCACGGCTGGCAGCTCCGGCACGACGGGCACGTCCGGCTCGGCGGGGACGCGCTGCGGCAACACCGCCGAGGTGTGGTCCGACTGCCGGTCCTCGTCGACCGGGTTGGCCGGGGATCCCGGTTCGGGTGCGGATCGGCGGGCCGCGTACGGGGATGCGCCCGTCGGGACGGGCGCGGGTGGGGTCCGGATGAGCCGTCCGATCGCGCTCGTGGCGGGCACGGCGGCGGGCCCGGCGCTGGTGGTGGCCGGCGATTGGCCGGGGGCCGGCGGTTGGCCGGGGGCCTCGGCGGGCGTGGTGTCATCGAGGACGGGACGTAGCCGGAACGGCCGGGCGGCGCGCAACTCGGCGGAATCGACGGCCCCTGTGGCTGCCGCGTCGTGACCGGACGCGGGCTGCCCGGGTGGGGCGAACGGCCCAGGTGGGACAGGTGGGGCGGACGGTGGTGGGACAAATGGGGCCGACGGCCCCGGTTGGGCGGGTGGGGCCGACGGCCCCGGTGGGACGGGTGGGGCCGAGGTGGGGCGCCCACCGGCCCAGGCGGGGCGCTCGACCTGGTCAGGTGTCGGCCGGGCGACCGGCTCGTAGCCGGGCCGGGGGAACTCGTACGACGGGCCGGCCTCGGGACGCGGCGGCTGGTAGGGCCGGGCGGGTTCGGCCCGCGCCGGCTCGTACGGCCGGGCCGACTCGGCCGCGTAGGGGCGACCAGGGTCAGCGACGTGGGGGCGACCCGGGTCAGCGTCGTGAGGGCGACCGGGGTCAGCGAGGTGGGGGCGGCCCGGGTCAGCGGCGTGGGGGCGGCCCGGCTCGGGCTGGTAGCCACGACTCTGGTCCGGGGCCCAGTCGACGGCCCGGTCCTCACGGGACCGGCGACCGGGCGGCTGGCTCTCCTCCTCGCGGGACCGGCGGGTGGCCGGGTCCTCGTCCCCATGGGACCGACGACCGGCGGTGTCCTCCTCCACACTGGTGGGGCGGCCGGCCGGGTCCTCCTCCTCGCGGGACCGGCGACCGGGGCCACCACTCTGTTCGCGGGACCACGGCGGCGCCCAGCTGCCGCCCCAGCTCGGCCGGTTCCAGTCGGGGCCGGCAAAACCCGGCTCGGGGGCCGTCGCGTGCTCGGCGGCTCGCTCCCACGCGGCTCGGCGGTCGTCGACACCCGGGGGGTCGTCCGGAGTCGGGTGGTCGTCGACACCCAGGCGATCGTCCGGGGCTCGGCGCTCGCCGGCAGCACCCGGGCGGTCGGCGGCGGCCGGCAGGTAGCCGGCACGGTCGGCGGCGGCCGGCAGGTAGCCGGCACGGTCGGTGGCGGGCGACCGGGTGGGGTGGTCGGCGGAGGGCGGGCCGCCCCCGCCGGGCGGATCGGCGGCCTGCGCGGGCCCCTGCTCGGCCGCCGGACGACCGCCCTGCGCCGCCCCGGACGGGCGGACCGCCCGGTCGGCGCCGGACGGTTCTGCCAGTGGGTAGCCATGCGGTTCTGCCACTGGGTAGCCGCGTGGGTCTGCCTGCGGGTGGCCGCGCGGGTCGACGTCGGGTGGGAAGCGGTCGGCCCAGTCGGACGGCCGGTCGGCCCAGTCGGACGGCGCTCCGGCGGACGCGCTCGGCTCGGGGACGGAGCGGTCGGGGATGGGGGCGTGCAGCCCGGATGGCACCTCGAAGCCGGAGGCGGCCGTGCCGGGCGGCGGCACCTGCACAGCGGGCGGCGCGGACGACGGGACGCTCCCGTCCGACCAGCGGCCGGCACGGGCCGCCGGAGCCTCCTCGGAGGCGTGTCGGGCGGCGGCGTCCGCCTCACCCTCGTGCTGCGGGCCGGCCAATCGTTCCAGCGCCGGGGCGGGGCGCTGCGCTGGGACGGCCAGCCGCTCGCCGTCGCCGACCCGGCCGGGCTCCCCTCCCAGGGGCGGCGCGCTGACCGGCGTCTGGCGGCCCACTGGCGACTCCGCCCCGGCGTGGGTCGCCCCGTTGACGTGCGGGGGGTGGCCGTTGACCCGGGCCGGTGGCCCCGGCTCGGGGGGCAGGCCGGGCAGCGGTGCCGGAAGATCGCCGTAACGCGGTGACGAGGCGCCCCAGCCGGAGACAGGCTCGGACCGGCGCCAGGGGATCGACGACTCCCGCGACCCGTCGCCGCCGGCGGACCAGCCGGCCACCGGGGGCGCCCACCCGCTGACGGAACGGGCCAGGTCATCCTGCTGACCCGTCCCGTCGCCGTGCTCTCCCGGGGTGGCGGCACCGGGTTGCCCTGTTTCAGTCACCGCGCGCTCCTTGGTCGCCCCCGCTGAGGCTACCGTGTGGTGACAGTGGCGATAAGTTACAGCAGCGGGCCAATTCCGCGAGGGGTTCACGAACCCCGACCGGTTCGGGCGATAAGTGCCAGCTCGTACGAACAGTTTCGGAGGTTCCCATGACGGCTGTGGGGAACGGTGCCCAGACCGCCGGCCGGCCCACGCGCCTGCCCCGCTCGGCGCGGCGCAAGCAGCTGCTCGCGGCGGCGCAGGAGGTGTTCGTCGCGCAGGGCTACCACGCCGCCGCGATGGACGACATCGCCGAGCGGGCGGGGGTCTCGAAGCCGGTGCTCTACCAGCACTTCCCAGGCAAGATGGAGCTCTACCTGGCGCTGCTGGACACGCACTGCGACGCGATCGTGGCCAAGGTGCACGACGCCATGCGAAGCACCAACGACAACAAGGAGCGGGTCAGCGCGTCGGTGCGCGCCTACTTCGACTTCGTCGACCACGAGAGCGAGGCGTTCCGTCTGGTCTTCGAGTCCGACCTGCGCAACGACCCGGCCGTGCGGCAACGGGTGGAACGGGTGGAGCAGGGCTGCATCGCGGCGATAACCGACACGATCATCTCCGACACCGGGGTCAGCCGGGCGCACGCCGAACTGCTCGCCTCGGGGCTGGTCGGCGCGGCGGAGACGGCGGCGCAGTTCTGGCTCGCCGATGGCCGGCAGGTGCCCAAGGCGGAGGCCGAGGCGCTCGTGGCCGCGCTTTCCTGGCGGGGCATCGCCAGCTTCCCGCTGCAGGGTGAGTCAGCCTGAACATCCGGCTGCGGGATCGGATAGCCTTCCCTCGGCGGCTTTTTCGCCCCAGTTGAGGAGGCACCGTGGAGGTCAAGATCGGCGTGCAGTACGCGCCGCGCGAGCTGGTTCTGGAGAGCGCGCAGTCGCCGGCCGAGATCGAGCAGACCGTGACCGACGCCATGGCCAAGAGTGAGGGGACGCTCTCCCTGACCGACGAGAAGGGCCGGCGGGTCATCGTGCCGGTCGGCAAGGTGGCCTACGTCGAGATCGCCGAGGCGTCGCCGCGGTCGGTCGGCTTCACCGTCCGCTGATCCGTCCGGCGTCCGTGGCGGGGTGCGGCATGTCGTGCACCGTCCGCCACGGACGCCGTCGTGCGGTCCGGTGGTGGCAGCGTCCCCGCCCGATGGGCCGTGGCGTCAGTTGTTGAGACCGACCGCCGCCGTTCGTGCGGTGTGCGCGGCGGTCAGCCGGTGGGACAGCGTCGACGTGTCCACCCGCTCCCCCGCGTGACCAGTGCGGCGAGCGCGCCGGCGACCTCCCGGAGGAGGTCGTCGCCACCGCGTCGCCCCGGTACGCCTTGGTCACCGCCTCCAGCCAGTCCTTCGGCTCGCCACCGCTCCCTTCCGGGGCTGCGGGGTGCCCGATATCGCCCCGGCTGACCGGGCGACCGGAGGGTGATCTGTGTCCCAGGTCACACTTGGCACCCCCGAATGTCGGGGCACACCCCTGAACAGGGACGACATAGCGGCGGCTCAGGTAGTATTGGGCAGTTGCCGCTGGGCGCCCCGATCTGACCGAGGTCCGGTCGACCCGAAGTACTGCCCATCGGCGCGCGTGCGGCCCGGTCCGGCTCGGCGATTCCGCCCCCGACCGTGTGGCCCGCGCAACTACCGACCGCGCCCTGAGGACATGAGGGGCGCACCACGAGAGGGCACCCCCAAATCCATATGAGCGAGCAGATTCTCGATCTCACAGGCGGCCACGAGCTGGCCCCGACCGCTCCGGTCCGCCCGGAGGCCCCCACGTTCGCCGAGCTCGGCGCCCGGCCGGAGACCGTCGAGGCGCTGGCCGCGGCCGGCATCACCCGCGCCTTCGCCATCCAGGAGTACGCGATCCCGATCGCGATGCGCGGCACCGACATGATCGGCCAGGCGCCGACGGGCACCGGCAAGACCCTCGGCTTCGGCGTGCCACTGCTGGAGCGGGTCTTCGCCCCCGCCGAGGGCAGCGACGGCGTGCCGCAGGCGCTGGTCGTCGTCCCCACCCGCGAGCTGGGCATCCAGGTCGCCAAGGACCTCGCCGCCGCCGGCCGGACCCGGGGCGTCCGGGTGCTGCCGATCTACGGCGGGGTGGCGTACGAGCCGCAGATCGACGCCCTGCGCAAGGGCGTGGAAATCCTGGTCGGCACCCCCGGCCGCCTGATGGACCTGCAGAAGCAGAAGCACCTGCGGCTCGACCGGGTGCGCGCACTGGTCCTCGACGAGGCCGACCGCATGCTCGACCTGGGCTTCCTCGACGACGTCGAGAAGATCCTCGCGATGCTGCCGGAGGACCGGCAGACGATGCTCTTCTCGGCCACCATGCCGGACCCGATCGTGACCCTGTCCCGGCGCTTCCTGCGCCGCCCGATGACGATCCACGCCGGGCACACCGCCGAGACCGGGCCGTCGCCGCAGACCGAACAGTTGGTCTACCGCACCCACTCGATGAACAAGGTCGAGATCGTCGCCCGGATCCTCCAGGCGGAGGGTCGCAGTCTCACCATGATCTTCACCCGCACCAAGCGGGCCGCCGACCGGGTCGCCGAGGACCTCGACTTCCGCGGCTTCGCCGTGGCCGCCGTGCACGGCGACCTGGGTCAGGGCGCCCGGGAGCGGGCGCTGCGCGCGTTCCGGGCCGGCAAGATCGACATCCTGGTCGCGACCGACGTGGCCGCCCGAGGGCTGGACGTCAGCGGCGTCACCCACGTCATCAACTACGACTGCCCCGAAGACCAGGACACCTACACCCACCGGATCGGTCGTACCGGGCGGGCCGGCGCCACCGGCGTCGCGGTGACCTTCGTCGACTGGGACGACATGCCCCGCTGGCGGATCATCGACAAGACGCTCGGGCTGGACATGCCGGAGCCGCCGGAGACGTACCACACCTCGGCGCACCTCTACACCGACCTGGACATCTCCCGCGACGTCACCGGCACGCTGCCGTCGGCGGAGCGGACCCGGGCCGGGCTGTCGGCCGAGGTCGAGGAGGACCTCGGCGGCCGGCCCCGGCGCGGTGACAGCGCCGGTGGCGGCCGGGGCTCCCGGCGTGGCGAGGGTCGCGGGCGCGACGAGGCACGCGGGCACGACGAGGGTCGCGGTCGGGGCGAGCGCCGCCAGGGCCGCTCCGGCCCGGCCGCCGAGCCGGCCGCCGCCGAGGTCCCGGTCGACCAGGCCACCGAGGAGGGCACCCGGACCCCGCGCCGCCGGCGTCGCCGCCGGGTCGGCGATGCGGTGGCCGGCGAGCCGACCGCGGTGATCTCCGCCGAGACGACCGACACCGAGCCGGTCGGCGCCGAGCCGGCCACAGCCGCCGACGGGGAGCCGGGCAAGCCGCGTCGCCGCCGGCGCCGTCGGGGTGGCTCCGGCGCGGGTACGCCCGCAGAGGCGACCGCCGACTGACCCACGTCCCAGACGTCGACATCCCCCGCCCCGGCCCGCCCGGCGCGGGGGATGTCCCGTTCCGGCCGGCCCGCCCTCCGACGGGACCCGCCCGACAGGACCGGCCGCCCGACGGGACCGCTCGGGCGGCGAGGAAGATGGAGAGATGCCCGAACCGCTGGACGCCGCCCTGACCGAGGTCCGGGCGCTGCTGCTCGACCCCGCGCTGACCCGGGCGGTCGCCGCCGGCCGCCGCCGAGGACACCGCCCCTCGGTGATCCGCGCCGAGCTGCGCCCGGTCGCCCTCAAGGGCGGTCCCCGACTACAGGTCGCCACCTCCGACGGGGCCCGCCCGTACACCCGCAATGTCGCGCCCGGGGCGGAGGCCGACGCGGCCGTGGACGCCCTGCTGGCCGAGCCGTTCGGCAACTGGCACGTGGAGACCGCCGACGTGACGCTCCAGCTCCGGGTGACCAAGTCCGGTGAGGCCCAGGTGCACCGGTCGGCCGCTACCCGGCCGGCGGTCGAGCCGGGCGGCCACGACCGGGCCAAGGAGTGGCTGCTCGACCCGGGCGACGAGATCTTCGCCGAGATCGGCGGGTCGGCGGCGAAGCGGCGACAGGTGGACGCGTTCCTGCGGGCGCTGGCCGCCACGCTGCCGGACGACCTCACCGGCCCGCTGCGGGTGGTCGACCTGGGGTGCGGCAACGCGTACCTGACCTTCGCCGCGTACCGCTACCTCTCCCAGCGGGGGCTGGACGTGCGGCTGGTCGGCGTCGACGTGCGGGAGGACCAGCGGCGGCGCAACACCGAGCTGGCCGAACGGCTGGGCTGGGCCGACCGGGTGAGCTTCGTGGCCGGCACGATCGCCGACGCGGCCGTCGAGCCCGCGCCCGACCTGGTGCTGGCGCTGCACGCCTGCGACACCGCCACCGACGAGGCGCTGGCCCGCGCCGTGCGGTGGGACGCCCGGTGGGTGCTCGCCGCGCCGTGCTGCCACCACGACCTCGCCGCCCAGCTACGCGCCCGGCCGGCCCCGTCCCCGTACGAGCTGCTGACCCGGCAGGGAATCCTGCGCGAGCGCTTCGCGGACGTGCTGACCGACTCGCTGCGGGCCGCGCTGTTGCGGCTGCACGGGTACCGGACCGAGGTGGTGGAGTTCGTCGACTCCCGGCACACCCCCCGCAACCTGTTGATCCGGGCCCGCCGGGTCGGCACCGCGCCCGGCCCCGAGCAGCGGGCGGAGTACCGCGCCCTGCTCGACCAGTGGCAGGTCACCCCGCGCCTGGAGACGCTGCTCGTCAACCGGGAGGGCTGACCCCGCCGGGGCGCCGACGGCCCGTCAGCGGCGACGTTCGCCGTTGCCGCCCCGGTCCCGGTCCGACGCCCGTTCGTTGGTGGAGCTGCGGTCGAACGCCGACACGCGGCCCCCGGTTCCCCGGCCGAAGCGCTCGCCGTCGGCCGACACCGTCGGGAAGGGCACCACCTTGCCCGGGGTCTCGGCGTTGCCGGCGGCGGCGAACGCGTTCCAGGAGATGTCGACCAGCAGCCGCTTGAGCTCGGCGTGCCGCACGGCCGCGTTGCGTTGCAGGGCCATCCGGGCCCCGAGCACCACGCCGGCGAGCGTCGTGGTGACCGCGCCGGCGGCGGCCAGGACGTGGGTTCCGTCGGCCTGGTCGGTGCCGAGCACGAGGACCAGGAGCCAGCTCCAGAAGCCCGCGGCGAAGACGCCCGCCTTGGCCACGAAGAAGAGGCTGACCGCGCCCGGACGGTACGGCGGGGGACGGCTCGGATCGGCCATGCTGCTCCTCATCGACGCGGCCGATGGGGACGGGCGACCGCGGACGGTAGGTGGACGGGCATCGAGCTTAGTTGACGTCCGGCAAGCACTGACAGGCGCGATCCCGGACGCCCGGAACCAACCCCGACACGTCCGCCAAGAGAACGTGAGCAATTTTCGCAGGTCATCCGGGTTCGGCGGCGCGGACGACGATCAAGGGGCGGCCGATGGCTTGCTTCCCTCATCGGGAGTACTACGCTCCAAGGGCACCGTCCGGTGCTCCAGCCGGGAAGGAAGACCCCGCAGGGATGGCCGCGTCAGAGGTTTCGCCGCAGATGGCCTTCGCACGATTCGTGCGGCGGGCCATCGACGACGCTCGGGAAGAGCGCGGCTGGACCGTCAGCGACCTCGCGGGGCACACCGGGGTCGGCCGTTCCACCGTGTTCCGCTGGCTGGCCGGCGACTGGCACGACTATCCCGAGCTGGCGAAGGTACGCGGCTTCTGCGCGGCCCTCGACCTGCCCGTGACGGCGGCCTTCCGGGCCCTCGGCCTGCCCGACGCGGGCCCCGCCCCACGCCGACGCGGCGACGAGGGGCCGGTCGAGGCCGACGTGCGGGTCATCCTCCAGCGGCTTGCCGACCCGGCCGTGCCCGCCGAGGAGAAGCACCACATCCGCGACCTGCTGCGTTACCTGGCCCGCCGCCCCGTCCGCCGCGCCGTCTGACCGGCACCGCCAGGCGGTCCGTCGGTCACGCCGGCTGATGGGGGGACGCCAAGGCGGTCCGGCGGTCGCGCCGGCTGACGGGGTGGACGCCGACGGTCAGGGCGCCGTGAGGGTGAACTCGGCGGTCCGCACCTCGCCGGCCACCTGGAAGTCGAAGTACAGGCGGTAACGCCCCGGCCCCGGCACGGCCAGTTGGAAGGTGACCCCGTCCGCGGCCGGCCCCGGCTCCGGGTGCACGTGCAGGTAGCCCAGGTCCCCCTCGCGCAGGGCCACCAGATGCCCGTACGCGCCCAGGTAGCGCTCCAGCGTCGGGGTGGCGTCACCGGCGCGGACCGCGAACCGGAGCGGCCGGGTCGCGCCGATCCGGGGGTCACCGGACCAGCTCACCGTGAACCCGTCCACGGTGGCGGTGCGGGCCGGCTCCGGCAGCGGCCGGGGCGTCTGGTCGCCGGGAACGGCGAGGTCGACGCCGAGGGTACGGGCGCTCTGCCCGCCGTCGTCGGTGACGAGAGTGAAGTCCGCGTACGCCCGCCACGCCCCGGCCTGCGGCAGGGTCAACGGGACCGACCAGGTGCCGTCGGCACCCATCGTCGGGTGCAGGTGCTGGTAGCCGCCGAGGTCCCGGCGTACCACGATCAGATGCATCGGCTTGTCGTGCACGATCGCGAACCGGGTCACCGGCCGGCCCTGGACGTCCCGGATCTGGAACCGGAACTCGCCCGGCCGCCCGGCGGCGAGGCCGGTGGACAGCGGGGTCAGGGTCCAGCCACCGGAGCTGACCGCGAGGCCACCGACCTCGGTCGCTCCGTCGATGCCGGTGCCGGTGCCGTGCTCGTGCGCCCCGGTGCCGGGCGCGTCGGTGTGGTCCGTGGCTGCGGCCGAGGCCCGCCCGGTCGCGTCGGCGGGCGCCGGGTTGAGCCGCCCGAGGCCGAAGCCGAGCAGCACCGCGAGGATCAGCCCGCCCACCACCAGCGCGAGCCGCAGCGTGCCCCGGTCCACCAGCACCCCGGCAGCCTCCGGCACGCCGCCAGCCTCCAGCACCCCGGCAGCCTCCGGCACGCCGCCCCCGGGCGGGGAGGACGGCGGCGCGGGCACCTCAGCCGGGCCGGGTCGCTGGTCGGTCATGGGGCCCACGGTACCGCCGGGTTCCCCACCGGCCGGCCAGCAACCGCGCGGCGTGGCACCGGTCGCAATCCGCCCCGCCTGGGAACTTTCCGTCCCGATCGCATCCGGGTCGCCGCCCTGGCCACCTCCCGACGCGGGAACCCCGCCGCCTCCGCCCACCCCCGCCCGAGAGGCCGCCGGCCGGCGCCGGTCAGGGACCGAGCAGCACCGACCGCCGACGGCCAGGGGTCACGCGTCCGTCAGCCGGCGGACGGCCAGGAACCGAGCCACCGTCAGCCGGCGACGGCCAGGGCGAGGGGGAGCACGTCGGGCGCGCCGGCCCGACGCAGCAGCCGGGTCACCATGGTCAGGGTCCAGCCCGTGTCCACCAGGTCGTCGACGAGCAGCACCGGGCCGTCCAGCCCGGCGAGCACGCCGGCCAGTTCGTCCGGCACCGCGAAGGCGTCGTGCAGGGCGCGTACCCGCTGGGCGCTGTTGCCGCGCGGCCCGTCCGGGCCGGCGGGCCCGGCGGGGACCACCTGGCCGAGCAGCGGCAGCCGGCCCACCGCGGCGATCCGCTCGGCGAGCGAGCCGACCAGCGCGGGCCGCCGCCGGGAGCCGACCGCGACCACGCCCACCGGGCGGCGCGGCCACGGGTCGTCGCCGTGCGCCCACGCCTTCAGGATCTCGACCACCGCGCCGGCCACGTCGTCGGGGATCGGCCCGTCCGCCGCGTCGGGGCCGACCAACTCGCGCAGCCGACCGCCCCAGCCCAGGTCGGACAGCCGCCCCACGGCCCGCCCCGGCAGCGCCTGCTCCGTCGGGGGAATCCGGCCCTTCAGCGGTACGCCCACCGCGTCCAGCCCGGTCGGCCACAGCTTCTTCGGCGCGATCTCCACCCCGGGCCGCCCGAGGTACGCCTGCGCGGCGCCCTGCGCCGGCCCGGACACCTCGGGCGTGAACAGCGGCCCCGCGCACCGGTCACACCGGCCGCAGTCGCCCGCCCCGACGTCGTCCAGGCACTCGCGCAGGTACCGCATTCGGCAGCCGGGCGTGGTCGCGTACTCGCGCATGGCCTGCTGCTCGGCGGTGCGGGCCTGGGCGACGCGGCGCAACCGGGCCTCGTCGTAGGCCCAGGGCTCCCCGGTGGCGAGCCAGCCACCGCGCACCCGACGCACCGCGCCGTCCACGTCGAGCACCTTGAGCATCAGCTCCAGCCGGGCCCGGCGCAGGTCGACGACCGGCTCCAGGGCCTGCGTGGACAGCGGGCGGTCGGTGTGCAGGGCGGCCAGCACGGCCCGGACCTGCTCCTCGGGCGGGAACGCGAGCGAGGCGAAGTACCGCCAGATGGCGGCGTCCTCGGCGCCGGGCAGCAGCAGCACCTCGGCGTGCTCGACGGCGCGGCCGGCGCGGCCGACCTGCTGGTAGTACGCGATCGGCGACGGCGGGGCGCCGAGGTGCACCACGAAGCCGAGGTCGGGCTTGTCGAAGCCCATGCCCAGCGCGCTCGTGGCGACGAGCGCCTTGATCTTGTTGTCCAGCAGGTCCTGCTCGGCGGCCCGCCGGTCGGCGTCCTCGGTCTGCCCCGTGTACGAGGCCACCGGGTATCCCCGCGAGCGGAGGAACTCCGCCGTCTCGCCGGCCGCCGCCACGGTCAGCGTGTAGATGATCCCCGAGCCGGGGAGCCGGTCCAGGTGGTCGGCGAGCCAGCCGATCCGGTGCGCCGGGCTGGGCAGGTCCAGCACGCCCAGCCGCAGCGACTCCCGGTCCAGGGTGCCGCGCAACACCAGCACGTCGGGGCGCTCGCCGGCCGGCTCGGTGCTAAGCCGCTCACCGCCGGCCGGCTCGGTGCCGAGTTGTTCGGCGACGTCGGCGGTGACCCGGGCGTTGGCGGTGGCCGTGGTGGCGAGCACGGGCGTGCGCTCGGGCAGGTTGCCGAGGAACGTGCGCAGCCGCCGGTAGTCGGGACGGAAGTCGTGCCCCCAGTCGGAGACGCAGTGCGCCTCGTCGACCACCAGCAGGCCGGTGGTGGCGGCCAGCCTCGGCAGCACGGTGTCCCGGAAGTCCGGATTGTTGAGCCGCTCGGGGCTGATCAGCAGGACGTCGACCGTGCCGTCGTGGATCTCGGCGGTGATCTGGTCCCACTCGTCCAGGTTCGCCGAGTTGATGGTGCGGGCCCGGATGCCGGCGCGGGCTGCCGCCTCCACCTGGTTGCGCATGAGCGCCAGCAGCGGCGACACGATCACGGTCGGCCCGTGCTCACCGCGCTCCCGCAGCAGCGCGGTCGCCACGAAGTAGACCGCCGACTTGCCCCACCCGGTGCGCTGCACGCAGAGCACCCGACGCCGGTCGACGACCAGCGCCTCGATGGCCCGCCACTGATCTTCCCGCAGCCGAGCGTGCTCCCCGGCCAGCCGGCGCAGCACCGCCTCAGCCCGTTCCCGTACCGCCGCCCGATCCTGACCCATCCGACATGTCTACCAGCGCCACCCCTCCCACCCCCGCACCCCTGCCCCACCCCCGCCACGTTGATCAAGAGGTTTCGGTCACGATCCGGGCCGAACCTGACGCAAAGCTCTTGATCACCGGCGCGGGCATCGCCCGGCACCGCCGGCCGGGCGGCAATCGCCGTCGTGGTGGGCCCGCAGGGGGCAGCGCCGGCGGCCGTCGAGCAGCCGGTCGCAGAAGACCCGGTGGCGTACGTGCTGGGCGTCCTCCTCGGAGACCGTCGTCTCCGCTCGGTCCACGTCGGCCAGGAAGGCAAGCGCCCGGGTGATCGCGCGGGCGAACCCGCGGGCGGCGTCGAGGTCGGTGGCGAGCACCGGCAGGTGCACCACGAACCGCTCCCGGCTCACCACCGGCCACCGTCCCGGCGCGGGCCGGAACCGGCCGGCGGCGCGAAGCGCGAGTGCCAACTGCGCAGCGCCCGCTTGATCCGGGCGTTCTCCTCGGCCGTGTGCGCCAACTCGCGGCGGGTGGCGGCCAGCTCGCCGGCCACCAGGTCGAGGAACGCGTGCACCTCCGCCGGGTCCAGGCCGCGCCGCACCGTGGCGAACCGTCGGTCCCGGACCTGCCCGGCGGTCAACGGCCGGGTCGCCACCGGCCGGTACCAGCCGGCGTTTGGCGACCGGGTCGGCCGGCCCTGCCGATTCACGTCTCTTCTCCGGGTTGCGGACCGGACCAGATTCAGCAGTTTGCGCACGGTCACTCCTCTCGTCGAGCCGCACGGTGGAAGGCGGTCCGGTCCGCAGACAGGGGATGCGGACCGGACCGCCGGCCCCGCGACCGCAGCCCTCCTCGGCGGTACGACCCCGGAGCCAACCTGGGCGTCCGCCCCCGGGGTTTGCCGAACCAACCGGAGCCGAACAGCCAGAAACCTACTACAGCAGCTACAGCAAGTCGACCCCGAAGAGTCGCGTCGCCAGCACTTATTGCAGTTGCTAGTGCAGGTCGGGCATGATCGGACTGCCGAACCGACCGGAGTCCTCACCATGCCCACAGCACAGCCGTCATTCCGCCGCATCGTCGACGAGATCGCCAACAAGATCCGAACCGGCGAACTCAAGCCGGGCGACAAGCTGCCCTCGACCAGCGAGCTGGCAAAGATCCACGACGTCAGCACCGGCACGGTCTACCGTGCGCTCTCGTTGCTGCACGACCGCAACCTGATCATTGGGCAGTCCGGTCGCGGGACCTACGTGGCCGACCGTCCCGGCCAGCCCACATAGCAGCTCGCCCGCTGAGCAGGAGCCAGGTTGACTCGATGTCGGATCAAGGACTCGCAGAGGGCGGCCTGATCCGAGCTTCTCGACATAACACCTGCTCAGATCCGCGCAAGCCGCATGGGGCAGCGAACCACCCCTCGTTTGGGACAGCGCAAGGTCGAACGTAAAGCTACCTTCGCATCACATTCAGTGACTGCAAGGGAGCTGCGGTGTCCGCCAACGAGGACTTCTTCCGTTCCAAGAAGGCCGCTGCCGTGCTCAAGCACGGCATCCTAAAGCGTTACCCGGTGGTCTTCGCCGCCAAGACCGGCAGAGGCAACCCGGTCGTCTTCCTCGACGGTTACGCGGGTCCTGGCGAGTACCGGGACGGGGATCCGGGATCACCCCTGCTGCTGAGCCAGTGCGCGGACTTCGTCAGCGGGTACCGGGATGTCCGTGGCTTCTTCGTAGAGCAAGATCCCGAGAACTTCGCCAACCTGAGCCAGGTCCTCGCGGAGAAGGGCGGCGCAGCCCGCTACGAACTCAGACAGGGAAGCCTCGATCAACATCTGCCCGACCTGCTGGCACTCGCCAAGAGCGCGTCCCTCTTCGCCTTCCTGGATCCGTTCGGGCCCGCACTGGACTTCAACCTGATCAAGACCCGACTCCTGGGGCGCGGCTCGTGGCCCCCCACGGAGGTGCTGCTCCATTTCAGCGTCTCCTCGGTTGCCAGGATGGGAAGCGCGGTGTACGCCGCCGAGCACAAGCACGGCAGCCTGTCGGATGCCGACCGGAAGGTGGCCGAACGGCTCGACCGCTTTCTGGGCGGCAGTTGGTGGCGGCAGCACTTCGCGAAAGTCACCGACCAGGATGACGAGCGCCGGGCCACGGACATCGCCCTACAGGTGTGGCAGGAGTACGAGAAGAAACTGACCGCCAACAGCAGGTACCGCGCGGTCCGGATGCCGGTCCGACCGCGGCCGGACCTGGTGCCCAAGTACGTGCTGGCCCTGTTCACCACGCACAGCGAAGGGGCCTGGCACTTCGCGGACTCGTTGGGCAAGGCCGGAGTGGAGTGGCAGCAGGCCTGGCAGGAAGAGAGATGGCGACGGACAGGCCCTGACGCACCGACACTCTTCGACGACGCCCTCGTATTCGACGCTCGCAAGTACGTTGCCGACAACGCTCCGGGCTGGATCGCCCTCATCAGGCAGAATCTTGCCCGGCTGCTCGACGAGGGGCACCCTTTCAAGCCGGCCGATCGCGTCCCGGACGTCTACGGCAGCACCCTCGGGCAGGCATCAGCGACGCACGTGGGGTCGGCCATCAAGGAGATGCACGCCTCCGGCATGGTGGCGAACACGGGGACCGGCGACTTCTGGAGAACTTCGCTTCGACGCCCGTAGTGGCGGGGGAGCCGCATCCTCGCGACTCCCCCGCCGACGTCGCTACGCCGCCACGAGCGACCGGGGCGTGGGCATCTCGTCCCAGGTCCGGCCGTCCAGGAGCCGCCCACCGGCCTTGGGCGTGCGGCCACCCCACTGCTTGAAGAAGAACGCCGTGCCGGCCTGCCCGCACTGGTCGCGTAGGTCGGCGACCCAGGCCGGCTCCATCGGCCGACAGCCGGAGCCCGACTCGCCCCCGGCGATCAGCCAGTCGATGCCGTCGAGTTCGAGATCCGGCAGGGGACCGAGCAGGGGCTCTGCCGAGATGAATCGGACAGCGGCCGGCACCTCACGCAGGTGGTCGATCCGGGCCCGCTGGCCGCCGTCCTCGACGCTGACGCCCATCCAGACGTTGGGCGGCCAATCGAGCTGCGAGGACACCTTCGCCAGCCGCGCCGCGCGCTTGGTGAGAACCTGGTACGTGTGCCGGGGCGTCTCGTGCATCACCGCGAAAACTCTCTGCACGTACTCCACCGGCACTCGCGCGTGAAACAGATCCGACATGGAGTTGACAAAGACCGTCCTCGGCTCTCGCCAACGGCGCGGGACGTCCAGTGAATCGGGGTGCAGGGTGACTCCGAACCCCGGGCCCGAGGTGCGGGGGTCGCCGTCCACCTGGTACTTCCCAGACCCCATTGCCTTGAGGCGTCTGGCGAGAGTCAACGCGTAGCAATTGTCGCAACCCGCCGAGATCCGATCGCACCCGGTGGTGGGATTCCACGTCGCCTCGGTCCACTCGATGGCACTCTTGTCGGCCACGGGCCCTCCTTCCGACTGAAGAGCCAATCCTGTCGAACATCCGTACGGGTGTGAAGCGACTCGACGCATGTCGGCCAATCGCTTTTTCACCCGAAGGTGCTGGCACCCGGACAGGGGCGGAGCCGTCCTCAATTTTCCGACCCTGCGCCGCGCTGGAAGCGGGGGCGGAATCGGGCGGGACGGGGCAGCGGATCAGCGGCCGAGGACGGAGCCGCCGTTGACGCCGAGCACCTGGCCGGTGACGTACCCGGCGTCGGGGCCGGCCAGGTAGCGGACCGCCCCGGCGATGTCGTCGGGCACCCCGGCCCGCCCGACCAGGGTGGCGGCCACCCGCTTGGCGTGCCCCTCGGGGGTCATCCGGTCACCGAAGAACTCGGTCTCTGCCACGTAGCCGGGGCTGACCACGTTGACCGTGATCTGCTCCGGGCCGAGCTGTGCCGCCAGGTCGTACGCCCACCCGTGCAGCGCCGCCTTGGCCGCCGAGTACGCCCCACCGCCACCCCGCTGGGCGGCGATCGAGCTGAGCAGGATCACCCGGCCCCCGGGACGGCGCAGGACGGGCCGCAGCGCCTCGGTCAGCAGCACGGCCGTCAGCACGTTGGCGTCCAGGTTGGCCCGCCAGTGTGCGGCGACCCCGGCCAGCGTGCCGGTGTCCCCGCCCAGGTATCCGCCGGCGTTGTTGACGACAGCGTCGACAGGCCGGCCGGCGGGACCCGGCGGCGTGGTCGAGTGGGCGTTTGGGCACCGGTGCGGCGGACGGAAAAGGAAGATTGGCTGGTGCGCCGGTTTTTCCGTCATCCCGTGCGGCTGGTGCCGCTCGGGTTCCTGGCGATGATCATGATCGGCACCGTCCTGCTGATGCTGCCGGCCGCGACCAACGAAGCCCGCTACACCCCGTTCACCACGGCGCTCTTCACCTCCGCCTCGGCAGTCTCCGTCACCGGCCTGACCGTGGTCGACACCCCGGACTACTGGAACGGGTTCGGATTGGTGATGATCACCGTGCTGACCCAGGTCGGCGGGCTCGGCATCCTGACCGGCGCGACCCTGGTGATCCTGGTGGTCGCCCGGCAGCTCGGGCTGCGCAACCGGCTGCTGGTGCAGGCCGAGACCGCGGAGTTCGGCGTCGGCGACGTACGCCGGCTGCTGCTGCGCATCGCCGCCACCGTCGGCGCCTGCGAGGCGGTGATGACCGCCGTCCTCGCCGGCCGGTTCTGGCTCGGCTACGACTACCCGCCCGGCCGGGCGCTCTGGTACGGCCTCTTCCACGCCGTGCAGGGGTTCAACAACGGCGGGTTCGCGCTCTTCTCCGACAGCCTGATCGGTTTCGCCCGGGACCCGTGGATCTGCCTGCCGATCGCGTTCGGCACGATCGTCGGCGGGCTGGGCTTCCCCGCGCTGTTCGAGGCGACCCGGGAGTGGCGCCGCCCGGGCCACTGGGCGATCGCCACCAAGCTCACCGTCTGGGGCAGCGCGGCACTGCTGGCGGTCGGCTTCGTCGGCCTGCTGGCGGCCGAGTGGTCCGACCCGCGCACCATCGGCACGTACGACGTGCCCGGCAAGATGCTGGCCGTCTTCACCCAGGACGCGGTGCTCCGCACCGGCGGGTTCGCCACCCTCGACATCGCGGCGCTGGACGAGGAGAGCGTTCCGCTGCTGATCGCTCTGATGTTCATCGGCGGCGGCAGCGCCAGCACCGCCGGCGGGATCAAGGTCTCCACGTTCTTCCTGCTCGGCTTCGCCATGTGGGCCGAGCTGCGCGGCGAGCCGGACGTCACGGTGGGCCGCCGCCGGGTGGCCACGGCGAGCCTGCGGCAGGCGCTGACCGTGGCGCTGATCAGCGTCGCGCTCGTGGTCGGCGGCACGGTCGTCCTGCTGCTGCTGACCGAGGGACTGCCCTACCACCGGGCGCTGCTGGAGGTGACGTCGGCGTTCAGCACCACCGGCCTGTCCACGGGCGTCGCAACGACCGTCGCCGACCCGGAGAGGCTCGTCCTGACCCTGCTGATGTACGTCGGCCGGGTCGGACCGCTCACCCTCGGGTCCGCGATCGCGTTGAACACCCGACGACGCCTGTACCGCTACCCGGAGGAGCAACCCATTGTCGGTTAGGAACACGGACGACAAAGGAATCGTGGTGATCGGTCTCGGGCGGTTCGGCTGCCACCTGGCCACGTCGCTGACCCAGCTCGACCACGACGTGCTCGCCATCGACCGCGGCGCCGGCCAGGTGCAGAGGTGGTCCCAGTACCTGGACCGGGTGGTGCAGGCGGACGCCACCGAGGAGGCAGCGCTGCGCCAGCTCGGGGTGACCGGCTTCCGGCGGGTGGTGGTGGCGATCGGCGCCTCGGTGGAGGCCAGCGTGCTGACCGTCCTCGCGCTGACCGAGCTGGGCGTACCGCAGATCTGGGCCCGGGCGACCTCGGACAAGCACGCCAAGATCCTCGGCTCGGTCGGTGCCCATCATGTGATCTTCCCGGAGGCGGAGACCGGTGAGCGGGTGGCGCACCTCATCGTCAGCAAGATGCTGGACTTCATCGAGTTCGGCGACGACTTCGCCATCGCCAAGGTCCGGGTGCCGGAAACCCTGGTCGGGCGGCCACTGCGCGAGCTGGCCCTGGCGGACCGCTACGGGGTGATGGTGGTCGGCGCGAAGCTGCCCGGTGAGCGGTTCCGGTACACGGACCCCGCCACCGTGCTCACCGCGGGCAGCGTGCTGGTCGTGGAGGGGAGCGTCGCCCAGGTGCAGCGCTTCGCCTCGCTGACCTGACCGGTCACTTGCCCTTGGCCTTGCCGGCCTTCTCGGCCTTCGCAGGCTTCGCGGGCTTCTCGGCCTTCGCGGGCTTCGCCTTGGACCCGCCACCGGAGCCGCTTCCGCCCGAGGAGCCCGAAGACCCGGCACCGGCCTTCGCGACCGTCGCCTTCTTCTTGGTGGGCTTCGCCGGGGCCTTGGTGGTCGGCACCGACCCGGCCACCCCGGAGACCTGCACCCGGCAGGCCGCGCCGCCGAGGCGGAACTCCACCGGCAGCGGATTCGTCCCCGTGTACCGGCCGGCGAGGGCGAGCTTGCGGGCGGCGCCGGGGGCCAGCGCAGCCTGCGTCGCGGCGGGCCGGACCTCGACGGTGCGGCCCTGCTGCCGGACAGCCGGGTCGGCCTTCGTCACCGTCTGCTGGCCGGGGAAGGTGAAGCTCATCGTCCAGTCCCGCAGCTCGCGGTCGCCGCTGTTGGTCAGGGTCAGCTCGGCCGAGAAGTCCTTGCCGGAGTCCCTGCGCAGCGCGTAGTCGACGGCGCAGGTGGGCGGCCCGGTCAGCCCCATCCGGGCCTCCGTGGGCTGGTCCACGCCGCCGCTGGCCGGGCTGCGGGAGGTCACCCCCCACATCGTCGCGGTCACCGCGACCAGGCCCGCCGCCGCCACCCCCGCCTCGACCCTGCGCCGCCGGGTGGCGGCCCGGCGGCTGCGGGTACGCCCGGAGAACGGCAGCGCGTCGGTGTCGGTCGACCAGGGCAGGATCGTGGTGCCGGCGTTGGCCAGCGCGGCCGGGTCGAGCTGGCTCCCGTCGACCGCCCCGGGGGCCGGCGACACCGGCACCGCAGCCAGCATCCCGGCGGCCTCGGCGAGCGTACGGGCCACCTCGGCGGTGGCCGGGCGGTCCACGGGGCTCTTGGCCAGGCAGCGGCGCACCAGCCCGGCGACCTCGTCGGGCAGCCCCGGCACCGCCGGCATCGGCTCCGGTTCGGCGTACATGTGCGCGCGGAGCATCTGGGTGGTGGTGCTCGCCTGCCAGGGCAGCCGGCCGGTGAGCATCCGGTACAGCAGCAGGCCGACGGCGTACACGTCGGTGGCCGGGGAGACCTGGCCGTTGTCCAGCCGCTCCGGCGCCAGGTACGCGGGGGTGCCGAGCAGGGTGCCGTCCGGCCCCTTCTCGCTCTCCCCGGTCAGCGCCGAGATGCCGAAGTCGACCACCTTCACCCCGGTCGAGGTGAGCATGACGTTGCCCGGGGTCACGTCCCGGTGCACCACGCCCCGGGCGTGCGCGGTGGCCAGCCCCGAGGAGACCTCCGCACCGATCGTCACCGCCTCCCGCCAGGGCAGCGTGCCGTCCCGGCCGAGCCGGGCGCTCAGCGGGCCGCCGTCGATCAGCTCCATGACGACGTACGGGACGGTCAGCCCGACCTGCTCGGACTCGCCGTAGTCGTACACTCCCGTGATGTTGGGGTGGCAGAGCCGGGCGGCGGCCTGCGCCTCGATCCGGATCCGGTGCCGGAACGCCCGGTCGCTGGCCAGCCGGGAGGCGAGCACCTTCACCGCCACCTGCCGGCCCAGCACCTCGTCGTACCCTCGCCACACGACGGACATGCCGCCCGCGCCGAGTTGCTCGATCAGCCGGTATCGCTCACCGAGCAGCTGTGCGCCGTTACGGACCGCTCCACCCATGGTCGGAGTTTTTGCCCGACCCGGGCATTCCTAACCCTTGGCGGCCAGATTCGGTCGACCAATCACCCGATCAGGCGGTCGCGAGCAGTTGGTCCACCGGGGCGTAGTCGTCTGTGAGCACCAGCGCGTCGCCGACGAACGCGGCCAGCACCTCGCCGGAGAGCACGCCCGCCGCCTCGGGCAGCCCGGACACCCGCTGTTGCAGCGGGGCCAGCGGCAGCGGCGCGTCGGAGGCGACGATGAGGAAGTTGGACCCCACCAGCCCGGCGACCGCGTCGGGCGGGGCGACCAGGGCGACGTGCCGGAACGCGGCGGCGACGGTGGCCAGCTCGCTGCGGACGAACCGGCCGGGCGGGTAGTCGATGACGTTCTGCACGTAGATCCCGCCCGGGCGCAGCACCCGGTCGACCTCGTCGGCCATCTCCCGGGTGGCCAGGTGCCAGGGCACCACGAGGTGCCCGAAGGCGTCGCCGACCACCAGGTCACGGCTGTCGGTGGCCTCCCGGCCGATCAGCATCCGGGCGTCACCGATCTCGGCGCGCAGGCCCGGGCCGGAGCGCACGCCGAGCTTCTCGCGGTCCAGCTCGACCAGGCCGCCGTCGATCTCGAAGACCAGGTTGCCGGTGCCGGGCCGGGTGGCGGTCAGGTAGCGCGGCACGGTGAAGCCGCCGCCGCCCAGGTGCAGGGCGTCCAGCCGCTGCCCGGCCGGCGCGGCCACGTCGGCCGCCGCGCCGATCCACTGCGTGTACGCGTACTTCAGGTAGGTCGGGTCGTTCAGGTCGACGTACGAGTGCTGGGCGGAGTTGAGCAGCAGCGTCCGCCCGGACGGGCGATCCGGATCGGTCTCCACCGACGCGCAGTGGTACGCCGTCTCCACGTCGCACGGGTTCGGGGCGACCGTGGTCAGCCCTGCCCCGACCAGCCCCAGCACCGCCACCGCGACCTTCGCCCGGCCGGGACCGGGCAGCCCGGCACGCCCCAGCCGGTGCAGGTACGCCCCCAGGCCCAGCCCGGTGACGCCGAGCAGCACCGCCAGGGCGAGCACGATCGCGGTGCTGGGCAGCGCGGCCACCAGCACGAACCCGGTCGACAGGGTGGCCGTGATGCCGCCGAGCGTGCCGATGCCGGAGAGCCGGCCGACCACCTGACCGGTGCGCCGCAGGTCGGCGAGCTGGAGCTTGACCACCAGCGGGGTGACCGCCGAGAGCAGCGCCGCCGGCACGAACACGGCGAGCGCGGTGAGCAGCAGGACGGCGCTGGCCGCCCCGCCGCGCAGCAGCTCGCCGGCGTACCGGACGACCGGGAGGGTGATCGCGGTGGCGATGCCGGCGAGCACCAGCGCCGGGGCGATCAGGGTGCGCGGGTCCCGCCGGTCGGCCAGCCAGCCGCCGGTCCACGCCCCGTACGCGATCGCGGCCAGCGCGATGCCGATGACGGAACTGGTGACCTGGAGGGTGACCCCCACGTAGGGGCCGACCAGGCGCAGCGAGACGGTCTCCAGCACCAGCACCGCGCCGCTGGAGAGGAAGACCAGGAACGCGGCGAGACCGTTGGGCAGGGCGTGGCCTGCGGGCGACGCGGGCCGCGCCGGCTCCACCGCGACGTCGGAGGATGAGCTGCTCACCGTCGCGATGGTACGCAGCGGACCGGGCAGTCCGGGTCAGTACATCGAGAGATGAACATGGTTCGTGTGGTCGGCGGCGGGACTGCCGCTGCCGCCGTACGCCCGCCATCCGGTGTTCGGCGTCCAGATCTGCCGGTACCAGATCACGTAGAGCACCCCGAGCCGGCTGGCGTTGTTCTTGTAGTAGCTGGCCAGGCTGTCGCCGTACGCCTTGTCGCCGCCGCTGGCCGTCTCGTCCTTGAAGCCGCTGGTGGCGGCGGCGAAGTCGCAGGCCCGCCCCTTGGGGTGCTCGCCGCCGCCGCCGCTGCGGTGGCAGGAGACGTACCGCTTGTAGCCGGCGGCCTTGGCCTGTTGCATGGCGTGCAGGGTGCGCGGGGTGATGCAGCCGGAGGTGGTCGGGTCGTTGACCGAGCAGGACTCCGAGGGCCAGGACCCGTCGGAGTTGCGCGGGGCCGGCTTCGCCGAGGAGGAGCCGCCGCTGAACCCGGCGCCGCTGCCGGAGCTGACCGCCGCCAACGCCTTCTCGGCCTCCTGCTTCTTCTTCGCGAGCGCGGCGAGCTGCTTCCGCTGCTCGCGAACCTCGGTGTCGATGCCGATCTGGGCGCGGGTCGCCTCGTCCCGGGCCTGGGCCAGGTCGCGCAGCCGGCGGCTGTCCCGCTGGGCCATCACGTCCAGCTCGGCGGCGCGACGCAGGAACGACTCCGGCGACGCGCTCTGCAGCAGCAGCGCCGGGGCGCTCACCCGCCCCATTCGGTACGAATGCACGGCCACCTCGCCGACCTGCACGGTCAGCTCCACCAGCCGGGTCTCCACCGCCTTGAGCTGGCCGGTCAGCAACTGCTGCCGGCGCTTGGAGTTGTCCAGCTTCGCCTTGGCCTCGATGTGCCCCTTGGCCGCGGCCTCCAGCGCATCGCGGAGCTGCTTCGTCCCGCCCTCGTTCGGTTCGGCCGAGGCGGGCACCGCGCCGACGCCGAGCAGCAGCGCGACGGCGACCAGCAGCACGGTCAGCGGCCCTCGGCCGCGACGGCCCGGCAGCGCGGTCAGCGGCCCGTTGCCGCGGCGCCGGATGAGGCTGGTACTGGGCACGGGCAGCGTCCCTTCCCTCGACCGCCGGCCCGGTCGTCCTCGGCACGGCGGCGTCCTCCACCGGCGCCGGGTGGCGGCCTGCTGGGCGGAGACCGCCGGTCAGGATACCGGACCGGCGGCCGGCCGCCAGCCCCGCGACATCGCCAGATGACGATGTCGATGCAGCGTCGCCAACCGGCCGCGAATCGGGTCGGTCGGACCGGCCGGATCGCCGCCCGGTCGTGCAGCGGGTCGGGCAGGCCGGCAGGGTCGCCGACCCGCCGCGAAGCGGGCCGGTCAGCCCATGCCGAGGGCGTCGAGGGCCTCGGCCCAGACCTGCTCGTTCGCGGCGACCAGCAGGCCCCGGCCCCCATCGGCCGGGTGGTACTCACTGCCGTCGAACCGGCGGGCCACCCCGCCGGCCTGGCGGACCAGCAGCACCCCCGGGGCGTGGTCCCAGGGCAGGGTTCGCCAGAAGAGCACGAACTGCTGGGAGCCGACGAGCAGGTCAAGATATTCCCGGCCGGCGCAGTGCTGGCCGGGCAGCAGCTCGCCGATTCGTTCCCCGCCGGCCTCGGCACGCCGCCGGGCCTCCGGCGACAGGAACCGGGTCATCGCGGTGCCGCGCAGGCTGCCGAGCGGCGGCACCTCCTCGGCGGTGCGCACCGGGCCGCCGTTCACGAGGGTCCCCTCGCCCGCCCGGGCGACGGCCAGCGTTCCCGCCAGCGGGTCGAGCACCCACGAGGCGACCGGCGCCCCATCGGTCAGCAGCGCCACCATCAGGGCGAACGGCCGCTTCCCGGCGGCGAAGTTGGAGGTGCCGTCGATCGGGTCGACCAGCCAGACGTCCCCGTCGTCGCGCAGGTGATCCAGCAGGCCCGGGTCCTCGGCCGCAGCCTCCTCGCCGACCACCAACGAGCCGGGGCGCAGCCGGCGCAGCCCGGCGCTGATCAGCTCCTCGGCCCGCTGGTCGGCGACGGTGACCAGCTCGCCGGGCGCCTTCTCGGCGACGTCGGCGACGTCCAGCTTTCCGAACAGTGGCAGCACGACGTCCGCCGCGGCCCGGTGCAGCAGCTCCGCGACATCGTCCAGCAGGGTGTCAGCCACGCGGCGGCAACTTCACCACGCTGACGAAGAACTCGTCGATCTGCCGGACCACCGAGATGAACTGCTCGAAGTCCACCGGCTTGGTGACGTACGCGTTCGCGTGCAGCTGGTAGCTGCGCAGGATGTCCTCGTCGGCCTGGGACGTGGTCAGCACCACCACCGGGATGCGGCAGAGCTGCTCGTCCTGCTTGATCTCCTCCAGCACCTCCCGGCCGTCGCGGCGGGGCAGGTTGAGGTCGAGCAGGATCAGGTCCGGCGCGACGGCGTCCGCGAACTGACCCTCCCGCCGCAGGTAGGCCAGCGCCTCGTCGCCGTCGGAGACGACGGTCAGCCGATTGCGCAACTTGTGCTCCTCGAACGCCTCCTGGGTCATCAACACGTCACCCGGGTCGTCCTCGACGAGCAGGACCTCGATCGGGCTCCTGCCGTCCGCTGGCGCGGTCATGTCATCGTCTCCTTGACGCCCGAGGCCTCGTCGGCCGTTTCCGCCCGTGACCCGCCCTGACGGGGCGGCTCCACCCCGGCAGCGCCCTCGACTGCCGGGTCCGCCGCGGCGGCCAGCTCACCGGCGTCCGCCGCCTCGCCGGCCGGGGCCTCGGCGGCCTGCTGCTCGACCGCCCGCGCCGCCTCCACGTCCTCGGGCAGGGCCGGCAGGGTGAACCGGATCGCGGTGCCCTCGGCGGTGTCGGTGTCCACCCAGACCCGGCCGCCGTGGTACTCGACGATCTTCTTGACGATCGCCAGGCCGATGCCGGTGCCCGGGTACGCGTCCTTGGAGTGCAGCCGCTGGAAGATCACGAAGATCTTGTCGGCGAACTCCGGCTCGATCCCGATGCCGTTGTCCTGGCAGCGGATCTCCCACTCGTCGTCGACCAGCCGCGCGGAGACGTGCACCTTCGGCGGCACGTCCGGGCGGCGAAACTTGATCGAGTTGCTGACCAGGTTGGCCAGCAGGTTGGTCAGCAGCGGCTCCTCACCGCGAATCGTGGGCAGCTCACCCCAGGTCAGCTCGGCATCGGCGTACTGCCGGGCGGACTCGGTCTGCCCGGCCACGTCGCCCATCACCTTGTTCAGGTCGACCTCGGTGAAGCCGGTGGTGAGCCGGCCGATCCGGGAGAACGCCAGCAGGTCGTTGATCAGGCGCTGCATCCGCTGGGCGCCGTCCACGGCGAACGCGATGTACTGGTCGGCCCGCTCGTCGAGCTGCCCCGCGTACCGGCGCTGGAGGAGCTGGCAGAAGCTGGCCACCTTGCGCAGCGGCTCCTGAAGGTCGTGCGACGCGACGTACGCGAACTGCTCCAGGTCTCGATTGGAGCGGACCAGCTCCTCGGCCTGCTTCTGAAGCTGGCTGTTGACCCACTCGATGCTCTGCCGGGCCTCGCGCACCTCCGCCAGGTCCTTGGCGATCTTCTGGCGCATCGCGTCCACGTCGCCCGCGAGCTGCTGGAACTCCGGGGGGCCCGAGCCGGCGATGCGATGCTGGTAGTCGCCCTCGGCCACCTCGCGGACCTGCTCGGCGAGGCTGGTCAGCGGCCGGACCACCATCCGGTTCAGCGAGTTCAGCAGCACCACCCCGGCCGCGACCACCACCAGCGCCGCCGCGATCAGCAGCATCACCAGGATCGAGCTGGTGCGGTAGATGTCGTCCGCGCCCTTCTCCCGCTGGTCGAGGATGCCCTGCTGGAGCTCGGCCATGGAGGCCCGGATCGCGTCGAAGCGCTGCCGGGCCTGGTCGGTGATCAGCGCCTGCCCGGCCGCCGTGCCGTCCCGCTCGGTGGCGACGACCACCGGCTCGGCGATCGTCCGCCGCCAGTCGGCGGCCTCGGCCTTGACCGTCCCGAGCTGCCGGGCCAGCGCCGGGTGGACCTCGATCAGGGGCTCCATCGACCGGTAGAGCTGCTGCTCCCGCTCGCTGCCCGCGTTGTACGGTTCGAGGTCCTCGCGGTCGCCGGTGACCGCGTAGCCGCGCATCGCGGTCTCCTGGTCGACCAGCACGCTGAGCAGTTCCTGCGACTGGATGCGCAGCGGGCCGGTGCGGTCCAGCAGCGTGTGGATGTGCTCCCGGTTCTTCGCCGCGACGGCGATCTCCGCCACGACCGAGGCGCCGAGCAGCACGCCGACCACGACGAGCAGCGCGACGACCCGCCGGTGCAGGGTCCAGCTGTGCGGCCTCGTGGTCACCGGCCACCGCCCCGGGTGAGCAGGAGCATGGCGACGTCGTCGGCGAGCGGCCCCCCGTTGATCTGCTCCGCCCGCCCCACCAGCCAGGCCGGCAGCTCGGCCAGCGGCACGGCGAGGTTGCCCGGCTCGCCGAGCAGGTCGGTCAGGCCGGCGACGTCGAGCCGTTCGTCGCCGTCGCCCACCCGACCCTCGATCAGGCCGTCGGTGTACATCAACAGGGACCAGTCATCGGTGTCGAACTCCAGGTCGAAGGCTATGGGCCGGCGCGGTCGGACGCCGAGCAGCAGGCCGCCCGGCGCCGGCACCGGCGCGACCTTACCCCCGGACAGCAGCAGCGGCGGCGGATGCCCCGCGAGCCGCACCGTGGCGGCGTTGCGGGCCAGGTCGAGCCGGGCGGTGGCCACCGTGGCGAAGATCTCCTGGAGCCGGCGCTCGCTCATCAGCACCTGCTCCAGGGCGGGCAGCACCTCGTCGTCGGGCACCCCGGCCAGCACCAGGGCCCGCCAGGCGACCCGGAGCTCCACCCCGAGGGCCGCCTCGTCCACCCCGTGCCCGCAGACGTCGCCGACGATGAAGTCGACCCGGTCCGGCCGGGTCTGCACCACGTCGTAGAAGTCGCCGCCGATCAGCGCCGCGTGCCGGCCGGGGCGGTAGAAGGTGTGCACCGCGACCTGGTCGGTCGACATCAGCGGCTGGGGCAGCAGGCCCCGCTCCAGCCGGGCCGACTCGGCCTGGCGCAGCTCCACCTCGCGCAGCCGCCGGGCGTTCTCGTCGGCCCGCTTGCGTTCCACGGCGTAGCGCAGCGCCCGGGTCAGCAGCACGCCGTCGACCTGGCCCTTGACCAGGTAGTCCTGTGCGCCCTCGGCGACCGCGACGATGCCCAGGTGCTCGTCGGAGCGGCCGGTCAGCACGCACACCGCGGCCCCGCTGGACATGTCCAGCACCTGGCGCAGCCCGTCCAGCCCCTGGGCGTCCGGCAGGCCGAGGTCGAGCAGGACGCAGTCCACGCCCATCACCCGCTGGCGGGCCTCGCTCAGGCTGCTGGCGACCGACAGCTCGATCATCGAGTTGGTCTCGGCGAGCAGCTCGCCGACCAGGAAGGCGTCGCCCTCGTCGTCCTCGACCAGAAGCACCCGTAGCCGCTCGCCGGGCGGCAGGTTGGGGTGCCGACCGAGGCCACCGTGCGGGTACGGCCCGACGGAGGGACCGGCAGAACCGGACCCCCGGTACGGCCGGGTCACCGCCGCGAGGCGCGGAAGATCGCTGGTGATGTCGGGCTCCTTCCGAGTGCCCTGCTGATCCTGTATTAGACAACGGTCGCACACAAACCGACGGGCTCGGCACGGGCGGCATGCCCTCCGTCACGAACCCGGCGGGCAAAGGGAACAAGTGACCCGACGGGCAGTCCCGCCGCAGGCTCCGGCGGTGCAGGATGGTGCCCCACCCTGGCCACACCCCCGAGGAGACCCCGTGGGCGCACCGCCCCCCACCCGCGCCGCCGACCGGGCGTTGACCCGGCCCCGCCGCCGGTCGCTCGCCGCCCTGGCCGCGCTCGCCGCCCTGCTCGCGGTCGGCAGCACCGTCGCGTACGACCTGGCCACCCCCGACCCGACCCCCGCCGACGCCCCGGCCGACACGTTCAGCGCCGGACGGGCGTACCAGAACGTGCAGGCCATCGCGGCCCGGCCGCACCCGGCCGGCAGCCCGGCCAACGACCAGGTCCGCGCGCACGTGGAGACGGTGCTGCGCGGCCTCGGCCTGGAGACCACGGTGCAGGACACCGTCGCCGAGGAGGCCGGCCAGCTCAGCGGGGCCGCCGCCGGGGCGACCCTGGCCCGGGTCCGCAACGTCGTCGCCCGGCTGCCCGGCACCGACCCGACCGGGAAGGTGTTCCTGGTCGCCCACTACGACTCGGTGCAGTCCGGGCCCGGCGGCAACGACGACGCGGCCGGCACCTCCACGATCCTGGAGGTGGCCCGGGCGCTGGCCGCCGGCCCCCGCCCCCGCAACGACGTGGTCTTCGTGCTCACCGACGCCGAGGAGGCGTGCCTGTGCGGGGCGTCCGCGTTCGCGGCGGACCACCCGCTCGCCGCCGACGGCGGGGTGGTGCTCAACCTGGAGGCGCGCGGCTCCACCGGCCCGGTGATCATGTTCGAGACGTCCCGGGACAACGCGAAGCTGGTGGACGTCTTCGGCCGGGCCGCCCCGCACCCCGTCGGCACCTCGTTCGCGGTGGAGATCTACCGGGCGCTGCCCAACGACACCGACTTCACCGCGTTCCTCGACCGGGCCGGGTTCGTCGGGCTGAACTCGGCGTACATCGACGGCGGGGCGATCTACCACACCCCGCTGGACACCCCGGCCGCGATGGACCGGGCCAGCCTCCAGCAGCACGGCGACAACGCGCTCGGGCTGGCCCGCGAGTTCGGCCGCACCGACCTGACCGACCTGCGCTCCGGGCACGACGCCACGTACTTCCCGGTCCCCGGCGGACTGGTCCACTACCCCAGCTGGCTGGTGCTGCCGCTGGCGCTGGCGGCGCTGGTCGCCGTGGCCGCGCTCGGCTGGCTGGCCCGCCGGCGGGGCCGGACCACGTACGGGCGGCTGGCCGCCGGGTTCGGGCTGGCGCTGGTGCCGATCGTCGCCGCCCCGCTGGCCGCGCAGCTGCTCTGGGCGGGGATCACCGCCGTGCGGCCCGGCTACGCCGAGCTGCTCGACCCGTACCGGCCGACCTGGTACCGGCTCGCGGTGGTGGCGCTCGCCGCCGCGATCCTGGTCGCCTGGTACGCGCTGACCCGCCGCCGGATCGGCCCGGCCGCCCTGGCGATCGGCGGGCTGGGCTGGCTGGCCGTGCTCGGCGTGGTGCTCGCGCTGCTGGTGCCCGGCGGGGCGTACCTGACGACCCTGCCGGCCCTGGCCGGCGCGGCGGCCGGGCTGATCGCGCTGGGTACCCGGGTCGACGGCCCCTGGCCGGTGGTCGCGGCGACCCTGGCCGGCGCGGTCGCCGTGGTGATCCTGCTGCCGATCGTGGTGCTGCTCTTCCCGGCGCTCGGCATGGCGATGGGCGGCGTCGCGGCCCTGTTCGCGGTGCTGCTTGGGCTCGCCGCGCTGCCGGTGCTGGACCTGCTGCACCCGGAGGCCGGCGGGCAGCGCGGCCTGGTCGCGGCCCGGGCCCGCCGGGCGGGCGCGCTGCCGGCCGTCGCCGCCGGGCTCGCGGCGGCGGTGTTCGCCGGGGTCGGGCTCTCCGTCGACCGGTTCGACGCCGCCCACCCGGTGCCCACCCACCTGATGTACGCCCTGGACGCCGGCACCGGGCAGGCCCGCTGGCTCAGCCGCGAGACCGACCCCCAACCCTGGACCGACGGGTACGTGGACGGGGTGGCCGAGGTCGGCGACTTCCCCGGGCTGGGTGACGCCGAGCTGCGGGGCGGCCCGGCCCAGGCGGCGAACGTGCCCGCGCCAAAGCTGGACATCCTCGCCGACACCGGCTCTGGCTCTGGCTCTGGCTCTGGCTCGGGTTCCGGCACCGGCACCGGCACCGGCACCGGCGAGCGGCGCACCGTGCGGGTGCGGCTCACCCCGCAGCGGCCGGTCCGGCTCGCCACCCTGCACGTCGACGGCGCGACCGTCGTGGAGTCGGCGACCGTGAACGGGCGGCGGATCGACGGCGACCGGCCCGCCGACGACGCGGCCTGGGGCTTCGGGGTGGTCTTCCACGCCCCGCCGCCGGAGGGGATCGAGATCACGCTGGTGCTCGCGCCCAACTCCCAACCGACGACGCTGCGCGCGATGGACGCCAGCGACGGCCTGACCGCCATCCCCGGCTTCCGCCCCCGCCCGCCGGGCGTCGGCGTGGTCGGCTCACACAGCTCGGAAATGCTCGCGGTGGCCCGCACCTACCCCCTCTAGACCCAACACCGCCACGCAAATTCACGGAAAGAGGGGCCATTCCGCGCGGAATGGCCCCTCTTTCCGTGAATTTGGCGCGGGGTGGTGCACCCCCCGGGCTGGTCTACCGCCTGGTGTGAGCACTCGCCTTCAGGGTGTAATGCCCTCGTGTCGAGACTTCCCGCTCCGTCCTTCCACTACTACCTGCGGTTCCCTCTGTGGCTTTTCCTGTTGCCCGTGTTCTTGTTCGCCGGTCTTCCCGCCCTGTTGTTGTCGGGCCAAGGCAATCTGGGCGCAGCCTTCCTGATCCTCGTGAGCAACATTTACGCGCTCCTCCTCGGCCGCATGCTCCTCGCCAGACAACTTCTCAAGGAGGGAAAGGTGAAGCCTGAGGATCTGTCCTGACCGGCCTGCCCAACCGCTGACGGCGATGGCACTGTTCGGGGCGCGCCCTATGCCTACTGGTCCTTCACGAACCTACTGGTCAAAACTCGGGCGTAGCCGGTGCACCACATCGTTGATGATCGGCAGGAGGCGTTCGGCTCAGGCCAGCGCGCGGGCGACCTCGCTCCCCGGGTCGTCGCTGGCGTCCCGCCGGGACGGGTCAGCGGCCTTCCCGCCGCGCCTGGGCGAGGTCTCGCCACGCACGGGGATGAGGGCGGCGATCACGGCAGCCGCCACCGCGACGCCGGTGCCGATGAGGAGAGCGACGCGCAGGCCGGACAGCGACGGCAGCGGGTGACCGCCGAAGTCGGTGGTCATCTGGGCCAGCACCACGCCCATGACGGCTGCGGCGATCGCGCTGCCGACCGAGCGCATGACCGAGTTGAACCCGTTCGCCGCACCGAGCTCGTGGTGCGGCACGGCCCCCATGATGAGCGCCGGCATCGCGCCGTAGGCCAGACCGACACCGGCGGCGCAGAGGATCGTCACGACCAGCAGACCCCACGTGGAGCCGAGCAGCGCCTGCGCGGAGCCGTAGCCGATCGCGATGGTGAGCCCGCCGAGCGCCAGGGTGACCTTGGCGCCGAAGCGGGCGGTGATCTTCGCGCCGACCGGCGAGAACGCCATCATGAACACGCCCGCCGGAGCCATCCACAGGCCCATGGCGACCATGGACTGGCCGAGTCCGTAGCCGGTCCGGGTGGGCAGTTGCAGGATCTGCGGGATCACGAGCGACTGCGCGTACATGGCGAAGCCGACGAGGATGGAGGCGGCGTTGGTCCAGAGCACCTGCGGGCGCGCGGTCACGCGGAGATCCACGAGCGGGTGCGGCGTACGCAGCTCCCACCAGCCCCAGACGAGCAGGATCACGACAGCCGCCACGAAGAGGCCGAGCACCGTACCGCTGGACCAGCCCCAGTCGGACCCCTTGGAGACGGCGAGGAGGAGGCACACGAGGGCGGCGCCCAGGCCGAGCGCGCCGAGCAGGTCGAAGCGACCGCGCTCCTCCGCGTCGGGCCGCACCGCCGGGATCAGGGTGGCGACCAGGACAGCGATGAGAACGCTCATGCCCGCGGTGACCCAGAAGAGCACCCGCCAGTCGGCGTTCTCGGCGACCGCGGCCGCGAACGGCAGACCGAGCGCGCCACCGACGCCCATCGAGGCGCTCATGAGGGCGATCGAGGAGTGCAGGCGGCGCGGCGGCACCACGTCCTTGAGCAGGCTGATGCCGAGGGGCACGATGCCGATTCCCAGGCCCTGGAGGCCGCGGCCCACGACCATGGGCACGACCGACGACGACAGGGCGCAGACGGCCGAGCCCACGACCATCGGTGCCGTCAGGATGAGGATGACGCTGCGCTTGCCGTACATGTCGCCGAGCTTGCCGGCCACGGGCGTTGCGACCGCGCCCGTGAGCATCGTGATGGTGATGATCCACGAGGCGTTCGACGCCGTCGTTCCCAGCATGGTCGGGAGCTGGGCGATGAGTGGAACGACAAGCGTCTGCATGATTGCGGCGACGATGCCTGCATAGGCAAGGACGGCGACGACGCGCCCCTCGTGCGCGGCAGACGGGATTCGCTTCAACAAAACTCCTCGTGTGGGATGCACTACACATGCATCCTACATGCTATATGTATCCTGCATATTGTGTGGTCGGCGCACATCGCCGAGTACGCTGGGAGCGTTCCTGTGCCGAGCCGGACCGCAGCCCTCAGGGAGACCCGCGATGGACGACGCCACCCGCCGAGCGGAGTTCGAGGTGATGCTGCTCTCGCGGCACGCGATCCTCAGCAGTCCCGGGTCGCGGGGGCTCGGGAACCGGCTCGACCGGAGCGCCTACATACTGCTGACCCGCCTCGACACCGAGGGGCCGATGTCCATCCCGCAGTTGCAGGACGCGTTCGGCCTCGACGCCTCGACGCTCAACCGCCAGACCACCGCGATGCTGCGCGCCGGCATCGTCGACCGGATTCCCGACCCCGACGGCGGAATCGCCCGAAAGTTCCGGATCACCGAAGAGGGTAAGGCCCGGCTGGACGCCGACCGCGACGAGATGCTCACGGCGCTCAGGAAGATCGTGCGGGACTGGACCGAGCAGGAGGTGGACGACCTGGCCGCCACGCTGCGCCGCTTCAACGAGAGTGTCGAGCGGATCGACGGGCGGCCCTGGCCCCGCGACTAGGCCGGTCGCTGCGGCCGTCAGGCGTCCCACGAGGGACCAGACCGGTTCGGCGTCGCTACTTCCAGCGGAAGTGGATGAACAGGCGGCCGAAGTTCTTCGAGTCCTTCTCCACCCGGTGGTAGAGCTGCTTGACGTCCTTCTGGTCGAGGAATCGCAGCACCCGCTTCTTGAGCTGGCCGGAGCCCTTCCCGGGGATGATCTCCACGAGGGTGGCCTTCTTCGCCACCGCCTCGTCCATGATCCCGCGCAGCGCGCGGTCGATGTCCTGGCCCTTGTTGAAGATGTCGTGCAGGTCGAGCTTGAGCTTCATGCCGCCTCCACCGCCTGCGCAGCTCCCATGGCAGACCATGGTAGGCCCGCAGCCGCCGGAAAGGTTCTCTCGGGCTTCGCCCGGGGATGTTCCTGGCCTGGACGAGGCGGAGGGCCGCGCAAGGGGAGGGTGTGTTCCCCTCCCCTTGCGGGCGCGGTCAGTGACCGCCGCCGACCCGGTTCTCCACCCGGTGCAGCGCGGTCACGTAGTCGGTGTTCGTCGAGTGCATCGCGGCGGCGATGCGCAGGTGCCGCAGCGCGTCCGCCGGGCGGTTCATCCGCTCCAGCGTCCGGCCGAGCACGTGGTGCGCGTAGTGGTCGCTGGGGTCCCGGTCGACCAGCTCGCGCAACTGCTCCTCGGCGCGGTGGAGCTGGGCGGTCTGGAAGTACGCCCGGGCCAGCAGCTGTCGCACCGCGGAGTTGCCGGGCTCGGCCTCGACGATCGGCTCCAGCAGCCGGACCGCTCCGGACGCGTCACCCATCTCGAAGAACATGGTCGCCCGTCGGTACTCCGCCAGAAGATCCATGACTCACCTCCCCGTCTCGCGCCGTCACTGATCCGACGCTGGCACAACACCACGCCGGACGCGAGTGTTCCTGCGGCGAAACCGCCGGACCGGGCCGACGAGGGCCCGGTCAGGCCGGCGTCCTTCCCCTGTGCAGGTCCCAGGCGCGGACGCCGCCGACGATGCCGGCGGTGTTCGGCACCACCACCACGTCGTCGCCCATCCGGGCGAGCTGCTCGGGCCGGATCAGCCGGGAGTTGCCCCCGCCCAGGTAGAGCCGGTCCCAGTGGAACACCGGGCGCAACCCGTCCACCACCTGCCGGATCCGGCGGGACCAGAACGCGTCGCCGAGGCGGCGGCGCTCCGGCTCCCCCACGTACGTGTCGTAGGTGGTGCCCCAGCGCACCGGGGCGTGGGACAGCTCCAGGTGCGGGGCGAGCACGCCACCGTCGAAGACGGCGCTGCCCAGCCCGGTGCCGAGGGTCAGCACCAGCTCCAGGCCGGTGCCGGCCACCACCCCGGCGCCGTGCACCTCGGCGTCGTTGAGCACCAGGGCGGGCACCCCGAAGGCGTCGGCGACCGCCGTGCGCGCGTCGAAGCCGGACCACTCGGCCAACAGGTCGGGGTCGACCCGGCTGCGGGGGCCGGCCCGGGTCACGTAGTGCGGGGTGGCCACCACCACGCCGTGCCGGAGCATGCCGGGCATCCCGACGGTCACCCGGTCCGCCGTGGGCAGCCGGCCGCCGAGGTCCAGCAGGGTCTTCACGAACAGCGCGGGCGGCAGGGGGTACGGGGTGGGCTCCCGCAGCGGCCGGGCCCGCATCGTCCCGGCCCCGTCGAGCACCGATGCCTTGATGCCGCCGCCGCCGCAGTCGATCGCCAGAGTCGTCGCCACGCCGGTGAGTCTGCCCCGCGTGGAGCGGGCGCGGGTGCCGGGTGCCGGAACCGGCCGCCGGACCGGCCGCCGAACGCCGGCGGGCACGACCGATAGGCTCGCTTTCTCATGAGCGCGACGATGGTGGTCAAGGATCTCGCGGCCGGGCACGGGGAGCGGCTGCTCTTCGCCGAGCTGGACCTGGTGGTCGCCCCGGGCGACGTGGTCGGCCTGGTGGGGGTGAACGGGGCGGGGAAGTCGACGCTGCTGCGTACCCTCGCCGGGCTGCTGCCGGTCGAGGCCGGCAGCGTCACACTCAGCCCGCCCACCGCGGCGGTCGGGCACCTGCCGCAGGAGCCGGAGCGCCGGCCGGGCGAGACGTTACGTGACTTTCTGGCCCGGCGGACCGGGGTGACGGCCGCCCAGGCGACGCTGGACGCGGCCACCGAGGCGCTGACCGCCGGGTCGGCGGGGGCCGACGACGCGTACGCCGACGCGCTGGAGCGCTGGCTGGGCCTCGGCGGGGCGGACCTGGAGGAGCGGGCCGAGCAGGTGGCCGCCGAGCTGGGCCTCGCCGTCGACCTGGACCACCCGATGACCGGCCTCTCCGGTGGGCAGGCGGCCCGCGCCGGGCTGGCCTCGCTGCTGCTCAGCCGGTACGACGTCTTCCTGCTCGACGAGCCCACCAACGACCTCGACCTGGCCGGGCTGGACCGGCTGGAGCGGTTCGTCACCGGGCTGCGCGCCGGCACGGTGCTGGTCAGCCACGACCGGGAGTTCCTCACCCGGACGGTGACCCGGGTGCTGGAGCTGGACCTGCACCAGCAGCAGGTCCGGCACTACGGGGGCGGCTACGCGGCGTACCTGGAGGAGCGGGAGGTGGCCCGCCGGCACGCCCGCGACGAGTACGCCGAGTACGCCGACACCCGGGCCGGGCTGGAGGCCCGGGCCCGCACCCAGCGGTCCTGGATGGAGAAGGGCGTGAAGAACGCCCGGCGCAAGGCCACCGACAACGACAAGATCGGCCGCAAGTTCCGCTCCGAGGCGAGCGAGAAGCAGGCGGCGAAGGCCAAGCAGACCGCGCGGCTGATCGAGCGGCTGGACGTGGTCGAGGAGCCGCGCAAGGAGTGGGAGCTGCGGATGGAGATCGCCGCCGCGCCCCGCGCCGGCGCCGTCGTGGCCTCGCTCCGCGACGCGGTGGTACGCCGGGGCGACTTCACCCTCGGCCCGGTGACCCTCCAGGTCGACTGGGCCGACCGGATGGCGATCACCGGGGCGAACGGGTCCGGCAAGACCACCCTGCTCGGGGCGCTGCTGGGCCGGCTGCCGCTGGACGCCGGGCACGCCGCGCTGGGCCCCGGCGTGGTGGTCGGCGAGGTCGACCAGGCCCGGGGGCTGTTCCTCGGCGGCCAGCCCCTGCTGGACGCGTTCCAGCTGGCCGTACCGGAGCTGGCGCCGGCCGACGCGCGGACGCTGCTGGCCAAGTTCGGCCTGCGGGCCGACCACGTGCTGCGGCCGGCGGCGTCGCTGTCGCCCGGCGAGCGGACCCGGGCGGCGCTGGCGCTGCTCCAGGGGCGCGGGGTGAACCTGCTGGTGCTCGACGAGCCGACCAACCACCTCGACCTGGCGGCCATCGAGCAGTTGGAGGCGGCGCTGGCCGAGTACCCGGGGACGCTGCTGCTGGTGACCCACGACCGGCGGATGCTCGAAGCGGTGGCCGTCAACCGCCGGGTGCGGGTGGACGCGGGACGGATCGCCGAGGACTGACGGCGTGCCGACCGGCGTTCCCGGGGTGACAATGACCCCATGCTCAAGTGGGAGTACGCGCTGTTGGTCCGCCGTCGCCAGGCGGCCAGCACCGACACCGGCTGGGAGATCGTCTTCGTCTGGTACGGCCCGGACGGGTCGATGGTCGACGTCACCCCGTACGGCGACACGTCGCTGGCCCACCTGAACCGGGCCGGCGACCAGGGCTGGGAGTTGGTGGCGATGAGCGAGGACCCGTCCATGCCGGGCAGCAGCGAGCTGCACCGGTACCACCTCAAGCGGCCCAAGGCGGCCACCCCGTCGCCCCGGCAGCGCATCCGGGGCCCCGGCCGCCCGGCCCGTCGCCTCCCCGGCTGACGCATAGTCCTGGCGGATCCGGGTAACGCGGCCGGCGGAGGTGGCCCATGGTCGCGCTGGCCCTGACCCCGCCCTCGGCCGAACGGCTGCGGGCGGTCGACGACTTCCTCACCGAGGCGTGGGCGGATCAGGCGTCCCACGACGACCGGCTGCGCGACCTCGCGGTGCGGGTGCGCTTCGACCGGGGCGTGGCCCACCTGACCGGCGAGGTCGACGACGCGGCGCAGCTACGGCTGGTCCGGGACCTGGTCGGCCGACTCGCCGGGGTGTTCGGGATCTGGGGCCGGGTCAGGGTGGCCGGCCGGGACCCGGTCGTGGTCGACCTGGGCTGCGGCGGCACCAAGCAGTACCCGGGCAACCTGGGGCTGGACCTCTTCCCCGCCCCGGGGGTGGACACGGTGGCCGACCTGTCCGGCTCGCTGCCGCTGGCCGACGACTCGGTGGACGTGCTCTTCGCGGTGCACATCCTGGAGCACCTGATCGACTTCCTGCCCCTGGTGGACGAGTGTCACCGGGTGCTCCGGCCGGGCGGCGTGCTGCACGTGATGAGCCCCTGGTGGGGACACGTGAACGCGGTGGCCGACCCGACCCACGTCCGGCTGCTCGACGTGCAGACGTTCAAGGGCATCTGCCTCCAGCGCCCGCCGGGCACCCCGCGCTGGTACCCCCTGCACGTGGGCTGCGACGGGGCCAGCATCTTCGCCGACCTCACCCCCCTCCCCCCGAACGCCACCCCGCCACCCACCCGCCACCTTGCCCGCTTCTTCACCTGACCCCACCCACCCCACCCCACCTCCGCCCTCACCTCACCCCGGCCCGCCTCACCCCGCCCCGCCCCACCTTGCCCCGCCTTGCCCCGCCTCGCCTCGCCTTGCCCCGCCTCGCCCCGCCTCGCCCCGCCTGGCCCCGCCTGGCCCCGCCCCGCCCCGCCCCGCCCCGCCTCGCCTTGCCTCGCCCCGCCTCGCCTTGCCCCGCCCCGCCCCGCCCCCGGTGATCAAGAGGTTTGCGTCAGATCTGGGCCGGGTCCTGACGTAAACCTCTTGATCAACCGGGGCGCGGGGCCCGGGGCTCGATCCGGGGCCGGGGCCGGGGCCGGGCCCGGGTGGGGTGGGGTGGGGCGTGAAGGCAGACCGTCGGTGTCGGTGAGGTCACGGTCCGGCGGGCGGGTCGGGTCGCGTCCGGGGCGATCGGGTGGCCGGTCGGCGCGGATCTGGCCGGGGGGCTTGCGCCACCCCCACCCAGTGTGAAAATTTCCTACCAGCGACAGATTCCCATCGGCGAATGTTGCCGAGGGTGCGTGCCACGCGCAACGGCCGGGGTCGGCCGCGCGGGGTCCGTCGCCACCCGACCCCGTCACCCCGAGCCCCAACGAAGGGACGCACCGGATGAAGGCAACTCGGCTCAGAGCCGCCGGGCTGGCCGTAGCTCTGCTCGGGGCGCTCGTCGCCGTCTCCCCCACGGCCGCCAGCGCGGCGGGGACCGACGCGAACGACGCCGCCACCACCTCCTGCACCACCGACCCGGCCACCCCGAAGCGACAGTTCCGGGCCATGTGGATCTCGTCGGTGGTCAACATCGACTGGCCGAGCAAGGCGTCCCAGACCGCCCCGGACCGGGTCGCCGCCCAACAGGCGGAGTACCTGGGCCTGCTCGACCTGGCGAAGAAGCTGAACCACAACGCGGTGGTGGTGCAGGTCCGGCCCACCGCCGACGCGCTCTGGCCATCGCCGCACGAGCCGTGGTCGGAGTACCTGACCGGGGTGCGCGGGCAGGACCCGGGCTGGGACCCGCTGGCCTTCCTCGTCGCCGAGTCGCACAAGCGCAACCTGGAGTTCCACGCCTGGTTCAACCCGTACCGGATCTCCATGCCGGCTCCCGGCGGCGCGGGCGCGGACATCGCGCAGCTCGCCCCCAACCACCCGGCCCGGCAGCACCCGGACTGGACCTTCGCGTATCCGCCGGCCGGGGTCGCCGGCAGCCGGCTCTACTACAATCCCGGCATTCCCCAGGTCCGCGAGTTCGTCCAGACCGCGATGATGGACGCCGTCAACCGGTACGACGTCGACGGCGTGCACTTCGACGACTACTTCTACCCGTACCCGAGCGGCACCCACCAGGTGCCGGACGACGCGGCGTTCGCCGAGTTCAACCGGGGCTTCACCGACCGGGCCGAGTGGCGGCGCGACAACATCAACCTGCTGATGCAGGAGATGAACACCAAGATCAAGGCAGCGAAGTCGTGGGTGAAGTTCGGGGCCAGCCCGTTCGGCATCTGGCGGAACAAGTCGGCGGACCCGCTCGGCTCGGACACCACCGGCAGCCAGTCCTACGACATCATCTCCGCCGACACCCGCAAGTGGGTGAAGGAGGAGTGGATCGACTACATCATTCCGCAGCTCTACTGGCACATCGGCCAGTACCCGGCCGCCGACTACGCCCGGCTGGTGCCGTGGTGGGCCGAGACGGTGCGCGGCACCCGGGTGCAGCTCTACATCGGCCAGGCCGACTACAAGAGCGGCGACCCGGCGTACGGGGCGTTCTGGCAGAACCCGCGTGAGCTGTCGGACCACCTGACGCTGAACCGGTCGTACCCGGAGGTGCTCGGCAACTCGCACTTCTCCGCCGTGCAGGTGAGGGCGAACCGGCTCGGCGCGACCGACATCTACGCCGCCGAGCACTACTCCCGCCCGGCCCTGGTGCCGGCGATGCCGCACCTGCCGGCGAAGCCGCTGCTGCCCCCGGTGGTGACCGGCGCGCAGCGGCAGGACGACGGCGTGCGGCTGAGCTGGCGGCAGCTGGCCGACGGCGTGGGCCCGCTCGGCAAGGCGGCCTCGTACGCGATCTACCGGTTCGACGGGAACGGCCTGGTCGGGAAGTGCGGCTTCGCCGACGCGTCCCACCTGGTCGGCACGGTCCGGGCCACCCCCGGCTCGGTGCAGTCCTGGGTGGACGCCACCGCCGAGGCCGGCCAGCGGTACACGTACCACGTGACCACGCTGGACCGGTTGTACAACGAGAGTTTCGTCAGCCTGCCGCGCTTCGTGCGCTGACAGCAGGAGCGAATGCCCCGGGCCGCCTCCAGCGACCCGGGGCATTCGCCTGTCTCAACTGATGTCACCGGCTGTCGGCGGGCGGGCGGCCCGGGTCAGACGCGTTCCGGGCGGCGGTTTTGTCCGGGAGCCGAGTGGGCGCGGGGCGACCGGGCCGTTGCTCCGGAACCGGGTCGAGTCCGCGCCCAGGTCGGGGTGCTCCACCGCCAGCGCCAGCGCCGCCGCCTCCGCCAGCCCCAGCCCGCCGCCCTCGCCGTACGCGTCGTCGAAGGCCGCGTCGCCCAGCGTCCGGCGCAGCCCGGCCTGCTGCTCCAGCCAGTACGGGCCACAGATGCCGGGCGTCGACCGCATGCTCGCCCGAATCGCCTGGGCCGCGCCGAAGAGCCGGGCGCCGGTCAACGGATCGCCCCCGGCGGCGCACCGCACCGCGATCGCGTTCAGGGTGTCGCAGGCCCGACGGTGGAAGCCGTGGGTCATTCGGGACCGCAGCGCGACCAGCAGGTGCTCGTGCGCCGCGACCAGATCATGCCGGGCCAGCGCCACCATGCCGAGCAGCATGTCGACCGACCGGCGTCCCCGGTAGGCCGGGCGGGCCGCCTCGACCGGGCGGGCCGCGCCGAGCAGTTCCGCCGCCTCCGCCAGGGCGCCGCGCCGCCACAGCAGCTCGGCGAGGCTGAACACCGCGAGCAGCGCGTCGGGGACGACGTCCCGCTCGTGCGCCCAGTCGATGACCTCCCGGCAGACCCGCTCGGCCTCGGCGAACTGTCCCATGTCGATCAGCGGCCCGGCCCGCCCGGCCAGCACCCGGGCCAGCAGGCCTGCGTCGCCGGCCTGCCGGGCCGCCGCCTCGGCCCGCTGGGAGTAGCGCAGCTCCTCGGTGAACTCGCCGTCCGCGCCGGCATGCAGCGAGTGCATGTGGTACGCCGCCGCCAGCTCGTCCTCCGGGACGGCCTCCCCGGTCTCGGCCATCCGGCCGTACAGCCGGAACAGCCAGAGCCGCCCTTCCCGGGCCAGCCCACGTTCCCGCCACCACTGGTCCAGCCCACCGGCCAGGCGCAGCCCCGCCCGGGCGCTGCCGCCGGTGGCGCACCAGCGCAGGGCGGCCCGCAGCTCACCGGCGAGCGGGTCCAGGGCGTACAGGGAGAGGGTGACCGGTCGGCCGTCGGGGCCGAGGTGCGCCCGCCGCAGCGCATGCGTCGACCACGCGAGGTGCCGGTCCCGGGCGGCCCGCTCCTCCCCGGCCTGCACCAGCCGGCGCGCCGCGTACGCCCGGATCGGGTCGAGCATCCGGTAGGTGCCTCCCGCGGCGTGCGGCTCGGCCTGGATCATCGACTTGTCGACCAGCACCGACAGCGGATCGAGCGGGTCGTCGTCGAGCAGCCACTCCACGGTCGACAGGTCCACCGGCCCGGCGAAGACCGCGAGCCAGCGCAGCAGCCGGGCCGACCGGGGCCCGAGCGTCCGGTACGACCAGGTGACGGTGGCCTGCATGGTGAGGTGCCGCTCGCGGGCCGAGCGCCGCATCGCCCGGACGGCCGGGCTGGGCGGCGCCTTGCCCCGGGCCGCCGCCACCAGGTCGACGGTGTCCTGCTGGTTGCCCGTCCAGCCGGGCTCGGTCCGGGGCGGGCCGAGGTCGTCCCGGCCGGCGTCCAGGGTGCCCAGCACGTCGTCCAGGCGCTCGGCGAGCTGCCCCACGGAGAGCACCCGCAGCCGGGCGGCGGCCAGCTCGATGGCGAGCGGAAGACCGTCCAGTCGCTGCACCACCCGCCGCAGGTCCGTCGCCTCGGCCGGAGCCGGCTGCCGTCCGCCCCGGGCCGCCATCGTGCGGTCCAGCAGCAGCGCCACCGCGTCGCTCTCCGCGCCGTCGGGCCGGGGCTCCACGGACAGCGGAGGGATCCGCCACACCACCTCGCCGGGCAGGCCGAACGACTCGCGACTGGTGGCGAGCACCCGGGTCCCGCTCCCTCCGGCGAGCAGCCGGGAGATCAGCTCGGCCGAGGCGGACGGCTGGGCGTCACAGGTGTCGAGCAGGACCAGCATCCGGCGGGAGGCGGCGTACTCGACGAGGGTGTCCACCATCGGGCGGCCGGGCTCCGGGCGCAGCCCGAGCACGGCGGCGACCGCGAACGCCACCAGCCCGGGGTCGGTGACCGAGGCGATGTCGACGAACCAGACCCCGTCCGGGTGGTCCTCCACCATCCCGGTGGCCAACTCGACGGCCAGCCGGGTCTTTCCCGCCCCGCCCGCGCCGAGCACCGTGACCAGCCGGTGCCGCTCGACCAGGCGGCGCAGCTCGGCCCGTTCGGGCTTTCGGCCGACGAACGAGGTGACCTGGGTCGGCAGGTTGTGCGCCACCGCGTCGGCGGTACGCGGCCGGGGGAACTGCCGCTCCAGGCCGGGCGCGACGAGCTGGAACAGTCGTTCCCGGTCGTCGAAGCCACGCAGCCGGTACAGCCCCAGGTCGATGAGGGAGGCGCCCGCCGGCAGCGGGTCGGCGTACCGGGCGGTGGACCCTGAGCAGAGCACCTGCCCGCCGTGCGCGGCGGCGGCGACCCGGGCGGCCCGGTGCACCTCGGGGCTCGCGTACTCGCCGTCGCACGGCTCGGCCCAGCCCGTGTGCAGCCCCATCCGGACCCGGGGCGCGGCCTCGGGCGCCGGCCAGTCGTGGGTGGCCAGCGCGCGCTGTGCGGTGAGGCAGGCGGTCAGCGCCGCGCCGGCGTCGGAGAACGCGATGAAGAACGAGTCGCCCTCGGTCAGCAGCTCCGCGCCGTCGGTGCCGGCCAGGGTGTGGCGCAGCAGGCGGCGGTGTTCCCGCAGCACCGGGCGGTACTCCGGGCCGAGCAGCTGGGCCAGTCGTGTCGAGCCCTCGATGTCGGTGAACATGAAGGTCACCCAACCGCTCGGGAGGTGGTTCCCTGGCGACATATGTCGAACCTCCGCCCCCGGTGACGACGGGTTCATGCTGCCCCATGTCCGCGCCGTCACGCATCGTGAGAACGGCCGGGCCGCATCAGACCCAAGGTGCCATCGGTGGCCGCAACCGGCAGGTCGGGCGGTACGCCCGCGCGAGGAGCACGACGAGCGTCGACGCCGCGCCGACTGTGCCGACGGGTGGAACCGGCGGCCGGAGCGGACGGGATCAGCAGCCGCAGCCCCCGCCGCAGCAGCCCCCGCCGGAAGGGGCCGGCGTGGACGTGCCGGCGGCGCCCCGACCGGTCACGGCCACCGTGGAGAGCAGCTTGACCGTGTCGTCGTGCCCCTGCGGGCAGGGAGCCGGCTCACCGGACCGCGCCATCGGACGGTTGATCTCGAAGGTGTCACCGCAGGCGCGGCAACGGAACTCGTACCGGGGCATGGCACAAGAGTACGACCGGTCCTGACGGGACGCGGGACATGGGTGATACTCGACGGGTGGTGGACGGCGAGGACAGATCGACGGTTCGACCCCTACGGCCGGCCGCGCCGCCCGAGGACCCGGGCGGGCGCCCGACGGGCGGCTGGCTGCCGCGCCCCCGCCGGCCCTGGCTGCGGTCGACGGCACCCGCCGACACCCCGAACGCCCGGCCAGCCAACGCCCAGCCTGCCGACGCCCAGCCCGCCGACGCCCAGCCCGCCGACGCCCAGCCCGCCGACGCCCAGCCCGCCGACGCTTCCGGGCCGGCGGTCGTCGGCCAGGCCGACGCCGGCCAGAACGACGCCGCAGCGGTGGCCGGGCCGGAAGCCGGCACGACGGCGACGGCCGCGACCACGGCTGGACAGCCCGACCCCACCGGCCCGGCAGAGAAGCCGGAGCCCGGCCCGCTGGCGTCGGCCGCCACCACGGCAGCGACGACCGACGCCGCCGACCTGACGGGAAGAACGGCCGGTCCCACAGAGGAGGCCGACAGCACCGCGAGGGCTGACGCGTCCGAAAAGGCTGACAGCACCGCGAAGACCGACGCCGCCGGGAAGACCGACGCCGCCGAGAAGGTCCCCGGGACCGACAAGGCCGACGCGCCCGAGAAGACGGACGGAACCCACCAGGCCGACGCCGCCCAGAAGACCGCCGGGACCGCCAAAGCCGAGGGGGACAAGAAGGCCGACGGGACCGACGGGGACGAGAAGGCAGACGCAGCGGTCGCGGCCGGCGGCGGGCGGGCGAGGAGGTCCCGGCGGCGGGTGCCGTTCGCCCACGCCGTACGCATGCCTCCGCCCCGGCAGGCGGCGGTCGCCGCCGCCCGGGCCACCCGGGCCTGGTCCCGGCGCCCGAGCGGCCGGCTCACCCTGCCCGGGCTGTTCCTGCTCGCCCTGGTCGGGGCGACCGCCGCGGCCGGCGCGCTGCTGGTGCCGGCGACCGCGCCGAAGTCCCGACCGGTCGCGGTCGACGCGACCGTCACCCCCCTGGGGGGCGGCACGGCGGCGCCGGAGGGCGGGATGGTGCCCGGTGCCACCGGCACCGCGCTGCCACCCGGCGTGACCCCGGGTCCGGGCGACCTGCCGGGCGCGCCGGTGATGACCGGCCGGCCCGCCGACGCGCTCGCCGCGTGGGCGCAACAGACCGGGGCGAAGGCCGGCATCGCGCCGGTGGCCGTGCAGGCGTACGGCTACGCCGAACTGGTCCTCGCGCAGAGCAACCCCGGCTGCCGGCTGAGCTGGACCACGCTCGCCGCCATCGGGTACGTCGAGTCGCGGCACGGCCAGGCCAACGGCGCCAGCCTCGGCCTGGACGGGCGGGCGCTCCCGGAGATCATCGGCGACCCGCTCGACGGCAACGGCGGCCGGTCGAAGATCCTGGACACCGACCGGGGGCTCTACGATCGGGACACCGTCTACGACCGGGCGATCGGGCCGATGCAGTTCATCCCGACCACCTGGCAGGAGATCGGCGCGGACGCGGACAACGACGGCCGCAAGGACCCGCACGACATCGACGACGCCGCCCTGGCCGCCGGCAACTACCTGTGCAAGGGCGGCCGGAACCTGACCGTCCCGGGCGACTGGTGGGGGTCCATCCTGTCGTACAACGACGTGCGACGGTACGCCCAGGACGTCTTCGACAAGGCCAACGAGTACGGGTTGGCCAGTCGCACATGACGTGATCATCCCCATACATTGGCGAACTGGACACTTCCGTCACGCTGCCGTTAGCGGCAAGCTAGACGGGTGATGGTGCGCGAGTGGGATCCCCGGACCGCGTCGTCCGCCGAGATCGCGTCGCTGGTGGACACGCTGAACGCGGTTCTGGCGGCTGATCTCCCGCAGGATCCGCCCTGGCGGGAGAGTTCCCTGCGGGAATACCTCTCCGAGGTGATGCCCGGCGAGCGGCGGATCTCCTGGGTGGCCCATGCCGAGCCGACCGCCGGGGGCGGGCCCGGCGCGATGCTCGGCCACATCCACGTGCTGCTGCTCGGCGACATCGGCGTGCTGGAGGTGCTGGTGCACCCGACGGCGCGCCGCACCGGCCTGGGCCGGGATCTGGTCCGGCTGGCCGCCCGCCGGGTCTACCAGGAGGGGTTCCGGTCGATCGGGGTCGAGGTGGTCGGCGAGACCCCCGCGGTGGCGTTCTACGAGGCGCTCGGTTTCTCCCGGGAGTACGTGGAGACCCGCAGCGTGCTGGACCTGGCCGCAGTGGACTGGACGACGCTGGCCGAGATGGCCACCGCAGTCAGCGCGGGGTACCGGGTGGAGTTCTGCCCCGGCGGCCCGCCCGACGACCTGATCGACGCGTACGCGCGGGCCAAGGCCGAGGTGCGCGACCTGGACGACGGGCTGCGCCCCAGCTCGTACGACCCGCAGCGGCTGCGGGACAGCCTGGACACGCTGCACCGGCGAGGGATGAAGCCGTACATCGTGCTCGCCATCCACGAGCGCACCGGCGAGGTGGCCGGGCTGACCGAGGTCGTGGTGCCGGCGCAGCACCCGACCCGCGCCGACCAGTACGACACGATCGTGGTGCAGGACCACCGGGGCTACGGCATCGACCGGGCGATCAAGGCGCGGATGCTGCTGGAACTGCGCTCGGCCGAGCCGACGCTGGCCGAGGTGCAGACCTGGAACGCGCAGGCCAACGAGGCGATGCTCAAGGTCAACGCCGAGCTGGGGTACCGCTCCGACCGGGAGTGGTGCGAGTACAGCGTGGACGTGGCCGAGCTGGTGCACCGGCTCGACCCGGCCCGCTGACCTGGCTACCCGGCGCGGAGGGGCGTGGGTCGGGTATTCGCCAATGCGCCCTCGGGGGATGGACGGCGGACAGCGCCGCGCCTTAACGTGCGTTGGTTCCCGTCCACCCATTGTGGAGGCCCCATGCGCCCGCGCCGCAGATACGCCGCGCTAGCGACCGCCGCTGCCGTCACCATCCCGGTCATCGGCATCGCACCCCCCGCGGCCAGCGCCGCGCCCACCGACCTGTTCATCTCCGAGTACGTCGAAGGCTCGTCGAACAACAAGGCGATCGAGCTGTACAACGGCACCGGCGCACCTGTCGACCTCGGCGCCGGTGGCTACCAGCTCCAGCTCTACTTCAACGGCAGCACCACGGCGACCACCCTGGCGCTGAGCGGCACCGTGGCCCAGGGCGACACGTTCGTGTTCGCCGCCGCCTCCGCCGCCCCGGCGATCCTCGCCCAGGCCGACCAGACCACCACCGCGAGCCTGTTCAACGGCGACGACGCGATCGTGCTCCGCAGGGGCGCCGCCGTGGTCGACTCGATCGGCCAGGTCGGCGTCGACCCGGGCACCGAGTGGGGCAGCGGCCTCACCAGCACCGCCGACAACACGCTGCGCCGGCTGCCCACGGTGACCTCCGGCGACACCAATCCGTCGGACGCGTTCGATCCGGCCGCCCAGTGGGCCGGCCTCGCCACCGACACCTTCGACGGGCTCGGCTCCCACACCGTCGACGGTGGCGGCCCGGTCGACCAGCCCGCCACCGTCACCTGTGGCGGAGCGCTGACCACGGCGGCCGGCACCGCCGCCAGCCGCGAGGTCACCGCCACCGACCCCGACGACACGATCGTCGACCTGGCGGTCACCTCGGTCAGCCCGGCCCCGGCCACCGGCTCGATCACCCGGACCGGGTTCACCCCGGCCGACGCCGCCGGCGGCACCGCCCGCGCCACCGTCGCCACCAGCACCGACCTGGCCGCCGGGGCGTACACGGTGACCCTGACCGCCACCGACGCCGACGGCGGCACCGCCAGCTGCGCGCTGGCCGTGACCGTGACCCGGGAGCTGACCGTCGGCGAGGTGCAGGGCCCGACCACCGACGCCGAGTCCGGCCCGGCCGACCGGTCGCCGCTCGCGCCGGCCTCCGGCAACGGCACCAGCAGCAGCCTGTACGACGTCCGAGGCGTGATCACCCAGCTCACCCTGGCCCGCACCTCGGCCGGGGCGGAGCAGCGCGGCTTCTTCCTGCAGAGCCGCGCCGACGCCACCGACTCCGACCCGACGTCCTCGGACGGCATCTTCGTCTTCATGGGCTCGTTCACCTCACTGCTCGGCGGCTACGTGCCGACCGTCGGCGACGAGGTGGTGCTCCGGGCCCGGGTGTCGGAGTACTTCAACTTCACCCAGCTCTCCGGTGCCTCCCTGGTCCGCAGGGTCGCCTCGGGGCTGGACGTCAACGCCGTCGTCGCGGTCGACGACGCGGTGCCCCCGGCGGACATGGCCGCCGCGCAGCGGTTCTGGGAGCGGCACGAGGGTGCCCGGCTGCGGGTCCGCGCCGGCAGCGGCGCGGTGAGCGGCCGGAACGTGTTCGCGTCCACGGCCGACGCCGAGACCTGGGTGGTCGACCGGGACGACCCGCTGCTCGACCGCGCCGACCAGTACGCCCGCCGGGTGTTCCGGGACGCGCACCCGCTGGACAACGACCCGACCCGACGCTTCGACGACGGCAACGGCCAGCGGATCATGCTGGGCAGCATGGGCGTCAAGGGCACCGCCGGGGACAGCACCGCGCTCCTGCCGCCGTCGAGGACCTTCGACACCCTCGGCGAGGACGCGTACGGCGCGATCTACTACTCGTTCGAGAAGTACGGCGTCCAGGTCGAGAGGGCCGTCTTCGCCGCCGGGGCCGACCCGTCGCGGAACAACCCGCCGAAGCCGGCCGACCGGTCGCAGGAGATCGCGATCGCGACGTACAACGTGGAGAACCTGTACGACCACCGGGACGACCCGTTCGACGGCTGCGACTTCACCGGGAACCCGGGCTGCACCGGGGTCCGCCCGCCGTTCGACTACGTGCCGGCCAGCGAGGCCGACTACCGGGAGCACCTCTCGGCGCTCGCCGACCAGATCCGCACCGACCTGCACGCGCCGGACCTGATCCTGGTGCAGGAGGCCGAGGACCAGGACATCTGTTCCGTCTCCGGCACGGAGCTGGTCTGCGGGGAGACCGACAACGCCGACGGCGCCCCGGACACCCTCCAGGACCTGGCGCTGACCATCGCCGCCGCAGGCGGCCCGGCGTACGCCGCCGCGTACGACCGGACCGGCGCGGACGCCCGGGGCATCACCGCCGGATTCCTGTACCGCACCGACCGGCTGTCGCTGGCCGCGGCGACCGCCGCGGACCCGCTGCTCGGCTCCGCGCCGGTGGTGCCGTACCGGTCGGCGGGGCTGCCGGCCAACGCGGACGTGCAGAACCCGAAGGCGCTCAACGCGGTGCTGCCGGCCGACACCGACACCTCGACCGGCAAGGATGGCGACAACGTCTACACCCGGGCCCCGCAGCTCGGAAAGTTCCTGGTCCGGGCGACCCCCGGCGGCGCCGAGGGGTACCACCTGTGGGCGCTGAGCAACCACTTCTCGTCCGGGCCGGACAGCCGGGTCGGGCAGCGCGCCGAGCAGGCCGCGTACGGGGCCGCGCTCGTCACCGCGATCCACAATTCGGACCGGAACTCCCGGGTGGTCTACGGCGGCGACCTAAACGTCTTCCCCCGCCCGGACGACCCGATCGCCACCGGGGCGGACCCGACCCCGTCGGACCAGCTCGCCTCGCTGTACGACGCGGGCCTGCACAGCCTCTGGGACGACCTGGTCGCCGACGTGCCGTCGTCCGCGTACTCGTACAGCTTCGAGGGGCAGGCGCAGACGCTGGACCACCTGTTCGTCAACGACGCGCTGCGCGACGACCTGGTCCAGGTGCGGGCGGCGCACATCAACGCCGACTGGCCGGCGGAGTTCACCGGGGACGGGTCGCGGGGCTCCAGCGACCACGACCCGCAGGTGGCCCGGTTCCGGTCCCGGGCGTCGCTGAGCGTCAGTGACGCGACGGTCGTCGAGGGCGACAAGGGCACCCGCCCGCTGACGTTCACCGTCACCGTGTCCCGGCCGCTGTCCCAGCCCGTGCTGGTCTGCGCCGCCACGTTCGGCACCACGGCGCAGGCCGGGTCGGACTACGACCCGTACGTCGGCTGCAAGACCCTCGCGGCCGGGCAGACCTCGCTGACCTTCGCGGTGACCGTGCGCGGTGACCGGAAGCGGGAGGCCGACGAGAAGGTGAACCTGCTGGTGGCCGGGATTCCGGGCCTGCGCCTGGCCGACCCGCTCGCCGTGGGCACCATCGCCAACGACGACTGACAGAGATGATGTTCATGAGCACCTCCCGCCAGGGTCTGACCCAACGACTGACTGACTTCGGGTCCTCAACGGGATTTGTCGGCCCTGGTCGGGAGGCGCTCGTGCACTCACTGGACGTGGCGTTGTGACTTCATAGGAGCCTGGCTAGAGGCCCCATCTCTGTCTTGTCCGCGTTGCCCGGCTGGTGCGTGCCGCCCTGCCCCCAGTCACGAACGACAGGACGACGATGCCTCCTATTACACCTGACGTCGCCTCGATCATCGAGGTCACCGGTGGAGTCGACACCCATCTGGACACCCACACCGCTGCGGTGCTCGACCCGATCGGACGAGTGCTGGGCACCCAGCAGTTCCCTGCCACGGCAGCCGGCTACGCCGCCCTGCTGGCCTGGATGCGAGGGTTCGGCCGACTGCAACGGGCCGGGATCGAGGGCACCGGCGCCTACGGAACAGGACTCGCCCGCCGACTCCGCGACGAACGCGTCGCGGTGATCGAGGTCGACCGCCCCGACCGCAAGACCCGCCGCTTCCAGGGCAAGTCCGACCCGATTGACGCCATCCAGGCCGCTAAGACCGCTCTGGCACACGAACGCACCAGCATCCCCAAGCAGCGCGACGGCAGCGTCGAGGCCCTCCGCAACCTGCGGGTGGCTCGCCGCAGCGCCGTCGACCAGCGCGCCGACGCCCAGCGCCAGATCAAGACTCTGATCGTCACCGCCCCCGACGATCTGCGCGCCCAGCTACGCGGCCTTGCCGTCAAGCAGCTGATCAGCACCTGCGCGAACCTACGACCCGACCGCACCGACGCCGCCACCCCGGGCACCGCCGCCAAGATCGCCCTACGGTCTCTGGCCCGCCGCCACCAGCAGCTCGCCGTCGAGATCGCCGACCTCGACGAACTCCTCGAACCCCTCGTCGCCGCCATCAACCCCACCCTCGTCGCTGTCAACGGCGTCGGTGCCGACACCGCCGGCCAGTTACTGGTCACGGCCGGCGAGAACCACGGCCGGCTCACCTCAGAGGCAGCGTTCGCCATGCTCTGCGGTGTCGCTCCGATCCCCGCCTCGTCCGGCAAGACCAACCGCCACCGCCTCAACCGCGGCGGCGACCGGCAAGCCAACAAAGCGCTCTACCGCGTCGTACTCTGCCGCCCGCGCTGGGACCCGCGCACCCGCGCCTACATGGAACGACGCACCAAAGACGGCCTGTCCAAGAAAGAAATCATCCGGTGCCTCAAGCGCTACGTCGCCCGCGAGATCTACCAACTCATCACAACAAACGATCTTGAACTTGCCGCTTGACATCCATAGGAGCATCCCTGCTCCGGCCGACGGCGGCCCCCGCCCGGGTACCAGCCCGGGCGGGGGCCGTCTCGGTCCTGTCACCCGGGCGGAGGACGGTCTCAGTACCGCTCCCGCATGTCCTTCGGCGGTGGCACGTTGCGGTACTGCGCCACCCTCACCTCCCACTGGCTGCGCCGCCGACGCGCCTCGCGGTCCACCGGGCAGCGATGGAACGTCTCTGGTGGCCGGGCCAGGCCGTAAATGTCGGCCCACCAGTCGCCCGGCTCGGGGTCGAGGATGGTGTCCAGGTGGGAGGGGTAGCGTCGCCCCGCACCGTCGCGGGTGTCGTCCCAGTCCGCCATCGGCTGGATCACCCGGCCGTCCTGGTCGACGACGGCGAGGTAGAGGCCGGCCGCGCCAAAGAGTCGCTCCAGCACCGCGAGGCTGGGCGTCATGGCACCGGTCTCCACCCGGCCCACGGTCGACGGCGCCACCTTCGCGAAGCGCGCCATCTGGCGCTGCCCCAGGCCGGCGATGCGCCGGGCCTTGCGCACCAGCCCGGCGATGGGGAACGGCCCGACCGTCGGACCGGTCGGTGGTGGATCAAGTGCGGAAGCCATACCGGGAGCCTGCCGACCCTGGGATCCAGCCAACAACCCCTGTGGACAAACCTGTGGATAACTTGTCCTCGCCCAACGCGTCGCCTCCGCGTCGCGAGGCCAACTTCCAGCACTTTGGGTAACGGAAGGCCGGCCGAGTCGGCAAACTACTCTACGTCATGCCAGCCGTGCCCTCCACCACCCCCCGCGCACCCTTTGCTCTGCTGCCATCCAGGCAACACCAGCCGCCACCAGGCTCAATGCCGAATCGGCCGCGAGGACCTTTTCGCGCGAGCGTGAACACTGGGTGACTGTTGCCCCCGCTGCAGCAGAGCAAAGGGACTGAGGAGGAGGGTAGGCGGAAACAGGTTAGGTAACTCCCAGTAATCGCGTGCCACCGGCATCCACGACGCGCCCCGCTCATCGGTTTCCAGCACCCGCCCGTCAGGGTGCTGATCCATCTCCTGCCCGCGTCACCCGGAGGCCGCGGCTGCCGTGGAGGGGCGGCGGGCGGCGCGGCTCAGGAACGCTGGCGGAGCAGCCCGGCGGCCTCGACCGCCCAGTAGGTGAGGATGATCTGCGCGCCGGCCCGACGGATAGAGGTGAGCGTCTCCAGCATCACCCGCTCCCGGTCGATCCAGCCGTTCGCGGCGGCGGCCTCGACCATCGCGTACTCGCCGGAGACCTGGTAGGCGGCGACCGGGACGTCCACGGCGGCCCGGACCGCCGCCACCACGTCGAGGTACGGCAGGGCCGGCTTGACCATCACCAGGTCCGCGCCCTCGGCGACGTCCAGCGCGACCTCGCGCAGGGACTCCCGCAGGTTCGCCGGGTCCTGCTGGTAGGTACGTCGGTCCCCCTCCAGGGCCGACTCCACCGCGTCCCGGAACGGGCCGTAGAACGCGGAGGCGTACTTCGCCGCGTACGCGAGCACGGCGACGTCGGTGTGCCCGGCGGCGTCCAGGGCCCGGCGGACCACGCCGACCTGGCCGTCCATCATCCCGGACGCCCCGACCATGCCGACCCCGGCGGCGGCCTGGGCCACCGCCATCTCGGCGTACGCGGCGAGGGTCGCGTCGTTGTCCACCGCGCCGTCTCCGGTGAGCAGCCCGCAGTGCCCGTGCGAGGTGAACTCGTCCAGGCACAGGTCGCTCATCACCACGGTCGTGTCGCCCACCTCGGCGACCACGTCCCGGATGGCGACGTTGAGGATGCCCGCCGGGTCGACGCCGCCCGAGCCGCGCTCGTCACGCGACGCCGGCACCCCGAACAACATGATCCCGCCCACGCCGGCCTGGACCGCCTCGGCCGCCGCCTTGCGCAGCGAGTCCCGGGAGTGCTGGAGCACCCCCGGCATCGCCGCGATCTGCCGCGGCTCGGTCAGCCCCTCCTTGACGAACATCGGCACGACCAGCTCGGCCGGGTCGACGCGGGTCTCGGAGACCAGCCGCCGCACGGCTGCGGTGCGGCGCAGCCGGCGGGGCCGGATCTCGGGGTACGACATGGGGGGCCTCCCTAGCGACTAGCGGAACCTCAGGGCGGTCGGCCCCTGCACCTTCGAGCCACGACGCTGCTTGGCCGGCATGGCGGCGAGCTTCTCGCGCAGCTCGACGGCGTAGGCGGCGAGCGCCTCCACCAGGTCGGGCACCGAGGCGTGCGGCGGCTGGACGTCGACCCGCAGGCCGAACTCCGTCGCGGTCTCCGCAGTCTTGGGCCCGATGACGGCAACAACGGTACGCGCGTGCGGCTTCCCGGCGATGCCGACCAGGTTCCGGACGGTGGAGGACGAGGTGAACAGCACCGCGTCGAACCCGCCCGACTTGATCGCGTCCCGGATCTCGGCGGGCGGCGGGGCGGCGCGGACCGTCCGGTACGCGGTCACGTCGTCGACCTCCCAGCCGCGCTCGGTGAGCCCGGCGGCGAGCGTCTCGGTGGCGATGTCGGCGCGTGGCAGCAGCACCCGGCCCACCGGGTCGAGGATCTCGTCGTGCGGCGAGAACTCGGCCAGCAGCCCCTCGGAGGACTGCTCCCCGGCGGGGACCAGCTCCGGCTGGATGCCGAACGCGCGGACCGCGTCCGCGGTGGCCTCGCCGATACAGGCGATCTTGACGCCGCCGAAGTGCCGGGCGTCCAGCCCGTGCTCGGCGAACTTCTCCCAGACCGCCCGGACGGCGTTCACCGAGGTGAAGATCACCCAGGCGTACCGGCCGTCGACCAGGCCCTTGACCGCCCGCTCCATCTGGGCGGGAGTGCGCGGCGGCTCGACCGCGATCGTCGGCACCTCGCACGGGATCGCCCCGTACGCGCGCAGCCTGGCACTCATCGCGCCGGCCTGCTCCTTGGTCCGGGGGACGAGCACCTTCCAGCCGTACAGCGGCCGGTTCTCCCACCAGCTCAACTTGTCCCGCTGGCCGACGCCCTCGCCGACGGTGAGCACCACCCGGCCGGTGAAGCCGAGCGCCGCCGCGACGAACGAGTCGACGGTCGACGTGGTCGTGTACTGGGTATCCCCGGTGCCGTCGCCGGTCACCCCGACGCCGGTGGTGCCGTCGATCCCGGCGGCGAGCAGGCCGTCACGGACCGCGGCCAGGTCGCCGGCGTCCACGGCGAGCGCGAGCGAGCCCCGGCCGACGGCTGCGGCCAACGCGTCGAAGTCCAGCGTGGTGACGTCCTCGACGTCTGCGGCGGTGCGGACGCCCGGCAGCGGCACGCCCGCGTACGTGGCGACGCCCTCGGCCTGGCCGACGCCCGGGACCACCTCGAAGTGCGCGGCGGTACGCGCGACCGCCTGCACCTCCTTGACCACCGAGTCGTGGCCGAACGGGTCACCGGCGACCAGGTGCACCGCGTTCTGTCCGGAGCGGGCGGCTGAGATCAGCACCTTCGCCACGTCTCCCGGCACGCCCTCCGCCGGGGTGAACTGGGCGTCGGACCGGGCCTGGGCGCGGACGGCGTCGAGCAGCGACTCGGGGACTCCCCGGTCGTACACCACCTGGTCGGCGTCCACCAGGGCGTCGTGCGCCCGGCGGGTCAGCAGGCCCGGGTCGCCGGGACCGGCCCCGACGAACGCGATGCGGCCGACGGGCTTACGGGTGCGGGTCATTCTGTGCTCCCAAATTGCTGGGTCCCCGGGCCGGCGTGTCCGTCTAGGCCGAGGATCGAGTCGGCGCCGAGGTCGAGGAGTTCGGCGGCGAGTGCCTTGCCGATCTCCGCCGCGTCGGCGGGCGTTCCGGTGCGGGACAGCCGAAGGTCTCGGGAACCGTCCGGGCTGATCACCGCCCCGCGCAGGTAGATCTCCTCGCCGACGTCACCTTCGGCGAGTTCCGCATAGGCGGCCACGGGTGCGCTGCACCCTGCCTCCAGGGTGGCCAGCAACGCCCGTTCCGCGGTGACTGCGGCTCGGGACGGTGCGTGGTCGAGCACAGCGAGCAGCTCGACCAGGCCCGGGTCGTCGACCCGGCACTCCACGGCCAGCGCGCCCTGGGCGGGCGCGGGCAGCATGAGCATCGGGTCGAGCGTTTCAGTGATCACGCCGGCCCGGTCGAGCCGGGCCAGCCCCGCCCGGGCGAGGACGACCGCGTCGAGGTCGGCGTCCGGGCCGAGGACCCGCGCCAGGCGAGTGTCCACGTTGCCGCGGATCGGGGTGACCTCAAGCTGGAGCCCGAGCGCGTGCAGCTGGGCGATGCGGCGCAGCGCTCCGGTGCCGATCACCGCGCCGGGCGGCAACTCGGCGAGGGTGCGCCCGCCTGTGGCGACCAGCGCGTCGCGCGGGTCCTGCCGGGCCGGCACCGCCGCGATGTGCAGCCCGGGGGGCGGCGCGGTGGGCAGGTCCTTGTAGGAGTGCACCGCGAAGTCGATGGTCCGGGCGGCCAGGGCGTCGCGCAGCGCGGAGACGAAAACGCCGACGCCGAGCCGGTGCACCGGGGCGGCCGAGCGGTCACCGGCGGTGACCACCTCGACCAGCTCCACCTTTCGGCCGGTCGCTTCGGTGAGCGCCGCCGCGACGTGGCCGGACTGGGCCATCGCCAGTGCGCTGCCCCGGGTGCCGAGGCGCAAAGGGGCGGTCATCTGTCGCCTCCGGGGTACGGGGTGGTGTCGGTGTCGACCACGTCGGGGACGGTGTCGACCGGGGAGGTCTGTGGGACCTGGAGGTCGAACAGCTCGCGCAGCAGCGCGGCGTACTGGTCGCCGCCGGGTTCGGCGGCGAGCTGGCGGACCTTCACCGTGGGCTGGTGCAGCAGCCGCTGCACCACCCGGTGCACCGTACGGGCCACCTCGGCGCGCTGGTCGTCGCTGAGGTCGGGGCGGCGCTGGGCCAGCCGGCGCAGCTCGACGGTCACCACGTCCTCGGCCCGGCCGCGCAGCGCGGCCACGGTCGGGGCGACGTCGGCGCCGCGCAGCCAGGTGAGGAAGGACTCGACCTCGCCCACCACGATCCGCTCGACGGCCGCTGCGTCGGCAGCGGCCGGCCCGTCGGCGAGGATCGCCGCCATCCGGTCGATGTCGATCACCTCGACGCCGGGCAGGGCGGCCACGCCGGCCTCCACGTCGCGCGGGACGGCGAGGTCGAGCAGCACGAGCGTCCCCCGGTCGGGGTCGCGGTCGGCGAGCGCCCGGCTGACCACGTCGAGGGTGAGGACCGGTTCGGTCGCCGCCGTGGCGGCCACTACGATGTCCACTGTGGAGAGGACGTCGGTCAGCTCGGCCATGGGCGCCGCGCTGGCGCCGTACGACTCGGCCAGCCGCATGGCCCGGTCGGCCCCCCGGTTGGTCACGGTGAGCTGGCCCACGCCGAGCCGGGACAGGCTCGCCACGCCCAGCGCGCCCATCGCGCCGGCCCCGACCACCAGGGCCGGGCGCCCGGCCAGCTCGCCGTCGAGCTGCGTGGCGGCCAGGCCGAGCGCGGCGCTCACCACGCTCTGGCCGGCCCGGTCGATCCCGGTCTCGGCGTGCGCCCGCTTACCCACCCGCAGGGCCTGCTGCATCAGCTCGTGCAGCAGCCGGCCGGCCGAGTCGGCGCCGGTCGCCCAGTGATACGCGTCACGGAGCTGGCCGAGGATCTGCGCCTCGCCGACCACCATCGAGTCCAGCCCGGCCGCGACCCGGAAGACGTGGTCCACGGCGACGGCGTCGTAGTGCACGTAGAGGTGAGTGGCCAGGCTGCTGGCCGGGGCGCCGGCCTGCTCGGCGAGAACGGAGCAGATGTCGCCGAGCCCGCCGTGGAAGCCGGACACGGCGGCGTAGACCTCCACCCGGTTGCAGGTGGAGACCAGCACCGCCTCGCTCACGTACGGCTGGGCGACCAGGAGGTCCAGTGTTCGGGTTAGGTCGGCGGGGGCGACCGCCAACTGCTCCAGGGTGGCGACGGGAGCGGTGCGGTAGGACGCGCCGACAACGAGCAGTTTCACGTGCCGATCGCCTCCTGGGGATCGGTGGCCGCGAGCCCGCCGGGCAGGGCTGTGAGGGCGGAGCCGCCGGTGGCGGGCAGCGCGGTCAGGGACGCCTTGCGGTGCTCGTGGAAGGACAGGATCTGGAGCTCGATGGCGAGGTCGACCTTGCGCACGTCGACCCCCTCCGGCACCGAGAGTACGCACGGCGCGAAGTTGAGGATGCTCGTCACGCCAACGGCCACGAGCTGGTCGGCGACCGCCTGGGCGGCGGGCACCGGGGTGGCGATCACGCCGATCGCGATGGACTCCTCGGCGACGATGGCGGGCAGCTCGTCGACGTGCCGCACGACCAGGCCGTTGATCACCTCGCCGACCCGGGACGTGTCCGCGTCGAGCAGCGCGGCGATCCGGAAGCCGCGGCTGGCGAAGCCTGCGTAGCCGGCCAGGGCGTGACCGAGATTACCCACCCCGACCAGGGCGACGGCCCGCCGCTGGGTGAGCCCGAGCACGAACTCGATCTGCTCGACCAGCAGGGCGACGTCGTAGCCGACCCCCCGGGTGCCGTACGAGCCGAGGTGGGACAGGTCCTTGCGGAGCTTGGCGGAGTTGACCCCGACCGAGGCGGCCAGGCCCTCGCTGGAGACGGTCTCGTGACCGGACTCGGCGAGGTTGTGCAGGGCGCGAAGGTATTCGGGTAGCCGCGCGACGGTCGCCTCGGGCAGGTCCGGAAGCGCCGGTACGGCACCGGCGCGGCCGGGCGCGCCAGGGTGACGGTGCTGCTGACTCATGAGACTCCGTGCGGTGCGATCCTCGGACAGCTCAAGAGGCCGGCCGTATCGGGACTCCCGCTGGCGACCGAGATTGCCGGCTGTGCTAGCAGGACGCGTCGGAACTACAGAGTAGGCGCTTGTGAAGACACGCACAAATCGCGATCTTGAAGACCGGTAACCCGCCTCCACCTGCCCCTCCGTTCCACAAGATCGATCCGGTGGCCCCGCACCGCCTCGCCGATTATTGCTCAATCCCGACTTCCCTCACTAATCGCGCGCCGGCCGGGCGGCGCCTGGTAGGGCTGGCCCTACGGGCGAAAGGCCGGACGACGGGATGGGGCCGGACGGTCCGGCTGCCTAGCCTCGAACCATGACCGCCGTTGCCGCCGCCGACCCGCCCGCCACCTCGCCCAGCGTCCCCCGCCAACTCCTGCACGACTCCAACTACGTGCTGCTCGGCCTGCCCCTGGCGCTGGCCAGCTTCGTGGTGTTGCTGGTGGGGCTGGCGCTCGGCCTGGGGCTGGTGGTGACCGTGATCGGCCTTCCGGTCCTCACCGGCACCCTCTACGTCGCCCGCGGGCTGGCCGACATCGAGCGGCTGCGGCTGCCCGCCGTGCTCGGCCAGGCCCGGATCCGGCCGGACTACCGGCAGCCCGAACCCGGCGCGGGCGTCTGGCGGCGGATCTTCATGCCGATCCGGGACGCCCAGTCCTGGCTCGACCTGGCCCACGGCATCCTCAAGCTGATCGTGTCCGTTGTCACCTTCGTGGTGACCGTCACCTGGTGGGCCGGGACCCTGAGCGGCTGCCTCTACTGGGCGTACGACTGGGCGCTGCCGCACGACCCCGGCAACCAGGACCTCAACGAGCTCCTCGGCCTGGGCGACTCCCCCGCCGCCCGGATCGGGCTGAACACCGCGATCGGGGTGTTCTTCCTGATCACCCTGCCGATGGTGGCCCGGGGGTGCGCGCGGCTCGAGGCCGGCTTCGCCCGCGCCCTGCTCACCGGGGTGGCCGAGATGCGCAACCGGATCACCGTGCTGGAGGAACAGAAGCGGGCCGCCGTCTCCGCCGAGGCCGCCGCGCTGCGCCGGCTGGAACGGGACATCCACGACGGCCCGCAGCAGCGCCTCGTCCGGCTGGCGATGGACCTGAGCCGGGCCCGCCAGCAGCTCGCCACCGACCCGGAGGCGGCCGGCCGGACCATCGACGAGGCGGTCACCCAGACCCGCGACACCCTCGCCGAGCTGCGCGCCCTGTCCCGGGGCATCGCCCCGCCGATCCTGGTCGACCGGGGGCTGCCCAGCGCGCTGGCGGCCCTGGCCGGGCGCGGGCTGGTCCCGGTCGAGCTGCGGATCGACCCCCGGCTGGAGGTTCCCGGCGGACGGCTCGACCCGGCCGTGGAGAGCACCGCCTACTTCGTGGTCGCCGAGGCGCTCACCAACGTCGCCAAGCACAGCGGGGCGACGGAGTGCGCGGTCGCGGTGACCTGGCACGAGCGCCGGCTGGCCGTCGGCGTGACCGACGACGGCCACGGCGGGGCGCACCTGGCCAAGGGGCACGGCCTGGCCGGGATCGCCGACCGGGTGCGGGCGGCCGGTGGCCGGCTGGACGTCGTCAGCCCCGCCGGCGGCCCGACCGAGGTCCGGGCGGAACTGCCGTTGTGAGCGTCGACGGTCCGGCCGCCGACCCGGACGTGGTAGACATCAGCATCATGCGGGTGGTCATCGCGGACGACGCCGTGCTGCTCCGGGAGGGGCTGGTGCGGCTGCTCACCGAACAGGGGCACGAGGTGGTGGCCGCCGTCGGCGACGGCGACGCGCTGGTCGAGGCGGTGGTGACCCACCGGCCGGACGTGTCGATCGTCGACGTGCGGATGCCGCCGTCGCACACCGACGAGGGGCTGCGCGCCGCCGTGGAGGCCCGCCGGCTGGTCCCGCGTACGCCGGTCCTGGTGCTCTCCCAGTACGTCGAGGTGTCGTACGCCGACGACCTGCTGGCCACCACCGGCGGCGCCGGCGGCGGCGGGGTGGGTTACCTGCTCAAGGACCGGGTGGCCGACATCGACGAGTTCATGGACGCGCTGGCCCGGGTGGCCGCCGGCGGCACCGTGCTCGACCCGGAGGTGGTGGGCCAGCTGCTGGTCCGTCGTCGGCGCGACGACCCGCTGCGCGAGCTGACCCCCCGCGAGCGCGAGGTGCTGGCCCTGATGGCCGAGGGGCACTCCAACACCGCCATCGCCCGCGCCCTGGTGGTCACCGACGGGGCGGTGGAGAAGCACGTCCGCAACATCTTCACCAAGCTGGGCCTGCCCCCGGACACCACCCAGCACCGCCGCGTCCTGGCCGTGCTGACCTACCTGCGCACCTGACCGGCCGCGGTCATCGGAGGGTGGCGGCGAGGGTGACCGCCTCGGTGAGGGTGTCGGCCACCGGGTGCCCGGACGCGCGCAGCCGGGCCTGGTCGGTGAACCCGCCCGTGTAGAGCACGGCCCGGCCGCCGACCGATTCGGCGGCGTCGGCATCGTCGATCGAGTCCCCGATCAGCACCACGTCGCGGCCGTCCACCCCCAGCTCGGTCAGGTGTCGCTCCAGCGACTCGGCCTTGCGGTCCCCGCCGACCGTGGCGCGCAGCCCGTCCACCCGGACGAACCGGCCGGTCAGCCCGTGGGTGTGCACCGCGGGCACCAGCTCGTCGTGGAACCACATCGACAGCAGCGACTGGCCGCCCGGCCAGGCCGCCATCGCCACCGCCGCGTCGTCGGCGAGCGCGCAGGTGGTCAGCCCGCTGCGGTACGCGTCGTGGAAGATCCGGTCCAGCTCGCCGAACGCCGCGTCGTCGACGGCCCGGCCGAGCACCTCGGCGTAGTAGTCGGCGATCGGGCGGCGGAACCGCACCCGGTGCTCGTCCGCGCTGACCGTCGGGCCGCCCACGCTGGCGAAGACGGCGTTGGTGGCCGCCACCACCAGGTCGAGGTCGTTGAGCAGGGTGCCGTTCCAGTCCCACACCAGATGGGGACGCGCAGGGGTCATCCCAGCACGATAGGACCCGCCCCGACCCGGGGGGAAGGGCGGGCGGGGCGGAGACCGGCGGCGCGGGCTTCAGAGCTGGGGGGTGGTCAGGTCCCGCAGCAGCCGCTCCTCCTCCACCCGCCAGTAGCCGTGCTCCTTGCCGTCGAGCAGCACCACCGGCAGCCGGTCGCCGTACTCGCGTTCCAGCTCCACGTCGCCGGTCACGTCCCGCTCGGTCCATCGGTCCCCCGTGACCGCCACCACCCGGTCGAGCGCCGTCTTGGCGTCCTCGCAGAGGTGGCAGCCGGGGCGGGTGATCAGGGCGAGCCGGGCGTCACTGGACATCGGGAACCTCCGTGCGGATGTCGGCCGGCACCACCGGGGACGGCGCCGGCCTGAGCTGGGTCTTGCGCACCTTGCCGATCGCCGAGTACGGCAGCGCGTCGACGGACTCGACGGCGGTCGGGCACTTGAACCGGGCCAGGTTACGGGCGCAGTGGGCGAGCAGCTCCTCCCCGGTCGCCGGGCGACCCGGCGCCGGCACCACGTACGCCCGGACAGTCTCCCCGGTCCACGGGTGCGGCACACCCAGTACCGCCGACTCGGCCACCCCCGGATGCTCGGCGAGCACCGCCTCCACCTCGTGCGGGTAGACGTTGAAGCCGTTGACGATGATCAGCTCGCCGAGCCGGTCGACCAGGCGCAGCTCGACGCCGGGCAGCGGGCGGCCGATCGAGCCGGCCTTCGGCACCCCGCCGACCAGCGTCGAGGTGAGCACCGGGGCGGTCTCGGTCAGGCCGTACCCGACGTGGAGCGCGCGGCCGGTGACCTCGGTGAACCGCGCCGCGACGGCCGGCTCCAGCGGCGCCGCGCCACACACCGCGACCCGGACGGCGGCCATGGCCGCCGTCGCCGCGTCGCGGTCCGCCGTGGACCAGCCGAGGAACATCGACGGTACGCCGACCAGCACGCTGACCCGGTGCCGGGCGATCTCGGCGAGCGCGGCGGCCGGGGCGAGGTCGTCGACCAGCACCCCGGTCGCGCCATGGTGGACGACCGCGCCCAGCCCCGCATTGAGCCCGTACGCGTGGAACAGCGGCAGGGCCAGCAGCACGGTGTCGTCGGGCCCGACCACCGGCGGGTCGATCCGGGCCACCTGCGCCTGGTTGGCCGCGAGCGCCCGGTGCGGCAGCATCGCGCCCTTCGGCCGCCCCTCGGTGCCCGAGGTGTAGAGCAGCACGGCGAGGTCGTCGCCGCCCCGCCGGGGGAAGCCGGCCCCGGGCTGCCCGGCGCCGGCCGGCGGGGAGGTGTGCACGGCGGCGAGCGCGGGCAGCTCGGCGGTGAGGCCGGCGACCAGGTCGGCCACCCACTCGGTGCAGATGAGCACGGCCGCGCCCGAGTCGGCCAGCGCGTGTCGCAGCTCCGGGCCGGTGAGGCCGGGGTTGAGCGGCACCGCCACCAGGCCGGCGCTCAGGGCCGCCAGGTAGCCGACCACGAAGTCGGGCGTGTTGGGCAGGGCGAGGGCGACCCGGGCCGGGCGGCCGGCACCGGCGGCCAGACCGCGCGGGGCGGGATTCGCCTGGGTAGGCCCGGGGCTGCCGCCGGGGGACGGTGGACGGTCGGCCGACACGGAGGGTGAGCGGGGCACCGGCTCGGTCGGGCGGCCGGGGGCGGCCAGGGCGTGCGCGACTGCGGTCACCGAGGCGTCCAGTTGCGACCATGTCAGGGTGGTGTCCCGCCAGCGCAACGCGGGACGTCGCCGTGGTCGGCCGCCGCCCGGCGGAGCCGTTCGACGAGGTTCGGCGTGGAGTCGTCGGCTGCGTGCTGCACGGTGGCAGAGTCTGGCACAGCCTCGTCTCACCGGCCACGCCCGAGCCGGGCCAGACGCCGCGCCCGGGCCCCGTCGGCACCGTCCCCGGGCACCGGTCGCACGCCGGCCGGCGGCCCACCGGAGGGGCCGACACCAGCCCGTTGACCTGGGGTTCCACTACGAACCAGCTCCCCGGGCGAAAGTCAATCACGCGCGACGGACAACCGGTCCGCCATCGGTGCGACAGGGCCGGAAATACTTCCGCCCTGTGTAACGGACTTGCCACGCACGGGTGACGTTGGCCCTATCATCACTCGGGTCGGCTCACCCCATTTGCCGTGAGTCGACACCCCTCAGCCCGAGGAGGCCCCCGTGCCTGTGAGCGCATTGGACCCACACCTCAAGGGGATCTGCCGCCTGTCGGCACATCCCGTAAGGACTCTGCCCGGCCATCCTGGCCCCGCCCACGCGGCGGCGTGTCGGCGGCCGGCGTGGGACCGGACCGGGGAGGCACGGTGACCAGTTTCAGCTACGCAGAGCGACCGGGCGGGCTGGCCGCAGCGGCCCACGCCGCCCTCAACGAACGGCTGGGCGTGTCGCGCGGCTCGGACGAAATGTGGAGCCAGCCCATGCACGGCGACGGGGCGTCCAGACGTCTGCCCAACCGCTCGCACCACAACGAGGCCCCACCTCGCCCGGCCGCGCCCGGGGGCAACGGCGGCCGGGTCGCCTCGCCGGCCAGGCCGCTGATGCCGGCCCAGGGCCGGCGCACCGGAGACACGCCGCCGACGACCGACCCGGCGGCGACCGAGACCGCGGTGCTGCCGGCGGTGCCCGCCGGCCCGCCCGCCGGGCCTGGCGGCACGCCGACCGGCTACCCGAGCCGGCCCGACCCGTCCGACCCGGCCACCGAGGTCTGGACGCTGATCGAGCGCGCCCAGGCCGGCGAGGCCGAGGCGTTCGGGCTGATCTACGACCGATACGTGGACACGGTCTTCCGCTTCGTCTACTTCCGGGTGGGCAACCGACAGCTCGCCGAGGACCTCACCTCCGACACGTTCCTGCGCGCCCTCAAGCGGATCGGCAGCTTCACCTGGCAGGGGCGGGACCTCGGCGCGTGGCTGGTCACCATCGCCCGGAATCTGGTCGCCGACCACTTCAAGTCCGGGCGGTACCGGCTGGAGGTCACCACCGGCGACGTGCTGGACGCCGACCGGGAGGATCGCGGGCCGGAGGGCAGCCCGGAGGCCGCCGTCGTCGAGCACATCACCAACGTCGCGCTGCTCACCGCCGTGAAGCAGCTCAACCCGGAGCAGCAGGAGTGCATCGTGCTGCGGTTCCTCCAGGGTTTCTCGGTCGCGGAGACCGCCCGGTCGATGGGCAAGAACGAGGGCGCGATCAAGGCGTTGCAGTACCGCGCGGTCCGGGCCCTGGCCCGGCTCCTGCCGGACGGTTTCCAGCCCTGATCCGACCGCCGCAGCGGGCCCCGACCCGGTTTCCCCCGGTCGGCCCCGACCCGGCCGCCGTGGCCCGCAGGGCTTCCGGTCGACACCCCGGCAGCGAAGGTTGCCCTGCTCACCCGCCCCCCGGACGATGGATCGACGCCCACCACAGCGTGACGGCCATCACTCTTCGTGGTTTCGCTCCCGCCGGCCCCGTAACCCGTGCCCAGCGCGGAGCGTTTCTCCGGGTGCGACCGGTGGTTGCCCCGGCATCCCCGGGCCCCACGGTCCGGACAGCGCGGCCGGCCACGGCCTTTCGTTCGTCGGCGCGCGCTGCCGCCGGTCGCTGGTGAGGACAGCGGCCGACCGGCCGTGACCAGCGAGAGGAGGTGCCTGCGGTGGACAGCTACCTCTTCTCCCGCCGGCGCGCCGAGCGCTTCGCGCAGCTTCTCGACGAAGCCAACGGCGGCCGACGTCACCACGTCAGGTCCCGGGCCGACGACCAGCTCGCCGCGCTCGTCGCGGTCAGCCGACAGCTCAACGCCGATCCCCCGACCGTCGAGATCGACACCGGCTTCCGCACCGGGCTGCGGGCGATGCTCGTCGCCACGGCCGAGCGTGAGGGTGCCGGCGCCACGGCGACCGGGTCGACCGAGGCGGGGCCGGCCGGCCACCGGGGTGCCGTCGCCGCCGGGCAGCGCGGCTCGTTCCTGCCCGCCGTGACCGCCCGCCGGGCCCGCGCCCGGGCCGCCATCCTGGTCGGGGTGGCCGCCGGCGCCATCGCCGTCTCCGGCATCTCCACCGCCAGCGAGAACGCGGTCCCCGGCGACGCCCTGTACGGCATGAAGCGCTCCACGGAGCGGGCCCAGCTCGCGCTGGCCAGCTCGGACCTCAGCCGGGGCCAGCTCTTCCTCGACTTCGCCCGCACCCGGCTCGACGAGGCCGCCGCGCTGCGCGGGGACCGGCTCGGTTTCGAGGCCGTCCTCGACGACATGGACTCGGACAGCCGCCAGGGCGTTCGGCTGCTGACCAGCGCCGCCGCGCAGCGCACCGACCCGGCCGGCCTGGACGCGGTGAACACCTTCGTCGCCGGGCAGCGCCGGGCGGTCGGCGACCTGCTCGACGGGGCCAGCCGGGCGGAGCGGGACCGGGTCCGCCGATCACTCGCCCTGCTCGACGCGATCCGGAAGCGCTCCGACGCCCTGCGCGCGGCCATCGACTGCGAGCTGCCGTCCCCGGCCGGCAGCGACGCGCTCGGCCCGACCCCCGCGGCCTGCCCCGGCGACCGCTGACCCACCCACCCCCGGCCCAGGCGCACGGCGGCTCCCGGCTCCCGGCTCCCGGCCCAGCTGCACGGCGGCTCCCGGCTCCCGGCCCAGCTGCACGGCGGCTCCCGGCTCGCGGCCCAGGCGCACGGCGGCTCGCGGCCCAGGCGCTCCCCCGTCCCGCCCCTCCCGGGGTGCCGGCGGGGCCTCTCACCAGCGGACGGGCAGTGTGCGCCACAGTTCCCGCTCGACGGTCCGGGCGGCCATTCGGTCCGGCTACGCTCGTGTGGAAGGCACTGGTCGGGGTCGTCGAGCGAGGGAGGTCGCGTGGCCCGTACCCGCAAGATGACGGTCAGCACCGACCGCCACGGTCACACGGCCGGTTGGGCGGAGACCGAGGCCGCGCCGGCCACCCCGGTCGCCCCCGACCCGGGGGCCGCCGCGTTCTTCGACGTGGACAACACGATGATGCAGGGCGCATCGATCTACTGGTTCGCCCGTGGCCTCGCCGCCCGGAAGTACTTCACCACCGGCGACCTGGCCCGGTTCGCCTGGCAGCAACTGCGGTTCCGGGTGCTCGCCACCGAGCACGCCGGGGACATGTCGCAGGCCAAGGAGGCCGCGCTGGCCTTCGTCGAGGGCTGGCGGGTGGACGACGTGGAACGGCTCGCCGAGGAGATCTTCGACGAGCTGATGGCCCCCCGGATCTGGGTCGGCACCCGCCGCCTCGCGCAGCGGCACCTCGACTCCGGCGAGCGGGTCTGGCTGGTCAGTGCCGCGCCTGTCGAGATCGGCCGGGTGATCGCGGCCCGGCTGGGCCTGACGGGAGCGATCGGCACGGTGGCCGAGGTGGTCAACGGCGCGTACACCGGCCGGCTGGTGGGCGACCTGATGCACGGCCCGGCCAAGGCCGAGGCGGTGGCCCAGCTCGCCGAGGTCGAAGGGCTGGACCTGTCGCGCTGCTCCGCCTACAGCGACTCCGCCAACGACCTGCCGATGCTCTCCACCGTCGGCCGGGCCGTGGCGATCAACCCGGACGGCACCCTGCTGCGGCAGGCCCGCCAACGGGGCTGGGAGGTGCGGGACTTCCGCACCGGCCGGCGGGCGTTCAGGATCGCCCTGCCGTCGACGGCAGCGGCCGGGCTGCTGGCCGGCGCAGTAAGCGCCGGCCTAGCCCTGCACCGCCGCCGCCACCCCCACTGACCCACCCCAACCCCACCCCAGCCCCCTGCCCCCACCCCGCCGGCACACGTTGATCAAGAGGTTTACGTCATCCCACGAGGGATTCCTGACGTAAACCTCTTGATCAACGCCTTGGGTGGGGGGTGCGGGGTGTGGGGGTTTGGGGTCAGGGGCCGAAGGGGTCGGGGCGGCGTTCCAGGAGGGTGTGCAGGGTCTGCTGGATGGTCTCCCGGACCTGGTCGGCGAGGTTGAACACGACCAGCGGGTCGTCGGCGGACTCGGTGAGGTGGGCGGTCGGGATCGGCGGGCAGAACTCGATCAGCCACTTGCTCGGCAACGGCACCATCCCCAGCGGGCCGAGCCACGGGAACGTCGGCGTGACCGGGAAGTACGGCAGCTTGAGCAGCCGGGCGAGGGGCTTGATGTCGGCGAGCATCGGGTAGATCTCCTCGCCGCCCACGATGGCCACCGGCACGATCGGGGTGCCGGTGCGCAGCGCCGCCGAGACGAACCCGCCCCGGCCGAAGCGTTGCAGCTTGTACCGGTCGGAGTAGAGCTTGCCGACGCCCTTGAAACCCTCGGGAAAGACGCCCACCAGCTCGCCGGAGCCGAGCAGCCGCTCGGCGTCCGGGTTGCAGGCGACCGTCCCGCCGGTCTTGCGGGCGACTGCGGAGAGCACCGGCATCCGGAAGACCAGGTCGGCGCCGAGCAGCCGCAGGTAGCGGTGGGCCGGGTGCTGGTCGTGCAGGGCGGCCGAGAGAATCAGCGCGTCCAGCGCCACGGTGCCGGAGTGGTTGCCGACCACCAGGCCGGCCCCGTCCGCCGGCACGTGCTCCAGGCCGGTGACCTCGGTGCGGAACCAGTCCCGGTAGAGCATCCGCAGCACCGGGTGGAAGACCGACTCGGTCAGGTCCGGGTCGAAGCCGAACTCGTCCACCGGGTAGTCGCCGGAGAACCGGCGGCGCAGGAACGCCAGCCCGGACGCGACCCGCCGGTCCCACACGTCCCCGGGCCCGTCCGAAACCGCCGGCTCCCGTGGTGCGGAAGCCGCCGGCTCACCCGTCGGGGCCGGGGTCGGGGCCGGGGCCGCGTCCGAGGTCGGGGCCGCGTCCGAGGTCGGGTGACGGCCGTTGCGCCGCGTCGGCTCCCCGTCCGGGCCGGCCACGACCAGCGGTACGTCGTACCGGCCGTTGGCCCCGGGCCGCCCGCCCTGCTCGTCCGGCCTGCTCACGGCTGCTCCCGTACGGCCGAACGCACCTGGCGGATGCCGTCGAGGACGGCCCGTTCGGCGGCGGCGAGCTGATCGCGGGTGACCACCACCCCGCCCTGGTGAGCGCGGATGAAGTCGTCGAACGCGGCGACGGTCGACCGGGGCGTGAAGCCGTACTCGCGCTCCAGCGCGGAGGTGTCGACCACCCGGCCGTGCACGAAGAGGTCGACCTGGTCCAGGCCGTACCGGCCGAAGCCGAGGTTGCGGGCCAGCGCGGCGGCCCCGGACAGGCCCGGTTCGAGCACCGGGACACCCACCCGGCCGGCCCGGCGGATCGCCTGGGACAGGGCGAGCACGCCCGGCCCGGCCACGTTGTACGTCCCCGGGTGGTCCTCGGCGACCGACCGGTGCAGCACCTCCAGCGCGTCGTCGAAGTGCACGAACTGCAGCCGGGGGTCCCGCCCGAACACCGTGGGCACGAACGGCTGGGAGAAGTACCGGGTCAGCGTGGTGTCGGCGGTGGAGCCGATGAACGGCGCGAACCGCAGCACGGTGGCGGTGACGTCGGGACGGCGGCGGCGGAAGCCGCGGACGTACCCCTCGATGTCGAGGATGTCGCGGCCGAAGCCGCCGCGCGGCACCTCGCGCGGCTCGGTCTCCTCGGTGAAGACCGCCGGGTCGCGGAACGACGCCCCGTACGCGGCGGTCGACGAGCGGACCACGAGCTTGCGCAGCCGGGGCGCCCGCTGGCAGGCGGCGAGGAGCTGCATGGTGCCGATGACGTTCTGCTCCTTCATCGCCGACCGCCCGCCCTGCTGCGCGTCGGGGGCCGTGACGAGGGCGAGGTGCACGACGGCGTCGACGTCGAGGTCGGCGAGGAGGCCGCCGAGGGAGTCGAGGTCGATCCGGATCAGCTCGACGCCGCCGAGCAGGCCGGCCAGCTCCGGGTTCGGGGCGGCCGGGTCGACGCCGATCACCCGCTCGATCCGCGGGTCGGCGGCGAGGCGGGCCGCGACGTGGGCGCCGAGGTAGCGACCAGTGCCGGTGACGACAACCACCCCCGGGGCACCTGGGGTGCCACCGGGGGTCATGTCGTGCACCTACCTCGGCAGGGGGGATCGAGCCGGGGCAACCGCGGCCTGATCACCTGAGCCTCCGAGGGTCGACAGTTGGCAAGCGACGTCGATGCCGGGCCGGGGCCCGGCCCGGGTCACTTGCCGAGACGGCGACGCTGGACGCGGGTCTTGCGCAGCAGCTTGCGGTGCTTCTTCTTAGCCATGCGCTTGCGGCGCTTCTTGACCACCGAGCCCATACGACGACAGCCTTTCGATTGCAACGTGCGGGGCGGACCGGATGACACCACGCTGTGGCGTCGACGACCGCTTGCGGACAACGGACCGGACCGACTGGCGGGCGGTGGGGCGCACCGGTGTCAGGTCACGGTCCGGTCCAGGGTAGCCGGAGAGCGTCAGCAGGACCAACGCGCCCCCGTCGATGCCCGTTACGTCGCACTCGGCAGGGTTATACCGGGGACGGATCAGGCGGTCTCCTGGAAGGCGCCCCGCAGGTACTCGTGCACCGCGTGCTCGGGCACCCGGAACGACCGGCCGACCCGCACGGCGGTCAGCTCGCCGCTGTGCACGAGGCGGTAGACCGTCATCTTGGACACCCGCATCACCGTCGCCACCTCGGCGACGGTGAGGAACTTGACCTCCGACAGCCGACCGTCGGACTGTGACCCGGCCATGGCTCACCGACCCATCCCATGCCCGGCGCGTGCCACCGGACGGGGTGCTCCCGCCAGGACGGGCTACGCGCGTGTTACCAGTACGGTAGCGGGACGGCTGTGACCGGCGCGATCCCTTCCAGTAACTGATCATGCCGAATGGCCGTTTCCTCAGCGGCCACCAGGCGTTTTCCGCCCGGACGCGCACGCCGTCACGGAGTATTCAGGGGCGCGGAAGGCGTCCGGTGGCTCCGGCGGCGCCACCGGAGCCACCGGACGGGTGCCCTGGCCCGCTTCCGGACGCGCACCAGGGCTCCGCGCTGGGAGCGCGCCTAGTGTCTCAGGCCCGCCCGGCAGCCCCGACGGCGGTCGATCATGAGGGTTGGGACGCCTCACCACCGCCGGCCACGCCTCGGCCGCAGGACTGGCCACGGCTCCCGTGACCACGGGCTGAGCTGCGTCAGTCCAGGCAGAACTCGTTGCCTTCGGGGTCGGCCATCACGATGAAGCCGGCGCCCATCGGGGGATCGGGCTCGTAGCGACGCACCCGCGTCGCCCCCAGCGCGGCGAGCCGGTCGCACTCGACCTCCAGCGCCGCCATCCGCCCCTCCCCCCGCAGGCCGGGAGCCACCGGACGTCGAGGTGGACGCGATTCTTGGCAACCTTGCCCTCGGAAACAAATAGCAAGAATCGGATATTCTGGTCGTTGTTGTGCGGGCAGAATTGACGAACCAAGAACCGATCCGAAACGTCAGCCGAGGGGCTAACGCAGGATCGCCTCGACGAAGTCTGCGCCGAGTCGGGCGCAGACGGTGAGGTCGAGTTGGTAGAGCACATATCGCCCGCGTCGGCCGACGGTCACCAAACCGGCCTGTCTGAGCACCGCCAGGTGCCGGGAGACCTCGGGCGCGGTCAGCTGCCATGCGTCGGCGAGTTCGCCGGTGGTGTGCGGTCCGCGGGCGATGGTACGGGCGAGCCTACGCCGCACCGGGTGCGCGAGGGCGTCCATACGCCGCTGCACGCCCTGCAGCGAGATCGGGTGTGGCAGGCCCGGTTCGGCGACCGGGTATTGAATCACGGGCTGCCAGCCCGGGGCGTGCACCACCAGCAGGTGGGGGTGTCCGAAGGCACTGGGAATGAAGGTGACCCCGCCGCCGTGCGCGGCAGTCGCGTTGTCCTGCAGTTTGTCGACCACGATCCGGTTGTCCTGCAGCGAGACCGACGGTGACACGGCGGTGAGCATGGCCGAAAGACCGTGGTGCGCCAGCAGGTCCGCCTTATGCCGGGAGTCCGCGGCGAGCTGGTGCTGCACTCGTGCCCATGATTCAGCGAAGAACGCCTGCTCGCAGTCCTCGAGCAGGTGCCGTACCCACGTCCGCACACGCGGCGGGTCGGCCAGCAGCCGCTCGGCGAACTCGGCCTGCCGAGGGCCGCGGGCAAACGCCAGCTCGAGCGCCTTCTCGCGCGAGAAGCGGCGGTACAGCGGCGTCGAGCCGCAGCTGGTGGTTATCAACGCCGAGAACACGTACGTCTCGTCGTCGAGCCGATCGATCTCGTCCAACTCCTCCGCCAGCGTGGCCTGCGGCCGACTGGGCACGAAGAAGTCGGCACGTGAGGACCGCCAGAGGAAGTCGGCCTCGATCATGCGCTCGCTGAGTTCCGGTTTGAGTGAGGCCGAGGTGGCCGCGATCCAGCCGTGCAGTGCCGGGTGGTGGCCGGGCTCGGACAGCGCATGCAGCATCGAGGTCAGCTCGGCCAACGGCGAGGGCGCGACCAGGAACCGCTCTTGCGCCACGCTGGTGATGTCGATCGAGATGGCCATGCTCCCCATGGTGCCCGCCCACCCGGCCCGACCGCCCGCGGGTTGACGATCCCCGTCAACCCGCGAGCGTCCCAGCCTAGCTGCGGGGACATTCGACGGCGTGCGCAGATATGTGGCGGCCTTGGTGGTCGATTCGGTGGGCGGCGGGATGTTACGGCCGTTCCTGGTGCTCTATGGCGTGACCGTGCTCGGGTTGGGGGTGGGCGAGGCGGGTGTCGCGCTGTCGGCGGGCTTGCTGATAGGACTTGCCGTGCTCCCACTCGTGGGCCGGTGGATCGACCGGGGAGCGCGGTCGGCAGTGGTCGCGGCGACGCTGTTCGTCCGCGTCGCCGGGGTAGTCGTACTGCTTGCAGGCCACGGATCGGTCGCCTTCGCCACTGCGTCGGCCCTATTGGGGATCGGCGGTCAGTCCTTCCCCGCAGCGCACGCGGCGGTGGTGGCAGCGCTCAGACAGGGCCGCGAACGGGATGCCGCGCTCGCGATGGCGCGAGCGGTGCGCAACGCCGGGCTCGGCGCAGGCGCGCTGCTTGCGATGATCGCCGTGGCCGGTGGCGGGAACGTCCTGAACGGCCTGATGGCCATCACCGCCCTCGCATTCCTTGTCGCGGGCGGGCTCGCGCTATCGACAAGAGTGACTGCCGTGGAGTCGAAGCACGACCACGGTACCGGCACTCCGCCCAGCATGGCCGTACTGCTCGTGGCCAACCTCCCCTTCGCCATGTGCTTCAGCGTGCTCGAGGTGGTGTTGCCGGCGTTGCTCGTGACCCGGATGCAGGCAAGCGCTGTCTGGCCGGCGGCTCTGTTCGTAGGCAACACGGTGCTAGTGATCTTGTTTCAGGTGCCCATCGTCAAATGGTTGTCAAAATGGGCCCGCGGCGCGGCCTACGCCGCTTCGGGGGTGGTGCTTGGCCTGTCCTATCTGGGCTTCTGGGTGGGCGAGGCGATGGGGGCGGGGGCCATCGCCGTGTTCGGCGTCGTCTATACCCTGGGCGAGATCCTCTACACCGGAAGCGGAACCGCCCTCGCGATCGCGGCCACGCCACCGGCGCAACTGGGCCGCGCCCTGGTGCGTTTCCAGCTTTCCACCGGACTTGGCATGGCATGCGCCCCGGCCGCGCTCATGGGGCTGCTCGAGGTTGACCCGGCCCTGCTGTGGGGATGCCTCACTGTAGCGACTCTTGCGGCGGCTCTTGCCGTTAGCTGGAGGCCCGTCGTTCGTGCCGACATCGGTGCGACAAGAATGTGAGCGGGAGGCCCAGCCGTCCCAGGCTGATCGACCAGCATCGAGCTGCGTCAGTCCAGGCAGAACTCGTTGCCTTCGGGGTCGGCCATCACGATGAAGCCGGCGCCCATCGGGGGATCGGGCTCGTAGCGACGCACCCGCGTCGCCCCCAGCGCGGCGAGCCGGTCGCACTCGACCTCCAGCGCCGCCATCCGCTCCTCCCCCCGCAGGCCGGGAGCCACCCGGACGTCGAGGTGGACGCGATTCTTGGCGACCTTGTCCTCCGGCACCTGCTGGAAGAACAGCCGTGGGCCGCGCCCGTCCGGATCCTCGATCGCCGACCTCGTGTTGCGCTGTTCCTCCGCCACGCCGATCCGCGCGAGGAAGTCGTCCCACGCGGCCAGCGGGTCGGCGTCCTCGGGCAGGTCGACCCCGGGCGGGCCGGGATGGACGTAGCCCAGCGCTTCGCGCCAGAAGTGCGACAGCGCCCGCGGGTCGTGGGCGTCGAAGGTGACCTGGATGTGGCGGCTCATCGGATTGCTCCGTTCGCAGCGGCCTCCAAATGCGGGTAGAGGTCACGCAGCAGGCAGACCTCGGACAGGTGGTGGATCAACTCGCGGTGGATGTGCAGCACCAGATCGGCCATGAGCAACTCGGGGAAGGGCTCCTTCGCGCCGACCGGCACCCGGAGTCCGGCCTCGCCGAGGTCGCGCACCCCGGCCAGCCAGGCGTCGAGCTGGGCCTCGAGCTGGTCGAGCGCGGTGGCCGCGCTGCCGGCGTACTCCCAGGTCTCGTACGACGCCGCCGGCGCGCCGAAGTGCGCGGCGTTGCGCGTGGCGAGCACGCCGACGAGGACGTGGCCGAGCCGCCAGGCGATCGTGGTGAACGGCGCGGGGTCCGGCGTGGGAAAGGCGTAGTCGATCGTGAAGTCCCCGGTGCCGCCCTGCACGGGCGCGGTCGAGCTGCCGCGCGGGCGCACGCTCCAGGCGCCCGGCGCCGGCGACCAGAAGTACTCCTCGTCGGTGAGGCCGGCGAGCCGGGCTCGGAGCTGATGGTTCCAGTGGAACTCGAACTGCTCGCGCAGCGTCCGGTTCCAGTCGAGTGCGTCTGCGTCCATGGAGTCACCCTGACACCCCTGGCGGACAGGATCGGTCCGCTATCCGTGACAGGGTGGGCGACATGGGCGTGGCACGCGGCGACGAGCGGGGTACGACGGAGCGGGTGCTCACCCTGCTCGGGCTGTTGCAGCAGCGCCAGGTCTGGACCGGCCCCGAGCTCGCCGCCCGGCTCGGGGTCACGCCGCGCACCGTACGGCGTGATGTGGGGCGGCTGCGCACGCTCGGCTATCCGGTGCATGCCAGCCAGGGTGTCGGCGGCGGCTACCAGCTCGGCCCGGGGCAGAACCTGCCCCCGCTGCTGCTCGACGACGAGGAGGCGATCGCCACCGCGGTCTCGCTGCTCGCCGGCGCGGGTGGCGGGGTCGCCGGCGCCGGCGACGCCGCACTCCGGGCGCTGACCAAGCTCGACCAGGTGCTGCCCGGCCGGCTGCGGCACGAGGTGCGTGCGCTCTCCGGCTCGGTGGAGTCCTTCGGCGGCGGCCGCCCGCCGGTCGACCCCGAGGTGCTCATGACGCTGGCCAGAGCCTGCCGCGACGGGGTCGAGGCCGGCTTCGACTACCCGACCGGGAGCGAGGCGCGGCGGCGGGTCGAGCCCTACCGCCTGGTCGCCTCCGACCGGTGCTGGTACCTCCTCGCCTTCGACCTCGACCGCGACGGCTGGCGCAGCTTCCGCGTCGACCGGATGACCGAGGTGTCGGCACGGACCTGGCGCTTCCGCCCACGCGCGGCGCCCGATGCGGCGACGTACGTGCAGGAGGGTGTGGCGAGCCGGGCCTATCCGCACCAGGCGCGATTCCTCGTGCACGCGCCGGCCGACACGGTGCGCGCGAAGATCCCGGCGTCGGCGGCCGTCGTACGACGGCGAGGGAGCGAGCGCTGCGAGGTGCTCAGTGGCGCCGGCAGCCTCGACTTCGTGCTCATCCACATGCTCCTGCTGGGGCACGACTTCACGGTGCTCGACCCCCCGGAGCTCGGGGGCCGCTGTCGCGCGCTGGCGGAGCGACTGCTGTCGGCCGGTGGCGCGATCTCACCGGTGCCGGACACGGAGCAGCCGTGAGCCGCGACCAGGCCGGGCACGGTCAGCCGGCCGCCGAACGGGCGTAGCCGACGCACTCGTCGTGCAACCCCGACCAGAACTCGCCGAACGCCTGCACGGACGCCTTCTCCAGCGTCCGCCGGTCGTGCACCACCGCCCTGAAGAACGCCAGGAACCGCTCCTCGCCGAACCGGTCGACGAGGTGCCGCACGGCCAGGTAGCCGACGCCGTAGCTGCCGCCGACCCGCTGGGCGGAGGCGTCGTCTGCCGGGGCCAAGTCGGCCAGCCGGCCGTTCCAACCGCCGCCCGGGGCGAGCATCCCGCGCACCTCGGCCAGCCCCTCGTACCGGCCGACCGGCGTTGCGCCGGCACCCGCGTACTCGGCGATCCCCTCCACCAGCCACCAGGTGGACGTGCCCGGGTATCCGCGCTCGGGCAGGGACGCGGCGTGGGTCAGCTCGTGCCGGAGCAGGTCGTCAGCGCCGGTGGCGGAGAGCACGTCGGCGTTGAGCACCACCTCGTAGTGGCCGCCGCCGACGGTGACGGCGTACCCGCCGGTCCACTGCGGCCGGCCGCCGCCGTACCAGCTCAACCACTCGGCGCGGCCGGCGTAGAAGACCCGGTACCGGTCGGGCGGCGTGCCCCCGACCGCGTAACCGTCGGCGACCCGGGCCGCCGCCTCGGCCTGGCGGAGCAGGCCGGGCAGCTTCCCGCGCAGCGCCGGGGTGGTGGCCACGACGGTACGCGGACCGACCGCGACCACCAGCTCGCTGACCTCCCACGGCCGGGTGCCGGTCTCGACGGACCGGGACTCCTCCATGGCGACCAGCCGGGGCGTCCCGGCCACCTCGCGCCACCGGGTGCCGATCAGCACGGGGCTCGGCCGGCAGCCGGGCACCACGAGGCAGTACTGGAAGCGGACGATGATCCGCCACTCGTCGGGCCGGCCGGGGACCGTGGTCGGCAGGCCGGTCTGCTCGGGCCGCCAGACGGTGACCCGCAGCTCCCGCAGGGCGGCGTACCGGCGGGTGAGGGCGGGGTGGGCGGCCGGCTCGGCGACGGCGAGGAACCCGGCCCGGTCGCCGCCGAGCAGTGCGGTGGCCTGGCGGTCGAGCTGGGCGGCGATCCGCTCGCCGAGCTGCCGTGCCGCCCGGGCGGCGGGGTCGTCGGCGGACGCGCCGAGCCGGCCGACCGTCGGCCGGCCCTTGGCCTCGTGCAGGACGCCGACCAGCAGCACGGCCGGGAGGCCGCAGGTGAGCAGCAGGAGGACCACGCCGAGTGCTGCCCAGAGCGGCCCGGGTCGGCGTCGCCTCGGTTCGTCCCACCCGTCCAGCCCGTCGGTCACCCGGCGAAGGTTACGACCTCCGGGCCGTTCGGGCGAGCGCCGCCCCGCCGTCCGGCGGGCGGGGCTACTTCTTCGAGACGAGGGCCCGGCCGAAGAAGGCCAGGTTGGCGGGGCGCTCGGCGAGCCGGCGCATCAGGTAGCCGTACCAGTCGGTGCCGTACGGCAGGTAGGTGCGGACCTGGTAACCCTCGCCGACCAGCCGGGCCTGCTCCTCCGGCCGGATGCCGTAGAGCATCTGGAACTCGAAGTGGTCGGCCCCCCGGTCGAACCAGCGGGCCCGGTCCTCGCCGATGGCGATCAGGCGCGGGTCGTGGGTGGCCAGCATCGGGTACCCGTCGCCGGACATCAGGATGTTCATGCACCGCACGTACGACTTGTCCACCTCGCGGGCGGACTGGTACGCCACCGACTCCGGCTCCTGGTACGCCCCCTTGCACAGCCGCACCCGGGACCCGACCGACGCCAGCTCCCGGCAGTCCGACTCGGTCCGCCGCAGGTACGCCTGGAGCACCGCGCCGGTCGACGGGAAGCTCTTGCGCAGCCTGGCCAGCACGTCCAGGGTCGAGTCGGTGGTGGTGTGGTCCTCCATGTCCAGGGTGACCGTGGTGCCCGCCTCGTCCGCCGCCGCGCAGATCGCCCGCGCGTTGTCGTACGCGAGCTGCTCGTCGAACATCTGGCCGAGCGCCGAGAGCTTCACGCTGACCTCGGCGGCGGGGGTGAGCCCGGCGGCGGAGAGCAGTTTCAGCAGCCTCAGGTACTCGTCCCGGGTCGCGGTGGCGTGTTCTGGGGTGACGGTGTCCTCGCCGAGGTTGTCGAGGGTGACCGCGAGGCCGTCGGCGACGAGTTCGCGGGTCGCGCGCAACGCGTCGTCGGTGCCGGAGCCGGCGACGAAACGACGGACGACGTCCCGGGTGAACGGGGCCGTCGCGACAAGCCGCTCGACCTGGGATGACCGGGAGGCGGCAAGGATGACGGAACGGAGCATGAGCCGAGGGTAGCGCCCGATCGTGTCCCCGCGCCGGGGGGCGGGCATCGCACGTCGACCCGTCCCCCCGGGGCTGCCGAGGTGGCGCGGATCGGCTACAACGATCCACGTGGAAGAACGTCCCCGACGCCGGCTCCGGTCGGCCACCGTGCAGCTCGGCGCGCTGACCGCCCTCGCGCTCACCCTCTCCGGCTGCAACATGTCCTCCGACGACGACGATGACTGTGCACTCGGGCCGGCCGGTGGCGGGACGACCGTGGCGCTGGCGATGAACGTGCCCGCCACCGCCACCGCCACCCGCACGGAGCCGGGGTCGGTCACGGCGGCCGTGCCGGAGCGCGGCGGGTTCGGCACCCACCTCGCCTCCTGCGGGGGCTGACGTGCGGCGCGAGGCGGCCACCCCCCGCCCGGACTGGGACGCCACCGTCCGCTCGCAGGGCCTGGTCTACATCGACACCGAGCTGCCCGACGGCGGGATCATGTCGTACTGGGACGAGACCGCGGCGTACGTCTTCGGCCTGGCGGAGGTGCTCCGGCTGGAGGAGGCGACCGCGGAGCTGCACCGGATGTCCGTCGCCGCCGCCGAGCACATCGTGGCCCGCAACCGGTACGCCGAGCTGGGCATCCCGGCCTGGGCGGCCGAGGCGGTGGCCCGGTCGCTGCGCGAGGCGCCGCCGAGCCTCTACGGCCGCTTCGACCTCCGCTACGACGGCACCTGGCCGCCGAAGCTGCTGGAGTACAACGCCGACACCCCGACCTCGCTGGTCGAGGCGAGCATCGTCCAGTGGTACTGGCTGGAGCAGACCCACCCCGAGGCTGACCAGTGGAACAGCCTGCACGAGCGGCTCGTCGCCGCCTGGGCGAAGTTCGGTGCCGACCTGCACGACAAGCAGGTGCACGTGACCTGGTCGAACGAGGAGGAGTCCGGCGAGGACCAGATCACCGCCGGGTACCTGGCCGAGACGGCCCGGCAGGCCGGGCTCGCGGCGGAGCTGCTGCCGATCCAGGACGTCGGCTGGGACGGCCGGCGCTTCGTCGACGCCGCCGACCGGCCGGTCACCACCTGCTTCAAGCTCTACCCCTGGGAGTGGATGCTCGCCGAGCCGTACGGCCCGCTGGCGCTGGCCCCGGGCACCCCGACCACCTGGATCGAGCCGGCGTGGAAGCTGCTGCTGTCCAACAAGGCGCTGCTCGCCGTGCTGTGGGAGCTGTACCCCGGCCACGAGTACCTGCTGCCGGCGTACCTGGACTCGCCGCGCGGCATGACCGAGTACGTGGCCAAGCCGCTGCTCGGCCGGGAGGGCGGCTCGGTGCGGATCGTCACCGGCGGCAAGGAGATCACCAATCCGGGCAGTTACGGCGACGAGGGATTCTGCTACCAGGAGTTCCGGGCCCTGCCGGAGTTCGCCGGCAACCATGTGGTGCTGGGCAGCTGGATCGTCGACGGGCAGCCAGCCGGCGCGGGAGTCCGGGAGAGCCGGAGTCTGATCACCGACGGCTACGCCCGGTTCCTGCCGCACTACATCGACACACCGCGACTCCCCTAAGTCGTCTACGGTTGAAGGCGTGAACTTCGACGCGTACGCCCGGACCGGGGTTGACCTCGTCAACGCCCGACTGGACGACCTCGACGACCTGCGGGCCATCTTCCCTGACGACAACGCTTGGATGCGTGACGAGGTCGCGGAGCGGGACCTCGCGACCTTCCGGCGGGCGCAGAAGCGCCTGCGCGACATCTTCGACTACGGCACCTCCGGGCGGGACTCCGAGGCGGTGGCCGAGCTGAACACGATGCTGGAGGCGTACCCGGTTCAGCCGCGCATCTCCGGCCACGACTCCAGCGACTGGCACATGCACGTGACCAGCCGGGGCGCCTCGGTGAGCGCGGAGTACCTGGCCGGCGCCGCGTGGGGGCTGTCGGTCTGGCTCTGCGAGTACGGCAGTGCCCGGTTCGGGGTCTGCGCCGACGAGCGCTGCGGCAACGTCTACCTGGACACCTCGTCGAACTGCTGCCGGCGGTTCTGCTCGGAGCGCTGCGCGACCCGCTCGCACGTGGCCGCGCACCGGGCCCGCAAGCGCGCGGCGATCGGCGAGCAGGTCGCCGCGCCGGCCGACGAGTCCCTCACCCCGGTGAGCTGACCCACCCCACCCCACCCCACCCCCACGGCCCGCCCCCGCACTTTCACGGGAAGAGTGGCCATCCGGGTCGGAATAACCACTCTTCCCGTGAAAGTGCGGAGAGGGGCGCTGGGCGGCGGCCGCGCCCGGGCGGGTCAGGCGTCGACCGGGGACGGGGCGGTGAGGTGGGCGCGGGCGAACTCCAGGGCCTCGCGCAGGTCGGCCTCGCGGACCGCGCGGCTCTTCGCGCCCCGGGTGGTGACCTCCACGGCGACCGAGCCGGTGAAGCCGCGCCCGGCGAGCGACCGGAGCAGCTCGGCGCAGGGCTGCGTGCCGCGCCCCGGGACCAGGTGCTCGTCGCGTCCCTCGCCGGTGCCGTCGCCGAGGTGCACGTGGGCCAGGGCGGCACCCATCCGGTCGGCCATCTCCAGCGAGTCGGTGTGTGACGCGGCGCAGTGCGACAGGTCGAGCGTGTACGACGGGTAGCCGGTCTCGGTCGGATCCCAGCCCGGCAGGTACGGGACGAACTGCCGGCCGGCCATCCGCACCGGGTACATGTTCTCCACCCCGATGCGCAGGCCGTCGAACTCCTCGGCGATCGTCGCCAGCCCATCGGCGAAGTTCCGGGCGTAGTCCCGCTGCCAGGTGAAGGGCGGGTGCACCACGACGGTCGGCGCCTCCAGCGTCTCGGCCAGCTCGGCGGCCCGGCGCAGCCGCTCCCACGGGTCGGGGCTCCACACCCGTTGGGTGACCAGCAGGCAGGGCGCGTGCACGGAGAGCACCGGCACCCCGTAGTGCTCGGCCAGGCCGCGCAGCGCCCCGGCGTCCTGGCTCACGGCGTCGGTCCAGACCATCACCTCGACGCCGTCGTAGCCGAGCTCCGCAGCCAACTGGAACGCCGCCGCGGTCCGCTCAGGGAAGACCGAGGAAGTGGACAGGAGCACCGGCACGCGGGAAGTCACACCAGCCAGGGTAGCCCGGTCTGGCTGCGGCATCGTGACGAGCGGCCGCAAAACGCCCCGTATCGCCACGGATGCTCACATCGGCGCGAGCTGATCCAGCCGGCGCAGGATGACCCCCTCGCGCAACGCCCACGGGCAGATGTCCAGCGACCGCACGTCGAGCCGGCGCATCACCGCCTCGGCCACCACCGCCCCGGCCAGCAGCTGGTGCGCCCGCCCGACGCTCACCCCCTCCAGCTCGGACAGGTGGCGCGGCGGGATGTGCCGGACGAAGCCGAGCACCTGCCGCAGGCCGTCCCGGGTCAGGCTGCGCCGGACCCGCAGCCCGGCACCGGACGGGGCCGCCCCGGCCAGCCGGGCCAGCATGCGGAACGTCTTCGAGGTGGCCACGGGGCGTTCCCAGCCGCTCTCGGCCATCTTCTCCGCCACCGGGTCGAGCAGCCCGTCGACGTACTCCCGGAGCTCCTCCACGGCCTCGGCGGACGGCGGGGCCGCGCTGCCGGGGTCGACCCGGAGCCGGTCGCGGGTCAGCCGGCCCGCGCCGAGCGGGAGGGACACCGCGACGTCCGGGTCCTCGTCGATGCCGGCGGCGATCTCCAGCGAGCCGCCGCCGATGTCCAGCGCCAGCAGCCGCCCGGCCGACCAGCCGAACCACCGCCGCACCGCGAGGAACGTCATCCGCGCCTCGTCCGCACCGGCGAGCACCGCCAGGCGTACGCCGGTCTCGTCGCGCACCCGGGCCAGCACCTCCGGCGCGTTGGTGGCCTCGCGCACGGCGGAGGTGGCGAACGCGATCAGGTCGGCCGCGCCCAGCCCCGTCGCCGCCGTGCGGGCCATCCCGACCGCCTTGACCAGCCCGTCGGCGCCCTCTTCGGTCAGCGCGCCGTCCGGCCCGATCTGCTCGGCCAGCCGGAGCACCACCTTCTCCGAGTGCGCGGGCCACGGGTGCGCGCCGTGGCGGGCGTCGACCACCAGCAGGTGCACCGTGTTGGAACCGACGTCGAGGACACCCAGTCGCATGCTGAAGACAGTAGGGCCTGGCCGGTTCGTCGGCTCGCCGGTGGGACCGGGAGACCGGGCGTACGCTGGGCCGGGTGACGAGCCAGATCGAGATCCAGGTCCTGGTCGACGACCCCGACGACCCGCGCAGCCGGGAGGTCGGGCTGGACTTCCCCCGGGAGTGGATCGAGTTCGTCGACCCGGCCGACGCCACGCACGTGGTCCGCGCCGACCTGACCTGGCTGCTGTCCCGCTGGACGTGCGTGTTCGGCAAGGGCTGTCACGGCATCGTCGCCGGCCGGGCCGCCGACGGCTGCTGCTCGCACGGCGCGTTCTTCACCGACTCGGACGACGAGAAGCGGGTCCGCGCGGCGGTCAAGCGGCTCACCCCGGGGACCTGGCAGCACTTCCGGCGCGGGTTCAAGAACTGGACCTCCAACGACACCATCGACGGCAAGAGCCCGGCCCGGCGCACCGCCACCCGCGACGTCGACGCCCCGTGCGTGTTCCTCAACGACGCAGACTTCCCGGCCGGCGGCGGCTGCGCGCTGCACGCCCAGGCGCTGCGCGACGGGGTGCACCCGCTGGAGTACAAGCCGGACGTCTGCTGGCAGCTCCCCGTCCGCCGGGACCAGGAGTGGCACAAGCGCCCGGACAACACCAAGGTGCTGGTCTCCACCCTGGCCGAGTTCGACCGCCGGGGCTGGGGCGCGGGCGGGCACGACCTGGACTGGTGGTGCACCTCGTCGACGGACGCGCACGTCGGCGCCGAGTCGATGTACGTCTCGTACGGCCCGGAGCTGACCGCGCTGATCGGCGCGCCCGCGTACGCGAAGCTCGCCGAGCTGTGCGCGGCCCGGCTCCGCCAGGGCCAGGTCGCCCCGCACCCGGCCAGCGGCTGAGGCCCTTCGGCGGTCAACCGGCCGGGAGCGGCGCTTCCGCCGGGCGGCGGCCGACCGGGCCGACCGCACGTCGGGCCCCACGGTGGGGGCCCGGCCCGGTCACGGCTCGAACTTGTAGCCCAGGCCGCGGACGGTGACGATGAACCGCGGCGCGGACGGCTCCGGCTCGATCTTCGAGCGCAGCCGCTTCACGTGCACGTCCAGGGTCTTGGTGTCGCCGACGTAGTCGGCCCCCCAGACCCGGTCGATGAGCTGCCCCCGGGTCAGCACCCGGCCGGCGTTGCGCAGCAGCAGCTCCAGCAGCTCGAACTCCTTGAGCGGGAGTTGCACGCTGCCCCCGTCCACGGTGACCACGTGCCGCTCGATGTCCATCCGCACCGGGCCGGCGGCCAGGGTCGGCGTGCCCGGGTCGGTCGCCTCCTGGCTCTGCCGGCGCAGCACCGCCCGGATACGGGCGACCAGCTCCCGGGGCGAGTACGGCTTCGTGACGTAGTCGTCGGCCCCGATCTCCAGGCCGACCACCTTGTCGATCTCGCTGTCCCGCGCCGTGACCATGATGATCGGCACGTGCGAGCGCTGGCGGAGTTGCCGACACACCTCGGTGCCGGACATCTCGGGCAGCATCAGGTCGAGCAGCACGATGTCGGCGCCGGTCCGGTCGAACTCGGTGAGGGCAGCCGGGCCGGTGGCCGCGACCGAGACCTCGAAGCCTTCCTTGCGGAGCATGTACGACAGGGCGTCGGAGAACGACTCCTCGTCCTCGACCACCAGAACGCGGCTCAACGGGTTTGTCCTTTCATCGCGGTCAGGCCTGCCGGAGCTCGGCCGGGCCGCCCTCGATCCCACCGGACGGCGTTGTCGGCAGGAGGTCGTCCGGTGGACGGGCGGGCAGCCGGAGGGTGAACGTCGACCCACCCCCCAGAGTGCTCGACACCTCGACCCGGCCGCCATGGTTGCTGACGATGTGTTTGACGATGGCCAGGCCCAGCCCGGTGCCGCCGGTGGCCCGGGACCGGGCCTGGTCGGCGCGGTAGAACCGTTCGAAGACCCGCTCGACGTCGGTCGGCGCGATCCCGATCCCCTGGTCGGCGACGGAGATCGCGACGTGTCGGCCGTCGGCCCGGGCGGTGACCCGGACAGTGGTGTCCTCGCCCGAGTAGTTGATGGCGTTCTCGACCAGGTTGGCCACGGCGGTGGCGATCTGGGAGTCGCTGCCGTACACGGTCAGCCCGCCCTCCCCCTCGGTGACCACCTCGACGCGGTGGGCGGCGGCGCTGGTGCGGGTGCGGTCGAGGACCTCGGCGACCACCCAGTCCACCGCGACCGGCTCGGGCGCGGGCTGCGGCTCGGCCCCCTGGAGCCGGGTCAGCTCCAGCAGTTCCTGCACCAGCCGGCCCAGCCGGGTCGACTCGTGCTGGATGCGCTCGGCGAACCGGCGGGCGGCGACCAGGTCCTCGGGGAGGTCGAGGGCCGCCGAGCCGGCCGGCTCGGTGGCGTCCAGCAGCGCCTCGGCGAGCAGTTGCAGCGCCCCGATCGGGGTCTTCAGCTCATGGCTGACGTTGGCCACGAAGTCCCGGCGGACCTGGGCCAGCCGGTGTGACTCGGTGACGTCGGCCGCCTCGACCGCCACGTGCCCGCCGCCGATCGCCATCGCCCGCAGGTGCACGCCGAGCGGGCCCGGGCCGGCGTACTCGCGGCCACGCGGCAGGTCCAGCTCGATCTCGCGCCGCGCGCCCGTGCGGCGCACCTGCCCGGCCAGCGTACGGATCAGCGGGTGGGCGGCGATCGTGCCGGGGGTGGCCCCGGTGCGCAGCAGCCCCATCGCCCGGGCCGCCGGGTTGACCAGGACCGGCACGTCGTCGGTGTCGAGCACCACGACGCCGGCGCGCAGCGAGTCCACCGTCCGGCGGCCGAGGCTGGAGAGGCCGGTCTGCTGCTCGTCGGCCATCCCGGGCCTCCCCCTGGTCCGGAGCAGGCGGCCGAGCCCGCTGCTCCCGGCGGCCGGGCCGCGGCGGCGCCACGCCCCCACGAGCCGGGGCAGCAGCGCCCCGATGGCCAGCCCGGCCACCAGTGCCACGACCACCGCCGCCGTCACCGCCCATTCCACCCGGCGATCGTAGGGTCATTGTTCACCGGGGGATCACCATAAATGGGATGAAGCGCCCTCGCTTCCAGCAATGTTCACTCCTCGGTCCCGTGCCGTTCACCGGCGTTCACCTCCGGGTATCTCCCCCGACCTACGGTGGTCGCGCACCTGCTCGACCCCTGCGCCGACGCCCGGCCGACCGGGCCGGCGACCACCGACCACAGGACGTGATGATGCGCGACGAGTTCCGGGCCGACCTCCAGATCGTCAGCCAGTTGCTGGTGGACATGGCGGAGGCCATCCGCGCCGCCATGCGCCAGGCCACCCGCGCCCTGCTCACCGCCGACCGGCAGGCGGCCGAGACCGTCATCGAGCGGGACGCCGAGATCGACGACCTCTACCGACACGTCGAGGAGCGGGTCTGCGACCTGCTCGCCCGGCAGGCACCCGTCGCCTCCGACCTGCGGGCCATGATCACCGCCCTGCACGTCGCCGCCGACCTGGAACGCATGGGCGACCTGGCCGACCACGTGGCGAAGACCGCGCTGCGCCGGCACCCGTCCCCCGCCGTCCCGGCGGAGCTGCGGACGGTCTTCACCGACATGGCGCTGATCGCCGACCGGATGGCCGAGAAGATCGGCAAGGTGCTGGCCAAGCCCGACGCCGACCTCGCCGCCGAGCTGGACCGCGACGACGACACGATGGACGACCTGCACAAGAGCCTGTTCGCGGTGCTGCTCGGCGACGACTGGCCGTACGGGGTGGAGACGGCGATCGACGCCACCCTGCTGGGCCGCTTCTACGAGCGGTTCGCCGACCACGCGGTCAACGCCGGCGAGCGCGTCGTCTACCTGATCACCGGGGAGCCCGCCGCGTCGGCCGAATGAGCGGGTGAGCCGGGTCGGAAGGGGCCCCTGCCGCACGCGAGGCGTCGGCAGGGGCCCCTTCCGGCGTCGTCAGCGGCCCTGGTTGGCGACCGCGGCGGCAGCGGCCTTGGCGGCGGCCGGGTCGAGGTACGTCCCGCCCAGGGTGAGCGGGCGCAGCTGCGGGTCCAGGTCGTAGCGCAGCGGGATGCCGGTCGGGATGTTCAGCTTGGCGATCGCGGAGTCACTGATCTGGTCGAGGTGCTTGACCAGGGCGCGCAGCGAGTTACCGTGCGCGGCCACCAGCACCGTCCGGCCGGCCAGGATGTCCGGCACGATCGAGTCGTACCAGTACGGCAGCATCCGGTCGACGACGTCCTTGAGGCACTCGGTGCGCGGCATCAGCTCGGTCGGCAGCAGCGCGTACCGGGGGTCGCCGACCTGCGACCACTCGTCGTCGTCGGCGATCGGCGGCGGCGGGGTGTCGTACGACCGGCGCCAGAGCATGAACTGCTCCTCGCCGTACTCGTCCAGGGTCTGCTTCTTGTCCTTGCCCTGCAACGCGCCGTAGTGACGCTCGTTGAGCCGCCACGACCGGCGCACCGCGATCCAGTGCCGGTCGGCGGCGCTCAGCGCCAGCTCGGCGGTGCGGATCGCCCGGCGCAGCAAGCTGGTGTGCACCACGTCCGGCAGCAGGCCGTGCTCGCGCAGCAGCTCGCCGCCGCGCCGCGCCTCGACCTCACCCTTGGCGGTCAGGTCGACGTCGACCCAGCCGGTGAAGAGGTTCTTCGCGTTCCAGTCGCTCTCGCCGTGCCGCAGCAGGACCAGCGTCCCGATGGTGGGCCCTTCGCTCGCAGTCATGCCGATCATCCTGCCGTACGCCTGCGACGGACACGCGGGGACCGGCGGTGACGACCACCACGTGGAAAAGCTGGTGACCGGCGATCATGGCCGGGACTAGGTTGTAAGGCGCTTTGAATAGATCGGTCATTACTGAGGCGGGGGCGCGAGCGTGCGGACGATGCGGGGCTGGTTCCGGGACACCACCGGCGGGCTGCCGAGGACCTTCTGGTATCTGTGGACCGGCACGCTGATCAACCGGCTCGGCTCGTTCGTCCTGATCTTCCTGGCCATCTACCTCACCCAGGAGCGCGGCTTCGACGAGCTCGCGGCCGGCCTGGTGCTCAGCCTCTGGGGCGTCGGCGGCGCGGTCGGCACCACGCTGGGCGGGACGCTCGCCGACCGGTGGGGCCGGCGACCGACGCTGCTCGCCTCCCACCTCGGCGCGGCGAGCATGATGCTCGCCCTCGGCTTCGCCCGGGAACTCTGGGCGGTCGCCGTCGGCGCGCTGCTGCTCGGCCTGTTCGCCGAGGCGGCCCGGCCGGCGTTCGGCGCCATGATGATCGACGTCGTACCGGAGCGGGACCGGCTGCGCGCGTTCTCGCTCAACTACTGGGCGATCAACCTCGGCTTCGCCAGCGCCGCGATCCTCGCCGGGCTCGCCGCCGAGGCCAGCTACCTGCTGCTGTTCGTGATCGACGCGATCACCACCCTGACCACCGCCGTGATCATCTTCGTCAAGGTGCGGGAGACCCGGGTCCCGGCCGTCGCCGTCGCGCTCGCCGCCGGGGCGCCCCGCCCCCGGGGCGCGCTGCGCACCATCGGAACCGACCGGGTGTACCTGGGCTTCGTCGCGCTCAACCTGCTCGGCGCGCTGGTCTTCCTCCAGCACATCTCGATGCTGCCGATCGCCATGGGCGACGACGGCCTGAGCCCGTCCACCTACGGCACCGTGATCGCGCTCAACGGGGTGCTGATCGTGGCCGGGCAGCTCTTCGTCCCCCGGCTGATCCGGGGGCGCAGCCGCTCGCACGTGCTCGCCCTGGCCTCCGTGGTGATGGGGGTCGGCTTCGGGCTCACCGCGTTCGCGGACGTCGCCTGGTTCTACGCGCTGACCGTGCTGGTCTGGACCGTCGGCGAGATGCTCAACTCGCCGTCCAACTCCACCCTGATCGCCGAGCTCTCCCCCGCCGACCTGCGCGGCCGGTACCAGGGGGTGTTCTCGCTGTCCTGGCAGCTCGCCGGGGCCGCCGCCCCGCTGCTCGGCGGCCTGGTCCGGCAGCAGGCCGGCAACGGCGCGCTCTGGCTGGGCTGCGCGGCGATCGGCGCGGTGATGGCGGTCGCCCACCTGGTCTCCGGTCCGGCCCGGGAGCGGCGGGCCGTCGCGCTGCGCCCGTCGGCCACGCCGGTCGAGCCGGTCACCGTCGTCCGGCCCCCGGCGCCACAGGCGGCCGAGGCCGCGGCCATCGCGCCCGCCGAGCCGGTCGGGTCCGCCACCGACGGGTACGCCCCGGAGCCCGACCGGGACCGCCAGGCCGCCCCGGCCCGGTGACCAGGGACACGCTGGCGCACCCGGCCCCGACTTTCCTACGGTCGACGCCGGAATTGTCGACAAGACCTACCGGGAGGTCGGGTGCATCCCCTGCGGCGCTGGTGGCATGACTCCGCAGGCGGTCTCCCCGCCACGTTCTGGTACCTCTGGGCGGGCCTGCTGATCAACCGGGCCGGCGCGTTCGCCATGCTCTTCCTGCCGCTGTACCTGGCCGAGGCGCGCGGGGCGAGCACCTCGCTGGCCGGCGCGGTGGTCGGGGCCTACGGGGCCGGCGGCGCGATCGGCGTGCTGCTCGGCGGGGTGCTGGCCGACCGGTGGGGGCGGCGGGCCACCCTGCTCGCCGCGCACCTGGCCACCGCCGGGCTGATGGTCGGGCTGGCCTTCAGCCGGCACCTGGCCGCCATCGCCGCGCTGGCCGCCCTGGTCGGGGTGGTGCACTCCATGGCCAGCCCGGCCTTCGTCGCCGCGATCGTCGACGTGGTGCCCGAGCACCGCCGCTCCCGCGCGTTCAACCTCCAGTTCTGGGCGTTCAACCTGGGTATGGCCGTGGCCTCGCTGCTGGCCGGCCTGCTCGCCGAGGCGAGCTTCCTGGCGCTGTTCCTGGTCGACGCGGCGGCCACCCTGACCGCCGCCGTCGTGATCGGGTGGAAGGTCCCCGAGACCCTCACCCGCACCCGGGCAGCGGGGTCCCCGGACGACCACCGGGCCACCCGGACGGGAGGCGACCGCAGGCCGCGCCGGCCCGGGCTGCACACCGCGCTCACCGACCGGACGTTCCTGGTCTTCGTCGGGCTCACCTTCGTGCTGGCCGTGCTCACCATGCAGACCTCGACGATCATGCCGCTGGCGATGCGCGCGGACGGTCTCGGGCCATCGGCGTACGGAACGGTGGTGGCGCTCGGCGGCACCCTGATCGTGCTCGGTCAGCTCTTCGTGCCCCGGCTGGTCGACCGGCACCGAAAGGGCGTCGTCCTCGCCGCGTCGACCACGCTGCTCGCCCTCGGCTTCGGCGCCCTGGCCTTCGCCGGGACGCTGCCGGCGTACCTGGCCGCCGCGGTGGTCTGGACGGTCGGCTCGATGCTCGCCGCCCCGCCGAACGCGCAGATCAACGCCGACCTCGCCCCGCCCGAGCTACGCGCCCGCTACCAGTCGGTGTTCTACCTGGCCTTCCCGGCGGCGTCGTTCGTCGCCCCGGCCCTGGGCGGGCTCAGCCTCCAGCACCTCGGCGACGGGCACTGGCTGATCGTCGGCGCGCTGGGCCTGCTGGCCGCCGGGGGCCACCTCCTGGCCGGCCCGCCCCGGGAACGCCATGTGGCCACCCTGCAACAAACCAAACACCCTCTCCCAAACCGGACACCAACCCCTGCCTCGCCCCGTTGATCAAGAGGTTTACGTCTGCGGGGCCCCCGCCGCATGCGCTGTTTCATGATCGTCTGTCGTTGAGCGGCAGTGGGTCCGGCGTGTCGCGTCGGTATTCAGCAGACGATCATGCGACACCGGCCACGCGGGTCTGGGGCGGGCTGGGGAGAGGGGCGGCCGGTTGGGCTCATGGAACGCGCAAAGCGTCCACCTCGACCCTGGGTCGTGGTGGACGCTCGCAACGTGCCCGGCGGCGGCGGGCGACACTCACCCCCGTAAGCGTCGCCCGCTCGCGCCGCCGGATCCCCCGGATGGCACCGTCCCCCAACGGTGTGACCCATCCGTTCCCCTGCGCCTCGCCCGTGCACGGATCTGATCGATCCGCCGCTCCCCCGAACGTTTCCGAGCGTGGCGCGGTGCAATAAAGCTAGTTCGCCCAGATTGCGGATTCAACCCAGATCGGTTGTCTCGCCGGTCACAGCACCATCGTCCGGAACCGGGACCCCGCCCTCTGCGGCCTCGCCTTGAGCCAACAGGGTCTACCCGCCGGGCATTCCCGCAAACCCTCAGGCGTCCGCCCGATCGGGCGACTCCGTGCGGAAGAAGTTGCTCTGCCGGCCGTCGCGCAACTGCTCCTGGTAGATGAGGTTCAGCCTGCGTACGTCGAACGTGTTGAACCACTCGTCCCAGGTGATCTCGCGCATCCGGCTGCTCTCCCGGTAGCCCGGCATGTTGAACGTCAGCACCCCGGCCCGGCCCTCCCGCTCGGTCCCGGCGATCGTGGCCGGCCGCGCGCCGCGCTCCTGCGCCCAGCGGCGGATCACGTCGTGGTCGGTGGTGACCAGGCTGCGCCCCGGGCGCTCCGGCCGGTCCTGAAGCGACGTGATGACCTGCGAGGACCGCACCGAGCGGGACGTGGAACTCCCGGTCCGGACCCCCGACCGCTGCCGGTTCGCGGCACCCTGGCGAGCCGGAGCCGGCCGGGTGCCGGCCGCCGTGGCCGTCTTGCGGGCCGGGGCCGCCTTCGCCCGCGCCGGAGCTGCCTTCGCCGGCGACCCCGTGGCCTTCGCCCGCGCCGGAGCCGCCTTCCGGGCCGGAGCCGCCTTCGCCCGGGCCGGAGCCGCCTTCGCCCGCGACCCCGTGGCCTTCGCCCGCGCCGGAGCCGCCTTCCGGGCCGGAGCCGCCTTCGCCCGGGCCGGAGCTGCCTTCGCCCGGGCCGGAGCCGCCTTCGCCCGCGACCCCGTGGCCTTCGCCCGGGCCGGGGCCGCCTTGCGGGCACCCCCGGTCGCCTTGCGCGCGCCGGCTGCGGCCTTCGTGCCGCGGGCCCGGCCCGCCGGCCCGGTGCTGCCCCGTGCCGCGCCGCCGGAGCGGCCCTCGGCGCGCAGCGTGCGGGCCAGGGTCTTCACCAGTTCCGGCTTGCGCAGGGCGGAGATCCCGGAGACGCCGCGGCGACGCAACTGGCCACGGATGTCGTCTGCCCTCATCCGGGAGATCTCCGACTCGGAGACCCCCGGGGTGTTCGGGGTCTGGTTGCCCGCCTGCTGCTTCGTCCTGGTCGCAGTCCCGCCGCGACCTGAGCTGTTTCGCTGAGCCATGGGACGCTCACGCTCCTCGACAGTCCGTCCTCGGCGCGCGGTCGGTCCCAGTGCCGCACCGCGCGGTGCGGCATACCCCTCAGGACGGCTCCGAACCCCCCGCCGACGACGGCTCGAAGAGGTGCGCGAACGCGGCCAGGTTGGCGGTCGACTCGCCGCGCTTGACCCGCCACTCCCACTCCCGCCGGATGGCGGCGCCGAAGCCGATCTCCAGCATCGTGTCGAAGGACTCGTCGGCGTACGTCAGCACCGCGCCGAGCAGCCGGTCCAGCTCGGCCTCGTCGAGCCCTCCGAGGTTGACCCGGCCGGTCAGGTAGACGTCGCCGGCCGCGTCGATGGAGAAGGACACCCCGTACATCCGGGCGTTGCGCTGCAACAGCCACGACCACAGCTCCTCGCGCCGCTCGTCCGGCTGGCGCATCACGAACGCCTCGATCCGCAGCGCGTGCTCGCCGACGATGAGGTTGCAGACCGTCTTGAGCTTGTGGGTGCCGGGGAGGGTGACCGCGTACGACGCCTCGCCGGTGGACTCGGCGACCAGCTCCCGCTCGGCGCACACCGACTCGATCAGGGCGGCGACTTCGCTCTTCGCGCTGCTCATCCGCCCCACTCTACGGCCGCCCCGTCCCGCCCACCGGACGGTCGCCGCCGGCCAGGGGAGCACCGGAGGTCTCGTGAACAGGCCCCCGTCTCACCACGAGCAGCTCAGGGCGGGGTCGCTGGCGAGCTGGGCGGCCAGCCGGCCGCGCTGCTCGGCGATCGTCTCGCCGTACACGTTGAGCAGGTGGGAGACCGTCCGGTCCCAGGAGAAGTTGCGGGCGTGCCGCTCGGCGCCCCGGCCCAGGGTGGCCCGGCCCACCCGGTCGGGCAACAGGCGGGCCAGCGCGCGGGCCCAGTCGACCGGGTCGTGGCCGTCGATCAGCACCCCGCTGACCTGGTCCCGGACGGCGGTGACCAGGCCGCCCACGGCGGCGGCCAGCACCGGCGTGCCGCACGCCTGGGCCTCCAGGGCGACCAGCCCGAACGACTCGTTGTGCGAAGGCACCGCGACCAGGTCGGCGGCCCGGTACACAGCCGGCAGGTCGTCGCCCGTGCACGGCGGCAGGAAGCGCAGCCGGTCGGCGATCCCCAGCGAGCCGGCCAGCTCGATCAGGGCGGTCGGCCGGTCCAGCCCGCTGCCGCTGGGGCCGCCGACGATCACCACGGTCAGCTCGTCGGCGAGCAGCGGGTCGCGTTCACGCAGCGCGGCGGCGGCACGGATCAGCACGTCGGGGGCCTTCAGCGGCTGGATCCGACCGACGAAGGCCACCACGTACCCCTCGGCGGGCAGGCCCAGCCGGCGGCGGGCGGCGAGCGTCGCGGCGTGCCGGTCCCCGGCGGCGGGGCGGAAGCGGCCCAGGTCGACGCCGGGCTCGACCACCGCGACCCGGGCCGGGGCGGCGGCGTACCGGTGGAGCAGGTCGCGGGCCTCGACCTCGGTGTTGGCGACCAGCCGGTCGGCCTCGGCGACCACCTGCTCCTCGCCGATCACCCGGGCCTTCGGCTCGGGCCGGTCCCCCGCCGCGAGCTGCGCGTTCTTCACCTTGGCCAGGGTGTGCGCGGTGTGCACCAGCGGCACCCCCCAGCGCTCCTTGGCCAGCCAGCCGACCTGCCCGGAGAGCCAGTAGTGGGAGTGGATGAGGTCGTAGTGGCCCGGTGGGCGGGCCGCCTCGGCCCGCAACACCCCGGCCGTGAACGCGCAGAGCTGGCCGGGCAGTTCCTCTTTGGTCAGCCCTGCGAGGGGGCCGGCGGTGATGTGCCGGACGTGCACGCCGGGTGCCATCTCCACCAGCGGCGGCAGGTCGCCGGAGGTGGCCCGGGTGAAGATCTCCACCTCGACGCCGGCCTCGGCCAGCCGCCGGGCGACCTCCAGGATGTACACGTTCATCCCGCCCGCGTCGCCCGTGCCGGGCTGGTGCAGGGGTGAGGTGTGCACCGACAGGGTGGCGATACGCCGGGGCCACGGCCGGGCACCTCGCTGACGACCGATACCGGTGTGCAATTCCGCCACGTCCGCTCCCTCTGTCACGGTTTGATGCCGTCCCGCACGACCGGCGCTTCTCGGTCAACCTGCGCGCCGGGTGTCATCTTCCCCATCGGACATGGGAAATGCGTCCCGGCGACCCCCGGGCGTGACGGACCTCATCGGCGTGCGCGCCCCCCAGCCGGCCCGGAACCCGGCCGCCCGGGCGAGAATGGCCGGATGACCTCTGTCGCGATCGTCACCGGGGCGTCCAGCGGGATCGGCGCGGCCACCGCCCGCCGGCTGGCCGCCGAGGGATTCCACGTGCTCGCCGCCGCCCGCCGCACCGACCGGCTCGCCGAGCTGGTCGCAGGAATCGAGGCGGCCGGCGGGACGGCCACCGCAGTGGAGTGCGACGTCACCTCGCAGGAGTCGGTCGCCGGCCTGGCCGAGGCCGCCGCGGCGGCTCCCGGCCCGGTCACCCTCCTGGTCAACAACGCCGGGGGCGCACGCGGGCTGGACCCGGTGGAGTCCGGCTCGGTGGACGACTGGCAGTGGATGTACGACGTGAACGTGCTCGGCACCCTGCGGGTCACCCAGGCGCTGCTGCCGGCGCTGGAGGCGTCCGGCGCCGGCACCATCGTGGTCGTCTCCTCCACCGCCGGTTTCGTCGTGTACGAGGGCGGGGGCGGCTACTCCGCCGCGAAGCACGCGCAGACGGCGATCGCCGGCACGCTGCGGCTGGAGCTGTGCGGCCGGCCGGTCCGGATCATCGAGATCGACCCGGGGATGGTGCGGACCGACGAGTTCGGGCTGGTCCGCTTCGACGGCGACGCCGGCCGGGCGGAGGCGGTCTACGCCGGGGTGGCCGAGCCGCTGGTCGCCGACGACGTCGCCGACTGCATCGCCTGGTGCGCGACCCGCCCGCAGCACGTGAACATCGACCGGCTGGTGGTCCGCCCGCTGGCCCAGGCCGCCCAGCACAAGGTGCATCGGACGAACCCGTGAGGCACCCGGAGTGATCCGGTCGCGCGGCCGGGGGCGGCTCTGATGCGCCCCCGGGGCGTGGTCACCCGGGGCACGACGAACCCCAACCGGCTGCGCCGGGTGGACAACTGGATCGTCGAGACCTGCGGCGGCCCGCTCCGGGCGGCGCCGGACCCGCTGGTGGTCGACCTCGGCTACGGCGCCACGCCGGTCACCGCCGTGGAGCTGCGCGCCCGGCTGGCCGCCGGGGTCCGCGCCGACGTGCGGGTGGTCGGGCTGGAGATCGATCCGGTACGCGTCGCCGCCGCCCGCCCCGCCGCCGACCCGCCGGGGCTCACCTTCGCCCGGGGCGGCTTCGAGCTGGCCGGGCTGCGGCCCGCTCTGGTCCGGGCGTTCAACGTGCTCCGCCAGTACGACGAGGGCGAGGTCGCCGACGCCTGGCGGACGGTCACCGACCGGCTGGCCCCGGGCGGGGCGCTGGTCGAGGGCACCTGCGACGAGCTGGGCCGGCTCGGCGGCTGGGTGCTGGTCGACGCCGCCGGCCCGCGCACACTCACCCTGGCCGCCAAGCTCACCACGCTGGGCAGCCCCGCCGAGCTGGCCGAGCGGCTGCCGAAGGCGCTGATCCACCGCAACGTGCCGGGCGAACGCATCCACGCCCTGCTCCGCGACCTGGACGACGCCTGGCGGGCCGCCGCCCCGTACGCCCCCTTCGGCCCCCGCCAGCGCTGGCTGCACGCGATCGCGGCGACCCGCGCCTCGGGCTGGCCGATCGAGCACCGCCCCCGCCGCTGGCGCCTCGGCGAACTGACCGTCCCCTGGCCCGCCATCACCCCCGCCTGACGGTGGGTCAGAGGGCGCAGTTGATGAGGACCGGCTCGGGGTGGAGGGTGACCGCGAAGCGGGCGTGGACGCCGTCACGGATGTCGCGGGCCAGGGCGATCAGGGCCGCCGTGCTGGCGGTGCCGGCGCGGTTGGTGAGGGCGAGGGTGTGCTTGCTGGAGATGGCCACCCCCTCCGGGCCGGGGTGGCCCTTGGCGAATCCGGCCCGGTCGATCAGCCAGGCCGCGCTGACCTTGACCGTGTCGCCGGCCCCGGGCCAGTGCGGCGGCTCGCCGAGGTCGGCGGCGAGCTCGCGGAGCAGCTCGTAGCCCTCCCGGTCCAGCACCGGGTTGGTGAAGAACGAGCCGACCGACCAGGTGTCCGGGTCACCGGCGTCGAGCACCATGCCCTTGCCGGCCCGCAGCCGCAGCACGGTCGCCCGCGCGTCGGCCAGCGGCACCCGGTCGCCGACCTCCGCGCCGAGCGCCCGGGCCAGTTCGGCGTAGCGGACCGGGCCGGACAGCGGGGACCGGGCGAGCCGGAAGTCGACCGAGAGCACCACCCAGCGCTCGCTGTACTTGAAGATGCTCGACCGGTACGCGAAGCCGCAGTCGGCCGCCTCGACCCGGCCCACGGTGCCGTCGGCGTGGTCGTACACCTGGACGCCGGTGATCGTCTCGGCCACCTCCTGGCCGTACGCGCCGACGTTCTGGATCGGGGTGGCGCCGGCGGAGCCCGGGATGCCGGACAGGCACTCCAGCCCGGACCAGCCGTTGGCCACGGTCGCGGCGACGAGGTCGTCCCACGGCTCGCCGGCCTCCACCCGTACGGTGACGGTGTCGGCGTCCTCGGCGACCACCCGCAGCCCCCGGGAGCGCACCAGCACGACGGTGCCGGGGAAGCCGGCGTCGCCGATCACCACGTTGCTGCCCCCGGCGAGGATAAGCACCTGGTCGTCCCGTAGGCGCGCCTGGCGCACCTTTTGTACGATCTCCTCGGCGCTGGCAGCGGTCTCGACCCGTCCCGCCGCGCCACCGAGGCGCAGGGTGGTGTATCTCGCCAACCACGTCGGGTCGGCGGCGTGGGTTTCGGTGGCCGGCTGGGCACTAACGTCTGACACGCCTTTCACCCTAGGCTGAGGGGAAGCCGCGGCACCCATCTGGTGGCCCGGTCGCCCGGGAGGATCCTGATGAGCAGACTGCACGGCACGAAGGACTTCTGGATCGGCGCGCTCCGGGCGGAAGGGCCCGCGTTCGCCGCCGCCGTCGCGGAGGCGCCTCCCGAGACACCCGTGCTCTCCTGCCCCGGCTGGACGATCAACGAACTGGCCCTGCACCTCGGCGACGTCTACCGCTGGGTGCACATCGTCGTCACCTCCGGCGGCACCGCCCGCCCGGAACGCCCCGAGCCGGGCGAGCTGCCCGCCGGGATGAACCCGTTCCAGTTCTGGCAGCACGGGTACGACCGGCTGATGGCGGCCTTCGACGGGCTGGACCCGGAGGCACCGGCGTGGAACTGGGCGCCGCAGCCGAAGAAGGCGGGCTTCTGGCCCCGCCGGATGGCCCTTGAGACCGCGGTGCACCGGTGGGACGCCCAGCTCGCCATCGCCGCCGGCGAGCCGATCGAGGCCAAGCTCGCGGCCGACGGGGTGAGCGAGGTGCTGGACACCTGGCTGCCCGCCGGCAGGCGGACGGCGACCGGCCAGTGGCACGGGGTCGTGCACCTCTCCGCGCCCGACGCCGGCCAGGACTGGTACCTGCGGCTGCGCGGCGAGGGCGTCGCGCTGCTGGACACCGGCACCATCCTCGACCACGACGAGCACCACGCCCGGGTCGAGGTGACGGGGACCGCCAGCGACCTGCTGCTGGCTCTGATGGGCCGGGTCAGCTTCGACACCCTCGGCGTGGCCGGGGACCGGGCTCTGCTCAACGGCCTCCGCACCGGCTGACGCCTTGGCGGGAGCCGGACCGCGCCCACCAGGGCCGGGCCGTAGCGCCCCAGCCGGACCACACCCACCAGGGCCGTAGCGCCCAGCCGGACCGCGCCGACACGACAGGGGCCCCCGACCCGGAGGGCCCTTGTTCGGGCGGTGTCGGCACGGGGGTTGAGAGCGCTCTCTTTACATCCGCCGAGGGAGCCGCCAGGCTCCTTTGAGAGCGCTCTCTCGTATCGGTCAGCCCCATGGAACGACTTCCTCCGGCCGTACGCTGTCACCGAAGACCCGGAGAGCCCGACCCGGGCGCTGCCGGCGGGATCACGGAAGGTGCGGTCAAGGCGTGAGTGAACTCCGATTCCCCGAAAACTTCGTCTGGGGTGCGGCCACGGCGGCGTACCAGATCGAGGGCGCGGCCCGCGACGACGGCCGGGGCCCATCCATCTGGGACACCTTCAGCCGCACGCCGGGCAAGGTCTTCGCCGGCCACACCGGCGACGTCGCCTGCGACCACTACCACCGGTACGCCGACGACGTGGCCCTCATGGCGGAGCTGGGGCTGAAGGCATACCGGTTCTCGGTCGCCTGGCCGCGGATCCAGCCCGACGGCACCGGCCCGGTGAACCCGCGCGGCCTGGACTTCTACGACCGGCTGACCGACGCGCTGCTGGACCGGGGCATCGACCCGATCGTCACGCTCTACCACTGGGACCTGCCGCAGGCCCTGGAGGGCCGGGGCGGCTGGACCAATCGGGAGACCGCCGAGCACTTCGCCACGTACGCGGCGGCGGTGCACGGCCGGCTCGGCGACCGGATCCGCACCTGGACCACGCTCAACGAGCCGTGGTGCTCGGCCTACCTCGGGTACGGCAACGGGGTGCACGCCCCCGGCGTGCGGGACGCGGGCGCGGCCTTCGCCGCCGTACACCACCTGCTGCTCGGGCACGGCCTGGCGGCCCGGGCGCTGCGCGCGGCCGGCGCGGAGGTCGTCGGGATCACGCTGAACGCGGCGGACGTGCAGCCGGCGGACCCGGGCAGCGCGGCGGACGCCGCAGCGGTCCGGCTGGTCGACGGGTTGCAGAACCGGATCTTCCTGGACCCGCTCACCGGCGCCGGGTACCCGGCCGACGTGCTGGAGCACGTCTCCCGGATGGTGGAGCCGACCTTCATCCGGGACGGGGACGAGAAGCTGATCGCCGCCCCCATCGACCTGCTCGGGATCAACTACTACGCCCCGACGTACGTGGCCGGCCGGCCGGACGGCGCCGGCGACGGGGCGTACCCGGGGACCGAGCGGGCGGTGGAGTTCCTGCCGGCGACCGGGCCGCTGACCGAGATGGGTTGGATGATCGAGCCGGCCGGGCTCACCCGCCTGCTGGAGCGGCTCGCCGCCGACTACCCGGGCCTGCCGCTGATGATCACGGAGAACGGCGGGGCGTTCCCGGACCGGGGCGGCGAGGCGGGGCCGGACGGGGCAGGTCGGGTGGCCGACGCCGACCGGATCGCCTACCTCGACGGGCACCTTCGGGCGGCACACGAGGCCATCGGCCGGGGAGTGGATCTGCGCGGCTATCTCGTATGGTCGTTGCTGGACAACTTCGAGTGGGCCGAGGGGTACCGCAAGCGGTTCGGGATCGTCCACGTCGACTACCTGACCCAGCGGCGCACACCGAAGGCCAGCGCCCGGTGGTACCAGGGGGTGATCTCCCGGAACGGGCTGTGACGAGGTGGTGAGCGCTCCGATGACGACGGTCCAGCGGCCGACCCTGGAGGCGGTGGCCCGGCGGGCCGGCGTGTCCCGGGCGACCGTCTCGCGGGTGGTGAACGGTTCCACCACCGTCGCCGAGCCGATCCAGGAGGCGGTCCGCCTGGCGGTGGCCGAGCTGGGGTACGTGCCGAACCTGGCCGCCCGCAGCCTGGTCACCCAGCGGACCGACTCGGTCGCCCTGGTCCTGCCCGAGGAGGCGACCCGGGTGTTCTCCGACGACCAGGTGTTCCCGAGCATCATCCGGGGGGTCGCCCAGGAGCTGGAGGCGGCCGACAAGCAGCTCGTGCTGATGCTGGCCGGCTCGCCGGCCGGGCACGCCCGGGTGGAGCGGTACACCACCGGGCGGCACGTCGACGGGGCGATCTTCGCCTCGCTGCACGGGGCGGACCCGCTGCCGGGGAAGCTGGCCCGGCTGGGCATCCCGGTGGTGTGCAGTGGCCGCCCGCTCGGCGACGTCGGGGTGCCGTACGTCGACGTCGACCACGTCGGCGGCGTGACCCGGGCGGTGCGGCACCTGCTCGACTCGGGGCGGCGGCGGATCGCCACCATCGCCGGCCCGCAGGACATGATCGCCGGGATGGAGCGGCTCACCGGGTACCGGGAGACGGTCGCCGAGGCCGGGTTGCCGGAGCGGGTCGCATTCGGGGACTTCACCCGCGAGTCGGGGGCGGCGGCGATGCGCCGGCTCCTCGACGCCCACCCCGACCTGGACGCCGTGTTCGCCGCGTCGGACCTGATGGCACACGCGGCCATGCGGACGCTCCGCGAGGCGGGTCGGCGGGTGCCCGAGGACGTCGCGATGATCGGCTTCGACGACATCGAGACCGCCGCGTACACCGAGCCGCCGCTGACCACGGTGCGGCAGCCGCTGCTGGAACTGGGCCGGGAGGCCGCCCGCCAACTGCTGCGGATGGCGGCCGGCGAGGAGGTCGAGGTGGCCCTCGTTCTCCCCACCGAGCTGGTCGTCCGCGCCTCCGCGTGAGCTGCGGTGCTCGGTAATGCCGTGGCGGCGGGGCCGGCGGGCGCACTAGCGTCGCGCGGATGAGCGATGCCGTGGCGCTGGTGCGCGTACCCGAGCTGTCCGACGTCGCCGAGTACGCGTACGCGGCCACCGTCGACCCGCCGGCCCGGCTGGTGTTCAGCGCCGGGGCCTGCCCGCTCGACGCCGAGGGCCGCACGGTCGCGCCGGGCGACCCGGCGGCGCAGGCCCGGCAGGTGATGGCCAACCTGGAGGTCGCGCTCGCCGCCGCCGGGGCCCGCCTCGCCGACGTCGTCAAGACCACCGTGTACGTCGCGTCGCCCCGGCAGGCCGACCTGGTGGCCGCGTGGGAGGTGGTCCGGGACGCGTTCGGCGACCACGACCCGCCGAGCACCCTGCTCGGGGTGGCCGTGCTCGGCTACACCGACCAGCTCGTCGAGGTGGAGGCCGTCGCCGCCGTCCGGGGGGAGAGCCGATGACGATCCGCGTCGCTCGACCGGACGACGCCGCCGACGTGGTGGCCCTGCGGGCGCTCGTGTTCCCGTACCTCGTGCGGGGCGTGGCCTCGACCCGGAAGATGATCACCGAGCCACCGCCCGGCGAGGACTGGACGGCCTTCGTGGCCGAGGTCGACGGCGCGGTGGTCGGCTGGGTGTCGGCGTACCGCCACGGCCGGACGTCCGAGGAGGGGTTCGGCGACGTGTCGCTGCTGCACGTCCACCCGGGGCACCGGGGGCGGGGCATCGGCTCGGGGCTGCTGGCCGCCGCGCTGGCCCACCTGACCCCGCTCGGCATCCGCCGGGTACGCGGCTGGGCGCTGGCCGACGGGCTGCCGTTCGCCCGCCGGCACGGCTTCACGGCGGGCCGGGAGCTGCGCTACTCGGCAGTGGAGCTGCGCTCGGTTCCCCCGCCGCCGGCCGCGCCCCCGCACGTACGCCTGTTCCCGCTGGCCGAGCTCGATCCGTACCGGGTCTACCTGGCGCACCGCGCGGCGGCCGTCGACGAGCCGGGCGACGTGCCGACGGATGCCATGACCTACGAGAGCTTCCGGTACGAGGTCTGGGACAACCTGGGCCTGGACCGGGAGTCGAGCACGGCGGCCGAGGCCGACGGGGCGGTGCTCGCGTTCAGCCTGGTCAAGCGCGACGGCGACCGGATGTGGTCGGACTACACCGCCACGGTGCCGGAGCACCGGGGCCGGGGGCTGGCCCGGCTGGCGAAGACGGCTGCCCTGCACCGGGCCGCCGCCTCGGGGGTACGCGTCGCGTACACCTCGAACGACGCGGCGAACGCCCCGATGCTGGCGGTCAACGAAGCGCTCGGGTACCGGCCCGTGGCCACCCAGTGGTCCTGCCTGCGTGAGCTGCCCTGACGTCGGCGCGGGGATCGGCCTCCGGAGGGCGGCGACGAGGGCGTGCCGGCTGACGGCCGCTCAGGGCGACCCCGAGGGCGACGGCCGGCTGGCCGCGCAGACGCGGGCGAGCACGAAGCTGTCGGCGTCCCCGGCGATCGTCGCCGTGCCACCCACCAGCGTCCAGCCGGCCGGCAGGCGGAGCCACGCCAGACTGGCGCCATGATCGTCGACGATCGCGCCGCCCTCGGCCGGGACGGCGGTGACGACCCGCCCCTGGTCTCCGGTGGCGAACGCGGGCGTCACCGCGATGAACCGGGCCGCGACCGCACCGGCCGGCAGGCCGAACACCCAGACGTCCTCGTCGGGGTGGGGGCCGCCGCCCAACTCCGACGTGCAGGCACGCTCCCGGGTGGCCGCAACGGTGGGCCCGGCGGCGGGGTCCAGCCCGATCGTGGTCCGGGGGCCGGACGGGAGCGGCACGGGACGCTCGCCACCGGCGGGCACGGCCTTCCTCGGCGCGGACCGGGCCAGGCCGGCCGCGCCGAACACCAGCAGACAGGCCGTGGTCACCCCGACCGCGGACCTGATCCGGGCAGCTTCCACGCGACGCACTCCTGACGGCTTTGCACCCTTTGCGCCTATCAAGATACGGCTTAGGCCCTTACCCGTGTACTGGACCGCCCTGATTGCGCCAGGGCGGTTCGTCGCAATATGACCAACCCCGCCGATTGCACGAAGATCGACCGTCGCGCCACCGCGTCGCCCTTGGCGTCGAGCTGGTACCCATCGAGCCAGATCCACCCGTCGTAGGTGATCCAATTGAGCACGCGGATCACCCGGAACATGATCGGCCTGACGAACTGCACGCTGGCCGCGCTGGTCACGTGCACCAGGTCACCGGCCTTGGGCGCATTCATCGCCAGCCGAACACGGAGCGGCACCTGCGCCACGCCATGATCCGATTGCGCGCGGCCTCCACCATCGGGCAGACGCCGGAATCCATGCACTTCCAGCAGCGGCTATGGCGGTGGTAGTCCAGGCAGCACCAAGCCGACTGCACCAGGAACGGCACCTCGCGGCGTGCGGTCATTGCCCTTCCCCGGCCAGTTCTTCGAGCTGATCGGGATGCGGCGCTTGGCCCGACAGGGCAGCTCATTGCCGCACTTGCAGACGTACCGCCACCTGATCCACGACCACACCGGCTTGTGTCTGCGGGCCAAGGTCATGGCAACCGCGATCACGTACTCCCTGTACTGGACCATCGGAGCCCCCTTCGGCAACCTACGTTACTGGGTACGCTGGGTGCACTGACGATACCCCGTGTCGCCCCCTACGTCCCCCTGCGTGTTGTCTGCTTGCAGGGAGGACAACCGATGGCCGAGCCGCTGTATCAACAGATTGCCAACGACATCACGCGGCAGATCGAGTCGGGCGTGTTGAAGCCCGGGGACCGGCTGCCCAGCACCCGCCAACTCTGCGAGATCTACGAGGTCAGCGAGACCGTCATCCGATTCACCATGATCCAGCTCAAGGCTCGCGGCCTGGTGTACGGACAGCCCGGCCGAGGTGTCTACGTCAAGAAGGACTGAGGGCGACAGCCAGCCGAAGCCAGCTACCGCCCCTGCAACCCGGTCAGCGACGCCAGCGGTCGCCCAGTGTGCGAAACGGAAGCATTTGGTTAGGAAGCGAGCCGGCTGGCCACCGCATACGTCTCGGCCCCGAAGAGGACCAGGCGGGCCTCGATGACGTGCGTCGGGGACGCGGCACGGAGCACCACCAGGGCCTGGCGTACGGCGTCCTCCACCGGCCAGCCGTAGACGCCCGCCGAGATCAGCGGGAACGCCACCGTGGCCGCGCCCAGCCCGTCGGCGACGCCGAGGCTGTTGACGTAGCAGTCCCGCAACAGCGCCGACCGGTCCTCGGTGGCCGAGAAGACCGGCCCGACCGTGTGCACGACCCAGCGGGCCGGCAGCTCACCGGCGGTGGTGGCGACCGCCTGGCCGGTCGGCAGGCCCCGGCCGTACCGGGACGCGCGCAGCGCCCGGCACTCGGCCAGGATGGCCGGGCCGCCCCGCCGGTGGATCGCGCCGTCCACGCCCCCGCCGCCGAGCAGCGACGAGTTGGCCGCGTTCACGATCGCGTCGACCCGCTGCGCGGTGATATCCCCCTCGACCAGGATGATCTCCACGTCAGCCCTCCTCGACGGATCGGTGCGGTGCCTCGAAATGCCGGTGCGGCTGCCCGGCCGGCCCACCGGCGGACCGGTGCGGCTCCTCGACGGACTGGCCGAGGGCGCGGCGGGTGAGCAGGGCCGCGCCGGCCACCGCCGCCGGCATCACCAGCACCGCGCCGAGCGGGATCAGGAAGCAGACGAAGACGGCCACCCCGAAGCCGAGGGTGGTGGGCCGGTCGACCTTCAGCCGGGCCCGGCGGTCCGGCAGCCGCAGGCCGCGCCGGGAGAACGGCGCCCCGGTCAGCTCCAGGGCGAGGAGCCAGCCGCCCACCGCCGCCCCGATCACCGGCACGACCGTCTGGCCGACCACCGGGATGAACCCGGCCGCGAAGAGCGGGATGCCGACCAGCGCGGAGATCGCGACCAGTCGCAGCGAGTCCACGACGCTGCGGCGCAGCGACGGCCAGAACGGCACCTCCACCGCGCCGGGGGTGCCGCCGTACCGCTCCTCCACCCGCTCGGAGATCTTCTCGTAGAACGGGTCGCCGATGACGAGGGTGACGGCGGTGAAGGTGAGCACCCCGAGCAGCCCGCCGACCCCGAGGAAGGCCAGCCCGGCGACCACCCGGACCAGGCCTCGGGCGGTGGTGGACCAGTCGTCGGCGAACGGCGTGACCAGCGCGGCCAGGTCGTCCACGAAGTACACCAGGGTGGCGAACGCTCCCACGAACAGCGCCCCGGAGAGCAGCGCCGGGACGATGCCGAGCAGCATCAGGCGGGGGCTGCGCAGGCAGAGGACGAAGCCGCGCAGGAGCAGCCCGACCCCGGAGAAGAACCGACCGACGGCACCGGTCACCGGCGCGGTGATATTGCTGGGTACGTTCACGACCGCTGAGCCTAACGGCGACCGGCGCATCCGGCCCGTCGTCCCTGCCCGACACAATGGGTGGGTGCGGGCCTCTCGGTTGATCTCGTTGGTGCTGTTGCTCCAGTCCCGGGAGACGATGACGGCCGCCGAGCTGGCCCGGGAGCTGGAGGTCTCCGAGCGGACCGTGTACCGGGACGTGCTGGCGCTCTCCGCCGCCGGGGTGCCGGTCTACGCCGACCGGGGGCGGGCCGGCGGGTACCGGCTGCTCGGCGGTTACCGGACCCGGCTGACCGGGCTCACCCGCGACGAGGCGGAGGCGCTCTTCCTGGCCGGGCTGCCCGGCCCGGCCGGGGACCTGGGGCTGGCCGACGCGGTCGCCTCCGCCGAGCTGAAGGTGCTGGCCGCGCTGCCGCCCGCACTGCGCGACGCGCCGGCCCGCGTCGGGCAGCGGTTCCACCTGGACGTGCCGGGCTGGTTCCGGGACGCGACGCCGCCGCCATGGCTGGCCGAGCTGGCCCGGGCGGTGTGGCGGGACCGGGTCGTCGAGCTGCGCTACCGGCGCGGCGAGCGGGAGGTCGTCCGGCGGCTGGAGCCGTACGGGCTGGTGCTCAAGAGCGGGGTCTGGTATCTGGTCGCCCGGGTCGGCGACGCCACCCGGACGTACCGGGTGGACCGGGTGGTCGGCGTGCTGACGGCCGAGGAGGCGTTCGCCCGGGACGAGGGCTTCGACCTGGGCGGCCACTGGCAGGATCAGGCCGAGGCGTTCCTGCGGAGCATGCAGCGGGCCGAGGTCGGCGTCCGGCTCAGCCCCGCCGGCCTGCGCGCGCTCCGCCGGGCCCCGGAGGCCCCCTTCGGGTACGCCGAGGCGACCCGCGCCGCCGGCGAGCCCGACGGGCAGGGCTGGGTGGTCACCCGGCTGCCCGTCGAGTCCGTCGAGGTGGCGTACGAGTTGCTGATGCGGCTCGGGCCGGAGGTGGAGGTGCTCGACCCGCCCGAGCTGCGGGAGCGGGTGGCCGACGCCGCCGCCCGGCTCGCCGCGCTGTACGGCGGGCCGGGGTCCGGCTCGCCGCTGAAGACAGACCCCTGACAGCAATACCTGACAGCCGAAGTCCGGTTTCGCGGACGGGCGTCCTGCGGCATGCTCGGCGGCATGCACCTGCTGCTCTCCGGCATCGTCGGCTCGGTCGCGTACGGGCTGGCCCGGCCCGGGTCCGACGTCGACCGGATCGGGGTGTACGCCGCGCCGACGGTCGCCTTCCACGGGCTGCGCCCGCCCCGCGAGTCGGTGGTCACCACCGACCCGGACGTCACCCTGCACGAGGCCGGCAAGTACGCCCGGCTCGCGCTCAGCGGCAACCCGACCGCCACCGAGCTGATGTGGCTGCCCGACGACTGCTACGAGACCCGCACGGAGCTCGGCGACCGGCTGGTCGCCATCCGCTCGGCGTTCCTGAGCGCGCCCCGGATCCGAGACGCCTACCTGGGGTACGCCACCCAGCAGTTCCGCAAGCTGGCCTCGCGAGGCGACGGGACGTTCTCGGCCGACACCCGGCGTCGGACGGCCAAGCACGCCCGGCACCTGGCCCGGCTGGTGCACCAGGGCCGGCTGCTGTACGCCACCGGGATCCTGGAGATCCGGCTGGCCGACCCGGAGCGGTTCCGGGCGTTCGGCGACCGGGTGGCCGGCGGCGAGTTGGGCGAGGCGCGGGCCCTGCTCGCGGAGGCGGAACGGGACTTCGACACGATGCGCACTCCGCTGCCGGACCGGCCCGACGAGGCCACGGTCGAGCGCTGGCTGCTCGACGTGCGGGCAACTCACCTGCCGCCGGAGCTGTCCGGCCGCTGACCGCCGCTGACTGCCGCCGGCCGGTCGCCCCGACGCGAACCCGCCGAGGCTCTCACTTCGCAGGCGTCCGGGGCGACTCTGACGAGCTGGAGCTGGAGCGGCGAGGTCTGGTGTTCAGGGGCGGGCTGCGGCGTACAGGATGTCGCGCATGCCGGGCAGCGATTCCTGGCCCTCCCGCCAGACCAGCCGCAGGCTGAGATCCGGGAGCGGAAGGCCGAGTTGGACCAGGGTGCCGGAACGGAAGCTGTCGGCGACTGCGAACCGGGGTAGCAGCGAGATTCCGAGTCCGTGCTCGGCCCATGCGCGCATCACCGGGACGCCTCCGACTTTGATCCGTTTGGGGCCGGGGCCGAGGATCTTGTTCCCGGCCATCCAGAACGAGCACTCGGGCACGTTGACCAGGAGCCGCTCGTGCTTCAGGTCATCGGGAGTCAGAGCGGTTCGGGCGGCGAGCGGGTGGGCGGGTGCGGATACCAGTGCGAGGGGGACCGGGTCGAGGTCGATGAAGGTGAGCGGTTCGGCGGGGGCGGGGAAGCCGAGTCCGCCGACGTCGTCGCCGGAGTCCAGCAACAGGGCGGCTTCGAGTCGTCCCTCGATCACGTCGGCAAGGAGTCCGTCGCGGGCGCGTTCGGAGTGGATCTCGACGTCGATGTCGGGCCGGCGTTCGGCAAATCGGGCGAGCACCTGGGGCACGTAGGAGCCGGCGAGCGTTTCCAGTGCGCCGAGCCGCAGCAGTTGCCGTTCGCCCCTGACGTCGCGGGTGGCCTGCTCGGCCTGGTCGAGCAGGGACCGCGCCCAGCCCCGCAACCGCCGTCCGGCGGGGGTGAGTTCCATTCCCCTGGGGCCACGCGTGAACAGGACCACCCCGAGTGTCCCCTCAAGGGTCCGGATCTGCTGGGAGACGGACGAGGGGGCGAGATCGAGCGCGATGGCGGCGTCGGTGACGGTCCGATGCCGGACGACGGCCTCGAAGGTCTTGAGCTGGCGTAGCTGCACGGCGACCGCAACGACGCCGAGCGTTCGGAAATTCCGAACGGGACGTGCGGCTGTGGCGGTGGAGCCGCTGGCCTGCCGAAACGCACAGTGGGCGCGTCATCTTCCACCCTTGTCCTCGGGAGCTGTCTCCGACATGACCCTTGTGAATTCACCCCCGCCGGTGTCGGCGAACCCCTGGCTGGGGCGGGGGCGTGCCCGCGTGTTGGTGGGCGTCTCGCTGGGCTACTTCATGGTGCTGCTGGACATGACGGTGCTGTCGGTTGCCGAGCCCGATCTGGCGTCGTCCCTGCACACCTCGATGGCTGGACTGCAGTGGGCGACCACTGGCTACACCGTGGCGTTCGCCGCGCTGCTGCTGTCGGCGGGGGCGGCGGCGGACCGCTTCGGCGCCGAGCGGCTCTTCCGGGCCGGGATCGCGGTCTTCACGCTGGCCTCCTTGCTCAGCGCGTTCGCCCCGGCGCTGTGGACCCTGGTCCTCCTGCGCGCGACCCTGGGGGTTGCCGGGGCGGCGTGTGTGCCCGCCTCGATGGCGATGATCGCCCAGCTCTACCCAGAACCGCCGGCGCGGGCGCGCGCGGTCTCGACGTGGGCCGCGATCAGCGGTGCGGCCGTTGCGGCGGGCCCGATTGCGGGCGGCGCCCTGGTCGGGGCGGCCGGATGGCGGTCGATCTTCCTGGTCAACGTGCCCATCGGCCTGGTGGTGCTGACGCTGACGCTGGGCCGGGCGGTGGCCTGCCCGCGTAGTGAGCGCCGGATCGACTGGCCCGCCCAGTTGGCCGCCGCCGCGGTGCTGGCCTTGTTCACCGACGCGCTGATCGCTGCCGGTTCGCAGGCCTGGGCCCACGCCGCGTGGTCGTCGGCGGGGCTCGGGGTATCGGTGCTGGCGCTCTGCGGCCTGGAGCATCGCAGCCAGGCGCCGGTCTTGAACCGGACGCTGTTGCGGTCAGGTCAGGTGCGGGCCGGGCTGCTGGCCGCTGCGGCGGTGAACTTCGCGTTGACCGGGGGGCTGTTCGTGTTGCCGCTGCTGTTGCAGCAGGAGTGGCACCTGGGCCCGCTGCAGACCGGGCTGGCGTTCCTGCCGCTGACCATCCCCTTCGCCGCCAATCCGCCGTTCACGGGCAAGATCGTGGCGCGGGTGGGTCCTCGCCGTCCGATCCTGGCCGGTCTGGTGCTGCTGGCCGCCGGCGGCGCTGTGCTGGCCGGCACGGTCTTCGCCAACGAGAGCTATCCGTGGCTCGCGGTGGGGCTCCTGATGACCGGCTTCGGCGTCTCCTACGCCCTGCCGGCTCTGGTCACGGCCCTTGTCAGCGTCGCCCCGGCGGGTACGGCCGGCGCGGTGGGCGGCCTGCTCAACGCCGTACGCCAGGTCGGTGCCACCCTCGGCGTCGTCGTCATGGGTGCCGCCGTCGCCGCAGGCACTGGCTGGGCCCTGCTGGTGTCGGCCACGGTCTGCGTCATCGCCTGGGTCGTGTTCGCTCTCGCGCCGAATCAGTCCTGGCACCTCAAGTGAGCCGGCCGGCCCGCCGGGGATTCGCCGCCACCGGCAGGTAGGACCGACCGCAGGCCGTGCCGGGTGGCGCCCTGACAGTCGGTCACCCGTTGAGGAACCCCGAGACGCGCTCCCGCAGGTCGGCGCGTTCCGACCAGAGCACGCCCGGGCGGTCGTACACGTGCAGGGTGGCCCGGGGCAGGGCGGCGGCGAGCTGCTCGGCGACCTCGACCGGATGCAGTTCGTCGCCCATGCAGGCGAGCACCAGGGCGGGGGCGTCCACCGCCGCCAGCGCCGCCCGGTCGTCGAGCGGGGCCTGGGCGGGCAGCCCGGCCAGGCCCGCCGCGAGGCCGTCGCGCAGGAGCTGATCCAACCGCTGCCGCAGGTACGCCCACCCGGCCGGGGTGTTGCGCACGGCGGGCGGCAGCTCCACCGCGACGACGTCGGCGACGGCCGAGGCGTCGCCGCTCTCGACCGCGTCGATCAGGTCGGCGATCCGGTCCCGGGCGACCTGGCTCCTCGGCCGGTCGAGCGCGGCCGGGAGGAAGAAGACCAGCCGCTCGAAGCGCTCCGGGCTCTCGGCCAGCAGCCGGCAGAGCGCGCCCGCGCCGAGGCTCGCCCCGAACGCCCGGGTGGCCCCGCCGAGGTCGGCGACGGCCCGCAGGTCACGGGCGAGATCCAGGTAGCTCCACGGGCCGGGCGGCGCGTCGGAGCGGCCGTGCCCCCGGAACTGGAAGAAGACCTTGCGGCCGGTGACCCCGCTGCCGAACGGGCGGGTGGTGGCGATGCCGTTGCCCAGCCCGTGCGCGAACACGGTGGCCGGGACGCCGACGCCGGTGACGAGTTGTTCGAGCCGGACCCCGTGCGGGGTGGTGACCAGCTCGGTCTCCGGCTCGGGCAGGGCGGGCCGGCCGGTACGCGGGGCGCCGGGGCCCGGCCCCCAGGTCCGTGGCCCGCCGTCCGGCGGCGGTGGCCAGCGGAACCCTCTCACCAGGACGACCCCCGGCCGTCGTGCAGGTCGCGCAGCCCGGCCCGGACGTCGAGCAGGTAGATCAGGGCCGCGGCGATGCCGATCAGGCCGAAGATGTTGAGCACGTCCTTGGTCAGCAGGGTGAGCACCAGGCAGACCGCGAGGATGGCGATCCACCCGCCCTTGGGCAGGGTGCCGATCGCGGCGAAGCCCTCGCCGCGCTGGGTGATCGCGTGCACCAGTGCCACCCCCTCGATGACGAGGGCGGATACCAGCAGCAGCATGGTGATCCAGTACTTGACCTCGAAGGCGAAGATCGGTGCGGCGTTGGCCATGCCGGCAAGCTTATGCCGACGGCCCCGGATCCGTCCGTCAGGACGCATCCGGGGTCGTGCCGCACGGGTCGGCGGGTTGGACTACTCGGCGGCCGGGCGGGTGCGCCGGGTGGGCTTCGGCAGCTTGGCCGACGGGGTGTCGGTGGTGGCCTTCGGAGCCGTCTTGCCGGTCGCCTTGGCCGCGGTCGCCTTGGTGGCCCGGGTACGCGGGGTCTTCGCGGCGGCCGGCTTGGCCTCCACGACCTCGGCCACGTCGGCCGGGGTCGGGACGTCGGTCTTCGCCGCCGCCGGGGCCTCGGTGGCCGTCGGGGTGACCGCCGGGGTCGCGGTCAGCTCCGCCTCGGTCGCCTCGATGTCGGCGTTGACCGTGTCGGCTGCCTCCAGCACCCCGGCGCCGACCACCCGCTCGCCGCGGGCGACCAGCTCGCCGTACGCGGCCAGGGCCCGCACCTGGGCGGCCTGTGCGCCGGCGACGACGACGGCGGCGTTGCGGGTGGCCAGCTCGCGGATCCGGTCGACGTCGGCGGCCTCGCGGATCCGGTCGACGTCGGCCGCCTCGCGCAGCCGGTTCAGCTCGGCCTGGACGCCCTTCCCGCGCAGCTCGGTGGCGGTCTGGTTCGCGGCACGCAGCGTCTCGGTGGCCCGCTGGCGCAGCTCGAATCCGGTCACGACGGCCTTGCCGCCGAGGCCGGCGACGACCTTGACGCCCAGGTCGGTGACGACCGTCGGCAGCTTGCGCAGCTGCTCGATCGCCAGGTCACCGGCGCCTGCGGCGGCGTAGAGCGGGGCCGGGATGCGGTTGGTCTTCGGCTGGGTCATGACTTCTCCTCCTCGACCGCAGCGGCGGTCTTGTCCACGTCGACCGCGGCGGCGGTCTTGTCCACGTCGACCGCGGCGGCGGTCTTGTCCTCGTCGACCGCGGCAGCGGTCTTGTCCTCGTCGACCGCGGCAGCGGTCTTGTCGGCCGCCTGCGGGGCGGCCTTCCTCGCTGGGCTGTTGCTGCGCGGGGCCGGCGCCGGGCCGGCCTCGGTGACGGCGACCGACTCCAGGACCGCCTCGGTCGGGGTGCCCTCCGGCGTGGTGGGCCCGGTCGCGGCCGGGGCCACCGTGGCGGGGGCCTGCGGCGCGGCGGCCGGGGCCGGGGCCTGGGCACCGGCGGCGGCGGCCGTCGCCTCGGCGAGCCGGGCGTTCTCCCGGCGGAACGTCTCGTAGATCTGGGTGAGGGACTGCTTCTGCGCCATGGTCAGGTCGGGATCGACCGCGATGGCGGCAAGCACACCCTGCCCCTCCTTGTCGTCGAGCAGGCCGGCGCGCAGGTACATCGCGGGGGTGGAGACCCGCAGCGCGCTGGCGAGCTGCTGGAGCACCTCCGCGCTGGGCCTACGCAGGCCGCGCTCGATCTGGCTGAGGTACGGGTTGCTGACGCCCGCCTGCTCGGCGAGCTGCCGCAACGAGATCTTCGCGTTGCGGCGCAGGTCACGGATGAACCCGCCGACATCGGGTAGGTCCTTGGAGCTGGCCATGACCCCAACGCTAACCGGCACTGCTAGCTCCTGCAAGCAAAATGCTAGCCAGAGTTAGCGACGTCTCAGAACCGGTTTGCGCGCCACCTGTCCGGTCCGTACCTTTTCCCGTCGTGACGAAGATCGAGATCAACGGCGCAAAGCTCGCGTACGACGACACCGGCAGCGGAACCCCCGTCGTGCTGCTGCACGCCGGCATCGCCGACCGGCGGATGTGGCGGGAGCAGGTGCCCGCCCTCGCCGCCCGGCACCGGGTGATCGCCGTGGACCTGCGCGGCTACGGCGACTCCGAACTGCCTCCCGACCCGTTCGCCCACCACGACGACGTCGTCGGGCTGCTGGACGCGCTGGGCCTGCCCCAGGCCGCCCTGGTGGGCTGCTCGTTCGGCGGAGCGGTGGCGGTCGACACCGCCCTGGCGCACCCGGGGCGGGTCCGCGCGCTCGCCCTCCTCGGCACGGCGATCGGCGGCCACGAGTGGTCCGAGGAGGCCAACGACCTCTGGGACGATCTCGTCGGCGAGACCGACCCCGAGGACTTCGCGGCCAACGCGGCCGGTGAGGTGCGGTTCTGGGTGGTCGGCCCGGGCCGCCGCCCGGAGGACGTCAACCCGACGCTGATCCGGTTCGCCGAGGAGATGGACCGGCAGGCGCTCACCGCCGAGCTGGCGTTGAGCGCCGTGGACGTGGCCGAGCTCGACCCACCCGCGATCGAGCGGCTCGGCGAGCTGCGCGTACCGGTGCTGGTGGCCGCCGGGGCGGCCGACGTGCCGGACATCCGCCGCCTCGCCGACCGGATCGCCGCCGAGGTGCCCGGCGCGGTCCGGCTGCCGGACGTCCCGGACGCCGGCCACCTGCTCCCCCTGGAGCGCCCGGACGCCGTCAACCCCGCCCTGCTCGACTTCCTCAGGTGAGGATCCACCTCCTGGCGTGAGGTCGCCGTCCGGCGCGGGCACCCGCCCGGTCACCAGATCGGGCGGACCGCCCCGACCGGGAGACCGCCGCCGAGCAGCGGCAGCTCGGCGTACTCGTCGAGGACCGGCGCCCTGGCGCCCAGCCGGCGCAGCGCGGAGACCAGGACCGGCATCCGGGCCCGCGCCGCCCCGTCGTCGATCTTCACGGCGACCGCGCCGACGCCGGGCAACGCGGCGGCGATCACCCCCTCCGCGCCGATCTTGACGAGCGCGCCGGGCAGGCCGCGCATCAGGCGGCTGTCCTCCGCCCAGGTGCCGCCCACGACCTCCGGGTACGCCCGCATGGCGTCCGCGACCGTCCGCGCCGCCGAGCCCGGCTCGGCGGTGACCAGCCGCAGGAACGCCCGGGCCAGCCCGGTCAGTGAGACGGCGAGCACCGGGGCCCCGCAGCCGTCCACCCCGACGGCCGCCACCCGTTCCCCGGTGAACTCCTCGACGGCCTCCCGCAGCCGCTGCTGCAACGGGTGCTCCGGACGCCAGTAGCCCTCCCGGGGCCAGCCGGCGGCCAGGCAGGTGAGCACCATGCCGGTGTGCTTGCCGGAGCAGTTCATCCGGGCCTGGGTGGCCCCGCCGCCGGCCCGCAGCACGGCCTCCCGGGCCAGCTCGCCCATCGGCAGGTCGGGCGGGCAGCCGAGGGCGGACTCGTCCAGCCCGGCGGCGGCCAGCAGCGCGCCCACCCGGGCCACGTGGAACTCCTCCCCCGCGTGGCTGGCCGACACCAGCGCCACGTCGGCCGGATCGCTCAGCGGCAGCCCGGCGCGGAGCATGCCGATCGCCTGCATCGGCTTGCTCGCCGAGCGGGGGAAGATCGGGGAGGTGACGTCCCCGGCGCCGGCCACCGGCGCGCCGGCCGCGTCGAGCACCGCCACCGAGCCACGGTGCAGCCCTTCCACGAAGCCCGAGCGGACCACCTCGGCGAGCGGCACGCCGCCCTCGTACGTCGTTCTCACAACGTGAGCCGTGGTCAGGAGAGGCCGAGCAGGTCGCGGGCCGCCGCCGTGGTCAGCGGCGGGCGCTGGGCGAGCTGGGCGAAGCCGACCGCCCGCGCGACGAGCTGCATGTTCGACTCGACCGGCTGTCCCTTGGCGTACGTGACGGTGTCCTCCATCCCCACCCGCAGGTGCCCGCCGGTCGACAGCGAGGCCAGCATCACCGGGATGCTGCTGCGGCCGATGCCGGTGGCCGAGAACGTGGCCCCCTCCGGCAGGTCGCGCAGCGCCTGGTGGGCGGCGACCAGCGCCTGCGTGGTGCCGGGCATGCCGCCCGGCACCCCCATCACGAAGTCGACGTGCACGTGCCCGCCGTGCGGCAGGCCGTACTTGCCGAGCAGGCGTTGCAGGGCGGTCAGGTGGCCGAGGTCGAAGATCTCGTACTCCGGGACGATGCCGCGCTCCTGCATCCGGGTGTGCAGGTCGACGATGAACTCCCAGCGGTTGAGGAAGACGTCGTCGCCGAAGTTGAGCGTGCCCATGGTGCAGGAGGCCATGTCCGGCCCGGCGTCCAGCACGGCCAGCCGGTCGGCCTCGGGGTCGGTCACCGCGCCGCCGGAGGAGAGCTGCACGACCAGGTCGGTGCTCTCCCGCAGCGCGGCCACCGTCTCCCGCAGCCGCCCCTGGTCGAGGGTGGCCCGCGCGTCGTCGTCGCGGATGTGGATGTGGATCACGGCGGCACCGAGCGCCTCGCACTCCTTCGCGGTCAGCAGCAGCTCGTCGAGGGTCACCGGCAGCGCCGGGACCTCGGCCTTCGCCGATTCCGCGCCGGTGGGGGCAACCGTGATCAACGTCCCTGTGGTCATGCCGGCGATCCTAGACGGCCCACCCGGGCAGGTCGACCGTCGGCCTGAACGTCAGTTCAGGAAGGGTCGATCGCGGCGGCCGTCTCGCCGACCAGGAGCCGGGCGTCGTCGCCGACGTTGCGCTTGACCACCGCCAGCGCGACCTGGCCCAGCTCGTGGTGGTGCACGGCGGTGCCGACGAAACCGACCGCCCGGCCGTCCAGGGTCACCGGGGTGCCGGCGGCCGGCAGCAGGTCGGTGGTCACCCCGTCCAGGTGCAGCAGTACGAGCCGACGCGGCGGCCGCCCCATGTTGTGCACCCGGGCGACGGTCTCCTGGCCCCGGTAGCAGCCCTTGTCCAGGTGCACGGCCGGGGCGATCAGGTCCACGTCGGCCGGGATCGTCCGGTGGTCGGTGTCCACCCCGACCCGGGCCCGCCGGGCGGCCACCCGGATCGCCTCGTACGCCCACAGCCCGACCACCGGCACCCCGGCCCCGCGCAGCTCGGCGACCACCTGGTCCATGGCCACCCGGGGCACCAACAGGTCCACGCCGAGCGGGCCCCGACGGGCCCACCCGCCGATCGGCAGCGGCGCGACGGCGTACCGGACGGTGGGCCGGGCCGGCATCTCACCGGAGCGGAACTTCGGGCCCGGCACCCCGACGGCGTCGGGCTCGGCCAGCCCGGTCACGCCCAGCGTGCCGAGCGCGCCGGTCGCCTCCGGGCCGACGAGGGAGAGCAGGGCGTGCTCGGCGGTGGCGTCACGCGGCTCGACCTTGGTGAAGAACCGCATCCGCTCCAGGTACGTCAGCAGCCCTCCGGTGGCGCCCGGCTCGGTGTCCAGCCAGGTGGTCTCGCCGTCCTCGGCGACCATGGCGTGCTGCTCGACGTGGCCGTGCGGGGAGAGCACCAGCAGCTCGGTGCCCTCGCCGGCCTTCAGCGTCGCCAGGTGCTGGGTGGTGAGGGTGTGCAGCCAGCCGATCCGTTCCTCGCCGGGCACGGCGATGATCCCCCGGTGTGACCGGTCGACCAGGCCGACGGTGGTGTCGAGGGTGCGCTGCTCCCGCATCGGGTCGCCGTAGTGGGCGGCGACCCCCCGCACCCCGGCCGCCCGGTGCGCCGGCTCCGGCTGGTCCCGCGTCTGTTCGTCGATGGCCTCGGCCGCGACCACGCCCGCGATGTCGATCATTTCCGCTCCCCGTCCTCGCAGCGACCGCAGACGCCGAAGAGCGCCACGTGCCCGATGTCCACCTGGAACCCCCGCTCGCCGGCCAGCCGGTCGGCGAGCGGCCGGAGCAGCTCCCGGTCGATCTCGTCGATCGCGCCGCACTCCCGGCAGACCAGGTGGACGTGCTGGTGTTCGCCGGCCGCATGGTAGGTGGGCGAGCCGTGCGACAGGTGGGTGTGGGTCACCAGGCCGAGGCGTTCCAGCAGCTCCAGCGTCCGGTAGATGGTGGTGATGTTGACGCCGGCGGCCACCTTGCGGACCGCGCCGTGCACCTGCTCCGGGGTGGCGTGCCCGAGGTCCAGCACCGCCTGGAGGATCAACTGCCGCTGCGCCGTCAGCCGCAGCCCACGAGCGCGGAGCACTTCCGCAAGGGAGGATTCGGGCACCACCCGACTATAGTTCGCCGCCCACCCCCCGCTCCCGTCCCCGCCCCGCTCCCGGGGTTTAGCCGGCTGTGCGGAGGAGGCGGGCGGAGAGGTGGGGGGTCAGGGGGTGGCCGACGGCGGCCATGTCCTGGGCGTACAGCAGGGCGCCCTCGACGATGCCGAAGAGCCGGTGCCCGGCCGTGACCTCCTTGGCGGTGGAGGTGCGGACCACGGCGTCGGTGACGAACTCCAACTGGGTGCCCTTGCGCTTGCCGATGTGCAGCTCCATCACGCCCGTCGGCACGGACATCAGGGCCTCCAGCTCGTCGGTGGCCCGGCCGTCGCCGTCGAGCACCGGACGCCACCAGCCCACCTCACGGCCGCCGGGGCGCACCGGCCGGCTGTCCTCGTCGAGGATCCAGGCCCGCGACTCGTAGGACAGGAACGGCCGGCCGTCGTGGCTGATCCGGATCTCCTGGGCGTAGTCGAAGTCCTCGATCGTCGGGTATCCGCCCCGACCCCGACCCCGCCACACCCCGATGTACGGCAGCAGCCCGTCCAGCGTCGGGTGCAGCTTCGGGCCCACCCGCAGGTCGTGGCTCTCCTCGTACGGGTACGGGTCGACCAGGGGCGCGTTCAACCACGGCGGCTGTAGAGGGTTCTCGCTGCTCACCGGCTCATCTCCGTTCGCGACTGCGGGGCTCGCAGACCCGGCTCACTCCTCGCGCTCACCAACGTCCTCTCGACATGCGTACGGCAAGGTAGACCAGGCCACCGGCGAGTGCGCCCAGGCCGGCGACCAGCAGGCTGACGAACCCGATCTCGGTAACCATCCGGGCCATCCTATGCTGGCGCCATGGCCCGCACTCTCGTCGTCAAGGTCACCGCCGGCGCCGACGCGCCGGAGCGGTGCGCACAGGCCTTCACCGTCGCCGCCACCGCCGCCGCCGCAGGTGTGGACGTCTCGCTCTGGCTCACCGGGGAGTCGACCTGGTTCGCCCTGCCCGGCCGGGCGCAGGAGTTCGAGCTGCCGCACTCCGCGCCGCTGGCCGAGCTGCTGCACGTGATCATCAGCACCGGCAAGGTGACGGCCTGTACGCAGTGCGCGGCCCGCCGGGACATCGGCCCCGACGACGTGCTGCCGGGGGTGCGGATCGCCGGGGCGGCGGTCTTCGTCGAGGAGGCGATGGCCGAGGGCGCGCAGGCCCTGGTCTACTGACCCCCGCCCCCTCGCCCCCGCCCTGACCGCCCCCGGTGATCGAGCTCAGCTCACGATCGGGCGGGCGTCCTTCCCGACGTGCACGCCTTCGGCGAACCGCACGATCTCCTTTTCGCCCCAGTTGAGGGTCTGCCACACCTGGATCGCCAGGTACGCGCCGGTGGGCTGCTTGATGAAGACGGTGCCGGGCCGGGCGTTGCCGGCCATCGTGGCCAGCAGAGCCGGCTGGCCGTTGACGGTGACCTTCTTCGTCGTCACGTCCGGCAGCGTTCTCTGCAGCACGATGCCGATCTTGCCAACGAACGATTGGGGGTCCTGGTCGGCGATGCCCTTCGGGGCGAGCATGAAGGCGGACTCGTCGGAACCCTGGACCTCCCAGCCCTCCGGCACCTCGTCGACGGTGAACCCGGTGGGCTGCTCGCCGGTGTAGGCCACCAGCCTGACCGGGGACGGGTTGGTCGCCCCGCCGGTCTTCGTTGCGGTGGCGGCCGGCGGCCCGGCGATGTCCGGTGCGCCGTCGCCGGTCCGCACTCCGGGCACGACGAGCGTGGCGGCCAGGGCGGCTGCCAGGAGCCCGGCACCGCCGACCTGGGCGAGTCGGTGCCGGCGCAGGGCGCGTCGCCCGCGCTCCAGGTCCGCGGTGAGCGTCGCGGCGGACGGCGTGGCGGCCGGGCCGGCCATTTCGACGAAACGGTCGTGCAGGTCGGTGTTCATGACTTCTCCTCGGATGGTTGTGCCGACGCGGAACAGGGCCGTGGGTCAGGGTCGGGCGTTGCCGGGCAGGTAGCTCATCCGGCCGGGGGTCACCTCCAGGGCTTCGCGCAGCCGTTGCAGCCCACGGGCCGTCTGGGTCTTCACCGAGCCCTCACTGCAACCCAACGCGCCGGCGGTCTCGGCCACGTCCAGGCCGTGGAAGTACCGGAACACCAGCGTGGCCCGCATCCTCGGCGGCAGCCGCTTGAGCGCGGTCATCAGCTCGTCGACGCCCTCACGGTCCAGCCCTGGCTCGACGTGCGCGATGTCGGGCAGGGCCGCCGTGGAGCGTTCCCGCCGCCACCACGGGCGACGCCGCTCATCGGTCAGCGCGTTGACCATGATTCGGTACACATAGCCGCTCGGATTACCGGCCCGGCAGTACGCCGGCCACTTGACGTAGAGCTTCGTCATCGTCGTCTGGACCAGGTCCTCGGCCAGATGGTGGTCACCGCCGGTGATCAACCTGGCCGTCCGCACCAACTCGGCACGCCGGTCCAGCACGAACTGCCCGAACTGCTCATCTCGTTCGCTTGTCACGTTGCCTCCTTCGCCCCTACAGCCCTATGACGGGCCTTGGGGACGAAGCGTTGACGACGGGCGGCGAGCACATTGCGACTGAATGAGAAGGCGATCGCCCTCGCGCGGCGGCCACGCGTACCCCCGGATTCTTACCGACACCGAGTCGGTATCCTTTCCGACGTCATGTCGGCAAAAGGGGACGCTCCCCGAGGAGGACGAATGTTCCTGGCCCTGCGCGAGCTTCGCTTCGCGCGCTGGCGGTTCACGCTGATGGGCAGCGTGGTCGCCCTCATCGCGGTGCTGATGGTGCTGCTCTCCGGGCTGTCGTCGGGCCTGGTCAACGACGGCGTATCCGGCCTGCAACGGCTGCCGGTGACCGCCTTCGCCTTCGACGGCGGCACCAAGCTCGACTCGGCCTTCTCGCGTAGCGTCGTGGACAACCAGCAGGTCGCCCGGTGGCGCCAGCAACCCGGCGTGCGGGAGGCCGCGCCCTTCGGCAACATGCTGGTCAACGCACGCAGCGACCGGGGCGTACCGGTCGACCTCGCCCTCTTCGGCGTCGAGCCGAACTCCTTCCTGGCCCCGTCGGCCGGCGAGGGGACCGGGCTGGGCGCACCCGACGGGATCGTCGTCTCGCGGACCGCCCTCGACGCCGGCCTGCGGGTCGGTGACACGGTGACCGTCGACCGGATCGGCACCCCGCTCAAGATCGTCGGTGCCACCGCCGACCAGCACACCTTCGGTCACGTCGACGTGGCCTACCTGCCACTGGCGGCCTGGCAGCGCCTGCACGCCGGGGTCGGCCCCGGCCAGGAGCTTCCCGCCAAGGCCGCCGAGCAGGCCACCGCGGTCGCCATCAGGGCCGACGACACCGCCGACCTCGCCGCCGGGGACGCCGCCGCCGGCACGACGACCCTCGCGAAGCGGGAGTCGTACGGTGCGTCGCCGGGCTACAGCGCCGAGACCTCCACGCTGATGCTCATCCAGGTCTTCCTGTACGCCATCTCGGCGCTGGTCGTCGGCGCGTTCTTCACGGTCTGGACGATCAGCCGCAAACACGAACTGGCTGTGCTGCGCGCGATGGGGGCCGCCAAGCCGTACCTGCTGCGGGATGGCCTGGCGCAGGCGCTGGTCGTCCTCGTGGCCTCGATCGCCGCGGGGGTGGCGGTCGGGGTCGCCCTCGGCGGCCTGATGGGCGGCAGCGGCGTGCCGTTCGCCCTCGAAGCGCCCGCCGTGACCCTCGCGAGCCTGCTCCTGGTCCTGCTCGGTCTCCTCGGCGCCTGCGCGGCGATCGTCCGCGTTGCCTCCATCGACCCGCTCGCCGCCCTGGGAGGACAACGATGAGCAGCACCGAACGCACCGGCCTCGTCCTGTCCGGCGTGACCCTGCGCCTCGGGGACGGCGACGACACGGTCACCGCCCTGGACGGCGTCGACCTGATGGTCCGGCCGGGTGAACTGGTCGCCGTCGTCGGCCCCTCCGGCTCCGGCAAGTCCAGCCTGCTGGCGATCGCCGGGGCGCTGACCACCCCCGACGAGGGGACGGTCACCATCGACGGGCGCGACGTCACCGCGATGAGCGACCGGGCGAGGGCGGCGTACCGCCGCGACCACATCGGTTTCGTGTTCCAGAGCGGCAACCTGCTGCCGGCGCTCACCGCCCTGGACCAACTCCGGCTGGTCACCAACCTCAGCAAGAAGCGGATCGACTCCCGCGACCCGGCGCAACTCCTCGCCGATGTGGGAATGGCGCACCGGGCGGACCGGCGCCCCCACCAGCTCTCCGGCGGCGAGCGCCAGCGGGTGGGCATCGCCCGCGCCCTCGTGGGGCACCCGTCGCTGCTGCTGGTGGACGAGCCGACGGCCGCGCTGGACCGGGCGCGCAGCCACGAGGTGGTGCAACTGCTGGCCCAGGAGACGAAGCAGTCGGCGGTCGCCAGCGTCATGGTCACCCATGACCAGGACGTGCTGGAGCACTGCGACCGGGTGGTTGAGATGATTGACGGGCGGCTGTCCACCGGCTGACGGACGTGCAGGAGGAGGGCCCATGCCACGCATCAACGCGCCGACCGTAGCCCAGCACCGGGCCGAGCGACGCCGGGCCCTCCTCGACGCCGCCCGGTCGCTGCTGGCCGAGGACCCCCGCCACCCGCCCACCCTCGCCGCGGTGGCGGCCCGCGCGAAGCTGGCCCGCTCGTCGGTGTACGAGTACTTCCGCTCCGGCGACGCCCTGCTGCTGGAGCTGGTGAGGGAGGTGCTGCCGAACTGGTCCCGCCAGGTGACCGACGCGATGGCCGCGGCCGGCGGCCCGGGGGAGCAGGTGTTGGCGTACGTCGCCGCGAACCTCCGCCTGGTCGCCGAGGGTGAGCACGCCCTCGCCACCGCCCTGATCGAGTCGGTGCCGGGCGAGGAGACCAACGCCAGCACCCGGCAGATGCATGAGCAGATGAGCGGCCCTCTGGTGGCCGCCCTGAGCGAGCTGGGGCTGCCCGACCCGACCAGCACGGCGGGGCTGATCAGCTCGGTGGTCTACACCGCCAGCCGCATGATCGAGGCGGGGTCGGACACGACCGCCACCGGGGAACGGGTCCGTGAACTGCTCGGCCCGTTCCTGCTGGGCCGGGGAACCCCATAGCCGGCTACCCGTTCCGCCGGACGGGACGGGTTCAGGCGCGGCAGCCGGTGGTGGCGGTCAGGTCGGAGCCGGCCAGGGCCACGGTGACCACGCCCTGACGGTAGGCGTACACCTCGGGGGTTTCCAGGACGGCGGCGTCGGCCGCGACCGGGGCGAGCGCGCGGGCCGGCTCCGCCGGGGCGGGGTCGAGGGTGAGGCGGGCGGTGCGGGCCTGGCGGTCGGTGCCGGGGCAGGGCGCGGCGAGTTGCTGCGTGGGTGGGACGGGCGCCGGGTGGCCGAGCGCGCGCAGGGCGGCGGCCAGGGCGGCCGATTCCGGGCCGGCCTGGGCGGCGGGTGGCCGGTAGCCGTCGCCGATCGGGCGGCACCCGGTGCGGACGGTCAACCGGATCCGGCCGTCGCCGGCCGATCGCCCCGCCACCAGCACGAACTCCCCCGCGTCGGCGCGCAGCCGGGGGCCATCGTCGGTGGCCCGAACCCCGGCCTGCCAACCCGCCGGAAGCCGGTCGGCGACCCGGGTGAGCACCGCGCGCGGGTCGGCGCCGGGGTCGAGAATCTCCACCCCGCGCTCCAGCGTCGCGCCGTCGAGCAGCGGGGTCACCCGGCAGCCACGCTCGATCCGGTCCGGCTCTAGCGCGACGACCCCGTCGCCAGCCGCCGCGACCAGCTCACCGACCGCCCGGTCGACCACCGGCCCGGCCTGGGCCAGGCTGCGCTGCTCGCGGACGGTCGGCCCGTCGTCGCGGACCGAAACCCAGGTCAGTACGCCGAGCAGCACCGCCCAGGCCACGGTCGCGGCCAGCAGCCAGTGGGACCGACGGCGGGCGGGCGTCGGCTCTCGGGGACCGGTCGGCGGGGCGTATCCCGCCTGTGCAGCACCACTCACCGGGCCATCGTGTCACGCGATGTCGCCACCCCCGCCGGCACGCCGGTTCCGCCAGCCGGTGCAGGACGACCGCCGAAGCGCTCGTTTAAGAAAATTAAGATCAACTTATTGAAAGTTGAAGTAGCACCGGTTATAACTTTAGATATGACAGAGCAGGCGATGGACTGGCAGGAACTCACGAACCTGACCCGGGGCCAGCCGTTCGTCGTCGAGCGGGTGCGCCTGGCAGGCAACGGCGTCGCGATCGAGGGTGAGTTCGAGCTACCGCAACTGGCTCAGCTCAACGTCGAGGATCAGGTCTTCGTCACGGCGTTCGTGCGGTGCCACGGTTCCATCAAGGAGATGGAGCGGATCTTCGGGGTGAGCTACCCGACGATCAAGTCACGACTGAACCGGATCATGCAGATGCTCGACTTCGTCGAGACCGATCCGGCGCCGTCGCGGGCCGACGTCATCGATCGGTTGCGCCGCGGCGAGATCACCACACAGCAGGCGTTGTCCGAACTGGAGGGCCGCACGTGATGCCGCAGTTGCTGACCGTACGGGTCAAACGCCCGGACGGTCGTCCCATCCGGATCTGGGTCCCGGTGCTCCCCGTAGTGCTCGTGTTCTCACCGGTCGTGGCCCTGGTCGTGCTGGTGGCGGCCGTGGCCTGCCTCGTGTACCGCATCAGTGTGGTGCGCGCACTCGGCACCGGTTGGCGCGTCATCTCCGCGTTGCCCGGCACCCGGGTCGACATCGAGCAGGGCCGTTCGGCTGTGCTCGTAACCATCCGATAGGAGAGGTTCCGATGAACGAACAGCGCAAGGACATCCTCGACATGCTGGCCGAGGGCAAGATCACCGCAGCGGAGGCGGAGCAGCTCATCGCCGCGCTCGAACGGGCCCAGCCGGAGGCGGCGCCGAGCCTCGACGCCCGGCCGAAGGGCAGGGCGAAGTACCTGCGGGTGTTGGTGGACACCGTCGAGAACGGCGAGCCGGGACGGGTCAACGTGCGGGTGCCGCTGCAACTGCTGCGGGCCGGCGTACGGCTGGCGGCCCTGATCCCGCCGCAGGCGCTGGGGCAGGCCAACGCCGAACTGAACAAGTCGGGCGTGCCGTTCGACCTGACGCAGCTCAAGCCCGAACAGCTCGAGGCGCTCGTGGAGCACCTCGACGAGATGACCGTGGAGGTGGACCAGCCCGATGCCAAAGTGCGTGTCTTCTGCGAGTAGGCGCCGTCGGAGTTTGACGGACCCCCGAGAGGGTGCTGGAACACCCTCCCGAGGCCGCGCCCGCCACAGCAGTGCACGGTTGAACTGCCAACCTGAAGAATAGCCGCGCAGCCGGCCGGGTCGACTTCACACCGGGAGCGGCGAGGTCCACGCGGGGCCGGCTCTCTTCACCCTCGTACGGCGAGGGCCGGACCCCGGCGAGGTGGGCGCACGTCCTGGCCGGGTACCCGTGAAGGCGGGCGGGCGCGGCAACGGTCACGGCTCGGGCCGGTCACCCCTGAGGACGACCGGCCCGAGCCAATGCGCAGCGGTTGGCGTCAGGACCGGATTCCTCCTGAGGGAGTCGCCCGGACTGGCCCGCATAGCCGCCGAGATCACTTCTTTTTTGGTCCCGATCGGAATCTATGGTGTGGCGGTGTGCCGGCGAATTCCCTTGTCTGCATTGATCTGAGTAGCCAAGGCCTTCATCTGTGGATGCCTGTATAGCAAATCTAGTGCGTGGTCAAGTAGCTTGGCGCCATCAAGCACGTCGGTCGCACTCAGCGTCTCCTCATGGACACCTTGGTTCCCTATCCACTTTACCGCCAGGAGTGTGTCGGCTACATCAGGCTCCGTCTTCTTGAGATCGGAAAGCCGGCGATCTAGGGGTCGCTTCGATGCGTCACCCAATTCAGTCAAGAGCTGTTCAATTGCGAGGCGCAACCTGCCAGCGGCCGCGCCCGGGCTGGCCCACAGCAGGGTCGCCGCCTGGTCAACATGATGCCGAACTGACTCCGGGCAGTCTTCGGCGAACTCAATCAGTGGCAATGAGGGCTGAGCGAATCGCAGTAGATATGAGGAGTCGTAGGTTTGCTCATGGAAACCATCGGTAGTTTCGATGATTCGCATCTCGCCCGTCACTAAGACATCTTCACCGCATCGCTTTGCATTGCAACGCAACACTCCGCGGAATTTGCCAGTGATCCAATCGGGTTCCCACGCCGGGTGCGTCTGCTGAAGCGCCGTCGATTGAGCTGTTGGTAGGTCTTCTATTGCTTGAACGGAAAGAGTGGTGCTCCGACAAAAGGGGCAGGTCGTGTCAGGCCAGTCGTTTTCAACGATCCAATCAGCCAGTTTAGCGAGATGCTGGTTCATCACTGGATGATAGCTTATCGCCCGGCCAAGCCATGTCCCATATATGGCCCTGGAATTCCCACAAGTACCGTCGAAGCTCTTGGTGTACGCCGGTCAACCTTGACCAGCAGGGCCGCGCGGACAACGATGGAGGATTTGCGAGGCCTGTATCGGATCGCCTGCCTAACCACATTCCTTACCTGCCGGAACAAGGCCGCCCGGGAGCGGTTTGGCCCGCGGGTTCATCCTCAAGGACACGTACTACCCTGCAAACCTGCACGATCTTGGGGCACAAGCCCGCGCGATCGCCGGCAGGTGCTCATCGATACAAGTACCTGCTCGCCAAAGGAAGAAGACGGAACGAACTGGCGCAGCTTCGCTTTAACAGCCCACCCGCCGCCTGACCGACTCATCGAGCTTCTCAAGCTGCTTCAGAGCACGCCGCGTGAACTCTACGGACCACTTCACAGCCCGAGGTCCCGGACTGCCTGCGCCCAGGGTATCCCGGGCCCCTCGGACGATCGACGCGCCACGGCAGCACTGGCAATCGCCGCGTCCGCTGCGTCCTCGATCTCTTCGAGGATGCGCTCGATCGACTCGCGCATCGCCTGTCGAGTGCCCTCGTCCTCGTTTGCGACAGCCTTCCACATCCGCCGGCACGCCTCGCGGACCTGGTTCTCCTGCGCCTCCCAGAACGCCTCAAGGTCATCAAGGTCATTCTGCTCCGCCACCGAAGTGGGTACCACCGCAGCAATCCGGCGACCTTTACGCGTGAGATAGACGACCTTGCCTCCCTCGGCCTGCTCGACGGCCTCGACGGGGGCGGGCGCATGCTCAGGAATCTCGTACTCGTACGCGTGAGCTGCGGTCATAGGCGGGATCGTAGCCCAGAACGGTGCTCTACGAGCCGGATTGATCTATCGGCGGCTCGCAGGTTCCTGAGATCCCGGGCGGACACAGATGAGCCCTGGCCGGCTCCTTACTCGACCGGTCACCGACTCGACAGTACGGCCGCCTGGGCAGGCCCATGCGGACCCGAAGAAGTGTCAGCTACCGGTCAGGGCTTACGCAGCCACGTCTCCGGATCGGTGACGAAGATGCCCTTGCCCTGGTGACGGCTGATGACCCCGAGCGCTTCCAGCCGCACGTTGACAAGGTTGATCGTCGACGCACTGACCTTGAACCGGCCGCACTGCTCACTGATCGAGGGCAGCTTGTCCCCCGGCTTGTACTTACCCGACCTGACGTCGGCAACTATCTCGTCAGAGATCCGGATGTAGTCCGGGGTCGCAGGCATGGCACTCCTCGCGTGGCACCTCCGATTCGATCACGCACTCATCACCACGTGCAACCACGCACTGCAACCAGGCGTTGACTCTTTCCAGTTATTCAAATAAGTTGGCGGTGAGCGCTCCTCGCGTGGCAACGAGTAGGGCTCTCCCCCGGTCGGGGCGGGTGTCGGAGATGGAAGGGATACGCCCGTCCCGGCCGCCTCCAGCGGCAGCGCCATCCCACGGCTGCCCTTGCGGAAAGGCGGTCCTCATCGTGCGCAGGTTCCTCCGGCTGTTCCGCCGGAACCGGTCGACGGCAACCGGCCGATCCGTGGCAGCCGAGCGGCCACCCGACCGGCCGCCACCGGCCCGGCACCGCGCCACCAACCGGCCCGCGACCAACCGCGCCGACAACCGACCCGCCACCCGGCCCGCCGGACAGTCCGGGCCATCGGGGCGACACAACGCTGGCCACCACTACCGGTCGACGGCGCACCGGCCGCTCTGCGCCAGTCAGGTGCGGCAGCAGTGGTTCAGCTGGTCCCGGCACGGGCTGGACCCGGCCGAGGTGGACGGCTTCCTGCACCGGATCGCCGACGAGTTGACCGCCCTGCACGCCGAGCTGAACCGTACCCGGGAGGAGAACGTGCGGATCAAGGGCGTGCTCCGCGACTGGCAGTCCCGGTTCGGCCCCCGGGTGGTACGCCGGTGACCGCCGCGACCGAGCGCGAGCGGTACGTCGTACACCTGACCGTTGCCGCCGACGACCTGCCGGCGGCGCGGCTGCTGGCCCGCTCGATCGGCCGGTCGCTGGCGTTCCTACCGGAGCTGGTGCTCGGCGAGACGACGGTGTCCGAGGAGGGCACGCCGGACACGCAGCATCAGGTCTTCTGCGACCGGCGGCTCGGCGGGCGACGTCGCTGCATCCGGCGGGTCGGCCATCCGGGCGGCTGCACCTCGTGAGCGCCCCCCGATGCCCGCCGTCGGCCGATTGCCTCGGTTATCGCGGAACGGCTCGGGCCGGTCACCCCGTTCAGGGGCGACCGGCCCGAGCCGATCCACGCTTACACCTCAGGCGACCGTTACAGCGACCTCGTTGATGCCGCGCGCGGCCGTGACGGCGGCGTCGCCGTTGCCGTGCCGGGAGAGCGCCCGCAGCGTCCAGGCGCCGGGCGCGGCGAAGAAGCGGAACTGCCCGGCCGGGGAGGTGACCACCTCGGCGGTGAACTCACCGGTGGAGTCGAGCAGCCGGACGTACGCGCCCGCGACGACCTCGCCGGCCTCGGACCGGACGTCGCCGGTGATGACGGTTTCCTTCTCCAGGTCCAGGCTGGCCGGCAGCGGGGCGGCCTGGTCGGGCGCGGCGCACCCGGCAGCGGTGGGAGCGGTCATGGCTCAGGCCTCCCCGGGCTCGTCGCCGAGCGCGACCGGCACGCCGACCAGCGAGCCGTACTCGGTCCAGGAACCGTCGTAGTTCTTCACGTTGGGGTGGCCGAGCAGCTCCTGGAGCACGAACCAGCTGTGCGAGGAGCGCTCGCCGATCCGGCAGTAGGCGATGGTCTCCTTGCCGTCGTCGAGCCCGGCCGCGGCGTAGATCTTGCGCAGCTCGTCGTCGGACTTGAAGGTGCCGTCCTCCTTCGCGGCCTTGGACCACGGCACACTGATCGCGGTGGGGATGTGCCCGGCGCGCTGGGCCTGCTCCTGCGGCAGGTGGGCGGGGGCGAGCAGCCGGCCGGCGAACTCGTCGGGGCTGCGCACGTCGACCAGGTTCTTGGTGCCGATCGCGTCGATGACCTCGTCACGGAAGGCGCGGATGGTGTTGTCCGGCTCCTGCGCGACGTACTCGGTCCGCGGCCGGGTCACCGCGTCGGTGACCAGCGGGCGGGCGTCCAGCTCCCACTTCTTGCGACCGCCGTCGAGCAGCTTGACGTCGCGGTGGCCGTAGAGCTTGAAGTACCAGTACGCGTACGCGGCGAACCAGTTGTTGTTGCCGCCGTACAGGACGACGACGTCGTCGTTGCCGACGCCGCGCTCGGAGAGCAGCGCCTCGAACTGGCTCTTGTTGACGAAGTCCCGGCGGACCTGGTCCTGGAGGTCGGTCCGCCAGTCCAGCTTGATCGCGCCGGCGATGTGGCCGGTGTCGTAGGCCGAGGTGTCCTCGTCGACCTCGACGAAGACGACGCCCGGGGCGTCGATGTTCTTCTCGGCCCATTCGGCCGAGACGAGTGCGGTGTCGCGACTCATCAGATCACTCCCTGGTGAGGATGGATGGTGAGCCTGCGCGGGATCGAAATAGGTGACTGTCGCACCACGCGCGGGACCCAGTGGGAAGGACGGGATCACGGGTTCGTGCGACGGCGCCGCTGCCGGGCGAAGAGGGGGAAACACCGGAGGGTACGCAGACCCTGTGGCCGGTGGCCGCCGTCAGGCGGCCGAGGACAGCCCCGCCGTCAGATGACGGGGCGACACAGGCAGGTGGCCACGCGACACAGGTCGATCGCGCGCCGTTTGGTGAGGTGCGTCCCCATGAACAGGGAGGCTACCAGCCGTCCCGGGGAGCGCCACCGGCCCGACCAGCATCCGGGACGGCCTTCCCGGCCGGGGCGACACCGTCCCGGCCGGGGCGACACCGTCCCGGCCGGGACACGGGCGGCTCAGCCGGCCGAGTTGATCGGGACGTCCTTCGCGGCGGCGGTCACCGCGAGCCCCCCGGGCAGCGGCTTGACCTCGCGCACGACGAGCTGGAACGGCAGCTCGGGCAGGGGCACGTCGATCGAGATGCCCTTGGCGTAGTTGTTGAGCAGGGTGCGGGCCAGCGGGATGTTCGGCAACCCTTCGGCGTCGAGGTCGTTGAAGCTCAGCGACACCTTTCCCTCCTTGCTGACGGTCACCTTGGCGGTGCCGGTGACGGTCAGCTTCTGCCCGAGAATGTCGACCGGGGCGGTGACGGCGAGCTTGCCGTCCCGCTCGCCGAGGGTCAGGCCGGGCCGGTCGAGGAGCTTCGCCAGGCTGTCGTACGTGATGGTGCCGGTGCCGTCGACGGTCTCGGCGACCACGTCGCCCTGCTGGGTGCGCAGGGTGTCCAGGGAGGCCCGCACGTTGCGGGCGTCGACGTCCAGCGTCGGCAGGCTGACCGCGTCACCCCGCACCGAGCCCTGCACGTCGCGCAGCTTGATGGTGATCCGCTCGTACTTGCCGTCGAGCACCTGGGTGAGGAAGGGGAAGCCGCCCACCTCGACCTCGGGCGCCGAGGACTGCGCGTCCTGCTTGGCGATCTCCTTGGTGACCTGGTCGGCGATGGCCCGTTCGGCGACCCCGGCGGCGATCCGGTCGGCCGCCACCAGCAGCCCGGCCAGGATCACCAGCAGGACCAGGAGCGTGATGAGCACCTTGCGCCCACGTCGCCGGGGGCGCTCCTCGTGCGCCGGGTAGGCCTCCGCCACGCCCGCCTCCTTCTGTCCTGGCCGGCGCCCGATGGGACGCCGACGGTCGGGTGCTGCCGCCCTACGGCTGCTGCCGCCCTGCGGCGCACCGCACAGTACCCGGGCGGGGAAACCCTCAACCGTTGGCCGAGCCCGGCCGGCGGGCGGGCGCCGCCGGCCGGTCGCTCACAGGAACAGCACGCACATCGCGTACGCCGCCGGGGCGGACAGGGCGAAGCCGCCGAGCGGGCCCTGCATGTGCCGGGCGACCCACATCGTCGGCAGCTCGCCGGCCATCAACCGGCCCGCCTCGGCGTACCCGACGGCGAGGTCGGCCAGCACGGCGGTGGCGGCGGTGACCAGCCCGATCACCGCACCGCTGGTCGGGGTGAAGCTGACCAGGTAACTGCCCAGGACGGCGCTGGCCAGGGTGCCGGCCATCGCGCCGGCCACCACGCCCGCCGCGCCCCGGGGCACCTGCGGCGCGAGCCGGGGCCAGGGCAGCACCGCGTCGGTGATCCGGGCGACGGTCAGCGCGACACCGGTGGCGGTGAGGCAGACGGTGATCGCCTGGGTGCCGGCCGGGATCCGGCTGAGCACGATGAGCGTGGCGAAGGCGACCACGCCGACCACGATCAGCAGGGTGGTGCCGAGCGAGTCGGTGACCCGAACCCGGTCGACCCGGCGGACGAGCTGCCCGAGCACGCCGAGCAGGAAGCCGCCGGCCGCCAGGTATCCGAGCGGGGCGAGACCGGCGATGTCGGACTGCACGGCGGCGGTGTCGGCGGCGGCGGCCACCACCGCGCTGACCAGGGCGACCAGCAGCAGCGCGGGTGGGCGCATGGCCATCGTCCAGGCCAGGACGAAGATCAACTGCACGCCGAAGATGATGAACGCGAACGGCAACCGGTGCCCGGGCCCGGCGGTCTGCGCGCCGAGCACCAGGCCGACGCCGAGCAGTGCGGCGAACCCGGCGACGGTGAGCGAGAGCGGCCGGCGCACCTCGACCGGCTCGAACTCCTCCTCCTCGTCGACGTCGTCGACGGCCTCGTCGTCGGGCCGCCGGCCCGGGTCGCCGCTGCGGCGCAGCCTGCGGGGGCGACCCCGCCTGGCCGGGGGACCGTCGTCGACGTCCGGGCCGATGCGCGGGACCGGTGGGTGCGCACGACCGGCCGGCCCTGGTGGGACGTCGTCGTCGGCCCACGGGTCCCGGCCGGCCTCGGAGGAGGTCGGGGGATACACGTCCCGATCGTGCCAGACCCAGGTGTCACCGTGGTGGCCACGGTTTCAGCAACGTTAAAACCTGCGGCACGATCGCGGGCAAGGCGGACAAAGAGGAAACCGCGCGAATGTGCAGGCAGGGCGATCGGTTACCCTCAAGCCGATACCCGCCCGTCAGCGACGCCGGGACCCACGCAAGTTCTCAGCGCCACCCCCCACCCGGGAGTGTCGCTGGTCGCGCGCGGCCACAGGGCCGCCGGGACGGAGGTGATCGTGTGGAGATCCTGCTGCTGGTGACCGCACGCGCAGGCGAACCATCGATGGTGCTGCCGGCGCTCGACCTGCTGCCACACTCGGTGCGCACCGCGCCGCGCGACGTCCGCACCCTGGTCGCCGGGCCCAGTCCGGACGCCGTGCTGGTGGACGCCCGGTCGGAGCTGAGCGAGGCCCGGGCCACCTGCCGGATGCTGCACGCCACCGGGCTCGGCGTGCCGCTGGTCGCGGTGGTCACCGAGGCCGGGCTGATCGCGCTGAACGCCGACTGGGGCGTCGACGACGTCATCCTGGCCGGCGCCGGGCCGGCCGAGGTCGAGGCCCGGCTGCGGTTGGCGGTCGGCCGACTGAGCAACGCCACCGCCGGGGCCTGCGGCTCGATCCGGGCCGGCGAGCTGACCATCGACCCGGACACCTACGCCGCGAAGCTCAAGGGCCGGCCGCTCGACCTGACGTACAAGGAGTTCGAGCTGCTGAAGTTCCTGGCCCAGCACCCGGGCCGGGTGTTCACCCGGGACCAGCTCCTGCGCGAGGTCTGGGGCTACGACTACTTCGGCGGCACCCGGACGGTGGACGTGCACGTGCGGCGGCTGCGGGCCAAGCTCGGCTCGGAGTACGAGTCGATGATCGGCACGGTCCGCCAGGTCGGCTACAAGTTCGTCGTGCCGCCGTCGCGGTCGCTGCCCGAGTCCGAGCACGCCCCGGTCCCGGCCTGAGTCACGATCCCGGCCTGGGCCCCGTACCGCATTGGGGTAAGTGCGATAGCTGCGGGCTTGATCGATGGATCGCGGCGAAAACCCTGACCATGTTAATAGACCCTCGCCGATGCGGATGGGCAGGTGAGGTGGGACAGCGTGCCCGCCGTCCGAGCGGCTCGGGTGCCGGGCGGGTAGTGCCACCTCGCCCCTTTGCTCTGCTGCCGCCACCGCAACACCAGCACCAGCCTGCAACACCAGCACCAGCCTCGCGCAGCAGCTTCGCGTCGGGTGCCGGCACGAGAGGTCGGCAGAACCGTCACGCTCCATGAGCGTTGCACCGGGGGCGGCAGTGCAAAGGGGGCGCTGCGGGGTTGCCCGCCGGTCAGCGACGGCAACAGCGGCGGCGTCCCCGCCTCCCGGAGTGGGGCGGACTTCACGATCGTTGTCTCACAAATCAGCAGACGATCACGCCAGGCCCGGCCGGGACTGTCCCGTCGGCCACCTGTTCCCGATTTGCCCTATTTGCACGACTCGTCGGTCTTATTCTGACTGTCGGGTCGATGGCGGAAGGGGCGACGGTGCGTGCGATGACCACGGGGGCGAAGAGGGGCCGGTCCCGGCGCCCGAGCGGCGGTGTCGGCTGATGGCCCCCACAGCGGGCGGGCGATTCGTCGGGTTCGCCGCAGTCGTGGTGGCCGTGCTGCTCGGCTCCGCGTTCGCGCTCGGGCAGAAGATGGCCCCCGAGCCGAGGCCGCACCCTACGGGAGTCGCGAGGAACGCTGACGAACCGCCGTACGCCGACCAGCCGCCGGGGGCCGCCCCCACCTCCCCCACTGCCGGGCCCACCGCCGGGCCCACCGTCGGCGGCCAGAACGGCGCCACCGGGCAGCCGACGGAGACAGCGGGTGACGGCCTGTTCGGCGCTCGGGTCGACACGGGATCGGCGGAGGTGGCGCTCACCTTCGACGACGGGCCCAACCCGCAGTACACCCCGCAGGTCCTGGCGCTGCTACGGGAGTACGGCGTCAAGGCCACCTTCTGCGTGGTCGGCGAGAACGCCTGGAACCACCCAGACCTGATCCAGGCGATCGTGGCCGACGGGCACACCCTCTGCAACCACTCCTGGCAGCACGACGTGCTGCTCGGCAAGCGGTCGCCGGACGTGATCCGCGCCGACCTGCTGCGCACCAACGCGGCGATCCGGGACGCCGTGCCCGACGCGCCGATCGGCTACTTCCGGCAGCCCGGCGGCGCGTGGACGTACCCGGTGGTGTCGGCGGCCGAGGAGATCGGCATGATCCCGCTGCACTGGACCGTCGACCCGTCGGACTGGAAGGCGCCGGGGGCAGCGAAGATCTCCGCCGTGGTCTCGGCCGACGTGCATCCTGGCGCGGTCGTGCTGCTGCACGACGCGGGTGGCGACCGGCAGGGCACCGTGGACGCGCTGCACAGCATCCTGCCGAAACTGACCGGCCGGTTCCGGCTGGAGGCCCTGCCCATCCCCGCCGGCACCGCCTGAGCCCCCGGCGGCAGGCAGCGCCCCCACGTCAGCACGCCGGGACCCGGGCCGCACCCGTTACGGTTACGGGATGAGCAGCGCCAAGCCGACGACCGACCGGGTGACCCGCAGTGAGACGCTGACGGCGGCCGAGGCGGCCGACGTGCTGGCCCTGGCCCGGGCGGCCGGGGACGCCGACGGGGCCGACCCGTTCGACGAGCACGCGCTGCTGCGGATGCGCGACCCGCAGGCCCCGGCCATACACCTCACCGCCCGCGCGCCGGACGGGACGCTGGCCGGCTACGCCCACCTGGACACCACCGACCCGGCGGCCGGCATCGGCGTGGAACTGGCCGTCCACCCCACCCACCGTCGGCGGGGCACCGGCCGGGCGCTGGCCCGGGCGGTGCTCGACGCGGCCGCCGGGCCGGTACGGGCCTGGGCCCACGGCGACCACCCGTCCGCCGCCGCCCTGGCCGTCGACCTCGGCCTCACCCGGGCCCGGGTGCTCTGGCAGCTTCGTCGCCCGCTGGCCGACCCGCCGGCCGAGCCGCGCCTGCCCGACGGGGTGGTCCTGCGCGCGTTCGCCCCCGGGACGGACGACGACGCCTGGCTCGCGCTCAACGCCCGGGCCTTCGCCAGCCACCCCGAGCAGGGGCGTTGGACGGCAGCCGACCTACGGGTACGCCTCACCGAGCCGTGGTTCGATCCGGCCGGCTTCCTGCTCGCCGTCGAGTCCGCCACGGGGCGGCTGCTCGGCTTCCACTGGACCAAGGTGCACGAGCGGCCCGGGTCGGCCCGGATCGGCGAGGTCTACGTGCTCGGTGTCGACCCGGAGGCGCACGGCGGCGGCCTGGGCCGGGCGCTGACCACGGCGGGGCTGGCGTACCTGCGGGACCAGCGCGGGCTGGACCGGGTGATGCTCTTCGTCGACGAGTCGAACACCGCAGCGGTCGCGTTGTACGAGCGGGCCGGCTTCGCCCGCTGGTGCGCCCATGTCAACTACCACCTCGGCTGAGGCCGCCGCCGACCCAGCGGCACGTGCGTCACGGCGACGCCACGTGGAGGCTCTCTGTTCACCCCTCGTTCACGTCTGACGGGCGATCCGGCTACCTGGCGCTCCTAGCTTTCAGGTCAGCCGGTCACGCCGGCCTCCCCCCGGGCCCCCATCCGGAGCGGCCCGTCCAGACGTGAAGGGAAACCCCTCAGGTGAAGCTCCAGCGGCACGGCACTATCGCCTGCCTCGCTCTCACTGCGGTGCTCGGTCTCAGTGCATGCGGCTCGGACAACAACGAGCCCGCCGGCGGCGCCTCGGCCTCCGGGTCGGCCGCCGCGGCCGACTGTGCCACCGGCACCCTGAACGCGCAGGGCTCCTCGGCCCAGAAGAACGCCATGGCCGAGTGGATCAAGGCTTACCAGCAGAAGTGCGTTGGCAGCACGATCAACTACGAGCCGTCCGGCTCGGGCGCGGGCATCCAGGCGTTGATCGCCGGCACCGCCGACTTCGCCGGCTCCGACTCGGCCCTGAAGCCGGAGGAGCAGCCGCAGGCCGACGCCAAGTGCTCCGGCGGCAAGGCCGTCCACCTGCCGATGGTGATCGGCCCGGTGGCCGTCGCCTACAACGTCAGCGGCGTGGACAACCTCCAGCTCAAGCCGGCGACCCTGGCGAAGGTCTTCGCCGGCAAGGTGACCAGGTGGGACGACCCGGCCATCAAGGCCGACAACCCGGACGCCAAGCTGCCGCCGACCACCATCCAGACGGTGCACCGCTCGGACGAGTCCGGCACCACCGACAACTTCACCAAGTTCCTGGCCAAGACCGCGAGCGCGGACTGGACCTTCGAGAACGCCAAGGCGTGGAAGGCCCCGGGCGGCACCGGCGCGAAGGGCTCGGACGGCGTGGCCAGCTCGGTCAAGGGCGCCGACGGCTCGATCGGCTACCTGGAGTGGTCCTTCGCCGAGAACGCCGGCCTGAAGATGGCGAAGATCGGTAACGGCGCGGGCGAGTTCGCCGAGCTGACCGCCGAGAACGCGGGCAAGACCATCGCCGGGGCCAAGATCGAGGGGCAGGGCGACGACCTCAAGATGTCGGTCGACTACAACACCAAGGAGGCCGGGGCGTACCCGATCGTCCTGGTGACGTACGAGATCGTCTGCGGCAAGGGCCTAGCCGCCGACAAGCTGCCGCTGGTCAAGGGCCTGCTGGGGCACGCGGCCAGCGCCGAGGGCCAGGCCGAGCTGACCGACCTGGGCTACGCCCCGCTGCCGGACTCGGTCCGGACCAAGGTCGAGGCCGCGGTCAAGAACCTCTCCTGACTCCACGCCTACACCACCTCCCTCAACTCGAAGCGAGCGAGCCGATGGGTGAAACCCCTTCCCGCTCGGCCGACGCCGGCACCGGCGGGATCCGCGTGGCCTCAGGCCAGGAGCGGCCCGCCGGCGCCCCGGCGCGTGTGGCCGAGTCACCAGTCAGCACCCGTACCCCGGGCGGGGACGGCCTCGGCGGCGGCGGTGGCCTGCCCCGGGCGCGGGCCTTCGGGGCGGAGCGCGCGTTCCGCGGTCTGACCCTGGCCGCCGGCACCACCGTCCTGGTGATCATCGCCGCCATCGCGGGCTTCCTGATCGCCAAGGCGGTGCCGGCCCTGCGCGCCGACACCGCGAACTTCTGGACGTACGAGGGCTGGTCGCCGAACGACACCACCCCGAGGTTCGGCATCGGCACGCTCGCCTTCGGCACGGTGCTCAGCTCCGCGCTGGCCCTGCTCATCGCGGTGCCGGTGGCGCTGGGCATCGCGCTCTTCCTCTCCCACTACGCCCCGCGCCGGCTCGGCACCGCCCTCGGCTTCCTGATCGACCTGCTCGCCGCCGTGCCGAGCGTGGTCTTCGGGCTCTGGGGGCGGGACGTCTTCGTCGCCCCGGTCCGGGACTTATCCGCCTGGCTGAACCAGTACTTCGGCTGGATCCCGATCTTCGGCGGCGACGGCCCGTTCGGTAAGTCGATCATGCTCGGCTCGCTGGTGCTGGCGATCATGGTGCTGCCGATCGTCACCTCGCTCTCCCGCGAGGTGTTCCTCCAGACCCCGACCGCGAACGAGGAGGCGGCGCTCGCGCTCGGCGCGACCCGCTGGGAGATGATCCGCACCGCCGTCCTGCCGTACGGCCGCCCCGGCATCATCGCCGCGGTGATGCTCGGCCTGGGCCGGGCGCTCGGCGAGACCATCGCCCTGGCGATGACCCTCGGCATCACCTTCGGCGTCTCGTTCAACCTCATCGAGAACGGCGGCAACACCATCGCCGCGAACATCGCCAACGCGTTCGGCGAGGCGAACGACACCGGACGGGGTGCGCTGATCGCCTCCGGCCTGGTGCTGTTCACCATCACGTTGATCGTCAACATCACCGCGCGGGCGATCGTCCACCGCCGCCGGGAGTTCACGGAGTCGGCCGCATGACCACCACCATCGCCAACCAACACCCCCGGCCCCCGGCCCAGCCGCCCAGCCTCCGGGCGAAGCGGCTGCCCCGGTACGCCGCCCCCGCGATCGCCCTGGCGGCCGTCGTGGTCGCCGCCGCGATCGTGTACGGCGCCGGCATCGGCGGCCCGGTCCTCGTCGTGGTCCTCGCCGCGCTGCTCCACCTGGCCGGCCTCTTCGCGGCCAGCAACGCCGTCGAGGGGCGGCGGTCGGCCCGCAACCGCACCTGGAGCGCGCTGATCCACTCCGCGTTCGTGCTGGCCGCCCTGCCCCTGGCCTCGGTGGTCTGGACGCTGGTCAGCAAGGGCGTCGAGCGCCTGGACGGCGACTTCTTCGGCACCTCGATGAACAACATCGGGGCCCGGGACCCGAACGGCGGCGCGTACCACGCGATCGTCGGGACGCTGGAGCAGGTCGGCATCGCCGCCCTGATCACCGTCCCGCTCGGCATCCTCTGCGCCATCTACGTCGTCGAGTACGGCCGGGGCCGGTTCGCCTTCGCGATCCGGTTCTTCGTCGACGTGATGACCGGCATCCCGTCCATCGTCGCCGGCCTGTTCGTGCTGGCGTTCTGGGTGCTGGTCGTCTCGCCCGTGTTCAACGACGGGCGGCCGGGCTTCTCCGGCTTCGCCGCCGCGCTCGCGCTGAGCGTGCTGATGCTGCCCACCGTGGTCCGCTCCACGGAGGAGATGCTGCGGCTCGTCCCCGCGCCGCTGCGCGAGGGGGCGTACGCCCTCGGCGTGCCGAAGTGGAAGACCATCCTGCGGGTCGTGCTGCCCACGGCGCTGCCCGGCATCGTCACCGGCGTCATGCTCGCCGTCGCGCGGGCGGCCGGCGAGACCGCGCCGGTGCTGCTCGTCGCCGGCGGCGGCGCGGCGATCAACTTCAACCCGTTCGAGGACAACCAGTCGTCGCTGGCCCTCTTCGTCTACCAGCAGGCCGGCGACGCGTCCCGGTACGCGCCGGCGCGGGCGTGGACCGCCGCGCTGACCCTGGTCGCCCTCGTGCTGGTCCTGACGGTCGCGGCGAAGCTGCTGGCCCGCCGGAACCGGCTCGGCCGATGAACCCCGGAGGTACCACCATGGCCAAGCGCATCGACGCCACGAACGTGACCGCCTACTACGGCTCCTTCAAGGCGATCGAGAACATCAACCTGACCGTCGAGCCGAAGACGGTGACCGCCCTGATCGGGCCGTCCGGCTGCGGCAAGTCGACGTTCCTGCGGTCGATCAACCGGATGCACGAGGTGCTGCCGGGGGCCCGGGTCGAGGGCGACCTGACCATCGACGGGCAGAACATCTACGACCGCGACGTGGACGTCACCGCCGTGCGCCGGACGATCGGCATGGTCTTCCAGCGGCCGAACCCGTTCCCCACGATGAGCATCTTCGAGAACGTGGTGGCCGGGCTGCGGCTCAACGGGCTACGCAAGAAGTCCGTCCTGAACGAGGCGGCCGAGCGGGCGCTGCGCGCGGCGAACCTGTGGGACGAGGTGAAGGACCGCCTCGGCAAGCCGGGCGCGGGCCTGTCCGGCGGTCAGCAGCAGCGGCTCTGCATTGCCCGGACGATCGCGGTCGAGCCGCAGGTGGTGCTGATGGACGAGCCCTGCTCGGCGCTGGACCCGATCTCCACGCTGGCGATCGAGGACCTGATGTTCCAGCTCAAGGACAAGTTCACCATCATCATCGTCACGCACAACATGCAGCAGGCCGCCCGCGTCTCCGACCGCACGGCCTTCTTCTCGATCGAGAAGACCGGCGACCCGGGCCGCCTCATCGAGTACGACAACACCCAAAAAATCTTCAGCAACCCGACCCAAAAAAAGACCGAGGACTACATCACCGGCCGCTTCGGCTGACCCCACCCCACCCCCACCCCGTCGATCTTGCAGTTGCGGCCCTCATTTCGAGCTGTATGCCGGATTTGACCGGGCCGGAAATGCAAGATCGGCGAGGGGGTGGGCATTCAGTCGAGGACGAAGCGGGGTTCGCCGTCGGCGGGCAGGTCCAGGCGGGGGGCGATCGGGGTGGCGGCGTCGCGGGTGGCGGACGCGCGGGCCACCCCGGCCAGGTCGCCGGCGGCGGCCACCTGGGCCAGGGTGACCAGGGTCGGCGGGAGCATGGTCAGCTCACCGGCCTCCGCCCGGGCCAGGGCGTCCGCCGGGCGCACCCACATCGTGTGGTCGGCCTCCCCGGAGACGTCCCGGGTCCGTTGCCCCTGCGGCAGCAGAGCCACGAAGAAGTACGTGTCGAAGCGGCGCGGCTCGAACTCCGGGGTGATCCACCGGCTCCACGGCAGCAGCAGGTCCGACCGGAGGGTGAGCTTCCGCTCGCCGAGCAGGTCGGCGAAGCCCCTTCGACGGGCCTCCAGGTCCTGCCGCGCGGTCTCCCAGTCGTCGCCGCTGACGTCGCCCACCACGGTCGACGGGTCCGGGCCGGCCAGCAGCACCCCGGACTCCTCGAAGACCTCCCGGGCGGCGGCGCAGACAACCGCCTGCGCGGCGTCCGGCGCGACGCCCAGCCGCCCCGCCCAGCCGGCCGGCTCGGGGCCCGCCCAGTCGAGGTGGGCCTGGGAGTCCGACGGGTCCACCCCGCCGCCGGGGAAGGCGTAGACGCCGCCGAAGACCATCGCGGCGACGCGGCGGATGACGTACACCTCGAAGTCGGCGCCGGCCGGGCGGAGCAGCAGCACGGTGGCCGCGACCCGGGGCCGCGCCGGTGTGCCGCCCTCGGCGCGGAACCGGCGGGCGTGCTCGACCAGGGCCGGCGGGGCGGCGAAGCCGTCGCTGTCGATCGTCATGCGTCGAGCCTAGTCCCGCAGGGTGGGCCGCCCGATTCGGCGGACGTCGGGGCCCGGACCGGCCCCGGCTAGCGTGGCCGCATGACACGTTGGGGGATTCTGGCCACCGGCCACATCGCCGGCCGCTTCGCCGAGGACCTCCGGCTGGTGCCCGGAGCCGAGCTGGTGGCGGTCGGCTCGCGGACGCCGGAGGGCGCGCGGCGGTTCGCCGACAGGCACGGCGCGGAGCGGGCGTACGGCTCCTGGGCGGAACTGGCCGCCGACGACGAGGTGGACGCGATCTACGTGGCCACGCCGCACGTCGCGCACCACGAGGCGACCATGACCTGCCTGGCCGCCGGCCGGGCGGTGCTGGTGGAGAAGCCGTTCACCCTCGACCTGGCGGACAGCACCGAACTGGTCGAGGCGGCCCGCTCCCGGGGGGTCTTCCTCATGGAGGCCATGTGGATGCGGACGAACCCGCTGATCCTGCGGGTGGTCGAGCTGATCGCCGAGGGCGCGATCGGGCAGGTCACCGGCGTGCAGGCGGACTTCGGGGCGGCCGGGCCGTTCGCGCCGGAGCACCGGATGCGGGCCCGCGCCCTCGGCGGCGGGGCCCTGCTCGACCTGGGCGTCTACCCGGTCAGCCTGGCCCACCTGCTGCTCGGCGTCCCGCAGCACGTCCGGGCCTGGGCGAAGCTCGGCCCCGAGGGGGTCGACGAGAACACCGGCATGGTGTTCGGGTACGACTCGGGGGCGGTGGCGACGCTGAGCTGCGGCATGATCGGGGCCACCCCGATGGTCGCCTCGATCACCGGCACCGCCGGCCGGATCGACCTGCCCGCGCCGTTCTTCCGGCCGCCGTCGGCGACCCTGCACCGGGCCGGGGCCGACCCGGAGACGATCCCCGCCGACCTGACCGGCGGCGGCTACCAGTACGAGGCCGCCGAGGTGCAGCGCTGCCTCGCCGCGGGGCTGACCGAGAGCCCGCTGGTCCCGCACTCGACCACCCTTGAGGTGATGGCCCTGCTGGACGCCGTCCGGGAACAGATCGGCGTGCGCTACCGGTGAGGCGGAGGGGCTCCCCCCGTCGACGGGGAGCCCCTCCGAACCCGGCTGTCAGCCGAAGAGCGGGCGGACCAGCAGGTAGGTGATGCAGGAGATCAGCGCCGCGGCCGGGAACGTGATGACCCAGGCGATCACGATGTTGCCGGCGACGTTCCAGCGCACGGCGGAGAGCCGCTTGGTGGCGCCCACACCCATGATCGCCGAGGTGATCGTGTGGGTGGTGGAGATCGGGGCCTTGAGCACCAGGGCGTTGAAGTAGAGCACCGCGCTGGCCACCGTCTCGGCGGCGAAGCCCTCCGGCGGGCCCAGGTCGATGATCTTGCGGCCCAGGGTCCGGATGATCCGCGCGCCGCCGGTGTAGGTGCCGGCCGCGAGCATGGTCGCCGAGGTCCAGAACACCCAGCCCGGGATGTGGCTCGTGTCGCTCTGGAAGCCGCCGGTGTAGAGGGCGAGGACCACGATGCCCATGGTCTTCGCGGCGTCCTGCATGCCGTGGCCGACGGACATGGCCGCCGCCGAGGCGGTCTGCGCCCAGCGGAAGCCCCGGTTGAGCTTGCCCGGGTGACCCTTGCGGAAGGCCCAGAGGATCGCCAGCATCAGCAGGTAGCCCAGGGTCAGGCCGATGATCGGCGAGATCACCATCGGCAGGATGACCTTCTCGCCGATGGTGGTCCACTGCACCACGCCGCCGGTGGCCAGCAGGGTCGCCCCGACGAGGCCGCCGAAGAGCGCGTGCGAGGACGACGACGGCAGGCCGAAGTACCAGGTGATCAGGTTCCAGGCGATCGCGCCGAGCACCCCGGCGAAGACGACCCCCAGGCTCGCCAGCCCGGTGGGCAGGGTGACCAGGCCCTCGCCCACGGTCTTGGCGACGCCCGCGCCGAAGTGCGCACCGACGAAGTTGCCGACCGCGGCGAGGGCCAGCGCGATCCTGGGGGTGAGGGCGCGGGTGGAGATGCTGGTCGCGATCGCGTTCGCGGCGTCGTGGAAGCCGTTGGTGTAGTCGAACAGCAGGGCCACCGCGATCACCGCCAGCACGGCGATGAGTTCGGGACTCACAGGATCAGGACTCCTTGACCGCGATGGTCTCGACGGTGTTCGCCACGTGCTCGAAGGCGTCGCAGGCCGCCTCCAGCTCGTCGGCGACCTCCTTCATCTTGAGCACCGTCAGGGCGTCGTACTCGCCGGAGAAGAGGCGGACCAGCAGCATCCGGTACACCTGGTCGCCGTCGTTCTCCAGCCGGTTGCACTCGATCCAGTAGTCCTCAAGATCTTTCATCGACTTCAGCCGGGGCATCGCCTCGGCGGTCAGCTTGGCCTGCTGGTCCAGCACGTTGACCAGATCGTGCAGCTCGCGCGGGAGCGACGGCAGCTTGGTCAGGCCGTACAGGTAGAGCAGGTTGCCCACAGCCTCCAGGTGGTCCATCACGTCGTCGAGCAGCGAGCCCAGGCGGTAGATGTCCTCGCGGTCGAACGGGGTGATGAAGGTGGAGTTGATCTTCTTGTACAGATCGTGGGTGATCTGGTCGCTGTCGTGCTCGACCTCGGTGAGCCGCTCGCTGACCGACTGCACGTCCACGCCGGGCAGGGCCAGCTCGTTCAGCAGCGCCGTGCCCCGTACCAAGTTCTGCGCGGCCCTGGTGAAGAGCTCGTAGAAGGCGCCCTCGGTGGGGCGGAAGGAAAACTTCACAGCCTGGACCTCGTCGTGTCGGTGGAAGGGCGGCGGACGCCCCGGAGGGTGCCTGCAGTGGGAATGCTAGGAAACGGCAGAACCACGAAATCCTCGGCCCACCCTCGGCCAGCCGCCATTTACTGGTCGTTCACCTGTCGTTCACCTTGACCCGGTCAATCGTCGTATAACCGCCTACGCTCCGCCGCCACGTCGAAGTCCGCCGGCGGATACCCCAGATCCAGGTCGCCGAACGTCTCCCGCAGCAGGTGGGCCACCGCCCAGTCGCGGTACCACTTCCGATCGGCGGGCACCACGTACCAGGGCGCGGCGTCCGTGACGCACCGCTGGAGGGCCTCGGCGTACGCGGCCTGGTAGTCGTCCCAACGGGCCCGGGAGTCCAGGTCGCTCGGGTTGTACTTCCAGTGCTTGGCCGAGTCGCTCAGCCGCTCCGACAGCCGCTCCCCCTGCTCGGCGTACGAGATGTGCAGCATCACCTTGACCAGGGCCACCCCGGCACCGAACGCGTCCATCCCCGGATCATCGCCCACCCCGCCCCCGCCCGCCCGGCGAGCGCCCGAGGGGTGCGGGTCACGCCCCGGCCGCCGGGCGGGCTCAGACCACCAGGGCCAGCCACTTCCGGTACGACGCCGCGAACGGCTCGCTGCCGTCGCCGAGCGCGACCAGCAGCCGGCGGGACGCGGCCTCGGCCTCGGCGACCAGGTCTGTCGGGTAGCCGAAGCGCTCCCGGTGCTCGGCGAACTCGTCCTCGTCGCGCAGCTCGACCAGCCCGGTGCCCCGGCGGCGCACCACGTCCAGGTCGAGGTCGACCAGGTGGACGGTGTCGTCGCCCTCCCACCGGGCCGGGGTGGTGATGTCGCAGTAGACCTCGCTGGTCCGCGGCGGCGGGTTGAACATCCCCGTCCACCAGGCGTGCCGCGGCACCAGCAGCACGAAGGGGATCTGCTCCACCGAGGGCCGGCCGTGGTAGACCGACTCGGTGCCGGCCCGCACGCCGAGCCAGACGCCGAGGTCGTCCTCGGCGAGCCGGCGGGCCGGGTAGTCGCGGTGGGCGCTGCCGTCGTACTTGCGGTAGATCACGCGGACCACGTCGCTCGGCATGAGTCGCACCCTAGTCGATACCGCCCATCGGTCGCGCGGGAGAAGTAACGGGATGCGGTTCGTGGGATTCCGTAGGGTGACCCCGCCACGCGGGGCGGGGCGCGCCCGGCGTTGGCCCCGGCGGGTACCGTCGCACGGTGACTCCGCCGCGCATCGCTCCCGGTTCCGCCCTCCCCCGCAGCGCATCCCGGCGGCGCGGGAAGCGGGCGAGCGCCGGGGAGCTGCTCGCGGCGGCGGTCGGCGCGGTCCCCGGCGGGGCGGCCCGCCCCGGCCAGCAGGAGATGGCCACCGCGATCGAGGAGTGCGTGACCTCCCGCGAACACCTGCTCGTGCAGGCCGGCACCGGCACCGGCAAGTCGCTGGCGTACCTGGCCCCGGCGCTGACCGTGGACGGCCCGGTGGTGGTGTCCACCGCGACCCTGGCGTTGCAGTCCCAGCTCGTCGAGCACGACATGCCCCGGCTCGCCGACGCGGTGGAGCCGCTGCTCGGCCGCCGGCCCACCTTCGCGGTGCTCAAGGGGCGGCACCACTACCTCTGCCTGGCCCGGCTCGACAACTCGACCGAGGACGAGCCGACGGACACCCTCTTCGACGCCGTGGAGCCCCGGGCCGGCGGCGGGGGCGGGAAGTGGCTCGGCGAGGCCGGCAGGATGGGCAAGCAGGTCCAGCGGCTGCGGGACTGGGCGCTGGAGACCGACACCGGCGACCGCGACGAGCTGGACCCGGGCGTCGACGACCAGGCGTGGCGGCTGGTCTCGATGCCGGCCCGGGAGTGCGTCGGGGCGTCCCGCTGCCCGTTCGGCGCGGAGTGCTTCGCCGAGGCGTCCCGGGCCCGGGCCCGCGAGGCCGACGTGGTGGTCACCAACCACAGCCTGCTCGCCGTCGACATGCTCGCCGGGCGGCACATCGTCCCGCCGCACAAGCTGCTCATCGTGGACGAGGCGCACGAGCTGGCCGACCGGGTCTCCTCCGCCGCCCAGGCCGAGCTGGTGCCGGAGCTGATCGAACGGTCCGTCCGGCGGGCCCGCCCGCTGCTGCGCCCGGAGGTCGCCGAGCGGCTCACCGAGGCCGGCGGCACGCTCGCCGCCGGGCTGGCCGAGGTGCCGGCGGGCCGGCTCACCGCCGGGCTGCCGGGGCCGCTGCGCGAGGCGTGCACGCTGCTCGACGCGGCCACCCGGGCCGCCCTGGACACGATCGGCGAGGTCAAGTCCGACGACCCGGACCCGGTGCGCAAGCAACAGGCCAAGGCGGTGCTGGACGAGCTGTCCACCACCACCCAGCGGCTGCTGGAGGAGGCCGAGCACGACGTGGCCTGGGTGGAGAAGTCGGACAACGGCAGCCGCCGGGCGCTGGTGGTGGCCCCGCTCTCGGTCGCCGGCACCCTCGCCACCCACCTCTACGACGAGCGCACCGTCGTCGCCACCTCGGCGACCCTGGCGCTGGGCGGCCGGTTCGACACGGTGGCCCGGGCGCTGGGGCTGGACGCGCCGCCGCCCACCCCACCGTCCCCGGCCGCCGCCGCGCTGGCCGTCGCCACGGCCCGCGGTGACGCCCCGCCCGGTGCCGCCCCGGTCGCCGCCGCGCCGGGCAGCCGGCCCACCACCGGCACCGTCCCGGCCACCGAGGGGCCGGGCTGGCGGTCGCTCGACGTCGGCTCGCCCTTCGACTACGCCCGGCAGGGCATCCTGTACGTCGCCGCGCACCTGCCCCGCCCCAGCGTCTCCGGGCTTCCCGAGGCGGCCGGCGAGGAGCTGCTGGCGCTGGTCGGCGCGCTCGGTGGCCGTACCCTCGGGCTCTTCTCCTCGCGGCGGGCCGCGCAGCAGGCGGCGGAGCTGCTGCGGGCGCGGACCGACCTGCCGGTGCTGCTCCAGGGCGAGGAATCGCTGCCGCTGCTGGTCCGGAGGTTCCGCGAGGAGCGGTCGAGCTGCCTGTTCGGGGTGATGTCGCTGTGGCAGGGCGTGGACGTGCCGGGCGACGCCTGCCAGCTCGTGGTGATCGACCGGCTGCCCTTCCCCCGCCCGGACGAGCCGCTCGCGGCGGCCCGCGCCGCCGCCGTCGACGCGGGCGGCAGCTCCGGCTTCGCCGCGGTGAGCGTGCCGATCGCCGCCGTCCGGCTGGCCCAGGGGGTGGGCCGGCTGATCCGGGCCACCGGGGACCGGGGCGTGGTCGCGGTGCTCGACTCGCGGCTGGAGACGGCTCGGGGCTACGGCCCGTTCCTGCGCCGCTCGCTGCCCCCGTTCTGGTACACCACCCGCCCGGAAATCGCCCGGGGCGCCCTGGAACGCCTCGGCCGATCCTGACGCACGCGCCCGACTGGTCCTGACGCACGCGCCCCACGAGAGACGGGCCCGTCCCCGCGCGGCGGCGGGGACGGGCCCGGTGGCTCGGCGGGGCTGTCAGGGCGCCTTCGCGGCGACCACCACGGCGTCCGGCGGGGTGTCCGGCACGGTACGCGCGGCGAGCCGGCGGACCGCCGTGTTGAGCACCGCGATCAGCGGCACCGAGACCAGCGCCCCGGTGATTCCGGCGAGCACCACGCCCGCCGCGATGCCGATGATCACCCCGAGCGGGTGGATGGCCACCGCCCGGCCCATGATCAACGGCTGGAGGATGTGTCCCTCGACCTGCTGCACGCCGATCACCACGCCCAGGATGATCAGCGCGGTGACCGGGCCGCTGTCGACCAGCGCGACCAGCACCGCGACGACGCCGGACAGCGCCGCCCCGACGATCGGGATGAACGCCCCGAGGAAGACCAGCGCGGCCAGCGGGAACGCGAACGGGATGTCGAAGGCGACCAGGAAGGCGCCGATGCCGACCGCGTCGATGAACGCGACCAGCACGGTGGCCCGGACGTAGGCGCCCAGGGTCTCCCAGGACGCCCGGCCGGCGTCGTCGACCTTCCACCGGGCGGCCACCGGCAGCAGCCGGACCAGGAAGCGCCAGATCCGGCTGCCGTCGCGCAGGAAGAAGAAGGTGGCGAAGAGCACCAGCACTGTGCCGGTCAGCACCTCGGCCAGGGTCGCCGCGGTGGAGACGGCCCCGCTGGTGAACTTCTCGGTGTTGTTGTTGATCCAGGCCTGCGCCTCGTCGATGTACCGGGTGAGCTGGCTGTCGGACACGTGCAGCGGGCCGGTCTTGAGCCAGTCCTGGATCTGCCGGACGCCCTCGGACGACTTCTTGCTCAGCTCCGGCACGCCCTTGATGAACTCGTTCACCACCAGCGTCAGCGTGCCGATGACGGCCGCCAGGCCGCCGACCAGCACCACCGCCGTGGCCAGCGAGCGGGGCAGCCGCGCCCGCAGCAGCCAGCCGACGGCCGGCGCGAGCAGCGCCGAGAGCAACATCGCGATGGCCAGCGGAATGATCACGATGCTGATGGTGGCGACGATCTTCAGCAGCGCCCAGAACACCACACCGATGACGATCAGCCGCCACGACCAGGCGGCGGCGATCCGCAGGCCGTGCGGCACGTCGGCGTCGTCGCGGCTGGCGGTGGAGTTGTGCATCGTGGCGGGCGGCTCGGCCCCGACCACCGTCGCCGACGGCGGGGCCGCCGGGCCCGGCGAGGTGGGGGAAGCCACCCCGGCCTCCCCGGAAGAGTCCACGCCGGCCGTCGCCGCGGTGCCCGCCGGCCCGCCGGCCCGGCCGGTCGGGTCGGCGCGGGCCCGCCGCACCGCCTCCCGGCTCGACTCGTACGCGCGGCGGAGCCGTCCGCGTACCCGCTCGAAGCGGCTCAAGCGCACCTCCCGCATCAGGAACAGCCTGCCCGGGGGACAGGGGGGACAGGATACGTCCGTCGCCCCAGCCTAGGGCGGTTCCGCCACACATTGCCCCGGGCCGCATCCCGGTAACCACCAGCGGGGCGGCCCGGCCGGACGCGGTACCGTTCCGGCGTGACCGCCGACCAGAACCTCGACTCCGGCCTGCCGATCCGTCTGCTGCACGACCGCGTGCTGGTGAAGGTGGACGGCAGCGAGGGTGAGCGCCGCTCCACCGCCGGCATCGTGATCCCGGCGACCGCCGCCGTGGGCAAGCGGCTGGCCTGGGCGACCGCCGTGGGCGTGGGCCCGCACGTCCGCTCGATCGTCTCCGGCGACCGGGTGCTCTTCGACCCCGACGACCGCTCCGAGGTCGAGCTGCACGGCCGGGGGTACGTCCTGCTGCGCGAGCGGGACGTGCACGCCGTCGCCGCCGAGCGGATCGAGTCCGAGGCGAACGGCTCCACCGGCCTGTACCTGTAACGCCTCCGGTAGGCCCTTCCGCACTCCTCCCCCGGGTCCGTCCCGGCTTCCGCCGCCGCCCGCCCCCGGTCGGCGGCGCGTCGTTTGCGGCTGCCGACGACGGGAAGCCAGGCACGTCCAGCGCCCTGGGGAGGGATCGTGCCGGTATTCGTGAAGAAGGTGCTCCTCTGGGGAAGCGTCGCGTTCCTGATCTACTTCGTGGCGTTCCGGCCGGACAGCGCGGCGCAGATGTGCAAGGGGATCGGGGCGGGCCTGATGGCGATGGCCGTGGGCATCGGCGACTTCCTCACCGGCCTGATGACCTGACCGGCCGACCCGCCCGAACCCGCCCCCGTCAGGCGGTGCCCGGCGGCCAGGGGGCGGCCGGGCGGGGGCCGTACCAGCCGGGCGGGCCGTAGGGCCCCGGGTGGGCCGGGGGCGGCGGCGGGGCGAGCACCACCGGGATCGGCACCACTGGCTCGTCCGGGGCGTCGACCGGCCGCTGCGACCCGTCGGGGAACCGCAGGTGGTAGCGGTGACCGTCCCAGCTCCCGACCGGCACCTGCGGGTCCCGGCCGACGAAGAACGACCGGTACGCGGTGATCGCGCCCAGCAGCTCCCGTTCCTCCCACGCGGTCCGTTCCCGGTCGGCCGGCTTGCGGTCCAGCCCCCGGTGCATCCCGTCGCGCAGCAGCGCCAGCCGGGTGGCGGAGAACTGGTACCCGCGCATCGCCTTGAGCCCCGCGTCGCCGGCCACCCGCCGGGCCCAGGTCCGGGCGGCGTGCCGCCGGCCCAGGCTGCCCAACGCCGCCACCTCAGGCGGGGTCAGCCACCCGGCCCGCACGTAGTCGGGCAGGGTGCGCTCGGTCAGCCGCCCCTCCCAGCCGCGCAGCCAGACCGCCAACCCGACCATGCCGAAGAAGATCGGCACCATCACCCCGAGGTAGCCGTACAGGGCGACCATCGCCTGCCCGGTGGCCTGGGCCAGCGACGGCAGCAGGTTCCACGTGCCGTGCAGCATCATCGCCAGCAGCAGGCCCGCGACCGGGGCGAGGAAGCGCACCCGACGGTCGGCGGTCCGGGCGGCGATGCCGAGGCCCACGCCGGTCATCGAGGTGAACAGCGGGTGGGCGAAGCCGAACAGCAGGATCCGGACGATGAAGATCGCGATGACCTGCTGCGCCCCGGTCGCCGGGCCGTACTCCTCGACGCCCGAGGCGTAGCCGTAACCGCCCAGGTAGAGGATGTTCTCCACCATGGCGAAGCCGACCGCCGACAGCCCGCAGTAGACCAGGCCGTCGGTGATGCCGGACCACTCCCGGCGGCGGAAGATCAGCAGCAGGATCGGGCCGAGCGCCTTGGTCAGCTCCTCGATGAACGGGGCAACCAGCACCGCGGTCAACGCGTCGGGCAGCCCCCAGTCGGCGAACCGGAGGGAGAAGAACTGGTTGACGGTCAGCGAGGCGGCCGTGGAGACGAACGCGCCCCAGGCGAAGCAGAAGATCAGATACTGCAACGGCTCCGGCTCGTACCGGTCCAGCCACAGAAAGCAGGAAACCAGCACCGGCACCGGCAGGATCGCGGCGATCACGCCGATCAGCAGCGCCTGCGGCCCCAGGCTGGAGCCGAGCGTGTAGAGCATGTAGACCGCGCACGCCGCGATCAGCAGCACCGCCACGGCCACCACCAGGACCACCACCAGGATCCGCAGCCAGCTCGGCCAGCGCTGCGGCATCCGGGGGGCGGCCCCGCCGGGCTGCGGAGGGAGATCGTGCGGGGTCCACGGCGACGCGGCGCCGCCGGGCGGGGTGTCGGCCATTACATCAGCGTAGTCATCCCCCACCGACCGTTCCGGCCGCATCGGTCGACCGTTATCCTGTCGTCAGGTCACGAGCGCCAGCGTCAAGCCCCGGCTTGCTGGCCGGCAACCCTCGTCGAGTTCGCGGTGGGGTGCCCCGGGTGATGACCGGGCCCAGCCCTGTCCGGCGCTGGGCAAGCGCGGACCCCGTCCCGGTGGTGTCACCTGGGGTCCCCGGACCCGGAGGTCGGGCCATGACCGTCACCCTCGTACCCTCGCTCACGCCGTCGCCCGCACGGACCGTGCCGGCGTCGCCGCAGCCGCTCGACGTGCTCGGCGTGCCGGGCCAGATCAACCTGGACTACGCCGCCAGCGCGCCGTGCGCGCGGGCCGCGGCCGACGCCGTGGCCGAGCTGCTCCCCTGGTACTCCAGCGTGCATCGCGGCGCCGGCGCGCTGTCGCGGCGCTGCACGCTGGAGTACGAGCGGGCCCGGCAGACGGTCGGCGACTTCTTCGGCGCCCGCGCCGGCGACCACGTGGTGTTCACCCGCAACGCCACCGACTCGCTGAATCTGCTGGCCCGGGCCCTGCCCGCCGGGACCACGGTGGTGACGTTCGCCGGGGAGCACCACGCCAACCTGCTGCCCTGGCCGCGCGGCTCGGTTCGGCTGCCGATGCCGGCCGGCCCCGCCGAGGCGATCCGGTCGCTGGACGCGGCGCTGACCGAGCTGCGCCGCGGCGCCACCGCCAACCCGCCCGTACTGGTGGCGGTGACCGGGGCGAGCAACGTGACCGGGGAGCGCTGGCCGGTGGCCGAGCTGGCCCGGGTGGCCCGCCGGCACGCCGCCCGGATCGCGGTGGACGCCGCCCAGCTCGCCCCGCACGCCCAGGTCGACGTGGCCGCGCTGGACGTGGACTACCTGGCCGTCTCCGGGCACAAGCTGTACGCGCCGTTCGGCGCGGGAGTCCTGATCGGCCGAGGCGATTGGCTGGACGCGGCCCCGCCGTACCTGGCCGGCGGGGGCGCCACCAGTCACGTCGGGGCCGCCACCCACGACGTGCGTTGGGCCAGCGGCCCGGCCCGGCACGAGGCCGGCACCCCCAACCTGCTCGGCGCGGTCGCCCTCGCCTCGGTGTGCGCTGCGCTGGCCGGGGCGGACCGGGAAGCGCTGCACGCCCGCGAGCAGACGCTGCTGGCCCGGCTGCGGGACGGGCTGACCGCCCTGCCGCACGTGGTGGAGCTGCGCGCCTTCGGCCCGGACGCGCCCCGGGTGGGCATCGTCTCGTTCGTGCTGGCCGGCCGGGACTCGGCCGAGGTCGCGGCGGAGCTGGCCACCCGGTACGACATCGGGGTCCGCGACGGGCTGTTCTGCGCCCACCCGCTGGCCCGCCGGCTGCTCACCGAGGCCGCCGCGCGCAGTGGGCACCGGGACCTGCCGCCGACCGCCCTGCGGGCCAGCATCGGCCTGGGCAGCACGCCGGAGCACGTCGAGAGCCTGCTCACCGCCCTCGCCGAGCTGGGCTGAGCGCGCCTCAGCCCAGCGGCGGGGCCGTGGGCGGCTTCGGGGCGGGCGTGCTCTCGGCCGGGCCGACGCTCGGCTTCTCCTGCTCGCCGAAGGACATCCGGACCAGCCGGTTGGCCTCCTCCTGGTCGATGCCGGAGGTGACCAGCAGGTCGCTGGCGGTGGTGCGCACCTGCGCGATCACCACGCTGCCGGAGAACCCGACCCCCTGCGCGTACGCCCGGCCGGCCTCGCTGACCGCGCGCAGGGAGCGCTCCCGGGCCCGCTCCGGTTCCGCCCCGACGGCGAACTCGTGGCGGAGCAGGCGGACCGACTCGGCGAGGTGGGCCACCGCGTCCGGCATCGGCTCCGGCACCGGCTCACCGTCCTCGATCATCGTCACGGAACGCCGGATCAGGGTCCCGGTGTTGCGCATCGCGCGGTCGATCGGGTCGGCCGCCTCGGCGTAGTGGGTCAGCTCGCTGCGCCGGTGCCAACGCGCCGGGGAGAGGAGGCTGGTCTCCTTCGCGCCCTCTATCGCCTCGATGAGGGTGCTCAGCTCCTCCTTGTTCTCGCGGAGCCGTTCCAGGGCCCGCTGGGCGCTGTCCCGGTCCCGTTTGCGCAGCGCCTCGGCGACGGCGTCGAGCTGGTCGGCGAGCAGGTCCAGCGCGGGCCGGGCGGCCCGGTTGATCACCCGCAGCGGGTTCAGCGGCAACAGGATCGCCGTCACCACCAGCGCGACCCCGCCGCCGACGAAGGCGTCGATGAAGCGCGGTATCTCCAGATCCTTGGTGGACGGGCTGAGCGTGACGATCAGCACGGCGGTGGCGGCGGCCTGGATGACGACCGACACGCTCCCGCCGAAGAAGAGGGTCAGCACGATGGACGCCGTCACCACCAGCCCGAGCTGCCAGCCCCCGGTGCCGACGAGGTAGATCAGCACATCGCCGAGGAACACCCCGACCGCCACCCCGACGATCAGCTCGACGGTCCGGCGCAGCCGCTGACCGACCGACGCGGCCAGGGCGCCGACCGCCGAGATCGGCGCGAAGACCGGCTGCGAATTGCCCAGCAGGTGGTGGGAGATGGCCCAGGCCAGCGCGGCGGCCAGCCCGGCCTGCACGGCCAGGCCCATCGCCATCCGAACCCGGTGCACCCGATCGTGGAGGGTGGCCTTGCTGCGCCGGCGAAGCTCCTCCATCGCCGCCGAGACCCGCGCCGAGTCGATGTCGGCCACACCGTCGTGCAGGCCGGCGCGCCGCAGCAACGACGATCGGCGATCCCGGGCCACGGCCATGGCGGGGACTACCCACCGTGAGGGCGATGAATCCTCGCCCGCTCCGGCAGACTCGGACGGGTGACGGACTCGGACGGCCGCCGGGGAGCGGCAAAGCTGATCGGCCGGTGGCTGGCGGCGGCCCGGGGCGCCGGGGCCGGGGACTCACCGGCGCTGACCGACGCCGGAGCGACCCTGCTGACCCGGTGGCGGGAACCGCACCGGCACTACCACACCGTCCGGCACCTGACCGCCGTCCTCGATGTCGTCGACGCGCACGCCGAACTGGCCGACGACCCCGACCTGGTCCGGCTCGCCGCCTGGTGCCACGACGCGGTCTACGACCCGCGCGCCGACGGGGACGGCAACGAGCGGGCCAGCGCCGACCTCGCCGACGCACTGCTGACCGGGGTCGGGGTGCCGGCCGGGGCGGTGGCGGAGGTCTGCCGGCTGGTGCTGCTCACCGCCGGGCACGCGGTCCCGGCCGGGGACCGCGACGGCGCGCTGCTCTGCGACGCCGACCTGGCCGTGCTGGCCGGTCGGCCCGACGAGTACGACCGGTACGCCGCCGCCGTCCGCCGGGAGTACGCGCACGTGCCGAATCCGGCGTTCCGGGCCGGGCGGGCCCGGGTGCTCGACGGCCTGCTGGCCCTGCCCACCCTCTACCGGCTGCCCAGCCTGGCCGCCCGCTGGGAAAACCCGGCCCGCGCCAACCTCCGCCGCGAACTCACCACCCTCCACTAACCCCCGCCCCACCCCACCCTCCCCCGTCCCCGTCCCCGTCCCCGTCCGCGGCCCGCCGCCCGCCGCCCGCGATCTTGCAGTTGCGGCCAGTGCAAGATCGCGAGGCAGGGCAGGGCAGGGCAGGCCGGGGCGGGGCGGGGCGGGCGGGGCGGGGCACAGGGCAGGGGCGGGGCGGGGCGGGCGGGGGCGGGCGGGGCGGGGCGGCAGGGCGAGTGGGCAGCGGGTGGGGTTAGGGGATGGGGTTAGGGGGTGGGGTGGGTCAGGTGTTTGGGGCGGCGGAGGCCGGACGCGCGCAGGAGGCGGACCAGTTCGCGGCTGGGGACCACTCGCGCTCCGAGGTGCACCGCCATGGCGTACCGCTCGGCGGGGATGTCGTAGTGGTCGCGGTCGAACGCGCGGCGGGGCGCGCCGAGTGCCTCGGCGAAGGCGTGCAGCTCGGCAGGCGAGACGTCGCTGATCAGATGCGACCAGAGCCGCCCGCGCGCCGGCCAGGCGGGCCGGTCGAGATAGAGCATGGCCGCCAAACTAGCCGGAGGTTAGCCTCTGCTGCATGGCTGCCTCACCCCTCCTCGCCGACCTGCGCGCCGTGCTCGGCGACGACGCCGTCCTGACCGACCCGGACCTGCTCCGGATGCACGAGCGGGACGAGGCCGACCTGTGCGCCTCCGGTACGCCACTGGTGGTGGTCCGCCCGCGCAGCACCGACGAGGTGGCCGGCGTGGTCCGGGCGGCGGCCCGGTACGGCGTACCGGTGGTGCCGCAGGGGGCGCGGACCGGGCTGGCCGGCGCGGCGAACGCGGTGGACGGCGCGATCGTGCTGAGCACCGTGGCGATGGACCGGATCCTGGAGATCGACCCGGTGAGCCGGATCGCGGTGGTCCAGCCCGGCGTGGTGAACGCGACGCTGGCCGGGGCGGTGCGGCGGGAAGGGCTGTACTACCCGCCGGACCCAGGCTCGTGGGAGTCGTCGACCATCGGCGGCAACGTCTCCACCAACGCGGGCGGCATGTGCTGCGTCAAGTACGGCGTGACCACCGAGTACGTGCTCGGCCTTGAGGTGGTGCTCGCCTCCGGCGAGGTGCTGCGCACCGGCCGGCGCACCGCCAAGGGCGTCGCCGGGTACGACCTGACCCGCCTCTTCGTCGGCTCGGAGGGCACCCTCGGGGTGGTCACCGAGGTGACCGTCGCGCTGCGGCCCGCCCCGGAGGCGTCGCTCACCCTCGTCGCCGTCTTCGACTCGACGGCGGAGGCGGGCACGGCGGTGGCGGAGATCGCCGCGAAGGGGCTCACCCCGAGCCTGCTGGAACTCCTCGACCGGACCCACCTGGCGGCGATCGAGGCGTACCAGCCGATGGGGCTGCGCACCGACGCGCAGGCGCTGCTGCTCGCCGCCGTGGACACCGGGTCGCGGGCCGCCGAGGACCTGGCCCGGATCGCCGAGGTGTGCGAGGCAGCCGGGGCCGACGAGGTGTACGCGGCAACCGACGCGGCGGAGGCGGCGGCGCTGCTACAGGCCCGCCGGCTGGCCCACCCGGCGATGGAGAAGTTCGCGGCCGACGCGTACCCGGGCGGGAACGGCGGGCTGATCATCGACGACGTGGCCGTCCCCCGGGGCTCGCTCGCCGCGCTGCTCGACGGGGTGGCCCGGATCGCCGAGAAGTGCGACGTGCCGATCGGCGTGGTGGGACACGCCGGCGACGGCAACCTGCACCCGAACATCGTGGTCGACCGCGCCGACCCGGCCAGCCTGGACCGGGGCCGGCGGGCCTTCGACGAGATCATGCGGCTCGGCCTGGAACTGGGCGGCACCTGCACCGGCGAGCACGGGGTGGGGCTGCTCAAGCGGGACTGGCTGGCCCGGGAGATCGGCCCGGTGGGCGTCCGGGTGCACCAGGCGATCAAGGCGGCGCTGGACCCGGAGGGGCTGTTCAACCCCGGAAAGGTGCTCTGAGCCCGGCCCGCGGCAGGGGGTCGGTCACCGGGGCGCCGACGGGAGCTCGACGGGGTCGCCCTCGGCGCCCCGGTCCGCCGCGAAGCCCCGCACGTCCGGCGCGCCGAGCCGGGCCGCGTCGGCGGTCGCGTCGTCCGGCATCAGCTGGGACTGCCGCTCCGCCTCCACCCGCGCCCGGTAGTGCTCGACCTCGCGCGCCCGGGTCGCGGCGTCCCAGCCCAGCACCGCGCCCATCAGCTCCGCGGCGTGCCCGGCGGACTCCAGGCCACGGTGGGTGGTCTCGAAGGAGATCCGGGTACGCCGGGTCAGCACGTCCTCCAGGTGCAGCGCCCCCTCGGCGCGGGCCGCGTACGTCACCTCGGCCGCGAGGTATTCCGGGGCCCCGGCCAGCGGGGACGCCAGCAGCGGATCGGCGTCGACCAGGGCGAGCAGGTCGAGGGTCAGGGTGCCGTACCGCTCCAGCAGGTGCTCGACCACCCCGACCGGCACCCCGTGCCGGCGGGCCAGGTCAGCCCGGTCGCGCCACATCGCGGCGTACCCGTCGGCACCGAGCAGCGGCAGGTCGGCGGTGCGCGACGGGCGAACCCCGCCGAGCCGGCGGGCCGCGCGGTCCACCACGTCGGAGGCCATCACCCGGTACGTCGTGTACTTGCCCCCGGCGACCAGCAGCAGCCCGAGCATCGGCTCGATCACCGCGTGCTCCCGGGACAGCTTGGAGGTGGAGTCGGCCTCGCCGGACAGCAACGGGCGCAGCCCGGCGTAGACGCCCTCGATGTCGGCGGTGGTGAGCGGCCGTTCCAGCACCGTGTTGACCTGGTCCAGCAGGTACGCGATGTCGCGGGCCGACGCGGCCGGGTGGGACCGGTCCAGCCGCCAGTCGGTGTCGGTGGTGCCGATGATCCAGTGCCCGCCCCAGGGGATCACGAACAGGACGCTGGTGGCGGTGCGCAGGATCAGCCCCGTCTCGCCGGTGATCGCCGAGCGGGGCACCACGAGGTGCACCCCCTTGGACGCCCGGACCCGGAAGCCGGGGCGCAGCCCGACGTCGTTGAGCATCCGGGACATGTCGTCGCTCCACACGCCGGTGGCGGCGATCACCGTGCGGGCGCGCACCTCGAACTCGGCGTCGGGCGAGTCGGGTGGGGCCTCCAGGTCCCGGACCCGGACGCCGGTCACCTCGCGGGCCTGCCGGATCAGGCCGACCGCGCGGGTGCTGTTGACCACGGTCGCGCCGAGGCTGGCCGCGGTGCGGGCCAGGGTGACCACCAGCCGGGCGTCGTCGACCTGCCCGTCGTAGTAGCGGATCGCCCCGGCCAGGGCGTCGGCGCGCAGGCTCGGGAAGATCCGCCGCGCCCCCTCCCTGGTGAGGTGCCGGTGCAGCGGCATTCCCCGGCCGCCCCCGAAGATCCCGGCGAACGCGTCGTACGCGGCCACGCCGAGGCCGTAGTAGGACCGGCGGAAGGTGCGGGCCGGCACGTCCCGTGCGCCCCGGCCGGCGGGCAGCGGGATCAGGATCGGCACCGGCCGGACCAGGTGCGGGGCGAGCCGGGTGGCGAGCAGCCCCCGCTCGGTGAGCGCCTCGTGGACCAGGTGGAACTCCAGCTGCTCCAGGTAGCGCAGGCCGCCGTGGATCAGCTTGCTGGACCGGCTGGAGGTGCCGGCCGCGTAGTCGCGCGCCTCCACCAGGGCCACCTTCAGCCCCCGGGAGGCCGCGTCCAGCGCCGCCCCGGCACCGGTGACGCCGCCGCCGATGACCAGGACGTCGAACCGCTCGGCGCGCAGCCGGCGCAGGTCGGTGGCGCGGCGCACCGGGGAGAGCTGGCCGGCGACGGTTCGGGAGAGGTTGGGGTCACGCACCCGTCCACGGTAGCCGTCCCTCCGGCGAGGCGGCATGTCGTGGTCACGCCGTACTGTCTGGGGATGGAGGTCGACCCCCCACCGTTCGCCGGTCAGCCCTTCCCTCCGGCCGTGCCGGGTCCGCCGCCGTCCCGCCCCGGCCCGTGGCCTGTGGTGGCCGCGGTGCTGGTCGGCTTCTGGGTTGTCGCGGTCGCCGTCTTCGGCGAGCTGGCCGGCTGGCTGACCGACCAAATCCTGCTGGCCAGCGGGCTGGACCGGGCGGTGTGGCTCTGGGCGGTGGTGGCCGGCGTCACAGTCCTGCTGGCCGGCGTGCCGGTGCTGCTGCTCACGCTGCTGCCCCGGCCCGGGGCGGTCCGGGCCACCGGCCGGGCCTGGCTCGCCGGGCTGCTGGCCGGCGGAGCGCTCACCCTGCTGCGCGCCCTGCCGCCGGTGCACCACGAGGCGTATCTCGCCGCGCTGGCCGTGGCGGCCGGCCTACTCGCCGCCGTGCTCGGCCTGCTCGCCCGGGGCCGCGCCCAGGCGTCCCCGGGCACCGGAACGGTCGGCGAACCGAGCACATCCGACGGCGGGGGACGTCTGGGCGCCGGAACGGTCGGCGGCCCGAGCACATCCGGGTGGCCCGCCTCGCCGCCGGCCGCCGGCGGGGACGGGACGGTGCCGCTGCTGGCGGTGGCCGCCGGGGTGGCGACCGTGCTGCCCTGGGCGTGGCTCGGGGCGCTCGGGGGGCTGCTGGAGACCGTCCTCGCGGCGGTCGCCGCCGCGGCGGTCGGCGTCCTCGCCGGGGCGCTGCTCGACGCCCGGTTCTGGGCGCACTTCGCGGTCTGCCGTCCGCCCCGGTCGGCCCGACTGGTGCTGGTCGGCGGCATGGTCGCCGGGGTGGCGCTGCTGCTCGTCGCCGCCGGGGCCGGGCAGTCCGGGGCGCAGCTGCCCGCCCTGCTGACCCTGCCGCCGCTGGGCTTCGTGCTGGCCGCTCTCCAGGCCCCCGCCGCCCGCGCGGGCCGGTCCGCCGGCCCCGGCCCGGCGCGCTGGCTCGTCGGGCTCGGCGTGTTCGGGCCGCTGGCCTTCGTCGACCCGGAGGAGAACACCCTCGTCCTGGCGGCCACCCGTGACGTGCCGTACTGGGTGGCGGCCACCGCCGCCGCCGGGCTCGCGGTGGCCGTGGCGCTGTCCGTCGCGTACGGCGTGCTGCTGGCCCGCCCGCGCGGCCGGACGCCCAGCCGGCCGGTGGCGGCGGCGACCGCCGTGGTCCTGCTCGCCGGGGCGGCGGCGGTGTACCTCGGGGCCGGCCGGCCCGGCCTGCACGGCGAGCGGCTGCTCGTGGTGCTGCGCGAGCAGGCCGACCTGAGCGGAATCCCGGCCGGCGCACCGGGGCGGGCCGGCCGGGACGCCCGGGCCGGGGAGGTCTACCGGCGGCTCGTCGCCACGGCCGAGCGCACCCAGCCCGACCTGCGCCGCGAACTGGCCCGGCTGCGGCTCGGCCCGACGCCGTACTACCTGGTCAACGCGATCGAGGTGGACGGCGGCCCGGCCGTGCGGGCCTGGCTGTCCGGCCGGCCGGAGGTGGCGCGGGTGCTGGTCAGCCAGCGGTTGCGCCCGCTGCCGGCCGCCGCGCCGACCAGCCGGGGCGACGCGCCGGCGCCGACCGGGCCGCCCTGGAACGTGGCCCTGATCGGCGCGGACCGGGTCTGGTCCGGGCTGGGGGTGACCGGTGCCGGCGTGGTGGTGGGCAGCTCCGACTCCGGGGTCGACGGCCGGCACCCGGCGCTGGCCGCCGGCTTCCGGGGCGGCGACGACTCCTGGTACGACCCGTGGGACCACACGACGGCGCCGACCGACCAGGGCGGGCACGGCACGCACACGACGGGCAGCGCGGTGGGACGCGGTGGCATCGGGGTGGCCCCGGGGGCGAGCTGGGTCGGCTGCGTGAACCTGGACCGCAACCTCGGCAGCCCGGCCCGCTACCTCGACTGCCTCCAGTTCATGCTGGCCCCGTTCCCGACCGGCGGCGACCCGTTCACCGACGGGCGGCCCGAGCGGGCCCCGCAGGTGCTGACGAACTCGTGGGGCTGCCCGCCGATCGAGGGCTGCGACCCGGCGGCGCTGCGGCCGGCGACGGCGGCCCTGGACGCGGCCGGCATCTTCGTCGTCGCGGCGGCCGGCAACACGGGGCCGCGCTGCGGGTCGATCGAGGACCCCCCGGCGCCGTACCCGGACGTGTTCACGGTCGGGGCGGTGGCCCGGGACCGGAAGGTCGCCTCCTTCTCCAGCCGGGGGCCGGTGCCCGGCGGGAGCAAGCCGGACCTGGTCGCCCCGGGCGTCGGGGTGCTCTCCGCGATGCCGGGCGGCACGTACGCCAGGCTGGACGGCACCTCGATGGCGGCCCCGCAGGTGGCCGGGGTGGTGGCGCTGATGTGGTCGGCGAACCCGGCCCTGGTGGGCGACCTGGACCGGACCCGGCGGATCCTGCGGGACACCGCCACCCCGGCCGACGCGACGTACCGCTCCCGCAACCCGGCGGACGCCTGCGGCGGCGACGCCAACATCACCGGTGCCGGCCTCGTCGACGCGTACGCGGCCGTCCGCGCCGCCCGCAGCGGATGACCCTCGTCGACGCGTACGGCGCGGGAGGTGCCCTCGCCCGCCGGCAGGTGCGGCGGGGCGGTCGGTGATCTAGGGTCGGCGATCATGGACGTGGAGACCACCCTGGCCGAGTTGACCCCGGACGCGCTGCCCGCCCTGGTGGACCTGTGCCGGCGCGCGCTGGACCTGCCGGAGGACGCGGCCGAGGCGGCTGCCGTGGTGGACACCCTGCACACCCGCGCCAGGGCGGACCGGACGGTGCTGGGGCTGGGCGCGTACCACGGGACGGAGCTGGTCGGCGCGCTGATCGCCTCGCTCTCCGGCGGGGAGCCCCCGGTCGGGCACGTCGACCTGGTGGTGGTGGCCCCCGAGCGGCGTCGCCGGGGCGTCGGGCGGGCCCTGCTGACCCGGGCCGAGCGCTTCCTCGCCGGGCGGGGCGCGACCGAGGTGCTGCTGGCCGGCAACCCGCCGTACTACGCCTGGCCGGGGATCGACGTGCGCTACACCCCGGCGGTCTGCGCCGCGCTGGCGCTCGGCTACGCCCAGGACCGCACGGCGTGGAACATGACGGCCGACCTGTCGTACGACGAATCGCCCGCGCTGCGGACGACGGAGCCGGCGGAGCGGCGGCTGGCCGAGCGGGGCGTCACGGTGCGGCGCGCGGAGCCGGCGGACCTGCCGGCGCTGGCCGCGTTCGCCCGGTCCACCTTCGGCGGCGCGTGGGACGGCGAGCTGGCCGGTTCGCTGGGGCGTCCCGGCGCCGGGGCGCACCTGGCGGAACGGGCCGGCACGGTTCTCGGCTTCGCCGCCTGGGGCTCGTCCCGGCCGAGCTGGTTCGGCCCCATGGGCACCGCCCCGGAGGCGGAGGGCACGGGGATCGGCGGGGCGCTGCTGCGCCGGTGCCTGCGCGACCAGCGGGCCGAGGGGGTGGAATCCGCCCAGATCGGCTGGGTGGGCCCGGTGCCCTTCTACTCGGGCAGCGCGGGGGCCCGGATCGAGCGCGTCTTCTTCCTGTACCGGAAGGCGCTGCCGGCCACCAAATAAGCGAAGTCGCCCGGGCCGGTGCACGGGACGCCGGGCGCGTGGCAGGCCGGGACGGCGGATGCACGGCAGGCCGGGACGGCGGACGCGTGGCAGGCCGGGCGCGAAACGGGCATGGGCCTGTATAGCGCCGTTCGGCCGCGTCGGCCATCGACGGCCCCTACCGTCTGGGTAGAGGAGGCGGCCATGACCACGGACGACGAGCAGACCGACGACACACAGCCGGCCACCTGGGTGCCGGTCGAGGAGATCCCGGGGCAGCTGCCGTTCGACCGGCTGGACTACGGCGACGCAGAGCAGCTCGCGGAGATGACGGACGACGCGCCCCCGACCGAGGAGCCCGTGGTCCTGGTGGACGAGCCGATCCGGATCCACCCGCCGTACGGCCGGACCCGGAAGCGACGCAACCAGCGGCCCCTGCCGACGTGACCGGCGGCCCGGCAGACGACGGAAGGGGCGGGCCGTTTCAGCGGCCCGCCCCTTCGGCGTTCGGTGGAGCTGGACTCAGAAGTCCATGTCCCCGCCACCCGGGCCAGCCGGGGCGGCCGGGGTCTTCTCCGGCTTGTCCGCGACGACGACCTCGGTGGTGAGGAAGAGCGCCGCGATGGAGGCGGCGTTCTGCAGCGCCGACCGGGTGACCTTGGCCGGGTCGATGATGCCCGCGGCCAGCAGGTCCACGTACTCGCCGCTCGCGGCGTTGAGGCCGTGGCCCGGGTCGAGGTTACGGACGCGCTCGACGACCACGCCACCCTCAAGGCCGGCGTTGACGGCGATCTGCCGCAGCGGGGCGTCCAGCGCGATCTTGACGATCTGCGCGCCGGTCGCCTCGTCGCCGGTCAGGTCCAGCTTCTCGAAGGCGGTCTTGCCGGCCTGCACCAGCGCGACGCCACCACCCGGGACGATGCCCTCCTCGACGGCCGCCTTCGCGTTGCGAACGGCGTCCTCGATGCGGTGCTTGCGCTCCTTGAGCTCGACCTCGGTGGCCGCGCCGACCTTGATCACCGCAACACCGCCGGCCAGCTTGGCCAGGCGCTCCTGCAGCTTCTCGCGGTCGTAGTCGGAGTCGCTCTTGTCGATCTCGGCCCGGATCTGGTTGACCCGGCCCTGGATCTGCTCGGCGTCACCGGCACCGTCGACGATGGTGGTCTCGTCCTTGGTCACCACGACCTTGCGGGCGCGGCCCAGCATGTCGAGGCCGACGGCGTCCAGCTTGAGGCCGACCTCCTCGCTGATGACCTCGCCACCGGCGAGGATGGCGATGTCGGCCAGCATGGCCTTGCGGCGGTCACCGAAGCCCGGCGCCTTGACGGCGACCGACTTGAAGGTGCCACGGACCTTGTTGACCACGAGGGTGGCCAGGGCCTCGCCCTCGATGTCCTCGGCGATGATCAGCAGCGGCTTGCCCGACTGCATGACCTTCTCCAGGATCGGGAGCAGGTCCTTCACCGACGAGATCTTGCTGTTGACGATCAGGAGGTATGGGTCGTCGAAGACGGCCTCCATACGCTCCGGGTCGGTCATGAAGTACGCGGAGATGTAGCCCTTGTCGAAGCGCATGCCCTCGGTGAGCTCAAGCTCCAGGCCGAAGGTGTTGCTCTCCTCGACGGTGATGACGCCTTCCTTGCCAACCTTGTCCATCGCCTCGGCGATGATCTCGCCGACGGTGCTGTCACCGGCGGAGATGGAGGCGGTGGAGGCAATCTGCTCCTTGGTCTCGACGTCCTTGGCGAGCTTGGACAGCTCCTCCGAGACGCTGGCCACGGCGGCCTCGATGCCCCGCTTCAGGGCCATCGGGTTGGCGCCGGCGGCCACGTTGCGCAGGCCCTCACGGACCAGGGCCTGGGCCAGGACGGTCGCCGTCGTCGTGCCGTCACCGGCAACGTCGTCGGTCTTCTTCGCGACCTCCTTGACCAGCTCAGCGCCGATCTTCTCGTACGGGTCCTCGAGCTCGATCTCCTTGGCGATGCTCACACCATCGTTGGTGATGGTGGGGGCACCCCACTTCTTCTCGAGCACCACGTTGCGGCCCTTGGGGCCGAGGGTCACCTTCACGGCGTCGGCGAGCTGGTTCATGCCCCGCTCGAGGCCACGGCGGGCCTCTTCGTCGAACGCGATCATCTTGGCCATACGGCGTTGTCCTCCTGGACACTCACGGGCCACCCGAGTGTGTGTCCCGGATGGGCCGCCTGGTGTACGCACCTTGGGACGTCGCCACCTGGCGACGACGACGTCTCCTCGGCCGGGCCGGATAGCCCGCGACGACCGGCCATGCGCACCCGACAGTTGCCCGCCGGGGGCCCGTGGCCCCACCGTCCCGACCATTGGCACTCACGGTATGCGAGTGCCAATGACCTGTTTAGCACTCTGCCTTGCCGAGTGCAAGCACGATGCCGTGTCCGGACCCGGCCCGCGCGCCCTGACCAGCGCCGTCCGGCCGCCGACTCGGCCAAGTTCACCCGCCCGCCGGACGGCGGTCACCGGGCCACCGCACGCCCGCCACCCGGGCACGCCCGACGCGGCGGGGCGCCCGCCGAGGACACCTCATGCCATTCAACGAAGATCGACTTACGGGCGGGCTGGTCCGATGCCGGACAGCTCACGCGATCAGTTACAACGATTGATGTAAACAGTGGCGAGGCGAGACGGAGGGAAACAGCAATGCGACGTATCGCTGACCTGCCAGCGCGGGCCCTGGCAGGCGTGGGCCTGCTCGCGGCCACGGCCACGCTGGCGGGCGGGTGCGCGGCCGGGACCACCGACGCCGGCCCGGCCGGGCCTCGGTCGGCTGGCGTACAGCAGTCCCTCGACCGGCTCGCCGGGCAGATCGGCGGCGGCCTCGACGATCGCCGCGCAGGCCAACTCCTGACGTACGTGGCGTATCAGCGGCCCATCCGTGACTGCATGGCCGACGCGGGATTCGACTACACGCCACCACGGTTCGTCAACCCGTACGAGCACTGGCCGGCGGTGCGTCCGCTGAGCATGTATGACGAGATCGTGCCGGTGGACCCCGCCCACGTCACCGCCAACGGCCTCTACGTCGCCGCCGACCTGGCACGAACGCCGACCCCCGACAGCGACGATCCCGGCCACGACCGGCTGAACAAGGCGGGCAAGGCCGGGTACGGCGCACAGGTCGACAAGTGCGAGCCGCCGTCGAAGCAGTACCAGGACGTGGGCACTCCGGCGCTGGCCGCCAAGCTGTTCGGCGACCTCGACACCCTGGTCGGATCCGTCGCGGGCACCTCGAAGGTCAAGGCGCACTCCGCGGGCTACGCCACGTGCATGGCGAGACGCGGCATCAGCGCGGCGAACAGGGAGGAACTGACCGGCGTGGTCCGCGACAGCTACGCCGCGCTCCTCGACACCGAGTCCGGTCGGCTGGCCGTCGCCACGACCAGCCCGCAGTTCGTCACCGCGAAGGCCGGCGAGCAGGCGGCCGCTCAGGCGGACGCAAACTGCCGACGGGCCGCGTACGAGCTGACTCTCGCGCTGCTGGAGCCGAAGTTGGCCGCGTTCGAGGCTGACCATGCCACCGAGCTGACGCGGTTGGCTGCCGACTGGGCCGATGTTCGGGCCCGGGCGGCTCAGGCGGAGAAGACCATCGACTGGTAGCCGGTTCCGGCCCGGCCCGGGCCCGCCCAGCCACGGGCCGCGGACCTGGTCGGAGGGTCAGGCGACGACGCGGACCCGCTCGGCCTGTGGGCCCTTCTGCCCCTGGGCGATCTCGAACTCCACCCGCTGTCCGTCGTCCAGCGCCTTGTAGCCGTCCATTTCGATCGCGGAGAAGTGGACGAAGACGTCCTGCCCCCCGTCGACGGCGATGAAGCCGTAGCCCTTTTCGGCGTTGAACCACTTCACGGTGCCCTGTGCCACGGTGCACTTCCTCACGTCGCGCGGCCTGCCAACCCGGCGGGACGCCGGCACGAACCGGCGGCCCCGGACCACCGACTCCGGGGTCGACGACGACCCCGAATTCAGTGACCAAAATCGCACGGTACACGAGCCGTCACGGAGGCGCACGACCGCAAATCAGGCAATATCGGACCGACCTCCACCCGGAAGTACATAGGCGGGCGTCATTGCGGTAGGCATGCGGGATGACAGCAGGTTCCCGCCCGTCGGTCGCCGGGCGTCCCAGGCCGGACGGGACGGTCGCACTGGCCACCCGGGCGGCCGTCGTCCGCCGGGTGACCCCGTGGGACGCGGCCCGGATGCGCGCGCTGCGGCTGGAGATGCTCGCCGACGCCCCGCTCGCCTTCCTGGAGACCCTGGCGGACGCCGCCGCCCGCCCGCACGCCGACTACGCGGCCCGGATCGCCTCGGTCGCCGTCGGCCAGCACACCGCGCAGTTCGTCGCCGACCCGGGCGCCGACCGCCCCGGCGGCCCCGCCGGCCGATTCCTGGGGCACGCCGGCGGCACGGTCGCTGCAAACGAGCCGGGCCTGACCGTGGTGTACGCCGTCTACGTCACCCCGCAGCGGCGGGGCACCGGCCTGCTCGCGGAGCTGATCGACGCGGTGGCCGGCTGGTCCCGCGCGTGCGGCCGGCCCGAGCTGATGCTGGAGGTGGTGGTCGGCAACGAGCGCGCCTACCGGGCGTATCAGCGGCTGGGCTTCGTGGACACGGGCGTCCGGGTCCCCCACCCGGTGATTCCCGATCTACGCGAGCTTCAGATGCGCCGCCCGGCCTGAGCGCCCCGGTGGGTGGGGCCCTGGGGCCCAGCCCGACGCCCCGCGCGCCGAGAGGGCCCCTTCCCGCCCCGTCAGGCGGGGCGGCGGCTCTGCACGACGCGGAACCGGTTCGCCACGTACGCGCCGTCGGTCAGGGCCGCGTTGGCGGCCGGGTTGGCGCCGCTGCCGTGGAAGTCGGAGAACGCCGCCGACTGGTTCACGAAGACGCCGCCGGTAAGGTTGCACGACAGGTGCACCCCCGCGTCGACCGCAGCCGCCTCGGCGGCGTCCAACACCGCCTCGTCGGTGGAGTAGACGGCCGCGGTCAGCGCGCCCTTCTCCTTCACCGTGGAGCGCAGGATCTCCAGGCCGTGGGCGGTCGAGTCGGCCGCGATGACGAACGAGATCGGCCCGAACCACTCCCGCGAGTACGTCCCGGTGTCGCCGGCCGCCAGCTTCACGATCGTCGGGGTGCGGACCACCGCGCCGGGGAAGGACGGGTGCTCGACGGCCCGCGACTCCAGCACGGCCTCGCCGACCTTGGTGACCTCGTCGAGGCGCTCCAGCACCCCGTCGTTGACGATCGCCCCGGTCAGCTCGACGCCCCGGGCCGGGTCGGCGGTGATCTTGCCGACCGCCGCGGCGATCCCGGCGGCCACCTCGTCGAAGCTCTTGTGCCCCTGGTCGGTGGCGATCCCGCCGGACGGGATCAGCAGGTTCTGCGAGGTGGTGCACATCTGGCCGCTGTAGAGGGTCAGCGTGAAGCCCAGGTTGCGGCACATCCCGGCGAAGTCGTCGGTGGAGTCGATCACCACCGTGTTCAGGCCGGCCTTCTCGGTGTAGACCGCCGCCTGCCGGGCGTTGGCCTCCAACCAGTCGCCGTACTCGGTGGAGCCGGTGAAGTCGACGATCTTCACGGCCGGGTGCAGGGCGAGCGTCGAGGCGAGCTTCTCGCCGGGGGCCTCGGGGGCCAGCAGCACCAGGTTCGGGTCGAAGCCGGCCTCGGCGAGCACCTCCCGGGCGTACCGCACGGTGATCGCCAGCGGCAGCACCGCGCGCGGGTGCGGCTTGACCACCACCGGGTTGCCGGTGACCAGCGAGGCGAACAGCCCCGGGTACGAGTTCCAGGTCGGGAAGGTGTTGCAGCCGATGACCAGGGCCACCCCGCGCGGCACCACGTGGAACGTCTTGCTCATCCGCAGCGGGTCGCCCTTGCCGGCGGGCTTCTCCCAGCCGGCCGTCCCCGGGAGCCGGGTCATCTCCGCGTACGCGTAGGCGATCGCCTCCAGCGCCCGGTCCAGCGCGTGCGTCCCGCCGGCCTGGAAGGCCATCACGAACGCCTGCCCGCTGGTGAACTGCACCGCGTTGGCCAGCTCGAAGACGTGCTTGTGCAGCCGGTCCAGGATCTCCAGGCAGACCCCCGCCCGGGCCTGCGGGCCGGCGTCGCGCCAGGCCGGCAGCCCGGCGGAGGCGGCGGCGACCAGCTCGTCGGCGCCGGCGTGCGGGTACCGGACGTTCAGCTCCAGCCCGAACGGGCTCGCCTCGGTGGCGACCCGGTCGCCGGAGCCCGGCTGGTCGAGCGGGAAGTCGCCGTTGAGGTACGCCTCGAAGGCGGCCTTGCCGTCGGCGGCGGCGGTCTCGCCGTACACCCGAGGGCTGGGTGATTCCGGGTAGGCGGACCAGTACCCACGCTCCGCGATCGCGGTCAGCGCACGGTTGAGGGTGTCGGCGTGCCTGTCGTGCAGGGGATGCGGGGTCTCCGTCATGCCCGCCATCATGCCCCAGCCGCGAACCGGACAGTAGGGGCCAGCGACCGCCGTCGGCGTGCCGGGACGTCGGCGAGGTGCAGGCCGGTGGTCGGCTCGTCGAGGACGCCGCCGGCCGGGACGGCGCGGCGCTGAACAGCCGGGCATCGCGCCGGCGGGCCGGTCAGAGGGTGAGCTGCCAGTCGGTCCAGGCGTCGACGGGGCGGAAGCCGAGCCGCTCGTTGATGGCGATCATGTGCCCGTTGGCCGCCGCGTTGTAGGCGTCCACGAAGCGCAGCTCCGGCTCGTGGGCGAGGGCGTACCGGAGGTTCTCCACCTTCGCCAGCAGCCCGAGCCGGTGCCCCCGGTGTGCCGGGTCGACGATGGTGATCTGCTGGAACGCGTGCCACGACGCGCTGGGGCCGACGTCGAGCAGCGTCCAGGCGACCAGCCGACCGGAGGCCACGTGCACCGCCCCGTGGTGGTAGCAGCGGCGGCCCCGGGCGTCGAGCGCCCGTTCCATGCCCCGCATCCGCTCGACGTCGATCCGCTCCGGCTCCCACTCCAGGTCCCCCAGTGGGGCGTCGGTCATCAGCCGGCCTTCGAGGTAGGCCACGTCGGCGACGTATTCCTCGGGGGCGGGCCCCCGCCAGCGGACGATGCGGTAGCCGGCCGCGCCGGTCCGGGCGTCGGCGAGCAGGGCGTCGAGCGCGGCCGGGTCGAGCCGGGCGGCGTCGAGCCGGCGGCGGACCTGGGCGAGCACCGGTCGCCCGCCCACCGCGGCGGCGAACGCTCCGCCTGCCTCGTCGCGCTCCGGCCCGTCGGGCAGGGCCGAGACGGCCATCCCGACGACCCGCTTGCGCCCCCGCTCGCGCAGCACCCGCAGGCCGTGCTCGTGCAGCGCCCGGCCGACCCCGTGCCGGCGGTGGGCGGGGTCCACGAACAGGTTCGCGGTGGCGTTGTCGGTGTTGTCGAGCTGCGGCAGGTCCAGGCCGAGGTAGCCGGCCGGCACGCCGTCGCGGCGGGCGAGCGCCCAGACCGGCACCCCGCCCGGCATCGGGTGGCGGAGCCACCCCTCGAACCGCCGCCGGCACAGCGGCGGGAAGTCGGGGACGTCCGCAGCTTCGGCCGCCGCCCTGATCCGGTACGCCGCGTCGACCGCGCCCTGGTCTGCCGGTTCGATCGGCGTGATCGTGATGCCCATGGGCTGAGAGTGACCCGGGAAAGACGATCGGGCCAGCGAATTAATCACTGGCCCGATCGGACGTTGGTCGGGAGGGACGATCGCACAACGCCTTCGGCGTTGGGTCGCAAGAACTGAAAGTCTTCGGCGAAACGCCCTCCCGCACCGAGCATCCTGCGCCGTCCGGTTCCTGCCGTCAAGTCCTCGACGGCGGGTTTCTCTCACCCAGGGCAAAAATTCGGTTACCCGGTGGATCCGCCGGCTCCCCCGTCCGGGTGATCCACCTGTCCACCGAACGGTCGGGGCGGCCGGGCACGCGTGCGTCTCCGGGCCAGGTCAGGGGAAGGGCCGCAGGCCGCACCGGGGTCGATCGGGCAGGTCAGCCGAGCAGGCCGGCGTCCCGGGCGGCGCGCAGCGAGGGCCTGATCCGGTGGGTCGGGCCGACCTGGCCGGCGACGGCGTCGATGGTCTTCAGCCCTTCGCCGGTGTTGAACACCACAGTCTCCGCCGTCGGGTCGAGCCGGCCGGACTCGACCAGCTTGCGCAGCACCGCCACGGTCACCCCGCCGGCCGTCTCGGCGAACACCCCGGTGGTCCGGGCCAGCAGCCGGATGCCGTCGCGGATCTCGTCGTCGTCGGCGTACTCCATCCAGCCGCCGGTGCGTCGGACCGCCTCCAGGGCGTACAGGCCCGCGGCCGGGTCGCCGATGTTGAGCGACTTGGCGATGCCGGTCGGCCGGACCGGGGTGATGGTGTCGGTGTCGGCGTGCAGCGCGGCGGCGATCGGGTTGCAGCCTGCGGACTGGGCGCCGAAGACCTTCCAGCCCCCGGCCGGGGCCTCGACGAGGCCGATCTCGACCAGCTCGCTGAACGCCTTGTCGATCTTGGTGAGCAGCTCGCCGCTGGCCATCGGGATGACCACCTGGGCCGGGATGCGCCAGCCGAGCTGCTCGGCCACCTCGTACCCGAGGGTCTTGGAGCCCTCGGCGTAGAACGGGCGGACGTTGACGTTGACGAACGCCGTGTCCTCGAACTCGTCGGTCTCCACCAGCTCGCCGCAGAGCCGGTTCACGTCGTCGTACGAGCCGTCGACGGCGACCAACTCGCCGCCGTAGACGGCGGTGGTGACCACCTTGCCCGCCTCCAGGTCGCTGGGGATGAACACGACCGAGGGGACCCCGGCGCGGGCCGCGTGCGCGGCGACGGAGTTGGCCAGGTTGCCGGTCGAGGCGCAGGCGAACCGGGTGAAGCCGAGCGCCCGGGCGGCAGTGAGCGCCACCGAGACCACCCGGTCCTTGAACGAGTGGGTGGGGTTCGCGCTGTCGTCCTTGACCCAGAGCGGGGCGGTGATGCCCAGCTCGGCGGCGAGGTTGGGCGCGGCGACCAGCGGAGTCAGCCCCGGGTCGACGGTCACCCGGGTCGCCGGGTCCTGGCCGGCCGGGAGGAGGGCGGCGTACCGCCAGATGTTCTGCGGGCCGGCCTCGATCTGCTCGCGGGTCACCCGGGCCAGCGCGGCGGCGTCGTAGTCGACCTCAAGGGGGCCGAAGCACTCGTAACAGGCGTGCTGCGCGGCGAGCGGGTAGCGCGCGGCGCAGGCCCGGCAGACCAGGGCGCGGGCGGGGCTGGCGGTGGTGTCGATGCCGCTGCCGGGGGTGGTGGTGGCGGCGCCGGACGCGGCGAGGGTCGACGTCATGTCGAGGAGGTCCTCTCATCTTTCCCCGCATCGCACCCTGCGGCGGGGACGGAATTGGCACCTGTCCGCACCGCTCGTCTTCGAGCGCGCGGGTGGTTGCCGGGGCTTCGTCGGGCCGTATCCCTCTGCCCCTCTGGATGAGGTATTCAGTTGTGGCCACGAGTCTACGGCGAATCCCCCGCGCCGCCACCCGGGGTTCCCAGGGTGTGGGCCATGCCGCGGACGCAGATCAGTCACACCGTCACCGTCGGCATCGGCGCCACCACTGCCCGACAATTCGGCCCTGATCAATGCATTGGGGGGTCTGCGTGCGGGGTGGCCTGGGGTTTCTACGCTCACCGCGTGACGTACCCCCCGATGCCCGGCACGCCCGGGCCACCGCCACCCCAGAAGTCCCGCGGGCTCAGCCGGACGACCCGCACCGTGATCATCGTGGTCGCCGTGGTGGCACTGTTCTGCTGCGCCGGAGCGGTCGGCGGCGGCTTCTGGCTGTTCCGCACCGTGCAGGGCACCATCACCCCGGCCCGGGACGCCGCGACGGGGTACCTGGACGACGTGGAGGCGGGCAACTACCCGGCCGCGTACGCCCGGCTCTGCGAGCGACTGCGCGGCCGGCAGACCGAGGCGGAGTTCACCCGGGCCCGGCAGGCCGAGCCACCCCTGGACGGGTACAAGGTCACCGACACCCAGGTGCACACCACCACCAACGGCGACACCAGCGCCGAGGTGACCGTCAAGATCGCGGACCGGAACAGGGTCATCAACCTGGTCAAGGAGGGTGGCGACTGGCGGGTCTGCGGGACCTGACCGGGTGACCCCGGCCGGCCGGGCCCCGCGTCCACCCACCCACCCACCCACCCCACCCCACCTTCCCTGCGCGCACTTTCACGGAATGTGTGGCATCGGCGCACGCCATAGCCACACATTCCGTGAAAGTGCGCGCACCGGGAACAGCGGGAGGCGGGAGGGACGGGAGACGGGGCCCGGCCGGGGCCTTGATCACCTGGGTGGCGCAGGGCCGCTACGGTGCGGGCAACCCGCCCTCCGAGAGAGGAACTGGCCGATGCGCCGGACCCTGCCCAGCCTCGCGCTCCTCGCCCTGGTCTGCCTGTTGACCGCGGGCTGCGACCCCGGGGGGTCGGCCTCCTCGGCGGGTACGACCACCGCCCCGGCCGCCGCCGATCCGGCCGACCCGGCGGAGGAGGACGGCCCGGAGCCGGCCCCGGGGACGACGGGCCCCGCCGCCCCACCGGAGCCGACCGTCGCCGCCACCGCGCCGCCGAAGCCCGCGCCGAAGAAGGTGCCCGCGCTGACCTGCAAGCAGCTCGCCGGCGCCCACGTCGGCAGCACCAAGGTCCCCTACCAGGGGTACGCCGACTACCTCCCGCTGGCCGAGGGCGTCTGGTCCGGCGAGGACGGCGACACGGTCACCCTCCAGAAGCCCTGCGGGATCGGCGACCTGGACGGCGACGGCGCGGCGGACGCGGTCGGCGCAGTCGCGCTCAACGGCGGGGGCAGCGGAACCTTCTACACCCTCGTCGTGTGGCGCAACGCCGACGGTGAGCCGGTCTACCGCAGCCTGGCCGAGCTGGACGACCGGACCCCGGTCGTCTCGATCACCGTGTCGGGCGGCAAGGCCAAGGTCGTCTGGCTGACCCGGTCGAAGGATCGCAGCATGGCCGAGCTGGACATCCGGCGCACCTCGTACTACCAGCTCTCCGGCAGCACGTTCACCGAGGTCAGCCACACCGACGAGGCGTACAAGCCGTAACGGATCGCGCCGCCGGCGGGGCGGTGTCCCCACGCCCCGGACACCGCCCCGCCGCTAGGTGTTTCGGGCGAAACGGGTCACGCCTTGAGGACGTCCACGTCGTACAGCGCGATTGACGCGTCGCGGGAGACCAACGTCAGGCCTTCGGTGACCGCTTGTGCCACCAGCATCCGATCGAAGGGATCACGGTGATGGAGCGGGAGGCGGCCGGCGGCGATCGCGTGGGCGTGGGTCACCGGCAGTTCGCGGAAGCCCATGTCCCGCACCCGTTCGACGAGGTCCGCCGGTCCAGCAAGCTTGCCGGTGGTCTGCTTGATGGCGATCTCCCACAGACTGACCGAGGACAGGAAGATGTCCGGGTCATGGCGCAGCCGATCGAGGAACTCCTCGCCGAGGTTGGCGTCGCCGGCGATGGCCCAGAGCGCGACGTGGGTGTCCAGCAGCAGGGTCATTCGCCGAGCCCGAATTCCGCAGCGATCTCGGCGTTGGTGCGGGCCGAATCCCAGTCCCCCGACAGGTCGACCTGCCCGGCGAGCGAGCCGACGGCGATGCGGTTCACCCGACGCACCAGTGGAACCACTCGCGCCACCGGGGTGCCCGCCCGGTCGATGATGATCTCCTCACCGCCCTCCACCCGCTCGATGATGCGCGACAAGTGCGTCTTTGCGTCATGCATGTTGAAATGCACAGCCTCCGCCGACACGGCCCACCTCCCCGGTTAGCTAAGATATTAGTCCACCCGACCCAGGCCGGGTCCCAAAACCTCACCGCTGGGCCACGAACGGCGGGTGGCCGCGATGAGGGATCCCACTGGATCATCGGCGCGACGTCCCGGTCCGAGGAACTCCGCCAGTCGGCGCGTACCACCGCCCCGTCGGAGGGGCCGTTTGCAACCAAGATCTTCTGAGGGCTGGCGATCTGCGCGACGGCAAGGCGGGCTGTGTTCAGGCCGTCAACCTGCGTGACCGTGACCAAGCCACCGAACACGGCAAGCTGCGTGCAGGTTCGACCGAATAAGAGGGTGCCTGGATTCGGCTACCGATCCCGATACCTGGATGCGGAAGCCTTAGCCTGCCACGCTCGGCGCTGCCGGCTTGAGGTCAGGCGGGGTTGCGCATGGCTGGATGGGCGTTGCCGTGTGCGGCCCGCCTCGACGGGCAGTGAGCGCTGTTCATCAAGGTTCTCGATGTCTTGCTGATCTGTCCAAGGTGAGCCGTGCCCGCCCCGCCCCCGCCCCCGTGCGCTTCCTCATGGGCCGGCCCTTGATCGTCTGCTGGTCACCGGAACGACACGCCGGGCGGGGTGCCGGTACGCGACAGACGATCTCCGTGGCTGGCCGTCGGGCACCGCTGGCGTCGGCAGCATCCGCGGGCGGGATCGGCAGGAGTTGGGGCGGTGACCAGTGTGGCGGGGCGGGGCTCCGTGGGGCGGGACCGGCGGCGGGACGGGCGACCGGTTGCGCGGTGACCGCGGCACCGGGAGCATCCGCGCACGCGGCTTCGAGCCACACCGACGAGGCGTACAAGCCGTAACGGATCGCGCTGCCGGCGGGCGATGTTTCCGTACTCCGGACACCGCCCCGCCCCTGGGTGTTCCACCAGCCCGGTCGGTCAGCTTTCATACCGGGCGGAGGCAGCCCGCGTCTGAGCTGCCATCCGCGCCCGGAGCGTGGCTGGTGCCAACACCTGTACCGCTGGCCCGAGCCCCAACAGGGCCGTGCACGCCCAGTTCTCGCCTTCGAAGGGGATGGTCAGTTCCACGTCGTCGCCCGTGGCGGTGAGGTCGATCCGGTCCTGCCCCGTCACGGCAACCAGACGACGCAGCCGAGGCAGGGCTGCTGTCGTGATCCGGACGGTGACCTCGATGAGGGCATGCTCGGTCTCCATCGCCTGGCGGGACTGGGTCCAGGTGTCTGCGAGGACGAAGCCGGCAGGGCGGTGCACGGCTTCGTCGAGGAGTTCCACCGTGCGGATCCGGGATGCTCGGTAGGTACGCCGTTGCCCGTCTCGCAGGGCTACCAGGTACCAGTCGCCGGCAGCAAGTGTGAGCCCAAGGGGGGCAACGGTCCGTTCTGTGAGCGTGCCACCGCGCACGTAGCCGATACGGATCCAACGGTCACGCCAGACTGCGGCGGCCAGATCCGCGAGGCAAGGCGTCGGTTCCCGCCGGCCGTACCAGCGGACCGGGTCAAGGTGGAACCGTTCCGCGCTGCGTTGAGCTCGCTGCCTGGCCTCTCCGGTCAGTGACGCCAACACTTTGGTGCGCGCGGTATCGAGCATCGCGGTCAGTCCGAGGTCATCGGCGACCCCATGCAGTCCGAGAAAGGCCAGCGCCGTCGCCTCGTCAGCGCCCAGGCCGGTGAGCCGGGTGCGGTAGCCGCCCTCCAGCCGGTAACCGCCAGCAGGGCCACGGACCGACCGCACCGGCACGCCGGCCGCGGCAAGTGCCTCCACGTCGCGTTGGACCGTACGTTCGTTGACCTCCAGACGCTGTGCGAGCTCACGAGCGGTGAGCTGACCGCGTACCTGTAGCTGCATGAGCAGGGCCAGCATCCTGGAAGCGCGCACTACGGAAGTTTGCCATCCGTACTGGACAAGGGTTGTCGGGTATCGGTGGCACGGTGGTGGCGAAGCGAACGAACGAAGGGAACTCGATGGCTGCCACAGCGAAGCTGATCATGTTTAACGTCGACTGTTCTGATCCTCGCCAGTTGGCTGCGTTCTACGGGCGGGTACTGGATTGGCCGGTCACGCACAGCGAGGAGGAATATGCGATGATCACCGATTCCACGACGGCGATCGGGTTCGGCCGCGTACCGGACTACAAGCCGCCGGCCTGGCCCACGGACACCGACGCCAAGCGGTATCACCTTGACCTTGCGGTTGATGACCTCGGCGAGGCTGAGGCGAGCTGTCTTGCACTGGGTGCCACAGTGCCCGACTTTCAGCCTGGCGGACAACGCTGGCGGGTCTTGCTCGACCCCGAGGGCCACCCATTCTGCCTCTGCCTGAGCAGCCAGAACTAGTGTCGCGGGTCTGAGCTGATTTGACGCTTTGGGTGCGGGAGACTGACCTCGGACTCGCGACACTAGGCCCCTGGTAGGCGTACCCGGCCGAAGTGGCGAGTCCGTTCACCCACCCGCACCCGCCCAGCCGAGGTCCTCTCGACTGCTCTTCCCGCGCCACCAAAAATCCCCACCCCGCCGGCAAATTCACGGAAAGAGTGGCTATTGCTGCGAGAATAGCCACTCTTTCCGTGAATTTGCCGGCGGGGTGGGGATTCGGTTGTGTCCGGGGTGTGCCAGTTCCTGTCTGAGCAGGCACGGAGGAGGTACGGTCGGCCGGGCTCCAGCAGGCGGTGGGGGGCTCGGCGCACCCGTGCGGCAGAGTCGTGCTGGGCCGCTCGATCCGACGGCGCCGCTGCGACCGGGGCGTCGTCGCGACCATGTCCCTGAGGCACCCGGCTTCTACCGCCGTCACGGCTATCAGGAAGTCGGGCTTACGCCAGATATGCCGGACGGGACCGCGAAGCACCACTTCTACAAGCGGTTGAGTGCGGTGGATCCAACAGATTCTGCGAACTCCTGACCACCCCGGCGGAGCGGCGCCGGTGGCCGATGGCGGCGCCACCGATCCCCGTCACCAATCCCCGCCTTTGACGCACGGCCCGCACGCCGATGGGGCCCCACGATGTCGCACCTGAATCTTGGACAGCCTATGTCCATGGTGGACGACAACTGTCCAAGAATCATAGTTGGGGGTGCCTTATCCCTGCCGCGCCGCGCTACCAAAGGGCAATTACTCCGCCGCCTCCGGTCTGTCTGATTTGTGCGCCAGCGTCGACTGCCGCGAACTGGTGCCACTTCGCGGATGAACGCGCTCTCCATGATCGTCTGCTGAAATCGGGAAAGACACCCGACGCGTCGTCTCATCAATCATCAAACGATCAAGGTGCTGCGCCGGCAATCGGCCGCGAGCGGCGGTCAGCTCGTGATGTCCTTGCGGGTGAAGCGCCAGAAGGCCAGCGACCAGAACAGGGTGGCGTAGGCGATCGCCGAGATGCAGCCGCGCACCACGTCGTCGGTCTGCACCGGGGTCGACAGCAGCCCCAGCCAGGCGTTGGCGTAGTGGGTGGGCAGGAACGCCCGGATCCCGCCGAGCGCGGTGATCTGGTCCAGGATGCTGGACAGGATCCAGAGCAGCACCGCACCGCCGACCGCGCCGAGCGCCGCATCCGTGACGACCGAGAGCAGGAACGCCAGCCCGGCCACCGCCAGCAGGACGACCGCCAGGTAGCCGAGCACGGCCAGCAGCCGCAGCAGCCCCTCCCCCGGGTCGAGCTGGGCCGACACCTGGCTGCTCAGCGGCTCCCAGCCGTACCGGAGGGTGCCGGCGAGCAGGGCGGTGCCGGCGAGCAGCAGCAGGGCCAGCCCCGAGTACGCGAGCGCGACCACCAGTTTCACCGCGAGCAGCCGGGCCCGGGGCACCGGGACGGCCAGCAGGTAGCGCAGGCTGCCCCAGCTCGCCTCGCTGGCCACCGTGTCGCCGCAGAACAGCGCCACCACCACGACCAGCAGGAACGATGCCGAGACCAGCAGCGCGAAGAGGGTGAAGTTCAGCCCGCCCGAGGTGGCCAGGTCGGACAGGCTGGCGAACTCGCCCCCGCCGTTGCGGTCGTCCTCGCCGGAGTCGAACTGGAACGCGATCAGGATGATCAACGGCAGCAGCACCATGAACCCGAGCGCGAGCTGGGTACGCCGCCGGGACGCCTGCCGGCGGAACTCCGCCGCGAACGGCAGGGTGGCCGAGGGGCGGTAGCCCGCCGCCGCGCCCACCGTGGAGGACGACTGCGTCATCACCGGTCCCCGCTTCCCCGAGAGTTCTCGCCCACCAGGGCGAGGAACGCGTCCTCCAGGCGGCGGCGCGGCACCACCCGGTCCACCCCGATCCCGGCCCGGACCAGCTCGGCCACCACCTCGCTGCGCGCGGTGCCGTTCGTGTCCACCACCAGGTTCCCGTCGGAGTCCGGCAGCACCGTGACCCCGTCGAGCCGGCCCAGCACGTCGCGCGCCGCCGCCGGGTCGGTGACGTCGAGCAGCACGCTCGGCGACTCGCCGACGATGTCCTCGACCGGGCCGGACGCCACGATCCGCCCCTTGTTGACCACCACGGCGTGGGTGCAGGTCTGCTCCACCTCGGCGAGCAGGTGGCTGGAGACCAGCACGGCCCGCCCGTCGGTGGCGTAGCGCTGGAGCACCCGGCGCATCTCGGCGATCTGCGGCGGGTCCAGGCCGTCCGTCGGCTCGTCGAGCACCAGCAGCTCGGGCAGGCCGAGCATGGCCTGCGCGATGGCCAGCCGCTGCCGCATGCCGTGGCTGTACTTGCGGGTCCTGCGGTGCACCGAGTCGCCGAGCCCGGCGATCTCCAGCGCCTCGTCGAAGTGCGCGTCCGCCCACGGCCGGCCGGTGGCCCGCCAGTACGCCTTGAGGTTGTCCAGGCCGGACAGGTGCGGCAGGAAGCCGGGGCCCTCGACCAGCGACCCGATCCGGGACAGCACCGGCGAGCCGGGCACCAGCTTCCGGCCGAAGACGTAGATCTCCCCGGCGGTCGGCTGGGTCAGCCCCATCAGCACCCGCAGCGTGGTGGTCTTGCCCGCGCCGTTGGGCCCGAGCAGGCCGACGACCTGGCCGGGGTGCACCTCGAAGTCGACGTTCGACACGGCGACGAAGCCGTCGGCGTACTCCTTGCGGAGCTGCCGGACGGCCAGCGGGACGCCCGCGTACTCGGGGTGGACCGAGCTGTCCTGGCGGCGGTGCCGGCGGCGGGCCAGCAGGACGACCGCGACGAGCCCGACGGCGATCGCGGCCAGCAGCCCGGCGAGCACCCAGCGCCAGACGACGGCCGTGGTGGGGATCGGCTCGCCGGCCACGGTGGGCAGCACGAGCGGGCCGTCGCCGGCCGCCACGGTGTAGACGGTCGGCTCGGCCGGCGTGGTGTACGCCTGGTCGGTGGTGGCCACCGTGATCCGCAGCCGGTGCCCGGCCTCGACCCGGCGGACGATCGCCGGGAGGGTGACGGTGACCGGCGTCGCGGCACCGATCTGCGCCGGCAGCCCGGTGAGCCGGACCGGGGCGACCAGCCCGTTCGGCAGGGTCGCCGCGCCTTCGGGATCGACGTCGTAGAGCTTGACGAACAGCACCGCCTCCCCGGTGGGCGACGCGGCCCGGATCGAGACCGTCGGCGAGCCGGCCACGTCCACCGCCTCGGCCAGCGGCTGCGACTCGAACCGGGCGTGCTGGCCGGGGACGTCGCCGGCCACCCCGTCCAGCAGCGAGCCGAGCGCACCGGCGAACGGCACCGACGAGATGGCCGCCGGGTTGCCGTTCGGCGGGTTCGCGACGGGCTGGGCCGGGCCGGTCACCGCGACCTCGCGGCGCCCGTCGCCGGCCAGGCCGGGGTAGTCGGCGGTACGGAAGCCGGTGGCGACCAGGCCGCGGTCGAGGGCGTCGAAGCCGGCGATCCGGGAGTACGTGAAGTCGTCACCCGGGGCCGACCCCTCGCCCTTGACGTAGTGGTCGAGCCACTGGACGGTCAGGTACTTGACCCGGTCGGAGTCGTTTCGCGGCCCCGCGCCGCCGTCGTGGCCGCCGGTGTACCAGGCGACCCGGACCGGGGTGCCGTTCGCCGCGATGCCCCGCGCGTTGGCGTCCGCCTCGGCGATCGGGAAGAGGCTGTCCGCCTCCCCCTGCACCAGCAGGGTCGGTGCCTTGATTTTGTCCAGCACGGGGGCCGGGCTGGACCGGCGCAGCAGCTCCACGTCGGCCTGTTCGGCCCGGCCGGTGGTGGCGATCCGCAGGTACGCGGCGCAGACGTCGGCGGCGAACCGCCCGCAGGCCGGGTCCGCCGCGCCCGCCGGGGTGCGCCCGGAGCCGGTGCCCGGCCCCGAGCCCGGTGCCGGGCTGGGCGGCCCGGCCGAGGCGGGGGCACCCTCCGGCTCGGCGGCCGAGGTGCCGGAGAGCCCTGCGGGGCCGGAGCCGGCGTTGCCACCGCCGCCGAAGAAGATCCCGGCCCAGCCCTTCTTGAACACGCCGGAGGTGGCGTCCTTGCCGGTGCTCTCCGGCAGGAACGCGCGGGACAGGTCGTTCCAGGTGATCATGGGGACGATCGCGTCGACCCGCTGGTCCTGGGCGGCCAGCAGCAGGGCCAGGCCGCCGCCGTACGAGCCGCCCACCACGCCGACCCGGGGGTCACCGGGGGCGTCGGTGCGCACCTCCGGGCGGGCGGCCAGCCAGTCCAGCAGCCGCTCGCCGTCGCGCACCTCGTGGTCGGGGCTGTCCAGGTGGATCTGGCCGCCGCTGCGGCCGAAGCCCCGGGCGGTCCACGCGAGCACCGCGTACCCCTGGGCGGCCAGGTCCTCGGCGTCGGCCCGGACCGACTCCTTGGTACCGCCGAAGCCGTGCGCGAGCAGCACCGCGGGCACCTTGCGGCCGGCCGACGCGCCGTCCGGCAGGTAGAACGTGGTGTCCAGGTCCACCGGCTCGTCGCCGGCCGGCCCGGACCGGACGGTGACCAGCGCGGACTCGGTGCGGAAGCCGGCCTCGTCGGACCGGGTCGCCCACACCGCGACGGCGGCCACCAGCACGGCCGCCACCGCCCCGGCGACGATCCGGCGGGGGCGGGTGCCCAGGGCCCGTCGGACCGGCGCGGCCCGCAACGGCGATCTCATGGGGCACAACGGTACGGGGCCGTTCCTGACCGTTGGCTGAGATCCTCCGTACGTCCGTCCGGTGAGGCCGATCGGCTGCCGGATCGGATCGACCGCGCAGGGTCCGGCGCGGCCCAGTGAGTTGAATTCGGATCACGTGAATTCCGATGTTCCTCTCAAAATCCATCCGATCCATCCATGTCAACCGAGCTACCGACACCAGGAGTGCAACCGATGCCCACACGGCGTGATGTCGCTCGAAGTGACGCAAAACTGACCGACCGGCGGCTCTGCACGCCCTGCCTGGTCGGTTAGTTTTCCGGTCCGGTGAGCGGGACTGCATCGGCGACACCCGACACCTGCCCGTCCACCGTCGTCGCCGGAGGAGCCACCCATGACCGTCCCCGCGGAGCGGGTCCCCCGGCGGCCCGCCCTCCCGGGTCAGGCGCTGCCGCTGCTGCTCGTCGTGGCACTGCTCGCGCCGGTGTCGTTCCTCTTCGCCCAGCAGCGGCTGCTCACCGAGGACGACCGGGGGCTGGCGGTCCGCGAGCGGATGGGCGTGGAGTACCTGCGGGCCCTCGGCCCCGTCACCCTCGCCCTGGTCGACGCCCAGTCAGCCGCCGTCGCCGGGCAGACCGCGTCCCGCGAGGCGCTGACCCGGGCGGTGGAGGAGGCCGCCTCGGTGGACACCCGCCTCGGCGACCAGCTACGCACCCACGACCGGTGGACCGGGCTGCGGGCCAAGCTGGAGGCGCTGCCCGACCGGGCGCTCACCGACCCGGAGGCGGCCTTCGTCGCGTACGGCGAGGTCACCGACCTGCTGCTGGCCCTGCACCGCAAGGTACGGGAGGGTTCCGGCCTGATGCGGGACCCGCAGTCGGACTCGTTCTTCCTCCAGGACGCCGTCAGCGAGGAGCTGCCCGAGGCGCTCGTGACCGCCGGCCGCCTCGCCGACCTGGCCACCCTCGCCGCCCGCCGCCCGGCCGCCGAGCGGCTCCGCACCGGGCCCGAGCTGGCCGGCCTGCGGGTGGCCGCCCTCACTCCCGCCACCGACCTGGTCACCGACCTGCGCGCGGCGGTCGACAACACGGAAAGCACCAAACTCGGCGCAAACGTGCTCGCCCCGCTCGACACGTACCAGCGGGCCGTCGAGCAGCTCGCCGCGCTCTCCGCCCCGACCGACCCGCCCCGGGCCGGGGGTGCCCCGGGGGCGGGCGGGCCGGCCGAGCTCACCGCCGCCCGGGACAACGCGCAGAGCGCCGCCAGGCAGCTCCAGCCGGTCATCCTCGACGAGCTGGACGAGCTGCTGCGGGAACGGATCGACCGGCTCGACCGGGGGCGGTGGCTGGCCGGGACGGCTGCCGGAGTGGCCGTCCTGCTGGTCGCCGCGCTCGGGGCGGTGCTGCTCTCCGCGTACCGTCGGGGCCGCCGGCAGGCCGTCGGAGGGCACCGGGCCGACGAGGACTCCGGCGCGGCACCGGGCGGCACCGGCTGGGAGCCGCCGGGCGAGCCCCGGGGGCCCGCCCCGCTCGGCACGCTCGCCCCGGCCGAGCCCCGGATGCTCCAGCCCGCCGGGCGAGGCCCCGCCGCCGGCACCGGCACCGGCACCGAACGGTGGGGGCCCTTCGATGCTGCTCGGTAGGCTCCGCATCCGGGGCAAGCTCGCCCTGCTGGTGATCATTCCGCTGCTCAGCATGGCCGGGCTCGCCGTGCCGGTGGTGCTCGACCGGGTCGCCACCGCCGGGCGGGCCGCGGACACCGCCGAGAGCGTCCGGGTGGCCAGCCGGGTCGGCACCCTGGTGCAGGGCATCCAGCAGGAGCGCCTGCTCTCGGTCGGGCTGCTGCTCGGCCGGGTCACCCGCACCGAGCTGATCCAGGCGTCGGCCACCGTGGACGACCGGGTCGCCGACCTGCGCGCCGAACTCGGCGACCAGCTCCCCGCCCCGGTCGCCGCCGCCCTGGACGGGGTGCGGCGGCTGGCCGACCTGCGTACCGCCGTGCTGGCCGGCCGGGCCACCCCGGCGCAGGTCATGGAGACCTTCGGCCCGGTCTCCATGACGCTGATCGACTCGCTGCGGCTGCCCTGGCAGGTCGACACCACCACCACGATCGGCCAGCAGGTGCTGGCCCTTGACTCGCTGCTGCGCACCGACGAGTCGATCGGGGCGTGCGCCACCCTGATCGTCCTGGTCCGGGCCACCGGCGACCCGGCGGTCTCCGCCAGCTACCTCGCCTGCATGGCCAGGCTCAACGTGAACAACGAGCGGTTCCGCAGCCTGATCACCCCGGAACAGCGCCAGCTCGCCCGGCTCGACGACGCGGCGGTGGCCGCCCGGACCAGCTCGACGTTCCTCGCCGACAGCGCGCGGGACCCCGTCGCCGCGATCTCCATGATCCCGCTGGACACGCTCTTCCCGTCGGTCCGCTCGCTGATCACCCTCGGCCAGTTCGTCGAGAAGAAGATCGTCGCGGACGTCACCACGCAGGTACGGGCCGAACAGCGGCGGGCGCTCATCGCCGCCTGGTTGGTCGGCGACACGGCGTTCGCCATCCTGCTGGTCGTGGTGCTGCTCAGCGTGGCGGTGGCCCGGACGGTGGCCCGCCCGCTGACCCGACTCACCCAGAGCGCCGATCGGGTCGCCCGGGCCGCCGAGGCCGAGCTGGTCCGGATCGCCGACGACGAGAGCGAGAGCGCCCCGCCGATCCGCCTCGACCCGGTCGACGTCCGGGGGCGGGACGAGGTCGGCGACCTGGCCCGCGCGTTCGAGCGGGTGCAGACCACCGCGGCACGGCTGGTGGAACGGCAGGTCGCCGGGCGGCGCAACGTGGCGCAGATGTTCGGGCACGTGGGACGCCGCACGCAGAACCTGGTGGGCCGGCAGCTCGCGCTCATCGACCGGCTGGAACGGCAGGAGACCGACCCGACCCGGCTGGAGCACCTGTACCGCCTCGACCACGTCTCCAGCCGGCTGCGCCGCAACGCCGGCAGCCTCGTCGTGATCTCCGGGTCGACGGACGCCGACGGGCACGTCGCCCCGGTGCCGCTGGCCGACGCGGTACGCCTCGCCCTCGGCGAGATCGAGGACTACACCCGGGTCGACGTGCAGGTCCCGCCCGGCGTGTCCGCGGCGCCGGCGATCGTCGGCGACCTGGTGCTGGCGGCCGCGGAGCTGATGGAGAACGCCACCGTCTTCTCCCCGCCGCACACCAGGGTGACGGTCACCGCCGCGCCGACCGAGGGCGGGGTCCGGCTGTCGGTGGTGGACCGGGGCATCGGGATGGCCGAGGAGCGGCTGGCCGAGTCGAACGCCCGGTTCACCCGCCGGGAGCGACTCGACCTCGCCCCGACCGAGGTGCTCGGCCTGTTCGTGGTGGGCCGGCTGGCCCGCCGGCACGGCTGGACCGTGGACCTCGTCCCGACCGTCGGCGGCGGGGTCACCGCCCGGCTGGAGATCCCGTCGGCGCTGCTGGTCGTCCCGCCCCCCGACCGGGCGGGGGCCAGCGTGGCCCGGGCGTCGGTGCCGGACCGGGACCGGCGGACCAGCCCCGCCCGGCCGGAGCCGTCCGGCCCCAGGCGGGCCCTGGCCGCCGTCGCCGCGTCGCCCCACCCGACGATCGGGGCCGACCCGCTCGACCCGACAATGTCGCCCGGGTTCGACCCCGAGCTGCTAAGCCGGGCCACCCGGTCCATGGAGTCCGGCGAGCCCTGGAACGCCTTCGGGGCCAGCGCCGAGGCCCCGACCGCCGGGGCCGCCGGGCCGGGCCGGGCCGCAGTTCCCGCCGCCGGCCCGCCGCCACCCGTGATCACCCCGCCGACCGCCGACGTCACGCCGACCGCGTCCGGTGCCGCCGCTCCCCCGGCGGCCCCCGGCGCGGCCCGGCCGCACCGTGACGGCGCGGCGGTCGGCGGGGCCGGCCCCGCCGCCGCGCCGCCGCTGCCCGTGCGGACCCGGGGCGCGTCCTTCCCCGTCGGGCCGCTGTTCGGCAGGCCCGGCGACCGTCCCGCCCCGCAGACCGGGCCGCCGACCGGGCTCCCGACCGGGCCGCAGACCGGGCTCCCGACCGGGCTCCCGACCGGACCGCCGACCGGGCCGCAGACCGGGCCGACGCCCTGGGCGAGGGCGGGTGCCGGGTTGGCCCCGCCAGTCGCCGGGTCGGGTGGATCGGTGGCCGGCGCGCTGCGCGGGGGCTCGGGCATCCGGCAGCGCATCCCCGGGGCGAGCCTGCCCAGCACCGGGCCGGTGGCCGGCCCGGTGGACGTGCCCGCCGCCGACCCGGCCGCAGCCCGCGCCCTGGTCGAGGAGTTCGAGGCCGGGGTACGCCGGGCGGGGCTGCGGGGCCCGACCGGCGACCCGGCCGAGGCGGACACGCCGCCGACCCCGCACCAGCTGAGCCGGCGGGTCCCCGGCGCCAACCTGACCGTCTCGCCGCCCCGCCCCCTGCCGGTCACCGACCCCGGCGACCCGGCCGAGGTGCGGGACCTGATCAACCAGTTCGAGGCGGGCGTCGCCCGTGCTCTGCGCGAAGTCCGTCCAGCCCGTCGCTATGAAGAGGGATCAACACGGTGACCAGCCCGTTCCTGCACGACAACGTCGAGCACCAGAACCACTCCGGCGCCGGGGACCTCAGCCCGGAGGCCCGAACGTTCAACTGGCTGCTGGACTCGTTCACCTCCAGCACCGCCGGGGTGATGGAGGCGATCGCGGTCTCCTCCGACGGGCTGCTGATGGCCATGTCGGCGATCAAGGACCGGTCGAACGCCGAACGCCTCGCCGCCGTGGTCTCCGGCATGACTAGCCTCGCCGGCGGCGCGGCCAGCTGGTACGCCCTCGGCGGGCTGAACCGGGTGATCGTCGACATGACGGAGGGCTACCTGTTGATCAGCGCGATCAGCAGCGGATCCGTGCTCGGGGTGGTCGCCGACCGGTCAGCGAACCTCGGCACCGTGGCGTACGAGATGACTCTCTTCGCCGGGCGGGCCGGCGGCGCCCTCACCCCGCGACTGATCGCCGAGCTGAAGAACGCCGTCCAGCAGTGAGTTCGGACGCCGCCGGCATCGGGCCGGATCCGGAACCCGTGGTCCGGATCCGGCCCTACCTGCGGGCGTCGTCCCCGGGCGGCGACGGCAGGCCGGGCGGCGTCCCCGACACGCCGGCCGAGCCGGAGCCGCCGGCCGGTCCGCGCCCGTTCGTGTTGACCGCCGGCCGGGTGGCCGGGGCGGACCCGGCGATCGGGCTGGAGACCCAGGTGACCGCCCGGGCCGAGACCGGCGGTTGGAACGCCACGCCCGCGTCCCGGCTCGCCCCGGAACTCCAGGCGATCATCGCGCTCTGCGGCGAGCCGATCTCGGTCGCCGAGATCTCGGCCCGAACCCGGATGCACTTCGGCGTCACCCGGGTCCTGGTCGGCGACCTGCGGGGCGCCGGCCACCTCGACGTGCACGTCGGCACGGCCGAGGACGCCCTTGACCCCGACATCATCCTGCGAGTGATTGATGGACTTCGTGCGATCTCCTGAATGGCCGGCGGCCCCGCTCGGCGGGCTCGCCGCCAACAGCGCCACCACCCGCTACGGCACTCCGGTGGGCACCGCGCCGGCCACCGGGCGTGCCACCCCGCCGGCCCCACCGCCGACGGCTTCACTGCCGACGGCCCCACCGCTGCCGTACCGGCCGCCGGTCGGGCCGCAGCACGCCGCGCCGGGCCGCGGTCCGGGTCGGGTCGCCCCACCGATCCCCGTCAAGATCCTCATTGCCGGCGGCTTCGGGGTCGGCAAGACCACCACGGTCGGGGCCATCTCCGAGATCACGCCGCTGACCACCGAGGCGGAGATGACCAGCGTCGGGATCGGTGTCGACGACCCGGGCGGGCGGTCCGGCAAGACCACCACCACGGTGGCGATGGACTTCGGCTGCGTGACCATCGACCGCAGCCTCAAGCTGTACCTCTTCGGCACCCCCGGCCAGGCCCGGTTCGGGTTCATGTGGGACGACCTGGCCCGGGGAGCGCTGGGCGCGCTGGTCGTGGTGGACAGCACCCGGCTGGACGACTGCTATCCGGCGATCGACTTCTTCGAGCGGGCCGGGCTGCCGTTCGTCGTCGGGGTGAACGCCTTCGACGGCCAGTTGGCCCTGGACCTCGCCTCGATCCGGTGGGCCCTGGCCATCGGCGACCAGGTGCCCCTGATCCGGTTCGACGCCCGGGACCGACTCTCGGTGCGGGACGCCCTGCTGGTCGTCCTGGACCGGGCGCTGGACCGGGCCACCCGGGAGGGTCGGGACTGAAACGAGCCCTGCCTCGGGGTCCGGCTCACGGAAGGGGTGGCGACATGAGAGGTGGCCTGGACGAGACACTCGCCCGGATGGCCCGGCGCGAGGAGGCACTCCGGCGACGGGGCGCCGAGCCCGCCGAGGAGCCCGGCCAGGAGGCAGCAGCCCCGTCCGCCGCCGCCGACGCCCTCGGGATGCCGCCGGGAGGCGACGTCGGGCCGGGCCGGCCGACGAGCGCCCCCGCCCCGGGCCCGGGGGGCGGTGACGTCGACCTGAGCAGGGTTGCGACCGGCGCCCCACCGGACCGGGCGGGCGGGGAGGCGGCCCGGTTGGTCGGCCCGACGGGCCGGGCAAGGGCCCTCCGCGCCCTGCCGGCCGGCCCAACAACCGGCACGACGGGCGGCACGACGACCGGCAGGGTGGACGGCGCTACGGGCGGCAGGGTGGACGGCGGAGTAGGGACTGCCGGCGGCACGGCGGGGTCTGCCGAAGGCAGGAGGGAGGCGTCCGTCGGGCGGGACCCGGTGGCGGAGGTCGCCGAGGCGGTCGCCCGGGTGGTGGCGACGCACCCCGGGGTGACGGTCACCGTCAGGGTGGAGCACGACGGGCAGGCGTACCCGCTGCGGGTCGGCTGGTCGGGCGGGCGGGTGACGGTCGGCGCGGAGGCGGCCACCGTACCGCCGCCGGTCTGGCCGCTGTCGGTCAAAACCGTGCCGGCGTGGATGCCCGGACCGGAGCGGCTCACGGCGGACCCGGCGGCCCGGCTGGCGGAGCTGATCCGGCACGACCCGTCCCTGCTCGGCGACCCCGGCGACCGCCCCTGATCCCACACCGCCCTGCCCCGGCCGACACCACCGACCGACACCGATGGGCGACACCGCCGGCCGACACCGATGGGCGACGCAGACGGGCGACGCAGACGGGCGACGACGTGGGGCGTTCCGACCCGGCGTCGAGGCGCTTGTGCGGGTCTTCCTTTTCCCGGCGGCTACCCTCGGGCGGTGGCCGCACCCGACCTGACCCTCACCGCCAGCCTGCGTCCCGCCGCGCTGGACGCCCGGCGCGGCGTCGTCCGGCTGCACCCGGAGGTGCTGACCGCACTGGCGCTGCGGCCCGGCGACCCGGTCCGGCTGGCCGGGCGGCGGGTGACCGCCGGCATCGTCGCCCCGGCCGAGCCGGCCGCGAGCACCGTCCTGCTCTACGCCGACGATCTGCTGCTGGGCAACCTCGGCATCCGCGACGGCGGGCAGGTGACGGTGAGCCGGGCGCCGGTGGTCCCCGCCGGCCGGGTGACCCTGGCCGGGCCGGTCCAGGTCGTCGCCGCCGTCTCCCCGGAGATGCTGCGGCTCGCCCTGCTCGGCAAGGTGGTGACCACCGGGGACGACGTCTCCCTGCTGCCCCAGGACGTGCTGCCGGACGCCTCCGTGCGCACCCTCGTCGAGGCCGCCCGGCGCAGCCTCTCCAACACCGTCGGGTACGCCTGGACCAGCACCCTGCTCACCGTGACCGCCGCCGAGCCGGACTTCGGGGCGCTGGTCACCATGGACACGGTGGTCGGCTGGGAGCACGGCCAGACCACCCGGACCGGCGGCCGGACCGGCGCGGCCCGGATCGGCGGCGCGGCGCGCGGACCCGGCACCGGGCCGGACGGCGGTGCGGCCGACCGGTCCGCAGGTGCCGGCGACGCCTCGGCCGACCGGGCCGCCGGGATCCACGAGCCGACCGACCGGGCCGACGAGGCGGGCGGGGCCGAGGACGCGCCCGGCGTGGACGAGCTGCCCGGGCTGCGGGCCCAGGCCGAGGAGCTGACCGAGCTGCTCGACCTCGGGTTCCACCACCGGGAGGTGCTGGGCCGGCTGAGCACCGCCGTGTCGCTCGGGGTGCTGGTCGCCGGGCCGGCCGGGTCGGGCAAGTCCGCGCTGGTCCGGGCCGTCGCCGCCCGGGTGGGCGCGACCGTCCACCCGCTCTGGGCCCCCGAACTGGCGGCGCTCACCAACGACGCGGCGGCACGTCGGCTGCGCGCCGCCGCCGACGAGGTACGCGGAAACGGCCCGGCCGTGCTGCTGGTCACCGACGTCGAGGCGCTCACCCCGGCCGAGAACCCCGGACCGCTGTCCACGGTCTTCCGGCAGCTGCTCGCCGAGACCGTCCGGGCCGGGACGGCGGTGGTCTGCACGACCAGCCGCCCCGAGGCGGTCGACCCCGCGCTGCGCGCGCCGGACCTGCTCTCGCTGCGAATCACCGTTCCCCTGCCCGACCAGGCACTGCGCCGGGAGCAGCTCACCGTGCTGACCCGGCAGGTGCCGCTGGCCGGGGACGTCCGGCTCGACGAGGTCGCCGGGCGTACCCCGGGGTTCGTCGCCGCCGACCTGGCGGCGCTGGTCCGGGAGGCCGGGGTACGGGCGGCCCTGCGGCAGAAGTCGGCCGAGTCGCCGACGGTGGCGATGACCGACTTCACCGCCGCCCTGGAGGTGGTCCGGCCGACCACGATGGCCGGGTCCACCCTGGAGCTGGCCGACGTCACCCTCGACGACGTGGGGGACATGGTCGAGGTCAAGGAGACGCTGACCGAGTCGGTGCTCTGGCCGCTGACCTACCCGGACACCTTCGCCCGGCTCGGGGTGCAGCCGCCGCGCGGGGTGCTGCTCTACGGGCCGCCCGGCTGCGGCAAGACGTACCTGGTCACGGCGCTGGCCGGGTCGGGCCGGGCGAACGTCCTCTCCGTGAAGGGCGCGGAGCTGCTGTCGAAGTGGGTCGGCGAGAGCGAGCGGGCGGTCCGGGAGCTGTTCCGCCGGGCCCGGGAGGCCGCCCCGACGCTGGTGTTCCTCGACGAGGTGGACGCGCTCGCCCCCGTACGCGGGCAGGCCAGCGACGGGGGCACCACCGACCGGGTGGTCGCCGCCCTGCTCACCGAGATGGACGGGGTGGAGTCGCTGCGCAACGTGGTGGTGGTCGGCGCGACCAACCGCCCCGACCTGGTGGACCCGGCCCTGCTCCGGCCCGGGCGGCTGGAGCGGCTGGTGTACGTGCCCCCGCCGGACGGTGCGGCCCGGGCGGAGATCCTGCGCGCCGCCGCCCGCAACGTCCCGCTGGCCGACGACGTCGACCTCGCGGCGCTCGCCGACGGGCTGGACGGCTTCTCGGCGGCCGACTGCGCGGCGCTGGTCCGGGAGGCCGCGCTCGCCGCGATGCGGGAGTCGCTGACCGCGTCGACGGTCACCGCCGGGCACGTCGAGTCCGCGCGGCAGCGGGTCCGCCCGTCCCTGGACCCCGACCAGGTCGCCTGGCTGGCGGCGTACGCGGAGGCCCGGGCGGCGCGCTGACCGATGCCGACCGCCGGCCAGCTCGGCGAGGCCTACGGCAGGCGGTCACCCTCCGCGACCCCGCCGGAGATCCGCAGGTCCTGCGGGGCGGGCGGTCAGAGGGCGGGCGGGGTGGCGTCGAGGGAGATCTCGGCGCGCACCGCGTCACCGTCCTCGACCAGGGCTGCACCGCACCTGCCCAGCACCGAGAGGGCACCGAGGTTCTTCCGGGTGGTCACCGCCACGACGGTACGCATCCCGGCCGCCGCCGCGAGGTTGAGCAGCTCGCGCAGGGCTGCGGCACCCACGCCCTGCCCCCGGGCGGACCGGCCGAGCCAGAGGCCGGTCTCGACCGTGCCGGGTGCCGGGCAGCGGGTCATCCGGATCATCCCCATCACCTCGCCGCCCACGAGGATGGCGTACATCCGGGTACGGGTCGGGCCGTCGAACCCCGCGAAGCCCGTGCGGTAGTAGTCGCGGAACGCCTCCCGGCGCGCATGCGACCAGCCGGCCGGCGCGTCGACCGGGGGCATCACGTCGTCCGGCTCGGCCTCGGCGACCGCCACCGAGAGCAACGGCTCCAGGTTCCGCTCGTCCACCGGCTCCAACCGGACCACACCTGTCACGTGCCGCAGTCTGCCGGCCGGAGCCCGTCCGAGTCCACCCTTCCGGCCGGCGCCACCGCGGCGGCGGCGGGTACGAGCCGGCCGGACCGTGGCTGCGACCGGCGTCACGCCGGGCCGAACTCGCAGAGAACGACCGAGGCGTCGTCGGTGCGCTTGTGCCGGCGCAGCCGCTCCGGCAGGTCGCGCTCCGCGGACCGGACCCGGTCGATCAGCGCGCCCGGCCCTTCGGCGGTCACCAGGTCCACCAGCCCCGCCCAGTCGAACAGCCCGAACTGCTCGACCGCGCTGGAGGCGCCGTCGGTGAGCAGGACCGCCCGGCGCACCGCGTCGGGCCCGTGCAGCGGGGCCGTGCCGGTGACCGCGTGGTACGCGGCGTCGGGGTCGGCGGCGGCGACCCAGTAGCCGTGCGTGCGGTTCATCCGGCCTCGTTGCAGTCCGACGGCCTGCCGGAACCAGGCTGCCCGGTCGCCGTCGGAGGACAGGGTGGCCGCCATCCGGCGCAGGTCGGCCATCGCGGTCTCCAGCCGGTCGTCGTCGACCACGTCGACCCGGTCGCCGACGTCGAGCACCAGCGGGCTGTCGCAGAGCACCAGCCAGTCCACCTCGTCGCCGCTCTCCCGGAGCAGACAGACCGTGGACGAGGGCGTGCCGGAGTCGTCCAGGTCGCACGCGCCGCCGTGGTCCGCCCGAACCGCGAGGATCGCCGCCGCGAGGCTGCTCATCAGCGTGGCCGCCGGTCGGGCCGCGACGGCCAACCCGATCCGGGCGGCGAGGTGCCGGACGTACCAGGCGGTCCCGTGCCGGCAGCCGGTGTCGAAGCCGTCCGGCACGGTCGCGCCGTCCAGCACCCCGACCAGCGGGCCGAACCGGAAGACCAGATCCTCGTTGACCGCCCGGCCGGGCGCCGGGGCGGACGCCGACCGTACCCGCATCATCGGGCCCGTCGAGGCGGCCCGGGTGCCGGGCGCGGTCGCCGTCCCCATCGCCCGAGCTGGCCGGGCGTCCCCGCGCGGTACGCCCCCGTTTGCCGCCGCCATCACCGCGCTCCCTCCGTCACCGGGCCGGCTACCCCATGCCGCAGGGGACATGCCGATCACGGGGCACGGCGACCGACCATTCTCACCACTTTGCATTATGCCCCAGTCACTGACGGTAGCGTCAAAAGTGGTTGGCTACCGGAGCGGCCCGACGCGGCACACGCCGGGGCCAGCGACTCGGGAGCCGTTCGACGACAGGGGGATCGCATGTTGGCACGGTTGCATCAGTCGGGCATCAAGGCAGAGCACGCCTACCTGGCCGGGTTCGTCAGTATCGGCCTGTCGTTCACCAGTTGGTTCATGTCCAAGCACCTGGAACGGGCGGGCTTGGCGCGGGCGGACCGCTGGGGCATCTTCATCGGCGAGTGGGCCCCGACGTTCTTCGCCATCGGCAACGGGCTGCGCAGCTACGAGAAGCACTGAGCGGGTGGAGTGCCGGCGGGCGGCCGACACCGGTGCGGGCCGCGCAGCTCAGCGCCGCCGGTTGCGGGCCCGCGAGGAGCGCAGCCGGCGCAGCCGGCCGACCAGCAGCGGCTCGGCGGCCAACGCGGCCGGGTTGTCCAGCAGCCCGTTGAGCAGCTGGTAGTAGCGCGTCGCGGAGACGCCGAAGGCGTCCCGGATCGCCTGCTCCTTGGCTCCGGCGTGCCGCCACCACTGCTGCTCGAAGGCGAGGATGCGCAGTTCCCGCTCGGTCAGGCCGGCGGCGGTGGCCGCGACCGGGCCGGCCGTACCCGCGTCGTCGGCCCCGTCGGCGGACTCCGCCAGGGCTACGGTCACCGGTTCGGGGGCGTCGTGGCCCGAGGCGTCGTGGCAGGGGGTCGCGGGGCCGGGAATCGCAGGGCCAGTAGCCGCAGGGCCGGCCGGCCCGCCGGGCAGCGGGGACCCCGGGGTAGCCGGGGTGGTCGACTCGGGCGCGGAGCGAGGCGGGGGAACGGTCACGCCCTCCCGGACGTTGGCGCCCGACGGCTCGGGCCGGTCGGTGGCGGCCGGGGAGGCGTCGGCAGGCGGCATGGCGCTCCTCACGCGGGCGGGCGAGGGGCCGGCAGCGGCGTGCCGACCGGCGGGACCCCCAGCCTAACCAGGGCCGACCCGGGCCGCATCGGACGAGCGGTGCGGCCCGGGCCGGCCGGTGTGGCGGATGCGCCGCAGGTCAGGCGATGTCGCGCCGGCGCATGGTGACCAGCGCCGCGCCGAGGGCGGCCACGAGCCCGACGGCGAGCAGGATCGAAGCGTGCTGCCAGGTCAGGTCGAGGGTCTCCGGCTTGCACTCCCCGTAGTAGGTGGCGTTGCAGGCCTCGTAGTTCTCCAGGGTGATTTTCTTCCGCATCCAGGCCAGCGCGTATGTCGGCAGCAGCCACGCCTCGATGAACCGCGTCCCGGCCATCGACAGCAGGATGCCGACGCCGAACTGGCCGACCACGACGAGCCCGATCGCCCCGCCGAGGGCCATCGCGGTGTGCCGGCCGAGCGAGGCGAGCGCGAACCCGATGGTCGCCGCGACCACGATCAGCACCAGCCCGCGCAGCCCGGTCAGCGCGAACGACTGCCACGCCCCGCCGGTCATCTTCGCGGTGCTGCCGCGCAGTGAGCCGACGAGCCAGAACCCGGCGGTCCAGACCGCAGCGGCGGCCACGGTCAGGGCGACCAGCCCGGTCAGCAGCGCCGCCAGCTTGGTCAGCAGCACGGTGAGCCGCCGGGGCCGCCAGAGCAGCAGGTTCATCATCCCGCCGGAGCTCCACTCGGCACCGACGAAGGAGGCGCCGACCACAAACCCGACCAGCGCCAGGATCGCGGTGAACGTGACGATCATTTCCTCGAAGCTGCCGCGGAAGTCGAACGTCGACGGCAGGAACCACCTCGCCTCGACGCTCCCCTGCGGCGGCGGCTCGATCATCGCGCAGTCCGGCGGGTACCGGCCCTCCGACTGGTTCTCACCGGCCGCCTTGGCCCGCTCGCAGGAGGCCCGTTCCTGCTCGGCCCAGTGCACCTGTTCCTGGTACTGCTGATCGGCCTGGCGCTGCGCGGCGGCCTGCTGGTCGGGGCCGATCTTCTCGTTGGTGAAGAAGACCCCGACGAGCACCGCCCCGAGGACCAGCAGGCCGAGCAGAGTCGCCCAGCGGGTGAAGCGCCGCTTGCCCAGCCGGCGCAGCTCAGTGCGATAGAGGCTCATGCGCCCCAACCTCCTCCGGCGACGCCGGGCTGGCCCGCGCCGCCGACCTTCGTGGACTCGTCGACTTGGCGGTGCTGACCCGGCACGGCGGCGGTCGCGGTCAGCTCCAGGAAGACGCTCTCCAGGTCGACCGTGACGGGTGCCAGCTCGCTGACATAGAGGCCCTGCTCGGCGAGCAGCCGGCTCACCATGGCCGGCTTGTCGACCCCGGCGAGCATCAGGTGGTCGGGCTCGGCGGTCACCGCCACGCCCGCCCGGGTCAGCGCGTCGGCCGCCCTCGGCAGGTCGGTGGCCGCCTCCAGGCGGACCCGCACCCCGCCGCCGGAGTGCTCGGCGAGCACCTCGTCGACCGGGCCGAACGCGACCCGCCGGCCGAGCGAGATGATGGTGACCGAGTCGCAGATGAGCTGGATCTCGCCGAGGATGTGGCTGGAGAGCAGCACGGTCATCCCGGAGGCGGCCAGGTCGCGGGTCAGGCTGCGCATCTCCCGGATGCCGCCCGGGTCGAGGCCGTTGGCCGGCTCGTCCAGGATGAGCAGCTTCGGGTTCTTGAGCAGGGCCGAGGCGACCGCGAGCCGCTGCTTCATGCCCAGCGAGTACGTCTTGACCCGCTCGCCGGCCCGGTCCCGCAGGCCGACCTGCTCCAGCACCTCGTCGACCCGGTTCTGCGGCACCTCGCCGGCCCCGGCGAGCAGCGACAGCGTGTCGCGGGCGGTGAAGTGCGGGAAGAACTGCGGGCTCTCCACGATCGCGCCGACCTGGCCGGCCACGGCGGGCAGCGCGGCCGGCACCTCCTGACCGAGGATCACCATCCGGCCGCCGTTGGGCCGGATCAGGCCGAGCAGGGTACGCAGGGTGGTGGTCTTCCCCGACCCGTTGGGGCCGAGGAAGCCGTGCACCTGGCCCTGCTCGACCAGCATGTCGAAGCCGTCCAGGGCATGTCGCACGCCCCGGCGTCGACTCTTGTACGTCTTGCGTAGACCTTCTATTTCCAGGACAGCCGGCAAAGCTGCGCCTCCCCCGATAGCTGCGGTGACGACGCACACCATACGCGGTATGCAACGGGTCACAATACCGGGTATGCAGTTCGGCGTGTCGGCCGCTCAGGCGCAGACCACGTGCACGCCCGCCGCCCGGAACGCATCGACCACCCCGGGGTCCGCGCCGGAGTCGGTCACCAGCGTCTCCACCCGGTCGACCGGGCAGATCCGGGCGAACGCGTGACCGCCCAGCTTGGACGAGTCCGCGATGATCACCACCCGCTTCGCCCGGGCCACCATCAGGTTGTTCATCGCCGCCTCGCCCTCGTGGTGAGCTGCGGCGCCGAGCTGCGGGTCGATCGCGTCCACACCGAGCAGGGCCACGTCCAGGGTGACCTCGCGCAGCAGCGCCCCGCCCAGCGGGCCGACCAGCTCGAACGACTTGGGCCGGACCACCCCGCCGGCCACCACCACCTTCATCCGGGACCGAACCAGCAGCTCGTTGGCGATGTTGAGCGCGTTGGTGACCACGGTGAGCTGGGCGCCCTCGGCGTTGGTGTTCAGGTCCGGCCGGACGGCCAGCGCCCGGGCCACCTCCGTGCTGGTGGTGCCGCCGTTGAGGCCGACCACGGTGCCCGGGGAGACCAGCGCGGCGGCGGCGGCGCCGATCCGCTGCTTCTCGGCCGAGTGCTTGGCGGTCTTGTAGCGCAGCGGCAGGTCGTAGGAGACGCCGTTAGCCACCGCGCCACCCCGGGTCCGGGTGATCATCTGCTGCTGGGCGAGTTGGTCGAAGTCGCGCCGGATGGTGGCCTGGGAGACGTCCAGCCGCCCCGCGGCGTCCTCGACGCTCACCCGGCCGTTGTCAGTGAGCATCTCCAGCAGTGCGTTCCATCGGGCGTACCGGTCCACTGCGGGGCCTCCACTGACTCTGCACGAAGGGTGATTGATTGCGTGCACAGTAGTGCGCGAAACTACGTAGGCGCAAAACTTCGCTCTGCGCGATCGGGCAGCCGGTTGCCAGGGTCCCGATGTTTCGCGCACAATGACGCGCGAAAGACGGCCATATTGCGCCGTATTGCGCACGACCTCCCGGCGAGGAGTTCTCATGGCGTTCGTCCACGCGGAGATCGCGAGTCAGCCCGACTGTTGGCGGGAGGCAGCGCTGCTGACCCCCACTGTCGCCGAGCACCTGCCGCGCCCCGGGGAGCGGGTCGCCGTCGTCGGCTGCGGCACGTCGTGGTTCATGGCGACGGCGTACGCCGGGCTGCGCGAGGCCGCCGGCCACGGCGAGACCGACGCCTTCCAGGCGTCCGAGTTCCCGGCCGGCCGGCGCTACGACCGGCTGATCGCCATCACCCGGTCCGGCACCACCACGGAAGTGCTGGAGTTGCTCGCCGCGCTGCGCGGTCAACTCCCCACCACCGTCATCGTCGGCGACCCCGGCTCCCCAGCCGTCGAGTTCGCCTCCGCCGCCGTCACCATGCCTTTCGCCGATGAGCGCTCGGTCGTGCAGACCCGGTTCGCGACCACCGCGCTGGCCCTGCTCCGCGCCCACCTCGGCCACAACCTCGCGGCGCTCTCCGCCGACGCCGAGGTCACCGTCCGGGCCCCGCTGCCGATCGACCCGGCCCGGGTCGAGCAGGTCACCTTCCTCGGCCGGGGCTGGACGGTCGGCCTGGCCCAGGAGGCCGCGCTGAAGTGCCGCGAGACGGCCACCTTCTGGGCCGAGGCGTACCCGGCCATGGACTACCGGCACGGCCCGATCTCGATCGCCGCCCCGGGCCGGCTGGTCTGGGCGTTCGGCGACATCCCCGAGGGGCTGGCCGAGGACGTCGCCGCCACCGGGGCCGCCTTCGTGCACAGCCGCACCCACGGCTGCCACACCGTGCTCACGAGCTGGGCTGCCGGGCGCACCCCGGTCGACCCGATGGCCGACCTGATCCTCGCCCAACGCTTCGCCGTCGCCCTGGCCACCAGCCGCGGACTCGACCCGGACGCGCCCCGGCACCTGAGCCGATCCGTGGTGCTCGCGTGAGCCCAGCCGACGTCGTCGTCGCGCTGGACGTGGGCGGCACGGGGATGAAGTGCGCCCTGGTCGGCCCGGACGGCGACACCGTGCGCGCCGAGCGCCACTCCACCGACGCGGGCCGGGGCCCCGACGCGGTGGTCGACACCATCCTGGACGTCGCCGAGGGGCTGGCCGGAAAGGCTCGGGCCGACGGGTTCGAGCCGGTCGCGCTCGGCGTCGCCGTCCCCGGCGTCGTCGACGAGGCCGCCGGGGTGGCGGTGTGGTCGGCGAACATCGGCTTCCGGGGCGTACCGCTGCGGGACCTGGCGGTGGCGCGGCTCGGGCTGCCCACGGCGCTCGGCCACGACGTGCGCGCCGGCGGCCTGGCCGAGGCCCGGCTCGGCGCGGGCCGGGGCACCGGGCATGTGCTGTTCGTGGCGATCGGCACCGGCATCGCCGCCGCCCACGTGGTCGACGGGTCGGCCGCCACCGGCGCGCACGGCGCCGCCGGGGAGATCGGCCACATCCTGGTCCGTCCCGGCGGCCCGCGCTGCGGCTGCGGCCGGCGCGGCTGCCTGGAGGCGGTCGCCTCGGCCTCGGCGATCGCCCGCCGGTACGCCGAGCTGGCCGGCGTCACCGCGACCGCCGCCGAGGTGGCCGACCGGGCCGCAACAGGCGAGCCGGTGGCGACCCGGGTCTGGGCGGAGGCCGTCGAGGCGCTGGCCGACGGCCTGGCCACCGGCCAGTCCCTGTTCGACGTGGAGACCGTCGTGGTGGGCGGCGGCCTGGCCCAGGCCGGGCCCCTCCTGTTCGACCCGCTGCGCGCGGCGCTGCACGAGCGGATGACCTTCCACCGGGAGCCGCGTCTCGTCGCGGCGGCCCTCGGCGACGAGGCCGGCTGCCTCGGCGCCGCCCTGCTCGCCCTCGACAATCTGGAGAAGTGATGGCGCTTCGGGTGAACGGCAAGGTGGTGACCCCGACCGGCGTGGTCCGGCAGGGCTGCGTGGAGCTGGACGGCGACCGGATCACCGCCGTCGCCGAGTATCCGTCCGCGCGCGACGGGCACTGGATCGTGCCGGGCTTCGTGGACATGCACACCCACGGCGGGGGCGGGCACACGTTCACCACCGGCGACGCCGACTCCGCCCGGCAGGCGGCGGCCTTCCATCTGGGACACGGCACCACCACGCTGCTGGCCAGCCTGGTCAGCTCACCGTACGAGCTGATGCGGGACGCCACCGCCGCGTTCCGGCCGCTCGTCGAGGAGGGGGTGCTGGCCGGCGTCCACTTCGAGGGGCCGTACCTCTCCTCGGCCCGGTGCGGCGCGCAGAACCCGGAGTTCCTGCGCGACCCGTCCACCGAGGAGCTGGCCGCGCTGGTCGAGCTGGGCGGCGGCGCGGTGCGGATGGTCACCCTGGCCCCGGAGCGGGACGGCGCGCTGGAGGCGATCAAGCTGCTCACCGCCCACCGGGTGGTCGCCGCGATCGGCCACACCGACGCCACGTACGACCAGACCCGGGCCGCGGTGGCGGCCGGTGCGAGCGTCGGCACTCACCTGTTCAACGGCATGCGCCCGGTGCACCACCGCGAGCCGGGCCCGGTGGTGGCCCTGCTGGACGCCCCGAACGTGGTCTGCGAGCTGGTCGCCGACGGGGTGCACCTGCACGACGGGATGCTCACCTTCGCCACCTCGACGGCCGGCCCGGAGCGGGCCGCCCTGATCACCGACGCGATGGCCGCCGCCGGCATGCCCGACGGCGAGTACGAGCTGGGCGGCCAGGCCGTCACCGTGGCCGACGGGGTGGCCCGGCTGAGCCGGGACGGCGCGATCGCCGGCAGCACCCTCACCATGGACGCCGCTCTACGGCACGCCGTGCACGCCGGAATCCCGATGGCGGACGCCTGCCGGATGGTGGCCACCACCCCGGCCCGGGCCATCGGCCTCGGCGACCAGGTCGGCGCACTCCAGGTCGGCCTCCGCGCCGACCTGGTCGTCCTCGACGACGACCTGAAGGTGGTCCGGGTGATGAAGGGCGGCTCCTGGGTGGAGTGACGCCCCGCCCACGCGCCCAGGCCCGACGGGCAGGGCCTGGTTCGGCCCCGTCTGCTGCTGCCCCGTTTATGCGGGCAGCTCCAAAGGGGCCGACTTGGCATGCCCGCTGGACGTGCTGGCCACCCCCGCGAGGAACCCCGGGGCGTTCCGCGCCGGGCAGGCGTCGCGGCCCGGCAGGCGTTCAGCCGAGGGCGTCGGCCTCGACGCCGAGGACGGCCTGCTCGTCCGGGCGGTGCACCAGCACGTCGGACAGGAACGACTGCACCGCCGGGCCCATGCCGACGTCCCGGCCGGCCCGCTCTGACAGCAGCCACTTGTGCTCGATGATCTGCGCGAACAGCTCCTGCGGCTCCAACTTGCGACGCAGGTGCGCCGGCACCGCCCGGACCACCGGCTCGAACACCTCGGTCAGCCAGCGGTGGGCTGCCTGCTGCTCGTCGGTCAGGTCGCTCTCCGCCCGGTACGCGTCCAGGTCGTTGAGGAGCCTGCGGGCCTGGTTCTCCTCGGCGTCCAGGCCGGTCAGCCGCAGCAGCCGGCGGGTGTGGTAGCCCGCGTCGACCACCTTCGGCCGGACCAGGTACCGCCCGTCGGCGATGGTGGACAGGGCCACCTCGGCCACGTCGAAACCCAACTCGTTGAGGCGGCGGATCCGGCCCTCGATGTCGTGCCGGGCCTCCCGCTCGATCTGCTGCTCGTAGGTGATCTCGTGCCAGAGCCGCTCGTAGCGCTGCACGACCTCCTCGCAGACCACCTCGGGATCGATGGACTCGTGCAGCAGCCCGGCCGCCTGGAGGTCGAGCGCCTCGCCGAAGATGTTGACCTGGGCGATCTCCAGGTCCTCGCCCCGCTGGCCGTTGGACAGGGTGTTGTGCAGCGCCCCGGTCTCGGCGTCGACGAGGTAGGCGGCGAACGCGCCGGCGTCCCGGCGGAACAGGGTGTTGGACAGCGAGCAGTCGCCCCAGAAGAAGCCGGTCAGGTGCATCCGGACGATCAGGGCGGCCAGCGCGTCGAGCAGCCGGCCCATCGTCTCCGGCCGCAGGGTGTGCGAGAAGAGCGCCCGGTAGGGCAGCGAGAACTGCAGGTGCCGGGTGATCAGCACCGATTCGAGAGCTTCCCCGTCCTCGGTCTGCCGGTCGGCGACGACCGCCACCGCCTCGACCGACGGGAAGTCGATCCGCTCCAGGGCCCGGAGCAGGTCGTACTCCCGCTCGGCGATCCGCTCGCGGGTCTCCTTGAACGCATACACGTACCCGCCGAACCGGACGAACCGGACGATGTGCCGAGAGATACCCTGCGGCAGCGCCACCAGGTGCTCGGCAGGCCACTCCTCCAGCGGGGTCGACCAGGGGAGGTCGAGCAACGCCGGGTCCACAAGGGCAGAGGTGATCCGCACGTTGACAAGCATGCCGGGTAACCCGGCCGAGCGCCTCCCTTCGTGGCTCGCCCCACAGCCGCCGGGCGGCGGGCCGGTAGCGTGGTCGCGTGCGGGAAACCCAGACGGTACGGCGGAAGGTCCAGCTCAGGCCCGTACGGCCGGCGGGCTGGTGGTGGGACGCGCTGCTGGTCGCCGCCCTGGTCGGTCTGACGGCGGCGCTCGCCGCCGACCGGCTGTTCGGTGTCGACCGGGCGGTGGCCGACTGGGCCGAGGCGCACCGGCCCACGGCGGCGTACTGGGTCGCGGTCGTGTTCAACTACCTGGGCCAGGGCAGCCCGCTGACCCTGATCGCGCTGGGCATGGGGGTGCTGCTGGCCGTCCGGGCGCGGTCGGTGCGGCCGGTGCTGCCGCCGGTGCTCGCCTTCGTGTTCACGTACCTCACCATCGGCCCCCTGAAGGTGTGGACCGCACGGCCCGCGCCGAGCGCCGGCGTCAAGGAGCCCTTCCTGCCCGCCGACGCGACCCTGCCACTGTTCCAGCACGACCTGCCGGTGCGGTTCGCCCAGTCCTACCCGTCGGGGCACGTCGCCAACGCGATCATCTGGTACGGCGTCATCGCGCTGCTGCTGGCGCCGCTGCTGGCCACCTTCGGCCGGACCGTCCCGCCGTCGCTGGTCACCGTGGTCCGGGCGGTGCCGCCGGTGGTCGTGCTCTGCACCACCACGTACCTGGGCTGGCACTGGCTGACCGACTCGATCGCCGGGCTGCTGCTCGGGCTGTTCCTCGACCGGCTGCTGCGCCGGGTGCCGTGGGACGACGTTCCGCTGCCCGGACGGCTGGGCGCCTGGAACCGGCCCGCGCTGTTCACCCCGGCCCGCTAGCTCACTCCCCGCTCGCCCGGGGCGGGGGCGGGCCGGCAGGCGCGGCGGGCGGGTGCTCCGGCGGGGGCGGGGTGGTCTCGCGGAGCAGGGCGGTCAGCCCGGCCCGGCGGGCCACCACGGTCAGCCGGTCGCCGGCGGTGATCACCAGGCGGGGATCGGCCGACCAGTCCGCTTTCAGCCCGGCGCGGGCGTGCGCGAGCAGGCGTACCTCGCCGGGGTGGGCCACGGCGGAGAGCGGGCGGCCGTCCAGCGGCGACCCGGCGGCCACCGGCACCTCGGTGACCAGCAGCGCGTGCCGGCCCACCGGGATGGTGGCGATCACCGCCCGGTCCAGCAGGGCGGCGGCGAACGAGGGCGCGGCCAGGTACGACACGCTGCGCGAGATGCCGATCCCGAAGGCCTTCTGGATGCGCTCGGCGAAGTCGCCGTCGAACAGCCGCAGCACCACCCGCAGGTCCGGGTTGAGCCCTCGGCCGTTCAGCGCGGCCCGCAGGTTGACCCCGTCGTCGGTGGAGGCCACGACGAGGGCCTGGCAGGTCTCCACGGAGGCGGACCGCAGCGTCTCCTCCCGCGCCGCGTCGCCGATCAACACGGGCACCCCGAGCCGGTGGGCCAGCGAGGCGCCCCGCGCGTCCGGGGTCCGGTCGATGGCCACCACCTCGACGCCGAAGTCGTTCAGCTGGGCCATCACCCGGGTGCCGATGTTGCCCAGCCCGACGACCACGACGTGCCCGGACCGGTGGGGCTGGATCCGCCCGGCGTGCATTGCCAACCGGGCGTTGACGATCCCGTCGACCACCACGGCGGTGATCAGGGGGATCAGCGCGAGCCCCGCCAGGTTGAGCACCACCTGCATGACCTGCGCGGCGACGGGTTTGGCGACGTCCGGGTCCTCGCCGGTGAGCGTGGTGACCAGGGTGAGGTAGAGCGCGTCGGCCCAGTTGACCCCGGCCGCGCGGGAGTTGAGCCAGCCCAGCGCGGCGATGACCGCGAGCAGCACCAGCACCGCGATGCCGATCTTGCGGGTGGCGAAGCTGCGGACCGCGCGGAGCAGCACCGCGAGCGGCTGGCGGCGGCGCCGGGCGCGAACCAGCCGGCGGGCGGCCAGCTCGGTGCCGGGCGGCTGGCCGGTCGCCTCGGCGAGCACCACGTCGGCGGTCGCCTCGTCGGCGGGCAGCACCCGGGCCCGGGCGGGGTCGCCGGTGTCGGCCACCCCGCACACCACGTCCTGCGGGCGGACGTCGGCGCGGCGGGCCACGTAGAGGGTGCGCCCGCCGTGTCGGAAGTGGGTCGGGGCGACCTCGCCGAGCGCGGCGGCCACGAACGCGGGGGCGGCCATCGACGCGTCGGAGAGCACCGCCGAGTCGGGGAAGAGCTGCCGCACCCCGTTGGCCAGGCTGGTGTTGAACATCCGCACCACCAGCCGAAGCTGGGGCTCCACCTCCTGGGCGCAGAGCGCGGCGTGCATGTTGCCGACGTCGTCCTGGTGCAGCAGGGCCAGCCCGTCCGCGCCGGCCAGCCCGGCCCGGCGGAACGTCGCCTCGTCGAGCCGGTCCGCCCGGACGACCTGGATGCCGTCGACGTCCCGGCCGTCGGGGCCCTCGGAGCGGCGCCGCTCGGGCACCACGAGGGTGATCCGGACGCGGCCGGTGTCCAGCTCGGCGGCGAGCAGCGCCCGCACCACCCAGTACGCCAGCGGGTCCGACCCGCAGACGACGTAGTGCGGGCGGTTCTCCCCGTTCATCCGCAGCCGCCACCCGGTCGCGCGACGCGCACGGTCACGCAGGGGCTCCGCCATGCGCCGAATCGTAGTCAGCCGGCGGTTGCCGCGCAGCCCCACACGATCATGAACGAATGTCGCGGCACTGGACGGGTAGAGCAGCGGCATGCAGACGTTCCTGCCCTACCCGGACTTCCTGGCCAGCGCCCGGACGCTGGACCAGAGGCGGCTGGGCAAGCAGCGGGTGGAGGCCATCCAGGTCCTGCGCGGGCTGACCTGGCCGGGGTACGGCTGGCGCAACCACCCGGCGGTCAAGATGTGGGCCGGGTACGAGGAGGCGCTGGTCCGCTACGGCCTGGACGTCTGCGCGGTGTGGTGCGAGCCGGGCCGGGCCGACACCTGCGCGGCGACGCTGGCCACCGACCTCGCCGCCGCCTGCGGCGTCGCCACCGTGCGCACCCAGGGGGTGCTGGCGCAGTCCGGGGAGCTTCCCCCCTGGCTGGGCCGCGACGACCTGCACCGCAGCCACCGCTCCTCGCTGCTGCGCAAGGACCCGGAGCACTACCGCCCGTTCTTCGACGACGTCGGGCCCGACCTGGAGTACGTCTGGCCCGCCTCCGACCGCGAGCCGCACTGCCGCCCGTCGTGAGCTGAAGGCCCTTCCCGGCCGCCCCGCGTCGGAGGGTGCCCCTCCCCCGCTCCCTCGGGCAGACTGGGTCGCATGGCGCTGTCGCGGGTGATGGGCCGGTTCATCGGCGTACGAGAGCACGTGGTGGACCCGGGCGGCGGTGCCGCCCCGCGCGTGCCGCACCCGGTCGAGGCCGTGGTGGTCGGCGGCGGGATCGCCGGCATGTCGGCGGCGGTGGTGCTCGCCGAGCGCGGGGTGCGGGTGACCGTGTTGGAGGCCGCGCCGGCCCTCGGCGGCCGGTTGGGCGCGTGGCCGGAGCCGCTGGCCGACGGCACCCAGGTGAACGAGCACGGCTTCCACGCGTTCTTCCGGCAGTACTACAACTGGCGGTCGATCCTGCGCCGGATCGACCCGGGGCTGGCGTTCCTCAGGCCGGTTCCCGGGTACCCGGTCCTGAGCGCCGAGTGGCCCACGGAGGAGTTCGGGAAGCTGCCGCCGGCCCCGCCGGCGAACCTGCTCGCCCTGCTGCTGCGCAGCCCGAGCCTGCGCCTGGCCGACCTGCGCGGGATGGACCGGGACGCCGCGCTGCCGCTGCTCAGCTACGACCCGGTGCGCACGTACGCCGAGTTCGACGGCGCCACCGCCGACGACCTGCTCACCTCGCTGCGGCTGCCGGACCGGGCCCGGGCGATGCTGTTCGAGGTCTTCTCCCACTCGTTCTTCAACCACGAGGCGGAGATGTCGGCCGCCGAGATGATCGCCCAGTTCCACTTCTACCTGCTCGGCAACCCGGAGGGGTTGGCCTTCGACTGCCCGGACGCGGACTACGCCACCGCGATCTGGCAGCCGCTGACCCGGCACGTGCAGAAGCACGGCGGACGGGTGGTCACGGGGGCCGCCGCGACCCGGCTGGACCGGGGCCCGGGCGGGTGGCGGGTGACCGCCGCCGACGGCACGGCGTACCGGGCCGGGCACGTGGTGCTGGCCGTCGACCCGCCGGCGCTGGCCCTGCTGGTGGGCGCCTCGCCGGTGCTCGCCGGCGCCGCCCCGGAGCTGGTGGCGGCGATGCCCGCGTTCGGCGCCCCCGGCCCGCCGTACGCGGTGGCACGGTACTGGTGCGGCGGGGACGTCGACGGGGGGCGGGCGGTGTTCAGCGGGGTGTCCCGGCAGCCCACGCTGGACTCGGTGACCCTGTACCACCGGCTGGAGGACGAGTCGCGCCGCTGGGCGGAGCGCACCGACGGCTCGGTGGTGGAGCTGCACGCGTACGCCTGCGACGAGGGTGTGCCGGCCGAGGATCTGGCCGAGCGGATGCGGGTCGAGCTGGTCGCGCTCTGGCCGGAGGCGGCCCGTTTGCGGGTGCGCGAGCTGCGCGCCCGGGTGGAGGCGCGGGCCCCGGCGTTCACCCCGGGCAGTCACGCGTGGCGGCCGGGGGTGCGCACCGGCGCCGACGGGCTCTACCTGGCCGGCGACGGCATCCGGACCGACTTCCCGAGCGCGCTGATGGAGCGGTCGGCGGCGACCGGCATCATCGCGGCGAACCACGTCCTGCGGGCCGAGGGGGCGGCGGCCGAGCCGGTCCGCTCGATCCGCCCACGTGGCCTGCTCGCCCGACGGGAACCGAAAAGGCCCTGATTCACCACAAAATGCCACAAATCTGATCTATCCTCGACTGACATCCACCGGCGTCGCCGGCACGGGAGGTCGAGAGGGTGTCCACGGTGCACCGGCGCGACGCGGCCGGCGGGCCGCCCGGCGACGAGGCGGGCGGCGGCCGGCACGACGACGCGTACGGGCGGCTGCGCGACGAGCGGGCCTGCATCGTGACGGCGTTGCGGCTGGGCTGGTGGCTGGCGGACGCGTACCACCACGCGCGGACGGCCGACCTGTCGACGGACGGGCGGCCGGCGCAGCCACCGGCGAAGCTGACGAACTTCACCGAGATGTCCGGCCGGCGGCGGCTGCGGATGTACCTGGACGGGATCGACGTGGCGCTCGCCCAGATCGCCGGGCTGACCGGCGGCGGCACCGCAGCGCCGCCCGTGGTCGCCCCGGGCGGCGGCACCCCGTCCACCGGGGACACCCGGGCCGCCCTGTCGGCCGGGGCGGGGGCGCTGCTGCTGGCCCTCGACGATCTCAACGTGGACGTGCTGCGCTGGGCGATGGCGACCAACCACCGGGTCGGGCTGGCCTACCGGCTCGGCAGGTCGCTGGCCGACACCGTCCGGCGCGGCGACGCCGACCAGGTGCCGTGGCGCTTCGCCGGCCGCCAGGTCGAGATCAGCCGCTGGCTCGACGAGCTGGCCAGCGTGCTGCCGCCGTACTCGGCCTCGGTGGTGCGCCGGTCGCTGCGGGCGTGGGCCGACGCGGTCACCCGGGCCGGGGTCGGCGACCCGGCCGAGGCCGGCCTCGCCGAGCTGGCCCGCGAGCTGCGCAACCAGGGCGACCTGTGGCGCAGCGTGCTGACCGGCGGGCTGCACCCCCGGGACCTGCTCGACGAGGAGGACTACGCGGTCGTCGCGCGAAACGTGATCATCCGGGACCGGAGGCTGGTGACGCGGGCGGCCCGGGGCATCTTCTGGCCGGTACTGGCCCCGCTGCTGGTGGTGCTCCTCGCCGTGGTCGGGGTGAGCGCCGCCGCGGCCGCCGGCTCCCCCACCGCCCGGGCCGCCGTCGCCCTGGTCGGCCTGGGCGCCGGGCTGACCGCGATCTGGCGGACGGTGTCCGGGCCGGCCCTCGCGGTGGCCGGGGAGGTGAACCGGCCGCTGCTGGAGGGCGAGCTGACCGTCCGGATGGCCGACCGGGTGACCCGGCCGCTGGCCGCCGCCCGCGCCACCGCCCGGTCCCGCCGCCGAAGCGGGCCCGGCGAGGTCGCCGGCGGATCGAAATACGTTGCCGACCTCACCCCCGCCGACCTACCGTGATCGCGCAAGGTCAACCAGCCCGACGGGAGCAAGTCATGCCGTTGTCGCACGTCAGCACGGTGCCGACAATGCTGCCCGTCGATGGTTTTCGCAGTGAGGCCCCCCGGGACGGGTGGCCCGGCTGACGCGTGCCCCCACGCGTCGAGCCGCCCGTCCCGCACCGGACCGGACGGCTCCTCGCCGGCCGGCCCACCTACCGTCGATTCTGGAGGGAGTGCCCGGTGGACGCCGTTCTCGTCATCAACGCCGACCTCGGCCCGCTGCACCGGGTCACCGTGCAACACGCGATCCGGATGCTCTGCCGGCGGGTCGCCGAGATCCACGAGGCCGAGCCGGACCGCGTGATCGGGGTCTTCCCTGTCCCCCGGGTGGTCCGCCTCGTCCGGTACGTGGTGACCCGCTGGCGGTTCAGCGCCGGCCCGGCCTGGTCCCGGGCGAGCGTGCTGCGCCGCGACGGCCACCGCTGCGCCTACTGCGGCGGGCCGGCCGGCACCGTCGACCACGTGCTGCCCCGCTCGCGCGGCGGCCGGAACACCTGGCGTAACACCACCGCCGCCTGCTACGGCTGCAACCAGCGCAAGAGCGACCGGACGCCGACCGAGGCGGGCATGCCGCTGCGGCACGAGCCGGTCGTGCCGAGCTGGGCGGCGCTCGCCGGGCGGTGACGGACCGGCCGGCGGGAACGGGGGGCCGCGTCAGGGGTACGCCCCGGCGCGGCACCCGCCGGCCCCCGGCAGGCCGAACCGGACGCAACCGGGTCAGTCGGTGGCGGGCGGGGCCCAGCGGAACCGGGGCGGCCGGCGCTCGTTGGCCGCCGCCACTCCCTCACGGGCCTCCCCGCTGGCCCGGACCTGCCCGTGCCACCAGGCGATCCGGTCCTCGTCGGCCCGCTCGTCGACGATCTCCTTGGCGGCGGTGACGGTGAGCCGCGAGCGCTCGGCGATCGTGGCGGTGACTGCGGCGACCCGAGCGGCGAGTTCGTCCGGCGGCAGCACCTCGTCGACCAGGCCGATCCGCAGGGCCCGCTCGGCGTCGATCAGCTCGGCGGTGAAGAGCAGGTGCTTCGCGGCGGACGGGCCGACCAGCCGGGCCAGCCGCCGGGTGGTGGGCGCGGGGTAGACCAGGCCCAGCCGGGCGGGCGGCACGCCGAACCGGGCGTCGGCGGCGGCGAGGCGCAGGTCGCAGGCGACCGCGAGCTGGCAGCCGCCACCGACGCAGGCGCCGGAGATCGCGGCCACGGTCGGCTGGGCGAAGGCGGCGAGCCGTTCCTCGGCTGCCACGGCGAGGCTGGCGTCCCCGGCGTCCAGCAGCTCGTCGAGGTCACCCAGGTCGGCCCCGGCGCAAAATGTTCCGGCCGCGCCGGTGAGCACCAGCGCGCGGACCCGCTCGTCCGCCTCCAGCCGGTCCAGCAGCACCGGCAGCTGCCGCCACATCGCGGCGGTCATCGCGTTGCGCCGCCTTGGATTGGAGATCACGATCGTGGCCACCGGTCCGGCCGTCCCGACGGTCAGCTCCGCGTCCGACACCCCCACCAACTCCCTCGCCTCGCCGGCCCCGGTCCGCAGTGCGGAAGCGCCCGGCCGGTGCGGCGACCATAACGAGGCGGGCCCGACGACCACCCGAGTGGGGTGGCCGCCGGGCCCGCCGGGGTACGGCTACGTCAGGCGACGTTGAGCGCGGTGTCGTCGATGACGAAGGAGGTCTGGAGCGAGACGTCCTCCGTGCCGGTGAACTTCAGGGTGACGGTCTGGCCGGCGTACGAGGCCAGCGAGAACGACTTCTGGCTGTAGCCGGCGGCCTTGTTCAGGTTCGAGTAGGTGGCCAGGGTCGCCAGCACCGTCCCGGACGAGTTGAGCACCTGCACCGAAAGCTTGTCGTACTGGGTGCTGGTGGTGGTCTCGGCCGTGTCGATGTGCAGCCAGAAGCTCAGGTTGTACGAGGTGCAACCCGCCGGCACGCTCACCGACTGGGAGAGCGTCTCGGTCCGGGTGGAACCGACCCCGTTCAGCCAGGCGGCGTAGGTGCCGGTGCGAGCCGGCTGGCTCGTGCCGTGCTGAGCGATGACGCCGGAGCTGGCCGTCCACACCGTGTTGCCGGACTCGAAGCCGGGGTTGCCGAGCTTCTGGCCCGCGCTGGTGCAGCCGCCGCCGGTGCCGGTGACGGTCAGCGTGTAGGTGGCGCTGTGGGCCACCGCGCCGGTGCCGGTGACCGTGACGTTGTAGGTGCCGGCCGGGGTGCCGGACGTGGTGGCGATGGTGAGGGTCGACGAGGCGCCCGAGGTCACCGAGGCCGGGCTGAACGACGCGGTCGCGCCGGTCGGCAGGCCGGACGCGGAGAACGTCACGGTCTGCGCGGTGCCGCTGGTGGTGGCGGTGGCCACGGTGGTGGAGACGGAGCCGCCCGCGGCAACCGAACCGGAGGTCGGCGACAGCGTGACGGAGAAGTCGTTACCGGTCGACGAGCAGGGCACGTCGTTGCCGGCCACGTTCACCGCGGTCCACGCCGCCTGGACGGCCTTGTACTCCGTGGAGCAGTTGCCGTACAGGTCGGTCGCCGCCTTGAGGCTGTACGCGCGGGAGGTGTTCGCCGGGGTGGTCGTGTTGACGTACGACGTGTTGGAGGTGAAGTACACGTCGAGCGCCCGGAACCAGATCTTCTCGGCCTTGACCCGGCCGATGCCGGTCACGGCCGGGGCGGAGCCGCAGACCGGCGAGGTGCCGTACGCGGTGGCGCCGGTGCCCTCGGCGAGGTTGAAGAAGAAGTGGTTGCCCACGCCGGAGGAGTAGTGCACGTCCTTGTTCTTCGTGCTGGTCGACCAGCACGAGTCGGAGGAGCCATCCAGCGTCGGGTTGTACATGTACCGCAGCGGGGTGTTGTTGCCGTTGATGTTGATCTTCTCGCCGACCTGGTAGTCACCCGGGTCGCTCGGCGCGTTGGCGTAGAACTCCACCATGTTGCCGAAGATGTCGCTGGTGGACTCGTTGAGGCCACCGGACTCGCCGGAGTAGACCAGGCCAGCGACCGCCTCGGTGACGCCGTGGCTCATCTCGTGGCCGGCCACGTCGAGGGAGACCAGCGGGCGGTTGTTGCCGGAGCCGTCGCCGTAGGTCATCTGGGCGCCGTCCCAGAAGGCGTTGACGTAGGCGTTGCCGTAGTGCACCCGGCTCGGCACGCCGGTGCCGTTGCCGAAGATGCCGTTACGGCCGTGCACGTTCTTGAAGTAGTCGAACGTCATCGCGGCGCCGAAGTGGGCGTCCACGCCGGCGGACTGCCGGTTGGTGTTGGCGCCGGTGCCCCAGACGTTGTCGGCGTCGGTGAACGTGGTGCAGGTCGACGTGCCGTTGTTCATGTCGCAGGTACGGCCGTTGCCGCGCACCGGGTCGATCATCGAGTACGTGCTGCCGGAGAGCGTGGTGTCGACGCTGACCGCGCCGGTGTAGATGCCCGTGCCGCTGCCGGTAACCGTCTCGATCTCGTCGTACGAGCCGATCACCTTGCCGGTGACCGCGTCGGTGACGACGTGCAGCTTCGAGGGGGTCTGCTTGTCGGCCTTCCAGCCGGAGGCGACGGTCTCCCAGGCGAGCCGGCCCTTGCCGGAGCTGGCGTCGACGAAGAGCTCCGGGGCGCCCACGGCGGTGAGCGAGCCGGAGAACTCCTTGCGCGCAGCCTCCTTGGCCTTGGCCGAGGTGACCTTCGGGCTGGCGGCGAGGGTCAGCGGGGCCGCGAGGCCGACCGAGGCCCCGGCGTACTCGCCGTTCGCCTTGGCGTGGATGACGAAGTCACCGCCGTAGACCCGCAAGCCCTGGTAGGTCCGGGAGTAACGGGTGTGCGAGGCGCCGTCGGCGTCCACCTTGGTCCGAACTGCCTGGTATGCCTCTCCGCTGGCACCCTGGACGGCGCCGGGGTTACTGCGGAGGACCGAGTCGGCACGGGCTGCCGACGGGTCCGGGGCGGGGGCTGCCGCTTGCGCCGTGGTGGCGACGCAGGTGAGCAGGCCGCCGGTAAGCAGCGCTGCACTAGCGGCGGCGAGGGTTTTCTTCACGTGCCCTCCTGGCAAGGAATGTGTGACGGGGGTAGTCACGTATGTAGATATAGTGATCGCTTGACGAAAGGGGAAGGGGGCAACCACTTCCGGACCCCAACACTGGCCGAACGGATGAGGAGGGCAAGGTGACGGAACCGGGCGGAGTCCGGACACGTCCGACGGGCATGAGACCGACTCCCCTTCGCGTCGCCATGATCGCCGCGCTGCTGGCGGCGGCGAGCGGATGCTCGGCCGGCGACCCCGGCGACCCCGGCGACCCCGCGCCGACGCCGTCCGCCGCCGTCTCGGCGTCCGCTTCCGTCTCGCCGCCCGCCGCGACCGCCTCCCCGGGCGCCACCGCCGGAACCCCCGACGCCAGTGCCCCGGCCGAGGCGTCCCCGGCCGCCCGGGTGGTCGTCCGACGTTCGGGCGGCTTCCCCGGGGCGAGCGACACGGTCACCGTCGAACCGGACGGCCGATGGGCGGCGGTCGACCGCGCCGGCACCCGGCGCACCGGCCGGCTCACGGCCGCGGACCTCGACCGGCTGCGGCGGCTCGCCGCCGACCCCCGGCTCACCGAGGGCAGCACCGCCGACCCCGCCGTCCGCTGCACCGACGCCTACGAATACCGGCTCACCGTCGGCACCGCCACGATCGACTGGACCGACTGCCCGGTCGCGGGCACGCCGCCGCAGGCCGCGTCGGCGCTGGCCGCGCTCGTGCTCACCGCCGCCGGCTGACCCGTCGCCGCCCGGAGGAGCGCCTCGTCGAGGCGGGCGCGACCCGGCCGACCGTCAGAACCGGTAGCCCGGGGGCAGCCCGGTGCCGCGCAGCTCGGGCGGCAGGTGGGCCACGTCGTTGACGGCGATCAGGGTCGGCGGGCCGCCGTCGGAGTAGCGGATCACGGTCAGCCCCGCGTTGTGGTGGCTCAGCCCCAGCCAGCGCCCGGCCGGGGCGTCCAGCGCGTGCCGGACCAGCCAGGCGATCAGGAACGTGTGGGTGACCACCAGCACCCGGTCGTCGCCGTCCTCCGGCGCGGTGGCGAACCGCGCGACGGCCGCCGCCGTCAGTCGCGGCCCGTCGACCCGCTCGCTCGCGGAGAACCCGGCCAGGAGCCTCGCGTACGCCGGGGGCAGGCCGGCCGGGTCGGTGTCGTGCGGCAGGTGGTCGCCGGCCAGCTCCGTCGCGTACACCGGGATCCCGGGCAGCGACCGGGCGACCAGCCCGGCGGTCTGCGCGGCCCGGGGCAGCGGCCCGTGGTGGACGGCGGTGAACGGCACGCCGGCCAGCCGCTCGCCGAGCAGCGCCGCCTGCCGCCGGCCCCGGGCGGAGAGCCCCACCTCCGGCGGGTCGTCCGTAGTGCCGGCGGGCACGTCCTGCTCGCCGTGCCGGGCCAGGAACAGCAGGCGGCTCGCCATCATCACCTCGTACGGGTCGGGAGGCGCGATGCTAACTGACGCCTCCCGACCCGCCCGCCCCGCTCAGCCGCGCGGGAACATCTGGCCGATGCGGATCTTGTTGCCGAACGGGTCCCGGACGCCGAAGTCGATGCCGTACGGGCGCTCGGTCGGCTCGTCGGTGATCTCCACGCCCTTGGCCACCAGGTCCTCGTACGTCTTCTGCGCGTCGTCAGTGGTCATGAAGAGGGAGCCGGGCAGGGCACCCTTGGCGAGCAGCTCGCGGACCTGCTCGGCGGTGGCCGGGTCGAGGGCCGGCGGGCCGGGCTTCTCCAGCAGGATCTCCCGCTTCGGGTCGCCGGGCAGGTTGACCGTCAGCCAGCGCATGAAGCCGAGGTCCTGGTCGGTGTTGACCTCCATGCCGAGCTTGCCGACGTAGAAGTCGAGGGCCTCGTCCTGGTCGAGCACGTAGATCTGGGAGCGGCTGATCGCGTTCATCGTCATGCCGAGAACGCTATTCGACCGCTCCGACCTGCTGCTTATCCAAAACTGCTGGGTCGCATCCAGGCCTTGGCGAAGCACGCGGGCACGTCCGTCGGCACCCTGCGCCGGCGGTACTCCGTCGGCGACTCGCCGACGATCTGACGGAACGTCCGGCTGAAGGTGCCGAGGCTGTTGAACCCCACCGCGAAGCAGACTTCCGTGACATCCCGGTCGGTCTGGGCGAGCAGGTACATGGCCCGCTCGACCCGACGCCGTTGCAGGTACCGGTGCGGGGTCTCGCCGAAGGTGGCGCGGAAGGTGCGGATGAAGTGCGCCTCGGAGACGTGCGCGATCCGGGCCAGGGCGGGGATGTCGAGCAGCTCGGCGTACGCCCGGTCCATGGCGTCCCGGGCGCGGAGCATGGCCCGGTTGGACTCCTCCACCGCGCGGCTCATCCCACCTCCGTCCAGCGAGGGCGAACGCCGACGCCGCACCGGAATCCCGTCCTCCAGGACACCGGTGAAATCTGTGGAGCCCCCGGCTGGAATCGAACCGGCGACATCTCGCTTACAAGCTCTTCAGAGTACGCGGGCCAGTCCGGCAATGGCCGTGCCCGGACCGGGGCTCCTCGCTGGGCTCTTCCGCACGTCGCCGTTCGGGCTCGTTGCTGCCAACGTCGCTCTCGACGTTCGGATGTGCCACCGAGCGCGAACCCCGCCGGTGGATAGTGACCTGACGTAGCAGCGAGTGTGGTCAAGTGCCGCATCGCGTGGTCAGACGTATCGATCGTGTCGTCGGCATGATCGAGAGTCGCCACGTGAAACGGATTAGTCAAGATCATCGCACGCGCTCTGCACGGTCCGTGGCCCGGCGTGGCCCAGACGAAACCGGGCAGCAAGGTCATCGGCAAGGTCAGAAGCATCACGTGAGCCGTCGATGGTTACCACCGGCAGGTGCAGTTCGACGGCCTCCCGCCGGACTTCTGCATCCCACAGTTCATCGCGAGCAAGTCGCCGAGCGAGCGCCTTGCCGTGATCGCTGTCTCCCCAGTTCATTCGGGCTCTCTGGACGTCGGCGAATCGAGCCCGCAATGCCCGTTCCCTGAACTGTGGCGTTGGCAGGAGGAAGGCGGCCTGCTGGGGCCAGATCAGCAGCGGAGCAACCTCGCGGGGCAGGGTTCGGAAGTCATCGACCAGGACCGGATGCTCCGTGGGCATCGCCAGCAGGTCATCGACAACAAACCCGAACGTTTCCCCGCGCATGCTCGGCATCGACTCGAAGACTTCCTGTGCGCTGCGGCCATTCCACGTCTGCGCCAGTGGAGCTTGCAGCAACGCCCACAGGTACGGCTGCTTCTGGGCGGTGCACCGGCTGACGTAGTCGCGCTCCGCGCGGTCCCCGTCGTAGATCAGCACGTCGTAGCGCTCGGCTAGGACCTGGGCGAGGGTGCTCTTGCCTGAACCCGTGCCCCCCGCGAGCCATCGAACATGCGAAAGGCGGCGAGCTAGGTCTACAGGATGATTGTCAGCGGCCATGCCAAGAGACTGCCGCCTGCGGGCAGAGAAAAGCCGCCAGTTTGGAAGATCGTTCTCGGGCAGCAGCACGGCTTTTGCAGTCAGCGGTGGCGCGCACCTGCGCGTCGGGCGTGCGGGATACGGTCGCGAACATGACGTTCATGATGGATGACCCTGATGAGATCGCTGCGGTCTTGCGAGGAACGGCTTTGGAAGGGCATCCGGTGGAAGAGGGCATCGGGGGCACCTTCCTGATCACCGACGTTGTGCCGGAACATCTCCTCGACGCGTGGCGAGCGGCGCGTTCGGCGCTACCGAGGACTGGCCGCTGGCCGCTCCTGACTGGCCCCGGCGAGCTTTATCACGAGCCGACAGCCGAGGAAGTCGCTGCACTGACCCAAGCCGCCTGCACTCTAGACCCATGGTCTATCTATCACCGCCGGAACGGCGATGAGTTAATTCCCAAGGATGCACTGGACGGCTATTTGACCAGCCTGCTGGTCATCGATCTCGTTCCACGGGCTAAGAGAGAGTTGGAGCTGCCGACGAAACGGGCGGCGATCGAACGATGGATCTGGGAAACCCTGCTGACGGATCCGGAACTCGCGGAGCGCGGCCATCGGAGCGCCGCAAGCTTGGTCGGTACTCGGATCTGGTACACGCCGCGAGAGGTGCAACTCGTGCTGCTGCCGACCTCGACGCAGTGGCTGGCACCTGCCTGGATCAGCTACTTCGGAGCCACAAGTCCGCAGGGAGTGGAAGGACTTGCTGCGGCCATGCGGCAGTGGGAACGGCAGTGGGGAGCCGAACTGGTGGCCTGCTGGTCAACCATGCTGCAGTTCGTCGTCACCAGACAGCCGAAGCCTGGTGAAGAGGCGTGGCAGCTCGCGCTTGCCGTGACCCGAAGCGACGAGAGATCTACGTCCAGAAGGCGGGCCTCCAGCGGGCGGCTCCCCCGCCGGCCGAGGTCCGACAACGCCTGGCGCGCCCCGATGGGGTCGACCAGGCTCAGCCGCTCGTTCGCCCGACCCTCACGAGCCCGACTACTGTCGGCACTGCTGACACTCCGGCGAGCAACGGCGGCGAGTGCCACCGAACGCCTTGTGAAACTGGAGCCCCCGGCCGGGATCGAACCGGCGACATCTCGCTTACAAGGCGAGTGCTCTGGCCAGCTGAGCTACAGGGGCAGGTCTTGCGTGGCCAGCATAAGCGACAGACCTCGGGAGTTGTCCCTCGGCAGGCCCTCCCAGCACGGAAAACGCCGATTTGCCGACCCTGTCGGCTGTCATCCGCCAGCGGGCGGGCGGAACCACGCGGAGATTGATGCCTGCCTGTGCCCGACTGCCCGGAATGTGAATGCCGTCCGTCCCACCCCATGCTTCTCGTCTTGGCAGGCTGCGGAAACCCGTTTACGGTGCAGTGACACGGATGACAGTTCCGGCGGCCCCCGCTGCCCGGAGCGTCGCCCGGATGGCCGGCGCCACAGGGCGCCGGCTGCTCCTTCACTCGGATCGTCCGGCACGTTCCTGCCGGTGAGAGGAAGCGCTCCAGCATGGCCACGGTCACTTACGCGAAGGCGTCCCGGATCTACGCGGGCACTGAGCGTCCCGCAGTGAATCAGCTCGACCTCGAAATCGGCGACGGCGAGTTCCTCGTCCTCGTCGGCCCCTCCGGTTGTGGCAAGTCCACCAGCCTGCGCATGCTCGCCGGCCTGGAGGACGTCGACGACGGCGCGATCTACATCGACCAGCGCGACGTCACCCACCTCCCGCCGAAGTCCCGCGACATCGCGATGGTCTTCCAGAACTACGCCCTCTACCCGCACATGTCGGTGTACGAGAACATGGCGTTCGCGCTGAAGCTGCGCAAGACCCCCAAGGCCGAGATCGACCGGCGGGTCAAGGAGGCGGCCGGGCTCCTCCAGTTGGAGGACTTCCTCGGCCGCAAGCCGAAGGCCCTCTCCGGCGGCCAGCGCCAGCGGGTCGCGATGGGCCGGGCGATCGTCCGCGAGCCGCAGGTCTTCCTCATGGACGAGCCGCTGTCGAACCTCGACGCCAAGCTCCGGGTGCAGACCCGTACCCAGATCGCGTCGCTGCAGGCGAAGCTCGGCATCACCATGGTCTACGTCACCCACGACCAGGTCGAGGCCATGACCATGGGCCACCGGGTGGCCGTCATGCTCGACGGCGTCCTCCAGCAGGTGGACACCCCCCGGGCGCTCTACGACACCCCGGCCAACGTGTTCGTCGCCGGCTTCATGGGCTCCCCGGCCATGAACATCAAGACCGTCCCGCTGAACGAGCAGGGCGCGACGTTCGCGGAGCTGAACATCCCGCTGACCCGCGAGCAGGTCGAGGCGGCCCGCGCCGAGGGCGGCGACGGCAAGGTGACCGTGGGCTTCCGCCCGGAGGACTGCGAGATGGTGAGCCCGACCGAGGGCGGCATGCCGGTCGTGGTCGAGCTGGTCGAGGACCTCGGCTCGGACGTCAACGTCTACGGTCACGCCGCGATGGAGGGCCACAACGAGCGCTTCGTGGTCCGCACCGACCGGCGCACCATGCCGAACATGGGCGACACCGTGTTCGTGAAGCCGCGGACCGGCCGTACCCACGTCTTCAACGCCGCCAGCGGCAAGCGGATCTGACGTACGACGCAGAGGGGGTGCCCGCCGATCGGTGGGCACCCCCATCGTCGTCTCCGGGCCGGTATCCGGGTGATCACCGAGGTGCCGCCGCGCCGGCGCGGCATAGGTTCGACGCGACCTGCGGAGAATCGAGGACACCATGCCGACCACGGTCGACACCCCGCACCGGGCCCGTCCGTCCCGACCCCGCCGGGCGCACCGGGTCGTCCGGTCGACGATCCGGAGCCTGATCTACTGTGCGGCGCTGCTCCCGGTCGCGCTGGTCGCGCTGCCGGCCGGGCTGCTCGGTCAGGGGCGGTCGGTCGCGGGGTGGTGGGACGTCCTGCACACCCGCCTGCTGGGCGCGCACGGCGCGGACCCGACACGCCGGCCGGGGCCGGTGGCCGTCGTCAACCACGCCCTGCTGAGCCTGCTGCTGGGTACCGCCGCGCTGGTGCCGCTCGGGGCCATCCTGCTCATCGTGGCGCGCGGTGCCCTGTACGGCTTCGTCGAGCCCGGTCCGTTCGACAACTCCTGGGGCGGTCCTACCCTGGCCGGCGCCTGGCTCGCGCACTTTTTGATCGGCATCCCGTTCGCCCTGGCCGGGCTGGCCGCCCTGGCCGGCATCGCCGCCGTTCACCACCGGCTGACGCTGGCCCTGCACGGCGCACGACGGGCTCCCTGGCTCGTTCCGGCCACCGCGCTGGTCGCGCTGTTCGGAGCGTTGGTCATCTTCGCCTGGAGCCGGCAGTTGTAGGCCCCGGACAGGCAGAAGGGGCGGCCCACCATCTCGGCGGACCGCCCCTTTCCGTGTCTGCGGGATCAGCCCTCGGCGGCCCGGCGGCGGGACACCTCGGCGAGGGCCACCGCGGCGGCGACGCTGGCGTTGAGCGACTCCACCTCGGAGATCATCGGGATGCTCACGGTCAGGTCGCAGGTCTCGCCGACCAGCCGGGACAGCCCGCGTCCCTCCGAGCCGACCACCACGACCAGCGGCCCGACGGCGGCCTCCAGGTCGTACAGGTCGGTCTCGCCGTCGGCGTCAAGGCCGACGACCATGAAGCCGGCGTCCCGGCAGGCCTTGAGCGACCGGGTCAGGTTGGTGACCTGGGCGACGGGCACCCGCGCCGCCGCGCCGGCGCTGGTCCGCCAGGCGGTCGCGGTGATCCCGGCAGCCCGCCGCTCCGGTACGAAGACACCCTGCGCGCCGAATGCGGCGGCGGACCGGATCACCGCGCCGAGGTTGCGCGGGTCGGTGACGCCGTCCAGCGCCACCAGCAGCGGGGCGGTCTGCTCCAGCGACGCGGCGACCATGTCGTCGAAGGACTCGTACGCGAACGGCGGCACCTGGAGGCCGACGCCCTGGTGCAGCACGCCGCCGGTCATCCGGTCCAGCTCGGCGCGGCTGATCTCCAGGAGGGCGATGCCCCGGTCCGCGGCGGTGCGGATGATCTCGTTGATCCGGTCGTCGCTCTCGATGCCCTGGGCGATGTAGAGCGCGGTGGCCGGCACCTGGGTGCGCAGCGACTCCAGCACCGGGTTCCGCCCGACCAGCAGCTCGGGGCTGTCCTTCGCCGGGTTGGACTTGCGGCCCGGCGCGACCCGGGGGCCGGTGCGGCCGGTCGGCTTGCCGCCCCGGCCGGCAGCCCCGGCACCCCGGCCGACCGGAACGCCCCGACCGCCGCCCCTGCCCCAGGTGGTGTCCTTGGTGCCCGGCTTGCCGATCTTCGGGGCACGCCCCTCCTCGGACGCCGCCCGGAGCTCCTTGTCCTGCTTCCAGGCGGTGCGCTGCGGCAGCTTCTCGGTGCCCGAGTACCCCTTGTGCCAGGGGCGCTCGTCGGCGGGCAGGGTCCTGCCCCGGCCCGCGAGGGAGTCCTTGTTCTTGCCTCCGGAGCCCTTCGGGGCGCCTGCCTTCGACGTCAGTCGCCGGCCACGGCGCTGCGAGTTGCCGGCCATCAGTCCTGCTCTCCAATAGTCCAACGGGGGCCCTGGGGGGTGTCCTCGATCATCACGCCGGCCTGCTTGAGCTGGTCGCGGACGGCGTCCGCGGCGGCCCAGTCCTTGCGGCTGCGGGCCTGCGCGCGCTGCTCCAGGGCCAGCGCGACCAGCGAGTCCATCACGTCGCGCAGGTCATCCACGCGACCGCCACCCGTCCAGGCCTCGTCCAGGGGGTCGATCCCGAGGATATCCAGCATCGCCCGCGCGGAGTCGAGCGCCGTGCGGACGGTCACATCGTCGCCGGAATTCAGCGCGCTGTTGCCGTCCCGGATCACCTCCTGGAGCACCGCGAACGCGGCAGAGGTGTTCAGGTCGTCGTCCATCGCGGCGACGAAGGCGGCCGGCAGTTCCCCGAACTCACCCGGGCCGACCCGCTCGGCGGCCCGCTGGACGAATCCCTCGATCCGCCGGAAGCCGGTCGCCCACTCGCGCAGCGAGTCCTCGGTGTAGTCGATCAGCGAACGGTAGTGCGCGACCGCGTAGTAGTAGCGCAGCTCGATCGGGCGCACCCCGAGCGAGGCGACGTACGCCAGGTCGAGGGCGTTGCCGGTCGACTTGCCCATCTTCGCGCCGCCGATGCTGAGCAGCCCGTGGTGCACCCAGTAGCGGGCGAACGGCAGGCCGGCGGCCTGCGACTGGGCGATCTCGTTCTCGTGGTGCGGGAAGGTCAGGTCGAGCCCGCCGCCGTGAATGTCGAACTCGGCGCCCAGGTAGCGCCAGCACATCGCCGAGCACTCGATGTGCCAGCCGGGCCGCCCCCGGCCCCACGGCGAGGGCCAGTACGCGTCGGCCGGCTCGTCGGGCTTCGCGCCCTTCCACAGCGCGAAGTCGCGCGGATCACGCTTGCCCCGCTCCGGGGCGTCGCCGGCGGCCTGCATGGCGTCGGGCGACTGGCCCGAGAGCGCGCCGTAGGCCGGCCAGGAGGCCACGTCGAAGTAGACGTCGCCGGAGCCGTCGGTGGCCGGGTAGGCGTGCCCGGTGTCGATCAGCTTCGCGATCAGCTCGTGCATCTCCGGGACGTGCCCGGTGGCCCGCGGCTCGTACGTCGGCGGCAGCACGTTCAGCGCCTGGTACGCGCCGGTCAGCGCCCGCTCGTTGGCGTACGCGATCGACCAGAACGGCCGCCCCTGCTCGACGGCCTTGCCGAGGATCTTGTCGTCGATGTCGGTCAGGTTGCGGATGAACCGGACGTCGAACCCCTTCGCCAGCAGCCAGCGGCGCAGCACGTCGTAGTTGACGCCGGAGCGAAGGTGACCGATGTGCGGGGGTGCCTGGAGGGTGAGACCACACAGGTAGACCCCCACCTTGCCGGCTTCCTGCGGGACGAAGTCCCGCACCGATCGGGTGGCGGTGTCATACAGGCGTAGCGTCACCTCACAAGGGTAGCCGTCCACGCATTCCCGGGTCGCCCGGTGCCGGGTCGTACGCTGCCCCTCGTGGATGAAGCGGCACGGCAGGACGGCACGACGGCCCGGCCCGGCGACGGGGCGCGCGGGGGCGAGACGGCCCAGACGCTGGACCGGGGGCTGCGGCTGCTGCACCTGGTCGCCGACGCCCCGGGCGGGCTGACCGTCACCGAGGCGGCGAACCTGCTGGGCATCGGCCGGGCGGCCGTCTACCGGCTGGTCGGCGCGCTGAGCGGACACGGCATGGTGCGGCGGGACGGCGACGGCCGGCTGCGCCTCGGCGCGGGGGTGCTGCACCTGGCCCGTCGGGCCCAGCCGCTGCTCGCCGAGGGCGCGCTGCCCGCCCTGCGCCGGCTCGCCGAGCAGGCCGGCGCGACCGCCCACCTCACCGTGGTCGAGGGCGGCGAGGGGGTCGCACTGGCGGTGGTCGAGCCGAGCTGGACGTCGTTGCACGTGGCGTACCGGACGGGGACGCGGCACCCGCTGGAGCGGGGGGCGGCCGGGCGGGCCATCCTCGGCGGCCGGTCGGGCTCCGCCGACCCGGTGAGCACCAGCGGCGAGTTGCAGCCCGGCGCGTACGGGGTGGCCGCGCCGGTGCTCGGCGTGCCGGGTCTGGAGGCGAGCGTCGGGGTGGTCGCGCTGGCCCCGCTGGACCCGGAGGTGGTCGGCGAGCAGGTACTCGCGGCGGCCGCCGCCGTCGCCACCGCGCTCGCCCCCTGACGCCGGCCTACGAACCCCGACGCGTTCGGGAGGCGGCCATTAGCACAGCCGGAGGGCATCCGGCTGGTTGTCCACAGGGGGATGGGTCGGCGGGGCGGGGTGTTGTCCACAGGGGTATCCAGGCGCGGCGGCTGCCGGGAGCCTGGGCGCATGCCCCGACACCCTGATCGCCCGTCCGCCCTCGCCTGGCAGGTCTTCCGCGCCTCCGAGGCGATCCGGCTGGGCCTCGTCACCGCGCACAAGCTACGCAGCTCGGCCTGGGTCAACCTGCGCCGCGACATCTACGCCGACTCCCGCCTCGACCTGGACCACACGCTGGCCTGCCGGGCGGCGTCCCTGCAACTGCCCCCGGGCTCGGCGCTCGCCGGCCCGTCGGCGGCGCTGCTGTACGGCGTCGAGCACGCCGCCGAGTTCTCCGACGAGGTGCACGTGGCCAGCCCCCGCACGGCGGGGCTGCGCAGCCAGCGAGGGCTCCGGGTGCACCTGACCGACCTGCGCCCCGCCACCTCGCCACCGGTTCCCGCCGCCCTGCTCACTCCGGTCCCGCTGCCCGCCCCTGACCCGCTGCCCGTCGCCGCCCCGCTGTCCCCCAACATTGCGCTGTCCCCGCACGTTCCGCTGTCCGCCCACTCCTCGCTGCCCGCCCTCGGCCCGGCCACGATCGGGGTGGCACCATCACCCGCCCCGGGTGCCATCCGCACGGCACCACAGCCGCGCGACGCCACCCGCTCGACGCCACCGCCGCGCGACACCACCCGCACGGGACCACAGCCATGCGACACCACCCGCTCGACTCCACGACCGCGCGACGCCGCTCGCGCCGGGCCGCAGATCGGCCGGGACGCCGTGGGTGTCCCGGGCGGCGTGGCTGTCGCGAGTGTCGCGAGTGTCACGGGTGTCGTGAGTGTCACGGGTGTCGCGGGTGTCGCGGGGCGCCCGGAGGACCCGACCGTCGCCGGGGCCGCGCCGATCGCGGTCGCGGCGGCGGCGTGGGCGCTCCCCCGCACCGATCCGGCGACGGCGGCCTGGGAGACCGCCGTCTGGCTGGAGCCCCTACGGGCCGTCGGGATCGTCGACAGCCTGCTCCGCAAGGGCCTGACCACCCGGGACTCCTTGACCGCGATCGGGGTCCGTAACGCGGACCGGCCCGGGGGCCGGCGGGCGAGGTGGGTCTTCGGCCTGGCCGATCCCGGGGCGCAGTCACCGCCGGAGTCCGAGTTGCGGGTCCGGCTGGTGCTCGCCGGGCTGCCCCGCCCGGTCGCCCGGCACCCGGTCCGGCTGGCCTCGGGTCTCGTCCTGCATCCGGGCCTGGCCTGGCCGGAGTTCCGCGTCGCGGTCGAGTACGACGGCGACTCGCACGCCGACGCCGAGCAGTTGCACCGCGACCGCTGGCGGCTCAACCAGCTCGTCTGCGCCGGATGGATCGTGCTGCACGCGTCGGGCCGCCGCCTCCGGCACGACTCCCCCGCGTTGACGCGGGAGGTCCATGCCGCCCTGGCCGCCCGGGGCTGGCGGCGTTGACCACCGGGACGACGAGGGGCCCGGGCGACCGTGGTCGCCCGGGCCCCTCCCGGTGGCACCGGTGGTCACCTGCGGGTCTTCACCGCCGCGTACGCGTCGATGATCCCGTGGCCGTAGAAGCCGTTGAACTTCGAGTCACCCGCGCAGTAGGCGTTGAACTCGGCGTCCCGGCCCTCGTTGGTGTACGTCTGCAGGCGCGGCTCCGGGCAGGCACGCTCCGCGGCGGTGCGGTAGAGCTGCCGCTCGACCTTGGCCGGGTCCATGCCCAGGCCATCCCGGGTCTTCTTGCCGAACTTGCTGACGATCAGCGCGGCGACGCCACTGACGTGCGGCGACGCCATCGAGGTGCCCTGAAGGTAGGTGTAGTACCCGCAGTCGCCGTTGGCCTTGCACTGCTTGAACACCGACTCCTCGAAGCCCTCGACGATGTTGCCGTTCTCGTCGACCGATCCCTCCTCCTGGAGCACGTGCTTCGGGTACGTGGAGAGGATCATGTTGGCGTCGAGGCGGTAGGTGTCCGTGCCGAAGCCGTCGCGGAACCAGCCACCCGGCGCGGCGACCGAGATCTGCTCGGTGCCGTAGTTCGAGTAGTCGGCCTTCTTGCCGGAGGGGCCGACCGCCGACACGCCGATCACGTGCGGGCCCTCCACCGGGAGGTCCCAGCAGGTGGCGTTGTCGATCGGACGGTCGTACGGGTCGGCGCCGTAGTCCGGGCTGGAGATGTCGGTGCGCGGCGCACCCAGGTCCTCGTGGTTGTTGCCCAGCGCGCCGACCAGGGTGACGCCCTTGCGGTGGGCGAAGTCGAGCGCCCGCTTCATGGCCTCGATGGTCGCCCGCTGCTCGGTCTGCGCCTGCGGCGAGTCGGCCGGGTTCGCGGTGCAGTTGTAGAGCCACGGGTCGACGTAGAAGGACATGTTCACCACGTCGAGGCCGACCTTGCCCGCGTGCACCAGGGCGTTCACGACCGGGTCGAGGAAGAAGAAGCCGGAGTCCTGGCCACCCTTCAGCTCGACCAGGGTGACGTTCGGGGCGACGCCGGAGAGACCGAACCCGTTCGCGGCGGCGCCGACGGTGCCGGCCACGTGGGTGCCGTGCCCACCGTCGTCGGTGCCGACCGGGTCGAGGCAGCTCGCCACCTCGCACTCCCCGTCGATCTCGGGGATGTCCGGGGCGAAGTTGCGCGACAGGGACCAGCTGAAGTTCGGCGCGAGGTCGGGGTTGCTGGCGTCGACACCGGTGTCCAGGATGCCGACGGTGACCCGGCGGTCGCCCGGCTCCACCTTGCGGGCCTGGTCGGCCCGGATCATCTCCAGCCCCCAGAGCTTCTCGTCCAGCGGGTCCATCTTCTTGCCCCGCTTGGCGACCGTGCCCTTGGCCTTGGCCTTCGCCTCGGCCTGGGCGAGGAGGTGCTCCTGCTCGACCCGGTCGAGCTTGGGCCTGCGGCCGATCGCCTTGCGCTCGGCCGCGCCGAGCAGGGCCGCGTTCGCGGTCGCCCGGCTGGCGAAGTCGGTGCGGTCGCTGGTCACCTGGAACAGACCGACCTCGTCGGTGCGGGAAACCACGGTGCCGCCCGCGGCGGTGATGGCGGCGATCGCCGCGTCGGCGGAGACGCCGGCCTCCGCGACGACGGTGAACTGCCGGGTCGCGGTCGGCTCGGCGTTCGCCGTGCCCACCACTCCGGTCACCGTGAGTGCCAACGCCGTCGCGGTTGCGACGGCACCGGCGGTGAAGCGCTTACTCACCACATCAGATCCTCTCGTTGAGGGACGTGGCAGTCATCCCATAGCACCGATGGCCGTTCCGCCAGATAGGCGTCCGTATTACCCGGCATTCAGGCTTTCGTCGGCTCGCTGTCATCGCGGTGCCGGCGGGCACCCCGGCGTGGGAGGAGTTACGCCTCGCTCATCTCGCGGCCGGCGCAGAGCCGGTCGACCGCGTCCGGCAGGTCGGCCAGGGTGGAGACCTCGGCGTCGGCCGGCACATCGGGCGGGCGGGGCAGGCCGAGGCGGTTGAGCCAGACCGCCCGCAGCCCGGCCCGCCGGGGCCCGAACACGTCGTGGCTGGGCGAGTCGCCCACGTACACGATCCGCTCCGGCGGCACCCCGGCCGCCTCGACCACCGCGGCGAAGAACTCGGGGGCGGGCTTCTTCGGCAGGCCGTTCTCGTGCGCGTACAACTCGAAGGCGAACTCGCCGGCGAGGCCGCAGCGCTCGGCGCGGCTGTTGCCGTTGGTGGCGTAGCCCAGGGTGTACCGGCCGCGCAGCGCGGCGAGCGCCGGCAGCACGTCGGGGAAGGGGCGGGTCAGCGCGAAGCGCCGGGCGAAGAAGATCGTCGCGACGTCGTCCAGGTGCGCGCCGAGGCCGGCCCGGGCGAGCGACCGGGCCAGCGCGGCCCGCCGGATCTCCATGACGGGGGCGGCGCTCATCGCGCCGAACACCGCGTGCCAGTCGGACTCCAGCTCCGCGAGGCTGATCCCGGCCGCCGCCGGGGTCAGCCTCCGCATCTCCTCCAGTACGGCCACCAGCCCGCCGGTGACCGCCGGACGCAGGTCGATCAGGGTCTCGTCGGCGTCGAACACGACATGGGTGAGCATCCGGCCAGCCTCCCATCCCCGGGCGCGACCGTGGGGGCGTCAGACCTCGGCGGCGAGCGCGGGCTCGACGGGACGGCCGCCCGGCCGGTCGTCGACGCGCGCCCCACGCAGCTCGTCGAGGCGGACCAGGGCGACCCCGGCGACGATCAGGGCGCCGCCGAACAGTTGCGCGACGGTCGGCAGCTCGCCCAGCACCAGCCAGGCGATGAGCACCGCGAACATCACCTCGGTCAGCCCGACGAACGAGGAGAGCCGGGCCCCGAGGATCCGGGTCCCAGCGATCCCGGCCAGGTACGCGACCACTGCGGCGACCAGCGACAGGCCGGCGATGGGGACCAGCCAGCTGGTGCGCTGCCCCGCGAAGGTCACCTCGCCGAAGGTGGCCCGCAGCGGCAGGGCCCCGGCCAGGCCCAGCAGGAGCAGGACCGCCGCGCCGACGGCCATGCCGGCGCTGGCCATCGTCACGGACGGCAGGCCGTCGTCGAGGCGGCCGGCGACCACGAAGTACCCGGCGAGCCCGACCGCCGCACCCAGCCCCCAGAGCACGCCGACCGGGTCGAGGCTGCCGGCGCCGGTCAGGTCGAGGACGCCGACGAGACCGGCCAGCGCGGCGACCGCCCCGGCCACGGTCAGCCGGCGCGGACGCTGCCTGTGGACCAGCCACATCCAGCCGACCACGAGGATGATGCCCAGGTACTCCAGCAGCAGCGCCACGCCGACCGGAAGGTAGCGGACGGCGTTGAAGAAGCACGCCTGGGCGAGCGCGACGCCGAGCAGCCCGAAGACGCCGACCGGGGCGAGGTTGCGCCGCAGCACGCCCCACCGGCCGCGCACGGCCAGCGCCCCGGGCACCGCGAGGACGGCTGCGGCGATGCCGACCCGGGCGACCACTGCCGCCTCCGCGGACCACCCGGCCTCGATCAGCGACCGGGCGAAGGTGCCCGAGGTGGCGAACGTGACGGCCGACAGCAGCACCAGGCCGAGCCCGGTGGTGCCGGCGACGGGTCGTGGACGCATCGAATCCCTTAGTACGTCATGAGTGAAGTAGCCTTACACCGATGACGCTAGGCGGGTCGCCCGACAGGAGTCAAGTTGCTTTTCGCCCATGACACCGAGTGCGGGCTGATCGTCACCGCCGCCCTGGTCAACACCGCCGGCGACCAGGGCGAGGCACTACCCGACGTGGCGGCCCTGGACGCGTTCTTCGCCGCGCACGGCTGGACCGGTCGGCACGAGCACACCGAGGCGGAGCTGCGGTCCGTCCGGGACCTGCGCCCCCGGCTGCGCCGGATCTGGCACACCGACACCGACGGGATCGTCGCCATCGTCAACGGGCTGCTGCGGGAGGCCGGGGCGCTGCCGCAGCTCGTCCGGCACGACGACGAGCCGTACCACCTGCACACCGTGCCCGGGGACGCGCCGCTGGCCACCCGGATGGCGGTCGAGGCCGCGATGGCCCTGGCCGACCTGGTACGCAGCGGCGAGCTGAGGCGGCTGCGCGTGTGCGACCACCCGGAGTGCGACAACGTGCTGGTCGACCTGTCGAAGAACCGTTCCCGGCGGTACTGCGACGCGGGCTGCGGAAACCGCGCCGCGGTCACCGCCTACCGGGCCCGCAGGGCCGCCGCCCGCCCCTGACCCACATCGCGCCGCTACCCGCCCTCGACGACCGGGGCGTCCCCACCCCCGGCGGCCTCCCGACACGCCCCCGGATCCGGCGCAGGCCGAGGGCGGTTACCTCATACCGGACCAGGGCCCGGGGCCACTCGGTCAGCCCTCCCCCCGCCGACCGACGCAGCCGGCGGGCGGGGGAGACGTGGTCAGGAGGAAGTGTCCGTCATCAGCCAACGGGAGACGGCGACGCGGAGCAGGACGTTGTCCCCGGCGGGCCCGGCCGGGGCGGTGACGTCCCAGTCGTACTTGCGGCGGAACCCGTCGACGGCCCACTCCGGGAAGGACGAACGCACGATGGTGACCGTGCCCTCCGCCACCACCGGGTACACGCCGTCCGGCAGCGCCAGCGACACCCGGGGATCGGCAACGATGTTACGGGTCTTCCGGTTCCGCTCCTGCGTGCAGATCCACCACTCGCAGTCCCGGTAGAGGAACCAGACCGGCGTGACGTGCGGCGAACCGTCCGGCCGCACCGTGCACAGCCAGACGATCCGTTCCCGGTCGAGCCTCTCCAGGATCTCCGGATCGAGCACCGCCTGTCCGGTCACCGGGGCAACGCCACTACGAAGGCCAGCCACGAGGCCGGGGCGACGGTCAGCACCGACCCCGCCGGTTCCGTGCTCCAGCCCCGACGCATCCGCGCCCGGCGCAGCCCCGCGACCAGTGAGGCCGCCGCCGTCGTCTGTTCATCGGTCACCCGCGACCGCCCCACACTGATGATGATCTCCTCCGATGCTCCGCCACCTGCGGGAGGCCCAGCCCGGAACGGCTCCCGCGGCCGTCGGAGACCCTTCCGAAGGCAGCGACGCCCTCATCAGACGTCTCCCCCGACCACCGCGCGGAGCAGTTGCTCGACCGGGACGTCCCGTCCGTTCCACCCGAGCACCGACTGTAGAGGGTGGACGACCACGTGGGCTCACCGATCCATGCCCGGCCCTCGCGACCAGCGGGTCGCACCCCGCCGACCCCGCCCCGCACCTCGGCTCACCCGGTCAGGGGTGGGTCATCCGGAGCAGGTCGAGGGCCTCGTCGAGCTGGTCCGCGGTGAGCTTGCCGTCGGCCACGTGACCCCGGGCGATCACCACGTCCCGGATGGACATCTCCTTGGCCAGCGCCTCCTTGGCGATCGAGGCGGCCTCGTCGTACCCGAGGTGGCGGTTCAGGGGGGTGACGATCGACGGCGAGCCCTCGGCGTACGCCAGACAGACGTCGGCGTTCGCGACCAGGCCGGCCACGCAGCGGTCGGCGAGCAGGCGGCTCGACGCGGCGATCAACCGGATCGACTCCAGCAGGTTGCGGGCCATCACCGGCAGCATGACGTTCAGCTCGAAGTCGCCCTGGGAGCCGGCGAAGCCGACCGTGGCGTCGTTGCCGACCACCTGGGCGCAGACCTGCCGGACGGCCTCCGCGACGACCGGATTCACCTTTCCCGGCATGATCGACGAGCCGGGCTGGAGGTCCGGGATGCGCAGCTCGCGCAGGCCGGCCCGGGGGCCCGAGCCCATCCACCGGATGTCGTTGGCGATCTTGTAGAGGCCGATCGCGATGGTGCGGAGCTGCCCGGACGTCTCCACCAGCGCGTCCCGGGCGCCCTGCGCCTCGAAGTGGTTGCGGGCCTCGGTGAGCGGCAGGCCGGTGGACTCGCGCAGCTTGGCGATCACCGCCGCCGCGAAGCCGAGCGGGGTGTTGATCCCGGTGCCCACGGCGGTGCCGCCGAGCGGCAGCTCGGCCAGCCGGGGCAGCGCCCCCTCCAGCCGTTCGACGCCGTAGCGGACCTGGGCGGCGTACCCGCCGAACTCCTGGCCCAGGGTGACCGGCGTGGCGTCCATCAGGTGGGTGCGGCCGGCCTTCACCACGGTCTCGAACTCGGCCGACTTGGCCTCCAGCGCCTCGGCGAGGTGGGTCAGCGCCGGCACCAGGTCCTCCACGACGAACTGGGTGGCGGCCAGGTGGATCGAGGACGGGAAGACGTCGTTGCTGGACTGGGACGCGTTCACGTCGTCGTTCGGGTGCACGTCCCGGCCCAACTCCCGGCCGGCCAGGGTGGCGATCACCTCGTTGGTGTTCATGTTGGACGAGGTGCCCGAGCCGGTCTGGAACACGTCGATCGGGAACTGGTCGTCGTACCCGCCGGCGGCCACGTGCGCGGCGGCGGCGGCGATCGCGGCGGCCACGTCCGCGTCGATCACGCCCAGCTCGCCGTTGACCTCGGCAGCCGCGCCCTTGATCTGGGCCAGGGCCTTGATCTGGGCCGGCTCGATCCCCCGCCCGGAGATCGGGAAGTTCTGCACCGCGCGCTGGGTCTGCGCCCGCCACAGCGCCTCGGCGGGCACCTCCACCTCGCCCATCGAGTCGCGTTCGATCCGGTAGCCCGCTGCCTCTGGAGTCGTCACGCCCTCCATCCTGCCGCGCCCGGCAGCCACTCGCAGCGAGGCTCAGGAGATAGCGGGGTCGCTACTGCGGCCGGGCCGCCGGTAGTAATTGCGACGATCTCCACGGGAAGGCCTCGGAAGACACCAAGGATCTGTCGCCGCCGCTCGTCCCGCTCCTTGCAGAAGTGGATACCGCGCTGCCTCGTTGACGACGATGCCCGGGAGGCCGAGAAGGAAACAATCGAGGCGCACTTGCGCGGCCGGATCAGCCGCGCTCGTTCGGAGCCTTGACTCGCAAGCGTCAGGACTCCCCTGTCACCTCGGGTGGGACGTGCCAGCCCACACCGGGCACCATGACGGCCAGCGCATCGGCTGCCAGTGCGTCCATTGCCTTCGAGGCGGTCTCGCGCGCCACCCCGTAAGTCTGGGTCAGCGTCTTCTCGGACGGGAGCCGACTCCCCGGCGGGCACTCACCGACCTCGATCGCCTTCCGAAGAATCGCGGCGAGTTGCCGGTATCGCGGCACCGGCGACATCGGGTCGATCCTCGCAGTCATGGCTTCATCAGTCAGCGCCGGTGGCCGACGGTGAGCACCGGCTTGGTGACCTCGGCGAAGAAGTCGTTGCCCTTGTCGTCGACGACGATGAAGGCCGGGAAGTTCTCCACCTCGATCTTCCAGACCGCCTCCATGCCCAGCTCGGCGTATTCGAGCACCTCGACGTGGCGGATGCAGTCCTGGGCGAGCCGGGCCGCCGGGCCGCCGATCGAGCCGAGGTAGAAGCCGCCGTGCTGCTGGCAGGAGCGGGTCACCTGGGCGGACCGGTTGCCCTTGGCCAGCATCACCTGGGAGCCGCCGGCGGCCTGGAACTTCTCCACGTACGCGTCCATCCGGCCGGCCGTGGTCGGGCCGAACGAGCCGGAGGCGTACCCCTCGGGGGTCTTGGCCGGGCCCGCGTAGTAGACCGCATGGTCGCGCAGGTACTGCGGCATCGCCTCGCCCGCGTCCAGCCGCTCGGCGATCTTCGCGTGCGCGATGTCCCGGGCGACGACCAGCGGGCCGGTCAACGACAGCCGGGTCTTCACCGGGTACTTGGACAGCTCGGCGCGGATGTCGGCCATCGGCCGGTTCAGGTCGACCCGGACCACCTCGGACGCGTCGAGCGTCTCGTCGGTGACGTCGGGCAGGTATCGCGCCGGGTCGGTCTCCAGGCGCTCCAGCCACACGCCCGACGGGGTGATCTTGGCAACCGCCTGCCGGTCCGCCGAGCAGGACACGGCGATCGCCACCGGGCAGGACGCGCCGTGCCGGGGCAGCCGCACCACCCGCACGTCGTGGCAGAAGTACCGGCCGCCGAACTGCGCGCCGATGCCGAAGTTGCGGGTCAGCTCCAGCACCTCGGCCTCCAGCTCCAGGTCCCGGAAGCCGTGCGCGGTCATCGAGCCGGAGGTGGGCAGCGCGTCGAGGTACTTCGCCGAGGCGTACTTGGCGGTCTTGAGGGCGTACTCGGCGCTGGTGCCGCCGATGACGACGGCCAGGTGGTACGGCGGGCAGGCCGAGGTGCCGATCAGCCGCAGCTTCTCCTCCAGGAACTGCATCATCCGCGTCGGATTCAACAGCGCCTTGGTCTCCTGGTAGAGGTACGACTTGTTGGCCGAGCCGCCGCCCTTGGCCATGAACAGGAACTTGTACGCGTCCGGGTGACCGTCCGGGTCCTCGGCGTAGATCTCCACCTGCGCGGGCAGGTTGCTGCCGGTGTTCCGCTCGTCCCACATGGTCAGCGGGGCGAGCTGCGAGTAGCGCAGGTTCAGCTTCGTGTACGCCTGGTACACGCCCCGGGAGATCGCCTCGGCGTCGCCGCCGTCGGTCAGCACGTGCCGGCCGCGCTTGCCCATCACGATGGCCGTGCCGGTGTCCTGGCACATCGGCAGCACCCCGCCGGCCGCGATGTTCGCGTTGCGCAGCAGGTCCAGCGCGACGAACCGGTCGTTCGGCGAGGCCGCCGGGTCGTCGATGATCGACCGGAGCTGGGCCAGGTGCGCGGGGCGGAGGTAGTGGGCGATGTCGTGCATCGCCTCGGCGGTCAGCGCGGTCAGCGCGGCCGGCTCAACGGTCAGGAACCGACGCCCGCCCGGACCGTGGACGACGTCGACGCCCTCGTCGGTGACCAGTCGGTACTCGGTCTGGTCGGGCCCGGTCGGCAGCAAGGGAGCGTAGGAGAACGCGGCACTGCTCATGAGCGGAAAGCCTAGGGCAGACCGGTCGATCGATGACACCCGACGGGTCGGTCCTGGGACGCCGCTCTCACCCTCCGCGCTCAGCCGTCGCGCTCAGCCGTCCTTGTCGTCCCGTTCGGGGCAGAGTTCCCGCTTCGGCCCGCAATCGCCGCCGTCGCCGGGCCCCCCGTCGGAGCCTCCGTCAGTGCCCCCGCCGGGGTCACCCGGGCCGGGGACGCCACCGTCGCCGGACGGCCGGACGGGCGTCGCCCCACCCGCCCCGAAGCGGACGTACCCGATCTCCCGACCCTCGCCGATGATCATGCCGGCCGGGCCGACGGCCAGGGCGTTCGCCGAGGTCCGCAGCACCACCAGTTCCTTGCCGGTACGCGGGTCCAGCGCGATCAGCCGGTTCGGCTTCTCCTCGGCGAGCACCGCCGCGTACGGGGTGAGCGTCCCGCCGCTCCTGCCGCCGGCCGCCCGGGTCCACCGGGTCCGGTCCGCGCCCAGCTCCCGGGCGACGATCGACCGCTTGTCGGCCGTGCGGACCAGCGCGTACCGGTCGTCGACCGCGATCAGCTTCTCCCCCTCGCCGTTGACCTGGAGCAGCCGGCCGTCGTACCCGTCGATGACGGCCTCCCGGCCGTTCGGGGCGACGCCGATCAGCACGTTCCGCGCGCCCTGCGGGTCCTCCCGCTGGGCGCAGCCGGCGCTGTCGGCGGTGCGCAGGTTGATCCCGGTGCGCCGCCACACCTCCCGGCCGGTGGTCGGGTCGTGGGCGGTGAGGGTGAACGCGCACGCCCCGTCCTGCGAGACCGCCCGGATCCGCAGCATCCGGCCGCCGACCACCGCGAGCCGCTCGTCCCGGCCGGGCTCGACGTCCTGGAGCACCCGCCCGGTGGCGGTGTCCACGACGTGCACCCGGCCGTCGACCGGGAAGCCGAGCAGCGGGGGCACCGCCTCCGGGCCGGCCACCCCGTCGTCGACCCGGGTGGTGCTCAGCCGGCGGGTGCCGAGCAGGTTCGGGTTGTCGGCGAAGAGGCCGGTGCTGACGCCGGGCAGGAACGCCGTCCACAGGGGCGCGGTGCCGCGCGGGTCCCAGGCGCTCAGCGTGCAGTCGGTCGGCTCGGTGCACCGGGCGTCGAGCAGCAGGTTCCGGTACGTCCACACGGCCACCGCGTCGCCGTCGCGTCGGCGGGTCGCCCCGGTTGTCGGGTCGAGCAGCTCGTACCCCTTGACCAGGAGCTTGCCCACGGCGACGACCGCGTCGCGGTCGCCGCCGGCCACGGCGGACCAGTCGGCCTTGCGCTCCCAGAGCTGGACGCCGGTGGCGAGGCTGCGCGCCTCGACCCGGGTCCGCTGCTCGACGACGACGGCGCCGCCGGCGATCGTGACGCTCTTCGGGGTGCCGCCGATCCGCTGCTGCCAGACCACGTCGGGCTCGGAGATCGGCTCGCTACGGTCGACCCAGTCCCACACCCCGGGCCACGGGTTCCACACTCCGGCGGCGGCGAGGACGACCACCGTGACGAGGGCGAGCAGCAGCCAGCCACGCAACCTGAGGCCGCCCACCTTCGCCACACCGGACACGGTAGCGACGATCACCGCTGGGCCGAGTGCCCGCGCGCCCGTGTCGCGGTGCTTTCTGCGCGACGGACGTGTTAAAGGGGCCCCTAGACGTCAAGCGGGTGCCCTCGCCTCCCGTGCCGCGGAGCGGACGAGGGGGAGCACCCGGTACGGGATCTGCTGGGCGAGCGCGATGATCGTCGACGCCCGGCGGATGCCCTCGTACGAGACGATCTGGTCGATCACCCGCTGAAGGTCGGCGTTGGACCGGGCGACGATCCGGCAGAGCAGGTCGCTGGAGCCGGTGATGGTGTGTGCCTCCAGCACCTCGGGGATGGCCGCGAGGTGCGCGGTGACCGCGTCGTGCCCGAGCCGCTGGCTGATCTCCAGGGTGACGAAGCTGGTCACCCCGAAGCCGATCGCGGCCGGGGAGACGTCCGGCCCGAAGCCGCCGATCACGCCCCGGTCGATGAGCTTGTCGAGCCGGGCCTGGACGGTGCCCCGGGCCACCCCGAGCCGCCGGGAGCACTCCAGCACCCCGATCCGGGGTTCCTCGGCGAGTAGCCCAATGAGTCTCGCGTCCAGCTCGTCGAGCTGGACATCCTGTACGGCGGTCACGGGTGCAGACCATACCGAATGCGCAACCTGACCAGGGATTCGGCCAACTGTTGCCCAACCACCCGCAATCCGGCGATCCTCGCCACACAACCCACCGACGGCGGCCTGCGAGGCCGGCCGGTACGCAAGGGAGGTCACCATGACCCAGGCGATCGACCGACCCCAGTCGACCGAGGACTTCGACGTCGACGTGCTGGTCGGCGCAGTCGACCACGACATCAGCCGCGACCCGTTCCCGGTCCGGGGGCTCGACCACGTGCACTTCCTGGTCGGCAACGCCAAGCAGGCCGCGCACTACTACTCGACCGCGTTCGGCATGACCTGTGTGGCGTACCGGGGGCCGGAGCAGGGCTACCGGGACCACGCCGAGTACGTGCTGACCAGCGGCTCGGCCCGGTTCGTGCTGACCGGCGCGGTGCGCCCGGACGCGGCCGGCGCGGACCACGTGACGAAGCACAGCGACGGCGTCAGCGACATCGCGCTTGAGGTCCCGGACGTCGACGCCGCGTACGCGCACGCCACCGCGCAGGGCGCGACCGGCCTGATCGAGCCGCACGACGTCTCCGACGAGCACGGCACCGTGCGGATGGCGGCCATCGCCGCGTACGGCGACACCCGGCACACCCTGGTCGACCGGTCCCGGTACACCGGCCCGTTCCTGCCCGGATTCGTGGCCCGGGGGCCGATCGTGGACCGGCAGCCGATGATCGACGCCGGCCTCCAGCCGAAGCGCTTCTTCCAGGCCGTCGACCACGTGGTCGGCAACGTGGAGCTGGGCCGGATGGACGAGTGGGTGGAGTTCTACAAGCGGGTGATGGGCTTCTCCAACATGGCGGAGTTCATCGGCGACGACATCGCCACCGACTACTCGGCCCTGATGAGCAAGGTCGTGGCGAACGGCACCCGGAAGGTGAAGTTCCCGCTCAACGAGCCGGCCGTCGCCCGCAAGAAGTCGCAGATCGACGAGTACCTGGAGTTCTACCAGGGGCCCGGCGCCCAGCACATCGCCGTGGCCACCAACGACATCCTGGCCAGCGTCGACGCGATGCGCACGGCCGGCGTCGAGTTCCTGGACACCCCGGACTCGTACTACGAGGACCCGGAGCTGCGCGCCCGGATCGGCAACGTGCGGGTGCCGATCGAGGAGCTGAAGGCCCGCAAGATCCTGGTCGACCGGGACGAGGACGGCTACCTGCTCCAGATCTTCACCAAGCCGGTGCAGGACCGCCCGACGGTCTTCTTCGAGCTGATCGAGCGGCACGGCTCGCTGGGCTTCGGCAAGGGCAACTTCAAGGCCCTGTTCGAGGCCATCGAGCGGGAGCAGGAGAAGCGGGGCAACCTGTAGCCCACCTGCGACACTGTCCAGCGTGACCCAGCCTCCGACGTACCCGACGCCGCCGGCCGGTGGGCAGCCGCCCGCCGGTGGCGTCACGCCGCCCCCCGCCCCGGCCCCGCAGGGGTACGCCGTCCCGGCGCAGCCCGGCCCCGCCGGCTACGCCCCGCCGGGAGGTTCCGGCGGTCCGCCGCCGCCGCCCGGCTGGGCCGGCCCGCCCGGGTACGTCCCGCCGCCTGGGTACGCCCCGCCGCCCGGCTGGGCCCCGCCGCCGCGTCCCGGGTTCGCGCCGGTGCCGGTCAGCCCCGGCGGGCAGCCGCTGGCCAGCTTCGGCGACCGCCTGCTGGCCTTCCTGATCGACACCGTTCTCACCAGCATGGTCGCCATGGTGCTCTTCCTGCCGGTCTTCTTGTTCATCTGGTTCAAGATGTTCAACGATCTCACCCGGACCAACCCGGACGGCACGCTCGTCGAGCCCGACCCGAGCATCGTCATAACCGACTTCATGCTGCCGTTGCTCCTGGCCGAGCTGGGGCTGTTCGTCCTGATGTTCGGGCTCTACTGGCTCTACCACGTCGAGTACCTGCGCCGGACCGGGGAGACGCTGGGCAAAAAGGTGATGAAGATCCGGGTCGTCCCGCTCGACCCGACCGGGACGCTGGACCGTGGCTTGCTCGGCAAGCGGTACCTGGTGCAGTTCGTCGGGTGCTCACTGGTGCCCGGGCTCAGCTACGTCGACGGGCTCTGGCAGCTCTGGGACAAGCCCTGGCAGCAGTGCCTCCACGACAAGTTCGCCCGGACGGTCGTCGTTAAGGTTGCTCCGTGAGCGTGCAACCAGGCTGGTACGTCGACCCCGCCGACCGCGAGACCAGGCGGTACTGGGACGGTGAGGGCTGGATCGGTGCGCCGATCCCGGTCGACGCCACCCCGCCGGAGGGCCCACCCCCGGTCGAGACCCCGCCCCCGGTCAGCCCCGCCCCGCCGCCCGGCCAGCAGGCAGCGCCCCCGGGGCAGCAGCCCGGGTCGCCCGGCGTCCCGGGGCCGTCCGGGCCCGGCCCGTTCCCCGGCTGGCCCGGACCCGGCCAGCAGCAGGGACCGGGCGGCGGCCCATGGCAGGGCCCGGGGCACGGGCACGGCCCGCCACCCGGGTACGGGCACCCGCAGGGGCCGCCGCCCGGCTGGCCGTACCCGAACTGGCCCGGACGCCCGCCCGCACCCCGCCCGCACGGGCTGCCGCTGGCCTCCTTCGGCGCCCGGCTGATGGCCCGGCTGATCGACTTCGGCGTCGTGTTCCTGCTCAACGCGGTCGTCAACGGCTGGTTCGTCTACCGGTACGTCGAGGATGTCACCCCGTACTTCCGGGAGGCGTTCCGCCGGGCTCTGGCCGGCGACTCGTCCACCGAAGGGCTGCCCCCGCTCGGCGAGCACGCCGGCGGGCTCCAGATCGCCATCCTGCTGATCGCCACCGCGCTCTGGTTCGCCTACGAGGTGCCGACGATGGCCGGCAACGGGCAGACCCTCGGCAAGCGGGTGATGGGCGTGCGGGCCGTGCCGGTCGAGGCCGACCAGCCGCTCGGCTTCGGCCGGGCGCTGCGCCGGTGGAGCACGCTGGGCCCGCCCACCCTGCTCTGGTACTGCTGCGGCCTCGGCCTGCTGTTCCAGCTCGTCGACGCGCTGTCACCGCTGTTCGACCATCCGCTGCGCCAGGCGCTGCACGACAAGCGCGCACGGACCGTGGTGGTCCAGCTCCCCCGCGTTCCCCGTGCCGGCAGCGGCACCGCCGCCCCGAAAGATCCCGCCAACCCTCCGGGAGACACCCCATGACCGACACCGGACGCCACCAGCCGCCGCTGCGGCTGACCCGCGCCGACCTCGACGCGCTGCCGAACTACGTGCCCGGCCGCAGCCCCGCCGACCTGGCCCGCGAGCTGGGCCTGACCGAGGCGATCAAGCTGGCCAGCAACGAGGTGCCGTACGGGCCGCTGCCCGGCGTGGTGGAGGCGGTCGCCGAGGCGGTCGCCGGCTCGCACCGGTACCCGGACATGGGCGTGGTGGCGCTCCGCGCGGCGCTCGCCGAGCGGTACGGGGTGGACGCCGACCGGATCGCCACCGGCTGCGGATCGGTGGCGCTGGCCGAGCACCTGGTCCGGGCCACCTGTATGCCCGGCGACGAGCTGCTGTACTCGTGGCGCTCGTTCGAGGCGTACCCGATCATCGCGGCGACCAGCGGCGCGACCAGCGTGCGGGTGCCCAACGACGCCGGGCACGGGCACGACCTGACGGCGATGGCCGCGGCCGTGACCGACCGGACCCGGATGGTGCTGGTCTGCAACCCGAACAACCCGACCGGCACGGCGGCGCGCGGGCCGGAGCTGGACCGGTTCCTCGACTCGGTCGGCGACGACGTGCTGGTGGTCATCGACGAGGCGTACCGGGAGTTCGTCACCGACCCCGATGTGCCGGACGGCCTGACCTACCTCGACCGGCCGAACGTGGTGGTGCTGCGCACCCTGTCGAAGGCGTGGGGGCTGGCGGGCCTGCGGATCGGCTTCCTCGTCGCCGCCCCCGAGGTGGCCGCCGCCGTGCGCAAGGTGGTCACGCCGTTCTCCACGAGCACGGCCGCCCAGGCAGGCGCGCTCGCCGCGCTGGCCCAGGCCGACGAGGTGCAGCGACGCTGCGCGCTGGTCGTCGCCGAGCGGGACCGGGTCACCGAGGCGCTGCGCAAGTTCGTCCCGGACGTGCCGTCGAGCCAGGCGAACTTCGTCTGGCTGCCGCTGGGCGACCGGGCGGTGGAGTTCGGCCGGGCCTGCGAGGCGCGCGGGGTGATCGTCCGGCCGTTCCCGGGCGACGGCGTCCGGGTCACCATCGGCACCCCGGCGGAGAACGACGCCTTCCTCGCGGCGGCCGAGTCCGCCCTGTCGTGACGCGGCCCGCTCAGGTGGCGGCGAGCACCACCGGCTCGGACGTCAGGAAGTAGCGCTGGTCGTCGGCGTCCGGGTCGACCGGCTCGCGGAGCCGCTCGATCGCCACGTAGCCGCCACCCGCGTACGCCAGCCCGGGCGCCCAGCCGATGCCGTCCCGGCCCACGTCCAACGGGAAGCGGGAGCGCTCCGCCCCTGTGCTCGGGTCCAGGGTGACCAGGTCGTTCGACTCGGTGAGCAGGTGCACCCGGCCGGGCTGGGCGGCGATGATCCGGGTCGGCCCCAGGTCGGCCCGGCGCCACATCTCCTCGCCGGTCCGGGCGGCCCGCCCGGTCACCGCCCCGTCGGCCGCCGCGACGACCCGCTCGCCGTCCAGCTCTGACCCCGTCGGGTCCAGGGCCGGGGCGGCCACGGGCGCACCGGCGCCGACCAGCCAGCCGCGTCCCGCCCCGTCAGCCGGGCCGGTGGTCCGCAGGCCCCGGCACCGGGAGCGGTGGCTCACGCATCCGACCGGGGTGACGGCCAGCTCGGCGGTCGCCCCGGGGGGCGCCCAACGGGTGGTCTGCGCCCCGGTGGCCACGTCGCGGAACTCCACGGTGGTCGGCCCGGCGCAGCGGTCCACGGCGACGAACTGCCCGGCCGACGTGGTGGCCACGTCGGCACGGCACCCGCCGTCCACGTCCGCCGACCAGAGCTGCCGGCCGTCGGCGAGCGCGATGCCGCGCACCCCGTCCGCCCCGGAGACCACCAGCACCGGCCGGCCGTCTGCGGCCCGGGCGAGGAAGAGCCCCGGCGGGTCCCAGACCGCCCCGGCCCCGGTGCGGCGGGCAGTCCTGCCCTTGGCGGGCGCGGGGCCGTCGGCCTCCCAGGCCACCCGGCCGGTACGCGCGTCCAACGCCACCAGCTTCCCGTCCGACCACCGGCTGACCACGGTGGTCCCCTCCGCCACCACCCCGCTGACCTCGGCCGGCCAGCGCCGGTACGACCAGTACGGGGTGACCCGGTACCGGGCGTCGGCCGGCTGGTCGGCGTACACCTGACGGGTGGTGGCGTAGACGCGGAGCCGGCCGTCCACGATCAGCGGAGCCACCGGCAGCCGGCCCACCACCCCGATCGCCGGGGTCACCGCCGCCGGGTAGCCGGCCCGGGCGGGCGTGTCGACCTCGGCGGGCGCGAGCACCCGGTGCACGACCACCGCGACCGCCCCGGCACCGACCAGCGCCGCGACCACCATCGCGACCCGCCGCCGCCCCCTCGCGAACCCCATGCCGCACCTCCGCCCGGCACCCTACCCAGGAGGGCCGCCGTCGCCCCGGTCAGGCCGCCTCCGCGGCGGCCGCCGGTTCGACGGCTCGGGCGAGGTCGGCGAGGTCCCGGCGGAAGGCACCCTCGACCGCGCGGGCGGCCAGGCCGCCGAAGAGCAGGGCCAGGAGGCGACCGTACGGGGAGGTGGACACCGCCTCCTGGCGCACGGTGACGGCGGTGCAGGCCCGCCGGCGGCGCCGCACGGTATGCAGCGTCCAGGTGGTCCGGTAGGTCACGCCGATGCCGGACGAGGTGAGCACCAGCCGGCGGGGCGGCGCGGCCTCCAGCACGACGAGCTCCTCGGCCTGCCCGCCGCCGTCCGGCCGGGTGCGGGTCTCCCGCCAGGCCGTGCCCGGGGCGAGCTGGCCCGGGGTGAGCAGCTCGACCCGCTCCACCGTGCGGAGCCAGTCCGCGCGGGTCGGCAGGTCGACCAGGAGCCGCCACAGGTCGACGGCGGGTGCCTGGATCAACTGGGTGACCGTGACCGTCGACATGACACCTCCCGTGTCCTCCACGGTACGGGGAGTGAGCGTGCGGCGGGGCCCCAGCGGCGGGAATTCCGCCGCTGGGGGCTGTCCCGGGGCAAGGCGGGACCGGGCCCTTCCCCCCGGGAATGGTGATCAGGCCCGGAACCGCCCGACCCGGATGGCGTCGACGAAGGCGGTCCAGCCCGGCGGGCTCACTGCCAGCGCCGGCCCGGCCGGGTTCTTCGAGTCGCGTACCGCGACCACGCCGACGGTGTCGACCAGGTTGTCCGCCACCTCCACGCACAGTCCCTGGTCGTTGGAGCGGCTGCTGGTGCGCCAAACGGCGCCCGCTAGATCGATCATGATCGTTACCCTCTGTCCGCTGAGACGTCCACGACGTCCGGCGCCGCTGCGCTGCGCCGCCGGCCGGGGGCCGCCACGACGGACAACCCCGACGCCTAACGCGGATACACCGAACCCCGATCGCACAGCGGGTGCGATCGGGGTTCGGTGGCGCGTCGAAGCCGCGTTCCGGTGGCGCGGCGGGGCGGATCGCCGCCCGGTCAGCGGGCCGGGCGGACGGTCCCGGTGACCTCGCCGAGGGCGACGGTGGTGCCGTCCGGGCCGGGCGCGGTGGCGGTGAGGGTGACGGTGTCGCCGTCCTCCAGGAAGGTCCGGGTCTCGCCGCCGACCTTGACCGGCTCGGCACCGCCCCAGGTCAACTCCAGGAACGAGCCGACCTGCCCCCGCTCGGGACCGGACACGGTGCCGGAGGCGTACAGGTCGCCGGTGCGCAGGGACGCGCCGTTGACGGTGAGGTGGGCGAGCTGCTGGGCGGGGGTCCAGTACATCGTGGCGAAGGGCGGCTCGCTGACCCGCTCGCCGTTCCACTCCACCGACAGCCGCAGGTCCAGCCCGACGTGCGGCACATCGCGCAGGTACTCCGCCACCGGCGGGTCCTGGTCCGGCGCGGGCACGAACGCGTCGGCCAGTGCGTCCAGCGGGGTCACCCAGGCCGACACCGAGGTGGCGAAGGACTTGCCGAGGAACGGGCCGAGCGGCTGGTACTCCCAGGCCTGGATGTCCCGGGCGGACCAGTCGTTGACCAGCACCACCCCGAAGACGTGGTCGGCGAAGTCGGCCGCCGCGACCCGGTCGCCGAGCGCGCTCGGCACGCCGACGACGAAGCCGACCTCGGCCTCGATGTCGAGGCGCACGGACGGGCCGCAGACCGGGCCCTGCGGGGTGGCCCGCTGCCCGGCGGGGCGGACGATCGGCGTGCCGGAGACCACCACCGTGCCGGCCCGGCCGTGGTAACCGACCGGCAGGTGCTTCCAGTTCGGCAGCAGGGGCGGCTGGCCGGGGCGGAAGATCTGCCCGACGTTCCCGGCGTGGTACTCGGAGGAGTAGAAGTCGACGTAGTCGGCCACCTCGAACGGCAGCAACAGCTCGGCCTCGGCGAGCGGGACGAGCAGCGGCTCCACCGCCACCCGGTGGGCCTCGTCGGTGAGCAGCTCGGTCACCCGCTGCCGCACCGCCGTCCACTGCGGACGGCCCAGCGCCAGGAACGCGTTGAGGCTGGGACGGCCGAACGCGCCGGCGGCCAGCACCAGCCCGGCCGCCTCGGCGCCGGCCAGGTCGAGCACGTAGTCCCCGATGCGTACGCCGACCCGGGGGTCGTCCCCGCCCCACCGGAACACCCCGTACGGCAGGTTGCGCACCCCGTACGCCGAGCCTTCGGCCTCCGTCACCCAGGTCATGCTTGGTATCCCCCGTTCACCAGCCCCAGCCGGATCAGATCGGTCAGTGGTTCCTCGATGCTGCACGAGCCGAAGCCCACCCACAGTGGCCGGTCGCCGTCCCGCCCGGCGCGGGCCCGCTCGACCAGCGGCACCGGATCGGTCGCGGCGAGCAGGGCGGCCACCTCGGCCACCTCGGCCCCGTCGGCGGCGGCGAGGGTCGCGGCGAGCACGTTGCCGAAGCCGTGGTGGGTGAAGCCGGTCTCCGGGTCCCGGTGCCGCACGCCGTGGTGCAGCCCGGCGGTCAGCTTGAACGGCAGTTCCCGGTCCCGGCAGGCGCAGATGACGGCGGCCAGCTCGACCGGGGTCGGGAACAGCTCGGCGGCCAGCCCGCCGGTGCGGAACTTGGCCGCGACCGGCAGCCCGTCGGCGCGGGCGGCGGCGACCGTGTCCAGCGCCCCCATCAGCCCGAAGGCCAGCGGAATCTCGGCGTAGACGTCGACGCCGTCCCATCGCCCGCTCAGCCTCAGCAGCTCGGCCAGGCCGGGCTGCGGGTCCTCGCCGCGCTTGGCGACCGCCACCTCGACCTGGCGGGCGGTGATGCCGGCCGGGGCCAGGTACGACAGCGCGGCGGGCAGCCCTTCGACGCCGGTGTCGCCGATCAGCCCGACGACGAGGCCCTCGGCGGGGTCGACCAGCGGGGTCAGCTCGCCGGCGGTGACGGCCGAGGCGGGGACGAGCAGCGGGCCGACCATGCCGGCGTACCAGGAGTCGCGGTGCCGGCGGTGGGCGGAGACCGCGTCGGGCAGCGTCGCGCTGCCGGGCGGGAAGACGGCGGCGTCGTCGACGAGTCCGGCGAAGAGGCGGGGCACCTGCGTTGACACGAGACAAGAACTTACGGGACGCTACAAGGAACGGACAACAGCGTCCGATTATCGGACGCTGACGGCCGGTGAACGGGACGAATCGGGAGGCGACATGCCGTACTACCGCAGCGTCGGCGAGGTGCCCCGGAAGCGGCACACCCAGTTCCGGCAGCCCGACGGCACCCTCTACGCGGAGGAACTGGTGGGCCAGGAGGGCTTCTCCTCCGACTCGTCCCTGCTCTACCACCGGTATTCCCCGACCGCGATCCTCGCCGCCGAGGAGTACGCCCCGCCGGCCGTCACCCGCGCGCCGAACCTGCCGCTCAAGCCCCGCCACCTGCGCACCCACAAGCTCGACGGTTCCGGGGCCGACCCGGTGCTCGGCCGGCGGTACCTGCTCGCCAACGACGACGTCCGGATCGCGTACGTGCTCGCCGACCGGCCGTCCCCGCTCTACCGCAACGCCACCGGCGACGAGTGCCTGTACGTCGAGGCCGGCACACTGCGGGTGGAGTCGCCGTTCGGCGTGCTGGACGCGGTGGCCGGTGACTACGTCGTCATCCCCACCTCGACCATCCACCGCCTCGTGCCGACCGGCGACCAGCCCGTCCGGTTGCTGGCCGTCGAGGCCGCCGGGCACATCGGCCCGCCCAAGCGCTACCTGTCGGTGCGGGGCCAGTTCCTGGAGCACTCGCCGTTCTGCGAGCGGGACGTCCGGGGGCCGGACGCGCCGTTGCAGGTCGACGGGACCGACGTCGAAGTGCTGGTCCGGCACCACGCCGGGTGGACCCGGTACGTCTACGCAAACCACCCGTTCGACGTGGTCGGCTGGGACGGGCACCTCTACCCGTGGGCGTTCTCCATCCACGACTTCGAGCCGATCACCGGCCGGATCCACCAGCCGCCGCCCGTGCACCAGACGTTCGAGGGCCCGAACTTCGTGATCTGCTCCTTCGTGCCGCGCAAGGTCGACTACCACCCCGACGCCATCCCGGTCCCCTACAACCACCACAACGTCGACTCCGACGAGATGCTCTTCTACACCGGCGGCAACTACGAGGCCCGGCGCGGCTCCGGCATCGAGCAGGGCTCGATCTCGCTGCACCCGTCCGGCTTCACCCACGGCCCCCAGCCGGGTGCCGCCGAGCGGTCGATCGGCGCCGACTTCTTCGACGAGCTGGCCGTCATGGTCGACACGTTCCGTCCCCTCGACCTGTGCGAGGCGGCGACCGAGTGCGAGGACCCGGGCTACGCCTGGAGCTGGGCCCGCCGCGGCTAGGGCCTGACGACTGCGGTCTCGTCCACCCGGCGGGGGCGGCCCGTCGAGGCGCGGTCGGGTGAAGTCGGTGGACCGGCCCGGCCGGCGTCGGCCATCGTGGCCGGATGAACGGTGACGGCAGGTCGGACGCCGAGCGGCGGGTGTGGGCGGCACTGCCCGCCGACGTACGCGAGGGGCTGGACGCCCTGCCGGCCTCGGACCTGACCACGCTCCTGCTCTCCCTGGCCCGGGCGCGGGCCGCGCGGGTGCGGCCGGCTGAGGTGCTGCGCCGCTGGCGGGAGGACCGTTTCGTACGCCCGGCCGACTGCGACCCGCGCGCGACGGCCGCCGTGCAGACGTTGCTGTGGGACCTGCTGCCCACGGAGGTGGCGCGCGTCGAGCTGTCCCCCGTCGTGCCGCTGGGCACCTGTGCGGCGGTCACGCCGGGCAGCCAGAACCGGATCGTCACGGCGACCCGCCCGCTCGAGGTCGTCAGCGACCCCACCAACGCGCTGGCGGTCGAGGCCGCCGACCGGCGGCTTCGCGGGAGCGGGCCGGGCGAGGTGCACCTCGCCGCCGGCCACCGGGTGCAGCGGGCGCAGCGGTTCGGCCCGGGGATGCAGGCGCACTTCCGCCTCTTCGCCCTGGTGTCCAGCGCCCGCGACACCGGCTCGGGCCGCACGGAGGCCCGGCTGCTGACGCTGCATCTCGGCTACTGGCAGCGGGTCCTCGCGCGCCTGGTCCCGTCCGCCGCGCCGCGGCTGCGGTTCACCGTCCTCGACTCCCCCGTGGTGCGGGAACGCGTCGCCGACACGGTCCGCCCCGCCCTCGCGGCTGGCGGAGTGCCGCTCGTGGAGGAGCCCGACCGCACCCGCGGACGGGGCTACTACGTCGACGCCGCCCTGCGGATCACCGCGCGGCAGGGCGGCGAGACCGTCGACCTCGGTGACGGCGGGTTCACCACCTGGACGGCCCAGCTCACCAGCGACGCCAAGGAGCGCTGCCTGACCTCCTGCGTGTCGGTCGACGGCCTCGCCGCCCTCGCCGCCAAGAGCCGCCCTGCGGCCTGACGGCCCGAGCCGAGGCGGCAGGCACGCCCGGCTCGCGCTCACCGGTCGCGAGGGGCCGGCTGTCGCCTCTGCCGGCCGCCACCACTGGGGGCGGCGGCCGGCGATGGGTCAGAACGTCATCTTCGGGCTCCGGGTCAGGGCAGCGCCTTGAGGAACGGGCCGTGGCTGAGCCGGAACTCCCAGGAGTAGTACCGGTCCCAGTTGATCGACCAGGTCATCAGGCCCCGGAAGGCGGGGTTGGTCCCGCTGCGCGGGGCGTAGCCGCCGCAGTTCTGGCCCTTGACCAGGCAGGTCACCGCCTGTTGCACGCCTGCGGGGGCGAGGTACCCGTTGCCCGCGCTGGTCGAGGAGGGTGCGCCGAAGGCGACCTGGTCCTCGCGCAGGGCGGGGAAGACGGCGTTGGCGTTCCCGGCCACCGGGAACCCGGTGAGCAGCATGTCGGTCATCGCGATGTGGAAGTCGGCGCCGCCCATGGTGTGGTACTGGTTGTCCAGCCCGACGATGGGGCCGGAGTTGTAGTCCTGCACGTGCAGGACGGTGAGGTCGTTGCGCAGCGCGTGGATCACCGGCAGGTACGACCCGGCGCGGGGGTCCTGTCCGCCCCACGGGCCCGACCCGTAGAACTGGTATCCGAGCTGCACGAAGAACGTCTCCGGGGCCATGGTGAGCACGAAGCCCGCCCCGTAACGCTGCTTGAGGGAGCGGATCGCCGAGATCAGGTTGACCACGACCGGCGTGGTGGGGTTGCGGAAGTCGGTGTCCCCGGCGTTGAGGTAGAGGGAGTGGCCCTCGAAGTCGATGTCCAGGCCGTTGAGGCCGTACCGGTCGATGATCGCGGAGACCGACCGGACGAAGGTGTCACGGGCGGCGGTGGTGGTGAGCTGCACCTGCCCGTTCTGGCCGCCGATCGAGAGCAGCACCTTCTTGCCCTGCTGCTGCTTGGCCCGGATCGCCGCGGTGAACTCCGCCTCGGTCTCGACGCCCGGGCACTCGGTGACGGGGCAGAGTTGGAAGCGGATGTCGCCGGAGGTGACCGAGGTGGGTTCGCCGAAGGCGAGGTTGACGACGTCCCAGTCGGCGGGCACGTCGGCCATCCGCAGGTACCCCGCGCCGTTGCCGAAGCTGGCGTGCAGGTAGCCGATCAGCGCGTGCTTGGGCAGGCCGCCTACGGGCGGGGTGGTCGGCGGTGGGGTGGTCGGCGGCGGCGTGGTGGGTGGTGGGGTCGTCGGGGGCGCGGTGGTGGGCGGCGCGGTGGTCGGGGGCGCGGTGGTCGGTGGGGAGGTGGGCGTGCCGCCGCCGCACGGTGCCCCGTTGAGGGTGCAGTCGGTGGGGGATCCCGCCCCGGTGGCCAGGAAGCCGAACGAGACCGAGGCGCCGGGGGCGACGGTGCCGTTCCAGGACCGGTTCGTGAAGGTGTGCCGCTGGCCGGCGCTGCTCACCGTGGCGTCCCAGTACGAGCCGAGCGTCGTGCCGGTCGGCAGCGTGAAGGCGACCTGCCATCCGGTGACGGTGCCCGGCCCGCCGTTGGTGATGGTGAAGCGGCCCTCCCACCCGGTTCCCCAGTCGGAGGTCCTGGTGAAGGCGGCCGTGGGGCCGGCGGCCTGGGCCGGGGTCGCGAGGGTCAGGGTCGCTGCGGCGGCGGTGGCGAGGGCCGCCAGGACGGCCAGGAGCGATGTTCGGGGACTGCGCTGCATCCGGTCCTCCCGGTAGGGGATCGCCCCGCCGGAAGCGTATCGACGGGTGGCTAATTATTAGGTTTGTTAACTGTAAATGTCCAGAGCTGGTCCGCAACGAGGTCCGGTCGTCGTGCCGGATCCGCGCCGACAAGCAACAGGGGGACGCCGGCCCGCCGGCCACGGCCTCTCCGACAGGCGGTCGGCAAGGCCGGCCCGCCGGCCACGGCCTCAGCGCACGGTACGGGAGAACACGGCCAACTCGGCCACGGCGGTGACGACGATCGTCAGCACCAGCGGCCAGGGCGTGCCGACCACCGCGTAGAGCACGAGCAGCACCGGCGCGGCGGCCACCCCGTACACGGCGAGGGCCAGCGACCGATCCGAGCGCAGCAGGCCCGGCAGCACGGTACGGGTCAGCCCCGGCACCCGCGCCGCGAGCAGCCAGCCCACCAACGCCCCGCTCAGCGCCACCAGCACCGCGAGGAAGCGGGACGGGCCGGCCGCGCCGGCCGCCGCGATCGCCACCAGGACGGTTCCCACGAGCGACCAGCCCGCCCCGTACAGCACCAGGCGGCGCAGCTCATCGCTGACGCCCCGGCGCGGGTCGGCTCCGTCCTGACGCGGGCCGGCTCCGTCCTGACGCGGATCGGTCTCGCCCCGACGTGGGTCGGCTCCGCCCCGGCTCGCGTCGGACGGCGCTGGGGTGAACGAAGCGGCCTCGGCCAGTTCCGCCAGCGCCTCGGCGTACCGGCGCCGCTCCAGCCGGACGATGCCCGGCTCGTCGCCGGCCCCGGCCAGCTCCGGGTCGAGCCGCAGCGCCTCCCGGTACGCCCGTTCGGCCAGGTCGTAGAGCCGCAGGCGGCCGGCGACCAGGGCGAGGACGAGGTGCCCCGGTGGCTCCCCCGGGGCCAACTCCACGCCCCGCCAGGCCGCGTTGAGGGCCGCCTGCCCGCCGCGCGAGCCGGACAGGATCGCGGCGGCGCTGCGCTGGGCGTACGCGTCGGCGGGACCGACGGCGAGGAGCCGGTCGGCGGTGCTCGCCGACTCGGCGTACTCGCCCAGGTCGGCCAGCGCCAGCCCGCGCACCACCAGCGGGTCGACCGCGTCCGGGGCGACGGCCAGGGCGGCGTCGGCGGCGTCGCGCGCCTCGGCGGGCCGCCCGGCGGCGAGGTGCACGCGGCCGAGGGTGGTCAGCGCGGTGGCGTTCGCCGGCTCCAGGGCCAGCGCGAAGCCGACCTCGCCGACGGCCTCGTCGTACCGGCCGAGGTCGGCCATGAGCTGGGCGCGCTGGAGGTACCCCTCGGCGGTGGCGTCGCTGGACATCGCGGGACTAGGCGGTAGGGGCCTGGTGGACCAGGGCGACCGCGATCCCGGTCAACCCCTCGCCGCGCCCGGTGAAGCCCAGCCCGTCGGTGGTGGCTGCGGAGACGGTGACGGGGGCACCGACCGCCTCGGACAGCACCGCCTCGGCCTCGGCCCGGCGCGGCCCGATCTTCGGGCGGTTGCCGATCACCTGCACCGAGACGTTGCCGATCTGGAAGCCGGCCGCCCGGACCCGACGGGCGCTCTCGGTCAGCAGCGCCACCCCCGACGCGCCCGCCCACTCCGGCTCGGCCACCCCGAAGTTCGACCCGAGGTCGCCCAGCCCGGCGGCGGACAGCAGCGCGTTGCAGGCCGCGTGCGCGGCCACGTCGGCGTCGGAGTGACCGGCCAGGCCGTCCTGGTCGGGCCAGTGCAGGCCGGCCACCCAGCAGGGCCGGCCGGCCTCGAACGCGTGCACGTCGGTGCCGACGGCCACCCGAGGAACGATCATGCGCCGAGGGTACGCGTCACGCGCCCGCGGCCAGCAGGTGCTCGGCGAGCGCCAGGTCGAACGGGCGGGTGATCTTGAGGGCGTACTCGGAGCCGGGGACGCACACCACCGGAATGCCCTGCTTCTCCACGAGGCCGGCGTCGTCGGTGAGCGGGTCGCCGGCTGCCGCGTGGGCGGCGGCCAGCACCGACCGGCGGAACCCCTGCGGCGTCTGCACGGCCCGCAGGGCGGACCGGTCCACGGTGCCGAGGACCACCTCGCCGGTGCCGACCTCCTTGATCGTGTCGACCACGGGGAGGACGGGGATCACCGCGTCGTGCCCGGAGCGGACCGCCCCGGCCACCGACTCGACCAGCTCAGGCGGGGTCAGGGCGCGGGCCGCGTCGTGCACCAGCACGATCCCCGGGCCGGCGGGGACGGCCGCGAGCGCGGCGGCCACCGACGCCTGCCGTTCCGCCCCGCCGGGGACGACCAGCACCGGGGCGACCGGCGCGAGGAGCCGGCGGACCGCCTCGACCTCCCCGGCGGGGGCAGCCACCACGATGGTGTGCACGGACCCGGCGGCGGCGATCCGACGGACCGCGTGCACGAGCAGCGGCTCCCCGGAGAGCAGGCGCAGGGCCTTCGGGGCGCCCGGGCCGAGCCGTACGCCGGCACCGGCCGCAGGCACGAGGACCGCGACGTCACCGCGCGGATTGAGCTGCGCGGTCACGTCGCGGTCCTCGGGTTTCTTCGCTGCGGGGTGGGTACGACGATGCTGTGCGGACTAGCCCTCGGTCAGCACCTTGTCGAGCAGCGTCTCCGCCTCGTCCTTGGTGCTCTTCTCGGCCAGCGCGACCTCGCCGACGAGAATGTCGCGGGCCTTGGCGAGCATGCGCTTCTCGCCCGCGGACAGGCCCCGCTCCCGCTCCCGACGCCACAGGTCGCGGACGACCTCGGCCACCTTCAGCGGGTTGCCGGAGGCCAGCTTCTCCAGATTCGCCTTGTAACGCCGCGACCAGTTGGTCGGCTCCTCGGTGTGCGGAGCCCGGAGAACGTCGAAGACCTTGCCGAGGCCCTCTTCGCCGACCACCTCACGCACGCCCACGATCTCGGCGTTCTCAGCGGGCACCCGGACCGTCAGGTCACCCTGCGCGACCCGCAGGACGAGGTACTCCCTGGGCTCGCCCTTGATGACCCGAGTCTCGATTGCCTCGATGAGTGCGGCCCCGTGGTGGGGGTAAACAACGGTCTCGCCGACACTGAAAACCATAGGTTCGAAACCCCTTTCGCTGTGTCTAGGGTAACACGCTCAGGCACCGATGTCCCACCGCTGTCCTGACCGTTGGCGCAGCTCAGGGGCCCTGTGAGAGGTCTTTCTTCAGCTTGACAGGCGGCCAAACCGATGGTCTGAACACGCTCCGTAATCAACATGTGACCCCCGGGTGGGGGGTGGCGGAGCGTGGATTTATGGGCGATGCGCTCTTTCCATGGTAGCCCGGCCGCACCAGCCCCGCTGAGGTGTAGCGGGAGGAGGGGCCGGTGCGGGACCCTTGAGGCGAACCGCTGTCCGCACACCGAACCGGTTCGAGGGGGTCCGATGGGCATGCCCGACGCAGATGGTCACGGCCCCGCCGAAGGGCTCCCCGGCCTGCCGCCGGAGTGGGGTCGGGTGGTAGTGCCGGACGACGCGTCCGCGCTGGCCGAGGAGGCTGCACAGGTCCGGCGCGAGCTGCGCCCGCGGGTCGCCCGGAACCGGTGGCGGCAGGTGCTCGGCCTGGCCGTCCCGAGGGAGGGCCGACCACCACTCGGCCTGCCGCTGCTGATGCTGCTGGTGGCGTTGCTCACCACCGCCGCCGGGCTGTTCGCCGTCACCTGGCCCCGCCCGCCCCGCTCAGGCGACCACCCCACCGTCGTGCCGTACCCGACGGCCACCGACCTGACCGGTCGCGTACTGCCGGCCCTGGAACTGGTCGACGCCGACGACTCGATCGTGTCGTTACGCGCGCTGCTCCCCGCGGTGATCATCCTGGTCGACGCCTGCCCCTGCCCCGACCGGGTGGCCGAGGCCGCCGCGCTCGCGCCGCCGGGGGTCACCGTGGTCACCGTTTACGGCACCCGCGCACTGCGTCCCAGTCCGGTGCCCGCCGGCGCGACCGTGCGCCCACTCGCCGATCCGGGCGGCGGGCTGCGTGCGTTCCTACGCGTGCCGCCCCGCCCCGGCACCGCCACCGCGCTGCTGGTCGGCCGCACCGGCAACCCGGTCCGGCTGATCTCGGAGCTGCGCTCCGTCGACGACTACCGCGCCGACCTGGCCAGCCTCGGCGCCTGACCCCGTCGGCCGATCAGAACGCCAGGGCCGCCACCCGGGCGTCGGCCACAATCGGGGCGATTCCCCGGGCGGCGGCGGCCAGCTCGATCCGGATCGGGCCGTTCCCGCGGCTCAGCCACGCCGTGGCGAGCGAACCGTCGCAGGTCGCCCGGTGGCTGTCACGGTGGCCGGAGCGGACGGTCACCAGCAGGAGCTGCCCCGGACCGACGCACCGGTACTGGACCAGGTGCGCCCGCGTGGCGGCCATGACGACCCGTCGCTGCGGGGACTGGCCGGGGTGCAGCGTCAGCCGGGCCTGCCAGACCGTCCCGATCAACCCGCCGAGCCCGCCGTCGGGGTCCTCGCCGGAGCCGGTGCCCACGTCGTACCGCTCGACCACCCGCCCGGTGGCCGGATCGAGGACGACGACGCCGGAGGTCACCCGGCCGGTCGGGCCGACGGTGATGGTCAGCGCCCTGTCGCTCCGGGGCACCCGGCCCAGGTCGCCGGACGTCGCCCCGGACCCGGTGCGCCGGGCCCCGTCACCGGGACCGCGTCGCTCGTCGGCCCCGGACGCCGCGGCGGGGCCGCCGGCCGGACCGACCGCCGGGGCCACGGCCCGCCACCATCCGGCACCGGCGGCCACGACGAGGACGCCCAGCAGGGCGAGCCCTCCGCCCCGGAGCCGGTCAACCACGTCGCCGCCCACCACGCGGTCGAGCCTAGCCACCCGGCACCGGTCCCGCCGCCCGCGAGACCCGGCCAGAAGCCTCCAGGGGGGCGGCCCGGTCAGGCGGAGCGGTCGAGGAGGGCCGCGTAGAGGGTCAGGCCCGGGCCGAAGGCGAGAATCAGCACCCGGTCGGGCGGCTGCGCCGCCCGCAGCAGCCGGTCGAGGATCAGCAGCACCGTCGGCGAGGAGCAGTTGCCGTGCTCCCGCAATGTCGCCCGGGACGCGGCCAACGCCTGCGGCGGCAGCGCCAGCTCGCGTTCCGCCACGTCGAGAATGCGCGGGCCGCCCGGGTGCACCGCCCAGCCGTCCACCTCGGTGAGCCGGGTGCCGTGCCGGGCCAGCAGGCCGTCGACCAGACCCCGGACGTGGGCCGAGAGCACCTGCGGCACCTGCGGCGACAGTCCCATCCGGAAGCCGGTGTCGGTGACCTCCCAGGTCATGTGGTCGGCCGTGGAGGTGTCGGTGACCGAGGTGACCTCGCGCAGCGCGTACCCCCGGCCGCCGGGGATGATCACGGCGGCGACGGCGGCGTCCGAGAAGAGCGCGTGGGAGACGATCTGCTGGGTGTCCAGCCGGGCCGTGGCCGGCTGGATGTGCAGGCTGGTCAGCTCGGCGCAGAGCAGCAGCGCGGGACGCTGCCGCGCGGTGACGAAGTCGCCGGCCGCGCCGAGCCCCGGCAGGGCGGCGTAGCAGCCCATGTGCCCGACGAACATGCGCTGGGTGTCCGGGGCCATGCCCAGGTCCCGGGCGAGCAGGATGTCCAGCCCCGGGGTGGCGTACCCGGTGCACGAACAGACGACGAACAGGCCGACGTCGCGGGCGTCCAGGCCGGCGGCGGTGAGCGCCCGGCCGACCGCCTCCTTGCCCAACGGCAGCGCCTCGACCTGGTAGCGGCGCAGCCGGCGCTCGGTCGACCAGTCCGACACGTCCTCCAGCAGCGGGTTGACCGCCGCCTGCCGCCGGTTCACCCCGGAGTTGGCGAAGATCCGCTCTGCCAGCGCCCGGGTCCGGCCGGAGAAGTGCTTCGAGAAGAAGCCCTCCCAGAGCTCGTCCTGCCCGGCACCTGGCGGCTGCGCCGTCCCCATGCCCGCGATCACCGGTACGGCCACGTTCCCCACCTCTCGTCCGCGAACCCCGTGTCGTCCCGCGCCGCCTCCGTCCGCGACCGCAGGACCGCCTTCCTCACGCTCACCAACGAGGGCCGGGCCGCCGCGGTCCGGGCCGCCGCCCGGCCGCTGGCGGGACACTCGCGGCGCGCCCTCGTGTGGCCCCTTCCCGGCGTCCCCAGTACCCGACGCCGCCCCGGTTACCCGCGCCGGATCCCCCACCCCTGGTACAGCACCGCCGTGGACCAGGTCGGCCTGATCCGTGGCGCCCGCCCGGCCGGCATCGGCTGTGGACGACCACCGGACCGGATCCGGCGCAGCAGCCAGGCCAGCGTCCCGACCAGCCCCGGACGGGCGCCCCGGACCCGCAGGTCGACGCCGTGCCGGGCACACTCGGCGACCAACTCCCGGTCGTCCACGAACAACCGTGGGTCGTGGATGCCCCGGGGCACCGTGGGCAGCCGCTCGCCGATCTCGACCGCGATCAGCCGGCTCAGCACGGTGTCGTTGAGGGTGTCCAGGACCAGCAGCCCGCCCGGACGGAGCAGCCGGCACGCCTCGGCCACCGCCCGCCGCCAGTCGGGCACGTGCTCCAGCAGCTCGCCGGCGGCCACCACGTCGGCACAACCGTCGGCCAGCGGCACGGCGGTGGCGTCGCCGTTGACGGGGGTGACCCCGTGCCGCGCGGCCTGGGCCAGGGCCGAGCGGGTGAGGTCGACCCCGACGTGCCGGTAACCCTTGCCGGCCAGGTGCGGGGCCAGCAGCCCGGCGCCGCAGCCCAGGTCGACCAGGAGGGCGTCGGGCCGGGCGGCCGGCGGCACGAGGGCCGCCCGGGCCCGGGCCAGCCAGTGCAGCATGGCGAACGCCCCGTCGGGACGCCACCACTCGTCGGCCAGGTCGTCGTACTGCCGTGGATCGTTCGGGGGCAGCAGGCGGGGGCGGTCGGACACCCGGGACGAACCGTCACGCATGGCACCGAGCGTGGCACGACTGGACGGTAACGACCAGACTTCCCTTATGTCGACGACGGTGTTAGGGCTGGTCAGGGCGAGCCACCCCGAGCCCGCGGTGGCGGTGACCGTGGTCGCCGGGCTGCTCGCCCTGGGGGTGGGGCACCGCCCGTCCGGGGTGGCCGTGGTGGCGTTGACGGTGCTCGCCAGCCAGCTCGCGGTCGGCTGGTCCAACGACCGCCTGGACGCCGACCGGGACGCCGCGGTGGGGCGTACCGACAAGCCGGTCGCGAGCGGCGCGGTCAGCACGCGGGCGGTCGGCCTGGCGGCGGGGGCGGCGGCCCTCACCACGGTCCTGTTGGCGGCGGCGGCGACCAACCGGACGGCGGCGGTCTGGGCGGCCGTGGCCCTGGTCTCCGCGCTGTCCTACAACTGGCCCTTGAAGTCGACCCGGGTCTCGGTGCTGCCGTACGCGGTCTCCTTCGGGGCGCTGCCCGCCTTCGTGGTGCTGGCCCTGCCCGGCGCTCCCGCCCCGCCGGCCTGGCTGGTGGCCGCCGCCGCTCTGCTCGGGGCCGGGGCACACTTCGCCAACGTGCTGCCGGACCTGGCCGACGACGCCCGGACCGGGGTGCGCGGGCTGCCGCACCGGCTCGGCGCGGCCGGCAGCCGGGTGGCCGCCGCCGGGCTGCTGCTCGCGGCGACCGTCACCCTGGTCGTCGGGCCGCCCGGGCCGCCGTCGTGGGCCGGGCTGTCGGCCATCGCGACCGCCGCACTGGTGCCGCCCCTGACCTGGTACGCCGGCCGCGGCGCCCGCCGGGGCGTGGCCGCCTTCCGGGCGGTGATGCTGGTGGCGCTGATCGACGTGGTGCTGCTGGTGGCGAACGGCCGGGTGGTCTGAGCGCCCCCGGAAGGTGGTGGTGCCGGGTCGGCGTGCGGCTCCCGATCAACCCCAACTACCCTGAAGCCGGTCTGCGCGGGTATGGCCACCGTGCCCGGCGACGGCCGGGTGGGGATCGTGACGAGGAGGACCGACGTGACGCGCTCGATCAGGGGTTCCCGGCGGGCGGCCCTGCTGCTGTCCGGCGTGGCGGCGGCGACCGGCCTGCTGGCGACCGGTTGCGGTGCCGGCCAGGCGGCCGAGACCGCCAACAAGACCCCGTCGGTCCAGGGCGTCAACGTCCAGACTCCGGACAACGCCTACAAGGTACGCGGCCTGTACGTCGAATACCCGGGCGACGGGAGCTACCAGTCCGGCGCGAACGCCGCCGTCAACGCGGTGATCTACAACGACACGCAGAGCCCGGTGACGGTGACCGTCACCACGGACAGCGCGCGGGAGGTCGTGATCGCCAGCGACGGCGCGTCCGCGTCGGCCAGCCCGTCCGGGTCGGAGAGCGCATCGCCGTCGGGCAGCGCATCGCCGTCGGGCAGCGCATCGCCGTCGGGCAGCGCATCGCCGTCGGGCAGCGCATCGCCGTCGGGCAGCGCCAGCCCGTCCGGGTCGGCCAGCCCGTCGGGGGGCGGCTCGCCGTCCCCGTCCGAGGGCGCTTCGGAGAGCCCGTCCCCCTCGGCCCCCGCCGGGGAGCCGGCCCGGATCGAGATCCCGGCCCTCAGCTACATCCAGCTCAACGTGCAGGGCGGCCGGTCCCTTCAGCTCGTCGGCCTGGACAAGGCCCAGCTCGTCGGGCAGCAGGTCAACCTGACCTTCGACTTCGGCAACGGCGCGACCATCAACACCCCGGCCCCGATCGGCATCCCGCTGACCCCGCTCCCGCAGCCCTCCCAGATCGTCGAGCGCGAGGGCTCGCACGGCGAGGAGGGCGGCACCGAGGCCGGCGCGGGCCACGGCGGCTGACGCCCCGCACCACCGACCGTCGACGGCACCGCCGGCGTGGCACCCGCCACGCCGGCGGTGCTTCGTCGTACGGGGGGACTAGCGTTCCGGTGTGACGACGCCCCGATCGACACCCTCCCGAGCGACCCCGCGCGCCGGCCGGGCCGCCCGCGAGCCCCGTCCGGCCTACGAGTGCGACGCCTGCGGGCACCAGCCCCCGAAGTGGGTGGGGCGCTGCCCGGAGTGCGGCGAGTGGGGGGCGGTGGTCGAGTGCACCGTGACCGGTCCGACCGTCTCCGGCCGGGTGGTCAGCTCCCGGATGCCGGCCGAGCCGGCCCGTCCCATCGCCACCATCAGCGCCGCCCCCGCCAGGGCCCGGCCGACCGGGGTCAGCGAGCTGGACCGGGTGCTCGGCGGCGGCCTGGTGCCCGGCGCCGTGGTGCTGCTCGCCGGCGAGCCAGGCGTGGGCAAGTCAACGCTGCTGCTCGACGTGGCCCAGCAGTGGGCGGCCACCGCCGGCAGCCCGTCGCTCGTGGTGAGCGGCGAGGAGTCGGTCAGCCAGGTGCGGCTGCGCGCCGAGCGGATGGGCGCCCTGCACGACCAGCTCTGGCTGGCCGCCGAGAGCGACCTGGGCGCGGTCCTCGGCCACCTGGACGCGGTGAAGCCGGGGCTGCTGGTGCTCGACTCGGTGCAGACCATCTCCACCCCCGGCACCGAGGGGGTCCCCGGCGGGGTGACCCAGGTGCGGGCGGTCACCGCCGCCCTGGTCGCGGTGGCCAAGGAGCGCGGCCTCGCCACCGTGCTGGTCGGTCACGTCACGAAGGACGGTCAGGTGGCCGGTCCACGGGTGCTGGAGCACCTGGTCGACGTGGTGCTGCACTTCGAGGGCGACAAGCACTCCTCGCTGCGGATGGTGCGCGGCGTGAAGAACCGGTTCGGCGCCGCCGACGAGGTCGGCTGCTTCGAGATGCACGAGGGCGGGATCAGCAGCCTCGCCGACCCGTCCGGGCTGTTCCTGACCCGCTACTCGGAGCCGACGCCGGGCACCTGCGTGACGGTGGCGATGGAGGGGCGGCGGGCGCTGGTCACCGAGGTCCAGGCGCTGATCGGCGCGACGGTCGCGGGCTCGCCCCGCCGCACCGTGTCCGGGCTGGACGGGGCCCGGCTGGCGATGGTGCTGGCGGTGCTCCAGCGCCGCGCCGAGCGGCTGACCCTGCACGACAAGGAGGTCTTCGCGGCCACCGTCGGCGGCATCCGGGTGGTGGAGCCGGCGGCCGACCTCGCGGTCGCCCTCGCCGTGGCCTCCGGTGGGCTCAACCTCGCCATCAACCCGCACCTGGTAGCGATCGGCGAGGTCGGGCTGACCGGAGAGGTCCGCCGGGTCGGCGCGGTGCCGCGCCGGCTGGCCGAGGCGGCCCGGCTCGGGTTCCGGGTGGCGCTCGTTCCGACCGGGTGCGGCCCGGAGAGCGTCGGGGCGGGCCCGGAGAACATGCGGGTGATGGAGGTCACGGACGTGCGCTCGGCGCTCCAGTGTGCCGCCCGCGCATCCGCGGAGTGACCGACGGTGGCCGCCGCGCGGGACCGCCCGTGCGATACCGGACAAGGACGGCAGACCACCCGGCGTGGTCGTCGGGGGGCGTCGTGACACATCACAGTAACCACGACAGCACCCACCGCACGCCAGTCCGTAGACTGTGCGGGTGCCGATCGACCGCGATGCCAGCAAAACTGCCGGCGCGACACCCCACGCCCGCACCGGTGCCGTGGGCTCGCCCGCCCGTCCGATCAGCGTCAGCGTGACCGGGAGCGGCGGCGGCGCGAGCGGCGACCCGCTACGGGCCAATCTGGCGCTCATGGCGCCCGGCACCGCGCTGCGTGACGGCCTGGAGCGGATCCTGCGCGGCCGGACGGGCGCGCTGATCGTCCTCGGCTACGACAAGGTGGTCGAAGGGCTGTGCACCGGCGGCTTCGCGCTGGACGTGGAGTTCTCGGCGACCCGGGTCCGCGAACTGTGCAAGATGGACGGCGCGGTGGTGCTGTCCAGCGACGGCACCCGGATCGTCCGGGCGGCCGTGCACCTGATGCCAGACCCGTCGATCCCCACCGAGGAGTCCGGCACCCGGCACCGCACCGCCGAGCGGGTGGCCCGGCAGACCGGCTACCCGGTCATCTCGGTCAGCCAGTCGATGCGGATCATCAGCCTCTACGTCAACGGCCAGCGGCACGTGCTGGACGACTCGGCGGCCATCCTGTCCCGGGCCAACCAGGCCCTGGCCACGCTTGAGCGCTACAAGCTGCGCCTCGACGAGGTCTCCGGCACCCTGTCCGCCCTGGAGATCGAGGACCTGGTCACCGTCCGGGACGCGGTGGCAGTGGTGCAGCGGCTGGAGATGGTCCGCCGGATCGCCGACGAGATCGCCGGGTACGTGGTGGAGCTGGGCACGGACGGCCGGCTGCTCGCCCTCCAGCTCGACGAGCTGATGGCCGGCGTGGACGCCGACCGCACCCTGGTCATCCGGGACTACCTGCCCACCGGCCGCAAGCCCCGCACGCTGGACGAGGCGCTGGTCGAGCTGGACCTGCTGGGTGCCACCGAGCTGATCGACCTGGTCGCGGTGGCCAAGGCGATCGGCTACCCGGCGGCCTCCGACGCGCTGGACGCGGCGGTCAGCCCACGCGGGTTCCGGCTGCTGGCGAAGGTCCCCCGCCTGCCGGTGGCGATCGTCGACCGGCTGGTGCTGCACTTCGGCAGCCTCCAGCGGCTGCTCGGGGCCACCGTGGAGGACCTACAGGCCGTCGAGGGCGTCGGTGACGCCCGGGCCCGGGGCGTCCGGGAAGGGTTGTCCCGGCTCGCCGAGGCGTCCATCCTGGAGCGCTACGTCTGACCCGCCCCGCCGGGCCGACTGGCCCCGCCTGCCCGACCCGCACCGAGCGGTGGGTCGTTCGGCTCAGCCGGTGACGGTCAGCTTCACCGGCTCGCTCAGCTTGGTGTCCAGCCGCCCGAAGACCTGGTAACTCCCGGCCGGCGGGAACGGCCCGTTTGCCAGCTCGTCCTTGCAGCGGCTGGTGTCCTTGCCGTTCCAGTCCACCTGGTACGACCGCTCGAAGCCCGGGGTGAACGACTGCACGTCCGAGCCCTTCACGTTGCCGCAGGTGTCGGAGGACCAGACCTTCTCCGCGCCGGACTTCACGTACAGCTCCTGGAAGTCCGCGCCGACGTCCCGGCTGCAGGTGCGGTTCGACTTGTTCTTGATCTTGAGCTGAAGGCTGACCACGGCGCCCCGCTGCACCGACGACGGCACCGCCACCGGAGTCACCGAGATCTCCGCGTCGGTGCACGTCCCGGCGTCGCCACCCGGGGCCGCCGGAGCGTCGTTCCCGGTCGGGCCGGTCGGAGGCCCCGGATCGCCCGAGGCACCGGGGGCGTCCGAACCGCCGGGCGGGGTGCCGGTCTGCGGGGACAGCACCGAGCCGCTCGGGTCCGGGGCCGCAGACGGGCCACCGGCTGCCGGAGCCGCAGTCGGCGTCGGGGTCACCTTCCCCTGCGGGGTGGTGCCGGTGTTGCCCGCCTTGTTGCAGGAATAGAGCAGGACAATCAGGAAGAGAAGCCCCGCTCCGACCACGACGGCTCGACGCCGCCAGTACACGGCGGATGGCAGGGGGCCGATCGTCAGACGCATGATGCCTCCACCGTAACGGCGTGCCCCACCCTCGCCCGGCGCGACGCGCCGGACGACCCACCGCTCACCGGCGCGGCCCTCCACTCACGACAGCCACCCGGCCCAGCCCCGACCGCGACGCCCGGCAGGCCGGCTCCCGGCCCGGGCTCCGCCCGGCCCGGCTCACAGGTACACCTTGCGCTGGTAGATCGCGTGCGCACCGGCCACCCGGTCGAGGAAGAGCAGGCCGGCGCAGTGGTCGATCTCGTGCTGCAACGCCCGCGCCTCGAACCCGTCGGTGACCAGCCGCACCGGCACGCCGGTGCCCGGAAGCACTCCCTCGACGACCAGCCGGCTGGCCCGCTTGACGTCGCCCGTCAGGTCGGGCACCGACATGCAGCCCTCCCGGCCCGCCTTCCACCGACTCGCCTCCACCACCCGGGCGTTGCACAGCACGAAGGTTCCGTGCACGGTCACCGCCTTCGGATGCCCGGTGATGTCGACCGCGAACATCTGGGCGCTCACGCCGACCTGGGGCGCCGCGAGGCCCACGCAGCCCGGCGAGACGCGCATCGTGGCGACCAGGTCGGCGGCGAGGCGGACCACCTCGTCGGAGGTCGGGTCCACCTCCGGCCCGGGCCTGCTGAGCACCGGGTCCGGGGCGGAGACCACCGCACGAACCTCGCCGGGCGTCGCCAGTGCCTCCGGTGTCCAGCCGCCGAGGCCGACGTACTCCGCGGTCACAGCAGGTCCGAGTCCGCCGGGCGGAGGCTGACCCCGACCCCCAACTCCGCGGCCCTACGGGCCAACCGGCCGGCCACCTCGTCGGACGACCCCGGCGGCAGCTCGACCTCGGCCACCACCACATAGAGCGAGCCGGTCAGCCGGGTGCTCAGGTCGGTGACGTTGCCGCCCGCGTCGGTCAGCACCCGGGTCATCGCAGCGACGATGCCCATCCGGTCCGCGCCGTGCACCGAAAGCACGTACGGCTCACCGGCCGGCGGCGTCGCGCCGTCGGGGGTGACCGCCCGCACGGTGGCCAGGAGCTGACCGTCGGCGGCGAGCGGGGCCAGCCCGGCCTCGACGTCGGCGGCGGCCGGGCCGACGCAGATCAGGGTCATCGCGAAGTGACCCCGCAGCCGGGTCATGGTGGAATCGGTGAGGTTCGCGCCGAGCCGGGCGAGCACCTCGGCGACGTCGGCCACGATGCCGGGCCGGTCCCGGCCGATGACGGTGATCGCGAGCTCGTTCATCCGGGCATTCTGCCCGATCCGGTCCCGTCCCCCGCGCCGCCCCGCCCGGCCCGCCCAACCTGCGAGAAGATCGCCCATGACATGATCGGCGACGCGATGTCCGAACCCACTTTCGCCACCCTGGTCAGCCGGTGGTACGAGCAGAACGCCCGCGACCTGCCGTGGCGGGTGCCCGGTGTGGGCGCATGGGCGATCCTGGTCAGCGAGGTCATGCTCCAGCAGACGCCGGTGGTGCGGGTGCTGCCGGCCTTCCACGCGTGGCTGGCCCGCTGGCCGACCCCCGCCGCGCTCGCCGCCGACACGCCCGCCGAGGCGATCCGGATGTGGGGGCGGCTCGGCTATCCCCGCCGGGCGGTACGGCTGCGCGACTGCGCGGTGGCGATCGTCCAGCGACACGGCGGCGCGGTGCCGGACCGACTGGACCAGCTGCTGGCGCTGCCCGGGGTGGGCACCTACACGGCCCGCGCGGTGGCCGCCTTCGCGTACGGTCAGCGGCACCCGGTGGTGGACACCAACGTGCGCCGGGTGATCTGCCGGGCGATCGCCGGGGAACCGGACGCCGGCCCGGCCACCCGCCCCGCCGACCTGGTGGCCACCGAGGAACTGCTGCCTTCGGAGCCGGCCGCCGCCGCGCTCGCCAGCGCCGCGTTCATGGAGCTGGGGGCGGTGGTCTGCACCGCCCGCTCGCCCCGCTGCCCGGGATGCCCGGTGGAGTCCGTATGCGCCTGGCGGGCGTCCGGCCAGGCGGCCCCGGCCGGCCCGACCCGCCGACCCCAGCGGTACGCCGGCACCGACCGACAGGTACGCGGGCTGCTGCTGGCGGTGCTGCGGGAGGCCACCGGCCCGGTGCCGCACCAGCGGCTGGACCAGGTCTGGGCCGACGACGTGCAGCGCTCCCGGGCGCTGGCCGGGCTGGTCACCGACGGCCTGGTGGAGCCGGCCGGCGAGGCGGAGTTCCGCCTGGCCGGCGACGGGCCCACGGCCCCGGCGCTGCCCACGGGCGGCTGACCCACCGGCCCTCGGACGGGCCCCGGCCCTCCGCCCCGAGAGGTCCCGTCGGGGTGGGGAGTGGGTCCGCCCCCGGCATCCTGTCGCGGGGGGACGGCACGACGAGAGGCGACGGCCCCGGTGGCTCTCGCCGACCGGGGCCGTCGCCTCTTACGCTGTCACCTACCCCAGCGCTGTCGCCTACTCGTCCGCGCCTGCGGCGGCGGTGCCGCCGAGGTCGGCCGGGACGGCGTCCGGCACGGCGGCCGGCCGGTCGGTGCCCCGGAAGACGAGACTGGACTTGTCGATGTCGTTCGGGTCGCCCTCGCAGTCCACGACCACGATCTGACCCGGGGTCAGCTCGTTGAACAGGATCCGCTCGGACAGGTTGTCCTCGATGTCGCGCTGGATCGTCCGACGCAGCGGACGCGCCCCGAGCACCGGGTCGAAGCCCTTGAGCGCCAGGTACTTCTTGGCGTTGTCGGTCAGCTCCAGGCCCATGTCCTTGTTGCGCATCTGGCTCTCGATGCGGGCGATCATGATGTCGACGATCGACAGGATTTCCTGCTGCCGCAGCTGGTGGAAGACGATGGTGTCGTCGATCCGGTTGAGGAACTCGGGCCGGAAGTGCTGCTTGAGCTCGTCGTTGACCTTCTGCTTCATCCGGTCGTAGTTGGAGTCGGAGTCCTCCGACGCCTGGAAGCCCATCGACACCGCCTTGGCCACGTCACGGGTGCCCAGGTTGGTGGTCAGGATGATGACCGTGTTCTTGAAGTCCACGATCCGGCCCTGACCGTCCGTCAGACGCCCGTCCTCCAGGATCTGGAGCAGGGTGTTGAAGACGTCCGGGTGGGCCTTCTCGATCTCGTCGAACAGGACCACCGAGAACGGCCGGCGGCGCACCTTCTCGGTCAGCTGCCCGCCCTCGTCGTAGCCGACGTAGCCGGGAGGGGCACCGACGAGCCGGGACACCGTGTACCGGTCGTGGAACTCGGACATGTCCAGCTGGATCAGGGCGTCCTCGCTGCCGAACAGGAACTCGGCGAGCGCCTTGGACAGCTCGGTCTTACCGACGCCGGACGGGCCGGCGAAGATGAACGAGCCGGACGGCCGCTTCGGGTCCTTCAGGCCGGCCCGGGTCCGCCGGATGGCCTTCGAGACCGCCTTGACCGCGTCCTCCTGGCCGATGACGCGCTTGTGCAGCTCGTCCTCCATGCGCAGCAGGCGGGAGGTCTCCTCCTCGGTCAGCTTGTAGACCGGGATGCCGGTCCAGTTGCCGAGGACCTCGGCGATCTGCTCGTCGTCGACCTCGCTGACGACGTCCAGGTCACCGGCCTTCCACTCCTTCTCCCGCTGCGCCTTCTGGCCGAGGAGCTGCTTCTCCTTGTCGCGGAGCTGGGCCGCCCGCTCGAAGTCCTGCGCGTCGATCGCGGACTCCTTGTCGCGGCGGACCTGGGCGATCCGCTCATCGAAGTCCCGCAGGTCTGGCGGCGCGGTCATCCGGCGGATCCGCATCCGGGCACCGGCCTCGTCGATCAGGTCGATCGCCTTGTCGGGCAGGAAGCGGTCGGAGATGTAGCGGTCGGCCAGGGTCGCGGCGGCCACCAGGGCGGCGTCGGTGATCGACACGCGGTGGTGCGCCTCGTAGCGGTCGCGCAGGCCCTTGAGGATCTCGATGGTGTGGGCCAGCGACGGCTCACCCACCTGGATGGGCTGGAACCGCCGCTCCAGGGCGGCGTCCTTCTCCAGGTGCTTGCGGTACTCGTCCAGGGTGGTCGCGCCGATGGTCTGCAGCTCACCCCGGGCCAGCATCGGCTTCAGGATGCTCGCCGCGTCGATCGCGCCCTCGGCCGCGCCCGCTCCGACGAGAGTGTGGATCTCATCGATGAACATGATGATGTCGCCGCGGGTGCGGATCTCCTTGAGGACCTTCTTCAGCCGCTCCTCGAAGTCACCGCGGTAGCGGGAGCCGGCGACCAGCGCGCCAAGGTCGAGGGTGTAGAGCTGCTTGTCCTTCAGCGTCTCGGGCACCTCGCCCTTGATGATCTTCTGGGCCAGGCCCTCCACCACGGCGGTCTTGCCGACGCCGGGCTCACCGATCAGGACCGGGTTGTTCTTGGTGCGGCGGGACAGCACCTGCATGACCCGCTCGATCTCCTTCTCGCGCCCGATGACCGGGTCGAGCTTGCCCTCGCGGGCGGCCTGGGTCAGGTTCCGGCCGAACTGGTCCAGCACCAGGCTGGTCGACGGCGCGGCCTCGCCCGGGGCGGCCCCGGCGGCGGCCGGCTCCTTGCCCTGGTAGCCGGAGAGCAGCTGGATGACCTGCTGGCGGACGCGGTTCAGGTCGGCGCCGAGCTTCACGAGGACCTGGGCGGCGACGCCCTCGCCCTCACGGATCAGGCCGAGCAGGATGTGCTCGGTGCCGATGTAGTTGTGGCCGAGCTGCAGCGCCTCGCGCAGCGACAGCTCCAGCACCTTCTTCGCCCGAGGCGTGAACGGGATGTGCCCGCTCGGCGCCTGCTGGCCCTGGCCGATGATCTCCTCGACCTGCTGGCGGACGCCCTCCAGGGAGATGCCGAGGCTCTCCAGGGCCTTTGCCGCGACACCCTCGCCCTCGTGGATCAGGCCCAGCAGGATGTGCTCCGTGCCGATGTAGTTGTGGTTGAGCATCCGGGCCTCTTCTTGGGCCAGGACGACAACCCGTCGCGCTCGGTCGGTGAACCGCTCGAACATGCCCTCGTGCTCCTCACGTGCCGTGCGCCTTGATGGTCAGATCTCGGCGGGGCCGGTGCGCGGACGTCCGGGATGGGCGTCCGTGCCTCCTTACTCTATCGCCGCCGACCGACTCCGCTGAGGTCGTGTGTCCTCGGCGGGAGGTCGGTACGCGTCGTTTTTGGCAACCGTCCGCGCTCAGGCGCTGTTCCGGTGTCCCCGGCTGTACGCGCAGAGCGAAATTCGGACCGTCGGTCGGACCGGTTTCCGCGGGTCTCCGCAGGCCCTACCGGGCCCCGCTGGCCGCTCCGGACGCCTCGACGGGCGGTCGTCCACAGGCTGTGGACAGATTCTCCACCGGCTGTGGACAACGCCCCGACCGGCCCGACTCTTCCCACCCGGCGCACCGGGCGTCCGGCGCCGAGGCGCCAGGATGTGAGACGCCAGGACGGCGACGCCGGGCCGGAGACATGCTCCGGTCCGGCGTCGGTGTCGCCCGCGTCCCCCGTGTCGGGTCCGCCCCGAGATCCCCCGGCACGCCCTTCGGCACCTAGGCGGTGACCCCGCGGCGTCCTCGCTCAGCGCGTGGCGTGGTACTCGTCGACGATCTCCTGAGGGATGCGCCCCCGGTCGGAGATGTCCTTGCCCTTGCCCTTGGCCCACTCCCGGATCGCCTTGTTCTGCTCGCGGTCGGCGGTGGCGCCGCCCCGTCCGCGCGCGGCCCGGCCGCCGACCACCACGCCGCCCCGGCCCACCTTGGTGCCAGCGCCGACGTACCGCGCGAAAGCGTCACGCAATTTCACGGCGTTCGCCTTGGAGAGGTCGATCTCGTACTGAACACCGTCGAGCGCGAACTTGACTGTCTCGTCAGCGTCCCCGCCGTCCAGGTCATCGACCAGCTTGTGAATGATCTGCTTGGCCACGTCCCACATTCCTTTCGAGCAGGGTTTTCCTGCAAACTGACAGCACAATAACCCGCCCGCCGCTTGTCACGTCAATAGGAGTCGGTATCCAACCCCGGCCGGGGGCCCGGGAGCCCCTACTCGGGCCGGGCCAACGGGAAGAGGATGGTTTCCCGAATTCCCAGGCCGGTGAGCGCCATCAGCAGCCGGTCGATTCCCATTCCCATACCCCCGGCCGGCGGCATTCCGTACTCCATGGCCCGGAGAAAGTCCTCGTCCAGCCGCATCGCCTCGTCGTCGCCCCGGGCGGCGAGCTGCGCCTGGGCCACCAGCCGTTCCCGCTGCACCACCGGGTCGACCAGCTCCGAGTACGCCGTGCCCAGCTCGAACCCGAGGACGTACAGGTCCCACTTCTCGGCCAGGCCCGGCTCGTCGCGGTGCGCCCGGGTCAGCGGGCTGGTCTCCTCCGGGTAGTCCCGGACGAAGGTGGGTGCCCGCAGCCCCGGCACGACCAGTTCCTCGAAGAGCTCCTCGGCCAGCTTCCCCGGCCCCCACTTCGGGTCGACGGCCAGGCCGACCTTGTCGGCGTACTCGACCAGGCGAGCCCGCTCGGTGCGGACCGTGACCTCTTCGCCGAGCGCCCCGGAAAGCGCCCCGAAGAGGGTCACCGAACGCCACTCGCCGCCCAGATCGAACTCCTGACCATCCGCGTGTGTCACCACGGTCGACCCGGCGACCGCGACCGCCGCCTGCTGCACCAGATTGCGGGTGAGCGTGGCCATGGTGTCGTAGTCGCCGTACGCCTGGTACGCCTCGAGCATCGCGAACTCCGGCGAGTGCGAAGAGTCGACACCCTCATTACGGAAGTTGCGGTTGATCTCGAAGACCCGGTCGACGCCGCCGACGACGGCCCGCTTGAGAAACAGTTCCGGCGCGATTCGGAGATACAGATCGGTGTTCAACGCATTGCTGTGGGTCACAAATGGCCGGGCGGCGGCCCCACCATGCAGCAACTGGAGCATCGGGGTTTCCACCTCGATGAAGTCCTGCCGGTGCAGCGAGTCACGCAGGCTGCGCACCGTGGCGGCCCTGGTCCGCACCATCTGCCGCGCCTGGGGGCGGACGATCAGGTCGACGTACCGCTGGCGGACCCGGGCCTCCTCGCTGAGCGGCTTGTGCGCCACCGGCAGCGGGCGCAGCGCCTTGGCGGTGACCGCCCACTGCTCCACCAGCACCGACAGCTCACCCCGACGGCTGGTGATCACCTCGCCACTCACCCCGACGTGGTCGCCCAGGTCGACCAGGCGCTTCCAGTCCTCCAGCCGCTCCGCGCCGACCCGGTCGAGGGAGAGCATCGCCTGGAGTTCGGTGCCGTCGCCGTCGCGCAGGGTGGCGAAGCACAGCTTGCCGGTGTTCCGGACGAAGATGACCCGTCCCGTGACCGAAGCCCGGTCGCCGGTGGCGGTGTCGGTGGGCAGGTCGGCGTACTTCTCGCGGATCTCCGCCAGCGTGCTGGTCCGGGGGTATCCGACGGGGTACGGCTCGACGCCCTCGGCGAGCATCCGGTCCCGCTTCTCCCGGCGGACCTTCATCTGCTCGGGAAGGTCGTCGGCGGGGTCGACTGGCACGGCGTTCTGCTCGGTCACGGCACGCTTCCTCAGTAGGGAGATTCCGGCGGGGTCAGGCCCCGAGCGTACTCAAGCGCCCCGACGGTCGTTACGGGATAACCTGCCCGCCATGACCGACCCCACTCAGGCCCTCTCGTTCGGGGCGGCCGCAGCGCTGCCGTACCGGACGCTGGTCTTCCGCGCCCGCCGCCGCTGACCGGCAGCGGGCCGGTCAGACGTTGCGCTCGAAGACCATCCGCAGCCCGATCAGGGTGATCATCGGCTCGTGGTGGGTGATGGTCCGGCACTCGCCGATCACCACCGACGCCAGCCCGCCGGTGGCGATCACCGCCCTCACCTCGCCCAGTTCCTCGACCATCCGCTCGACGATCCGGTCGACCTGGCCGGCGAAGCCGAAGTACAGGCCGGACTGGAGGCACTCGACGGTGTTCTTGCCGATCACCGACCGGGGCCTGGTCGCCTCCACCTTGCGCAGCTGGGCGGCGCGGGCCGCGAGCGCGTCGAAGGATATCTCGATGCCCGGGGCGAACGCCCCACCGAGGAACTCCCCCCGCCCGCTGATCACGTCGAAGTTGGTGGTGGTGCCGAAGTCCACCACGATCGACGGCCCGCCGAAGAGGGTGTACGCGGCGAGCGTGTTCACCACCCGGTCCGAGCCGACCTCCTTGGGGTTGTCGATCGCCAGTTGCACGCCGGTGCGTACCCCCGGCTCGACGATCACGCTCGGCAGGTCGGCGTAGTACCGGGCCAGCATGCTGCGCAGCGAGCGCAGCGCGGCCGGCACCGTCGAGCAGGCTGCCACCCCGGTGATCTCCACGGCGTCACCGGCCAGCAACCCCCGGAACATCAGCCCGAGCTCGTCCGCCGTCGAGCGGGCGTCGGTCTTGACCCGCCAGGAGTGCACCAGCTTGTCGCCGTCGAAGGTCGCCAGCACGGTGTTGGTGTTTCCGATGTCGATGCAGAGCAGCACGCACGCAGCCTAGACGCCGGGCTCGCCGGACGACACGGGCCGACCGCCCCCGGGCGGCACGCCGATGGCAGCGCGCTGGCTCGGCTCACTCCGTCCGCAGGTCCAGCGCGACGTCCAGGATCGGCGAGGAGTGGGTCAGCGCGCCCACCGACAGGTAGTCCACCCCGGTCGCCGCGTACCGCGCGGCCACGTCGAGGGTCAGCCCGCCGGTGGCCTCCAACTCGGCCCGGTCGCCCACCGCGGCCACCACCTCGGTCAACGTTGTCGGGGTCATGTTGTCCAGCAGCAGGAAGTCCGCGCCGGCCTCGACCGCCTCCAGCGCCTCGGCGAGGGTGTCCACCTCCACCTGCACCGGCACGTCCGGGAAGGCCGCCCGGACCCGGCGGTAGGCCGCCGCGACACCGCCGGCCGCGAACTTGTGGTTGTCCTTGATCATCGCGACGTCGTACAGGCCCATCCGCTTGTTCGTGCCGCCGCCGGCCCGCACCGCGTACTTCTCCAGCGCCCGCAGGCCCGAGGTGGTCTTGCGGGTGTCCAGCACCATCGCCTTGCTGCCGGTCAGCGCGTCCGCCCAGGCCCGGGTGTGGGTGGCCACCCCGGACAGCCGGCAGAGCAGGTTGAGCGCCGTCCGCTCGGCGGTGAGCAGCAGCCGGGTGGGCCCGGTCACGGTGGCCAGCACATCGCCACGGGCCACCCGCCGGCCGTCGTGGGCCACCAGCGACACCTCGACGGCACCTGCACCCCCGTCGGCCCCGGTCACCTCGCCGACGACCTCGAACACGGCCGCCGCGACGGCCAGCCCGGCCACCACCCCGTCGGCGCGGGCGACCAGGTCGGCGGTGTCCGTCTGGGTCGCCGGGATGGTGGCGACGCTGGTGACGTCCAGGAAGTCCGGGCCGAGGTCCTCGGTGAACGCGGTGACGATCACCCGCCGCACCTCGGCCGGGTCGAGCCCGCCGGCCCGCAGCGCCTGCTCCGTCGTCTCCCTCACTGGAACTCCCTCGGTTCGCGACTGCGTGGACTCACCGTGTCCCCTCCCACCGGGACGTCAACCGACCCTGCGACCCGATCGCGCCGGTCAGGTGGCCCAACCACCGCTCTTCGGCCGTCGGGAAGTCCTCCCGCCAGTGGCAGCCCCGGGTCTCCTGGCGGGCGTACGCGGCGGCGACCAGGGCCGACGCCACGGTGATCAGGTTCGTCGCCTCCCAGTCGGCGGTGCGGGGCACGCCCCGACCGGCGCCCAGCTCGCCGAGGTCCCCGGCCGTGCCCGCGAGTGTCCGCGCCGAGCGGAGCACCCCGGCGCCCCGGGTCATCGTCCGTTGCAGGGCCGGCGTCCCGTCGGCGGGCAGCACCCAGCCGCTCCCGCCGACCCACGCTCCGGTGGCCGCCGGCTGGGCCTGGTCGGGCAGGCCGGCGGCGATGTCCTCGGCGATCCGGCGGGAGAAGACCAGCCCTTCCAGCAGCGAGTTGCTGGCCAGCCGGTTCGCGCCGTGCACGCCGGTGCAGGCCACCTCGCCGCAGGCGTACAGGCCGGGGATGGAGGTGCGACCGCGCAGGTCGGTGCGGACGCCGCCCGACGCATAGTGGGCGGCCGGGGCGACCGGGATCAGGTCGGTGGCCGGGTCCACCCCGATGGCCAGGCAGGACGCGACGATGGTGGGGAAGCGCCCGGCGAGGAAGTCCCCGCCGAGGTGCCGGGCGTCGAGGTACACGTGGTCGGCGCCGGTGGCCAGCAGCACCCGGTGGATGCCCTTGGCCACCACGTCCCGGGGCGCCAGCTCGGCCAGCTCGTGCTGGCCGACCATGAACCGCTTGCCGTCGCCGTCGACCAGGTGCGCCCCCTCGCCGCGCAGCGCCTCGGAGACCAGCGGCTGCTGGGCCCGGCCGGCCCCGGGCACCCCGGCACCGGCCGGGGTGATCAGCGCGGTCGGGTGGAACTGGACGAACTCCACGTCGGTGACCGTCGCACCGGCCCGCAGGGCGAGGGCCACCCCGTCGCCGGTGGAGACCGCCGGGTTGGTGGTGGCCGAGAAGATCTGCCCCATCCCGCCGGTTGCCAGCACCACGGCCCGGGCCAGGATCGCCCCGACGCCCTCCTCGCTGCCCTCGCCGAGCACGTGCAGGGTGATCCCGCAGGCCGGGCCGAGGCCGCCGGGCCCGTCACCGGGGGCACGCAACAGGTCCAGCACAAGGGCGTGCTCGAACAGCCGGATCCACGGGTCGCGGCGGACCGCCGCGTGCAGGGCCCGCTGCACCTCCGCGCCGGTGGCGTCCCCGCCGGCGTGCACGATCCGGTCCGCCCGGTGCCCGCCCTCCCGGGTGAGCATGAGCGAGCCGTCCGGATGGCGGTCGAACTCCGCGCCGATGCGCATCAGCTCCCGTAGCCGGGTCGGCCCCTCCGCCACCAGCACCCGCACGGCCGCCGGGTCGCACAGCCCGACGCCGGCCAGCTCGGTGTCCGACGCGTGCGCCGCCGGGGTGTCCGCCGGGTCGAGCACGGCGGCGATGCCGCCCTGCGCCCAGCGGGTAGAGCCGTCGTCGATGTTGACCTTGGTGACCACCGTGACGTGCAGGCCGGCCTCGCGCAGGTGCAGCGCGGCGGTGAGCCCCGCCACCCCGGAACCGACCACGACCACGTCGGTGGTCTCCACCCAGCCGGGTGCGGGCGCGGCCAGCAGCGACGGCAGGGCGGGCAGGTCGACGGTCGGTACGTCCATGAGCACAGTCAACCCGAAGGTTCCTCGCCCCGGGCAGTGGGGGCACGACGAGCGGTTTCGACTACGGGGCCCGGCGCCGCTACTTCGTCCGGACCGGGATACCCGCCGGGCCCGCACCCTTGAGCGAGACGGTCACCGAGCGGTCGCTGAGCCACAGGTAGCAGCGGACGCCCCGGTCGCCGACCCCCCACCGGCCCGCTCCGGGCGGGCGGACCACCACGCCGCTGCGGAAACGCAGGTCGTCGTCGTCCGGCACCCCGACGTAGCGGGCGAGCACCGAGCGGCAGCCGGTGTAGAAGGGGGCCCAGTCGGCGTCCCGGGTCGGGTACGGCCGATCCGGCGCCTTCCACACCCCGACGAACTCGGCGTCGTGTCGGGTGACGCACCCGACCGGCGTCAGCACCTGCGCCCCCCGCCTGCCGGCGGACCCGGTGCGCTGGCAGCCCAGCCGCAGCGGCGACGCCACCTTCAGCGCGTCGCGCAGGCTGCCGGTGCGGGTGACCGGCACGGCCCCCACCTCCGCGGTGCTCACCTCGGTCAGGTCGCAGCGGTACCAGCGGGCGCCGGACGCCCAGCCGGGCTTCGACGGCAGCGCCACGGCCAGCCGGAGCCGGCCGGCCCGCCAGTCGTCGCCCACGTACCCGGTGGCCTTGGCGTCGCAGTCGGCGAACGCGCCGCGCAGCTCCGTCGACCCCCCGGCCGGCGGGGCGACCCGCTCCGCCGGGAACGCGCCCACCTGCACGGTCTCCACCCGGTGGGCGACGGCGCAGTCCACCGGCGCGTACGCCGCCAGGGTGACCGTCTCGGTGAAGTCGGCGACCTGGCACGCCCCCACGGCCGGGGTGAACGGCCCGGCCGGGGCGAGGGCCGCCCAGTCGTCGGTGAGGTCGCCGTCGAGCCCCGTGGAGGCACCACAGCCGACCAGCACGACCGCCACGGCCAGGGCCGCGCACAGGGTCGTCATCGCACGGCGCATCGGGCCTCCCCAGCCACCAGCTCACGACGGCGACCCCAGAGTAACCACGGATGACCATCGGTGACAGACCACGTACGGGCCGAAGTTCGCCGACGGCCGACCCGACCGGCCGGTCAGCCGACGACGGCGAGCGGGCTCGGGACCGGGTCACCGGCCGTGCCCGGCGCCACCGCTGCCGGGTCGCCGCCCAGCTCGACCACCCGGTTGTCGGCGTCCACATGCACCACCCGGGGCCGGTACGTCCGCGCCTCGGCGTCGTCCAGCTGCCCGTACGAGATCAGGATGACCAGATCGCCGGGGTGCACCAGGTGCGCGGCGGCGCCGTTGATGCCGATCACGCCACTGCCCCGCTCGCCGGGGATCACGTACGTCTCCAGCCGGGCCCCGTTGGTGACGTCCACGATCGCCACCTGCTCGCCCGGGAGCAGGTCGGCCGCGTCGAGCAGGTCCTGGTCCACCGTCACCGAGCCCACATAGTGCAGGTCGGCCTGGGTCACCGTGGCGCGGTGGATCTTCGACTTGAGCATGGTGCGGAACATCGGGGTGCCTTTCGCGGGTGGAGAGGTCAGGAGCGGGGGGCGAGCCGGATCGCCGCGTTGTCGATGAGCCGGGTGGCGCCGACCCAGGCCGCGACCAGCAGCCGGGCCGGACCGACGACCGGGCCGGGTTCCAGGTCCGGGTCGGTCAGCACCAGGTAGTCGAGCCGGGCCCCGGCCGCGCCGGAGCCGAACGCCCGGTGGGCCTCGGCCAGCACCGCGCCGGCGTCCAGCCCCCGGTCGGCGGCGTCCACGCCGGCCCGCAGCGCGGCCGACAGGCTCAGCGCCGCCCCCCGCTCCTGTGCCGAGAGGTAGCGGTTGCGGCTCGACAGGGCCAGCCCGTCCGGCTCCCGGACGGTCGGCACGCCGACCACCTCGACCGGCACGTCGAAGTCCCGGGCCATCCGTCGGACCAGGGTGAGCTGCTGGTAGTCCTTCTCGCCGAAGAACGCCAGGTCGGGGCGGGTGAGCTGGAACAGCTTGAGCACCACGGTGAGCACCCCGTGGAAGAAGCCCGGCCGGGTCAGCCCCTCCAGGTCCTCGCCGAGCAGGCCCGGGTTCACCCGGACCCGGGGCTCACCGTCCGGGTACATCTCCTCCCGGTCCGGCGCGAAGACCAGATCCGCTCCGGCCCGCCGGCAGGCCTCCAGGTCCGTCGCCAGGGTGCGCGGGTACCGGTCGAAGTCCTCGTTCGGGCCGAACTGGAGCGGGTTGACGAAGATCGTCACCAGCACGTGGTCGGCCCGTTCCCGGGCGGCCCGCAGCAGCGTCTCGTGCCCGGAGTGCAGCGCGCCCATGGTCATCACGACCCCGACCGTGCCGGTCAGCGCGGCGCGCGCCTTCGCCAACTCCTCGCGGGTCCGCACCAACTCCGTCACTGCGCCACCACCTCGGTTCGCGACTGCGGGGCCCGCAGGATCGACTCACTCCGCACGCTCATGCCACCACCTTCCGATGGGTCCCACTGAGCACGTCGAGCAGCGACTCGGCGTCCGCCGGGCGCAGCCGGCCCGCCGCGATGGCCCGGTCCGCCGTCCGCCGGGCCAGGGCCAGGTACGGGGCCACCGACTCGGGCGCGGTCGCGGCCAGCCGCTCCAGGTGCCGGCGTACGGTGCCGGCGTCGCCCCGGGAAACCGGGCCGGTCAGCGCGTCGTCGCCGAGCCGCAGCGCGTTCTCCAGCGCCGCCCGCAGCAGCGGCGCGAGCACCTTCTCCGGCTGGCCCACCCCGGCGTCGCGCAGCCGGTCGGCCGCCTCGTTGACCAGGGTGACCAGGTGGTTCGCGCCGTGCGCCAGCGCCGCGTGGTACAGCGGCCGGTCGGCCTCCGCCACCCACTCCGGCACCCCGCCAAGGTCGACGGCCAGCCGGGCGGCGAGCGGGCGCAGCTCGGCCGGGGCCGTCACCCCGTACGAGATGCCGGCGAGCCGGCCGAGGTCGTCGGGCGTACCGGTGAAGGTCATCGCCGGGTGCAGGGCCAGCGGACAGGCCCCGACGGCGGCGGCCGGGGCGAGCACGCCCAGCCCGTGCGCGCCGGAGGTGTGCGCGACCACCTGGCCGGGGTGCAGCGCGCCCGTCTCGGCCAACCCGGCCACCACCCCGGCCAGCGTGTCGTCGGGGACGGCGATCAGCAGCAGGTCGGTGGCGGCCCGGGCCACGGAGGTGGCGGAGCGGTTGCGGGCGTCGGGAAGCAGCAGGGCGATCCGGGCCTTGGTCGCCCCGGAGACGCCGGAGGCGGCGACCACCCGGTGCCCGGCGGCGGCGAGCGCGGCGCCCAGTACGGCGCCGACCCGGCCGGCGCCGATGACGCCGACGGTGAGCACGCGAGGGAAGACGAGCGGGGCGCCGGCAGGGGCGCCTCCCGCGGATACGGCGGCCCGAGAGGGGGCTGCCGGACGCGGGCGCAGCGGTGCGCTCATGGCAACGATCCAGTCCTCTGAAGGGGGGTACCGGTCGATCGCAAGTATGCGCCGCGGTCACGGACCTGCAACAAGAAGGTGTGAAAACCTTCACCGATGAGCCGCCGGCCGCCGGCGTGGGGACCACGAACCGTCTCGTGGCCACAGACCGTAGGGTCGGCACGGTGACGGCTCCCGAAAACGGAATGACCTGATGCCGGTCCGCTGGCGGGACGCGATGAGCCAGGCGCTGTACGGACCCGGGGGCTTCTTCGTGGCCGGACCCGGCCCGGCGGGCCACTTCCGGACCAGCGTGCACGCGTCCCGGGCGTTCGCGTCGGCGCTCTTCCGGCTCGTCTCGCGGCTCGACGCCGACCTCGGGTTCCCCGCCCCGTTCGACGTGGTGGACGTGGGCGCCGGACAGGGCGAGTTGCTGCTCGCCCTGGCGCGGCTCGCCGGGTCGGAGGCGTCGGAGGCCGGTGACGAGGCCGCCGGGTCCACGGCGGGGGGCTCCGGGGAGCCCACCCCGGCCGCCGCCCGCCCGTCGCCCACCCAGCCGCCACCGGTCCCGCTGGCCCATCGGGTACGCCTCACCGCCGTCGAGAAGGCACCCCGCCCCGACGGCCTTCCGGCGGAGATCGGCTGGGTGGACGAGATTCCGGACCGGATCACCGGCCTGCTGGTGGCCACCGAGTGGCTCGACAACGTCCCGCTGGACCTGGCCGTGCCCACCGGAACCGGCTGGCGTTACCTCCTGGTCGACCCCAGAACGGGCAAGGAGACCCCCGGCCCCCCGCTGACCCCCGAGGACGCCGCCTGGGTAGCCCACTGGTGGCCCACCCCGCCGCCGAGTTCGTCGATCAAGAAGTTTGCGCCCGAGGACGACCCGGATTCAGCCGCAGACCCCTTGATCAACGGGGTTGAGGAGCGGGTGGAGGTTGGGCGGTTGCGTGATGAGGCTTGGGGCGGGGCCGTTGGATGCGTTGAGCGGGGGCTGGCGTTGGCCGTGGACTACGGGCACCTGATCGGGTCTCGGCCGGTGGGCGGGACGTTGGCCGGATACCGGGGCGGCCGGCAGGTGCCGCCCGTGCCCGACGGGTCCTGCGACGTCACGGCCCACGTGGCGATGGACTCGGCCGGCGCGGCCGGGGCGGCTGCGGGCGGCGGGGCGTACACGCTGGTGGGTCAGCGGGAGGCGCTGCGGGCGCTCGGGGCCGACGGCGGGCGACCGCCGCTGAGCCTGGCCGCCACCGACCCGGCCCGGTACGTGCGGGCGCTCGCCGCCGCGTCGGCGGTGACCGAACTGACCGACCCGGCCGGGCTCGGCGGGCACCGGTGGCTGCTCCAGCCGGTCGGCGTCACCGTCGATCCGCTCATGGCACGATGGCGGGCATGACCACGGACACCGGTGACCTGCGCGAGCTGACCGTCGGAACCGGGGCCGGCGGGGAGCAACTCGGCACCGACATGGTGCTCAACATCGGCCCGCAGCACCCGTCCACGCACGGGGTGCTACGGCTGAAGCTGGTCCTCGACGGGGAACGGGTGGTCGCCGCCGAGCCGATCGTCGGCTACATGCACCGGGGCGCGGAGAAGCTGTTCGAGGTGCGCGACTACCGCCAGATCATCGTGCTGGCCAACCGGCACGACTGGCTGTCGGCGTTCTCCAACGAGCTGGGCGTGGTGCTGGCCGTCGAACGGCTGATGGGCATGGAGGTGCCCGAGCGGGCCACCTGGCTGCGGATGGCGCTGGCCGAGCTGAACCGGGTGCTCAACCACCTGATGTTCCTCGGCTCGTACCCGCTGGAGATCGGCGCGATCACCCCGGTCTTCTACGCCTTCCGGGAGCGGGAGACCATCCAGGCGGTGATGGAGGAGGTCTCCGGCGGGCGAATCCACTACATGTTCAACCGGGTCGGCGGGCTGAAGGAGGAGGTCCCCGCCGGTTGGACCGGCCGGGCCCGGGCGGCGATCGGCGAGGTGCGCCGCCGGATGCCGGACCTGGACAACCTGATCCGGCGCAACGAGATCTTCCTGGCCCGCACGGTCGGGGTGGGGGTGCTGTCGGCCGCCGACGCCGCCGCGTTCGGCGCGTCCGGGCCGGTCGCCCGGGCCTCCGGGCTGGACCTGGACCTGCGCCGCGACGAGCCATACCTGGCGTACGACCAGCTCGACGTGCCGGTGGTCACCAAGACCGCCGGGGACTGCCACGCCCGGTTCGAGGTGCTGCTCGACCAGGTGTACGCCTCACTCGACCTCGCCGAGCAGTGCCTGGACCGGGTGGACCGGCTCACCGGGCCGGTGAACACCCGGCTCCCGAAGGTGGTGAAGGCCCCGGAGGGGCACACCTACGCGTGGACGGAGAACCCGCTCGGCATCAACGGCTACTACCTCGTGTCGAGGGGCGAGAAGACGCCGTGGCGGTTGAAGCTGCGCACCGCGTCGTACGCGAACGTGCAGGCGCTGGCCACGCTGCTGCCCGGCTGCCTGGTGCCGGACCTGATCGCCATCCTCGGTTCGATGTTCTTCGTGGTGGGCGACATCGACAAGTAGCCGGGGCCGCGCGCCGCCGAGCGCCGGTCGGCCGGCGGTCAGGGCCGGCGGCCACCGGCGTGGGGCGGGTCGTCGTGGGGCGGGTGGCCGTGGGGCGGGTGGCCGTACCACTCCTCGTCGGCGTGCTGGTGCCGGCCGGCCCGGGCCGGGCCGGGCTCCGCCGCGCGCCACTGCCCGGCCGGCGAGGCGTCGCGCTGCTCGGCGTCCGGCCGGGGACCGGTCCGGCCCGGGTCCGGCCGTCGCCCCCCGGGGCCCTCGTCCCACCGTCGCTCGCCCTGGCCCCACCCGGGGCGGGGCTCGCTCCGCCGGACCGACGCCCAGCGGTCCTCGACCCGGTACCCGCTGCCGGCGGCGTCCGCGTGTGCCGCGGCCCGCCGGGGAGCAGGCCCGGGGCCGCCGGGCTGGGCTGGCCGCTCGGCCCCGTAACGCGGGGTCGGCCGGGGCCGGTGGACGGGCGGCTCGTCGCCGTGGGCCGTCCCGGGCACCCGGACCCGCCCGGCAGGGGCTTCGTCGATGTCCCGGTGCCGGCGCGCGTCGTCGTACGCCTCGGCGAGCGGGACCCGGGCGCGGCCCGCGCCGGCCGGCTTTTCGACGGACGGCTCGGGGGCGGCGGCCGTCGCCACGGCGTCGAGCCGGCGACGCAGCGCCGCGACCTGGTCCTGGGCCCGCTGGGACGCGTCGAGCGCCTGGTTGCCGCGCTGTGCGGCGCCGACGATCTCCCCGCGCAACTCGCGGCGCAGTTCCTCGATCTCGTCGTGGAGGGCCCCGATCTCGGCCCGGCTGCCGCCGCCGTCCGCGCGCAGGGCGATCGAGAGACCGATCAGCACCACGGCTGTGATGGCGAGCACGGCGGCGAACCGCAGCGGCCCGTTGCCGTCAGCGACCAGCAGGATCAGCGCCGCGACCGGGGCGAACGCCACGCCCGTCCAGAAGAGCACGGGCAGCAGACGGGCTTCACGCCTGTCGGTGACGGCAACCGGGTCGGGCATGGGTGTGCAGCCTACCGAGAGTTCCAGCGGCTGGGAACGGGGCGGACGCCCTGACGGGCACCGGTCGCCGGCGGCACGGGGCCGCCGACGACCGGTGGTGGTTCAGCTGACCGCGAGGGCCCCGTCGGAGGAGAGGACCAGACCGACGCTGGCGTTCCCCGTCGTCAAGGCGTTCTTGGTCTGCGGACCGGCCGCGTCCAGCGAGCTGAAGGAGCCGGCCTTGAAGTCGTAGACCTTGACCAGGCCGGCCTGGCACAGCGGGCGCTGCGGGCACTCCGGCGGCCCGGCCAGCACGGTGGCGCTGCCGGAGCACTTGGCGGCCAGTTCGGAGAGGGTGGTGACCCCGTACTTGTCGGCGAAGGCCTTGGTGACGGCGAACGCGTTCTGGTCCTGCGCGGCGGACGGCGCGCCGAAAGCGAGGCCGGCCTTCTCGCCACCGGCCTTGAGGGCGGTCACGGTCTTCTCCAGCTCGGGCGAGGAGACGGGCGGGGCGTCCTTGCCGTTGGCCTTGGTGTTCAGGAACTCGGCCATGGTCGCCGCGTACTCCGGGACGACCTGGATCTCGCCCTTCTCCAGGGCCGGCTCGTAGAGCTCCCGGTTGCCGATCTGCTGCACCTTGACCTGGTAGCCGGCGGCGGTGAGGGTGATCCGGTACAGCTCGGCGAGGGTCTCGCTCTCGCTGAAGTTGCCGGCGCCCACCACGATCGTGCCGCCCGGCCCCTTCTCCAGCCCCTGGGTGAGGTTGTTCGCCGCGGCGAACTCCTCCGCCGCGACCTTGGAGGTCTTGCGGTCGACGACGACGGCCTTGTTGAGGCCGATCAGCTTCGGGGTGTCCAGCGCCGCGGAGACCTTGTCGAGCGCCGCGACCAGCTGCGGCTTGGCCACCTTCGCGTTGATCGCCGGAAGGATGTTGTCGCTGTTCTGGAGCTTCTTGTCGTCAGTCAGGACGACCAGCTGTTCACCAGCAACCGGGGCGCACCCGGCCCCCGACGCGCCCTGCTCGGGCGCCTCGGTCCCGGAGGACCCGGCGTCACCGCAACCGGTGAGAAACCCGACCGCGAGGACGCCGATCGCGCCGATTGCCAGGCGTGTACGTGCGTGCATCAAGCCCGCCTTCCGTGTCCCGGCGCGGCCCGTTCGGGCCGGCCGCGTGTCCGACGGGCGAACCCTGTCATCGCCCGCGATCTCCCACCCAACATCCTGCCGGCCGACACCGACAACCCGAGGCGCGCTTTGTCACCGGATCGTCACACCCGAGGGTGCGAAGGCCGGGCGGACGGCCCTCAGGTGCCGGCGACGGCGTCCGCGGCGCGGCGGTTGGCCCGACGCCGGGCCGGGCGCAGCGGGCGCGGGGTGAGCACCCGCTCGACCAGCGCCAGCACCAGTTCGGCCAGCACCGCCAGCCCGGCCACCAGCAGACCCCCCGCGATGATCTGCCCACCCCCGGCGGCGATGTCCAGGCCGAAGCCGGCCCGGATGATCTGGCCGAGGCCGCCGCCGTTGACGAACGACGCCAGCGCGGCCGTCGCCACCACCTGCACCGTCGCGGTCCGGAAGCCGGCCGCCAGGTACGGCACCGCCAGCGGCAGCTCCACCCGGCGCAGCACCTGCCCGCCGGACAGCCCCATTCCGCGCGCCGCGTCCCGGGCCTCCGGGTCGGCCTGGCGCACCCCGGTGTACGCGTTGGCCAGCAACGGCGGCACCGCGAAGACGGCCAGCGCGACCACCACCGACGGCCGGCCGAAGCCGAGGAAGGTCAGCGGCAGGATGGTCAGCAGGGCCAGGGTCGGCACGGCGAGGGTGACGTTGGAGACGAGCACGACCAGCCCGCCGCCCCGCCCGGTGTGCCCGAGCCAGAGCCCGACGGGCCAGGCCACCAGGCAGCCGAGCAGCACGGCCGCCGCCGAGATGCTCAGGTGCTCGCCGAGCCGGTCCAGGACGCCGCCCGGGATGGTCCAGTTCAGCGGGTCGTTGAGCCAGAGCACCGCCTGGCCGACCGGGTTGCTCACCGGGCTACCCTCCCGCAGTCGTTCATCAGCCCCTGCCCCCGGGTGCCCGCCGGGGGCGTGTCATGGCTGCCCGCCGGGCCCGTCCAGTGGCCGATCATCGTGCCCCGCGCAGCCAGGGGGTGACCGCCCGGCCGATCCCGGCGAGGATCAGGTCCAGCACCAGGGCCAGCAGGACGCAGAGCAGCGTACCGGTCATGATCTGGGCCTTGTAGAAGTTGTTCTGGAAGCCGGCGAAGATGAGCTGCCCCAGCCCGCCCCGGCCGACCACCACCCCGACGGTCACCAGCGCCACGGTCGACACGGTGGCCAGCCGCAGACCGGTGAGGATGCCGGGCAGGGCCAGCGGCAGCTCGATCCTCAGCAGCCGGCCCCACCGGCCGTACCCCATGCCCTCGGCGGCCTCACGGACCTCGGGCGGGACCTGGCTCAGCCCGGCGACGGCGTTGCGGACGATGACCAGCAGCGCGTACAGCACCACCACGCTGAGCACGGTCACCGCCCCGATCCCCAGGTACGGCGCGAGGAAGGCGAACAGCGCCAGGGACGGGATCGTGTAGAGCACGCCGGTGAATGCGAGAATCGGGCCGGCGAGCGGGCGGAACCGGTGGGCCACCATGGCGAGCGGCAGGGCCACCAGCGCGGCGATCAGCACCGCCCGCGCGGTCAGCGAGACGTGGTCGCGCAGCGCGGCGACGATCGTGTCAGAGTTGTCCCGCACGTACTGCCAGGAGAACCACGGGTTACCCGGGTCGGCCCGGTAGCTCAGGCGGAAGGACATGCGTGGACGTTACCCCGGCAACCACCGGTGACGCCGGCCAGAGGGCCGCGTCGATCACCCTGGAGGGCATCCGTAAGCGCTACCCGGACGGCACCGAGGCGGTCCGCGAGCTGAGCCTGGAGGTCAGGGCCGGGGAGCTGGTGGTGCTGATCGGCCCGTCCGGCTGCGGCAAGTCGACCGTGCTGCGCATGGTCAACCGGCTGATCGAGCCGACCGCCGGTCGGATCCTGCTCGGCGACGAGGACGTGACCCGGGTCGACCCGGTCGAGCTGCGCCGCCGGATCGGTTACGTGATCCAGAACGTCGGCCTCTTCCCGCACCAGACGGTCCTGGCGAACGTCGGCACCGTCCCCCGGCTGCTCGGCTGGGCCCGGGACCGGGTGCGCCGTCGGTCCGAGGAGCTGCTGGAGCTGGTCGGGCTGGACCCGGGGCAGTTCGGTCGCCGCTACCCGCACGAGCTGTCGGGCGGCCAGCGGCAGCGGGTCGGGGTGGCCCGGGCGCTGGCCGCCGACCCGGTGGTGCTGCTGATGGACGAGCCGTTCTCGGCCGTCGACCCGATCGTGCGGACCCGGTTGCAGGAGGAGTTCCTCCGGCTCCAGGCGGAGGTTCGCAAGACCATCGTGCTGGTCACCCATGACCTGGACGAGGCGGTCCGGCTCGGCGACCGGATCGCGGTGCTCTCCCAGGGCGGCCGGCTGGAGCAGTACGACACCCCGGCGGCCCTGCTCGGGGCGCCCGCCTCCCCGTTCGTCCGGGAGTTCGTCGGCGAGGACCGGGGCATCCGGGCGCTCGCCGTAACCCCGGTCACCCGGGACGCGCTGGACCCGGCACCGGGCGACCCCGCCGGGCTGCCCGAGGTGGCGCTGGGTTCGTCGGCGTACGACGCGCTGGCCGTGATGCTCACCGCCGGGGCGGACCGGGTGCTGGTGACCGCCGACGGCCGGCCGGCCGGGGTGCTCACCCGGGAACGCGCGCTGGGCGCGGGACGCTGACCCCGCCGGGCGGCCGACTCCCCCGCCCGTGGCCCGGCCCCGGCCGCCGGGTCAGGCCCGGCCGCCCAGGCTGGCGGTGCCGATGATCCAGCCGGAGAGGAAGCCGTAGGTGGCGCCGGTGCCGGCGGCCTGAAGCGCGGCGAGCAGCGACGGGTCCGGCCCGAGCAGCGTGCTGAACAGCGCGGCCAGGCCGGCGGCCAGCACGTACGCCCCCCAGCCGGAGAAGAACTGGCTGAACGACCCCTGCACCCGGGCCACCTGCGAGGCCGGGAGCAGGTAGAGCAGGGCCGCCGCCAGGATCACCAGCAGAATGGCCCGCAGATCGGTGGCGAGCACCCCCCGCCCCGGGTCGTCGGAGCTGAGGCGCCAGGCCGGCCAGGCGAGCAGCCGCATGAACCACCCGCCGGCCCCGTTCGGGTCGGTGTTGTCCTCCGCCCACCCGACGTACAACGGGCTGCCGCAGACCCCGACGAGCACCAGCACCGCGAGGGTGCCGGTGCCGGCCGCGGTCCCGTACCTGCTGACGGCGGCGGAGCGGTTGGTGGGAGGCATGGCGCGACCAGTTCCCGGTGCGCCCCGACGGGCAAACCTGCGGACCACCATGGTCGGGCCGGTTAGCGCTTCATCAGGTAGTCGATGAACTTGGCCCGCAGCAGCGGAGCCGACTCCTCGTAGCCGTGCCCGGTCAGCTCCCGCCACAGCGCGGAGGCCTCGTCGATGGTCGGGCCGACCGAGTTCGGCGCGCCGTCCAGCACGGCGGCCTCGTCGGCGTTGGGCAGGTGGCGCAGCACCGACCAGAAGAACCCGACGTCGCGACGCTCCCGGGCCAGCGCGAACGCCCGCTCCCGCAGCTCCTCGGTGGGGAGCGCGTCCAACTCCTCGAACGTGTGCCCGCCGGTACCGGTGGAAGGTGTCTCGGTCATGCCGTCGAGCCTAACCGCCGAGATCACCGGGGGCGCGGCGGACGCGGCGCGGCCGGGCGTCGGCGGTTAAGCGGTGTACGCCGGCACCATGCGGGCCGGGCGTCCGTCGGCGCTGTACGGGCGGGGCGTCAGCGGTCGCCGCCGTCCCAGCGCGGAGGGCGGGTGTCCCAACGGGACGCGTCCCAGGGGTCCGCGGGCGTGTCGTCGGACCGGGTGGGCAGGGCGGGCGGCCAGTTCTCGACCGGCGCCGGCCGGGGCACCGACCAGCCGGAGCTGATGGCGCCGTCGCCGCTCGGACGGGCCTCCGCGTCGGCACCCACCGACCGGGGCCGCCCGTACGTCTCGACGAGCCGGGTCACCACCAGGCCGACGCCGAGCGCGGCCCCGCCCACCGTCCACCGGCTGACCTGCCAGCCCCGGGCCCTGGACCAGGCCAGCAGGACGGTGATCAGGCCCACCGCGAGCAGGGTCCCGAAGATTCCGCCGCGCCGGCCGTACGCGCTGGTGCCGGCGAGCAGCGCGGTGCCCACGGCGAGCACCGTCCAGCCCAGTCCCTCGGTCGGAACGACCGGCCCGGCGCCGTTGCCGGCGATCAGGATGCCGGCCAGCATGGCGAGGACGGTGGACAGGACGAACGAGACCACGACGACGGCACCGGCCGCCCCGCCCCGGCGGCGGGCCGGGTCGGCCACCGCCCGGAACCGCCCGACCAGCCGGCGCACCGGACGGATCGCCCCGAACAGGCCGCCGAGCACCGCCACCGCGGCGAAGCCGGCGAAGAGGTAGAACGCGCTGTCGCGGGGGTCGTACCCGCCCTGCACGAGGACCGGCGCGGCCCGCCGCTCGATGTAGACCACCACGCCGGCCGCGCCGGCCAGGCTCGCCGCCCAGCCCGGCACGTGCAGCACGACCACGGCCAGCCCCACCAGCAGCCCGCCGACGGCGGCCACCGCTGCGGCGTGGCCCACCGCGACCTCGACCCCCCGGTCGCCCTGCTCGGCGAAGTGCAGCGCGGCGGCGACCGCGACCGGGCCGACCGCCAGGTTCACCGCCGCCGTCCGCAGGCTCAGGCCGGCGGCCAGGACGAGCAGCCCCACCGCCACCACGTCGACCAGCAGGACCCGCAGGCCCTCGTCGCGCAGCGCGGCCGGGTCGTCCCGCCACAGCAGCCAGGTCAGCACGGCCAGGCCGGCGGCCAGCACCAGCTCCCAGGTGACATGCACGGCGACCCGGTCCCGCCCCGGCTCGCCGTGGGTCGGGTCGTCGAAGACGTTCTCCAGCACCGCCGCGGGCACACCCGACGAGGGCTGCACCGGATCGTCGTACCCCATGACGCGTGCCCTCCCCAGGTCACGGCCGCAGGGTCCGCGCGGGCGGACCGGGGCGGCCGTTGCTCACCGGTCGCCAGGCACGGTACCTGCGCGCCGGGCCGGGCGTAACCCCCGCGCTCAGCGTCGACCCGGGCGGTTCTCCCGGTCGTCGGTGTCGCGCTCGTCCTCCGGCTGCTCCGGCACCCGGCAGGCCCGCTCCAGCCAGAGCGCGGCGGCCACCAGCGCGAGCGAGGCGAGCAGCCCCGCCCCGGCCGCCGGGCGGTCCTCGGTGGCGGCCTGGGTGCGCTCCACGAAGAGCCACCCGGTCAGCCCGGCGCACCAGCCGGCGAAGATCGCCCCGGCCAGCGCGGACGCCTTGGCCAGCACCACGAACCGGGCCACCAGCAGCGGGTTGACCGGGTCACGGCCCGGCTTGCGCTGGAGCCGGCCCCGGGTGTTGGCCGCCGCGTACGCCTCCAGCACCGCCAGCGCGGCCAGCGTGACGACGGGCAGCCACGGCAGGCGGGGGAATCCCTCGTAGTAGAAACCGCTGATCGCCAGCCAGGCCACCGCTGCGGCGGCCAGGCCGGCGACGACCAGGGTGGAGATCCGGGTGGGGCCCATCCTGGACCGTTCGGGGTCCGTCCCGCGCGGCGGCGGGGACTGCGCCGGGGTCATGCCGGCCGGCTCCACTGGCTCATGTCGACGACTCTAACGCCAGATCCGGCCGAGGGCTCAGTTCCAGGGCGTCACCGGCCACCGGTTCCGCGGTCAGCAGATCGGTCAGCCAACCGTGCCCGGGCAGCCGCCCGTACGGCTGGATGTCGATCCACGGCCGCAGCACGAACGCCCGCAGGTGGGCCCTGGGGTGCGGCAGCGTCAGCTCGGGGTCGGCGCTGCGCACCGGCTCGCCCGCGTCGTCCCACACCGCGACCACGTCGACGTCCAGCGTGCGCGGGCCGAACCGGCGCTGCGGGTCGCGCTCGCGGCCGGCCCGCCGCTCGGCGGCCCGGGCCCGCGCCAGCCAGTCCCGCGGATCCGCCGCCGGGTCCTCGACCAGCGCCACCGCGTTGAGGTACGCCGGCTGGTCCGCGTCGCCCCACGGCGGGGTCTCGTAGACGCCGGAGACCAGCAGCACCGCCTCGCCGAGGGTGTCCACGGCCGAGCGCAGGTGGGCCAGCCGGTCGCCGAGGTTGCTGCCGAGGGAGAGCAGGGCGCGGGTCACGCCGCATCCCCGTTCCCGGCCGGTTCTGGTTGCGGCCCCGGCTGTGGCCGCGCCGGCGCCGGGCCGCCGGCAATCGACGCCAAGCCGCCGCCGGGCGTGCCGGCCGGCGGGCCGGGACGGGTCCGGGTCATGGTCACCGCGACGTCGGTGAAGGCGTGCGGTACCGGGGCCTCGGGCTTGTGCACGGTCACCGTCGCCCGGGCCACCCGGGGGTCGGCCAGGCAGATCCCGAGGAGCCGGTCGGCGAGCGTCTCGATCAGGTTGACCGGCTCCCCCGTGAGCACCGCGACCAGCCGGTCGGCCAGCTCGCCGTAGTGCACCGTGTCGGTCACGTCGTCGGAGCGGGCGGCCGGTGCGAGGTCCAGTTCGAGGACGGCGTCAACGACGAAGTCCTGCCCCCGCTCGCGCTCGAAGTCGTAGACGCCGTGCCGCCCATGCGCCCGCAGGCCGGTCAGCGTGATCCGGTCGGTCACCGGTCCCCCTCCGTCTGGATTCCGTCGGCCCGCTCCCCGTCGGCCCGCTCCCCGTCGGCCCGCTCTCCGTCAGCCCGCTTCCCGTCAGCCCGCTTCCCGTCGGCTCGGTCGGTCACGAGGCGCGGACGGCCTCCGGCCCGCCAGACGGCCAGCGCGTCGACGGTGCCGAGCACGTCGTGCACGCGTACCCCCCAGGCGCCCGCCGCCACCGCGAGCAGGCTGGTGGCGACGGTGGCCGCCTCCCGCCCGGCGGTCGGCCGGGAGACGCCCTCGGCGTCGGCGAGCAGCCGGCCCAGGTACGACTTGCGGCTGGCCCCGAACAGCAGCGGAAAACCGAGCTCCAGCAGCTCGGGCAGGCGGGCGGTGAGCTGCCAGTTGTGCTCGGCGGTCTTGGCGAAGCCGAGGCCCGGGTCGACGACGATCCGGTCCGCCGGCACCCCGGCGGTCAGCGCGGCGTCGACCCGCTGGGCCAGCTCGGCCCGGACGTCGGTCACCACGTCGGTGTAGCGGGCCAGCTCGCGCATCCCTCGGGAGTGCCCCCGCCAGTGCATCAGCACCCAGGGACAGCCGGCGTCGCGGACCACCCGGGCCATGTCCGGGTCCGCCAGGCCGCCGGAGACGTCGTTGACCACCGCAGCCCCGGCCGCGAGCGCGGCCTCGGCAACCCGGGCCCGGCTGGTGTCGATGCTGACCACGACGCCGGCGGCGGCGAGCTCCCGGATCACCGGCAGCACCCTGGCCGCCTCCGTCTCCGCGTCCACCCGGTCCGCACCGGGGCGGGTCGACTCGCCCCCGACGTCCACCAGGTGCGCGCCGTCCGCCACGAGTCGCACACCGTGTGCGACGGCGGCGGTGAAATCGGCGTACCGGCCGCCGTCGGAGAACGAGTCGGGCGTGACGTTGAGGACACCCATCACCACCGGGGCCTGGGCCCGCACCAGATCGGTCACGACTGCACGGTACCGGTCGTTCCGGCGGCTCCCGGCGGCCCGGTCCGCCGCGACACGAACGGCCCTGACATGCACATTGGAACAAGTGTACGATCGGACGTCCGGGCCTTTCCGGGTCGACTCTTCGCGGCTTGTCGCAAAGGGGGGCGGCCCGTACCCTTTGGAATTGCCCAGCAGCGAGACGGCGAAGCTTGGAGGGAGGGCCGAAGCGGGAAAAATCCCCCCAAAGCTCGCCACCCTCCGTGGTGGGCAACGGACGCAGGGTCGCCGACGCTGCGCCCAATCAGCACCATCCCGCCAGGCTTGCCTACTGCACCGCCGCGGCTCCGCCGGCCGCGACATGGGGAGGTTCCAGTGATCGCCATCGAGCTCATGGAGACGGCGACGTCCGCCGTCAGCCACGCGCTCCACACCCTGGCGTCGACTCCACTCGCCGAGCCGGCGCCCAAGGGCATCGACACCAACAACATCGTCACCTTCTTCGCCAGCAAGATCGCTCCGATTCTGCTGGCCGTGCTCGGCGTCATCTTCATCGGCCGGGCCAGCCGCGGCGAGATCTCCAAGGTGCTGACCAGCTCCGCCATCGCGATCGTCGGGCTGGCCTTCATCGCCGGGGCGGCGACACTCTTCTTCATCGGTGACTACCTGATCGACCTGATCTTCGAATAGGCGCGGGCAGATGCGGCTACGCACCGACGACGACATCTACCGGGCACGCCTGGTCTACCTCGGGCCGCCCGGCTACACCCTGCCCGTGCACCTGCCGTACGCCCAATACGGCGTGTTCATGCTGCTCGTACCCCTCTACATGTTCATCCACTGGCTGTTCACGCTGCGGGTCGAGCTCTTCCCTGCCTGGGAGATCGCCCTCGCCATCGTGAGCACCTCGTTCATCTTCCGGTACGTCGACCCGGACCGGCCCGCGCGCATGGTGATCCGTACCGCGCTGACCGACTGGCGACGCACCCGGGAGTCGGCCGTCGAGCAGCGCGACCCGCGCATGGTGGCGAGCCGGATCAGGATCCGGGAGGAACTTGCATGACCGGGCGTACACCGATCGGGCAGTCGCGGCATTCGGGTGAGGCGGGGGCATGAGTCGCTCTTCCACGCCGGGTTCCCCGGCAGGACGTCACACCGTCCCGCAGGGTAACCGTGCGCGCTCGTTCAACTACCCTGCGGGCGAGGAGCTGGACGAGGTCTCCCTCGACCCGGCGCTCGCCACCGCGCCCGGTCACGGCCGGGTCGGGGTCTTCCAGGCGCCGCGTCCCGCGCCCGGACGCCCGGCCGCACCGGAGCCGCCCGCGCCGATTGTCGCCGAGAACGCGGACATCGACTCCCCGTTCCTCGACCTGTTCGGCGGCGCACACCCGGGGGCGTCCCGGCCCGCGCTGCCGGCCCCGGCCCGACCGACCGGCCGGGACCTCCCCGCGATCCCCCACCAGCAGCCGGCCGCCGCGCCGCCGGCCGCCCACGCGGAGGTACAGCCGGCCCCCGTCGAGCGGCCCCCCTCGCCGGTCGAGCGCACCCCGGCACCGGCACCCGCCCCGCAGAGTCGGCCCCGGGTCCCCCAGCAGCCGGCGGACCGGCTCCCGGCGGTCCGCCCCGCCGCGGGGCCAGATCTGCCCCCGCCCCCGATCGCCCAGGTCACCGACCCCGACGACGAGACGTACGGCTGGCGCGACGTCGCGCCGCCCACCGCCCGGGAGCCGGAGCGGTCCCCGCACCGGGCACAGCCGCATCGGGCTGAGCCGCATCGGGAAGTGGAGCGGGCGACCCGCCACGCGCCCGAGCCGGCACCGGCACCTGCCAGCCGGGAGGCCACGCCGCCCCGCCAGCGCACGGTCGACCGGCGCGACCGGCCGGGCAAGCCGGCTCGGCCCGACAAGGCCGCGAAGGCCGCGAAACCGGTCAAGCAGGCCAAGGCGGTCCGGGCACCGAAGATCAAGTTCGGGGACCGGGACCCGTCGGTCGAGCTGGCCATCACAGAGATCGCCGGCCACCTGACGTTCACCCCCAACACCGTCACCGCCTGGTACTGGCTGCCCGAGGTGCGCTGGGCGTTCCGGCCGGACGCCGAACGGGAGGCGCTGCTCGCCGCGATCTCCGAGCAGTACGCCGGGCTCGCCGGATTCCGGCTGCACCTGCGCCGCACCACCCGGCCCTTCCCGGCCGACGAGTGGGCCCGCACCATCGACACGCACACCGCGACCCCACTGCCCGACGTGCCGGGCACCGCCGGCTGGGGCGACCACCTGGTGGCGGCCCAGCGGCACCTGCTCTCGGTCAACCACGCCGAGGGGCAGACATACCTCGGCGTCACCTTCGCCCGGCGCTCCCTCGGCGACTCGCTCACCGAGCGACTGCTGCGCACCTTCGGCCGGGGCGTCGCCGACGGCGAGCGTCGCAAGCTCGGCCGCACCATCGAACAGTTCGACGAGGTGCTGGGCGCGTTCGGCATGCGCGGGCGGCGGGTGACCGCCCAGGAGTTGGAGTGGCTGCTCTACCGCTCGGTCGCGCTGTGCATGGCCCCACCCGGCACCCTTTCCCCGATCACCAACGGCCAATGGGAACGCGGAGACCTGCTCGCCCTCACCGAACAGGTCGAGCGCTACCGCACCCCGTACGGCTCGACGGTGAAGCTGGTCAACCGGATGACCGGCGAGGAGCGGCACGTGGCCGTGCTCGCGGTCGGCCGGATGGAGCCGCTGGAGATCCCCGAGCGGCACGAGCCCTGGCTGCACTTCCACGAGCGGCTGCCCTGGCCGATGGAGATCTCCACCCGGGTCGACATCCTCGGCTCCGGTGACTCGTTCCGAAACCTTGAACACCGGCTGCGGATGATCCGCTCCCAGCAGCTCGACTACGCCGAACACGGCATCGACGCCCCGCCCGAGCTGGAACGACTGGCCAAGCGGGCGCTGGTGATCGGCGACGAGATGACCACCGGCCTGCCGGTGGACTCGGCCCGGGCGCACGGCTGGCACCGGATCGCCGTCGGCGGCCGGACCCGGGAGGAGTGCCTGGAACGGGCCCGCCGGCTGATCCAGCTCTACTCCCGCGAGCTGCGCGTCTCGCTGCAACACCCGAAGAACCAGGACTGGCTGGCCCGGGAGTTCATCCCCGGCGAGCCGATCGCCAACACCGGCTACGTCCGCCGGATGCCGGTCAACCTGCTCGCCGCCGCGCTGCCACAGGCCGCATCGACGGTGGGCGACCGGCGCGGTGACCTCATCGGGCGGACCGCAGGCACCTGCCGCCGGCCGGTCTTCCTCGACCTGCACTTCCCGATGGAGGTGCGGGAACGCTCCGGGCTCGCCGTCTTCGTCGCCGAGCCGGGCGGCGGCAAGTCGACGCTGCTCGGCGCGCTGGGCTACCTCGCCGCCCGGCGCGGGGTGCAGGTGACCCTGCTCGACCCGTCCGGCCCGCTGGCCCGGCTGTGCAACATGCCGGAGCTGCGGCCGTACTCGCGGGTGCTCAACCTGACCGGCTCCGAGCAGGGGACGCTGGCACCGTACGCGCTCATCCCGACGCCACTGCGCAGCGAGTTCAGCGCCGGCCCGACCGGCGACCGGGAGTTCGAGATCGCGATCTCCAACGCCCGCGCCGAACGCCGCATGCTGGTACAGGACATCTGCATGATGCTGGTGCCGCCGCAGGTAGCCCGGGAGGCGTCCACGGCCACCCTGTTCCGGCACGCAGTGCGCCAGGTGCCGGCAGAGGAGACGTCCACCCTGGACGACGTGGTCGCCTGCCTGGGTCAGCTCGACGACGACGCCGGCAAGGAGCTGGCCAACCTGCTGCTGGACACCGCCGAGATGCCGCTGGCCATGCTCTTCTTCGGCCGCCCGCCGGAGGGGCTGCTCGGCGCCGACGCGGCGCTCACCGTGATCACCATGGCCGGACTGAGGCTGCCCGACCTCAAGATCGAACGGGAGTACTGGTCGGCCGAGGAGGCCCTCGCGCTGCCCATGCTGCACACCGCCCACCGGTTGGCGGTGCGCCGCTGCTACGGCGGTTCGATGTCGTCCCGGAAACTGGTCGGCCTGGACGAGGCGCACTTCATGGAGGGCTGGCGCTCCGGCCGGTCCTTCCTGGTCCGACTCGCCCGCGACTCCCGCAAGTGGAACCTCGCTGCCCTGGTCGCCTCGCAGAACCCCCGGGACATCCTCGGCCTCGACGTGCAGAACCTCGTCTCCACCGTCTTCGTCGGCCGAATCGCCGAGGACGCCGAGATCGCCTCCGAGGCGCTACGGCTGCTCCGCGTCCCGGTCAACGACGGGTACGAGGCCACGCTGGCCTCGCTGTCGACCGCGGATGCCACCTCGGCGGCCCGGCTCGGCTTCCGCGAGTTCGTCATGCGCGACGTCGACGGACGGGTGCAGAAGGTCCGGGTGGACGTGTCGTACGTCGATGGGCTACTGGATCACCTGGACACCACCCCCGCCGCGGTCACCGCGACGGCCGGGCAGCTGCCGACCAATCTCCCGGACCTGGAGGCGTGACATGGCGAGGGTGCGGGCCCGGTTAGCAGCGTTCCTGCTCGCGCTCGGCGTACTCGCCGGGGCCACCATCGCCTGGCCGATGGTGGGCGGCGACCCGGCGTACGCCGCCCCGCCGGCGGCCCAGGCCCGCGCGGATCTGTGCACCACCCAGGAGTGGCAGGCCGACTTCCGCACCTGCGTCGGCAAGCTGACCGATGTCAGCAAGGACCAGGTCAAGTGCCGCAACGCACCGGTCCCCGCAGCACCCGACTCCGGGCTCGCCGGCTGGTTCGCCGCCCGTCCGGACTCGGCAAAGCTGCCCGGCCCCAAGGGTCTCTACAGCGACTACGGGTACGCGGGGTACAGCTACCCGACGTACGACATCCCGGGCGGCTGCGCCTCTGCGGTCATCCACCCGGACTACAAGTTCACCACCACCGTGGCGAACGGCGAGTTCATGATCGCCACCGCCGTCATCGGCGGCTCAAACGCCCTGCGGGAGCGGGCCTGGGACCCTCGATCGATGTGGGGCTGGGCCGACCCGCTGGTCGAGCAGGCCACCAAGGCCGTCTACCAGAAGGTGTTCAGCGTCTTCGGCATCGTCACGCTGTGCGTGGTGGGTCTCTACCTGCTCTGGCGCTCCCGCCAGTCGGACATGAGCAACGCCATGACCACTGCGGGCTGGGCCCTGCTGGTGATGGTGGCGGTGACAGCCCTGGCCGCCTGGCCGGTCAAGTCCGCGAACATCGCCGACGGCACTCTCGTCACCACCCTCGGCGTCGTCCACGACGCGGTCGGACCCGCGACGCGAGACATTCCAACGGACAAGTGTGCTCTGCCGAATCCTGATGCCTGCATCGACAAACGTCCCCCTGCGGTCCGGGCCAGTGACACCGCAACCGAGTCCATGCTCTACCGGAACTGGTTGCGAGGTGTGCTCGGTTCGGCCGACAGCGAGACGGCCAAGAAGTACGGCCCGGCGCTCTACGACGCGAAGTCGATCTCCTGGGAGGAGGCGGAGAAGCTCCGCGCCAATCCGAAGACGCGCGAGGCGACCATCGACGCCAAACAACAGCAGTGGGCGCGGGTCGCGCAACAGATCAAAGGCGAGGACCCGGAGGCGTACGAGTACCTCCAGGGCGTCCGGGACATGGACCGGGTCGGTTCCGGTTTCATCGCGGTGCTCGCCGCACTGCTCTTCGCGATGTTCGACCTCACCGCCTCACTGTTGGTCCTGCTGGGCTTCCTGATCTTCCGGTGGGCGGTGATCGCAGCCCCGATCCTGGGCACCGTCGGCCTGATGCGTCCGGCCAGCGCCGGGCTGCGGCGGCTGGCCAACGCCGTCGTCGCCGCAGTGTTCAACATCGCCATCTTCGGCACCGGGGCCGCCATCTACCTCTTCGCCGTAGACCTGATCATGAGCACGGCGACCCTGCCAGGCTGGCTCCAGGTGGTGCTGGTGTGGCTCTGCGGCGTGGTCGGCTGGCTGCTGCTGCGCCCGTACCGTCGGATCACCCAGCTCGGCGGCAAGGACAGCAGCGAGGCGGTCAGTTCGGCCGGCTCGTGGCATCGCCGGTTCTTCCGGGACATGCGCACCGCAGCACGGTTGGACGTGGCCGAACCCGGCGGCACCGCAGAGCCGGCCCTGGCCCGGCGGCGAGGCGTGGGGCTGGAGCAGCGCAGCCTCCGGCCAGAAGCCCGGCACGAGGATCCGAGTCAGGTCAAGGCCGCCACTGGCACCGGCACAGCCAGCGAGCGGCAGCGGCCTGACGGCAGCGAACGCTCGGATGAGGCCACCTCGCCCGAACAGCGGGGGACCGCGCGTCCCACCGCGCCCCAGCCCCGGCGTCGCCAGCCCGCGACCTGGACTGAGCCTGACGTACCCGAGGAAAACCCGTCCTTCGTCATCTACCGTCCCGGCTCCACCAAGCCCGCGACCTCGCGGCCCACCGCGCCGCGGATCCGCACCGAGGCGCGGTGAGGGTGATGCGACGGGCGATTGAATTCCTGTTCACGAAGGCGCTGCGGTCCCGGCTGGGCATCGCGTTGGCCATCGGCGTCCTCGTGGTCGGCGTTCTCGGAGCGGCCCGGCTCTTCTCCGATTCGGTGGGCCCCGCGACGGGCCTGAGCAACCGACCGAATGAGCCGATCACCACAGTCGACCCGACCGCCGGTGACGACGGCGTGGTCGGGAGCACCACGCCCCCGTCACCGGTGAGCCGTCCCAACGCACCGCCGCCCGAGCAGATCGCGGCCAGGTTCACCGCCGCCTGGCTCGGCGGTCGCGACGGCGGAGCCGACGAATGGCATGCCGCCCTGCGCCCGCTCTCCACGCCGGAACTGACCGAGGAACTCGCCGGTGTCGATCCGGCGGGGGTCCCGGCGGAGCGGACGACCGGAGAACCGAGCCTCCGGCCCCGGACGGAACGCTTCGTGGAGGTATTGGTACCGCTCGACTCGGGACGCCTACGGCTGGAACTCGTGGCCCCAGACGGGCAGTGGCTGGTCGACGCTGTGGACTGGGAGCGGACATGAGCGATCACCTCGAAGGCGGGGCCCCGCGCCGTCGGCAACTGCGCATCGGCGCCCTGGCCGCCGCGCTGACCGCAGCCCTCACGCTGCTCTGCTGCACCGGCGGCACGGCGGCGTTCTTCCTCACCGAACTGAGCGGTGGTGGGGACGACCTCTCCCCCGAGGCCCGGTCCGGCTGCGGACGGACGCACCAGGTCAACGTCTCAGGAAAGATGCCGCGCTTCGCCCAGTACGGCGACAGCCAGATCCGCAACGCCGCTGTCATCATCAAAGTCGGCTCCGACATGAAGGTTCCGCCCCGGGGTTGGGTCGTCGCGATCGCCACCGCCATGCAGGAGTCCGGTCTGCGCAACCTCCCCCACCTAGGCAGCCGCAACGACCACGACTCGGTGGGCCTCTTCCAGCAACGCCCCAGCCAGGGCTGGGGCTCACCGGAACAGTTGCAGGACCCGGCCTACACGTCTCGGAAGTTCTACGAAAAGCTGGTGAAGGTCCCCAACTGGGAGCAGATGCCGCTGACCCGGGCCGCCCAGCGGGTGCAGGTCAGTGCCTTCCCGGATGCCTACGCCAAGCACGAGGAGTTGGCCAGCAAGATCGTGGACGCGCTCGCCGGAGGCGCGGCCCGCACGGTGCAGGTGGCGAAGCAGAACATCTGCAACGCGGCCACCCGGGGCCAGATTGCCGCCTCGGGCTGGACCGCGCCGATCCCCGGTGGCGTCGGGTCCGGATTCCGGACGGCGAGTCGTCCCAGCCACAACGGCGTGGACATCGGCGCGCCGAAGCACACCCTGATCCGCGCCGCCGCCACGGGCCGGGTCCTGGTCGCCCGCTGCGACCCCGACCATGGCGGACGCAGCAGTTGCGACGTGGACGGCTGGCCGGGCAAAGGCGGGTGCGGTTGGTTCGTCGACATGCTGCACGCTGGCGGCTACGTCACCCGGTACTGCCACATGATCGTCAAGCCCCGGGTCGTTCCCGGTCAACTCGTGAAGGCCGGCGAGGTGATCGGAGAGGTCGGCACCAGCGGCAACTCCTCCGGGCCACACCTGCACTTCGAGGTACACCTCGACGGGGATCGTTCCAGCCGGGGTGCCGTAGACCCGGTGTCGTTCATGCGGGACCGGGGCGCGCCGCTGAACGGCAAGGCGTGAGGCCCTGGGACGCATGACCGGGCCACTTCCCGACCCCTTCGCCGACCAGCCCGACTGGGCCCCTCTGCCGCCCCGGCCGATCGAGATCGTGCCCGCGACCGTCCGGGTCGAGCTGCGCGGCCAGCGGGTCCTGATCGGACTACCGGGTCTCGGTTGGCGCGGTGACCTGCGCGCCGACGAACGGGTGGTGCAGAACAGTCGTACCTACGTGCCGGTCATTCCGGAGCAGGAGTGGTATCGCGCCGAGTCCGAGCAGCTCGAGGTGTTCGCCCCACTCGTGCCGGTCGAGCGGATCTGGGTGGAGACCGTCGGGACCCGGCCGAGTGGCGAAGCACCGCAGGAATCCGGTATCCGTCTGGTGTCCCTGGACGCGCCGGCCCACCGCGCGCCGACCCCGGTATTCGATGCCGGCGCCGTCACCGGGCGACGAGTCGTGCACGCCACGGACACCGGCGAGCAACGGGACCTACGTGCAGTGACCGAGACCTACTCGGGCACGGACGGAGACATCTGCGTGCGGGTCACTCCGGAGTTGGAGTGGTACCGCTGGGCCTGGCGGGGGCAGCCCCCGACGACCCTGGAGGTTCCGGTCCACCTGCTCTGGGTCGAGTGATGTACCTCAGCCAGCGGGAGTTCCGTCACACACTTTCCAGCCGTCATCCGCACGTCTGACGTTGAACTGCCACGGTTGTCGATCGCTCTGTGAAATCCCGTCTACGTGCGCAGAGATAATCAAATCGACACGCACCTGGGCCATGTCGCCCTGGCTTTGGACGTCCAATCTGCCCCAGCTCACCGAGATCGTCGTGGCAAAGCGCTTCTCTCGCGCGAGAAGGTCGTCGCGCAGTGCGCGAAGCTCGTTCAGCTCAGGAGGGTTGGTGGAGCATGTGAATTGTTCCGCTCTGACATCGTTGCGGTCCACCAGGAAGGCGCGCAGGTAGTTGTCGACCACCACGTCGGGGGCGCTGCGGTCCGGGGTGGTGGCGCGTTCGTACAGGACGAAGGCGGTCGCCACGCCTCCGAGCATGAGCAGACCGACCACCCCGGCAACCACGGTGAGGACGGTACGCAACCGACGCGGCGGACGGGCCGGTGCCGGCGCCCCGGACGGGGGTGCCAGTTGCTCCGGCGGGGTCCGTTGCGCCGGTACGCGGGAGACCTGGGAACCGGCGGAGGGCTGCACTGATTCCACCCCTTGAGGCTATCGGCTGGACGCCTCGTACCCAATGCCCCAGACGCCACCGATCATGACCGGGACAACGACTGGCCCGGCCCGCCGCCGGCACCTCGACGCGATGCTGGTCGACCGCGACGTGACCACGTCCGATCGCTGAGGACGGGGGCGTGGCCGAGCCGGGATGAGAAGACCGCCGCTCTCAGCGCGAGGAAGCCGCCCCGCGCTACCACCGGGAACTGCCGTGCCGGTAATCACTCGGCGTGTGGGCGCACCGCCGTGGCGCATCCCGGAGAGGGCTGGCGACCTGGGATACGGTCACTGCGCGGGGAGGGGTTGCGAACCTCGGGAAGAGGGGTGGACGCGGTGGCCGGTCCAAGGACACGCACAAACCGCGCCGCTGCCCTGCACCGGAGGGCGGAGGCGACGGCCGCCGCAGCGTCCGGCATCCTGGACGAGACCCGGCCCGCGCCGGCCGACCAGCGCCGGCAGTACGAGCTCGCGGACCGGCTCCGTAGCGCGGCGGCCCTGCTGGCGCCGGGCTGGGCGGGGGAACCGCTGGAGACGATCGCTGCGGAGACTCCCTCGGGAGAGGGGCCACCGGCTTTCATCCGGGTCGGCACCGGCGCCCCGCTGGAGGACGCACGCTTCCCCGCGCTGGTGCCGCTGCTCGGCACTGGGCACTTGGCGATCGATACCGACTCTCGTGATCCGCGGGTGGCCGGGCTGCTCCGGGCGATCCTGCTGCGGCTGCTCGCCGCGACGCCCGCCGGCTGCCTGCTGGTCCGCGCCGTCGACGCGGTCCGCACCAGCGACGCGGTCCGCCCCGTCGACGCGGTCCGCACCAGCGACGCGGCTCGCACCAGCGACGCGGTCCGCACCAGCGACGCGGTTCGCACCAGCGACGCGGTTCGCACCAGTGTGGGCGCGGGGCAGACCGCCGCCCCGCCCGCCACCTTCGCGCCGTTCGCGGCGCTCGCGGACGCCGGGCTGCTGCCCCCACCGGCGGTGGACGTTGCCGGGCTACGGGCGGTACTCACCGAGGCCGAACAGTGGGTGGCTCCGGGCACCGGCCGGCCGCGCCGCCACGACCGCACGCTGCTGCTGGTCGTCGCCGCGTTACCCGAGCTGACCGGGCCGACCGACCTGGGGCGGATCGAGGCGCTGGCCGAGCAGGGACGTGCCGCCGGGCTGCACCTTGTCGTTGCGGGGTGGCCCCCGGCCGGCCCGTACGCGACCCGCGCCCCCCTGCCACAGGCCACCCCGTTGTCCGTGCGCAACGCGTACTCGCTGTTGGGTGACCCTCCCGGCACCTCGTTCGCCAGCCCCGGCGCGGAGGCGCCCGGAGGGCTCAACTCGCCTGTCTTCGTCGACGACGATCCACCCCCGGCACTGGTTGACGAGGTCTGCCGGCGGCTCGCCGAGGAGGTGGAGGCCGGCTCCCGGCTCAGCCTGGCCAACCTTCTCCCCGACCCGGACGAGCCACTGTGCACGGCCAGTTCGGCGGAGGGGATCGCCACCACGGTCGGGGACGCCGGCGGCCGGCCGGTGACCGTCGGCTTCACCGAACTGACCCCGCACTGGCTGGTCAGCGGCCGGTCCGCCGCAGGCCGCGCCGCCTTCCTCACCAACGTGCTGCTCGGTCTCTCCGCCCGGTACGGCCCGGACGAGTTGGTCCTGCACCTGGCCGACCTCGGCGAGGGTGAGTCGTTCGCGGAGTTTCTCCAGACCGAGCGGGACCGGTCCTGGGTGCCCCAGGTCCGTACGGCGGGGATGGCCGCCGACCGGGAGTACGTGCTGGACCTCCTCGGTGAGCTGACCGAGGAAGCCCGGCGGCGGGAGGAGGCCGGGCAGCGCGCCGGCGGGCAGCGGTTCACCGCCCTGCGGGAGCACCAGCCCCTGCCCCGGGTGGTGTGTGTGATCGACAACTTCCCGCTGCTCCTCGCGGACCGGGACTGGCTGGCCGCCGAGGCGACAGTCCGGTTGGACGCCCTGGCTCGCTCGGGCCGGGCGTACGGCGTCCACCTGGTCCTGGCCGGGGAGGGCGACCTCGGGATCGCCGGTGGGCAGACGACCCGCGACTCGATGCTCGGGCAGTTTCCGGTGCGGGTGGCGCTGGCCGGCGGCGGCCCGGTGCTGGAGCCGAGCAACGACGCCGCCGCCGGCCTGCCGGTGGGCAGTGCGGTGGTGAACACGGCGGGCGGGCTCGGCGGGCCCCGGGGCGCGACCCGGGGGCACGAACGGATGGTCCGGTTCCCCGACCCGCACGAGGCCCCGGAGAGTATCGCGAAGCTGCGGCACCGGCTCTGGGAGGCCCGGGCAGAGCGGTCCGCGCCCCCGGTCGTCTTCGCCGGCTGGGCGCGTCCGCTGTTGCGCAACGATCCCCGCTACCGGGCTGCCTTCGCGGGCCGGGCGCGAGGTCCGGCTGCCCTGCTCGGCCGTGCGGTGGACCTGTCCCGGTCGACGGTGGCGGTGCCGATCGGCCCGGCCGCCGGCCGCAACATCGCAGTCCTTGGCCCAGGGGCGGAGGCCGCCACACTGCTCGCGACTGCGGCCCGCAGCGTCGCCGCGCACCACCGGCCCGGCACGGGACGGTTCGTCGTGGCCACGCTCTGCGCCGATGCGGTGCCGGTGGCCGACGCGCTCGCCAGCGACCTCGCCGGCCAGCATCGGGTGGACCGGGTCGGCCTGCCGGGCCTGCTCGCCGCACTGGACGTCGACGAGCCGGGATACCTGGTGGTCTTCGGTCTCGACGGACCCGCCCCGCAGGAACTGCCGCCGGACCGGCTGCGGGCCCTGCTGCGGGAGGGCCCTCCGGCCGGTCGGCACCTGCTCGGCTGGTGGCGCACGGTGCCGCCGTTCACGGCGGTCATCCAGGCCGGGGACGAGGTCGACAAACTCGCTGCCGTCGTGGCGGTGGGTGTGCCGGGGACGCAGCTCGCGGCGGTGTTCGGCCACCCGGTGCAGTGGCGTCCCCGCACGAACCGGGCCGTGCTCTGGGACGGCCCGGACGAGCGGGGCGTCCTCCTGGTGCCGTTCGCCGAGCCCTCGGCGGGACCCGCCCCCGGGAACGGGCCCGACGCCGCGAACGGGCCCGACGCCGCGAACGGAACCGCCCCCGCGAACGGGCCCGACGCCGCGAACGGGCCCGACGCCGCGAACGGAACCGCCCCCGAGGACGGAACCGACGCCGCGAACAAGACCGCACCCGGGACCGACGCCGCGAACGAGGCCGGAGGCGCGGACGCGGCCGAGGCCACAGACAGGGCCGGCGACGGCAGCAGGGCCAGGGACGGCAGCAGGGCCGACGCCACCGGGACCGGGGAGAGCGGATGAGCCGGGAGCCGACCAGCGTCGCCGATACGGCGACGGCTGCCGCCCCGGCCAGGCAGCGCTCCGGTGCCGATCCCGCGCCGCTCCGTCCCGCCGACGGCGCGGCCGCCTGGACGGAGTATGTCGCCGCTGCCCGGCAGCTCGACGGCGTACGCCGGGGCGCGGCGACCGCCGCGACGGAGCAGGCCCGCGCGGTCCAGGCCGCCCGGGAGGAATTGACCGCGGTACGCGAGCGACTCGCCCCGCAGCGGTCCCGGCTGCGGGAGCTGGGCGTACCCCCGATGGTGCTGATGCCGTCGCCGCCCGAGCTGACGGAGGCGGCCCGGAGCATGGTGGCTGGGCCGACGGCGGTGCTGGGCGCGCTGCGGGCGGCCCGGGACTGGGCGGACGCGGCGGACGGCGTGCTGGCCGCGCGCAGCACGCTCCGCCCGGCGGTCTGGCCGCCGCGGGTCCGCAACCTGCTGGTGTACGGGCCGTTGGCGCTGGTCGTACCGCTGCTCCAGGTGGCGCTCTACCTGGCCACCGGCACCGGTCCAGCGAGCGTGGCCGCCCTGGTCTGCGGGGTGCCGATGCCGGCGGCTGCCTTCGTCGCCGGCTGGCTCGCCGTCGGCCGGCTCTTCGACGGGGCAACCGGTCCTGCGGCGGCCGGGGAAGCCACCCACCGGACGTCGAGCCCGGGTACGTTGCCGGACCCGACGACCGGTGGCCGGTTGGACCGGACGCCCCGGTGGGGTGCCCTGGTGTGCCTCGTCCCGGCGGTGTCGACCACAGCGGGGCTCGTTCTGGCGATGCTGGCCGGCTGACCCGCCCGGCGGGTCGAACGCGGCGCTACCCGGTGGCCTCCGCCTGGGAAATCCCCGCGGTCAGCGGTGGATGATCAGCGCCATCGCCTCGGCCCGGGACTTCGCGTCGTACTGAAGCGTCCCGCGCACCGCCGAGGTGATGGTCTTCGCCCCGGACTTCTGGATGCCGCGCATCGCCATGCACATGTGCTCGCACTCGAGCACCACCACGACGCCGCGCGGGGCCAGCTTGCTCATGAGCAGGTCGGCGATCTGCGAGGTGAGCCGCTCCTGCACCTGGGGACGGCGGGCGAAGACCTCGACCAGCCGGGCCAGCTTGGACAGGCCGGTGATCCGGCCGTCCGTTCCGGGGATGTACCCGATGTGGGCGCTGCCCCGGAACGGGAGCAGGTGGTGCTCGCACAGGCTCATCACGTCGATGTCCCGGACGAGCACCAACTCCTCGTGGTTGGCCTCGAAGGTGGTGCTGAGCACCTGCGCCGGGTCGACCCGCAGGCCGGCGAAGAGCTCGGCGTACGCGCGGGCGACCCGGGCCGGGGTCTTGACGAGCCCGTCGCGGTCGGGGTCCTCCCCGACCGCGATCAGGATCTCGCGTACCGCCTTCTCGATCCGGGGCAGGTCGACGGCCTCCTCGACCGGTCGCCCGGTCAACTTGCCGTTGACCAGGCGCGCGGCGAGGTAGTCCAGCCCGTCGGTATCGGGCTCGGTCGACGAGGCTCCCTGGGTGAGAACCTCGGGACCGACCTTCGGGTCGGTGCTCAGTGCGTACCGTCCGAGTTGTTCGAGCTGGGCGTGCCGCCGCCGACGGAAGCGCCGTCGGCCTGGGCCTGCGCCTTGAGCGCGTCCTTCTCGGTCGGGGTGAGCACCGGGGGCTCGGTGGAGGGCTGACGCTTGCCGAAGCCGTTGTACGGGGCCATCGGCGGGCGCTTCACCACCCGAGCAGCGATCCGGGCCATGTCGGCCGTGGAGAGGGTCTCCTTCTCGATCAGCTCGAGCACGATGCTGTCCAGGACGTCCCGGTACTCCACCAGGATCTCCCAGGCCTCGTCGTGGGCCAGCTCGATCAACGCCCGCATCTCGTTGTCGATCTCGGCGGCGACCGTGTCGGAGTAGTCCCGCTCGTGGCCCATGTTGCGGCCGAGGAACGGCTCGTCCCCGCTGGTGCCGTACTTGATCGCGCCGAGCTTGGAGCTCATGCCGTACTGGGTGATCATCGCGCGGGCCAGCCCGGTGGCCTTCTCGATGTCGTTTCCGGCACCGGTGGTCGGCTCGTGGAACACCAGTTCCTCGGCGGCCCGGCCGCCCAGCGCGTACGCCAGGGTGTCGATCATCTCGGCGCGGGTCTGGGTGTACTTGTCTTCGGTCGGCAGCACCAGGGTGTGGCCCAGCGAGCGGCCACGGGACAGGATCGTCACCTTGTGCACCGGCGCGGCGTGCGGCAGCGCCCAGGCGACCAGTGCGTGCCCGGCCTCGTGGTACGCGGTGATCTTCTTCTCCTGGTCGCCCATCACCCGGGTCCGACGCTGCGGGCCGGCAATCACCCGGTCGATCGACTCCTCCAGGGAGTCGTTGCTGATCGCCCGCTGGTCCTTGCGGGCGGTGAGCAGCGCGGACTCGTTGATCACGTTGGCCAGGTCGGCGCCGCTGAAGCCGGGGGTCCGCCGGGCCACCGCGTCGAGGTCGACGTCGGGGGCGAACGGCTTGCCCTTGGCGTGCACCCGCAGGATCGCCTTGCGGCCCTCCATGTCGGGGGCGTCCACCGGGATCTGCCGGTCGAAGCGGCCCGGGCGCAGCAGCGCCGGGTCGAGGATGTCCGGCCGGTTGGTGGCGGCGATCAGGATGACCCCGCCCTTGGTGTCGAAGCCGTCCATCTCGACGAGCAGCTGGTTGAGCGTCTGCTCGCGCTCGTCGTGACCGCCGCCCATGCCGGCGCCGCGGTGGCGGCCGACGGCGTCGATCTCGTCGACGAAGACGATCGCCGGGGCGTTCGTCTTGGCCTGCTCGAAGAGGTCACGGACCCGGCTGGCGCCGACGCCGACGAACATCTCCACGAAGTCCGAGCCGGAGATCGAGTAGAACGGCACCCCGGCCTCGCCGGCGACGGCGCGGGCCAGCAGCGTCTTACCGGTGCCGGGCGGACCGAAGAGCAGCACGCCCTTCGGGATCTTGGCGCCCAGGGCCTGGTACTTCGCCGGGTTCTGCAGGAAGTCCTTGATCTCGTGCAGCTCCTCGACGGCCTCCTCGGCGCCCGCGACGTCCGCGAAGGTCGTCTTCGGGGTGTCCTTGGTGATCATCTTCGCCTTGGACTTGCCGAAGTTGAGCACCCGGGAGCCGCCGCCCTGCATCTGCGACATGAAGAACAGCAGCAGGAGCACGAGCAACGCGATGGGGAGCAGGTTGACCAGCAGGCTCACCCAGACGCTGTCGGACGACACCTTGGTGTCGGCCGGTCCGGTGATCCGGTTGGCCGCCTTGGCGTCGAGGACCTCGTTCCAGACCTGGCCGCCCACCTCGTACGGGAACTGGGCCTCGATCCGATCGGTGTTGGTATCACCGAACTTGGTCTTGCTCTCCAGGTCGAGTTGGAGCGTCTGCTCCTTGTCCTGGAAGACCGCCTTCTTGATCTTGGCGGTATGCAGCTGGTCGAGCGCAACGGAAGTGTCCACGCGGTGGTAGCTGGGACCACTGGTGAACAGCTGACTGAGCACAACGGCGCCGAGGATGACCAGGATGATCCAGACCACCGGTCGGCGGAAGAAACGCGTACGTTCCATGCTGTCGTCGAGCGCCGAGGCGCCCGCATCCTCCTGATCGACGTCCTGACCGTCTGAATGGCTTGTCGCCGCCGAGGCGGCGGCCGGAGCCGCCGTGCGGGCCGGCCTCGACCCCGGGGCGCGCAACTGCCGCACCACGGTCACTCGACGGTACACCGTGCGCGCGACATGTGAGCCTGCGAGCCCAGCAGTTACGCGTAAGGCGAACCGGGTTTCAGCCGGCGTGGCGGGAGTTCTGCACCCGGCCATCCGACCGCCCGGTCAAGCGGGTCGAAGGACCGGGCGTAGAGGGCAACTCCACACCACCGACCCCTACCGTAGACCGATCAGCTGAGAGCGCGCTGAACGTCCGCTTGACGGGTGCCGGACGAACGGGCCTCACGCCCGGGCGTAGACCTCGGGCTTGAGCACTCCGACGTAGGGCAGCTCGCGGTACCGCTCGCCGAAGTCGAGGCCATAGCCGACGACGAACTCGGTCGGGATGTCGAACCCGACGTACTTCACCGGCACCGGGACCTTGACCGCGTCCGGCTTGCGGAACAGGGCGACGACCTCGACGCTGGCCGCCGAGCGCGACTCCAGGTAGCGCAGCAGCCAGGAGAGGGTGAGCCCGGAGTCGACGATGTCCTCGATGACCACCACGTGCCGTCCGGCGATGTCGCGGTCCAGGTCCTTGAGGATCCGGACCACGCCAGAGGAGGTGGTGCCCTGGCCGTACGACGAGATGGCCATGAAGTCCAGCTCGGCGGGGGGGCCCTGCCGGCCCAGCGCCCGGGCGAAGTCGGCCATGAACATGACCGCGCCCTTGAGCACGCAGACGAGCAGGAGCCCATCGACGCCGGCGTAGTCAGCCGAGACCTGCTTGGCCAGCTCCGCCGTCTTCTCGCGGATCTGCGCCTCGGAAATGATCACGTGGTCGATGTCGGCGTCGTACCAGGAGCCGTCAGCCATGACTCCTAGCCTGCCGTACGCCGGATGCCCTTCGTCGGCGGGGCCGCCCCTTTCGACGCGGTCCCGCCGGGATTTTCTACGCATCCGGCGCGAACCGGGTCAGCAGATACTGGATCGCCACCGGCGACCCTCGTCGGTGGGCTTCCAGTCGGCCGAGTCCCGGGTGTCGGCGACGAGGCCGAAGGCCGACGCGACGACGAGGAGGAGCAGGAAGAGCAGGAACGGCAGGAAGGCCATGGCGGCGCTCGCTTTCGCGGGGTTTTCGGATGTTTTCGCCGCCGGTGCGCACCGGACTGGAACCAGTCTGCGCGCCTGCTCACACACCGGACAGTGGCAGTTATGCCACCCGACCTCGATTTTCTGCCACCCGTACGGTTACCCTCGTCACATGCTCCGATCCGTCGCCGTCCTCGCGCTCGACGGGGTGGCCCCGTTCGAGCTGGGGGTGCTCGCCGAGGTCTTCGGCACCGACCGGACCGCCGACGGCTTCCCCGGTTACCGGTTCACCGTCTGCACGTCCGACGGCGCCCAGGTGCGTACCTCCGCCGGGTTCCACCTCACCCCGCACGCCGACCTCGGGCCCATCGAGGACGCCGACCTGGTCGCGGTGCCCGCGCACAGCGGCGACACGGCCACGCCTCCCGCCGTACTGGACGCGCTGCGCCGGGCCGACGCGCGCGGCGCGTACGTGCTGAGCGTCTGCTCCGGGGCCTTCGTGCTCGGCGCGGCCGGGCTGCTCGACGACCGGGAGTGCACCACCCACTGGCGGTACGTCGACGAGTTGCAGCGCCGCCACCCCCGGGCCCGGGTCCGGTGCAACTCGCTCTACGTGGCCGACGGCCGGCTACTCACCAGCGCCGGCACGGCCGCCGGCATCGACGCCTGTCTCCACCTGGTACGTGAGGAGCACGGCTCGGCCACCGCCACCCGGCTGGCCCGCCGGATGGTCGTCCCGCCGCACCGCGACGGCGGCCAGTCCCAGTACGTCGAGGCGCCCATCCCGAAGGCCCCCGAGGCACCAACCCTGGAACCGGTGCTGGAGTGGCTGATGGGTCACCTGGACCGCCCCGTCACCGTCGACGGGCTGGCCACCCGGGCCGGGATGACCCCACGCACCTTCGCCCGCCGGTTCCGCGCCGAGACCGGCACCACGCCCCACGACTGGCTGACCAACCAGCGGGTGCTGCTGGCCCGGCGGCTGCTGGAGGAGACCGGCCTGAGCGTGGAGGGCGTGGCCGGCCGGGCCGGCTTCGGCGACGCGGCGACCCTGCGCCACCACTTCACCCGCCGGCTGGGCACCACCCCGCACACCTACCGGGCCACCTTCCGCGACCGCGCTACGACCGGCTGACCACCGCCGCCGGCCGGTTCCCGCCCACCGCCAACAGCCAAGCGGCCGACCTCAGCCGCTCGGTCGGCCCGGTCGGTGGCGGCGAGCCGTCAGGCAATCGGGTCGGTGGCCGCGAGCCGGCCGGCGCGGCGGACCACCCGGATGCCACCGGGCAGATGGGTCGCGCCCTGTCCCCGCCAGTCGGTGACCAGCGCGTCCAGCGCGGCGACGTGCCGGTGGGACAGCGCGGCGGGCGCCGCGCCGAGTTCCCGGGCCCAGGCGTGCAACACCCGGGTCCGGACCGCCGGGGCGAGCCCGGCCAGCCCCTCGACCGACAGCCCGCCCCCGGGCACCCGCACATCCGCCGGCGGCGGCCCGCCCGCCCCGCCGACGGCGGCGGCCGGATCGGCCAGAACCGCAGGGTCAGGCGGGGCCAGGGCGGCGGCGGCCAGGGCGTCGAGGGCGGCGGTGTCGGTGGCCACCAGGCGGGCAGTCCGGGCGAGGTTGTCCAGCACGGCGGGGCCGAGCGCCCGGACCAGCGCGGGCAGCACGTCGGCCCGGACCCGGGACCGGGCGTACGAGGGGTCGGTGTTGTGCGGGTCCTCCCACGGGGTCAGCCCGAGGGCGGCGCACGCCTTGCGGGTCTGCTCCCGGGTCACGTCGAGCAGGGGGCGCAGCAGCGGCACCCCGGACAGGTCCCGGCGGGGGGGCATCCCGGCCAGCCCTCGCGGGCCGGCGCCCCGGGCCAGCGCGAGCAGCACCGTCTCCGCCTGGTCGTCGCGGGTGTGCCCGGTGAGCAGTGCCGCCGCCCCGTGCCGCCGGGCCGCCTCGACCAGCGCCTGGTAGCGGGCCTGGCGGGCGGCTGCCTCCGGCCCACCGGGACGGCCGGCGACGTCGACCCGGACCGCCTCGGCCGGCGTGAACCCGGCCGTGGCCGCCCAGTCCGCCACGGCGGCGGCCCGCCGGTCAGAGCCGGCCTGGAGGGCGTGGTCGACGGTGACGAGTCCGGCCCGCCGGCCGAGCCGGGGCGCGACGAACGCCGTGGCGGCGGCCAGGGCGAGCGAGTCGGCCCCGCCCGAGCAGGCGACCAGCACCGGCCCGTCCCCGGCCAGCGCGGTCAGCGCGCGGCGGACCGCGAGTCGGACCGCGGCGACCGACGGGGCGAGCGCGGCCATCGGCGTACGGTCAGCCGACCGTCGGGGTGGCGCCGGCCGGCCCGTGCACCCGGGCGACCCAGGCGTCCGGGTCGCCGAGCTCATTGAGCCGGGGCAGGGTCAGCGGGGAGCCGAAAATCTTGTTGAAGCCGTCCATGCCGACCCGCTCGACGACGCCGTGGACGAACTTGCGGCCCTCGGCGTACTGGCGCATCTTGACGTCGACGCCGAGCAGCCTGCGGATCGCCTTCTCCAGCGGGTTGCCCGACTCCCGACGCTGGTTGAACCCGGCCCGGATCCGCTCGACGCTGGGGATGACCTGCGGGCCGACGCCGTCCATCACGAACTCGGCGTGCCCCTCCAGCAGGGTCATCAGTGCGGTGAGCCGGTCGAGTACGGCCCGCTGGGCGGGGGTCTGCACGATGTCCAGCACGCTGGCCCGGCTCTCCGGGTCCTTCACCACGTCGGAGAGGGTGGCCACCCCCCGGCGCAGCCGCTCGACCAGGTGCTCGCCGCCCTGCGAGGCGTCCACGAACGCCTGCACCTCGCCGAGGAAGTACGCCCGCATCCAGGGCACCGACGTGAACTGGGTGCGGTGGGTCACCTCGTGCAGGCACACCCAGAGCCGGAAGTCACGCGGGTCGGCCCCCAGCTTCCGCTCCACCTCGACGATGTTCGGCGCGACCAGCAGCAGCTGGCCGGGGTCGCCGGAGAAGACCTCGTACTGGCCGAGGACCCGGCCCGACAGGTAGGCAAGCACGGTGCCGGCCTGGATCCCGGTGACCCGGGAGCCGATCGCCTCGGTGAGCGGGCCGGGCTGCTTGTCGCCGGAGAGCCGGCCGACCAGCGGGGTGATCACCTCACGTAGGCCGGCGATGTTGGTCGCCGCCCAGTCCCGCCGGTCCACCACGCGCACCGGTGGGTGCGCCACCTGCGAGCGGAGCCCGGTGTAGTCGGCCACGTGCCCGGCCGCCTCGTCGGTCAGTCGCCGCAGCTCGGAGACCACCTCGGTGGCCTCGGAGTACGACACCCGGGGCCCCGACTTGCTCAACGCCCCCGCGGTCGCGGCGGCCAGATCCCAGTCCACGAACTGCGCCATGCACCCACCGTACCCGCGCCGGAACACCCCCACCTTTCGCCGCCGACAGGACATGGCACCACAAAAGGGCCCGGGTCGGTTCAGCGGCAGCCGCAGCGGGCCAGCGCCGAGGTGATCCGGTCGAGGGCACGCCGGGTGTCGTCGAGGGAGTCGGGCGGCGTCTGGTCGGTGAGCACGGCGAACGTGAGCAGCCGGCCGTCGGCGGTGGTGACCAGCCCGGCGATGGCGTGCACCCGGGTCAGCGTCCCGGTCTTGGCCCGGACCACGCCGGCCCCGGCCGCCGTGGCCGGCACCTGGTACCGCCCGCCGAGGGTGCCCGACCAGGCGGCGACCGGCAGGCCGCCGAAGATGGCGGCCAGCTCCGGGTGGGTGCCGTTGCCGGCGAGCGAGATCAGGTCGGTCAACAGGGAGGGGCTGATCCGGTTGCTCCGGGACAGCCCGCTGCCGTCGGAGAGCGTGATCTCGTCGGCCGACAGGCCCAGCTCGCCGATCACGATGTCTGTCGCCGCCGCCCCGCCGACGAAGGACGCCGGCTGGTCGCGGGCCAGCGCGACCTGCCGGGCCAGCGCCTCGGCGATCACGTTGTCGCTGTCGGTGATCATCAGATCGACCAGCCGGATCATCGGCAGCGACTCGACCTTGCCGAGCTCGGCGCCGGGCGCGGGGGCAGCGGCGGACGGGGCCGCGCCGGCGGACGGGGCGGTGTCCCGCTTCACCTCGGCGGCGGCGCCGGTCAGCCCGAGCAGCCTGGCGAAGGCGCGGCCGGCCACCAGGTCGGGCTGTGGGACCCGCTCCGCCCAGCCGTGACTGGTGTCGAAGTTCTTCTTCGCGGCCTGCGGGTCCCGGCGCGCGCCGTCGGTCATCAGCGCGCTGATCGCCGCGCCGAACCCGCCGGTGGGGATGTCCGAGTCCCAGCCGGGGCCGTACACCTGGCCGGGGAAGAGCGAGGAGTCGACGACGACCCGGGTCGGCGCGGTGCCGCCGAGCGCCTGCTTGACCTGCTTGGCCAGGTCGTCGAGGCGGGCCGCGTCGGGGTAGAAGCCGTCGCCGTCCACCGCGAGGGTCGGGTCGCCGCCGCCGACGAGGACCACCTCGCCCGGGTTCGCGCCGGCCACCGCCCGGGTGGGGATGCGGTGGTCCGGCCCGCGCGCCCCCAGCACGGTGACGGCGGTGGCCAGCTTGGTCACCGAGGCGGGGACGGTGCCGGCGTCGCCGCCCCGCGAGTAGAGCGACCGGCCGCTCGTCACGTCGGCAACCGACACGTTGACCCGGCTGCCCAGTTCGGGAGCCCGCAGCAGCGGTTCGAGTGCGGCGCGCACCCCGTCCGGGGTGGGCTCGGGGGCGTTGCCGTCCGGGCCGGCGAGCACCGGTACCGGCTCCGGCTCGGCGGCCTCGGCGGGCGCCTGCGGGCTGGGCCGGTCCGCGCCGAGCCAGCCGGCGACCGGACCGGGCCGGACCACCGCCAGCCCGGCCCCGACCAGGGCGAGCAGCAGCACCGTGGCCAGGACGGCCAGCGGGAGGCGGCGGCGGGCCGGCGGCCGGCCGTACTCCGGGGCCGGCCCGGCCGGCGGTTCGCCGGCGCCTCCCGCTCCCGGTTGCGGCACGGGGGCGGCAAAGCCGGCGGTCGGGCCGGCCGAAGCCGGCAACCGGTCGGCCACGGGCGCCCGGTCCGGGGGCCGCCACATGGGCGGTGGGGGCCGCTCCCCGGACCTGGTGAGCTGGACCGTGGCATCGGGGTCGATGCCGTCGGCGGGGGGCGGCACGGGGGTACGGGGCAGGTGCGCCTCGGGCACCGGGACCCGCCCGGTCGCGCCCCCGGAGCGCGGATGTCCGCCCTTCCGCCCGTCAACCCCCTCCGGACGGTAGTGTGAATCTTCCCTCCCCACGGCCCCCTCCTCCCACACGGAAAACAGCTTGGGTGACACTACTTCGGTCCGAAGACTATGCGGCGGCCGGAGCAGGCGGGTAGGCATTCACCTGTCCTGGGGAGCGGCGCCACTGGTTTCCGTTAGCCAGCGTGGGCAGACGAGGGAGCGTGGAAGATGGATTTCGACGTCACGGTTGAGATCCCCAAGGGTCACCGCAACAAGTACGAGGTGGACCACGCGACCGGCCGGATCAGGCTGGACCGCACCCTCTTCACGTCCACGCAGTACCCGGCGGACTACGGGTTCATCGAGGGCACCCTGGGCGAGGACGGCGACCCGCTGGACGCGCTCGTGCTGGTCCCCGAGCCGACCTTCCCCGGCTGCCTGATCCGCTGCCGCACCATCGGCATGTTCCGGATGACCGACGAGAAGGGCGGGGACGACAAGGTCCTCTGCGTGCCCTACGAGGATCCGCGTCAGGAGCACCTGCGCGACATCCACCACCTGGGCGAGTTCGACCGGCTGGAGATCCAGCACTTCTTCGAGGTGTACAAGGACCTGGAGCCCGGCAAGTCGGTCGAGGGCGCGACCTGGGTCGGCCGGGTCGAGGCCGAGGCCGAGATCCACAACTCGTACCGGCGGGCCAGGGAGGCCGAGGAGCGCGGCGAGTCCACGCACTGACACCACCGGCAGACGCCGACGGGCCCGGGAGCCGCTCAGCCGAGCAGCCCCCGGGCCCGTTCGTACAGGTCGAGCACCGCGCAGGCCACCGGCACCACGGAGACCACCAGCGCGGTGTCGGTCAGGTCCGCCAGCCGACCGACGTACGGCGACACGGGCCGCCGGGCATACGTGGTGCCGGCGGCCACGGCGATCAGGGCCACGACCAGCCCGCCGGCGGCCAGCAGCAGCCTCCCGGGCTGGCCGGAGCCCACGGCGAGCACCCCGCCGAGCAGGGCGGCCCCGGCCAGCCCGGCGGCCACCGGGGGCACCCGGTGGCGCAGCGCCACGAAGAGCCGGGAGCGCAGCAGCAGCACGGCGGACGCGACCGCCACCAGTAGCCGCCCGGCCGTCCCGCCCGTCACGGCGAGCACCACCGCCGCCCCGGCCGCCAGCACGGCGTGCCCGAGCAGCATCCCGGTCAGCATCTCCTCGGTCCGGGCCACGGCGGCGTACACCCGGGCCCGGTCCGGCAGGTCCCGGGCGGCCTCGGCGCCGGGGCTCCCGTCGCCGGGCAGGGTGATCGGCGGCAGCGGCAGCCTGCCCAGCCGGATGGCCAGCAACGGCAGCCCGCCCAACGCGAAGACCAGGACGCAGACCAGCACCGCCGCGGCGCCCTCGGCCGGCAGCGCCAGCCCACCGAGCGCGACGAGCGCGCCGGCCGCCCCGGCGGTCGCGCCGGCCACGAAGACCCGGACCCGGCTGGCCACCCCGAACAGGCCGAACATCGCCACCAGCAGCAGCGCCGCCGCGCCGGCCAGCAGCTCGGGGGCGCCCAGCCAGCGCAGCGGCGGGAACGCACCGACCTGGTCGCCGGAGCTGACCGCGAGGGCGCCGGCCACGGCGGCGTACGGCAGGGCGTAGCCGCCCAGCGTGGCGCCGGTGGCGCCGTCGCCGTACGCCCGGGAGGCGACCGTGCCGGCGACGGTGAGCAGCAGCGCCACCGCGACCGCGACCGGCCAGCCGGCCCGATGCCCGGGCCCGGCGGCGAGCACCGCGAGCAGCCCGACGGCGAGCGGGACGGCCGCCCCGGCCAGGGTCGCGGCCCGGGTGGCGGCCGGCGACCAGGCCGCGCCCCGGCGGCGGGCCCCGTCGGCGATCGCCTCGACCACGTCGTCGTACTCCAGTTCGGGCCACTCGGCGCGGGCCGGCACCAGGTGCAGCACCTCGCCGTCGCGGACCCCCTGGGGCAGCAGCGCCTGGGCGGTGAGCAGCACCGCGCCGTCGGCGCGACGCAGCACCCAGCCTCCGTGCCGCTCCCCGTCGTCGGCCAGCCCTTCGCCGGCGTGCCGGAGCACCTCGGGCAGCAGCTCGACGAGGGGGACCTGCTCCGGCAGGGCGACGTCGACCCGGCGCTGGGGGGCGCTGATCGTGACACGGGCCAACCCGGATGTCATCGGCGCATCTCCATATCAAGGGGGGCGGCGGCTGCGCGGACGGAAGGACTTTACCTACCATGAGCCAGGCTCGGGTCACCGAGCGTTCTGGGGAGGGCGAGTGTCCACTGTCGTCATCAAGCGGCCGCCCCGGCGTCCCGCGCCGGAGATCCCCGTCGGCGAGCTGCCCGTCGAGGCGCCGCCGGAGATCCCCGCCGTCACCGGCACCCGCTGGCAGCAGGGGCTGATGGTGCTGCCCATGCTGGGCGGGACAGTCGCGATGGCGATGATGTTCGGCCGGGGCGGCGGGGCCTACTCGTACGTGGTCGGGGGGATGTTCGGGCTGTCCTCCGTGGCGATGCTGGTGACCTCGTGGGGCAGCGCCTCCGGCACCCCGAAGAAGTCGGAGATGATGGCCGCCCGGCGGGAGTACCTGCGGCACCTCACCGCGCTGCGCCAGCGGGTCAGGCGGACCGCCGGGCAGCAGCGGGACGGCCTGCACTACCGGCACCCCGACCCGGGCCGACTCTGGTCGACCGTGGACAGCCACCGGGTCTGGGAGCGCCGGCCGGCCGACCCGGACTTCGCCGTGGTCCGGGTGGGCCTCGGCCCGCAGACCCTGGCCACCCCGCTGGTTCCGCCGGTCACCCGGCCGCTGGAGGAGCTGGAGCCGATGACCGCCGGCGCGCTGCGCCGGTTCCTCGACGCGTACTCGGTGGTGCCGGACCTGCCGGTGGCGCTGTCGCTGCGCAGCTTCGCCCGGGTCCACGTCCGGGGCGAGTCGGCCGTCCGGGGCACCGACGGGCGCGTGCGGCCCGACACCGGTTCGCCCGACGCCCAGGCCCTGGCCCGGGCCCTGCTCACCCAGCTCGCGGTCTTCCACGCCCCGGACGAGCTGCTGGTCGCGGTCTGCGCCGGCCCCGAGCGGCGGGCCCTCTGGGAATGGGTGAAGTGGCTGCCGCACGCCCACCACCCCACCCGCGTCGACGCCGTCGGCCCGGTCCGCCTCGTCACCAGCTCCGCCCCCGAGCTGGAACGGCTCCTCGACGACGTGCTGGCCAGCCGGTCCCGGTTCAGCCCGGCCGGGCCGGCCACCGACGGCCCACACGTCGTGGTGGTGCTCGACGGCGGCGACCTCACCGGCGCCACCGACCTGGTCGGCGACGGCGGCATCGACGCGGTCACCGTCGTCGACCTGGACACCCCGCCGCCGCGCCTGCTCGACCGGTACGCCCTCCTGCTCGACCTGCGCGGCGGCCGGCTGCACTCGCACTCGGTCGAGGGGCACGCCGAGGTGGGCAACGCCGACCGGCTGACACCCGCCGAGGCGGAGGCGGTCGCCCGCCGGCTGGCCCCGCTGCGGCTGGCCACCGCCGTGCGCGGTCCGGACGCCCCGGTCAACGCCGAACTGGGCCTGCCCGAGCTGCTCGGCATCGGCGACCCGGCCGGCTTCAGCGCCGAGCAGGGCTGGGGGCCCCGGTCGGCCCGGGACCGGCTGCGGGTGCCGATCGGGGTGGGCACCGACGGCGGGGCGATCGAGCTGGACCTCAAGGAGTCCGCCCAGGACGGGATGGGCCCGCACGGGCTGCTGATCGGGGCCACCGGCTCCGGCAAGTCCGAGCTGCTGCGCACCCTGGTCCTCGGGCTGGCCGCCACGCACAGCTCCGAGCAGCTCAACTTCGTCCTGGTCGACTTCAAGGGCGGGGCCACCTTCGCCTCGTTCGACCGGCTGCCGCACACCGCCGCGGTGATCACCAACCTGGCCGACGCGCTGCCGCTGGTGGACCGGATGGTCGACGCCATCAACGGGGAGCTGGTCCGCCGGCAGGAGCTGCTGCGCCGGGCCGGGAACTTCGCGAGCCTGCGCGACTACGAGCGGGCCCGGGCCGCCGGCAATCCGCTGGCCCCGCTGCCGTCGCTGCTGCTGATCTGCGACGAGTTCTCCGAGCTGCTCTCGGCCAAGCCGGACTTCATCGACCTGTTCGTGCAGATCGGCCGGCTCGGCCGGTCGCTGGGGGTGCACCTGCTGCTGGCCAGCCAGCGGCTGGAGGAGGGGCGGCTGCGCGGCCTGGACACCCACCTGTCGTACCGGATCGGGTTGCGCACCTTCTCGGCGCTGGAGTCGCGGACGGTCCTCGGGGTGCCCGACGCGCACGAGCTGCCCCGCTCGCCGGGGCACGGCTACCTGCGCTTCGGCACCGAGCCGCTGATGCGCTTCAAGGCCGCGTACGTCTCCGGGGCGCTGCGCCGCCCCGACGGCGCGGCGGGGCGCGGCGGGGCCGGCGTGCCCCGCCTGCTCGCCTTCTCCACCCACGCGGTGCCGGTGTCGGAGCCGGCCGCCCCGACGGTCGCCGCCGAGGCGGACACCGGCGCCGCGAGCCTCCTCGACGTGCTGGTGGAGCGGCTGGCCGGGCAGGGCCCACCGGCCCACCAGGTGTGGCTGCCGCCGCTGGGCGACGCGCCCACCCTCGACGAGTTGCTCGGGCCAATCGGCGCCGACCCGGGGCGTGGGCTGGGCTCCGCCAACCCGGAGCTGCACGGCGCGCTCCAGGTGCCGGTGGCCGTCGTCGACAAGCCGTTCGAGCAGCGTCGGGACCTGCTCTGGCTGGCCCTCGGCGGCTCGGCCGGGCACGTCGGCGTGGTCGGCGGCCCGCAGAGCGGCAAGTCGGGCCTGCTACGCACGCTGGTCTGCGCGCTGACGCTGACCCACACGCCCGTCGAGGCGCAGGTGTACTGCCTGGACTTCGGCGGCGGGGGCCTGGCCGCGCTGCGCGACCTGCCGCACGTCGGCGGGGTGTCCGGCCGGACCGACCCGACCGCCGTGCGGCGTACCGTCGGTGAGATGGCCACCCTGCTGGCCGACCGGGAGCGCCGCTTCGCCGCGCTGGGGGTGGAGTCGATGGCGGCGTACCGGCAGCGGCGGGCCGCCCTCGTTGCCGCCGGCCAGCCGAACACCGACCCGTTCGGCGACGTGTTTCTGGTGGTCGACGGCTGGGGCGCCCTGCGCGCCGAGTACGACGACCTGGAACCCCTGGTCACCGAGCTGGCCGCCCGGGGCCTGTCGTACGGGTTGCACGTGGTGGCCAGCGCGCTGCGCTGGACGGACTTCCGGCCCGCCGTCCGGGACCTGTTCGGCTCCCGACTGGAGCTGCGGCTCGGCGACCCGTCGGACTCGCTGCTGGTCCGGCGGCCGGCTGCGGCGGGCGTGCCGGAGAAGACGCCCGGCCGGGGCATCACCGGTGAGGGCCTGCACTTCCTCACCGCGCTGCCCCGGCTGGCCGGGCCGGACGGGGAGACCGCCACGCTGGTGAAGGCGGTCGCCGGGGCGTGGACCGGGCCGGTCGCGCCCCGGGTCCGGCTGCTCCCGCCGGTGTTGCCGTACGCGGAGCTGGACCTGGCCGGCACGACCGGGCTGGCGCTGCCGGTCGGGATCGCCGAGGCGGACCTGCGCCCGGTGGTGCTCGACTTCGCCACCGAACCGCACCTGCTGGTCTTCGGGGACGCCGAGTGCGGCAAGTCGTCGTTCCTGCGGGCGTTGGCCTCCACCGTCGTGGGCCGGTTCACCCCCGACCAGGCCCGGGTGATCCTGGTGGACTACCGGCGCAGCCTGCTCGGCGCCATCGAGACGGAGCACCGGATCGGCTACGGCACCGACGCCGCTCGCACCGCCGACCTGGTCGAGGCGGCCGCCGGGTACATGCAGGCCCGGCTGCCCGGCGCGGACATCACCCCGGCGCAGCTGCGGGAGCGGTCGTGGTGGTCGGGGCCGGAGCTGTTCGTGCTGGTCGACGACTACGACCTGGTGGCCAGCGGGCCGGTCAACCCGCTGCGGGCGCTGGAGGAGTACCTGTCGCAGGCCCGGGACATCGGCCTGCACCTGGTGCTGGCCCGCCGCGCGGGCGGCGCGACCCGCGGCTACGACCAGTTCCTCCAGCGGCTGCGCGAGCTGTCCGCCCCCGGCCTGGTGATGGCCGGCAGCCCGGACGAGGGGCCGCTGGTCGGCCAGGTCCGGCCCGGCCCGCTCCCGCCCGGACGGGCCCGGCTGGTGACCCGGCGGGAGGGCGTACGCCTGGTCCAGCTGGCCCATCTCCCTCCGCAGTGAACGCCGGCACCGCCCCGGGCCGGCGGCGCTCCGGTGACCTGTTGCGGGATCGGCGTATGGCGGAGGGGAAAACCGGTAATCTCCGAACAGCATGTGTCCGCCGCGATGAATGGCTGGGAATGTGACTGGGGATCGGCAGGGCTGTTCGACGACGGCGCGACGGTTCACCCGCCACGCGCTGCTCGGCGCGTCGGCGCTCGCGGTGTCGCTCATCGGTCCGGTTCCGCCGTCGGCGCTCGCCGCGCCGGCCCGCCCTGTGGCGCTCGCGCCGCTCGCCGCGCCGCCGGCCGGGGCGGCGCCCTGGCGGGTGTCGCCGGTGGACACGCCGGCCCGTGCCGACCAGGTCCGCGACGAGCAGTGGCAGCTCGGCGAGTTGCGGGCGTCAGTCGCCTGGCGCACCTCGACCGGGCGCGGCGTCACCGTAGCGGTGATCGACTCCGGGGTGGACGGTTCGCACCCGGACCTGGCCGGTCAGGTGCTGCCCGGCATCGACCTGGTCGACGACGGCAGCAACGACGACGGCCCGGACCCGGTCGGGCACGGCACGACGGTGGCCGGCCTGATCGCCGGGCGCGACGACGACAAGCGCGGCGCCGTCGGGCTGGCCCCCGACGCGAAGATCCTCCCGGTGCGGGTCCTCGACGACGAGAACCGGTACGACGACGCGCTGATCGTCGCCAAGGGGGTCCGTTGGGCCGTGGACAACGGCGCCCGGGTGATCAACCTGTCCCTCGGCGGCAGCGGCGACAGCCCCGCCCTGGCGGCGGCGCTGGACTACGCGTTCGCCCGGGACGTGGTGGTGGTCGCCTGCACCGGCAACCTGGCCGCGTCCTCCGACACCAAGGTCTGGTACCCGGCCCGGGAGCCGGGCGTGATCGCCGTCGCCGGCCTGGAACGCGCCAGCGACAGCCTCTGGTCCGGCTCGATCACCGGCCCCGCCACGATCCTCACCGCGCCGGCCACCGGCCTGGTCGGGGCCCGGCCGGGCGGGTACTGGCGGGTGCAGGGCACCAGCTTCGCGACCCCGCTCGTCGCCGCCACCGCCGCCCTGGTCCGGGCCCACTGGCCGCAGATGTCCGCCGGCGAGGTGGTGAACCGCCTGATCAGCACCGCGCGGGACATCGGGCCCGCCGGCCGCGACGACCGCTTCGGGTACGGCATGGTCGACCCGGTCGCCGCGCTCACCGCCGACGTGCCGGCGGTGCGGCGCAACCCGCTCGACGACAACTCCTCCCCCGGCGTGGTGGGCTTCGGCCCGGCGCCCGGCACCGCCGAGAAGGAGCCGGTCGCCGGAGCCGGCGCGGACCCGCTCGGCTTCACCGCGCCCCGCCAGCAGACCCGTTGGACGGCCCGGCCGGCCGGCGGGCCGGACGGCTCCGACCCGGAACGGCTCTGGACGAGCGTCGCCGTCTTCGCCGCCCTGGCCGCCGGGGCCGTGCTGGTGACCCGTCGCCGCCGCCGGTCGGTCCGCTGACCGGTCGTCGCCGTCGGATTCCATCGCGCCGGTCGGCCTGATCCGGCGCCCGGCCGGGTAGGGATGCGGGATGAGTACGTCCGGTCAGCACACCCCCGGGTCGACGTCCCCGTCGTGGCGGGCCCGCCGCCTCGACCAGGACCGGTCGCTGGGGCTGCGGCTCACCCTCGCCGCCGCCGCTGCCTTCCTGGTCCTGGTGCCGTTCGCCCTGCTCGCCCTGCTGGTGCTGGGTTCCTGGGCGCCGCTGCACCGGCTGGACGCCTCGGTGACCCACGCCCTGCACGGGTACGCCGTCGACCATCCCGCCTGGGTGGGATTCCTGACCGTGTGGACCCACGCCTTCGGCCCGGGCCCGCTGCGGGTCGCCGTGCTCGCCGTGGTGGTGTGGCTGTTCACCCGGCACGCCCCGCGGCTGGCCTGGTGGGCGGTCACCACGATGGCCGTGGGCGGGCTGCTCAACGCGCTGCTCAAGCTGCTGGTCGGCCGGGACCGGCCGGACCTGCTCGACCCGGTGGCCCGGGCCGCCGGGTACTCGTTCCCCTCGGGGCACGCGCTGAACGTCACCCTGGCCGCCGGGGTGCTGCTGCTGATCTTCCTCCCGTACGCCCGGGAGCGTCCCGCCGCACGGTGGACGCTGTGGGCCGCCGCCGTCGTGGTCGCGGGCCTGACCGGGGTGAGCCGGGTGGCGCTGGGCGTGCACTGGACCAGCGACGTGGTCGGCGGCTGGCTGCTGGGTGCTGCGACGGTGGCCGCCACGACGGCCGCCTTCCGCACCTGGCGGGCCCACACGGGCCGCCGCCCGTCGCACCCGGCGACGGAGGGCGTCGAGCCCGAACTGGCCGACGGGGCGGGCCTGCCGGGTCCGGGCGGCGGTCAGGCGTAGCGACAGACCCGGTCGGGTACTGGCGGGGCCATGTCCGATGTGCTGGTTCAGAGCCTCAAGCGGGTGCTGCTCCCCGTGGGCCTGCTGCTCTCCGTCATGGTGCTGCTCGGGGCACTCGTCACCCGGGTGTTCGAGCGCACCTGGCCGTTCACCGTCGAGGACGCGGTCAACCGCGAGCTGGCCGCCGACCGCACGGAGGGCTGGAACGGTGTCTCGCTGGTGTTCAGCACGCTGGCCAGCACCCCGGCCATCGTGCTGGTCACCGTGATCGTGGCGGTGGTCCTTCGGCTGGTGCTGCACCGCTGGCGGGAACCGGTCTTCCTGTGCGCGGCGGTCAGCGCGCAGGCCCTGGTCTTCCTGTTGACCACGATGGCCATCGACCGCCGCCGCCCGGCGGTCGAGCACATGGACACCTCCCCGCCCACCTCCAGCTTCCCGTCCGGGCACACCTCGGCCGCCGTGGCGCTCTACGTCGGCATCGCGGTGCTGCTGGCCCTGCGGGCGCGCAGCGCCCCGGCGAAGGTCGCCTTGTGGACGCTGCTGGTGCTGGTGCCCGTCGGCGTCGCGCTGACCCGGATGTACCGGGGCATGCACCACCCGAGCGACGTGGTGGCGTCGTTCCTCAACGGCGGCACCTGTGTGCTGATCATGGCGCGGGCGGTGCTGGACCGCGGGGTGCGGTGGGGCCGGGAGAAGCTGCCCGCCGCCGGCCGGACGGCCAAGGTCCCCGCAGCCTGACCGGGGCCGCGGGCCGCTGGCCGGGTCAGGTGCAGTCGCCGGTGCCGACGGCGCGGGTGCGCTCGGCGCCGGCCAGCGCCACCGGGCGGGCCTCGGCCGCGGTCACCGCGAAGCCGGTGTTCGGGTCGTCCGCCGCCGCCGCGAAGATCACCCCGAGCACCAGGCCGTTCGAGGAGAGCAGCGGGCCGCCGGAGTTGCCGGAGCGGACCAGCGCCCGGATCGTGTAGATCTCCCGGGTGACGTCGCCCGAGGAGTAGATGTCCGGCCCGGTGATCCGGTCGACGTCCCGCACCCGGGCCGACTGGGCGTTGTACGGCCCGTCCAGCGGGAAGCCCAGCACGACCGCGTCCGCCCCGCTGCCCGCGTTGCTGGCGGCGAAGCGCAGGGACGGGCCGGGCAGGCCCGGCACCCGCAGCACGGCCAGATCCCGGTCGGGGTCGTAGACGACGACCTCCCCGTCGTACCGGTTGCCGTCCAGCTCCACGGCCACCGACCGGGTGCCGGCCACCACGTGCGCGTTGGTCATCACCCGGTCGTCGGCGTACACGAAGCCGGAGCCCTCGATGCGGCGGGCGCAGCTCGGCGCGGAGCCCAGCACCTTGACCACCGAGCGCCGGCCGTTGGCGACCACCTGGGAACCGGCGAGCGCCGGGTCGGGCGGGTCGACCTGCCGGGCGCGGGTGGGCGCGAGGTCACCGAAGACGTCCGGAAAGCCGTTCGTGTCGACCGTGTCCCGCAGCGCGTTGGACAGCTCCTGCGCCTTGTCCGGCAGCACCCGGTCGACCACGGTGAGCAGCGCGCTGTTGCGCACCGAGGAGGCGAGCCAGGGCAGCGACGACGAGCCCAGCGGCACGGCCACCAGCCAGGCCACCAGCATGACGGCGACGAGCGAGACGAGCGCCCCGCCGATGTCGTCGGCCCGCCTGCCGACTTCGCTGGTGATCGTCTGGCGCAGGTGGGAGCCGACCCAACCGGCCAGCGCCTGGCCCACCACGGCCAGCCCGAAGACCGCGACGAGGGAGATCAGTACGCGGGCGCCGCTGTCCGTGAACTGGCGGGCCAGCAGCGGGCCGACCTGGAGGCCGACCAGGGCGCCCAGGAAGAAGCCGGAGAACGACAGCACCCCGATGACGAAGCCCTGACGGTATCCGCTGATCGCGAACACGAGCATGAGCAGTAGCAGGACGAGATCCACGGCGGACACGCCCCAAGGGTACGGGCACCGGGCTCGGCGGCGGACCGCTGCTCGCGGAACGTGACGTCAGGTGAGCGGGCCGGCCATCTCGTCGACGGAGTCGGTGCCGGCCGACGGCGCCGGGGCGGCACCGGTGGGCGGCAGGTCCACGACCCGGTCGCGCGGCCAGGGTCGGGCCCAGCCGCCCATCTCCAGCAGGGTGGCGAGCACCCCGGCGGTGAAGCCCCAGACCAGCATGCCGCGCGCCGAGAAGGCCGGGCCGATCCAGCCGCTCGGGTGGCGTACCCGCATGCGGTTGGCCGGGTCGACGAGTTCGGCGACCGGCAGCCGGGCGACGTGCGCGACCTCCGCCGGCTCCCGGGGGTGCACCGGGTGCGGCCGGTGCCACCAGCCGAGCACCGGGGTCACCACGAAGTCGCTGACCGGGATCCACAGCTTCGGCAGCTCGGCCAGCACGGTGACGCTGGCCGGGTCGAGGTCGACCTCCTCGTTGGCCTCCCGCAGCGCGGTGGCGGCGAAGTCCACGTCGGTCGGGTCGGCCGCCCCGCCGGGGAAGGCCGGCTGCCCGGCGTGGTTGCGCAGGGTCGCGGCGCGCTGGAGGACCAGCACGTCCGGGCCGGCCCCCGGCTCCTCGGCCAGCAGCACCAGCACGGCGCTCTCCCGACCACCGCTGCTCGGGGTGGCGATCCGGGTGAAGTCCTCGGCCCGCGCGGTGCCGAGCCGGGCCAGCAACGGGTCGATCCAGGGCGGGGGCTGCCGGGTCACGCGGACACCTCCAGCCCGAGGTGTCGGCGGACCAGCTCGGCCAGGCGGGCGTCGTCCAGCGCCCCGGACGCGTCGACGTGCCGGACCCGGCCGTCGGCGTCGACGAACACGGTCAGCGGGATGGCGTTGCGGTTGAGCCCCCGGCTCAGGCTGTCGCCCTGGTCGAACAGGACGGGGAAGCGGATGCCGAAGTCCTCGCCGATCGACTGGGCGGCGTCCCGGGCGTCCCGGGCGTTCACCCCGACCACCTGGAGCCGGCCGGCCGAGCGCTCGCTGAGCCGCTGGAAGGCGGGCAGTTCCTTGCGGCAGGGCCCGCACCAGGACGCCCACAGGTTGATCACGGCCGGCCCCCGGACGTCCGGCAGCGCGACCGGGTCGCCGCCGGTGAAGCAGGGCAGCGTCAACTCGGGCAGCACCGACCCACCGGCCGACGCAGCCCCGGATGCAGTCGGCGTCGGGGTGGCTGTGGCCGGCGCGGACCCGGGAGGGGTGGCCGTGGCCGGCGGCGCGGTCAGGGCCGCGCAGGCGGCGAACGGCGACGGCCGGGTGTTCTTCCGGGGCCCGGGCGGCTCCGGGTCGCCGGTCGAGGCCGTGCAACCGGCGGCGAGCAGGGCCAGCGGCAGGAGGAGGGCGGCGAGGCGACGCGTCACGGCACCTCCGCCACGACCGCCTGCTGCGGCACCAGCTCCGGGTCGACGCCTGCTGCGGCGGCCAGGTCCCGCGCCCGGGGACCCTTGAGCAGCTTCGCGGCCGGGGCCGGCTCGGTCGGGCCGGTGCCGTACGACGGGCAGAGCTTCGCCAGAGTGCAGGCCCCGCAGGCCGGCTTGCGGGCGTGGCAGACCCGCCGGCCGTGGAAGATGATCCGGTGCGACAGCATCGTCCAGTCGCGCTTCGGGTACATCGCGCCGATCGCGTGCTCGATCTTGACGGGGTCGGTCTCGTCGGTCAGCCGCCAGCGGTGCACCAGCCGCTGGAAGTGGGTGTCGACGGTGATGCCGGGGACGTCGAAGGCGTTGCCGAGGATGACGTTGGCGGTCTTGCGGCCGACCCCGGGCAGCGTGACGAGGTCGGCGAGCTTCCCCGGCACCCGGCCGTCGTACCGCTCGACGAGGGCCCGGCCCAGCTTGATCAGCGAGTCGGTCTTGTTCCGGTAGAAGCCGGTGGGCCGGATCAGCTCCTCCAGCTCCGCCCGGTCGGCGCCTGCGTAGTCGGCTGCCGTCGGGTACCGGCTGAACAGCTTCGGGGTGACCTCGTTGACCTTCTTGTCCGTGCACTGCGCGGACAGGATCGTGGCGACGGCCAGCTCCAGCGGGTTGGTGTGGTCCAGCTCGCAGTGCGCGTCGGGGTGGGTCTCGGCCAGCACCCGGCCGATCTTCCGGGCGCGGCGCGTGCGGCCGAGTTCGGTCTCGGTGGCTCCGGGGGGACTGGTGGTCACGACGGAAAGCCTACGTCGACCCGGTGACGGTTCGTCGTGCGCACACCGGTGGCGCGTCACCATGCGGCGGGTGCGGCCCGGTCACCCGGGCGGGTGACGCCGCCCGGTCATCCCTCGGTGATCCGGCCCTTGTCGTCGAACCGCGCGCCGGTCTGCGGGAAGTCCGTGTTGCTGAGCTGCTTGACCAGGCCGAGGCCCCGGTCGTCCGGGTCCATGGTCGGCTTGCCGATCGAGTTCATGTACGTCGAGGTGAACGACCCGCCGGCGAAGCTCCCGTCCGGCTTGAGTGACACCTTGAGCACGCCGCCCCAGCCCAGCCGGCCACTGTTGCTCAGCGAGTTGCCGCCGCCGGCGAAGTTGCCGAGGCTGTAGGCGATCAGCCGGCCCTGGTAGAACTCCATGCCGCGCAGCACGTGCGGGCCGTGGCCGACGATCAGGTCCGCCCCGGCGTCGATCATGGCGTGGGAGAACTTCACCGGGTCGCCCCGGTTCTCGCCGAGGAACATCTCGGTGCCCGGCCGGACCCGGGTCTTGTCGGCCCCCTCGCCGCCCATGTGCACCTGCACCACGACCAGGTCGGCCATGGTGGCGGCCTTCTTGACCACCGCGCGGGCGGCGTCGATGTCGACCAGGCTGTTGGACCAGACGTACGACGAGAAGCCAGCCACGGCGATCTTGACGCCCTCGACCTCGACCACGGTGATCTGGTCGGGCGCGCCGGTGTGCGCCAGGTCGTACTTCTCCAACGCCCGCTGGGTGTTCTGGTAGCCCTTGGGGCCGTAGTCGTACCCATGGTTGTTGGCCTGGTTGAGCAGCTCGAACCCGGCGTCGCGCAGGTGGGCGGCGTACTCCGGCGGGGCGCGGAACTGGAAGCACCGGGTCGAGTTCGCCCCGCACTTGCCGGTGCCGGTGTCCACCGTCAGCGGCTCCTCCAGGTTGCCCATCACCAGGTCGGCGGCGAGGGCGTCCTTGACCGAGTCGAAGAACCCCTTCCCGCCGCCCGGCGGGAGCCGGTTCGGCGCGTTGCCCATGATGATGTCGCCGGTGGCGGAGAGCGAGACGCTCTTCGCCTCGCCCTTCGGCGTGCCGGACGAGGTCGGGGCCGGGGCACCGGTCGTGCCGGTCCGGCCGCCCTCGCTCCCGGGTTGCCAAACCGGCCCGTCGTCGACGGGTTGTGCGCAGCCGGCGACGAACAGCGCGGTGAGCAGCACTCCGAGGGCGAACGTGGCCCGTCGGCGTGAGCGGATTCCGGAGGGGGCGGCAGCATACATCGCCCGCGACCCTACCGGCCGGACAACGCGCTGACGATGGCCGATCGGTCGAACTTCAGGCCGTACGTCGTTGTGACCACGGGACCACGAGACCCGCCCCGCCGGCCAGCACGGCGGCGTGCACGGCCCGGGCCAGCGGCGCCCCCCAGGTGGAGCGGGGCCCGCCGTACGCGGCCGGGGCCCCGTCGACCGGGCAGAGCACGGTGACCGCGTCCGTGGGGGTGCCGGTGCCCGCCAGCCCCAACTCCCGGATCGCCTGCACCTTCGCCTCGGTCGCGGTGGCCACCGCGTTGACCAGCGCGGCATCGCCGAGCCGGACGGGCACCTGGATCACGATGTTGACGGTGCCGACCCGCGCCCCGGACTCGGCGGGCTCGACCGAGGCGGGCTCGACCGGAGCGGGCTCGACCGGAGCGGGCTCGGCGGCCTGGAGCGGGGTGCCCAGCCCGACCGTGGCCCAGACCCGTACCCCGGTGTCGGTCCTGGCGACCACCTCGGCGACGTCGACCCCGGTCAGCAGCCCGACGCCGGGCCCGTCCAGGCCGAGCTGGCCGGCCAGTTCGGCCAGGTGCTCCGCCGGGTCGTCCCGGTGGTACGACATCGGCACGGTCGCGTTGACCACCCAGTTCCGTACACCCATCCCACCGCCGAGCGGCGCGGAGCTGACCGCGAGCAGCGGCCGGTCGGCACGCCAGACGAGCAGCGGTACGTCCCACCCGTCCTCGTGGCGGCTGGTCAGGGTCGGCTCGGTCAGCACGCCGCAGACCCTACGTCCCGGGCGCGTCGAGGGTGGCCGGGGCCCTCCGGACCGGCGATCATAGTGGTTGATCAGGCCGGGCAGGTTACATCCAACGATCAAGATTCCAGGGGTGCACCTCTGATTACCGCTCACGTGCGCCTAGACTGGCCGAGCGCGAGGGATCAGCGGACGGCGGACCCGGCCGACGGACGGCACGCGTAGGCGGAGGTGCGCGATGGACGAGGTACTGGCCCGCAGCGGGATCTTTCAGGGAGTCGACCCGGAGGCTGCCGAGGCGCTCGCCAAGGAGATGGAGACGATCGAGGTCCGCAAGGGCGAGGTCGTGTTCAACGAGGGCGAGCCCGGCGACAGTCTCTACATCCTCCTGTCCGGCAAGATCAAGGTCGGGCGGCGTGCGGCCGACGGCCGGCAGAACCTGATCGCCGTGATGGGCCCGTCGGACATGGTCGGCGAGCTGTCGCTCTTCGACCCGGGTCCCCGGACGGCCACCGCCACCGCGGTGACCGACACCCGGATGGTGCGGCTACGCAAGCAGGCCCTGCGTCCGTGGCTGAACAACCGGCCCGAGATCGCCGAGCAGCTGCTGCGGGTGCTGGCCCGCCGGCTGCGCCGGACGAACGACTCGCTGGCCGACCTGATCTTCACCGACGTGCCGGGGCGGGTCGCGAAGAACCTGCTCCAGATGGCCGGCCGGTTCGGCACCCGCGACGGCGGCGTGCTGCGGGTGACCCACGACCTGACCCAGGAGGAGATCGCCCAGCTCGTCGGCGCCTCCCGGGAGACCGTCAACAAGGCGCTCGCCGACTTCGCCTCGCGCGGCTGGCTGCGGCTGGACGGCAAGAGCATCATCATCCTGGACCCGGAGCGCCTGGCCCGCCGCGCGCGGGTCTGACAGCTCCCCGCCCGGTCTGCCCAAGGCGGCACCGCTGAACCTTCCGGCGCACCGGGGCCACGCTCCCGGTGCGCCCGCTGGGCGAGGGTCCTCGCCGACGTCCGGATCCTGACCTGCGGGCACACCCACCTGCCGGCCGCCCGGCTGATCCACCGGCGTCGGGTGGTCGGCCCGGGCAGCAGGGCCCGGGGCGGGAATCGGGTCGGTCAGCCCTCGGCAGTGACGGTGGCGGCGGTCACCGCGCCGTCCGCGCCAGCCTCACCCTGCACGGTGACGCTGACGGTCTGCCCCTTCTTGATCGCCGTCAGCTTGCTCGCCCGGCTCGTCCGTACCCTGGTGGTGTCGGTGGTGCGGACCGTGACCACGGTGCCGTCGGCGGTCTCGACGTACAGGGCGTCGCCGTCGACGAGCTGCACGGTGCCGGTGGTCGTCGACCCGGCCGCCGCGCTCGGCGTACCCGCGCCGGACTGGCCGCGCCCCGCGCCCGGGGCCGCACTCGGAAGCCTCGCCGGGAAACCGCCGGAGCGCCCCGAGGCAGCGGTGGCCGGCCCCGGATCACCCCAGCGTTGCTGCACCTGCACCCCGCCGAGGAAGCCCGTCAGCACCAGCACGAGCGCGCCGAGCACGAGCGTGGCCCGGTTCCACCAGCGGCGCGGGGCGGCTGCGGCGAGGGCGGCGGTGAGGTCGCCGTCGGGCTCCGTCGGCCCGGCCGAAGCCGGGTCGACACCGACCCGGTCGATGACGACGGTCTCGCTGTTGTCCATGTCTGGTCCTTGCCTTGTCGGGCCTGTCGGGGCCACCTACTCGTAGCGCAGGGCGTCGATGGGGCGCAGCCGGGCCGCGCGGGCCGCCGGCAGTCCGCCGAAGAAGAGGCCGATGACGACGGAGACGCCGAGGGCCAGCACGACGGAACTGGGCACGATCACCGGCCGGATGCCGACGATGGTGAACTGGGAGCCGACCACGGCGGTGACCACCCCGAGGGCACCCCCGAGGAGGCTCAGCAGGGTCGCCTCGATCAGGAACTGGGTGAGTACGGCCCGGCGGCGGGCGCCGAGGGCCTTGCGGATGCCGATCTCCCGGGTCCGTTCGGTGACCGTGACCAGCATGATGTTGGTAATGCCGATCCCGCCGACCAGGAGGCTGATGGCCGCGACCGCGCCAAGCAGCACGGTGAACGTGTCGGCAGTCTCCGTCTGGGTCTGCAGCAGCTGCGCGGCGTTCTGGATCCGGTACGCGGCACTGCCCGACCCGGTGGCCGGCAGCCGCCGCGCGAGGATGGCGGAGACCTGGGCCTGCGCGGCGTCCACCCGGTCCGGGGCGGCGGCCTCGACGAGGATCGAGCTGAGCGCCCCGTACCCGGTGAGCACCTCCCGTACGGCGCTCAGCGGGGCGACGGCGATGTCGTTGGCGTCCTGGAAGCCGGTCGAGCCCTTCGCCGCCAGCACCCCGACGACGGTGAACAACGCCCCGCCCGCCCTGACCTGCTTGCCGACCGGATCGGTGCCGGGGAACAGCTCGTCGGCGACAGTCCGCCCGACAACCAGGACCCGGCGGGCCTGCGCCTCGTCGTCGGCGGTGAACGCGGCGCCGTCGGTCAGGGGCGAGTTGGCCGCGGCGAACCAGCTGGGCCGGGTACCCACGAACTGGCCGACCTCGTGGTCGGTGCCCTCGTAGGTCAGGGTGGTGGAGACGCTGGCGAGCGGGGACACCGAGCGCACATCGGGGGCGAGCACCGGATCGGCGAGCGCGTCGGCGACCTCGACGGTCAGGCCGCCGGAGCCGGCGGTCCGGTTGGCGCCGGTGATGGTGAGGGTGTTGGTGCCCAGCGCCTCGATCCGGTTGGTGATCGCCTGCGCGGAGCCGTTGCCGACGGCGACGAGCAGGATCACCGCCGCCACACCGATCAGGATGCCCAGCATGGTCAGCGCCGAGCGCAGCTTGTTGGCCGCCACGCCACGCAGGGCGAACCGGATGGTCTCCGTGAGGCTCACCGGCCAACCCCCGCAGTGTGCCGCCCCGGCTGGTCCTGCCGCTCGTCCGAGTGGACCTGCCCGTCGCGCAGCCGGATGAGCCGCCGGGCCTGGGCACCGACCTCCGGCTCGTGGGTGATCAGGACGATCGTCCGGCCGGCGGCGTTGAGTAGGTCGAAGACGGCCAGGATGTCATCGGTGGAGCGGCTGTCCAGGTTGCCGGTCGGCTCGTCGGCGAGCACCAACGCCGGCTCGGTGACCAGCGCGCGGGCGACGGCGACCCGCTGCTGCTGCCCGCCGGAGAGCTGGTTGGGGTGGTGGTCGGCGCGATCGGCCAGCCCGACCGCGTCCAGCGCGGCGAGCGCCCGCCTGCGCCGGGCTGGCCCCCGGACCCCGCCGTACGCCAGCGGCAGCTCCACGTTGGCCACCGCGCTGGTCCGGGGGATGAGGTTGAACGCCTGGAACACGAAGCCGATGAGCCGGTTGCGGACCAGGGCGAGCTGCCGGTCCGCGAGCTGGCCGACGTCGACGCCGTCGAGCAGGTAACGGCCGCCGGTAGGCACGTCGAGGCAGCCGAGAATGTGCATCAGGGTGGACTTGCCGGAGCCGGACGATCCCATGATCGCCACGTAGTCACCGGCCTGCACCGTCAGCGACACCCCCCGCAGGGCGTGCACCGCCGCGGCGCCCTCGCCGTACACCTTGGTCAGCGCGCGGACGTCCAGGACGGGGCGGCGCGGCGTGCTGGCCGGGTCCATCAGCCGGTCCTCGTTCCGGTCCGAGGGCCGCCCTGTCCCCCGCCGGGGAGACCGCCCTGCCTCCCGCCGCCGGGGAAGCCGCCCCCGCCGGTCGCGCCGCCGCTGCTGCCGGAGGTGGTGGTCTCCGGCAGGACGACCCGCTCACCCTCGGCCAGTCCGGACGTGACCTCGTACGCCTGGTCGCTGGCGAGACCGACCTGCACCTGCCGGATCTCCTGGCCGGCGTCGGTCAACACGGTGACGGTACGCCGGCTGCCGCTGCCGCTGACCGCCGCCGGGTTGACCAGCAGCACGTCCTCGGCGGTGCCGGTGACGACGCCGACCTGGACCGTCTGCCCCGGCTTCGCGTCGGCGGGCAGTTCGTCCAGGCTGATGGTCACCCCGTAGGTGACCACGTTGTTGGCGGTGGTGGCCTGCGGGTCAACGGTCACCAGCTTGCCGGTGGCCGTGGCGCCCCGCAGGGCGTTCCAGGCGACGGTGGCCGGCTGGCCGGCCTTGAGTTCGGTGGCGTCCGCCTCGGCGACGGCGGCGGTGACCTGGAGCCGGGACAGGTCGGCGATGTCCACGAAGCCGGACGAGGAGTCCGACGACCCCGCGGACGTACCGCCCTGCTGCCCGCCCGACGATCCCTGCGCCGAGCCGCCAGACGAACTGCCGGACGAGCCCCCGGAGGAGCCGCCGGAGGAGCTGCCGACGGTACCGTTCACCGCGACCACGGTGCCGGCCATCGGCGCGGTGAGCCGCGTGCCGCGCACGGCGGCCTCGGCCTCGTCGACGGCGAGTTCGGCCTGGGTGACCTCGTTCTCCGCCGTCGAGGTGTCGGAGCCGGCCGCCTCGGCGCGATCCAGCGCGTCCTCGGCGGCGGCCAGGTTCGCCCGGGCCACCTTGAGGTCGCGCTGGGCGTCGGCCGCGTCCACCTCGGCGAGCAGCTGCCCCTTCTTCACCTTCTGCCCGACGGTCGCCGCGATCGAGGTGACCGTGCCGGCCGTGGCGAAGCTGGCGCTGGCGGTGGAGGCGCTCTCCAGCGCGCCGTCCGCGGTGACGGTCGCGGTCACCGTGCCCCGGGTGACCAGGACGGTCCTGGTGTCCCCGGCTGTCCCGGCCCGCGCCGGCGACTCCCCGCGCATCGACAGCCAGGCCCACCCGCTCCCGCCGGCCAGCAGCAGGACGAGGACGACGTTGACCGTCACGTAGGGCCGGCGCAGGATCGCCGGCAGGCGCACACGCATGGCGGCGATCCTGGCCGGCCGGACTGGGAGAACCTTCGACGCCACCTCAGAGCTGGCTCGGAACCGGCGGTCCGGCGCCCCCGCCCGTCCCCGCCGGACCGAGCGGGTCCGCCAGCCCAAGCGGGTCAACCGGCCCGAGCACGTCCGCCGGCCCGAGCGCGCCCGCCTGGCGGTCGGCGGCGGCGGGGAGCAGTACCCGGAAGGTCGTCCCCGCGCCGGACGCGGTGTCCAGCTCGATCCAGCCGCCGTGGGCGTGCGCGATCGACGCCGCGATGGACAACCCGAGGCCGGAGCCGCCGCCGTTGCCCCGCCCACGGCTCGGGTCGGCCCGGTACAGCCGCTCGAAGACCCGGCCGGCGTGCTCGGCGGGTATGCCCGGGCCGTCGTCGTGCACCTCGAGCACGGCGAGTCCGGCGGCGGTCGGGGTGGCCGCCGGCCCCGACCGGACCACGCGGCGGCCCGGGGCCGCGCACGCGGCGTGGTGCGGGATCGACCCGGGTACGGGCCCGCAGTCGTCCCGGCCCCGCTCGCCGCCCGCCCGGGGCACGTCACCCACGAGGGACGCGGGCAACCGGCCGACCCGGACGGTCACCGGCACGCCCGACGTGGTGTGCTGGAGGGCATTGCCGAGCAGGTTCGCGGCGACCTGCCGAAGCCGGTGCTCGTCGCCGAGCACGGTCGGCGGGTCGAACGTCTCGTCGGCCTCGGCGAGGGTGGTCAGCCGGACCCGCCGCCCGGGTGCCCGGGCGTTCGCGTCGCGGATGGTGTCGGCGGCGATCTCCAGCAGGTCGACGGGGCTCAGCGCCGGGATGCGCCGCTGGTCCAGTTGGGCGAGCAGGAGCAGATCCTCCACCAGCACCCCCATCCGCACCGCCTCGCCCTCGATCCGGCTCATCGCCTCCTCCAGCAGTGGGCCGGGCGGCAGGCCGCCGCGCCGGTACAGCTCGGCGAAGCCCCGGATCGAGGTCAGCGGGGTACGCAGCTCGTGGGAGGCGTCGGCGACGAACTGACGCAGCCGGCGGTCGGACGCGGCGCGGGCGGCCACCTCCGTGCCGATGCGGTCCAGCATCAGGTTGACGGCGGCGCCGAGCCGCCCCGGCTCGGTGTGCGAGTCGGTGTCGCGCAGCCGGCGGGTCAGGTCACCGCCGGTGATGCCCGCGACGACCTGTTCCATCCTGGTCAGCGGGCGCAGCCCCAGGCGCACCACGAACGCGGCGAGCAGCCCGAGCAGGATCAGCGCGGTGCCGGTGACGGCCGCGTCGATGAACAGCAGCCGGTCGCCGGTCCGGTTCACCTCGGCCAGGGAGGCGCCGACGACCATGACCCCGCCGTCGTCGCCCGGGTGGACGGCCAGCAGCCGCCAGCCGGCCGCGTCGTCCCCACCGGGAACCGTGTACGGGTGGCCGGTGCGGGCCTGCGCCGACACCTCGGCCAGCGGGCCGGGGTCGGGGGCGGCGTCGGTCGGCGCGCTGCTGTGGGTGGTGTCCACGCTGCCGTCGGGCCGGTATCGGACGACCATCCGGTCGGGGCCGAGCCGGGCCAGCCGGCCGGCGACGCGGGGCCCGTCGGTCGCATCGCCGCCGGTCGACGCCGCGATGTCCCCGGTCGGTGGTCCCACCGCCCCGCGCGGCCCGCCGACGAACGCTCGGGCCTCGGCGGTGAGCTGTTCGTCGACCCGTTCCAGGAGGTAGCCGCGCAGCAGGAACAGGCCGGCGGCGTTCGCCCCGATCAGGGCGAGCATGGCGAGGGCGCCGACGAGGAGCACCAGCCGGGACCGCAGCCTCCAGTGCGCCCACGGACGGACCAGGCGCGGTCGGCTCATTCGTGGCCGCGGGGCAGCCGCAGCGTGTACCCGACGCCCCGGACGGTGTGGATCAGCGGAAGCCCGGAGCGGTCGATCTTGCGGCGGAGGTAGTAGACGTACGACTCGACGATGCGGCCGTCCCCGTCGAAGTCGTAGTTCCACACCCGGTCGAGGATCTGCGCCTTGCTGACCACCCGGCCCGCGTTGGTCAGCAGGTAGCGCAGCAGCCGGAACTCCGTCGGTGACAGGTCGACGGGTTGCCCGGCCCGGCGTACCTCGTGCGCGTCGTCGTCGAGTTCCAGGTCGGCGTAGCGAAGCGGGCCCTGCGACAGCCGGGCCGCGACCGCCTCCGGGCGGCTGCGCCGCAGGATGGCGCGGATGCGCAGCACCACCTCCTCCAGGCTGAACGGCTTGGCCACGTAGTCGTCCGCGCCGGCGGCCAGCCCGGCCACCCGGTCGTCGACGGTGTCCCGGGCGGTGAGGAAGAGCACCGGCACCGGGCGGCCGGCCGCGCGCAGCCGGCGGGCCACCTCGAAGCCGTCGAGGTCGGGCAGCATCACGTCGAGGACCACGAGGTGGGGGTCGAACTCCTCCACGCCGGCCAGTGCGGCCCGCCCGGTGGCGGCCACCCGCGTTTCGTACGCGACCAGGCGCAGGGTGGCGGCGAGGAGCGTGGAGATGTTCGGCTCGTCGTCGACCACGAGCACCCGCTCGGCGCATCCGCCCTCGCCGATCGGGGTGGGCCGCCCGGTGGCTGGCCGGAGAATGTCGGTTCGCACCAGGAATGACTACCGGGCATGCCTTGACGTGAGCTGTGGCGAGTCTGTGCCCCCGCTGTCACCACGGCCCTGTTGCCGTTGTCGGTCACCAGGAGCGCAGCACCAGATCGCCGACGGAGAGCCCGGACGTGATCTCGGTGTACTGGCCGCCGCGCAGTCCCACGGTCACCGTACGTGGCTCACTGTTCGTGCCGACCCGGACGGCGCCGGTCCCCTCGGCCGTCTCGTGCAGCGCCGTGGAGGGCACCCGCAGCGCGTCCGGCACCGACCCGGTCTCGACCGTGACCGCCGCACTCTGCCCGACCAACAGGTCGTCCGGCGCGTCGGAGAAGGAGAGGACGACGCCGTAGCGGACGAGGGTGCCGTCGCTGCTGCCGACCGGGTCGACCTGGACGACGGTCGCCGGGAACGCCTGGTCCGGCTGGTCGGCGAGGGCCAGCGTCGCGTCCTGCCCCACGGCGAGGGCTGCCGCGTCGGCCTCGGGGAACGTCGCCTCGACCTGCATGGCGTAGGTGTCGGCGAGAGTGATGAGGGTGGCACCACGGGCGACCTTGCTGCCCACCTTCCCGGCGACGGACAGGACGGTGCCCCGAATCGGCGCGGTGATGGTCGTGCCCGCCAGCGCCTCCCGGGCCTCGGCGAGGGTCGCCTCGGCCTGGTTGACCCGGCGCTGCGCCGCCAGAATCAGGTCGGCGCCCCCGCCGCCGCGGGTCCCCTCTCCGGCGCAGGCGCTGCCGCCCGGCGCGGAGGTGCGGGGCGAACCGCCACCGGTGGCACCCGGGGCGCCAGTCGGCGCGCGGGTCGAACCGCCGGTGACACTCGGGGTGGCTCCCGGCCTGGTGACGGTCGCGGTCGGCCTCGGCTGGGCCGTGGCGGAGCCCGCGGGGGCGCTGGGGGTCGCCGTGGTGGTGGACTCGGGAGAGCGCCAGGCGACCGGTCGTGCGCCGGAGCCGGTCGCGCAGTCCGTCGCGCCGGTGGCATCGTCGGCGGGCGTCCTGGCTCGGGCGAGGGCGTCCCGGGCCTCGGCCAGGTCGTCCTCGGCGCGGTCCACCACGCCGGCCGCCGTGGCGGCGTCGTCGTCGGCGATCGCGGCCAGCTGCTGCCCGGCCCGTACCACGTCCCCGGGCCGGACCGCGACGGACTGCACCGTGCCGGCGACGGTGAAGGCCAGGCCACGGGTGGTCGCCGGTTGGACGGTGCCGGAGGTGGCCACCTCCGCGACAACGGGCCCCCGGTCCACCGCCACGGTCACCGCCGGGGCGGGGGCCTCGTCGGCCGTCGCGGTCAGCGCCCAGGCCCCGGCCGCCCCGAGCAGAAGCACCACGACGGCACCCGCGACACCCCGCCGGGCCCGCCGGGTACGCCGGGTACGCCGCAGCCGCTTCAGGTCGACTCCCATGACGGGCCAGTCTGCGTGGTATGGCTCGCCGCCGGCTCGGCCCGAGCTGGGAGTTGGCTCAGAACCGGCGGTGCCCGCGACGGCGGCGGCCCCACCCGCGCCCTGCGGACGGCCGGTCCACCTGCCCCGGGTACCGCCGCCCCGCACGCCCGTGCGGATGGGCCGGCCCGGATGCAGCGACCGGGCCTTCGGAGCCGGGATGCGAGGTAACTCCGAGGTGGAACCGAGCCGGCGGTGAGGTGGGGCCGCTTGGCTGGGCGGGTCCCGGAGAAGGTTGAGGAGTCCCCTGTGTCGCTGCGTGGGAAGGGCCGCCTGGTCGCGGCCACGCTGACGGTTGCCTCGTCGCTGCTGCTGTCGACCGCCTGCGGCGGCGCCGACGACACGACCGCCTCGTCCGAGCGCGGGCAGGAGGGGCAGAACGCCTTCGTCGCGTACCAGGAGTGCCTCGGCGACAACGGCGTAACGCTCCCGTCGGCTGGGCCCGGCGCCGGCGGTCCTGGCCGCACCCGGCCGTCTGGCATGGGTACGGCCCGGCCGTCCGGCATGCCCACCGCCCGGCCGTCCGGCATGGGTACGGCCCGGCCTTCGGGCGCGGCGGCGGGTGCCCGGCGGGACATGCCCGGCATGAGCCGCCCCGACGGCGTCGACGAGGCCACCTGGGAAAAGGCGCAGCAGGCGTGTGCGGCGCTGCGGCCCAGCGGCCGGCCGGAGGGCGGCGCCCGGCCGAGCGGTTCCGGCGCACCCGGCGGCGGGCAGGGCGACGGTCGCAGCGTCGCCTACCGCAACTGCCTCAGCGGTCGGGGGGTGGCCCTCGACAAGATCGACTCTGGGAACGCGGCGACGAAGGAGGCCCTGGCCGCCTGTGCCGCGGTGAGCCCTTCGCCCGCCTCCTGACCGGGCCCACCGCCGCGCCCCCGGCCAGCGGCCAGCGGCCAGCGGGCCGGGCGGGCCGGGCGGGCCGGACTGACTGGCCCGGCCCGTCTGTCCAGAGCAGAAACGCTGGACGGCGCGGCCGGCGGGCGGGACGGTGGGACGATGCTGGAACGTATCGCCGTCCTGTCCGACGTCCACGGCGCGCTGCCTCCGCTGGAGGCCGTGCTGGCAGAGCCGGACGTCGCCGCCGCCGACCTGATCGTGCTCACCGGCGACATCGCCGCCGGCCCCCAGCCCGTCGAGGTGCTGGACCTGCTCACCGGGCTGGGCGACCGGGCCTGCTGGGTGGGCGGCAACGCCGACCGTGAGCTGGTCGAGGCGCGGGCCGGGAAGCCGTCCGCGATCGAGGTGTCGAACTGGGCCGCAGGGCAGCTCCGCGACGACCAGGCGGCCCGGCTGGCCGCGCTCCCGCCGACGGTGACCCTGTCGGTCGCCGGGCTGGGTGAGGTGCTGTTCTGCCACGCCACGCCCCGCGACGACGAAGAGGTCGTCCTCGTCGACTCCCGGATGGCCCGCTGGGCGGAGGTGCTGGCCGGCGCCCCGGCCGACGTCCGGGCCGTGGTCTGCGGGCACACCCACATGCCGTTCGCCCGGCTGGTCGACCGCCGCCTGGTGGTCAACCCGGGCAGCGTCGGCATGCCGTACGGCGGCCCCGGCGCGGACTGGGCGCTGCTCGGGCCCGGGGTGCAGCTACGACGGACGGCGTTCGACGTCGACGCCGCGTGCGCCCGGGTGGTGGCGGAGTCGGGCTTCCCGGGCGCCGCCGCGTGGGCCGACGAGTACCTGCGCTCCCGGCACAGCGACGCCAACGCGCTCACCGTTTTCGGCCCCCGCGACGGCCGCTGACCCCGCCCGCCACGCCCCTGACCCGCCCACGCCCCTGACCGCTCCCCCGAGACGCGCCTACGCTCTCCCGTCCCCGTCCCCGTCCCCGCGGACTGAACAGGCCCGTCGGTCGAGCGCGAAGAGGTCCGCGCGGGCGCTATGGAGCTGCCCCGTCCATGCTCCCACCCGGCACGCCATCCGGGCACGGGACGACGGCCGCCCACCGAACACCGAACACCCGGCACCGCACGGCGACCTGCCCATCCAACGACCGCCGACCCGCTACGAAACAACGGTCCTGGCAGCCGATCACACACCCGCTACCGACGGCCCGCACGGACGCGCGCCGCCCGTCTGCGCCATCTCGTTCGGGTGCCCCGTCTGTGCGGGCAGCTCCATAGGCACGGCACAGGCCAGGCCACAGGCAGTCGGGCGGCGCCGAGTGTCGAGACGTCGAGACGTCGACGCGTCGCGGCCACACAGCCACACAGCCACGCCGCCACGCAGCCACGCCGCCACGAGGCCGGGGCAGCGACAGGGCTGGGGGCGACGGAGGCGCACCGAAAAAGTCAGTCTTGACTGTTTGTTTCTTCACCGGCACGCTGTCCCCGTGACCGCCGCATCGACCCGTGTCCCTCAGCAGGAACGCAGCCGCGCAACCCAGGCCCGGCTGCTGGAGGCGACCGTCGAGTGTCTCGTCGAGCACGGCTGGTCGGGCACGACCACCACCGTGGTGGCGGCTCGGGCGGGCGTTTCCCGGGGCGCCCAGCTGCACCACTACCCCACCAAGGCCGCCCTGGTCACCGCCGCCGTCACGCACCTCGCCGAGCGCCGGGCGCAGGAGCTGCGCATCGAGGCCGAGGCGCTGCCCGCCGGGCCGCAGCGGCTCGACCGGGTGATCGACCTGCTCGGCGCGGCGTTCACCGGGCCGCTCTTCGTCGCCGCGCTCGAACTGTGGGTCGCCGCCCGCACCGACGCCGAACTGCGCGGCGCTTTGGTCCCGCTGGAGACGCAGGTGGGCCGGGAGATGCACCGACTGACCGTCGCGCTGCTCGGCGTCGACGAACGCCGTCCCGGCGTCCGGGAGGCCGTGCAGGCAACCCTCGACCTGCTGCGCGGGCTCGGGGTGGCCAACCTGCTCACCGACGACTCGGCCCGCCGCGCCGCCCTGCTCGCCACCTGGAAACGCCAACTCGCCACCCTGCTCACCCCCTGACCGACCCAACCCGACCGCCACGCCCCAACCACCACACCCCAACCGCCACACCCCAACCGCCACGCCCTAACCAGCACGCCCTGGCCCGACCCGCCCTGGAGGCTCCATGGTCGACCGCACGGACCTGCTCACGGACCTGCTCACGGACCTGACCGACGAGTCCGGTGAGCTGGACGCCCTGGTCGGCCCCCTGCCGTCGGGCGACTGGGCGCGGCCGACCCCGGCACCCGGCTGGACGATCGCCCACCAGGTCGCCCACCTGGCCTGGACCGACCACGTCGCCCTGCTAGCCGCCACCGACCCCGGGGCGTTCTTCGCCTCGGTCACCTCGGCACCCGACCCGACCCGGTTGGTCGACGACGGCGCGGAGCAGTTCCTCGCCCCGCCGGCCGAGCTGCTGGCCCGCTGGCGGGCGGGCCGCGCCGCGCTGGTCGAGGCCCTCGCCGCCGTCCCGGCCGGGGAGAAACTTCCCTGGTACGGCACCCGAATGTCGGCCACCTCGATGGCCACCGCCCGGATCATGGAGACCTGGGCGCACGGCGAGGACGTGGCCGACACGCTCGGCGTCACCCGGGCCCCGACCGCCCGGCTCCGGCACGTCGCGCACCTCGGCTTCCGTACCCTCGGGCACGGCTTCGCGGCCCACGGCCGTGCGGTGCCGACGGCGCCGGTGCGGCTGGAACTCGCCGCTCCGGGCGGCGACACCTGGGCCCATGGCCCGGCGGACGCCGCCGACCGGGTCACCGGGCCGGCGCGCGACTTCTGCCTGCTGGTCACCCAGCGCCGGCACCGCGCCGACCTGACCCTGGTCGCCGCCGGGCCGGTCGCCGACGAGTGGCTCGACGTAGCGCAGGCGTTCGCCGGGCCACCGGGCGCGGGCCGCGAGCCACTGGCCGAGCGAGCCGAGCGGGCCAGGGCCGCCGGGGCGACCGCGTGACCGCGCCGCTGCGGGTCGGCAACGCGTCCGGCTTCTACGGTGACCGGTCCACCGCCTGGCGGGAGATGCTCGACGGCGGCGAGCTGGACGTGCTGACCGGCGACTACCTGGCCGAGCTGACCATGCTGATCCTCGGTCGGGACCGGCTGCGCGACCCCGGCCTCGGGTACGCGAAGACGTTCCTGCGCCAGCTGGAGGGCTGCCTCGGCACCGCGTTGGAGCGCGGGGTGCGGATCGTGACCAACGCCGGCGGGTTGAACCCGGCCGGGTTGGCCGCCGCGATCGGGTCGCTCGCCGACCGGCTCGGCCTCACCGCCCGGATCGGGTACGTAGAGGGCGACGCCCTGGCCCGACCGGACGCGCTCACCGCGAACGCGTACCTGGGTGCGTTCGGGATCGCCGCCTGCCTCGACGCCGGAGCGGACGTGGTGGTCACCGGTCGGGTCACCGACGCGTCCCTGGCGGTGGGGCCGGCGATCGCCCGGTTCGGCTGGGGGCGCGGCGACCTCGACGCGCTGGCCGGGGCGACCGTGGCCGGGCACCTGATCGAGTGCGGGGCGCAGGTCACCGGCGGCAACTTCAGCTTCTTCACCGAACTGCCGGACGGGGGCCGCCGCCCCGGCTTCCCGATCGCGGAGATCCACCCGGACGGCTCGTCGGTGCTCACCAAGCACTCCGGCACGGGCGGCGCGGTCACCGTGGAGACGGTCACCGCCCAGCTCCTGTACGAGGTGGGCGGCCCCGACTACCTGGGCCCGGACGTGGTGACCCGGCTGGACACCGTCGAGCTGATCGCGGACGGCCCGGACCGGGTCCGGGTCACCGGGGCCCGGGGCACGCCCCCGCCGGACACCCTGAAGGTCGGGGTGAACAACCTCGGCGGGTTCCGCAACTCGATGACGTTCGTCCTGTGCGGGCTGGACATCCCGGCCAAGGCCGCCCTGGTGCGTGGGCAGGTCGAGGCGGCCGTCGGCACGGACGGGCTGGAGTTCGTCCTGGCCCGTACCGACCACCCGGACGTGGGCGACACGGAGGCGGCGAGCGCGCTGCTGCACGTACACCTGCGGAACGGCGACAAGGGGCGGGCCGGGCGGGCGTTCTCGGCCGCCGCGGTGGAGCTGGCGCTGGCCTCCTACCCGGGCTGCACGCTGACCACGCTGCCCGGCGACGCCACCCCGTACGGGGTGTTCACCGCCGACGCGGTGCCGCAGGGCTCAGTCGAGCACGTCGCCGTCCTCCCGTCCGGCGAGCGGGTCCCGATCGCTCCCCCGCCGGCCACCCGCGCGCCGGCCCCGTCCGCGTCGCAGCCTCCGCAGGCAGGCGGGCCTGCCGCCCGCCCCGCCCGGCGGGGTGCGCTGGGCGAGTTGGTGGGGGCGCGCTCGGGCGACAAGGGCGGCGACGCGAACCTGGGCGTCTGGGCGCGTACCGACGTGACCTGGGCGTGGCTGCGCGGCTGGCTGACCGTCGAGCGGCTGGCCGAGCTGCTGCCGGAGACGGCCGCGCTGACCGTCGAGCGGTACGAGCTGCCGAACCTGCGGGCGGTCAACTTCGTGCTCCGGGGGCTGCTGGGGCAGGGGGTGGCCGCCTCCACCCGGTTCGACCCGCAGGCCAAGGCGCTCGGCGAGCTGCTCCGCTCCCGCGTCGTCGACCTGCCGGCGGAACCGAGATCATGAACGAGATCATCGCGAAGGGCATGGGCCTGTGACCACACTGGACAGCGCGCTCGACCCGTCCTCGCCGGCCTGTGCCGCCAACCGGGAGGCGCTGCTGGAACGCCTCGCGGAGCTGGACGCGGCCCTCGATCGGGCCCGCGCGGGCGGCGGCGAGAAGTACGTGACCCGGCACCACAGGCGGGGCAAGCTGCTCCCCCGGGAGCGGATCGAGCTGCTGCTCGACCCGGACAGCCCGTTCCTGGAGCTGTCGACGGTCGCCGCGTACGGGACGGACTTCCCGGTCGGGGCCAGCGTGGTGACCGGCATCGGGGTGGTCGAGGGCGTGGAGTGCCTGATCGTCGCCAACGACCCGACGGTACGGGGCGGCGCGGTGAACCCGTGGTCGCTCGCGAAGACCCGGCGGGCCGGCGAGATCGCCCTGACCAACCGGCTCCCGATGATCAACCTGGTGGAGAGTGCCGGGGCGGACCTGCCCACCCAGGCGGAGATCTTCATCCCGGGTGGCCGGGTGTTCCGCGACCTGACCCGGCTCTCGGCCGAGCGGATCCCCACGGTCAGCGTGGTCTTCGGCAACGCCACGGCCGGCGGCGCGTACGTGCCGGGGATGTCCGACCACGTGATCATGATCCGGGACCGGTCGCAGGTCTACCTGGCCGGGCCGCCCCTGGTAAGGATGGCCACCGGCGAGGTCACCGACGACGAGTCCCTCGGCGGCGCGGCCATGCACGCGTCGAGGTCCGGCCTGGCGGACTTCCTCGCCGAGGACGAGCGGGACGGCATCCGGCTGGCGAGGCAGTGCGTCCGCCGGCTCAACTGGCGCAAGCAGGGCCCGCCGCCGCGCAACCCGGTCCCGCAGCCCCCGAAGTACGACCCGGAGGAGCTGCTCGGCATCGCCAGCGCCGACCTGAAGGTGCCGTTCGACCCGCGCGAGGTCCTCGCACGGGTGCTGGACGGCAGCGAGTTCGACGAGTTCAAGCCCGCGTACGGGACGGCGCTGGTCACCGGGTGGGGCGAGCTGCACGGGTACCCGGTCGGCGTGCTGGCCAACGCCCGGGGCGTGCTGTTCAGCGAGGAGGCGCAGAAGGCGGCCCAGTTCATCCAGCTCGCCAACGCCTCCGACACCCCGCTGGTCTTCCTCCAGAACACCACCGGCTACATGGTCGGCACGGAGTACGAGCAGCGCGGCATCATCAAGCACGGCGCACTGATGATCAACGCGGTGTCGAACTCGAAGGTCCCCCACCTGACGGTCAACCTCGGGGCGTCGTACGGGGCCGGCAACTACGGCATGTGCGGGCGGGCGTACGAGCCACGGTTCCTGTTCACCTGGCCGAACGCCAAGTCGGCGGTGATGGGGCCGGCGCAGTTGGCCGGGGTGCTGTCGATCGTGGCCCGGCAGGCCGCCGCCGCCCGGGGGAACGAGTACGACGAGGACTCCGACGCCGCGATGCGGATGATGGTCGAGCAGCAGATCGAGTCCCAGTCCGGGGCGCTCTTCCTCTCCGGCCGGCTCTACGACGACGGGGTGATCGACCCCCGGGACACCCGTACCGTCCTCGGGCTGTGCCTGTCGGCGATCCACAACGGACCGGTGAGGGGCGCCGACGGCTTCGGCGTCTTCCGGATGTAGGGGGCTGCCACTCATGATCACCCGACTTCTCGTGGCCAACCGGGGCGAGATCGCCCGGCGGGTCCTCGCCACCTGCCGGATGCTGGGCGTCGAGACGGTCGCCGTGCACTCCGACGCCGACGCGGACGCGCCGTTCGTCGCCGAGGCCGACCAGGCCGTACGCCTGCCGGGGAACACCCCCGCCGAGACGTACCTGCGGATCGAGGAGATCCTCGACGCGGCCCGGAAGGCCGGCGCGGACGCCGTGCACCCGGGCTACGGCTTCCTCGCCGAGAACGCCGAGTTCGCGGCGGCGGTGACCGACGCGGGCCTGACCTGGGTCGGCCCGCCGGCCAAGGCGATCGCCGCGATGGGCGACAAGATGGCCGCGAAGGCGCTGCTCGCCGACGCGGGCGTGCCGATGCTGCCGACCTGGACCGACGCCGACGAGATCACCGACTTCCCGGTGTTGGTGAAGGCGTCCGCCGGGGGCGGCGGCCGGGGCATGCGGATCGTCCGGGAGGCCGCCGGCCTGGCCGAGGCGGTGGCCTCCGCGCGGCGCGAGGCGGCCGGGGCGTTCGGCGACGGCACGGTCTTCGTCGAGCGGTACGTCGAGCGGGGCCGGCACGTCGAGGTGCAGGTCTTCGGCGACACCCACGGCACGGTGCTGGCCCTCGGCGAGCGGGACTGCTCGATCCAGCGCCGGCACCAGAAGATCGTCGAGGAGGCCCCGGCCGTCCTGCCGGACGGGGTGCGGGAGCGGCTGCACGCCGCAGCGGTCGCGGCCGGCCGGGCGGTCGGCTACGTCGGCGCGGGGACGGTCGAGTTCCTGCTCGCGCCCGACGGGGCGTTCTTCTTCCTGGAGATGAACACCCGCCTCCAGGTGGAGCACCCGGTCACCGAGGCGGTCACGGGGCTGGACCTGGTCCGGCTGCAACTGCTGGTCGCCGAGGGCGAGCCGCTGCCGCTGACGGCCACCCCGCCGGCCACCGGCCACGCGATCGAGGTGCGACTCTGCGCCGAGGACCCGGGCCCGGGCTTCCGGCCCGCCACCGGCACCCTGCACCGCTTCGCGGTCCCCGGCGTGGTGGGCGAGTTCACCCCGACCCGCGGGCTGCGCCTCGACTCGGGCGTGGTCGACGGCTCGACGGTCGGCGTGCACTACGACTCGATGCTGGCGAAGCTGGTCGCCTGGGCCCCGACCCGCGCGGAGGCGGCCCGCCTACTGGCCGGCGCGCTGGCCCGGGCCGAGCTGCACGGGGTGACCACCAACCGGGACCTGCTGGTACGGGTGCTCCGCAGCCCCGAGTTCCACGCCGCCGAGGTCGACACGGGCTTCCTGGACCGGCACGACGAGGTATTCGCCCCGCTGTTGCCGCCCGACGGGGTGCCCCTCGCGGCCCTAGCCGCCGCGCTCGCCTCGGCGGCGGCCCGCCGATCGGCGGCCACCGTGCTCGCCGGCCTCCCCTCGGGCTGGCGCAACGTGCCCGCCTTCCCGCAGGTCGCCCGCTACGCCGGCCAGCACGGGGAGATCGAGGTCCGGTACCGGCTGGACCGCGCGGGCACGCTCGCCGAGTGGTCGACCCATCCGGCGGCCGGGGACGGCTCCGGCGACGACGCGCCGGCCGTCGCCCTCGTCGGGGCCACCCACGACCGGGTGACGCTCGACGTCGACGGGGTCCGACGGGCTTTCCGCGTACACCGGGTGGGGTCGGCGGTCTTCGTGGACGGCCCGGACGGGGCGGCGAGCCTGGCCGAGCTGCCGCGCTTCCCGCTGCCCACCGTGGAGCTGGCCGCCGGTTCGCTGCTCGCGCCGCTGCCCGGCGCGGTGGCCCGGGTGCATGTCGAGGTCGGTCAGCGGGTCGCCGCCGGTGACCTGCTGCTGACCTTGGAGGCGATGAAGCTGGAACACCCCGTGCTCGCCCCGACCGACGGCGTGGTGGCCGAACTGCCGGTGCCGGCCGGCGGCCAGGTCGACACCGGGGCCGTGCTGGCCGTGGTCAACCCCGAGGAGGACCCCCGATGAACTTCGACCTCACCCCCGAGCAGGACCAGCTCCGCGACGCCGTCCGGGCGCTGGGCCGCAAGTACGGCCACGGCTACTTCGTCGAGAAGGCGAAGGCCGGCGAGCACACCACCGAGCTGTGGGACGAAGCCGGCCGGCTCGGCTACCTCGGCGTCAACATCCCCACCGAGTACGGCGGCGGAGGCGGCGGCATCACCGAGCTGGCCATCGTCTGTGAGGAACTGGCCGCCGCCGGCTGCCCGCTGCTGCTGCTCGTGGTCTCCCCCGCCATCGTCGCCACGGTGATCGCCAAGCACGGCACCGAGGACCAGCGCAAGCGCTTCCTGCCCGGCATGGCCGACGGCACCCTCAAGGTGGTCTTCGCGATCACCGAGCCGGAGGCCGGCTCGAACTTCCACCGCCTCGGCACGGTGGCCCGCCGCGACGGCGACGACTGGCTGCTCTCGGGCCGCAAGTGCTACATCTCGGGCGTCGACGAGGCGCAGTACGTGCTGGTGGTGGCCCGCACCGAGGACGCCGCCACCGGAAAGCTCAAGCCCGCGCTCTTCGTGGTGCCGACCGACGCGCCCGGGCTGACCCGCTCCAAGCTGGACATGGAGATCATCTCCCCGGAGAACCAGTTCCTGCTCTACCTCGACGACGTGCGGCTGCCCGCCGACGCCCTGGTCGGCGGGTCGCTGGACGCCGGCCTGCCCGCACTGTTCGCCGGCCTGAACCCGGAGCGGATCACGGTCGCCGCGATGGGCGCCGGCACCGGCCGGTACGCCATCGAGCGGGCCAGCGAGTACACGGCCACCCGCAAGGTCTGGGGCGGCCGGAGCATCGGCTCCCACCAGGGGGTGTCCCACCCGCTCGCGCACGCGGCGGTGCAGGTGGAACTGGCCCGACTGATGATCCACAAGGCCGCGACGCTGTACGACGCGGGGCGTGACCTCGAGGCCGGGGTCGCCGGGAACATGGCCAAGTATGCGGCTGGGGAGGCTGCGGCGCTGGCGGTGGATACGGCGGTGCAGGCGTTGGGCGGGGCGGGGATGACGACGGAGTACGGGGTGGCGACGTTGTTGGGGGCGGTTCGGGCGGGGCGGATCGCCCCGGTGAGTAGGGAGATGATCCTGAACTTCGTGGCTCAGCACGTGCTGGGGCAGGACAAGTCGTACTGAGCTGAGAGATAGCGCTGCCACTGACTAAGTCGATAACCTTGAATGACGCGACAGGCTTTACCACACAAAAACCAACCATGCTACCTCGGCACACGCCGGGTAGGCCCACGGTTAGCAGCAAGCTTCGACCCTCGCCCGACCAGCAACCCGAGCGTAGCGTCTCTCTAACAAATAGCGGTTATACTCTTCGTTACTGAGGCACACGAGGCCTTAGTCCAGCCAAATAGGCGTACTCGATGCCAATTTCCGATGCTGTTAGCCGATCCACTCGGATGACTTCCATTATACATGACTGCCACATCCCGACTTGCAGCGCACTCGCAAGCAAGCCCTTCACCGATTCAGCCGGGACCACCACCGCCATTTTGGCCAAAGTAAGCGCCCTCAACTCACGGTCCAGAATGTCGCCAGCGACCTCTCTAGCCCAAGCGGCGTCCTTAGATGCCGCAGAAATTGCGACGTTCGATAAAGCTCGATCCTGCAAGTGCCCATCAAGCGACCGCGCATACTTGTCCGCACGCGCACGGTCGCTTGCAGCGAGCGCCGCGAGGACTTCAACTAAGCACTCTTCCCGAACGTCAGGGTACCGAATCGAATGGGTGACGGCGACAGCTCGATTGGCGAGGCCAGCTGCGCGGTCCGGATGTGAAGCACCCGCTACTTCAGCAACCTTCGATAGTGCGAGTGCTCGCCAATACGGATCGTCCTCACTCGAGGCAACGGCGACCGCCCGGTCTAGGTCTCTTACTGCAAAGGCGCCAGCGATGTCCATCAGAGCCCAGGCCCGTCGATCCGGGTCAGGAACTGAACGGGCAATCTTCTCAGCTCTGGCAGCCAGACTTACAGCACGACGTGAGTCCACAGCAGCTACTCGCGCCAAGGCGCGCGCACGCCAAAAGTTGTCGGCTAACGTAAAGGCGAAGGCGACCGCGCGTTCAGGGTCACTCGCGGCCATTTCCCCAGCCACGTCCATAACAGCCATCGCCCGATCGTCGGAATCAGCAACGAAACTGGCTAGCTTGTCAGCCTGCATCACCAATCGCTCAGCTCGGTTCGGATCTGCAGCCGCTATTACAGCAGCCACTCGAGTCAGAGCCAGCGCTCGATTATCAAAAGAGGCGACTGAACCTGCAACAGTTTCCGCCCAGTCAGGGTCGGCAACCGCGATCGCACTTGCAATTTTTGCTAGCTCTTGTTCCCGCTGATAAGAAGCGACAGAACGAGCCACCTTCTCAGCCTTCGCCACAAAACCCAGTGCGAGACTTACATCCGCATCTGCAGTCCCGGCTGCTAAGCGCGCAAACGCCTTAGCTTGATGATAAGGATCTTGAATCTTGTCAGCGAGAGCTTCGGCCCGTTGCGGATCGGTGCTAACCACCACCGCAGCGAGGTCGCTCAAAACGTTTGACTGATCCCAGACACGCTCCGCTGCCCTCTCCGCGCGTTCAAGCAGGCTGCAAGATCGACCTGGGTCCAGGTTTGCCAATACTTCAGCCAAACGAAGGGACACTGCTGCTCGCTCATCAGCGTCAAAAATCCACATCGCTACACAATCCGCCAATGCAGCTATCGACACTCCTCGCCCGGCACCGGATGATGCAACTTTGGCCGCCACGGCCCCTAAGGCGGTCGCCAGTCGACTCGGATCAGTGATCTCGCAAGCAAGGTCTTCCGCCCTGTCTGGCGCCACTCCGGCAATCTCCGTTGCCATTTCAGCTAAGGTGAATTCCAAGCCGAAACGGCTATTTATACCACGGGCAATGCTTTCGGCTCGGCTGATCAAACTAGCAGCTTTTTTCGAATCGCTTTTGGCAACAACCGCAGCAACCCCTGCAAGACCTATCGCCTGCCACTCCATCCCGACCGCTGCAGAGGCAATCGCTTCAGCCCGGTCTGGATCACGAACAGCCAAAGCCTTCGCGATTTGGCTGAAAACCGGATCATGGACGACTGGACGAGCAGCTTCTCTTACGATGTTTTCCGCCGCGCCGGGGTGACTGTTGGCAAGCGTTGCTGCGATTTGTGTAAGCGTTGTCGACTGCAGGTCCGGATTATCGATAGAACGAGCAATCTCGCCAGCCTGCTTAACAAGATCAGCCGCCTGCTCAGGCCGATCTTCTACTGCAGCCAACTGCGCAATCGCCAAAGCACGCCAAGATGGATCCGTAACCGTGCTAGCGATGCTATAGGCTCGACCCGGATCTCTTACCGCGACTGCGGCAGCTACGGCGGTCAAGGCTGCATCCTGCTCATCCAGATGGGTGATGGATCTAGCCAGAGACTCAGCACGCGCAGTATTACCTAGGCTCACCCAAACTTCGGCGAGATCCATCGGAATGCTCTCATTCCGTCGAGCGAGATAGTCTCGATGGACCGCGAGGCGCCCTATTGCCGCGAGGTCGACATCTGCTTGCGCGGCAACCATTGTTTGCGTAGCACTAATCTCCGCCAGAGCTACCGTATCCCCGCCTGAGAGGTCAAGCATTCGGGTATGTCTTTCGGAATCAGTGGCGAGAGCCAACATTCTTGGCACGTTGCCACGTGCCTGAAGGAGCCGGTGGTACCCGCGAAGTAGATACTCTGGAGTTCCCAGGGGCCATCCTGCGGTTTGGTAACTTATAGCCCAACCATGCAGTCGTTGGCGGTAGTCCTCCATGCGGGCTGGCCCAATAAGCCTTTCCGCTGAAATTTGCAGCTCTTCATGACCGAGTAGGTAAACTTCAGGCGCCGTATCGGGCAGCCAGTGCGCCGACCGCCGAGTGAAGCTTCGTCCCGCAACCGCATACAGATGCTCTTCGATTTGCCATGGCGGCCACTCCGTTAGTTCTGCTAAATCATTACCGGACAGCCCTCCACCTGCGGCTGTTAGAAGTCCCAGCAAGTCCTGTTCGGCTGGCGTCCCCTTAAGCAGTCGTTTAAGATCGCGTTCAGCGTCTCCCCTGACTACTCTGGCTCGCGGGGACGGCGTCAGGACTCGAACGATTCGGGGGTCACGGAGGGGGTGGTCGGGCAGCAAATCTGCGGGGAGTGGTGGATCTGGGCGTCCCGCAACGATGACACGCATTCCATCCGGGGGACAAAGGGGCAGTAGTCCAGCGATGCTGTGAGTACTGGCTCCAGTGTCCTCATCGAGACCATCAACCACCAGCACCAACCGCTGATCCTGATGTCTGCAAGCGGCAGCGGCGTCGGCAAGCATGCCGAGCATGTGTGCTGCGCGAGTAGTCTCGGGCAATCCGATTGGGAGTGGCTTGCCTAGGAGGTCGGCGAGTTGCTCGATGATTACGTCTAGGAATGAGTGGCGGTCACTCTGTCCGGCCAGCCGAGCCGTGATAAAGAAGGAGAGGATCCGAACCTTAGGAGGAGGGTTCAGGACCAGCCACGACATCAGCGCAGACTTACCGGCCCAGGCGGGCGCGCGCCACCAAGTATATGTTTGACTGCCGTCTGCGGCCGTACAAAAATGGTTGAGCTCGTCTATTTCGTCTTCGCGCCCTTCCAGATTCGGGGGTGCAATGACCTGGCGTACCTGTTCCAGGTAGGTCGAGCGCTGCACCGGCCGCGCATCAAGCATCGCATTCAAATTGATGTTAAAATGAACATTTCCGCTAACGGCCAGCCCACCCCGGTCCGCCGTCGCGGCACCGGTGCCACGAGCCACGATGCCTTCAGACTTTCCCCATGCCAAGGCGGCGGCCCCTTCGCTGTCGTGGACCGAAGAGTCAGGATGACACTTCTACGCCGCTGACGGCGACGCCACCGTTGCTCGCGTGGGCTCGACCGGTTTGACTCGCGATCACTTCCGCGCTCACAAGACCCGACGAAACCACCCCACTGATAGCTCGGCTACCCAACCCCTCGGCAACGGCGTCACCCGTGAAACGGGCCGACGCCCCACGAACCCTTTCGCCAGCGTTAACGCGAGTGGCTTGGCGCCAGGACCACCAGCCCAACGTGATGCCGGCCCCACTCAAGGCAACCGAGACGAACATCCCCATAATGGAGACCCACTTCTCCGCGCGGTCGAGTCCCTGCCCGGTCAGGAACATCATAGATCCCACCAGCCCGGCAACCACCATCAGCGACGAGAAGATGACCTTGAGAAGACGGCCCATCAGCACAGCATGACAGAGCTCAGCGCGGTTCATCACCCTGACCGTCCTTGCTGCCCAGTGGACCGACCGACCCAGAGATCATCGCGGCACCCTCCGAGATCCGCTGGCTCCTCAACGCCTCCGTCCTCACTACACCCCAACTGGCAGCACCTACCCTGTCGAACCTGGCAACGAACGTCCCGAACTTAAGTTCGCTGGTCCCGCTACCAGCCCAGACTCAGTCACCACATCACTCAGTAGGCAAGTTACATCGAAGGTGTTGAGCAGGTACAGCCGTAGTCACCACGTGGTAAACAGCGGGCCCCGCCGGGTGCGGCCGGGCTGAATCAGCCGCCGATCCGTCCATCCTTAATACCGCCAACGAAGCCGGCCCACTGGTCGGCCGCGAAGTGCAGCACTTGGCCCTGCTGGTCCTTGCTGTCGCGGACCATGATCTCGGGCAGGTTGTCAGCCACCTCGACGCAGCTACCGGACGATCCAGAGCGCGTGCTCTTCTTCCACACTGCGCGAGATACGTCCACGCCACACCTCTTCACTAGGCAGCCAACTCCTGAGCGATCGCACGAAGCGTATCCCGAGTGTCTGCGGGCGACAGAGCGAGAGCACAGAGCTGCTCGAACGCGGTGGCGTACGCCGCAACCTCCGCCGGCCGCTCCAGGTAGAGCGCTCCCGTCAGCGTGTCGATGTAGACCAAGCGGTCCTCGGCTGCGTCCGGGTACGGCTCGGGCATATGCGGAAAGTCGAGGATGGTGAAGCTGCCGTCGAACCCGGTGCCTGCTCCGAACGGCAGGAGTTGAAGCCGAAAACGGGTACGGGTGGACTGCTCGATGAGCTGCATGATCTGCGCTTGCAGCACCTCCGGTCCCCCGACCGCGCGGCGCACGGCACCCTCGTCAAGGACCACCCCTAGCACCGGACGATCCTCGCCGTCGAGGATGGCTTGCCGTTCCATCCGCAGCGCGACCTGCCGCTCCACCTCTTCCTCGCGCATCGGTACGGGAGCGCCTCGGAAGACGGCGCGGGCGTAGTCCTCCGTCTGGAGCAGTCCGTGCACCATCTGGCACTCGTAGATGCGCAGCGCGGACACCTCCGATTCCATCCCGACGTAGGTCGCGAACCAGTCGGGCAGCACGTCGCTGTACCGCTGCCACCAGCCGCGTTGCCGCGCCTGCCGGGCTACCGCGATGACAGCTTCGGCCTGGTCGCCGTCCACGCCGTACAGGTTCAGCAGCGCCCGTACGTCATTGGGGTGTGGCCGAACCTCGGCTGTCTCGATCCGACTCAGCCAGCTCGCGTCGTGGTCGACCCGCCGGGCCGCTTCCGACGACGTGATTCCGGCTCGGTCTCGGAGCTGTCGCAGGGTCATCGCCAGCCGTCGGCGTCTGACAGTGGGGCTCTGACGTGGGGGCATGGCCGCCATCTTGCCACTAGCCGACGAGAATTCCGTTCGCAACACGCCAACCGGAATCGGTAGCCCGCATATTGCGGATTACTGTAGTGCGTGGGACGGTGTTGCTGGACGTGGTGGTCGGATGACCGTGCGTGGCCCGGCCACCACGTCCCCTCACCCGGGGAGGCATGGATGGGCAGACGTGTCACCTACGTCGAGTACCTGGCCGCCGTCGCGATGACCCTCGCTCGCCGGCACAAGCCGGTGTGGTCGTGGATCAGGTGGCGGTACGTCTGTAAGTGCGGCAACGAGCTGCCCTGCCGGCATAGACACAAGATCCCGATCAACCGGGGCCACTGGCCGGGTGAGGACCAGTGACCGAACACGGCCCCGTCCTGCCCATCTGGCTCTGCGCCGGCTGCGCCGCCCCCTGGCCCTGCGCCACCCGCCGACACGAACTGCTCCAGGAGTACGCGGCCTCACCGGTCGCCCTGGCGCTCTACATGGGGTCGTACCTCGTAGCCGCCAGTCAGGACATGAGCTGGGCCCCGGCGGGGACGCTCCACCGCCGGTTCCTCGGGTGGCTGACGTGATCGACTTCCGGGCGGGGATGGTCTTCCACGTGACCCGGGCGGCGAGCCCGCAGTTCGTTCAGCCGATCTTCTTCCGGCTGATTCGCGTGCACAAGGACTGGATCACCTACGACGGCTGGATTTGGCTCGACGGCTACCAGCTCAACGCCAAGGGCGACGCGGTGGCGCAACGGTCGATCTTCGTACAGCCGGCGGGCTTGATCGTCCAAACGCAGCCACTCCCGGCACACCGCCCGGGACCGCGCAGATCCGTTGCGCGAGCCTAGTGTGCCCGGGTCAGCAGGACACGGCCACGCTCAGTTGATGCTGACCGTCACCGTGCCAATCACCACACGGTGATCCGAGCAGGCGCCGATCGTGCAGGTGGTCGGAATGGCCAGCGAGTCGGCGGTGTAGCTGCCCGCGAGCCGGTTCTCCCGTACGAAGATCAAGTCGATCTTGTTGCCGAGGCCGCACGGCCCGCCGGTGCTGCCGTCCGCGACGGTGGTCTCGCCGTACCCGACGCAGCGGGAGTCCAGGTCGTCCAACTCACGGTAGGAACCGGTGTTGCCGGCGTTGTTGGCCACGTTGAGACTCGGCGCGTACCAGTTGTCCAGACGGCCGTAGTGGGGCTGGGCGTTGAAGTCGCCGCCGATGAGCACCGTGTCACCGTTCGCCGCGAAGGCCTCCAGCCGGCTACGCACCGAGTTCAGTTGCTGCACATTGATCACCGTGCCGTTGATGACCGTGTTCGACGGCGTGATGTGCGTGGTGCAGAACCGCAGGTGCTGGCGGGCGGACAGCGGGGCGCAGAGCAGGGTCCGCCGCTCGGCACTGCCATCCGATGGCAACGTGTAGCGGTTCGCCGCACCGAGCGGCGCCTTGCTGAAAATGGCGTTGCCGAACGCCTGCCCGTTGCAGACCGTGTCGCGGGACGGCTCGAAGCGGGCGAAGTTGGTGGAGTCCTGCGGCCAGCCGGAGGCCCTCAGGTCGGCGACGATCGCCTGGTACTGCTGGTAGCAGAGCTCGTTGAGGCCGACGAAGTCGGCGCCCCGGGTGCGGACCGAGCCGGTCAGGGCCGGAATGAGGCCGTCGGTGGTCGAGGCCCGGTGCATGGTCCAGCCCGCGACGTTCCAGACCCAGAGGTCGTGCGTTGCCGTGGTGGCCGCCGAGGCCGGGGCCGCCGAGGTGAGGGTGAGGACGAACGCGCCGAGTACGGCGACACAGAGCCTCATCAACCGCATGCGTCTCCCCCCATCGAACTGATCACCATCGATTCATCGGAGATGATGACACATGCGGGTCGATCAGGCGAGCCATACACAGTGGACCCCTCAGCCCGATCACGGCGCCTGCACGCAACCCTCTACCCACGGCCACCACCGTCCGCGAGGGAAGGTCGGACGGCTCAGTCATCTGCTCATGGCGGTGAAGGTCATGGCTGCGGTCCTCGCCCGGTCCGTAGATCGGACCGGCCTTTGCGCCAATGCATGATTCGGGGAGAGTTGTAAACATCGCATTTGGGCCACCAGGTGCAGAGTGGAGCAATTCCCCCTCGACATTGATATCTACGATTACCGCATGAATTCACGAACGCGAGGCAGAGGCGCTGGAACCGAATGGGATGGACCGCTCGCAGAATTTTCAGCCCTACGGGAGGAGATTCAAGTAAGAGTGCAGACTCAGCACCAAACGCTATCACTGCAACTAACGATTACCGCGGCGATATTTGGGTTTTCGATCTCCCGACAGAGTCTGACAGCACTCTTACTTCTCGTGCCATTCACCTCTTACCTACTCTGCGGGCGCCTTGCTTCATATCACTTTGGAACGGTGACGGCGGCTAGGTACATCACAGAAGAACTAAGCAAGCAGGTGCCAGGTGGGCTGCGATGGGAGCAGTGGCTGCGAAAAAACCGGAAAGGCCCGAGCGTACTGGGATCGACGCTACCCCTCCTACTCACTTTCCCTGGGGCGAGCGTGCTGGCATTGACTTGGGTGGGCTGGCACATCTACGGCAGCGGGATTGCAGATACTGCCCCTCGCGCCGGCCTTATCGCCCTATGGGCCCTCGGCTTCATCCCCACCTCCCTGTCGGCTTTGCTTTTGCTGCAGATGACGGGGCGGACATCAGTTGGAATACGAGAATAGGGAACCCTCGCGGGAGGACCATAATGCCGTGAAGTCCCGCTTTCAGCAGGTGCAGTTACCTGCAACCGGTTAACGTTCAAGGCGATCCGGTCCGGCAGCCTCTGCATCGGCCGGAGCTGACGGAGTAGGCCAAGACGGCCAGCCAATAGACGTTTTGCGGCGGCCAAGGTGCGGTCACTGACGGTCCCTCACCCGGCGACGTTGCTCAGGGCGTCAAAACTGCCGTCCTTGATTCCTGGATGAAGCCGGCCCACTGGTCGGACGCGAACGACAGCACCGGCCCCTTCCGGTCCTTGCTGTCACGGACCTGGGCGGAATCGGCCACGTGGCGGTGCTCCGCCACTGACCGGCCGGCCCAGCCCTGAACCGACCGGTCCCCGTTCTGCCTCAGGAGCACGCACGGGCAGGACATCCCGAGCCGCCACTCGACGTCGGCGGCCGGGACGTCACGACGCGGCTGGCCTCGACACCGCGCCTCGCCCGCCGCGCCGCTTGGCGGCGTACGGGAGCACGAACATGTACAGGCCGCTAAAGAGCAACAGGGCGAGCGGAAGCAGCGGCAGGTAGAACACCCATTCGGGGAGTGCCCCGCTCGCCGCGACGAAGCCGATGACCACGGTCACCGTGAAGGCGATGGACACCCACCGGTGGAGCTGTCGAATCCACTTGTTCCAGCGCAACGAAATCTCCTTTACATACGAGCAGGCTCAGAACTTGGCAGACGTTGCCGCGGGTGCTGGCGAGCCCAACAATCCCGTAGACCGTTACCAAGGGTTACCGCGAAGCCGGGCCCGGTCCACCCCTCCTCGGCCCCTTTGCTCTGCTGCAGCGGAGGAAACAGTCACTCGATGTGAAAATCAGCGCACAGACGTCGCCCGGGCTGATTCGGAGATTCTCCTGTTCAAAGCTGGTGTTGCCGGGAGGGCAGCAGAGCAAAGCGGGCGAGGGGGGCACCGAAGGGCGCGGCCAGCTGTCACGGAAGGTAGCAACTCGGGCCTCACCGACAGCCATTACTTACAGTGTTCAACCGGCGCATCTCGCCGGGTGAGGCGTCCGCCCCCGCATCGGCGGCTGCACAGTGCCGCCGGTGCGGCTCGCGGTCGCGGTCGGGCTAGCGCACTTCCTGGATGCGGACCATGTTGCCCGCCGGGTCGCGGAAGGCGCAGTCACGAATCCCGTACGGCTGCTCGACCGGCTCCTGGACGACCTCGACGTCACCGGCCTGCACCTTCTCGAAGACACCGTCGAGGTCGGGGGTGGCCAACACGATCCAGCCGTACGTGCCCTTCGCCATCATCTCCCGGATCACCCGACGCTCCTCGTCGGTGGCACCCGGGTCGGCCAGCGGTGGCGCCAGGAGGATGCGCGTGTCCGGCTGACCCACCGGCCCGACCGTGATCCACCGCATCTTGCCGCTGCCCACGTCACTGCGTACCTCGAAACCGAGGACATCACGGTAAAAGACCAGGGACGCCTCGGGGTCGTCGTGTGGAAGGAAGCTCGTGTGAATGGTGATGTCCATGGCCATCACGCTAGGCGCGGCACGACGGCCCACGCTTCTTGATTCCTGACCGGTCTGCTCACCTGCTTCGCCGCCGCGCTCCGGATGCCTGAAGGCCTCATCGGTTGAGAAAGAACTCGGCACCTTGGACGTACTCCATCGCCTTGACGAACTCGGGGTCGTTGAGCCTGCGATTCATCTCTTCCTCGGTTGGGTCCGCCACCCGCTGGTGGAGCCACCACAGGTTGCCGAACGGGTCGCGGAAACGGCTGACCCGATCGCCCCAGAACAGCTCGGTCGGCTCAGTGACAACGGTCGCGCCACGTTCGACCGCCCGGCGTAGCACCTCGGCGTCGTCGGCGACGTAGAGGCGCAGGAAGGCCGGCGTCTGCGGCCAGTCCGGCTTGTCGAACATCATCACGACCGAGTCTCCGATGCGGACCTCAGCGTGGCCGATCACCCCGCCCACTTCCATTCGAGCCAACTCGGTGGCGTCGAAGACACTGACGACGAAGTCGATCAACTGGGCCGTGTTCCCCGGAGAGATCATCCACGGGGTGACGGTGTGGTAGCCGTCGGGAACAACCTTCATCGCTTATCTCCTCGTTGCGGCGCACGGTCTGTGTACCGCCGGGAACCAGGCTAGAGCCCATATAGGCCAGCTCCAGTCCTACATGAGGAGGCACCATGGGAACGTGAAAGACACGTCGGCCCGCCTGCTGCGACTGCTGTCCCTGCTCCAGACGCCCCGGGAATGGCCGGGCAGCGAACTCGCCGAACGACTCCAGGTCGCCCCCCGCACCGTGCGCCGGGACGTCGACCGACTGCGTGAGCTCGGCTACCCGGTCCAGGCCACCATGGGCGCGCAGGGCGGGTACCGACTCGTGGCGGGCAAGGCGATGCCGCCGCTGCTGCTCGATGATGAGGAGGCCGTGGCCATCGCCGTCGGCCTGCGCACGGCGGCCCGGCAGCCAGTCGCCGGCATCGCCGAGGCGTCGCTGCGGGCTCTGGCCAAGCTGCAGCAGGTGCTTCCGCCCCGGCTGGGCCGCCGTGTCAGCGCCCTGACCGCGACCGCCCTGCCGACGCCCGCAGCTTCGGCCTCGCTGGTCGACCCCACACAGTTGACAGTCCTCGCCGCCGCGGGCGCGGCCAACGAACGAGTCCGGTTCGACTACCGCAACCACGACGGCGTCGTCAGCCGGCGGCACGTCGAACCACACCGGCTGGTCGTGGTTGGCCGTCGCTGGTATCTGCTCGCCTACGACAACGAGCGCAACGACTGGCGGACGTTTCGCATCGACCGCATCGACAAGGCCCAGACCACCGGGACGCGGGTGCCGCCACGCGACCCACCGGCCGATGACCTGGCCGCGTTCGTCACCAGCCAGCTCTACGACCTGGCACCGGTCTTCCGGGCGGTGGTGACGCTCGCCCTGCCGGTCGGCCAGGCCGCGGCCCAACTGGGCGACTACGCCGGCGAACTGCGGCCTATCGACGACGTATCGTGCCGCTGGCACAGCCCGCAGGACACGATCGACTGGCTCGCCGTCCGGTTGGCCCTGCTCGGCTGCGATTTCACCGTCCACGAGCCAGTCGCGCTGGTCGACCACCTACGCCAGCTCGGCGGCCGCATCACCCGTGCCGTGCCACCCGGAACCTGAAACGGCCACCTCCAGCTGACCGCCCGTGGCGACCCCGGATGTCACCGGCGGGCACTCCAGGCTTCAGCTGACCGGCACGGCGGCGGCCCGCAGCGCCCAGAAGTTCGACCGGTACTGGTCGTGGATGGTCGCCGACTGGACCCGTAGCAGCGCCTCGTCGTTCTCGCGGAGCGCGGCGTTCGAGTAGTTGTGGCTACCGGTCATCACCCACTTGGTGTCCTTCTGCCCGTCGTACGTTCCCTCGACCAGCATGTACTTCGAGTGCACGATGTAGTCGCCGCTGATCTTGTACAGCTTGATCCGGGCGTGCCCGGACAGGATGTTGGGCACGTCGGTGTCGGTCTCGGTGTAGACGATGTCCACCCAGCACTTCTTGTCGGCCAGCTCCCGCAGCTTGGTCGCGATCGGGTTGCGGCTGAAGTGCCACATCCCGATCCGGATGATCGTCCGCCCGGTCTCGGTGCCCGTCGAGGTGTTGCCCTCGCAGGTGATGTTCTCGTCGAGCATGTTGTAGATCGTGTCGGTGTCCTGGGTGGTGCCGGCGCGGGGGAAGAAGTACGACTTGGCGTTGCCGCTGGACGTGGTCCGGTAGTAGTCGTTGTTCTTCACCTGGGCCGCCAGGTCGCCGTGATAGGCGACGTAGGAGTTGTAGACGGCGGTGTTGCCGACGAGCGTCACCGCGTTGTTCCAGTAGCGCTCGGCGTTGTCGTTGGTCAGGTTCGCCGAGCTCTGCACCAGGACGTTCGTCGACCCGAGGGTGTCGGAGAACAGGAAGAACTTGTTGTGCATGATCGGCGAGTTGAGGTTGCCGATGCAGGCCCGGTCGGTGGTGCAGACGGTCACCCAGGAGGCGTTGGTCCGGGTCGTGCCGAGCTTGCCGATCAGGCCGGTCACCGCCGGGTAGGCCCGGGACTGGCCGTCGACCACGACCCGCACGTTCACCCCCCGGTCGTACGCGGCCGCCAGGTCGTTCGACACCCGGGTCAGCGAGAAGTGGAACATCGCCACCCGGATCGTGGACCCGGGAGCGGCGCCCTGGATCAGCCGCTGGACGTGTTCGACGATGGCGTACTGCTGACTGGCCACCGTGGGGTTGTTGAAGACCGCGCCGGAGGCCACGGCCGCGACCGCCGGTGTGGTCGGGGTCAGGATGGCGGCGGCGGCGAGGCCGCCCGTGACGAGTATCCCGGCGATACGACGCAGAAGCATGAGACTCCCTCGGTGTCCGTGCGGCTGAGTGGCCCGGCCGCCGTGAGCCGGCGGCCGGGCCACCCAGCATGCCAACACTCCGCACATCCTCCGCACACGCGCCGCAGCCGGCCGCTTCCGGGACGCCGCGGGTCAGAAGCCGAGGACGGGGCGTCCCCCGCGTGGCCGCCTGGCGGCCACGGACACCAGCGGTGGAGCTACCGAACCCACTTGTTCCAGCTCAACGTGCGCTCGCCGGCTAGCGCAGTTCCTGGATGCGGATCAGGTTGCCCGCCGGATCGCGGAAGGCGCAGTCACGGGTGCCGTACGGCTGCTCGGTCGGCTCCTGGACGACCTCGGCGTCGCCGGCCTGCAGCTTCTCGAAGGTGCCGTCGAGGTCGGGGGTGGCCAGCAGGATCCAGCCGTACGTGCCCTTGGCCATCATCTCGGCGATGACGCGACGCTCGTCGTCGGTGATGCCGGGGTCGACGGCCGGCGGCGCGAGAAGGATGGACGTGCCGGGCTGACCGGGCGGGCCGACCGTGATCCAGCGCATCTTGCCGCTTCCGACGTCTTTGCGGACCTCGAAGCCGAGGGTGTCGCGGTAGAAGGCCAGGGATGCGTCCGGGTCGTCGTGCGGCAGGAAGGTCGTGTGAATCGTGATGTCCATGGCAGTCACGCTAGGTGCGGCGTGGGGGCCGGCGCTTCTCGATTCCTGATCGGTCTGGTCACCTGTTTCGCCAGGCACGGCGGCATCCCCGCCGTCCCGCTCGCCGCCTGGCGCCGGTAGACGCTGGGCGGCACTCCGACCAGCTCGGTGAAGCGGGTGCTGAAGGTGCCCAGCGACGAGCAGCCGACCGCGAAGCAGACCTCGGTGACGCTGAGGTCGCCACGGCGCAGCAACGCCATCGCGCGCTCGATGCGCCGCGTCATGAGATAGCTGTACGGCGACTCACCGTAGGCGAGCCGGAACTCGCGGCTGAGGTGCCCGGCCGAGATGTGCGCGCCACGGGCGAGCGCCTCGACGTCCAGCGGCTGCGCGTACTCCCGGTCGATCCGGTCGCGGACGCGGCGCAGCCGCGCGAGGTCGAGCAGGTGCTGCGCGGCGGTGGGTTTGCTGGTCACCTGCGCGATCCTGCCACGCCCACCGCAGGCCACCCAGCACGGACGGCGGCCGTCAGGGCCCACACGATCGAGATCTTGGAAGGAAGCGGCCCTCGAAGGGGCCATTTCGTTCCAAGATTCGCGTTGACCGGGCCGGGACACTGGGGCCGTGCGAGATGATGCCGAGTTCGAGCGGGCCGTGGAGCGGTTGTACGCCGCCTTCGCCCACCATCCGTTGCCGGCCGACATGGCCGCCTGCGAGCACTGCGTGGACCCGGCCGAGGTGGCGCTGTTCGCGCGTACGCCGCTGCGGAAGCTGGCCCCGGACCAACTCGGCACCTACCTGATTCACCCGGGCACCTGGGGAGACGGGACGGAGTTCCCGCACCTGCTGCCCCGGCTGCTGGAGGCGTACGCGACCGGCGAGATGGAGGAGGGAGGGCACTGGCCGGACAGCGTGACCCGCCGGATCAGCGGCCAATGGCAGACCTGGCCGGCCCCGGAGCGGGACGCGGTCGAGCACTTCGTCCGCGTCTGGTGGCACCGGGCCCTTGACGGGTACCCGTCCGTCACGCCCGTGGGGGACCTGCTGGATGCGATCGCGGAGCTGGGGGTCGATGTCGGGCCGTACCTGGCCGAGTTCGCGGCCGTCCCGGGGGAGGCTCCCGCCCGGCACCTGGCCGACGTCGTCAGCCACTGGATGCGCGGCAGCTACCTGCACGACGGGGCGGAGGAGTCGATGCGGCGCTGGCTGGCCGGCCCGACGCCGGTCGACGTACTGCTGTCCGCAGCGGTTGCCTCGGCCAGCCCGGAGATCGCCGCCGAACTGGCCGACGCCGCCGAGTACGCCTGCCTCATCGGGGAGGGCCTGCTCGGGGAGGGCGTGCCTCCGGACGCCGTCCCCGAGCGCTGACCGAAGGAGAAGTCAGCCCATCGCGCGGCAGGCGGCGTCGATGCGGTGCAGCGGGCGGACCCGGCGTCCCAGCCCCTCCAGCAGCGAGTCCTCGACGTGGAAGTCGTGCACGCGTAGCCGGTGCCGGGGCAGTTCCTCCTCGCTCGGGCAGAGCACCTGCGCCTTCACCTGGTCGATCGGCACGTACCGCACGCCGCCCTGTTCCTGGAGCAGCACCATGTTCACGTCGTCGACGACGACCACGTGGCCGCGTACGTCCTCCGTCGCGCCGGACCCGGCCTGCACGGTGGTGACGGTCAGCGGCAGCACCGGCGTGCTGATCACCGGCAGCGCCGCCCACACCAGCATGACCAGCACGGCGGCCTCGGTAGCCGAGGCCAGCGGCCGGATCACCGCCCCGGGCAGTGGCCCGGCGATGCCGAGCGCGAGCACCGGCGGGACGACGAACAGCGCCAGGACGAGCAGTTCCCGCTGCTGCCAGGCGTCCAGCAGGGCCGGCGTCAGGAGAACCAGGTACCCGCCGAGCAGGGCCGAGACGATCAGCACCCGGGCCACGGGCAGGTCGTGCAGCCGGTCCGGGCGGAGCTGGAACGCGGCGGCGAACGCGGGCAGCAGCAGCGGCAGGTAGAGCAGCGGCCAGGTGATCAGGGCGAGCAGGTAGCTGGCCACCACGAACCAGGCCGGGGTGATGTCCGCCCAGCGGGCGAAGAGCGGGCGGCGGTACCCGGGCAGCCGGTCGACGCTCACCCCGAGGACCGCGCCGAGGGCGAACACCGCGACCAGGCCGGTGGAGAGCAGCCGGGCCGCCGTGGTGAGGAAGCCGGCGAGCAGGTTGACCGGCCCGACGTTGGCGACCAGCAGCAGGGTGGTCTGGAGTTCCCCGCCGGCCTCCACGCCGAGCCGGAGCACCGAGAAGACGGCGGGCACGGCCACCACTGCCGTCCAGAACGACTGGCTGGCCCGGGCCCGGCGCTCGTCCAGGTGCCGCGCCTCGCCGAGTCGGGGCGTCTGCGTTCCGGCGTCCGCGTCCGCGCCGGTGACGGGCGGGGCGGTCACTACCGGGGCGCTTTGTCGTCGAAGTCCACCAGCTCCGGCACCTTCAGCGGCGGGGGCTGGACCTTGGGCGCCCGCAGCCACGGCCCGAGGGTCTGGTGGTACGCGGTCAGCCAGGGACTGCTCAGCCCCTTGCGCCCCTGCTGATAGCTCTTGTCGAGGAAGAACGCGACGAGGTCGCGCAGCGCCGGGTCGCTGATCGGCACCCCGACGCCGATCTGCTCGCTGGTGCCGAAGGGCATGTCGATGATCGTGAAGTCCTTCGGGTGCTTGGAGAGGAAGCCGGCGAGGATCGTCTCGTCCGAGCTGACCGCGTCGTAGCGCCCCGCGAGGATGCCCTCGACGCAGTCGCCGACCTCCTTGACCACGAACACCCTGATCTGGTGCCTCCCCAGCTCGGCCTCGGTGGTCGAGCCGCCGCTGGTGCAGACCTTGTAGCGGGGGTCGCGCAGGTCCTCGATGGTATGGATCTTGTCCTTGAGCCGGGTCGGGACCATCGCCTCCTGGGTGGTCACCAGGTACGGCCCGGCGAAGCTGACCAGCTTCTCGCGCTCCTCGGTCATCGAGAAGGTGGCGACCACCAGGTCGACCGCCCCGCCCTGGAGGGCGGGAATGCGGTCCTCCGTAGCCACCGGCACCCACTCGATTCGCTTGTCGCCCTCGTAGCCGAGCTGGGCGGCGATGTACCGGGCGATCTCGACGTCGAACCCGCTGTAGGTGCCGCCGTGCAGCTCGCCCATCAGCGGGCCGGTGGTGGAGACGCCGATCTTCAGCGTCGGCTGGCCGTAGATGTGCGTCTTGCTCAGCGTCTCCTTCACGGACGGGATCTGCGGCTCCTGCCGGCTGTCGCAACCGGCGGCAGCGGCCAGGGTCAGGGTCAGCGCGACCGCCAGGGTGGTGGCGACGGAGCGGACCCGGGACCGGGTGAGGAACACTTTCATCGGCGACCTCGCTGACCGGCGCATCTGCGGGACACCGAGGGTAGCCGCTCACGTCCATCCGCGTGGTCATCCACCCGGCCAGGGCCGGGGGTACGGCCGCGCCCGATCGCCGCCGTACCCCCGGATGTCCTCAGCGGACGGTCAGCGAGCCGACCGCCGGCAGTGGGGCGACCACCGGCGGCAGCCGCTTCGGCTCGCCGCGCGCCGGTGCGGCCCGGCGGGCCAGGTCGCCCTTGGACGCCGGGGCCCGCTCGGCCGCCGCTGCCTCGGGCAGTTCCACGAACGGCTGGATGTCACCGACGCAGACCTTGCCCTTGGCCGGCAGGGTCCCCCTGATCAGGTACGCGTCGATCGCGCCGGTCGCGCACGCCGAGGTGCCGTACGCGGTGTGCCCCCAGCTGTCGCTGCTGAGCAGGCGGCTGTTCGGCAGCAGCGCCGCCGAGCCGACCGCGCCCTGGTAGTTGGTCGCCGGGTCCCAGTAGTTGCCGACCACCAGCACCGGGGCGCTGGTCCGCCTGGTGAACGGGCCGGGGTAGGCGTCCTCGTCGCGCACGGTCCAGGTGTTGCGGGCGCACGGCGCGGTGCCCCAGGCCCAGAGCCGGCCGAAGTACGGGGCCCGCTCGTCCTCCCTGGCCGCCAGCGCCGGCCAGGCACCGGCGTCCTTCGGGTGGTACGCGTCGGTGCAGTCCACCCCGAGAAACGTCTCCAGGCCGTTGTTGTACGGGAAGTCGTACCCGCGGCGCATCTGCTGCCCGGCGGTGGCGGCACGCTGGGCGATCGCCGTCCGGGCCTCGGCGCGGCGGGCGGCCGTGGCGGCGGCCGGGTCGGTGAGGACCAGCAGGTCCGCGGTGATCGCGACGATGTCCTCGTAGCCGGACGGGCTGTAGAGGGCGCTCAGCGCGGCCCCGACGAAGTCGGCGTAGCCGACGGTGAACGTCTCCCCGGTGTCCGGGTCGTCGATCACCACCGGCTTCTTGCGCAGCCGCTTCGCCGCCAGCTCGAACGAGGCGACCGGGTCGCCGGCCGCGAGCGGGCAGGTCGCCGTCCCGGCCCTGTCGCAGCGCACCAGGATCTCGCGCAGCGCCGCGTACGCGCCGTCGGCGCTGCGCAGCCGGGTCTCCTGGAGCTGGTTGCGCGCCTTGCCCTGCCCGACCCAGGCGTTCGGGTTGAGCACGCCGTCGACGACCAGGGCGCGGACCCGGTCGGGGAACATGTTGGCGTAGTACTGACCCAGCGCGGTGCCGTAGCTGAAGCCGAGGTAGGTCAGCTTCGGGTCGCCGACCGCCCGCCGCAGCACGTCCATGTCCCGGGCCACCTCGGCCGTGGACATCGCCCCGGTCAGCGGCCTCCCGGTGGTGGAGCAGCCCCTGCCGACCGCCTTCGACGCGGCCACGTACGCCTTCTCCTCGGCCTTCGTCCACGGGAAGGCCACGTTCAGCCCGGCGTACGCCTTGGTCTGCTCCTTGACCGACGGGAAGCACCGGACGTTCTGGCTGGCCGCGACGCCGCGCGGGTCGACGCCGACGATGTCGAACCGGTCCAGCAGGTCGTCGCCGAGGAAGTACGGCGCGGCGAGCGCGATGTCCGTCCCGGAGCCGCCGGGGCCACCCGGGTTGACGAAGAGGCTGCCGATCCGGCGCTGCTGGTCGCGGGCCTTGACCCGCAGCACCGCCACCTCGGTGGTGGCGCCGGTCGGGGCGTCGTAGTCGCGCGGCAGGTCGACGGTGGCGCACTCGGCGTGGCCGTAGCAGGCGTACCAGTCGAGCTTCGGGGTGGGCACGCGGTCGACCCGACGGGCCTCGACCGGATCGGTCCGGTCCGACGTGACCGGACGCCCCCAGCCGGTGGTCTGCGGTGCCGCCGAGGCGGGCGCGAGCGCCGTTCCGGCGAGGACGACGCCGGCGAGTCCTGCTGCGGCCAGTGACCGGGATCTCCGTGGCATGCGGTTGCCTTCCGGTGGGGAACAGGACGCGTCGAGCAAACCTCGACCTGCGTCACTCTAGGGACCCGAGCCCGGAACTACCGCCCACGAAAGGCCCAGGAAAGGGTCATTTCCCCGACTGATGTACGGATCATTCGTGGTTGACACACGCGCCGGCTCCGCCATCCTTGACGGGTGACCCGATTTCCTCGGCCCGACGCGCTCGCCGGGGCGGTCGCCGCGTCGGTCGCGGCGCTCGCCCTGCTGGTGACGCTGGCGTGGTGGCGTCCGCGCAGCATCCTGGCGGTGGTGCTCGCCCTGCTCTGTGTCCTGCTGGTGATGGTCGCCGGGGTGTTGGTGACCGAGGCGCGGCAGCGCCGCGAGGAGGCCCTGAAGCGCACGGGCGACGGGCCGGCGGAGTGGCCGACGCCGGGGATCGCCGGCCTGGGCGGCGTCGACGCGGACACGCTGGAGGCCCTGGACAGCCGGAGCGCGCTCCGGGCGGTCCAGGAGCGCCGCCGGCACCCGGGCGGGGTCAGCGACCGGTGAGGGTCGGCTCGTCGAGCCCGTCGACGCCGCGCCCGGCCAGGCAGCGGTACGTGCGGTCGGCGCCCGCCGCCTCCGGCGGCAGCACCTCCAGGTGCCAGCCGCTGGTGTACTCGATGCCGCTGGCCAGCCGGAACGTCACCGGGTTGCAGACCCGTTTCACGGCCGGGTCGGCGCTGACCTGGGCGTGTCCCGCGTCGGCCAGGGTGGCGGGCAGTTCGCCGGCGGCGTAGGTCTCCCAGGTGTGCCGGCCGTCGCAGGGCAGCCGGGGGGCCTCGGCCCGGGTGCCGCGCACCCGCACCGGCCCGAAGCACTCCACCTCGGCGACGCACCGCGCGCCCGTCGGCAGCTCGACGGCCCTCGGCGAACCCGGCACGCAGCCCGGCAGCACGCCCCACGGCCCGATCGCCGACGTGGCGGCCGCGCTGGCGACCGGCGTGGGCATCGGGGCGGCCCGGGTGCCGCCGGCCACCCAGGCACCGGCGCTGGCCGACGCGGCCAGCGCGAGCGCCCCGGCCCCGCCGAGGAACCAGCGTCGCCGCCAGCGCCGGCCGGATGTCGCCGGCACGGTGGGGTGGTCGTCGTCGACCGGGGGACGCGGGGCGGGTCGACCCGGCTGGCCGGTCCCGTACAGGCCGCCGGAGGTGGACGGGCTGCCGGTGGTCGTGCCGGTCGTCGGGCCGGACGGGCCGCCGGACACGGGTGCCCCGCTGACCGGCGCGCTGACCGGGTCCAGCGGCAGGGCGGCGAGCAGGCCACGCAGCTCCACCGCGGACGGGCGGGCGCCCGGGTCGTTCGCCATGCCCGCCCGGAGCACGTCGAGCAGTTCCTCCGGCGCACCGGGCAGCCCGGGGATCGGCTGGTGGAACATCTCCAGCACGGTGACCAGGCTGGGGTTGCGCTCGGACTGCCAGCGGGGCGGGCGGCCGTGCATCACGGCGTAGAGGGTGGCACAGAGGGCGTACACGTCGACCGCGGGCGACGGCGGGCTGTGGTTGAACATCTCCGGCGGCGCGTACGCGGGGGTGAGCACCTCCAGGGTGACCGACGCGTCACGCACCTCGGCCAGCACGGCGAGCCCGAAGTCGGCCAGCACCGCCGGGTTGAAGTGGGAGTGCAGGATGTTCGCGGGCTTGACGTCGCGGTGCAGCACCCCGTTGGCGTGCGAGTGGGCCAGCGCGTCGGCGATCTTCACACCGAGGTCGCGGGTCTCCGCCGGGCCCAGCGGCGAGGTGCGCATCCGCTCGGCGTACGACCCGTCGCACAGCTCCATGATCAGGTAGGGGTGCCGGTCGACGGTGACCCCGACGTCGAACAGGTCCACCACGTGCGGGTGCGACGACATCCTCCCGGCCGCCCGCGCCTCGCGCAGGAACCGGGCCTGGTCCCGGTCGTTGTCGAGGGTGCGGTTCTCCACCTTGACCGCGACCTCGCGCCCGACGGAGATCTGGGTGGCCCGGTACACGGTGGCATAGCCACCCCGGGCAAATGCCTCTAAATCGGTCAGACCGGGCACGATTGGTAGCCGCAGGGCGCCGGACGGGGTGTCGGTCACTGCTCGAAAGTACCCAATGGCCCGGCCGCTCAGCGGTCCGCGCCAGCGGGCGGGACGACAGCGTCCACAGCGCCCGACCGGTCATCGTGCGTGGCCGCCGGTGTCGCGGCCGGCCGGCGGGCGTCCCAGCGCAGGGCCACGGCGGTGGCCACCGCGCCCAGTCCCTCCCAGAGCGCCACCGTGAAGAACCGGCCCGGCGCGATGTCAGCCAGCACCGCGATGGTGAACACGGTGAAGGTGACCAGCCGGAAGAAGACCGTGAACCGGTAGAAGGGCCGCCACTCGGTGGCGGTGGCCAGCAGGTAGTAGACCCCCATGTTGAACGACGCCATGGAGGACGCCGTCAGGAAGGTGCCCGTGTAGTCACCGGCGGCCCGGCTCTGCGGCACCTCGAAGCCGAGCATCCGTAGCTGGGCCTCCGGCCAGAGCAGCCCGAGCGCGCCCATCAGCAGCGCCAGGACGCCGAAGACCGCGATCGTCCAGCCGGCACTGGAGCGTGGCAGCCTCATCACGTCCTCCCCAGGGCCCGACACGGTCGCCACAGTGGACCGCCATTCGGAAATGACACCGTAACCGGTGTCACCCGCCGTCGCATCGGCGGAACCGGCAGACTAACCGACCCGCGCGCCGGCCGCCGTTCGGGACGCGACACCGAACGCACCCGACCGGCGCCTCGCTCACCCCCGCAGGCGCACCAGCAGCGCGTTCGTGGCTAGCCGCTCGCTGCGCTGCTCCGTCGCGTACGCCAGCCGGACGGCCTCCTCGGCGCAGGCCAGCGCCTCGACGGGCCGGCCGCAGGCGGCCAGCGCCTCGGCCAGCACGCTCGCCGCGACCACCTGACTGCGCACGTCCTCCGCCGGGACGACGACCGCCCGGTGGGCCCAGTCCAGGGCCTGTTCGTGCTGGCCGTGGGCGAGCAGGGCGGAAGCGTACCGGGCCATGGTCTGACGACGGGAGAACAGCAGCGACGGCGCGTTCGCGGAGGCGGTGGCCACCGGGGCGAGCAGCCCCACTGCGGTGGCGGAGTCGCCGGCGGCCAGCCGGGCGGTGGCCAGCAGCACCCGGGGGCCCACCTGGGCGGGCGCCTGCGGGTTGTGCGGCTCGACGGCGGTCAGCACCGCGCGCGCCAAGCGCTCGGCGGTGTCGCAGTCGCCCATGTCCAACGCCACGAAGCCGCGCAGCGTGCCGGCCATCCCGGTGAGCAGCGGGTGCGAGGTTCGTTCGGCGTACGACATCGCGTCGCCGAGCAGGTCCGCGGCGTGCTCCGGCTCGCCCAGCCCTCGGGCGACCACCCCACGCGCCACCAGGGCGAAGCCCTGCCCCCAGTCGTCGGAGACCTCGGCGAAGTCCCGGTACGCCCGGCGGGCCGCCCGGTCGGCCTCGGCGATCTCGCCCAGCTCCGCGCCGGCGAACGCCTCGACCGCGCGCAGCGTGCCGACCGCCCACGCCTCACCGACCCGCTCGCCGAACGGGAGGAAGACCCGCGCGAGCCGACACGCCTCCCCCAGCCGGCCGGCGAGCAGCCGGGCGAACGCCGTGGTGCCGCGCAGCCAGGCCCGCCCGTACGGGTCCTTCAGCTCGGCGAAGAGCCGGGCGGCCCGGCCGAGCACCGCATCGGTGCCGGCGAAGTCGCCCCGGGTGGTGGTCACCCAGGCCAGGTTCTGCAACGACCACGCCTGCCCCCGCCGGTCCTGCGCGGTCAGGCTGACCTGGTACGACCCCGCGAGCCGACTGCTCGCCTGCCCCAGCCGCCCGGCCACGAAGTCGGCCATGCCGAGCCGGCGCATCGCCGAGGCGCGCAGGGCCGGCAGCTCGCCGGCCGTGGCCACCTGCAACGCCTCCTGCCAGCAGGCCACCGCCCGGGCCTGGTCGCCCAGGGTCTGGTGGGCCTGGCCGGCGAGCAGCAGGGCGCTGGTCCGGGCGCCGGCGTCGTCCCCGGCGTTGGCGGCGATCTTCTCCGCGTAGGCGAGCGCGTCGGCCGCCCGGCCGACCTGGAGCAGGGCTCGGGCGTGCGCCACCCGGTCGGCCGCCGGCACCCCGTCCCGGGCCATCTCGGCGGCGCGCTCGGCGTACTCGACGGCGGCGGACGGCTCCCCGGCCTGCAACGAGCGGCGGGCGGCCCGGCCCAGCGCGGCCACCCCGAGCGTGGCGACGGCGCGCGCCGACGCGTCCGGGCGCAGCTTCACCGCGTCGGCGAGCGCGGCGGCCCGCTCCACGTGCTCGGCGACGAACGCGTCCCGGGCGGCGTCGGTGAACCCGCCCGGGGCGGCCGGCCCGCCGGGCCCGCCCGGCACCGCCCAGCGGGCCAGCGCGGCGTGCCGCTCGGCCAGCTCGGCCTTGCTCACCCCGGAGTACGCGGCCTCCCGCATCAGCGGCGTGGCGAAGGCGAACCCGGTGCGGGTCCGGTGCAGCATCCGGCGTTGCAGCAGCTCCTCGACGGCCCGGTCGAGTTCCAGGGCGACCACGGCGGCCGGCCGGCCCGCCCGCCCGCCGCGCTGCTCGCGCAGCGCCTCCAGGGCGCCCGCCGGCACGGTGTCGCCGACCACGGCGGCGTCCCGCAGCACCGACCGGGCGTCCGGCGGCAGCGCGTCGATCCGGGCGGCGAGCACGGCGGCCAGGTCCCGGGAGAGCAGCCGGCTGCCGAGCGAGCCGGGCGCGAGCCGCCAGCCGGCGTTGGCGGGGGCGGACCGGTCGGCCACGGCGGTCAGCGCGCCCCGCTCCATCAGCAGGGTGACCAGCTCGGCGAGGTAGAACGGGTTGCCCTGGGCCGTGATGAGCAGCCGGTCGGCGTCGGGCTGCGGCAGCTTCCCGCCGCCGAGGTAGCTGGTGAGCAGCCGGGCCGCGTCGGCGCCGCGCAGCGGGGGCAGCGCATGCACCTCGGCGTCCGCCACCCGGGTCAGCGCCCCGGCGGTGCGCACCAGCTCGGGGCGGCCGAGCAGGAGCACCAGCACCGGGCCGGTGATCCGGGACAGGGTCAGCCCGAGCGCCCGGATGGTCTCGGCGGTGGCGTCGTGCAGGTCGTCGACGATCACCACCAGGGGCGCCTCGGCGGCCAGGGCGCTGAGCAGGTCCGCCACCGCGTTCGGCACGGCCTCCGCGTCGGCGTGCGGTTGGGCGGAACCCCACTCGGCCTGGTCGGTCGGGCTCCCGGCGGGCAGATCGACGTACCCGAGCAGGGCCAGGAGCTGGTCGACGGCGACCGGGGCGACGTCGTCGCGGAGCCGGCCGAGGCGGTGACCGAGCCGGCGCAGCCGCTCCTCCACGGCCGGCCGGGTCAGCGCGGTGGCCGGGTCGTTGGGCAGGCCGACGGCGGCCCGGACCAGGTCGGCCAGGGGTGCCAGCCGGCGGCGCTCGCCGAACGCGGCGCAGCGCACCGAGAGCACCCGGGCGCCGGTGTGCGCGGCGTACCGGCCCGCGCCGACGTCGTAGCCGGCGGCGAGGCGTTCCACCTCGGCGGAGAAGCGGGACTTGCCGATTCCCGCCTCGGCGGTCATCAGCAGCACCCGGGGCTCGCCCCGGTCGATCACCTCGGCGAGCCGGCCGGCCACCCGGCCGACCTCGGTCTCCCGGCCGACGAACGGCGCCTCGTCGCCGAGGCCGGACCGGGTGCCCGGCGCGTCGAGCAGGCCGAGCAGCTCGTACGCCTCGACCGGCTCGCGCTTGCCCTTGAGCCGCAGCGGGCGCAGCGTCCGCCAGGACGCCACATGCCGGGTCGCGGCGGAGGTGCGGGCACCCGCGTAGACCGCGCCCACGGCCGCGGCATCGGCCAGCCGGGCGGCGGTGTTCACCGTGTCGCCGATGACCGTGTACTCGATCGCCGCCTGGATGCCGGCGATCACGCCGCCGGTGTTCAGCCCGACCCGCAGGCCGAGCGGCGCACCGCCGCCCCGCTCGTCGTCGAGCACCCGGCGCACCGCCCGCTGCATGGACAACGCGGCGCGGACGGCCCGTTCGGCGTCGTCCTCGTGGGCGACCGGTGCGCCGAAGACTGCCATGATCCCGTCGCCGGTCAGCTTGTCGACGTGCCCGCCGAAGGTCTTCACCGCCCCGGCGAGGGCGGCGAGCACCCGGTCGGTGACCGCGCCGACCCGCTCCGGGTCGAGGTCCTCCGACCAGGAGGTGAAGTCGGACAGGTCGCCGAAGAGCACGGTGACCACCCGCCGCTCGGCGGTCGGCAGGGCGGCGGCGGCCGGCAGGGCGACCCCGCAGTTGTGGCAGAACCGCGCCCCCGGTACGGCCAGGGTGCCGCAGACCGGGCAGGTCACGGCCGCTCCGCCCCGTCCGGGGTGACCCCCAGGTACTCCAGCTGGGCCCGGACCGACCACTCGGCCGCCCACCACAGCGAGCGGTCCACGTCGGCGTACACCCGTGCCACCACCTCGGGCGCGGTGCTGACGCCCTCGTCGACCGCCTGCCGGACCTGGTCGAGCCGGGCGCGGCGGTGGGCGAGGTAGAACTCGGCCGCGACCCCGCAGTCGGCCAGCGCCGGGCCGTGCCCCGGCAGCACCGGCACCCCCCGGTACGTCGACAGCAGCTCCAGGCTGGCCAGGTAGTCCCCGAGGTGCCCGTCCGGGTGGGCGACCACGGTGGTGCCCCGGCCCAGGATGGTGTCGCCGGTGAGCACCACCCGCTCGCCGTCGTGCTCCACGAGGAAGCAGATCGAGTCGGCGGTGTGGCCCGGCGCGGGGAGCGGCCGGATGACCAGGCCCGCCTGGCCGAGGTCGCCGCCCGGGTCGAGCGGCGGCCCACCGTGGCTGTGCGCCGGGTCGACGGCCCGCACGGGCACGCCGCCGAGCAGCTCGCGCAGCCGGGGCGAGCCCTCGGTGTGGTCGGGGTGGCCGTGGGTGATCAGCACGGTGGCGACCGGGCCGTGCGCCGCGATCGCGCTCAGGTGCCCGTCGTCAGCCGGCCCGGGATCCACCACGACGGCGGGCTCACCGGGCCCGGCCCGCAGCACCCAGGTATTGGTGCCGTCGAGCGTCATCGGCCCCGGATTCGGCGCGCGCAGCAGCGTCACCCACCCGGGCAGCTCGCCCGCCAGCGCCCCCACGGCCGCCGTGATGTGCCCCGTCATGTCAGCGATCGTACGACCCCGCCCGCCGCTCCCCACGATCTTGCACCTACGGCCCGGGATTTGTGCCTGTTCACGGCTTTGGCCGGGGCCCCGAGTGCATGATCGCGGGGAGGGACAGGGTCAGGCGACCTCGACGATCAGCTCCACCTCGACGGGGGCGTCGAGGGGTAGCTCGGCGACGCCCACTGCGGAGCGGGCGTGCCGGCCGGCCTCGCCGAAGACCGCGCCGAACAGGTCGGACGCGCCGTTGATCACGCCCGGCTGGCCGGTGAAGCCCGGGGCACTCGCCACGAACCCGGCCACCTTGACGATCTTGACTACGTTCTCCAGACCGACCAGCGCGTCGACGGCGGCGAGGGCGTTCAGGGCGCACCGCTGCGCCAGGTCCTTGGCCTGCTCGGCGGAGACCCCGGCGCCCACCTTTCCGGTGGCCAGCAGCTTGCCCTGCGCCATGGGGAGCTGCCCCGAGACGTAGACGTGCTGCCCGGACTGGACGGCCGGCACGTAGCTGGCCACCGGGGGCACCACCTCGGGCAGCTCCAGCCCGAGCTCGGCGAGCTTGGCGTGTGGTCCGTTGCCCATGCCGCTCACGCCTTCGGGCGCTTGAGGTACGCGACGAGCTGCTCCGGGTTGGGGCCGGGGACCACGGACACGAGTTCCCAACCGTCCTCACCCCAGTTGTCGAGGATCTGCTTGGTCGCGTGGACCAGCAGCGGCACGGTCGCGTATTCCCACTTCTGCATCGGCGCAGGGCTCCTTACAAGGCGGTGACGTTTCCGCCCAGCCTACGATCCGGCGCCGCCGGGCGGCGCGGGACGCTGCTCCGGGGCGATCGGCGGCTCGCCGCAGGGCCCCTCGTGGTCGTACCGCTGGGGGCAGCGGGACCGGTCGGGCAGCAGGAGGTCGCAGAAGACCCGGTGCCGGTTGTTCTGGTCGTCGGCGGTGGACACGGTGGTCTCGCCGGCGTCCAGCTCGGGCAGGAAGCCCAGCGAGATCGCCACCTTGCCGGCCAGCGCGGCCGCCGACGCCAGGTCGGCCACCCGGATCGGCAGGTGGATGACGTACCCGGTCTCCTCCTCGTCCCGGGAACGCTCGGCCGGGAGGCTCAGGGTCCGCAGCATCTCACCCGGATCGGTGAGCCGACGGTAGGACCGCTCGTTGAACGGCAGGCCCGTGACCGGCCCCTCCTCGCCCGCAGGGCCGGTCCCGCTCCGCCGGGCGCTGCCGCAGGACGGGAACTGGGCTCGGGAGATGTTCTCGGTGTCGCGCATGTACTGCCTCCGGGCCTCGCACCTGATCAAGTCGTAACCATTTGGCTCGGACCATCCGCCGATCCGTCCCCCGCGCCGGCACGAACGTAGGACCGATTCCCGACAGGAACAACGAGACGCGCATACCCGACGACCTCTAGTCACATATGCGACAGATCGGGGGTCCGGTACCGGACGGCGGGGATCGGCACTCCATGATCGACGCATCGCCCCATCGACCCGTCGGATCGGGGACCCACCCGTCGGGCCGTTCACCGCTACCCTTCCGTCGGACGGACGTGCACGGCCCGTCCACCTTCGTTCGACCAGCCCTCGCGTCCGCGCGACGACGACGGGCCGCACCCCGGGGGATCGACATGACCCAACCGCCCGACGGCGGCGCCACCGGCACGCCCAGCGGTCCGCCCTCCGGCGACCGCGCCCCCGACCCGCCCAGCCAGGCCCCACCTGACCAGGCCCCGCCCGGCCAGGCCCCACCTGACCAAGCCCCACCCGGCCAAGCCCCACCTGACCAAGCCCCACCTGACCAAGCCCCACCCGGCCAAGCCCCACCTGACCAAGCCCCACCCGGCCAGTTCGCGCCCGGCCAGTTCGCGCCCGGTACCGCAGCCGGCCCGTTCGGCGGCCCACCCCAGGTCGGCGGCCCACCCCAGGTCGGGGGCCCACCCCAGGTCGGGGGCCCACCCCAGGTCGGGGGCCCACCCCACTTCGGCGGTCCGGCCCAGGTCGGGGGCCCACCCCACTTCGGCGGTCCACCCCAGTTCGGCGGTCCGCCCCAGGCCGGCGGTCCGGCTCAGTTCGCCGCGCCCGGCGGTCCGGGTAGCCCCGCGTCGGGCGCGACCCCGCCGCCCCCACCGGGCTACCTGCCGTACCCCGCCCCCGCCCCGGCAGCACCGAAGAAGCGGCGCGGCGTGCTGATCGTCTCGATCGTGGCCGCCCTGGCGCTGCTGCTGTGCGGCGGCGGGGGAACCGCCGCGTTCCTCACCCTGCGCAACGTCGAGAGCGGCGAGGGCGCGAAGGAGCCGGCCGAGGCGGTGGACGCCTTCCTCACCGCCGTCTACCGCGAGCGGGACGCGAAGAAGGCCGCCAGCCACGTCTGCGCCGCGTCACGGGACGACAAGAAGATCGCCGCGAAGGTGGCGGAGGTGCGCGGGTACGTCGAGCAGCACAAGAGCCCCCGGTTCTCCTGGCCCCGCCCGAAGGTGGACAACCAGACCGGCGACCGGGCCACGGTCAGCACCAAGGTGACCATGACCACGTCCGACGAGAAGGTCGCCGACCAGGAGCTCCGCTTCACGGTCGTACGGAAGACCGGCTGGCGGGTCTGCGAGATCGCCTGACCGCTCGGCGGCGGCCGGGCCCGGAGCACCGGGCCCGGCCGCCGTCACCCGGGCCGCCGGGTGGATAGGCTCGACGGGTGCGAGCAGCTGAAGGGCGGGCCGACCCGACCGGTGCCGAGTGGCCGGCGCGCCTCCATGTGGTGACCGGCAAGGGCGGCACCGGCAAGACCAGCGTGGCGGCGGCGCTGGCCATGGCGCTGGCCACCGAGGGCCGGCGCACCCTGCTGGTGGAGGTCGAGGGGCGGCAGGGCATCGCCCAGCTCTTCGGCATCGACCCGCTGCCGTACGCCGAGCGGCGCCTGACCGACGCCCCCGGCGGCGGCGAGGTGTGGGCCCTGACGGTGGACGCCGAAGAGGCCCTGCTGGAGTACCTCGACATGTTCTACAAGCTCGGCGCCGCAGGCCGGGCGCTACGCAAGTTCGGCGCGATCGACTTCGCCACCACCATCGCCCCCGGCCTGCGCGACGTGCTGCTGACCGGCAAGGTCAAGGAGGCCACCACCCGCACCGCCGGCCAGCGCCGGGCGTACGACGCGGTGGTGCTGGACGCGCCGCCGACCGGGCGGATCGGCCGGTTCCTCAACGTGACGGCGGAGACGGCCCGGCTGGCCAAGGTGGGCCCGATCAAGACCCAGAGCGAGGGGGTCGCCGCGCTGCTGCGCTCCCCGATGACCGCCGTGCACGTGGTGACGCTCCTGGAGGAGATGCCGGTCCAGGAGACCGTCGACGCGATCGCCGAGCTGACCCAGCTCGGCTTCCCGGTGGGCCGGGTGGTCGTCAACGCGGCCCGGCCGCCGCGACCCGCGGGCCGGGCGGTGAGCGCGGCGGAGCTGAAGCGCGGGCTGGTCGCCGCCGGGCTGACGGCCGACCGGAACACCGTCGCCGGGCTCGCCGCCGAGGCACGCGACCAGCTGATCCGCCGGGAGTTGGAGGACTCGCTCCGCGCCGAACTGGTCGAGCTGGGGCTCCCCCTGACCGAGCTGCCGTTGCTGCCCGACGGGGTCGATCGGGCGGGCCTCGAGACGCTGGCCCGGGCGCTCGTCCGGGCGGAGTGACGCACACTGCAGCCAGCACGGCACAGAGATTCCCCGAAGCCCGATACGCTCGATTGGTGCCTTCCGAAGACGCGGCGCCGCAGCTGGACGTCGACCAGATCCTCGCCGACCCCGGCGTGCGGATCGTGGTGTGCTGCGGGGCGGGCGGGGTGGGCAAGACGACCACCGCCGCCGCGCTCGCGCTGCGGGCCGCCGAGCAGCACGGACGGCGTACGGTGGTGCTCACCATCGACCCGGCCCGCCGGCTGGCCCAGTCGCTCGGCCTGACCGAGCTGGACAACACGCCCCGCCAGGTCAAGAACATCGACGTCGAGGTCAGCGGTGGCGAGCTGCACGCCATGATGCTCGACATGAAGCGGACCTTCGACGACGTGGTGCTCCAGCACACCGACCCGGCGAAGGCGGCGGACATCTTCGCCAACCCCTTCTACCAGGCCATGAGCTCCACCTTCGCCGGCACGCAGGAGTACATGGCGATGGAGAAGCTCGGCCAGCTGCACGCCCGGGGCGAGTGGGACCTGATCGTGGTGGACACCCCGCCGTCCCGCTCGGCGCTGGACTTCCTGGACGCGCCGGCCCGGCTGTCCCGCTTCCTCGACGGGCGGATGCTGCGGCTGCTGCTGGCACCGGCGCGCAGCGGTGGCCGGAGCATGTTCAGCCTCGTCACCGCGAGCTTCGGCATGTTCTCGAAGGTGGTGCAGAAGGTGCTCGGCGCCCAACTGCTCACCGACCTGTCCGGCTTCGTGGCCGCGCTGGACTCGATGTTCGGCGGCTTCCGGCAGCGGGCCGAGCAGACGTACCGGATCCTGCAGGCACGGGAGACGGCGTTCCTGCTGGTCGCGACCCCGGAGCCGGACGCGGTCCGGGAGGCTGCGTACTTCGCCGGGCGGCTGGGCGAGGAGCGGATGCCGCTGGCCGGGCTGGTGCTCAACCGGGTGCACCGGCCGGCGGTCGACTCCCTGGACGCGGCGACCAGCCTGGCCGCCGCCGACCGGCTGGCCGAGGCCGGCGGGCACTCCGGGACCGTCGACGCGCTGCGGGCCCATGCCGCGCTGGCCCAGCGGGCGCACCGCGAGAAGCAGGTGGCGGCCCGGTTCGGCGAGGCGTTCCCGCAGGTGCCGGCGGTGTCGGTGCCGGCGCAGCCCGCCGACGTCCACGACATCGACGGGCTGCGGACGATCGGCGCGGCGATCAGCCGGCCGTGACCGGCGTCAACCGGTCGTGACCAGGACCTTGTCCTTGCCGGGCTTGTCCTTGGCGTTCTTCTTCATGGCCGCCTCGAACATCTTCCGCCAGCTCGCGACCTGGGGGTGCCGGCGCAGCAGGGCCCGGCGTTCCCGCTCGGTCATGCCACCCCACACCCCGAACTCGATCCGGTTGTCGAGCGCGTCGGCCAGGCACTCGTACCGAACTGGGCAGCTCCGGCAGATCCGCTTCGCCACGTTCTGTTCAGCGCCCTGTACGAACAGCGCGTCCGGGTCCCCGTTCTGACACGCCGCCAGCGACGGCCAGTCCGTGATCATGCCCATGTGTACACGTCCCCCCTTGCAGTACCTACCGACGTCGCGCGACCAGCCGTCGAACCCCTGCCGTCCGCCCGGCCCCCCCCGGGCGGCGCGGACGACACGTGGCCCGGTCACCGCCATCATCATGCTCCGTAGTCAACTGATTACGCAACGTTGTCGGCAAAAACCATCATTACGGACACTCCCGGCTTCCCGGGCCTTCGGCCCCCGTCTACCCGGCCGGAGTACGTGAAAACGCCGCGTCGCTCCTCCGATCGGTGAAGACTCGTCGCCGGATCCCCGCAACCTCGCACCAGGGCTCGTGCGTTTAGCACAACGAGGTCGGCGCGCGCAGGAAATGGGAGAAAGACGCCCCAGCGCCCCTCATTCCCTACTCGCGTACTCTGTCGAGGTGACCTGGATGCGGAAACGTGACCACAATGTGCTGACCAACGCCGCATCGCTACTCATCTGTGGCCTGCTGGCCGGAGTGGTGGTCGCGGCGGCGGCCTTCCCCGCAGTAGCGATGTCCGGGCTGGCCGCCAAGGCCGGCGCGGAGACCTTCGGAGCCCTGCCCACGGAGCTGACGGGGGGCCGGGGCCCACAGATCAGCTACCTGCTCGCCTCCGACGCCAAGACGCCGCTGGCGACCATGTACGACGAGAACCGGCGCGACGTGAAACTCGCCGACATCTCGCCGTACATGCAAAAGGCGATCATCGCCGCCGAGGACCACGACTTCTACAAGCACAACGGCGTCGACCTCAACGGCATCGCCCGCGCGTTCGTCAACAACCAGTCCGGCGCCAACTCCCAGCAGGGCGCGTCGACCCTGACGATGCAGTACGTCCGGCTGGCCATCGCGTACTCGGCCACCCACCCGGCCGACGTGATCGCCGCGACCGAGGACACCAGCGCCCGCAAGCTGCGCGAGATGCGGCTGGCCCTCCAGGTCGACAAGGAGTTCTCCAAGGACGAGATCCTCACCCGCTACCTGAACCTCGCCGCCTTCGGCAACGGCGCGTACGGGGTCTACGCCGCCAGCCAGGTCTACTTCAACAAGCCGCCGAGCAAGCTCAAGATCGAAGAGGCCGCCATGCTGGCCGGCATGGTGAAGGCTCCGACCACCAACGACCCGACCACCAAGGCCGGGTACCCGCTGGCCCTCGCCCGGCGCGACTACATCATCGGGAACATGGTCGACATCGGCGCCATCACCAAGGAGGAGGGCGAGGCCGCCAAGGCCACCAAGATGGTGGTCAAGGACAAGAAGACCCCGAACGGCTGCGTCGCCACCACCAAGAAGGATTGGGGCTTCTTCTGCGACTACTTCTACCGCTGGTGGATGCAGCAGGAGACGTTCGGCTCGACCTCGTACGACCGGGAGCGACGGCTCAAGAGCGGCGGCTACACCATCGTCACCAGCCTCGACGTGCAGGCGCAGACCGGCGCCGACAAGGCGGTCCGCAAGGGCCTCGGGGTCAACAGCAAGGCGGCCCGGATGGTCTCGGTGATCGAGCCGGGCACCGGGCGGGTCCGGGCGCTCGCGACGAACCGGAACTTCAAGATCGACGACCCGAAGAAGCCGCAGAACAAACTCAACAGCGACCCGGCGAAGGCCAAGAAGAAGATCCGGGGCAACTACCCCAACACGGTGAACCCGCTGCTCACCGGCGGCGGCGACATCAGCGGGTATCAGGCCGGCTCGACGTTCAAGATCTTCACGATCGTGGCCGCGCTGGAGAAGGGCATCCCGCTCAGCTACACGATCAACTCGCCGAAGCAGTTCAAGTCGGAATACATCATCGACAGCAGCAGCAATGCGGCCTGCCCGGGCACGCACTTCTACTGCCCCACCAACTCGGTGGAGTCGATGGCCGGCGTGCACAACATGTGGAGCGCGTTCGGCCGATCGGTGAACACGTTCTTCGTCCCGCTCCAGCAGCAGGTCGGCTCGGAAAACGTGATCAAGGCGGCGCAGAAGCTGGGCATCCAGTTCCGTTCGCCCGAGGACGCCAAGTTCGCCGGCAACAAGGAGGCGGCGCACCAGTGGGGCGCGTTCACCCTGGGCGTCTCGGCCACCACGCCGCTGGACCTGTCCAACGCGTACGCGACCCTGGCGGCCGACGGCAAGTACTGCGAACCGATCCCGGTGCAGGAGATCAAGGGCCCGGACGACAAGAAGCTGGACATCGCCAACCCGCGCTGTGAGCAGCGGATCAGCACCGAGGTCGCCCGGGCCGCCGTGGACGCGGCCCGCTGCCCGGTCGGGGACCGGTCGTCGACCTCCAAGTGCGCCGGCGCGACCGCGCCGAACGTGCGTGGCATCGTCGGCAAGCCGGTGGCCGGCAAGTCCGGCACCACCGACTCGGAGAAGACCTCCTCCCTGGTCGCGATGACCAAGCAGTACGCGGTCGCCGGCATCCAGGCCGACCCGGACTGGCCGCAGACCAACCAGAAGATGGGTCACGACGTCTCGCACGGCATCAACCCCCCGGTGTACGAGACGCTGCGCGACGCCATGAAGGGCAAGAAGGGCATCGAGTTCACCCCGCCCAGCGGCAAGATCCTTGAGGGTGACCAGCGCTCGATCCCCGACGTGAAGTGTCAGGACCTCGAGACCGCGAAGAACCGGCTCAAGGGCGCCGGCTTCGACGTGGTGGTCTCCTCCTCCCGGGTGCCGTCGAGCTGCGCGGCCGGCAAGGCCGCCGGCACCAGCCCGAACGGCCGCACCATCAAGGGCGGAGTGGTGACCATCGAGGTCAGCAGCGGCAGCAACAAACCGGTCAACCCGCCGAACAACGACGGCACCGGCAACGGGCCCGGCCAGGGCGGCCGCCCGGGTCGCCCCGGCTGACCCCCCGGCCCTGGGCCACGATGCGACGGGCGGGCATCCCTTCGGGGGTGCCCGCCCGTTCCCGTTCCGTCACTGACCATGAATTGGATCAGCGCAACCGGGACAGCGCACAGCGGCAGCGCGACCACGACAGTCCCGGCCAGTGCGACCCGGACGGGCTCAGCTGCCCCGTAGCGCGTCCTGGACGGCGGGGTCTGCCGGCGAGCTGACCGCCGGCGGCCTGCGCCGCGCAGCGTCCCACGCCGCCTTCCCGCTGGCGAAGTAGTCGCGAATCGCCTTCTCGGCGAGCAGAGTCGCAGCGCAGCCGGCACAGCGGGCGGCCACCCCGTCGACGTCGAGGCCGAGGCGTCGGCACAGCGTCACTGCCCGCGACAGGTGGTACGACTGCGTCACGATCAGGGCCCGAGTGACCCCGTACACCTCACGGGCCCGGGCGCAGCTGTCGTACGTGTCCAGGCCGAACGGGTCAGCCACCACGCGCCGCGGATCGACGCCGAGCCCCGTCAGGTACGACGTCATCACGGTCGGCTCGTCGCCGGACACGCCGCCGCCGTCCCCGGACACGAGGATCACCCGGGCGCGCCCGCCTTGCACGAGCGCCGCAGCGGTTTCCAGTCGGCCGGCGAGCCGGTCCCCCGGCTGGCGGCGGTCCCCCGCCACCTCAGTGCCCAGGACGATGACGACGCCCGCAGCCGGCGCGTCTGACTCGGCGTACACGTGGCCGTGTGCGGCGATCTGCGTCCACGCCCACGGGGCACTGACGAGAAGCAGCGCGACGCCGCCTGCGACGGCAAGGCGTGCCAGGCGTCGACGCAGCCGGGCTCGCGGGTGCGCCCGGTCGGCCATCCCGCCCGGGGTCGACGTTCGGCGAAAGACCCTCATGCCCACCCCGTTCGGTCCCCCTTGGCTCAGGCAAGCCTCCGGGGCCCGCCCGGCGTGCGGCGTCGCTGGCGTCAGAGGCCGAGCTGTCGACGTACCTCGGCGGCCACCCGGCCCCCCGCGGCCCGGCCCGCCACCGCGGCCTGGGCCGCCTTCATGGCCGGGCCCAGCTGGGCCTTGCCGCTGAACCCGCCGGCGGACAGCGCCCCCGCGACCAGCTCGGCCAACTCCTCGTCGGAGAGCTGCTTCGGCAGGTAGCGCTCCAGCACGTCGCCCTCGGCGGTCTCCTTCGCGGACTGCTCGGCGCGGCCCGCGTCGCCGAAGGCGGTGGCGGCCTCGCGCCGCTTCTTCGCCTCCTTGGTCAGCACCGCGAGCACCTCGTCGTCGGTGAGCTCGCGCTTGACCTTGCCGGCGACCTCGGCCGTGCCGACGGCGGCCAGCGCCATCCGCAGGGTGGAGGTGGTCAACTCGTCGCGCGCCTTGAGTGCGGCGCGCATGTCGGCGGTGAGGCGGTCCTTCAGCGTGCTCATGAACGGTGAAACTACCCTGGTTGGCATGCGAAAGCGCACACTATTCCGGCTCGCCCTCGGGACCGCCGCCGCCGGAGCGGCAACCCTGGCATACGCGTCCCTCGTCGAGCGCAACATGTTCACCCTGCGTCGGTTCGACGTCCCGGTGCTGCCGGCCGACGCCGAGCCGCTGCGGGTGCTGCACCTGTCGGACCTGCACATGATGCCGGAACAGCGACGCAAGCAGGAATGGGTGGCGTCGCTCGCGGCGCTGGACCCGGACCTGGTCGTGGTCACCGGGGACAACATGGCCGACCCGGGCGCGGTGCCCGGCGTGCTGCGCGCCCTGCACCCGCTGCTGGACCTGCCCGGCGCGTTCGTCTTCGGCTCGAACGACTACACCGGGCCCGTGTTGAAGAACCCGTTCAGCTACCTCCTTCCCGACCGGGAGTACACCGAGGGCGTCGAGCTGCCGTACGAGGAGCTGCGCGACGTCCTCACCGGGGCCGGCTGGGCGGACCTGAACAACGCCCGGACGACGCTCAAGGCGGGCGGCCGGCTGATCGAGCTGGTCGGGGTCGACGACCCGCACGTGGCGCGGGACGACTACCCCGCCGTCGCCGGCCCGGTCTCCGCCTCGGCGGACCTGTCGATCGCCCTGGCCCACTCCCCCGAGCCGGCCGTGCTCGACCGGATGGCCGAGGACGGCTTCGGCCTGCTGCTCGCCGGCCACACCCACGGCGGCCAGGTCTGCGTGCCCGGCTACGGGGCGCTGGTGACCAACTGCGGGCTGCCCCGGTCGATGGCGAAGGGCCTGCACCGCTGGCCCGACTCCGATTCCTGGCTGCACGTCTCCGCCGGCCTGGGCACCCACCCGACCGCGCCGGTCCGGTTCGCCTGCCGCCCGGAGGCGAGCATCCTCACCCTGATCCCGCGCTGAGCCGAGCGGCCCCGCCCGCCCGCTCCGGTCGGACCACGCCGGACCACGCCGGAGCGGGCGGGCGGCGGGTGTGATCTGCGCCGCCTTTGGAGCTGCCCCGTCCACGCTACCGCTGCCGGCAGACCGGGGGCGAGCGTGTGGTCCGGGTGGTACGGGCCTGACGGTGCACTGGTCGCGGCCTCCTTGGAGGCAGGGGCGTCCATGGCGTCGGCGGGGCTGGGGTACCGAGTTTGACCCTCGGACGGGGTGGGCTACTATTTGTCCGCACGCCTCGGGGTGTGGCGCAGCTTGGTAGCGCGCTTCGTTCGGGACGAAGAGGTCGTCGGTTCGAATCCGGCCACCCCGACAGAGGTCAGAGGGCACATCCGATCGATGGATGTGCCCTCTAGTGTTTCCGTACAGCAGTTGAGCACAGCAGCGGCCTATCGCCGGCTCTCGCCCAGGCGCTTGAGGGCGTCGCGGGTGGCGTCCGAGGACGCCTGGGAGTAGATCTCCATCGTCACCGAGACCTCGGCGTGCCGGAGCACCTGCATGATGACGCGCGGGTGCACGTCCAGGTCGACAAGCAGGGTCGCGCAGGTACGCCGGGCGTCGTGCACGGTGATCTTGCGGACCCCGGCTCGGGCACAGCGGGCGTCCCAGGAGCGGTTGAAGTTGCGCGGCTCCACGGGGGTTCCGTAGCGGGTGGTGAACAGCAGCCGCGAGCCCTGCCAGGCGATGCCCGCCTGATCGCGGTCGTTCTTCCTCGCTGTGTGGCGGAGGTCGAGCGCCGTCGCGCAGATGTCCGGCAGTGGGAGCGTGGCGTCCGAAGTCTGCGTCTTGGTCTCACGGTGCAATAGCTGGCCGCCGACCCGCTGTAACTGCCAGCCGATCGACAACTCCCCCGCCGCCAGGCCGACGGCGTCCTCGGTGAGGCCGAGCACCTCGCCCTTGCGTAGGCCGAGCACCAGGATCAGCACGTATGCGGCGTACAGCGCGGCGGGTGCGTTCTTCCGACTCCGGTATCAGGATAGACAGGCGTGACGTGCCGCTCTGAGCCAACGAGTTCATCGCCGCGTCGAAGATCGCCGCCTGCGCCCCCTCTTGACTAAGGCACCGAACACACCGGCACAGACAACCGAACAGGCACCCATGACTACCGCCGCGAACGGATCACTTTTCGGGCCCGACAGAAGGCTCACGGATGTAATTCCGAACATGATGGCAAAGATGGGCAACATCATGCGTGCCGCACGACGGTGATGACGCCGATTGTGCGCGGCGTTTATCCGACGTTGCTCGGGACTGAGCTCGTTCTCCCACATGGTGTTGAAGGGCCAGTTGGCAACCCAGATTATCGCGGCCAACCCCGCAATAGCCACCAGCACCACAATGATGGTTTTTAAGAGCATGCTCTACCTCCAGAAGTCGTCAGTCCAGGACCGAACCGAAGGCGTTGGTCAGGGTCATGGTCGGCGGGGCTTGGGCTAGAAGGTGCGGGGTGACTAACTCGACAGCAACGGTGACAGCAACAGGGCCGGACGCAGAGGGTCGGGGACAGAGTCCTACGGATCAGCGGCCGACGTCAGAGACGGGCGCGGACACGCCCGGACGGAGCGCCCAGAACTTACAAGCGAGGGGTCAGCTCGCCGGTTTTGGCGGTGGTGTGAGCCAGGCGAGGGGTTGGCCGCTCAGTGCCGCGTCGGCGAGGTGGTGTGCGGAGGTGGTGGTGAGTGCGGCGTGGCTGCTGTCGATCCAGCGTTGGACGTTGTCGATGCCTTGGTGGCGGTATTCGACGGCTTGGACGAGGCATTCGAGTTTGTCGGCGTCGCGGGCGACGATGGCTTCGAGGGTTTCGCCGGCTTCGTACTCGGTGACGGCGGCGGTGATGGTGTCAGTGACGGCGGGTGGGCAGTCGGCGACCTGGTCTGCGGTGATGGTGGTGTTGGGGGCGGCGGTGAGGTAGCGCTTGGCTATGTGGGGCAGGTCGGTGGTGCGGGTTTCCTGGGTGTCGTGCAGGACGCAGAGCATGGTGACGCGGGCGGGGTCGGCTCCTTCCATGGAGGCGAGGATCATGCCGATCAGGGCGGTGCGGGGGGAGTGCTCGGCGATGGTTTCGGGGTGCTTGACCCCGGCGAACCACCAGCCGGTACGAGCGGCGCTTTTCAGGACGCCGGCCTCGAAGATGAACCTCATCGCGACGGAGTACTGGTCCTCACTCATCTGACTCTTTCCGTGGAGACTGCTACTGCCTTCGGGTAGGGGAGGAATCGGAACTCCTGCGGAACAGGGCAGGAAAAGCCCGCGCGCTACGTCGTCGACGTGTTGTACCGATCGAGCGTCGCTTTGGAGGTCGAGGCATCCCGGAAAACCAGCTCCCACGGGCCAGTGTTGACGTCCATGTCCTTGCCGAACCCGATCCACTTTCCGGCCATCCGTCGGCCCGTGGGCTCGGCCAGGAGTTGGACCGCGCCGTGATAGCGGGCGCCTCGGTAGTAGCCGGCCGAATCGGTCTGTTCCACCCAGGTGCCAGTGACAACGGCACCGTCAACGGTCAGATCGAGTGACAGAGACGATGCCGCCGAGCCAGGCAGGCTGCGCGCGGTCAGCCGGTCGCCGTGCTGAAGCACAACTACGAAGTGCTGCCCGGCGAAGGAGTCTCCCCGGCCGCTGGAGTAGTACTGGTAGCGGCTGAGCCACACGCCCTCGTACGACCTGTGGACTGTGGCTGGCCTGGACGTGGGCGTCGGTGTGGCCAGGCTGGACATGGGAGATGTCAGGTCGTGACCACCGTGCTGGTCTTGAGCGACATGTTCGCCGGGCACTGCGGCAAAGCCGAGCAGCGAGATGGGTAGGCCGGTGACGACCTCCAACGCGCGGGCGTATACGGGTCGTGGTGCGGCGATCGTCCCGGATTCCCATCGCTGGACGAGTCTCTTGTTGGCGTCGTTGGGTTCGCCGACGCGGTGGCCGGCGGCCTGGAGTGCGCGAGCGAAGTCGTCCTGGCTCATGCGCATCCCGGTACGGACTGCGCGTAGGGCGGTGTTCGGGACGGTCATGACCGCCACGATAGTGGTATGTCGTCGGAATGTCGCCAGCTATGTGGTCTGTTTGTCGCGTCTTGTGCCGTCGCGGCTGGTGACGTTCCAGCGTCAATGTGGACATGCGACGGTCGGTCTACCGCCGTGGTTCTGCTGATGGAGGTGGGGATGCAGGGTGATGGCAACGAGCCGGCGGTGAGCCGGGGGGAGCAGATTCAGGCTGCTGAGCGAGAGGCGGCGAAGCATCGGCTTCTCGCCCAGGCTCAGGCGGATCGAATACCGGCGGAGGAGACAACCCGGGCGATGCCGGATCGGCGGTGGCGTCGTGAGCAGCGTTGAGGTGTCGCCGGTGGGGCGGCGGGTGGCGTACTGGCGGGGGCGGCGGAAGCTGTCGCAGCAGGTGTTCGCCGACCGGTTGGGTAAGTCGAAGAGCTGGGTGGACAAGGTCGAGCGCGGTGTCCGCTCTCTGGACAAGGTGTCGACCCTTCATGAGGTCGCCACCGTGCTGCGTATCGACACGGCGGTGCTGATCGGTCGGGACGTCCGGCCCGCCGAGGTGATCGAGCGAACCGCAGAGGTCGAGCGGATTCGGGCGGCGCTGTCCCGGTACGAGATTCCCCTCGGCAGACCCGCAGGCGGTCGGGCGGTGCTGCCGTCCGTCCAGATGGCCCGCCAGGTCGCGCACGCCTGGACGACCTTTCAGCACGCCCGCTACCCACGCGTGGTGGACCTGCTGCCGGAGTTGCTGGCCGATGTGGAGCGCGCCCACGCCGCTGACCTGGTGGCGGGTCGGGTGCCGTTGGTGGAGGCGTACCGGATCACCGCGTCGCTGTTGGTCAAGTTGGGTGCGCCGGACCTGGCGTGGCTTGCTGTCGACCGGGCGATGATCGCTGCCACGGGTGATCGCGTGTTGGTGGCGGCCGCAGCGGTGCAGCTCGGTCAGGTGCTGCGCGCGTCGGGGCAGGTGCGGGTGGCGAAGTCGGCGATGCTGGCCGCCGCCTACCGGATCGCCCCGCCGGTGATCGAGTTCGGCCTACCCCCGGAGTTGTCCCTGTGCGGGACACTGCTCCTCCAGGCGGCGTTGGCCGCCGCCCGTCACGGCGACGACGCGGCGGTTGCCGAGCTGCTCGACGAGGCCGCCGCCCTGGCCGCCCGAGTCGGTGACGGGCACGACCACCACCGGACCGGGTTCGGGCCGACGGCGGTGGAGTTGGCCCGGGTCGCCGCAGCGGTAGAGCTGGGCTACGGAGGCGACGCCGTGGCCTGGCACGAGAAAGCGACCACCCGGGACGGCTGGCGGTGGCTACCCACCGAACATCGCGCCGCGCACCTGCTCGACGCCGCCCGCGCGTACCTCCAGACCGACGACCCGGTCAGCGCCGGCCGGATCCTGATGGAGGCCGACCGAATCGCACCTGCCGAGATCCGCCACCGACCGGCAGGCCGGGACGTGCTCGCCCTGGTCGCCCGCGACCCCACCGCCCCGACGACGCTCATCCACCTCGCCGCGACCCTCGGGGTGGGCTGAGGATGACCGCGCCGTTCCTGTCCCTGGCCCAGATCCGCAACCGACTGATCCTCACCGCCCGCTGGGTCCTCCGCGACCACCAACCCCGACCCGACGGCCACTGCCCGATCTGCCGGACAGCAGACTGCCCGGTGGCCACCGCCGCCCGCGACGTCCTCCGCGCAGCCAAGGAAGTACAGCTGTGGAGTACAGCAACCGAGCCGACCACACCCGACCGGGACGACCCCCAGCAGGCCGATTGACCTCGGAAGACACCCGATCCGACCGCCCCGCCGCCAGTTCGGGACGAAGAGGTCGTCGGTTCGAATCCGGCCACCCCGACCAGAGGTAACGCCAGTTCAGGGCCGGTTTCCCGCAAAGCGGACCGGCCCTGAACTGTCTCCCGAGAGTGCCCGTGGGAGAAATCTGGGAGAAAATCTTGAAGAACGCGTCTCCCGGAGTCCTCTACGCAGGCATTTTCAGCAGCCGGTCTAGCGCGGCCACGGGCGAGCCGGGCGACATCTCTCGGCGGGCCGCAAGCGACGCTTCCCACAGGTCAGTGAGCGCGGTCACGAGTCGGTGCCGCATGTCCTGGGTGACGTGCGAATAGCGAGCCTGCACCGAGCCATCCTCATGCCCCATCCGGTCATCCATCAGCTTCGAAGGGATGCCGGCCCCCACCATGACCGTCTTGTGCGTGTGCCGAAGCCCATGGGGCGTCAGACCGGGCACGATCGGCAGCCAACACGAATCAGCACGTGCGGCGGCGTTCCGGCCACGCGCGGGCACACCTGGCCATGGGTCAGCCAGCAGCGGCACCGGTCGCGCCTCCTGCGGGGCCTTCTTCGGATACCAGCCAGTTGCCGACGGGTGGAAAAGCCACGTAGCGAAGCTGTTGCGTCGCCAATGAGCTGCCAACTCCCCCGACGATCCAGCGCCACGGACGTATCCGAGATCTTCGGCCGCAGCCAGCACCTTGACGCGAGTCGCCTCCCGCACGACCTCTGAATGATTCATGGCCGCAGAGGCGGTACCGGTCGAGACGCCTGCGCGGCGCGCCACGTCGACAAGCTTCGGCCCTGGTCGTTGTGCCGCCCCGTTGGCGGCCCGATAGCCGCCAGACCCGGATCGGATCGCCATGGCGAGACGTCACCGCCGAGTACGCGCCCTGGCCCACTATCTACGCGCCTGCTCCGCCACTGGCACGTGACGGCACCTGGACGAAGATCCTGGCCGCGTTGCAGACCGTGGCGGACAGGGCCGCCCGCATCGATTGCGAGGCCAGCGTCGACCCGCAAGTCGCCGGCGATTATATTGTCCGAAGTTCCGACCTTGACGCGGGTGAGAGGGCGTATTTCGATGGACAAAATCAACCGTCAAGCCAGATGGTTGGCAACGGCGATTTCGCTACCGATAACCGCGTTGATCGTTGGCGGCGCCCTTTTCGCGGCAAAGGCAGGCGATCCAGTTGGGGAGCCGACCGTCAGCATCCCTCAGGCCCACCCCTATCCCTCTACACCGGTTCCTCTGAAGCTGCCACGCCTGGCAGGGCGGGCGCTAACGATCTGCCCTGATTTGTTATCCCGACTTCCGCCCAGCCTCCCTGGGATGCCACAACGTCCGGTGGCCGCCGGCACCACGCAGTCCGCGGCCTATGGTGAACCCGCCATCACCGTCGTGTGTGGCGCGTCATCTCCGAAAATCGGGCCAACAGACACGCTGTTCAGGCTTGACGGCGTTTGCTGGCATTCTATTGACCAAGAAGACGCCACGGTGTGGACAACGGCTGACCGCGAGGTGGCCGTGCAACTGACGGTACCGCGAGAATATCAGGCCCCGATGGAGCATGCCTCGCATCGGCCATTTACTGGTGAAGCAACTGGGGCTATAAGCTTTCTTGTTGGGTATGGTAAATGGGCGATTCGCTTTTCTTCTGCTGTTGTCTCCGCTGTGCCGCCCCTTCGCCATCTTCCCAGCGGTTGTACCAATTGAGCCTCTTACAATCTGATCTTGCAGCTTGGGGCGGGTGCGGCAGGCCCGGTGATCGATGGGTGCGAGGCTCCAGGTAGGACAGCTGTCGACCAAGATTCGAAGCCCCAACCGGGAGCCTCGCCATGCTGTGCTACCCCGCTACGATTCCGTTGTCCAGCCGCACTCTGAACCAGCTCGCCGAACGCATCCGCTGCACCACGTCAAAGCAAACCGCTACGCAGGTTGAAAATGGCTCCGTGGTAGTGGTAGTCGCAGCTTTGGCCTTGATCGCCGACGCTATCCGGCCCCCTGATCAACAGGGCAGGCTTTAGCCGGCGTGCTGCCGCCGGTCGGGGAACGGCAGCACCGCCGCGCCCTCATCGCTGTCCGGCCGGGCGGGACGTGCCTCCCGTCGGGTCGGGGTGACGGTCAGCCGCACATACATCCGGGCGCGGCCGGCATCGAGGCCGGTCATCGACCGACGCGCGCCGTGCCACGCGAGACGCCCGGCGGCGGTCAGGGCGCGGACGGCGGCGTCGAGTTCGGCCGGGGTGCCGGCGAGCCAGATTTCCAGCCCAGTTAGCGGCGCATCGCGCATCGACGGGCCATCGCGGTAGGGGCGGCCCATCACGCCACCGTCCGTGGTCGTGGTCGGCTAGCGATGGCGGCGCGAGTCACGGCCTGGCGAAGGTCACCGAGCAGCCCTACCAACTGCCACCGCGCGGCCAGCTCGGACGGTGCGAGCGCGACCCTGACGCGCACCTCGGCGTGTTCGCGGCCTGCGGCGGTGCGCACCCTGACGAGGACGGCGCGGGAGCGGCCGGCAACGTCGACCACGATCTCTTCGGATCGGTGCTCGCCGCAGAATGTAACAGGGTGACCGTGAACTACGATCGGTTGACTCGTCGGATAAAGACGGGCGGCAGGAACGCTGCATCGGGCTAGCCACTGAGCGACACGAACCTCTTTAGCTGCATCCTGAAGATGTTCTTTCCCGCGAGCAATGCGAACGACAAGAGAAGGATTCTTTATGGAAAGATCACATTCTCGCCAAGCCTCATAATCGATGCGCCGGCAGAGGACACGCCAATGGTCGAACACGCTTCCTGAAGGGTCGAAGTCGCTGCTGCCGAGCTAAAAGATTTTTGCGGACTGTCCTCAGTCACTGTGCAATCCGTCCGAATGAGGGTCAACGTTTAGAACTGTGCGGGTTTTCCCTGGCAGTCGCGCAACCAAACCTTCGACTTCCAATATATCCAATGCGCGGCGGGCTGTGCTGCGCGCGATGCCGAAACGCTCTGCGATAGTCAACTCTCCGGGTAAATGAGCCCCCGGCGGCAGCCTTCCGTCTCGAATCTCCGATTCGAGAGACCGAGCAACTTCCTCGGCTCGGCTTACGAGACTGGTCGTACTGGCAGGCGAAGCGACGTAGCGGCCCCGACCGGGAAGAACATTGGTCAGCCCTTCCCGGTCAAGAATCAAGAGAGCCTGACGATAGGTGCCGCGTGCTACGCCGTACTGCTCGCTTAGCGATGCCTCACTGTCCACCCGAGCACCAGCCGCCAACCGGCCGCTCTGGATGGCTGCCCGGATGTCTGAAGCGATCGACTCGGCGCGGCTTGCTGCTCGCGGTTGATCCCTGTGCGTCGTCTTGACGAAACGACCGCGACCGGCGATTGACTCGACAAGCCATCGTTCTCCAAGACGGCCAGAGCGCGCCGCGCCGTAACTCTGGAGACAGCCCAGCGCCGACACACCTCCGACTCCGGTGGCACCGCCGCTCCTGGCGCTAGGTCGCCAGCCTGAATCGACTCTCGAAGGGCTTGCGCAATCTCGCGATAGCCGGCACCTGAGATGCCTCCGGTCTCCACAGGTCTCCTTGCCGTCGATGGTCTGCAACCAAGGCTAGGCCCACCATGGAGACCCGGCCAGCGCCCGGCGTGTTCGTCGCTAAGCAGGACGCGGCACGGTCTCAGTTGCAGACTCACTCAGGGCCGTGCCCGGCCGTTCGCGGGGCTCCCTGAGCGCAGCTCTCGCCGACAAGACCGACCACCGCGCGGGGAGAGGTCCGGGAGATGATCTAGGAGAAGGTGGCGTCAGTGTCGCGTCTAGACCAACGCAGACCAACGGCGCGACCTGCACGTATTGCGGGAATCCGAGGTCCGTCGAGTGACCGGACGTAATTCGGGACGAAGAGGTCGTCGGTTCGAATCCGGCCACCCCGACAGAGGTCAGAGGGCACATCCGATCGATGGATGTGCCCTCTAGTGTTTCCATACAGCAGTTGAGCACAGCAGCGGCCTATCGCAGGCTCTCCCCCAGGCGCTTGAGCGCGTCCCGCGTGGCGTCCGAGGACGCCTGCGAGTAGATCTCCATCGTCACCGAGACCTCGGCGTGCCGGAGCACCTGCATGATGACGCGCGGGTGCACGTCCAGGTCGACGAGCAGCGTTGCGCAGGTACGCCGGGCGTCGTGCACGGTGATCTTGCGGACCCCGGCTCGGGCACAGCGGGCGTCCCAGGAGCGGTTGAAGTTGCGTGGCTCCACCGGCGTTCCGTATCGGGTGGTGAACAGCAGCCGCGAGCCCTGCCACGCGATTCCGGCCTGATCTCGGTCGTTCTTCTTTGCCTGGTGGCGGAGGTCGAGCGCCGCCGCGCAGATGTCCGGCAGCGGGAGCGTGGCGTCCGAGGTCTGCGTCTTGGTCTCGCGGTGCAGTTTTCAGGCGGAGCCGACACCTGGGACGAGTGGCCGTTACGTTCTATCGGTCCCCGATGTACCGTCGGTAGTGGTTGTCCGCTGACGAGAGCTGGGGAGGGTTCCTCCTTTCCTGCGCTGGGAGCGTCGTTGTGTCGCACGTCGATCCGCGTTTCGGCGCTCGGTTGAGGGCTCTGCGTGCCGACCGGGGTCTGTCGCTGCGGGCGCTCGGGCAGCTAGCGCATCGGGGGAAGAGTCACCTGCATGATCTGGAGACCGGTGCCAAGGCTCCTACGCCCGAGACGGCCCGGCATCTTGATGAGGTTCTTCAGGCCGGCGGTGTGCTCGCGCGGCTCGTTGGTGAGCCTGTCGACCATGACGCTGAGGCCGACGACCTGCTTGCTCGGGTGCGTGCCAGCGATGTGAGCGCCGGGACGCTCACCCGGATCGAGGCGAGCGTCGACGACCTGGCCAGCGCGTATGCGACCACCCGGCCGGCGGATCTGCTTCCGATGGTGCGGAAGCACCTGGCGTATGCGGGCCGACTGCTCGACGGTCGGGGGACTCTGGCGCAGCGGCGACGTCTGATCGTTGCCGGTGGCTGGTTGACCGTGCTGCGTGCGACGGTGCACATCGACCTTCAGCAGAGTTCCGCCGCCGGCGCGCACCTGGTCGCCGCTGCCAAACTTGCCGAACACGCCGAGCATGCGGAAATTCAGGCGTGGTGCCTGGAGACCCAGGCGTGGGGTCGACTCACCCAGGGTGAGCACCGACAGGCGATTGATCTGTCTCAGCAGGCCCAGCGGGTGGCACCTCGGGGGAGTTCGGCGCACATCCAGGCGACGGCCCAGGAGGCGCGGGGGTGGGCGCGGGTGGGTGACGTGCGGCGGACCCGTGACGCGCTGGACCGCCTGGAACGGTTGACCGCGAACCTGCCCGTGCCGGAGCGGGCCGAGCACCATTACCGGTACGACCCGACGAAGGCGCTGGCATACACGGCGACGACGCTGTCGTGGGCGGGTGACCCGGCTGCCGAGCAGGTGGCCCGGGTGGCGTTGGCGGAGTTGGATCCGCGCGGCGACGGGGGCGACCGGCCACGGCGGTCCGCTGTCGCCCGCCTTGACCTGGCCTTGGCGTTGGTGGCCGCCGGCCAGCCCGACGAGGCCGGCGCAGTCGCCGCCGAGGCGATCCGTTCCGGGCGGGTGGCGCCGTCGAACTGGTGGCGGGCGCGCGAGGTGCTCCGGCGGGTCGAGCGGACCGACGCGGCAGAGGCATCGGCGCTGCGCGAGGTGTACCAGGCGTACCGGCCCGGCGGCTGACAGGGGACAGCCGACCCGACCAGCGGACACTCAACACCTTTGAGTAACCGCCCGCTCGCTCAATGCTGTGTTCAAGGGCGGGATCGGCGCGAACACACCAGATGGCCGCGACCCGCTCGGAGCCGGGCGCGGCGGTGGCGGTCCTTCCAAGAGCACGCCGCCGCGCCCCTACCAGCGGAGGTGGGGAGATGAGCGACACCGGTCCGGTCGAAGGCAGAGGCGAACAGATCCAGCAGGCGGAGCGGGAAGCTGCCAAACGACGGATCCTGGCGCTGGCCGAGAAGGAACGGATACCGGCCGAGGAGACCACTCGGGCGGTGCCGGACCGGAGGTGGCGGCGTGGACAGCGGTGAGCTGCTGCCGGTCGGTCGGCGGGTGGCGTTCTGGCGGGGGCGGCGGAAGCTGTCGCAGCAGGTGTTCGCCGACCGGCTCGGCAAGTCGAAGAGCTGGGTGGACAAGGTCGAGCGGGGAGTCCGGTCCCTCGACAAGGTGTCCACCCTCCAGGACATCGCCGTCGTCCTGCGCATCGACACCGCCGTGCTGCTCGGCCGGGACGCCCAACCCGCCGCTGCGACCGAGCGGGCCGAGGGCGTCGAGCGGATCAGTGCGGCCCTGTCGACGTACGAGATCGCCCTGGGTCGGCCGTCGGCCCGCCGCGTCCTGCTGCCGGCGGACCGGTTGGTCCGTACCGTCGAGCACGCGTGGGTCATGTTCGAGCATGCCCGGTATCCGCAGGTGATCGCGCTGGTGCCGGGCCTGCTGGCCGGGGCGCAGCGCGTCAACGCCGACGACCCTGGGTGGGGCCGTCCGCTGTTGGTGGAGGCGTACCGGGTGACCGCGTCGCTGCTGGTGAAGCTCGGCGAGGCCGACCTGGGCTGGCTGGCCGCCGACCGGGCCATGGCCACCGCAACCGGCGACCCCATGTTGGTGGCCGCCGCCACCGTGCAACTCGGCCAGGCGCTCCGCGCTGCGGGGCGAGC
>NZ_JAAALO010000020.1 GCF_009908295.1 Micromonospora rubida
GCCCGCCTCGTCATCGTCGAACCAGACCAACACGACGTCGAGCACACCGCCCCGGCCCCGATCGCCGCATAGCATCAAACCGGATCCCGCGATGGCCGTCTCCTACACCACCAGCGCGGACGTGACCGGCGCGGGCCAGCTCGACCATCCAAGCGATCGTCACCGAAGCCTGACGGCGGTGTGCCGGCCTGCCGCCGCTGGAACTGTCCCTCGGCCCCGTCGACCCCGACGCCGAAGGTGTCGGCCTGCTCAATGAGCCTTGGGAGCCTGTCGAACGGGTCCGCACCGCCATGCTTCTGTCACCGTCACTGGGCCGAAACCCCGGAGACCCGGCTGAGGTGTTCGAGCCCAGCCGGGTAGGCGTCGCTCACCGGCCGTCGAATTGCTCGCGTACCGGAGCGGCGATGCGGGCGAGCGCGGCACCGAGATGGCGTTGCTGTGCAGCGCTGAGCGGGTCAAACACCAGTTGCCTGACCCGCTCGACATGAGCCGGGGCGCTGTGCTCAACCTTTTGCAGTCCCGCGTCGGTCAGGGCCGCAAGGGTGTACCGGCCGTTGTCCGGGTCAGGGCACCGGGTGACCCATCCCTGCTGCTCGAACCGGACCATCAGCTTGGACAGCCGTGGTTGCGTGCTGTTGCACTGCGCGGCCAGGTCGCTGAGCCTCATCGTGCCCGTCTCGGTCATGGACAGCCGGGCCATCACGCTGTACTCGAAGTTCGAGATGCCCTCGTCCCGCTGCAACTGACGGTCCAGCAGCGCGGGCAGCGCGATGACCACGGTGAGCAGGTCCTGCCATACCTTCTGCTGCTCGTCGTCGAGCCAATGGGGGTCGCCGGTCATGGCGCGCAGCTTACTTGACTGGGCAACCTGACACCTAGAGATGTCTTCCTGTTCAGGAGCGAGCACTGACCCGGCCGAGCTCTGTGATGCCGTGCACCTTGACTTGCCCAGGCAAGTCCGACACACTCGTTTGCAGTTGCCCAGGCAAGTGCGAAGGCGATCCGGCGTCTCACCCTGAAGAGATCCCGGTCGGTGCAGCTGAGCTGAGCGGCGCGCGCGCCGCTCAAAGCACGGACAGGTGGAGGTGGCGACCACCGATCCGGAGATTCCCCCCGTTCGCCACGGATCCGACACCACGAAAACCATGAGGAGAGTGCCGTGAAGGCTATTCGCTACCACGAGTTCGGCAGCACCGAAGTCCTGCGCCAGGAGGAGGTGGAGCGGCCGGTCCCCGGCGCCGGCCAGGTGCTGGTGAAGGTGACGGCCACCTCGTTCAACCCCGTCGACGACCACATCCGGCTGGGTGTCCTCGCCGGGATGATCCCCACCCCGCTGCCAATCACCCCCGGCCTCGACGTCGCCGGCACCGTCGCCGGGCTCGGCGACGGAGTCACCGGACTACAGATCGGCGACCCGATCATCGCCATGTTCCCGCTCGACGAGCACGGCGGAGCCGCCGAGTACGCGGTCGTGGCGGCCGACCTGGTGACCGCCGCTCCCCGCACCATCACTCTGACCGACGCCGCATCACTACCCCTGACCGGGCTGGCCGCTCGCCAGGCGGCCGTCGAGCTCGCCGGGATCAAGGCCGGCCAAACCGTTCTCGTCAACGGAGCAGGCGGCGCGGTGGGAAGCATCGTGGTCCAACTCGCCGTCGAAGCCGGCGCGAAGGTGACCGCCGTCGACGGCCCCCAGCACGCCAACCGCCTGAACGGCTACGGCGTGGAGAAGGTCGTCGGCCCGCTGGTCCTCGACGCAGGCCCGGCCGCCGTCGGTGGCCCCTTCGACGTGGTGGTGAACCACGTACGCCTGGCTCCCGAGGACCTCGCGAAACTGACCCCCTACGTGGCCGACGGCGGCATCGTCGTCAGCTCCGCCGGCCCGGTGCCGGCCGACGAGGCACGCTCGGTACGCACGGCGGGCGTGTGGGTCGGCCCCGATGCCTCCCACCTGGCCGACCTCGTCTCCCGTGTCGACAACGGCGTACTCAAGCTGCACATCGCCGACCGCCGGCCGCTGGAGGAACTGCCGGCAGTCCACCAGGATGCGAGCAACGGCAAGCTGCTCGGCAAGACGGTCATCGTCGTCGCCTGACGCCACGCCGCGTCGGCGTCCACCGTCGAAGCCCCTCTTCCTCGGTGGACGCCGACGCACGCGGGGCGTCACGGAACAGCTCGGGCGGCGCCCAGGGAACCGCGCCCGCTCGCGGAACCGCGTTGAAGTCTGCGCGAGATCGACGGCGGAAGCGGATACGTCCAGCGCGACAGAATCGTGCTTGGAAACACTCACCCCCGTCGGCGGCTGTCAGGGCACCGTTCCTGGCCCCGTGCTCTCGCATAATCGGCCGCTGACCCTCGACGGCCGGCGGCTGGGCCGATCGGCCACCGGTGCCGTCTGACCGTCCCTGATCGAAAAAGCGGGTCTCGTCGATGCAGCCGCCCGTGCGATCCTTCCTCCACGGGCGCTCGTCATGTTGCCCGCCATCATCACGGGGAGGACCGGCATGCGTGCCCACGCGCGCGCTTCTCGGCGCTTTTTGTCAACTGCCATGGCCTTTGCGATCTGCTGCGGGACGGTGGTCGGCGCGAACGCCGCCCCGGCCGCCGCTGATGTCGGCGGGCCGACCGAACTGACCACCGCCGGCCAGGCGTGCGCCACGCAGGCGCCCGGGCCCTACCTGAGCCCGAGCCGTCTCAACGACGCCCACGCCGTGGTGCTCCAGGGCTCCTGGACCGATCCGCCCCAGAGCGCCGACCCGCAGGCCGACTTCCAGGTGTGGGACGTCACCAGGCCGGACGAGCCGCAGCAGTGGCGCGACGGGGTCGACCAGCGCAACAACCGGGTCTACATCCAGCTCGAGGACCCCGCCCGCCAGCTCGACGGCGTCACGTACGCGTGGCGGGTCCGCGTCCTCGACGGTGCGGCCACGTCGCCGTGGAGCGACACCTGCTACTTCACGCTCGACCGCACCGGCGGTCCGGCACCAGCCGTCGCCTCGACGAAGTACCCGTCCGGAGGCTCGGAGAACGCCGGCGGTGAGGTCGGCGCTGCTGGGGACTTCATCTTCACCTCGACCTCCGACGACACCGTGAGCTACCGCTACCGGTTCTACTCAGGGGAGGCCGGTGGCGGCGACGAATACTCGACGGTGCCGGCGACGATTCTCGGCGGCCCGGCGACCGTCGCCTGGACGCCGAAGGGCGCCAGCTACCACTCGGTGACCGTGTACGCCGTCGACCGCGCCGGGAACTGGTCCGAACAGGCGGTCTACGAGTTCTGGGTACGGGAGACGCGGCCCGCCGTCTTCTCCGCCGCGTATCCGGACTGGACCACCAACCTGGACTACGGCGTCGGCGTACCCGGAGCGTTCGAGTTCACCACCAACGTCCCGGGCACGGAGTCGTTCGCCTGGCGCATCGACGGCGACGGCCCGTCCGGCTCGGTCGCGGCCGACGCCGACGGCAAGGCCACCGCGATGATCGCCCCGACCCGGGCCGGCCGGCAGACCATGTACGTGCGCAGCGTCACCAGCGACGGCGCGACGCACCCGGAGCGGGCCTACACGTTCGTCGTCGACAACGCGCCCAGGGTCACCGGCGACGTCGACCGGAGCGTCATCATCGGGTCGTCCCTCCGGTTCCACCTGGCCCCACGCATGCCCCACGTCGAGTCCTACCTCTACTGGCGACGCGACTACAACGGGAACGAGCCCGACCAGAAGACCGTCCTGCCGGCCGGCGCGGACGGCACCGCGGACCTGACCTGGACCGCCACCAACGAAAACATGAACACGCGGGCACTACTGGTGCAGAGCCGCAGCGCCGACGACACCCTGTCGGAGCCCCGGTTCATCTCAATCTCGGTACACGACGCCAGCCCGTACGTGACCCGCAGCGGCGGCGACGTGCTGGGGTCGACGGCCACCTTCACGGCACGCACCGAGATGGCGAACGTCGCGGAGTACGAGGTGCTCCTCAACCACGACCCCGCCACCCGGCAGGTGCTGCCGGCCGCCGCCGACGGCACGGTGACGTTCCAGTACACGCTCACCAAGCGCGGCTACACCGACGTCACCGTGGTCGCCCGGAACGCGGCCGGCGTGCGGACGGGCGAGGGCGGCGCCTCCTGGTCGGTCACCGACTCCCCGGTGGTCGTCTCCACCGACTTCCCCTCGTCGGGCTCCGGCAGGATCGCGCCGGGCACCTTCACCTTCAAACCGCGGCAGCCCGGCGCGGTGAAGTACGCGTACCGGGTCTCCGGTGCCGAGGACACCGTCGCGGCGGCGGCGGACGGCACGGCGACGATCACCTGGACGCCGCCGGACTCCGGCTACCACACGCTCTACGTGAGGAGCCTGACGGCGGAAGGCGTCGAGTCGTTGCAGACCTCCTATTCCTTCTACGTGGCACCCGACCCGCTCGCCGTGACGTCGGTGACGCCGGCGTCGGTCGCGGCCGGCGGCGTGCGCACGATCACCGTCACCGGCACCGGATTCCACCAGGAGGACCAGGTCACGGTCACCCCGACGGGTGGCGCGGCGCTGACCGCGACGGTGCGGAGCGTCTCCGCCGACCACCGGACCCTCACCGTCGAGGTGGACCTGACGTCCGCCGCCGTGGGCAAGGCGTCCGTCTCGGTGCGGCCCAACGACTGGAGCGATGCGGTGTCGCTCGCCGACGCCTTCTCGATCACCGGTTCACAGGCCATCCGGTCGGTGACCCCGCCGACCATCACCGGCACGGTGGCCGTGGGGGCAACGGTCCGCGCCTCGACCGGGCAGTGGAGTCCGGCCGCCACGGCGTACACCTACCAGTGGGCGGCCAACGGCACCGCGATCAGCGGGGCGACCGGCTCGACGTACGTGGTCCCGGCGTCCCGGCTGGGCAAGCGGCTGACCGTGACGGTCACCGCGACCAAGCCCGGCTACTCGCCGGCGCAGGCGACGTCGAAGGCCACCGTGCCGGTCGCCAAGGGCGCGGCGCCGCAGGCCACGGTGAAGCCGACCATCACCGGTACGGCACGGGTCGGCCAGACCGTGCAGGCGACCACCGGCACCTGGACGCCGTCCGCCGACTCGTACCGCTACGAGTGGCGGGTGGGCGGGGTGCTGTCCGGCACGACGACGAAGACGCTGAAGCTGACGGCCGCGATGCGCAACAAGGCGGTCACCGTGACCGTGGTCGCGGTGAAGGCGGGCCACGCCGACGGCCGCGCCACCAGCGCACCGGTGACCGTCCGCGCATAGCACGGCAGACCGGCCGGTGCGCCACCTCGCCGATCCGTCCCGCCGGACGGCGAGAGGGCGCGCCGGCCCGGTCCGGGCGACGATTCTCCGGGTGGGCGGCTCAGGTCTCGATGATGTTGTTGTTCTCGTCGATGCCGTGGCTGCGCCAGTAGACGTCCCACTCGTCGTCGACGTGCTGCGGGACCTTGCCCTCCGGATAGCGGACGTACGGCGGGGTCGGCTCCTGCCCGTCCGGGAAGCAGGCGCTGCCGCCCTGCGCGCCCACCGCTATGGCCGGATACTCACCGCCGGCACAGATGCTCTCCTCAAACGAGCAACCGGTGGTGGCCATCAGCCCACCCAGGCCGGTCGCGGCCAGGGCGATCATGATTCGCGTTCGCATGGGAAGAAAGTCTGGTCGCCCCGGCCGCGCCTGCCATCCGCACACGTACTCACCTCGCGCCGCGCGTCACGACGACAGGGCCGTTAACCTGACAAATTCCTCGGTCGGCCTGCCTTTCCCATGGGGCGAGGTATGTTCACCGCGTCGGCGGCGTGGGGGCCCGGTATCTCCCCCGATCCGCGCTTGACGAGCCTCGTCGGGACCCTGAGCGTCTCCAGTTCGAGCGGCTCGCGTGCCATTCGCGCGAGTAGGCGCTCGGCCGCGAGCTCGCCCAGGCGATGTGGGTTCTGGGCAACGACGGTCACGCCCGGATCAAGCAGGTCGAAAAGCTCGACATCGTCGAACCCGACCATGGCCACACGGTGCTGAACGCCACGCTCATGCAGCGCACGCACGACGCCGACCACCAAGCGATTCTGCGTCGGGAAGATCGCCGTCGGCGGCTCAGGGGCGTCGAGCATGGCGTGCGCCGCGAGCCGTGCCTCTTCCTCGCCGAGCAGGCCCGTGACGTCGTGGGCCGGCGGGCATTCGATGTTCCAGCGGTCGAGCTCCTCGAGATAGCCGCGCCGCCGTTCGCGCAGCGTCCAGACCTGCTGGTTGCCGCCTATGAAAGCGAGTCGCCGGTGGCCGTGCTGCAGCACGTGGCGGGTCGCGATGAGCGCACCGTCGAAGTTGCAGGAGACGACCGAGTCGAACGCGACGGACACGGCTGGGCGGTCGACGAAGACGATCGACGTGCCACGGGCGGCTTCGGCCGAGAGGTACGCCTGGTCGCGGGAGACGGTGGTGAGGATGAGGCCGTCGACGCGCCGCTGAAGGAAGTCCTTGACGACGGTTCGCTCCCGGCCCGGGTCCTCGTCGAAGCTCTCCGCGAGCACGACGATCGAGTGTCGGCGCATCACGGTCTCGACGCCTCGATGAATCGCGGCGGAGAACGGATTGTCGACGCTCTCCAGCATCAGCCCGATCGCATTGGTGCGCGCGCCCGAGCGCCGCAGGCCTCCGGCGTAGACGTTGAGCTCATAGTTGAGGGCGGCGGCCGCGCGATTGACGCGTTCCTTCAGTTGATCGGAAACGTTCGGCTCGTCGTTGAGCACTCGCGACACCGTTTTTACGCCGACGCCCGCCAGCGCCGCAACGTCGCGCATCGTCGCGTAGCGGGGCGCCTCGAGTCGCTCTGACATCGATGCCTGTCTCCTAATAGATTCACTCATGGAATCACAACATCGATCCCCGGCCGCGCCAGTGCATAGTAGCGGCGGAGGCCTCAGGCGTGGCAAGCCCGGGTTCGCTGACACCGTTGCCAGACGCGGCGGAATGGAGGCCAGCGGCCAGTCGCGTCGCACGCCTCGATCCTGCTCCGGACGAGCCGGTCAGCCCTTGAGCGCCAGATGCGCCAGCAGAGTCGTCGGCTGCTCGGGCGTGGACCCGGTGATGAAGAGGCGGATCCACGTGCCGAATCCGTACAGCTCCACGTCGATCAGCGAGCGGTCGCTTGGCATGGTCAGCCGCGCACCGCGGTCCAGCCAGTCCACGCCGTCGGGTGAGACCTGCGCTTGGATGGTCAGCGTGGGATGGGGCCCCTCGGTCCGCACGTAGAACAGCGCCTCGGTGGCCCACCCCGCCTCGTAGGGATGCGTCCCGAAGTCGCCGGTGAGCACCGTGCGTCGCTCGACGAGCGTGGTGGCGGAGGTGAGCATCAGATCGCTCCTCGCTTCGCGGGAAGAGTGGCACCGGTCGAGTACACGACCGAGTCGAGGTACATGTTCACGATCCGGTCCGCTCCCGCCTCGATGTAGAACACGGGATTGATGAGCTGGGTGATGCCGGCGTACTTGGGCGACAGGGTGGCCTTGAGCCCGCGCAGGTCGAAGACCTTGTCGACGCTCTGAAACTCGACATACTCGCGAGCGACGACGTCAACGGTCAGCCGCATGTACATCCAGTTCAGCTTGTCGGGGCTCTCGTTGTAGACGAGTTGCTGCGCGCCGCCCGGAATCCACTGGAAGCCGTCGGCGGAGCCGTCGCTGTAGCGACGACCGCTCCAGAGGGCGTCGATCCCGACCTGCTCCCACCCGTCTTCCAGCCCGGTCCACTGCTGCCTGGTCACGCCGTCGGCGACCTGCCAGTACTGCCACTGTTTGACCAGCTCACCGTTGACGGAATTCACGTACCGGACCCCGGGCTGCCAGCGGTGCTCCCCGTCCTGGATGTCGAACCACATCCCGAAGGCGCGGATGTCCTCCTCGCCGAGGCCCTCGCGGTCCTGGTGCGGGCTGTAGCTGTACCACGCCTCGAGTTGCACGTACCGCGCTTCCGGGTCACTCAGCGACAGCCGCTTGATCACCGTGCTCATGCTGCCGCTGATCGGGGGCTGCTCGTACGGGCCGGCAGCCGCCCGGGTGGGGAGCTTCAGCGAGTACGTGCCCTCCATGGAGCCGTGCGAGGCGGCGAAGCGCATCGGTGCGGCACTGAGTTGGGCCGGGCCCCAGGAGCCGAGGTCGAGTCGCGACTGCTGTTGGTGGAACCCGGGACCGACGAAGTTGGGCGTCAGGTCGAGCCAGCCGTTGAAGCCGAGGTCGAAGTCGTCGTAGACGACGACGTTCTCAAGGGGCTTGAACCTGCTGAGCCCGCGCTCGAACGAGATAACTGTATGCATGACAACCGCCTTACTTGATGCCGTCGATCAGCGCGTCCGGGCCGCCGCGATCGAGGAGGTCGGCGGCGCGTTCGAAGGCGGCGACGAAACCGGGGTTCGCGGCGAACGGGGCGAGGGTGGGAACCTGCGTGAGGAAGTCGCGCTGGTCGCCGCCGGCGGCGGCGACCAGCGACGTGGCGGCCGCGTCGTCGAGGGTGAAGCGCCCCTGCGCCGCCAGCCGGCACCCGGCTCGCCAGGCCGCGAGCACGGCCGCGCCGACCGGGCAGGACGAACCGGCGGCGAGCCGGTCCGCCACGACGGGCAGCAGGAACTTGGGGATCCGGTTGGAGGTGTCCACGGACAGCCGCGCGAGCGGGTCGCGCACCTGGGGGTTGCCGAAACGTTCGAAGAGCTGCTCGATGTAGCCGGGCAGGTCGAAGCCGTCAGGCACGGTGAGGGTCGGCACCCCCTCGCGCTCGATGTACGCACGCAGCCAGCCGGCGAACCGCGGGTCGGCGCAGGCCTCGTCCACATAGGTGAAGCCGGCCAGCTGCCCAAGGTAGGCCATCGCCTGGTGCGCGCCGTTGAGCAGCCGCAGCTTGATCGCCTCGTACGGCTCGACGTCGGCGGTGAGGGTGACGCCGACCTGCTCCAGGGGCGGGCGCCCGGTCGGAAAGTGGTCCTCGACGACCCACTGGGTGAACGGTTCGCTGGCCACCGGCCACGCGTCCTCGACCCCGAGCATCTCCCGGACGCGGTCGAGGTCGGCCGGCGCGGTGGCCGGGGTGATGCGGTCGACCATCGTGGAGGGGAAGGCGACCTCGGCGGCGATCCACTCCGCCAACTGCGGGTCGACCAGGCGCGCGACGCCTTCCACGGACAGCCGGCACACCCCCCCGTTGCCGGGGATGTTGTCGCAGGACAGCACCGTGAACGGGGCGATGCCCCGGGCCCGCCGTTCGCGCAGCGCCGCGACGATCCAGCCGAACGCGGTGCGCGGCTGCGTCAGACCGCTGGCGACCTCCGCCGCGACGAGCGGGTCGTCCTCGGGGTTCCTGCCGTTGATCGGGTCGGCGACGTACCCGCCTTCGGTGATGGTCAGCGAGACGATCCGCACGTCGGGGCAGACCAGCTGTGCCAGCACAGCTTCGGGCTGCTCCGGGGCGTACAGGAAGCGGGGGATCGAGCCGATGACCGAGATCTCGTCGGTCCCGTCGGGGTGGCGCAGGGTCAGGGTGTAGAGACCGTCCTGCTCCAGCAGGGCGTCGCGCATCTGCACGTCGCGCTCCAGCAGGCCCACCCCGCAGATCGCCCAGTCCCGGGCCAGCCCGACGTTCATCAGCCGGTCGAGATACATCGCCTGGTGCGCTCGGTGGAAGTTGCCCACCCCGAAGTGCACGATCCCGACCTGTACGTCCTTGTCGCCGTACTGCGGCACGGCGACGTTGTCCGGCAGCAAGCCCAGCCCGGCCCTCCCCAGACGCTTCACCGCTACACCACTTCCTGGTTCACGTTGTCGAAGTCGACGATCGCACCCTGGTCCATGAGCCGCTCCCGGAGCACGCCGAAGTCCACGTCCGACATGCTGTAGCCCTTCTCGACAGCGAGGGCCGCCGCAGTGCCGGCCCCCTGCCCCATCGCCATGCAGGTCGCCATCACGCGCACCGAGCCGAATCCGGGCCCATCGGCGGACAGACAACGCCCAGCGGTGACGAGGTTGATGCTGCCCCGTGGCACGAGACACCTGAGGGGAACGTTGTACTCCAGCCTGGGGAGCACGAGCTCGTTCTGGTCGATGCTGTCGTTCTCGTGGATGTCGATGACATGCGCGCCCTTGGCGATCGTGTCGGGGAACGCCTTGGGGTTGAGAACATCGTCCCTCGTGAGCGTGTAGTCGCCGACGATGTGATAGGTCTCGCGCACGCCCGTCTGGATGCCCGACTTCGCCAGCCAGCAGTCCTTGAACTCCGGGAAGTTCTCGCGCATGACCTCGATGATCAAGTGCAGGCCCTCGCGAAGGCTGCATTCGGTGCGGGTGAACCACTCGGGGTCACTGGCGTCGGTGGCCTCCCGCAACAGGTTGATGCTGACCATGCCGTCGTGGAAGAACCCGTTGATCCACGGGCCACCGAAGACTGGGATCTTTCCCTGCGCATTGAGCTCGGCGAGTCTGCCACGGATCACGTCGGAGACCGGCAGGACGCCGTTGACGGCGTCCCCGAAGAGCGGGGACAGCGCGTCGGTGTCCACGCCACCGAGCTGGAACCACAGGGAGGCGGGCTGCAGCACGTCACCCTTGACGGTCTCGAAGCCAGCCGCCCGCACGATATCGGCGTCACCAGTGCAGTCGATGACGACCTTGCCCTCGTAGGCGACCCGCCCCGCCTTGTTCTGCACGATGACGTGGGTGACGCGACCGTCGTCCGTGACGCAGTCGGACACCCAGGAGTGGTAGAGCAACGTCACGCCGCTGTCGAGCAGGATGCGCTGCGCCGCGAGCTTCAGGATCTCGTCGTTGGCCGGGTAGTTCCCGCTGTCGCGCGAGACTTCGGCACCTCCGAGCTCGGCCGCCGTCCTCATGAGTTCGAAGGGGATGCCGCCGATGTGTTGCTTGCCGTTGTGGCGGAACTCGCTGATCGGCGTGACCAGCGCGCTGGTCGACATGCCGCCGACGAAGCCGTACCGCTCGATCAGCAGCGTCCTGGCTCCGTTGCGCGCCGCCGCCACGGCGGCGGTGAGGCCCGCGGGGCCGCCGCCGCACACGACGACGTCAAAGCTGCCGACGACCGGAACATCCCGGGATGGTTCAGTGATGAACACTTTGCGCTCCATTGATGCGGTGTGGAACATGGCGGCGACGCCGCCATGTTCCACACCTGCTCAGCCCTTCAGATTCACGTGAACGAGCACCCGCGCGGGCTGCTCGCTCGTCGCACCAGCGACAACGACCCGCAACCAGTTGCCGAACAACGCCACGGGCACGTCCACAAGCGACTGCGAGGCAGCGAGTGTCGCGTCCGCCCGGCGGATCCAGTTGACGCCGTCCGGCGAAACCTCGACCGCGACAGTGAGGTCGGGATGGTCGCCCTCGGCCTGGACGAAGAACACCGCTTCGGTCGCCCAACCTGCCTCGTAGGCAAGCGTCGCGAAATCGTCGGAGATCCTCACCCGCCGGGCGAGAACCGATGTATTGGTTGTCTGCATTTTTTCTTGTCTCTCAGAGGTGGCGGTCCGGACCCAGCATCACTCGGTCGAGTACACGACGGAGTCGATGTAGAGATTGACGGAGCGGTTCGTGTCGGTCTCGACGAAGAAAACAGGGTTGATGAGGTTGTCGATCGACTTGTAGCCCGGCACGAGGGTGGGCGAGATTCCGCGAAGATCGAAGACCTGGTCCATGCTCTGCAGTTCGACGTACTCGCGCTTCTCGACGTCCACCGTCAACCGCAGGTAGAGCCAGTTGATCTTGTCGGGGCTCTCGTTGTAGAGCAGGTCCTGCTCGCCCCCCGGCACCCACTGGTACCCGTCGCCGGAGCCGTCGGCGAACCTCCGGCCGTACCACTGGTTGTCGATCCCGGGGACGCACCAGCCGTCGGCGACACCGAAGTTCCAGTCCTCTGGCGTCACATCCTGGCCCACCTGGTAGAACTGCCACTTCTTGACGGGTTGGCCGCCGAGCGAGTTCACGTAACGCACGCCCGGCATGTACCGGTACTCGGGATCCTGCACGTCGAAGAAGAAGCCGATCGCGCGGATGTCCTCCTCTCCCTTGCCCTCGCGGTCCTGTACGGGTGTGTACGAGTACCAGGCCTCGATCTGGATCAGCTTCGGGTTGCCGAAGCTCGAGAGCCGCTTGATGGCGTGCCCCATCGAGCCCGGCGCCGGCGGTTCGGTGTGTGCCCGTCCGGTCGGTGCCGTCGTGAGCTTGAGGGAGTAGGTGCCCTCCATCGAGCCATGCGACGAGGCGAACCGCATCGCCCCTGAGCTGAGCTGGTTCGGCGCCCAACTCGAAAGGTCCACGACGCTGGGGAACGACTCGTAGTTGTCGTAGACGTAGTTCGGCGTCAGGTCCAACCAGCCGTTGAACCCCGTATCGAAGTCGTCGTATGTGAGTACGCGAGCGAGCGGGTTGAAGCGCTCGAGGCCGCGGTCGTAGCTGAGGAATTTCTGCATCGAGGGGCTCCACGTTCAAAATCTGACTGCGGGAAAGTTCGAGACTGCAGCCGGGTGGGCGTGGGGACGGCGGCGGGTTCGATCACCCCCACGCCCACCGGGTCGGACTAACTGGTCAGGTAGACCGTGCTCCAGTCGTAGTTCTCCGTCGGTGTGAGGTTCAGGCCCTGCACCGTCTTCTTGGCCGCCACGTTGATGTTGTTCTCGAACAGCCCGATGCCGGGGACGTCCTCGGCCAGGATGTTCGCGATCTGCTGGTACAACGGCTTGCGCTGCTCCGCGTCGGTCGTCTCGCGGGCCTTGGCCAGCAGCGCGTCCAGCTTCGGGTTGCAGTAGCCGAGGCGCTTCGCGCTGCACGGGTACAGGCGGTTCAGGGTGAAGTCCGCGTCGCCGGTGGTGGTCAGGTTCGAGTTCACGATCATGTCGAAGTCGCCGGGGCTGGCGATGTTCTTCAGGAAGGTCGCCTGGTCGTCCGACTTCGGGGCGACGGTGACGCCGATGGCCTTCCAGTCGGAGATCATCGCCGCGATGATCTGGTCGTAGCCCGTATTCGCGACGCTGTAGTCGATGGTGGTGCTGAACCCGTTCGGGTAGCCCGCCTCGGCGAGCAGCTTCTTCGCGTTCTCCGGGTCGTGCTTCGGCGCGTTCGTGGGCGGCACGCAGCCGAAGGCCGCGGACGGGCAGAGCGCGGTCATCGGGTCCGCCGTCTCACCGAGGAGCGCCTTGACGATCTTCTGCAGGTCGAGCGCTTCCCACAGGGCCTTACGCACCCTGACGTCGTTGAACGGGGCGCGGTTGTTCTGGAACCACAGGAACGTGTACGTGTAGCTGGGGAGCTGCGAGAAGTTCACGTCCGACATCTCTCGCACCGTCGGGACCTGATCGTTGGTCACGCCGGCGACCACCTGCGCCCCACCGTTGGCCAGCGCCGTGATCCTGGCGTTCGTGTCGGTGACCACCTTGAACGTCAGCGTCTTGAGGTTCGCCTTGGTGCCCCAGTAGGTGTCGTTCCGGGTCAGCGTGATGTGGTCGTTCGCGACGAAATCGCTGATGACGAACGGCCCGGTGCCGATCGGCTTGGCCCAGTAGCTGTCTTCGTTGACGTGCGCCTCCGGGCCGATGAAGATCATCGAGAGGACGCCCAGCAGGGTGCCGGTCGGAGCACTGGTGCGAATGGTGAAGGTCGTCGGGTCGTCCGCGGTGTAGGACGAGACGACCGCCAGCTGCGTGGCGAGCACCGACTTCATGGCGATGTAGCGGTCGAAGGTGGCCTTGACATCGGCGGAGGTGAACGGCGTGCCGTCGCTGAAGGTCACCCCGGTGCGGAGCTTGAACTGCAGCGTGGTCGGGTCCGTCCACTTCCAGGAGCTCGCCAGCTTCGGCTGAGGCTGTGACTTGCTGTCGAGCGTCACCAGCGTGTCGAACACGTTGGTGCTCATCTGCATACGACAGTTGTCGAAGTTCTCGGTGGGGTCGAGGCTCGTGCATCCATAGTTCAGGACGTACGTCAGGTTCTGCTGGTCGTCCGACAGCCGAGTGCCGGACGTACCGTCGCCGCTGCCGCTGCCGCCGCCGCCGCAGCCGGCGAGCGCCAAGGCGAGCGCGGTGGCCGCCGCAGCGAGCCCCGCCAGTCCCTTACGGGAGCGCACCATTGCTTCTCCTTCGTAAATATGCCTTTACTTCTGCCCGACTCAGGCAGCGGGTTCACCGGTGGGGTGACGGCCTTCGTCGGCCTGGTCCAGCCATGGGCGCACGACTGGCACGGCGGCCAGTAGTGCCTTGGTGTACTCGTGTCGGGGGCGTTCGAAGATCTCGCGCGCGTTGCCCTGTTCCACGACATGGCCGTGGTGCAGGACGAGTACGCGGTCGCACAGGTGCTCGATGACGGACAGGTCGTGCGAGATAAAGAGGTAGGCCAGTCCGAGTTCTTCCTGCAGGTCGTCGAGCAGGTTCAGCACCTGTGCCTGGACGGACACGTCGAGCGCGGAGACCGGCTCGTCGCAGATGATCACTTTGGGCCGCAGGGCGAGCGCCCGGGCGATCCCGATGCGCTGTCGCTGACCGCCGGAGAACTGGTGGGGATAGCGATCCGAGTAGTCAGGGTTGAGACCGACGCGATCCATCAGCTTCTTGGCCTCGGCCGTCCACCGGTCGCGCGGCACGATGTCGCGGTGCACCCGCCATCCCTCGGCGATCAGGTCGCGGACCGTCAGTCGAGGGTTCAGCGAGGCGTACGGGTCCTGGAAGACCATCTGCATCTCGCGCCGGACGGACTTGAACTGCTTACGGGAGTAGCCAGTGATGTTCCGCCCTTCGAACTCGATCACGCCATCGTCCGGCTTCACCAGGCCGATCACCGCGCGCGCGACCGTCGACTTGCCGGAACCCGACTCGCCGACGAGCCCGACCGTCTCGCCCGGGTTGATGTCGAAGGTCACGTCGCTGACGGCGACGTTCGCACTGATCTGACGCTGTAGCAGCGACGACCGGATCGGGTAGGCGACCTTCAGGTGCGCGACGCGCAGCAGCGGGGCGGACTTGGCCTCAGGCATGAGTCAGCACCTCCTCGGAAAGGTGGCACGCCGCCTCGTGGCCGGCGGGCCACGTCGTCGGTGTGCGCAGTGCCGGCACCTGCTCCCGGCACAGGTCGGTCGCGAACGGGCACCGCGGGTTGAAGGCGCAACCGCTCGGCAGGTCCAGGAGATTCGGCGGCGACCCGACGATGGGCTTCAGCCGTCCCCCGATGCTCGTCTGGCTCGGGATCGATTCGAGCAGACCCTTGGTGTACGGGTGCGCCGGGTGGTCGTACATGTCCCGCACCGCGCCCGTCTCCACGATCCGACCGGCGTACATGATGGCCGCGCGGGTGGCCACGTCGGCGACCACTCCGAGGTCGTGGCTGATCAGGATCATCGCCATGCCGGTCTCTGCCTGGAGGTCGGCGAGGAGCGACAGGACCTGCTTCTGGATGGTGACGTCCAGCGCCGTCGTCGGCTCGTCCGCGATGAGCAACTTCGGCTTGAGCGCGAGCGCCATCGCAATCATGATCCGTTGCCGCTGGCCGCCGGAGAACTGATGTGGGTAGTCGCGGATCCGGGTCTCGGCATCGGGGATGCCGACGCGCTTGAGGAGTTCCAGGCTCTTCGCCCAGGCCTCCCGGCGTCCCATCCCGAGGCGGCGCCGGAACGGCTCCGCGAGCTGGGCGCCCACGCGGAACACCGGGTTCAGCGAGCTCAGCGGGTCCTGGAAGATCATGGCGATCTCCGTGCCGCACAGCTCACGCACCGCGGGGATGCGCTCGGCAGCCAGGTCACGTCCGCCGTAGAGGATCTTGCCGCCGACGATCGAGCCGGCGGGCTTCGGCAGCAGTGCCATGATCGATTGGGCGATGGTCGACTTGCCGCAGCCGGACTCGCCGAGGACGGCGAGCGTCTCGCCGGCCCGGACGTCGAAGCTGACGTTGCGGAGCGCGCGGGCCACACCCGCCGCGGTGGAGAACTCCACCGTCAGGTCCTGCACGCTCAGCAGTGGCGCGTCCGTGGGCGAGGCGGACGGGGCGGTGCCCGGTTGTGTCTTCGTCATCATGCGCTCCGCAGCCTGGGGTCGAACTTGTCACGCAGTGCGTCGCCGAGGATCCCGAAGGCCAGCATGAGGATGACCAGCACGATGCCGGGAAGGGTCGAGATCCACCAGGCGGTCGAGAGGTACTGCGTGCCGTTGTAGATGGTGCTGCCCAGGCTCGGGGTGCCGAGCGGCACGCCCACACCGAGGAACGACAGTGACGCCTCGGTGAGGATCACCTGGGCGAACTGGGTGGTCGCCACCACGATGACGGGCGCCATGCAGCCCGGCAGCAGCGTACGGAACATCAGGTGCCAGTTGCCGGCGCCCAGGGCGCGGGCCGCCTCGACGTACTCCCGGTTCTTCAGCCCGAGGACCTGGCTGCGGGCCACTCTGGCGAACACGACCCAGTTCGAGATCGACAACACGATGATGATGTTCCCGACGCCCTGGCCGAGCACCGAGGCGACGAGGATCGCCAGCAGGATCGACGGGAACGCGAGCTGGACGTCCGCGATGCGCATGAGCGCCGCGTCGAGCCAGCCACCAAAGTGCCCGGCGAGCAACCCCAGCGCAAGCCCGACGACGCCCGAGATGACGAGTGTCGCCACACCGACGAGGAGCGAGACACGAGCGCCGGCCATGATCTGCGCGAAGAGGTCCGAGCCGATCTGGTCGGTGCCCAGGATCGCGGTGCCGCCATCCGACGTCACCGTCCCCGGTGGCTTCAGTCGGGCCAGGAGGTCCGCGTGCAGAGGGTCGTAGTGGTAGACGAGTGGAACCACGATGGCGCCGACCACGATCAGGCCGATGACGACCAACGGCACGACGATGCGGACGGTGACGCCCCGGCGGGCCCGGCGGGCGTGCCGCATCGTCGCGTTGACGGCGGGGGCGGGTGCGGGTGCGGTGGCGGTCACTTTGCGAGCCTCACTCGTGGGTCGAGGAACCCATAGGTCAGGTCCACTACGAGGTTGATGAGCACAAAGACGGCTGCGATCACGAGGACGCAGGCCTGCGCGACGTTGTAGTCCCGCCCCTGGAGGGACAGGACGAGGAGCCTGCCGATCCCCGGGAACGTGAAGACGGTCTCGGTTACGGCTGCACCGCCGAGCAGCGTGCCGAACTGCAGGCCCACGATCGTGACAACGGGGATCGCGGCGTTCCGGATGGCATGCGGGAAGATCACCGTCCGTTCCAACAGGCCCTTCGCCCGCGCGGTCTGGATGTAGCCCTCGCCCATGACCTCGAGCAGACCGTTACGGATCATCCGGGTCAGAACCGAGACGAACGGCAGCGCCAGCACGATCGTGGGCAGGATCAGATTCTTCGGGCTGTCGAGGCCGACGCTGGGCAGCCACTTCAGCTTCCGTGAGAAGACCAGCAGCAGTACGACGCCGATCCAGAAGTTGGGCAGCGCCTGGGTGAACAGCGACCCGGTGGTCACGATCCGGTCGACCAGACCGTTCACGCGCAGCGAGGCCAGCAGCCCGAGGGGGAAGCTGAGCACCAGGGCGAGGGCGCACGCCAGGACGGCGAGGAGGGCAGTGTTGGGCAGCACCTGCGCGATCAGGTCCATCGCCGGGACCCTCTGCTGGAACGAGTCACCGAAGTCGCCGGTCATGGCGCCGCCGAGGAACTTCCCGTACTGCACGATTATCGACTCGTCGAGGCCCATTTTCTCACGCAGCGTGGCGAGCTGCTCGGGGGACGCGTCAGAGCCGGCGATGAGCAGGGCTGGGTCAGCCGGGACGAGCCGGACGATGGCGAAGACCGCGGTGGCCACGCCCCAGAGCACGAAGACGGCGAGCACCAGACGCCGGATCACGTAGCCGAGCACTACCCACCACCTCTTCCTCGAAATCCGGACCAATCCCGAAGCCGTCGGACGTCCCTGACCCCGGGTCTCGTCGTCCGCGCAGCCCTGGTCGTCACGACTGGACCCGAGCGCTCAATTGACAACGGTGTCACGGCCGGAACAGTAACCGAGCACCTGCCTCGGCAAAAGCGTTGATGCTGAACTGAGATATTGCCTTGACCTGCGGACGGCACGTCCGGACACCCAGTCATGACAGCGATGTCAGGCGCCCGGAACGGCCGGTTACGGATGGGTCCCGGGGCTGTCTGGCTGCCGTCGGGTGCCGCCGTCTCGGTGTGTGACACGTGGACGGCAGCCGACCACTATTCCCGGTCCGCTACGGGATGACTGCGTGGCGTCACCAGGATCTTGCCTTCGCTGCCGTTGGCCGCAGCGGCGAAGGCCGCGGCGGCCTCCTCGACCGGGAAGACGGTGCTGACGATCTGTTCGCTGGGAAGTCCCCCGGCCGCGGCGATCGCAATCGCGGTCTGCATGTCCGCCGCGGTGTAGTTGGCGCAGCCCTGGATGCGCATCTCCCAGTCCTGCACCTCCGGCAGCGGCATGTTTCCCGCACGCGGCGGCACACCGACGACGAGCAGCGTCCCCGCGTGCCGCAGCACGTCGAATGCCTGACGGATCGACACCTCCGTGGCGACGCAGTCGAACACCACGTCCGCGTGGCCGCCCTCGTACGCCCGGCGGACCGCCGTGGCGAACTGCGGGTCGGCGGCGTCCACAGCCGCGTCGGCACCGAGCGTCAGCGCTCGCTCGCGCTTGGCGGGCTCGAGGTCGGTGACGACGATGGTGGCGGCACCCGCCGCACGAGCCGCGACGACGCAGAGGATCCCCACGGTGCCGGCACCGAGAACGACGACGTTCGCGCCGTGCAGGTCGCCGGCGATCCGGGCCGCATGAACGGGCGTGGCGAGACACTCGACCAGGGCGGCGTCGAGGTCCGAGACCTCGTCGGGCACCGGGATGATGTTGCGCCCCGGGGCGACGACATAGGCGGCCATGCCACCGGCAAGCTTGCCCGAGGAGTCACACCCGATCCAGGCAAGCTGCTGACAGGCGTTGATGCGGCCCGCCCGGCAGTTGACGCACTCGCCGCACTCGACGTTCGGCCTGACGACGACCCGCTTGCCGACGAGAGAGGGGTCGACACCCGCGCCGACGCAGTCGACGACGCCGCACAGCTCATGCCCGGGCAGGTAGGGCGGGTGCAGGAACGGGTGATGCCCCGCGATGGCGTGCGTGTCCGAGCCGCAGATGCCCGCATAGGTCACCGCCACTCGCACCTGGTCTGGTCCAGCCTCCGGGACGGGCGAGTCGACGACCGTCACGTCGTTCAGCCCCGCCACCCGCACCTGACGCATCGTCGCGCTCGTCCCCACCGCTCCGCCTTCAGTCCCTCGCACCACCAGGGCTTTCGGCCCTGGTCCCGTCCCTTGTCTCTCGGGTCGAGCACTACTCTCCAGCGGACGGGCCGGCCAGGGTATGACTTCGCAAACCGAGTTCTGATACTTTCTTGCGAGCATCGGCGGCTGGATCGGGGGCGTCGTGACAGATGGGACCAGAACACCGGACGGAATAGGCCAGATGTCCGAAAACAGCACCGCAGCTATCGCCAAGGCGAAGCTCCGTCGTCCCGCGTCCCGCGAAGTGATCACGCTGGACGGCACCTCGTCGTTCCGGTTCTACGTGCACGACGAGCCCCACCCGTTCGCCTCGTGGAGCTACCACCCCGAGTACGAGGTGCATCTGATCCTCAGGTCATCGGGCCGCTTCGTCCTCGGCGACGCCATCGGTTCCTACGTTCCCGGCCAGCTCATGCTGATCGGGCCGAATCTTCCGCACTCCTGGATCGCCGACCGGGAACCCGACGAGCACCTGACGGACGCCCACGCCGTGCTCCACTTCACCGACGGCTGGATCAGGGCGTGCCAGGCGGCGATGCCAGAGCTGCGGGTCCTCGAATCTCTCCTCCGGCGCTCGGGCCGAGGGATAGAGTTCCACGGCGCGGCCCGCACCCGCGCCACGGAGGCTCTCCTCGCGATCCGAGACGGCGCCGAGGGCGCGGAGCGGGTTGTCCGGGCCCTGGACCTCCTGCGAATCCTCGCCGAGGCGTCACTCGAGGACGCGACGCCCGTCGTACGAGCCTGGGTGCCCCAGCTCGACGACGGAGGCCCATCCGAACCGATGAGCCGCGCGATCGACTACATATTCGAGAACCTCGCCACCGGCGTGCGACTCCACGACGCCGCCAGGATCGCAACGATGAGCGACTCGGCATTCTCTCGGTACTTCAAGGCGCGCAGCGGCCAGAGGTTCACCGACATGGTGCGCCAGTTGCGTCTGACACAGGCCTGCCACCTGCTGAAGAGCACCGACAAGCCGATCACGACGATTGCGACGACCGTCGGCTACTCAAATCTGTCCAACTTCAACCGGCAGTTCCTCCGGACCTACGGCAAGACGCCACGTCAGCAAAGAGCGGAGTCACAATGACAGCAGACCCGAGGGTGAACGACTGGCTGACGAGGAAACGGCTCGCAAGCGCTGTGCTCGAGTTGCTGCCAGTCATGGCCGTCCCGCACGCGGCCGACCTGCTCGAGCACGGTGGCGCGGACGCGCTGATCGGAGACCTGCGGTGATGCCGTACGCGGTGGTTCTGGGTGAGGCGCTGGTCGATCTCTTCGAGGTCGAGGTTGCCGGCGAGCGGGTCTTCCGGCCGATGGTCGGCGGCGCGCCCCTCAATGTGGCCTGCGGGATCGCGCGGCTCGGAGCCGAGGCCAGGTTCGTCGGTTCGCTCGGCTCCGATGCGTTCGGCGACCGGATCCGCGCTCTGCTCACCGAGCAGGGCGTCGATCACAGCGGCTGCGTCAGCGTCGACGTGCCGACCACACTCGCGGTGACGAGCCTGCACGGGGCGGAGCCGGAGTTCGCCTTCTACGGCAACCCGCCCTCGTACGGGTTGCTCGACCCGGTGGACCTCGATGTGATCGCCGGGGCCGGGACGCTCTACTGCGGGTCGATCGCCCTGCTGCAGCCGACGACCCTGGCCGCGGCGAAGGCCGCGTGGGCGACCCCGGGTCCGTTGCGCACCATTGACCCGAACGTACGGCCCGACCTGCTCGACGACCCCGCATCGTTGCGGGCAACCGTCGAGTGGTTCGCGTCCACCGCCGACCTCGTGAAGCTCAGCGAACCGGACGCGCGGCTACTCTTCGACCTCGACGCCACCGCTGTGGCGAAGCACCTGCTCAGCCTCGGTGCGGGAGCCGTGGTGGTGACCCTGGGCGCCCGAGGCGCGCGCGGTTTCGTCGACGGTGCCGAGTTCTCGGTCACTCCCCCGCCCGTCGACGCGGTCGACGCCACCGGCGCTGGGGACGCGACCATGGCCGCGCTGAACTTCGCCCTTCTTACCGGTGGCCTTCCCACAACCGAGGAGCAGTGGCGCAACGTTGTCGCGTTCGCCGTCCGCGCGGGCTCGCTCGCCTGCGAAACCAGGGGCGGTGCCACCGCGATGCCGCCCCTGTCCCGGCTGCAGGCACCCGCGGCGGCGGCGGTAGGGCCAGCCCGCACCGAGCCGTTGTAGGCAAGCTCGCAGTGGAGCACAGCGAACCACCGTGGAGTGTGCGGGTCACCGGCAGGGACAGCGGGCGCATCGTGGTCGATCAGGGTGCAGGTGATGCTGATGCCGCCGCCGGGTTCGCGGGCGATCTCGTTCAGCCGCGCCTGCACCGGCCAGTCGGTGGTGGTGGTGGTGGCCACCTCGTACAGGCCGCCGCCACCGTCGCTGCGGTCCGCCGCGGCGCGAGCCTCGTGGGGTTCGACGTCGTCATGGCGTGTTCTTTCAGGCGGTTGCGGTCTGTCGGGGCACCGTCGCGGCGGGCCCGGTGGTGGTGTCGTAGCCGGCGGCTTGGAGGGTGAACAGCTCGGCGTACCGTGCACGGTGCCAATACGTGTCGCACGTGCTGTGAGCTGGTTCCCAGCACGGCTGAGGCATCTTGATGGTCATGGTGTTCCGACTGATCTATCTGGTCGCGATCCGCGGGTTTGATGCCCTGTTCGTCGCGGCCCGTAGTGACAGCGCGGTGCTCGCTGAGCTACTGGCGCTGCGTCACGAGGTCGCGGTGCTGCGCCGTCAGGTCGACGGCCGACCGCGCCTGTCCTGGCCAGACCGGGCGATCCTGTCCGCGCTGGCCCGGCGGCTGCCACGCGCGGTCCGCGCTCACCGGATCGTGACCCCGGCGACCCTGCTCGCCTGGCACCGCCGGCTGGTCCAACGCCGCTGGACCTACCCCCACCGGGGCGGCCGACCACCCGTCAGCGACGAGATCCGCGAACTCACCCGCCAGATGGCCCGAGACAACCCCCGCTGGGGCCACAAGAGAATCCAGGGCGAGCTACTCGGACTGGGCCACCGCGTCGGCCTCGGCACCATCCGCCGAATCCTGGCCCGTGGCCACCTCGGCCCCGCACCCCGGAACACCGACACCTCCTGGCGGAGGTTTCTGCGCACCCAGACCACCGGCCTGCTGGCCACCGACTTCTTCCACGTCGACACCGTGTGGCTACGCCGCCTGTACGTACTGGTCGTCATGGAGATCGCCACCCGGCGAGTGCACCTGCTTGGCGTGACCGAGCACCCGACCCAGGCATGGGTGACCCAGCAGGCCCGCAACCTGCTCATGGACCTCGGAGAACAGACCAGCGACTTCCGGTTCCTCATCCGCGACCGCGACACCAAATACGCGGCATCGTTCGACGCCGCACTTGCCGATCAGGGCGTACAGGTGGTGAAGACACCACCGCGCACACCAAAGGCGCGAGGAATGCACCGACCACGTCCTCATCTACGGCCAGCGGCACGCCAGAGTGATACTGACCGAGTACCTCCGACACTTCAATCACCACCGGCCGCACCAGGGGCACGGGCAGGTACCACCCAACCGTGAGCCGGGCAACGTGATGCCAATCGACGGCGTTGTCCGACGCCGACGACGACTCGGCGGGGTCATCAACGAGTACCACCGGGCCGCATAAACGGATCTACGAACTCGCAGGTCAGCAACCAGCACCCAGTTTTGGCACCCTACAACCTACCTTACGGTTTCCGGGTTGCGCTCAGGGATTGGGATCACGACCGACCCGTCGGGTTCGAGGGTGCGCAGGATCGTAGCGTGGTGTTCATGGTGGAGTCTGGACCTTTGACCGAGGGTGAGCCGGCCGGCGGCAGACCAGGAGTGGCAGATTCTCCCGGGCTTCGGGACATGCTCGCCGCGGGAGACTCGGGCATCCTGCTGTTCAGTCTCACGCCGCCCAAGCGCCACGAGACCGAGCAGCGGGTCAAGGAGATCGCGGCCGTGACGGCGGAGCGGCTAGCCCGGCTGCCTATCGACGGTCTGATTCTGTACGACATTGATGACGAAGCCGATCGCGTCCCGGAGGAACGACCGTTCCCGTTCCTGCCGACACTGGATCCGGCTCGGTATTACGCCGACCACCTCAGCACCGGCGATCTCCCGGTCGTCATCTACCGCTGTGTCGGCAAATATCGCGACGAGGAACTGCGAGACTGGCTCAGCCGAGCCGATCCGCAGCGGGTGCTCAGCGTCTTCGTCGGTCCCTCGTCTAGAGACAAGCCAGTACGGACCGACCTGCGATCGGCTCACGCCGCGCACCGGCAGGTGCGCCCAGAGCTGATGCTCGGCGGCGTCGTCATCGGGGAACGGCACACCCGCGGCCAAGACGAGCATCTGCGCATGCTGGCCAAGCAGGAACGCGGTTGCTCGTTCTTCGTCTCGCAGGTGGTCTATCACGTGAACGAGACGAAGAACCTCATCTCCGACTACTTCTACGAGTGCCGAACCCGGGAGATCGCGCCGCGTCCGGTGATCTTCACGCTGTCGGTGTGCGGCTCGCTCAAGACCTTGGAGTTCGTCCGGTGGCTCGGCGTGGACGTGCCACGCTGGCTGGAGAACTCCATCCGCTATGCCAGTGACCCGCTCGCGGAGTCGTGCCGGCAGGCCGTCTCGATCGCCCAGGACCTGGCCGACTTCTGCCAGCATCTCAATATGCCGTACGGGTTCAATGTGGAAAGCGTGTCTATCCGTAAGGCCGAAATCGACGCAACCGTCGAGCTCGCGGCGAACATTGCGCTACTGCTGGGAAGAGGCACGGTGGCAAGCAGTTGAGGCAGCGAGCCGGATCTCCGTCTGGGCGGACTGACCTCGGACCAGGTGGTGTCCAGAAGCGCGGAGATTGTCAAGGCGTCGCTCAGGAGACCCGCGCAGCGTCCAGCCTGAGGGGACTGCCCCGGGTTTGGTTGACTCGTCGCAGGGGTCCCGCCGGGTGACCGGGGTCTTCTTCCACGCGTAGTAGGCCTGCTTGCTGAACCCCAACACCCGGCAGGTCACCGCGACGGGAATCCCGTCCGCGGCCAGGTCACCGACCAGCGGGTACATCATTTTGGGGAGATCTCCTTGGCGAAGTACGCCGCCGCCCGACGCAGGATCTCGTTCTCCTGCTCCAACACCTTGTTCCTGCGACGCAGCTCCGCAGACTCGGAAGTGGTGGCCCCGGGACGGACGCCGTCGGCGACGTCGGCGAGCTTCAGCCAGCGGTGCAGACACGCTTCGGAGATCCCGCAGTCCTTCGCGACCTCCACGATCGAGGCATCGCCCTTACGGGCGACCGAGACCACGTCACGGCGAAACTCCAGGGGGAACGCTTTTCGGCATGACAGACATCCTTCCAGCGAGGAACACATCCTCACAGGTCAGGAGTCAACCGAACCGGGGGCAATCCCTCCCGGACAACGAACGCAAGCTCCGCGACGACCTCACCAGGGCAACCGACCGAATCAAAGAACTCATCGCCGAGATCAACAAGCTCCAAGAAGAGAACGACGCACTCGCCCGCATCGTCAATGTCCTCGAACTCGAAAACCACGAACTCCGAACCGGCACCGGCAGAACCGGCCAGCTGATCGGCCTACCATCCGCCTACGACCGGTGATCCCATCCACCGACGGTAGCCGACCGATGGACGACAACCGCACCTGGAGCCGGCGACTACACGACGTGCCGCAGGTTGCCCCCGATAGCGTCCGGATCTGGACGAGGGCGTATCGGACAACTGGTCGAACGATGTCACCAGCGTGCGGTGCCATTCCCGGCGTTGGTATGCATGCCGCTGTCTCGCGGACGGCGCCTGATGAGGCTCTCCGCCACGACCAGGTTGACGATCCAGCCAAGGGTCTGGCCGACCGGGATCAAGGCTTGAACGCGTTCTTCGACTGGGCCGGCGCCGTCGCCGATAAACGGACTCTGAGCCAGAAGCAGCAGCGGGGTAAGGATGCGCGAGGTGACGGCGAGGAACGTCAGCGCGTAGTTGCGCATCATCCAGTCGCGGTGACCGATGAAGTCGCGGCGGCGGGCGGCACGGTAGGCGAGCCCACCGGTGATCAGCCACAGAGCGGCCGCGATGACGAGTCCGATCTGGGTCACGATGCGGCCGGACCATAACGCGACCGGGATCGCGGTCACCGCGGAAGGCAGGACCCCGGCGAGGAGGTAGGCCCGGCCGATCGTGCGGTGCAGCGTCCGGCGCGCCCGCACCGTGGACATGAACTGCAGGGGGCCGAGCACGATCGCGACCGCGGCCGTGAAGATGTGCGCTACGAGCAGGGAGTAGTGCAGGTTCCCACTCATGTCGAGGCGGCTGTCGTCGATGTCGAGCCTGAGATACGGGTTGATAAGGACGATGCTGATGATGATGGCGGCGATGAGCAGCAGCCATGCGCTTCGCGGACGCGGCACGGTCATTGCTTGACCTGGTATTCCCGTCTGACCGCGACCGAACCGGCCACGAGGGCGATGACGACACCGGCGAGCTGCATCACGGTGCCGATCACCCCGCCGATGCCCGCATCGCCAGTCAGGTTGCCGGTGCCAGCCCCGCTGACCACGCTGGACAGGACGAATCCCACGATCACGAACAGGCCCAGGAACGCGCCAACTCCGGGTGCCCAGGCCCGCTTCGCCAGACCGACGAACGTAGCGCCGCTCGCCAGGATCAGTAGACCCGGTGGGGGGTAGAACGGGAACTCGACCCCGGATGCCCACAGGATCGCGATGCCGAGGGCACCCGTCGCGAGCCCCCAGATCGTAAGCCCACGGCTTGTGGTCGACGTCGAGATGCCAGCCATCGCTTCCTCCTAGTGATTCGAAGATTTGCGCTACGGGCGCGGCATGGTGCAGGCCTGCACCATGCGCCGAGGCGGCTGCGCCCGGTCACCTCGCCAGGGGTGTCGCGGCCGGGCGGCCGAGAGTGTCGCCGCTGATGAACACGGCCCCGCGTGCTGCTGTCGTTAAGTTTTCTCATCCCGACAATGGCTACGGGGCCGGTCGGGGCGTCCGGATTGCAATGGCGTCGAACTCAATCGGCACATGTTTGTTCACCAAGGCGACGGTCATGGCGTTCCAGTTCACGCCCCAGACGCCACGGTTGATAGTGGCGCTGCCGGCGAGGTGAACCCGGAGGTTCTCCGGCGGGCCGTGCCGGGCGTGGGTCAGCTCGACGTTCACGGGGACCGGCTTGGTCACGCCGCGGATGGTCAGGTCGCCGGTGACTGCGAAGGTGGCTTCGCCAACCAGGTCCGCCGTGATCGGCGTAAAGGTGATGACTGGGTATGTGTCGACGTTCAGGAAGTTGCGGCGCAGGTGCTCGTCGCGTTGCCGATTGCCAGTCTGGACGCTCGCCGCCTGGATCAGGACCTCGACGCTCAGCCTCGACTTGTCGCCGTCCAGCCGCGCACTGCCGGCGAACTCGTCGAACTGTCCGCGGACCTTGGTGCCTATCGCGTGCTTGGCGCTAAAGCCGATCCGGGTGCCGGCGGTGTCGAGGACATAGTCGCCGGCCAGCTCACTGAGCCTGGGTAAGGTCGTCATGCTTGGACGCTCCTGTGCGAGAGGATTCTGTCTGAGCGGGACGTGATGAGGGCATCGAGGCGGGTACTGAGTGGGTGCTCGAGGTAGCCGCTCTGGTGAACTGCCGGATGGGATCGACTCGAGCCACGTGAAGGGCCGTTCATCGGGCTTTTCTCCGCATGCGGCTGCTGGCGGTGGCAAGCCCGGCGAGGAGGCCGACAACCAGACCCATGGTCTGGATGACCGTTCCGGCGAACACGCCCATGGCCGACGGATCCGCCAGTTGGTTGCGTATGTTGGGCGTCACCACCGCGCCGAAGGTGATGAACGCAGTGATGAGGACGCCGAGCAGCGGTGCCCACCGGTTGCGCAGGGCGAGCAGTCCTGCAGCCGCCAGCAGGAGCAGCAAGCCTGGCGGGACGGTGGGGTAGTCGGCGCCGCCGAGGATCTGCACGACGATCCCGGCCGAGGCGGCGAGCAGGGCGGCGACAGCGACGTTGCGGGTCATCCGACCGGCGCCTGTGGTCGTCACACGATTGGTCACCGATGCAGCCTGCCGCGGCGCAAGGGCGTCAGCGTCGGCTCGATCGCGTCGACGGTCGTACGCAGAATCGCGTACACGGCATGGCCATCGCCCTGCAAAGATCGCTGGATGAGGTGGATCCGATCGTCGGCAGCGGACCTGGCCCTGGCCGCCCTGCTCGCAGTATCCGCCGCCGCCGCCAGCGCCGTGGCCGACGAGCTCGGCCGCCCGTCGGTGCCGCTAGGTACGCTGGGCTACGTCCTGGTCGTGATCGCGGCACTCGGCCTGTCGGCGCGTCGAAGTCGGCCGCTCGTGACGTTGATGACCGCAGCGGTCTGCACCGGTGGATACCTCGCCCTGGGCTACGCCTACGGTCCGATCATCCTTGTGCTCATGATCGCGGTGTATAGCGCGGCCAGGCATGCTCCACTACGGGTCGCCGCCTGGTGCGCGGCGGCAACGTTGATGATGCTGCTGGCTCATCTGCTCACCTCCGACCGGGCGCTGGGGTGGCTGGGCGTAGTGCCAGCGGCCGCGTGGGTGGTCGTCCCCGGCGCGCTGGGATACGGCCTGCGCCTGCGGCACCAAGCCGGCCAGCTCGCACGGGCCGAGGCGATCCGGCAGCGGCTGGACGACGAGCGGCTCCGCGTCGCCCAAGAGGTCCACGATGTCGTCGGGCACGGCCTGGCCGCCATCAAGATGCAGGCCGACATCGCCCTACACGTCATGCCCCGCCAGCCCGACCAAGCTCAGGTGGCATTGGAGGCGATCAGTCGGACCAGCCAGCAGGCGCTCGACGAACTGCGTATGACACTGGCCGCCGTGCGGCACATCGACGGCGACGACCGCGCCCCCACCGCTGGCCTCGGCCGCCTGAACAACCTATGCCGGCGAATGGCCGACGCCGGCGTCACGGTGCGTGTCCACACCACAGGCGAGCGTACCGGCGATCTTCCCCCGGCGGTCGACCTGGCCGGCTATCGCATCATTCAGGAATCACTCACGAACGTGCTACGGCACGGACGCTGCGTGCAGGCCGACGTCACCGTCCAGTACACCACCGACTTTGTCGCCATCGCGATTGCGAATCCGATCAACGGCACGCCGACCAACGGTTACGGCACCGGCATCAGCGGGATGCGGGCGCGAGTGGAGGCGTTGGGCGGTGACTTCGTTGCCGGACCGGTGGCCCAGCGGTTCGAGGTGCACGCACGACTTCCCACCGGAGGCGGCACATGATCAGCGTCCTGATCGCCGATGACCAGGACCTCGTCCGGCTCGGGCTCCGCACCCTCATAGCCAACGAAGACGACCTCACCTGCGTCGGCGAAGCCGCCGACGGCCTCGCCACAGTAGCGATGGCCACCCGCACCAAACCGGACATCGTGCTGATGGACGTCCGCATGCCGGGCATCGACGGGCTGGAAGCGACCCGGAGAATCACCGCTGCCCCCAACCTGGCCACGACCCGCATCATTGTGCTCACCACCTTCGAACACGACCAGTACGTCTTCGACGCCCTGCGAAACGGAGCAAGCGGCTTCCTGCTCAAAGACACCACGCCAGCGGAACTCCTCCGCGCGATCCGCACCGTCGCCGACGGCGGCGCGCTGATGTCACCATCGGTCACCCGCACGCTGCTTCGAGAGTTCGTCACACTCAGACCCAGCACGAGGACGCCCCACCCCCAGCTCAACACCCTCACCGAACGGGAACGAGAGGCCATGGTGCTCGCCGCGGAGGGTCTCAGCAACGACGAAATCGGCAGACGGCTCCGCATCAGCACCGCCACCGCCCGCACACACGTCAGCCGCGCCATGGTCAAGCTCAGCGCCCGCGACCGCGCACAACTCGTCGTATTCGCCTACCAATCCGGGCTCATCGAATAGCCAAACATAAGCAGTGATCCGAGAACCACCTGGCTCTACCGATATCTGGGCCTGAGTAGCGGAAGGGAGCCGCCGAGCGGCGTTCGCCGCAGGAATCGGCGGGACTGCGTAGATTTCCGTGTTTGACCTGGGTGTGGTCCGTTGGACAGGACGTTGATCCTGTCCGGGAAGGACCATGTCATGGCAGACAAGAAGAACGCTGTTCAGCTTCCGCGGCCGACGGCGGT
>NZ_JAAALO010000021.1 GCF_009908295.1 Micromonospora rubida
CCCTTGCGGGCGACCGCGACCACGTCACGGCGGAACTCCAGGGGGAACGCTTTCGGCATGACAGACATCCTTCCAGCGAGGAACAGATCCTCACAGGTCAGGAGTCAACCGAACCGGGTGCAGTCCCATCCGAATTAAAAGTCATCTGTCGACCATGTATTCATGCCGCCCCCACCATCGGGCCAATGATATTCGAATGTCGCGCCGGTATCCTCGGCGGAACCCTTCATCTGCCTCTGGCAGGGTCCACACGGCGCCTTGATGCCAGCAATGCTGACGAGTCCTCCTTCAGGTACAGGGGAGGTGCCCCAGAAGGGATCGCCATTGATGACATGGTCGCCCACCATGGGAGCACCGCCGGCGGCCCGGCTGGCACGGTGCTCCGTGTGAACCGCCTGGCGTGCGCGCCCCTTTCCAAGTGCCGCCTCTTCGGGAGTCGTCCCACCACTGCGAATATCATACCTATCCAGCAAAGCGCCATCAGCATCACGAACGGCCACCTGAGCGTAATGCGTTTTGTTGGTTACCGGCCCAACGACGCACGGAAGGTTGTTGTTGTGTACGAGGACCGGCGTGTCGCCTGCGAGTACATAGTACGTGTGGATGTCGGCGACGGTGAGGTCGTGCATCCGCTGGTTGCCGGTGAAGTTGTGTACTGCGGTGATCGTGACCTCGCGGCCGGGTCCGCCGCCGCCCATGCCGGCGCCGGTGCCGTCGCCCTCGAGGCGTTTGTCGTCGTGGACCAGCAGGCGGTGTCCGGCTTTGAGTTGGCTCGCGTTGACCCAGTGTTGTTCGGTCGCGTCCCAGAAGGGATGGTTCTGGGTGGTCTTGAGGACCGTCGAAGCCGCAAGTTCGACGGCACTGCGCTACTGTGGAGGGCTCCCCCGTGACTCCTCCACGGTAGGCAGCATCCTGAAGGGCGTGAAGCCGTTGCTACCCGCCACTGAACGCCGGCCGCCCTCCGCCTCTAGCACGACGGCGCCGGTGTGGCCGTTCATGGTGGCGTCGTTGACGTCCCAGTCGGTCATGGTGGTTCTGGCGCCGTCGATGGCCCGGGTGGCCCGGGACTTCCACACCACCGTCGGGGTGGTGAGCCAGGCGCGTACCGCCACTGCGGTGTCCGCGATCGCCGCCTCGGTCGCGCTGTTCCCCCTCATCGCTCGGTGGAACCTGCGGCATCTCACCTGGCTCGGTGCCGCGGTGGCGGTCGCCAGCGGGGTGGCGACCGCCACCGCGGTGAGCATGCCGATGTTCATCGGCGCACATCTGCTGGCCGGTGTGGCCGTCGCACTGCTGTTGTCCTGCTCGTTCGCGGGCGCCGCGCTCGGCGCGGGCCGGCAGGCGGCTCGGGCGCTCGGCCTGGTCGCGGGCGCGAACTCGCTGGGCTGGGTCTTCTTCAACCCGTTGGCGGGCCTGCTGACCCAGTCCGTCTCCTGGCGCCTGGCGTTCCTGCTGCCCGTGGCCTCGGCCTGTGGTGCCGCGCTGGCTGCGCTGCGGATCCCGCCCACTGCCCCGGCGCCGAGGGCCGCCGCTACGACGGCGCTGCCCGCCCTGCTCACCATCACACCGGTACGCCGCTGGATCTCCGCCGAGGTGCTCTCCTACTGCGCTTGGACGATCGTGCTCACCTTCGTCGGCCCCGTCCTCGCGCTCGCCGGACACCTGTCCGAGGGGATGGTGGGGCTGGTGCTGGGGTGCGGCTCCGCCGGGTTCTTCCTCGCATCCAGCCAGAGCGGGCGGCTGACCGGCGTGGCCCGGCCCCGCCTGCTGATCGCGGCCAGTTCACTGGCCATCGGGGTACTGAGTGCCGTGCTGTTCGGGTCCGCCGGGCCGGTCTGGCTGTCGGTCCTGCTGTTTTTTCTGGTCGCTGTGGCCGCAGGTGTGCGTACCCCGGCGGCGTCGCTGCTGGGCGCCTCGCTCAGCCCCGAGCACGTCCGTGCCGTGATGGCCAGCCGGACGGTGGTGACGCAGGTCGGGTACCTGTTCGGTGCGGCGGGCGGCGGGCTCGTCCTCAGTGTGGGCGGCTTCACCGGGCTCGGCGCCCTGTCGCTGGTCGGCATGGTTTCGGCCGGCCTGCTGCACTGGCGCCACGCGTCCGCATGACCGGCCGCCTATTGCCGAGAATCTCCGCCAAGGCGAGCCGGGCGTTGGCGACGCCGACGGCAGAGGCGACGGTGAGAGTTGCTCCGTGTACCGTGCCAGAACCTGTCGCACACGCGGTGAGCTGGGATTTCCCGGTACGCGTCGAGGATCATCGGTATGTTGGTTCGGCTGGTGTACCTGATGATGATCCGGCTGGTCGGCGCTCTGGGGCTGCTGGTCCGTAGCGACACCGCGTTGCTGGCGGAAGTCCTCGCCCTGCGCCATGAGGTGGCGGTGCTGCGGCGGCAGCTGAAGAGCCGGCCCCGGTTGACCTGGCCGGACCGGGCAATCCTGTCCGCGGTGGCCCGGCTGTTGCCCACCACGGTTCGGGCCCACCGGTTGGTCACCCCGGTAACGCTGCTGTCCTGGCACCGGCGGCTGCTGCGCCGTCACTGGACCTACCCGAGCAAGGCCGGCCGGCCACCGGTCAACGAGGAGCTCCACAGCCTGGTCAGACGGCTGGCACACGACAACCCGCGATGGGGACACCGGCGGATCCAAGGCGAACTACAGCGGTTGGGCTACCGCGTCGGCACGGGCACCATCCGCCGCATTCTCGCCGCTGGGCGGCTCGGTCCGGCACCGCGAACGGTGGACACCAGCTGGCGGACGTTCCTGCGCGCCCAAGCCCACGGGCTGCTCGCGATCGACTTCTTCCACGTCGACACGATCCTGCTCAAGCGGATCTACGTGCTGGTCGTGATGGAAGTGGCCACCCGCCGCGTCCATCTGCTCGGGGTCTCCGCGCAGCCGGATCACGCCTGGGTCCTGCAGCAGGCCCGTAACCTCGTCATGGACCTCGACGAGCGAACCAATCGGTTCCGGTTCCTGATCAGAGATCGTGACGGCAAGTACAACGCCGCGTTCGACGAGGTCTTCGCAGTCGAGGGCATCGAGGTAGTCAAGATCCCGCCGCAGACACCACGGGCGAACTGTTTCATCGAACGCTGGGGACGCAGCCTGCGGGAGGAGTGCACCGACCGGTTGCTGATATACCACGAACGACACGCCCTCGCGGTGATCGGCGAGTACGTGGACCACTTCAATGATCACCGCCCGCATCAAGGCCGGCAACAGTTGCCACCCAACCACGACCCAGCCGGCGTCATCGCGATGGACGCTCCCGTCCAACGCCGACGACGACTCGGCGGCGTGATCAACGAGTACCACCGGGCAGCTTGACGAAATCTTCAAAGTGCCAGGTCACGCCCACGAACGAGGTTTTGGCACGGTACAGGCCAGGAGCACGGGTTCGCCGGTGGCGATGCCGCACAGGTGTCGGGCGGCGGCCGGCAGCGGCAGTTCCTCGCGGGTGCCCACGACGTGCGCGCCGTCGACGGCCGGGGTGATCAGGATTGCGCCGGTCACGACGTCGACGTGCAGCGTGAGGCCCGGTGTCCAGCCCAGGGCCCGCAGCAGTGCACGAGCGGTGACCCGGCCGGCAGCGTCGGGGCGGCCCATGTCGAACAGCACGCCATCGCCATTACGGGCGGTGGGCGCGGGCAATGTCGGCAGCGGCGCCGGCTCCGGAGCTGCGACCGGCAGCGGGGTAGGCACGAGTGCCTCGACGAGCTGCTCGTCGGGCTGGCGCGGACGCGAGCGGCCAAGACTCACCGAGGCCACCACCAGTGCGGACGCAGCGGTATCAGCGCAGGTGGAAGCCACTCCCGGCGTCTGAGCACACAGATGAAAGGCAGCGATTCGCGTCCCCACGCGAGGGGAGTTGATCTCGCGTGGATCTCCACACGTAGTGGTGTCCGAGGGGGGATCGAACTCTTGTACGTATCACCTGTGCTCCATTAGGGGTGCACATGCTTATAGATTACGGCACGGGCAGGTTTGACTCAACCTCGCGCGCTCATTACCGTGCGTGAGCATGAATCAAAGTTGGGACGCGTAGGGTCCAAGCTTGCCAGCCAGCTGGCTCAGTTATCGACTGACCGAAGTGACCGTGCAGGCATCAAGCTGGAGCCCACCGCTTGGGTCCTGGTGAGCTTCAGCCGGCCGGCGTTGACGGCAACCCGTACCGCTCGCGTTCTTTGGTAGTGAGCGCACGAGGTTCACCGCCTCCGTCAAACTCTGAAATTCACCACAACCGCGCGCAGCGCCAGAGCATCCAGCGCCGATCAGCGCGATGTAACGCGGTGCTCCTGCAACGCGCGGATCTGCGCTCGCACCGCCAAGGCGAGGGTCTGAATCCGGATGAGTCGCCCGACCGCCCCGGTCATCTCGAGTTCCGCGTACGCCGTCAGGCCAGAATCCTGATCGAATCCGCGACCACGTCAAGCGCCTCGGCGACCATTTCAGGCGACCCACTCAGATCCACGGGATGGGTGTGCAGGCGCTGGTTGCCCCCGACCACTGTGATGACCCGGTCCGGAGCGAGGTCGGCACGGCAGTAGATGAGCATCCCGCGCGGTAGTCGCAGGGCCGTGGTGTAGGCCAGCAGCTGGTAGTAGTCGCTAGTACGCGCTAGACCTCCCCCGGTCAGCTTGTACTTGACGTCCGCAACGAAGACGACCTCCGCGCCCCGCAGGAAGAGCAGGTCGGGGTTCATGGTGACGCGTGGCGAGACGCTCAGGGGAACGGCCAACTGCTCGAGGACCTCGATCTTGGGGTAGAGCCTTGTGCGTAGCTCGTCCCCGATCCACTTCTCGAATAGCTTGTTCATGTCGACCAGGAAGCTCTGCGCTGTCAGTCCACCCGCGGCCTGGGTGAGGCCGAAGCCCTCGAGGACCAGTCGAGCAAGGGCAAGAGCCGGTTGGTAGTGCTCATTGAGCGGTGTGCGCCGGATCAGGTCGCACTCGGTCAGCGCGACCGGCGAGTCACCCACTCCTTCGAGGCGCTGGAGCAGCTCACCGGCCATGCGACGCAGGACGGGGCCTACTGGCCACCGCACGACATGCCGAACGGCCGCCAGCAGAATCCGGTTTTCGGGGATATCCGCGGTGAAGTCGTCGAAGCGGCACGGCACTGGCCAGGAGTCCCACGGCCGTGCGGCCAACTGCTGGACGTCCATGCGTCCACGGATCACCGGGAGTCGCTGGTCGACAGCACGGTAGCCGTGGACGAGCCCTCGGCGGGTCGCCCCGTTGATCGCTCGTAGTACCAGTTCCGCGACGCCTTCGACGAAGTCGCTCCGGCCGTACGCCGCCGCGTCGGTTCCCCACTCGACCAGGCCTGCGCCGGAGGTGAACATGGTCAGAACGGTCCGCAGGTCCCGCACCTTGGGCAGGATCTGGATGGTCAGCCGAGGTAGGACCACGGCGCCTACCCAGGAGGTGGCCTGGAGGAAGTACGAGCCGGGCTCGTCCGACGGGTTGAGTTCGAGGCGGCCGCCGGGGATGCCGCGGAGCAGGGACACCTCCGCGACGTTGAGAGCTACGGGCCGCGGCGAGGTCTCGTACTCGCGAAGCCTCACTACGCCGGCGACCTGGGATTCAGAAGGAAGACTCATCGGAATCGTCCGACGTGGCATCCACGGCCGCGCTCCCCGAAGCGGAGGACGGCCCGTACGCGGCGTGCACCTTCGCCCAGGCGAACTGCTCCAGCTGGTCGGGCCGGCCGTACAACTGGTCCTCGATGAAGGGGTAGACGTCGTACTCCCAGATGCGTGCGAGTCGCTCGTCGGTGAGGCCCTGTCTCATGAAGTGGCTGTGACCGACCTGCAGGTGCGGCCCCTTCAGCAGGACTCGGAGCCGCTCGTTTACCTGATCCACCAGTCCGGCGACCCATACCGGCTCCCCGTTCTTCTTCAACCAGTCGGCGAGCAGCGACCGCATCGCTCCCTCGTGTGGCATGAACGGGATGAAATGGAACCGTCGGCGCAGGGCCGCATCCACCATCGCGATCGACCTGTCAGCGGTGTTCATGGTACCGATAAAAAAGAGATTGCGCGGCAGCTCGAACGGTTCGTCGGGTCGATAGGCGGTGCGTACGGCCTTGTTCCGGTATTCCAGCAGGAACAGCAGTTCACCGAAGACACGCGGCAGGTTGGCGCGATTGACTTCATCGATGATCAAATAGTGCGGCACGCCGGGGTTGCTCTCCGCCTTCTCCGCCATCAGCGCAAGCGGCCCGGACCGAAGCTCGTAGGTCAGCTGCCCCCGTTCATCGGTGCGTGGCCGGTAACCCTCGAAGAAGTCCTCGTACGAGGTGGACGGATGAAACTGGACGAGCATCCGCCTTTCCGGGTCCTGCTGCAAGGCTCCGGCCAGCCGGTCCGCCAGGTAGGTCTTGCCGGTGCCCGGAGGGCCGTAGAAGATGAGTTGCCCCTTCTCGTGGAGCAGTTCAGCGAGCTCGCGCAGGAACAGTTCGGGCAAGAGAAGATCCTGCGCGGTCCGGGCGATGCGGTCCTCCTCCTCGACCGGCTCCACGGCGTCGTGGTTGAGCATCCAGTAGGCGAACTGACCCTGCCCCCAGGGGTCGCCGGGCAGCAACTGCTCGATGGTTGCCCGCAGCCGATCGTTCGCCTCGACGTGCTGCTGACCGCGGCTCAGCGCGCCGTCGGGCTCCGCGAGCCCGAACCGGCGCAGCATGGCGATCTTCCCCATCGGACCCGTCAGCGGGAAGATCGGCAGGAAGCGCCGGGGGTCGGTGACGGCGAACAGCTTCAGCAGCACGCTCTCGCCCAGCCCCTTCGTGCCGAGGTCCTTCCAATCCAGGCCTCGGTCGATGCGGGCGGCGACCTCTCCGTCACCGAAGAGAATCTCACGAAGTTTGTTGGCGAAGGCGTCGAGGGCGACCGAGTCCATGCCCGAAAGGCTGGCGTTGAGCACCGACTGCGGACCCGGGTTGCCGTAGCGCTTGCCGTTGACGAGCAGCCGGAACTGGTCCAGGTCGAAGATGGTCAGGTTCTCAGGTGACAGGGCCTCAGCGAACTGCTGCCGCTGTTCGGCATGCCACTCGTCCTTATCGTTCGGATAAGGGCGCTCAGCCTTGAACCTGGCGAGCGCCGCCGCCAGGCCCTCCCCCTCGGGGCTCGTCGCCGGCACGGCCTCACCCTGGCCGGCGACCAGCCTCACCAGAGGCTTGAGCCGACCCACCTCTTCGAGTATCGCGTCCCGCAGGGCGAGGCCCGGGAGAACCTCGGACCAGGGCCACCACTTCCCCACCAACGTGCTCCCACCCGGATCGGCGTCGACCGGAACAAGCCGGTCTCCGGTGAGGTGGGGCCGGATCTCGAAGAACCGGTGACCCGAGGGGAGCGGACCCGTGGCAAGCGCCGCACCGCCGCCTGGGTTCCGCCAGTCGTACAGGCCGAGCGCAAGCCCCGAACGCGTGGCCCACAGGCGTAGGCCGGCCGCGGACACCGCCCCGGGCAGCGACCAGGTGGCATAGGCATCCGCGCGATACGCAGCCGCCTTGTCCGAAGTGATTCGGTCCTGCGGTTGCGAGGTCTCCAGCTCGAGTCCCGTGGCGGCCCGTAGGTCCGCCAGAAGCCCCTTGGCGGCGATGTGCAGCTCGCCCTTGAGTTGGGCGGCGAGAGCGGCTGCACGACTCGCACGTTCCTGGTCCGGATAGCGCGCGCCCACCTCGTAGGCGGCCATGATGCCCGCGGCCTCGTCGCACATCTCCCGCACGGCGGGGTTGACTCCCACGAACCCCTGGCGCTCGGACAGGAACCACATCAATCGCTCGAACCGGTGGACATCGTCGGGATAGAACGCGCGTGCCGCTTCCACCACCGCCAGGTAGCGGTCGGCGTTCTCCCACGTCCGCAGCCAGCCCAGCGCCCACATCCGCTCCGGCGCGCTCTTCCACATCACCGGCCAGCCCGGCTGCACATCGTCCGTCGACCAGAACACCGACAAGACGTACGGAATCCGCCCGACGGCCGGTTGCCCCTTGCTCGCCAGGTCCCGGGTCACCCGCTCGACCTCGGCGAGCCGAGAGCGCGCCTCATCCACGGTCGCTGGCGTGGTGAAGGCATGCACCAGCACGTCCAGCGCGTCGGGATCATCGGGCAGGTTGTTGGCGACCTGGTTGAGCCACATCTGACCGAAACCCGAGAAGGCGATGTACGGGCCTTGGCGGCGCGACCACTTATCCGAATCTGCCCGGAACGCCGCGAAATCCCGGGTGGCGACGAGCTCCGAGACCAGAGTACGGGCCTCGGCATCCCGGGTGGGCCGCAGCTTGTCCGCCTCGGCCCAGCGCTGCTTTACTTCCTCGTCGAGGCGCACAGCAGCCTCGATTTGATCGAGCTTGCGCCGCCACCGGGGCAGGTCGTCGGGATAAATCACCAGCGTTCACTCGTCCCTGTCGTCGGCTTCATGCCGCAACCACGGCACACGACAGCATCCCACGATCGTTCCACTAGCCAACCAAGGAAGCCGACCGGATACGGAGGGCCATGCGGCACCCGCATCAAAGAAAGTCGCCAAAGGACCAGCTCCCTGGCTGCCCTGGATCAGGTTGATGGCAGTACGCCCAAGGCGCTTCGAGACAGCCCTTTGATTGTCGGGATCCCGACACAGTCCATTCTCGCCAGGATCCGGATATTGACCTGCCGGAAGGTGCCTGAGAGCCTGACGGGCTCGGCCGCGTGGCGAGCACACGTACAGAGCAGTTGTGGAGAGGAGCCGGTGTAGTGGCGCCGGAGAACCTGACGGCATATGGCTCAACCCTCGACGCCGAACAGCAGGTGTTGGCGAACCAATCGCGACGCCCGCCTCGGCCGATGCCGGTGATCGTCCTCGCCGACATCAGCGGAAGCATGGACGGCGAGAAGATCCACGTGCTCAATCGCAGTATCCGGAGCATGCTGCACGCGTTCGCCGCGGAGGACACCGCACGGGGAGAGATCCACGTTGCGGTGATCGCCTTCGGCGGGGACGAGGCCGTGGTGCACCAGCCGCTGGTCCGCGCCTCACAGGCACAGTGGACCGAACTCACACCGCGGGGCCGGACCCCGATGGGTGGTGCGTTCGACCTGACCCGGGCGCTGCTCGACGACCCGACCGTCGTGCCGAAGCGGGCCTTCCCGCCCACCCTGGTCCTGGTCTCCGACGGGCTGCCCACGGACGACTGGCAGGCTCCGTTGACGGCATTACTCGGCACCCGTTGGGGTGCGCGGGCACTGCGGCTGGCCATCGGGATCGGCGTCGATCGGACCTCGGAGGCTGACGAGGTGTTGGCCCAGTTCAGCACTCCCGGCACCGCCGTGCTTCGGAGCGACCAGGTGCACGAGATCCCGGCGCAGTTCCGATGGGTGACCGCGACGGTGACCGAACAGCTCCACCAGCGCACCGCACCGAGAGCCGTCCGGTTGGAGGATCTGGATTGAGCACGGAAGGCTCCGCGTGGCCGAGCAGTGTCCGAGCCGCGAGCAACAACCTGCACCTCGATCTCCTGCTCGACAACCAGTTGGGAAGCGGCGGCGAAGGGGCGGTCTTCCGCACCCGGTACGGCGGCCTGGCCGTGAAACTGTGCGCCCCCGACGATTCCAGCCGGGACCGGATGACCGAGCTCTTCGCCCGCCTCCGGTGGCTGCCACTGGACGGCATTCCCCTCTGCCGCCCGCTGGAGCAGCTGGCGCCGCCGCATGTCGGCTACGTCATGGAACTGTTGGAGGACATGGTTCCGCTGCGGGAGCTGTGCGACCCGCCGCAGCAGGACGAGGACGCGTGGTATCTCGGCGGTGGGGGCCTACGTCGCCGGCTCGTCCTGCTCGCCCGGTGCGCCGGTGTCCTCGCCATCTTGCACGACCGGGGAATCGTCTACAGCGACGTCTCTCCGGGCAACGTGCTGGTCTCCGCCGACCTCGGATACGACGAAGTCCGGCTGATCGACGCGGACAACCTGCAGACCGAGAGCAGCACGGCGGCCCGACGGCTCGGAACGCCCTTCTACACCGCACCGGAGCTCCTGCGCGGGCAGAGCGGCAACACCGTCTTCAGCGACGTCTACTCGTTCGCCGTGCTCGCGTACGAGGTCCTGACCATGAATCACCCGCTGATCGGCGACTACGTCAACGAGGGCGAGGTCGAGCTGGAGGACGACGCCCAGCGCGGGCTGGTGCCCTGGATCGACCACTCCACCGACGATCGCAACCGGACCCGGTTCGGCTACCCGGCCGACCGGGTGCTCACCCGGCGCCTGCGGGATCTGTTCCGACGTACCTTCGAGGAGGGGATGACCGACCCGTGGGCGCGCCCCGGCGCCGGGGAGTGGGCGGCGGCCCTGCACGCCGCCGCCGATCGCTGCCTGGTCTGCCCGTGCGGCCAGAGCTTCCTCGCCGCGCACCCCACCTGCCCGTGGTGCCGGGCCGCCCGCCCGCCCGCCCTGACGGTCACCGTGCTCGAACAGTTCCCACGCCTGGCTGAAGGGCCACCACCGTTGCTCCCCCAGGACGACCTGACGCTGGTGCTGCAGGCGCACCGGCCGCTCCTGATCACGAACCGCACGGCGGTACGACACCCGGAGGACCCAACCGTGGCGCTGCTCCGGATGGAGTGGGACGGCGGCGCCGAGGTCCGGGTGCGCAACTGCGGACGGTCGATGGTGCGCCGCGTTCCGCCGCAGGGCGGCAACGGACTCCAGCTCATTCCCGGCTCCGCCGCGGTCGAGCACCTGCGCGCGCCGTGGTGGATCCACTTCGACACCGAATTGCGGCCACACCGGATCCTGGTCCTGCAGTCGATCGAGGCGCCCGATGCGCGCTGACGAACTGACCGTGGGCGACACCCGGCTGATCCGCGTCCACCCGGTGATGGGCGCCGTGGTACCGCCCTGGCTGAAGGCGCTCGCGGAGAAGGATCGCCAGGACCGTGAGATCGAGGTACGCGTGCCCGCGGCGACGGCCGCGTACGACCTGGCGGTGCACCAGGGCCGCCAGTACGGCCCTTTCCGAGCCCAGGTGACGGATCCGGACGCGCGTGACTGGCTCGCCGCAGCCGGACACAGCGTCGTGGCCTGGGTCGCCCACGCGACCGACCGCGAGGTAGACCTCCAGTGCCACGGCTTCGCCGGTGCCGACCTCGGCCCGCGGTTGGAGATCGGTGTCGACGACCGGGTCGCCGGGCAGGTCCGCGTCGCCGCCCGGGTACACACCACGGGCTTCGACGAGGTGCGGGACTGGCTGCGACGGGAGTTCTGCTTGCCTCCGCCGGCTGAAGGCGCGCGGGACCGAATCGTGCACAGCGGTGGGCCCCGGGAGCAGCCCGCCGGGAGCGCGTTCACACTGCACGGCACCCGCTGGGTCGCCGACGTCGCGCTGGTCGACAACGTACTCCGGATCACCCGGATGACCGGCGCGGATGCCCGGGGGCGAGGCCGCTGGCACCGGCTGAGTGAGCTGGACGTACGGTTCGTCGACCGGGGCGCGGAGGCGGACGCGTCGGAGGCGATCCGGGCCGCCCTGCTCGGCCTCGAGTCCGACGGACGCACCTACCTCGACTTATGGCAGGCGTACAACAACATCGAGCGGGAGGCCCTGGTTGAGGACGCCAAGCGGCTGCGGTGGGCGAGGTTCCAGTCGTGCAAGGTGACCGCCCGGGGTGACTGGCGGTTCGAGCTTCAGCCCGGCGAGCGGGCCGCACGGTTTCTCGGCACTGTGGCCGCGTACCCGGGGCGGCTGGAGCTGGAAGCGGCCGGGGAGCTTCCCCCGGAACTGGCGGAGAAACGCGGCCGGGCCACCGTGGGGGTGCACGGCGAAGTCCGCGGCGCGGCGGTGGGAAACTGGACGGTGGACCTCGCGGTCGCCGGGGACGAGCCGCCACCCGTGACGGGCTACCTGTTCCGCTCCCTGTCCGGGGACCGGTCCCGGTTGCGGCGGCGGGACACCGCCCGCGAGCGGATCGAGAACGACCAGGCCGAATTGCCCGGCCTGCGACTGCTCATCGAGGGACTCCCGCGGCCCGGCGCGCAGCCACGCGCCGACCCGGCACACGACCGGGCGGTGAACCGGGTCATCGGCGCTGCTGTCGGCGAGAGACCGACGGAGGTGCAGCGGGCCGCTCTCCGGATGGCGCTGCGCACACCGGACATCCTCCTGGTGCAGGGTCCGCCCGGCACCGGCAAGACTCGCTTCATCACCGATCTCCTGCGCTGCCTCGACGAGCTGGGGGACCGAGCGGTGGCGGTGAACCGGACGTTGCTGTCCAGCGTCCAGCACGACGCGGTGGACAACGTGGCCCGCCGGGCCCGACGGCTGGGCCTGCCGCCGACCCGGGTGAGCAACAAACCAGAACGGGACCGGCAGAACACCCGACAGTGGCGGGACGAGACGGTGGCCGCGGTCGACCGCCACCTCGACCGGCACCGTCCCGAGGTGGCCGGCTGGGACCGCGTCGTACGGCTGCGTCAGCTGGCGGCCGCCTACAGCCGGCACCCCGTCGCCGGGCCCGATCTGACGAACCTGCTGACGGAGACGAAGCGGCTGGCCGGGGCGGAACTGCCGGCCGGACTGCGCAGCCGGCTAGACCGGACACTGGCGGAGCTGCAGGTGACCGGCACGCTCGGCCGGAGCCTGACGGACGAGGAACGGGCTGCGGTGGCTCGGGTCGTCCGGTCGATCCGCGTCACCCCGGTCTCCTTCGCGGACGACGGCCCGGAGCGGGCGGGCGGCGCGCTGCGGCTGCTGACCGACGTGCTCGACGAACCAGCCCAGCTCCTGCTGGGGCGGGCCGCCACCGGGGACGCGGACCAGGCGGCCCTCCTCCCCGACCTGGCGGAGCTGCGGTTGGCGCTGCTCGACCGGCTGGCAGCGGCCACCGGTCTGCTGCACACCCCGCAGCACGATCCGGCCGTAGAGGACCTGCTGATCGAGGTCGCGGAGGCAGTGCACCAGGTCCACGCGGCGTCCACCGACAGCGCCGCCGAGGTGCTTCGCGCGTACCAGGACGACCTGCGGGAGGACCTCGACCTGGTGGAGCGGACCCTGGCTCGGTATAACGCGGTGCTCGCCTCGACCGTGCAGCACGCCGACTCCCGCGAGATGTCCCGGGTGCTCGACGCGCCGTTGCCGGTCTTCGACACCGTCGTCGTCGACGAAGCAGCCCGCGCCAACCCGCTCGACCTGATGATCCCGATGGCCTTCGCCCGCCGGCGGATCATCCTGGTCGGCGACCACAAGCAGCTCCCGCACATGCTGGAGCAGAAGGTGGAGCGGGAGCTGCGCCGCAATCGTTCACTCGAAGGGTCCGAGCTGTCCCAGAGCCTCTTCGAACGGTGGTTCGACCTCTTCGCGAGCGAGCGACCCGCGGTGCGGACGATCCGGCTCGACACCCAGTTCCGCATGCACCCCGCCCTGGGGCGGTTCGTCAGCTCGGTGTTCTACGGCGGCCCGGACGTGGTCCAGTCCCACCCCTCCACCCAGGAGCTGACCCACGACCTGAGCCCATGGGCCAGGAAGGTCGCGGGCTGGATCGACGTCCCGCTGGGGGCGGGTGCCGAGGAACGGACCGGATTCAGCCGGACCCGGCGGGTGGAGGCAATCCGGCTGGTGCGGGAGCTGCGGGAGCTGGCCGCCCGGGACGAGGCGCGGCAGCTCACCTTCGGCGTGATCACTTTCTACCGGGAGCAGCAGGTCCTGCTGGAGACCGAGCTGGTCGATGCGGGCCTGGCCGTCCTGGACGACGAGGGAGGGTTCGCACCGGTACCGGCGATGGCCTACACCGCCGAGCCGGTCCCCCGACAGCGGCTCCGGGTGGGCACCGTCGACGCCTTCCAGGGCATGGAGTTCGACGTTGTTCTGCTGTCGGTGACCCGGAGCAGTTCACCGCCTAGGTCCACCCCCGACCCCGCCGAGGCCGTCCGGCGGTACGGGCACCTGCTCAGCGACAGCCGCATGTGCGTGGCGATGAGCCGGCAACGCCGGCTGCTCATCGCGGTGGGTGACGCCGCAATGGCGGAACGGTCGGCGACGCCGGAGGCGCCGGGACGTCCCGGCCGGTCGGTGGCCGAGGGGCTGGTGGCGTTCCGGGAACTCTGCAAGGGGGTGGACGGTGGCGGGATTCGACGTTGACAGCCCGGTGGTCCTACCGGACCACGTCCGGTACCGGGGCGACCAACTGTGGCTGCTGTGGCCAGCCCTGCGCTACCGGGTGGTCGCACCGCTCGTGCACGAGGAACGGCTGAACGTCTTCCAGTCGGCGGTGCTCGGGCTGGCCCGGTCCGGCTACCGGGAGGTGGGCGAGATGGCGGCGCTGCTCGGCCTCCAGGGTGACCTGGTGGAGATGGTCCGGTCGGACCTGCGTGCTCTGTCCTACCTGGACCGAAACGGCGCGGTGACCGACACCGGGCTGCAGGCGTTGCGGGACGGCTTTCCCGACCCGACCCGGACCATCACTACGTATGTCTACCAGGACGTCCTGACCGGATCGCTCTGGCCGGCGTCGACCCTGCAGGCCCGGCTGGCGCAGGCCGACTGGCGGGCCCGGCACCAGGTCTCGCTGCAGCTGCGGACTGCCGGTGCGCCGTTGCGGGTCACCGCCTTCCCGGTGCTGCCGGAGGGCTGGACGGGCACCGAGCAGCCCAGCCACGAGGAGGTTGTCGAGGCTGTCTCGCGTGGTGAGCGGGCCAAGCAGGAGCGGGGCCGGGCCCGACGGTGGGACCGGGCCGCCCCGGATCGGGTGGTCTCACGGGTGGCCTTGATGACCTCGGGTGTGCCGGTGTGGATTCCGGTCCCGCTCTTGTCGGATCGCCACGAACCGGCGAGTACCGAGACCGTGAGCTGGGACGCGTTCAGCCCGTTCAACGGCCGGTCCAGCACCTACCTGCGGCGCCTGGTGGCGACCCGGCTGCAACAGGTGCCGGCGCTGCGCGAGCAAGTCGAACGGTTCATCGGCCGGCGCAGCGAAGCGGTAGTGCTGGAGTACGACCGGCTCGACATCGCGTTGCGCCGACGGATCGGCGAGGTCCTGGAGGACCGGTTCGCCGGTCTGGTCCGGGCGCACCGCGACCTCTTCGAGCTGCTGACCCTGCTTGAGCGGGACATGGACCGGGCCCGCCTGACCGGGGACGGCTGCACCGAAATCGGCGACGTGGTCCGAAACGCCTGGCGCCTGCACGAGGTCGTCCTGCGCGACATCGTCGCCCGGCACCCGCCGCCGGCCGACGCGCCCGAACTGACTCCCCACGGGAACCGGTTCGCCGGTCCGCTCGGACGATGCTGCCGGCGACTCGGGATGCCGTTCGGCGAGCACCTCCAGGTCCTCGGGTTCAAAGCGGACGAGTTCCGGAAGGCGGTTCGTCGTCCGGAGAAGGTCTCCAACACGCCGGCGTTGCTCGCCGCGGTGCTGGTCTCGGGCGCGCACGGCGGACCGGACCATCCCGTCCGACGACTGGCCGAGGTCCGCCCACACCTGTTCACCGAGCTGAGGCGGTTGTCGAGCGACCGGAACACCGGCGGTGCGCACGCCGCGGTGGTGCCGCTCAACCTCGACACCGGCGAGGCGGCCTGGGCGCTCGCCCAGCACACGACGGCCGCGTACCTGGGCGTCGACCTGCCCGATCTGTCCCGGCCTTCGCGAAAGGACAACCAAACCCATGGGGAAGAGCAAGTCCCGGTCGCCGTACCGCAACCTCGGAGCCCGGTCCCGGCCCCGCGCTGACGAGGTCCAAGCCGATCTGGCGCTCGCCGCGCGCCGCGCGGAGGACGGCTCCGAACTCGTCAACGCGCTGACCACCGAGGCCCTGACGCCCGCGCAGCGGTCCTCGGAGGAAGTGCTGACCACCTACGACAAACTCACCCTGCAGATCCAGGAGTACCGGCGCTGTGCCCTAGCCGCCACGGCGCGGGAGGAGGCGGCACGGACCCGCGAGGAGGCGGCACGGGCCCGCGAGGAGGCGGCACGAGCGCGGGAGGAGGCGGTCGAGGCGGACCGGCAGCGCATCCGGACAGACCTGAACCTCGCGGCACAGGCCCAGGCCGAGGCGGAGGAGATCCGTGGCCGGCTGGCCCGGGCGGAGGCCCGGCTCGACGATCGGGATGCGCAGCTGCGGGACCGGGAGAAGGCGGCCGAGGCGGGCTTCGTGGCGGAGGCGGAGCGGGCCCGGGCGGCGCTCGACGCGGAACTGGCGGAGCTGCGACGGGCCGCGTCGGCGGAGGTGGCCGCCGAGCGCGAGCGGTGGGTGACGGAGCGGACCGAGGCGCTTGCCGAGATCGAGCAGACCCGGCGGGATCGGCTGGCCGACGCCGAACGCGTCCACGCCGAACTCGCCCAGGAACGCCAGCAGCTCACGACCCGGGCACAACAGCTCGACTACGACCAGGGTGCCCTGCGGGGACAGGAGATCCAGCTCGAGCGGCGGGAGCGCGACCTGGAGAGGGAGGTGACCGCGCGGGCCGCCGCGGAGGTGACCGCACTCGACCGGGACCTGCAGGTCCTCCGGATTCAGTACTCGGCGGCCGAGGAGGCGGTCGCCGACCTGCACCGCCGGCTGGCCGAACGGGAGCAGGTGCTACTCAAGATCGGCTCTTCGGATCCCGCTCACGTGCTGGACGAGATGGAACGGCTCCGCGCCCAGAACGCCGAACTGCGGGACAAGCTCGCCGCCCGGATCGGCGACGAGGACCTAGATCGGCTCCGCTGGTTGGAGCAGCAGAACCGCGAGCTGAACACCACACGCGAACAGCTCAGCTACGAACTCCAAGAACTCCGGGGCGCGGCCCTCGCCGACCGGATCAACAACCTGCAGGTCAAGCAACTCGCGGACGCCGAACGGCACTTCGAGGTCCTCACCCGCGGGTACGAGGGGCGGATCGCGGAGTTGCGGTCGGCCATCGACGCCCTCTACCAGGACCGCCCCGACCCGGGTACGCCGCTCTTCCCCCGATGCGTGGCGATGGACGACGACCCCGCGCTCGACGAGCCCGGCGAGGTGTCCGGCGACCTACCGGACCTGGCAGGGTTCGCCCGCTCGCTACAGACGACGATGTTCGCCGAGCACGACCGCGCGTACCGCCTGAACGACATCTGCGTGCTGCTCGGCGGACTGGCGATGAGCCGCCTGCACCTGCTGGAGGGGATGAGCGGCATCGGCAAGACGTCCCTGCCGAGGGCCCTAGCCGGCGCGCTCGGCACCGACTGTGCGGTGATCGAGGTGCAGGCCGGCTGGCGTGACCGCACCGACCTCTTCGGCCACCACAACACCTTCGAGCGACGATTCGAGGAGACAGAGTTCCTCCAGGCGCTCTATCGGGCCCAGACACCACGGCACCGGGACCGGCCGTTCTTCATCGTGCTGGACGAGATGAACCTGTCCCGGCCCGAGCAATACTTCTCGGTGCTCCTGTCGAAGCTGGAGAATGACGACGGGGTGCCAATCCAACTGGTGACCCGCGGGGACGGCCGGGCGCCGCGCCAACTGGTCGGCGGCACGAGCATCGCCCTGCCGCCCAACGTGTGGTTCATCGGCACCGCCAACCAGGACGAGTCCACGTTGGAGTTCGCCGACAAGACGTACAACCGGGCCCACCTCATGGAGTTGCCGGCGCAGCGGCCCCGGCTGGACCGAAGGCCGGTGCCCGCCTTGCCGCCGTACGGGACGGACGCCCTGCGGCGGGCCTTCAAGCAGGCCCGGCAGGCACATCGCGAGGACGAGAAGGCCGTCCTGGCGTTCGTCGAGTACCTCACCGGCGACCTCCAGGAGCATGGCCGGGCCCTCATCGGCCCTCGCGTGGAAAAGCAGTTGCGCACGTTCACGCCGGTGGTGGCCGCGGCCCGGCAGGGCGACCCGACAGGCGAACAGCCCGAGTACGGCGACGCCGACCAGGACGGGCGGTCCCTAGCAGCCGACCACTTCCTCGCGATGAAGGTGCTCCGCACCGTCCGAGGCAGGTACGACGTCACCGTGACGGGCCTCGGCAAGCTGCGGGAGGCGATCCGCACGGCGTGGGACCTGCACAAGATGGCGGGTGAACCGGTTCGCTGCGTCCGGTTGCTCGACGACGAAGTGCACCGCCGGGAGAGCTGACGTGGCCGATCGGACGGGTGCCGCCGACCCCCTGGTCGTGGGCTCGGTCATCGACACCGCACGGATTCTCGCCCGAGCCGGCGACATCAGCGCTTGGATGACGACGAACATGTTCGTCCCGGACACCGTCGAGCGGGCTTCGCTGCGGGACTTCGACCGGGAGATCCAGCGCGGCCTGGACAACCTCGCGCACGTCTGCCTCCGCCCGCACGACCGCCTCGCACGGACGGAGGAGGTGGTCCGGGCGGACGTCGCTCGTCGGGTCCCACCGGCCGGACTGGCCCGACTCGCCGGGCATCCGGAGGAATGGGCCGGGGTCGAGCACGGACGCATCCATCCGCAGCGAGTGCTGTCCCTGCGCTACGTCGAGGACGTCGACTTCTACGAGAACCGGGTGGCGGCGCAGTTGGTGGACCGGTTGGACGAGTATCTGACCAAACGGATCCACGAACTGACCCTGCTCGGCGCGAGCCTCGCCGACATGAGCGCGTTCGTGGGCGCACTGCACGGCACCAGCTCCTGGCGGCGGCGCGAGCGAATCGCCGAGCTGGTGGCGGTGGCGGTCGCGGACAAGGCAGCGTCGGCCGCCGCCATCAAGGCGACCCACGCGGCACTGACGAACGCGCGGGGCCGGCTACGGGCCCTACGCCACTCCCCCGCACTCACCCACGCCGACCGGCGGGCGCGAGTACCCATGCGACTCAGGTGGACGAACCTGTTCACCAACGACCGCCGGTACCGGCGCGTCGGGAAGCTCTGGGAGCGCTGGGCGGTGCAGCAGGCGGCGGATACGGACCAGGCACGGGCCGACAGCCGGGACTTCCCCGCTGCCTACCGAACGTATGTGGCCGCGCTGTCGCTGCGGGCCCTGGCCCTGCTCGGGTATCGGCCAGACGACCCCGACGCCCCCGCTCCGGCAGCGGGCACCCAGCTGCGGCTGCGCGGTCCGGCAGAGGAGTTGACATGGTCGATGAGCGAGGACGGTACGGTCGGCGTACACGCCTGCGGGACGGAAGTGACCCGAATCGTGACCGACCCGCGAGACTTCGGCGCGAAGGTCCCCGAACCGGTCCGGCAGGGCTGGCTCGCCGATCTGGCGACACTGCCCGGTCCGATCGTCGTCGTCTATCCCGGCCTCCGGACCACTAGGTCATCGCTGCCCCGCCCGGTACATCAGGGCTTGCATCCGGCAGGTTTCGGGACGACGGCCTGCCTCGTGCCGATCAGCCCGTTGGAGATCGAGGGCGAGGAGCGGCTGGCGCGGGCCCTCCGGTGGACGCTGCAGGGCCGGTGGTTCAGCCAAGGATACCCCCTGCCGGTGGCACTGCCCGCTGGGGTGCCGACGCTGCCGGCCAGGAACTGGCTGCGGCCGGTAGGCGGCCGGCGGGTGCTGCTGCTCCGCCGACCCACCTCCGAGGAGCGGTCGCACCTGATCCGGGAGGCGGTGGACGGGCACCGAGGCCCGAGCCGGGACAGTCAGCTTTTGCCGTCAGAGCTTACGGCCGCCCTGGATGCGGCGGGGGCAACCTTCGGTCGGTTCGACACCTGCCCGATCTGCAAAGAGTCCGGGGCGCGGGTGCACATGCGAGATCGCGATACATTCCAGGCACGGTGCGGCAACTGCGAGGCCATCTGGGGCAGCCGGGACTGCTCCTGCGGTGCCCGGTACCCGGTTCTGTGGCCGTACAACGCGGTCATTGACACTGCCGATGGTGATCGAATCGACCGGACAGCCGGTGCGGATGTGTTGGCAATGCCCTGCACCGCCGCGGAGATCACTCCCGGCTCGCGGTTCCGGTGTCCGAAGTGCCATGAGTGCGGTGGACGACCGGGATGCACCTGCTGGGCTGACCCCGGAGGGCATCAGACAGCGGGAGGCCACAGCGCAGCCTCTGCTTCGGAAACGTGATGCATCGTCATGGTTCGCAGGCCTGCGAAAGCGGTGGCAACGGCCCGGCCCGGCCCGGGACCATGGTCGGCATGCGTCACTGACCCCGGCTTCGGCGGTGACGGTCGCTTTGGCGACGATGGGATCCCCTATGTCACCCAGCCATGGCAGGCGCGCTGCGGAGCAGGATCGGCCGTCAGCGGTGAACGGTCGGCAACCCGCGCCCGCCGCCCCTGCCCGATCCGTGCTGGCCTCGAACCTCACGACCAGCTTCCCGTTGACCCCTGCCCGGCGCGGGTGCGCTGCCGTGCCGACGTGCGGATGAGTATTTTGGCCCCCAGTGGCTTGCTGCCCTGTTCAGGGTGGGCGGCGACCGCCGGAAGGCCCTCCGAAACGTCCCGGGGCTCCGCTCCGGTGGAGTTCGCCATCTCCACTCTGCTGCCGGCAGGTACGCATATCTGATCGGATAGTTTTGACAGGTAGATGGCTACTTCAAAACAGCCTGAAGGGCGGCGCGTGCGGTGGCTTCCTGCTCTAGCGCGTAGCCCCGGTGCAGGCAGCGTTGCGCGAAGACGCCAACCGGATCCGGGCGTTGTGCGAGCTGCTGGAGGCGGCTGCGGCTGTGAGTGTTGAAGGGCCGGCCTTCGTCGTGCGGCACGGTGCCGACGTCTACGACGTGGATGGTGGTATCCGGCGGCAGGTTGTCGTGGATGCGGGCGGTGATGCGGACGCCGCCGAGGTCGGCGTCCGCGCAAATGACGACTGCGGAGGTCTGCTGCGTCGCCTGGGCGATCATCGACACGACGGCGTCGGGCGGCTGCCCGTGGCACCAGACGACCGGCAGGTCGGCCCGGGTGTCACAGACCGCTTCGGCCGCCTGCCGGTTCTCTAAGACCAGCAGGACATCAGCCGGCCCGGTGACGGTCAGTCGCGGCAGCATGTGGGGGCTCAGCCGGATGTCGTGCGGCCCGGGCATCGCCGACAGGTCGAGGATGGAGCCGTCGGTCGTGTGCAGCAGGATCGGGCCACCGAGCCCGATGTACGGGTTGCGGGCAACGCCGAGTGCGATGAGCGTCTCGTGGTCGAAGCCCATCGAGGCGAGCAGATGGTTCACGTCGTCGCGGGCTTTCGTGTCCTTGGCGTGACTCTGCACGAAGGCGCGAAGCGAATCGTGGCTGCGGCCCTCGGCCAGGTCGGTGGCCGCGCGCACCGCCCACAGCAACCGGTCGGGATGATCGGTATCACGGAGTGCCCGGCTGACATCCGGCCAGTCGTCGGCGAGCGCCGACGCGATCTGCTCCGCCCTGGTGCGAAGGGTGCTGGTGTCGTCCCGACGGCGGCTTCGACGTTCCTGTTCGGCTGCCGCGAGGTCGGGGTGCGGGTACACCCGGCGTGGCGGCTGGGCCAGGGCGTTGCCGTTGAGGGTGTAGCCGATCGTCACGCAGCCGGCTTCGGCGAGCTCCAGCATGATGCGCAGCGCGTCGGTACCGAACCTGCTGCTGACACCGGCCCAGCTGTGCTCGCTGCGGATGACCCAGCTCCAGTCGCTGTCGCTGAGCAGGCCCTCCGGTCGGCGGGGGGCCTCGCTCGGTTCTGCGGTGCGGAGCCGTGCAGAGCGCGGTCTCGGTCGGCCTCGGCTGTCGCGGGGGTAGCGGCCGCTGGGAGGCAGTGGTGCGTAGGCGACCAGGCCCGGGTAGTCGCGGATCCAGCTCAGGGTGATCTCGGGGTCCGGTTTCTCGGGGATGGTGCCGTCGGTGTCGGTCATGTCTGGGGCTCCGGTCGGAACGAGGTCATCCAGTCGGAGAGCAGTTGCACCCGGGCGGTGTCGGCTTCGCTGCCGATGACGACCGGTGCCTGGTTGTACGGCATGACGTCGGACGGGCGGCGCAGCTTGATGTAGAGGCTGGACGCGCCGATCGCGTACCTCTCCATGTCGTCCTGCAGGGCGCCGACGACGCTGATCGCCCGGTCGCGGCCGATGTTCTCGAACAGGGCGACGGCGTCGCGGCGGTGTGCCGCGCCGAGGTTGCGGCCGAGTTCGTCGAGGACCAACAGCAGCGGCCGGTCCTGGGCGCCGGCGAGTGCCGCCGCGCAGACGAGCTTCACTGCTTTGTCGTCCATCTGGGCGGTGTTGCCGCGCAGCCGGTACGACGACGGCGGCTTGCCCTCGCCGCGCCGCCAACGTGGGGTGATCGTCCACTGCCACGGCTTCTCCGGGTCGGCGGGGGCTTCCGGTTCCGGGAAGTCGAGGTTGCCGCCGTAGCCGCCGTAGGTCTGGTCGAGCCGGTCGAACTCGTCGGACACCTGCCGCAGCTTCGCCTTGATCGCTTTGGCGGTGGTCGACCGCAACGCCTCCGACGTTCGCCGAGCCTCGTCGAGCGCGGCCTTCGCCCCAGTCAGGGTGAACGTCTTCGCCTGCCGCTCCCGCTGGATCTGGGAGGCGTTCTCCCGGTCGACACGCTCATGATCGGTCAGGAAGTTCCCAACGATCCGCAACACATCGGGGATCAGCCGCACATATGCACCTCCGGTGCGCCGGTCGGCGCGTTGCTCGTCGACGACGCGCAGTTCCTCCGGCCGGTTCTGCTCCGGGTCACCGGGCGGAAAGCACGCGGCGCGCACCTCGTTGGCCAGCCGCGCGCACACCTCGTCCCACTCCGCCGGCGGCCGTATCGCCTCGTTCTCGTCGAGCGTGAGCAGGTGCTGCTCGGCGGTATCCACCGTTCCGGTCCACTGCGCGTTCAGGCGGGGAAGATCGAGATCTGTACGCTGCTGGAGCAATGCGTTCCACTCTTTGCGGTTCTCTTCGAGTTCCTTCTTCAGGGTGGCCAGAGTGCGGTTGGCCGTGTCGATCTGCTGGGCCCGGGCGGCTTTCTCACCGAGAGCGGCCTCGTAGCCGATCTTCGCCTGCCGCAACGGTCCGTCGAGTTTGCTCAGCTCCACTTCGATGGCGGAGTTGCGATCACGGAGCTTCGTCACCATGTCGCGAACCGCACCAGCCTCGGCCTCGGCTTTCGCGCCACGCAGGTGCGCGTCAGCGCGGCTCTTGGTCCGTTCGGCCTCACGGATCCCCTCGTCAGCCTCGTCGTCCTCGCCGGCGGCTTTCTCCAGTTGAGCCTGAGCGGCTCGGATTCGGCCAGCACGACCGGTCAGGGCCTCCGGGAGACCGGCGATCCCGTGCACACCAGCCACAAGATCGATATGACCGTCAGCACCGGCGCGCTCTGCCAACGCCGCGAGGAATCGCCCCACCGGCAGGTCGGGATCCGCGGCGGCCGGCAGGCCTGGCCCGAGCAGGTGGTCGGCCGGGTCTGCTTCGACCAGCAAGCTTCCAGGTAACGCGGCCAGTAGTTGGACGGCTTCCTGAGCTTGGTGGTGAGCGACGGCGACCGCGTGCCGATAGGGCAGCAGCCGAGCTTCCCATACAGGCCGCTGCTGTTCGGTCAAGGAAATCGTGTCGACCAGCGGCGCAGCGGTGATGTCGTTCGCCCGTAGCAACCGGACCTGGGCGACCGCGACATCCTCGCCCTTCTCCGCCGCCGACAGCGCCGCCTTGGCAACCCGCAGCGCGTGCTCGGTACGGCCTTTGATCCGCTCCGCTGCCTGGACCATTCTCCCGGCTTCGGCGATCTCCTCCTCGGCCTGTTCAACGGTGCGCCCGTCAGCGACGGCCGCGACGGCTTGAAGGGTGCGCAGCTGTCCACCGAGGGTTTCGATCGAGCCGACGTTCTGATTCTGCTCGACCTTCAGCGCGCTCTCAACGGCCTTCTGATCCTCGTACGTCTTGATCCGGGTTCGGCAGCTCTCGTCGAACGCCTTGTCGTCGGACAGCCGATGGACCTTCTCACCGGCTGTCTCGATCTGCGCGTCCAGTTCCTTGCGCCGACGTTCCTTCGCCTCGACGTCTTGGCCGATCCGCTCGGATTCGTGGAAGCCGTCGACCAGGTACCGGGCGCAACGGCTTCGCCAGCTGTCACGCGCCTCGGCCAGCAACGTCCGGGCACGCTCCCGTGAGGTGATGCCGTCCTCCACCACCTTCATCCGGTCGTCCCACAGCTCGTATTCCTCCTCGGCCCGCGCGGCCCGCCCGGCATGTTCGTACTCCTCGGCCCGGGACTTCTGTTCCTGCTCGATCTCGGCGGTCAGGCCGGTCAGCGCACCGATGGCCTCGAAGATCCGCTCCGGGGTCAGCTCGTTGAGCGGCTGAGCGAGCAGGTTCGCGGTCGGGCTGGCCCGTACCGAGGTAGACAGGAAAGACACGCACCTGACCGTCGAGCCGTACAGGGTACGGGCGAGCCGGTTGGCGCGGATGTCGGTGCGGCCGTTGCTACGCGGCAGAGCATCCCACAGGCCATCGGCGCCGCCGGCCCGTTCGTCCTCCGTGTCACCGAACGGCACGTGCAGCCGATGGGCCCACCGCAACTCCACGTGCGGGCTCTGCCGGTTGATCCGCAGCCACACCGTCAACGCCGACGCATCCAGCTCCTCCGCCGTGGTGGCCTGCGGCGGCACGAACACGCCGATCAGGTAGCCGCGGTCGGCGTTGGCGTGCATCGCCTCCTGACCGGCGAGCTCGGCGGTGAACAGCAACTCGGCCGCTGCCTGCGCCCCCGACTGCAACCGCCACTGCTCGTCGGCGTGCAGCAGGCTCAGTCCGGCGATGAACGATGACTTGCCCGCACCGTTGGAGTCCGAGGGCCCCTGTCCTGCCACGGTGATCAGCCCACGAGCGGTGATCGGCACCGGGTGAGTCGACAGCCGCGAGATGTTGACCATCTGGATGCCGGCGAGGACGCGCGCTCCGACGATGTCCTCGACGACTCCGTCCGACGGCACGGCTACAGACGTCAACGCTGCCCTCCCACGCGGTTGTGCCGGCGTTCCCGGATCGCTGCGGCCAGCGGATGGTCGGGTGCCGCAGCGAGAATCAACTGGTCCTGCAACTGCTCGCGGGCGGCCGGCGTCAGCCGCGACAACTGCGGGCCCGGGACGTATCCGCTGTCGTGGTCGCCGCCGCGAACCGTTCGGAGCAGCCCGCACGAGGTCAGTCGGCCCAGGGCCGCTCTGACCTCGCCGACCGGCACTTTGCTGTCACGGGTGACGTCTTGCAACGTGGTTGGGTACGGGCTCTCCCAGGAGTCCGCGGCGATTTGCTCCTCGCTGCGCGGGATCGCCACCGAGTGGACCAGCACCAGAACCAGCACCGCGCGGTCGGCCAGTGACAGCGGCTGCCACCCCATCTCGGTGAGCTCAGTCCGTACGGCGTCGTCGAACCCGGACGTGAAATGCAACTGGTCGACCGTCACCAGTGTCCGGCCGGTTCGGCGAAGTAGCTCTTCCAGCCGTTCACGGCTCGTCGCATCGCTCAGCGCGGGCAAGAACTGTCGATGAACCGGACCGCTGCCATGCTCCAGCAGCGCGTACGCGGCTTCGACCAGCTCCCGCTGCCGATCGGGCAACGTCCCGAGCACCTCTTCGAAGATCGAATTCGGTCGGTTCACGACCCCTCGGACCTGTCCTCAGGGGTGTCGGGGATCAACCGCCACAGCTCCCGAAGAGTGCTCAGCTCCAGCGACCCGAAGGACGCGATCCGCGGACCGATCCGCACCGTGTCCGTTGCCTCCAGCAGGACCCAACCGGATACCGATAGGCGCCGGAGCCCCGCGGACAGCAGTTGCTGACGACTCACCTTGTTGCGGCCCGGCACCAGCCGTCGCAACACCTCTCCAACATGACCGGTCGAAGCCGGCAGCCCGGGCCACGGATCCGTTGCGGGATCAGGCCAGCAACACCGCAAAGTCGCGGCCAGCACTCGCAGAGTTCCCTTGCTGTCCATCATCGAAGAGCCCGGCACCCCGTACTCGATCAGAACAGCCGGTCCCGCGCTGTCAGGCAGGTTCGGGATCAGCCACACCGCCTTGGCGTCAGCCTCCACCAGCCGACGCAACCCGGCCGGTGTCGGTCCACCAGCGGAGACCTGCTGCGGACCGCCGGACCGGATCCGCGCCCACCACAGGGCCGCATCCCGCTCGTTCACGCCGCCTCCAGCTGGTCCCGGCGGAACCAGCCGTCGGAGACCCACGTCCGCGTGGACGTCACATCGACACGCCACCCATCGCCCCAGGTCACCGTGTACGGCAGCTCCGGGCGTAGATGAATCGCGGTCACCTCCGATAACACACGCCGACCGGTCGGCCAGTCACCCGCGTCGGCGAGAAGCTGCGCCACCGTGACCACATCCCGCCCGGCGAGCAACTCCTCCGCGCGCTGAGCCAACAGCGTCGCCTCTGGGTCGACGTCGACTTCCGTCGGCGGAGGCTCCTCGTCGACACGCGGTCGCGGCGGCGGCACCCGGCCAGTGTCGGACTGCAGCCCTTCCTCCACCGCGTCCAGCAGATCGTCGGCGGTGAAGAACGGCTCTGGCGCGTCGAACAGCAAACCGTCCAGCGCCTGCGCCAGTCCCTCGGTGCTGCTGTCCCGCGCGAACGTGCGCCACCGCTCGGTCGGCAGCAACCCCAACGCACGCGTCTTGCCGGCGTGCGCCAGCAGCCGCCCGGCCGCAGTGTTCAACGCGTCGCGATAGGCCGCCAGCGCCATCCGGAGCTGCGTGCACTCCGGCAACAACTGCGGATGCCGGTCCGCGGCCGCATTGTGATATACCCGCGCCTTGTCGAGCAGGTCGCTGTTACCCAGCAGCGGCTGCGCCTGCGTCCGCAAGGACTCGACCGTCGCCGACTTCGCCAACTGCATAATCGGATTCGCCAGCAGCCGGAAAACCGTCGTCATCTCCAGCAACTGCTCGCGCACCACCTCCGGGGTCGTGTCATCGTCGTCCAGCGCCAGCCGGGCCATCGACAACATCCGGTGCAGCTCCGCCTGGCCCCCGGTCTGCGACAACCGGCGCAGAAAAAGCAACATCACATACGGCGCGAACGTCGCCTGGTAGAACATCTCGTGCGGCCGCTCGTTGACCCGGGTCACCGCACGGTACGACCGCAGCACCTCGAACCGGCGCCGGACCACATCCGCCGGCACCGCCGGACATGCAAGCACGGCCTGTTCGATCGTCATCCCGGCTGGCCCCGCGTCAGCGAACGCCTGCAAGATCGACTCGTCGACCCCGACCGAGTCCGCATCGTCCACCATCGCGTTGGCGTTCCGCGCCAACACCGCGAAGACCTGCCGGTAGATCCCGAGAACAGCCGATTCGGCAGCGTAGTCATCGAACGTCAAGGCCGCTGCATCGCTCATAGGAGGTCGACAATATCGCGGTAAGCCAGCAAGCAGGAGACCCTTCGTACGCCGAGGCTGCCAAATGCTCCCCCGGCCTCCGACGGCAAGATCATCGGACGATGCCTCGCGCTCCAGCCGCCGGGTGACGGAGAGCCACGGACGGCTCGACGGCGCTGCACTGAGCCTTCCCGCGCAACTGCACCGCCGAGCGGGACGACACCATCGATCAGGCCGAGACAGGAGGCCCAGGCTGGCCAGCGTCGCGGGCCAGCCGGGTCATGATCTCCGAGGAGTGGCTTCAGGCCCAGAAGAGGATGTCGCCGAGATTCTGCTGATCACTGAGGGGCTGGCGGGCTGGGCTTGAAGCACCCTCGAGGCTCGTGGTGTACCAGCCAGTGGAGTCGTTGATCGCCACCTGCTTTCTGTCGGGAGCAGGCAGGACCGTCGGTCGGGAAGCCTTACTCGCCGGCGCGACCTGCTTGACCGTCACCGTGCCCGCAGGCACGTCGACCGTAGCCAGAGCGACGCTGCCGTAGTACTGGCGCGAAATGTCGCGGGAAGAAGTGCACAAGAACGCAGCCTTGTCGACCTGCGTCTTGCAGTCGTACCAGAAGTCGCCGCTAAGTACATCACCGCCCGGCTTGACCCCGGTAACCACGAGATCGGTGACCGTGTCGCCGCCGACGTAAACCCGTACATCAGACTTGTTCAAGCCGGCGATGCGGAACTTCTTCTCCTGTCGAACGCTTCCCGCGCCCTCATCCATCGGAGCCGTGTCCGGCTGGGCCGGATCGACAGACACCACCCGACCAGGTTCAGACACCGCGGCGCCGACCGTGGCTCGGATCCGGCCGTCCTCGCCGAAAGTTGGGGTGTCGAAGCATTGCTTAGCCTCACCGAACGCCTGCGGCGGCTTCCACCGTCCCGACGGGACATAGGTACCACCGGTCAGCGTCGCCACATACAGCTCGCAATCGTTGGTGTATGCCAGACGATGCATCCTCGCGTCGAAGGCCTCCCGGCGGTTGACGCTGGCCTCGCCCGGCGCCACCGCAGTGGCGAGCAAATTGCCGGTGGCGACGTCATACACCAGCAAGCCCTTGGTGCGAGCGGAGAAGTTGTCCTTCGAGATCACGATCCCCGACGGCAGACCGACCTGACCCGTCGGCTCGATCACACCGTCGTCACCCACCGGTGCGCTACTGCTCGTGGGTTGCACAGAGGAGCCTCCACCGCACCCGCTCAACAACACCGCAACAGCACACACCACCGCGACCCGCCGCACGACAACCTCCCCAGGTCCGAGGCCGGGTGACGACCCCGCGGCAGTGATCCTAAGCCATGCAGCTACACCCTGTAGCCCTCTCAATCCATCACGCCAACCTCTCGGGTGCAAGGGCCAGTAGTCGTGCTCAAGCCGACCAAGATAGCCGGAGGGACTGCACCCGGTTCGGTTGACTCCTGACCTGTGAGGATCTGTTCCTCGCTGGAAGGATGTCTGTCATGCCGAAAGCGTTCCCCCTGGAGTTCCGCCGTGACGTGGTCGCGGTCGCCCGCAAGGG
>NZ_JAAALO010000022.1 GCF_009908295.1 Micromonospora rubida
GGAGGCAGATCAACCTACAACTGGAAGATCGCCATGAACCAGTTCGACATCATGTTCCCCGGACGCCTGGACAAGGCATAACATCACCAACCAGGTCAGGCCCTTACACAAACGAACTGACAGGCCCGGCGGTGTGGCGCCGAGCGCGTTCGGCACGAATGAGGTCGGCCAGGTGATTCAGAGTCCGGCTGGACAGCGCGATCGCGGACGGGTAAGACAGCACAGCGAGGCTCCCGGTCGGGGCATCGGATCTTGGTCGACTGCTGTCTTGCCGGGAGCCTCGTCCTATGTCGACACGGGCTCCCCGCACCCACCATGACCAGCACCATCACGATGGAAAAGCCTCAATGACCGGCGCAGCCGGGGTGAGGGAGGTAGGTGCTGTTACGGCCAGTGCCTGGATGAGAGACGATGCCATCGGCGGGTGAGGTCTTCCTCGGAGTCGTGAAGCGACGCAACTTCATGATCACCGATGCAACCTCGCCCGCCCCTTTCGCCTCCAGGCCTTAAAATCCCTGGTCAACGACTCGTGGCTCGACTACGCAATGGCCCTGGTCATGATCGACACTTGGACCACTACCATAAGCCGCCGACCCACCGCATCCCACATCAACTGACCAGGCTAGTTAACGGACACTGACGGGGGAGGCGACTGTCACCCCGTGTCGATAACCTTGGCGGTTGTGACACGTAATAGGGGGCACATGTTGAAGCTGGACCGGCCCTCGCAGCTCAGTACGCAACTGCGGGTCGGCACGTTCGTGGCGCCACCGAGCGGCTACGGCATCGGGCGCGTGAGCGTTGTTCGTGACCTGCAATTCTGCGTCGACTACTTCGACTCGGTGTCGCGGCCGGTGGCCGCACAACTGTGGATCGAAGCTGCCTTGTGTAGGCGTCACCAGCTTGACAAGCAGACGCGCGTCTTCTGGCAGGATCCGGATACTGGCGACTGGCGCGCGGGTCGGATCGTGGGTAACGACGACGACTTCTACTTCGTTCGTCTTCCCAACTCGGAGTACGATCTTCGGCTGCCTGCGCACCAACTGCGGGTGCGCTGGGACCGTCCTGTAGATAATCCGATTGACGTGCTGCTGAGCGGCGGCAACGAGACTCCATACTTCCGAGACGCCCGGTTGCCGATGCTCCGCGATCTTGTTGCGCAGCGCGCGGCGTGTGCCAGCATCCCGGCTCTACTTTCGTCAGCGGTCGAGATCTATCCTCACCAGGTTCGTACAGCCCTGACAGTGCTTAGTGACCCTGTGCCCCGGTACCTACTGGCCGATGAAGTCGGACTCGGCAAGACCATCGAAGCAGGGCTCGTTATTCGTCAGGTGCTCATCGACGATCCCACGGCGCGCATTGCCGTACTCGTGCCCGGACCGCTACGCCACCAGTGGGCTCATGAGCTCCTCGAGCGGTTCTTCACCGATGACTTCCCCGAGGCGACTCTAAAGATCATCAGCCATGAGGCGCCCGAGCGGTGGAACAGCTTCAAGGGCTTTGACCTGGTCGTTGTCGACGAAGCGCATCGCCTCGTCGATGTAGACGACCAGGCGATGTCGCCTTATGCTGAATTGTCGGCTTTGGCCCGGTCAACTCATCGACTGCTGTTGTTGTCGGCGACCCCAATCCTCTGGCACGAGGCGACGCATCTCGGCCTGCTACATCTGCTCGACCCTGACGTATATCGCTGGGAGGACCGAGCAGGTTTCACTGAGCGACTCAGAACGCGTATGGACCTCGCAACGGCTGCGTACTCGATGGATGCAACCTTCGAGCAGTTCCTGCCGAGCGCGATCGACGAGGTGACCGCTCTGATCCCTGCGGACCCACGGTTCCGGACTCTAGCAGATGAGGTTTTGGCCATGCTTAATGACCAAGACGATCTCCGAAATCCGTCGATGCGGCCCGAACTGGCGGCGCGAGTCGACGCCCTCCGGGCTCATTTGGGTGAAACTTACCGACTGCACCGGCGGGTTATCCGTCACCGCCGGCACACCGTGCTACGCGAGGACACCGACGCATCGACACTGCCTTTCGCCGTCACAGGACGCGTGAAGCCGACGGTCGTGCCACTCAATGACGCTGCATCGGAACTCGGCCACGACTTGGTGCTCGCCTGGCAGTCACACGTGTCGAGGTGGCTGCGGGATACCGACGATCTCAGTCACGCTGGCGCTTACGGCCTTGCCCTGGCAGTGCTCGCTTCGCGCGCCGGCGGCAACCTCGAAGATCTTCTCGACGCCCTACGGTGGCGGTGGCATCACGATGGCGATGCCGCAGTGCGGGCAGCGTTGACGGCGTACGAACGCGAAATTCTCAGAGCCGTACCAATTGCTCCCGGCGAATCCGACCTCTCTGAGATGGTTACGGATAGCGACGATGACCTCGACGCGATGGTCCGCGCCGTACTGGACACCTACTCGACCCATGTACGGGTGGTCGCGTTCTGCGGTGCGGGCCAACTCGCCAGCAGGCTTGCGGGCGAGATACGCCATCACAAGTCCGTTATCGTCGCTGAGCACACGACCGTAGTCGGCGGCGAAGCGAGCCAAACCAGTGTGCGTGAGTGGTCCGCGAAGGGAGGCGTCCTGATCTGCGACGAAAGCGCAGAGGATGGTCTTAACCTCCAGATCGCCGAGGCCATCGTGCATTGCCGCCTTCCATGGTCGCCGAACCGTCTGGAACAGCGGCTCGGAAGGGTGGACCGTTATCACAACATGACCATCAGCGGGCCGGCGCGGCAGATCGTTCTGTCCAGCCCTGCCGGCGACTACAGCTTTGCTGGAGCGTGGGCCAGCGTGCTCGAAACCGGTTTCACTGTTTTCGGTAAGTCGATCTCCGCGCTGCAAGCAGGCGTTGAACGCGTTCTACCCGCTCTGTGGCGGGAGGGGTTGATCGACGGACCCCAAGCCATCCTCCGCCAGGCTCGAACAGTCCACGAAGCCCTCGTACGCGAGCAGAAGGATGTCGACACGATCGACAGCCTTGAAGCGATTTACGAGACTGACACCGGGCTACGAGACATCGCCGAGGCGGTTGGTGCCGTCGAACTGGACTGGCGCAAGATGCAGGAGGCGATCTGTGGCTATGCCGGCGATGGAAATGGTGGCCTTCGACTGTCGGTGCGCCGCTCCTCCTCCCCACGTGAGCCGCTGGTGCACTTTGGGTTGGGGGCAGCAGCCCCGCTGATGCCCCCGCGGTTGTTCGCTAGGGCACGCCACGTCAGCGAGCCGATGATGGCAGGGGTCTTCAACCGCACCGTTGCCTTGAGAATGCCAGGAACTCGGCTGTTTCGCGTCGGCAGCCCACTCGTGGACTTGCTGGCCAATGTCGTCAACATTGATGACCGCGGACAGGCTTCGGCTTTTTGGCGCCGTGGCCACGGAGACCCCCAGGTGTTCTTCGGGTTCGACTATCTGGTGGAGGCCGAGACAGCCTCTGCGGAGAAGGCACTCGAGGCATCGAAACAGGTGGCTCGAGCTCTTCGTCGGCAAGCCGATCGGCTGCTCGAACCGTTCATGCGCCGAGTCTGGATCAGAGTAGCCGCTGCGTCGGCGGTGTCTGAGCAAGGATTGCTCGCGCTCCTGGAGCGGCCCTACGACCCCCGTCGCGGCGACATCAATCTCAACACTGATCGCATCAAGCTGTTGCTCGACCTTTTTGGTGATCGACAGAAGTTCACGGACGCGTCATACGAAGCAGACGCGGCGGCGCGAGCGCATCTTGCGCGGTCGACTGATCTTGTCGAGCGGTGTGCCGCTGCCCGGGAACAGGCGATGCGGGTGCTGGCCGTTTCACGTGCACAAGCCCTTGCCAGGCATGCTGCTGGCCGCCTGCTCGGCGACACCGAGAGTTTCCTGGCCGATGTGAAGGTCGAGGAGCACCTCGTCAGCTCCCTTGCCGATCCACGTGTGAGCCTGGTGTCGGTCACTTGCTGCGTCGTGGGAGACCTGTCGCAGGGTGCCCGATGACCCGGGACGACCTGGCAACCGCTCAGCAGTTACTCGAAGACCACGGCGACGGTGCCGGTCAACAAGTTAGCGGGACCTGCCGGCGGCTTCGCGATGCGCTACGCGGCTCCGAGTCCGACGAGGCGGGCTGGTACGACGTCGCGGCCCTTGTTCGCCAGATCTTGTTGGAACAGCATGCTCGCACACAGTTTGCGGCCGATATTCGAGTCTCGCTTCGGTCGGGCATGCCAACCCGAGAACAGTGGGAAGCCGCAGGGTGCGTCATCATCGGAACGGATGGCGACGACCTGACAGTGGCAGCGAAGCCGTGGTTGCCCCCACATGGCGATCACGACGACCCATCGGCGATCACCGTTGAGGTCGAGGATGTCTACCGGGCCAGGCCGTACCCAGTTAACCGAGCACCGGCCGACCCCTTCTGGACTACCAGCTTGGGCCACTCGACCTATACATCCCTAGGGCAGCGGCAGGCCGCGCGTACGATCGCACTCGCCCCACCCGGGACGACGGCTATCGTCTGCCTACCCACTGGGCAGGGTAAAACTGACGTGATCCTCGCACCCATCATCGCCGCTGCCGATCAAGTCGGCGTATCCGTTGTCGTCGTCCCGACCGTCGTCCTCGCGATCGACATGGAACGCCGCGTTCGCGCCCTGGTCAGGCAATCCGGCATACCGGCGAGCCCAAGCGGCCACTACGCCTACTTGGGCGACATCGACGACGACATCAAGCAGTCGATTAGGGCAGCGATCCGCGACGGTCGCCAGCGAATCGTGTTTGCGGCCCCCGAGGCAGTCGTGACCGGGTTGAGCAGCGCACTACAGGAAGCAGCGGGGAGAGGCCTGCTCCGATACGTCGTCATCGACGAAGCGCATCTCGTCGAGCAGTGGGGCACCGAGTTCCGGCCCGACTTTCAGACAATGGCCGCACAACGTCTAGCTTGGCTGGCCGCCTCCCCTGAAAGTCGCCGGCCAATGACCGTCGCGATGAGCGCTACCCTGACCGACGACCAGGTCGCATACCTCGCCGCCCTCTTCCGGGGAGCGGAGACGACCGTTGTGTGGGCGTCGGCACTACGGAAGGAACCCGCCTACTACGTCCGTCGCTTCGCTAATCCGGACGACCGGCAAGCGGCGGTGCTCGACGCCCTCGGTAGGTTGCCCAGACCGATCGCCCTGTACGTGACCAAACGCAAAGACGTCAGCCAGTGGGTCGAGTTGCTCGCCGATCACGGTATTCGCCGCGTAGGGCATATTTCAGGTGAGTCGACCGGTGCACAACGCCGCGAGGTTGTAGAAGGTTGGCGTGGCGGCCCCGGAGATCAACCCACGCGCTTCGACGTCGTTGTCGGCACATCGGCGTTCGGCCTAGGCATCGACATGGCCGGTGTCCGGTCGGTTGTCCACTCGTGCATGCCTGAGACGATTGACCGGTTCTATCAGGAAGTCGGGCGCGCGGGTCGCGATGGGGCACCGTCAGTCAGCCTGCTTGCCGTGGCTCCGGCTGACATCCCCGCCGCCGCTGAGCTCTCAAGGCAGAAGGTCATCACGGCCGTTCGGGGCTGGACTAGGTGGGAGCGGATGGCAGCGGGCGCGGTCGCGATCACGCCGAGGATTCACCGAGTCGACCTCGACTCTTACCCCGCAGACATGGCCGACGGCGCCGCCCGCAATAGGCAGTGGAATATTCGGACCCTCAACCTCATGGCAAGATCGAATCTCATCGCACTACTACCAGCCCTCGACGAACGGACCGCGGACGCGTCAGGGGACCCAGGCGAACTGATAGCGAAGGATAGTCCCGTCAACGTCATCGACGTCGAGTTTTTTAGCGGCGACGCCAACCGAGAGTCCGCTTGGTTGGCCAAAGTCGCTCAGCAACGTTCGATTCTTGCGGATGCCCAGCAGAGGGCATGGGCCGCGATCGAGGAGGTTCTCGCAGACAAGCAGTGCATCGGTGCCACCCTCAGTGGCTACTACGGGGCGGAATGGCATGGCGGACGCCTCACCACCGAACTCAACTGCCGCGGTTGCCCCCACTGCCGGACCGATAAGCGGCCACGCCTCGACTCGGGACTACTCAGAACGGGACTCGAACCACATCCCGGCGTACACAGTTGGGCAAACCGCCTTGGCGACCCCCTGCGTGAGGTCCGAGGATCGTCCACGACGTTGTCGATCTACTGGCGCACACCGGATCAGTACCAGGACCAGATACCTGACCTAATGGCCAAGCTGGTTAGGCGTGGGCTATCGGTCGTGGGAGGCCCCGGCCTCCACAGAGCCATGGCCGCCTCGCTTCAAACCCAGACGCACCCAACTCCCGTGATCGTTGATCTCGATTCTGATCTGCTCGCCAGCTACCAGGGACCGTTAATTTGGTGGCTCGACAGGACGGCATCAGTCGATGCTGCCCTCCGCTGCCGGCTCCTTAGTGGGGATGTCACTTACCTCGTTCATCCGGAGTTCCCGCCTGGTGAGCGCAATCCTCTGACGGACTTCGACGCCTGCCAGATATCGGCCGCAACCGCACTCGGAGCGCTGTGATGACATTACTCAATGATCCAGCATCGGTGCCTGCGCCGATGTGGGCCGTCACCCGGGCACTTCTCTTCCTAGGCAAGCCAGTCCAGATTCAGGACGCGAAGGCTCTGATGAGCCCGGTGTCGTTGTTCGGTGATGCTACTGCCGCCGAGAAGGACACGACGTTCGAATGGGCGTATAAAACTCTCGCGAACTATGGGACCTTGACCGTAATCGACAACACACTGACGCTTGCCCCGGCGGCACAAGCCCTGCGCGTCGAGGACTACTCGCTCTTCGTGGACTTCTTGCGGGGCGCCATACTCACCGACGAGCGAAACAGCGGCCTCGCCGACAATCCTGATCTGCGGGGACCACGAGATCTCACCCGGGCGCTCGCCTGGTTCCTCGCTCGGGACCCCTTCGGGCCAGCCCTGAATTGGGACGAAGCGTCCGATGAGCAGTCACTCCGCCCCTTCCCCGCCCAGCCCAATGTCAAGCCATTCTCGAGCAGCTTTCGCTGGGATCGGTTTGTCTACTGGTCGATCGGTTTAGGATTCGCCGAGCCATCCGTTCTTGGCAATGATGGCCGCGCCAGTCGAATCATTCCCGACTGCACCGCTGCTGTCGGGCGAACGATTCGCCAGCTTTGGCCAGCCAAATCACGCATCCTCGGACACGAAGCGGAGGCGGCGTTGCTCCGAGCTCTGCCGGTGCTGCCCGGAGGGGCATACAGCCGCGAACTGGGCATCCCCGGACACGACACGCTGTCTCCAGCTCTGTCATTCGCGCTGCTCAGCGCGGCTGGCCGGGGATGGGTCGATCTTCGCCAGCACGATGACGCACCCCGCGACATTGTCCTGATTGACCCGGACACCGCCGCAGGTCGGCGACGCGTCACCGAACTAGTCGTGCTGGAGGAAATCGATGCCTGAGTTCGCCAGGTACGTCTGTTGGAGTCCCAACGGCGCCGCAAACCTCATCAGCACCGAAGCTGTCAGCCCCTCGCTGTCGGTGTTCATGGCCACCCATGCGCCGCTCAGAATCTTTCGCGCTCAAGTCGACGGCACCCACATGGATGATCTTGGCCGGGCGGTGGATGAGCAGAAAGTCCGCAACGACTTTTTGACGCGCAAGACACCCAACGGCGTGCTCCTCATGCCGATTGTCGGTGCCTCCGGCACGGGAAAGTCGCACCTCGTACGCTGGATCAAAGAGCAGACGCCGAGCGACAAGCGGCGACACGTCATCTACCTCCCGAAGCTACGAACTAGTCTCAAAGCAGTCGTCTCAGCCCTGCTCGAGCACGCTGAAGGCGAGCAATTCGACGCCCTACGGGCCGATGTCGAACGGGTCACATCGCAGATAGACGACGTTGGCCTGCAGAACCGGCTGCTTAATCAGTTACAAGAAGCCGTCATAGCTGCTCCCCCGCCGGACGGGCCGGCACGACGGCTTGTGCAACCTGACGGACTCGGCGCGCTGCTGCTCGACCCCCACGTTCGCCAGCATCTGCTGCAGCCACATCGCCTCATCCCCCAACTGGTCGCCAACCTCCTCGCCGACCGCCGAGAAGACCAGCCTGAACGGCCATGGACCTTCACAGTCGACGACCTGCCGACAGCCATCGACAATCCCGGCCACGCCTCACGGCAGGCTCAGCGGCTGCTGCAAATCATCACCACCAGACCCGAATTGCAAGTCGCGGCCGTAGACCTCCTCAACCAGAGCCTGTCCGCAGCCGTGATGAACGCAACGGTCGGAGTGGGACGACTGCAGGGCGCACTGCTAGAAATCAGGCGCCTATTCGCCAAGCAAGGTAAAGAAATCGTCTTGCTGATCGAAGACTTCGCGCTGATCCAAGGCGTCCAGCGTGACCTCCTCGATGCTGTAATCGAGGTCGGCGAGCGCGATGGCGTAGCAACGCTTGCGCCGATGAGGACACTAATGGCCGTGACGCCCGGCTACCTTTTGCAACTCGATCAGACGGTCCTGACCCGGGCCCGCGCTGCAACCCCACATGTTTACGACCTTGGCCGGCAGTTCGCTGACAAGGATGGGGATCAGGAGCCGCTGCTCTCCTTCGCCGGGCGGTATCTTAACGCCGCGCGCCTCGGCCGAGACAGCCTCGACAGTATCGCCGTCCGCACCGATGCCGACGTGCCGAACGCCTGCGAATCGTGCGAGATGATCTCGGCTTGCCACGCCGGCTTCGGTAAGACCGAACAGGGTCATGGCCTGTACCCGTTCAACCGAAGCGCGCTCATTCGTGCCGTTCACTCTCGGGGCCCTAGCCCGAAACCGGACAGTGTCAATCCACGCAGCGTCCTCGGCGAGGTCGTTCGCAACGTCCTTGTGGAGCATGCCGCAACTTTGCGCGATGGCCAATTTCCCAGCGCTCAATTCCGCGAAGAATACCCGCTGTCTTCAATCGACAGCTCGCTTTCCGGTGCCGTATCTCGCACCGTTGAAGACCTCGATCCTCTCGATTCGCTGCGACGGTCGCTCGTACTTGAGTTCTGGGGAGATGCGCCCACGCAGGTAATTAACCTGCCTGACGAGATCCACACGGCATTCGCACTGCCGCCAGTGGCGATCGACCCCAACGCAGACGACAGGCCCGGTCCGACGGTTACGAGCAAGGCGCCCGGGAAAGCTCGGACGGCCGCCACTGGCATGCCCTCGTCCACGGTGAAGGCGATGTCAGATATCGAGCGGTGGCTGACTCGCAACATAGACCTGGACCAAGGGACGGCTAACGAGATTCGGTTGATCATCAGCGAGGCAGTTTCACGGCGCTGCCAATGGGTGGATCCCATCATGGCTGAGCCGTCCGCCGCCGACATCAAGCGCATCTGGGCGCCGAAATCCACCACTGTCTCGATCATAGGCGCAGCAGCAGAGAACCTTTTCGGAACTAAAGACGCGCCGATCAAGCTGAAACGCACCGCGAGCAATTCAGAGTTCATGCAGGGGCTTCTCTCCGCTCGATCAGGCCAGATCCCTGGCAACGCCGAACATGTCCGGCGCCTAAGTGAGATGGCCCGTTCACACGCCCCCTCCCTCGTTCAACGTGTCCGCGACGATCAGGGGACCAGTGATGCGCAACTCATCCTCGGCCTTCGGGCCTCATTAATCGGAGCTCTGCTCGGCGGCCAAGCCTCGCCGACGATGAACGATGCACAACTGATCAATGCCGTTCTGGACGACGGCGGGGGTTGGGGCTTGAGCGATCGAGCGGCCCGAAGCGATGAATGGATCGCCGTGATGGATCGCCACCTCCAGTCTCGCAGTGCGCTCGTGTCGGTGTTGCGACACGCCTTCGGGTTCCGGCGGGGAACCAGTGGTGCCGTGCGCCTCATCGATGTAGCGCACCTACTGCCCCTCCTGCGTCTAGCGTCCGGCGACTGGACCTGGTCACAGGTTTACGGCTCCGAGGCACCCGATTGGGTAAAGGCGGGCGTACGCGGCTTTAGTCAAATGCCTGTTATCCTCGCGAATCAGGCCAAAATGTTTCAGAGTCGGGTGGAACGGCTACGACAGATGCTCCCCAAGAGCACCCGAGGTCGCGACGTCGTACGAGCGGTCGCTGGCGCGCTCGAGGCGGGGACAGCCATCGGGCAGGTACCGCAGGACGAAAAGGAGTTCCAGCGCGTACTCGCAGCGGCGGACGGCATCGACTGGGCAGCCATCGACCGGCTGGAACGAGGGCTGGACAGTTGGTCAGCGGCCGACGAGCCACAGAAGAACAATGCTGCACTGCTCGTGACTGGCCAGGACCACGGCCCGTCATTGAGCCAAGCCATACACTTCCTTGAGCTCACCGACACCTGGCTCACCGAAGCGCTGGCCGCCATCGCCGCCCGGGCGCGGGTTGTGGTTTCAGGCTCGGACACGGAGATTGAGAAGGTGATGGAAGAGTGGGAATCGATCCGCAGCCGCAAGGGCCAGTGACCGCTGTGTCCGTCCTGGACAAGGCGAGCCTGTTCCAGACTCAGGCGGAGGCGATCCACGCTGGGCGTTCAGAACGCCAGGAGATTGAACGGATCGCCCACCGCAGGTCCGAGTTGTCGACTGCGCTGCAGGCCCTGGACCGCGCGCTAACCATCACCCGTGGTGTAGCCGCACTCGAGGGGATCGCGCCATTCGACAAGGCGATCGACGATGGCTACGAGAAATTTCGCCGGAAGTTCACGCAGGGCAACTCCTCCAACGCCACGTTCAAAGCAGCCCTGACCAAGGTCCAAGGCGCCGCGGCACAGCGAGAAGCGATGGCCAAGCAGGCATGGGAGGCATGGGTCGGTGCACGCCTGGACGCGCTGCCAAGCAATCGAGACGCCCTGCTGTCGTCAGACGAACGCAAGGATGTTCGTGAACGCCGGGCTCTGCTCGCTAAGATCCGTACAGCCCTGCCAACGCCCAGTGACATCCGAGCCTTCGCTACCACCTACGAACTTCTTCTGGACACCCTTCAGCAGCAGCCGGAGCTGCCTAATGAGCTCATCGACATCCTCGATCGCCTATCGGCACGGAGTCCGCTGATGCTCTCCGACTTGTCGGATGACGACATCGCACTGCTGAGAAGCACACCCGTAGCTGAGCAGATCCAGCTACGCCGGAGGGATGCGTGACCTCCCCGCTGCCTCTGCCCGACCTTTCGGACCTTCTCGACGCACTAGAGGATCTGGAGCTTCCACTCCTCGCCTGGGGGGTCACCAACGGCGCCCTCGCCCATAGCGAGATCGTCGGCCTGATTGAAAATCAGATCGACACTGGCCACCTGGCGGCCCTCAACGCTCAGGGGGTGATCCAGACGCTGATCGAGCAGGGCTTGTTGTTCCGACTGCCGGGCTCATCTCCACCGAGGTATCGGACCCGCATGGCCGAGGCCCTCCGCCTGACCACACAATTGCGGCAGCTGTTCGTTCCGCGCGACGTCACGAACCCTCCCGCACGGTGGTGGGATCAAGGACGCCCGCTTGTCGCGGACTACCGCCTGCACGTCGCGGCACGCCAGTACCCGCGGCGCGATCTCCCGACCGATGCGGTGCTCGCCGAACTGGAGCAGGCAGCCCAATGGTCGACGGTGCAATCCGAGGTCGCCGCGGCCCAGATCGCGGAGCGACCGTTGGCCCGGTTCCAGGTGCAAGCAACATCGGCGGTGTCGATCGCGCTCAGCGCGATGGCTAACCGCGGTGTCATCGTCGGCGCGGGCACCGGCAGCGGAAAAACACTCGCGTTCTACCTGCCGGCGTTCGCCGCCATCGCTGAAGATGCACGACCGGGCCACCACCGGCTCCACACCGTCGCCCTGTATCCGCGTAAGGAACTACTCCGCGATCAGCTTCGGGAAGCGGTCAACGCGGCTCGGCAAGTCGGTGACGTGCTCGCCAAAAACGGACGCCGGCCACTGCGCATCGGCGCGCTCTACGGCGACACCCCCCGCAACGCCGAGGACCGGTTCCTCCTGACCGGCCCGGTGACTGCGAGGTCATGGCAACACAATGGCGCCGACCGGATCTGTCCCTTCCTGCCCTGCCCCGAATGCGGCAGCGACATGGTATGGCCGGAGGCAGATCGCACACGGCGTCGCGAAGTGCTGGCCTGCACCAATTGCTCCTGCCGGGTAGAAGATCAACTGGCCTTGACCAGGGATTCTCTCTGCCAGCGGCCCCCGGACCTCCTGTTCACCACCACCGAAATGCTTAACCGAAATGGCAGCGATCACAACCTCGGGCGGCTGTTGGGTTGGCAGGGTGGCGGGAAGACGCCGGCGCTGGTCCTGCTCGACGAGGTTCACACCTACACCGGTGTCCATGGCGCGCAGGTGGCGCTGCTCCTGCGTCGTTGGCGGCATGCGGTGCGCCGACCGGTGACTTTTGTCGGCCTGAGCGCCACCCTGCGCAACGCCGAAACGTTCTTCGCGGAACTGACCGGCCTTGAAGAGATCGCGGTCGACCACATCGAGCCGCAGCCAGCAGACCTGGAGGACCTAGGACGCCAGTACTCGATCGCGCTCCGTGGCGACCCGGTGTCCGGCGTCAGCCTGCTATCGGTGTCAATCCAGACCGCGATGCTCTACGCGCGGATCCTCGACATGCCCGGCCGGGAACGCCTGTTCGGGTCACGAGGTTTCATCTTCACCGACGATCTCGACGTTAACAACCGGTTCTACGACGACCTGCGCGATGCCGAAGGCGCCGGGCCGCGGTTCGCCCGTGGTCGACTCGGCGGGCACGTGCTGGCCGGCCTGCGGTCGCCAGACGCTCCGCAGTCGTCAGCACGGTTCGACGACGGTCAGTCGTGGGACCTGGCACGAATGATCGGCCACGCGTTGTCTCCCCTGGCCGATTCCAATGGCCTGCGTGTAGGCCGCACCACGTCGCAGGACTCAGGGGTGGACCGCGATGCCGATGTGATCGTCGCTACCGCGTCGTTGGAGGTCGGTTTCAACGACCCACGGGTGGGGCTGGTGATGCAGCACAAAGCTCCTCGTGACGCGGCTGCCTTCATCCAGCGTCAAGGCCGGGCAGGCCGACGCCGGGAAATGCGTCCGATCACCGTCGTGACATTGTCGGACTACGGGCGAGATCGCCTGGCCTACCAGGCATTTGACACGCTCTTTGCGCCCGAGATCCCGCCACGGCACCTACCGGTCGGCAACCGCTACGTCCTCAAGATTCAGGCGACGCAGGCGCTGCTGGACTGGCTCGGACGCAAGCTCACCAGTCGTAGCCGGCGCATCGACCCGCGAGTGGCCTTGAAGGCGCCAGCGCAGCCCAAGCCCTCGACAGATCCCGACAAGCCGCTGATTGACCTCCTCGACGAATTGCTGGACAGCACCGGCCTGCAGGACGAGTTGGCCAACCATCTGCGCAACGCCCTGCGAGTCAGCAATGACGAAGCCTCTGCGCTGCTGTGGGAACAGCCCCGCGCGCTGCTGCTCGGCGTCGTGCCTACCGCCCTGCGCCGCCTGCGCAGCGGCTGGCGCCCGAGCGTCCGCGATCCCGGCGCCAGCCAGGGCGAACTGCTGCCCGAGTACATCACTGCAGCCCTGTACGACGCCCTTAACGTCCCAGAGGTGTCCCTGACGCTGCCATTCCCTCGGTCTGAGCCAGAGACGCTCTCCATCGAACGTGCCCTGCGTGAGGCGGTGCCCGGTCGTGTCAGCCGCCGCTACGGCCACCGCAACCAGAACGACCGCACATGGCTGCCGCTGCCAGGCCCGCACGCCAGCGGCTGGCTTGACGTGGAACTGTTCGCGCCGGCCTACGCACGCGAGGGACAGTGGCGCACACCGGCCGGTCTTGTTGAAGTAGTGCGGCCACAGGTCATCTCACTGTCGGAGCCGCCAACCGACATATCCGATCGTTCCCAAGGCACGCCGCAGTGGATCTCCGAAATCCTGGTCTCAGCCGCAGGCCCGATCGCCGGCTCCATTCCAAACCCGTCCACCTGGGCCCGGAAGATCACCTCAGTCGGATTTGCCACCCACGCGGCCGGCAACCCGGCTACCACCCGCCGGATGACTCCCGGGGCGCAATGCGAGACAGTCACGAACAACGGCCAGACCACCAGCTCTCAAGTGCGATACCGAATCGACGGCAGCCCAGCCGCGCTGGGCTTCAGCCTCGCCGTCGATGGCCTTCGGATCACCGTCGCACCGCTTGACGTCGCCGACGCTGCCGTCTTCGCACATTTGTCGTCGCCGGCTTGGCGGCGCATAGCATTCACCACTGCGGTCCGGGAGGACCCCAGCCTCAACGAGATCGCGAACATCTTCCAACGCGACCGCCTGATCGCCGTCTATCTGACGGCTTTCGTCTTGGCAGGCATCGACGGCACAAGGGCACCGCAGCAGATCCAGCAGCAGTTGACGAACGGCGCATGGGCGCAAGACCTCGCCAATATCCTCCAGATCCTCTACCGCGACACCAGCGGAACAGGCGTGGCGATCCCACCGCAGAAACTGATCAATGCTCTTGAGGACCTCAGCCGCGACACGAGCGTCCGAGCCTGCCTCGACCGGCACGCGGAGTTGCTGTGGACCACAGACATAGCCGCTGACACCACCAGCCTCGCCCAGCGCTGCTACCGCGACACTCTCGCCGCTGCGATCCTCGCCGCCGGGCAGCGCGCCTGCCCCGACGCCCAAGACACCGACCTCATCGTCGACGTCGTCCCGCCGGTCACGGCGGACGGTGACAGCACCATCTGGCTCACCGAGACCACGATTGGCGGTCTCGGCGTCGTGGAGCAACTCGCCAGCTACTACGCCCGCGACCCCCGCAGATTCTGGGGCCTCGTCGACAGCGCGCTGGCGCCCAGCGACCTCGAGTATGTCGACGCCACCCTCACCCGCCTGCTAACCCACGTCGTGGAAACCCCTAACGGCCTTGCTGCTAACGCGATGCGCGAACTCCGCGACGCGCCCTCGTCGGCCAACGCCCAAGCAGCCCTCGCCCGCCTTCGGCAGGCTTGGACGGACCTGGATGGGAACCCGCGCCACGGCGCGGTCGCCGCATTGTCCACCAGACTCCTGCGACGCGGCAGCGACGCCAACACCGACCGGACAGTCCAGGCGATCATGGTCGCGTGGACAGACATCGAGCAGCGCCTCGGGATCGAGATCGATGCACAGATCATCGCCTACGCTGTCGCCACCGGCAGACTCAACCTCTCCGGCCCCGGCACGTCCATGAGCGCCGACCAGGTCTTCAGCATGTTGTGGCCGCGGGGGAATCCGGCCCGAGTGGCTCACCTCGATCACTACCAGCCATACACAGAGCCTCCCATCCTGGACAGGCTGCTAGCCGCGGCCGTCCATTATGAACTGCTCTCCACCATCGATGTGACTGCCAACGGCTGGCAAGACTTCTACCGGGCGACACTCGGTGTGCACAACGCGGTCGAACTGGTCGCCGACACCACCCGCAGCGAGGACCTTGCCGACGCCATCCGACAGGTGGCGGTGATTTCCATCGATCGTGACGTCCTGCGGATCCACGGCGAGGTCACGGGCTTGCGGCGCTTCGGCGCTGATCTACGGGCGCGCATCGAACTACGAGCGGCGGTACAGTGACATGTCCGACCGCTTGATCCGCACCAGCGGCACGACGGGGATCTCCGCTGAGCCAATCCTTACCACGATCCTGGTCAGCGAACTTCTCCACCCAAGCCCCGAGTTATGGCTCGTCTCGCCTTGGATCAGCGACATCGACGCGCTCGACAACACCCGTGGCGACTTCGACACCCTATTCCTCGACCCGGTCGCTCGCACCTACTCACTGTCCCAGGTGCTGGCCCAACTAACCCAAGCCGGTACGACGTTGAACGTCGTGTCTCGTCCTGACGATCACAATCGGACCTTCCTCGACCGGTTGCGCCGCCAAGCCCATGCGGACCACCTCAACATCGTCGACCACCCCGACGTTCACGAGAAGACGTTGTGCGGCAGACGGTGGCTGCTGACCGGGTCCATGAACTTCACGGCCCGCGGACTACTGGTCAACGACGAGTCCGTGACATACCGCACTGACGAGCAGGCCGCCGCTCACGCACGAATGGATTTCAACCACCGATGGACGGTCCGGCAGTGACTAAGCCAGCGCCCGAACGGATCGACGCCTTCATCGCCGGATTCTTCGGTGAGGGAAACCTGGTCGATCCCGCTGAGGACCCGACAACGAAGGCCGGGCAACGTCTCATCCAACTCCTGCAGGCGTTGCGCCAGCCTTCCGACATCCCGGTCGTTCTGCCTCGCAGGGCACCGGACCGGCCAGACCACCTGTCCGCGTACGTGATCGCCTGGGATCCGGCACACGCCACCATGGTGTCGGAATTACTGATGGCTTTTGTCGGGCCGACCTACAGCTACTTCAATGGCCTGCCGGCCGCTCTGAACGCCGCCGATCCAGTCGACCAGGCAGTCATCGACCTCGTCGGCCCGGACACCACGTTCGTCTTGCGCAGCCCTACACCGCAGCACGAAGGCAGAGCCTGGGCAGCGCTAGGCCAGATGCAGAGCACCGTCGGGCGTCGTGGAGTACGCAACTGGCACATTCCCAAGCCTCTCGGCAGGCTGCTGGGTGAATTCGAGGTCTCCCTCGCTGCTGGTGACAACACGTCGTCGGCTGCAGTTCTCGGTCAACTCACCGCCACCGGCGGACTTGGCGGCGCCAACCTCGCTCACCTGCGCATAAAGCGTCTGGCGAAGATCGGCCGTGATGCCGATCTGCTCCAGTTGCCTGAATTGGCCGACGTCCTCGCCGCAGACCCACCCGGACCTGTCCGCGACGCGATCCTCGCCGCCATTTATCACCAATCGCTGGCTGAGGCGCTGAATGCCAACGACATCGAAGCTGCCAAGACCAGCCTGACCGCCAACGGGGCTGTGCTACCGCGCAACCTGCGGGGCACCGTCGGGGACCTCAGCAACGATGCGCTCTGGGTCGTCCTGCTAACCGCGCACGTGCGTGCGGACCACGACACGGTTCGCCTTCTGCTGGACGATTCCGACATCCGAATACGCCTCGACCGCCACCCGAATCTGGTCGCAGCAGCCGCAAGCGTGTTACCCGAAACGCAAACTGTCCTCGCCGACCCGGCGATGACCCAGGCCACGCCCAACATCGACTCGTGGGTCTCGCTCGCTCAAGCGCAAGCGGCTGGCGTTCCAGCGGCAGCTGCCGCGTTGCGTGAGGAAGCCTGGCACGTTTGGCCCCAGCCTTACACGGTGGACCAGGACATGGCCGCCGTACTCACCGGTCTGGACAACGCGCAGGCAGAGCGTGCCTGGCAGATGCTCGGAGCATTCCTCGACGCCGACGACCTCGGTCACCCCGCCCCGCGTACCGCAGCCGTCTATATCGAGCTCGCCCTCGTTCACAACTGGCTCAGCCCCGGCGACCTGGCCGGGATCGTCGCACTGACCGAGACGGTTCTGCGATCAAGTCCAGGTAGCGACACCTATGCTGGACTGCTCGACGATCTCAGCGCCGAAACGGAGCGCTGGGTCGGACCTGATCGAGCCCTTGTCGCCCTGGACCTCGCTGACCTTCTGGTGCGCATGCCGTGCCCCGACTCCGAAGCGCGGCTACGCCTCGCGTCCAGGCTCCTGACGCCGCTGGCGGTCCACTCCAGCCGCCTTGACGTCGACCTACGGATGTTCGCCGAGCAACTCGACGCCGAACTTGGCACCAACCTCATCTGGCAGCCGACACCTGCAAGGGCCGACGAACCGTCTACTGGGCCAACTCTCGCAGACGTCCCGGCACTGAAGGTCCTTCTGTACTCCCTCGATGAAGCCGCGCTCAGCCGGGCCCGCACCGCGTTGCGCGACCTAGCACCTCAGACCTCGATCCACGCGGCCTCAGACCACGTCGGGTCGCCTCAGTTGAAGCAGCACGCCCAGCACGCCGACATCGTCGTGATGGCAACTCGTTGCGCCACGCATGCCGCGACGGGCTTCATCCGCGCCAACACGGCTACCGGCACCATCATCACCGAGGCTGACGGCTGCGGCTCCGCTTCCTTGCTACGTGCCGCAGCCGGAGCGCTACAGACCTGGCAGGCGGTCAACAACGCCTGACGCGCCACGGCACCGGCTAGCATATTGACGCTCCGGGCGCTGATCGAGACCGTGGAGATACGGCTGCTCGATCAGCGATCCGAAGAGGGCGAAGAGGTGTGGCGGCGGGACTAGCGCGTTACTGGTGACCGCCCACTCGCTGACGGTATCGGCCGATGAGGAACTGCTGCATTCGGGCGATGTCTCGGCTGGTGTTCTCTACCGCGTTCCAGGTGCGCGGTCCGTCTGGAAACGGCCATATGCCCTCGGTCCAGTGACAGTCGTCGGCGATGGCCTTCAGATCCGCGGCGAACTCGGCCTCGGTGGTGATCTGGTCGCCGCCGCCGCGGGCATGGGCGATCTCGTCCATCAGGACGCCCATGCCGAGGATGCCCACACCGTGCATGAGGCGGGAGCGCCGTGGCGGGATGCCCCAGGCGTCGGGGAAGACCTGGGAGACCGCATTCCAGAAGTTGTGCAAGATCGACAGCATACGATCGAGGTTCGCGTCGGTGTTGTCGCCCCGGTACGGCCACAGCGCCCCGTTCTCGAGACTGCCTTCCAGCATCCGCAGCATCGAATTGTCCTTGATCAGACCTTTTGGGTTCGTCTGGGTCTGGATCATGCAGTATAGCGGTGACTCTTGCACGTAGTTGAGGTTGGCGACCAGAGTCGCCGGCAACTGCCGGATCATCAGGGACGCGGGCAGGGCACCGGACGCTTCGGGCAGCAGTTCGTGGATAAGGCCCTTGGGGAGCGCTTTGGTTGAGTTCACCAGGATGAACTGGGACCGTTGGTCAGCGTGCGTATCGGCGATGAACGCGGTGACGAACACCGGAAACTCGTCGAGATGTGAGTCTCGGATCGCGGCGGTGCGCTGCTGCCCATCGACGATGAAGCCAGGCTTCTCATGCTCCTCGGCGTCGGCGATGACTGGAATGATGATCGTCCCTGACCGGACGAAGTCAGGCCGTTCTTCATCGGTGGACTTCTTGCCGCGGAACTGGACGGTGCCGTCAAAAGCGACCACGATGGCGTTGGGCAGCATCGGTCTGGGGTCGGTTTCGAGGTAACGACGGATCGCCTTGATGTGTGTAAGGTTCTCCGGCCGCTGGTATCCGTGCAGGTTGATGCCGTCATCGCGGCGGATGCGCGACACCGTTGCGATGTCCGGCAGCTGCTTGCCGTCGATGGCGAAGGTGTAGACGATCCGGTTGCCTTGGTTGATCTCCAGCGCGGGCAGGCGTAGAAGCCGCCGGCGGCCAGACCGAGAAGAGCTGTCGGGGGCCTGCGTCACGTTGGGTCCTCTCCGAGTTGAGCACGCAATCTATTTCTGAATACGTACAGGTTATGAAAGCCGCGCCGTTTATTGCGCTCGGTTCCGCGGAAGACCGCGATCTCGATTCCTTCGTTGCAGCACAACGGGCAATTGCAGTCCCGCCACGGCATGTCCTGCAGGGTCCTTTGGTAGTCGGCACGCCGATCGACATGGGGATCGATTAATGCGCTGTATTCGTGGACGGCGGCCACCGTATCGTCCACGGCAGCTAGGCCTGCATCGTATTCGCGCAGCAGCCGCAATGCAGCTCGCTCCAGTTGGATCGCCCTGCGCTGGTCAATCTCGCCGGCAGCGATCCGTTTGCGCAGCGGGGCGTTGCCTTCCACCTGCTTGACGCGGATCGCCACATAAGTCGATCCAGGGGTGTAGTAATTGTCGCGGTCGTCTTTGAAAGACTGCAGGAATGGTGAGGTGCTGTCGAAGCTCGTCACGCCATGCCCAGCGAACGCTGGGACGTTGTCGCAGCGACTGATTCCCAAGAGGTGCAACTGCGTGCTGGGATCGCGAACTTCATCAACCGCGGCGAGGCAGGCCAGAATTTCGGGGGTCTTATAGGGGACCATTCCGCCCATGGCGATACGCCGGTAGCCCATGCGCTGGAGCGCGGCCACCGACTCGGCATAGGAGCCTGGGCTCCAGCCCTGCGCGACTCCAAGCGGCTGGAACCTGACCTGGCGATCCTTGCACTTTTGCCAGAATTCGTTGGCCAGCGTCAAGGTGAGTTCCTGGCGGGCGGCCCATCCGCGCACTGTCTCACTATTGGGATCAACAGGAACAAGGGGTTTCATATTGAAGACGATATGGTCGACGGAGATGCCGTAGTCAAAGTCGTTGCTGCCGTAAAACTCGATAACCTCATCGACAGTAAATGGCGGCTCGGGCAATTGGTGATAGGTGAACGCGCCACAGTCGCCCATGATGTCAAGCGGCCCGTGGACATGGTCGAGGCGGAAAAACCGGCGGGCGCCTTCCCGGCGGAGCCGGTTGCGCTGCGCCCCGGTGTACTTTCCGCCCGCCCCACTGGAGTAGCCGTCGACGATTGACTTCGCGACCAGCAGCCCGTGGAACGGCGGCGGGTCGAAGACCTCGTGCGCGTAGAGATCATCGCGCTGGCGGACTCTCATCGGATCGCGTTCCTCGGTGACGAAGTCGAAGCCGGGGTCGATCTGGTCTTGACTGTCGGGGAAGAAGTATTTCATGGTCGTGCCGCCCGCACGTCGATGTAGACACGGACGAGGTAGTTCGACAGAGTCTGGATTTGCCCCGGCACGTTTTCTACCGCATCCCACGCCAGGTTGATCTGGTCCCAGGTGCCGGAGGTCCATCGGCAGTAGGGCGCGATGAGGTCGATCTCCTTGCGGATTTGCTCGGCGGCGTCGGGGCGGCGCGGGTCAACGATCGACAGCACCCGGTCCATGAGTCGACCCATCGCACGGATGCCCGCGCCGTGCATGAGCCGGCTGTCGGTGGCAGGCTTGCCCCACGCCTCTGGGAATGCGTCACGTACCGCCGACCAGTACATGCACAGGGCGTGATGGATGCCGTCGGTGTCGATCTCGTTGCTCGTCAAGTTCCGATACGGGTACAGGCAGCCCGCTGCGGCAGTAAGGCTTTCTTGGATCATTGACACGATGCTGTTGTCGGCGATCACCGCGACGCGTAGAGCATCGCCACGGGTGGAAGCCCGTTTGATCATCTGGTGAAAGGGGGATCGTGGATCGTGGTTGAGGCGGTCGCACACCAACGACGGGGCTTTGCGGACGCTGAGCCGCTGTGGCAGTGGCGCGTCGACTTCCGGCAGAAGCTCCGTGACCAAGTTGGGTGGGAGCGGGCGGGTGTTGTTGACCCGAACGAACTGATCGCGTTGCAGGCTGACCGAATCGGCGACAAACGCGGTAACCGGCACCGGGAAGTCGTGACGCTCGGCACGCGACAACGCGATCGCGCGCTGCTGCCCGTCGACGATCCATGCAGGCTTGGCTTCCCCCAGGCCGGCGAGGGGCAGGGTCAGGGTGCCCGAGGTGGCTAGTCCATCGCTCGTGCCTGGTCCGCGGCTGCGAGTAAAAGTCGCTCGGGACGACAAGGCGAGAATAATGGCGTTGGGGAAGATCACCGGACCGCTGTTGAGGTAGTCGATGATGTCTTGGACGTGACCGCGAACTTCGGGCCGCTGGTAGCCGATCAGTTGGCTGGCGTCGTTACGGCTGACCCGCGACACATCGGCGATTTGGAGAACCTCGGCCGCAGTCAAAGTGAACAGGTACAGCGGATGCCTGTCGATCTGGTCGATGCGCAGCGCCCGGCGCTTCAACGCCGTAATCTGGTCGGTCATGCCCGGTGCACCTTGCAGACGTCACGGTGCAGGTCAGCGAAACGATGTTGCTCGCACGATCGACCAGTGGCCCGCAATTGGCGCAGTAGGTGAGTAGCGCTGGTGTGGGCGTGCCCGCGAATGTAGTCGGCGACCTCGGCGTCGGACATCTTCTGCCCGACGGCGCGGGCCGGCGGAGGATTGACCGGCGCGGCGGCCACCGCAGCAGTACGCAACTGAGCGCGCCGCGTTCCATCGCCGTGTTCGAGTAGGTATCTTGCCGCCCGGACATTCAGGGCCTGCAAGCTGCCGCCAACCGTGTGTCGCAGCTTCGCGGTGACCGGAACAAGAATGTCAGCGAGTGGGGCGTGCGCGGCTGATGGACCGATGACCGACAGGGTGTCGCGGTCGAGGAGTCTGGCAGCTGCGAGGAGATCTTGGGCGCACGCACGCTGGTATGCCTCCGACAGCACGGCAATCACGGTTGCAGACTTATCGGACGCGACCAACTGCTGGAACGTGCGAGGCTGGCCTGCCGCAGGGCCGACCCAATCCCCGAGCCGCCGCCACCAGTCGCTGACCTCAGAAACCGTAGGCCCGACCGCGTCTGCGGCGGGAGCGGAAAACGTGGCGGCGTAGGCGCAGATCTGGGCGTCAGCGGGGATCAGGCCATAGCCCGCAGACGCGATCCACAGCTGCACACTCTTACCGATAGGGGACGCGGCGAGTTCCCGAATCACTGTCCAGTGCTCGCCGGCATAGGCGTCGATCGCCGATGTGCGTGCCGAGTCGGAGCTGTCCAGTCGGCCAGACCAGGTGGCGAAGCGATCCGCTGGACGCTGCTCGGTGATCGAACGAAGGTGCAGGTCCGCAGGCACGCTGTGGCGCTTTCGATTGGCGCATGTCACAACGATGTGCAATGTACCCTGCCGCTCACCGGTCATGACTGCGGCTCCCTACGGGCTGACCAGAATACCTGGGCGAAGGCGACGTGGTTGTGAATGCTTTCGTCGTTGACGACCCGAACCTGGCCCCGGCTGATTCGTGGCTCGTCCCGCAGGGCGATCACCACGTTGCGGGACATGTCCTCGACAAAGACTGGGTTGTCGTGGGCGGCCATCGTCACATGCCGCTCGTCTGGGCGTTTCAACAGCGCGTACAGCGGCGACGAGCCGCATTGTTCGGCGACGGCGATCAAGTCGTCGAACCACAGCCCGCTGTCATGGCTTGTCAGGTCGACATCGATGGTGACCCGGCCCCGCTGGTTGTGGGCGCCGTAGTCGCTGATCGCTTTGCTGCAGGGGCAGACGCTGGTCACCGCGACCTCCGCTCGCAGTGACACTTTGCCGCCCGAGGGGCCGCCGCTGGTGGCGGTGATCGTGCACGGGTAGTCCATGAACGATGCCGCGCCAGTCACGGGGGCATTGCGCTCCAGGAAGTAGACGAACGCGGCCGACACTGCCGCGGTTTGCGCGCCCATCCGCTGGCGCAGATCGTCGGCCATCAACAGCATGCTCGCTGCATCGAGTTCGTCGCGCCAGGCGTGTAGGACCTCTACGAAGCGGGACAAGTGAGCGCCTTTGACTCGGGCCTCGACGTCAACGGCCATGGTCATGCTGGCAACCACGTCGCGCTTATTGCCTTGGCCGTCGCAGATCAGCACGGGGTAGCGCAGCCCGTCGATACCGACGGTGTCCAGTGCGATGCCGCGCTGGTCAGGTAGGGCCTGCACGTCGATGAGGGTCATCGTTCACCTCGATAAACACAGCCGGACGTGCAGGTCTCTCGGACGATGATCGCTGACAGCGGCAGCGCGTTGATGAGTCGGTCCCACGTCCAGCGGGCTAGGTTTTCGCTCGTCGGGTTTTCCAGGCCGGAAATCTCGTTGAGGTAGTAGTGGTCCAGTTCCGCGATCACTGGTTTGACGGCAGCCTTCAGATCACCGAAGTCCATAATCCAGCCCATCGTCGGGTCGACCTCGCCTGCGATGTGAACCTCGATGCGGTATGAGTGGCCGTGCAACCGGGCGCATTTGTGTCCGGCAGGCACCTGGGGCAGTCGGTGGGCTGCTTCGAAGGTGAACTCGCGGAAGATTTCCATCATGCGATCCCGAGATACTTGTGTGTCTGGAGGCTGAGTTGCCACTGAGGGTGTTCCAGGCAGTACGTGACTGCCGCCATGGTGTTCGCCTCGCGTTGCGGGCCGTCCATAGGCTGCAGCAGGAACTTGCCGAACTCAAGGTGTTCGAACTGTTCGGGCATCGCCTCGGGCTGGGGGTACACCAGCTTCAAATCATCGCCGGTGGTCAGGACGAGCTCGGCGCCGGATTTGGGGCTCACACAGATCCAGTCGATGCCGGGCGGTGCTGGCTGGGTGCCGTTGGTTTCAATCGCCACCTCGAACTCCTCGGCGTGCAAGGCGTCCACCGCGGCGGCGTCGAGTTGCAGGAGCGGCTCTCCGCCGGTGCACACCACATACCGACGGGCGCGCGGGTGCTCGACGCCCTGCCATGCCTTGGCCACTGCGGAGGCGAGATCGGCCGCAGAACGGAAACGGCCCCCACCCTGGCCGTCCGTGCCGACGAAGTCCGTGTCGCAAAACTGGCATATGGCTCGATGACGGTCGCGTTCACGTCCGGTCCACAGGTTGCAGGAAGTAAAACGGCAAAACACGGAGGGGCGTCCCGCGTGGCTGCCTTCACCCTGCAATGTATAAAAGATCTCCTTGACCCGGTACATCACTGTGCTGCCGGGACCATCGACGGATCGGTCAAGCCCAACTCGGCGAAGCCGCGTATGCGAAGCAGGCATGAATCGCAGGTTCCGCACGCACGGTCTCCGATTGGCTCGTAGCAACTGTGCGTCATCGCGTAGTCCACGCCCAAAGCGAGTCCTCGCTCGATGGTTTGGGCCTTCGTCAACGCGACCAGCGGCGTGTGGATCTTCAGTTTCTGCGTTCCTTCCACTCCAGCCTTGGTGGCGAGGTTCGCCATCTGCTCGTAGGCGGCGATGTACTCGGGACGGCAGTCCGGGTAGCCGCTGTAGTCGAGAGCGTTGACGCCGATAAACACGTCCGATGAGCCAATCGTCTCAGCGAAAGCCAACGCGAAGGACAGGAAGATCGTGTTACGCGCTGGCACATAGGTGACCGGAATCTCAGAGCCCAGCTCGTCGGCGCTGTCGTGGTGTGGGACGGCGATGGTGTCATCAGTCAACGCAGATCCGCCGAAGACTCGAAGGTCGATGCTAGCGACTACATGCCGCGGAACATCGAACGCCGCCGCGACTCGAGCGGCTGCGTCCAGTTCAACCGTGTGTCGCTGTCCGTACTGGAAGCTCAACGCGTAAGGCTCGAAACCTTCGGCGCGGGCTACGGCCAGCACAGTCGTCGAGTCGAGACCTCCGCTAAGCAGGACAACCGCTTTCTTCTTCACTATCAAAAACTCCTGACGCTGAAAACTGTGTCGTCGTTGCAAACTGCATGTACGTAGTTTTACCGGTGTGCGGGCGACGTTACCTCACAAAACTGCACAGATAAAGTCCGCCGCTCGTACCGCCATCGGCGATCTTGAGCTTGACAGACGTCAGGACAACCTCAGCGCATGCCCGATACACAGAGTGACTTATGTGGCACTCAGGGTGCCTTCTGGCCGTCTTGACGCCTGAAGCTCACTTGGTCCAATGACCTGCGATTGCGACACTGGGCCCCGTTGGGTCTGATGCCCCTATGTTTCCAAGGGGTTCGTGGGGTCTGATCTGCTGGGTTGGCTGGCGGAGCAAGTGGTAGACCTCGTGGGCGATGTAGCGCTTGAGGCATCGGGTGGCTGCTTCGCGGCGGGTCAGGCCTTGGCTGCTGCGTCGGTCGAGGTAGTCGCGGGTGCGGTGGTCACCACGTGATCGGGTCAGGGCGATGCGGTGGAGTGCGGCGTTGGCGCGGCGGTCGCCGCCTCGGTTGAGGCGTCGGCGGCGGGGGAATCCGGGTGGTCGGGGCCGAGCACCCGAAGCTGGTCGGTGAGAAGTTTCTCGAAGGCGGTGACCGCGCCCGCCGCGTCCCCCGTCTCACCGCGCCAAAACGCGAGGCTGCTGCGGGTGGTTGAGCCACCCCCGCTTTCATGGAGCTTCTTGATCATGGTCTGATGGCCGTGGGGGAGGAAGTCGTCCGTGGCAGCACCGAAGAAATACCCCGACGAGCTACGTCAACGCGCTGTGCGCTTGTACCGT
>NZ_JAAALO010000023.1 GCF_009908295.1 Micromonospora rubida
CGGCATCCCCACGCCGCCGCCCCACCTCAACAGCGTCCTGCACATCGCTCATAGCGTGTCCTCCTTCGAATCGCTCAACGACTCGGAACAGAGGTCACGCCCTTACACAGCAGATCTGACACCCTCCGTCAGGTGCCCCTTTGCGGGCGCCCTCGGCGTAGCTGCCCCCGCGATCCCGGCAGACGATCTGAACGCCGGGGTGCTCCCGCAGCCATCCGGCGAGGGTATCGGCGGTGCGGTCGGGCAGGACGTCGACCGGCCGGCGGGTGTGCATATCGAGCAGCACGGTGGCGTATCGGTGCCCACGGCGACGGGCGAAGTCGTCAACGCCCAGCACCGTCGGCGTCACCGGCGGCGGGTCGGGCATCCGCCGGATCATCCGGATCAACGTCGTCCGAGACACCGACACCGCCAGCCGATGCGCCAACCGGCTACCCGGTCGACCGCCCAACGCCACCGCGACCGCCTCCAGATCACCCGCCGCCAGGACCGTGTGACGGGCATACCGTCGGGTCAGCCCGGGCACCTGTTCGGCGAAAGTCCGCCGCCGGCACTCGACGTTGACGCAGGTGAACCTGCGCACCGTTAACGCGACCAGCACCTCATGGCCACCCAACCTGACGTCGGCCAGCCGCCGCGTATAGCGACCATGCACAGTGGTCGACCAGACGCCACAGACTCCGCACGCCGCCCGCACCGTCCGCACCGTCCGCGTCGCCGCGTCGATCCTGACTCCGACGGCCCGGACCACCACCGCTTCCAACCGCAGACCAACCAGATGCGGCAGCAACGCCACGATGATCTCCACTCCGGCACCCAACCCGAACTACCCGCGAGCACAACTCACAAAATGTGTGCCTGAGCCAGTTTTCAGGCGGAACCGACAGGCCGGATGCCAACCATTCCGTGGCGCACGGAGCGGGCCGCAAGATGTCGCGCGCCGACACCCTGCGCCGGGGTCGGGCCAAGCACACGGTCGAGGAGCTGCGCCGCACGCCGGTGGGGTCGCTGGTGGTGTGCGGCGACCGCCACTGCTCTTCGAGGAGGCACCAACGGCCTACAAACGCATCGAGCAGGTGATCGCCGACCTTGTCGACCACGACCTGGCCACGCCCGTGGCCACCACGGTGCCCCTGGTCACCTACAAGACACCCGACCTCGGGTCGACACCTCGTCGGGATCGCAGGGACCACCGCCGCGAGCGAGGCCGGCCGTGAACACCCACCTGCTCCTGTCGGCCGGGCGCGGCCCGCAGGAGTGCGCCTGGGCGCTGGCCCGGTTGCTGCGCCGCCTGGAAGCCGACGCCACCCGGCAGAATCTGCGGACTGATCGGGTGCAGACCGTTCCCGGTGAGCGGCCCGGCACCTACCGATCGGTCCTGGTCCGGACCTCCGAAGCCGCCGCCGGGGCCTTCGCTGCCTCGTGGACCGGAACCCTGTGCTGGCAGGGCCCCAGCCCCTACCGGGCCAACACCGGCCGAAAGAACTGGTACGTCATCGCGCAACCGTGCCAGGTCGACACCACGCGTACGACCTCCGCGGAAGCGGATGTCGACATCGTCGCCTGCCGCACCGGCGGGCCCGGTGGTCAGCACCGGAACAAGGCCAGCACGGCGGTGCGGGCGACCCACCGCCCCTCGGGGATCGTCGTCGTGGTGGACACCGAGCGGCACTTCAGCCTCAATCGCCGCCTCGCCCTGCAACTGCTGCGACAACGCATCGAGCACGGCGACGAGGCGGCACGGCGCGCCGCCACCGCCGCCCGCCGGCAGATTCACGATGAGCTCGTACGCGGCAACCCCACCCGCGTCGAACGTCCGGGAACCGTGGAACAGGACCTGCCCGAACGGGCCGGGGTGGCGCCGGCCCGGGACTGAACGCGCGGAGCGGGCCACCCCGGACGACCGGGGTGGCCCGCTTTCACGCCGGTACGGTCAGAGGGTCAGGGTCCAGCTGTTGAGGTAGCCGGTGTCGATGCTCGCCGCGTCTTGGACCCGCAACCGCCAGGTCCCGTTCGCGGTCTCCGTGGAGAGGTTCACGGTGTAGGTCTGGTCGATGTTGTCGGTGCTGCTGCCGGAGCGGTTGTGCAGCACGTACGCGCTGCCGTCAGGTGCGACGAGGCTGACCACGAGGTCACCGATGTAGGTGTGCGCGATGTGCACCTCGACCTTGCTCGTCGTGGAGGGGGTCGCCGCGCAGCCGCTGATCACGATCGCGCTCTCCACCGTCGTGTTGTCGGGGATCGTCACGTCGGTCCCGTTCGTGCCGGAGCAGCCCGGCAGCCCGTTCACCGTCAGGTTCAGGGTGCTCGTGCGGGCCACCGAGGGGGAGGTACCGATCACGGTGATCGCGGAGGAACCGCTGCCGGCCGTGGCGGTGCTACTGACCGTGAGCGTGGTCGACCCACCGGCGGTGACCGACGGCGGGTTGAACGAGACGGTCACACCCGCCGGCAGCGGGCCGGTCGAGAAGGTCACCTGCTCGGCCGTGCCGCGGATGACCGCGGTGCTGACCGTGGTGGTGGCCGAGGCGCCCGGGTCGATCGTCAGCGACGCCGGGGCGACCGAGACGGAGAAGTCGTTGGCGGCACAGGATTCGGAGCCAACCACGTTCACCGCGGTCCAGGCGGCCATCACCGCCTTGTACTCGGTGCTGCAGAGGCCGTACAGGTCGGTGGCGGCCGACAGGGTGTGTAGCCGCGCGGTGTTCGTCGGCTGGGCGGTGTTCACGTAGCGGGTGTTCGAGACGAAGTACACGTCCAGGGCGCGGAACCAGATCTTCTCCGCCTTCGCCCGGCCGATCCCGGTCATCGGGGCAGCGGTGCCGCAGAGCGGCGAGGTGCCGTACGCGGTGGCGCCGGTGCCCTCGGCCAGGTTGAAGAAGAAGTGGTTGCCCACGCCCGAGGAGTAGTGCACGTCGATGCCGTTGGTGCCGGTCGACCAGCAGCCGTGCGACGAGCCGTCCAGCGTCGGGTTGTACATGTAGCGCAGCGGGGTGTTGTTGCCGTTGATGTTGATCTTCTCGCCGACCTGGTAGTCGCCCGGGTCGCTCGGCGCGTTGGCGTAGAACTCGACCATGTTGCCGAAGATGTCGCTGGTGGCCTCGTTAAGGCCACCGGACTCGCCGGAGTACACCAGGCCCGCGACGGCCTCGGTGACGCCGTGGCTCATCTCGTGGCCGGCCACGTCGAGGGAGACCAGCGGGCGGGAGTTGCTGGCGCCGTCGCCGTAGGTCATCTGGGCGCCGTCCCAGAAGGCGTTGATGTAGGCGTTGCCGTAGTGCACCCGGCTCGGCACGCCGGTGCCGTTGCCGAAGATGCCGTTACGGCCGTGCACGTTCTTGAAGTAGTCGAACGTCATCGCGGCGCCGAAGTGGGCGTCCACGCCGGCGGACTGCCGGTTGGTGTTGGCGCCGGTGCCCCAGACGTTGTCGGCGTCGGTGAACGTGGTGCAGGTCGACGTGCCGTTGTTCATGTCGCAGGTACGGCCGTTGCCGCGCACCGGGTCGATCATCGAGTACGTGCTGCCGGAGAGCGTGGTGTCGACGCTGACCGCGCCGGTGTAGATGCCCGTGCCGCTGCCGGTGACGGACTCGATCTCGTCGTACGAGCCGATCAGTGTGCCGGTCAGCGCGTCGCTGATGACGTGCAGCTTCGAGGGGGTCTGCCCGTCCGGCGCCCAGCCGGTCACCACGGTCTCCCAGGCGAGCCGCCCCGTCCCGCTGCTGGCGTCGACGAACAGCTCCGCCTCGCCGGTGGCGGTGACCTTGCCGGAGAACTCGGCGGTCGCCGCCTTCTGGGCCCGTCCGGCGCTGACCTTCGGGGTGGTGCCGAGGCTCAGCGGGGCAGTCAGGCCGACCGAGCTGCCGGCGAAGTCGCCGTCGGCCTCGGTGCGAATGACGAAGTCCCCGCCGTAGACGCGGAGCCCGTCGTACGTGCGGGTGTAGCGGACCACGCCGCCGCCGTTCGCGTCCCGCTTGCTGCTGTGGACGGCGTACCGGTCCTTCGCCGAGGCCTTGACGGTCCGGGCGTTCCCCTTCAGCGCCGCGTCGGCGGCGGTGACCAGCGCGGGGGCCGGCGTGGGTGGCGGGGCGGCGGACACACTCGTGGCGGTGACCACGAGACCGCTGCTGACCAGCGCGGTGATGCTGGCCAGCGCAAGGGCTGATCTCAAATCGACCTCCCAATCCGAGATGCTTACGCATCGATCGATGTCGAGATCGTCGTCCGTCGCGGGAGAGTCTGGGAAGAGGCATAGGCGCATCGGTCAATATCGAATTCCCCATGCTTTCGGTGGTATGGTCACCGAACTGCGTGAGGGTGGTGTGGACGGCCTGATGCTGGCGTGGTCCCGGTAGGTGTCCGCCCGAACGCCTGTAGCCACTCCGCTCGGCTCGCCCCGGGCGTCGATTGTTGCTGGAGGTATCACGCGTCACTATGGCGCGGAGCTGCACAGCGTTGCAGAATCCTGGCTGTGGGTGACATCGGGCGGGTGCTGGGTGTTGTGGTGCGGGGCGAGCGGCGGGACGATCCGGTCGGGGCGGTGACCGAGGACGACGCGGCACGGCGGGCGGTGGCGTTACTGCGTGGTGACGATGGCGGTCCGATCGTCGTCGACCGAGGGCATCGCCTTCGTGGAGGGCGACCCGGGGGCGCTGACCAGCGACACCGTGATCCGGCACTTCGCGCAACGGCTGCCGGACACCATGGTGCCCAGCCGGGTGATGGTCATGCCGGCGTTCCCGTTGACCCCGAACGGCAAGCCGGACATGGCCCGGCTCGCGGACATCGCGAAGACCGCCACCGCAGCGCCGGCCTCTCCCGTCAAGGGAGCCGCCGCGCTGGTAGCCACGATCACGCAGGTCTGGAGCACGGTGCTGGCACGCGACCGGCGGGGCCGGAGGTCAACTTCTTCGACTGCGGCGGTGCGTCGGCCGGCATGCTGAAGGTGCAGACGGAGCTGTCCCGTCGGCTGTCGCGGGAGGTGGCGCTGCTGGACCTGTTCCGTTATCCGACGATCGCGGGCCTGGCGGCGGCGCTGGCCACCTGACCGGCTACTCGGTCCAGTTGGGCGCTGCCGTGACGACGGGAGCCAACGCCGTCGGAGTAGGGAAGTCGAGGATGTCGAGCAGATCGACGTCCCTCGCCAGATCCGTCCGGATGAGAGCCCGGATACGCACCGCCGTCAGTGACGTGCCACCGAAATCCACGAAATCGCTCTCCGCGCCGAGCGCGTCGTTCTTCAGCGCCGTCCGCCAGATGGTGACCAGTTGTGCAATGAATCGCCAGACATGGTTGCCTTTATCTCTTGCTTATCGTGCCAGTGGAACGGCGACGCTGGTCAGCCGCAGCAGTTCGGCGCCTCGCGCGAGTTTCGCCTCGAGGCTTCCGCGACCGAGCACCAGCTGCTGCGCGCCGGCCTCGATCGCGAGCCGCAGCGGTTCGTAGACAACCAGGTTGATGTACGAGTACGTGCCCGCAGTCCGTTCGGTGGTATAACGCCCCACATCCGCTGCGGCATGGACGTCGGCACGCCAGTAAAGCTGCAGCGATTCCTCAAATGCGCCGAGGGCGGCGTCGATCAACAACGGGGCGGCCGAATGCGTGGCCATGGCGCCGCCGCCGAACCACATGATCTCGTCGGTGGCACCACGATGGGTGCGGCCCACCGTGCCGGAGACATTGACCACCACCTCGCCGACACCGGCGCAGGCCGAATCGCCGAGGTACGCGAAGTCGTACCCATTTGGCAACATGCAGAACAGGCGCGGCGCGGAGTAGGGCGGCTCCGACCGGAGGATGCCCCCCAGTCAGCCCTGTGCAGACGACGAAGAAAGGTGGCCGGGTCCTCATCCCGAGGAATCTGTTGCTGCAGGTAGATCTGCCTGAGCCCCAGCGGGCCCACCGTTGGCGGCGCATCCGAGGACCCTCGTCCGCCGTAGAGATGGGACAGGGTGACCTCGTCGTCGCCGGTGAGGGCGGCGCAGGCGAGCACGGCGGCCCCGAACAACAGTACTGATAGGTCTCGTACGCCATCGATCAGCGCGCTGGCCGAGACAGCCCCCGCTCAATGGCTTGTCGACTGGTGGACCTGGCTGCTACTCGGGAGGCTTTGTCCGGCGTTGTAGGTGCGCCGCGACCTCGGGCGGGAGGTCGTCGAGTTGGTTCATGGATTGGCCGGGGCGCAGGAAGTCGAAGAGCAGGACGGTGCGGGTCTCGCCAGTGTGGTTCCATGCTTCATGCTCGACGGTGTCGTCGAACACGAATGTTCTGCCCTCGTGCCAGCGGCGGGTTTGGCTGCCTACCCTCAGTGCGCAGTCGCCCTTGGGTATGACCAGGCCCAGGTGGGCGCGGTAGACGGTGGTCACCCAGCCTTCGTGGGGCTTGATTCTGGTGCCTGTGGTCATGCGGGAGAACCCGGCGGTGGTCAGGCCGGGTATGTGTTGCAGCGCGTCGGCGGTGCGTGGGCAGGCGGACAGGGCTGCTTCGATGCGGGTGCCGAACGCGATCAGTCCGTACACGCTCCAGCCTTCGCCGTACATGTGGCGCTGCACCCACGGCTCGAAGGAATCCTCGGCCAGCGCGAGGCACTCGGTGCGGATCTCGCGCCAGTTGCGGCGGAGGTCCTCCAAGAACGAAAACTGGTCCTGATCGACGAACACGCCGCCTCCGAAGCCGGGCCTGACAGGTGGGTGATTCCTTCTATCGCACCGATCCGATGACGGCAAGTCCGGCTACTCCGGCCCATCCGCTTGGCCACCGACCGCTTCCACGCCTTCCAAGGTCGCTATCACCGCCTCCACGGCCTGTTTCGCGATCGTCGCCTCAGGCTCGCTCAGCTCCATGGTTGTTATAGGATTACGGCATGAGTGCCCATGCTGAGCATGGACGCCGTGAATTTGTGTTTGAATCCCCTCGGACACATCATTTCCCCACGAAGCGTGATTTCTCTTCGCGTTTCGCGCGATCCCCGTCCCGTTGGGCGGGGATCTTTGCTTTGGCGGTCAGGACGCTCGTCGGGGCGGTGAGCGGGAAGACCGCCGTGTCGGTTTCGATGGTCCAGGCGTCGTGGTCGCACACGATGATCATGTTGTTGAGCCGTAGGTAGTCAGCGACGCTGTCTGGATCCTGGTCGCGCGTCGCGGGGTGGTGCCGACGGAGGTAGCTGTCGTGTCGAATCCTGTCCAGGAGATGGTCCTCTCGGACGTAGAGGGTCTTCTGTCGTCTCGATGAGGTGGGCCGGGCGCTGGTGTTGCCGTGTCGGCATCGGTAGCCGGCGCGGTCGTGGACCCAGTGGGAGTCCATGATTCGGCCGCACACGCCGCAGCAGATCACTCCGGCCAACAAATAGCGGCGGGGGATGCCGTCGGCTGGGGTCGGCGCGGTATGGACTGCCTGGACGGCGACGAAGTGTTCTTCGCTGACCAGCGGAGTGTGTGCGATCTCGCGGGAGATGACCCAGTCAGTGGAGGCGCTCCACCGCTGGATCTCGTGGTGTCGATCGAAGCTTTCCTTGCCAGGGGGCATCGCGGTCGGTGCGTTGACGGTTCCAGACCTGCCGCCCGGTGTAACGGGGGTTGGCCAGGATCGCCGCGACGGTGATCAGCATCCAGCGTTGGCCGCTGCGGTGGGGGTTACGCGCTGGGTCGGCGCCGGACGGGCACGGGACGCCGTTGTCGTTGAGGGCACGGGCGATGCTGGCCACGCTCCGGCCGGCGAGCCGCTGCTCAAAGATCCACCGGACGTGGGGCGCGGTGGCAGGGTCGGGTTCCAAGCGGTGCAGGCGTCGTCCCCAGGCGGCGTGGCGGAACGTGTCAAGGGATTGAGGCCAGCGGAAGTTAAGCGGCTTGCGGTTCCGGCTCGGGTTTGTTGATCCAGACCTGGTCGGGCAGGTCGAGGATCTTGGGTAGGAGCCGGGTCGTGCTGAACCGTTGCGGGTGGGCTGCCCGGGCTGCGGTCAGGGTCTGTTCCCGGCCGGCTCGGACGGTGTGGTGCCGGCCGTGGTGGACGTCGGCGGGGGTGTGTAGGCCGATGTCGGAGTGCCGGTGGGCGTGGTTGTACCAGGTCACGAAGTCGGTCATGAACGCCCGCGCCTGGGCGAGGGACGCGAACCGGTCGGGGAACACCGGCGCGTACTTCAACGTCTTGAACCAGGCCTCGCTGTACGGATTGTCATTGCTCACTTTCGGTCGCGAGTGCGACCGGGTCACCGTCAGGTCTTCGAGCAGGTCGGCGACCGACTTCGAAGTCATCGAGGTGCCCCGATCGGCGTGGACCACGTGCGGAACGCCGTGGGTGTTGAACACCTCCCGCATCATCGACTCCGCGAGGGGCCCGGACTCGCGGGCGTGCACACGAACCCCGACGATGTAGCGGGAGTAGATGTCGATCATCACGTAGGCGTCGTAGTAGACGCCCTTGGCCGGGCCTGCGAGTTTCGTGATGTCCCAGGTGTAGACCTGCCGCGGCCCGTCGGCGAGCAGCTCGGGACGTTTGCGGGCCGGGTGCCGGGCCAGCCTGCGGCGTTCTCTGACCTGCCGGTGTTCCCGCAGGATCCGATACATCGTGGCGATCGAGCCCACATACACGCCCTGGTCCAGCAGCGCCGTATAGATTTGCGCCGGAGCGGCGTCGACGAACTCCGGGCTGTCCAGCACCGCCAGGATCTGCTCGCGCTCGGCGGCGCTGAGCGCGTTCGCCGGTGGCCGGCGCGGTGGGCGTGACGGGCTCGGCCGGCGCCGGTCCCGCTCGGCGCTGGCCCGGGCGATCCCCGTCACCCGCGCCGCGTCCCGCGTCGTGGTCCCCGCACCAGTCAACGCCTGGTAAGCGGCCATCAGCGTCTGCCGAGCCCGAACACGTCCGGACCGTCCGGCTCGCTCCTGGAGATGTCCTCCAAGAGTTCGCGCGCTTTTCCCATGATCACCAACGCTGTCTCCGTCCGCGCCAGACGGGACTGTGTCCGTTCCAACTCGCGCCGCAACCGGGCGGTCTCGGCCTGCTCCGCGCTGGGCCGCCCGACCGTCTCCCCAGCCGGCTTGCCCTGCAACAACCCCGCGTCACGGGCCCGACGCCACTCCGACATCAACGACGAGTACAAACCCTCCCGCCGCAGAAACGCCCCGCCCTCACCATTAGCGACGGCCTGCTCATACCGGGTCAACAGGTCCAACTTCTGCCCCGGCGTGAACGACCGGCGCGCCCGCGGCCCGTCCGAACGCGGACCCCTCTTACGACTCATGACCCCATCCTGGGCCGCCACGACGTCAACAGCAGTATTCAACGCTTCTCGATCCTGAACTCGCCCTGCCAGACGGACTTGCTACGAGCCGTTGGCCTCAACTCACCCTGACAGACAGGGGTGCACCGAGGCCCAGGGCGAGCCGGAAGACGACATGCACGCCCCGGGTGAAACCCCACCAGGCGAACACCGCCAAAGCGGCAAGCTCAAGCAGAAACGCCAGTACCTCGTTGGCGTCGTAGAACCCACGACCCGTCATCATCGTGACCCTCCCTGGCGGCCGGTCACGCCACGACCAGGGGGCGCCGCCTGGGCGACCGAGCAGCTACGCCGAGGCCAGGTGCACGACCGCGCCGGCCGTGCTGACGACAACCAGGTCGGACCTGTGCCGGCGGAGGTCCGCGCGGATGATCTGCTGCTCGACCCGGTCCCGCGGCGGGTGTCCCACAACAGCCGGGAGATCGAGCGGTCGGCGTCGCCCCGAGGAGGAACGCCGGGGTGGGCGTGCGTCATCGGGACGACCACCAGGTCGAGGTCGCCGTGACCCGGAAGCCGAGGGACTCGTACAGGGGCCTGCCCAGCCGGGACGCGGTCAGGGTGACCGGCAGGCCGGTGATCGGCGCCAGGGAGCCGAGCATGATCGCGCGCCCCACGCCCCGGGAGCGGAACGCCGGCGCCGTTCCCACCCAGTAGTGGCTGCCGAACCCGCCTTCCACCGTGGTGACGCACGCCCCGGCGACCTCGCCGTCCAGTCTGGCGAGGAACACGTCGACACCTGGCTGGTGGGTCAGGGTCGCGGGAAACATCTCACCGGCCCGGTAGGGCTCGAACCTGGACAAAGTGAAGGCCGCGATCACGGCCTGTTCGGCCGCGCGCAGGTCCTCCTCGGTCCGCAGCCGGATCACCTGTATCGCCGGCTCGGCGACCGCACCGGGCGCACGCAGCATGATCGGCATCTGCCGACCGTGCATGTCTAGGCTGCTCAGGTCCGTGGCGCTGAACGGATCCTCCGCGTCGATCGGGCCGGATGCCCGGCCGGCCAGGTCGATCAGCTCCGCGAGTTCCTCGTGACCAAGGTCGGGCTCCTGAACCAGGATGCGCAGACCCGCGCGCTCATCTCCGGCGACGGCGAGGAAGCCGCGGCGCCGGATCACGGTGTGACCGCGGGCGTGGCCGACGGCCGTCCAGAAGGCGGCGGAGTTGCGGGCCTGGCGCAGAGAGGTGTCGGAGGGGGTCGCGGACCGGTCGCGGGTGTTCAGGTCGATCGTCATGGCGGCAGGTGTTCCTTCTCTTCGGTAGGGCCGGTGCGGCGACATCGCGCGGTGGTGATTGCCGTCGGTCACGGACGTGGGCGGGCGTCGCTGGCCCGCCGGTCGGGCGCTGCGGCGAGCAGCGGCGCGGCTCTGCTGGTGAGGGCGTCCAGCGTCCACCGCTGGGGGTACGGACCGTAGGAGACCCGGGCGACACCGAGTGTTTCCAACTCGGCGGGCGTGGGCAGGGCGGGCACTCCCAGTAGGCTGAGACGGCCCGGGCCGAAGGCGGCGACGAGTTTCCGGATGTCGCGCGGGTCGCTGCAGCCGGGCACGAAGACGCAGTCGGCGCCGGCCGAGAGGTAGGCGGTGCCGCGTTCGACGGAGGCGGCGAGGGCGGTCTCGGGCGGGCCGGTGAGGTAGGCGTCCGTGCGGGCGTTGAGCACGAAGGGCACGCCCTCGTCGCGGCCCGCGGCCACCGCCGCGCGTACCGCCCGCACGGCCTGGTCGATCGGCCTTATGGCGTCCTCGAGGTTGCCGCCGACGGCGCCGGCGCGGATCGCGGCGCGAACCGTCGCCGCCACGTCGCCGTAGCCGCCCTCCAGATCGGCGGTCACCGGAAGGTCCACGGCGGCGGCGATGCGGGCGATGGCCGCGAGCGCGAGCTCGACCGGGATGTGTTCGCCGTCCTCGTAGCCGTGGGCCGCCGCGATGGAGTGGCTCGCCGTCGCGATCGCGTGGCACCCCGGCAACGCTGCCACGGCACGGGCCGAGGCAGCGTCCCACGCGTTGACAAGCACCAGGATCCTCGACTCGTCGTGCAGCGTACGCAGCCGCCGGGCCTTCTCCTGAAGGGTCGGTGTCGAAGTGGTCATGTGGCTCCCGGGTCGAGTGTCTGGAAGGGCCGGCGGTGCGCGGCCCAGGCGACGGCGAGGGTCGTGGTGAGCCCGGTGGCCAGGAAGACGAGCCCGAGAACGAGCCACCCCGGACCGGACCAGACCATCACCAGGGTGGTCAGGGCGGCCGGCCCGACGGCACGGGCCAGCGGGACGCCGCTGGAGTACACGCCCTGCCACTGCCCGGGGCGGGTGGGATCGGCCAACGCGAATCCGACGCACCACGACCCGGCGGCCAGTCGCAGCTCGCCGGCCACCTGCACGGCCACGGCGGCGAGGAGGAGACCCGTGGTGACGGCAGGGTCGGTGGTGGCGGTCGCCGTCCAGAAGAGGACGCAGGCTGCGCAGAGCGCGAGGCCGGCGAGGCGGATGGCCCGGGTCGCCTCGGCCAGGGTGGTCACCCGTCGGGCCGTTCGGCGCTGCCAGCCGAGGACGCCGAGGGTGTTGACGACGAAGACCGCCGCCACGATCCAGCGCGGCGCCGCCGTGCGGCTGGTCAGGTAGAGGGGCAGCAGCACGCTGAGCATCGGCATGTACAGGTACAGCACCGCGTTGAGCGCTGCTACCACGACGTAGCGGGTGTCCCGCGGGGCGTCCCATCCGTGGCCCGTCCGTACGGGGGCCCGTGCGGCGGGCGGCAGCCGGGTGAGCATGATCGCGCTCACGGCGAAGAGCGCCGCGTCACCGACCAGGGCGGCGCGGTAGACGGTGGGGGTACCGGCGAGGAGCGCCAGCCCTCCGGCGGTGGCGCCGAGCCCGATGCCGGCGTTGACGGCGGTCTGGATACCTGCTCGCACCGTGACCAGTTCGGTGGACGGCACCAGGGAGACCAGCATGGCCTGCCGGGTCGCGCCGGCCCCGCTCTGGGCGATCGCGTACGCGACGCAGGCGGACGAGACCAACCAGGGTGTCGGTGCCGACGCCAATGTCAGCAGGGCGGCCGCGGTGGCCGCGGACAGCAGGATGGTCACCCGCCGCAGTCCGATCCGGTCGCCCAAGGCTCCGACGGGGTAGGTGAGGAGGAAGCCGGCCCCCCACGCGACGGTCAGCAGGCCGCCGACCTGCGCCGGTCTCAGGTGGCCGACCTGCACCAGGTAGACGACGAAGATCACGTAGAAGCAGCCGTCGCCCACGGCGGTGACAAGCTGCGCCCCGAGGAGGGTGGTGGCTGGCCGCCGGTGAGGGACCGCGGTGAGCGCGGCCGGGCTAGGCGAAGCTGAGGCCATCAGAGCGGGCCCGCTTGAGTTCGGAGAAGGCCCGGCAGCCGGCGAGCAGGCGGGCGCCGTCGAAGACCCGCAGGGCCTCCTCGCCGCGGGGGATGGAGGTCAGCACGGGGCCGAAGAAGGCGACGCCGTCGATCACGACGGTCGGGGTACCGAGGTCCTCGCCGACGAGTTGTCGGGCCTTGGCGGTGCCGGCGCGCATCTGCGGGTCGAGGTCGCTGAGGTGGGCGGCGTCGGCGAGGTCGGCGGGTAGGCCTGCCTCGGCCAGGGCCGCCGGGACGACGGTGGCGAAGTCCTTGTTGCCCTCGTCGTGGATGCGGCGGCCGAGCGCGGGGTAGAGACGGGCGAGGGCCGCCGGGCCGTGGTGCACCGCGGCTGCCACGCACACCCGCGCCGGCCCCCACGCGCGGTCGTTGAAGACGCGGTACCAGGGCTCCAGCTCGCGGTCTTCGTTGAGGACCGAAAGGCTCATCACCTCGAACCGCAGGTCGATCGGACGCAGCCTCCCCACCTCCATGAGCCAGCGGGAGGTGATCCAGGCGAACGGGCAGGACGGGTCCACGTAGGCCGTGACCACCGGGACCGACGTACGGTCGAATTTATCTTCCATGGAAGGAAAGATATCTTCTACGGAAGGTAAGATGCAAGCGTGAATGAGGACCGCATCGCCGACATCGTCGCCCAGTGGCGTCGTGAACGCCCCGACCTCGACCCCGACCCGTTGCTGATCATCGGGCGGATCCAGTGGCTGGCCGAAGTGCTCGACGCGGCCCTGCGGCCGCCGTTCGCCGAGGCGGATCTGGGAAACGGCGAGTTCGACGTGCTGGCGGCACTCCGCCGGGAAGGAACGCCGTACACGCTCACGGCCGGGCAGTTGAGCCAACGGATGCTCGTCACCACCGGGGCGGTGACCAAGCGAGTCGACCGGCTCATCGCCCGGGGCCTCGTGTCGCGCTCGGTCTCCGACAGCGACGCTCGGGGCAGAGTGGTGGGGCTGACCCCGGCCGGCGTGGCGTTGACCGACCGCCTCATCGAGCAGCACCTAGCCAACGAGGCGGCCATCCTCCGCGAACTGTCCGACGCCGACCGCAGGGAGCTCGAGCGCCTGCTGGCGACGTTGACCCGGATCGTTCGTTCCTGAGTTCCCGACGGCCGGCCCGCCGGCCCGGCGGGAAATCACGCCCTCGATGCGACGCGTCCGGGCTCTCCTTCGGGGGAACATCGACCACGCGCTACTTCTGCCCGTGACGACATGCGCGGAACCGCACCCGGGACCCTCGACGTGCGCAGGGTCCCGGGCAGGGGTGCCCAGCTCGGCGCTCTCGGTCAGTGGGAGGCGGCGCGATCGAGGATCGTCGCCAGCTCGTCCGGGTTGTCGCCCATGAGGTTGTGCCCGCCGGGCAGGGCGTGTGTGGTCCAGCCCGGGTCCGCACTCAGCTTCTGGTAGGTCGTGGTGAACGGGGACTGGTCGGCCCAGCCGGCGGCGTACACGTAGTCTCGGCGCTCGATGTGCCCGAGATCGCCGGTGAGCCGGAGTGGGCAGTTCCGCCGGCAACTACGGCCCCCAGGATCAGCAGGCGGCGTTACGGTGGGTGCGGGCAACGCGGCCGCCTTCGGCGGCGATCGTGGAACGTCACCCTGTTCGGCCAGCCCGCCGCGGAGCAACCAGCGTCTGCGCGCAGTTGGCCGCGCAGGCTGCGGCCGGCCTGTTCCACCGGGCGATCATGCAGAGCGACTCGTGCGCCAACCCGGTGCAGGCCCGGGCCGAGGCGACCGAGGCGGCCGAGGAACTCGCGTGCGGGGTCGGCTGCGCCGATCCGGGTACGTCGCCGCCTGCCTGCCACGGCGCGCGCGAACGGACGCTCCCGCCGTTCACGCCCGCGATCAGCAGCCCGAGTACGAGCGCAACGCGCCGGTGACGCACGGCGGCAGCGGAGACTTCGCCGATCATGCCCGTGACCATACGGGGCAAAGGTCCCGAGACCGATCAGCCGATCAGCCGGCGAGCGGGGTTGCGACCTCCTGGAGCTGGTGTCGGGCGACGGCACGGGAGGTCTGCCGTGATTCGGACCTGTCCCACCAGGTCCAGCAACCGCGATCCGGGCCTGCCGCGCGCAGCGCGCTCAGCAGCTGCTCGGCGGACTCGGTGGACCACGCCAGCAGGGCGTCGCGCTCCGGGCGCGGCCGGGTCGCCGTCCGACGCGGTCTCGGCCGGGGGAGCGTCGGCAGGCCCTGCGGCGACGGTGGCGGCCCAGCGGCGGCGTCCCATGCCCAGGTGCTGCGCCAGATCCCACAGCGTCCACGGGGCAGGTCGGCACCTGCGCGTCGAGGCTGGCGCGGCGGCGATCGCGGCCCGGAGGGCCACCGACCGTTCGTCGATCAGCCGCAGCAGAACGGAAACTCCAGCGTGTTTGTGACGCTGACTGTCTAGTGCCTCGTCATGCAGCCTTGAACGGGTAATCCGGGTGGCGGATCTTGGATCCGATCGCGAAGGCGGTCTTGGGTCGGGTTCGTTGGTTGCGCCATCGGATGTAGGCGCCGATCGCCGCGTCTTGCTCCGGGTGGGTGCGGTGGTCGGTGCCGTTGAGGGCGAAGTAGCGGACGGCGGCGAACTCGGCCTCGATCCGGTTCAGCCAGGACGCGTACGTCGGCAGGAACACCAGGTCGACCTGGTTGGCGGCGCACCACGCTTGGACCTCAGGATGCTTGTGTGGGGAGAAGTTGTCGCAGATCAGGTACAGGTGCTCGCCCGGCCAGCGGGCGCGAAGGGTCTTGAGGAAGCTGAGCACCTCGCGCCAGCGTTTGCGGTCACGGATGCGGTAGCGCAGTCGCCCGGTGGCCAGGTCCAGGGCGGCGATCATGTGCCGCACGCCCTGGTCGCGGGTGTACGTGGCGCGTAGTCGCACAGGCTGTCCGACCGGCCGCCAGGCACGTCCCGGGCGGGGTTGCAGGTTCAGCGGCCCGAACTCGTCGACGCACAGGACCCGACCGTTGGCGGGCGGGTGGTCGTAGAGGTCCAGGATCCGGCGCATCTTCGTGGTGAAGTCGGGGTCGGTGCTGGCCTTCCAGGTCTTCGTGGCCTGCCAGGACACGCCGCGTTCGTGCAGGATCCGTCGGACCGTCTCGACGCTGACCGTTGTGACGTAGCCGGCGGCGATCAGGTACTCGCGGAGCTTCGACAGGGACCAGCAGGAGAAGGGCTGGCCGAGGAAGCGGGGGTCGCACCGGGCGATGACGCAGATCCAGTCTCGGGTCTGCTCATCGATCCGTCTCGGTGCGCCCCCGCTCCATTTTGGGTCCAGGGCGTCGAACCCCCGATCGTTGAACGCGTGGATCACGTCCCGGACGTAGTCCTCGCTGGCTGCGAGTAGGTGGGCGATGTCCGGAGCCGGCTGACCCTGGGCGGACATCAGCACCACGATCGCCCGCCGCAGCTTCACCGGGTCCTTCGCCGTCCGGGTGATCCGCTGCAACCGTTGACCCTCGACCATCGACACCTGCCGGACGAACACCTCCGGGCGCCTACCCACGCCACCACCTCCCAGACCATGAACGATGGGAGACAGCCTGCCCGACACATCCTCAAAACCAACGGATTACACGACCAACGTTCAAAGACGAGGCACCCTAGCCGTGCCTGCTGGGCCACGCCGCTGACCCTGACGGCGGCCGACCAGAGAATCTGGGTCGGAACGACTAGACATCCTCGGCAGCGTGGAATACTCTTCTTCGAGTCGAGAGAGAAGATCCGTCAAGACGCAGACGGGCCGCCCGGCCGTGAGGTGACGACGGACGGCAAGAAGCGGGATTCGTTCCGCCAGAACGGCATTAGGAGCACGTCAGCCCCAACGTGTGATGCGCGATGGGGCACGCAGGTGGGGCCAAGGCTTGCTCAGGGCTCCAGCTGATGTTCGCCGCACGTGTCGGGGCCATGAAGTCGCGTGGGCTCCGGTGCCGGCGGACCGTACGACCGCAAGGGTAAGAAGACGCAGAGGAAAGGGAGGGCCGTACACCGTTGGATCGCCCGCCAGCAGCCGTCATTCCAGGCTCGGCGGACACCGCAGTTTCCATCGAACGAGAGGTGGTCTCCGGTCACGCATATGCGATCCTCGCACCCGAAGCCTTCGATGGCTGGTGCGGATACGACAAGCCGACTTTCCTGTCGGTAGATGGTGTTCTGACCCGTTAACCCTGGGCCCCGGCGCTTATGCGCCGGGGCCCTCGACGTGGAGGTGACATGGGGCAAAACCCCGATGACATGTTCGGCGACGAGAACACTCCGGCCTACACCATCGGTCAGGCCGCGGAGATGCTCGGCACCACGCAGGACTTCCTGCGCCGCTTGGACGAGGCGAAACTGATCAACCCGCACCGCTCTGCCGGTGGCCACCGCCGCTACTCCCGCTACCAGTTGCGTCTGGCCGCCCGGGCCCGCGAGATGGTGGATCAGGGCACCGCCCTGGAAGCCGCCTGCCGGATCATCATCCTGGAAGACCAGCTCGAGGAAGCCCTGCGGCAGAACGAGAAGCAGTAGCGTGGGCCACGACGGCAGACTGGCCGGCCCGACCTCGGGTGGCGTCGTCGGGTGATGAGCCGGCCGCCCTGCCAGGTCAGCGACAACGGGCCCGGGTTGGGTGAGGTAGACGTCGCGCTGCCGTCGCCGGGGGAAGGTCCGCCCCCGGGGACTGTGGCTGGCGCAGCAGCTCACCGAAGGACTTATGGTCGACAACTCCGCTCAGGGCACGACCGCCTCGGTGACGGCGCGGCCACCGGCCCGATCGACCGTGAACGAGGGACGGTGACAGTGGCCACGGAGCAGCCCTGGCAATGGCGTGTCGACGTCGGTGCCACTCGCCGTGTCCTGGCGCTGTCGGGTGAGATCGACATGTCGGGGGCCGACCGGCTCGACGACCTGCTGCACGAGACGATCGCCCAGGCCGCGACGGTGGAGGTGGACCTGGCGGGGTTGACCTTCATCGACTCCACCATGCTCAGCACCCCGGTCGGCGCGCACCACCACGCGGCTGACCGGGGAGCGGATCTCACCCTGGTCAACGCCGCTGGGCAGGTTCGCCGAGTCCTCGACATGACCGGCGTCATGCAGATGTTCGGCCGGGTGGCAGATCCGCCACCCGCCGCGATCTGAACGCGCGAGGCTGGGGTTCCGTCGCGAGAGCTGCCGGGTAACCGTCGCGACGCTGGGGCCACGGGGCGGTCAGCCTCGGCCTGTCCTGGGCTCAAGGAAGCGGACCATGAGTCGTCCAGCGCGCCGCCGGGGTCATCGCCGTCCGCCATCGCGGTGACCTCGCCGGCGTGGAGGCGCTGCTGGCCTCGTCGACTCGGGGTGGGCCCGCACGCTCGGCTTCTACCTGCTCGCCGACCTCGCTCTCGGATTGGTCCGCGCGTAGACCGGTCAGTCACTGGACGACCTGGTGCAGGAACTCACCCTGCTCGTGGCCGCCGCACCACCGCCCCCGCCAGGCTGAGCGCGGTTGATGGGCAATCGGCACTGGCGGTGCCTCAGCGCCGTCCAGGCGGCGTGGCATGCAGGCGAGTGGCCAGGTCCCCGCATCGCCATGGGATCGATGACGGATCATGTGCTACGGTAGCAACGTTGCAGTTTTGATTTCCGTAGACGTTTTCCGGCGCCTGATGGGGCATCTGAAACCCATCCAGGCGCTTTTCGTTTTTCGTGTCGTTTCGACGCGGGTGATCAACGCGGCGGCGTAAGGGTCCGCACATTGCGGTCTCCGACAGCCTGCGAAGGAGCAGACATGACTACAGGTACCGTGAAGTGGTTCAACGCCGACAAGGGCTTCGGCTTCATCAGCCCGGACGACGGCGGCGCCGACGTCTTCGCCCACTTCTCCGCGATCTCGGCGAGCGGCTTCCGCAGCCTCGACGAGAATCAGAAGGTGGAGTTCGACATCACCCAGGGCCAGAAGGGCCCGCAGGCGGAGAACATCCGCCCGCTCTGATCCACATTCTGTGAACGGCGGTCCGACTGGTTCAGCGGGCCGCCGTTCGGCGTCTCATGCGCAGACGCCGACGATCTTCGCGTGGGTCGCTCACATCGGCTGCTGCGGCGGACCCGGCGCTGACCTTGCGGCGGCGGAATCTGGCTGTTAGTTAGGCGTGGCTCCGTCTGAGCTGCCCTGCAAGAGACAGCGAGGGCGGCACGATCATTGCCGACCCGGGACGCCGGCCATGCGGGTTCAGAGCCGGTGAGCGCCGAGGATTCGCGCGAGAAGAACGTCGTGTTCCTGGTAGACCGCGGCAGTGAGCGCGTGGGGCGGCTCACCTTCGCGCAGCCTGGGCCAGGGTGTAGTCGGCGGGTGTTGTCGAGCTTCGGAGGCGGTGTCGTCGTCCATCGCGACCAGTTCGGCGCCATAGGTCGATGCGACGACCGCCGCGATCTGTCTGCCCGCGGTGTCGATGTCGCCGGCATACCGCAGACGCATGCCGTGCGCGACAGCGAGTTGAAATAGCACATGATCGATCGCGCGTAACTGGCCACTGGTGCAGGCGATCGGTTGTCGCACTCCGGCGGTGAAAGCGATCTCCATGACCGACGGGTTCTCCACGACCGTCAGGGTTTGCGGTGCGAGAACAGGCGGATGTTGTACGAGGTCGAGCAGGGTCAGCGCCACCGGTGCCGGTGAATCGCGCAGTCGCCGGTCGATCGGTCCGTCACCGACAGCCTCGACGTTGAAGAGCAGGACGGTCGCGGAGAGCCGGTCGGCGATGACACCGACGGTGGCCAGCAGCGCGCGTACAAGATCCGGCCGATTCGGCTCGGTTTGGCCGGCGCGTTCGGCGATTGCAGCCACGAGGCGGATGCCGTTGAGGGCGGTCAGGTCGAAGTAGTGTGGGTCGCCGGTGATGTCGTGGGCGAGCTTCGCCAGAGGTACCGGTGGCCGGGCCGGAGTGCGTCGCAGGGCTGCGGCGAGCGCGGCGATGCTGTGCCGGATCTCGGTATCGTCCTCGCCGACGCCGGTGACCCGCATCCGGGCGACGAGCTGCGGCAGGTCGGGAAGCTCTCGGTCGCGTACTGCCACAGCTGCGCACGACGGTCCGCCGCGGCCAGCGTGGCGGCGCTACGGTCGACGACCGGTTCTCCCACCGCTTTCTCGACCAGTGCCTCGCCGAGTTGGGTGGGCCGCCCGTCGCGTTGCAGGATGCGGATCACATCGTGGGCTGACACGGTGCGGGTGTGAATCGAGCAGATGATCCGCAGGACGTCGGGCCAGTGCCGGCCGATCTTCTCCAGGTCGACCTGTCCTCGGGCGGCCCTGTTCAGGGCGGCGTAGTCCGCGCCGCGGTTGATGCGCCACAGTTTCGTGTCGGGCAGGTCGGCGAGGACCGGCCGGTAGTCGAACCCGAGCAGGGTGACGATGCCGAACACGATGTCGGAGTAGGACCCCTGGTCGGTGATCAGCACCTCCGGACGGCGGTCGTTGTCGGGATTGAACACCAGGTCCACGAAGTGCAGGGTGTCTTTCGGCGCCCCTGAGACGATCCTTCCGGCCAACCCGATCCGCTGGTCGGAGATCATGTTGAGCCAGGTCACGCCCTTCTTGCGGGCGAAGTACTTCGGATTCGGGCGGGCGTCGATGCTGCGTACCGGGGCGACAAAGCGCACCCCGTCGACCGCAGCGACCATCCCACCGCCCCACGCCCGCGCCAGGGGAATGCCGGCTTGGGCGTCGATGAGTACCGCGTTCGCCGCCGCGTACGTGTCTGGCCGCAGGTAGTGCTGGTCGACGTGGGCCAGCCGGTCGCGGGTCAGTGCCGGGATGTCGTGGTCGATCACCGGGGGCAGGCCGACGTTGAGCGAATGGGCCGTCAGTAGCGCCGCCACCGAGATGTGCAGGTCCGTCAGCCTCGACGTGCCGCCGGTCACCGAGGTGAACGTGGCCGGGAACGCCGGGTGCCAGCTCATCACCTCCAGGATCTGCTCGGACAGGTCGACCCCGGGGATCATGCCTTCCAGGCGAGTCTTGAGGTCTTTCAGGCTCGGCCGGTCATCGAGGGCGTCGTCCTTGCCCAGGTGCAGCCGCCCGTCGGAGTCTACGGTGAGGCTGGCATTGGCGTCGATGCCAGCAGCGGTTGTCTGCCACGCCTCGTCAAGGTCGGCGGCGTGGGCCTCCAGCAGCCCGGCGGGCTCTTCGGGCAGCAGCAGCGCGGACAGCACCGGGTGCTTCACCGCGTCCCACGCCCGAATCCAGCGCGAGTGCTCGTTGCGGAATTGGACGCGATGCAGCCTCTGGTCAAGGGTGTTGGGCAAGGGTCAACTCCCGAGGTAGTTACGGGCTTGTAGCGGCCCGGTAGACCTATGACGAGGCTGGCTGCGGGCGAGGCGCCCGTGCGCGTCGGGGTAGTAGCAGTGCGGCGATGGCCGCCAGCGCGACCGACGCACTGCCGGCGAACAGGGCGGGCGCCAGTGCGTCGGTGTATCCAGTTGGCGTCAGGGTGCCGCCGGCACCAAGGAAGACGGCGGTGAGAACGGCGATGCCCAGAGCCACTCCGGTCTCGCGTAGGGTGGCATTGATGGAGCTGGCGGTCGCATGGTCAGCCGGGTCCATGTCGGTGAGGACGGCGGTGGCATTGGGTGCGAACGTCAGGCCCATGCCGACGCCGGCCATCATGAAGGCCGGGATCACGCTGGAGTAGGCGACGCCGGGCTGGATCTGCACGGCCATCCACACCAAAGCGAGCGCCTGCAGCAGCAGCCCGGTGACCAAGAGGCCGCGGAGCCCGACACGGGGTGCGAGCAATCCGGCGAGCGGGGCGACGAGCATGGGCGCGGCCGTCCAGGGGAGGGTCCGCACGCCGGCTTCGAAGGGGCTGTAGCCCATGACGATTTGGAGGTACTGGGAGAGCAGGAACACCGCGCCCATCACTCCTAGGGTGAACGTCAGGCCGATGATGTTGGCAATGGCGAACGACCTGGCGCGGAACAGCCGCAGCGGCATGACCGGGTGTGCGGTGCGTCGCTCGCGCAGCAGGAATCCGGTGAGGAACACCACGGCGAAGGTCAGGGCCGCCACGACCCGGGCGCTAGCCCAACCGTCGTCGTTACCGCGGACCAAACCCCAGATCCCGAGAAAGACCGCACTGCCTGCCAGAGTGACACCGGGCAGGTCCAGCGGCTTTCGCGTCCCACGGGACTCGGCCAGCGCATACCTCGCCAGCGGGACAGCGACGAACGCCACCGGCAGATTGATCCAAAAGATCGTTTGCCAGGAGAATCCGTCCACGACAGCGCCGCCAAGAACCGGGCCGAGCGCGATGCCCAGCCCGGAGACGCTGCCCCAGATGCCGATGGCCAGTGCTCTGCGGTGCGTCGGTACGGCCGCGGCGAGCAGGGTCAGCGAGAGCGGCATGATGGCGGCCCCCTCTTGGTCAGGGTGGTGTGAGACACCCCGTGTGAACGCGGGGTTGCTGACCCAGGGGCGGCGGGATCGGAGATCCTTGTGTACGTGTCCACACCTTCCAGGAACCAGTCCGGCTCGTCGTCCGGGGCGCCCGGGGCGGATCCCGCGCCGCGCCCGTCGCGGCGGGTGTTCACCCCGGAGT
>NZ_JAAALO010000024.1 GCF_009908295.1 Micromonospora rubida
TGTCCGGCGGTGTCCTACTCTCCCACACCCTCCCGAGTGCAGTACCATCGGCGCTGGAGGGCTTAGCTTCCGGGTTCGGAATGTAACCGGGCGTTTCCCCTCCGCCATGACCGCCGTAACTCTATCGACATATCAAACAACACCAGCAACTGGTCTGTTGTTCATTTGTCGAGAGTTGCACAGTGGACGCGTAGCAGCTTAGTAGTCAAGTCCTCGGCCTATTAGTACCGGTCAACTCAACCCGTTACCGAGCTTACATTTCCGGCCTATCAACCCAGTAGTCTAGCTGGGGGCCTTACCCCACAAAAGTGGGTGGGATACCTCATCTTGAAGCGAGCTTCCCGCTTAGATGCTTTCAGCGGTTATCCCTTCCGAACGTAGCTAACCAGCCGTGCCCCTGGCGGGACAACTGGCACACCAGAGGTTCGTCCGTCCCGGTCCTCTCGTACTAGGGACAGCCCTTCTCAAGTATCCTACGCGCACGGCGGATAGGGACCGAACTGTCTCACGACGTTCTAAACCCAGCTCGCGTACCGCTTTAATGGGCGAACAGCCCAACCCTTGGGACCTGCTACAGCCCCAGGATGCGACGAGCCGACATCGAGGTGCCAAACCATCCCGTCGATATGGACTCTTGGGGAAGATCAGCCTGTTATCCCCGGGGTACCTTTTATCCGTTGAGCGACACCGCTTCCACTCGCAAGTGCCGGATCACTAGTCCCGACTTTCGTCCCTGCTCGACCTGTCAGTCTCACAGTCAAGCTCCCTTGTGTACTTGCACTCAACACCTGATTGCCAACCAGGCTGAGGGAACCTTTGGGCGCCTCCGTTACCTTTTAGGAGGCAACCGCCCCAGTTAAACTACCCACCAGACACTGTCCCTGAACCGGATAACGGCCCGAAGTTAGAAACCCAAATCAACCAGAGTGGTATTTCAAGATTGCCTCCACCCATACTGGCGTATGGACTTCACCGGCTCCCACCTATCCTACACAAGCTAATTCGGATACCAATGTCAAGCTATAGTAAAGGTCCCGGGGTCTTTCCGTCCTGCCGCGCGTAACGAGCATCTTTACTCGTAATGCAATTTCGCCGGGCCTGTGGTTGAGACAGTGGGGAAGTCGTTACGCCATTCGTGCAGGTCGGAACTTACCCGACAAGGAATTTCGCTACCTTAGGATGGTTATAGTTACCACCGCCGTTTACTGGCGCTTAAGTTCTCCGCTTCGCCCCGAAGAGCTAACAGGTCCCCTTAACGTTCCAGCACCGGGCAGGCGTCAGTCCATATACATCGAATTACTTCTTCGCATGGACCTGTGTTTTTAGTAAACAGTCGCTTCCCCCTGCTCTCTGCGGCCATACAACGCTCCACCCGCAAGGGGCTTCACGTCTCCGGCCCCCCTTCTCCCTAAGTTACGGGGGCAATTTGCCGAGTTCCTTAACCACAGTTCGCCCGATCGCCTCGGTATTCTCTACCTGACCACCTGTGTCGGTTTGGGGTACGGGCCGCTAAGAACTCGCTAGAGGCTTTTCTCGGCAGCATAGGATCACTGACTTCACCTGAATCGGCTCGGCATCACGTCTCAGCCTACATGCACCGCGGATTTGCCTACGGTACGGCCTACACGCTTACCCCGGCACAACCACCGGCCGGGCTCAGCTACCTTCCTGCGTCACCCCATCGCTTGACTACTACCCGCCAGGTTCCCACACTCACCCAGTTAAGTCCGAAGACCGCCCCAAGATCACACGGTTAGCACAACGAAGTTCATCATGGGCGTTCTTTCGCGGGTACGGGAATATCAACCCGTTGTCCATCGACTACGCCTCTCGGCCTCGCCTTAGGTCCCGACTCACCCAGGGCGGATTAGCCTGGCCCTGGAACCCTTGGTCATCCGGCGGAAGGGTTTCTCACCCTTCTTTCGCTACTCATGCCTGCATTCTCACTCGTGCCGCGTCCACAACTGGGTCACCCCGCTGCTTCACCCCCGGCACGACGCTCCCCTACCCATCCACACACCTGCACAAGGAATCAAGTCCAAGCGAGGTTAAAATGTGAATGCCACAGCTTCGGCGGTGTGCTTGAGCCCCGCTACATTGTCGGCGCGGAACCACTTGACCAGTGAGCTATTACGCACTCTTTAAAGGGTGGCTGCTTCTAAGCCAACCTCCTGGTTGTCTATGCGACCCCACATCCTTTTCCACTTAGCACACGCTTAGGGGCCTTAGCTGGTGATCTGGGCTGTTTCCCTCTCGACTACGAAGCTTATCCCCCGCAGTCTCACTGCCGCGCTCTCACTTACCGGCATTCGGAGTTTGGCTGATTTCGGTAAGCTTGTGGGCCCCCTAGACCATCCAGTGCTCTACCTCCGGCAAGAAACACGCGACGCTGCACCTAAATGCATTTCGGGGAGAACCAGCTATCACGGAGTTTGATTGGCCTTTCACCCCTAACCACAGGTCATCCCCCAACTTTTCAACGTTGGTGGGTTCGGCCCTCCACGCGGTCTTACCCGCGCTTCAGCCTGCCCATGGCTAGATCACTCCGCTTCGGGTCTAGGACACGCGACTGAACGCCCTATTCAGACTCGCTTTCGCTACGGCTCCCCCACACGGGTTAACCTCGCCACATGCCACTAACTCGCAGGCTCATTCTTCAAAAGGCACGCCGTCACCCCGCAAGGCTCCGACGGATTGTAGGCGAACGGTTTCAGGTACTATTTCACTCCCCTCCCGGGGTACTTTTCACCATTCCCTCACGGTACTTGTCCGCTATCGGTCACCAGGAAGTATTTAGGCTTACCAGGTGGTCCTGGCAGATTCACGGCAGATTACAGGGGTCCGCCGCTACTCGGGAACACCCACAGAAGACCAGCCACTTTCACCTACCGGACTCTCACCGCCTACGGTCAGCCATTCCAGACTGTTCGGCTAGCAACTGGTTTTATAACTTCTCGAACAAGTGTCAGCTCATTCAGCAAGGTCCCACAACCCCAACCACGCAACCCCTGACAGGTATCACACGCAGCCGGTTTAGCCTAGATCCGCTTTCGCTCGCCACTACTCACGGAATCACTCTTGTTTTCTCTTCCTACGGGTACTGAGATGTTTCACTTCCCCGCGTTCCCTCCACACACCCTATGTATTCAGGTGCGGGTGACATCACATGACTGATGCCAGGTTTCCCCATTCGGACACCCTGGGATCACAGCTTGGTTGACAGCTCCCCCAGGCCTATCGCGGCCTCCCACGTCCTTCATCGGCTCCTGGTGCCAAGGCATCCACCGTTCGCCCTTGACAACTTGACCACAAAGATGCTCGCGTCCACTGTGCAATTCTCAACAAACGACCAACCCACAACCCACAGCCCCACACCAAACCCGACAACCGCCGACGGTATGCGAGACCAGGCCATGCCTGGCAACCAACCCCCACCCACAGGTGAGGCAATGGCACCGAAGAAAACAACCACAACAGTTGTTCCTTCAGGACCCAACAGGGTGCTCTCCGCCCTCCACCAGCCGCACCAGGAAAACCATTCCCACCACCCAAAAGGGCAGCTGTACTAGGAATCCCGGCCGTTGCCAGAAGAAAACTCACCAGTGTCTCCGCCATTCGAGCACCCCGACCCGACATACGCAGGTCGCGGGCTCCATACCGCCTTTCGACGGATGGTGCTCCTTAGAAAGGAGGTGATCCAGCCGCACCTTCCGGTACGGCTACCTTGTTACGACTTCGTCCCAATCGCCAGCCCCACCTTCGACGGCTCCCTCCCACAAGGGGTTGGGCCACCGGCTTCGGGTGTTGCCGACTTTCGTGACGTGACGGGCGGTGTGTACAAGGCCCGGGAACGTATTCACCGCAGCGTTGCTGATCTGCGATTACTAGCGACTCCGACTTCACGGGGTCGAGTTGCAGACCCCGATCCGAACTGAGACCGGCTTTTTGGGATTCGCTCCACCTTACGGTATCGCAGCCCATTGTACCGGCCATTGTAGCATGCGTGAAGCCCTGGACATAAGGGGCATGATGACTTGACGTCATCCCCACCTTCCTCCGAGTTGACCCCGGCAGTCTTCGATGAGTCCCCGCCATAACGCGCTGGCAACATCGAACGAGGGTTGCGCTCGTTGCGGGACTTAACCCAACATCTCACGACACGAGCTGACGACAGCCATGCACCACCTGTGACCGCCCCCGAAGGACCTCACATCTCTGCGAGTTTTGCGGCCATGTCAAACCCAGGTAAGGTTCTTCGCGTTGCATCGAATTAATCCGCATGCTCCGCCGCTTGTGCGGGCCCCCGTCAATTCCTTTGAGTTTTAGCCTTGCGGCCGTACTCCCCAGGCGGGGCGCTTAATGCGTTAGCTGCGGCACAGGAAACCGGAGAGGTCCCCCACACCTAGCGCCCAACGTTTACAGCGTGGACTACCAGGGTATCTAATCCTGTTCGCTCCCCACGCTTTCGCTCCTCAGCGTCAGTATCGGCCCAGAGACCTGCCTTCGCCATCGGTGTTCCTCCTGATATCTGCGCATTTCACCGCTACACCAGGAATTCCAGTCTCCCCTACCGAACTCTAGCCTGCCCGTATCGACTGCAGGCCCGCAGTTGAGCTGCGGGTTTTCACAGTCGACGCGACAAGCCGCCTACGAGCTCTTTACGCCCAATAAATCCGGACAACGCTCGCACCCTACGTCTTACCGCGGCTGCTGGCACGTAGTTGGCCGGTGCTTCTTCTGCAGGTACCGTCACTTTCGCTTCGTCCCTGCTGAAAGAGGTTTACAACCCGAAGGCCGTCATCCCTCACGCGGCGTCGCTGCATCAGGCTTCCGCCCATTGTGCAATATTCCCCACTGCTGCCTCCCGTAGGAGTCTGGGCCGTGTCTCAGTCCCAGTGTGGCCGGTCGCCCTCTCAGGCCGGCTACCCGTCGTCGCCTTGGTAGGCCATTACCCCACCAACAAGCTGATAGGCCGCGAGCCCATCCCAGGCCGAAAAACTTTCCACCACCAGCCATGCGGCCAGCAGTAATATTCGGTATTAGCCCCCGTTTCCGAGGGTTATCCCAAAGCCTAGGGCAGGTTGCTCACGTGTTACTCACCCGTTCGCCGCTCGAGTACCCCGAAGGGCCTTTCCGCTCGACTTGCATGTGTTAAGCACGCCGCCAGCGTTCGTCCTGAGCCAGGATCAAACTCTCCAACAAAAACTTGTTGAAAAACTGTCCCGGCAACAAAAAGTGTTGCCAAAGGAATCCCAACCAGCCGAAACCCTAAAGTCCGACCAGTCCGGGGTATAAATCATAATTGGCACTGGCTTATCAAGCACCCTGTTGAGTTCTCAAAGAACAACCACACACCATCCG
>NZ_JAAALO010000025.1:0-2437 GCF_009908295.1 Micromonospora rubida
CAGCCCCAACGAGTACGAGACTGCCTGGCACACCCGGCAGAACCATCCAGCCGAGCCACCTATCGCCACCCCTGCGCCAGCCGGCAGCAGGTAACCACCGCTCCATCAAAGCGGGGGAAACTCACTGTGAGTGTTGTCGGCGCCGTGTCATCGGTCGCGGGGTGAACCGGTGACAGCGCCGCCGCAAGCGTGGCTGACAGCTTCTGTCAGCCTGTCACAGGGCAGGTCAACCGGCTTCACCTGAATCTCCGACAGAGATGAGGGCCGATGAAGGGTCTTGCGGGTGGGCCGTTGACAGACGCCGGGGAATGGGCGGCGATTCGAGGTCTGAGTAGCTCTGTCAGAGGCTTGTGAGGCCCCTGTGGCGGAATCGGCGCCACCGCTCGCCGCGACAACACCGGCGGCGGTCATCGAATCCCTTCGTTGTCACAGGAGTTTGACATGAGCGTGTCCGACGTTACGGACTGGCCCACTTCCGCCCTTGACGCGGCGGCGACCGCCTTCGCCGCGCTGACGTGTGAACCCGCGCCGCTGGTGCTCGACTGCGCGGCGTTCGGTCCCGACACTGGTCTCCCGCAGGGGGTGCTGCCGCTGCCCGCGCTGCGGGACTGGCTGCTGCGCCACCCCCGTGCCTATACGGCGCGTGACGAGGTGTGGCGGGAGTTGATCCGCCGCGCCCGGCTCGACGGGCCGCACTGGCTCGTCGCCGCGGTCGGCATGGCGTTGCCGGCGCTGCGGCAGTACGCGGCCCGGCTCTGCGAGGGGTACGCCGGCGACCCGGCGGACGTGGATGCCGAGATCCTGACCGGCTTTCTGACCGCGCTGCGCGACCGGGCCGACCTGACCAGGCCGGCACCGTACGCGGGTCTGTGCAGGGCAGCGTGGCGGGCCGGGCGGGACCTGCGCCTGCAGCAGCGGGAGTACCTGCCGGTGGAGGACATCGAGCACGTCGCCGCCGGACCCCGGACCCCGAGGGTGCCGTACGGGCATCCGGACCTCCTCGTCCGCCGTGCGGTGACCCTCGGGATTCTCGACCCGGAGGACGAGCAGGCCTACATCGATGTCCGGCTCGGGCACCGCGCGATCGAGCCCATCGCCGCCATCAACGGCGTCAGCGTGGACGCCCTGCGCATGCGGCTGTCGCGCATCGACAGCCGCATTGCCGAGGCCCTCACCGACGGGCTGTTGACCGGAGGCGCGTCGCCGGAAACCGTGGCGCGACTGCGGCTGCGGGCCGGACAGCGCGGTCAGCGGCGGGCAGGCCGTGCCGCAGCCGCCCGCCGCGAATCCGGTCCGGCGCCGGCCGCAGCGGCTGCCTGACGGCTTCCCGCCCCACCCGAAGCGGCTGTGGCCCGACGTGCACCACGCCGGGCTACAGCCGCTTCTGCTTCCGCCCTAACAGAAACCGCCTGGCAGCACCTCACTCACAGGCAGCCGGAGCACCTCAAGTAAAAACACCCGCCAGTCGGAGCAGAAACACTGAGAAAAGAGCAGGTCAGCTGAGTACGTCCTGGATCGGCGTGAACAGGGCGGTCAGCCACGCCTCCAGGGTGTGTCGGCCTTGCGGTCGGGCAGGACATCAATCCGTTGCCGGGGCTGGGCGTCGATGAGCACGGTCGTGTAGCGATGGCGCCGTCGGAGGGCGAAGTCGTCCACCCCGAGCACGCGACGCACTGGCCGCACCGGGCAGCGGCAACCGCCGCAACACGCGCAATGCCGTAGCCCTGCTTGATGCTGTGGGCGCGGCAGGTGGCGGTGGGTGTAGGCCGGGGCCAGGCGGTGGGCTCGATGAGCCCACCTGCGGTGGCCGATCGCTGTGGCGACGTCCTGCCCATGGTTCCTCGTTGCGCATCCGCTGGGCGGTGCTGGTGTACGCCAAGTAGACGGTTACGGGCCAGTAACCACACCACCGTAGGAGCCGAAATCCAACTCGGTCGCGGCGGTGCCAGATCCGGTCATCCCGAGTTGCCACATTCGAGCCGCGTCTGCAACGTTCCCCCTTAGTTCGATCAGCTCCCGCAACGCCACGGACTCGCCACCACGGTTGACCGCCTGCCGCAACAGGGCCTCAGCACCGGCACCGTCACCAGCCTGCTGCCGCTGCGAAGCCACAAGCCGCAACGGGATGGTGTCACCACGGTCGGCAGCCTGGACGGCCAGAGCCTCAGCACCGGCGCGGTCACCGGCTCGCAGCAGCCGAAAGGCCAGGTCCAGCGACGCATTTAGATCGCCGCGGTCAGCTGCCTGGATGGCCAGGGATTCAGCACCATCGCGATCACCGGCCTCCTCCCGCATCCGAGCCAGGTCCCTCAACGCACCGGTGTCACCACGGTCGACCGCCCACTGGTACAGGGCCTCAGCACCAGCGCGATCACCCGCCCGCTGCCGAAGCCCGGCCAAATCCCTCAACGCACCGGTGTCACCACGGTCAGCTGCC
>NZ_JAAALO010000025.1:2447-5198 GCF_009908295.1 Micromonospora rubida
CCAGGTCCCTCAACGCACCGGTGTCACCACGGTCGACCGCCCACTGGTACAGGGCCTCAGCACCAGCGCGATCACCCGCCCGCTGCCGAAGCCCGGCCAAATCCCTCAACGCACCGGTGTCACCACGGTCAGCTGCCTGGATGGCCAGGGATTCAGCACCATCGCGATCACCGGCCTCCTCCCGTATCCGAGCCAGGTCCCTCAACGCACCGGTGTCACCACGGTCGACCGCCCACTGGTACAGGGCCTCAGCACCAGCGCGATCACCCGCCCGCTGCCGAAGCCCGGCCAAATCCCTCAACGCACCGGTGTCACCACGTTCGACCGCCCACTGGTACAGGGCCTCAGCACCAGCGCCATCACCCGCCCGCTGCCGAAGCCCGGCCAAATCCCTCAACGCACCGGTGTCACCACGGTCAGCTGCCTGGATGGCCAGGGATTCAGCACCATCGCGATCACCGGCCTCCTCCCACATCCCAGCCAGGTCCCTCAACGCACCGGTGTCACCACGGTCAGCTGCCTGGATGGCCAGGGATTCAGCACCATCGCGATCACCGGCCTCCTCCCGCGCCCAGGCCAAGAGCCGCATCGCATCGATGCTGCCACGGTCGGCGGCCTGCCGGTACAGGGCCTCAGCACCAGCGCGGTCACCCGCCCGCTGCCGAAGCCCGGCCAGGAGCCACAACGCGGAGGCGTCGCCGCGATCGGCGGCCCGGATGTACAGCCAGATCGCTTGCTGGTAGCGGCTCCGGATCTGGGCCTGTACGCCGAGTCGGCATAGAAGGACAGCATCGGTGATGGTGACGGCCAACGCGGTCCAGAAGCTGTCGGGTGGGTAGAGGCCGCCGCGTTCGCGGCGGCCGATCTGCTCGAGGTAGTCAGCCAGCCGGTAGCACGGCCGCCCGTCTGCCGTCGGCGGGTCGCCCGGGCGAGTGCGGATGCGGGTCAACGGCCCGCGGGTACCTCTGCATAGCGTGGCGGTATAGGCCAGAGCCTGTTCCAGCCAGTCCTCCCCCAGATAATCCCAGTCATGATCATCGAGGTAGCCCGGTGCGGCCTGCTCTAGCAGGGCATGCGGGATCGGCAGGGGGTGTCCCAGTCGGCGGGCGTCCATCGCCACCTGCATGATCGCTCGAGCGCCCGGCGGCGCTGTGCGGTACCGCTCTTCTAACACCGGTGCACCGGCCAGGTACTGGATGACCCGGCCACCCTCGGCGTGCACGGCGGCCTGCCGCACCCGCGGATCCACCCCGGGTGCGTCCAACCCGGCCAGTTCACCGGGGGCGAACACCTCAGGCACGATGATCTCGGTACCGGTCAGCAGATCTCGGGCCTGTGCGTGCGGGTCCGGGTCGTGTGGCTGAGGTCGGGCGGTCAACGTCGACCAGTGCGGCCGCCACAGGGTGGCCAGCACGAGCACCGGCCCTCGGCTCGGGTCCTGTAGCAGGGTGCGCAGCCCGGCGGCGATCCGCTCGCCCAGTCGGACGTCGGTGGGGGCGAGGTAGTGCTGGGCCTCGTTGAGCCACACGATGGTGTACGGACCGGCCTGGTCGATCGCCGCCATGGCCGCCTCCGGCCGGGTCGGATCAAAGGGGTGCCACAACCGCCACCGGCCCGGCTGCTCCCGGTCGAGATGGTGAGCGAGTTCCCAGCAAGCTCGGGTCTTGCCCGTCGACGACCCCCCCACCAACGTGACCAGCCTCGACGATCCATCCATCACCTGGGCGGCCACCTGCTGCAACCGCTCGTCATGGGCCCGGGGCACATAGATCGGCAGCCGGCTCCCCAACTGCTCCTGGCCAGGAATATCGATCGCCGGATGCACCTCCAACACCAAGGGATCGCAGTCGGCCACCGGACGGCCCAACCGTGCCGGCGGCGAGGGCGTGGGGGCCATCCACGCTCTGTCCCACAACCGGCGGACGTTGTCCGCCAGAATCGCGACGTCATCGCGGTCGGAACGGGCGGCACGGGCCAACACGACCGCGACGGTCACCGTGTCCTGCTGCGTCGCCAACTTGGCACCGCTAATGATCTCGCTGATTACATCCTTGTTGGGCGAACCCGGAAGATCGTCGTCCCCAGTGATCGTCTGTGCCAACTGCTCCAACTGGGGCCATTCGGCGTGCCCGTACAACAGATAGATCGCATCCCGCAGATCCTTCATCGGCCCGGGCTGTAGGTCAGACCGCTTCACCGGCCGAGGGCGGCGCACGGCTCGTCGGGACTCGTCGGCATCCATCGCCGCTCCAGTTTGCCCCACTCACCTACCCTCCCCACTCAGCGACACCTATCGCCACCGAAGTAGATCATCGCGGGTCGCCCCACCCTGGGACGCAACCGGCGCCAGCCGAAGAGGTTTCCTACACCCAGGAGCAACCCGATGACCAGCCACAACAAGCACGGACATCAGCGGCGGAACCGCCGCATCCATCTGGCCACCGCAGCGATCACCGGTGTTGTGTCCGGCCTCACCCGCGCCCTCATCGACGTCCTGCTGCACCATCTGACCATCGGCGGCTGACTCCAACTGCGGGGCGGATCTCACGGCCCTCAACCCCCATGGGATCCCGCCCCCAACCGCCCGTGCAGGAAACACCCTCACCGACTTACGAGACATCCTTTGGGACTGCACCCGGTTCGGTTGACTCCTGACCTGTGAGGATCTGTTCCTCGCTGGAAGGATGTCTGTCATGCCGAAAGCGTTCCCCCTGGAGTTCCGCCGTGACGTGGTCGCGGTCGCCCGCAAGG
>NZ_JAAALO010000026.1 GCF_009908295.1 Micromonospora rubida
GCCATCGCGCATCACTCTCCTTCACTCGGACTTTGCCGTCTCGAAGGATCGCGCGGTGGCCGTCTCTCATCTACGCAACACGCCCATCACGGGCAAGTCGTACACCACTTCCGTGGACGCGACCCCCTGGCGTGACGGTCGAGCAGATCGCGAAGGACTTCGGAGTCCACCCGATGACGTTGTTCAAGTGGCTGCGCCAGGCTGACGTTGACGCTGGGACCAGACCGGGTGTCAGCGGCAGCGAGTCAGCCGAGTTGCGCGAGGCCCGCAAGCGGATCCGGTTGCTGGAGCAGGAGAACGAGGTCCTGCGCCGGGCCGCGGCGTATCTGTCGCAGGCGAACCTGCCGGGAAAAGGCTCTACCCGCTCGTGAGCGAGCTGGCCGCCGACGGTATCCCCGTAGCGGTGACGTGCCGGGTATTGAGCATCGCTCGTCAGCCCTACTACAGGTGGCTCGCCCGGCCTGTCGGCGACGCCGAACTCGTTGCCGCTTACCGCGCGAACGCCCTGGTGGACGCCCACCGCGACGATCCGGAGTTCGGGTACCGGTTCCTGGTTGACGAGGCCCGGCACGCTGGGCATCCGATGGCCGATCGAACCGCGTGGCGGATCTGCTCGGGTAACGGCTGGTGGAGCGCGTTCGGCAAGAAGAAGCGCCGCGGCAAGGGCGGCAAGGTGGGCCCACCGGTGCACGACGATCTCGTGCGCCGGGACTTCACCGCGCCACGGGCGAACCAGCTGTGGCTGGCCGACATCACCGAGCACCACACCGCCGAGGGCAAGCTCTACCTGTGCGCGATCAAGGACGTCTGGTCGAACCGGATCGTCGGCTACTCCATCGACTCACGGATGAAGTCCCGGCTGGCCGTCAACGCGTTGCACAACGCCGTAGCCCGACGCGGCCGAGTGGCCGGCTGCGTGCTACACACCGACCGGGGGTCCCAGTTTCGCAGCCGGAAACTCATCCGCGCCCTCAACCAGCATCACATGATCGGGTCGATGGGCAGAGTCGGCGCCGCCGGCGACAACGCCGCCATGGAATCGTTCTTCGGCCTGCTGCAGAACAACGTCCTCGACCGGCGAACCTGGACCACCCGCCAGCAGCTGAGGACCGCGATCGTGACCTGGATCGAACGGACCTACCACCGCCGCAGACGACAGCGATCCCTGTCCCGGTTGACCCCTATCGAGTACGAGACCATCATGACCCCACCGGCCAGTCAGGCCGCGTGACTGAAACTGTCACCTACCGGTGCAGCAGACCCCCCCTAATACTCCACACTGGAAACAGCGGCGCTCCGTGCCCCCGCAGTCTCCCTGCCGGTGTCGCCACGTCCCGGCTAGGGTAGGCCGCGTACGGCATCATTGCCCACTGTGATGACACGTTTCCGGGTGACGATCGGGCGCGGACGGCGGAAGCTCACCGCGTCGCTGCGGCGGGCCGCTCGCCAGCGGTCCGGCGTCCCGAAGCCGGCTCCGCAGACACACCCACTACGAACCTGGATGATCGCCGTCGGGGCGCTGGCCGTCATCGTTGAGCCCTTTTCATCGTGGGTTTCGACTGGTGTGGATGTGATGTAGGACGAGGATGGCCTGGACGATCGCGGTGGCGCGTCGGGGGCAGCAGCGGAGCTTGGCCAGGACTTTCCAGCCCTTGAGGGTGGCGACGGCGCGTTCGCCGAGGGCCCGGATCTTGGCGTGGTGGCGGTTGACGGTCTTCTGCCGGCGGGATAGTCGGGGCCGGTGACGGTGCCGCTTGAACGGCGTGCGGACGCTGCCGCCAGCGCCCTGGTACGCCTTGTCGGCGAACGTCATGACGTTCGCGCTGGTCAGGGCGTCGATCAGGCCGTGAGTACGGGCGGCGGTCAGGTCGTGCACAGCGCCAGGGAGGGCAGGCGATGCCCAGATCAGGCGTCCGGCGCAGTCCGCGATGACCTGCACGTTCATCCCGTGGCGTTTGTGTTTGCCGGAGTAGTACGGCCTCTGGTCCGCGACCCGGTCGATCGGGATGAGGGTGCCGTCGAGAATCGCGTATGCGAGCCGGCCGATGCGGCGCATGGCTGCGTTCAGGTCCTCGGCGTGTACGGCGAGCAGGTCGATGGCTTCCCGGACGTACCGCCAGGCCGTCGTGACGCTGACCGCGAAACCGCATGCCAGACGGGTGATGGTGTCACCGTTGCGGAGAGGGCCAGGGCAAGCAGGGCCTGCCGGCCGGCGTCGAGGCGCCGCAGGCGGTGGGAGGGTGTCAGATCTGCTGTGTAAGGGCGTGACCTCTGTTCCGAGTCGTTGAGCGATTCGAAGGAGGACACGCTATGAGCGATGTGCAGGACGCTGTTGAGGTGGGGCGGCGGCGTGGGGATGCCG
>NZ_JAAALO010000027.1 GCF_009908295.1 Micromonospora rubida
GGAGGCAGATCAACCTACAACTGGAAGATCGCCATGAACCAGTTCGACATCATGTTCCCCGGACGCCTGGACAAGGCATAACATCACCAACCAGGTCAGGCCCTTACACAAACGAACTGACAGGCCCCCCCGCCTGTTGGCCCCGACGCCGACACCCCACCACCCGCCGCCCCTCGCTCGCTCGGGCTTCGCTCGTCACTCACCTGGTGACCGTTGGTTCATGGACGAGACCTACGTCAAGGTCAACGGGGTGTGGCGGTACGTGTGGCGGTACGTGTACCGGGCCGTGGACCAGCATGGTCAGATCATCGACGTGCTCGTCTCGGCCCGTCGGGACGCCGCAGCGGCCCGGCGGTTCTTCCACCGGGCGCTGACCACGCTGAAGGTCACGCCCGGCGAGGTTGTCACCGACGCGAACCCGGTCTATCCGAGGGTGCTCGACGACCTGGTCCCGTCAGCGTGGCACCGCATTGAACGACACGCCTACAATCCGATCGAGGCCGACCACAGCCAGCTCAAGCACAGGCTCAGACCGATGCGCGGACTCCGCACCGACCACACTGCCCAGACGATCATCGCCGGCCATGCCTTCGTTCAGAACCTCCGACGCGGACACTACGAATTCGCCGCTGACGTCCCGCCCGGTCTGCGGGTGGCCGCCGCGTTTACGGAACTGGCCCGAGCCATCTGACAGTGCCCGGTGACGCGGCTCGGCGTGTCCACCGATCCGCCAACGCAACAGCGCCGCATGGAGCTCGCCGGCCACCGGCTACTCACCGATGCCACCGGAGTCGACGTCTTCTTCGCCGCACCGCGCAGTCCGTGGCAGCGGGGCACCAACGAGAACACCAACAAGCTGATCCGGCAATACCTCCCGAAGGGCACCGATCTGGGCCTACACACCCAAGCCGATCTCGATGCCCTGGCCGCCCGACTGAACAACCGGCCCCGCAAGTGTCTCGGCTACCGAACTCCGGCCCAGTGTGTTGCCTTGACTCTTTGAATCTAAGCCTATTCGACTACGATCCTGAAGTCACTCCTCGTGACGCCATATTCGTCGGGTGCCACCCAGCAACTGAAACGACGTCCCGGGAGGCTCGTTTCCTCGACACCCAATTGAAACGCCAGCGTGGCCGCGTCCGTCTTGCGCACCCTCGATTCGACATCCGCTTCACGGAATTCCGCGATCCCGCCGCGCTTACCGACGACGAAATACTCGACCCTCTTGCCAGCCTCGTTCGCACCGCCGTGACCGTCAGCGCCATGGCGATCATCCACCGGTTTCCCACAAATGCCACAAACAGAGATGCTAGGATCCATATCCGGAGACGCCATCGCTTCCTCTCGCAATTCCAGATGTTACGGCTACCGACAATATCTCATATGCGCAACAAAGCTGCATCGGGACTGCACCGGGTTTGGTTGACTCGCGGGGTTGAGTGGTTCAGGTCGCGTGTGTGGGCTGGTTGATTGTCTCAAACTCGATCGGGGTGAGCCGGCCGAGGCGGTGTTGCCGGCGTCGGCGGTGGTAGGTCCGTT
>NZ_JAAALO010000028.1 GCF_009908295.1 Micromonospora rubida
GGGGCGGCGGGATCGGAGATCCTTGTGTACGTGTCCACACCTTCCAGGAACCAGTCCGGCTCGTCGTCCGGGGCGCCCGGGGCGGATCCCGCGCCGCGCCCGTCGCGGCGGGTGTTCACCCCGGAGTACAAACTCGCGATCATCGCCGAGTACGAGAACGCCCCGAACGGAGAGAAAGGCGCAATTCTGCGTCGCGAGGGCTTGTACTCCTCCCACGTCATTGAATGGGCGCGGGCCCGTGACGCCGGTGTCCTTACCGTCGCGGGCGCCGAAAGGTCCGCGTCCGCGCCAGCCGGGCGGCCGAGGAGGAACACCGATCAGGTCGAGTTGGAGAAACTACGACGACAGAACGAGAAACTCCAAGCCGATCTGAAGAAGACCCGGATGGCGTTGGACATCATGGGAAAAGCACACGCGCTCTTGGAAGAACTCTCCGAGAGCGCGGACAACGAACCACCGCCGAAAAAATCCTGACCGACACATTCGGTGAACTACGGTCAGCGGACATCTCCGTGCAGAGATCATGCGTGTTGACCGGCACGGCGAGGGCCACCCACTACCGTCGTACCAGCTCGTCGGGCCCTGTCCACGGCCCATGGCCGGCGCGTACGCCACCACCGCAGACGCTGCGTGCCAGCGAACGCGCCCGGATCCTGGAGTTACTCCACTCACCCCCGTACGCGGACCTGGCGATCCCGCAGGTATGGGCCCGCGAGTTGGATGCTGGCCGGTACTGGTGCTCGGTGTCCACCATGTACCGCATCGCCCGCGCGGCCGGGCAGACCCGTGAGAGACGCCGTCTGGCCACGCATCCGCCACGGGTACGGCCGGAACTCGTCGCGACCGGCCCGTCGCAGGTCTGGTCGTGGGACATCACCGCGTTGAAGGGTCCCGCCAAGGGAATCTGGTACAAGTGCTACGTCATCATCGACATCTTCTCCCGTTACGTCACCGGCTGGCTGGTCGCCGCCGCGGAAGACGCGATCGTGGCCCGAGACCTCATCGCCGACGCGATCGGCCGAAACGGCATCGAGCCCCACACGATCCACGCCGACCGCGGCGGGGCCATGGTCTCGAAACCCGTATCGGAGATGCTGGTCGACCTCGGCGTCCTGCGGTCACACTCACGACCTCGGACATCGAATGACAACCCGTATTCAGAAGCCCAGTTCAAAACGATGAAATACGTGCCGGACTTCCCGGAACGGTTCGGATCACTGGCCGACGCCCGATCCTTCTGCGACGCTTTCTTCACCGCCTACAACCACGAACACCGCCACTCCGGCATCGGAATGCACACCCCAGCGTCGGTCCACTACGGCACCGCCGCACAGATCCGCGAGCAACGGCAGGCCACCCTCGACGCGGCCTACACCACGCACCCGCACCGGTTCGCCCGCCGCCCACGACCACCAAGACTGCCGGAGACTGCCTGGATCAACCAGCCCGCCCAGCAGACACAACCCGTCTCAGTTTGACTTGACAACTACCG
>NZ_JAAALO010000029.1 GCF_009908295.1 Micromonospora rubida
GGTCACGTCCGCGCTGGTGGTGTAGGAGACGGCCATCGCGGGATCCGGTTTGATGCTATGCGGCGATCGGGGCCGGGGCGGTGTGCTCGACGTCGTGTTGGTCTGGTTCGACGATGACGAGGCGGGCTTTGGCGAGGATTTCCAGGCCCATGTAGCGGCGGCCTTCGGTCCATTCGTCGGTCTGTTCGGCGAGGACGGCGCCGACGAGTCGGATGATCGCCGCCCGGTTGGGGAAGATTCCGACGACGTCGGTGCGGCGGCGGATCTCCTTGTTCAGCCGTTCCTGCGGATTATTCGACCAGATCTGACGCCAGATCTCACGGGGGAACCCGGTGAAGGCCAGGAGGTCCTCTCGGGCGTCGGCGAGGTGGTCGGCGGCGGCCGGGAACCTCGCCTCGATCGTGGTCACGACTCGGTCGAACTGGGCTCGGACCGCATCAGCGTCGGGCTGGTCGAAGATCGTCCGGACAAGGGTGGCGATCCATGGCTGTGCCGATTTCGGGACCTTCGTGAGCAGGTTACGCAGGTAGTGGGTTCGGCAGCGCTGCCAGGCGGCGCCGGGCAGGGCGGCGCCGATCGCGCCGACGAGACCGCGGTGGGCATCGGAGATGACGAGCTGGACGCCGGTCAGGCCACGGGCGGTCAGGCTGCGTAGGAACGCCAGCCAGCCCGCGCCGTCCTCGTCGGAGGCGACGTCCAAGCCGAGGACTTCACGTTGACCGTCGGCGTTGACCCCGACCGCGACCAGGGCGTGGACGTTGACCGTCCGTCCGGCTTCGCGGACCTTCATCGTCAACGCGTCCATCCACACAAACGGATAGTGCCCCGCGTCGAGAGGCCTGCTGCGGAACGCCTCAACCTGGGCATCCAGGTGTGTGGCCATCTCCGACACCTGCGACTTGGACAGCTGCTTGACGCCGAGTTGCTCGACCAGCTTCTCCACCCGGCGGGTCGACACCCCGAGCAGGTACGACGTCGCCACCACCGAGACCAAGGCCTGCTCGGCCCGCCGGCGATGGGTCAGCAACCAGTCCGGGAAGTACGAACCGCTACGCAGCTTCGGCACCGCCAGATCGATCGTGCCCGCGCGGGTGTCCCACTCTCGCACCCGGTAACCGTTACGCGAGTTGACGCGGTCCTCGCTGCGCTGCCCATACGACGCACCGCAGATCGCATCCGCCTCGGCGGACATCACCGCCTGCGCGAACGTCTTGATCATCGCCTGCAACAGATCCGGCGACGCGCCCGCGATCTGCTCGCACAGCAGGTCAACAGGGTTCACACTCTCAGATGCGGCCATCGCGCATCACTCTCCTTCACTCGGACTTTGCCGTCTCGAAGGATCGCGCGGTGGCCGTCTCTCATCTACGCAACACGCCCATCACGGGCAAGTCGTACACCACTTCCGTGGACGCGACC